>NZ_CANMNI010000002.1 GCF_947499215.1 uncultured Pontibacter sp.
ACGGTGGCCGGCGTGCAGACCGCGGCCGGGTTGGTCACCTGCACCGTCGGCGTCGGGTTCACCGTCACAGTCACCGGGGTGATGTCGAAGCAGCCGGCAGAGGTCGTGCCCTTGATGTAGTAGGTGCCGCTTGTGGCCACCGCGCCCGGGTTGGCCAAGGGCGTTGTCGCCGCCGCGTTCGTCCAGTAGGTGTAGGTCAGGCCTGTCGTGCTGCCCGCCGTCACGCCCGCCGCCTGCAGGTTGACGGTGGCCGGCGTGCAGACCGCGGCCGGGTTGGTCACCTGCACCGTCGGCGTCGGGTTCACCGTCACAGTCACCGGAGATGAAGGTGCACTCGAGCAGTTACCTATAGGATTAGTAATAATAACTGAATAGCTTCCTGAAGCTGTTGCAGTGTATGTTGCGCCAGTTGCCCCAGTAATATTATTGCCATCGTTTCTCCACTGATAGGAATAACTACCACTTGCAGGAGAAGCAGGATTAGCTACTGCATTTAATTGAACAGAACCTCCCAAGCAAAAGGCGGTTGGAGTTGTAGTGCTGATAGAAGCAGTTGGAATAGTGTTAACGACTACTGAAATGCTAGTTCTCGCACTTTCGCAGTTACCAACAACCATTGAAACATAGTAAGTATTACTTGCACTAACAGTTGGAGAATAGTTCGCACCTGTTGCACCAGATATAGCTGTGCCACCTGTTGCTGTTGTGTACCATCTGTAGCTGCCTCCTTGGGGTGCACCTGATGCCTGTAAAGTTACAGTGCCAGCACCGCATCTTTGTACTAAAGAGTTCACAGCCGTTGGAGATTGTGTAACAATCAATGTCACTGGATCAGAAATTTCACTTGCATTTTTTTGGCTTACCCTTACTTGATAGCTCCCAGCAATAGATATTCGTGACCCAACTACGGTAGCCTCTATCCTTGTATCAGTTCTATTAGTTACTGTAAGGCCAGATGAGCTTCCATTTATAGTAATAACAGCAGCATTACCACCACTTGTATTAAATCCAGTACCATCTACAATTAAATTAAAACCTTGACCAGCAGTAGCACAAGTAGGGCTGATGGCGCTTATAATTTGCCCTGCCGCCGATTGCGATACAAGCATCATAAACAGCAATAGCAACCCCACTAACTGAGGTTGCCAATTTTTCAGATCTACTTTCTTAATCAATTCTGTAAAATTCTTTCTCATAAACTCAGGCATTAGGGAGTGAGGCGAGCACGCTATTAGGGTTTGGTGCTTGTTTTCGATTTCATATAGGCAATAGAGATCATGCGAAGGCTCTAAAAGAGCTTCGGTTAGTGGCGTCAGGCCTCTTTTGGAGGTCTCTGTTCTGTTTAGGCAGTTAAACTGGTCCAGTAGACACAGACTGCCAGTTCAATTCATTCTGGAGGGGGTAGCGGGGCTACTTTATAGCTGTCCATGACAGTTTGCCTTGCGGCACTTAGCTGTAATCCAGCTATGGCTGTTGATGTGTTGGCTAAAAGATTCACGCTTTACTATATATTAGAGTCTATTTCTTAAAAGTCATTTACCTTTAATAAGTATAAAAGTTTCATAAATAAGGTATAAAAGCAAATTATTTTGAATGTTTTAATTCAAACCTTTATTATAATAGTTAAAATAATTGCATAATTTGTTATGTGCTTTTGCTTAATACCATTCACAAAAACTAGGCACATGCTGTATTATGGCAATAATTCATAGTTATATATGTATTATACCATACTAATAAATTGCACTAAATTTCATGAGTTTTGAAAACTAGGTGTCCCTAGTGCTGATCACTGAAATATTCTACCAAAAGGTCTTTGAGTAAAATATTTGCAGAAGAAAGCCACTGATGAGAAACTCATATCTGATCCACAGGATTAACCGATGCTGAAGCCATTGGTAGCTTAGTAAATTAACCACGGCCTTGCAACACGTTATGTTATGGCGTATATTGAATGCTGCTAATTTCTGCCAAATGAAAAGAAAGACTCATCTTCGTATCCGTAAAACGCATCGCTATTTAGGCCTCATCACAGGTATACAGTTTATTATGTGGACCATCGGCGGGATATACTTTAGTTTCAGCGACATGGACGAGATCCACGGCGACCACCAGCGCAAACCAACGGGCACAACTTTTCAAACAGACATGGAATTGGTTTCGCCTGCGGAGGTACTGTCTCAGCTGCCCATCACGGCCGCTGTCACATCGGTCAGGCTAATCGACATTATGGGGACGCCCCATTATCAAATCGCCTATCATGCAGCCGCAGACCATGGTGCGCATGGAACTGAACATGATCTGGGGCACATGCCAGCCCAAACCCAACTGGCTGTGGCGGCAACCGGCGAGCTAAGACCGGCGCTTAATGAGCAGGAGGCCATAGAGCTTGCCCGTCAAAATTTCGTGGATCCGGTGGAGGTGGCCGCGGTGGAATATCTTACAAAAGAAAACATCAATAACCACCATGAGTATCGGGGCAGCGCCTTGCCTGCTTGGGCCATCACGATGGAGCACCCTACCCAAACCACCGTGTATGTGGCGGCTGAACAAGGCGTTGTCACGAAATTCCGCAATAACAAATGGCGTGTGTTTGATTTCCTCTGGATGCTACACACCATGGACTATCAAGGACGCGACAACTTCGGAAACATCCTCCTGCGCATCTTTTCCATTGCCGGCATTGTGACCATTCTGTCGGGCTTCGCGCTATACTT
This sequence comes from uncultured Pontibacter sp., assembly GCF_947499215.1. Classification (GTDB taxonomy): domain Bacteria; phylum Bacteroidota; class Bacteroidia; order Cytophagales; family Hymenobacteraceae; genus Pontibacter. Next base: position 2,718 of record NZ_CANMNI010000002.1, read on the forward strand.
TGTGAGCAGCGGTTCGCGCCGTAAGTCTATCACCCAAGCTGCACCGCGCAAAAGACCTGTCATTGGCTGAGCGTTTGAAGAAACCGCAAAGAGCGACGAGCAAGCCCTACCTCACCAGTAGGGCTTTTATTTTTGGAAAAAGCCTTATAAAGAGGCAAATTGCAATACAAACCTGATTCTTATATCACCCTTAAAACTAAATTACCAATGAGAAAATTTTATGCGCTCGCTGTAGCGGCACTGGTTTTTGTCAGCCAGTGGGCCACAGCGCAGGCAGACCTCTCCTACTACCTACCGCAGGATGTGACCTACAACAAGGACATTCCCACCCCAAAAGACATACTGGGCTATAATGTTGGCGAGTGGCATGTAAGTCACGACCAATTGGCGATGTACATGCGGCAAATGGCACAGCTCTCCGACCGGATCACGATTGAAGAGTATGCCCGCACGCACGAAAACCGTCCGCTATACCTGCTTACCATCACCTCTCCTGCCAACCACAAAAACATACAGGGCATCAAAGAGCAGCACCGTCAGCTCACCGACCCGAATACATCAGGCAAATTGGACATTAAAAATATGCCGGGTGTGGTGTGGATGGGCTACAGCGTGCACGGCAACGAACCGAGCGGCAGCAATGCATCTTTGTTGGCCGTTTACCACTTGGCCGCCGCACAGGGACCTGAGATCGAGAAACTCCTAAATGAGACAATCATTCTTGTGGATCCTTCCATCAACCCGGACGGTCTCAACCGCTTTGCCAGCTGGGTGAACACCCACCGCAGCAAGAATCTGGTGACCGACCCGAACAGTGAGGAGTTCAGCGAGGCATGGCCGCGTGGTCGTACCAACCACTACTGGTTCGACCTGAACCGCGACTGGCTACCCCTGCAGCACCCGGAATCGAGAGGGCGTTTGGCGAAATTTCATGAGTGGAAGCCAAACGTGCTGACTGACCACCATGAGATGGGCACGAACTCTACCTTCTTTTTCCAGCCGGGTATACCGAGCCGCAACCACCCGCTTACGCCTGCCAAAAACTATGACCTAACCAAAAAGATCGCCGGCTTCCATGCCACAGCGCTCGATAAGATCGGTTCATTCTATTACACGGAAGAAAGCTTCGACGACTTCTATTACGGCAAGGGTTCTACTTACCCGGACGTGAATGGCGCCATTGGTATCCTGTTCGAACAGGCCAGCTCCAGAGGCCATGCGCAGGAAAGCGTGAACGGCGTATTGTCTTTCCCGTTCACCATCCGCAACCAGTTCACCACAACCCTCTCTACCTTAGAAGCCGTGCAGAACATGCGGGAGGAACTCCTCTCCCACCAGCGCGACTTCTACCGCGATGCCTTGAAGGAATCGGCGAAGGCACCGGTGGGCGCTTATGTGTTCCGTGCCGAGAAAGACCCGGCCCGTGCTTACCACTTAGCCGAGATCATCCACCAGCATAAGATCGCGATTTATCGCCCGAAGGAAAACATCAAGGTGAACAATGTGACTTATACGCCTGAGAACAGCTATATCGTACCGACTAACCAGCCGCAGTACAAGCTAATCGAAGGTATGTTCGAGCGCCGCACTTCGTTTCAGGACAGCCTGTTCTATGACGTATCGGCTTGGACCTTGCCGCTGGCATTCAACTTGGAACATGCAAACCTGACATCTCGCCAGTTCAAAAACAGCCTACTGGGCCAGAAACTGGACTCAGTGAACTTCCCACAGGGCGAAGTGGTGGGCGGCAAAAGCGCCTATGCTTATGCCTTTGAATGGCATGGTTACTATGCACCGCGTGCCCTGAATACACTTTTCAACCATGGCTTGCAGGCCAGAGTGGCTACGAGTAAGTTCACAGCCGCCGATGGCAAACAGTTCGACTACGGTACCGTCCTTATACCTGTCATAGGCCAGCCGCACAGTGCGGAGCGCATACAGGAGCTAATGGCACAGGTGGCGCAGGATAATGGGATAAAGGTATACGCCATGAGCACAGGCTTTACGGAGGGCATCAATCTGGGTAGCCCGGGCATTTATACCTTGCAGCAACCGAAGGTGGCCATGCTGATTGGTGACGGAGTGAACAGCAACGACGCCGGTGAGGCGTGGCACCTGCTGGACCACCGTTTCAATATTAATACCAGCTTGGTTAATGCGGAGTCCGTTAACCGCATCGACCTGAGCCGCTATAATGTGATCGTGATGGCAGACGGTTTCTATGGCAGCATTTCAGAGATTGGCAAGACAAAACTCCGCAACTGGGTACAGCTCGGCGGCACGCTGGTAGGTATGGGCAACGCCACCCGCTGGCTCTCCGACAACAAGATCGGCAGCTTCAGTTTCAAACAAGGCGAGCCGAACGACAACACGTCCCGACTGCCTTATGCTACCATGAGCAATACCACGGGAGCACAGGTTATCGGAGGGGCAATTTTTGAAGCTGACCTTGACCTGACCCATCCGCTGGGCTACGGCTACTACAACAGCAAACTTCCGGTGTTCCGTGACAACCGTTTGTTCATGGAACAATCCAAGAGCCCTTACGCCAATCCGTTGGTGTATACGGCCAAGCCTTTGCTAAGCGGTTATATCTCCAAGCCCAACCTGAAGCAGCTCGGCAACACGGCCGCTATTTCGGTTTCTGCTTTAGGCGCCGGCAAAGTGATCGGCATGACGGATAACCCGAACTTCCGGGCGTTCTGGTTCGGCACCAACAAGTTGTTCTTGAATAGCATCTTCTTTGGACAGATCATCAGCGGCAGTTCAGCCCGTGCCGAGGAAGCAGCGCACTAAAGATTCTCCCTTTGAGGACTACCGAGAACGCGAGTTCGAGACTTGCGACCATAGGTCAACAGGAGTATACATTCGGAGTTGAATTGCCAATAAATGGCAAATTTTAAATTCACCCGCAGCTGTAAACACCCCTCTGAGAGCTACGCTCGATACCTTCGAACTCTCGTTCTCGGTAGTCCTCAAGGGGAGAATTCGCAAGTGTGAAACGGCTCTATCTTCAAGAGGTTAGTTTTCATAAGTGCTTATATCCCCCTACTTCATCAAAAGAAGGGATGCACTCTCTTGAATTGAGCTGATCAGAGACCGCTTTTACGGCGACCCAACATAAACAGAAAAGCCAGCGCAAATGCGCTGGCTTTTCTGTTTTGTGAACGATGGACTTGGATCTTATTTGAAGCGGTAGCCTAGCACAATCTCGTGCGATCCGGCGCTTTGATGGCGCATGCGCGACACGGTGATGTCGTAGGTATAGCTCAGCTGGAACTGCTCTTGGAACTGCACACCCACCAGACCCACGATAGCGTCTTGCGTGCGGTAGGAGATGCCTGCCCATACTTGGTCGTCGTACACCGACTTCTGGCGGCGCTTGCTCATATGGTAAGCACCCTTTACGTTGAAGTCAGCTTGAATCGGAGCACCCTGCACGTACTTCAGCAAAGCAGAAGGCATCAGGCGGATCTTGTCGTGCACATCAAAGTTATACCCACCCGATACAAATAAGTGACGTGACAGGCGACTCACCTCTTCTCCCCCGTCCACTTCATGTATCTTGTTTCCAAGCACCTGAAACAGGGAAACACCGAAGTAGAAGTCTTCAGAGTGCATGAAAGTACCGAGTGTCAGGTCGGGCATAAAAGCATCGACACGACCATGATTGGTCACCGGGTCACGCTCATTGGAGCCATCCGCCAAGCGCACTTTAGCTGGGTCGAAACGAAACTGCTGGAAGCCGGCAGAGAAGCCAGACGACAGGTAAATGCTTCGGTTGAGCGGCACATGGTAAGCATAAGAAGCCAATGCGCCGGTACGGGTAGTAGGTCCTGTCTGGTCGGTATAGACCAAGCCGCCCGCCCCATGGAAGCCCTGCGCCCTGCGACTGCGCTTTAGATCCCGGTTGAACAGGGCACCTTCCCCGCTTACATAAAAGGTTTTGGGAGCTCCCTCAAAACCAACCCACTGGTTACGGTACCCCATCTTGATGCTCACATCCTTCTCAAACCCGGCTACTGCCGGGTTGAGAATGAAGTAATTGGTCATGTACTGACTGTAAAGGGCTTTCTGCTGGGCCGTTGCAGTGAAGGCTGCTAACAGAAAGAATAGAATTAATATGTTGTTTTTCATAACGGTCTCTTTCTAAAAAGGCGAAACTTAACGCATGATGGTCACAGATGTCTTCACGGCAGGTATGGCGTCTCCGAACTCGATGATAGCGTAGTAGGTGCCATCCGGTAGGCGCTTGCCGTTGTGGGTACCGTCCCACTCCTTGCCGTAACCCTTCGATTCGAATACCGGGCTGCCCCAGCGGTTGAACACCGTCACTCTGCAGTTAGGGTATAGCTCTGGAAGGTTGCGGATTACCCAGCGGTCGTTGATGCCGTCGCCGTTCGGTGTGAAACCATTCGGGATGTCCAACTCTCCGAGACTCTCCACCGTGAAGGTCAACTCTGTCGTACAGCCGTTGGCGTCTCTTACAATTAAGAAATGCTCACCGCCGCGCAGATTCTTGAACACAGAGTCTGCTGCATACTCTCCGTAGTTGAGTGAGTAGCTGTAAGGTGCCGTACCACCGCTGATGGTCGTAACTGCTGCACTGCCTGAGTTAGGCTGCCCCATCACACCATTGCTTGGTGTCACGGCCATCTGCAACAGAGCCGGCTCCTTCACTTCCACTTTACCCAATTCGATGCGGCAGTCAGCTGAGAAGCGTGTCACCAACTGGTAAGTACCTTTCGCCAGTCCCGTGAACTCTGGGTTCTTCTGGAACGTCTTGCCGTTATCGATACTGTACTCAGTGTTAGCGTCGCCGCCTGTTACTGTGAAGCCGATGGCGCCGTTTGTCTCACCGAAGCAACTGATGTTTCGCACATAAGCGATCTCGCTGTTGCGACCATCCACAGTTAACGCCACGGAGAAGGTACATCCTTTGGCGTCTTTCACGGTCAGGGTATAGCTTCCAGCCGCTACATTTGCCAGTGTGGCTGAGCTTGAGAAGTTAGTTCCGTCAAGTGAGTAAGCATAAGGAGCAGTACCGCCGGTTACCTCCGTCACGACAACCTCACCGGCAGCATCGCCACAAGTGGCAGCCGATACCGTGAATTTCACGTCGGTCAGCATTGGGCTGTTTTGCAGGGTTACTGTTTCAGTCAGCATACAGCCGCTGGCGTCTTTCACGTACACGGTGTACTCGCCTTCGGCCAGCCCCGTAAAGGAGGCATCGGACACAAAGTTGGTTCCGTCGATGCTGTAGGTATAAGGAGCAGTTCCGCCCACGATTGCGCTGATGGCGATGCGGCCGTTGCGCTCACCGCAGCTGGCATCGGTGCCCGTCGCTGTGAAGCTTTCCACACCACCGCTGTTAGACACTGACTGCTCTACCGTGATGGCACAGCCTTCGGCGTCTTTGATGGTGATGGTATAAGCACCCGCCGCCAGATTAGCGAATGTAGCCGAAGCTTGGAAGCTGCCGCCGTTCAGGCTGTAGGTATAAGGCGTCGTGCCTCCGTTTACAGCCGTTACCGTGATCGAACCGTTTGTCTCGCCACAAGCCGCTTGTTGGGCAACTACTGTCGCTTCTTTTGGACCTTTCTGACCAACTGTCACCGTCGTAACGGTGCTGCAGCCGTTGGCGTCCTTCACCGTCACTTCGTACTCACCCGGCGCCAGTGCCGCGAAGGCAGTTGAAGCTTGGAAAGCGCCGCCGTTCAGGCTGTAGGTATAAGGAGCTGTGCCGCCAGTTACTTGGCCTACTGTGATGGTACCGTCATTGGCGTCGCAAGAGGCAGCTGTGGTGCTTGCAGTCAGATCCGAAGGACCTGCTACGTTGTCTACCACTACTTTTTTATCGATTGTACAGCCGTTGGCGTCTTTCACCGTGATGGTATGCTCACCGGCCGCTATCGAAACAAATCCCGCGTTGCTCTGGAAGTCACCGCCGTTCAGGCTGTAGGTATAAGGCGCTGTTCCACCTTTTACACCGCTCACCTCAATGCCGCCGTTGGCTTCGCCGCAGGTTGCTGTAGAGGCTGTCAGCGCAAACTCAGTAGGACCGGCAATGTTCTCGATCACCACTGCCTTGCTGAAGGTACAGCCGTTAGCGTCTTTGATGAACACCGTGTGGTTGCCTGCCGCCATACCTGTCAGTTCAGCCGAGTTCTGGAAGTTAGACCCGTCTTTGCTGTAGGTATAAGGGGCACGACCTCCGGTTACCGCACCAATCGATACGCTGCCGTTGCTGGCACCGCAGGTAGAGGCTTTGGTCGTAGTGGCAAATCCTTCCGGACCGTCGGTGTTCGTTACCGTCACCGCTTTCGCGAAAGTACAGCCATTGGCATCCTTCACCGTCACCAGATACTCGCCAGCGGCCAAGGCCGTTAAGGAAGCGGATGACTGGAAGTTGGTACCGTTGATGCTGTAGGTATATGGAGCCGTTCCGCCCGTTACGTTGCTGACACTGATTTGTCCGTTGCTGTTGCCGCAGGTAGTGTTCTGGGCTGAAGCAGTGAGGTCAGATGGGCCGGCCACGTCGCTGATGGTGATGGTCTCGGTGTGCGTACAGTCGTTGGCGTCTTTTACTGTTACAGTGTACTCTCCTGCCAGCAGACCTGAGAAGTTGGCTGCACTCTGGTAAGCACCGCCGTTCAGGCTGTAGGTATAAGGAGCCACACCGCCGTTCACTGAAGTAACCCGGATGCTGCCATTGTCGCTGCCGCAAGTTGAGTTGCTGGTTGAGGCAACAAAGCTGCCCGGACCTTCTTTGTCAACTTTAACAGTCGTCGTCGTTTCGCAGCCGTTGGCGTCGCGCACTGTCAGGGTATACTCTCCGGAAGCCAGCGCTGTGAAAGCTGTTCTGGACTGGAAAGCACCGCCGTTCAGGCTGTAGGTATAAGGCGCTGTTCCGCCTGTTACCGTGCCAGCTGTGATGCGGCCGTCGTTATCGGCACAAGTTGCCGCCTGCGCACTGGCCGCTACCGCAGCAGGACCCGCGATATCTGTTACCGTGAAGGCTTTTGCAAACGTACAACCGTTCGCGTCTTTCACGGTGATAGAGTGGCTTCCGGCAAGTAGACCCGTGAAGGTCGCCGCTGCTTGGAAGTTCGTACCGTCAATCGAGTAGCTAAATGGAGCGGTTCCACCTGAAACATTCGTTAGGGTCAGTTCCGCATTCGCCGCGCCGCAGGTAGATGCCTTGGTTGAAGCGGTCAGGTCGGATGGTCCGGCGATATCAGTCACCACGATCTCCTTGCTGAAAGTACATCCGTTGGCGTCCTTCACGGTCACCGTGTATGTTCCAGCTAGTACTGCCTCAAAGGCAGTGCCTGATTGGAAGCTGTTACCGTCGATCGAGTAGGTATACCCGGCTGTTCCGCCCGTCACGCCTGTTACAGTAATAGTACCGTTGGCGCTGCCACAGGTAGAAGCCGCACTGGTTAGCGTCATTTCACTTGGACCAGCCACGTCTTCTATCGTCACTGCTTTCGAGATTACACAGCCGTTGGCGTCTTTTACCGTAATGGTATGCTCACCGGCCAACAGACCTGTCAGCGTAGCTGAAGTCTGGAAGTTGGTGCCATCGGTGCTATAGGTATAAGGCGCTGTGCCCTCCTCTACTGAAGCAACCGTAACGGTACCGTTCGCGCGACCGCAGCTTGAAGACTGGGCCGTGACTACGAAGTCAGACGGACCCGGGATGTTCTCCAGCGTCACCTCTTGGGTATAGGTACAGCCGTTGGCGTCTTTCACCGTTACTTGGTAGTCGCCGGCAGCCAAAGAGGCAAAAGAAGTTGCGCTCTGGAAGTTGGTGCCGTCGATGCTGTACGTATAAGGCGCTGTGCCTCCCGTCACCCCGTTGATGCTGAACGAAGCGTTCGGGTCGCCGCAGGTGCTTGCCTTTGGCGCAATCGCCAGTTCAGACGGACCAGCGATATCGCTTACCTGCACTTGTGCAGCATAAGTACAGCCTTTGGCATCCTTCACCGTGATGGTGTGCGTTCCGGCCACAAAACCGTTCAGCGTAGCCGAAGCTTGGAAGGTCGTTCCATCCTTGCTGTAGGTATAAGGAGCAAATCCACCGGTTACTTCACCCACCGTGATCGTGCCGTTGTTGCTTCCGCAAGTAGAGGCTGTGGTAGTGGTGGCGAAGTTGGTTGGGATGTTCTTGTTGATGGTTACGGCTCTGGTTACTGTACAGCCGTTGGCATCACGCACCGTCAAGGTATAGCTACCAGAGGCAAGGCCTGTGAAAGCCGTGCTGGTTTGGAAGGTGGTGCCATTGATGCTGTACTGATAAGGTGCTGTTCCGCCTGTAACCGTTCCGGCCGTGATCAAGCCGTCGTTGTCGGCGCAGCTTGCCGCACCTGACGTAGCTGCTACCGCCGTAGGACCGGCAATATCAGTTACTGTGAAGCCCTTTTCGAAGGTACAGCCGTTGGCATCCTTCACCGTGATCGTGTGCGTCCCCGCTGCAAAACCAGTGAGGGTTGTCTCCGACTGGAAGTTCACACCGTCTTTGCTGTACTGATAAGGTGCCGTACCGCCGGTTGTTCCTGTAATGGTCAGTTCGCCGTTGCTAGCGCCACAAGTGGAGGCTTTAGCAGTGGCTACCAGATCAGATGGACCGGCAATGTCAGTCACCGTAATCTCTCTGCTGAATGTACAGCCGTTGGCGTCTTTCACCGTCACGGTATAGGTACCAGCCAGTACCGACTCAAAGCGTGTTCCGGCTTGGAAAGTCGTACCGTTGATGGCGTAGGTATAAGGAGCTGTTCCGCCGGTCACGCCATTCACGGTTACCACACCGTTGGCGCTGCCGCAGGTAGAGGCTGTGCTGGCCAGTGTCAATTCACTTGGTCCCGGGATGTCAGCCACTTCAATCGTCTTGGCGATCAAGCAACCGTTGGCGTCTTTCACAGTGATTGTATACTCTCCTGCCGCCAGCGAACCGAAGTTGGCCGAAGTCTGGAAAGTAGAACCATCCTTGCTGTAGGCATAAGGAGCCGTGCCGCCTACCACATCACTGATGCTGATAGTTGCGTTGCTGTTGCCGCAAGTGGAAGCAGCGCCAGCCATTGTGAAGTCAGACGGTCCTGCGATATCCTGTACTTCTACCGTTACCGTACCGATACAACCGTTGGCGTCTTTCACCGAAACCGAGTACTCTCCTGCCAGCACGTTTGTAAACTGGGTCGTGCTTTGGAAGTTGGTACCATCGATGCTATAGGTATAAGGAGCCACGCCGCCTGTCACAGTTCCCACCGTGATGCGGCCATTATTGGCGCCGCAGGTAGTGGCTGTGGTAGAAGCACTGAACTGAGGGCCTTCCACATTCTCCAATGTAACCGACTTAGTGAACTCACAGCCTTTCGCATCGCGCACTGTAATGCGATGCGCACCTGCTGCCAATTCACTGAAAGTAGCACCAGACTGGAAGCTGCCGTTGTTTACACTATAAGTATAAGGTGCCGTACCGCCTGTCACTGTGCCCACTGTAATGCTACCGTCGCTGCGTCCGCAGGTGGATGGCACTGTAGAGCTGGCAAAGTTGGTTGGCACATTCTCTCCCACTGTCACTGTGCGTGTCACGGTACAGCCGTTGGCATCCTTTGCTGTCAAGGTATAGCTACCGGAGGCCAGACCATTGAAGGCTGTTGCGCTCTGGAAAGTAGTACCGTTGATGCTGTAGGTATAAGGGGCCGTGCCGCCTGTTACCGTACCAGCCGTGATGGAGCCGTCGTTGTCGTTACAGCTGGCCGGAGTGGCTGAAGCTGCAACTGCAGTAGGTCCGCCAATGTTAGTTACCGTAACTGACTTCTCAAACGTACAGCCGTTTGCGTCGCGCACTGTGATGGTGTGCGTACCGGCCGCGAAACCTGTTAGGGTCGTTTCAGTTTGGAAGTTCACGCCATCCTTGCTGTAGGTATAGCCGGCTGTTCCACCTGTCACGCCTGTCACCGTAATCTCACCGTTGCTGGTGCCGCAGGTAGTTGCTTTGGCAGTAGCGGTAAAATCAGTCGGTCCAGCGATATTCTCTACTTCGATCTCCTTGCTGAAGGTACAGCCGTTAGCGTCTTTTACCGTGATGGTATAAGTACCCGCCAGCACTGTTCCGAAAGAAGCCGAAGTCTGGAATGTACCGTCATTCAAGCTATAAGTATAAGGAGCTGTTCCTCCTGCCACATTGCTCACAGAAATAGAGCCGTTCGCGCTGCCGCAAGTAGAGGCGTTCGAAGCAAGTGTCAAACCTGATGGTCCCGCAATATCCGTTACTTCCACTTCGCGGGTAGCCGTACAGCCGTTGGCATCTTTCACTGCAATGGTGTAAGTGCCAGCTGCCAGTCCTGTAAAGCTTGTGCTACTCTGGAAAGTACCGCCGTTGATGCTGTAGGTATAAGGGGTCGTACCGCCGTTTACCTCGCTCACGCTGATGCGTCCGTTGCTGGCCCCGCAGGTAGAGGCCTGAGCCGTTGCCGTGAAATTCGGACCGGCAATGTTACTTACCGCTACGTCTTTGGCAAAAGTACAGCCGTTGGCATCGCGTACCGAGATGTTGTGCGTGCCTTCCGCCAAGCCTGTGAATGTTGCTGAGGTTTGGAAAGCTGCACCGTTGATACTGTAGGTATAAGGCTCTACGCCACCGCTCACATTCGTCACCGTCAGTTGACCATTCGGGTTACCGCAAGTGGACGAGGTAGCAGAGGCAGTCAGATCAGAAGGACCTGCCACATCGCTTACCGTAACTTGGCGTGCGATGATACAGCCTTTCGCGTCTTTCACCGTGATGGTGTGCGTACCGGCCACAAAGCCCGTCAGCGTAGCTGAAGTCTGGAAGGTCGAACCATCCTTGCTGTAGGTATAAGGCGAGAAACCTCCCGTCACCGTACCCACCGTGATTGTGCCGTTGTTGCTTCCGCAAGTAGAGGCTTTAGTCGTAGAGGCAAAGTTGGTCGGGATGTTCTTGGTTACACTTACTGTTCTGGTTACTGTACAGCCGTTGGCGTCTTTCGCCGTCAGGGTATAACTACCAGAGGCGAGACCTGTGAAAGCCGTGCTGCTTTGGAAGGTCGTGCCGTTGATAGAATACTGATAAGGAGCCGTGCCGCCCGTTACCGCACCGGCCGTGATAGAGCCGTCGTTGTCGGCGCAGCTAGCCGCAGCCGAAGTAGCGGAAACCGCCGTAGGGCCGGCGATGTTGGTCAGCGTAAACGACTTGGAAGTGATACAGCCGTTGGCGTCCTTCACCGTGATGGTGTGGGAGCTGGCAGCAAGTCCTGTGAAGGTGGCTGAAGCTTGGAAGTTCACGCCGTCCTTGCTATAGGTATAGCCGGATGCTCCGCCTGTCACGCCTGTTACCCTAATCTCACCATTGGCAGCGCCGCAGGTAGTGTTGCTCGCAGTAGCGGCAAAATCAGAAGGGCCGGCGATGTTGGTGACAGCTATTTGCTTGGCGATGGTACATCCGTTGGCGTCTTTCACCGTGATGGTGTAAGAGCCTTCTGCTAATGATCCGAAGGATGTGGAAGTCTGGAAGTTGGTACCGTCCTTACTATAGGTATAAGGCGATGTGCCACCTGTTACCGCACCTACTGCGATGGTCCCGTTGCTGGCACCGCACGTTGAGGCATTGGCCGTCAGCACAAAATTACTTGGGCCGGCTACATCTTCTACCACTACATCTTTCGCGAAAATACAGCCGTTGGCGTCTTTCACGGTGATGGTATACGTACCCGCTGTCAGCGAACCAAAGGTGTTAGACGACTGGAAGCTTGTACCGTCTTTGCTATAGGTATAGGCAGAAGTACCGCCAGTAACAGCCGTTACCCGGATGCTTCCGTTGTTGCGACCGCAAGAGGTTGTGGTTACAGCGGCCGTAAAATTTGAAGGACCCGCTACATCCGATACTACAACCGCTTCTGTGTGCGTACAGCCATTGGCGTCGCGTACCGTTACATTGTAGGTTCTGGCGATCAGAGCCGTGAAAGTAGCCGAAGCTTGGAAGTTGGTGCCATCTATACTATAGGTATAAGTCGCAGTTCCTCCTGTCACATTGCTCACAGTAAACTCACCGTTGGCAGCGCCACAGGTAGATGCTTTCACCGTTGCTATCAGGTCAGTTGGACCGGCGGTGTTCGTTACCGTAATTGATTTTGAGAACGTACAGTTGTTGGCATCCTTCACCGTGATGGTATAGTTACCCGCCAACAGATTGCTGAAGGAAGTACCGCTCTGGAAGGCGCCGCCGTTGATGGAATAGGTATAAGGAGAAACACCACCCGTCGTACCGTTCACACGCACAATACCATTGCTGGCGCCGCAAGTGCTGGCAGTGCTCGCTAAGTTCATGTTAGTAGGACCAGCGATGTTGGTCACGGCTACCGAAGCAGTTTTCAAACAGCCGTTCGCATCGCGTACCGTAATGCTATAAGTTCCGGCTGCAAGATTATCGAACAGTGCCGCATCCTGAAAATTCGTACCGTCTTTGCTATACTTGAAAGGAGACGTTCCCCCGCTCACCGCTACATTGATTCGTCCGTTGCTGTTACCACAAGTCGAGGCAGTGGCTGCTGCTGTGAACTCAGGACCGGCAATGTTTGACACCACAACCGTCTCCGTATAGAGACAGCCGTTTGCATCCTTCACAGTTACCTGATAATCGCCAGCAGCCAGTGCTGAGAATGAGTTGGAGCTCTGGAATGCGCCGCCGTTGATGGAGTAGGTATAGTTCCACGTACCGCCTGTAACGGTGCTGACCGTAAAGCTACCATTCGGGTTGCCGCAAGTAGAGGCCTGCACTGTCGCCTGCAGATCCGTCGGACCCGGGATGTTGGTGATCGTTACGGTTTTAGCAAATGTACAGCCGCGCGCATCCTTTATAGTAATAGTGTGCGTGCCTTCCGCAAAACCAGTCAGCGTAGCCGAGGTCTGGAAAGTTGTACCGTTTTTGCTGTAGGTATAAGGCGATGTGCCACCGATGATGTTGCTCACCACGACAGTACCGTTGCTGTTGCCGCAAGTGGCAGCTGTTGGGGTGGCCGTAAAGCCTGTCGGCATCACTTTTTCGATCGTAACGGCAGTAGTCACCGTACAGCCATTCGCGTCGCGGGCCGTCAGGGTATAGCTGCCGGAGGCAAGGCCTGTGAAAGCCGTGCTAGTCTGGAAAGTCGTGCCGTTGATGGAGTACTGGTAAGGAGAAGTGCCACCCGTTACCGCACCGGCCGTGATGGAGCCGTCATTGTCAGCGCAGCTTGCCGCGCCTGCCGTTGCAGCTGCTGCTGTCGGGCCAGCGATATTGGTCAGCGTGAAGCTCTTGGCAACAATACAACCGTTCGCGTCCTTCACCGTGATGGTGTGGGAGCCAGCGGCCAGCCCTGTGAAGGTGGCTGAAGTTTGGAAGTTCACGCCGTCCTTGCTGTAAGTATAAGGAGAAGTGCCGCCCGTTCTGCCCGTCACCGTGATCTCGCCGTTTGCCGCACCGCAGGTGGTGGCTTTCAGGCTAGTCGTGAAATTTGTGGGACCGGCGATGTTGGTTACTGTCACTTGCTTGGCGAAGGTACAGCCTTTGGCGTCCTTCACCGTGATGGTGTGCGTACCGGCAGCCAAGCCAGTCAGTGTAGCAGAAGCTTGGAAAGCAGAACCGTCTTTGCTATAGGTGTAAGGACTGATGCCTCCAACAATATCACTTACCGTTACACTGCCATTGCTGGCACCGCAGGTAGAGGAGGCGGGAGTAGCCGTAAAGTTTGTCAGCGTAGCCAAGCTCACCGTCACAGCTGCTGTTACCGTACAGCCGTTGGCGTCGCGGGCCGTCAAGGTATAGCTGCCGGAGGCAAGGCCTGTGAAAGCCGTGCTAGTCTGGAAAGTCGTGCCGTTGATGGAGTACTGGTAAGGAGAAGTGCCACCCGTTACCGCACCGGCAGTGATAGAGCCGTCGTTGTTGTTACAGCTAGCCGGTGAAGATGATACTGCCACCGCCGTAGGGCCGGGGATATTGGTTAGCGTGAAAGCCTTTGCAACTGTACAACCGTTGGCATCCTTTACTGTAATAGTATGGCTGCCCGGAGCAAGACCGCTGATTGTGGCTGAAGTCTGGAAATTGGTGCCGTCTTTACTATAGGTGTAAGGTGCGGTACCTTCTGTCACTCCTGTCACCGTAATAGAACCATTGCTGGCGCCGCAGGTAGCATTACTAGTTGTAGCCGTAAAGTTAGATGGGCCGGTTACCTCTGTGATCGTAAGGGATTGTGACAGGGCACAGCCTTTTTCGTCAGTTACCGTGACAGTATAGCTGCCAGCAGACAAGCCGTTGATCGAAGCAGTGGTTGCGCCGTTGCTCCACAAATAGCTTACAGTTCCCTGTGCTCCCGTTACATTTGCGGTAATGGTGCCCAAGGTGCCGTTACATATAACCGGTGTCCCGTCCAGCGTAACTGCCATGTTATAAAAGGTGATCAGCACTTGGTCGCTTACAGGCGAACAGTTGCCGTTGCCAGTTGAAGTCAGGGTGAGGCGAACAGAACCCGCGCTGATATCTGCTGCAGAAGGGGTATAAACCGCATTCAGGTTATCAGGATTCGAGAAGGTACCTGATCCGCCTGTGCTCCAACGACCACCTAAAGCCGCTGTTACGGTTCCGGCTAGTTGCACCGTGCCCGAGGCACAGGCCAACTGGTCTTGACCCGCATTGGCGGAGAGGTTAGTCACCACATTTGTGGTGGCCGAGAACTCTTGGCAATTGATAGAGTTTCGTGGAACTACTACAAACTTATAGGTACCGATCGTATTAGCGGTGTAAGTGATGTTATTGCCTACAACCGTGTTGTTGGGCCCGTACCAGAAATAGTCGAAATCGCCGTCACCACCTGTCACAGTTCCGGTTAGTTCTACCCCCGAACCACCCGGACAGATAATTGCTGGCTCGGGTCCAATTGAGGCTACAGGCTTAGGGTAGAAATAAACCCGCACCACATCGCAGTAAGGAAGGGAGGAACAAGGTGAAGCCACCGAGTTACCGCAAACTTCGTAGTCCACGAAGGCTGGCGCGAACTCATCTGGTGTTACAACAGCCTCTGAGTTACCGTTTGGAAAGCTTAGGTACTTATTATATAGGCCGCCTCCGGTAATGTCACGCCATACGATGGAAGACTCCTCAAAAGCAATAGGCGCTTTCAGAATGCCAATACAGCCTCCTGTCACTTTTATATCATCTTGTGGCTCAAAAGCGGCTATAGACTTAATAACAAATTCATGCCCTGCGTTACCGGGCATACACAATGTAATGGTATGCGGTCCGGGACCATCCACACAAATCGGGTCGCCGACATTGGCCGTGCGACCACCGCATTCGTCATTACCATTGTTAAGCCGGTAGATCATAGAACCGGAAGGTTCTGGACCAGCTACGATCTCCAGTTCCAAACCACCGGCATTCGGGTGAAGTGTCACCCTGAACTGTATACAGTTCTCCTGCTTATCCGCCCCACAGAGTTGCCCCCTTCTGGTAACATTCTGGTTATCGTTTCGTGAATCCCACAGTCCGTTGGGGTTACTAGAAAGATCCACAGTCACAATAGGCGTTTCTCTTTGCGCAAACACACTATGGGATGTCACTAGCTGTAACACCCCTAAGAGTAAAATCGCAAAAAAGTAAGAAATTTTCCGAGTAGAGTTTATTTCCATACGGGGGGGATTAGGGTGAACGATGTTGTTTTCATTTGAGTCGGTTTAAATTATGCCGCACTGCGTACAGCAGAACTTATTTGAGCATTCAATAATAATTAAGTTTATAAAAAATTGTATTTTGTATATTTCAAACAATCAAAAATGAGAATATATTTTTCAGAATAAATCAGTCTTCTCTGTTAAATCCACTATCCATCCAAAAAAACAAGCTTTTAATTTCGATAAGAAAACATGTTAACACCTTGTTTTCAGCTAATTACCAATGAATCATAAAAATTCAGCAGGTAAATTAAACATTATTTCTGAAACAGAACAATACAAAATATATTTTCCAGAATATTACATTAGGAACAACCCAAAATTTGATTTTAACAACATTGGCTAATACAAAAACCTTCCAATGAACCTGTGTTATACAAACAGGCGCTGAAGAACCGGCTCCTCCATGCCTATGCGACGAATACCAAAAAACACTACCTTTGTAAGACTGCTTAACCAAGTCAGAAACTAATATGAGCGCCAAGAGCTTTGAGCTATTACTCGATACCGCCTACGCACCTGAAAAACCACACGTGTTTGAGGGTACGTCAACAGCTGTGTACCAACAATTAGAGCAAGCCCTGAAAGCTTCGCGTCTGAGACAAGGAAATCCTTCCGAAGAGGTCGGGTTTCGGTTTGAGCGGGTACGTCTAGGGGTAGCCATCGCTATTATAAAAGCCTATGCGCGCCTTGCCGATAACGAGGGGGCCAAAGATGCGCTCGCTTTGCTTCTTGAAGCTGCCAATGCCAAGAACACGCGCGAGATCGACAAGATCATCCAGAAAAAGATCGCCCTGTTCGACAACCTGTACCACGAGATTTTTGTGAATGAGCAGCGCGAGCACTTGTTGGCTTTGTTTGAGCAGACGCTGGACGCCGCGTCTAAAGAAGAAATAGACGAGTTGATACTGGAAGGACTGGAAACGCTACAAGAGATCGACTTTGAAGCAGCCCAGCACGACGAAGACGATGATGAGCCACTGGACGAGGATTTCCTGAAAAGCATTAAGTAAAGCCATATCGAAATGGGTTCATGGAAATCACCCTGACCACCCCTGCCCTGCTGTTTCCGGCCATCTCGCTTTTGTTGCTGGCCTACACGAATCGCTTTATGGCGCTGGCCAACTTGATCCGCAGCCTGAAGAGTCGCTATGCTTCCACGCACAGCCACCTTGTGTACGGACAGATCGAGAACCTGCGCATTCGTCTGGTCCTCATCCGCAACATGCAGGCCTTTGGCATAGCCAGTATGTTTGGTTGTGTGTTTTGCATGTTTATCTTGTTTGCAGGGTATAGCACTGTAGGCAAGTACACCTTCGGACTAAGCCTTTTACTCTTGATGATCTCGCTGGCCTTGGCCCTGCGCGAAATCCAGATATCTGTGAAAGCCTTAGAGTTAGAGCTGGATGATCTGGAAGAGACTACGGCTCAATAAACTTTTGCCTCCTTTACCCTCAATATATTTTCAAAGGATGGCCTGAGCTCCCCATCAGCTAACGAATGCCAGTCAATTACAGGCTCCTCCTATACAGGTCAGGTATATCCCAAAACCAAAGCAATATTTTACCGGATTGCGTAACTTTGCGCTTCAATAGTTAAAAGCCAAATTTAGTTAAGCGTTAAAAGCTAAGAGATTAAAAGGCGGGTAGTCTCCGCGAGTTAGCTCTTAACTCATCACTCTGAACTCTTACCTCACATAAATGCATACCAACCCGAAAAATCTGGCCATAAAGGATTTTGTGTACGAGCTGCCAGATGAGCGCATTGCCAAGTTCCCGCTGCCGGAGCGCGACCAGTCCAAGCTACTCTATTATCAAAACCATACGATAGCCGACCATACCTTTACGGAGCTGCCGTCGCTGTTGCCGGCTGGGAGTTTGCTCGTGTTCAACAACACCAAGGTGGTGCAGGCCCGACTGATTTTCCACAAAGAAACGGGTGGCGCTGTGGAGATATTCTGTTTGGAGCCGGTGAAGCCGCACCGCGAAGTGCAACTGGCCATGCAGCAAACCGAAAGTTGCACGTGGAAATGTTTGGTCGGCAACAACAAGCGCTGGAAATCGGGTCCGCTCAAAATTTCTTTTGAAGGGGGCGAGGTGACAGCCGAGCGGGAAGCACAGCAAGAAGGTCATTTCCTGATCCGCTTTACGTGGACGCCCGGCGACCTGACCTTTGCGGAAGTACTCGAGCGCTGCGGACGGCTGCCCCTGCCTCCTTACCTGAACCGCGAACTCACACCCGAAGACCGCACCCGCTACCAGACCATCTATGCCCACCACGAAGGGGCAGTAGCCGCCCCTACTGCCGGACTGCATTTCACGGACAAGGTAATGGCGCAATTGCAGACCAAAGGAATAGACAGCACTTATCTGACGCTGCACGTGGGCGCCGGCACGTTTAAACCCGTGAAAGCCGACACCATGGAAGCCCATGAGATGCATGCAGAGCAACTAATGGTGTCGAAGCAAGTAGTAGAGCAACTATTGCAGCACCTTGGCCAGCCGCTTATACCTATCGGCACAACATCGATGCGGAGTCTCGAGAGCCTGTTCTGGCTGGGCACTTTGCTGTTGCAGCAGCCTGAGTTGAAGCCTGAAGAACTGCACGTAACGCAGTGGCTGCCCTACGAAACCAGCACACCCCCTGCCGCTGCGGAAGCCCTGCAGGCTTTGCTGGATTACATGGCCCGCCACCAGATCGATCATTTGCATGCAAGCACCCAGATCATCATCGCGCCGGGCTATACCTTCCGTGTCTGCAGCGGACTCGTTACAAACTTCCACCAGCCCGAAAGCACACTCTTGCTATTGGTAGCCGCTCTGATTGGTGAGGATTGGAAACAGGTATACCGCCACGCATTGGACAATGACTACCGCTTTTTGAGTTACGGCGACAGCTCGCTCTTGCTGCCGTAAAATCAATGTGCGGTGTGATAAAACAAAAAAGCCAGCTCTATTCAGGTATAGAGCTGGCTTTTTTTGATAACCGGAATATTACTTCACCGCCTTCGCGCTACCGCCATTCAGTCCGTACTCCGAAATCAGGTATACCAGTGCTGCCATACCTGCGGCACCGAGCTGCATTTCGCGACGATTCACTGTCTCGAAGGTATCAATTTGAGTATGGTGATAATCAAAATAGCGCTGTGAGTCAGGACGTAGGCCGATCAGCACTACATTGTTCTGGCCTTTCAGCGGACCGATGTCAGCGCCACCACCACCGCGGTTTAGCTCGTTCAATCCGTAAGGTGCCAATAGCGGTTTCCAAGTCAATATCTTAGCGTATTGCTGGTCATCGGCATCAAAGCCGAAACCACGTGGCGTAAAGCCGCCCGCATCCGACTCGATGGCCGCTACGTGCTTCTCCCCTTTGGCTTTGGCCTCTTCGGCATACTTGCGACCACCGCGCAAGCCGTTCTCTTCGTTCATGAACATCACAGCACGGATCGTGCGCTTCGGACGTATACCTTGCTCTTTAAACAAACGCAGCACCTCGATGGACTGCACACAGCCGGTTCCGTCGTCATGGGCACCTTCGCCTACGTCCCAAGAGTCTAAGTGACCACCTACTACAATGATCTCGTCTGGTTTCTCAGAGCCTTTGATCTCGCCGATCACGTTATAGGAAAGCACATCCGGACGGGTTTCGCTCGTCATGCGCATGTAGAACCTGAGGTCCGAATCGTTTTTCAGCATCGCGCTCAATTCATCGGCTCCTTTGGTGCTGATCGCCGCTGCCGGGATCTTCTCCACACCTTCTTCATAACGCATATTGCCGGTATGGGCCACATCCTGAATGTCGTTGGTCATGGAGCGCACCAGCACGCCGACTGCACCTAGTTTAGCTGCTGCCACTGCACCGCCTCCACGCTGGTCCACAGCGCCGCCATAGGCAGCTCCTGTCACGATATGCTTGTTATCAAATGGACGGTTGAAGAAAACGATCTTACCTTTCACTTTCTTCTTACCCAGTTTCTCAAGTTCTTCGAAGTTTTGCACCTCTACTACCTGTGCACTCAGGCCTTGTGTACCGGTACCCACCGTACTGCCCAGCGCCAGAATGTTTACCTCCTGACTGCCATTGCGTCCGCTCAGAATACGACCGATCTCTTTGTCGCCACGCACCCAGTACGGCACCATTACCTCCTGCAGGTATACGCGATCGAGGCCCATGTCTTCCATCACCTGTCGGCTCCACTCCACAGCGGC
This sequence comes from uncultured Pontibacter sp., assembly GCF_947499215.1. GTDB lineage: Bacteria > Bacteroidota > Bacteroidia > Cytophagales > Hymenobacteraceae > Pontibacter. The sequence continues at coordinate 22,652 of NZ_CANMNI010000002.1, forward strand.
AGCGGCCTGTGGCGAACCGCTCAGGCGGGCACCAATGTTCTTGGTGAGGTAGCGCAGGTTCTCGTAGCTTTCGTAACTGGTGAGGGCGTCGTCGTAAAACTTGCGGATAACGGTTGAATCGGACTTGTAAGTGTTTTGCTGCGCCATGGCTGGCACGGCGGCCAGCATAGCGGCCCCCGCCACAAAGGCACGTATTTTGTGTTTAAGTAACATCTTAAGGTGAATAATGCTTTAAATTTAGTTTTAGATTGTTTGTGGCTTTAATATAAGCAATCTATTTGAGGTATAGACAACAATCGCCACATTTCCGGCTATACCTACTTCACTTGCAGGATCTTCTGCAGGTCCTGCGGACTTAGAGTGAGCAAACCTACTTCGGGCAGTCGCTCGGTGAGTTCTTTCCAGTTTTTGTCTTTCTTATATACCTCTTTCAAGAGTTTAGAGGCTCCGTTGATGTCCCCGTTATTAGCCAAGCCGATGGCGTGCCAGTACTTCATTTCGAGGTTGTTCGGGAACATGGCTTCGGCTTTGCCATACTCTTCCATGGCCTTCTCCATCTGCCCTTTCTCGACGGCCAAGTCGCCGTTGTTCATGTGCTCGTAGGCGCGGTATACCTTAAGCAGGCGCTCCAACTCGTCGAGTGGTTTCTCGTGATCGTCCACGCGCAGGTCGATAGTCTTGTCGTCCCACGGCTGACCAGTAGCTTCGCCACGCACCACCACCAGCGCCGCCGATTGCTTGCCACGAATGTCGCCTCCCTCCCGCTCAGCAGCCTGCATGGCCAACAATACTCGCTCAGCCAGTGGCTTGCCGGCGCTGGTCTCAAAAGCTTTAGCCATCGCTGGCCATACCTTGTCGGTGAGCATCATGTTAGCCTGCACCGAGAAATTGGTGCCGATGGTATGCCCCGCATAGCGAATGCACTGTTTGCCGGTATGCGTCGCCACCCGGCCCTGCGCATCCAGTATGGATACTTGTCGCACTTCGCGGCCTTCGTCGTCTGCCAGCAAAATATCCAGCGCTTCCTGCGGCGACTTACCTTCTTTCAGCAAAGCAAGCCCACGCAAGCCAAACGACTTGTTCACAAAAGACTGGGTGGCTACTACGCCCACGCCTGCCTCTACCCAAGGCACGGCTGTTCCTACCGAAAACCAGTGGCTTTGCACGCCAACGGCCATCTCGCCGGTTTTCGCGTCGCGGGCTACAATCGAATAGGTATGGGCTAGGGGTTCTTCACTTTTAAACACCTGCGCCTGTGCTGAAAAATGTGTCACGGCAAGAAATAGGGTTAGTATGGAGAATAGTTTTTTCATGGTGAATTGTACAGAGTTTAAACTGATTTTGGCTACAAAATTTTCATTTTAAGATATTGAGAATCATTATTCAGGTTACCCGTTTCATCCCAAAAAGTCTTTGAGTGCATCACTTTCATTACCAGCGTTGTGTTATCCAACCAATAAACTTCATAGGGCTCGAGCGCTACCATCCAGTTAATAAAACTAGCCTCAAGTTCTTTCTTTATTTTTTTATCACGCCCTACGGTGTGCAACTGAAAGTCTGTGCTCTGTTCATATGGGTTTGTGTACATAGATACGATATACCTACCATCTGGTGATATCTCAGGATAATCATTGAAACTGATTACCTCCTCACCACTTGTTGCATCGTAGAGTTTATACTCCCCGCCCTCGTAATAACCAATACCTAACAGGTAGGCATTCAAGTAATTTATATGCCCCACATAGTTAAAAATCTGCATATCAACTTCCGCATCAGGAGTGCTTACATAGACTTTTTTGGTTCCATTGCCATTAGCAACTGTAAGCACTGAATCTTTACTGGAGACTAGAGTCTCTTGCTTGACCAAAAAGCCCTCTTTCTTATTCCGAGCACTGTTAAATTCTGCTTCACTAATCAGCTTTAATTCGATTTTACTCTTAATAGGAGCTTTATCATACGTTTCATACAGCTCGCTGCCTTTCAGCTTGATTTGAGAAAGATCTCCTACATTTTGCTTAAGGATGTTCACCTCTTCCCAACCGGAAGAATGAATTACATTACCATTTCGCAAAAAACTTCTACTGATACGCTCTTTTATTTGGTACCACTCACTTTCCTCCCCAATAATCTCAACCTGATAGCCATATTCTAGTGTATCCAGAATTGATGACTGCTTATCTGCTTTCTCATAAATGTAACTGCCATTAGTGTTCGTTACAAAGAGCTTCTTTAAAGCAGGGATATCAAATACATCAACATCTTCTTGCGCTGTGCCTGTCTGGGTAGTTCTGTCTTCTACTTTTTCAACTACAATGTCATTAGAAGTATCAGTGTTTGCACAACTGATATTAAATAACAGAATCAGGATGGAGCAAAATGTTTGTCTTAGCATGCTTTTTTATCACTTCATTATTTTTTAACTAGAACATTTCACTACTAAACTAACAACAGCTATACCTAATACAGCTATCCCTATTACTTGATCAATGTACATGTCCACTCTCCATTTAGGCAGCTTATGATCTGGATATTGTATATCCCATTTGCCTTTATTGGCCGCTTCAGCAAGTAAAGTAGGAGTTACAGGAATTCTATTTACTCGTTTGTAAGGTGGTGCGAAGAAAAAACTTCCTATACCCCACATACTTCCTTCTTCATCTCCATGAAAATACCATAGGTACTGATCCATATTCACCGAAAATTTCTCGGCGAATTCGTGCATCATCTCATCAAAATCGTCGCCCACTACTCCTATATCATAAAAGATATCCGAATCAGGATCTATCTTCTTTACTCCTGTTACTTCTTTCAGAAAAATGATTACTTCATCTACTGTACACATATCTCATTCTGCGCTAATCTCAATTTCTAAATAAAGGAGAACCCATTTTACATCGCTAAAGGAAAGAACCCGCTTCTATAGTTCTTTAGCTTATTGAATTTAAAATCCTTACATTACATCACAATATACTCATTCTCCCCTTATATAGGGAATTCCCTACCTTCTTACAACTCATCTTCATTTCAGAAGTATAACAGAACAAATTCAGCGCAGATAGGGCAACAAGACCCGGCGCAAATCCTTTTATGAGCAAACCCTTCAACGAGAAAAAACAACAACGCATGGCCATGCTAATAGATGGCGACAATGCGCAACCGACCCTTATTGTTAAAATACTGGCCGAAGCCGGCAAATACGGACAAGCTACCATCCGTCGCATCTATGGCGATTGGACCACCCCACAAATGAACGGTTGGAAAGAGAGTTTGAACAACCACGCCATACAGCCCATCCAACAGTTCCGCTATACCGTGGGCAAGAACGCCACCGACAGCGCCATGATCATCGACGCGATGGACCTGCTGCATAGCCATTTGGTTGACGGTTTCTGCATCGTGTCGTCAGACAGCGACTATACCCGACTGGCGACCCGTATCCGGGAGGCAGGCATTTTTGTGATGGGCATCGGGCAGCGCAAAACACCCAAGCCGTTTGTGAACGCCTGCAACATCTTCATCTACACCGAAAACCTGACCGATGACATTGACGATAAGAAGATAGCTGTTGCAGACAAAAGTATGCCGAACGGACAGGAGAACCCTCGACCTAACCCCATACCTATGCTAAAAGAGGCCTTTGAGATGGCTGTAGGCGAAGACGGCTGGGCACATTTAGGTGGTATAGGCACCAGTCTGCGTACACTGGATCCCGCCTTCGACCCGCGAACTTTCGGGTATAGCCAGTTGATCCAACTCATCAAGGCGCACAAAGACCTGTTCACCATCCGCAAAGAAGACGAAAAAGGCTCATCGGCGGTATACGTGAAGCGCCGCAGCCCTGCAAAAAGGCGCAAACCTACCAAAGCTAAGGAGGTCGCGCCGGCCAAGGAAGAGCGGAGTAACTAAACCGTCCTCTATTAATGCAATAACATCAACAGCCTTTTCCTGTTAGTTCGGGGGAAGGCTGTTTTATTTTAGCTCTACCTGCTTCTGAATCAGCACCTAAATAACTAACTTACAGCATACTTACTCCTTAACTGATACCACTATGAAAAAACTCACGCTACTGATGGCGCTGTGCCTGTTCTTGGTTCAGGCCGCCACCGCACAGGAAAAAATGTCCTGCTGCGTAAAACCAGCTTCCAATGAAGCCACTACACAGTTTGCGATGCTTGCCAACGATAAATCCTTTGTGGAGAAACACGAAAACCCGCTACCTTTCACGCTCCAGAACCAAGCAGGCAAAACCATAACGTACAAGACCCCGGATGGCAAAACAGCCAGTGCCTACGAAATAAAAGCCGCTAAGGAAACCGATAACTATCTTTTCGTGATACACGAATGGTGGGGACTAAACGACTACATTAAACAGGAAGCAGAGCGACTGCACGGCGAATTGGGTGATGTGAACGTGATCGCGCTCGACCTGTATGACGGGAAAGTGGCCGAAGCGCGGGAACAAGCTATGGAGTACATGCAAGCCGTGGATAATGAACGCGCCAAAGCTATCATCCAAGGGGTTATTAACCACGTCGGTTCAGACGCTGACATCGCCACTATTGGCTGGTGTTTTGGCGGTGGCTGGTCATTGCAGACCGCCTTGCTGGCCGGTGATCAGGCGGAGGCAGCCGTAATTTACTATGGCATGCCGGAGCGTGATGTGGAGCGCCTGAAAAAGCTGGAAGCCCCGGTTCTTGGTATATTCGCCAAACAGGACGGCTCCATCACGCCGGAAATTGTGCGGGATTTCGAAGCAAAAATGAAGGAGGCGGACAAGGACGTGACTATCAAAATGTATGACGCTGTGCATGCCTTCGCTAACCCTAGCAACCCTAAGTATGACAAGGAAGCTGCTGAGGATGCTAATAAACTAGCTGTGGAGTTTATCAGAGAGCACTTGGATTAACTCTAATCTGTCAGTTTTGATGCAAAAGAGAAGTCTGAATCATATGCGCTAACCCAGTTCTCTCTTTTGCACCTGAACTGACAGGAAGCAGATTAAATACTGAAGCCTATTGTCGCTGAGAAATTACGGAACCTGCCATCGGCGCTGTCGTCATTGAAAACAGTGTTGAGGCCATGATTGTACATCAGGTCCAACTCAATTAGGCGAAGCACCCTTATACCCACACCACCGTGCAAAGCGAACTGGGCATTGCGGATGTTGCGTCGGCGCACATCGAGGTTGTTATCGCTCACCCCCACATTGTAGCCGAAGGATGGCCCGGCCATCACACGGAAAGGCGTAGAACTGCCTCTTCTACGGTTAATGTAATTCGATTCCCAACCTACTAGCACGGGCATTCTGAGATAGCGCAGACGCACCTCGTCACTTTCGCCGGAACGAGGCTGCACCGTGCGCTGTATCGTCATTTTGTTGCTCACAAAGTCCACACCCGGCTGCACATAAAAGTGGTTGCCAATGCGGGCAAAGGCCCCGAACTCAGTGCTCACACCTGATGATTGTTCTACCAAGCTTGGGTCGCTACTGAGGTTAGTGACATTAAGGCCAAACTTACCACCCAATTTAATCGGCGTATCCTGTGCTGATAAGCTGAGTGTGGTAAAGAAAAGCAGAAAGAATAGTGTCGTTTTTTTCATAGTCTTACATTGGTCGATTTTGTTCAAATTGTATTGCAGTTCGTTACCTTAATAGTTACAACACACAACATATTTAACTGATTTATAGACATATATGTTTAATACAAGCATATTTATCTAAAGCTATACCGCCATTTTATTCAGAAACGTATTGACCTAAACACCATATCCCGCCTATGAAAGCCACTGCCATACCACCTTCCATTACTGTCGGCCCCGACCTAACCCTCACCGAGGCTCAGGTTAGCGATGCGAATGCCCTCTATCAGCTCATTGATAGCGGTCGGCTATACCTGCGAGAGTGGCTGCCTTTTATCGACTTCAGCCATTCCGCCACCGACACCGAGCTATACCTGCGCACCGTTTCTGCACCCGGCAACTTGCAGGACAAGGTATACGTCATTCGCTATCAGCAGAAGGTGGCGGGCATCATCGGGTATAAGACCATAGATCGCGTGAACAGCAAACTGGAGATAGGCTACTGGCTGGGCGAAGAGTTTCAGGGGAAAGCCATTATGGTACGCAGTTGCGAGGCGCTGATCAAGCATGCTTTCGAGCATATGCGCATGAATCGCATCCAGATAAAAGTAGGCGTGGGCAACAGGAAGAGTAGCCGCATTCCGCAACGGGTGGGCTTTAAGCTAGAAGGTATACAACGGGACGGCGAATGGCTCCGAGGAAAATTTATCGATCTTGAGGTATACAGCTTACTGAAAAGAGAATGGCAGGAAAACCGATCTAGTTCTGACCGCGACGGAAGCGGCCACTCTTGATCTTCGGCTTTGGCTTAGGCTTTGCAGACGTCATGCCAGAACTTAGCAAGAGCGATACCGGCCGCAATTCTTCATGTTTGTCGGCGATCAATTTTAGAATGGCCACAAAGGGCACAAACAGAATCATTCCAGAAGCACCCCATATAATTCCGCCCGCCACAATGGCCAGCAGGGTAAACAGCATGTTCACCTGCAGCCGGAAGCTCACGGCCAGCGGAAAAATCAGGTTCGCCTCCAGATACTGCACCACCGAAAACACAACGATCACCCCGATCGGGTACCACACTGAGTCGTAAGTGATCCAAGCCACGGCCATAGGCAAAATAGCCCCGATGGAAATGCCTACATATGGTATAAACGTGAGGATGGAGGCCACTATGCCAAAGAAAACGGCATGCGGTATACCTAACAGCAGAAGCCCGACACTGTTGAGCAAGCCCACCACCGCGTACACGATGATCATTCCCTTGATGAAGTTGTAATATGTGGTGATCGTCTCATGCAGGATGCTGCGGATCTTGCTGTGCTCTGCCCGTGGGAACATTGAGAATAGCGCAGCCGCCAGCTGTTCGCGATTGTATAGGATGAGTGCCGCATAGAGCGGGATCAGCAAAACCAGCACTATCGTGGTAACTGAAGCGTACAGCACGCCCTGCACTACGTTCAGCACAGAAGAGGCTGCATCGTTTACAAGTCCTTCTACCCAACTGCTCCGCTGCACGTCGTCTACACCCAGCTGATGTTCCAAGTACAGACTAAGTTGTTGCCAAGCCTGCAACAACTTTTGCTGCAGCGCTGGCCACTCCTGTCCGAAGGTGATCATCTGGCGAACCAATAGCCAGCTCAAAGCCCCCACCAGTAGAACTAGGATTAACAGACACAGCAGAATCGCGCTCCAGCGCCTCCAGCCATGGCCCTCCATCCACTTTACGATGGGGTATAGTATAAAGCTGATCAGGAGGGAGAAGCTGAGCGGAATGAAAAGCGTGCGCCCAAAGTATAGCAAGGCCGCCACCAGCAAAATGTATTGCAGCAACTTTAGCCAGTTAACATTGGAGGTCCTTTCCATAATTTGCTATATTGGGTTGCTGTTTCCATACAAGTGTATGCAGAAGCAGCAATTACCTCAACAATATTCCCAAAAAAACATCAATTTCCTAATCGGATATACTGCTCTACCTATGACACGCCAAAAGCTATTTGCTACTGCCTTTTCCCTCTTACTCGGTGCTTCCCTCTCGGCGCAGGACCTTTCTGCTATCAATCAACAGGAGGCCACCCGCATGCTGCAGACGCTAAGCCACGACGACATGCAGGGCCGTGCCGCCTTTTCGGCAGGTATAGAGAAAGCCGCTGATTTTATTGAGGCCGAATTCCATGCGGCAGGCCTCTTGCCGCTCAATGGCAACAGCTCGAGTCAGGTGCCCTCTTACCGCCAGACGTTCTATGTGCATCGCCTCACTCCTAGCCCGACAGAGGTAACCTTGGGCAAAAAGAAAATAGCGCCGGAGCACCTATTTGTGAACACGGCACATGAAGCGCTTAACTGGAAACAGAAAAACAAGATCAACATCATCTCTATACCTGAAGGCGAGAACTTCCGGAACGCTTTTGTGAAGGCCAACTCGAATGAACAAGACGCGATCGTACTCATTCACCCGAGCCACGCCGAAGCGTTTAACTCCTACAGAGGCTACTTTGCGAGAGGCGGCGTAAAGAAAGAGGTAGGCTCCGGCACTAGCAAGGTATATGTGCTCACCGATCAGGCTGCTCCAAAGAAATACGAGGTGAAGTATACGAACCAGATAGAAAAGCTTGCGCTCTCCAACGTGGTAGGCATGATTGAAGGCAAGCGAAAAGATGAGTTTGTGGTCTTCTCCGGTCACTACGATCACATCGGTTTCCACCACGCCATGGACGGTGACAGCATTGCCAACGGCGCCGACGATGACGCCTCCGGCACCACAGCCATGATGATGCTAGCCCGCTATTACAAAGAGCAGCCGCAACCGGAGCGCACCCTGATCTTCGCCGCTTTCACAGCCGAAGAGATTGGTGGCCACGGCTCCCGCTACTTCTCTGAGCAACTCAACCCCGACCAGATTGTAGCCATGTTCAACATCGAGATGGTAGGAAAACCGTCTAAGTTCGGCCCGAACAGCGCCTATCTGACAGGTTACGAAAAGTCAGACCTAGGCAAGATGATGCAGAAGCGTCTAGAAGGTACCACCTACAGCATCCACCCTGACCCATACCCAGACCAGAACCTGTTCTACCGCTCCGATAATGCCACTTTGGCTCGTCTGGGCGTTCCGGCACATACCATTTCGTCAGTGCAGATTGATCAGGACAAGACGTACCATACTGTGAAAGATGAGTTTGAGCTGTTGGATATGCCGCACTTTACCAGCATGATCCGCGCTATCGCGCTAGCCGCGCAGGGGGTTGTTTCCGGTGAGGATACGCCGATGCGGGTTGATAAGGCGTTAGTGAGGTAGAAATTTGTTTTCGAATTAAATCTTTGTGAGCGAGTAGCTTTAGTTGATTCTAAGGCTACTCATTTTGTATTATAGTTTCGCCTGTGCGGCGGGCACTCACTTTTTTCCTTGATGAAAAAAGTAAGCAAAAAAATCAAGACGCTCCAAACTCGCTGAACGCTCGAACAGTGGAGCGTCGTTTTGGTGCACATGGCCAATGTGTCTTTTTCATTGCAAGCGTGCAAGTATGTCTTGCAATGCGTGCCAGTGATGTGTGACAGTTGCCATAACACTTATGATTTCCACAGTTGTAGCGGCAGAAAAGTCCCCCTTTGAAGGGGGCAGGGGGATGTCAATCGTGCACAAGTCCCCTGTTTTGGGTAGGGTTCCTCAACAAAGGTGAGATAAAAAAAGAAAGGTGAGATAAAAAAAGCCCCACCTAAACAGACAGGGCTTCCATTTCTTACATTAGCTTTACCTTCTAATTCCGCACCGCAATCATCAACCCCAGCTCCTTGTACCGCATCCCAAACTTCTTCGCGATCTGCGAATTCGTCAGACTGCCTTTGTAGATGTACACGCCGCTGCGGTAGTGCTCGTTCATAAACAGCACCTCGTTGATGCCCCCGAATTTAGAGATCTCCGTGAAAATTGGTGTGAAGATATTGCTGAGCGCCGTAGAAGCCGTACGCGGTACACGCGAAGCGATGTTCGGCACGCAATAGTGGATGATGTCGTATTTGCGATAGATCGGGCGGCTATGCGAAGTAAGTTCTGATGTCTCAAAACAACCTCCTTGGTCGATGCACACGTCGATGATGATGGAACCCGGATTCATTTGGGCTACTACCCCCTCCTCTACCATACAGGCCATGCGTCCTTCTTCGGCTACTAAAGCACCAATCACTACATCCGCATTTTTGAGCTCGTTGTACAGAATAGTCTTGTCCAGCGTAGAGGTAAATATCGGCTGACCGATGTTATGCTTCAGGCGGCGCAGCTTGTAGATGTGGTTATCAAACACCTTCACTTCAGCACCTAGTCCCAAGGCAGCGCGGGCTGCATATTCTGCCACAGTGCCGGCACCCATGATCACCACTTTGGATGGCGCCACTCCGGTGATACCTCCCAGAATAACTCCTTTGCCATCGTTGCTACTACTCAAATACTCCGCCGCGATCAGCATAGAGGAACTGCCGGCGATCTCGCTCATGGCACGCACTACCGGCTTCGACTCCGACTTGTCACGGATCAGCTCAAAAGAAATGGCGTTTATCTTTTTGCGGAGAAGGGCGTTGATATAGTCTGAGGTCAGGTTGCCGAAGTGCAGGGCAGAGATCAGCGTTTGTCCCGGGCGCAGGTACTCGATCTCATCATAGGTAGGCGGCGCTATTTTGAGCACGATGCCGGCTTCATATACCTCTTTGCAGGAGTAGACAATTCGGGCTCCGGCTTCGGAATAGTCGTTGTCGGAGTATTTGGACGGCCCGCCGGCTCCGGTTTCGACCCATATTTCGTGGCCTTGGTCGGTTAGCTGTTTTACGGCATCTGGGGTTAGGCCAATGCGGTTTTCTTGAAACGACGACTCTTTCGGAAGCCCGATAAACAGGCTCTTGTATCGTTCCTCCACAGCCAGCATAGACTCCTTTGGATAAAGAGCTTGGCTGGCCGCTATCTTTCCTAATTCAACGGCGAATCTCTCCGTCATGCTCATACGCGGTTTATGGTCATGGTGCGCTCCTCGCCTTCAGCGGCGGGCTGCAGCTTTACCAACAGGTAATGCTCCGGCAACAGGTTCGGGATCATGGACGGCCACTCGATCAGGCAGGTACGGCCAGAGTCGAAATACTCCAGCGCCCCGATGCCGAGCGCCTCACGCTCCTCATTAATCCTATAAAAGTCAAAATGGTAAATTAGGTTCCCATCAGCCCCTTCATACTCATTCACAAGGGCGAAGGTCGGGCTACTCACGTTCTCCTTCACGCCCATCTGGCGGCAGAGTTCTTTTATAAGCGTAGTTTTTCCGGCTCCCATCGGGCCCTCAAACAAAATAATAGGCTCCTCACGGACCTCCTCCAAAAGCACAGAAGCCGCCGCCGGCAGGTCAGCCAACGACGACATCTTGATACTTGTCTTCTCAACTCCTGTGTTATACATTCTTAGGCGTCAGCGTGATAAATGGTATAATGCACTCCTCCAGCGACACCCCTCCGTGCTGGAAGGTGTCTTTGTAGTAGTTCACGTAGTAGTTATAGTTGTTCGGGTAAGCGAAGAAGTAGTCTTCGATCGCGAATACAAACGTAGTGGAAACGTTGGCCTTTGGCAAGAAAAATCGTTCGGGCTTGCGCACCGTGAACACATCTTTGTCGGTGTAACCGAGGTTCTTACCGTGCTTATACCTTAAGTTGGTGTTCGTTTGGCGGTCGCCGATGATCTTGAATGGGCGCTTCACCCGGATCGTGCCGTGGTCCGTCGTAATGATCATACGGGCTTTACGGTCGGCGATCAGCTTCAGCATCTCGAACAATGGCGAATGGATAAACCAAGAGCGCGTGATGGAGCGGTACGCAGATTCGTCCGGCGCCAGTTCGCGCACCATGTTACTGTCCGTACGGGCATGCGAGAGCATATCCACGAAGTTGTACACGATCACATTCAGCTTGTTGTTGTCGAGGTTATTGAACTTGCTGTTCAAATCCTTGCCGGCAGCCGGGTTGGTGATCTTATGGTAGCTATGCTTGTCGGTGATGCGGTTTTGCTGCAGCTGAATTTCCAGAAAGTCCTGTTCGTGCAGGTTTTTTCCTTCTTCCTCATCATCGCTCACCCACAGGTTCGGGTATTTTTTGATGATCTCGGTCGGCATCATGCCCGAGAAGATCGCATTACGGGCATAGGCAGTGGTGGTAGGCAGGATCGAGTAGAACATCTCCTCCGTATCGACGGTGAAGTATTCGGAAATGAGCGGCTCGAGCACCTTCCATTGGTCGTAGCGCAGGTTGTCAATCAGCACGAAGTATACCGGCTTGTCCGACTCCTTCATCATCGGGATTACCCGCTCTCTGAATAACTGGTGCGACATCAGCGGCGTGTCGTCCGAGTCACCATTAATCCAGTCCTCATAGTTGTCCATGATAAACTTGGCAAAGTTGGAGTTAGCCTCGTCCTTCTGCATGTTGATCACGTCGGCCATACTCTTGTTCTCGGTCTCATCGATCTCGAGCTCCCAGTATACCAGTTTTTTATAGATGTCAGCCCACTCGCCCGGGCTCAGGCGCTCGCCAAAGGCCATACCCAACTGACGGAAGTCGCGCTGGTAGCTCATGTTGGTTTTCTCTGACACCAGACGCTTGTTTTCCAGCGTCTTTTTCACAGAAAGTAAGATCTGGCTTGGGTTGAGGGGTTTGATCAGGTAGTCGGATATTTTAGAACCAATGGCCTCCTCCATGATGTGTTCCTCCTCACTCTTGGTGATCATGATCACGGGCATGGCCGGGCGGATGGTCTTGATCTCGTTCAGCGTTTCCAGACCGCTGATGCCGGGCATGTTTTCGTCGAGGAACACCACATCGAAACCTTGCTCCTGCACCTTTTCGATAGCGTCGGCCCCACTGTTTACTGGGGTAATGTCGTAGCCTCTTTCTTCTAGGAAAAGAATGTGTGGCTTGAGTAGGTCGATTTCGTCATCGGCCCATAAAATCGTATATCTTTGCATAGTTTTATTTGTTGCGCGCTGTTTCTAAATGGCTTCATTGTTAATTGCTTACAAAGCAATCAGATCAAAAGGGGTATAATTTGTTTACTATACCTGAACCTGAAAGTTACCGAATATCGGAACGCAAACATAGGCGTACAGATTGCGGTTGATGCTTTGGGCTGATCTGGCTCTATTTAAGCAACCGATTAACGATTAGCAATTTAACAATTAAAAACCTCGGTTTTTGTGAATAAGAAAAAAATATTAAACGACCCTGTATACGGTTTCATCACGGTGCCGTCTGAATTACTGTTCGACATCATCGATCACCCTTACTTCCAGCGTCTGCGCCGGATCAAGCAGCTGGGACTGACCGAAATGGTATACCCGGGCGCCCTGCATACCCGTTTTCACCACGCCTTGGGAGCCATGCACCTCATGAATCTGGCCCTGAACACACTGCGCGGCAAAAACAACGAGATATCCGACGCCGAGTTTGAGGCCTCTCTTATCGCCATTCTTCTGCACGACGTGGGCCACGGGCCTTTTTCGCATGCTTTGGAGACGGCCATTTTTCAGGAAGTTCACCACGAGCACCTCTCACTGCACATCATGCACCTGCTCAACGAAGAGTTCGGTGGCAGATTGAGCCTCGCCATTAAAATCTTCACGGATACCTACGAGCGCCGCTTTTTTCACCAACTGGTATCAAGTCAGCTCGACGTGGACCGCCTCGATTACCTGAACCGCGACAGCTTTTATACTGGGGTATACGAGGGAAAGATCGGAGCCGACCGTCTCATCAAAATGCTGGACGTGGCCAACGACAAGCTGGTGGTGGAAGAAAAGGCCATTTACAGCATCGAGAACTTTCTGGTGAGCCGTCGCCTGATGTACTGGCAGGTATACCTGCACAAAACCGTGATCAGTGCCGAGCACATGGTGTTGCGCACCGTGCAGCGCGCCCGTGAACTTCTGCAGCAAGGTATAGACGTGCCGGCCAGCACCTGCCTCAAGTTCTTCCTGTCTTCCAACCTTACATTAGAAGACTTTCAAAGAGATAACAGCATCCTAGAGCGCTTCGTTTCATTGGACGACCACGACGTATGGAGTGGCATAAAAGAATGGGCCGCCCACCCCGACCCTGTTATCTCCTATTTGTCCAAAAGCATCCTGAACCGAAAGCTGTTCAAGGTATACATCTCCAGCAAACCAATTGACGAAGAGATGATGCTGGGTATAAGCGAACTGGTGGAGGACCGCTTCGACGTAAACCCAGAAGATGTGAAATACCTGATGATCTCAGGCCGCATCAGCAACAATGCTTATCAGGCAGAGGGGCAGTCGATTGATGTGCTCACCAAAACCGGTTATGTGGTGAACGTGGCCGATGCCTCGGACCTACCCAACATACAGGCACTAAGCAACAAAGTAGAGAAATACTTTGTTTGCTACCCGAAGGAGGTGGCGGCTTTATAGAAAATGGATTTTAGGATTAGCACGGGATTTGCTTGTCCTCTCCGTAATCTGCGGCAGAATATGGCGGCACAGCGTAAACTTTTTGTTAAGTTTGCGCCCCCAATGGGTAGCACATTTTATTTTTTGCTCTAATTTTACAAGATGGAATTCACTATTCAACAGATTGCAGACCTTTTGAAGGGAGAAGTTGAAGGAGACAAGACAGTAAAGGTCAGTACATTAGCCAAAATCGAAGAGGCCAGCACTGGCGCACTTGCGTTTTTGTCTAATCCTAAATATGAACCATATCTTTATACAACCGGAGCAAGTGCGGTGATCGTGTCGGATAAACTGGAGCTGAAAAAGCCCGTATCCGCCTCTCTTATTCGCGTAGCCGATCCTTACTCCAGTTTCTCAACCCTATTAGCTTATTACCACCAAGCTGTGCTCGCCTCCAAGGTGGGCGTGGAAGAGCCTTGTTTTATGGGCGCTGGCAGCGAAATAGGCGAAGGCCACTACCGCGGTGCCTTTTCTTATATTGGCAACAACTGCAAAATCGGTCAGAATGTGCGCATCTATCCGCAGGCATACATCGGCGACAATGTGACCATCGGTGATAACACCACTATTTTCGCGGGAGTTAAATTATACGCCAACACGGTGGTGGGTGCCAATTGCACGCTGCATGCCGGTGTGGTGCTGGGCAGCGACGGCTTCGGCTTCGCCCCGCAGGCAGACGGCACATACAAAAATGTGCCGCAAATCGGCAACGTGGTGCTGGAAGACGACGTGAACATCGGCGCCAACACCACCATCGACTGTGCCACCATGGGCTCTACCATCATCCGCAAAGGCACCAAGATCGACAACCTCGTACAGGTGGCCCACAATGTGGAAGTAGGTCAGCATACCGTTATCGCCTCACAAACAGGTATTTCCGGCTCTACTAAGGTAGGAAACAACTGTGTGATTGCCGGGCAGGTTGGTATCGTAGGCCATATCAGCATCGCCGACAAAACCACCATCGGAGCGCAGTCAGGCGTTTCTAAATCCGTGAAAGAGTCGGGCACTATCATTCAAGGCTCCCCAGCCTTCGACTACAAGCAAAACCTCAAAGCGATTACCGTGTTCCGCAAATTACCTGAAATTCAGCGCGAATTAGAAGAGCTAAGAGAGAAAATCTAGGTTTTTACGGCCTCCTATACCTGTGCCCTCAATTAAAATTGGCAGGCACTGTATAAAATCTTAAGTTTGCAGTCGCAATGCTCACCCCGCTGTAAGTCCGCTCATACTCTGTGCGCTACGATAGGATAGGCATAGCCGGAAGTAAATAACGAAACATTAATGAATTATAAACAGCATACCATCAAGGGTCCGGTAACCGTATCGGGCGTTGGATTGCACACTGGTGTCGTGTCTAACATGACATTCAAGCCGGCACAGGCTAACCACGGCTACAAGTTTCAGCGCATCGACCTCGAGGGTCAGCCGATCGTGAATGTGGACGTGGACAATGTAGTGGACCTTTCCCGCGGCACGACCATCGAACAGAACGGCGCGCGCGTGAATACGGTGGAGCATACGCTGGCAGCACTGGTAGGCCTGCAGATTGACAATGTGCTGATTGAGCTCGATGGCCCGGAACCTCCGATCATGGATGGCTCTTCCATTGAATTCGTGAAAGCGCTTCTTGCAGTTGGGCTGCAGGAGCAAAACGCCCTGCGCAACTACTTCGAGATAACCGAAGGCGTGAGTTACAAAGATGAGAAACGTGGTGTAGAAATAGCCGCCCTTCCGCTCGACGACTACCGCCTGACCGTGATGGTAGATTATAATTCGCCTGTACTGGGCAGCCAGCATGCTTCCATTACAGACATGAACCAGTTTGAAGAGGAGATTGCGCCTTGCCGCACTTTCTGTTTTCTGCACGAACTGGAGGCGCTTTACAAGCAAAACCTGATCAAAGGCGGCGACCTGGACAATGCCATCGTGATCGTGGACCGCGTGGTGGAAGACGGCGAACTATCCTACCTGGCCGATTTGCTGGGCAAGAAAAAAGTAACCGTGGAAGAAGAGGGCATTCTGAACAACACAGAGCTGCGCTTCAAAAACGAGATGGCCCGTCACAAGCTGTTGGACCTGATGGGCGACCTTGCTTTGATTGGCCGACCGATAAAAGGACAGATCCTTGCCGCAAGACCGGGACATGCTGCCAACATCGCTTTTGCAAAGCGTGTTAAGAAACTTATACAGGAAGCTTCGATTAAGACCGTACCAACCTACGATCCGAAAAAGCCACCGGTAATGGACATCAACCAGATCGCGGCCACGTTGCCACACCGTTACCCTTTCCTGCTCATCGATAAAATCATCCACTTAGACGAAACCACGGTGACGGGCGTTAAGAACGTGACCATGAACGAGCCTTTCTTCCAAGGCCACTTCCCGGGCAACCCTGTGCTGCCGGGCGTTATCCAGATCGAAGCGATGGCCCAGACGGGTGGCATTCTGGTGCTAAACACAGTGGAGAATCCGGAAGACTATTGGACTTATTTTCTAGGTATAGACCGCTGCCGCTTTAAGCGCAAGGTGATACCGGGTGATACTATAATTTTTAAATGTGAATTGCTTGCCCCTGTGAAACGGGGTATTGCCAAGATGTCTGGTCAGGCCTTCGTGGGCGGCCAACTGGTAATGGAGGCAGAGATGTCGGCAAGTATAGTAAAGAAAAACGCATGAACCAGCCGTTAGCATACATCCACCCAGAGGCTAAAATTGCCCAGAATGTGGTAGTAGAGCCCTTTTCGACCATTTACAAAAACGTAGAGATTGGAGAAGGCACTTGGATTGGCCCCAACGTGACCATCATGGAAGGTGCCCGCATTGGCAAGAACTGCAAGGTGTACCCGGGTGCCGTTATCTCTTCTGTGCCGCAGGACCTGAAGTTCGCCGGTGAAGACACAACCGCCATCATCGGTGACAATACCGTGATCAGAGAGTGCGTAACCATCAGCCGTGGCACCATCGACAAGATGAAGACCGTGGTGGGTAGCAACTGCCTGATCATGTCTTACGCGCACATCGCACACGATTGCGTAGTAGGCGACAACTGTATCGTGGTGAACGCCGTGCAGATGGCAGGCCACGTAGAGATGGGCGATTACGCCATCATCGGTGGTTCCAGCGCCGTGCACCAGTTTGTTAAAATCGGAGCGCATGCTATGATTTCAGGTGGCTCGCTGGTTCGCAAAGATGTGCCTCCTTATGTAAAGGCGGCGCGTGAGCCACTTACCTATGCCGGCATCAACTCTATCGGTTTGCGTCGCAGAGGCTTTAACAGCGAACAGATCAACGAAGTACAGCAAATCTACCGTATCCTGTTCATGAGCGGCAACAACACAACTGAGGCCCTCGACAAGATTGAACTGGAAATGGCACCGAGCAAAGAGCGTGACGAGATCGTGAATTTTGTGCGTAACTCCGGCCGCGGTATCATCAAGAGCTATTTCGCAAAAGATGCAAATTAACCTAAGCAACTTAGGTAAACGCTACAATTACGAGTGGATTTTCCGGAACCTGACCTATACCTTGGAGTCAGGCACCTCCTATGCCATCCTAGGGCATAATGGATCCGGTAAATCCACTCTTCTTACTGTTATAGCCGGGCACAACCTGCATTCTGAAGGTGAGATTACCTACCTGATAGATGGCAAGACCGTTGCTCCGGACAGAGCCTACCGCGAACTCTCGCTCACAGCGCCCTATCTTGAGCTAATAGAAGAGTTCACCCTCCTCGAGATGATCGATTTCCATACCCGCTTTAAGCCGCTTCGAAACAACCTTTCGCACAAAGAACTGGTAGAGCGTATGGGTCTGCAGAAGTCACGCAACAAGTATGTGAAGGATTTCTCATCGGGCATGAAACAGCGCCTGAAACTGGGACTGGCCATTTATTCTGACACAAAGCTACTGGTTCTCGACGAGCCCACCACCAACCTTGATCAGGAAGGCGTGAGCTGGTATCAAGAACATGTGGCGGCCAATAAGGAGGGGCGACTTATTATAGTGGGCTCCAACATCGTGCACGAGTACAGTTTCTGCGACCAGCACCTGTACATTACCGACTTCCACGTTCAGGCAAGACAGCCAAAATCAGCAAGGCAGTAGTGTCGCTAAAGGTATAGGTATAGCTGAGATGGCAATTAGTGCAAGGTTTTTCGGGTAGCTCTACCAATTTACAGTTAAGCTCCCTAAATTTGTAATAGATATACGTAACCAGATACCATGGGAAGAGCATTTGAATTTAGAAAAGCCCGTAAATTTAAGCGTTGGGACAAGATGTCGAAGGCTTTTACACGCCTCGGCAAGGAGATCGTAATGGCAGTAAAAGAGTCTGGTCCTAACCCGGAAACCAACTCCCGACTGCGTACGGCCATAAATAACGCCAAAGGCGTGAACATGCCGAAGGACCGCGTGGAAGCGGCCATCAAGCGTGCCTCTTCCAAAGAAGAGAAAGACTACGAAGAAGTAGTATACGAGGGCTACGGTCCGCACGGTATCGCCATTCTGGTAGAGACCGCCACAGACAACCTTAACCGCACGATTGCGAACATGCGCGTGTACTTTTCGCGGGCAGGTGGCGCTGTAGGCAAAACAGGCTCTCTGGACTTTATCTTCACGCGCAAGGGCATCTTCAAGATTGCTGCTGAAGGGCTTGACATCGAGGAACTCGAACTGGAACTAATCGACGCCGGTGCAGAAGACATTTACGAGCACGAAGGTGAGATCATCGTGGAGACTGCCTTTACCGACTTCGGTGCGATGCAGAAAGCGTTGGAAGAGAAAGGTTTGAATGTGATCAGTGCTGAGTTACAGCGTGTGCCGAACACCCGCATGGAGTTGACAGACGAGCAGGCCGAGGAGATCGAAAACTTGGTGGAGAAGATTGAAGAGGACGACGACGTGCAGGCGGTTTACCATAACATGGCATAACCCCTCGCAATGGTTTAAAGTATAGGGAAAGGCTGTCTGTAATCATATAGGCAGCCTTTCTTTTTTTGGATACCCTATCAGTCTATGCTACTATACATACTGTTTATAATTGGCTTTGTATTTCTGATTAAAGGCGCCGATATGCTTGTATCGGGTGCTTCGTCAGTGGCCAAGCGTTTCAACATTTCGGACATGGTGGTAGGTCTGACGGTCGTGTCGTTTGGCACTTCCCTGCCCGAACTCATCATCAATATTATGTCGAGTGCGCAAGGGCAGTCAGAACTTGCGATAGGCAATGTATTTGGCAGCAATGTGGCTAATCTCTTGTTGATCATAGGTATAACGGCTGTTATTTGCCCGCTACCCATTAAGCGCAACACTATCCTTACTGAGATCCCCTTCTCCCTCATCGCCACCCTGTTGGTTGGCTTTCTGGCTAATGCCGTGTTGTTCGGCGACAAAACAAGCCTTTACATAAGTCGTGTTGATGGGGGGATACTACTATTTTTCTTTGTGTTGTTCATGGCCTATATCTACAACATTGCCAAAACAAACAAAGATGAAATAATTGAGGAAGATGAAGGCCCCATGATGAGTATACCAAAGTCGGTGCTTTTTATGGTGCTGGGAGGCGTAGGTTTGTTTTTGGGTGGTAAGTGGGTTGTAGACGGCGCTGTTTCAATTGCGCAGTCCTTCGGCTTAAGCGAGTCCTTTATCGGCTTAACCATCGTAGCGATAGGCACCTCTTTGCCGGAACTAGTTACCTCTGCCATGGCTGCTTACCGAAGAAACATCGACATTGCCATCGGTAACGTGATTGGCTCTAACATCTTCAATCTGCTTTGGATATTAGGTATAAGTGCCCTCATTAACCCGCTTCCTTTCAATGTGGTGAGTAACTCCGACATCATGGTAATGATCTTTGCCAGTACGCTGCTGATTGTTGTTATACCTATTGGAAAAAAGAACACCATTGACCGCTGGAACGGTATCTTCTTCTTAGCTATTTATGTTGCCTACATTGTGTTTCTGATCCAGAGGGGGTAGGGTGAGTCAAAGAATTTAGGAGTTAGAAGTTAAGAACGACCAAGGCCTGCTACTATTAGCGGGCCTTGGTCGTTTATAAGGTAAAATACAATTTTGAGCACATGCTACCCTATTTCAAGCCTTGAGCTTGCTTATCAAATTTGCAAAAACATTAGACCATCATTTTTATTTTAGTAAAAGGAGCGCTTTATCTACCCCTTTTTTTACGAAGTTTGTATCAAGCCCCTTCACACGCTCCAACAGGCATACATGCTATACCCTTACACAACTCACGAGTTTATCAACTAAAAACCAATCACTTACAAGCATTTATTAAAGTTGACGTAGTTTTGACGTAGTCGAAAAGTAACCATGCAGTGTCTACTTTTTATGACTTAAACCACAACTTGCTTAACATTATAACACAAAGTAACCGAGGCAGAAAGCCTACCATAACAAACAGTCGCTCTATGATGCCCACTCCTCTGAACACTGCGCCCTGTGCGCTAGAACTAAGTCAGAGCTATTACCTAAAATGCAATTGCCGATTTCTCACCCATATAAATCGAATTTAATTATTTAACCAAAATAATTTATGAGGAAGTATCTATACACATCTGTGGTTTGCCTTACCATGGCTACCTGCATCCCCTACTCCGCTTATGCAGAGAAAGCAGGTATGGCTAGGCTAAACAAAGAGAAGTTCTATGCCAAGACAATTACTGGCACAGTAACTTCTGATACAGGCGAGCCCTTGATTGGTGCTAGTGTTTCGCTTAAGGGAACAAGCACAGGCGCTATAACCGACGCCAATGGCAATTTCTCTATTACTGTGCCTGACAAGGGCGGTGTGTTGGTGGTTACTTACATAGGCTTCATTCAGCAGGAAGTAGCCATTAATGACCAAACCATCGTCAACATCGTGCTTAAAACAGATGCGCGAGCGCTGGAAGAGGTAGTTGTGGTAGGTTACGGTGTGCAAAAGAAGAGCGTGGTAACGGGCGCAATCTCGAGTGTACGCGCCTCCGATCTTGAAAATCAGCAGATCACACGCGTGGAGCAAGCCCTGCAGGGCAGAACTTCAGGTGTAACCATTGCCTCTAACTCTGGAGCGCCGGGTTCTGCAGCAACAGTTCGCGTACGCGGTATAACTACTTTGAACAACAACGAACCGCTTTATGTGGTAGACGGTGTAGTAGTGAACGGAGGTATAGAATACCTGAACCAGTCTGATATTGAATCCATTGAACTATTGAAAGACGCCGCCTCAGCTGCAATTTACGGTACTCGCGGTGCGACAGGCGTTATTTTGGTGACGACCAAGAAGGGTCGCCAAGGTAGTATCAGAGTAAACTACAATGCGTATGTGGGTACGCAGGGACCTGTTCGTAAGCTAGACCTGCTCAATGCGACCCAGTATGCCACACTTCGAAACGAGGCCTATACAGCCGGCTGGCAGCCGGGGCAGACATTTGCACTGCCATACCCTGACCCACAGGCATTAGGCGAAGGCACCGACTGGCAATCAACCGTTTTCAACGATAACGCGCTGATACAGAACCACGACTTTGCTTTGAGCGGTGGCAACGATAAGTCTACTTTCTATGCTTCTTATGGCTACCTGAACCAAGAGGGTATTGTAACAACAGAAATCTCGGGCTTTGAGCGCCACAACGTACGCTTAAACTCCACTCATAAAGTAACTAAATGGCTTACCATTGGCCAGACCTTGGGTTATTCGCACATTAATAGCCGAGGCGGTCTTAACCCGAACACGGAGTTCGGCGGTCCGCTCAGTTCAGCTATCAACCTAGACCCAACAACTCCGGTACTCATCACCGATCCTGCTGTTTTTAATGACCCGCGCAGTGCATACTTCACTCAGCCTGTGGTTAGAAATCCACAGGGCTTCCCTTATGGTATTTCTACCACAGTGCAGCAGGAAATGACCAACCCACTCGCTTATGTACAAACCCAATTGGGCAACTACGGATGGTCGGATAACATCATAGGCAATGCGTTTGCAGAAATCGAACCGATTAAAGGTTTGAAGTTCCGATCTACACTCGGTGGCAAAATGGCTTACTGGGGTAGCGAGAGTTACAGACCGATTTATTACCTCAATGCCTCGACAATTAGTCCGCAGACTGCGCGCAGCCGCGACCGAAGTATGGTAGTGGATTACAACATTGAGAACATTCTATCTTACACGAATTCCATTGATGGCCACAACTTCTCTGTTTTGCTGGGCCAAGGAGCCTATAAAGACGGTGAGTTCGACGGCTTGGGCGTATCGTACAACGCTATACCTGCCAGCAATTTCGGCGACGCTACTTTTAACCTGCAAGTGCCAACTGCCAACATCACAGCTTATGGCTACGACAACGTTGCGCACACCATCAGCTCCCTGTTCAGCCGTGTGACATATGATTATAAGGAGCGCTACCTCTTAACAGGCATCATCCGTCGCGACGGTTCTTCCAGATTCGGTGACAGCTACAAGTATGGTTACTTCCCGTCACTTTCACTGGGTTGGGTTGCCTCCAACGAAGCTTTCTGGCCAAGCAACCAAGTGGTGGACTACCTGAAAATACGCGGTTCTTACGGCATAGTAGGTAACGACAACACGGGAATGCCATTTGCTTTCATCTCTACTATTGGCGCGGGCAGAAACTATACTTTCGGACCTGATGGCTATACCATCGGTTACAGCCCGAACGCTCCCGCCAACCCCGATCTGCGCTGGGAAGAAACTACCCAGTCAAACATAGGTTTCGAAACCACACTTTTCAATGCCATCAACCTGACCTTCGACTGGTACAACAAAAAGACAACGGGAATTCTGAGACCGTTAGACGTTCCAGGCTATGTAGGTTCTACTGGTCTTCCAATTGCTAACATTGCCGACATGCAGAACCGCGGTGTGGAACTGGAACTGGGCTATAACAGACAGATGGGCGACTTCAATTTCGGCCTTACGGGTAATGCTTCTTATGTGCAAAACAAAGTTCTTGCACTTGAGTCAGGGAAAGTGTTTACAGATGCCAATGCAGCCAGTATCCATACCTTCAGCGGCTTACTCAACCGATCTTTTGTAGGGCAGCCTTTCGGCACCTTCTACGGCTACAAGACAGACGGAATCTTCCAAAATGAAGAAGAAGTAGCAAGCCACGTTAACTCAGCCGGACAAGTGATACAGCCTAATGCCAGACCAGGTGACTTCCGTTGGGTAGATGCAAACGACGATGGTGTAATTGACGCCGATGACCGTATGGTGCTTGGCAAACCACTGCCTGACTGGACTTTTGGTCTTACTTTCAACGCGTCTTGGAAAAACTTCGACTTATTAGTGTTCGGACAAGGCGTGACAGGCAATAAAATCTTCCAAGGCTTGCGCAGACTGGATGTAGCCTATGCCAACTGGCAAACCAGAGCGCTAGGCCGCTGGACAGGCGAAGGCACTTCAAACGACTACCCAAGACTGTCTACAAGCGATCCGAATGGCAACTTCTCTAACCCATCGGACTTCTACTTAGAGGATGGCGATTACTTCAGAATCAAGACTTTCCAGATTGGTTATACCTTGCCAAGCGTGTTGACTGATAAGATTTCGCTTCAGAAAGCACGATTCTATGTAAGCGCTAACAACCTGCTCACTTTCACTAAATACACGGGCTTCGACCCTGAGATAGGTGGCAACATCATGGGCGTTGACCGCGCGTTTTATCCACAGGCACGCACCCTAATGGCTGGTATTAACATTGGCTTTTAATCAGACAGATTTTAGAAGAGAAACGATATGAAAAGAAGATATCTTACTTATATGGCATGCATCGTTCTAGGTCTGCCAATATTGAGCTCCTGCTCAGACGATTATCTGGATGTGGACCCAAAAGGCACTATCCTAGAATCGAACTACTATAGAAATCCTGAAGAAGCCTATGCCGGCTTGGTGTCAGCTTATGACCCACTCGGCTGGCAGGCAGGCAACACCTACCACAACTTTGGCGCGGTGAATGCGGCATCAGATGATGCTCACGCCGGTGGCGGTGGCCCGTCAGACATGAACACATGGCAGGCTTGGAACAGATTTACACTGAACCCGGCTATCGGTCCGCAGGAAGAATACTGGAACAGAAATTTCAGAGGCGTGGCACGTGCCAATACCATACTTTCTAAACTGGAAGCAGGTGTGCCGGGTCTTTCCGAAGCCATGACCGCGCGTTTCATCGCGGAGGCCAAGTTTTTGCGAGCCTACTACTATTTTGACTTAGTACGCCTTTTCAGAAACGTGCCCCTCTTCACAGCCCCACTTGAAACGTCAGAGTTATTTGATCAGGAGCAAGTGACGCCAGAACAGGTATACGCGCAGATTGAACAAGACTTGAAAGACGCTATACCTAACCTGCCGACCACGGTGCCAGCGTCTACAGAAGGTGGCCGTGTGACGCAAGGCGCAGGCAAAGCACTGTTGGGAAAGGTATACCTTTACCAGAAAAAATGGGCTGACGCTGCCACACAACTCGCAGACGTAAACGGCACACCGGGCGGTACAAGCATGTATGGCTACAGACTGCTGGAAGATTTCGGCGCCATATTCAACCCGGGCAACAAGTTCAACAGCGAAAACATTTTTGAGATCGTGCACACTTCGCAGGGCAATGCAGGTTGGGGAACTTGGCCGAACTTTGATGGCAACATCGCTGTGCTCATGTTCGGTCCCAGAGGCTACTCAGGACCGATTTACGAAGCAGGCTGGGGCTTTAACCCCCTTACGCAAGACTTAGTGAACGCTCTAACAGGTGATCCGCGCTTCGAACACACCGTGCTCGACGTTAATAATATACCGGATGCCGTGTATGAGCCTAGCTTCGACGATACGGGTTACTTCGTGAAAAAATACGCTCCAACCAAAGAGTGGTTAAGCACAGGCGGCGGCGATTTGATATTGAACTACCCAAACAACTACATCGAGATCCGTCTGGCGGATACCTACCTGATGGAGGCCGAGGCGCTGCTGCAGGGTGGTGGTAACAGCACAAGAGCGGGAGAACTCCTCAACGCCGTTCGTGCCCGTGTGGGCCTTGACCCCGTAGCCGCTACACTGGAAAATGTATACCGCGAGCGCAGACTGGAACTGGCAACCGAAGGCCACCGCTTCTACGACCTCGTGCGCACTGGCAGAGCGGCCACCGTGCTAGGGCCAATGGGCTTTGTGGAGGGCAAGCACGAGGTGTTGCCGATTCCGCTAAACGAATTGGTGAACACCAAGCTGGTTCAGAATCCTGAGTATAGATAATTGTCGGATACGATAAATAAAAACATCATGAAATACACTAAAATCATATCGGGCCTTTGCTTTTACCTCGCAATAGCACTGACGGCAATTAGCCATACCGGCTGTACGCCAGATGAAATAGACGGCGGGCTGGCACCCGCACCACGTTCTGAAATGGTGCAGTTTACAGCCACCCCGTCAGAAGACAACGACAACATCATTATCTTCACCAACACCACGCCGGGGGCATTCAGAGCTATCTGGGATTTTGGTAATGGCAGTGCAGCTGAAGGCGCGCAGGTAAGCAGCGCATATCCTACAAAGGGTAGCTATACCGTTAAGCTGACTATCATCACAAACGGAGGCTACGCGTCTAACACGCAAACCATTAACATAGCTGAAACCGATGTGAGCATGCTGGACCGAGAAGACTACAATACCCTGACAGGTGGCGGCGCTTCCAATGCTGCTGGCAAAACGTGGGTGATTGATCGCCACCAAGCTGGTCACTTGGGTGTGGGCCCTGTTGAGGAAACCTCCCCGATCTGGTGGTCAGCTCCCGCAAACGACAAAGCCTCCGAAGGTTTGTACGACGACGAAATGACGTTCAACCTGAACGGCTTCGCCTATACCTACCAAAATAATGGCGACACCTTTGTGAACGGTGCCAACGCAGCAGGTTTGGGCGGCACCGCGCAAGCCGACGACTATACCCTGTCGCACACCCCGCCAACCGACATGACGTGGAGTATTGTAGATGAAGGCTCCAAAAAGTTTCTGGTGCTGACAAATGGCGGCTTCCTTGGCTACTACACGGGTGTATCGCGTTACGAAATTCTGACCCTCACAGAAAATGAGCTATACCTGAAAGCCGGCGACGGCGTAAACCCGGCGCTGAGCTGGTGGCTGCGTCTGGTGCCCGAAGGCTATACCGTGCCCGTGACGCCTCGCACAAACAAAATGGAAAACATGTTCGACAGCTTCGACGGAAACGGCAACATGGTCTGGAAGAAAGACCAGCTGACCTTTAACGAGAGCTACGACAACCCTGCTCCGCTTGCACCAAACACGTCTCCAAAGGTGGCGATGTACATCAAGCAGGAAGGTGAGCCATACGCCTTCGCCAACCTGTTTGCCGACTATACTTACAATTTTGACCTGTCTTCGCGCAATGTGTTCAAGCTGAAAGTGTTTATGCCAAGCTACAATGACTATACATCCACGGCTGGCTATGACTGGGCGATCAAAAACATGCTGAAGCAAGTGTCGATGAAACTGCAGGACGGTACTTCGGGCGCACCTTGGGAAACCCAAGTGGAGATTAAGAAAGAGGTGACACAGCTAGACAAATGGGTGGAGTTGACATTCGACTTCTCTGAATTCGCTGACCGAAAAGACCTCAACCGAATCGTGATTCAGATTGGTGGAGAAGGTCACTATATACCCGGCATTTTCTTCATCGACGACTTTAGATTAGAGTAATAGTGAGGCAGTAAAAGCAGCCGGCGTTCGCTGTTTCGCTGGCTGTCTTTTATCTGTGTTTCGCTATTCGCTGATGCCTAAACCACATGCAGTAACCCACCAAGGAACAAACTAACCACTTTACACTTACACCACATTATGCAGGCATTACTCGCAGCCATCGCTTGCTGCCTATCTTTTACGATGTGCTCCTGCTCCTCCAGCAAAGAAGAGCCAAAGCCATTCATATCACAGCCCAAAGCACCACAGGACCTCAATTGGCAGTTCGAAAGCACACCTGTCTGGTCTGATGAGTTTGAGTACACAGGTCAACCCAACCCTGAAAAATGGGGCTACGACATAGGAGGAACAGGCTGGGGTAACAACGAACTCCAGTACTACACAGACCGCTCCAGCAACTCTAGTGTGGAAAATGGCACACTGAAGATCACAGCTCTAAAAGAAAATATAGAAGGCAAAGAGTACTCCTCCGCCCGACTGGTTTCTAAAAACAAAGGCGACTTTTTGTACGGCAGGTTCGAGTTCAAAGCCAAGCTCCCGACGGGCGTAGGCACATGGCCGGCCATTTGGATGCTCCCGACCGACTGGGCATATGGCGGCTGGCCTAAATCGGGCGAGATCGATGTGATGGAACATGTGGGCTACGACCAGAACAAGGTGCACATCACCGTACACACCGAGGCTTATAACCACAACAAGAATACGCAGAAAGGGAAAAGCAAAATAGTAGAGACTGCCAGTACGGCCTTTCACCTTTACCGCGTGGACTGGACCCCTTATGCCATCAGAGGCTACATTGATAACATACCTGTTTTTGAGTTCATTAATGAAGGCAAAGGCACTGACTTCTGGCCTTTCGACAAACGCTTTCATTTACTCCTAAACATCGCAGTTGGCGGTAATTGGGGTGGAGCGCAAGGCGTTGACCCAAGCGTATACCCGCAGTCTATGGAAGTGGACTATGTACGGGTATACAAGATGATCGAAAAATAAGAGAGCCCCGTCTGTTACGCTAATTATCAAACCGATAAGAAATGAGATTTAAAAATATAACCCTGACTGCCTTCGCAGCCTGCCTGCTGCTGGCCAACTGTCAGACCCCAAAACCAGCCGCTGGGTCCACTGAAACCACAGCATCGAACGTAGAAGCGGCTCCGCAACTATCTGAAATCGACCGCAAGATCGAGGACATGCTCAGCAAGATGACGCTGGAGGAGAAAGTAGGTCAGATGGCCCAGATCACACTCGACGTGGTGGGCAAAGGCGAGAACAGATTCACAAGCTTTGAGCCGTTCGAGCTGGACAGTGTGGAACTGCGCAAAGCCCTCATCGAATACAAAATCGGCTCCATTCTGAACACGGCCAACAACCGCGCCCGGACGCCTGAACAATGGTACGCCATCATCAGCCAGATACAGGACATGGCTATGAACCAGACCCGTATGAAAATCCCGGTGATCTACGGTGTGGACCAGATCCATGGGGCTACTTACACAGCAGGAGGCACCATGTTTCCGCAGCAGATCGGGCAGGCAGCCAGCCGCAACCGCGAACTGGTGCGACGTGGCGCCGAGATAACCGCCTACGAAACACGCGCCAGCTCTATACCTTGGAACTTCTCCCCTGTGCTGGACCTTGGCCCTGATCCGCGTTTCTCCCGCCAGTTTGAAACCTTCGGCGAGGACCCATACCTGATATCAGAACTGGGTTTGGAAATGATCAAGGGCTATGAAGGTGAAGACAACAGCATTGGCCACCATGAGCATGTGGCTTCGTGCATGAAGCACTTCCTAGGCTATCAAGTACCTACTTCCGGCAAAGACCGAACTCCGACTTATATACCAGAGGAGGCGCTGCGTGAGTACCACTTACCGCCCTTCAAGGCAGCCATCGAGGCTGGCTCCCAGACAATCATGATCAATTCGGGCATCATCAATGGGGTGCCCGTACACTCCAACCCCGACATCCTGACCAAACTGTTAAAAGAAGAGCTCGGTTTTAAAGGTTTGGTGGTGACGGACTGGGGTGATATCGAGTACCTGCATACCCGTGACAAGGTGGCCCCTACCATGAAAGACGCCATCATGCTTGCCATCAATGCGGGTGTGGACATGTCGATGATTGCCTACCAGTATGAGCCGTTTTGTGAAGGACTGATAGAACTCGTGAAAGAGGGCAAAGTAAAGCAGGAACGCATAGACGATGCCGTGCGTCGCATCTTGCGCGTGAAGCACAATCTGAACCTGTTCGAAAAACCAACCACCAACCCGAAGGACTACCCGAAATTCGGCAGCAAGGAGTTTGAAGAGGCCGCATACCAAATGGCTTCTGAGTCGATAACGCTTCTCAAAAACGAGAAAGATGTACTGCCACTTCGCAAGAACATGAAAGTGCTGGTAACGGGCCCGAATGCCAACAGCATGCGCACCCTGAATGGCGCTTGGACCTACTCTTGGCAGGGCGAAAAAGTAGAGGAATTTGCGGATAAGTATAACACGATTGTAGAGGCGCTGCAAAATGAGATTGGAAAAGCGAATGTGAATTTTGTGCCGGGCGTGAGCTACAAAATGGATGGCTTCTACTATGAAGAGTATGCTGACAAAATGGAACAGGCTGTTGCCGCCGCCAAAAAAGCTGATGTGATTGTATTGTGCCTCGGCGAAAACACCTCTACCGAAACCCCGGGAAACATCAACGACATACACATGTCGGACCTACAGACTGAGTTGGCCAAGAAAATGACCCAGACTGGCAAGCCGGTGATACTGGTGTTGAACGAGGGCCGTCCGCGCGTAATCAGCAAATTTGAGCAGCAAATGCAGGCCATCGTGCAGATTTACCAGCCCGGCAACTTCGGTGGTGACGCCTTGGCCGATGTACTGGTGGGCGATGTGAACCCCTCGGGCAAGCTGCCTTACAATTACCCTCGCTACCCGAATGCGCTTGTTCCTTATATCCACAAGCCGTCGGCAGAGCAGCGCAAGGCAGAAGGAGTATATAACTACGAGGCTGATTACAACCCGCAGTATGAGTTTGGTCATGGCCTGAGCTATACCACCTTCAAGTACGAGAACCTGACCTTGAAAGAAAGCATCAAGATGGGTGAGCCAATTGAGGTAAGCATTAAAGTGACGAACACAGGAACCCGAGAAGGTAAAGAGACAGTGCACCTTTATACCTCTGATCTGTATGCCACGGGCATTACCCCAGACGTGAAACGCCTGCGCCGCTTCGAGAAAATAAACCTGAAGCCACAGGAAAGCAAAACTATCTCATTTACCTTAACCGCAGATGACCTAAGCTACACGAACCGCGACGGCAAGAAAGTGACTGAAGTTGGGGAGTTTGAAGTGCGCATCGGTGATCAGATGAAGAAGTTTACCTTGCTGGATGCCGATGCAAGGGTATCGAAATGATGTTGATTGATGATTGATTATAGTGAGTGAATTAATTGAAGAAAGCGCCCGGTTATACCAGGCGCTTTCATTTTTAAAGAGGCTTTGCATTCTCAGCTTGTGGTAAAACTTATACTTACATCAGGTATAAAATAGCTGCCCAAAGCCTCTTAATACCGCATAATCACATCCGCTAAATTCTCGTCCTGTTCGAGGTTCATCTTCTTCCGGATTCTATACCTACTTGTCTCCACACCCCTCAATGATAGTTTCAGCAAGGATGCAATGTCTTTGCTGGACAGGTTGAGCCGTAGGTAGGCGCACATTTTCAGGTCTTTGTGGGTTAGTTCAGGGTAGTCCTGACTCAAACGTTTGAGGAAGTCCTGATGCACTTGGTTAAAATGAATTTCAAATTGCTCCCAGTTGTTTTCAATCTTGATCTCCTCCTCCACGGCCCTTAGGATCTTGCGCAGTTGCTGACGGGTTTCCTTCTCACTCACATCGTCCATAACGCGCTGCAGTTGCTCTTTTACCTTATGCACCGCCTCCACGTTTTGCATAACATGCAAGGCCGATGAGGTCAGTTCCTGCGTTTTATGGTTGAGTTCGCTCTCCAGCTTTTCGTTGTTGAGCCGTATAATCTCTTTCTCGGCTTTCAGCACCTCTTCCATATGCTGGGCCTCTTTCAACCTAAGCGCTTTCTCCTGTTCCTGCTTCAGTTTTATTTTAGCTAAGTGCACACGGCGGTCCATCATCTTCCAGATCAGGTAGGCCAGCAGCACGCCCAACAGCACATAAAGCGCATAAGCCCAGACCGACCTGTACCATGGCGGGGATATCGTAAACTCATAGGCCGCCTCTTCGCTTTCCTGATTATACACGTTGCGGGCCTTTACCCGGAAGGTATAGGTGCCCTCCCGCAAATTGGTATATTCTTTTTGCAGCGTAGTGCCCCAAGGCGACCAGTCCGCATCAAATCCCTCTAAGTAGTAGCGGTACTGCACATCCTCAATGCCATCGTAGAGTATGGCCCCGAATGTAAATTTAAGGGAGTTGAGCGCATATGGTAGGGATGGAACACTATGTCCCGGCTGTGCATTTTCAATCAATCCGTTGTTCACAAAAGAGCCGCCATAAATAAGTGAATCAGAAGCTTGCTTTCTAACCTCCACCTGTCGGATCAAGGTATAAAATTTCTCTTGCAGGCTGTTTTTCTGCAGAAAGTTTGGCTGGTACTGCACAAAACCCTCATCTATACCGATGAGCACATTTTGGTTGTTGTAATAGGCAATGTGCTCAAAGCCTCCCACCAGCTTGCCCTCCAGCTTGTTGAACACGTTCCGGATAACCTCGTAACTGCCGTTGCTCAGCTTCCTAATCAGGCCCATTTCCTCGCCCGCTGAGAACCAAATGTTGCCTTCTTTGTCTTCTACCAGCTTTCGGACCTGCACCTGCCTATCAAAGAGCTTGTTCAGTTCGTCATATATTTCAAAGCGGTCCGTCTTTTTGTTGTAGACATACACGCCCTGCAGTCCCGTGAACACCAGCTTGCCATTAATCTTATACACATTGATACCGAGGTTGGAGGGCAGTCCATTCTTCTCACCATAAAACGTCACTTGTTCTACTTTGCTCAGGTCATTGGAGAGTTTGATTTTGAACAGCCCGATGTAACCGTGCGCCACCCAAATGTTGCCATCACTGTCTTCTTCCATTATCCGCGAAGATTCCTCGAAGCCTGAAAGTTTATTCTGAAAAGCCAGCCTGCCGTCTACCATTTTATACAGCATGAGTCCGTGGTAAGTACCGCAGACATAGTAGCCGGGGCGGGACTGAAGCGGTAGAAACTGCCACGTCCCCCGATGCTCTGCAAGCCTGACCGCTTTGTTGTCGACTAACTCGAAAGGTCCGTTGTGGTGCGATAAAATGATTTTTCCGCCTATTTGCTGCAAGTTGTATACCTGCCCTTCCGTGTTTTCGACCCGCTTCAGGGGCAGCGGATTCAACGGGTTTTCATCGTCGGCGATAGGTTTGTAAAACAAGCCGTCACTGGTGCCAAGATAGAGTGTGGATTGATTCACCAACGAAGCATAGCCCGTGCCCGGCAAGCCCAGCCTGCCATTGAACATCTTGAATGGGGAATTTATCTCCACATAGTCGATGCCATAATTAAGAGCCAGCCAAAGGTTCTCTTTGTGGTCCTGATAGATGCTGCGCACCGTACTGTTTTGAAGCCCTTTGCCGGTGTTCAAGTGTTGGGTGGGCCGGCCATCCATATCGATTACCACGAGGCCGTTTAAGAGCGTGCCAATAGCATACCCTTCTGTCAGGGCCGTGGCTCTGTTTACTTTGTTTTTGATGAGGAAATCCTCAACAGGCCAGTTGCTCGGACTAAAGCTGTTATACCCATCATAAATAAAAACACCTTTTTCCTCTGTTAGGATCAGCGCTTTTCCGCCGGGATAAGGCAGGATGGATGCGATGTTATATGCAGAAATTTGTTCGCTTCCCTGTATGGGCACCAGCTGATCATCCTTAAGTTCGTAAATCCCTTGCCCCAGCACAGGCACCAACAGCCTGCCCTGCACAAAAAATGGAAAGCCCGTCGGGTCGTAGGGGGTTGTATGTACTTTCACACTGTCGCCATCGAAATGGTAAACACCCGACACTGTGCAGAAAAACACCTCGTCATCTTTGGTGAAGATGTTCCAGACATCGGCAAAGGTTTTGTCATCGCTACTGATGAGCGGCTTTAGCGAAACGTAGGCCATCATGCCCGATTCGTCGGGTTGCAGGTAGCCGAACTCATCCTGACCGCCCACATACACGCGTCCCTCTTTGTTGACGGCCAATGAATGTACTGTAGAGCGGTTCGGCAGGCCAAGTCTGCGCCAGTGATTGCCATCGAACTCCAGCACGCCATAGTTGTTGCCAAAGTACATAATGCCCCGATGATCCTGCACCACAGCCCAGTTTTGAGGAGAAGCCTGATACTCTTTAAGCGAATAATTTTTAATATAGGGCACTCCCTCCCCCTTCACCTGCGCTAATACGGGAAGGCTAAAGAATAGAAATAGAAGGAAGACGAAAGAAAAACGTTTCACAATCAGACTGTGTCATTTGAGACTTTGAATATCCACAATTCAAAGCATATTTCAAATCCAGCCTTCGTATGACACTATTAATTAGGAGATCGAGTAAATGCTAAAGCCCATGCTTTCCAAATTTTCTAACTTCTAAACTTTCTAAATCAGTAGTTCCACGGATACAACTCCGGTTCTTTTGCGCCGCGTGTTTTCATGTGGAGCGGGTGCACGCCTTCTGTTTCGTCGAAATACAGGAAGGCATCGTAGCGCTCAGGTATAACCGTAGGTACGTAGTTGCCAAGGTGCTCCATTTTCGGATCATACACCACGCCGATAGCACGGTGCGGGATGCGTTGCTGTAGTTCTGGTACTTCTCTCAGGTCTTTGGAAAGGATGATTTTGTCGTCGGTGCTCATTTCGTGGAGCATGTGTTCCCAGCTCCCCTCCTTGGCCGGAGGCACGTCCATCTTCTGCATAGGCGCCCCCCACGATCGGCTGGCGATCACATTGCCTTGATAGGTGCCGAAACCCACCAGTTTTACCTGATCACGGCCATACCTTTCACGTGCCAACTGCCCGATGTTGAACATGCCGTCGTCTGCCATATCGGTATATTGGGCATCGCCGATGTGGGTGTTGTGCTCCCACACAATGGCTTTGGCATCCGGTCCGTGGAATTCCAGCAAGCGGTCCAGTGTCTCCATCATGTGTGTGTCGCGCACATTCCAAGAGTTCACCCCTCCTCTGATCATGGCGCGGTAATATTTCTCGGCATTCACGGCTACCAACGCGTTTTGAGTAGTATTAAACTCGTGCTCTGGGTCTTCAGGGAATACCAGCCGGCGGGACACTTGCTCCAGCATCTGTATTACTTCATTTTCGCAGTCAGTCGGTACAAAAGCGGTTGCCTGCGCATAGGTCTGCGGGTCGCGGTGGAAAGGCTCGAAACACTGCACGGCGGCGCGGGCAGCATCTGCGGCTTTTCCATCGTGCTGTTCCATGTACTTGAGCACTTGCTCCAGCGACTCCCACAAGCTGTAGACATCCAGTCCGTAGAAGCCTATCTTCCCCTGCGCGTTGCGGATGTGGTTGAAATCGCGGATCCACTCGATCAGCGCGGCCACTTCCCAGTTCGCCCACATCCAGGTAGGCCAGCGGCGGTATACCCCCAGCACATCGGCAATCTTACGACCTGAGTTCTGGTAGCCTTTCACAAAACGGTTCACGGCATAGCACTCCGGCCAGTCACCCTCTACGGCTATAAAAGTAAAGCCCTTGTCTTCGATGAGCCGTCGCGAAATGGCCGTGCGCCAGGTATAATACTCGGAAGTGCCGTGCGAAGCCTCTCCCAGCATCACCACCCGGGCGTCTCCGATATCCTCAATTAGTGCGTCAAGGTCTTTCTCTTTGGTGATGGGGCTGTATTTGAAGCGTTTGTTTTCCATACTTGACAAGGGGCGTATAAGCGTATCTAACTCATTGCTAAAATTTTGTGTATTGTACTTTCAATCCGGTTCTAATGTTTTGCAAAAAAGAAAGCCCGCCGCACCAAAGGGTACAGCGGGCTCTTGTAAGCAGTATAACAGGTATAGCTTAAGACTGATTTTCTTTGGCAAACACCCTGCGCAGCAACTCAGTCGTGCGGGCGATCGGGTTCTCACGAATGTTCGCCTCTTCTTGCGCAACCAACAGGAACAGACCGTCCATGGCTTTTTGCGTGGCGTACTCATCGAGATTCGGGTTTACCTTTTGCACCATCGGGATTTGGTTGTACTGCGTAACAAGATCGGTATAATAGCGGGTGGCGTTGGTCTTCTCCAACGATTTTTGAATCACGGGCATAAAGGCCGTCTGCAACTGCGTGGAAGTTGTGCGCTTCAGGTACTGCGTAGCGGCGTCTTTGTCGCCCTTCAGAATGCCCCATGCGTCGGCGATGCTCATTTGTTTGATGGCATTCACAAAGATCGGCACAGCGCTTTTGGCGGCATCTTCGGCGCCACGGTTCAGGGTCATTACGAAGCGGTCCACCTCTTTGCCTAGCCCTACCTGACGAAGCGTGTTCTCCACCTTTTGCACATCCGGCGGGAAAGGTATACGAATGAGCGAGTTCTTGTAGTAACCGTCTGTCTGCGAGGCTTGATTAGAACCTTTGGTAATGCCTACTTCCAAGGCTTGTTTCAGGCCAGACGCCACTTCGTTGCGGGTAACGGCAGCGCCTCCGGTTCCGGCCACAACACCGTCTACGGTGCGCTGAATGTCGGCTACGGTACAAGCCGAGGCGCCAAGGGTTAGGGCTACAAGGGAGGTGTAGAGTAATTTTTTCATGGGTTTTAAGTTTAATTCACAAAGATGCAGGCCTATACCTGACAGCCGGGCAAAATACAGAAAATAACCGCAGCTATGCTTCAATTCAGGCGAACATCTTTAACTTGAAATGGTTTTCCTGACCAACACACAAATCAGACCAAAAATAATATTATGAAAACGGTATACGCAGAAATAATTACGGTAGGCGACGAGATCCTGTACGGGCAGATAGTGGACACCAACTCTGCGTGGATGGGAACGGAGCTGACCAAAATAGGTATACGGGTGAAGCAAATCACCTCCGTTTCAGACGAAGCAAGCCACATCGTGGAGGCCCTCGACAATGCCCGTAGCCGCGCCGACATTATCCTGATCACCGGTGGTCTCGGTCCCACCAAAGACGACCTTACCAAAAACGTGCTGGCCGATTACTTCCATACTGAGCTCGAGCTCGACGAGCAATCGCTGGCTGACGTAACCGAACTGTTCAAAATCCGTGGCTATGCCCTGACAGAACTCAATAGGCAACAGGCGTTTTTACCGGCTTCGTGTACACCGGTGCGCAATGTGCTGGGCACCGCGCCGGGTATGTGGTTTGAGGATGAAGGTAAAGTATTCGTGTCGATGCCGGGGGTGCCGTTTGAGATGAAGCGTATGATGGAGGACACCGTGCTGCCACAGCTCAAAGCCTACTTCAAAACACCGCATATCATCCATAGAGTAATCCAGACGGTAGGTATACCAGAGTCGATGTTGGCTGAGAAGCTGGAGGACTGGGAGACGAATCTGCCGCAGCACATCCGGCTGGCCTACCTGCCCCACCTCGGCGGCGTACGGCTGCGCCTGACCGGCACCAGCGACCATGCCGAACAATTAGAAAAAGAACTGGACGCGGAAGTAAGTAAGCTCGCGGCCCTCATACCAAAGCATATCTTTGCCTATGGCGAAGTTCCTCTAGAAGAAGCACTAGGAAAGCTGTTAAAAGAGCGTGGTCTGACCATCTCCGCTGCCGAAAGTTGCACGGGTGGTTTTCTGGCGCACCGCATGACCAGCGTGCCGGGCAGTTCGGCCTACTTTGTGGGCGGTGTAGTGGCTTACGATAACAGCGTGAAAATGCAGGTGCTGGGTGTGAAGCCTGAAACCCTACAACAGCACGGTGCCGTGAGCGAAGCCACGGTGCTGGAAATGGCCCAAAACGTGCGCCAGAAGCTCAATACCGACATCGGGGTGGCAACTAGCGGCATCGCGGGGCCCGACGGTGGTACAGCCGAAAAGCCGGTGGGCACCATCTGGATTGCCTATGCCGACCAGCATGGCAGCAAAGCGAAACTTTTGCAGTTTAACAAAAACCGACAGCTCAATATTGAGTATACTGCCTTGGCCGTGCTCAACCTCGTACGCCAAAGTTTGAATATAGCGGTTGAGGAATAGGCTAAAATCATTAACTTTGTTTGCAAATTCGGGTCGCTAGGTATAGCATGGCTTTGCTTTTCTGTCTCTTTCGGCCCAAAAAACTGTCCCTTATTTAGAACAACGAATAAACAAAATATGGCACTTGTAGAAATGGTTATGCCCAAAATGGGCGAGAGTATCATGGAAGGTACCGTTCTGAAATGGCTCAAAAACGTGGGTGACTCCATCGAGCAAGACGAATCGGTGCTGGAAGTAGCTACAGACAAAGTGGACACGGAAGTACCTGCCATTCAAGGCGGCGTACTGAAGGAGATACTGGTACAAGAAGGTGACGTGGTAGCCGTGGGCGCCCCGATCGCGATTATCTCTACCAACGGCGAAGACACTGCCGCTCCTGCCCCTGCCGCTACAGAAGCTCCTGCCGCCGCTCCGGCACCACAGGCAGCCGCACAGCCTGCAGCTGAATCTTCTAACGGATCCGTAGCCAAACTCGACCAGCCAGCCTCCGGCCGTTTCTACTCTCCACTTGTGCTTAACATTGCCCGCGAAGAAGGTATTTCGATGCAGGAACTGGAGTACGTGCCGGGTACAGGCAAAGAAGGTCGTGTTTCTAAGAAAGACATCCTGACTTACGTAGAGAGCCGCAAAAATGCGCCACAGCAAGCTGCCGCTCCACAGGCTCAGCCGCAGACACAAGCTGCTCCTGCCGCAGCACCACAAGCTGCACCAGCGCCAGTTGCTCAGCCACAGACACAGGCTGCCCCTGCCGCTTCCAAGCCAGCCGCATCTTACAGCGGAAACGTGGAGATCATCGAGATGGACCGCATGCGCAAGATGATTGCCGACCGTATGGTGGACAGTAAGCGCATTTCGCCGCACGTAACTTCTTTCGTAGAGGCCGACGTGACCAACGTCGTGAACTGGCGTAACAAGTGGAAGAACGAGTATAAGAGACGCGAAGGCGAAAACCTGACCTTCACGCCGATCTTCATCGACGCGATTGCCAAGGCGATCAAAGACTTCCCGATGATCAACGTGTCCGTGGACGGTGGCAACATTATCCGTCACAAAGACATCAACATCGGTATGGCCGTGGCCCTACCAAGCGGTAACTTGATCGTTCCGAACATCAAAAACGCTGACCAGCTGAACCTGAATGGCCTGACCAAGAAAGTGAATGACCTCGCAAACCGTGGCCGTATCAACAAACTGACTCCGGACGACTTGTCGGGTGGTACCTACACGGTATCGAACGTGGGTTCATTTGGTAACGTAATGGGCACACCGATCATCATGCAGCCGCAAGTGGCGATTATGGCCGTAGGTGCAATCAAGAAAAAGCCAGCCGTGATTGAGACCCCAGAAGGTGACCTGATCGGCATCCGTCACTTCATGTTCCTGTCGCACTCTTACGACCACCGCGTAGTGGACGGCTCGCTGGGTGGCATGTTCGTGCGCCGCGTAGCGGATTACCTTGAGAACTGGGACGTAAACCAAACGATTTAATTTTTTGACTAAGGAGTTTTTTGGCGAAAGACAAAAGACTTTAGGTATAAACAGAAAGCCTGCCTCAGAAATGGGGTGGGCTTTTTTGTTTTAAAGCTGTCATTGAATAGGCCATCTTACGTAAAAAGTGCAGGGAGAAAGGCATACTAGATCAACGCACCATTGTGTAATCACTCATGAAAAGAAGCAAGTTTATCGTACTACTGTTAGCCGCCATACCGCTGGCTAAATTTGCAAAAGCTAATGCTGCTATTTTCAATGGTGGGAAAGGATTTAAAGTGAAGGCTGGAGAAGGAAGATTGCATGGACATATTCAACTGAAGGGGGTTAACGCCAATATCATTGATGTAAAAGTATCGGGCAGAGACACTGATGGAGGGCTGGCAATTTTCGAACAAACAGGCATGTCACCGAAACGAGGAACGCCGTTGCATGTTCATCATTATCAGGATGAGATATTCCGAGTGTTGGAAGGAGAATATTATTTTCAGGTTGGGGAAGAGAAACACCATCTTAAAACAGGAGACACTATTTTTTTGCCCAGCAAAGTCCCACATGCTTGGACGCAGGTGAGTGAGATCGGGAAAATGACAGTCATCGTGCAACCGGCAGGCAAGCTAGAAGATTTCTTTTTGACCATGGCTGCTCTAAAGGGCGACCCCTCCAAAGATGAAATTGCCAAAATATTCGCAGCCAATGGCATGGAAGTCGTAGGGCCTCCCTTAGAGCTGGAGTAGGCCGTAGAAATTTGTGTTACGAGGAAGAACAAAAGCAGATCGCCTTTCCGATTATTAAATCTTTATTTCGCTTTTCACTGTATATTAGCATTACTTAATATATAACTGACAGTATACCTATAAAACTATGAGAGTTGCCATTGCTTGGATCTTAGCTGCCATATTCCTGTTTGCGGCCATGTATTTCTACTGGAAGAAAAACGACGCAGAGAGCCGCCTGCGCATAGCCGACAATAAACTGACTGAAACTGGTCAGCAACTGGAGCAAGAGGAGACCGAAACTGATTCATTAGAAGGCATGATGCTCCCACCTGATACCATGAGTGTTGTTCCTCCGAGCGGCGTGGAGTTCGTGGATGAAATGGGAAGCCTGAGTGAAGGCGACATACAGAAGCTCCGCAAAAAAGGTCTGCGCAACCCCGAGGTGGACCTGATGAACGACCTGAGCCGCAAGCAACGCCAGCTTATACCTACCGAGGGCGTGGTGGGTGGCACCATGACCATCCGTGACAGCCGCATCCTGAACGACCGCTACGCCATGGCCTATTATGAAGACGGCCATATTGGTGGTTACATGATTTTGCGCTACGAAGTGAACAACGGAAATATTACGTGGCGTGTAGTAGATAGCTCAGCATTGTAGCCTTCTGCACGATATTTGAGTATAGGGAAACAGGTATAAACCTCAAACGTTATGACTGCACTCTCACTTCTGTTGCCTATACTCTTCGCTTTCTTCTTAAACCAAGACAGCAATTTTCAATTAGGGCAAGACCTCAGCAAAGATTCTAAGATACTTGCCAACACCTCTGTCTTCATAAGCGACAACGCGACTTCTAGTCCTTCGATGCGGACCATAGAAAGCGATATGGAGCTGTTCTATGTGATGGCCAGCATCAACGTATCGCAAAGCAAATACAGCGCTCGACAGCAAGGCAAGCATCATGTGCAGACGTGGCGTTTCAACGAAGGCAACATCAAAGCCATTCACCAGATCGAAACCACCCTTGCACTGGACACGGTTGTTACGCAGCGCTACCTCGAAGACCGGGCTCCCACACAACAGCGCATTATGAACAACTTCAAGTTTCGCACCTATGCTGTTTCCACCACAGATGCGCTTATCAAACTCTACTACCTCACCGAAGACGAACAGGGCCTGCTCGAGTATAAAATCAACGACCGCCACGTAGAACTTGTGTATCCGAAGAAAAAGCAAGGCTTGAGCGATATCATGCCGAAAGTGAAAGATGAGCTGGATCAGTTGGTAGTGGAATTGAGCAAGGAGTAAAAACAACAGCGGCCGTTCCCTCACGAGAACGGCCGCTGCATTTATTAAGAATCTATACCTTACAAAGAAGCTAAACTCTGCTCAATTGCGTGAATTTTCGCTTCGGCATCCGCCTGCTTCTTACGCTCGTTAGCAATCACCGTTTCCGGGGCACCGCTCACAAAGCGCTCGTTGCTAAGCTTCTTCGCCACGGAGTTCAGGAAACCTCTGGTATACTCCAGTTCTTTCTGCAGACGGGCACGCTCAGCCTCCACGTCGATGTTGCCCTCCATTGGAATGAAGAACTCATCACCGGCTTCTACAAAGCTGATAGCCCCATCAACGCTCTCCTGCACAAACGAAATTTCGTTGATGTTCGCCAGTTTACGGATGATGCTGATAAAGTCCTCGTATCCATCCTGATTCATCACCTTAATCGCCAGATCAAGTGACTTGGTCGGCGCGATGTTCTTCGAGTTGCGGATGTTGCGGATGGCGGCTACGATCTTAAGCACCGCTTCCATTTTCTCGTTCAGCTGCTTGTCAAACTTCTCTTTCTTCGGCCAAGCGGCTATGATCAGATATTCCTTGTCCTTGCGCTCTTTCAGGTCCTGCCAGATCTCTTCGGTGATGAACGGCATGAACGGATGCAGCACTTTCAGCACCTTCTCTAGGTATACGATCGTGGTATCAAGCGTCTGCTTGTCGATTGGCTGCTGGTAGGTTGGTTTGATCATTTCGAGGTAGCTTGAGCAGAAGTCGTCCCATACCAGTTTGTACACTGCCAGCAAGGCGTCCGAAATACGGAACTTGCTGAAGTGGTCTTCGATCTGAACAAAGGCCTCGTTGAAGCGGGAGTCAAACCATTGCATGGCCGTTTCGTTCGGGCACGGCAGGTTCTCATCCACTTCCCATCCTTTTATGAGTCGGAAGGCGTTCCAGATCTTGTTGCTGAAGTTACGGCCCTGCTCTACCAGTTTCTCGTCGAACAACAGGTCATTACCTGCTGGCGAACTGAACAGCATACCGGCACGCACACCATCGGCGCCGTACTGGTCGATCAAATCGAGCGGGTCTGGTGAGTTGCCCAGTTGTTTCGACATTTTGCGCCCCTGCGTGTCACGCACAATACCGGTTAGGTATACATTGCGGAACGGCGGCTCATTGCGGAATTGATATCCGGCCATAATCATGCGCGCCACCCAGAAGAACAGGATCTCCGGGGCCGTTACCAGATCGTTCGTTGGATAGTAGTAAAGTATGTCCTTGTTATCAGGGTCTTTAAAACCATCAAACACAGAGATCGGCCATAGCCAAGAAGAGAACCACGTGTCCAGCACGTCTTCATCTTGGCGCAGATCAGTGAGTTGCAGGTTGTCGTTGCCGCTTTGCTTACGGGCAAGATCCAGCGCATCTTCTGCGGTAGTAGCCACTACAAACGAGCCATCCGGCAGGTAGTAAGCAGGTATCTGCTGCCCCCACCACAGTTGGCGCGAAATACACCAGTCGTGCACATTCTCCATCCAAGAGCGGTACATGTTCTTGAACTTCGGTGGGTGCAGGCGGATCTCGTCGTTCATCACGGCATCAAGAGCTGGTTTGGCCATGTCCTCCATTTTGCACCACCACTGCATCGACAAGCGCGGCTCAATTACGGCACCTGTACGCTCTGAGGTTTGCAGCACGCTCGCGTACTCCTCTATTTTCACCAGCAAACCGGCTGCTTCCAAGTCCTTTACGATATTGCGACGGGCGGCAAAGCGGTCCTGCCCCACGTATAGCTGCGCCTTTTCATTCAGCGTACCGTCATCGTTCAGGATGTCGATAGTTGGCAATTGGTGCTTCTGGCCCAGCTCGTAGTCGTTCAGGTCGTGCGCCGGCGTTACCTTTAGGGCACCCGTACCGAACTCAATCGACACGTACTCATCCAGAATTACCGGAATCTCTTTGCCCAGCAAAGGGATACGCACGGACTTGCCGTGCAGGTGGGTGTAGCGTTCATCGTTCGGGTTCACGGCCACGGCCACGTCGGCCATAATCGTTTCTGGACGTGAAGTCGCCACTGTGATATAAGTTGGCTCTGCAGCACCCACTACTTCGTAGTTCAGGTGGTACATTTTGGCCATGGTGTCTTTCGGCACCACCTCTTCGTCTGACAGTGCGGTTTTACCCTGCGGGTCCCAGTTTACCATACGCACACCGCGGTAGATCATGCCTTTGCGGTACAGGTCCACAAACACCTCGATCACAGCTGCGCTCATGTCGTCTTCCATCGTGAAGCGGGTACGGTCCCAGTCGCAGGAAGCGCCCAGTTTCTTGAGCTGCTCCAGAATGATGCCGCCGTACTTCTCTTTCCACTCCCAAGCGTAGGTCAGGAACTCCTCACGGGAAATATCGCTTTTGTTGATGCCTCTTTCCTTGAGCATGGCCACCACTTTCGCCTCCGTGGCGATAGATGCGTGGTCGGTGCCCGGTACCCAGCAAGCCTCCTTGCCCTTCATGCGCGCACGACGGATGAGTACATCCTGAATCGTGTTGTTGAGCATGTGGCCCATGTGCAGCACGCCCGTCACGTTTGGCGGCGGGATCACGATGGTGTAAGGTTCCTTTTTCGGGTTAGGCGTAGAACGGAAAAAGCCGCGCTGCATCCAGCTGCTGTACCACTTCTCTTCTACTTCTCTGGGGTTATATTTCTTGGAAATCGACATCTTAAACTGTTTATTTCTGCTTTTTGCGCTAAAAGGCAAAATTAGGGATTTTACGTTAATTGTTGATTGCTAATTGCTGATTGTTAGCATTCGCCAAGCGAATTATTGCTCCGCCACAGGTATAGGGCTCGAACACAAATTGATTATTACTCGACTCGGATATCATACCTTGTCAGCAAGCCAGCCAGCCCGCTTTGTGAGAACCTCGCCTTTTTGATGTTGTTCAGCTCCGGGTCTATGATGTAATTGAAGGCTGTGACTAGATCGGCTTCGTTAAGAATGGTTCGCTCAAAGGCCGCACCGGCCAGATCGGTATTGTCAAATCTTGCCTTTGTGAGATTGGCATGCTCAAACACGGCATTCTTGAGAGAAGAATCAATAAAATGTGTCTTTGGCATTTTCCGCCTTAGGAATGAGGTATAGTCCATCAGGCAAGTCTCAAAACGGACGGTGAACAGAAACTCCTCACACTCACTGAAGTTTATGCCTGTCAGCTTACTCTCTTTGAACGTCACGTTATTCAGCGTAGACCCAAGCAATTTGAGCATGGCGAGGTTGCAGCCTACAAACTCGCAATCGGTGAAGCGGTTGTGGGAGAAATCGCCATTGGAGAAATCGCAGTTTTTGAAAACACAGTCTTCAAACTCCCTGCCTTTGATGGCTTTGTTCGGGTAGATGATCTTCTCAAAGGTCTTATCCTGATGCAGCTGCTCTTCCATGGGTATAATTAGGTGAACGAAAATAAAAAAACCTGCCGTGTGAGACAGGTCTTTTTAAGCTTTTGATGTTGGCTATACCTAGCTAGCTTGGTGCAGCCAGTCTTTTTTCGCCAATAGCTCTTCTTCTGTCTCGCGGTAGTCTGGGTCGTCGACGCAGCAATCCACCGGGCAGACAGCGGCACACTGAGGCTCTTCGTGAAAGCCCATGCACTCGGTACACTTATCTGATACAATGTAATAGAACTCGTCTGAAATAGGAGGCTGTGACGCATCGCCGGGTATAACCTCGCCACCGTCAATCTCTACTTCTTTAAGCTCTGTGCCACCGCCCCAAGTCCATTCCGCACCGCCTTCGTATATTGCAGTATTCGGACATTCTGGTTCGCAGGCGCCACAGTTTATACATTCATCAGTGATCATTATCGCCATAATCGTATCTCCTGTATATTTTTAGTACTTTTGTATCGCTTTATTTATCGAACAAAA
This sequence comes from uncultured Pontibacter sp., assembly GCF_947499215.1. Taxonomy (GTDB): domain Bacteria; phylum Bacteroidota; class Bacteroidia; order Cytophagales; family Hymenobacteraceae; genus Pontibacter. The sequence continues at coordinate 67,060 of NZ_CANMNI010000002.1, forward strand.
TTAGAAACATTAAGTATCCGTATCAAATAAATTTTAACACAGCGGTTTGCTATGACACTAGAGAACAGAATCGAGGCTTTCGTGAAGCTGGGAAAACAGCTGCAGGATATGACGCCGGAAGAGCGCAAAGCGCTGTCCCTCATTGCACAGGCCAAAAATCCTTGGTTCGACGAAGCTAACGTTTCTGCCGCTTTGCAGGGCATTATTACCCTGCTCGATGAGCAATACCTCCGTGAATGGCTTTACCCGTACCACCTCAAACAGGTTACACCCAAAAAGGTTGGCGTTGTGATGGCGGGCAATATCCCGATGGTCGGTTTTCACGATTTCATGTCGGTTTTGTTGAGCGGACACTTCCTGCTGGCTAAACTAAGCTCCGACGACGATGTGCTGATGCGCCGCCTTGCGAGCATGTTGGTAGGTATAGAGCCTGCCTTTGCCAATCAGTTTGAGTTTGTAGATATGCTCAAAGAGGCCGACGCCATCATTGCGACCGGTTCCGATAACACAGCCCGCTACTTCGAGTACTACTTTGCCAAGCGCCCGCACATTATCCGAAAGAACCGCACTAGCATCGGCGTACTTACCGGCCACGAAGAGGAGGAAGAACTGCGTGCCTTGGGCAACGACATTTTCCAGTACTTCGGCTTGGGTTGCCGCAACGTTTCCAAGGTATACGTACCTGAGGGCTATACCTTTGACAAGTTGTATGAGGCTAACGAGCACTATAAAACGATTATCGAACACCACAAGTACCATAACAACTACGACTACAACAAGTCCATTCTGCTCGTCAATCGTGTGCCGCACTTCGACAACGGCTTCCTGTTGGTGCAACCTAGCGAGCAATTGGTATCCCCTATCTCGGTGCTGTTTTACGAAACCTTTACTTCATTGCCTGACCTACGCCAAAAGCTGGCTGCGGTAAAAGACAAGACACAGTGCGTGGTTTCCGCACACGGCTGGCTCGAAGGCAGTATTTCTTTCGGCGATGCCCAGTGCCCCATGCCGTGGGATTATGCTGACGGCGTGGATACAATGGCGTTTTTGCAGAAGCTGTAGGCCTTTAGAGCCGGCTTCAAATTGTAACCCAGAACATCCCGCATGAGAAGCTCTGTCCTCTCATGCGGGATGTTCTGGGTTTAGAAGAGTTGTGTAGATTGCCAGTTTGTAAAACCGAAAAGTAAAGGAATGTCCGTGCACGATTCGGACAGGTCGCGACCTGTCCCTACAGTCAACTTAAACTTTCTACCTCTTTAACTCTCAAACTCCTAAACTCCCTAGATTCTCTCCAGCACCTTCACAATCAGGCTGTCAATCACTTCCTCGGCATTGGTAGCAAACTCCTGCGAAATGCGGTTGGCTACGATGGCGTTGAGCGATAGCATCTCGTGACCCAAGAGACGGCCCATGGCATAGTAGCCTGCTGTCTCCATTTCAAAATTGGTTAAACGAAAATCACATACGCGGAAGTTTTGGTATACATTGAGCAGATCGGGGTTGCGAAGTCCGCCACGCAGCACACGGCCCTGTGGAGCGTAGAAGCCCGGACAGGTCAGCGTATTGCCCGGAATCATATCAAAGGCAATCTTCTCGATCAGGCTCTTAGAGCCATTTACCACGTAAGGCCGGAAGCCGACACCTAACTGCTCTTGCAAGGCTTTAGAAATACTCTGCTCGTTTTCGTCCTGCTCCAGCGGGTAAAACTCCATCAGCGAATCCAGACCAACCCCATAGTGCGAAGCAAGGTGACTGCCCAGTGGAATATCTGATTGCAGCGATCCCGAAGTACCGATGCGTACAATCTTTAAGGAGATTTTCTCTTCGTTTGGCTCCCGCGACTGGAAATCGATGTTCACCAGCGCGTCCAGCTCGTTCATCAGAATATCAATGTTGTCGGTGCCCATACCTGTCGAAATGACTGTGATGCGCTTGCCTTTGTAGTAACCAGTGTGCGTCACGAACTCCCGCTTGGTAATCTGTACCTCAATCTCATCGAAATACTTGCTTACCATAGCCACACGGTCCGGGTCACCTACGGTGATGATCGTGTCTGAAATATGCTCCGGCTGCAGGTTGAGATGGTAAATGGTGCCGTTTTTATTGATGATCAGTTCTGATTCTGGAATTGCCATAGAATTGGTTATGTTAGAAACAAAGAAAAGCGTGGCTGGTGGGCGCACGCTTTTCTGAGCTTTAGAGAATACTTACTTAGATACGGCAGAAGTCTTGCGGCGGTTGAATCCTTTCAGCGGATTATATCCATTCAAGTTCTTCTGGTAATAGCCTGTGCCATCGTAAGAGCGCTTTTCAGGGTGCTCCTTGCACTCTGTTGAGCAGGCACCCTCCAGCTCCCATCCGCATTTCTCGCAGATTGGCACATGCAGGTTGCACACGGGGTTGGCGCAGTTCACCATACGGTCTTCCACAGTGCCACATACATGACACGTCGAAATCACTTTTGGATTCACGGAGTTCACCTCCACGGCTACACGGTTGTCAAACACATAGCACTTGCCTTCGAAGTCTTCGCCGCCAGCTTCTTTGCCGTATTTGATAATACCGCCATGCAGTTGGTAAACGTCCTCAAAGCCCTGCTCCAATAGGAACGCGCTGGCTTTTTCGCACTTGATACCGCCTGTGCAGTAGGTCAAAATTTTCTTACCTTTCAGCTCTTCTTTCAGGGCATCAATCTTCTCCGGAAACTCACGGAAATTTTCGATATCCAGCGTCACGGCATTTTTGAAGCGGCCCACGCTGTACTCATAATCTGAGCGCATGTCCATTACCACCACATCTTCGCGGTCTTTCATTTCCCTGAACTCCTTCGGCTCCAAGTGTATACCTGTGCGCACGTTCGGGTCTATATGCAACAAACCAGAGTGCACAATTTCAGCTTTGGTACGCACATGCAATTTCGCAAAAGCATGCTTATCCGACTCGTCTACTTTAAAGTCGACTTTGGCGAAGCGCGGGTCGGCTTTCACGATCTCCATATACCTATCGCAGTCCTCTTTCAGACCGGACACGGTGCCGTTGAGCCCCTCTTTGGAAATGATGATGCGGCCAAGCAGATTCAGCTCAAGGCAAAGTAAATGGTGCTCCTCCCGGAACGCCTCTGGGTCTGCTATCGGTGTGTAGCAGTAGTACAGTAGTATGCTGTATGGCTTGTTCATAACTGCTTAGTTTCAGCTAAGTGTTTGATTAAAATTATTTGATTTTTTGCCCCTGTGGGGCTTATTGTTTATTGATAATTGCTCAATTGTTGGGTGCACGATTCGGACAGGTCGCGAACTATCCCTACAATGAAACGGTAATGCTACATAACACCATGACGTTACAGTGTAACGTCGGTACATTTCAAACTCTAAATCCTCGCAAATTTCCTGCTTTTCTTTTTAACCAAAAATGACTTTGGTCAGTTCGGTTTTCGAAAATAGGACAGGCATAAAATTACTTAACCGGCGCGGCTGGGTTGCCGAACACAGTGGCTTTGGCGGGCACGTTGGCTACAACCACAGAGCCTGCGCCTACGCGGGCGTTCTTGCCGATCTTCACACCTGACACGATCACAGCGCCTGTTCCGATAAAGGCACCGTCTTCCACCACCACTTCGGAGTTGATGATAGCACCTGCACCGATCTGCACGTTATCACCGATCTCGGCTTTGGTATCTACCAAGGCACGGGATTCGATCACGTTGTAGTTGCCGAGCTTTGCATTGTTATTGATCACGGCTCCTGCCCCGATCATGTTGCCGTGGCCCAGCCAAGAAAACTCTGACACCGAGCTAAATTTATGGATGGCATTTACAGGCACCACCTTATACTCGTCTTTGAGCATTTTGATGAGGCCTTTGCGAGCGGCGGAATCTTCCACGGCCACAAACACATCGCACTTCTTGCCGATCAGCTTTAGAAATTCACTGTCTTCAGTGCTGCTCATCACCGATACATTGTTCAGTTCCTGCTGCTGCAGTTCCTTGCTGTCGTCGAGAAAGCAGTACACCACCACGTTGTTGCTGTTGAATATATCGAGAGCTGCCGTACCCAGTTTTTGGGCACCAAGTATAATTACCGGATTTTGCATAGCCTATTTCAAATAAGGTGCAAAGGTACAAAGATTAGCGCTAATCTGCAGCGATTTGTGTAGGCTCGTCCTCTTCCTGCTGGCGCTGACATATAGGAAGCAAGTAACTGAGTAGGCTACTGTTGGTCTTACAGAGCAGCAACAGGTATACCACAAAAGGCAGTACCACCACCCTGTATCTGCTCAAGGTACCAAGGTTTGGCATGCTGTAGGCCAATAAAACGCCCATCACAAATACAAAGACGAGCACTGCCGTGAGCAGATAACCATGGCGCCACTTTACACGCCCCTCTTCAAACAGGTCGCGCAAAAAACCGAAAGTCAGCAGCAGGAGCACCGTGTTTTCGAGCGCAGCGGCAAAAGTGCGTACGTTGTATACCTCCCAAATAAAGGGCCGGAACAGCATGCCTATAAAGGCCAGCTGAGAATGCAGGGCAAAGCTTAAATAGGTGGGCTCCAAGAAAGGAAAGTCGATACGTGGTTTGCCCTGTGAAGCGATGAGGCTGGTCTGGTAGTTCAGGTATACCACATCTGGCAGAACCTCCAAATGCAGGTTCGGATTTAGCTGTGTGCCCAAAAAAGCTATGCCTGAAAACAGGAATAACAGGACCAACAGCTTTGGCAGCCAGTGGAGGCGCGCCAGTTTCGGGTTATAAAAGATTATTTTCAGGAGCAGGACCAAGGCTAGCATCAGGACGAGCGCCACCGCCACAAAATACTTCACAAGCCAGATCAGGTATAGGCCCAGCACGAACAGGAACAGGTATAGCACTGGCTTTCGTCTCAGCTTCCCAAACAGCAGGTATAGGCTACTGCCCAGCAGCAATCCCATTCCCCCCATCAGCACACTCTCTTTCAGCACACCCGAGGACCAGTACACCACTGAAGGAAAGAGCAGAAAAGCCACAACCGCAGGTATAGTAGTAGCTGTAAAGTAGCGGGACATTGCGTTTACGAAAAACCACAGACCGGCAAAACTGAACAGCGACAGGTACAGCGAACTGAGATAGTAATTGCCATTAGTCAGCAGCATAGGCACACTCAGCAGACGGGGCATGTTCCAAGCACTTTCATAAAAAGGACGTTGAAGCCCTTCCAGCGGGGTTCCGACCGGATCGTTGAAGAAGAGGTAGCGCAGGTAGGTACCCACTCCCTGCTCCTGCGCCATCTCGGTCATCAGGAGGGCCCGTTTGTAGTAGAGCTGCGTGTCGCCTTTATCAAACACATAAAAGCTCAGCACCCCGATCAGCAACCCGCAAGCCAATTTAAGCAGCAGCGCTGGGAAAAAGAATGCCCGTAATTGTTGGTTCCAGTCTTGCTTCCAGAGCCACCATACCAGCCCAGCCAATACCAGCAGGTTCAGGCCGTAAATCAGAATACTCACGTAGTTGGTATATTTTGCTTCATAATCTTGTTGCCGATAGCGCAGTGCAGGCAGTTAACCGGCTGGCAATAGCGCTTGTAGAGTCCGAGCGCGGCTTGGTTATCGGCGGCAGAAGCGGCTTTCCAGCCCAGTTCCTCGTACTGCCGCGTAATGCGGTTGCTGGCTTCCTTCACCTTCTCGAGCAGGTCCACTGCTTTGTCAAGATGCTCCAACTGCCCCGCATGCACGGCATAGGCCGCCAGCAGGGGCGCTGCCACATTGATAGTCAGGTTTTGGGCACTCGACTTGCCCAGTTGCACCTGTACGGCTCGCGACTCCGCTCCAAAGGTATAATGTTTTTGCCAATAAGCAGATACTGGCGCCTGCCACAGCGCATCGTAGCTCTTCGCGTCTTTTGCTTGGATGATGGTAGAAAATAGGCTTTTGTGCTTATGAAGCAAGGCAGCCAGTTGCGCAAGCCGAACAGTCGGAAAGTTAGCGGGGCGCATGCGCAGGAAGTTCCAGTGGTGTCGAGGCATGGTCAGCTCCTGCAGGTTATACTTTCGGCTGAGGTAGGCGTGCTCTTTGGCCAGCGCCGTGCTGTACTCGTCAACAGGTTCGGCCAAAAAACCCGCCTGCCCGAATAGCAGAGCCTCTAGTTGAAACAGATCGTGCTGGTGCTTGCGCACCACCTGCATCGGCAGCGTCCGGGCCAGCCGCTCGAATGGCTCTTGATTGATCTTAAACCCAAAACCTTTGCACAGCACCTGAAAAGAGGTGGCCTCCCAGTCATTGCCCAACTGCCGGTATACCTGAAGCACCTCCTCTCCTTTCAGTTCCAACCGCTCGGTGAGGGCACGCCCTAGCATCATGGTCTTGGTGATATCGGGCACCTGCGGCCAGAAGCCGGCGCAAGGTATAGCATAAGACGCCCGACGCAACTGTTCGTAAGTATGCAGCAAGGCGGTGTTCACACGAGCTTTCAGCTCCAGTGTAGGTATAAAAGTGCCGTCAGTGCGCCGAACGGCTTCGTCAGCCTCCCACACCACATGCAGCACCACTTGATTGTACTTGAAGTCGAGCTGGTGCTGGTGTCGCCGCCAGTCGGAGCCGCGCAGGTGGATTTCTACACTGCCCGACCACTCCACCTCCCCTACTCTGATGATCGCCTCCTTAAAATCAGGCCCGGCATCGGTGTTATACATCCCCACCCGCAGCACCTGCACCGGCTCCCCTTCCACTGTCAGCAAATCCGTTTTGTCGAAATACTGATGCTGCCAGATATAGTGCAGGAACTCTTCTTTCATAACAGGTGGTTTTGGGTTTGACAAGTTTACGAAGTCAGAGTTTGGGAGTTTAGGAATTTGACTTGTAGGGACAGGTTATACCTGCTTATAACGTCGCTACAATTTAAACGCATCAACTCCTAAACTCTCAAAACCCTAAACTCCCAAACTTTTGTATCTTTGCAGCCTTAAAATTAAATGATTATGATTTCAGTTGACGCGGTAAGCGTGGAGTTCAATGGGGCGGCCCTTTTCAGCAATGTTTCTTTCAACATCAACGAAAACGACCGCATCGCCCTGATGGGAAAAAACGGAGCAGGCAAGTCTACCCTGCTCAAAATTATAGCGGGCGCTAGCAAGCCTACCCGTGGCAAGGTGTCGGCCCCGAAGGATGCCGTGATCGCCTACCTGCCGCAGCACCTGCTCACCGATGACAACTGCACCGTGTTCGAGGAGGCTTCTAAGGCATTTGCCAAGGTCCTTGACATGAAAAAGCAGATGGACGAGCTGAACGCACAACTCGAAACCCGCACCGACTACGACTCCGACGACTATTACAAAATCATTGAGCAGGTATCGGAGTTGGGTGAGAAGTACTACTCTATCGAGGAGATCAACTTTGATGCGGAGGTAGAGGTGACACTCAAAGGTTTGGGCTTTACTCGCGAAGACTTCACCCGCTCTACCAACGAGTTCAGCGGCGGCTGGCGCATGCGCATCGAACTGGCTAAGATCCTGCTTCAAAAGCCGGACCTGATCCTGCTCGACGAACCAACCAACCACCTCGACATCGAGTCCATCCAGTGGCTCGAAGACTTCTTGGTGAACAACGCCAAGGCCGTGATCGTAATCTCGCACGATAAGACCTTTGTGGACAACATCACCAATCGCACCATCGAAGTAACGATGGGCCGCATTTACGACTATAAAGTTACTTACAGCCAATACTTGCAGCTTCGCAAAGAACGTCGCGAGCAGCAGCAGAAACAGTTCGACGACCAACAGAAAGAGATTGCCGATATCCAGACTTTCATTGACCGTTTCAAGGGTACTTACTCCAAAACCCTGCAGGTGCAGTCGCGTGTGAAGATGCTGGAGAAGATGGAGATCGTGGAGGTGGACGAAGTGGATACCTCTGCTTTGAATGTCAAATTCCCACCTGCGCCGCGCTCGGGTAACTACCCTGTTATCGTGGAGGAGCTTACCAAGAAGTACGGCGACTACACCGTGTTCAAAGATGCTTCCATCACCATCAACCGCGGTGAGAAAGTGGCTTTCGTGGGCAAGAACGGTGAGGGTAAGTCTACGCTGGTGAAAGCGATTATGGGTGAGATCGACTTTGAAGGTAAACTGCAACTGGGCCACAATTGTATGATCGGCTACTTTGCCCAAAACCAAGCCGCCCTGCTCGATGGCGAGCTGACCGTTTTTCAGACCATTGACGAGATTGCCGTGGGCGATGCCCGCACCCGTGTGAAGGACCTGTTGGGTGCTTTCATGTTCAGCGGCGATACCATCGAGAAGAAGGTAAAAGTACTCTCAGGCGGTGAGAAGACCCGACTGGCCATGATCAAGCTCTTACTGCAGCCGGTGAACCTGCTCATTCTGGACGAACCGACCAACCACCTCGACATCAAAACCAAGGATATCCTAAAAGACGCCCTCAAGGCTTTCGACGGCACTATCATACTCGTATCGCACGACCGCGACTTCCTTGACGGGCTGGCTGATAAGGTATTTGAGTTCGGCAACAAGCGCGTTCGCGAGCACTTCGAGGACATAAACGGCTTCCTCAGAAACAAGAAAATGGAGAACCTGCGGGAGATAGAACGGAAAGCGGTGTAGGACAAGTTTTAATGCCTAAGCCTTCTAATACAATTTTCATATTATAAACAGAAGAGCCAATGCATGTTGCATTGGCTCTTCTGTTTACAGTACACCACCCTACTATTATGGCAAGAAATACCCAAAGTTGGGTATTTCTTGCCATACCTATCCAACCTACTTTTGCAGGTATATTTTCATTTCCGCTTTAATTTATCATAAACCACCGTGCTATCTGCTGACTAAACCTCTATGGCAAGCCCAGTATCTAGCCAACATGCACCCAGATATGTTCAAAAGACTACCCGTTTACCTGACCTCATTGCTGGTCGCTGCTCTTGTTTTTTCCTGCGATGTACTCGACAAAGAAGATGACCCCGCACCTGATACAGGAGGCGTTAGCGATAGCCTACACTTCAGCTTCAAAACCCCGGATTGGTCCCGCAACATTGACTGCAGCCAACTAGACTTGCCTTCTTATGGCTTAGACAATCAGAACTACTATGTTTCTGCCACCTCTCAGTCTACTAAAAATACTTTTTTCCTTTCATTCCCGAAAGACAGCTCGGCCATAGTAAACTCAAGCAACCTGAAGAAATATGCGATAGCGGAGTATACAGAGAATGACGGTCCGTTTCAGTTTTCACTTAAGCTTCCTCTGACAGATGGCAGCAGTGCGCGGCTGGTGAGCAAAGGGGGCTTATCGGAAGAGTCTTACAATGAAATCACCGCCGTGAAGTACATGGGCAGAGATGGTAGTTCAGCGGTATTTTCTATAAAGGGCAGGTATGCGATGACAGCCTACGAGCTAAACAACAGCACCAACGAAAAAGCGGTTTCAGGCACGTATCACTTCAAAGTAAAGACAACCACCAGATAGTTTCTATACCTTATAAACCTGCAGCCCGCTTGGTGTATATCCTTCGCCTGCCTGCTGTTACTAACATTCAACCTTTAGTGGCAATCTATTTCTGGGTTAACTCCCGTGTTTCTCAGCATAGCCGCTCTGTAACAGAAACTCCTTTGCATTTGCCATCAGGATGATGTCTTGGATTGCCTTCTTTTTGTCAAGTGACTTATTATAATAAGACTCACATATTCTGTAGCCGATAAAATAGCCCAAATCCGCTGGTCTGTTTGAATGGTAGTTATACATCCAGTCCGTATTTGACAGAGGTTTCCCGTTTTTAACATCTGCATAGAACTCCTGCCACAACTCCTTTTCGTGGGCGATACCATAGTCATAAATGGCTTTGCTCAACGTTACTTTCTTTAAAAGAAGCGATGCGATAAAATCAGCGGCCCCTTCTTCAATGGCTTCCTTCAACAGAGAGGTATCTGTACTATCGCTGGCTACCTGTTGCGTGTGCACGGCTTCATGCATGACCATGCTGACAATATCACCTGTTTTATACTTCAAGACTGACCCTATGAAGTCGCCTTTTTCAAACTCACTAAGGTTAACGGACTGATCAGTCGCTTCTATCTCTGCGCCGATGAGGATCAACCCATTAGATATTGTTCCGCCTGTACGGAGTGCCCCAATGGCAAAGCACACATCTGGCTGCTTAAAAGCGGGATAAAGCTCGCTGAATTTACGGAAAGCTGGATGCAGTTCTGAACTCCTGTTTTGAATGTCTTCTGTTAGCGGCCTGATTGTTTTCCAGAACTCAGGCATGTTTCTCACCAAACGTACATATTCCTTCGCTCTGAAATTACGAACTCTTAGAAACTCCTTGAAGTATGGACTTGCTTTATCGAGGTATAGTGTTTGGAAGGTTCGAATGCTGTCTTCGGAGGTTGCCAAGCTATCGTACGCAATCCAAAAATTAGCAATGTCCCGCGTCTCTATGATATAGCTGACTTCCTCTGTATTGTTTGCAACCGAAACTTTGGAGTTAGTACAGCTTATAGCAAGTAGGGTAAGCAGTATGAGTGGGTAAATTTTTTTGAGCATCTAATTCATCAATTGTAAAGGCTGGTATAAAAAGCGAACGGGGTATAGCCGCAGCCTATAATATGAACTGTGTTGGCAACCGTGATTTTACTTTTTAGCTAAAAGCAGGCTCAGAAGCCAGTTGAGTTGTGATGGTGTAATGTTATACCCCCTTCTCTCTTACTTCCTCCAACACATAGGAAATCTTTGCCCCATCGTAAAAGCGGTAATTCATTTCAACAAAGCCATACTTAGGGTGAAAATAGAAGTCGAGATGGCTATTGCCTAACTTGCTGTGCCTACCAATAGAGCGGATAAGCCAACAATTCTCAAGGGTAAGGCTTCCATACGTTCTTGTTTCCTGCCGTACTGCCTGATAGTGATTGTCTACCTTCCCTTTGAACGCACCCCAGCCCATCATAATCACCAAGACATTATTCCACTCTCCACCTGCTTTCAGCGAATCCAGCATAACCTTTGGGAATGGTGCTATTTCGGTGTAGTTATACTGATTACTCCTGATTGGATGCATCCAGACTTGGTGCTCATCCTCTATAGCGCCAGTAGTTTCAGCATCTATCCAAACATAGCTCTTTGGCTTTTTCTTTTTCTTAGACTGCGGGTTTACATAGGATAGAAAAGTAAGCGAATCTTCGGGCGTATTATTGTACTGGATTTCAAAGGCGGTTTGGGTTTTATCATACTTCCATGGCTGCCCGTTAGGTTGGAGTGTTATCTGCTCTCTGGATAAAGTATCGCCAGAGGGGCTTACGAAGGAAGCTTGATAGGAGTAAGTGCGATTGGGATTGAAGATGACCAAACTGTCCGCTGCTGGTGTTTGCAAGATACCCAGCAAGCTAAATAGGTAAACAATCGTTAGTTGCATAGCTTAGGGTAAAGGAGTGTGAAAACAATGTTTGATATTAAACTAGTGTGATTTTTAAGATAGTAACTTTATGCTTTATATGTTTAACGGCTCTGCTATAAGATGGCGTAGCTAACTTATAGGTTTTGTTATGCTTTGTTGTTCTTCATTTTTTTCTCTTCACTGCTTCAAAATCAAGTTACAGGATAAATGCTCCTGCAATCATAACTCCAGCTGCAAAAAGGATTGACATACTCAATAGGAGTATTGTCAGCACAAGAAAAGGTTTTTTTCTACTTGTTATATATTCTCTATAAGCACCATAGGTCAGGTAAAATAAGCTTACAATAACTACCGAATTTCTAATTCTAACAGCGAGAGAGTGCAAGTCTAGTACTTGATTGAAAAGAGAGGTGTCAGTTGAACTTTCAACAGATGAAAGACTTAAAAACCAGTTTATAAGTACTACTAAAAACACAGCATTTATAAAGAAAACAACTGAAGTAGATAGACTAACAGTGCTATTGCTGAGTCTACCTAATACGAAACGATTGGCAGAGATAACAACAAGCAAAGCGGCAAGGGCTTTTAGACTTAGCATTTCAGTAGAGCTTCTTCTTTATAAATTCAAAAGTAACTATCCAAACTTCTTCCTTAATTATCAATGCAGCATAACTACTGTATATACGGAAGTCTATTCCGTTTATCCGCCATATAGGTGGAGGTCTTTTTCTTTGGTTAATTTTAGCCTACATAGCAAATAACTGCTTTAATAGCCTAATTAGACACTTTTCATTTAGTAATTCAATATATACAATTTCCTGATTATTAGCATACATCTTTAAGGTTAGTTAAAATTTAGTGCACAATGCTAATGCTAAACCCAGCTTGGTAAACAATTCACCAATTTTACCTGAGCCCATAAAGCATTTACTTGAACTTTATCAATAAATCAACTTATAAACAGCTTCATAAAACACCGAGACAGTCGTTTTTAAACGTTTAATAACACGGGTATAACCGTTTATAAACGGATAATAAAAGCCTATCAAAATACTAACATATTGTAAATCACCACTTTTGAAAATAACCACTTAAATCAAAACGAGATAAGAGTTATCAGCTTCACCTGAGTAGCATATCTCAGGGAAGGCCCTAAACTAAAAACCGCCATACCCCAGCTTCATGGCTCAGGTATAGCGGTTTAAGCGGTAAGCAGTTTTGACTGCTACACTATCTTACAAATGCGTTACATACTGCTCTAGGTACTGCTCCATCTCCTTCTGTACCTCCAAAGCGGCCTCACGGGCACGGTCGGCAAAGTCACGGCCGGAGGAGGCGTAGATGATGGCGCGGGATGAGTTTACTAACAGGCCGCACTGCTGGTTCAGACCCAGCCTTGAAATCTCTTCAAGGCTGCCGCCCTGCGCTCCTACACCCGGTACAAGCAGGAAGTGATTGGGCACGATAGCGCGCACCCGCTCAATATACTCGGCTTGCGTGGCACCTACCACATACATCATCTGCCCGGTGCTGGCCCAATTGGCACTCTCGCGCAACACTTGCTCAAACAGGTACTCTTCGTTGCCGTCCGACAGCTTCAGCATCTGGAAATCTTTGCTGCCGGGGTTAGAGGTGAGCGCCAGCAAAATCACCCAGCGGCCGGGCTGCACTAAAAAGGGCTTCACGGAGTCGGAGCCCATATAAGGCGCCACTGTTACCGAGTTGAAGTTCATGGTTTCGAAAAAAGCTCTGGCATACAACTCCGAGGTATTGCCGATGTCGCCGCGCTTGGCGTCGGCTATCGTGAAGATCTCCTCCGGTATAACCTGCAGTGTTTTCTCCAAACTTACCCAGCCCTTAGGCCCCTGTGCTTCATAAAAGGCGATATTCGGTTTGTAAGCTACGCACAGGTCGGCGGTCGCTTCCACAATCTGGCGGTTAAACTCAAACACCGGGTCCTCGTTGTCGAGCAAGTGCTCAGGCAGGCGCTTGGGGTCCGTATCGAGGCCAACACACAGGTAAGATTTTTTCTGGAGGATCTGCTCAAACAGCTTTTCTCTGGTCATGACAGGTATAGGGGCTATGGTTCAGGTATAGCAAAGCTACAAAAAAAGAGCTACCCCAAACGGAGCAGCTCTTTTCTTTTATCATAAAAATTGGTCGGATTATCTTAGGTCTACCACCTGCACCCCCTTGTACTTGGCCTTGTTAAAGCTGAAGGCGTCGGCGGCTAGTTGCGGATTCGCCTGAAAGTTCTTGATGGTATAGGTATAGCGGTTGCCGTTATTACGGAACATCTGCCAGCTCTTAAGCGTCTTGTCCTTTTGGTTGATATACAGACGCACTTTAAAGATCGGGTTGTTGCGGTCTTCCGGAGCCATTTCGATCACATCAAACACCTCAGCACCCTGCTTCTCTGTACCGGCATAGGCATACTTGTAGCCTTTCTTGTACATGTCGAAGATCTTGCTCGGCGACATAGCTTCTGCCTCGGCGTCGTTCTCGGTAATGGTCACTTCGTTCACATCTTTCAGATAGGTCCACATCAGTTTGCCGTCATTAATCACTTCCTGACCGCTCACGGCCAGTCTGTACTTCGGACCGCTTACCAAAATGTCGCCTTCCATTGTCTCTTTAACTTTAGCTGAAGGGTTCTCCAGTGTCTGAGCAAAAGTGGCCTTAAAGCCTTTCATGCTTCTGTACTTCTGGCTCATCTGGTCCAGTATCTTGCCTGCCTTCGGGTCCTGCTGCGCATTCGCCAAGTTCACAAACATAAATACAGCCAGCAGGAGGGATAATACTCTTTTCATTTTATTAGTGTCTTGTTTCGTTCTTTCTACAACGTATTCAATAACTGTTCCAAACTATACTCATCCGGAATTAAAACTTCGCGGGCCTTGCTTCCCTCAAATGGACCTACTATACCTGCGGCCTCCAACTGGTCGATCAGGCGGCCGGCGCGGTTGTAGCCCAGCTTGAGGCGGCGCTGCAAGAGCGAGGTGCTGCCCTGCTGGTGCTGCACGATAATACGGGCTGCCTCCTCAAACATCGGGTCTTTAGAGCTCGGATCGAAGTCAGACTTCTCGGCACCGCTCTCATCGCCCACAAACTCCGGCAACAGGTAGGCATCGTTATACCCTTGCTGCTCACCTATGAAGTCGCAAATGCGATCCACCTCCGGCGTGTCCACGAAAGCGCACTGAATACGGATCATGTCTGAACCGATCGAGAAGAGCATGTCACCCTGACCGATCAGCTGGTCGGCTCCACCGGCATCAAGAATAGTGCGGGAGTCGATCTTGGACGTTACTTTAAAGGAGATACGCGCCGGGAAGTTCGCTTTGATGATACCCGTGATCACGTTCACTGACGGTCGCTGCGTGGCTACAACCAAGTGTATACCAATGGCTCGGGCCAACTGCGCGAGACGGGCAATCGGCGTTTCCACCTCTTTGCCGGCTGTCATCATCAAGTCAGCCAACTCGTCAATCACGAGCACGATGTACGGCATAAACTTGTGTCCCTTTTTCGGGTTCAACTTACGCTCTACAAACTTCTTGTTATACTCTTTCAGGTTACGACAGCCGGCATCCTTGAGCAGGTCATAGCGCATGTCCATCTCCATACAGAGGGAGTTGAGTGTGTTCACCACCTTTTTGGTATCAGTGATGATCGCCTCTTCCGTATCCGGCAGCTTAGCCAAGAAGTGGCGTTCTATTTTGTTAAACAGCGAGAGTTCCACCTTTTTCGGGTCCACGAGCACAAACTTGAGCTGAGAAGGGTGGCGCTTGTAGAGCAGCGAGGTCAGGATGGCATTCAGACCAACTGATTTACCCTGACCGGTAGCACCCGCCATAAGCAAGTGCGGCATTTTGGCCAAGTCCGTAATGAACACTTCGTTGGTGATGGTCTTACCGAAAGCGATCGGCAGGTCCATCTCGCTCCGCATGAACTTCTCCGTGGAAAGGATCGACTTGATTGACACCATCTCCTTCTTGGTGTTCGGTACTTCTATACCGATCGTACCCTTTCCCGGTATAGGCGCGATGATGCGTATACCCAGAGCCGCTAAGCTCAGGGCGATATCATCCTCCAAGTTCTTGATTTTAGAGATACGCACACCGGCATCTGGCACAATTTCATAGAGCGTAACGGTCGGGCCGATAGTCGCTTTGATGCTGGCTATACCTATGTTATAGTGACCGAGTGTGGCCACGATCTTGTCTTTGTTGGCTTCCAGCTCCTCTTTGGTTACCTGTATTTTGCTGGTACCATAGTCGGTGAGCAGATCGATGGTCGGGTACTGGTAGCGGGCGAGGTCCAGCGTCGGGTCGTAGTTTTCGGTGGCCAGCACATCGGCGGCCTCCTCTTCCGGCGTTTTCTCTATCTGCAGGTCCAGTTCTTCCTCCCCTTCACCCTCAGCCGTGTCGAATTCATCATAGGCCAGTTCTTCTTCCAGTTCGTTCTCGATATCGAGCTCAAGTGTAGGAGTTGCAACAGGAGGCGTCTGTTTCGGAGGTTCTGGCTTCAGGGAACTCAGCTCCATTTCAAGGGCGCGGTTGATGGCCTCTTCCTCTTCTTCGTCCAGTAAGATGTCTTCTTCCTCGTCCGCATCCAGCGAAGCCGTCGGGTCGGCGTTGTGGTTGATGTTGCGGGCAGACCCGTGCACCACTTCACGTAGTGAAGAAGCGCTTCCTCTGTCAATTTCCACATCACCTTCTTCCTCATCGGCAGCCGGTTTGCTCCAGTTAATGCTTGTGATATTAAAGAAGAACACAAGGAAAATAAGCAGCAGAAAGCCTAGCAGCAGGCCACTGCCCCAGCCAATGAGGCTGCTCAGCCAAGTGGCGGTTTCGATGCCAATGCCACCGCCCATAAAGCCCAACTGCCCTACGGTGTCGGTAGTCAGCACAATATAACCCAGCGTCAGGCTCAGCCACAGCATAGAAAAGCTGCACAGTCCCAATATGTAGGACATGGAGATGGATTTCCAGCGGAACACGATGCGGCTGCCGGCAAAGAAAAAAACAGGTATCAGAAAGAAAGCGCCTATACCCAGTAGTTCATAAATAAAGTAGTGCGACACCCAAGCCCCGAACAGGCCCAGCCAGTTCTCGGCCTCCTGTCCAGACTCTTTCAGTCCCGTACCCTGTACCGACTCCACCACACTCTGGTCAGCGGCACCCGTGAACAGATACGACACAAACGCAATGGTCATGAAGAAGGAGATTAGCAGAAACGAGAAGCCAATGAACAGCTTAAAGCGGCGGTCCGACAAAAAAGCCGGCGCCTTCAGGTTCAGCTTGAAAGACGGCATTTTGAAAAAAGGCTTTTTAGC
The DNA here is from genome assembly GCF_947499215.1 of uncultured Pontibacter sp. Taxonomy (GTDB): domain Bacteria; phylum Bacteroidota; class Bacteroidia; order Cytophagales; family Hymenobacteraceae; genus Pontibacter. The sequence goes on from NZ_CANMNI010000002.1 coordinate 83,764, forward strand.
TTTCTTCTGCTTTGTCTTTTCCCCGGCGGGAGCATTGGTGTTGCGTGGTTCATTACGGCCACGTACCTCATTCCTCGCCCTCCCGGTGCTAACCGCATCGTTTCTGTAAGTGTTCTTTGCCATACCCTTCGACTAATTAAGATTTCAAATTTACATTTTTTCGGCACAAACCGTTCAGCAAATCCGAAGGCTTTTCAGGAAATGTGCTAATTTTTTGGACCTCCTCCGAGGTGGCAGGACTTTTAGGTTCTAGAGGAGACTATCCCCTTGAGGGGATTATAGGGGTGTAAATAAGCCTTCGAGCTACTAAATGCTTTTATTAAGAGTATGAAAATCCGCTTAAGTGGACACCCCTATGGTCCCCTAAAGGGGACAGTTCTGCCCTCAAAACATCTGCTGGGCACATACTAACCAGCGCTTATGTTCCGAACAGTAATGAGTAGCCCCTATTTTTAGGAGGGGGCCGGGGGGAGGTTATCCCAGCAACCTCTTATTGATATCGGCAACCAACGCCGGACCTTCATAAATAAACCCGGTATAAAGCTGCACCAGATCGGCACCGGCATCCAGTTTCTCCTGTGCATCCTCCGCCGTCATGATACCGCCTACTCCGATGATCTTTATTTCGGGGGGCAAATGCTGGCGCAGGTAGCGGATGATTTCGGTGGAATGCTTGGTGAGTGGTTTGCCGCTGAGGCCACCGGCCCCTATTTCGGAAACACGTGTGTTGGGGGTGTGTAAGCCTTCGCGACTGATGGTGGTGTTCGTGGCAATAATACCACTTAGCTTGGCGGCTATGGCAATCTCGATTATATCATTTAATTGAGCTTCATTCAGGTCCGGGGCGATTTTCAAAAGCAAAGGCTTTGCCTTCGGCATGGAGTTATTGAGTTCCTGCAGCGCCATCAACAATTGCTGTAGTGGTTCTTTTTCCTGCAGGGCACGCAGGTCTGGTGTATTGGGCGAGCTTACGTTCACCACGAAATAATCCACCACGTCATACAGCGCTTTGAAGCAGTACAGATAATCATTGAGCGCTTCTTCGTTCGGTGTTACTTTGTTTTTGCCAATGTTACCACCCACGATGATGTTGCTCTTACGCTCCCGCAGTCGCTTCACGGCCGCATCCACGCCCTCGTTGTTAAAGCCCATGCGGTTGATGATGGCTTGGTCTTCCGGCAAGCGGAACAGGCGTGGTTTCGGGTTGCCCTCCTGCGGTTTTGGCGTGAGCGTGCCGATTTCGATGAAACCGAAGCCCAGTTCAGCCAGCTCGTCCACCAGTTTGGCGTCCTTATCGAAGCCAGCTGCAAGGCCTACCGGATTGGGGAATTTCAAACCGAACAGCTCCCGCTCCAATCGCCTGTCTTCTACCTTGAACATATTGCGGCTGACAGTTTTGGCGAAAGGCAGACTAAAGGCAGTCTTGAGCCCATCGGCAGTCAGGTAATGAACTTTCTCGGGATCTAATTTGAAAAGCAGCGGACGGATGAGGCTCTTATACACGGCAGCGGGTTTTGGGTTAGGTTTGCTGCCCGCAAAGATAGTTATTCTCCATAAAACTGCTTGGTTATCTTGCTTTCAGTTGCTCCCAGTGCCCCTCCAGTTCCGGATGTTCGCCGTATGGCTGTTCGCTCTCCCCTATTTGTTTTTTCAAAGCCTCTATGCGATCTTTTGTGTTAGGGTGCGTACTGAAAAATGTCAGCATTTCGGATTCACTAGCCCTCTGCAGGCGCTCCATCAACAGCACGACACCTTGGGGATTCAGCTCATTCCGGCGCAGCAGCTCCAAGCCCTCTTGGTCCGCTTCTAGTTCCAGACTGCGGCTGTACTCCAAGTTGCGAAGTGCTGAGGCATTGTCGACTAGCACCGCCGCAACACCGCTTATGTCGCCAAATAACAGGGATGCCAGCATGTAATAAGACAAACTCCTTGTCAGGGCTCGCAACGAATGTCGCTTTTGGACGTGCCCCAGTTCGTGTCCGAGCAATGCGGCCAGTTCCTCGTGGTGCTCCATCTTGTCGATTATACCATCATACACTACCACATAACCGCCCGGTATGGCAAAGGCATTCACCTCGTCGCTGGTAACCACAGCTGCTGTAATCGGGTAGTCCGAGCCGGTGTCCAGCGTGTTCAGGTATTCGTTCAAGGCGGCTGTTTTTTCGTCGTCCACTTGATAACCCTGTAGCATCTTCGCATAGAGTTGCTGGCCAAGCTGGCGCTCATAGCTTTGCGGGAAATGCATGGCCACCCGGTCGGCGAGTGCCGGCACACCCCAGATGACAAAGGCCACCAGCAGGCCCAGCAGACTCAAAGCCATAACGGCTATACCTGAGGTACCAAGTCTCAACACACTGTTGTAGCCGGACTTCAGGAAGGCTGCCCCACGATAGTACTGCAGCAGCGCTTCCCTAAATCCCTTGTCTACAACTGAAATACTCTGTTGCGGAAACTTGCCATAACGCAGCAGTGTGGTCGCGTCGTTGAACTCGGACTGGTGTATACCTGCCGTCTCCCAATGCACAGCGCCCACCTCTTCATCGGCACTATAGTCTATCCGAAGGCCATCCGGACGCAGGGTGATCTGCGCCGGCATGCCTTTGGAGCTTCGTCCGTTATAGTATTTACCTTCAAACGTCATGCTATACGACACCGATATCCATCATGTCTGTCATGCTCTCATACACAGCCGAGTCATAAGCTTCTTCGGTCTGCACCAGCGCATCTGCGTCAAAATCCCCGCTCATCACGGTGTTGTTCATGATTAAAGACATGGTGCGGGTAGTCGTGAGCGGGATACCCAGCCCGAGTGTGAATACAATGATAAAGATATTGCCTACGGTTAGTTTAAGCATATCCCAGCCTGAAACTTGGCATTGCAAACGGCTATACGTTCCATCTTCCTGCAGCACCACAATGTTGTTTACATAGAAATGCAGCACATTTTTGACGTACCAGAAAAAGTAAATACCCAGCGTGAAGATGGAAAAGAAATAGCCTTTCAGGTTGATCAGGAACAAATCAGCACCATCCCCCACGTAGCGCAGGCTCACATTGCCAAAGCGCACGTTGTCGATCATCTGCTTGCGCAGCTTCACCACAAACCACGATCCGTAGACGCCAAGCGTGAAAATAGTCAGGAAGAAGCCTACCAGATAAGTCGTGATCATGTCAGAAAGCTCGCCCCGGTAGCCCATGTGGATGCCGCGCCAGCTCGTGCGGGACGTGCGGTAGCGCATCATGCCATGCAACGCCACAGGCACTAACACTAAGAAGGCTACCAAAAAGGCAAAATAAGACAGTACCATGATGAACGGCGTCTCGGTGAGCAGACCAAAAAACAGCATACCATACAAGACTATAAAGATACCGACCCCTTTAATGAAACCGATAAACATCTCCTTACCGGTGCCATGGAAAACGAATGGTGTACCAGCGAGTTCAGTTTTACGATACAGGTACTGCAGGGACTTGGCCTTTGCCCAAGGGTAGTAAAGCCCGAGTGTCACGACTGTGAGCAGGAAGTTTACAATTTCGATGGCGAAGTAGTCGGAGCCCTTGCCAGTGAAAGAGAAGTGGGTAGTCTGTTTCTCTTTTTCGAGTAAAGTTGTTGTCATAAAAAGCTTGGAAATTGGTTGAAAAAGGTAAAAAAATACACAGGCCATGCGTTGAACACAGCCTGTGTTATTACAATTTTTAAATATAGTAAATATCAATTATTTACTATATTAACCTTTCATTTTTTGACAACAATTTTTTCAACCCTACTTCTCTACCGTCCACTGCTCAAAGTTGCGGAAATAGTGGGCATTCCAGAAGGTATAGCGTGGGATGATAGTTTTCTTTAACCTTCGTTTAAAATCGGCATAGTCCTTTTTCTCACGAGGAGACCACAGCACCTCGCTTAGGGCGGTCATGCGCGGGAAGATCATGTACTCTACCTTCGCCTCACTGCCTATGTATTCGGTCCAGACGTTGCCCTGTGCCCCGATGATGTAGCGCTCCAGTTTCTGTTCGCGCAAGGCGTTCGGCACCGGATCGAAGGCGTAAACCGCATCTACCGGGTTGTATCCGTGAATGGCCAAGCTGTCGTTCGGGTCTTTAGATTGGTAGTGGTCAAAGTAAAGCGGCTTGCCCGGCGACATGATCACTTGGTGGCCGCGCTTGGCGGCGGCTATACCTTCCTTCTCCCCTCCCCAGTTCATGATCAAAGTATTTGTATTCAGGTCTCCTTCCAAAATCTCGTGCCAGCCAATTACCTTCTTGCCTTTGGCAGCAAGATAACCGGCTACCTGCTCCACAAAATAGGTTTGCAGGCCTTTCTCGTCTTTCAGGTTGTGCTCTTTGATAAACTGCTGGGATACCCGATCTGCCTTCCACCATATTTTGCTGGTTTCGTCTCCGCCGAGGTGGAAATACTCATAAGGGAATAGGTCAGCTACTTCCTGAAACACCGTCTCCAAGAACTGGAAGGTTGCCGGGTTTGGCTGCAGCACGTTGTTCTGGCGGTTGTACATACCCCATGTGGTCGCTACATTCCAAGTGGTATCGGGGCGGGTGCTGAGCTCCGGGTAAGCAGCAATGGTGGCGCGACTGTGCCCGGGTATATCGATCTCCGGTATAATGTTGATGCCACGCACAGAAGCGTAATTGATTACCTCCAGCACCTCGTCTTTGGTATAGTAGCCCCCGTAGCGGGTGCCGTCATACCGGGCAGGCTCGTCTTTGAAGTGCCCAATTAGGGTTTCCTTTCGCCACGACCCGACCGTGTTTAGCTTCGGGTAGGACTCGATTTCAATACGCCAGCCCTGGTCATCGGTCAGGTGCCAGTGGAAGGTGTTGAACTTATGAAAAGCGAGGTAGTCGATATACTTCTTGATGAACTCCAGTGGGAACATGTGGCGCACCACGTCGAGGTGCATGCCCCGGTAAGCGAAGCGCGGATAGTCTTTGATCTGCACATCCGGAATCCTCACTTCCTTTACTTGCTTAAGCGGAAATAGCTGCAGCAAGGTCTGGATGCCGTATACTATGCCGCCGGTGTCTTTGGCGCGGATTGTTACGTCTTTGCCGGATACCGTTAAGGTATACATCTCGGCTTTGTCGATACTCTTACTGTCGAATACCAATCGGATGTGGTGGCTGGCTTTGGGCTTAGTGTTTGTATTAGGGTATACCTGCAGGTTCAGCCCGGTCTGAGCGGACAGCATCTCCTGCAGGAAATCAGCCTGCGCCCCAAACTGTTTATCAAACACGATCTGGGCTTTCTCATCGATGGTCACATGACCTCTAGCCTCCTTAATCACCTCAACAGGTTTCGGCGTGATGTCGTCGACGGATTGGGCGGTGGTGAGAAAAGGTAAAGCAAAGGAAAAGAGTACTATGGAAAGTATACGGTAAAAGGTAAGTCGCATGCGGAGTATTAGAATTGTGTTGTCTATTGACTTCTAGAGGAACGCTTGGTTTAATGGGTTTGGTATGGAATCAGTCTGTGCTTAAGGACACCAACCCGGCAAATGTTAATTGTTTGGTGCACGATTCGGACAGGTCGAGACCTGTCCCTACAAGACCCCAACTCAGGACTCGTGACTCTCAAAAATCTAGCTTCTCGGATGATAATCTTTGATTACCTGCTTCAGGTAGTCGCGGTCGAGGTGGGTGTATATTTCGGTGGTGGTGATAGACTCGTGGCCCAGCATCTCTTGCACGGCACGCAAGTCGGCGCCGCCTTCGATCAGGTGCGTGGCGAAGGAATGGCGGAAGGTATGGGGACTCACCGTTTTCTGTATACCTGCTTTGGCGGCTAAGTCTTTGATGATCGTGAAGACCATCACGCGCGTGAGCTTGGCGCCGCGTCGGTTTAGGAAAACATAATCTTCGTGGCCTTTTTTGATGGTAAGATGGCAGCGCACGCCTTCGCGGTAAAGTTGTATGTGCTTGAGTGCATCGCGCCCGATCGGAACCAGTCGCTCTTTGTCGCCTTTACCGGCCACTTTCAAGAAACCCATGTCTTCGTAGAGGTTACTCAGCTTCAAGTCCAGCAACTCCGACACACGCAGTCCGGAACTGTAGAGCGTCTCCAGCATGGCTCGGTTGCGGGTTCCTTCTGGCGTAGACAAGTCGATGGCGGCCAGTAGTTGCTCTATCTCGTGGAAGTGCAGCGTATCCGGCAGTTTACGGCTCAGCTTCGGGGCTTCGATGGTCTCGGTCGGGTCGGCAGTGATCATGTCTTCCATGATCAGGAACTTGTAGAAAGCCCGTATACCTGACAGCGTGCGTGCCTGCGAATGCGGCGTCATACCAAGCTCAGCCACCCATTCCAAAAATTCGCGCAGCACCGGCGGAGTCATCTGCTCAGGCTGAACCTGCATACCTTTGATCTCCAGAAAATCAGTCAGCTTGCGGATGTCGCGCAGATAGGCCTCCACGGAGTTACCGGAAAGCGACTTTTCGAGGCGCAGGTACTGTTCGAACTGGGTAATGCAAATAGGCCACTTCATAGGTTGGTTGGCAAGGGTAAAGAAAACTTTCTTTTGTCAAAAAATAAAAGCAAAGATAGTTAATCCTTAAATTGCAGCTGCTTATTTAAGCTGAAAACGCATCTATACCCTAAAACTATGAAAATCCTGATCCTAAACGGCCCCAACCTGAACCTGCTGGGCGTCCGCGAAAAATCCGTCTATGGCACGGAGTCCTTCGAGTCCTACTTCGAGGAACTTAAAACCGCTTTTCCGGACATGGAGTTATCCTATTTCCAGTCCAACACCGAGGGCGTGCTGATCGACAAGCTCCACGAAGTAGGCTTCAGTTACAAAGGCATCGTGTTCAACGGCGGCGCCTATACCCATACCTCGGTGGCCCTCTCCGACGCCATAAAAGCCATCGAAACACCTGTGATCGAAGTACACATATCGAACGTATACGCCCGCGACGCTTTCCGTCATAAAAGCATGTTTGCCGCTTTCTGCAAAGGGGTGATCACTGGTTTCGGTCTGGAGAGTTACCGAATGGCGCTGCAGTATTTTGAGCGCATGAAGCCGAAGCAAATCGGATTTGGCTCCAAAAAATAGCGTCACAACACCGGAATTCCGTTCACTAAATATTTGCTTTTTCCTATAGTAGCAATACTATAATTCTTTATATTACCCTCCATGTTGAATTTCTATCCAGGACCGTCTAAGATATATCCGGAAGTGCGCAGCTACCTGACAGATGCGTACGATGAGGGTATTTTGGGGGCTCCGCACCGCGGAGAACAGTTTGTGCAGCTATCGCGCACAGTGGTTGGCTCGCTCAAACGCCGCCTCAACATTCCGCAGGACTATTATATTTTCTTTACCTCCTCTGCCACCGAGTGCTGGGAGATCCTGATCCAAAGCCTTACCAAAAAGAAGAGTTTCCACATCTATAATGGCTCTTTTGGGGAGAAATGGTATGAGTACGCTAAAAAAATGCGTCCTGAGGCGGAGGGTGTGCGCTTCGACATTAACGAGGCCATGCCGGTGGAGGAACTAGATATCAGCACCGACACCGAGCTGATCTGCTTCACCCAAAACGAAACCTCCAACGGAACGCAGGTAACGGCTTCGACAATACTCAACCTCCACAACCGCTTCCGTGACACGCTCACGGCCGTGGACGCCACCTCTTCCATGGCGGGCCTCAACCTGAAGTACATCAAAGCCGATATCTGGTTTGCCTCTGTACAGAAGTGTTTCGGTCTGCCGCCGGGACTGGGTATACTGGTTTGCTCGCCACGTGCCATCTTCCGGGCCAAGCAAATGAACGAGCGCAGCCACTACAACAGTCTGGTGTCGCTCTACGAAAAGATGCTGAACTACCAGACGGTACACACACCCAACACGCTCAACATCTACCTGCTCAAGCGTATGCTCGAGGACAGGCCTTTTATCAAACAACTCGACATCGACCTAACCGACCGCGCAAACGAGCTGTATGAATTCTTCGGGCAGTTCAACGATTTTAAGCTGCTGATCGAAAACGAAGAGGTGCGTTCTAAAACGGTGTTGGTGCTAGAGGCGAACGAGCGACTGGTGGAGGACATCAAGAAGCGTGCGCTGCACCACAACATCCGGTTGGGCAACGGCTACGGACCGTGGCAGCGTAACACCTTCCGGGTGGCCAACTTCCCGGCTATTGGCAACGAGGAGTACGAAGAGCTAAAGCGCTTTTTCCTGCATTATTACGCCTAAGAATCCTACCTTTGCGGCTTGTTAGCTGGATTGCTGTTGGCAATTCAGTGCATATACACACTTAACTGCTTGTGCTTCAAACAGTTTAACAACTAGCAAACCAATGATTCATGAACTGTTCAGTTTCAAGGAAATTGCGTCAGTCACGCTTATTCTCTTCGCGGTAATCGACATACTCGGCTCCATTCCCATCATCATCGACCTCCGTAAGCGCGAGGGCAAGATCGAATCGGAGAAAGCGACGATTATTTCGGGTATCCTGATGATCGTGTTCCTGTTTGTGGGGGACGGCATTCTGCAGCTGTTTGGTATTGATTTCGAATCATTCGCGATGGCAGGTGCCATTATTATCTTCCTCATCGGTTTGGAGATGATTCTGGGCAAAGACCTTTTTCACTCCGACCCGGAGGTAAAGAGCGGCTCGATTGTGCCCTTGGCTTTCCCGCTTATTGTGGGTGCCGGTACCATGACCACACTCCTCTCCTTGCGTGCTGCCTATTCTCTGCCGAACGTGCTGGTGGGCATTGTGCTGAACCTGATGTTCGTCTACATCGTTCTCAAGGCCTCGCCTTGGCTGGAGCGCAAACTCGGCAAAGCAGGTGCCAACGTGCTCCGCAAAGTATTTGGCGTTATCCTGCTGGCCATCGCCATTAAGCTGTTCAAAACGAATCTACCTATTTAGATTAATGAGTGATTGAGCGAATGAGTAAATTAATTTCCATTTATGAATAATCACTCAGTTACTCATTCACAATTTAAAACTCACTCAATTCACTCATTCACAATCAAAACATGATCGAGCTTTTTACAGACGGTGCATCACGAGGAAATCCGGGACCGGGAGGGTATGGCACAATACTGCGCTGGAAAAATCACGAGAAAGAACTGACTGCCGGTTTCCGTAAAACCACGAATAACCGCATGGAACTACTGGCTGTGATTGTGGGACTTGAGGCGATTACCAAACCCGGTATACCTGTCACGGTCTACTCTGACTCTAAATACGTAGTCGATGCTGTGGAAAAGCGCTGGGTTTTTGGTTGGCAGAAGAAGGGCTTCGCCGGCAAAGCCAACGGCGACCTCTGGGCTCGCTTCCTACGGGTATATGCCAAGCACAACGTGCGTTTCGTTTGGATCAGAGGCCATGCTGGTCACCCCGAGAACGAGCGCTGCGACGAATTGGCGGTTGCCAGTGCGCTATCGCCAAATTTGTTGATTGACGAGGGGTTTGAGTCGGGGCAGTTTAATTCGAAGTGATAGTTTTTTGCTTTCGCAATATTTTTTGCTCTCTAGTAACTGCTGTTGCAGGTATAGCAACCTGATTTGTTCTATAGCTTCGCCTGTGCGGCGGGCACTCACTTTTTGTCTTGACACAAAAAGTAAGCAAAAAAGTCAAGACGATTTTAAACTCGCTGACCGCTCAGACACAAAATCGTCTGTTATGCACCGGGCTAGTGCTTTATATTTCATAGCTCAATGGGCAAGTTAGCTTGCAATGCGTACCAATGGTATGTGCATTAACAAAAACTACAAGGCTTATACTTGGCAAATGGCAATAGGCAGAAAGTCCCCCTTCGAAGGGGGCAGGGGGATGTTAATCATGCACAAAACTTCCCCGCCTTGGACAATGAGAAGTTAGGGGCGGTTTGACCCGGCATTTGCGAAAATCCTGCAAATCTTTAAATCCTGAGAATCCTGATTCAGACAAATAAAGATGGGCAGGTATAGACAAGCCTACATTCTCTTAAAACTCCATACCTTTGCTTTCATAATTATTCACTCCTCACTAGCCATTATTCATTTTAAATCCCTTGCCCAACTCCTACTTTCAATTCAAACAGTTCCGCATCAACCAAGACCTGTGCGCGATGAAAGTCTGCACGGATTCCTGTGTGTTTGGGGCCTATGTGGAGGTACGTCAGGCGAAACGGATACTGGATATTGGAACAGGTACAGGCTTGCTAACCTTGATGGTAGCGCAGCGATCGGAGGCAGTGGTGGAAGCGGTGGAGATAAATCCGGAGGCGCAGTTACAGGCGGCGCAGAACTTTGCCGAAAGTCCTTGGGCGGAGCGGTTGCATCTGCATTCCATGCCCCTGCAGGAATTTGCGAAAACCTGTACGCAGCAATACGACCTTATTCTGTCGAACCCGCCATTTTTTCTGGCCTCGCTTAAGTCTGATGATGCCGCCAAAAATACCGCCAAGCATACCGGCGATCTGCTGTTTGAAGACATTCTGACTTTCGCGCAAAAGCACTTGACACCAGAAGGCAAACTATACCTGTTACTACCGCCTGTAGAGGCGAATCACTTTGCAGAACTTGCCAAAGTACACGAGCTATACCTAGCCGAAACGCTGGAGGTCTATACCCGCACCGGGGGCAAGTGCATTCGTCATGTGCAAACCTATACCTTCGAACCAACAGCACAGGCGGTTACTAAAACCCTCGACATCCGCGAAGAAGACAGCACAACCTATACCGCTGATTTTACAGCACTGCTGCGGGATTACTATCTGATCTTCTGAGAAGTGCTTTAGGCTATACCTGTTAATGGGCGGCCTTTACCTTTTCCTCTTCCACAAAGTCCACCCCATATCCTTTCAGTTCTTCCAGCACGGGTTCGTACAGATCCGGGTAGATCGGTATAATTACTCCGCGACGGTCAATCTTGCCTTGTAGCAAGAGCTTCGCCAGTATACCTACCGGCAGGCCCACGGTTTTGGCCATGGCCGTCTGTACGGAATCGTCGCCTAGCACTACCAGCGAGGAAGTGAGTTCATGCTGCTCGCCGTTGAGTTCGTACTCAAACAGGTGCTGCATCACGATCATGTCTTTGTCTCCGGGCTCCAGCTTCCACTTGCCTACTAGTATCTTTTCAAGCACCTGTGCCGGTGTGGCGGCTTGCATCTCAATTGGCGTTTCTTCAAACAAACCGATCCACTCGAGTTTTTCCAAGATCTCACCTTCGGGGGCTATACCTAAGTAACGGCACAGGCGTTGCTGTAGGGTTTCGTCGGTAGAGGCAGCCGGTGGCAGAAAGGCTTCCAGATAGCTGCGGTTTGTCATGCTCTCCACTCCTTCCAAGCCATAGCTATCGTCGGTGAGGCCCAGTTGCACAAACACGTCCCAAGCGGCGCAGTAGCCAATGCGGCGCAGCGTGCCGCGCAGCATGGTTGGGATATCCTGAAGGCCGTAATGCTCCCGGTAGCTGAGCGAGTCGCGGTTGGCGTAGCCGTCGAAGTGGCCGTAGCCCTCCACGTATAGTTCGTCTGTTCGTTTGAAAAGCTGATGGTATGGAATGTACTTATACTCGCCGTTCTTGATGTACTTGGCCGTCCCCTGTCCAGCCAGCACCACGTTGCGCGGGTTCCAGCTGAACTTGTAGTTCCAAGGGTTGTTGTCCGACTCCGGCGCCACCAGTCCGCCTGTGTAAGATTTAAATGACGTGATGTGACCGCCCATGCCCTGCACGCGCTGAATTGCCGCCATGGCCGACATGTGGTCTATTCCCGGGTCGAGGCCCGACTCCATCAGGATAGTCAGGTTCTTTTGCTTGGCCTCTTCATGCAGCTCTCTGAACTCCGGCGAGACGTACGATGCAGTGATCAAGTGTTTCTCCTGCTTCAGACACTCACGCGCGACCTCTATGTGAAAGATAGCTGGCAAAAGCGAGATCACCAGATCGACCTTACTTACCTCTGCAGCACGCTGCGCCTCGTCGTGCACATTAAAAACAATGGCCTTGGCAAAGCCTAGCTGCGAGAGTTTATTCCGAAGATGATCCACGTTGATGTCGCCGATGGTGATGTGCCAGTTTTCGGAGGGCGCTTGTTGTAACAGGTATTGGATAAGCGAAGAGGCGGAGCGGCCGGCCCCAAGAAGGAGTATTTTTTTCATAGCGTTCGTGTCGTTGCGTTTGAATTTAGCAATAACCACCTGCAAGGCCAACCTTTTGCATTGTTTTATCAGAATATTCCGTTAAATTTATAGCCCTTTTCTAATTTTTATACCTACAAGGTCTTAAATGGCAAGTGAGCTGAATATACATATCTGCATCGACGTACTGGACTCGGCAGACGAACTAACCCAACAGGAGCGCGACGCGATGGAGCTGGCCCAGCAAGCGGCTAAGGATGCCTACGCCCCTTATTCCAACTTTCTGGTAGGCGCCGCTTTGGTGCTTGAAGATGGCACCATGTTCAAAGGCAGCAACCAAGAGAATGCAGCCTATCCTTCCGGCCTCTGTGCAGAGCGCACCGCCCTGTTCGCCATGAGTGCCCATCACCCCAACAAAAAGATAAAGATGATCGCCGTGACTGCCCGCCGCAGAAGCGAGCAGCATTTCCTGCCAGCCATGCCCTGCGGTGCCTGTCGCCAAGTGATGGCCGAGTACGAACACAAGCAAGGCGAAGCGATACCTGTGCTACTGCAAGGCCCGGACGGCAAATTCTACCGCCTCCGCAGCGTAAGCGACCTTCTGCCTTTCCAGTTCACGAAAGAGCATTTGTAAGTCATGCACGCGCACCAGCTGATAGTGCCACGTACGGCGCGCTACTATACCTTGGGAACACCTTCGGAGCAAACACGCGACCTATGGGTGGTGTGCCATGGCTATGGACAGCTGGCCCGTTACTTCTTGCGGCATTTCGCTGTGCTGGACGATGGTGCTACCGTGGTAGTAGCACCGGAGGGACTTTCCCGCTTTTACTTGGATGGCTTCTCCGGCCGAGTGGGCGCCACTTGGATGACCAAAGAAGATCGCCTCTCTGAAATAGACGATCAAGCAGCATATCTGAACCTGCTGTTGCAGGAGCTCTTGCAGCAAGTTCCTGCCGATGTGCGGGTGCATGTGCTGGGCTTCTCGCAGGGTGGCGCTACGGTTTGCCGCTGGCTGGCTACTGGGCAGGTGTCTTGCCAACACCTTGTGCTTTGGGCTGCTTCTTTTCCTGAGGACATTGATTTTGAGTCAGGTAAAACGGCGTTTACAGGTATACCAGTGGATGTGGTGTATGGCACGCAGGACGAGTTTATCACCCCAGAAAGGCTGCAGCATCAGCAAGAGATCATGCGCCGTCTAGGCATCAAACCACAAGTCCATACCTTCGAAGGAGGCCATACGATCGACCAATCACTTCTACTGCATTTGTAAGCTTAGCATTACAGCTTCAACCTTGTTACTTTTCAAGTCAGTTAAAGCCACTGTTGCCCCCCTTCGGAATACCCACTTCTGGGTATTTTTAGAAGTATACCTCGTGTTATATATTAAAATATAGAAATATATTTTAACTTTGCCCTCATATAACACATTCAAAACCAACCATTTTTACATTTTTCCATCCCTTTACCTTAACTGTATGCAGAGAATCTTCTACATATCCCTCCTGTTTTGCTTTGTATCACTTTCAGCTTTTGCACAGAGCAAGATTAACATCTCTTCCAACTTTCCTGACGCTAAGTTCTACTTATTGAATGACGCCGATAATAGCCCTGTGACAGAGCTTGGCATGGGAAGTATCGAGCTGAAGCTCAGCAAAGACTCCCGTAACCGTATTGCTGTTGTGAAAGAAGGATACGAGCCTGTTATTAAAGAATTTCCGCGTACGATGAAGTGGGACAAGACGCAGAATGTAGAGCTTGCGAACCGCCTAGTTGACATTAGCGTGGAGCCATACGATGCAGAGATTTACATAGACGGACGTTTGGCGGGCACAAAGCGTATTAACCTGATCGTAGAGAAAGACAAGTTTTTGAATGTCGAGATCAAAAAGCCCGGATTCGCACCACAAACTAAGGTATACTACAATCAGAAAGATCGCGAAGCGCCTCCCGTTAAAGACTTTTTTGAATTGAAAGACCGCCAAGTGCGCCTTGAGGTAATACCAGCCGATGCATCCGTGGCACTCAACGGTGTAGTAAGCGGCAGGGGCAACACGGACGTAAGCGTACCTTTTGGCAGCTGCGTGACTGTGACTGTTACCAAAGATGGCTTTGCAGAAGTAGTGCAGGTATTCTGTAACAAACCTGCGACAGACCCGATCCCTCCACTGCGCTCCCGCGCATTGCTGGAAGACCGCTTGGTAAAAATCACTTCCTCACCTGCTGACGCTAACATTGAAGTGGCCGGCAAAGTGGTTGGCGTAGGTAAATACGACCTGAAAGTGCCGAAGAACGGCTGCGTTGAAGTACGTGTTACAAAAGACGGTTTCCTGCGCTACATCAAGAACTACTGCAACCAAGAGAACATGCAGGCTCCGGAGCCTACCGAGTTTGTGGAGCTGGCCGTTGATGAAGCCTATACCTCGTCCATCTCATCTGACATGGCCAATGTGCGCATTACGATACCCATTAACAAGGCTGTAGATCCGGCCGACGCTTGGAGGATTCTGAGCTCAATCATCACGAAACGTTTCGACGTGCTGGAGACAGTGGACTATAATACTGGCTATTTGACTAGCGCATGGCAGGTGCAGAACTTTAACGGGGCCAACATGATCAGGACCCGTGTCATTGTGAGTAGTGGTGGAAATTCTAACGACCTGACTTATGTGGTGAAGATCGTAAGCCAGCGCCACGAGCGTGAGAACAACACCGCACGCAACATCAGTGTGAAAGACGATGAGGACTTCAAAGACTGGGGCCGTCTGCTGAAGCGTTACGATGGTCTGATCGAAGAAATACAGGCGCGTCTGCAGTAATTAAATCGACCGAATCATTGCAAAAGCCTCCGCACACAGCGGGGGCTTTTCTTTTTAAACACCTACCCTAAAATCCAAGCCCTGAATTTTAGGGTATACTTAAACTTAAGTTGAAATTTAGTTTTAGCTTTAGTTTATGAACTGTCAGTAGCCCCCCTTTCTTGCCAATGCCACAAACAGAGCTCTTCTTCCGATTCGATTGGTTTGCAGCCATCCTGCTGGTGGGCGTGGTGCAGGGCTTCTTTATGAGTCTGCTGTTTTTAGCCAAGCGCCCGCACCGGCAACCCTATCACCACCTGCTGCTGGCGGCATTGGTCTTTACTTTTGCCTGCATGGTGCTGGAGGTTTTTCTATGCTATAGCGGCCTTATGTTCAGGGTGCTCCCGCTAGTCGATTTCTCGGAGCCGGCAAATTTTGCCGTTGGTCCTCTCACCTACCTGCTTTTCCGGAGCCTGAACGGTAACAAGTGGACGCAGAGGCAGTGGCTGCATTTCATTCCCTTTGTAGTGTACTTTCTCTACCACATCCTTTTCTACATACAGCCGGAGGAAGTTAAATACAACGCATACATAGGGGCCTATTTCCCGGAGATGGAGCGTTTACCGGTTACTATTGAGTTTTTCATGGACCCGTTGCTCTGGACGAGGTATGTAAACGAGCTGACCATGCTGCACATTCTCCTTTACATTATGTTATGCTTTTTGCTTTTGAGGAAACAGAGTACAGCTGAATCCCCTAACCCATACTTTTATACTTGGGCCAAGTTCTTACTGTTCTTTTTTGTTGCCACGCTGGTACTGATCGTAATCGTTAAGCTAAGCTATGAGCGCGACTTGGGCGATCATTTTCTAGCCATGTTTCTGGTAGTGCAGCTCTTCTTCGCCAGCTACAAGATCATCACCGATTCTGCTTTCTTTCAGCCTGTGGTGCAGGTAAAGTATGAGAAGTCTGCCCTAAGCGAGGAGGCCAAGCAGGATCTAATCCAGAAGCTGAAAGCGGCTGAGCAGGAAAAATTTTACATCCAACCATCGGCCTCGCTCCCTATGCTGGCCAAACAGCTGCACACCTCGCCTCATTACCTTTCCCAGAGCCTAAACGAGCGCCTAGGCAAGAGCTTTTTTGAGTATCTGGCTGAGCTCCGCATACAGGAGGCCAAAACCATACTGGCCGACCCTGCCCGGCAGCATCTTAAAGTAGAAGAGGTGGCCGAGCAGGTGGGCTATATGTCGAAGTCGGCGTTTAGCAGCGTCTTTAAAAAGTATACCGGCAAAACGCCGGGGCAATACCGCAAAACGGCCGTTTCTGGCTCAATTTAAGTACTTCCCTATAAGTTAGCACCTCGCACTTATCGGCAGATTCTTCTGGTTTGGTTCTCTTTGGCGATGTTTACATCAAAACGAAACGCTATGGAAAATCAAATTAAAATCAGACGTTACGAGTTCGACTGGCTGCGGGTGTTGGCCTTTTCGCTGCTCATCTTTTACCACACTGGTATGTACTTCGTCAGCTGGGACTGGCACGTCAAGAATCCGGTTATTAGCCAAACACTGGAGGTGCCGATGATCTTTATGAGCCAGTGGCGCATGTCTCTTATTTTTCTGGTATCAGGTGTGGGCGTATATTTTGCCTTGGGATTCCGGAGTGCTGGTACCTTTGCCAAAGACAGGTTGAAACGCATTTTACTCCCATTGGTCATTGGTATGCTGCTAGTAGTACCGCCTCAGGTATACTTTGAACGAGCAGTGCAGGGCACAGCCACGGATTACTTAAGCTTCTATCCTTCTGTGTTCGAATTCGAGCCCTACCCGGAAGGCAACTTCAGCTGGCACCATCTCTGGTACCTGACTTACATCTTCTGCTACAGTTTGCTGCTCTTGCCGCTACTCGTATACCTGCGTAGTGCCAGCATACACGCAGCAGGTATACAGAACTGGATGCTATTGGCAGTACCGGCATTATGGTTGAGTATAGGCGGTATACTTCTAAACGAACGCTTTCCGGCTACTAACGCACTAGTGGATGACTGGGCAAATCACTTCCTCTATATCACAGTTTTCCTGATCGGTTTTCTGTTGATGAAGCTTCCACAGCTGCAGGAAAAGGTGAGACAAGTGCGTTGGTTCAGTTTAAGCCTCGCAGCTGCAACCTTAGCCATACTGTATAGTTTCTACTGGTTTAAAGACATTGATTTGGGCGGGATGGAGCTAACGACATATTACGTGCTGAAGCAAAGTAACCGATGGTTTTGGCTGATGGTTATACTTGGCTTTGCGATGCAGCATCTCAACCTGAAAAATAAATATCTGACACAGGCCAACGAGATGGTATACCCGTTCTATATTCTGCACCAGACTGTCATCGTGGCATTAGGATACTACCTGCTGCAATCAGACTGGAGCATCAGTCTTAAATTTTTCATCATCAGCCTAAGCACTTTTTTTATCTGTTTTCTGCTAATCAAATACCTTATTATGCCGGTAAATTGGCTCCGACTGCCGTTTGGTTTGAAGCCAATCAAGAAACGGGAAACACAACACTCTTTAGGCTTGCATGCCCCGAAGATTAAAAAAAGGAGCCTCTCGTTAGCAATTAAAAAAATCCAGAAAGAGGTATTCACACGGTAGGATTCGTATTATGCTAAAGAAGCTGTTGCTAGTTCTTTTCCCACATCCCTTCCATCACAATTTCGAGTAAGTGCTGGTCCGGATCGCGGAAGTAGAAGGACAGATAGCCCCGCCCCCAGTCGTACTCCTGCTCAACAGGTATACCTGCCTCTTCTATTTTATTTTTCCATCCGTCATAATCTTCCCGGCTTACCTCAAAGGCCAGATGCAATTGTCCTGAGCCAAAATGTGGCGGCAGTGTGCCACCTTTTTTTGACATTTCAGGCAGGAAGCACAGCAGTACCGATGCTCCCGCCCGGAAAAAGATATGGCGCCCTTTTACTTCTCCTATTACGGGTAGCCCTAGTTGGCCTTCATAGAATGAACGGGTCCGCTGCAAGTCTGCCACATACAGGCAAGTTTCCTTTATTTTCTTGATCTCCATTAGGCTTTTTTCAATAATCTCTACCAGTTTCTTGGCATTTACGTGTTCTACGTAACCACAGTGCTTTGGCTTTCCGTTATACCAATACGCCCCTGCATTCACTAATATGTCTATGAAGCTCATGTTAAAAATACTTGCCTTTTTTATACCGGTCATGGTCGCCCTTTTTTACTTTTTGGGTCGCCCCGCCGATTCTGCCACCTCCAATACCACAACTTCCAGTAATGTAGAAAAACTAGCCAACCTGCCCTCCCCCATCAGTGAAAGCTCTGGCGTAGAATTTCTGGCAGACAAAAAGGTTTATGTCACCCACAATGATGCCGGCAACAAGCCTCACCTCTACCTGATTGACGAAAAGGGAAAGTTGAAACAGACCATCAAGCTCAAACTGCCTAATGTAGACTGGGAGGACCTCACCCGCGATGACAAGGGCAACCTCTACATATCCGACACGGGCAACAACAACAACAAGCGCCGCGAATTGGCCATCTACAAACTCAACCTAAACAGCCCGGAACAAATTGAGGCGATACGCTTCTCGTATGAGGACCAAAAGAAGTTTCCGCCCAAAAAAGACGACATGAATTACGATGTGGAGGCATTATTCTGGCACGAGGGCAAGCTATACCTTGTCTCGAAGGACAGAGGCCGCAAGGAGCTGGCCAAAGTATACGAACTGCCAGACAAAGGCGGGCAGTACAAAGCTAAACTGGTAGGCAAACACAAGTTAGGAGTACCTGTAACGGGGGCGGCCATAAGCCCAAGTGGCGAAACTGTAGCCCTGACCAGCGAAGGGGTGCTACATGTCTTTGAGAATGTGGATGACCCTGCCTCCTTTTATGAAGGCGACTATCAGAAGGTGTCCATGAAAGAGGCCGGGCAGACAGAGGCTGTGGCATTTGAAGACGAACAGACCATGGTTATCACAAGTGAAAGCGGAGGTCTGTTCCGCTACAGCTTGAACTAGATTTGCAGAAGCTCTAAACACAAAGGAGGCCGGCAATAAATGCCGGCCTCCTTTTTTTATATCTCTTTGACTCAGGTTATTTCTTGCCCACAGCCTCACGCTCCAATCTTCCGCCCGCCAGAGCCGGCTTAGGGTTGCGCCACACGATGAACAGAATTACAAGGCCAGCTAAGATAAGCGGAATGCTCAGCTGTTGACCGATATTGAGTGCCATCGTTGCCTCTTTTGCCACTTGGTCTTCTTTCAGGAACTCCACCAAGAAGCGGAAGGTGAACAGGGCCGTTACAAAAATACCGAACAGTAAGCCTCTCGGGAGCGCCTCCTTGTATTTCTTCCACAGCCAGTAAAGCAGCACAAACAACAGGAATACGCTAAGTGATTCGTAAAGCTGTGTAGGGTGGCGTGGCACATGCGAGTACTCGCTTTGGCGCACAAAAATAAAGCCCCAAGGAAGATCGGTCGGCCGCCCGAATATCTCCGAATTCATCAGGTTACCCAGTCGGATCAAGGTTCCACCCAATGCGACCACGATCACAATACGGTCCAATACCCACATATAATCGAACTTCTGCTTCCGGCTGAACAGCCACAGGGCCAGCAAAATGCCAATGGTGGCACCATGACTGGCAAGCCCGCCCTCCCAGATTTTGAGAATCTCGATGGGGTTGCTCAGATAATATTCGGGCTGATAGAATAAGGTATGGCCTAAACGAGCGCCTACTACCGTTCCGATGATCATGTAAAGGGTTATTACATCCACGTCGCCTTCCGTGCGGCCCTCTGCCACGTAGATTCTTGTCAAGATCTGTTGCCCAAATACAAAGGCAAGTGCAAACAGCAGACCGTACCAGCGTACCTCAAAGGAGCCGATGGAGAAGATAGAGGGACTTACATCCCACGTGATATAGTTCAGAATGCTCATAAACAAAGGTATGGTTCTGCCAAAGTTACGATAATTAGCAAAGCGAAAAAACCGACGATTAACAGGTATAGGTATAAATTATCCACAGGTATAGCGCTTTGGCAAAATAAAAGGCATCACCCCTCCCCGCTCGTGCAGGTATAGAATGATGCCTTGGTATAGGTACAAATTGCGGACTATTTCAAGTTGCGGAGCTCTTCCCGGAAACCTCCACTCAGGATTGGGTAGCGAAGCCAGCTGCGCGGGTCCAAGTTGTAGTCGTCAAGATGGAAGCCCGGAGCGTAGCGTTCGCGTTTCCACTGGTTGCGGGACCACAGTGTATAGAACTTGTGCACATGCTCTTCCAGCTTTTTAGCGGGCGCTACGTTATCCTTCACCAATCGCTCCAGCACCTGCTTCGGCGAAAGACGATCGTACCATGCTAAGCGCTCGATCATGTTGAGTATCTCATACGGCATTAAGTCTTTCTCATCGGTCTGGTCCTCTGCAGACGGGCGCAACTCCGCGGATGGCTGCAGGTTGTTCACGTAGTCGAGTCCCAAATAACCAAGCTCCTCCTGCATCCAGATCAGGAACTGGCGAATAAAGTCCTTGTCTATACCTGCGATCGGGGAAATACTGCCGGCCGTGTCGCCATCCATGGTGGCATAGCCCACCGCGGCCTCACTGCGGTTAGAGGTGGCCAGCAGCAAGGCGTTGTGAATGTTAGCGAGCATCCAAATAGCCGGGGCCCGCACACGGGCCTGTATGTTCTGTAGCGTGACATCATCCTGCTCCCACGTCAGGTCGCGCTCGATGGCTTTTTCAATTTTGGAGGTATAGCCCTTCACTTCATCGTCAATTGTCCAGTCATGGAACACGGCACCGATCGATTCGGCCAGCTCTCTGGCAGAGGTATAGGTGGCATCCGATGAATTGACCGTGCCCTGATAAGCACAAGTAAGCATGCGACCGACTAGCACTCTCACCACCTCATCCTGCGGCAGCGACTCAAAATACTCAGCGTCTTTCAGTGAGAACATGCGTGCCTTGGTCACAAAACCGGTCACGCCTAAGCTATCCACACCACGGCGCACCATTTCCGCCACCGCCACGGCACAGCACGAGGAGTCAGCGCCACCACTAAGAGAGAGCACAAAGCCACGGCTGCGGCTCTTGCGCATGTAGTCGAACAGCGCTAAGCACAGGGCGGCTATCAGTTCGGCGTTCTCATCAATAGGCGGCAGGTACTCAATTGTCTCCTCTATCTTTGGATTGTCGCCAAAGCAAACCTCGGCGCACTCCAGATCCACGTCCTTGAAGCAGAGCAGTTCGTTGCGCCGGATGAGCTTTCCGTTCTGCGCGATAAGCACCTCTCCATCAAATATCACACGGCCCGACTCATTACCGAGCAGGTTAGCGTACAGGTAGGCACACTGGTATTTCTTGGAGGCCTCCACAACCAGCCGGTGGCGTAGGTCGGTTTTGCTCAAGGCAAAGTGACTGGCGCTCGGGTTGAGGATTAGTTGCACGCCCTTTGGCATGTGCCGCTCGGCCGGACGGTTGGTTCGCCAAGCATCCTCGCATATCTCAAAGGCATACTTCACGCCTCTCTCTTCATAGATGATATCGCCAATGGGGTAGCGCTTGCCTTTCATTTCAAACTCCTCTACCACATTGGCAGGCCACGGTGTGAACCAGCGCGGTTCGTAATGTATACCGTCTCGGGCCAGAAACTGCTTTGCAGTAAAGCCTACAATCTCCTTATTTTTAATAACACAGGCCGTATTAAACACATCCTGCCCGATAATCACATGCACTCCCAGACAGACGGTGATGTTGTCGCACCACTCCTTTACCTGAAGCAGTTTTTCAAAAGTCTCATCGGCAAACCAAGGGTGCAGAAACATGTCTTCGCAACCATAGCCGGTGATACAGAGCTCTGGCAGCAGCAGAATATCTACATTGCGGGTGGTGGCTTCTAAAATAGCGGATCGTATGTTGAGCAGGTTGGCTTCCCAGTCAAGCGGGGTCTGGTTTAGAGCGGCCCCTGCCAGTATGAGTTTCGTTTCTTCCATAGTGTGTTTTTAACGCAACAATATGGAGGCAAGTTAAGCTTTGAGGTTCAAATAAAGAACCAAAGCGTGCAAAACAGGTATAGCACTGCGTAAAATCAAAATTAGAAATGATGCGAAAACCATTGCCTTTCATTTACGGATGGTAAAATGACATCTAACCATTATAAGCGGTCAAATATCAGCTTATACCTGTCGAAATTGAAAGCCTCCTAAATAGGGGGAAATACAGCCTATGGGTTGGACTGCAGCAGAGGATACTAGGGACTACGCCTTAACTAATATTAAGCACTTCGATCGCTTTTTCAGCGGCAGACTGATCGGCTTTTTTCTTAGATAGGCCCACCCCTATGGCCACAGGCTTGTCGTTGAGGTATATCTCACAGGTAAACTCGGTTGTGTTTCCTTGGTTTTTACGATTTACGATCTCAAACCTGATCTCAGCATTTTGGCTCTGCGCCCACTCAATGAGTTTGCTCTTAAAGTTGGAGGTAGTGTTGACCAGTTTGTGCAGGTCCACGTGGGGTTTAATGAGCTTGCCCAGAATAAACTGCCTAGTAGTGTTATACCCTTTGTCAAGGTATATGGCGCCCACCAGCGCCTCCAGTGCGTTGCCGTGCACGGACTTGTGACGAGAGCCCTGCCCACCGGAGGTGTCTACTTTTACCAGCAGGTTAAGGCCTATTTTAATGGCAATATGATTGAGTGACTCACGGTTCACAATCCGCGAGCGCATCTCTGTCATAAAGCCCTCATCTTCGTAGGGAAATTTCTTGAAAAGCAGTTCGGCTACAACCGTTCCGAGTACCGCATCGCCCAAAAACTCCAGACGCTCATTGGTATCGTGCTTGCTGGCCAGATTCTGCCGCGCAAAGGACGTGTGTGTGAGCGCCAGTTTGTACAGGCGTATGTTATCGGGTGTGCTGCCAATAATCCCGGAGATGGCGCGCACTAACTCTCTATCCTTTGTGAATAAGCTGTGATAGAAGCGCCGTACCGGTTTTATGGGACCAAACACCTAATCGATAAATTGACGGAATAAAACGGAAGTATTGTGTCCACCGAAGCCGAACGTATTGCTCAGCGCCACTTTCACCTCACGCTCCTGCGCTTTGTTGAAAGTGAAGTTAAGACGCGGATCGAAGCTTTCGTCATCAGTGAAGTGGTTGATTGTCGGTGGAACCAAGCTGTTCTTGATTGACATGATAGCCGCAATCGCCTCAATAGCACCAGCCGCGCCCAACAGGTGACCTGTCATAGACTTGGTAGAGCTGATATTGAGATTGTAAGCATGGTCACCAAAAACAGTCTGAATCGCCTTCACCTCGCTCACATCACCCAGCGGTGTGGAGGTACCGTGTACGTTGATGTAGTCTACTTCCTCTGGTTTGATGTTGGCGTCGCGCAGTACGTTCTTCATCACGTTCAGTGCGCCTAGTCCTTCGGGATGCGGCGCTGTGATGTGGTAAGCGTCTGCTGACATACCGCCACCTATTACTTCGGCGTAGATCTTGGCGCCACGGGCTTTAGCGTGCTCGTACTCTTCCAGAATAAGGGCACCGGCACCTTCACCCAGCACAAAACCGTCGCGGTCTTTGTCGAATGGGCGGGACGCCGTTTCCGGGGAATCGTTACGCTCTGAAAGGGCTTTCAAGGCGTTAAAGCCTCCGATACCTGCTTCCGTTACAGCAGCCTCAGAACCGCCCGTCACGATCACGTCAGCCATACCCAAGCGGATATAGTTGAAAGAGTCGATAATAGCGTTGGTAGCAGAAGCACAGGCTGAAACCGTTACGAAGTTTGGTCCACGGAAGCCATACTTAATGGAAATGTGACCGGCACTGATATCCGCGATCATCTTCGGGATGAAGAACGGGTTGAAACGCGGTGTACCATCACCGTTGGCAAAGTTCACACACTCCTCTTGGAAGGTGCGCAATCCGCCGATTCCGGAGCCCCAGATCACGCCAACACGGTCAGGGTCAACGTTACTATCAACCAAGTTCGCGTCCTGAACCGCCTCGTCAGCCACCACCATGGCGAACTGAGAGAACAAGTCCATTTTACGCGCCTCCTTACGGTCGAAGTAAGCTTCCGGATTGTATCCTTTTACTTCACAGGCAAATTGGGTCTTAAACTTACTCGCATCAAAGCGTGTAATGGGCGCAGCTCCACTCACACCATTTGACAACCCGTTCCAGTACTCTGAAACAGTGTTCCCAAGTGGCGTGAGTGCGCCTAGCCCTGTAACTACAACTCTCTTAAGCTCCATAAGCTGCTAGTAGAGGATAGATAGTAAAATTACTTAATACAATAAGGTAACAGGTACTGATATTACTTTGCGTGCTCTTCTAGGTAGCTGATAGCCTGACCTACAGTAGCGATATTTTCAGCCTGATCATCTGGAATAGATACGTTGAATTCTTTTTCGAATTCCATGATAAGCTCAACTGTATCCAATGAGTCGGCGCCAAGGTCGTTAGTGAAGCTAGCCTCTGGAGTAACCTCTGACTCTTCAACACCAAGCTTATCGATGATGATAGCCTTTACTTTTTCTGCGATTTCTGACATTTTTCTTATAGTTTATTAAAACACTGTGCAAAGAAATGTAATTAGGCAGACAATGTCAAAAAAAATTACGGCATTCATAATGTTATAAAAGTTTTTGCCCTAATGGTCGTTTTCCATTGTCATGTTTATAAATTTGCAATTACGCTTTTTTGTAGCCCATGAAAACATTGCATCTGGACATTGAGTATGATTTTAGCTTCGCCCTTTTTGGCGTGGTTTCCTCATGTCGGGACTACAAGATGGCGTGGTCGTTAAACCGCCTGCTCGGGCTTAATCTTACACGTCGACAGGACTTGTGCTACGAACTGTCTGACCGCCAGAAGATGCTCATCTCCCACTTTGAGCACACCGACGACCATAGTACCGTTCGCCTGTTCCGCAACAAAGCGCTGGGTACCCCCACCGTTAAGAAACCTTTTATGCTGCCCGACATAAAGGACTATGACTACATTCTGCAAATTACAGGAGCCCTGCAACAGTACCTCAACCCGCAGGAACTCATCAGTCGGCTCCAAAATCTCACCCTAATACAATACACGAAACAATTTGACCCACTTACACTTAAGTACAAAGAACACTTATTATTCTGATTTATGAAGATACTCTTCAACAAGACCAAAGTACTGGCCACTGTTGGCCCTGCCAGCAATACCTTTGATCGCCTGCTATCACTGGTGCAGGAAGGCGTAGACGCTTTCCGTCTTAACTTTTCGCATGGTGAGCACGAAGAACACTTACAAGTAATAGAGCATATACGTGAGATAAACCGCCGATTTAACACCAACGTCTGCATCGTGCAAGACTTACAGGGTCCTAAGATCCGTATCGGTGAGGTGGAGAATGGTGGCGTAGAGATAAAAGAAGGCCAGCGCGTAGTACTGCGTTGCGACGGCTCTGTGAGCAACCACGACCACTTGGGCACGGGCTATACCGAACTTGCTAAAGACGTGAACCCGGGCGATACCATCCTGCTTGACGACGGCAAACTGGAACTCAAAGTAGTTACCACAGACAAAGACTGCGTGGTTGAAGCCGATGTAAAATACGGCGGTGTGGTAAAGCCACGAAAAGGCATTAACCTCCCTGACTCTTCTGTTTCGGCTCCATCTCTGACAGAGAAAGATTTGAAAGACCTTCACTTTGGCTTAGACCATGACTTGGAGTGGGTAGCGCTCTCGTTTGTACGTCGCGTAGAGGACATCCTCGAGATTAAGCGCATCATCAAAGAGCGCGGCAAAGACACCCGCGTAATTGCCAAGATTGAGAAGCCAGAAGCCATTAAAAATATTGACGAGATCATTGCCGCATCTGACGCTCTGATGGTGGCCCGCGGCGACCTTGGCGTGGAAACAGGCATGGAGCGCGTGCCCATGCTTCAGAAGATGATCGTGGAGAAGTGTAACAAATCTGCCAAACCGGTAATCATCGCCACCCAGATGATGGAGAGCATGATTGTGAATCCAAAGCCGACCCGTGCAGAAACCAACGACGTAGCCAATGCCGTGATTGACGGGGCCGACACGCTGATGCTGAGCGCAGAAACAGCCGTAGGTGCTTACCCGGTGG
Organism: uncultured Pontibacter sp.; assembly: GCF_947499215.1. GTDB lineage: Bacteria > Bacteroidota > Bacteroidia > Cytophagales > Hymenobacteraceae > Pontibacter. Next base: position 109,803 of record NZ_CANMNI010000002.1, read on the forward strand.
AGACGATCCGTTCTATGAACCTGACGATCAGCGAAGTGGAACGCCAAGCGGATATTTTCAACAAGAACTACATCCTGAACCCGCATTCAGAGACTTTTTATAATGACAGCCTCGTGGCAAACGCCTGCTACTTGGCTCGAGACACAAACGCTCGTGCTGTGATCGGTATGACAAAGTCTGGGTATACGGCCTTCCAACTGGCTAAGCACCGCACCAAGGCTGACATCTTCATCTTCACTGAGAATGAGCGTTTGTTGACTACCTTGAACTTGGTATGGGGTGTGCGCGGCTTCTACTACGACAAGTTTGAGTCTACTGACGCCACCATCAATGATATCAAGCACATGCTTCTCAAAGCCGGCTACCTTAACAAAGGCGATGTGTTTATCAATACGGCAAGTATGCCGATTTATGAGCAGAAGCGTACCAATATGATTAAGCTGAGTATCGCTTAAGATGCCAGTTGTTTTTAAAACAGGAAATCCCTGAAGTTGATGGTCAGCTTCAGGGATTTCCTGTTTTATAGTTTCGCTTGTGCGGCGGACATCCCGAAAGCTTTCGGGGCAAAAAAGTCAAGACTCCCCAAATAGAGGGCCCCTCCCCCACTCACTGACCGCTTGAACAGTGAGTAGTCGTTTGCTGCACAAGGCAAGTGTGATTTGCTTTGTAGCCAGCGCGCTAGTTATTATTGCAATACGTACCAGTGATTTGTACTACAAAGCTTATACCTTAAAAGTGGTAATATCAGACTCCCCTCCTTGGACAAGGAGGGGCAGGGGGTGGGTTAACCAGAGTAAGAACTAAAGTCTGAAACAACTAAATCCCCCCTGCAACCCCCACCAACAGAAAACACAAAAAGCCTTACACGCGTGTGTAAGGCTTCGGAATTAGTATTCCAGCAAAAATTAAGCTGCAGCTAGGCTGTTAACGAACTTAGCCAGTTTTGACTTGTTGTTAGCCGCTTTGTTTTTGTGGATGATGTTTTTCTTTGCCAGACGGTCAAGCATAGAAGAAACTGTCTTGTACAGTTCCTGCGCCTCGGTCTGGTCAGTAGTGCCTTTCAGCCTTTTGATGAATGTACGAGTAGTTTTCGCCTGATATCTGTTACGAAGACGTTTCGATTCGTTAGATCTGATTCTCTTTAATGCCGACTTGTGATTAGCCATGTTATTGTATACTAATTAAATATTTCGTTCCGTATCTTAAATGAGTTTGCAAAGGTAAACCCTTTACAATTAATTTCCAAAGCCTCCTCCTGATAAAAAGCTTAACAAAAGGTATTTCTTGTTACCCTGCCATAGTTTTGGCACAAATACCTATCTTTTGGTGTTCCAATATTACACTTATTCAGCCTGAAAACAATGGCACTCCTGCGATTCTTTCTGTTGGCAGCCTTTCCGTTCCTGTTTATGGCCTGTTCCGGCGATAAAGAAGAGCCGCATGAAACAGGCCCTAACCCGCCCAAGCCTTACGAATTGGCTATACCTGCCACATTGCCCAAGAATTTTGTGATTCCGCCTGACAACCCCATGACGGTAGAGGGTGTAGAGTTGGGCCGCCACCTATTTTACGAAACGAAGCTTTCGCGTGACAACTCTCTCTCCTGCGGCAGTTGCCACCAACAGCAACTGGCCTTTACCGATGCCAAAGGGCTGAGCACAGGTATTAACAATGCGCAGACCAAGCGCGGCTCCATGTCGCTGGCCAACATGCTTTGGTTTAGCCAGTTCAACTGGGACGGTAGCACCAATACCTTGGAGGACCAAGCCGTGGGGCCGCTGGAGGATCCGCTTGAGATGCACCAGCCATTGCACGAGTCGGTAAACAAACTGCAACAGACCCAGCTCTACCCACCTATGTTTGAAAAGGCTTTCGGGTCTTCTACCATTACCCGGGAAAACATCCTCAAAGCGCTGGCGCAATTCCAACGCACACTCATTTCGGGCAATTCCCGCTACGATGGGTATCTGCAGAACAAGGAGGTCTTCACCTCGGACGAGGTAGAGGGCATGGTGCTCTTTATGACGCACCCCGACCCTAGCACCGGTACACGGGGCGGCAACTGCGGCGACTGCCATGGCGGCGTACTCCTGACGACGCGTACCTTCCACAACAACGGCCTCGATGCTCAACCGACCGACAATGGCTTGGGCGACGTAACAGGCCGAGCCAGCGACAAAGGCAAGTTCAAGTCGCCCTCGCTGCGCAACATTGCTCTCACGGCCCCTTACATGCACGATGGCCGCTTCAAGACCTTAGAGGAGGTGCTGGACCATTACAACGAGCACATCCGCTTCGACACGCCTAATCTGGATCCGCTGATCATCGAAGCAACGAACTTACCCAATGGCACCAGCCTCGGTCTGACGATAGAGGAAAAACGAAAGATCATCGCTTTCCTCCATACTTTGACCGATACAACCTTTATCAAAGACAAACGATTCTCAAACCCATTTAAGTAGCCCCTATGAAAGCCCTGCTCTCTTCTGCCGCCAAATTATTGTTTACACTGGCCCTTGCCCTGCCGCTGGCCTCCTGTTCCGATGACGAAGACGAACCAGCTACAGGCACCGTGCAGGTAGCGGTACAGCACACAGTGGGCAGCCAAGGGTTACAGGCCGACGAGACGTATACCAGCCCAAGCGGAGACAGCTATATGGTGCAGAAGCTTCGGTTTTACCTCAGCAATGTAAAGCTGATCAGTCAGGATGGACGCACGGTCTATACCCAGCCGGACAGCTACCACCTGATTACACTCGATGGCAAGGCAGGCTTTAGTCTTGATGAGGTGCCAGCGGCGGTATACACAAAGATGGAGTTTGCCATCGGGGTGGATGAGGCGCGCAATCACTCCATTGACCAGTTCGGCGACCTCGACCCGAGCAATGACATGGTATGGGACTGGACCACCGGGTATAAATTCCTGTCGCTGGAGGGGCTGTATACTGGTGACACCAAGAACGGTGGCCTTGTGTTTCATATCGGGGAAGACAGCAACTACAAAGTATTTACGCTGGAACTGCCGCAGCCACTCGACCTACGCCAACGACCGACGGGCAATCTACGACTGGTAACGGACGTGAACGAGCTGTTCCGCAATCCGCACCTGATCGATTTTGACGAACTAAACACAGCGATGGGCGGTGAGAATGCACGCAAGATCGTGGAGAATTACAGCCAAGGTTTTATTCGAATTGAATCAGGAGAGTAAATGAGAAGCGCTGCCTGCCTTTTATCGGTTTGTTTGCTGGTCACATTCCTTTTTGCGGGGTGTGAGGGACAACTGACGGATGCTGCAGCGCCACAGCCTATCACTTTTATACCTGAAGCACCGGCTAATCTCGCAGCCTCTATACCGCAGCCAAGCCATAACCCACTTACCGCTGAAGGTATAGCTTTAGGGCGCATGCTTTTCTACGATACTGGCCTATCAGCCAATGGGCAGGTGTCTTGCGCCAGTTGCCACCAACAGGATAAGGCTTTTTCAGACGGGCAGGCACTCACACAGCTCGGCGTATCGGGCAAGGCGCTTTTGAGACATGCGCCTTCACTGGCGAACCTTGCTTGGATGGAGGGGCTGTTTTGGGATGGCGGTGTCAAGAATCTGGAATCTGTGAGTTTTGGTCCGCTCACGCACCCCGACGAGATGGGGCAGGACCTGAATAAGCTGTTGCTATACCTGAAACAGCACCCCGTATACCCTGCCCAGTTCAGAAGCGCATTCAATACCGATTCCATCACTACACCGCTTGTCTTCAGGGCGCTGGCCCAGTTTCAGCGCACGCTTATCTCAGCTGACTCTCGCTACGACAGGTATATGCGCCAAGAGTCCGGTGGCGAGCTGACTTCCCTTGAACTGAAAGGTATGGCTCTATTCAGGGCCAACTGCGGCAGCTGTCACGCCACCGATTTCTTCACAGACAACCAGTACCACAACAACGGGCTCGGCAGTTCTTTTTCGGAAGAGCACGAGCAACTGGCTTTTGGCAGAGGTCGCATTACGCACGCGTCTCAGGACATCGGCAAGTACAAAACCCCTACCCTGCGTAATATCACCCTTACGGCGCCCTACATGCACGATGGCCGCTTTAATACACTACAGGAGGTACTTGCGCATTATACCTCGGGCGTAAAGCCCTCTCCAAGTCTGGCAACTCAGCTGCAGCAAGGAGAGAAACTAGGTATAGCACTCACGCAAGAGGAACAGCAAAAAATCATCGCCTTTATGCACACCCTGACTGATGAGCATTTTACAAGCAACCCTGCCCTCGTCAACCCTTGGCCCAGATAGCATAAAAAAACCTAGAGCCACAGTAAGGTTACTGCAGCCCTAGGCCTACTCTTCTATCAAAAAATCAATCAGTTAAGGAGATTCAGATTAGTTGTTTCTTCTTTCCACATCAACGTCCACGTCGATATCACCTATACGTTTCTGCACTTTGTCCTCGGTGCGTTTCCAGCTAGCCTTCACTTCTTCCCACTCTCTTTTAGCATCATCGTCCCATGTATCACTTTTAGCGTCAAGCTCGGCTTCACGGCGGTTATACTCCTCTTTCGCTTCCCGCCATTCCTCTTCGGTGTATGAATCAGCTCGGTTGCCCTGCTCGTCTACCCACACAGAGAATTCATTATACTCTCTTTCGGCTTCCACGCTCGTTTCATTCATTTCTACTTGCGCCTCGTCTACCTCACGGTTCGTCTCGGTGCGTGTTTCAGTGTTACAGGCAAAGGTAAATGCACTAACTGTTAGCGCCATACCGATTATTTTCAAATTCGATTTTATATTCATCTTTCAATTATCGTTGATAATACCGTTTTATACGCACCCTAAAAGCCAAAGATTATAAACATTCAAAGTAAAGCATATAACAGTATAGAGTTTCTCTATATAGAAGATTTATAGAAAGTTTTTCTATCTAAAACCCTAGCGTATCAGTGCTTGGGCTGGCCTCTCCGCTCATGTCTACTTCGGATGCCCGGAAGCGTGTTTCAGCCCTACCGACTGTTTCCTGCCAGCGGGTCTGCATCTCCTCCCATTCGCCCTTGGTCTTCTCATCCCAGTCAGCGCTTCTTGTCTCGAGCTCAGTGGCTCGGCGGTTATACTCCGTCTGCATCTCATTCCACTCCTCTTCGGTGGCGGTCTCAGCCCGCTGGCTGGTGGTATCTACCCAAGCAGAGAACTCTTCAAAGTCGCGGCTGGCACCCTGACGCGTATCTACGTCGCAGGCCATAACAAAGCCTGCCGTTAGCCAGATCAATGTCCAAATTTTTATGTTATTAGAAAACTTCATAGTCTTTCGTTGTGTTAGTTTATATGAAAGGATACGTCAAAAATGGCCCACTGATGTAGCTTTACCTATTGAAAGGCCTTAATTTTGGCGTTATCGTATAAAATACCAACCGTGTCACTTAGCTTATCGTGCTATGCCGATCCTACCTTCCAAGCATAAGTCACCGTTCTACCTTTTTAACGGGCACATACAGACCATTGTGCCCAGCCTGTTCAGGCAAGTAGACGGAGTAGCCTACCATCGCGAGCGGCTCATTACGCCCGACGACGATTTCATAGACGTGGACTGGTCACGCGTCAAATCAAAATCTCTGGCCATACTCTCGCATGGGCTGGAGGGCGACTCGCACCGGCCCTACATCATGGGTATGGTGAAAGCACTCAACGAGCGGGGTGTCGATGCGCTGGCATGGAACTACCGCAGCTGCAGCGGCGAGCCCAATAAACTCCTTCGCTCCTACCACCTAGGCGCTTCCGACGACCTTGACTTCGTCATCAGGCATGCCCTCGATGCAGGCAGTTATGAATCGGTATACCTCATCGGCTTCAGTGCCGGAGGCAACATCAGTTTAAAATACTTAGGAGAAGAGCCTGCGCAGGTGCCCTCAGAGGTGAAGCGGGCTTCTGTCTTTTCGGTACCTATTGACCTGAAGAGCTCGGCAAAGCGCATTTCGAAGATCTATACCCAGCGCTTCTTGAAAACGCTCGGTCAGAAACTGGAACAAAAAAAGGAGATGTACCCGGATTCGCTCGACCTGACCGATTATAGTTTGTTCTGGTCTTTTCCGGAGTTTGATGATAAGTATACGGCGCCTCTTCATGGTTTCGAAAATGCGGAGGACTATTACAAGCGTTCTAGTAGCAAGCAATTTTTGAAAAGCATTCAGATACCGACCTTGCTAGTCAACGCCAAGAACGACCCCTTCCTGACCAAGTCTTGTTTTCCGGTGGAGGAAGCACAACAGAACCCCTACTTCTACTTAGAAACGCCCGAAGATGGTGGCCATGTGGGCTTCACAGAAGATTTTAGAAACAACATCTACTACTCTGAGGCCAGAGCCGTTCGGTTTCTGTTACAGGGGGAGTAGGCCTACGGCATCGGCACGACTAAGACCTTCTTTGTTTCAAAAAACTCTTCTGTAAAATAATCTTTCAGGTCGTAGGTCTTCGTGATCAGGCCTGATTCGGCGATTTCTTCCTGCAGGTCGCCGCCTTTGAGATAGTAGATGCCTTTGTTGGGTATAGCTTCCTTCTTAAAGCTGTTCATCACCCACGGGTAGAAGTTGGCCAGTCGTGTGACGGCGCGACTCACCACGAAGTCAAATTTCTCGCGCACCTGTTCGGCACGGGTATGGGTAGCCGTTACATTCTGCAGGTGCAGCTCGCGGGCAATTTCCTGCACCACGTGTATCTTCTTGCCGATAGAGTCCACCAAGTGGAATTTCACCTCTGGGAACATCACCGCCAAGGGCAGACCCGGCAGTCCGCCGCCTGTACCCACATCGAGCACATGGGCATGTGCCGGAAACTGGATCACCTTGGCTATACCCAGCGAGTGCAGGATGTGGTGCACGCCCAAGTGCTCCATGTCTTTGCGTGACACCACGTTGATCTTCTCATTCCACTCCCGGTACAGCTCGGCCATACGCTCATACTTGTCCAGTTGGTCTTCGGAAAGCTCAGGGAAATAACCTGACAAAAGGATGCGGATAGAGATGGACATGGTTTCAGTTTGGGAGTTTAGGAGTTTAAGATTTAAAAAGTTGAGAAGAGATAGTACGGCTCATTCACTTTCTAACTTGTTACGAAGTATAGCAAACCTGCCAGAACAGCTACTACTACCACTACGGCGAGGGCCATGAAGAGGTCGAACAAGAGCACGAGGCCGGCGTTTCGGTACTGGCCCTCGTATTTGCGGTGAAGCTCCTGTTCGGCTTCTTTGCCCCCTTTATGACGCAGGTATAAATGCAGTCTGCCCATTCGCACCAGTATGGCTTCGCTCAGGTTTCGCATGATCTCTGTTCGCAAGGTATAGCTTCTGTTCTTCTATTGCCCAGCATAAGCCTAAGGCACCGCAAAAGTATGAAATATGTATGGAATCACCCCAAAAATAAAGCCCCTGCCGCACAAAGCGACAAGGGCTCTAAAAACGTAATCATTATCTTATGTTTGATTGATAATTGTTAATTGTTGTTTAAAATCGATTATTCTATAAACAATCAGCTACCAACTATTAAATCAAGTGCTTCTTATTCTTCACCATGTCATAGAGCAACTCGCGGGCGCGGTGCAGCTGGGCTTTTACGGTGCCGAGCGGGGCGTTCAGTTCGGTTGCGATCTCTTCGTATGACAGTTCGTTGAAGTAGCGAAGTGTTACGAGGCGCTGGTACTTCTCAGGCAGCTTGGCTACCACGTACTGCATAATTTCGATCTTCTGGTTCTTAATCGCCTCTTCCTGCGGATTCAGGTTCTTGTCTTTAAAGTCGATCGTGATCTCGTCGCCATTGTCAATCTTAATGGCCGAATCGATGCTCATCGTCTTGATGCGGTTCTTACGGATAAAGTCGATACAGTTGTTGGTCGCGATGCGGAACAGCCAAGTACTGAAAGCGTACTCCGGGTTGAACTTGTGCAGGTTGCGAAAAGCTTTGGCAAAGGCCTCTATGGTTAAGTCCTCGGCATCGTCGGCGTTGCGGACCATTTTGAGCACCACGTGGTATACCGGCTTCTTATAGATACTCATCAGCTCAGCATAAGCCTTTTCGTCGTTCTCTTCGACAGCCGCTTGTATCAGCTTGAAATCGTGCTTTGCTTTTGCGGAGAATTGTTTGTTTACTTCCATCTGATTCGTTTGTTCAATACAACAGATACTCCAAGGAGCAGGTAACTAAAAAAATAGGCAATATCGAGTAGCGGCAAAAGCGGCAAAGAAAGATCTTCGTCTAGCCTGCGCGCCACACTTAGGTACACCGGAAACACCACTAGGTAGCGTAATCCGATAAGCGCAGCCAAGATAATCAAATGGCTATTGAGAACAAGAAGAATAATAAACAGCGTGTAAAAAAGAATATTGGATGAAATAAAAGCCCCTATCCTCCCCTTGTCTGACGCATTGTATTGCCTTCCGGCGGCCATGTGCCTTCTTTTCTGCACCAGCCATTCCCCAAATTTCTTTTTAGGAATGCTGACCGTTTGCCCTTCCTTGCTGATAACAATGCTTGTCTTACTATTGTTGACGGCATCGCGAACAAAAAGGTCATCGTCGCCGCCAGTAGTCTTGATATGAGATGCAAACCCTTTGTTTCTAAAGAAACACGACTTAGTATACGATAAGTTTCGGCCTACGCCCATGTAAGCGTGTCCTTTGTTTGCATGAGACAGATACTGAATTGCGGTCAGTAAGGTTTCATATCGGATGAGATGATTGAGAAACCCGCCCAGTTTCTTGTAGGGGGAATAACCGATAACTAGCTCAGTGCCAAGCGCATAGCCACTTTGCATTTTTTCGATCCAGCGCTCGCTGCACGGGCGGCAGTCAGCGTCGGTAAACAACATGTGTTCGTACTTGGCGGCACGTATACCCAGCGCCAGCGCGTATTTCTTCGGATTTAAATACTCCGGTGTTTTTTTGATCGTTACAACCCTGAAATTCTCGAATTGCCGCTCCAGCTCATACACATAAAATTCCGTGTCGTCGTCCGACCTGTCATTGACCAAAACGACTTCAAACTCGGGATATTGCTGGTCGAGCAAAGCGGGCAGCAACTCGATCAGGTTTTCGAGCTCATTGTGAGCCGCCACGATCACCGACACCGGCCGGTGGGTGTCCGGCTCCGGGTCTTGATACCTGCTCAGAGGCAGGAAATAGAAAAAAGCGTAATAAAGCTGCACCAGCACGCAGAAAGCCAGCACTGCCAAGAGTATAAGTGTAATCAAATTTCTTTAATTGTTGATTGTTGGATTGTTAAATTGCTGTGTGGTTCAACACCTTAGATCGCACATTGTCCAACACCGCCTTTGACTATCAAAAATAGGTATAATTAAGCCATTTACGAACATCTTCATCATTTAATAATTGTTTATGTTTTGTGGGTCCGCACTTCGTATCTTTGCAGATTATTCAGACAACCATTTAGCAAAAAACAGGGGCCTTCGTGCCACAGAAGCTTTGGCGTGCTTCTTGTAGCATACCGCGCTGACAATCACAGACTATGCAGTTTTCATTAGTAGCAAAAGATATACAGTCAAAGGCCCGTGCCGGGGTGGTGCAAACAGCACACGGTGCTATCGAAACCCCGATCTTCATGCCCGTAGGTACGGCAGGAACCGTGAAAGCGGTTCACCAGCGTGAACTAAAAGACGATATTAAGGCGGAAATCATACTCGGCAACACCTACCACCTCTACCTACGTCCGGGCCTCAACATACTCGAGCAGGCCGGTGGCTTGCACAAATTCAATGGCTGGGACCGCCCGATCCTCACCGACAGTGGCGGCTATCAGGTGTTCTCGCTGGCCGGCACCCGCAAGATCAAGGAAGAGGGTGTGAAGTTTAAGTCACACATCGACGGCTCTGCGCTCGATTTTACGCCGGAGAACGTGATGGACACTCAGCGTACCATTGGTGCCGACATCATCATGGCTTTTGACGAATGCACACCTTATCCTTGCGACTATACCTACGCCAAAAACTCGATGGAGCGCACGCACCGCTGGCTGCAACGTTGCGTCGACCGCTTCGACAGCACCGAGCCCAAGTACGGCTATGACCAGACGCTCTTCCCGATTGTGCAAGGCAGCACCTACAAGGACCTGCGCGTGCAGTCCGCTGAGACCATCGCCAGCTTTGGCCGCGAAGGCAACGCCATAGGCGGCCTGTCAGTAGGAGAGCCGGCCGAGATGATGTATGAGATGACCGAGATCGTGTGCGATATACTGCCAGCCGACAAGCCCCGTTACCTGATGGGTGTGGGCACGCCGGCCAACATCCTCGAAAATATCGCCTTGGGCGTGGATATGTTCGACTGCGTGCTGCCGACCCGCAATGCCCGAAACGGCATGCTGTTTACGACGCAGGGCATCATCAATATACGCAACCAGAAGTGGGCCACCGACCACAGTCCGATCGATGCGGAACTAGGCGGCTATGTCAGCACGTTCTACAGCAAGGCTTATTTGCGCCACTTGGTCCACAGCAACGAATACTTGGGGCCACAGATCGCCAGTGTGCACAACCTGACCTTCTACCTGTGGCTGGTAAAACAAGCCAGACAGCACATCATCGCCGGCACTTTCCGCGACTGGAAAGACGTGATGGTGAAGAAACTAATGACGAGACTGTAATTAAAGCAACCCATTGAAGCTACTCGATAAATACATACTGAAGAAGTTCCTGACCGCGTATGTGTTCACGGTACTGATCATGGTGGCCGTTATTCTGGTGATTGACTTCACTGAGAAGAACGACGACTTCATCAAGCACAATGTGGCCATTTCGGAGATCATCTTCGACTACTACATCCACCTGATCCCGTTCTATGCCAACATGCTGAGCCCGATCACGGTGTTCATCGCGACGGTGTTCGTAACGGCCAAGATGGCCTCGCATACCGAGATCGTAGCTATTTTGAGTAGTGGTGTTAGCTTCAAGCGTCTTTTGGTGCCTTATCTCATTGGCTCTACGCTCATTGGGGCCTTGATCTTTGGCCTGATCGGCTGGGTAATTCCGAATGCGAACAAGAAAAGTGTTGCTTTTCAGGTGAAGTACGTGAAGAGTCCTTTTACTTATGACAGCCGCAACATTCACCTGAAAATAGCCCCTGACACCTATGTGTACATGGAGAGTTACAACATCAACTCGCACGTAGGGTATAACTTCGCTATTGAGAACATCAAAGGGACAAACATGACCCAGAAGCTCACGGCCAGCAGCGTACAGTGGAACGAAGAGAAAGAGAAGTGGCACGTAGACCGCTATACCCTGCGTACCTTCGACGGCGAAAAAGAAACCATCTACCATGGCGGGGCGCTGGATACAACCCTCAACATACTCCCCAAGGACTTTGAAAGTACCTACAAGCTGGAGCAGACCATGACCCTGCCGGAACTCAACCGCTTTATACAGGAGAAAAGAGATCGCGGCGCCGATGACATTGAAATTTACCTTGTCGAAAAATATGAGCGTTATAGCTATCCGTTTGCCATTGTCATCCTGACGGTGATCGGGGTGATTGTGAGTGCCCGCAAATCACGGGGCGGCGTAGGCATGCAAATCGCGTTGGGCTTCTTTTTAGCTTTCGTGTTCATCATTTTTGTAATTACGAGCCGCAGTCTGGCACAGGTAGGCGACCTCGAACCTCATATTGCGGCATGGGTGCCGAGCATTATTTTTACAGGTATAGGCTTTCTACTTTATCGTTATATTCCACGCTAATGCCGCGTTTAAAGGATTTTATTGAGCTCCATTTCATTGTGTTGTTATGGGGTTTCACAGCCATACTTGGCAAACTGATCACAATACCGGCAGTGGAGTTAGTTTTTCTCCGCACGCTCATCGCGGCCTTAGCGTTGGGCGCTATTATCTACCGCCGCAAAACTCCGTTCTGGCTGGGGCGCAGTAATATGTTCATCATCATGGGCGTGGGTCTGATGATCTCGGCACACTGGATTCTGTTTTTCGCCTCGGCCCGCATTTCGTCGGTTTCGCTGTGTCTGGTAGGCATGGCCACCTGCAGTCTGTGGACAGCGCTGTTGGAGCCTGCCTTCACGAGCAAGAAGTTGAAAGTCCACGAAATTCTGTTGGGGCTTATCATTCTGATGGGTCTGTACATTATTTTCCAAGCCGAAACGGAGTTTGACAATATGCTGGGCATCGGTATGGCGGTGGGTTCTGCACTGTTAGGCGCGATTTTCACAATTATCAACGCCAGACTAGCCAAAAAGCATCCTTCTACCACCATTACAGCCTATGAAATGGCAGGTGCCTGCATCGGCACGGCGCTGTTCTTCCCCATCTATGCCGATTTGTTTACGGAGACAGGTACGCTGAACTTTGCCATGAACGGCATGGATTGGGTATACCTGTTGCTATTGGCAGTAGTGTGTACGGTGTATGCCTATACCGCCTCGGTAAGGCTTATGCAGAAAATATCGGCCTATACCGTCAATTTGACGGTTAACATGGAGCCCATTTACGGCATCCTATTGGCATGGGTGATCTTCAATGAGAATGAGCAGATGACCTCCAACTTTTACATTGGGGCGGTCATCATTCTAATTAGCGTATTTATTCACCCTGTGCTGGACACTTATACCGAGCGACGCAGAAAACTAAAGCAGGCCTTTCCAGAGAAGGTAATGGCTGGAGAAGAGTAAATCGGCAGGAGCCTCCTTGAACAAACCGTATACCGCAGAGCCGGAGCCCGTCATGGAAGCATAGTCGGCGCCGGCGCTGTAGAGTTGCTCTTTGATGGCTGCCAGCTCTGGATACTTCGGTAACAGCGCCTCTTCAAAGTCATTCTTCAGCACGTCTTTCCATACCTGCACTTCCTGCTTCAGGTACATTTCTATACCACAGCTTGGCTTTTTAGGCACGATATTACCGTAGGCCTCTGCCGTTGTGATGTGGATGCCCGGGTATACTACTACACAGGTATAGCCACTCAAATCGAGCTCCACTGGCTTGAACACATCGCCTTTTTCTACCGCTATCACGGATTTGTTACGCACGAAAAAGGCGCAGTCGCTTCCCAGTTGCCGGGCGTAATCTTCTAATTGGTCCGCACTTACATTTAGCTCAAACAAAGAGTTGAGCTGCTTCAAGGCAAAGGCCGCATCTGCAGAACCGCCTCCCAGCCCCGCTCCCATCGGTATAACTTTGTGTAGGTGCATGTGCACCGGAGGCAGCTGAAAGTCCTGCTGCAGCAGCTTGTAGGCCTTCAGGCAAAGGTTGCTGTCTGGGTTGCCGGGCACGGGCAGTCCGCTCATGGTAAATGCCAATTCATCGGCTGGCAAAATCTCCAGTGCATCGCACCACTGCACCGGATAGAAACACGATTCGAGATTATGAAATCCGTCGGGCCGCTTCTCTGTAACCAGCAGGCCAATGTTTATTTTAGCGTTCGGAAAATCCAGCATAGGTATGGTAATGTAATAGCAAGGTATTTAAAACTGCGTAGCTATACTTGGTTTTTCAGCTACAGGTATAGCATTAACTTTACTTTTAACTCCTAAACACCTTAATTCTGAGACTCAAAAATCCCCCAACTTTCTAACTCCTAAACTCTTAAACTCTCCAAGGCTTGCTCCAAATCTACTAGCAGTTCCTCTGTTTCCTCTATACCTACTGACAAACGAATAAGCCCCAATGTTATGCCGAGCTTCTGCTGCTGCTCCGGGCTCAGGCTGCGGTGGGAAGTGCGTAGCGGGTGCGAGATGGAAGTGCTCACCCCTGCCAGCGAGGGAGCAAAAGGAATATTCTGCAAGGCCTGCATAAAGGCGTTCACCGTCTCCGTCTGATCATCCTTCAGTTTGAAAGAGAGCATACCGCCATACATGCCACTCCCCTGCTCTTTTGCCAACTCGTGCTGCGGATGCTGCGTCAGACCCGGATACCATACCTGTTTCACATTCGGGTGCTGTTCCAGAAACTCCGCTACCGCCATGGCATTTGTGCAGTGCTGCCGCATTCGCAGCTTTAGGGTTTTCAGGCCACGGGCCGCCAGCCAGCTTTCAAAAGGGCTCAGGTTGAGGCCGTAGGTACGCATGATCTGCTTGCTGCGCTCACTGTCTTCTGCAGTTCCCGCCACCACAACCCCGGCTGTTACGTCGCTGTGGCCGGAAAGATACTTGGTTACGCTGTGGATGACCATATCAGCGCCCAAAGCAAGTGGTTTGGTGATGACCGGTGTGGCAAAGGTATTGTCTACCACCAGCTTTATACCTACCCGCTTCGTCTCTTCTACCAGTCGCTTTAGGTCCACCACTTGCAGTAGCGGATTGCTCATGGTTTCGGCTAGCAGTAGCTTTGAGTTAGGCTGCACAAGATCCCCCAAGGTATAGAGACTGTCGCTTGGTACGTAGGTTACAGCTATACCCATACGGGTCAATTCTTGCGACAGCAAGGCCGCTGAGCCGCCGTAGATCTCCTCTGCGCACAGCAGGTGGTCGCCTGACTGGCAATAGGTCAGCACAGCAGTCAGTATAGCCGACATGCCCGAAGAGGTGGCCACAGCCCCTGCACCACCCTCCAGTTTATTTACTTCCTCGGCCAGCTCATCGGAGTTGGGGTTGCCGTAGCGGGTATACATGTACTGCTGTCCCGGTTGCTCGAAGTATAGCTCAAGGTCGTTCAGGTCTTCGAAAGTAAAAACCGAGGTCTGGTAGATCGGGGTCGTTTTGGGTGAAATCTTGGGCATGATCAGGTATAGCTCAATCGTTTTTTAAAGATAAACAGGATTTGGGAATGGACTGGCAGGTCAATTTTTATTTTTGCCTCTACTACTATCAAATCTTTAGACGGACTGCACCCCGTATACAGGGCATAAACCCAGCAGTTCTAAGAATATGACCCCAGCTGAAAAACCAAACTACCATACCCTTACCATCACACATATCAAAGAGGAAGTCCCGGGAGTTAAGATTTTCACTTTGCAACCTGAGGACAATAAACCCCTGCCCTACAAAGCGGGACAATACCTGACCTTGGTGCATCATAGTCCGCATGGCGAAGTGCGGCGGTCCTATTCCATCACCTCCTCCCCTGTGCTAATCGAGCCGCTCATGATCGGTGTGAAGCGGATTGAGAATGGCCTGTTCTCCCGCATGCTGGTAGACAACGCACGAGTAGGCGACAAACTGACAAGCGCTGGCGTTGCTGGTCTGTTTACGATACCTGAGGAGACAACATCGGTTAAACAGATTTTCTTTCTGGCGGCTGGCAGTGGCATTACTCCGATTTACTCCTTACTAAAAACTCTGCTACACGCCCATCCGGAGCTATCGGCCGTGCTGCTCTACAGCAACAGTTCCCCAAAGCGGGCCATGTTTCTCGAGCCGCTGCAGCAGCTTGCAATTGACTTCCCCGATAGGCTGCACGTTGAGTTTATCTTTAGCAACTCCGCTGACCTGAGCCGGGCGCGGCTGCACAAAGACCTGCTGCATACCTTCCTACAGACCTTATCTCGCGTGCCTTATGAACAGCAACTCTACTACTTGTGCGGCCCTGACAACTACATGCGACTCATGTCGTTCGCGCTGCGGCAGGCAGGTATACCTGAGTCTAACATCCGAAAAGAGATTTTCAACACCGATATTCGTAAGCCGGTCAAGCTGATACCGCCTGATACAGCCGCCCATCATGTCACGCTGCACTTGCAAGGAAAAACACATACCCTACTCTCCCGCTATCCGCATAATATCCTGCAAAGCGCCCGGCAGGCAGGTATAGACCTGCCCTATAGCTGCGAAACCGGCAAGTGCGGCAGTTGTATCGCCCGTGTGCTACACGGGAAAGTGTGGATGTCTTACAATGAGGTGCTTACGGAACGTGATATCGAAAGGGGCCTGACACTGACCTGTGTTGGCTTTCCTATTGGCGGAGATGTGGAGTTGGAGGTGCTGTAGTTAATTTTCTTTCTGCCATCCTACAACATATTACCAATACAACGCTTTATCAAGTCCTAAAAGACTTAACTCTTAAATTCAATTCTAATAATATATTGTAATTTTACTGTAGACCTATTCAGTAATAAAGTACCACCATTTCTATGAAACAACTACTACCATTTATTTTCTTATTCAGCATATTAGTTTCTTGTAGTAAACAGTATATAGAACCAGAAGCCACATCACGTACGGACGATACGATTACGGTTACAAACCTCAATCCCGAGTATTCTTTACCATCCTCAGCAGGAGGGGAATACAACTTGCTCGGACACGGCTATGATGTAACCGGTCCGTTTGCTGAGGCAAGTGCTGCAGGTCATCAAATAATTGATGTCTTAAAATTCAAGGAAGATAGCCCGAGTCTTGTTGACCTTGGCAGGTCCAATGTTGGTAGCGCAAGAACTTTCGCATCAGAAAATGCACAGGCTTATTCCCAGATGTTATCATCAGAAACTAAGGGGCAGAGATTGTTTAAAGGCGCTATCACGTCTTACTTCCCCAATCAGGATGCCCTTTCTGATAAATATATCTACTCAAGTTACACCTTGCTTGTGGAACGGAAGAGAGTTAAAATGATGCCTGATTTAAGATTACTACAGAAATATGTAACAGATACTTTCAAGGCGGATATTCAAAGCAAATCTCCTCAAGAGATAGTGGAAAAATATGGCACGCATATTTTAACCGATATTACTTTAGGAGCAAAACTGGTGGTATTATATCAGGCAGAGACTGAAAACAGAGACAGAGAAAAGGCAGCTAAGTTAGGCTTAACTGTAGCTATGGGTAATGTATTCAAATTTTCCACAGGCGATTTGGATAACGCCAATACCACATCTGCCACAGGCAATTTTTCACAAAAGCTCAGCTACAGGGCTTTTAACGGAGATCCGGACAAAATATCCCAAACTACATCTCCCGAATCTAAACATCCCACTGTTGATATATCCGGATGGCAGCAGAGTTTGTCAACAACTGATGATGTGCTCATAGATTTCAACTTTTCTGGAGATTCTTTATTGCCGTTGTATGATGTGATTGAGGATCCGGTAAAAAGAGAGGAAGTGAGAGCGTATGTTGAAGCTTACTTAGCAGAAAATCAGGTTGAACTATAGCGGTTCTACAAAATTACACTTTATCTATAGGAGGTGGAAGTTTAGTTATAGTACCAATAAGCGTATGTTTACGATTTTCTGTAAGTTGGACTTAATAATATAAAATGAAGATAAAGAGACCTCTAATCATTTTTCTTTTTGCTCTCATAGGTCATAGTGGATATAGCCAAGTTTCAATTGGTGCAAGGGCAGGGTTAAATTTTGCTAGAATAGTATCTGCATTAGAGGAAGCTGAGACGCGTGGGTTCAAGAGGGGATATTACGCAGGAGCCACCGCTCAAGTAGAACTTTCGGAAAGGCGGTTTGTACGTGCGGAACTTCTTTATACTCAAAAGGGGAATAGGTACGGAGCTAGCTTTCTTTCTCCTGATGGAGGAGAGTCAACTTTCCACTATGCGGCTGTTGCGTGGCATCATGGCTACCGCCCCACAGAAAAGCTCTCCTTACTTTTGGGTCCCCAAGTTGGCAAACTTATGAGCGCGAACACAAGGTTTGCTGACAAGAGTTTTGACATCACTGACTCTTACAGTAAATGGGATTTGGGACTTGACCTAGGGCTAGAGTACAGAATTACAGCTAAGTTGGGAATTGAAACAAGATACACCTATGGGTTTAGGCTCATGTCAGAAACTCAGGATAGGCGATTTGGCGGGACCTCTAGTAGTTCAGGAAGAAGGTATGATGGAGCAAACCGAGTTTTACAGATCGGACTAATATACTTTTTGAAGGAGGGAGAAGACAGAGCTAAATAGGCCTATGCTTTGAAGCAATTTTAATAAAAGCATTAGTCTAACAAGAAATACTTAGTCCAACAAAACCTAAACCACACCAAGGCGTGCTTTAGCAAAGCCGTTAATCCTCTAAATCATAATCATGAGTTTTCTGAAAGCAGAGTGGCGGAAACTAGCCATCGCGAACTACGAGGTAGACAGCTCCTTGCTAAAAGACTACCTCCCCTATGGCACTGAGCTTGACTTATGGAACGGCAAGTGTTATGTGAGCTTGGTCGGCTTTATGTTCCTGAACACCAAACTGCTGAATCTAAAAATACCGTTTCATGTGAACTTCGAAGAAGTGAATCTCCGGTTCTATGTGAAAAGGCTGGAGCATGATATCTGGAAGCGGGGTGTGGTATTTATCAAGGAGATTGTTCCTAAGCCAGCTTTGACTTTCGTTGCCAACACGGTCTATAAAGAGCACTACGAAACGTTACCTATGAAACACAGTTGGAGCGAGACCGAAAGCGAAAGGCTGGTAGAATATAGCTGGAAGAAAAAAACCAAATGGCAGACTTTCCGTGTGCGGGCGAGCAAAGAGGCAAGCTTGATACAGTCCGCTAGTGAAACTGAGTTTATAACGGAGCACTACTGGGGCTATGCGAAAGTCAGTGATGCCAAAACGAATGAATATGAAGTGACCCACCCCAGATGGGATGCCTATGACGTGGTGAGTTATGAAATTGATGTGGATTTCGGAGAGGTGTACGGACCTCAGTTTGGCTTCTTGAGTATGGAACGCCCTGTTTCTGTCATGCTGGCGGAAGGCTCTGAAATAAAGGTTGAAAACAAGAAAACGATAGTGGACGCTGTATCCGCTTAACCAAAATGGCAATTATCATTCCCGTCCTTTTCTTCATGCTCCTGCCCCTGATTTTCATCGGCGTCGGCTACTACTTTGACTATAAGCATGACAAGCGAGATTTTGTGGCTACCTTAAAAAAAATGGCTCGCGAGCTTTTAAAGCTGGCCGCTGTAACTGCCATAATTACCATAGGCGGGAAATTCATTTACCAGCTATTCCCTTTAGATCATGATTATGGCAAAAGCTACAATGCGACAAGGGCCGAAGCGAGCATACCTTTAATTGAAGCCGAATGGAAGTTAGCCGAGCACGCCGGCAACAGGTATACGCAATGGTGGATGGACTCAACCGACTCAGACAGGCGCACGCACACCCTCAAGATCATTAACTACAACTTGCTGGGACCAACGCAGGAGTTTGACTATTTTAGTAACCCAGCTGCATCATTTAGGCTAGAGTCCCAATACGATTATCAAAGCAATTCAATGAGCTATCGTATAATCAAGCCTAAAACGGGTGCCTACTTTAATTTTGCTGCAACTCAACCACATCCTGATGAAATTGTCACTTCTATCATGAAGGAAGAATTTGATAAAATCCTGAGAGACTGGCAGCTGCATCGCCAAGGTGCTGCAAAGCAAGAGATGGGTGTCGTACAACGAGGTGCTCAATGAAAAATATATTAAGTGGCCCCCCTTTACGTGTATTGACTTTCAGGTTGGTGCAAATGCGGAACTGGAGGATCTTTAAAAAATTGCAAGCAAAACGGCTCTTGTAAGTAGCAGTTCCCCTATATTGTTACATGTATTTAGGCATTAAAAGAACGCACCAATACTCAACAATACTGTACTGAAGCAAAAGTAAACGCAACCTTAAAGCTTTCCATATGAAATCACTTCTTAATTTCTTCTTCTTTATTTGTTTTAGCACGGCAACCTGCTATGCTCAAGACGGAATGCTAGATTCTTCTATGCTGCGCCTCAAAGAGTTAAAATTTTTTTCCGAAAAAGCTGCTATAGAAAAGGTCTTTGGCGCACCAAAAAAAATTACAGAGCCGAAGTACGAGTGTGGTTTTCACTCAGAGGCCGAACAAGGCCAGAAGTACTACCAATTAGTGTATGACAACATTGTATTTATCGGAAATGACAAGGAGAAATATATCATTGACTCGCTTGATTTTAGATTAGATAAAACACTTACCGTAAGGTATGGCAAATGGAATCTCAATTCCAAAACCTCAGTAGATGACTTTGTAAAAATATTCGGAGAAGCTATTCGAGAGGATTTTATAGATCAAGAGGACGGCACTACTTCTATGGCGCTGTTCTTTAAAAAGGGAGATGACGCTATGGCATTCAGCTTTGAGGGGGGTTATTTAGTTGCCATGCATTACTGGTCGCCCTGCTAGTTAATGCATCAGATTCGCTACAAAGTATAATACTTTGTAGCGAATCTGATGCTAATTTTTTTTCACGGCTACATTGTTCCTTAAAAACAAAAATCCCCTTCTGCTCTTATCAAGCGAAGGGGATTTTTTATGCTTACGTTGGCGCTGTACTACTTAGCGGTAGATGCTACAAAGATTAGCTTGTCATCATTTCCATTAAACTTACCTACTCCTCCACTATATTGATAGCCTGCTTGATACGACTAATCCAGTGCGACCAAGTTCGGGAAGAAAGGTACAGAAAGATCAGCGTTATCAATCCCATTCCTGCCAAGAAAAACACATGTTTAGCATCTAGTGAAATTGAAGAGGTGAAAAATACCCACAATGCTGTACTGAACAGTACCACCGATGTAAGTGAAAAGGCTCGCGCACGTTGCAATTGGATGAGAAAATACTGTAGAGAACTCAGCACATTTCCGGAACTCACTGGGTGCTTTAATGTGAAGTAACTATAAAGATTGCTGCTTAAATAAAAGAGTGCTCCAAGGACCAACACAATCGTAGCATATACAGGCTTCAGGTGGCCATCGAAGATATCATAGAAAACGAGAAGCATAACAGTTATAGCTACTGCTTCTATCACCAGTTTTGCTTTAATTCTTCGTAATACCGGGTGCTTATTCACATCCGTCATTTCCGTCAATTTCTCCTTAGTTACTATTTGGTCAGGAGTCTCCTGTTGCCATGCTGTTTTTAACTTATCAAGATCCATAACTGTGCTCTTTAACTAGTTGCTTAAGTTTATTTTTTATCCTGTTCAAACGGACTCCTACATTACTCTCACTTATTCCTACTATTTCACTGATCTCTTTATAAGAAAGATCTTCCAAGTAAAGCGATATCACTGCCCTTTCACCCTCGTTCAGTTGCTTTAGGGCAATAAGCAGTTGTTCGTATCCGTCATTTGAAGAGCTTTGCTCCTCAACCAAATCAGGAACAGAATCAGTGTATTTAATTGGAGTAGTCTGTTTCCGAAAAGATGCCAAGGCCGTGTTAAGCGAGATTCTATACATCCATGTAGTCACGCCAGATTCCTGCCTGAATTTTGGATAAGACTTCCATAGTTGGTAAACAATCTCCTGAAAAAGATCCTGCCTGTTTTCCAGAGAATCCCTGTACAGCTTACATATCTTGTGAATGATGCCTTGGTGCTGCTTTATCAAGTCCAGAAATTCTTCTTTCATACCGACAGTGCTTCTTTAGTCATTTGAGTTATTAGTTGCTGGCGGGATTAAAAACTTACAAATCAAGCTAAATTTATTTTTGCAAATAGTAAGACTACAAGCACAGTATATGCGCCATTTACCTGCAGATTAGGATTAAACTGTCAAATATGATTCTTACAAGTATACAGAAAGGGTATAAAAACAAAAATCCCCTTCTGCTCTTATCAAGCAGAAGGGGATTTTTTTATGCTTTAGCTAATGCTGTACTACTCGGTGGCTGATTCAGCCAGTACGATGATTTTGTTGTTCAGCACTTCTACCACACCACCATCCACAGTGTAGAACGTTTGTCCTTGCGCGGTAGTGATACGGATTCTGCCACTTTCGAGGGTGCTGATAAGGGGAGCGTGCGAGTTCAGAACCTCAAACGAACCGTTTGTGCCCGGAAACTGAGCAGCCTCTACCTCACCGGCAAAAACCTTCTTATCTGGTGTGATTATCTCTAAATACATCTGTTTCAGTTAACAGTTAACAATTATCAGTGACCAGAATTTGATAACTGATCACTGATAACTGTTTAATGAATTTATTTTGCTTCAGCCATCATCTTCTCACCTTTCGCTACGGCGTCTTCAATGGTACCAACCAAGTTGAAGGCTGCCTCAGGCAGGTGATCGTACTTACCGTCCATGATCTCGTTGAAGCCACGGATAGTGTCTTTGATGTCTACAAGCACACCAGCAAGGCCAGTGAACTGCTCGGCTACGTGGAACGGCTGAGACAGGAAACGCTGCACGCGGCGCGCTCTGTGTACAACCTGCTTATCTTCTTCAGAAAGTTCGTCCATACCAAGGATGGCGATGATGTCCTGAAGTTCTTTGTAACGCTGCAGGATCTCTTTCACACGCTGTGCTGTACCGTAGTGGTCTTCACCAAGAACGTCAGCAGAAAGAATGCGTGAAGTAGAGTCCAGTGGATCCACCGCAGGGTAGATACCAAGCTCGGCGATCTTACGGGAAAGTACTGTCGTAGCGTCCAGGTGAGCAAACGTTGTCGCCGGAGCCGGGTCAGTCAAGTCATCCGCAGGTACGTAAACGGCCTGTACAGAAGTAATGGAACCACGCTTAGTAGACGTGATACGCTCTTGCATGGCACCCATCTCCGTTGCCAGCGTTGGCTGGTAACCTACCGCTGATGGCATACGACCAAGAAGGGCCGACACCTCAGAGCCCGCCTGCGTGAAGCGGAAGATGTTGTCGATAAAGAACAGGATGTCACGACCAGCGCCAGTACCGTCACCGTCACGGAAGTTTTCCGCAATAGTAAGACCAGACAGGGCCACACGTGCACGGGCCCCAGGAGGCTCGTTCATCTGACCGAACACAAGCGTCGCCTGAGATTTCTCCAGCTCAGCCATGTCCACTTTCGTCAGATCCCATCCGCCAGCTTCCATTGAGTGCTTAAACTCTGCACCGTAACGGATAATGTCAGATTCCAAGAATTCGCGAAGCAAGTCATTTCCTTCGCGGGTACGCTCACCAACACCGGCAAACACGGAAAGACCAGAGTAGGCCTTGGCAATGTTGTTTACCAGTTCCATGATCAATACCGTTTTACCCACACCGGCACCACCGAACAGACCAATTTTACCACCTTTTACATAAGGGGCCAACAGGTCGATTACCTTGATACCAGTATAAAGGATTTCGGAAGACGTTGCCAGTTCTTCGAAACGCGGCGCAGCACGGTGAATTGGCAGACGCGTCGTAGCAACAGGCTGTGGAATACCATCAATCGCTTCGCCGATCACGTTGAACAGACGACCGTTAATGGAATCGCCAGTAGGCATCGTAATTGGGCCGCCCAAGTCGTTTACCTGTGCACCACGGGTAAGGCCTTCGGTAGAGTCCATCGCAATGGTACGTACACGGTCTTCACCCAAGTGCTGCTGTACTTCCAGCACGATGCGTTGGCCGTTTTCTTTAATTACCTCAAGTGCATCGAGGATGTTTGGTAATTTTGCGTTTTCACCCGCAAAGCTAACGTCCACAACCGGACCGATAACTTGGGTAATTCTGCCAATATTCGCCATTTGACTTTATATATTGATTAACTGTTATAACGGAGTTATTTCAAGGCGCAAAACTAAGGTATAAAAGGGACATTTCCACACAAGACCTCAAAAAGTTTTAACCTTCTCAAAATCAAAGGGTAGCGCATCTGTGTCAAAAACATGGGTTGCACGATGCAAGAGCATAATAATTTCGATGGCGCTGCTATAATATTATCCTCATGCTTTAAACTTTGGCGCCAGTTAGTAGTCTATACCTACCGAGCGGCTTATACCTGTTCACCTTAAAAATCACCCAAACCAACCTTTTTCATGAAGAAAATTTACCTTCTCGCTGTGCTGCTGCTAGCGGGCATTGGTGTGCAGGCACAACAGGCTGCACCCACCAAGGGAAATTACCAGCTGGCTTCCCGCTTCTCCCCCAAAAAGCTGGAAAAACTTATTTTCACGACCAACCTCGATCCGCACTGGCTCAAGAACTCCGACCGCTTCTGGTATGAGTACGAAACCAGCAACGGCAAGAACTGGTACATCGTGGACCCGGCTACCAAGTCTAAAAAACTGCTTTTCGACAATGCCAAAGTAGCCTCGGCTGTGACCATGATCGTGCAGGACCCCTTCGATGCGCAGCACTTGCCTATCCAAAACCTGAAGTTCGCTGAGGACGAGAAAAGCGTGCAGTTCGAGATCAAGAGCTCGATCGATCAGGTGAAGAAAGACCGGCTGGACAAGAAAGCGGCTGACTCGCTTGAGAAAAAGACGTTCTACTTCCGCTACAACCTCGCCACCGGTCAGGTGCAGGAGCTGAAGGATTTCGAAAAGCCTAAGTCCAAGCCGCGCTGGGCATCCATTTCACCGGACAAGTCTGTGGTAATATTCGCCAAGCAACACAACCTGTACTGGATGGACAAGGCCAACTACGAGAAGGCTCTGAAGAATGAGAAGGACTCCACCATTGTAGAGCACCAGCTCACCACCGACGGCGTGGAGTACTATACCTATGGCGATACTCGCGGCGAGACCAACGTGGAGCGTGAGAAGAACAAGAAGAACCGCAAGCCCGCCTTTATCATGTGGTCACCAGATTCCAAGCAATTTGCCATGATCCGCACGGACGAACGCAAAGTGAAGGACCTGTGGGTACTGCACCACACAGCGCAGGGCAGACCGGCACTGGAAACTTACAAATACCAGATGCCGGGTGAGAAAGAGGCTCCAAGAAGAGAGTTGACCATTTTCGACTTCGCCAACAAAACGCACAAAAGAATCAACACAGCAGCTTTCAAAGACCAAGAGCTATCGCTGTGGTCCGCCCCCGCCTTGCAAAAGCAGCGTGACGACGAGCACCGCCCTACCCTATGGCACGGCACCAAAGACAAGCTCTACTTTACCCGCACCAGCCGCGACCTCAAGAAGATCGATGTATGCGAGCTAGACATTGCATCAGGTAAAGTGACACCAGTAATCGAGGAGCGCTTCAACACGTATGTGGAAGTAAACCGCATCGGCCTGATTGGCGGCGGCAAGGAGATCATCCACTGGTCTGAGCGCGACGGCTGGGGCCACTTCTACCTTTATGACGGAGCCGGCAAACTGAAGAACAGAATTACATCTGGCGCCTTCCATGCCGAAGACATAGTAGGTATAGACGAGAAAAACCGCACGCTTTACTTCACAGCCAATGGCCGTGAGAATGGCGAAGACCCGTACCTGATGCACCTCTACCGCATCAATTTCGACGGCAGCGGCATGACGCTGCTCAACAAAGGCAACTTCGACAACAGCATCAGCCTGAACGACAACAACACCTTCTTCGTGAACACGGCTTCTCGCGTGAATACGGTACCGGTTTCGGCGCTGTACGACACCAAAGGCCGCAAAGTGATGGATCTAGAGAAAGCTGACCTGAATCGCCTCATGAGCACAGGTTATAAATTCCCTGAGCCCTTTATGGTAAAAGCGGACGATGGCATCACCGATATTTATGGTGTGATGTACAAGCCTTTCGATTTTGACTCTACCAAGACTTACCCGATTATCGCCTACGTATACCCGGGTCCGCAGACCGAGGCTGTAAACAAGTCTTTCGGCCGCAGCATGGACCGCATAGACCGTTTGGCGCAATTGGGCTTTGTGGTGATTACGGTGGGTAACCGCGGCGGCCACCCGGCCCGCTCTAAGTGGTACCATACCTACGGCTACGGCAACCTGCGCGACTACGGCCTCGCCGATAAGAAGGCAGCCATTGAGCAGTTGGCAGACCGCCACCGTTTCATCGACATCGACAGAGTAGGTATAACCGGGCACTCGGGTGGTGGCTTTATGTCAACGGCGGCCATGCTGGTATACCCTGATTTCTTCAAGGTAGCCGTATCGGGTGCCGGTAACCACGAGAACAACATCTATAACCGCTGGTGGAGCGAAAAGCACCACGGCGTGAAAGAAGTGGTATCTCCAAAAGGTGACACTACGTTTGTGTATGCCATTGAGAAAAACCCGGATCTGGCACGCAACCTGAAGGGGCACCTGATGTTAGCAACTGGCGACGTGGACAACAACGTGCACCCGGCCGGCACTATACGGATGGCCAATGCACTGATCAAAGCCAACAAGCGTTTCGATTTCGTGCTGCTGCCCGGCCAGCGCCACGGCTTCGGCGACATGACGGAGTATTTCTTCTGGATGATGGGCGACTATTTCACCAAGCACCTGCTCGGCGACTTCTCCCAGCCGGTTGACATCAAGGAAATCAACAGAGAGATCGAAAACGTGGGCGAGAAAAAACGGAAAGGCTTCGTAGCCGCCCCTGACGAGGAGTAACTCCTAGGCAAATCCGCTAAAACGAAAATCTCCGCTATGCAGCGTCTTTATAGACCGATGCGTAGCGGAGATTTTATTTATACCTGTTAAAAAATGTTTCTTAAATACTACAGAATCTGAGCCCAGATGGCCCGGAATAAGCGAAAGGCTAAAAATTTAAACATAATTGTAAGCGTAATCTTTTAAGGTATTCTAAATAAGACTCCCCACGTATTCGCAGAAAGCACTACAAATGTTTCAGCATCTCGATTTGCTCGTCGTCGAGCAGGATGTAACGGTTGTTAAAAGGGTTGGCGAAAAACTTCTCGGCTATGACGTATTCTCCCGTGTCCAGCTTGTGAATGTTGTAGCTGAAAAGACTGTTAGAGCGCTCGATCACCAGTTCGGTGCGACTGAGATCAAGCTGACGGCCGCAAGTGGTTGTAATCATGTCAGTGTTGACGGTCATTTTGGAAAGAATCATAGTTGGAAGATTTAGCAAAGTTCTTTACGCAGGACTTTACCATATGTGACAGCTATTGCCTAGAAAATCAGGGAAATTTATCCACATCATTTCCCACATTCCCAACATTATACCCTGCCATAGCCCCTCTGCACAGCTTACTGGCACATAAACAGAAAGATTTTTTTGCTCTCCGCGCCCGGTATGGCAGACGGTGGTCTATACATCACTTCGCTGGAGTCGGCTATACCGGAAGAACTGGACCTCGGCATCAGGACAGATAGGAATTTCAGAAAAGACGCTTTTTTATTCGCAGAGAGCCAGAGCCGCGTGACGGCTTCTGTTTCACTGGAACAGCAGGCCGCATTTGAACAAGCCATGCAAAATAAGGGCGTGAATTTCACTCAATTAGGCATGAAAACGTCCCATGATCACCACATCGACGGGTTGCTTTATTATGCCGCAACGGTAGTCAAAAAGTACTAAGACACGGCGCTGGAGCTGATTTTGCACTAAATTATTTCAAAAATTTTGCATCAAATGTTTGCAGTTTAAAATCGCCTGCCTATCTTTGCATCATCAAACGACAACGGTGCTTCGGCACGGAAGTTTAGTAGAGATTGTCCGATGGTGTAACTGGCAACACGTCTGATTTTGGTTCAGAAGAGTCCAGGTTCGAAACCTGGTCGGACAACATAAAAAAGGCAACCCACAGCAGTGCGGGTTGCCTTTTTTGCTTTTACCCCTCCCTCCTAACTAATTAAAAATCAGAAATATCAAGTAGCATATCTGCGGAATTTCGTAGCTTTGCAGGCATAATAACCTAAACCAAACCCTTCAAACACTTAGCATTATTATGCCACAGGTAAAAATTTTCGCTGGTTCCGCCTCCAAGTACTTAGCCGAAAAGATCGCAGCAGCTTACGGCACCACGCTCGGCGACTTAACCATTTCGCGCTTCAGCGATGGTGAGATAGGTGTACATTTCAACGAGTCAGTTCGTGGAGCAGAAGTGTTCATCGTGCAGTCAACGTTTCCGCCGGCAGACAACCTGATGGAGCTAATGCTGCTCGTAGACGCTGCAAAGCGCGCTTCAGCCCACAAAGTGATTGTGGTGATGCCTTACTACGGCTACGCCCGCCAAGACAGAAAAGACAAGCCACGCGTTTCTATCGGTTCTAAAGTATTGGCCAATGCCATACAGTCTGTAGGTGCCGACCGTCTGATGACCTGCGACCTGCACGCTGGCCAGATCCAAGGCTTCTTCGATATCCCGGTAGACCACCTTGATGGTTCGGCCATCTTCGTGCCCTACCTGCGCAGCCTAAACCTAGGCAACGACCTGATCTTCGCTTCTCCTGACGTTGGGGGTGTGGTAAGAACAAGAGCCTTTGCCAAGAACTTCGGAGCTGAAATGGTTGTCTGCGACAAACACCGCAAACGTGCCAATGAGATCGCCTCGATGCAGGTGATCGGTGACGTGGAAGGTATGGACGTGGTGCTGGTTGACGACATGGTAGACACAGCAGGTACCATTACCAAAGCGGCTGAGCTTTTAAAAGAAAAAGGCGCGAAGTCTGTGAGAGCCATCGCCACCCACCCTGTGCTTTCCGGTCCTGCCTACGAGCGCATCGAGAACTCTGTACTGGAAGAACTGGTTGTTTCGGACACCATTCCGCTGAAGCAGCAATGCTCTAAAATTAAGGTGCTCACTTTCTCTGAGATGTTTGCAAGAGCCATTAACAACGTGGTAACGCACGAGTCTATCAGCTCGCTGTTTATATAATTTCCCTTAAACGTACTTCAGGTGAGACGGATCTTCTTGCTTACTGTATTCCTTCTGAACTGTTTTTGGGGCTATAGCCAATCAATACAAGTGGAAGATTCGGCCAAAATTCATATTCCTAACGATTTTGATGTTGCGCCCACTTTCAAAAAAGGTGACAAGCAATTTCTTAAATTCATTAAGGAGAACGTAGCTTATCCTGAGCATGAAGGATTAGAAAATCTTACCGGACTAGTTGTCGTTCGCATGACAATTGATCTCGATGGTAGCACTTCTAATTTTGAAGTAGCAAAGTCTTTAGGAGAAAGATATGATCTTGAGGCAATTCGAGTTGCCACCCTCACTCACAAGATGTGGGTGCCAGCAAAACTGAATGGTGAAGATATAGCTTTTAGTTATCTGCTTCCTATCAGGTTCTATGCTCCAAAGGCAGGCAAAAGAAAGGCATTATAGAAGTTGATTCAGTTAGAAGCTATCTTTCACTTACTTAAAGAATAAAGTATAATAATTAAAAAAAAGGCATACCTTTGTGGCCTGAAAATTTTAACAAATTCATTTTTATGAAAACTTTAGAGATTATAGGGTTTAAAAGAGCAAATCTCGGCAAAGCGCAGATTAAAGAACTGCGTAATGAGTCTTATGTACCAGGTGTATTATATGGCGGCGCTGAGCAAGTACATTTCTATGCACCGGCTATCCTGTTCAGAGACTTGGTTTATTCTCCAGAAGTATACGAAGTAGACCTGAATATCGAAGGTACTCACTACAGAGCTATCCTTCAGGATGTACAGTTTCACCCAGTGAATGAGATGCTGCTGCACGTTGACTTCCTGCAGCTAGACGAAAATAAAGAAGTGAAGATTGAGGTTCCAGTTAAGTTTGTTGGTGTTTCTCCAGGCGTATTGGCCGGTGGTAAGCTTGTAACTAAACTGCGTAAGCTGAAAATCAAAGCACTTCCTGCTAACCTGCCAGATTACGTAGAGGTGAACATCTCTGATCTGGAGCTTGGTAAGTCTATCAAAGTAAGCAAGATTAAGAAAGGTAACTACGAGATCCTAACGAACTCACTTGCTCCAGTAGCAACTGTTACTATTCCACGTGCTCTTAAGAGCGCACAGGCTGAAGAAGCTCGCGGCGGTAAGAAATAATTACTGTTGCTTCAAAAGCATTCAAGATCCTGTCCCGCTCCGAGCGGGGCAGGATTTTTTGTTTCTGAAGGAAAATAAATTGTAGAATTACTAAATGGTTAAATTGTTGGTCGAACAGGAAAGTTCGTTTTGTGAATCAACCATTTAACAATCCAGCAATTTAACCGTCCAACCTTGAGCAATTCTACCATCCTAAAGCTAAAACAATGGCTGGGCCTTGAGCGCAAGGCAGCAGCCAGTACGGAAGACACAAGTATGAAATACCTGATCGTGGGCCTTGGCAACATTGGCTCAGAGTACGCAGAGACGCGTCACAACATTGGTTTTATGGTGCTGGACTACCTGGCACAGAAATTTGATGCGAAGTTCGATACTGGTCGCCACTCTTTCGTGACCGAGATCAAGAGTAAAGGCCGCACCTATGTGCTGGTGAAGCCTACT
Source organism: uncultured Pontibacter sp. (assembly GCF_947499215.1). Classification (GTDB taxonomy): domain Bacteria; phylum Bacteroidota; class Bacteroidia; order Cytophagales; family Hymenobacteraceae; genus Pontibacter. The sequence continues at coordinate 139,780 of NZ_CANMNI010000002.1, forward strand.
ACTTACATGAACCTGAGCGGCAAGGCGGTGAGCCACTGGCTGAGCAGCCTAAAACTGACGCCGGACCAAATGATGGTGATCACCGATGACATTGCGCTGCCCTTTGGAAAGCTGCGCATACGTGCCAAAGGCAGCGCCGGTGGGCACAATGGCCTAAAGCACATCGAGGAGACACTGGGCCACAACAACTACCCAAGGCTACGCTTCGGAGTAGGCGACACGTTCCATAAAGGCAAGCAGGTAGACTATGTGCTCAGCAACTTTAGCGACGATGAAAAGATCGATCTGCAAACCATCATAGAGAAGGCGGCTGACTCTGTAATCGCTTTTGGCAGTATTGGGTTGGAGCGCACCATGAACCAGTTCAACACGAAGTAAGAAAAAACCATACTAGGGCGTTCTTTCTGAGTCCTGCGGTACAGCTACACCACAAGAATCAGAAAGAACGCCCTACTTATTTCCGCTTTTTCGTAGTAGGTATTGCCACAATCTGTTATACCTTACTATGGACTTGCTTTTCCTGACTTTCGGGCCAATTATTAAATATCATTACCAAGCGAACTTCAGCATGCTCTCTTTTCTGCAGCAGCGGGCCGAGGTTAATTCCATCAACATCTACACGGACTACCCGGAGTTCTATACCCGGCTTGGCGACTCGGTAAATGTGGTACCCGTATCGGAGAGCCTGCTTCGGAAATGGAAAGGGGAGCATGATTTTTTCTGGCGCGTGAAGATCAAAGTACTGGAGGATTTTATGCTGCGAGGTGGACAGCACCCAGTCGTATACCTTGACTCTGACACCTTCCTGCATCAGGACCTGATCCACTTCAAAGAGCAGTTACTACAGGGGAAGGCCTTTATGCATGAGTATGAGGGAAAGCTATCAGAACTCAAGAGCAAAACAGAGCAGACCATGTGGGGACAGCTGCAGGGCAAGACATTCGGTGGTCTGTCCATTACGCCGGACTGCCAGATGTGGAATGCCGGGGTAGTGGCCATACCTGCTCAGAAGAACTTAGAAACAGTTCGCTTGGCCCAGCGCATCTGCGACGACATGGTAGCCGCCGGCGTGACCAGACGCCTGATAGAGCAGTTCGCCCTCGCCACCGCCTTAAACCATACCTACGGACTGCAGCCCGCACGCCCATGGGTTGGGCACTATTGGTCTAACAAGGATGATTGGAATGAGGCAGTCGCGGCTTTCTTTCTGGAGTCGCTGCTCAAAACCTATACCTTGCAACAGGACTTGGCCCGCATGCAAGCTTTTGATTTCAGCCAATTCCCCATCCGCAGAAAGGTAAAGAACACCCGCATCCGGTTAATCAAACTCGTGGACAAGCTCTTCCCGATCCAACCCATCTCTTTTGTGGAGAAGTAAAGCGATTGCGTAGAATTCTTCTTACTATTGCGGAATAAAACAGCAGGCGAGCAACCGCTTTACCTGTGCCCTACATTCTATGAAACGCCTTCTTCTTTTATACCGCAACGCCTTCGGAGGACTCTCGCGTCCGGCTTGGATGATGTCGCTGGTGATGTTCATCAACCGGAGCGGCGCCATGGTAACACCCTTCTTGGCGGTATACCTGACCGAGGTGCTGGGCTACTCACTCAAAGAGGCCGGCATGATTCTGAGCATCTACGGGCTCGGCTCGGTGTGCGGTTCCTTTCTGGGCGGTTGGATGACCGACCGTGTGGGGCATTTTAAGGTGCAGTTCCTGAGCCTGACAATGGGTGGCAGCCTTTATTTCCTCTTGCTCAACCTGAGAGAGTTCGAGTACATGGCAGCCGGTGTGTTTATTTTGAGTCTTGTCAACGACACGCTGCGCCCTGCCAATGCGGCCTCTATCTCCTATTACGCCCGGCCTGAGAACGTAACAAGAGCTTTCTCGCTTAACCGGATGGCGCTCAATCTGGGCTTTTCCATCGGTCCGGCACTGGGCGGCTTTCTGGCGGCAATCTCCTATCGCTGGCTTTTTATAGCGGATGGCATTACCTGTATTTCGGCAGGCATCTTTTTCTTTTTCTATTTCAGGAACCAGCAAGGCCACCGACCGCAGCCCAAAAAGAAGAAAACGGAGCAAAATGAGGTGGCTATACCTACGGCTCAGTCCCCTTACCGCGATGTGCCGTTTCTTTTGTTTACGGTTTTGTGCTGCAGTTTTGCGGCTATCTTTTTTCAGTTCATTACCACACTCCCACTCTATTACCGGCAGGAGTACAATTTGTCGGAAACAGGTATAGGCAGCTTGCTAGCCTTTAATGGGTTTATCGTGTTCATGCTCGAGATGATCGCGGTATACCTGATAGGCGACAAGGTGCGAAAGTCAGTGCTGATTGTGGCAGGTATGCTGATGCTGGGCTTTTCGTTTATCCTGCTTAACCTGAACATGCAGGTAAGCACCCTGTATGTGGCCATGTTCTTGCTAAGTCTGTCCGAGATTCTGGCGATGCCTTTTATGGCGACTATTACCGTGGAGCGTTCCACGGAAAACAACCGGGGCGCTTACATGGGCCTCTATACCATTTCCTTTGCGGCAGCACACGTGGTGGCGCCTTATATGGGCACGACCATCGCCTCTAAGTATGGCTTTGACACACTCTGGTGGAGCGTGGGCGGACTGGCGGTTGTCACGGCGGCTGGCTTTTACTTTATCGTGCAACACATGGAGCGGGAGCGCCTGAGCAAACAGCCTGTTGTGGCTTCGGGTGAGGCAGGTGTGATGATCGGCTAAATATAAATTGAGGTATAAAACAAAAGCCCTTGCCTATTTTGATAGGCAAGGGCTTTTTATGTGTTTGGCAGGTATAGCTTAGCTTACCGTTCCCCCATTTTTCACTTCTTTGCTCGGCTGTACAAAGGCCAGCGAACCGTCGGCATTCTCGGCCATCAGGATCATACCTTGGCTCGTAATGCCTTTGATCTCACGCGGCGCCAAGTTCACCAGAATGCTTACTTGCTGTCCAATGATCTCCTCTGGATTGAAGAACTCAGCGATACCGCTCACCACCGTGCGCTGGTCTATACCTGTGTCGATCTTTAGTTTCAGGAGCTTTTTGGTTTTGGCTACTTTCTCAGCTTCTATGATCGTCCCGATTCGGATATCCATTTTGGTGAAGTCCTCAAAGGTAATATCCTCCTTGGCTGGCTCTACTACGGCATTGGCTGCTTCGTTGGCTTTTTTCGTGTCGAGGAGTTTCTGTACCTGCGCTTCTACGGCAGCGTCCTCCACTTTCTCGAACATCAGTTCTGGTGTGCCTATTACATGGCCTACTGGTAGCAAGTCAGCGGCACCGGCCTCTGCCCATGTGCCTACCGGCTTATTGAGCATACTTCCCAGTTTCTGTGCCGAAGTCGGCAGGAATGGCTCCATCAGGATGCTTAGGCTGGCCGAGATCTGCAGCGCGATGTTCATGATGGTTTTCACACGCTCCTCGTCTGTTTTAATTAGTTTCCAAGGCTCGGTGTCGGCCAAATATTTATTCCCCAGACGGGCCAGGTTCATCAATTCGCTCAGGGCATCGCGGAAACGGTAGCGCTCGATGTAGGTGGCAATTACCATCGGCATACCTTCCAGTACGCCCAGCACTTCTTTGTCATAATCTGTGAGCTCGCCACGGGCCGGCACTTCGCCGTTGTAGTACTTTTGGGTCAGCACCACAGCGCGGTTGATAAAGTTGCCCAGAATGGCCAGCAGTTCGTTGTTGTTGCGGGCCTGATAGTCTTTCCACGTGAAATCGTTGTCCTTGCTCTCCGGTGCGTTGGCGCACAAGGTATAGCGCAGCACGTCGCCTTTGCCTGGGAACTCCTCGAGGTACTCGTGCAGCCACACTGCCCAGTTGCGGGACGTAGAGATCTTGTCACCTTCCAGATTCAAAAACTCATTTGCCGGCACGTTATCAGGCAGCACGTAGTCGCCGTGTGCCTTGAGCATGCTCGGGAAAATGATGCAGTGAAACACGATGTTGTCTTTGCCGATAAAGTGCACCAGCTTCGACTCCGGATCTTTCCAGTAGGTTTCCCAGTCTGGTGTAAGGTCTTTGGTGGCCGAGATGTAGCCGATCGGGGCATCGAACCATACGTAGAGCACCTTGCCTTCTGCGCCTTCTACCGGCACCGGCACACCCCAGTCGAGGTCGCGGGTAACGGCACGCGGCTGCAGGCCTTGGTCGATCCAGCTTTTGCACTGGCCGTACACGTTCGGCTTCCAGTCGCCTTTGTGGCCTTCCACGATCCACTCGCGTAGCCATGGCTCATACTCGTTCAGCGGCAGGTACCAATGCTTGGTTTCGCGCATAACGGGCACGGCGCCGCTCAACGTACTTTTTGGGTTGATCAGGTCGGTTGCGTTGAGGGAAGTACCGCAGCTCTCACACTGGTCGCCGTAAGCGTTCTCGTTACCGCACTTCGGGCAGGTGCCCACGATATAGCGGTCAGCCAAAAATTGCTGCGCTTTCTCGTCGTAGTACTGCTGCGTGGTCTGCTCTATGAATTTCCCGTCGTTGTAAAGCTTCAGGAAAAAATCAGAAGCCGTTTCGTGGTGCGTTTTAGAAGAGGTGCGGGAGTAGATGTCGAACGACACATTAAAATCCTCGAACGACTTCTTGATCAGCTCGTGGTATTTGTCCACGGCCTGCTGTGGTGTGATGCCCTCTTTCTTGGCGCGGATCGTGATCGGCACGCCGTGTTCATCGGAGCCGCAGATGAATTTCACGTCTCTGCCCTGCGAGCGCAGGTAGCGCACGTAAATATCGGCAGGCAGGTATACGCCAGCCAAGTGCCCAATGTGCACCGGACCGTTGGCATAAGGCAAAGCCGCCGTTACTGTATATCTTTTGTAGTTTTCAGCCATAGTCTTTGTAAAAACGCAAATATACAAATACCCGTTGGATTGAGCGTCTATACTATCCCCATTCAGAAAAAATGGCGGATATAGCCTGACCAGCCCGCCGCTTTTCCGTAAACGTTAATCCGGCTATAGTTGGGCAGGTATACCAAGACGCAGCCATAAGTAACAGACCGTTTGTATGTTTTAACGAACTACCCCGTATACCTGAAAGCACAACCGCTAGTACCAGATAATAAAGAACCCAATCACCTGACTAATATGAAGAACCAAGATAATTTCCACGAAAAGAAGAGCGACAGCGGCCACTTGGGCGAGGAAAAGGATAGAAACAAAGTAAGTAAGAATCCAGCACCCAAAGGCACTGCCCCTGACCGGGAATCGGAGACCACACCACCCGACCATGAGGTATATGTTGACCTAGAGCCGGATGAACTGCATATCGGCGATGAGGAGGATGAGATTGAGGACGTGAGCGACCTCCGCAAAAAAGACCAAGACAAAAAGAAAAAGAAATAAACAAGAAGCGCTGCCCCATGGGGCAGCGCTTCTTGTTTATACCTTAGTTATTGCCAACCGGAGGCCGGGTGGGCAGCGGTCGGAATATGCGGTGGCGTGTGGTGTCGATTGGGGCATTGGGCAGCTGCTGCGGCCTTACCTCAGGCGGCACGTTGACAGGCACGTTGCGGTCAACTTCTTCGATCCTGCGTTTTCGGTTCACGTCGCTGGACTGCTCATACATCTGCCGGCGAATCGGATTATCCTCGCTATACCTTACCCGCTGGCTATGATCCGGACTGGGCGGCAGATTGCCCGCACCGCCCTCCGACAGCGAAGTACAACCGACTGTTCCCAGCAACGTCAGCGCCCCTATCCAGTTTATATACCTTTTCATCTTGGCTCCATCTTAAAATAGTAAAATACAGGCACTTGCTAAAGCACCTTATACTATGTATACGGATGAAAAAGTATAAAAGAGCGTATTCTTACTTATTCTGGTTCATGTTGTTATACCCTACTTGAGTAAGCATCAACCCGTCCGGAGCCGGCGTAACCCAAGCGAGTTTAGCCAAATGGTGTTCCGCTTCTTTCTGCACATCCTTGTACTTCGGGTAGCGTTCCTGCAAGTAGGGGTACAGCTCTTGGTAAGACAGCACATTACCTGCCTCCAAGTTGTTCTCTTTAAAAGCGCCCATAATGCACTGCGCCAGATTTTCTATGTTGTCCGCTTCGGAGTGTAGTTCGTTCATGTCTGTTTTCTCTTTAGTGTTGGATAGAAAATACGGCGATCTAAGTTTGGAAGTTAGAAAGTTTAGAAGTTAAATGTAGCGCCGTTACACTGTAACGGCGTGGTGCTACGCAGTATTACCGTTCCATTTATGAGGACAGGTCGCTATCTGCCCGAATCGCACACCAAGCAATCATCAATTAACAACTAACAATTCTACCTACTCCCCTTTCTTAAAACCCAAAGCCACGGAGTTGAGGCAATAGCGGAGACCAGTTGGCTTTGGCCCGTCGTCGAATACGTGGCCCAGATGGCCGCCGCAACGGCCGCAGACTACCTCTGTACGCACCATACCCATACTACGGTCAGCTACCTCCCGCACGTTTTTAGAGGAAATCGGCTTATAGAAACTTGGCCAGCCGGTGCCGGAGTCGAACTTGGTGTCGGAGGTGAAAACCTCATTGCCGCAGGCGGCGCAGGTATAGACGCCTTTTTCTTTGTGATCGTTGTATTTACCGCTGAAGGCGCGCTCCGTACCCTTTTTGCGAAGCACATAATACTGTGCCGGCGTGAGCTGCTTTTTCCACTCCGCCTCGGTTTTATTCACCTCATATTGTTGTTTACTTTTCTTCGAGGCGTCATTTTGAGCAGCTTCCACATTAGCTGAGGCGAGGGTGGTGCCTTCGGAATCGGTGATGGGCTGGTCCTGTTGGCCGCAGGCGGGAAGGCTCAGCAGCAACAGTAAGGTATAGACATAAATCATTTTCATACAGTTGTTTACGAAACATTAGAGCAATAAACAGGCCCTTTTTGAATATTTTATACCTGATTGAACAAAGCCAGCACACATAATGTTTGCTCCATAACCACAGCCATCGTGCTGTAACTGAAGATTTAATAATTACCTAACCTGTTTATTTCGAGCGGACTACTAAAAATGCGAAGGCTTTTTCATACCTTTGCACCTCGAAAAATCTATTCAATGCAAAATATTCGAAATATCGCGATTATCGCACACGTAGACCACGGCAAGACAACGCTCGTGGACAAGATCATCCACGCTTCAAAGCTATTCGCTGACCACCAGCACTTTGACGACCTCATTCTGGACAACAATGACCTGGAGCGCGAGCGCGGTATCACGATCGTTTCCAAGAACGTATCGGTTCGTTACAAAGACGTTAAGATCAACATCATTGACACGCCTGGTCACGCCGACTTCGGTGGCGAGGTAGAGCGTGTTCTGAAAATGGCCGACGGTGTGCTCCTTTTGGTGGATGCCTTCGAAGGTGCCATGCCACAGACACGTTTCGTACTGGGTAAAGCGATTCAGTTGGGTCTTAAGCCGATTGTAGTAGTAAACAAAGTAGACAAAGAAAACTGCCGTCCTGATGAAGTGCACGAGCAGGTGTTCGACCTGATGTTCAACCTTGAGGCAACAGAAGACCAGTTGGACTTCACGACGCTTTACGGTTCTTCTAAGCAGGGTTGGATGAGCACTGACTGGACGCAGCCAACTGATAACATCACGCCACTGCTGGATGCCATCATCGACGTGATCCCTCCTGCCCCTTACCGTGAAGGTACGCCGCAGATGCAGATCACCTCGCTTGACTACTCTTCTTTCGTGGGTCGTATCGCCATCGGTCGTGTGCACCGTGGTACGCTAAAGGAAGGTATGCCAATCAGCTTGATGAAAGCAGACGGCTCTGTTAAGAAAGGTCGTATCAAGGAGCTTCAGGTTTTTGAAGGTCTTGGTAGAAAGTCTGTACAGGAAGTAACTGCTGGCGAAATATGCGCCATCACAGGCATAGAAGGCTTCGATATTGGCGATACAATTGCTGATGCTGAGAACCCTGAGGCTTTGGCCCGTATCTCAATCGACGAGCCAACGATGAACATGCTCTTCACGATCAACAACTCTCCTTTCTTCGGTAAAGAGGGTAAGTTCGTGACGTCGCGTCACCTGCGTGACCGTCTGTACAAAGAAACTGAGAAAAACCTAGCCCTGCGCGTACAGGAAACCGACCGTGAAGATACCTTCTTGGTATTCGGTCGCGGTATCCTTCACTTGTCAGTTTTAATCGAAACGATGCGTCGTGAAGGTTACGAACTGCAGGTAGGTCAGCCACAGGTTATCTATAAAGAAATTGACGGCCAGCGCCACGAGCCAATCGAGCACTTGGTAGTGGACGTTCCAGAAGAGACTGCCGGTAAGGTAATTGAGCTGGTATCAATGCGTAAAGGCGAACTGACGATCATGGAGCCGAAAGGCGACTTGCAGCACCTGGAGTTTAACATCCCGGCGCGTGGTCTGATCGGTCTGCGTAACAACGTACTGACTGCCACTGCTGGTGAGGCTATCATGAACCACCGCTTCCTAGCATACGAGCCACACAAAGGCCCGATCCCTGGACGTAACAACGGTTCTATCATTTCGATGGAAACAGGCCCGGGTACAGCTTACTCAATCGACAAGCTGCAGGACCGTGGTGTATTCTTCGTTGATCCGGGTGTAGATGTATACATGGGTCAGGTAATTGGTGAGCACAACCGCCAGAACGATATCACGGTGAACATCCAGAAGGGCAAGAAGCTGACGAACATGCGTGCTTCCGGTTCTGACGACAACACCAAGATCGCTCCTGCGAAGAACTTCTCTCTGGAAGAAGCCATGGAATACATCCAGAAGGATGAGTACTTGGAAGTGACGCCAAAGAGCCTGCGTATGCGCAAGATCTACCTCGACGAGAACGAGCGTAACCGCATGAGCAAAAAAGAAGAAGTAGCGTAAGTTAAACGCTTATAAATTAGGAAGCCCCGGCTGGTGAAAACTGGCCGGGGCTTTTTTTATGCGCGCTTTGTAAGATATTATGCTTTAGCTATATTGAATGGGAATGTATAGGAGGATATTTAAGACTCCACACATATTGCGGACATTGGGAGTAGGTACACTTGCTAGCGGGTAATTATGTGCAATTAGAACAAAGAAAACAGATGATTAAAAAAATTAAACTAACGACATTACTTTTATCAATTTCATTGATTGGTTTTGGACAATCACCACCAAAAGAAAAGTCTGAAAATCATATTCAGATTAAAGGAACAAATATATTTATGATTCCCCCTTTTTCTTTTGAGCCTTCAAGTAATTTTAAAGGTTTCCAAAATTCGAAAGATCAAACGACTATGATTATGGTTATGGAAATTCCTGGTCCATATTCAGAAGTATCAAAAGGATTCAATTCTGAAATGCTTAAAACAAAGGGTATGGAATTGAAGTCCTTAAAAAAAGTTAAAGTTGCTGATTACGATGGATTACTAATTGAATTAGATCAATCTGCAAACGGACTTATATTTTCAAAGCAAATTCTAATTTATGGCAACAATAAATCAAGCACACTCATAAACGGCGTTTACCAAAAAGACTCATTACAACTAGGTAAAAGGATTGAAGAAAGTATTTTAACAACTTTTGTCGACTCTGAGTTGGAAAGCAACCCTAGAGAAGCATTGAACTATAAATTAGATGAAAACGCTGGCTCTTTGAAGTTTCATTCGGTTATAGGGAACGGAATGTTGTTTAATCGAGATCTAAAAACACCAACAGAAAGTGTAGATAAAGCAACTTTGATAACTGATAAATCATTTTCCAATATCGAAATAAGTAACAAGAAGCTATTTTGTATCTCAAGATTAAAAAAGTATCCTGAAGATTATTCTGTAATTACGAGTAAGGGAATCAACGAGATTGTGTTAGACGACCTAAAAGGATTTGAACTCTTTGCAAAGAATAATGATAGGGAAAGTGAAGAAATGTATCAAGTAATCTTATTTGATGATAATGGAGGGTATTACCTATTGGTTGGAACCTATTTAGCTGGAAGTAAAAATGCCATTACTGATATAAGAAAGGTTATTGAAACCTTCAAAAGAAAAAAATAACAGCACATAACAAGCTTCATAATAAAAGCTTCAGCTTTGCCTACATTATGCACGAGTAACGCGGTATGTCATTGAATTGAATTAACAGAGAATCATGAATTCCAGTACTGCCATCAAAATGATGTTACTGCTAATCACCGCTGTAACTATCTTTCATTTCAGCATTATTTTAAAGATTGTTCCTTATGAAATCACATGGGGAGGGCGGCTAAAGAATGACTCTGAAATGTATGTTTTCGAATCATTATCTATAATCATAAATCTCTTTTTAATCTTAACTCTGCTAATTAAAGGAAACTATCTTAAACAGATGTTTTCATTAAGAATTGTGAACATAATTCTGTGGATTTTCTTTGTTCTTTTTGGTTTAAATACCATTGGCAACCTATTTGCAAATACATATTTTGAAAAATTATTTGCAGTACTAACACTTGCTTCTTCCATTCTAATTTGGATCATACTTAAAGTAAAACATAACGAGCACACAAAATTGCATAAACCGCAATAAAACCGCCACTTACACCAACACGTTAATAACAATACCCCATGCCCAAATTCAAACTCAACCGCTACTGGATAAGCCTTCTACTGATCCCGCCTATCCTCACCATGGCTGCCGAATATGTCGTTAATTTAAACACGCTAGCCAATGCGGAGGAGCTTCCATTTGCTTTAGTCTTGCTTGATAAGTTATACCCTGTTTGGGGAGCGATAATATTAGGAATTATTTTAGGGCTATTCCTCTCAATTGTTCCGGCGAAGGATCTGAGGTATAGCCAAAGACTGAAACGCTCCACGGCTTTAGGCGTCATCATCCTGAACCTTGCCTTTCTTTCCTTTTATGCTTACCTGATCTCTGTTAATGGCTTTAAGGAATTAAACCTCTGATATCAAAGCCTGCGCTTTAGCCATTATCCTAACTGGGTTTCTGTTAATTGGGCTAAACTCTTATAGAAAGCGAAAGATAAAATAGCTCAGAAAAAATTAGGGGCAGGTTATGGAATTCAGCTACTTCCTGTATCTAACAAGTGCTCTAAAACTAAGATGACACACTAACCCTCCATTCCATGCTCCAAAAATTACTGGTTTCTCTCTGCATTTGCTTTGCCCCCTCCTTGATGCTGGCCCAGAAAAAACCGACCGAAACACAACGGTTGGCTACACTAGGAAAAACTTGGGGCCTTTTAAAGTACCATAACCCCAATCTAGCTAAAGGTACTCTTGACTGGGACAGTGTGCTGGTAGCGCATGTGCCTACCTTCCAACAAGCAAAAACTCGCAAGGCCTTAAACAAGGCAGTACAACAGCTGATTCTGGCAGCCGGCCCCAAAGCTGACAAACCTGCTCCCCTCCCCGACACGTCACAGCTCTTTATGAAGAACTACGACATGGCTTGGACGAAAGACCAGCAGCTGTTCGACAAAAAGACAAGACAGCAACTACAGGACGTCATTCTGTATAGGCATAACACTGACTCCACCCACTACATCCGCCCCCATCCTACTGGCTCGGTTTTCACCAACGAAAAGGCCTACCGAGAAATGCAGTATCCAGAAACTGAGTACCGCTTGCTGTCTCTGTTCAGATACTGGAATACGATTCATTATTTCTTCCCTTACAAGTATCTGACAGATAAAAGTTGGAACAACGTGCTGGAAGAGTACATTCCACAGTTTTTAACTGCAGAAGACGCAGTGCAGTACACCTTAACTACCGCCAAGCTTGTAAAGGAAATTGACGACACGCACGGCTTCTTCCAGTCACCAGTTTTTGAAGCATATCTTGGTGAGTACCGCGCACCTTTTATGTTTGCCATACTAAATGATCAACTGGTGGTGCATGGTCTGCAGGACTCGGTGATGCGGGTACACGACATCCTACCGGGAGATGTGATCACCCATGTCGGAGGCCGCGATGTGAAAGACCTAATAAAGGAACGGGAGCAGTACTCTGCTTTCTCTAACCAAACGGGTCGCAACTACAACATACTGCCCATGCACCTGCTGCGTGGCCATACAAACGAACTGGAGATCACCTTTACCAGAGGTGGCAAAGTCACCACTAAAAAAATAAAGCGCTACAAGCAGGAGTATGGCCTGATGAGTCTATCCCAACAATATACCAGCAACCCCGCAGCGAAAGAAGTGAGCCCAAGTATAGGTTATATCCTAAATGCGCGCATAAACAGCCAAGCACAGGCAGATAGCATCTATAAGGCCATGGCTAATTACAAAGCTATCATCTACGACCTGCGCCCCAACACAGACCATACACTACGCTGGCATATGGCTCATTTACTTTCTGAGCCAACTCCTTTTTTTAATGGGACCTTTGCTAAAATAAGTATTCCAGGTACTTTCAATTGGTTGGGTGGTTCGGATCATGAGACACAAACCGGTCCTGAATCAAACCCATCCCCATTTCAGGGGAGGTTATATATCCTAGTAGGGCCTTATACCTTCAGCCTAGGTGAGTTCACGGCCATGGCGCTGCAGACCGTTCCAAACGCAAAAGTAATAGGTTCCCAAACTGCTGGAGCCGACGGCGACGTAAAGCGAATCATATTACCAGGTAGCATCTCAACGATGATTTCAGGTTTGGGCATTTATTATCCGGACAGAACGCAAACCCAGCGTATAGGAATTGTACCGGATGTGGAAGTAAAACTGACTTCTGAAGACTTTCAAGTCGGAAAAGACACCGTACTTCAACATGCTATAGAACTGGCAGAAAAGGAGACAAAAGGCTTATGATCCCAATAACCCGAATACTCGTTTTCCTCCTTATGCTTGCAACCTTCGGATGCGAGTCGGGTAACCGGCCCGGTAACTTTGAGGGAGGATCTGACGAGACGGAGAAAATGTTGGTGACCCCTGCCCCGGACGGCCAAGTACAGGAAGTCCAAAGGAAGCTGATTAAAGAAGGGCGGGTCGAGTTTGAAACCGAAGACATCAGCACTACCCGGCAGACGGTGTTCCGTGCGGTGCAGCAATACAAAGGCTATATCTCCTCCGACCAAGAGTTCAAATCGCCGGGACGCACCAGCAATACCTTGGTCATCCGAGTGCCGGCCGAGCATTATGATGATCTGTTGCGCGATGCCACGGTGGGAGTCAAGAAGTTTGACTTCCGGGAGATCGACGTGAAAGACGTGACAGAGGAATTTCTGGATGTGGAAGCCCGTCTGAAAACCAAAAAGGAACTTGAGGCCAGATTTCTGGAACTGCTCAAACAAGCCAAAAACGTAAGCGAGGTTGTCGAGATTGAAAAGCAGCTAAGTACCCTGCGCTCCGATATCGAGTCGATAGAAGGACGGCTGAACTACCTGCAAAACCAAGTGGCCCTCTCCACCCTGAGCATGACGTTTTATGAGCGCACACCTGTGTACACGGAGTTTTCGCGGGAGTTTAAAGACGGCTTCCGGAATGGCTGGAACAACCTAATCTGGTTCTTTGTGTTCCTGACCAATATCTGGCCTTTTGTTTTGCTTGGACTGGCGCTGCTCATTGGAGTTAAGGTATACAGGAGTCGGCATAGAAAATAGCTGGACAAAAAAAGCCGGAACTAACCTTCAAATTACGGTATTCCTAATCTATAGTAAGTTTAAAAGTCATTTTATTACCTGCACGCTGCTAATTTGGTGGAGGGAAAAGCACGCTATACCCTAGCGTGCTTTTTTACTTTAAAGACCCCAATGGCGAACTATAGTATGCAAGCTTGTAAACATTAGCGCTGATTTACGTTAGATAGGCAAATAAAATTGATAACATACTTTGTATGAGAAGCCACTACCTACACGCATTTTTGCTCGCGTGTATCATCCTTTTTTCTTCGGGCTGTGCCCGCGAGAATTTCTTCCGAAAGACACCCGTAGTTGATGCAACGCTGCACCAACAACTCAAAAATGCCACTCCCGCCGATGTAGACAGCGTCACCGTTATGGCCGGCCGACACTACAAGCGCACCGGATTCCATAATCTCTTCTGGGGTAAGCACTACCGCGAGGTATGGGCCACCCCTGTCACTGTCAAAGTATTCGATATGAAAACCGCCAAGGGTGGACTATCTGTTGAAAAGCTGGGCGGCGGCATGCAAACTACCAGTCTCACCTTGATCGATGAAGAAGGATTTACTTACGCCCTGCGCTCCCTCGACAAAGACCCTGCTGGCATCTTGCCTAAGTTCTGGCGCAACACCTTCGTTGCCGATGTGCTCCGCGATCAAACATCAGCTATAAACCCCTACGCCGCCTTCGTACTGCCACAAATGGCCGAAGCGGCGGGTATACCGCATTCTAAGCCCGAACTGGTCTACGTACTTCCGTCCGACACCACCTTTGGCGAGTACAGCGATAAGTTTCAGGACGGGGTGTTTATGATCGAGGAGAAGTATAACGACGATCGCACCATTACCCCCATGCTCGGCAACGCCACCGATATTGCCGGCTCCAAAAAAATGCTCCGGAATCGATTCGGCGACGACGACCATTTTATAGACCAGCGTGAGTTTGCGCGTGCCCGCCTTTTTGACCTGTTTATAAACGATTGGGATCGGCACGAGGGCCAATGGGAATGGGCCGTTTACGACGACGGCAACAACAAACATTACCGACCTATACCCAAAGACCGCGATAACGCATTTTTTCTGTTTGATGACGGTATTATCACTTGGCTTTTCAGCCGTAAGTGGGCCATTCGCAAGTTTGAGTCCTTCGACCCGAAATACAAGGATGTATACGCCCTCATGATGAATGCCCGGTTTCTGGATAGCCGCGCCCTAACAGAACTCTCCGCACAGGATTATCAGGAAATAGCCGCCGAGTTACAGACTGCACTCACGGACGACGTTATTGAAAGCGCCATCCGTAACTTCCCGCCTAAGGTATACGCCAAGGTAGGCGAACGCACCATCCGTACACTCAAAAGCCGTCGCGACCTTTTGCCTCAGGCAGCGCAGGAATTTTACCTGAACTTAGCCAAAAATCCGCTTGTGATCGGAACAGATAAGGAGGAACGCTTTGAAGTGGAACGGCTGAACGACGAAGAGACATCCGTGAAAGTGATTCGCCTAGCCGACGACAAACAGGTATACCACCGGGTATTCAAGCGCAGCGAGACCAAAGAAATCACCCTGTATGGCTTGGCCGAGGATGACGAGTTCGAGGTAAGTGGCAATGTGAGCAAAGGTATACGCGTAGTGATCGTAGGTGGCAGAGGGGAAGATGAGATCAAAGACACATCACGTGTGAGAAGTCTGCGCCGCAAAACCATTGTGTATGACACGAAACGGGGCAACGAGATAGAATTTGGACCGGAGACTGTTGACAAAACTAGCAAAGATGTGAAAGTACACGCTTTCGATCGAGAAGGACATTGATACACTGATACCAAACAGAGCACCCTAACCAACAAAAACTGCCACTACCCCAACAACACCCATGCGCCCCAACTACCACCTCACCACTTTTGCCGCCTGCCTTTTGCTTGTCTTTTTAGCTACTGGCTGCATCGGCAACAAGTTTACCCACAGCTTGCAACAGGTACCCCCTCCTTCCAAGCCAGCTACCCTTACCACAGATTATAGCGACAGCACCATCACGGTCGCCGCAGGCACGCATTACGGCCGTAGCTGGTTACACACTTTCTTCTATGGCAAACACTACCGCCCTGCATGGACCACCCCCGTGGAGTTTAGGGTATTGGATCTGGGAATTGAGAAAGGGGGTCTAAAACCCACGCAACAGGGTGGCAGCCGACAGACCATGAACCTGCGGCTGGAAGACGCGGATGGTAAGGAGTATGTGCTGCGTTCCGTCGACAAAGACCCCGCTACCGCCCTACCCGAGAAATGGCAGCAAAGCTACGCCGCCAATATTATACGTGACGCTACTTCGGCCACCCACCCCTATGCCGCCTTGGTACTGCCTCCCATGGCCAAAGCCATCGGTATACACCACACGGAGCCCGAACTGGTCTATGTGCCCCATGACCCAAGGTTGGGTGAGTACCTCGAGAACTTCGGGGGATGATCGCCTTGTTGGAAATTCGCCCAGATAACGACCTCTCAGACGAGCCCAGCATGGGTGGTTCTGAAAATGTGAAAAGCACCCGCTCCATGCTTGGTGATAGATTCTTCGGTAACGAAAGCCGTATTGACGCGCGCTATTTCTTGCGTGCCCGCCTGTTTGACATGCTCATAGGCGACTGGAGCCGACACGAAGACAATTGGCGCTGGGCCCAGTATAAAAACGAAGATGTAACGGTATATCAAGCCGTGCCCCGCGACCGCGACAACGTGTTCTACAAGCTCAACGATGCCATTATTCCGTGGCTTTTTATGCGCACCGGCCTCAAAAAGCATTTCCAGACTTACAGCAACAACCTCAGCAATCTAGCCGAACTTAACAGAAGCGGACGCAACCTCGACGAAACCATACTAGCCGAACTCACCTATCAAGACTGGGTTGAAGTGGCGGACAGCGTGCGCCTTGCCCTCACAGATGAAGTGATTGAGCAGGCCTTCCGTGAAATGCCCGATCCTGTCTTCAAACTCACGGCACCATCCATTATGTCGAAACTCAAGTCGCGTCGTGATAGATTAACACCATCTGTCCGCAAATACTACAAAGAACTGGTGCGAGAGGCGCTTATAGTTGGGTCGGATAAACATGAGCGTTTCGAAATAGAGGTGCTGTCTGCGGATGAGGTAAGGGTGCGTGTGATGAAGATCAACAATGAGGGGGAAGCAAAGAGAGTGCTATCCGAGCGGGTATACCACGCCTCAGACACCAAAGAACTCCATTTGTATGGCCTCAATGGCGACGATGAGTTTATTGTGCAAGGCAATATACGGCCTCGGACAAGAATCAGGATATGGGGCGGAGCCGGTGAAGACAGCTATACCGTAAATGGACCGAAGCGCATGGCCCGGCGCATTCGCATAGAGGACACCGCCTACCGCAACATCTATGATGTGGCCGACGGTACCCGTCAGAAAACAGAACAGGACCCACAGGCTTACCAATACGACGCCGAGGGGTGGCTGCTGCGTTACTATTTAGACTAAATGAGACCTCCTCTATAAACCGTAAAAACAGCGAGAGCCGACTAAATTAGCCGACTCTCGCTGTTTTGTATCTACTGGTAAATAATTACTTATCCTTTTTCTTGCCTTGGTCATTAGCGTCTTTCGCATTCCATGCACCCTGACCTTGCTGTTGGCTGGCTGTCGCCTTCGTGCCTTTGGTACCTAAATCGGTCGCTCCTTTGTGGTTTGCCTCATTGGAATACTCATTAGGCATCGGCTGTGAGCTAGCGCCACTTTCGGGTTTCTTTTTGTTCTTATTCTCTTCTGAGTTATTTTTGTTAGTAGCCATATCTGTATTTCTTTAATCCAAACGGGTCCGCAATTCTTACGGACGTCTCCCCTTAGGTACGCGCAGCCCCAAGGGCGGGTTGTCTGGACGATAGGCTATACTTGCTTATGCAGCACGGTGGCAGAGGCTTGTGCCGTAGGCAGAATCAAGACTTCGGCTAAGTTTACATGCGCCGGTCGCGTCACCATAAAAGCGATCAGTTCGGCAATGTCTTCAGCTCGCAATGGTTGGTAGCCTTGGTACACCCCGGCAGCCCGCTCCTTGTCGCCTTTAAAACGCACCTCCGAAAACTCCGTCTCCACCAGCCCCGGATTTACTTCCGACACTCTTATACCTTCCTGTATCAGATCGATGCGCATACCTTTTGAAATGGCGTCCACTGCGAATTTAGAAGCGCAGTATACGTTACCATTAGCGTATACCTCTTTACCAGCAATGGAACCGATGTTAATGATATACCCTTTCTTACGGGCCATCATCAGCGGGAGCACGGCATGAGTCACATAGAGCAAGCCTTTCACGTTGATGTCCAGCATCGCATCCCAGTCATCCACATCGCCGTGTTGTACAGGAGCCAGACCGTGAGCATTGCCCGCATTGTTCACCAGCACTTCCACATTCTTCCACTCATCCGGCAGACTGCTGATGGCTTCGTTCACAGTCGCTCTGTCACGCACATCGAACTGCAGAGTCAGCACAGGTACTTCCGTTATCTCCTGCTGCAACTCCCGGAGGCGGTCGGTGCGGCGTCCCGTGGCGATAATGTGAAAGCCCAGATTGGCCAGCGCCATAGCCGTAGCCCGGCCTATACCTGATGTGGCGCCTGTAACAAGTGCAATGCGTGCCATATGCTTATTCGAAGTAAAGGATAAACGATACGTTGTGAGTGGTTAATCTGTCAATCAGATCGCTGTACTGGCTTGCGTAAGGCGCTTTTTGGTTAAGTAGACCGTGCGAGAACCTCACCTCAGGCGCAAACTTGAAGTACGGGTAGAAAATATCCAGTCCCACGCCGTATTCGATCGACAGGTCATTACTTTCGGTATGGATTCTGTCGCCAAACTGCGTGTCTTTGCGATTGCCAAGGTCACGGCTGGCTTTCACACCGCCTACCATATACATTCTAAAGTTACCGCGGCGCTTGGCCCTGTACTTTAACAACAGGGGCAGCTCTATAACCGTCGAACTGATCGTCGCATCCCCGAAAGTACCTAGTTGTCCCTCCTCTGCTGTGCCATCATCAAAATCGATGGTGCGGCCATAGAAACCCACACCCGGCAGGAAGCGGGCATCGAGGTATTCAAAAAGGCGAACATTGAGTACCAGCCCCGGATAGAAACCCGGTCGGCTCATGGCATTGGCGGTAATACCGCCATCCACTTGGTCGACGTAAGCCTGCGAATGCTGAATTTGGTACTTAGAAATGGGCAAGCCTAGGTAGAAACCATAGTGAATGCGCTTCTCGTCGTAGCCTGGTTTGTTTTCACCTTTAATTTTTTGGGCCTGTACCTGTGTGGTGCCTGCCAGACAAAGGAGGAATAGTACCGCAAAACCTATTTTTTGCCGGTGTAGATGGAGCTGATGCCAAATGTGAGTGAATGCCATTTTGTATTTTTAAAACCAACTTCTTCAAAGATTTTCACGAAGTCCTTGCCGTCTGGAAAAGCCTGCACCGACTCGGGCAGGTAGGTATAGGCGGCACGGTCCTTAGAAACGAATTTTCCTACCACAGGTAGTATATTCTTGAAATAAAATTGATACAGCTGCTTCATCGGGAAGCTCTGCGGCTTCGAGAATTCCAGTACCACGGCTGTACCGCCCGGCTTAAGCACCCGTTGCATTTCCGAAAGTCCCTGCTTTAGGTTCTCGAAGTTACGCACGCCAAAAGCCACCGTAATCGCGTCGAAGGTGTTGTCATCAAACGGCAGGTTCTCTGAGTCGCCGTATTTCAGTTCAATTTTGTCGGTCAGCCCTTTGCGCTGGAGTTTCTGACGCCCCACAGCCAGCATACCTTCCGAAATATCAACCCCTACGATCCTGTCTGGGTGCAGGCTCAGGGCCTCGATGGCAAAATCAGCCGTACCGGTGGCAATGTCCAGCATTTGCTTTGGCTTCTCGGCTTTCAGCAGACTTACCGCCTTTTTACGCCACACAATGTCGATGCCAGCACTCAGGAAGTGGTTCAGGAAATCATACTTGCCGGCGATGTTGTCGAACATCTGCGCGACCTGCGACTTCTTATCGTTATTCTGGTCTTTGTAGGGTACTACCGCCATGGGTTATGCTTATGTAATAAAAGAACAAAAATACTGTACCTGTAACTATTATGCACAGTATATGTTCCATTATTATAAAAAAACAGGCTGAGCGTATGCCCAGCCTGTTTTAATTTCTCCAACAAACAGCTTTAGGTTAGTTGTTCGGTGTTTCTTGGTTCTGATCTTGTCTTGGGATCACCTTAAACTCTGTTCTTCTGTTGAGCTGCATGTTAGCAGCAGAGTTGTTAGTGGCCACCGGACGACGCTCGCCGTAGCTTACAGTTACCAGTCTACGTGCAGAGATGCCCTGCTGTACCAAGTAATCGAATGCTGCGTTGGCGCGGTTATCACCAAGTGTCATGTTGTACTCGTCGCTTGCTCGAGAGTCAGTGTGACCTTCGATGCTCAGGTTAACACCTGGGTTAGCCTTCATGAAAGCGGCTACGGCATCCAGTTCACGGATAGACTCGGCACGCAGTTCGTACTTGTCAGTGTCGTAGTAGATGTTTTTCAGCTCAGCAGCAGCGATAACGTCGGCAGGAGCACCCACACGCGTAGAGTCGCCGAAGTCGATGTAGAAGTTCTGCTCAAAAGAAGTCGTATCGTTCAGCGACATTGGCATTTCGAACGCCTCAGTTGCAATCACTTCACCGTCTTTCGCAATCTCTACTTGGTAAGTACGACCAGAAAGAACATTCAATTCATAAGTACCGTCTTCCTGCTTGGTCACGTCACGGTAAGAGATTGGACGCTTGTCAGCCTGCTGGCCACTGAATACCAGTTCCAGACCAGGGATTGCCAAGCTATCGTTCTTAGCGTACACATGGCCAGTCACACGGGCAGTACGGATATAGTTGATCGTGTAGATATCCTTTTCGCCGTAACCACCGATGCGGTAAGAAGACAGGTAAGCATAGCTTCCGTCTGGGCTCAAGCGATAGTAAGTATCATCATCTGGCGTATTTACCGGGTAGCCCAAGTTCTCAGGACGGCCCCATCTTCTAGCCACGGAGTCATACTTGGCAGCGAAGATGTCGTAACCACCCATTGTGCTGTGACCACGAGAAGCGAAGTAAAGCGTTCCGTCAGTAGACAGGTATGGGCTATCGTCGTCAAACTTGGTGTTGACAGTAGTTCCCATGCTTCTTGGCTTGCCCCACTCACCATTGCGCTGGCGCTGCGACACATAGATGTCTAGGTCACCGTCTTCAGAGTAGTGGCTAGTAGAGAAGTAAAGTGTCTGGTTGTCTGGTGTCACAAAGGCATCAGATTCAAAGTCAGCAGTGTTGATGTTAGAACCAATGCTCTTGGCTTCGCCCCAGCTTCCGTCAGCCTGACGCTCAGCGTACATGATGTCACCGTTGTTTACAGAACGGTAAAGCAGCATCTTGGTGTCGTTATCAAAAAGCTGGATAGAAGCATCGTGGCCAGTGCTTTTCAGGTTGCCCGCGATAGATCGAGGCTGCTCCCATTCTTCACCGCTAACACGGCGTGTCTCATAGATGTCTTCGAAGTACTCACCGTCGCTTGCCTTAGCGCCTTGTGGGGCACCGCCGGCACTGCGTGAAGTAAAAAGCAGGTAGTTGTCGTCAGACGAAATTACAGGGCTGTGCTCCGAAAACTCTGTGTTTACTGTACCACCTAGGTTTTTCACGAAGATATCCTTCGGGTTGGCATACTCCTTCTGTGCGTTGCGGCTCTGCTGGATCAGCATGGCCACCTCTTCACGGCGGTAGTCGTCGCGTCTGCGGATGTTCGGGATGTAAGCTTGGTAGTGCTTAATGGCGTCGTCGAAACGGTAGTTGATGTGGCTGATACGGCCCATCCAGTACTCGATGTCGCGGTCTACGTTCGGCTTAACAGACTGGGCTTTGTTAATGTATTGTGCCGCCTTCTCTTTATCGAAGGTCATGTAGCTGATGCCCGCGAAGTACAGCGCATCAGCGTTGTTAGGGTCATTGGCTAACACCTGCTCGTAGTATGGCAGGGCTGCTCGGTAATTTTCACGGTCAAAAAATTTGTTTCCAGTCCGGATCAGTTTTCTGTTGCTCTGCGCGTCGGCAGTGTAAGCTCCGACACATGTCAGGGCTAGCAGCAGCGAAAACCGCGAAAATAATTTGGCTAAATTATTCATGCTGTAAAGGGTTTGTTATACTTTATGGTTTGTTTGGAAAAAACGATTTATATGCTCTTTAAAAGGAGGCTCTTTTCGGTAAACGCATACGTCAACTGTTATCGCACGTTTCTGTTTACATTAAATATATTTTTATTATTGCGTCACCCCTTCTTTCACCTTCCTTCTGCCAACAACCTTTTCCCTTACGCACAGCCGCATTAATAGATTCAGTAATTCATATTTTTATATACATACACATGAAGTCGAATCAATACCAGAAAGCAAATATATAAAAATTTACATATAAAACTATGTTGCAATCCAGAATATTTTGTAGGACTCACCGGCTTAGTACTTGCAGCAGCAGGTTTTTGCTCACCAACCGGGCAAGTCCATCGCAAAACATGTTTGGAAAATTAGTAGTAAATTTGGAGATATTGGTGTGCGCCTCTTCTAGTCAGTTTGATTTGAGATGACATACTCTTCTATTATATAATACAAGCTCTAAGCTAAGGCCGCTTTGGTTTTTCTTGGGGCATCAGCTATAAGCAGCATGAACATTAAAGAAGCTAAGTTTTTAATAAGCAATACCCGGGTAGACCTCTGCCCGGAAGCCAACAAGCCGGAGTATGCCTTCATCGGTCGCTCCAATGTGGGCAAATCCTCCCTGATCAACATGCTGACCGAGCAAAAGGGGTTGGCCAAAACTTCGCAGTCGCCGGGCAAGACGCAACTCATCAATCATTTCCTTATAAACAATGAGTGGTACCTGGTCGACTTGCCGGGATATGGTTATGCCAAGGTAAGCAAGGAGTCGCGGGAACAGTGGCGCAAGATGATCAACTACTACATGCAGAAGCGTGAAAACCTGACCTGCGTGTTTGTGCTCATCGACTCGCGCCACGAGCCCATGCAGGTAGATCTGGACTTTATAGACTATTTAGGCAAACTTGGCGTTCCTTTTGTACTGGTATTCACCAAAGCGGACAAGCAATCGGCTACTAAGACGGACTCAACCATAGCCGCCTTTGCCCGTAAGATGCAGGAAACTTGGGATGAGCTCCCCCGCATGTTCAAAACCTCGGCAGAAAAAAGAACAGGCCGTGACGAGATCCTCAACTTTATAGAAGAGGTAAACGCACAGGTACAATACTGATCTGGGTAAGGGCAAGCGATTTAGGATAGTCTCCCGGGTGGACGCACACTTTAACTTAAATTCTTTACCCTTATGAAAACTAGATTCTCATTTTTGTTTATTTTATTTGCCTTTATGACCTTTGCCGCCGCCGCTCAGACAGCCAGCGCCAAAGAGGAAAAGGAATTCTGGATACCTTCCAAGTCTATACCTGTGGCGGAGTACTATGCCGGCGGACAGGAGGCCATGTATAAGTTCATCGACAAGCAGCTGAAATACCCGGCCATGGCACGCAAAAACCGTGTGCAAGGCGAGTGCATCATCAGCTTCACGCTGAACGAGGACGGATCTACCTCAGGCTTCAAAGTCCTGAAAAATGCAGGCGCAGGCACCGGTGAGGAGGCGCTGCGCATTGCCAAAATGCTGAAATTCAAGGCACCCGGCCCCGGCTTCGGCATGATGGCCAGTGTGCCGATAAATTTTAAACTATAACCAACAGTTTTTATACCTGATTATGCCTATTGATTTAAGACAAGTTGCAGCCATTGCCGGCATGAGCGGACTTTACCGCATTGTGAAGCCTACACGCAATGGTGTGATCGTTGAAAGCCTTTCGGACAAGCCTACCCGCATGGTAGCGCAGGCCCGTCACCGTATGTCGCTTCTCGATGAGATCTCGATCTATACCAACGACGAAGAGGCAACTGTGCCACTGGCCGAGGTGATGGACCGCATTCACCAGAAATACAACGGCGAACTGCCATTTGGTGACAAGCCGTCTGATGATGAGCTGAAGAGCTTTATGTCCGATGTGCTCCCAGATTACGATGAAGACCGCGTATACGTGTCAGACATGAAGAAGCTGGCCAACTGGTACACCATCGTGAGCAAGCACTTGGAGTTCACTTCAGGCGAAGAAGCCGTTTCTGAAGAGAAAGCTGAAGAAGGCAAAGAAGAAAAAGCCGAATCAAAGGCGAAGAAAGCCAAGAAGTAATCAGACATGCCTGAATAAAAAAAGCCCTCTGGCAAAGAGGGCTTTTTTTTATCGCTTATCCCTAGTATTTAGCCTATCTAGCTTATGACTTACCCTCCTGCCCTACTCACAAGTGCCGCCCGGCAGCTGCAGCGTGTGTTCGAGGCTGACCACGAACTCGCCTCTGAGGAGGAAGAGCTTATCCACCAAGTGGCCCGCATGGTGCAGTACCTGTTGCGCCACAACCTCAACCAATTGCTACACATCCTATACCGCATCGATGTGGAGGAGCGCAAAGTAAAACAGGCTATGCTTGCGGCCTCCGAAGAAGAGGTAGCTGAAAACATAGCCCGTTTAATTGTAGAGCGTGAACTGCTAAAAGCGCAGATCCGCTTCAGGTATAGTCAAAATTAGTTCGCCTGCACGGCTTCTGCCGATTTCACCGAAGCCTTCATAAACTCCTCTACTTTATCCACCATATCAGAAGAACCGATAATAAGCGGGGAGCGCTGGTGCAGTTCAGTTGGCTCCACCTCCATGATGCGGCGTGAGCCGTCCGAGGCTTTACCTCCTGCCTGTTCAGCTATAAAGGCCAGTGAGTTACACTCGTACAAAAGACGCAGTTTGCCGTTCGGAGCCTTGGCAGTGGCCGGATAAATGTATACGCCGCCTTTGATCAGATTGCGATGAAAGTCTGATACCAGTGAACCAATGTAACGACCTGAGTAACCATTCTCTTTACAATAGCTCAGGTAGTTTTTAATGCCCTCCGGGAAGCTGTTGTAGCCACCTTCGTTGCATGAATAAATGGTGCCAGTCTTTGGCGTGGTCATATTCGGGTGTGACAGAAAGAACTCACCCAGCGATGGCTCATACGTAAAGCCATTCACACCGTGGCCAGTCGTATACACCAGCATGGTAGAGGAGCCGTACACCACATAGCCGGCAGCTACCTGATGTGTACCGTTCTGCATGCAGTCTTCCATGGTACCCTCCGTGCCCACTTCAGACAAGCGGCGGTAAATAGAGAAGATCGTCCCGATCGAAACGTTCACGTCGATATTAGAAGAACCATCGAGTGGATCGATGGCTACAATATATTTGCCCTTGTTGTTACCAGTATGAATGATTTCGTCTTCCTCCTCCGAGATGATCGTGCATACCTCGCCGCCATTACGAAGGGCGCGTATAAAGCGGATGTTGGCGATCACATCGAGTTTCTGCTGATCTTCCCCCTGCACGTTTTGCTGACCGTATGCTCCGGTCACGTCAATCAGTCCGGCACGGTTGATTTCTCGGTTTACGATTTTGGCAGCCAAGGCTATATCGCGCAGCAATTGCGATAACTCTCCAGTAGCAAAATGGAAATCTTCCTGTTTCCGCATGATAAACCTGTCAAGGGTGGTACCGACAGGAAGCGCTAGTTTGTCGTTCATTATGGTGAAGTTTAAATATATAGCTACAAAAATATGATATTTTGAAACATAACCGAAGGATACTTACATTTACGACGTAAGCATAGAATTTGATGAAAGTATTTAAGTTTGGCGGCGCCTCCGTAAAAGACGCCAGTGCATTGCGAAATCTGGCTCAAATTGTTGCCACACAGGGCGGAAAACAGGAATTACTGCTGGTCGTGTCGGCCATGGGCAAAACGACCAATGCGCTGGAGCAGGTATACGGCCTCGCCTTTACCGGGCAAGATTTTAGCACGGCTCTTGATGAGAGCCGCCAGTACCATCTGTCTATTGTAAATGAGCTTTTTCCGAAACGGGAACACCCTGTATACGAGCGCCTCGAACATCTGTTTTCGCAATTACAGCAACAGCTCCAGTCTATTCAGTCACGGCCTCATACCCAGTATGACCGCAACTACGACCAAGTGGTCAGTTTCGGAGAGTTAATATCCTCTGTTATAGTGCATTATTTTTTACGGGAGCAAGGTATAGCCAGTGCTTGGGTGGATAGCCGAAAATATATCCAGACCGATAATACTTGGCGTGAGGCCCGCGTGGACTGGGCTTGGACGGAACGGGTGATCAAACGGGATTTGCCCGACCTGCTGCAGGAACAAATCATCGTGACGCAGGGATTTCTAGGGGGTACGAACAACGGCCTTGCCACCACCCTTGGCCGCGAAGGCTCCGACTTCAGCGCCGCCATTTTCGCCTATTCCCTCGACGCCGAGGGCCTCTACATCTGGAAAGACGTAGCCGGCCTTCTCAACGCTGACCCGAAGCGCTTCGCTCATACTGTGCGCTACCGCGAACTCGACTATCAGGAAACAGTGGAAATGGCTTATTACGGCGCTTCGGTCATTCACCCGAAGACGATTAAGCCGCTGGCGAACAAGTCAATCCCGCTTTATGTGAAGTCATTTCTGGACCCAACGGCCGAAGGCACCAAGATCTGCGACTGTCGTTTCGAGAAGCTAAGTCCGGCTTATATCGTGAAGGACAACCAATGCCTCGTGTCGTTCAGTGCTAAGGATTTCACCTTTATCAGCGAGAAGAATCTGGGTACGATCTTCAATGCCCTATCAGAGTTGCGTCTCAAGATCAACCTAATGCAGAACTCAGCCATCTCGTTTTCAATCTGTACTGATTATAATGAAAAGCGTCTTAAGCAACTGATCGAAACCCTGCAGGACCAGTTCAGCATCCACTACAATACCGAGTTGCAGCTTTTCACTATCAAAAATTACGACAACGAAAGCATACAGGAGATCACTAAAGACAAGGAGGTGCTGCTGGAACAGCGTACTAGAACGACATTTCAGGTGGTGTGTAGATAACTTTCCTCAATGGGCTGTTAAGTTCTATTTTATACCATCAAGTCAATGCTAGCCATGGTGATATCTAGACTCTCCCCTTGAGGACAAGTGAGAACGGGAGTTCGAAACTTGCGAGCGTAGCTCTTAGAGGGGTGTTGTCATTTTGCAAAAGGCTTATCTTAGTAGTTATACACTCCTATAATCCCCTCAAGGGGATAGTTTCCTCTTAAGCCTAACATCTCTGCCCTTTTCCCGATTCCTCTAAAAGCCGTAACTTAGTCCGAAACTAATACGACTAAACTATGGAATTTATACTTGTTACTCCTCAAGCCCGTCCGCATGTGGCCCTTATCCAACTCAACCGACCGAAAGAGCTTAACGCCCTGAACCTGCAACTGATGGGCGAAATGCGGGACGCTCTGAAAGAGCTGGATGATAATGACGATGTGCGTGCCATCATCATTACTGGCAACGAACGTGCCTTCGCCGCCGGAGCCGACATCAAACAAATGGCTGGCAAAACAGCTATCGACATGCTCAACATTGACCAGTTCTCTACTTGGGATCAAATCCGCAAAACCAAGAAACCAATCATCGCGGCCGTTTCAGGCTTTGCGCTGGGTGGTGGCTGCGAACTGGCCATGACATGTGATATGATTGTGGCGTCGGAAACAGCTCAGTTTGGTCAACCCGAAATTAAGATCGGGGTAATGCCGGGTGCGGGCGGCACGCAACGCCTGACCAAAGCCATCGGTAAAGCCAAAGCCATGGAAATGGTGCTGACCGGTAAGTTTATGAGCGCCGACGAAGCGGAGAAGCATGGCCTGATCAACCGTGTGGTGCCAGTAGAGCTATACCTAGAAGAAGCCTTTAAACTAGCCGGTGAAGTCGCCCAAATGTCTCCGGTAGCTGCTAAACTCGCTAAAGAATCCGTGAACCGCTCTTTCGAAACTAACCTCGACGAAGGCCTGCACTTCGAGCGCAAAAACTTCTACCTCTGCTTCGCCTCCGAAGACCAGACCGAAGGTATGAATGCCTTTGTGGAGAAGCGTAAGCCGGAGTTTAAGGGAAGATAAAAAGAGTTCTGAGTCTCGAGTTCTGAATTCTGAGTTGTACCTATTCTGTCATTTCGAATGCACTGAGAAATCTAAAGTACTGCGATTCTTTATCCATATTTCTTGCCCTCGCTCTCGTTCCGCGGGCGAGGGCTAAGTAGTCTTCAGTATGAGCGCCATTAGATAGATGCCAGATTTCTCATTGCATTCGAAATGACAGTTAACGCTAACCTCTCACGTTTTCGCTTACTGACTCAGAACTCGAGACTCAGAACTCTTACCCTAGAAGTTCCCCCGTTCACGAACAACTTTTGACGCTTCACTTTTAATTCTTAACAAGAAGCCATACCTTTGCGGAACTATTCCTAGTTAAGAATCATTCTTATCTGCAGTATGCAACACCTGACCCGAGACGAAATACGACAAAGCCTGACAACGTGCGGCCTGAAGGCTACGCATCAGCGCATTGTTGTGCTCGAAGCGGTGGCAGAGTTGCATGGGTCACACCCTACAGCGGAGGATATTTTCCAGCGGCTGCGACCGGCTAACCCAACGATTTCGCTGGGTACGGTTTACAAAACGCTGGATACCTTTACCGAAACAGGTATGCTGCGGCGGGTAGTGTCAGAAGGGGGCAGTAAGCGTTACGACTCAAACACGATGACGCACAGCCACATCTACTGCAGCAAGACCAAGGAGATCGTTGATTTTGAAGATGAAGAACTAGAGCAGTTGCTGCTCAAATTCTTCAGCGAGCGAAAGCTTGAGAACTTCGAGATCAAAGGCTTTTCGGTGCAGCTGACAGGTTGCAAGGTGGAGCCCGACAAAAAGATTAGCATTACAAGAGTTTCTAAATAGATTTTTTCAAAACCCAATAAAAACAAAACAAAATGGCAGTATTAGTAGGTAAAAAAGCACCTTCTTTCAAAGCTACAGCAGTAGTAAATGGCGAGTTCGTAGAAGACTTTTCTCTTGACCAGTACATCGGCAAGAAGCACGTAGTTTTCTATTTTTACCCTATGGACTTCACTTTCGTTTGCCCTACCGAGATCATCGCGTTCCAGGACAGAATGGAAGAGTTCGAGCGTAAGAATGTTGCCGTAGTGGGTTGCTCTACCGACACGCATTTTTCTCACTTCGCATGGTTGAACACGCCACGAAACCAAGGTGGTATCGAGGGCGTTGAGTATCCGCTGGTAGCTGATGCTACGAAGACGATCGCTACGAACTTCGACGTGCTGGCTGGTCACTACGACTACAACGAAGAAGGCGAAATGACTTTCGTAGGCGACCCAGTTGCTTACCGCGGTCTGTTCCTGATCGACAAAGAAGGTGTAGTTCGTCACCAAGTTGTAAACGACATGCCACTTGGCCGTTCTATCGACGAGACACTTCGCATGGTGGATGCCCTGCAGTATTTCGAAGAGAAAGGCGAAGTTTGCCCAGCCAACTGGTCTGAAGGCAAAGAAGCCATGAGCGCTACAAAAGAAGGCGTATCGAACTACCTTGCAAAGCACTAAGCATTGAATAGCTTGAAGCATAGAAAAGCCCCGGCAGTAGCTGGGGCTTTTTGTTTTTAGGGCAAGTTAAAGCCGCACTAACTTTCCATCATCCTTCACCAGCCAAGCTCTGTCTGCTTCATCCAGAATATTCTCTTTGTTGTCGGAATAGGCTTCCACTATCCTGTAAGGCTTTCCATTGAAGTGTTTGTCGAGACGCTTAATCTTTTCCTCGTCCTTACAGGCTTTGCCTTCCACGATGTAAGTTTCACCGTCATACATGGTTTGCGTACCGAAATACAAATCTACAGGGTATAGTTCAAAAAGCGGCTTCACGTATACCTCCAACGCTCCTGTGGCACAAATCACCTGCACGCCTTCCTGCTTATACTTGTCCAGTTTGGCTTTTATTTCTTTGTTAAACTCGTTGGGGTACTCTTGCTGCCAAAACTCCCAAGCATATTGCTCTACCTGCTCGGGCGGGATGTTATTGAGATAGTTAAAGAAGTTTTCCTTGAACTCGGTCATCCGAATCTGGTGTATTTTGAGGAGCACTTTGTAGTACACCATCTGGAAGTAATAGGCTAGTTTGTGCGGCTTCTTTTTGCTGATGAACTTGAAAAATTCCTCTTTGGAGCTCTTGGTATAGAAAGTGCCGTTCAGGTCGAATACCACAACCTTTATTTCATTTTGCTCTTTATCCGCCATAGTCTTAGCTAAATTTATACCTGCCGTGGCAGGTATGGAGTTTACGGAAATCAGCCAAACAGGGCTATACCTTTTGCAGAAGCAGCGGTAGCAGCAGGATTATACCTGCCAACATAAAAGCGCAAAGCCCCTACACTTGCAGGGGCTTTGCGCTTTCACACTTCAACCAAACCGCTTACTGTTTCATCCACAATGCGCCGTTCTTAGAAGCGTACTTCCCGATCTTGCCTTCTGCGTGCAGTTCTCGTAGGTATGCATCCGCCTCAGCAGTATTCATACCTGCGATCACGGCATACTCCTTGGTTGTAAGGGTGCTGTACTTGCCAAAGAGTGAGGTATAGGCTTTATCGTACTCTTGCTTTCTCGCCTCTGGATACAGCTGGAGCAGCCCCTGTTTGTACTGTTCGTAAGGGCGGGAGCCGTATACCAGTACGCGGTTATCTTGTTCGTCAGTCACGAAGATGGTTGGGAAACCCCGTACGCCTAACTGACGAGCCAGCAAAAGATCCTCCTGAAACAGCGTGACTGCTTTTCCTTCGAAATCAGCTTTGAACTGCACTACATCCAAACCAGTTTGCTCGGCTGCAAGCGCTAGGTTTTCCCAACGGGCTATGCTCTTCTTTTCCAGAAAGACCATCTCCTTGATTCTCCTTAGAAACTTCACGGCTTTGGCCTCGCTCTGCAATTGGGCCGCTTTAAAGGCGATGGAAGGCGGATATGATGACAGCAGCGGGTCTTCCAGCCACAGGTCGCCGTCGATGGGCATTTCGTAATAGGCGCCGGCTTCTTCCCAGTGCTTGGCTACGCTGACAGGCCCGTTCACGTCGCGACCGCCATAGGTTTCCCAGCTTTGCAACAGGCCTCCCATGCGGTACTCTATTTCAAAGTAGAATCCGTATTCCAGCGCTAGTTTCTTTAGTTGTGGATCGATGCCCCAGCAAGAGGAGCAGATCGGGTCGGTAAAGTACAGCACCTTGATAGGTTTCTGGGCCGCAGCCATGTTAGTATCTTCTGAGCTTTGCTGTGTCACCGGAATTTCACAAACGCCGGACTCTATATCGCAATGCATTGGTTTTGTCTCCATGGTCTTCTAATTTTCGTTAAACTTTGTAAATGCAGGCCTGTTAGCCTTACCTATCAGTTCTGATTGAATTACCTTTACAAAGGTCGGCCTATATTTCAGGAGAGTCAATTAGTCAAGAAAACATGACTACCAACAATTTACCACAGCAGGAGCCGAGCTGTCCGGCGGAGGAAATCTTAAAGCAGTTATCAGGGAAATGGAAGCCGCAGATTTTCAGATTGGCTTTGGATGGACCGGTACGTTTTAATAGTCTGCTGCGTCAGTTGCCGGGCTCCAACAAGCAATCGGTGGCCACAGCGCTGAAAGAAATGGAGGAGGCGGATATTCTGGTGAAAACCTTGGTACAGGAAAAGCCGCTGCACATCGAGTATACCCTGTCGCAAAGAGGACTGGCGATGGTTTCGGTCTTCAGAAGCATGGAAGGCTTGCTAAGCTAGCCTGCTACAACAGCTTTGCCAAGCCTATACCTGCAAAAGTAGCCAGTAGGCCCAGCAGCACGCTTGCCAGTATGTACAGCATGGCTTGCCCATACTGCGCTGTCTGCAGCATGTGAACCGACTCCAGCGAGAAAGCGGAGAAAGTAGTAAATCCGCCCAGCACACCAGTCACCAGAAAAAGGCGCCACTCATCACCTAAGGTGCTTTTAGAGAGCAAGGCAAAGAGCAGTCCCATTAAAAAACAGCCGATCAGGTTAACGCCCAACGTCCCGAACGGGAAAGCAATAGTCGCGCGGGTTTGGATGAACAGGGTGAGCAGGTAGCGCAGTATGCCGCCTATGAAACTCCCCACTCCTATGGCTAAAAGTATTTTCATCGGGTTGAGCTTGGTTCTGAAAGCATAAAAGTAGGGCTTTCTATACCTTCTGCAAAAGAATGGTTAGGATTCGGGGTACACCTGATTTGTCGTTCTCGTCGAAAAACTCGTTCAGGTCGACCAATTGAAGGCCGTGCTGTTTGGCTGTCTGCACAAACTCGGATATGTGGTGGGTATAGCATTCGACTTCCTGCCGCCCCTCTTCGGTAGTGAAGCGGGCTTTGGTACCGGTATACTGCTTGAAAGGATGCAGTTCGCCAATGTATACATGGCCTCCGGTTTTCAGTGCATCTGCCGTCTGCTCAAAAATAAAATCCAAGTTTTGGATATGCTCCAGCACTAAACTGAAGGTAACGAGATCATAAACCTGCGTGGTAAAGTTCCACGGTTTGGTGATATCGGCTTGTTGGAAGGCTACTTTATTCGAGTTCACTTTCTTTCGGGCCCGCCCCAGCATGGCGGCAGACAGGTCTACAGCCAAGAGATGCATGGCCCTGCGCACCAGCCATTCTGTGTTTTTGCCTGTGCCGCAGCCTATCTCTAAACAAGTATCGAAAGACATGTGGGCCAGTGTGGCGCGGATGGCTACGGCTTCTAGGTCGCGGGTTCGGTTCTTGTTGGTGTCGTACTGCGCGGCCCAACTGTTATAGGCTTGTTCTACGGTCATAGGTCTTTCAGCATCCAGATGTTGCAGGCATAGTGGCCCGAGTTACCCATTGCATGCGGTATGGGCCTGAAGCCTGCTTTCTCATACATCGATACGGCTTTGGCCAGCTCAGGGAACGACTCCAAGTATAGTTGTTTGTAACCCAGCTTCCGGGCGGCCACAATACTTTGCTGCATCAGTTGGTTGCCAATCCCCTTGCCCCTAGCATCGGCGGAAAGGTAGAATTTCACCAGCTCCGCACAGCCCGCTGGCAGGCCTTCGGTTGGGTATACGCCGCAGCCGCCCAAGATGGTGCCGTTTTCTTCGGCCACAAAGTAGGCGCTGGCAGGCTGCTGAAACAGCTCGTACAAGGCGTTGGTGGTCGGGTCGGTATACACCGTGCCGGGCTTGTCTATCTTAAACTCTCGGAAAACCTGCCGGATTAAAGTAGCCAGCGGCTCGTTGTCGGAGGGCTGTATGGGGCGGATGGTGATGGGCATGCTAGGTATTATGATTTGTCGGGTTCGTCACTTTCTTCAGGTTTCACTGGACTCAGCAAGGGCAAATGGATTTTAAACTTCTCTGCCACGACGCGTACCAGTATCACGATAGAGGCGGCCATTAGTTCGGTTACGCTCGGCGGGAGGTTAAGCTGCGTACACAAAAAGTAAATGAGTCCACCCGCCACACAGGCAAGCGCATAAATATTCCGGCGCAAGAGCAGCGGCACTTCGTTTAAGAGCACATCCCGGATAAGACCACCAACGGAGCCTGTGATGGTGCCCATGACAATTGCCACCCAGAAAGGCAGCCCCGCCTCCAGACTCTTGCTGATACCCACCACCGTGAACAGCCCTAATCCAATGGCATCGAATAGAAACAAGGTGCCCGCCAGCCTGAAGATTCTGTCTTGGAACAGCAAGGCCGCCAAGAGCGCAACGCCTGTGGTCAAAAAGTAAGTGCCATCCAATATCCAGAAAGGCGTGACGCCGAGAAGCAGATCTCGGGTAGTACCCCCACCAATGGCCGTGACCAGCCCAATGATATAAGCCCCAAACCAGTCAATGTTCTTACCCGAAGCCAGCCGGATACCGCTTATGGCAAACGCAAAGGTTCCAGTTAGGTCGATGGCGGTGATGATGAGTCCTTCCAAAAATTCCTTTAGTTGATGTTGAACGCGTGAAGATAAGCAAAGCCGCTATTAGCTTATTTTTTTATTGGGGTTCTGCCTGTTGTTGAATAGAGCTAGAATATAGATAGTATCTTTTTGCTGCTTATAAAGAATGGTGGTATGGCGGTGCAGCAAAAAGCCCCTGATGTCTTTGTCGGGGTTTCCCAAAGTTCCTATTTGTGGATATTGGGTGAGTAGTTCCAGAAACTTAAATAGTCTGTAAGTAAATGTCTACGCAGTTTTTTCTCCGAATTCACTCTGTAAATAATTTTGTAGCTCGGCTAGTTGCTGGCTTGCCCGCTTGTTCCAGACTATTTGAGCCATTTAGCGTTTCTTCGTTTCATTTCCTCATGCGATACCCAAGCCGACGCATCGTTGATTTCACGCTCACTTGCTAACACCTCCTGCTTTTGCTCGTCCGTTAAGCCATCCCACAAGCTACCCGCTTTGTTATCTTTCCTGCTCGAAAGAATCATGAAGATATCCTCTAATAATTGCTCATCAGTAGTGGTATCAATCAGTTTATGCAAATCATCCTTTATAGCCGCCATATCTTAACTTTTTGAAAATATACGAAGAAATCCAGTTCGTTATGCTGTTATAGGGTTACTTCCTTTTCACTCCTTGTCTGATAACTGATATTACAGTTTGGCAGCCATTTCTTTAAATTTTCTTTATCTACTTGAGTTAGGTTGTCGTCGTCAATTCGCATTGTTTTTAACTTAGTCAACTCGGCAATCTTGGGCGAAATATACTTTATTGGGTTGTTCCAAATTTCAAGTTTCTCTAGATTTTTCAAATCAGAAATGTTGTCTGGGATACTATCTATTTCGTTGTCAAATATTAAAAACTCTTTTAAGTTTCCAAGGTGCTCTGTTTCAGAAGAGATGCTGCTAATCTTGTTAGAATATAAGTCAAGCGTTTCTAGCTTATCAAGTCTTTCGTCAATGAATGAAAAGTCAGTAAATTGATTATCATTTAAGGATAGCCAAGTTATATTAGGCAAAGTTTTCAATTGATTAGGAAATGCTGTCAATTCATTACGGGCAAGGTCAAAATGTTCTAAACTATCAAGTTGAGATAGGTCACATTTGATTTCTTTAATTCTGGTTGCTGCAAAGGAGACACTTTTAAGTCTTTTTAGTCGTGTAAGGTTACAAGGAAACTCACTAATAGGATTTACTGCCATTATTAAGTCTTCGAGCGTACCTATTTCGAAAATTTGCTCTGGAATGTCATTGAAGCCGTTTCCTGTTAATATTGCTCTATAAATGCCAAGGCTTCCAAGCCCATCAGGCAGGGAAATCAAGTCTTTACTCTGAAGCCAAAGATATTTCCCTCTACTATCTGCTACTATAGGCGAATACTCACTCTTATAAACACTTTTTTTCGTGTTTGAGGAGATTTCATTGCACAATGATGTCATCACTTCCTTCACAGCTGTGCTCTCCTCCCCTTTAACCTGGAAAAGCCAGCTCTTTACTTTGCTGTCATTTAGTATACAGTCAATTTCAAAATTGGGCTCCCAATCAATATTTCGATAATCAACTATTGAATTGTCGGTGAATGCAAAGCGAATTGTGCTCGGAATATCCTCTACTTTGGTTGATGTTATTATAATTCCATTGTCAGGTATTTCTATGGTCTTTTTCCAAAATTTTGTCTCGGGCAGCTCAGGATACCCTTCAATTCCAAAAATAATTCCTGCTTGTCCTTTAAACTCCTTTTGAAACACGATGTAATTGTGTTCTTGCCAGCTCATATAGGTCACAAAGGCCAAAACCAAATAGGCAGTGGTTAATATCGCTTGAATTGCGCTATAAACCCTTTTATTCCTTATTAATTTGAGAATTAGGTAGTCAACTAGGTATATAAGCAGGCCAATACCAATAAGGTAAATACCGACAAAGAAAAAGTGGCTAAAAGTTAGCACACCTAACAGTCCGAGAATGACTGTCAGAAGTCCTATGACTTTTAGTGGTGAGTTTACTAGTCGTTTCACTGTCAAATATTAAAATGTGCTAAAAATTGAGCGAAAATATATTCATGCTTTTGCTCCTAATGCCAATCGGCTAAAAATGGCGCCCATACATTCAACTTACCAAATATACCACATCCCACCAACCCCACAAGCATTCCCGCCTCTTTCATAAAGCAACACCTCCTTTACCACTATCCCTACAGAATACCCTATATTTGCAGCGTGAAGACAATTCCCCAACCTCACAGTGTTTACAAAACCTGTGAGTGTCTCGTGAAAGGCCTTTGCTACGAAGCACCAATACACTAACAGGTCTGGAAGACACTGTAAGGTCATAGCCAGAATTACATTTGAAATTACTCTACGACATCGGACTGAAAGCTTACCAGGCAGCTATTGCGGTGGCGGCGCCTTTTCACCAGAAGGCGAAGCTGATGCAGGAAGGGCGTGCGGGGCAGTTTGAACGGATGGAACAGCTTCAGGGCAACACGGCTCCGGTGGTGTGGTTTCATTGCGCCTCGCTGGGGGAGTTTGAGCAAGGGCGGCCTGTGATTGAGGCATTTCGGGAAGAGTTTCCAAGGTATAAGGTGGTGCTGACGTTCTTCTCCCCTTCAGGTTACGAGGTGCGAAAAAACTACGCGGGTGCCGACTACATCTTCTACCTGCCACTCGACAGCCACCACAACGCCAACCGTTTTCTGGACATCGTAAAGCCGAAGCTGGCGGTATTTGTGAAGTACGAGTTCTGGCACTACTACCTGCGGGCGATGCAGGAGCGGGCTATACCTGTACTGTCCATTTCGGCTATTTTCCGATCTGACCAAGTCTTTTTCAAACCCTACGGTGGCTTCAACCGCAGCATGCTTCAGCGCTTCACGCACATCTATACCCAAAACGAGGCTTCGCTGAAGCTCCTGCAAGGTATAGGTATACTCAAATCTAGTATCGCCGGCGACACCCGCTTCGACCGTGTGCTGCAGACGGCTGCCAGCGTAAAGGTTATACCTGTGGTGGAGGCTTTTGCGCAGGGCAAGGAGGTGTTTATGGTCGGCAGTAGCTGGCCTGCGGATATCGAGGTGCTGTTGCCGCTGATTCAGAAGCACCGACAAGGTATACAGTTCATCATCGCGCCACACGAGATTCACGAAAGCGGTATCAGTCAGCTCATGCAACAGCTCGGCGAAGGTGTGGTGCGCTTTTCGCAGGCCACAGAGGCGGACGCAGGCAGGTATAACGTGCTGGTGATTGACAACATCGGTATGCTTTCGTCACTCTACAGCTACGGCACTTATGCTTACATTGGCGGGGCTTTCGGCAAGGGGCTGCACAACACGCTGGAGGCTGCCGTGTTTGGACTGCCGCTGTTCTTCGGGCCAAAGTTCGACAAGTTTCAGGAGGCGAAAGATTTGGTACAACTGGGTTGTGCTTTCCCGATAAACAATGCGGAAGAGTTGCTGCAGGCTTTTGAGCGGGTACACACCACACCGGGACTGCGCCAAGGTATAACCGACAAAGAAAAAACTTACGTACACGAACAGGCGGGTGCCACAGCTAAAATCATGGCTGACGTGCGCCAGTTGTTGAAATAAAACGAATGAAAGGAGTTGTAGTAAAATCGACGGGGTCGTGGTATCTGGTGCGTGATGCGGAGGGCAAGCTGCACCGGGCCCGTCTGCGCGGTAAGTTCAAGCTTAAAGGCATGAAGGTGAGCAATCCGCTG
This sequence comes from uncultured Pontibacter sp., assembly GCF_947499215.1. Lineage (GTDB taxonomy): Bacteria > Bacteroidota > Bacteroidia > Cytophagales > Hymenobacteraceae > Pontibacter. The sequence continues at coordinate 177,104 of NZ_CANMNI010000002.1, forward strand.
GCCGTCGGCGACCGTGTGGAGTTCGACGTGGAAACTACCGGCGAGGACACGGCAGTGATTCACAAAATCGAAGACCGCGAAAACTACATCATCCGCAAATCCACCCACAAGGCAGAGCACGCCCACATCATCGCCGCTAACCTCGACCAAGCCCTGCTCATCGCCACACTGGTTTCGCCGCGTACCTCTTTCGGTTTCATCGACCGTTTTTTGGTGACGGCCGAGGCCTATGGTATACCTACCGTCATCGTCTACAACAAAACCGATCTCTACGATGAGGACATGCAGGAGTACCAACGGCAGATCGATTACCTGTATGAACGAATTGGCTATAAGGTCATGGCCGTATCAGCGCATACCAACGAAGGTATAGACGAACTCAAAAACCTGCTTCACGGCAAGACATCCCTTTTCTCAGGCCACTCGGGTGTAGGCAAATCAACGCTCATCAACCTGATCGTGCCCGACCTCGACCTGAAAACCTCCGAAATCTCGGGCTTCTCCGACAAAGGCGTGCACACCACCACCTTCGCCGAGATGTTCGAGATCGACCCCGATACTTTCATCATCGATACGCCCGGCATCAAAGAACTCGGCATCGTCGACATCCCCAAGCAGGAGCTCGGCCACTTCTTCCCCGAAATGCGCGAGCGCCTCAACCAGTGCCGCTTCAACAACTGCACCCACTTCAACGAACCCGGCTGCGCGGTGGTAGATGCCATGCGCAAAAATGAGATTGCACTGACAAGGTATGAAAGCTACCTGAGCATGCTGCAGGGGGAGGATAATCGGAAGTAAGAGTTGGGGAGTTTGGAACGATTGCCATCCCCCTACCCCTTTCAAAGGGGGATTTTTCTGTAACTACCATTCCTAAGGTATTAGCACTGTCGCTTTTTTACAAACCACACAAACCACTGGTACGCATTGCCAAGTAACTCTCAGCACCCAAAGCAGCAAGTAGCTGTGCCAAGTGCGCAGCCGACGATTTTTTGTTTGAGCGGTCAGCGAGTTCAAAATCGTCTTGATTTTTTTGCTTACTTTTTTCTTTATCGAGGGCCCCTACCCCCATCAAGGAAAAAAGTGAGTGCCCGCCGCACAGGTGAAGCTATAAGACAAAGCAAGTTGCCAAGCATAAGACCCCCAGTTACGCCAGTTACAAACTGACCTCATATCCAACCACAAGTTGCGCTAACGCTAAACCTGTGGTATGAAACGGATACATTAGGTATAGGTAAAACTTCACTAACCTCACCACGTTACAAAACACAAACCACTGTCTAACAACACTATGAAAATCGAAAACGCAAACATCCTCATTACAGGCGGCACACTCGGCATCGGCCATGCCACCGCCAAACTACTCATTGAGCACGGTGCCAACGTCGCTATTACGGGCCGCGACGAAAAGCGCACCCACAAAGCTGCACGGGAACTCGGCGCAATGCCCATCACGGCTGATGTGGCCAATCCGGAAGATGTGAAGCGCACTTTTAAAACCTTTATGAACGAGTATGGACGGCTCGATGTGCTGATTAACAATGCGGGCATCGGAGTGAGCAAGAGGCTGGAGGATGTTAGTCTGGAGGATTTTCAGCAGGTATACAGCGTGAATGTGTTTGGAGCCGCCATGATGGGAAAGCGGGCGGCGGAGATCTTTAAAAAACAAAACTACGGCAACATCATCAACATTGGCTCTTCTGCCGCCGTGAAGGGTTATGAAGGAGGCTCCGTTTACGCTTCGTCCAAGTTCGCGCTGCGGGGCATGACACAGTGCTGGCAGGCCGAACTGCGCCCTTACAATGTGCGGGTCATGCTGCTTAACCCCAGCGAGGTAACCACTGCCTTTGGCAGAGAGGAACGAACGGAGCGGGACAATCAGCCGAACAAGCTACGCGGCGATGAAATCGCTCGCGCCATAAAAGGAGCACTTGAGCTTGATGACCGGGGCTTTATAACGGAGATGGCTGTGTGGGCGACTAACCCATTCTAGCTATTCTTCCTCGATCGGCACGAGCACCTTGTTAATGGTATGAAGCACGCCATTGCGACTCATTGCGTCTGAGTCCTCTATCATGGCACCGCCAACTCTTGTCTGTCCCTCGCGCTTATATACCTTAAGCTGTTGGTCGGCAGCCGTTTTTAGGATGGCGCCATCCTGCAGGTCTTCTGTCGTTAGTTTACCGGCTATGATGTGGTTATTCAGTATCTGCTGGAGCTTTTCCTGATTTTCAGTCTTCCTCAGATCCTCGAGCGTACCGCTTGGTAGGGCGTCGAAAGCTTCATTGGAAGGCGCAAGCACGGTGTAGGGGCCCGTGCCACTCAGGTTTTTAACCATGTTAGCCGACCGCATCAGCGAGGTAAAGGTGCTCAGGTCATCATTGAGGTCGGCATTATCGATGATGGTGCGCTTCGAAACCAGTGAGGCCTCGTCGCTCCCCGGTATATCCCGGGAAGTGCTGGCCTGTGGGGCAACTGGTGCCTCTGTTTGCAGATTATCTGTGGTTTCACCTAATTCAACTGCTTCTGTATCTGTCTGACTCCTATCGTTACCGGACTGATCGCATGCAGCCGTAAGAAAGCTGAAGAGGACCATAACCGCTACTATTTTTGGTATTCGGCTCATATGTGGTAGTATGCTGGCTTCTTGTAAAAGATTTTGATGTCGCGCTATAGTACAATTACTCGTTTAAGCCGCTTCAAGTTTTCACAAATATCAAACCAACCGTCTCCCGGAGATCCATACATGGCCTCTGAATTATATTTTGCGTACTTTTGTAGCTGACAATGTTTTACCATTCAAATAAATGAAATTATGAAAACCGCAGAAATCCATACCGGCAAAGGAGTGATGAAAGTAGAGTTCTATGAGAAAGACGCTCCGAAGACGGTAGAAAATTTTATAAAGCTTGCCAAGGATGGCTTTTACGATGGCCTTACTTTCCACCGTGTTATTCCTGATTTTGTGATACAAGGCGGTTGCCCTAACTCACGCGAAGGCGCCAAAGGCGTGCCGGGCACAGGCGGACCGGGCTACAAGATCGACTGTGAGCTGACAGGCGAGAACCAGTTCCATGACCGTGGTGTGTTGAGCATGGCGCATGCCGGCCGTAACACGGGCGGCTCACAGTTCTTCATCGTGCACAGCCGCAAAAACACCGCCCACCTCGACCGCAACCATACCTGCTTCGGCAAAGTGGTGGAAGGCGTGGACGTGATCGACCAGATCCGTGCCAATGACAGGATCGAGAAGATCGTTGTGAACGAAGAATAGTCTGCCAACCAAGGTATACCAAATAGAAAGGCCGCACGCGTTGCGGCCTTTTTTGTTTTAAGCTGCCTCTATACCACCATCAAAAGATTAAATTTCCGAATTCAGATATTCCGGTCTATTCTTAAGGATTTATCCTTAATTTTACCTGACGCGGGCATACATTCTGGACTGGGTGGCAGCGCCATACCTAGTTCTTTTGCCCGGACTGCGCTAACACTGAACCTTACAAAAACTACTGGCAGGCCATTGCAATCACCCTGTCGACAACCTGTTTATGAAGAAATTAGCTCTACACTGGCAGATACTTATCGGTATGGCACTGGGCGTGGCTTGGGGTATTCTGGCCAGCAACTACGGTTTTATTGAGTTCACTGCTGACTGGATCAAGCCCTTCGGCACCATTTTCATCAACCTGCTCAAACTCATTGCCGTGCCGCTGGTGCTGGTTTCCCTGATCACGGGTGTGGCTAGTCTGAGCGATGTCAGCAAGCTGTCCCGCATCGGCTCCAAAACGATCGGCCTGTACCTCATGACCACCGTCGTCGCGGTCGTGCTGGGGCTCACCATCGTGAATGTGGTGGAGCCCGGCAAGGCCTTCTCGCCTGAAAAGCGGGAAGAGTTTAAAGCTCAGTATGCCGCCACCACCGACCAGCGCTCCTCCGCTGCAGCGGCTGTAGAGCAGCAGGGCCCTTTGCAGGCACTCGTCGACATCGTGCCTGACAACATCTTTGGGGCCATGACCAACAATGCGAGTATGCTGCAGGTTATTTTCTTCGCCTTACTCTTCGGAATCGCCCTTATTATGATCCCCGCCGAGAAGGCAGCCTCCGTCAACGCTTTTTTTGATGGGGTTAACTTAGTTATTCTCAAGATGGTGGATATCATCATGATGGCCGCTCCCTACGGTGTGTTTGCCCTGTTAGCGGGACTTGTGGTGGAATTTGCGGGCGATGATCCGTCAGCCGCCGTGGAACTGTTACTGGTGTTGGGCTATTATGGTCTGGTGGTAATTCTGGGTCTGGCTATTATGATGCTGGTGATATATCCGATACTGGTAGTCACCATCGGTAAGACAAGGTATATCGACTTTTTCAAAGGCATTTTCCCGGCGCAGATGCTAGCACTGTCAACTTCTTCAAGTGCTGCTACATTGCCGGTTACGATGGAGCGCTGCGAGGAAAGACTCGGCATTAACCGCGAGATCACCAGCTTTGTGCTGCCCTTGGGCGCCACCATCAACATGGACGGCACCAGCCTTTACCAAGCCGTGGCGGCTGTGTTTATCGCACAGGCTTTCGGTATGGACTTAGATTTGATGACGCAACTCGGCATTGTGATGACGGCCACACTCGCCTCCATTGGGTCGGCCGCCGTGCCGGGAGCCGGTGTGGTAATGCTCGTGATCGTGTTGCAGCAGGCTGGTATTCCGATTGAAGGTATAGCCCTGATTCTGGCCCCTGACCGCATTCTCGACATGCTCCGCACCACCGTGAACGTGACTGGCGATGCCACCGTGGCCATGGTCGTAGCGCGCACCGAAGGACAGCTGCACCCACCTGTGCTGGAGGATGTAGGCATCCACTAAGGTTTTCCAGCTAACAAGAAAGACAATTACAGAAACACAAGATCCTCACAGCAGGGTCTTGTTTGTTTTTATGTATGTTAGTGCCTTGCAGCGGTATACCCGTTCCGTTTTCCATGTTTAAATTTATACTGGCAGCCGCCTAACCCTACAGCGGCGCATCAGGTATTATACAGGGCATACCAACAGGCTACGATATGAAGCAAAAGGACATGCGCTTATTCCAACTGTATCCCCTCGGCGATGCAGCTGTCACGGTGCAGTTCGGCGATAGCATCGACGAAGACACCCATGCCAAGGTGCGCACTTTTAGTGCTTATCTGGAGCGCCATCCTTTTCCGGGCCTTGTGGAGCAGGTGCCCGCCTTTTCGACCGTTACCATTTACTACGACCCTTGGGTGCTGAGCGAGCAGGGACTTTACAACCCCTATACCCGTGTAACCGAGCAGTTACAAAACATGCTTAAACTGGCTAAGAAAAGTCAGAAAACCGCCAGCCCGCGTGTGGTCGAGATACCAGTCTGCTACAACGGCTCTTTTGGTCCTGATCTGGAGTATGTGGCCCGACACACGAAACTGACACCGCAGGAAGTGATCGCGAGCCACAGCCGCGGCAAATACCTTGTCTACATGATCGGGTTTGCGCCGGGCTTCCCCTACTTGGGCGGCATGAGCAAAAAATTGGCGACACCCCGCAAGCAGCACCCCAGAGCCAACATACCTGCCGGTACGGTAGGTATAGCCGGCAACCAGACCGGCATTTACCCCATCGAGACACCCGGTGGCTGGCAACTGATCGGCCGCACCCCCCTTCGACTTTTTGATCCGGACCGTGAACAACCCAGTTTGCTGCAGGCCGGTGACTTGGTGAAGTTTGTCCCGATCAGTGAAGAAGAGTTCTGGCAAAGAAAGGAGAAAGCGCATGGGGCTTGAGATACTGAAACCGGGCCTCCTGACCACCATTCAGGACACCGGCCGGCATGGCTTCCAGAAAGAAGGCATCATCGTGAGTGGTGCCATGGATACCTTTGCCCTGCGTGTGGCGAACCTGCTTGTCGGCAATGCGCCGCACGAAGCGGCACTGGAGATCACGCTTACCGGCCCGAGCATCCGCTTTACACAGGACCAACTGATAGCCCTGTCCGGCGCCGACCTCTCCCCCACCATCAATGGGGAAAGCGTAGCCATGTGGCGACCCGTGCACGTCAAAAAAGATAGCATCCTTGAATTTAAAGCCCCTAAAGCAGGCTGTCGCAGCTATCTGGCGGTGGCCGGCGGACTTGACTTGCCGCAGGTGATGGGCAGTTACGCCACCTTCCTGCGGGCATTTATAGGAGGCTTCCAAGGCCGGGCGCTGCAAGCAGGCGATTTTATACCTTGCCGCACCTGTGATGAACAAGGTATAGCGCAAAGCTTTAGCTCTTCGAACTGGACACCCGATCCGCAGCTATACCCGAACTATCAGCCTAACCCCTGCATCCGAGCCATCAAAGGGCCGGAATTCGAACTTTTCTCTGAAACGAGCAGCACTCAGATCTGGTCAGAGCGCTTTCAGGTTTCGATGCAGTCAGACCGCATGGGTTACTGTCTGCAGGGCGTTTCGCTATACCTTGAGGAGCCAACCGAACTCATATCCAGTGCGGTGACCTTTGGCACGGTGCAGGTGCCGCCGGAGGGCAAGCCGATTATCCTGATGGCGGACCACCAGACCACGGGCGGCTATCCACGCATCCTGCAGGTGATTTCCGCCGATTTGCCTATATTAGCACAGGTCGTGCCCGGCCAGACTATCTCTTTTGAGGAAGTAACGCTGGAAGAAGCCCAGCAGCTTTACATCCGGCAGGAGCAGCATCTGGTACAACTGGCACGGGCTGTACATCTAAAGAAAAATGCATGAGCACACCTTTTTCGGTAGACCTGAACTGCGACTTGGGCGAAAGCTTTGGCGCCTATCGCATGGGCAACGACGAGCAGCTTCTTCCTTATGTCACTTCGGCCAACATTGCCTGCGGCTTCCATGCCGGCGACCCCTCTGTGATGCGCAAAACCGTGCAGCTCTGCCTGCAGCACAATGTGGCCATCGGGGCGCACCCCGGACTGCCCGATCTGGTAGGCTTTGGCCGCCGCGAAATGGCTGTCACACCAGAAGAAGTTTACGACATGACAGTATACCAGATAGGGGCGCTGCAGGCCTTTGCACAGGCCGAAGGCGGCACACTGCACCACGTGAAACCGCATGGGGCTCTCTATAACATGGCGGCTACTAACATCAACTTGGCAGAGGCCATCGCCGAGGCGATCTACAAAGTAAAACCAGAGGCTATTTTGTATGGCCTAGCCGGAAGCGAACTGATGAAGGCAGGTATACGGCTGGGCTTGCAAACAGCCAACGAGGTATTTGCGGATCGCACCTATCAACAAAACGGCACCCTCACCTCCCGCAAATTACCCAATGCGCTGATAATAGACCATGAAGCGGCTGTGCAGCAAGTCATCCGGATGATAAAAGAAGGAAAAGTCAGGTCACTGCAGGGGCAGGACGTGGGCATACAGGCCGACACTGTTTGCATACATGGCGACGGACTGCATGCCTTGGAATTTGCCAGCCATATCCGGGCGGCGCTCCGAATCGAGGGTATAGCTGTTGCTGCTAAAGAAACACCCCGCGGATGAAGCAAACAAGAAATTGGAGTGTGCTCTTAGGGGCCGCTTTTCTCATGGCCACCTCCGCAGTCGGTCCCGGCTTCCTCACCCAGACCACCGTCTTCACACAATCGCTTGCCGCCAGCTTCGGCTTTGTCATTCTGGCCTCCATCATCCTCGATATTGGCGTGCAGTTGAATGTATGGCGCGTTATTGCCGTGTCGGAGAAGCGGGCGCAGGACATTGCCAATATGCTCCTACCCGGGCTGGGGCTGTTTATCGCGGTGCTCATTGTGCTCGGCGGTTTTGCCTTCAACATCGGCAACGTGGGCGGCGCCGGACTGGGTTTTAATGTGCTGTTTGGCATCTCACCGGAGCTGGGTGCTATCATCGCCGCCGCCATCGCCATCGGTATCTTCTTAGTGCGCGAAGCCAAAAAGGTGATGGACCGCTTCGCCCAGATCATGGGCCTGCTCATGATTCTGCTCATCGTATACGTGGCCATCACCTCCGCTCCGCCTGTGGGTGAGGCGGTGGTCAAGACTTTTATACCTGATCAGATCGACCTAATTGCCATTATCACGCTCGTAGGTGGCACGGTGGGCGGCTACATTACCTTTGCAGGCGGCCACCGTTTGCTTGATGCTGGTGTGAAGGGTGAGGCAGCTTTACCGGAGGTGAATACCAGCGCAGTGTCAGGTATAACTGTAGCTTCGATTATCCGCATCTTTCTTTTCTTGGCTGCTTTGGGCGTGGTGAGCAAAGGTTTGGTGCTGGACGAGAGCAACCCGCCGGCCTCTGTTTTTCAATTGGCAGCCGGAGATATCGGTTATAAGCTCTTTGGTATTGTGATGGTGTCAGCGGCTATTACATCCGTTATCGGCTCGGCCTATACCTCGGTTTCCTTTATCAAGTCCTTCCACAAAAGCATCGAACGGAATGAGAACTGGATGATCATCGGTTTTATCGTCATTTCTACCGCCATCTTCGTGACCATCGGCCGTCCGGTGCACCTGCTTATCCTTGCCGGTGCCCTCAACGGACTCATCCTACCGATCACCCTCGGCACGATCCTGTGGGCCGCTCACAAAACCAAGGTTGTTGGCAGGTATAAGCACCCGCTGTGGCTGACGGTTTTCGGGGTGCTCGTGGTTTTGGTGATGGCTTGGATGGGTGGCTATACCTTGATCAAACAGCTACCAGCTTTGTTTGGATAGGCTCAAGTGTTTACAAGAAGCTATACCCTATTTGACAAACATGTATTTATATTTTACTATATTGGAGTAAGTTTTCTCACCTTAAACTTACACAATGCATCCTACCTCCTCTTCTAAACCCGCCCTTGCCGGCATCTGGGGCTTCTTTGCTTTAAGTTTTATCTTCTCTTGGTTGGTCTGGGGCACCATCTTGGCTTTGCCGATTCCTGACGACCTGCTACTGCCTATTATCATTCTTGGTGCCTTCGGGCCTTCCTTCGCAGCAATTTACTTAGTGCATCGCTACGGCCATGCAGCGGAGAAGCGTGACTTCTGGAGCAGGGTATTCAGTTTCAAACGGATTGGCTGGTTATGGTACTTGGTTATTCTGCTTATTTTCCCGGCTATCTACTTTTTGGGCTATTTCATCTATTCCTTCTTCGGTGGCGTGCAACCACCAATAGCAGGTCTGTTCAGCGGCCTCGATACGCCATCGGCTATACTTACATTCGCACTGATCATGCTATTCGCTGGTCCTGTTTCTGAGGAATTAGGCTGGCGCGGTTACGTACTGGACCCACTGCAGGAAAAGTACGGTGCTATAAAAGGCAGCCTGATACTCGGTCTTTTCTGGATAGGCTGGCACCTGCCGCTATTCTTTATCGAAGGTACCTCGCAGCACGCCAAAGGCTTCGGTATACCTTTCTGGTCTTGGTCTTTCCAGTTGATCATGCTTTCTTTCGTCTTCACTTGGGTATACAACCACACCAACCGAAGCATACTCGGCGCCATCCTACTGCACCTCATGGCCAATATGGCTTATCCGACAAACTTGGACCCAACTGGTGAGGCGATCTTTACCGTGCTGCGGTTATTGATCGTGTTGGCGATTGTATATGCTTGGAAACGGAAGGGAGTGGTGCGGGATGAGCTGGTGATGGTGTAGGGATTGGGTTTCAGAGAATTTGGTATATTGTTACCATATATATTGCAGATAGTGGGAGTAGGCATTCCTGCTATACACTAGTTGGCGTCAATAGATAATTATGAAGAAGGTCTTACATGTGATATTATTTTCAATTCTATTCTCTTGTAATGGAGCAGAAGAAAAAGCACATGTAGAGGCACAAGAGCAATCGATAAAGCACTTTGACAATTTCATCTTCTCAATAGAACCGGGCTGGAGCACAGAGAATGGCAGGGACGTGGAAATAAATAAAGGCGGCACTGCCTATCTTCGTTTGAGAGACAACTGGATAGTTAAGGAAAACTATAAAGTAAATCTGGACCTGCAGAGCCTAAGAAAAATTGCTGCACTTATTGACTCTATGAATATTGAATCATTAGATTCTTTGTACCAAGAGTATGAAGACGGAGCCTATTATTCAATGCGCTTAACAAATAATAGCAGAGAAGTGAGGACTAAAGGCATGAACTATCCCAGCGAAGTTCAGAAAATGATTCTGGAAGTGGTCCAGATTGTAGAAGGGCAGCCATGGGTCAAAACTTCTAACAAACGCTTCGTAACAACTAAAGATGTCTTAAAGCCGCTCCCTCCAGGGCATATGGAGGCACAAGTTGACTTGAATAGCTTGTAATGAAGAATTGGTAAAACTAATAACGCCAACACAGCACATGAATTAAGCTTCGGCTACGCCTTGCTCACCTCATGTACGAGACCGTTAGTTTCAAATTTAGTTATGGAAAAGAAATGAGATTAAAAATATATTTAGCAGCGAGCGCGGTTTTTTTAATTGCAACTGCTTGTCAAGTAACAAAAGACCATGAAAGACTTGTACAACTAGCTTTTGATGACCAAAAAGACAGAAAGGAAAATAGCTCCAAGACTTCTGTCAACGATTACTCGAGGACAGAAGAAGTATACCAAATATTGTCACAAGAAGAGCTGAAAACTTCCAATGACTTTTACAATGCAGCTCTTGTTCTTCAGCATGGCGGTAAATCTGAAGATTTTAAACAGGCAAACTCACTTGCAAAGAAAGCAGTGGAGTTAAATCCAAATAACGCTGATGCTAAAGCCTTGGTTGCTATGTCACAGGACAGATACTTGGAAAGCAACAACAAACCACAGTGGTATGGTACTCAACTAATTGAGCTTGGAGATAAGGAATACCTCCACCCGATTGATACAACAATCATAACAGAACAGGATAGGAAGGATCTGTGTGTACAGAGCCTAAGTCAGTTACTTGCACACCTAAATAAGCAGCATCAAAAAAATGAAACGGATATTAGTGTCTATTTCGTTACCGATTCTTTGTATAGGACCTTTTATCCTGAAGTGAAAGCAGAAATGGTAGGCACCTTTGAGCAGTTGCTTGAACAAATTCAATACCCTAAAGCGGCGCTTGAGAATAACATAACGGGTAAAGTACTAGTCCAGTACACGATTGATGCAAACGGTAATGTTAAAGATGCTGTGGTCGTTGATGGGATTGGGTACGGATGTGACGAAGAAGCTTTGAGAGTTATCAATTTGGCAAAGTTCAAAAATTACATGAATCAGGATATAGAGAGGAGGTCAAGAGTACCATTTGAAATAAAATCGGAAACTAACAAAAACTAAAGCACATTGAACGCACCATAGCCAAGCCGATATACAAAATTTAAATCACGAAAATGTATCAATTAAATGCTCATGTTTTACCAACAGAATCTTCCAGCAAATATGGCACGGCAGAGCCGTTGTTAATTTTCACTTGACGGCTACCCTTGCCTTTATGGCGGGTGTTGCCTTGCTGCTAATTCTTTTTCAGCTTGGTTTACTGCTCATCATGCTTACATCAGCCTATGCGGTAGCCCTGATTCTGTTGAACGCCCGGCGAGTGATGAAAGGCGAAAATTATTCATATCCGCTGTCTCTGGCCATTATGTCGCCTAAGTGACGGGCAGGTGTCGCTAGCTTGCTTGCTCAAATAACCTAGCTTTGAGGCTATACAATTCGTTTAACTCTAAAGCTATGAACAGTATGTTAAAACAATTCTTATTTACACTCTCGGCCGTGCTTCTTAGCATGGCCCCCTCGCTCGGACAAGACAGGCAGATTCAGAAAATAGATGGCAACTATACCTCCTCTCAGGAGATCGATAAAGTTGTCGCGCGTTTGATGGACACAGCCGATGTGACAGGACTGGCATTAACTGTCTTCAATAACCACAACGCTGTTTACCAGAAGGCATTTGGCTACAGCAATGCAGCCAACAAAACTCCCTTAAGCACAAGCACGATTTTTTACGGAGCTTCTCTTAGCAAAGCCGTTTTCTCAGTGCTGGTGATGCAACTGGTGGAGGAAGGCGTAATACAGCTCGATACCCCGCTACAGCATTACCTCAAGAAACCCCTTCCTGATTATAAGTTTGCGAAAAGCTGGAAAGGGTATAGCGACCTAAAAGGTGACAAGCGATATGAGACCATCACAGCACGCATGTGCTTAACCCATACCACTGGCTTTCCCAACTGGCGTTTTTTAACCAGCAAAGGGCGTGACCCGGAAGGTAAGCTATACTTTCAGTTTGACCCCGGAACCCGCTATAGTTACTCTGGGGAAGGACTAAGTCTGCTTCAGTTTGTGCTGGAGCAAATAACAGGAAAAGGACTGGAAGGAATGGCGCAGGAACGGATATTCAAGCCACTGGGCATGCGCAGGACCAGCTACATTTATGTATGGCAGCCCGGCATGGAAAACCAATATGCCTATGGGCATAACAGCCAAGAGAATCCGCTTCCTAAAGACGAGGCAGATGATGCCGGTGCAGCAGGTAGCATGGGTACAACGCCAGCAGATTATTCTAAATTTCTGGAAGCGGTACTGAGCCAGCAACTGCTTCGGAATGACACCTATAACGAAATGTTTAAGCAACAGGTGGCCATCAGAAGCAAGCAACAGTTCGGACCCAATGCATTAATTGATACGGATGAAAATGCAGATATAAATTTAGGTTACGGCTTGGGATGGGGCGTATTAGACTCGCCCTATGGTACGGGAGCCTTCAAAGAAGGACATTCAGAGGGCTACCAACACTATTCTATTATTTTTCCGGATTCAGGTATAGGTGTGCTAATCCTGACTAACAGTGATAACGGTGAAAGCATATTTAAAGAGTTTCTAGAAAAGACCATAGGAGACATCTTCACGCCTTGGCAATGGGAAAATTATATCCCGTATGATTACCAAGATAGAAAGTAAAGAAGTAACCGCGTATAGTTGAGCAACGCAGTGGAAAACTATGAAAGACAATTTCTCTACTCAATCTGACAAATACGCGCAGTACAGACCGGGCTATCCGGCGGAATTCTATGAGTACTTAAACTCAATTGTTCCAGCAAAACAAGCAGCTTGGGAATGTGGAACAGGAAACGGCCAAGTTGCCTTCGAATTAGCAAAAACATTTGACAAGGTATACGCGACTGACATTAGTCAATCGCAGCTAGACAACGCCTTGCAGGCAGAGAACATAGCATACTCGGTGCAGCCCGCAGAAAGTACCAATTTTGCAGATCAACAATTTAACCTGATCATCACGGCCCAAGCCATTCACTGGTTTGACTTTGAGAGGTTTTATGCCGAAGTAAGGAGAACAGCCAAAGTAAACGCTTTGCTTTGCGTACTCGGCTATGGTAGAATAGAAATTTCAGAACCAATAGATCAGCTCATTACTTCCTTTTACAAGGATGTGATCGGAGACTATTGGGACAAAGAACGCAGGTACATCGACGAGAACTACCAGACAATTCCCTTTCCTTTTACTGAGATCCAAACGCCTCTCTTCGAGAATAAGCTACAGTGGGATCTGGACCATGTGATCGGATATTTGAATACTTGGTCGGCTGTGAAACACTTTATCAAACAAAACGGGTATAATCCGATTGACAAACTGCAAAACGAACTAGAACAGCATTGGCATAAGCATCAGACAAGAGAAGTCAGATTTCCTTTGCTATTGCGTATAGGACAAGTAAAACCATGAACCTCCCCACTTTCAAAGCCAGCCTCTCCGCTCCCGCGCCTCCTCCGGAAGCCTCGGTGTACATGCAGGCGCTGTGGCATGAGGCGAAAGGCAACTGGGACAAGGCGCATGTGCTCATCCAAGACCTGCCGGACAAAGATGCGGCTTGGATTCACGCCTACCTGCACCGCAAGGAGGGTGACTCGTGGAATGCCGACTACTGGTATAGCTGGGCAGATCGGAAAAGGCCCGACTGCACATTGCAGGAAGAGTGGGATAATATCGCCAGCACCCTCATAGAAAAAGCCTAGCCCTAACCCATGCGCTTTCCACCTATCTTCTTTTCTCTAGTATACCTCTGTATACACCCTATACCACTGAAACTTGCAAGTTTCTTTTTTTATAGCTACCTTTGTTAGTAAACATTCACTTACATAAAAATATGCTAGCAGTATCAGATAGACAACTGGAGATAATAGAGTCAGCAGGCAGGATTCTGAACGCCTCGGGTGTAAGTGGCCTGACCATAAAGAACCTTGCCAAAGAGATGCAGTTTTCAGAGAGCGCCATTTACCGGCACTTTGCCAGTAAGGAAGAAATCATTTTGGTGTTGCTGAACTACCTGTCAGAAAGTATGGATGAGCGGCTAGGACGGGCTGTGCAGGATATACATGATCCGGAAGAGAAATTTAAGGCACTCTTTAGAAACCAGTTTGAGTTTTTTCGGTTGCACCCTCATTTTGTAGTGGCTGTCTTTTCTGACGGTTTGTTAGAGGAAAGCCAATTGATAAACAATGCGATACTGAAAATTATGCAGGTGAAAATGAAGCACCTGTTGCCAGTAATGATGGAGGGACAGCAGAGAGGTGTCTTCACCAATGCCATTACTACCGAAGAGCTGATGCACATCGTGATGGGAAGTTTCCGTCTGCAGATGTTTAAATGGCGCATAGCCAATTTTGAATTTGACATAGCCCGTAGTGGCGAAAACCTGATCCAGTCCCTACTAACCCTTATTAGGGTAAAGTAAAAGATTTATAGGCGCATGATATTGACAGGCCCCAAGCCCCAAAAAGTAAAAAAATTTTAAAAATCATGTTAGTAAACGTTCACAAACATAATATATTCTTGTTACTCTTGGTAGCTGCACTAGCATTTCCGGCCAAAGCACAGGTATGGACCTTGCAACAGAGCATAGACACTGCCATGGTAAACAACAGAAATCTGCAAATAGGCAGAAATACCACTGCCATCAGCCAGTACAAGCACCAAGAGGCACGGGCCAACCTGATCCCAAAGCTCCATGCCAATGCCGACTACCGCTACTATACCAACCTCCCCTACCAGTTGATGCCAATGTCTGTTTTTGGCGGACAAGAGGGCCAGTTCAAAGAAGCGCAGTTCGGGGTGCCGCATAACATCAACGCCAATGTGCAACTCACCATGCCCCTTTACAACTCACAGGTGCAGGGCGCCATCAAAACCACAGAAATAGCTTCGGAACTGACCGCTTTGCAATACCGGAAAACCGAGGAAAGGGTATACTTGGAGGTTGCCAACCTTTACTACAATGCGCAGATCCTGAAAAACCAGCTGGCTTTTATCGACAGTAACCTCGTGAACAGCCTGCAGCTTCTCAAAAACATGCAGTTGCTCAAAGAACAGTTGCTGGCCAAAGGCAGCGACGTAAACAAAGTCGCCCTGCAGACCGAGCAGCTGGCCACACAACGCGAACTCATCAACAGCAACTACGAACAGGTGCTCAATGCTCTTAAATTCACCATGGGGCTGTCGCTTGCCACTGAACTGGACATTGACCCCTCCATCAGCTACCACACCGAAACCGCTTACACCGAGACGCTCACCACCGATGTGCAGGTGGCACAGGTACAGACCAAGTTGCATTCCAGCGAACTAACTACACTGCAGCGCTCCAAGTTGCCCAGCCTTTCGCTTTATGGCACCTATGGCACCACCGGCTTCGGCTACGATCAGTCTCCCAACAACTTCCTAAAGTTCTACCCCATCGGTTTTGCAGGCGTACAGCTCTCCCTCCCCTTGTTCAACGGCACTGTCACGCAACAGAAGATCAGCCAGAAAAAACTGGAGCTGGCCAACAGCGAACTGCAGTTGCGGGAGCAGACTGAGCAGAACAGCATGCAGGTGGAGAACGCCCGCAAACAAAGGCAGGTGGCACAGCAAACCGTCACCAACAACCTGTCGCAGATAGAGCTGGCCAAATCGGTTTACGAGCAGACCTTGCTGCAGCAAAAACACGGTGTGGCCTCCCTAACCGATGTGCTTTTGGCAGACAATACCCTGCGGGAAGCGCAGCAGAACTACTTATCGGCTATGGTCAACTACCTGAAAGCCGACCTTGAACTCAAACATTTAACCGGCAACATTTTAAATTCTAAGCCATGAAAAAGGCACTTTATATCCTCATTCCGCTCATTTTGGTAGCTGTTGTGGCGCTGCGACTCAAGGCGAACAAAGAAACCTCCCAGCAGCGGGTATACCACTACGACAAAGAGCAACCCATACCGGTACAGGTCGACACCTTGGTGCTTCAGAAGACAGCGGCGGCCTATGCGTTTACGGGCACTTTTGAGCCGAACCGCGAAACGAAACTAAGTGCCGAAGTACAGGGGAAAGTGGACGCCATACTGGTGGAAACCGGTACCCGCGTCAGAAAAGGCCAGCCCTTGGTGCAGCTGGACAACGCTCTATTGAGATACCAGCTTCAGGCTGTGAATGTGCAGATAGAGGGGCTGGAGGCTGACGTGAAGCGCTATACCGTGCTGGTGGACGCCGATGCGGTGCAGGGCGTTCAGTTGGAGAAAGCGATCCTTGGCATGAAGAGCGCCAAGGTGCAGCGCAGCACCCTGCAGGAACAGATCCGCAAGTCTACCATCACCGCTCCTTTTGATGGGATAATAACGGCAAAACTGACGGAGGTTGGCGCTTTTGCGGCCCCGGGCGTGCCTTTGCTACAACTCACCGATATCTCCCAACTCAAGTTTACGGTAACGGTACCGGAGTCTGAACTGGCGCTTTTTCAGAATGGGCAAACGTACCAGCTGCAAGCCACCGCCTACCCCGATGTGGCACTCTCCGGCAAGCCGACCATGATGGGCAGCAAGGGCAATGTAGCCAACAGCTTCCCGGTGGAGCTAACAGTGCAGAACACACCGGATCTTAAAATAAAGTCAGGGATGTTCGGCGAAGTGAAATTGCAGGCAACGCAGCCCGTAAACGGAATCGTGATACCCGCCTCGGCCATTGTTGGCTCCAGCGTGCAGCCACAGGTATACCTCATCAGAAACAACAAGGCAACACTTCAGGAGATCCGCATTTCAGAAAGGATCGGGAACAAAGCTGTGGTCAGCAGCGGGCTGCAGGAGGGTGATCTCGTCGTGACTGGCGGGTTCATCAACCTGTATGCCGGTGCCAATGTGCGTGTACAATAAAATCAGAAAGCCATGAATATTACAGAAATATCCATAAAACGGCCCTCGCTGATCATCGTGCTGTTCAGTGTGCTGGCCTTGCTAGGCTTTATCGGGTATAAAAACCTTAGCTACGAGCTGATGCCCGATTTTAACCAGCCCGTGGTTGTGATCAAGACTATGTACCCCGGCGCCGAGCCGCAGGAAGTGGAAACCTCCGTTTCCCGGCCCATAGAAGACGCTCTCTCTAACTTGGAGGGCGTGGACTACCTTGTCACCAAATCGCTGCCCAATGCCTCCATCGTCATTGCCAACCTGAAGTATGGCACCGATCTGGACAATACCATGCAGGACGCCCAGCGCTACATCGACAACATCCGCAAAGACCTGCCGCAGGACATCCTAAGCCCCGAGATGAGCAAGGTCTCGCCCAATGACCTGCCGATCATGTCGGTGAGCGCGACGAGCACGCATTCCGCCACGGAGTTTTACCAGCTCATGAAAGATGATTTTCTGCCACAGGTACAGCAAATAAAAGGGGTGGCGGAGATTACCTTGCTAGGCGGCGAAGAGCGTGAAATACAGGTGAAAGTAGATCAGGAAAAGCTGAAACTGTATAAACTCTCGCTCAATCAGGTGGTGGAGGCCATCAACCGGGCCGGTCTGGATGTGCCTGCAGGCAAAGTAGAATCCGGCACCGAGAACAACGCAGTACGGCTGGCCGGCAAGTTCCAAAGCACAGAAGCCATAGCACGCGTACAGGTGGCCATGCCGGTACCGGGCAGCCCGGTGTATGTACGGGATGTGGCCACAATCACAGACGGCATAAAAGATGCCTCCTCCGTTAACCGCTACAATGGCCAGAATGGAATCGGGCTCCTCATCAAGAAACAGGGTGACGCCAACGCGGTGGATGTATCGTGGTTGGTGCGAGAGAAGTTTACAGCCATTGAACAGCAACACGCCGCCAGCGGGGTAACCTTTACCATAGCCGACGACAGCACCGACAACACCATTGCCGCTGTTGATGCCGTGGTATTCGACCTGATTCTGGCCGTTATACTGGTGTCGCTGGTGATGTTGCTCTTCCTGCGCAGTTTCCGCAATGCCCTGATCGTGCTGGTGGCTATACCTACTTCGCTCATTACAGCTTTTGCCGTGATGTGGGTCTTGGGCTATACCCTGAACCTGATGACCTTGCTAGCCATGTCGCTGATCATCGGTATCTTGGTAGACGATGCCACCGTGGTGCTGGAGAACATACAGCGCCACTTGGACATGGGCAAAGACAAACGCACCGCCGCTATGGACGGCCGGATGGAGATCGGCTTCTCGGCCCTGTCTATCACGCTGGTGGACGTGGTCGTTTTTCTCCCGATACTTTTTCTGCAGGTGTTCGTGGCCGATATGCTCAAGCAATTCTCGGTGGTGGTCATCACCTCTACGCTTACCAGTTTGCTGGTGGGCTTTACGCTTACCCCTTGGATGGCTTCCCGTATAGGCAAGTCCGAGGACCTGCGTCCGACCAATATCTTCAATCGCTTCCTGTTGTGGTTTGAGCACCAACTGGAGCGTTTCAGTAACTGGTATGGGCGGCAACTCGAGTGGGTCCTGCAACACAAACTGATCTTTTCGGGTTTCGTGCTGGTACTGTTTGTGCTTACAGCGGTCATCATGAAACAGGGAATTATCGGCAAGGAATTGATCTCTACAGGTGACCAAGGCAAGTTCCGGATGAGTCTGGAGTTTGACAAATCCACCCCCTTGCACCAGAACAACATCACCTCCATGCAGATCGAACAATTCATACTCCAGCAACCCGAGGTGGCCACTGTTTTCAGCAATGTGGGCGGCCCGAGCACAGGTATAGGCAGTCTGGGTGTAGGCTCGGCTAACAAGACGGAGTTTACGGTGCAGCTCAAGCCGGCTTCAGAACGCGGGAAGCAACCCACCGAGGCTTTTATGCTGGAGCTTCGGGAGGCCATGCAACAACAGTTCCCGGGAATCAACTACTCTATGGCTGCCTTGGGGCTTATACCGCGTACCGCCCCTATCGAAATTACCTTGAGCGGCAGCAACACGGCACAGGTCATGCAGGCCGGAAACGATTTGAAAACCGTGATCGAGAAAATACCCGGAGCGGACAATGTGCGACTTTCGGTGGAAGAGGGAAGTCCGGAGTACCGCGTTATTCCCCGCCCGGATAAGATGCAGCGCCTCGGTCTGAACACTGCCTACGTGGGCATGCACCTGCGCACTGCCTTTACAGGCAACGACGACGCCACCCTGACCGACCGCGGCACAGAATACCCTGTGAGAATCTGGTTGGATGATTTCAGCCGGAAAAACTACACCGATGTGCAACATCTTTCCATCGTAAACCCGATGGGTATGCCTGTGCAGGTACACCAGTTTGCGGATATGGTGCAAGATAACTCGCCCTCACTCCTCGAAAGGAAAGACCGGCAACCGGCAGTTACCCTGACGGCTGATGCCTTGGGAAGACCCTCCGGCACCGTGGCTGACGATGTGTTGGCTTATGTTTCGGAGAATCCCCTGCCGGCAGGTATAAGCATGACATGGGGAAGCGACATCAAACGACAACAGGATAGCTTCGGCGCCCTTGGTTCCGTTCTCCTAATCTCATTCCTCCTGATCTACCTCATCATGGTGGCGCTCTACGACAGCTTTGTGTATCCTTTTGTGGTGTTGTTCTCTATACCGGTGGCGGCCATCGGTGCTTTCTTGGCTCTTAACCTGACACTAAGCAATTTAAGCCTGTTTGCTTTGCTCGGCCTCATTATGCTGATGGGACTGGTGGCCAAAAACGCCATCCTGATCGTGGACTTCACCAACCAGTTAAAGGCACAGGGCATGCATTACAGGGAGGCATTGGTAGTGGCAGGCAAAGGCCGTCTGCGCCCCATCCTGATGACGACCCTCTCCATGGTAATCGGTATGCTGCCCATCGCGCTTGCCACAGGCACCGCCAGTGAATGGAAAAACGGCTTGGCCTGGGTCATTATAGGGGGCTTGCTCTCTTCTCTTATCCTGACGGTATACCTTGTGCCCATGGTGTACGATGTGGTGGACACAATCAAGGAAAAAGCAAGCACTCTGGGGAAGAAAAAGGAGAAGCCTAGCCCAGCGCTAACTTCGTGAGTTAACAGTGATAGCATAATCAGAAAGCCCTATAAAATCACAAGGCAGGAGCGTTTAACTCCTGCCTTGTGCTTTATAATTGTCAGCTATACCTAAAACTGATCATCGTCCTCATCGTCTTCTTCCCCAAAACTTGGCATGGAGAACATGCCGCTAAGCAAGTCCTTGAACTGCAAGCCGGTGCTGAGGCGGTTTTTGCTGAGCTGACTGTGCTCAGCCAGTCCGTGCAAGGCAAACTCCATCAAGAAGAGCTTTTCTTTGGCTTCTGCCTTGGGTTGGTATTTCTCGATCAGGTCAGACAGTCCGGGGACTTGCTGCAGCGCTTTTTTGTAATCGTTGGAGCTGGCGTCGTTCAGGATGTCGAGTGTGTTACCGTCTCCGAACCAGTCGGTTACTTTCTTGTAGGGGTTGCCCTCCTTGCTCTTCTTGGCTTTGTCCGGATCGGGGAAGTATTTCAGGAACTGGGTCCGTATGGCTTTGCCCATGAGCACCTGCGCCACATGGCCGGCTCCCTCCTGTTCGCCTTCATACACGAGCTCCACTTTGCCCGTCACGGCAGGTATGGTGTTCAGAAAATCCGCCACCCGCACATAGGTCGACTTCTCACCGTTCATCAAAGCACGGCGCTCGGCGGCACTCAACAGGTTCTCGAAAGCCGAGATGGTAAGACGTGCCGACACACCGCTCTTTGCGTCCACATACTCACTCTCGCGTGCCTCAAAAGCCACTTGCTCTATCAGGTCGCTGATGATCTCGTTGGTGGTCACCAGTTGGTCCTGTTCTTCTTTCACATGCGCTTCCTGTCGCGTGATCTTCTTACCGATCTCGATTGACTTCGGATAATGTGTGATGATCTGAGAGTCGATACGGTCTTTGAGCGGCGTCACGATGGAGCCACGGTTGGTATAATCCTCGGGGTTGGCCGTGAACACGAACTGAATGTCCAGCGGCAGGCGCACCTTGAAGCCCCGGATCTGGATATCGCCTTCCTGCAGAATATTAAACAAGGCCACCTGTATACGGGCCTGCAAATCGGGTAATTCGTTGATCACAAAAATGCCCCGGTGCGAACGTGGGATCAACCCGAAGTGAATCACCCGCTCATCGGAGTAAGGCAGTTTCAGGGTAGCTGCTTTTATCGGGTCGGCATCCCCGATCAGATCGGCTACCGACACGTCGGGCGTGGCTAGTTTCTCGGTATATCGGTCAGAGCGGTGCATCCAACCGATGGGCGTATCGTCACCATGCTCATGCACCTGATCTTTAGCGTAGCGGGACAGCGGCTGCAGCGGATCGTCGTTCAGCTCAGAGCCTTGCACTACCGGAATATACTCGTCCAAGAGATCTACCATTAGGCGGGCGATGCGGGTCTTAGCCTGTCCACGCAAACCCAGCAGGTTAATATGGTGCATGGATAGAATGGCCCGCTGCAAGTCCGGCACCACTGTTTCCTCGTAGCCCCAGATGCCCGGGAAAATTTCCTCTTTGTTTTGCAGCTTGCGGATCAGATTGTAGCGCAACTCGTGCTTCACAGTCTGCGGTTCGTACCCGGCCGCTCGCAGCTGTCCAAGTGTTTTAATTTTCAGTAAGTTTTCTGATGGTATGTCTTTGTAATTCATTCGTTTTATTGTTGAATGCTAAATTGCTGAATGGTTGATTTACCTTGTATGTGTAAACCCACCCCTAACCCCTCCGAGAAGGGGAATTTCTTGAGTAGTAAGATCTTTAATTCCCAAACTCTTAAACTCCTAAACTCTAAAAGCTTTTCTTACGGTTGCGGCCGTAGTCGCGGAACACCAAATGGCCTAAGCCTTTGAGGCTGCTGTAATAAGCCTGCCCGTTATTTACTTTGGTAAATTCCTCTACGAATTGCTGCAGGTAGGGGTCCGATGCGATCATAAAAGTGGTGATCGGAATTTTAATGCGACGGCATTGGGCAGCCAGATTCAGCGTCTTGTTCACCACTTTGCGGTCAAGTCCGAAGCTATTTTTGTAGTAGTGCAGCCCTTCTTTCAGGCAGGTTGGTTTGCCGTCGGTGATCATAAAGATCTGCTTGTTGGGTGTTTTGCGTTTGCGCAATATGTCCATCGCCAGTTCGAGCCCGGCCACTGTGTTGGTATGGTATGGACCTACTTCTAGGTATGGTAAGTCCTTAATTTCTATCTGCCACGCATCGTTGCCGAATACGATCACATCCAGTGTGTCTTTTGGGTACTTCTGTTTCACCAATTCGGCCAAGGCCATGGCTACTTTCTTAGCTGGCGTGATGCGGTCCTCGCCATACAGGATCATGGAGTGTGAAATATCGATCATCAGCACGGTGGAAGACTGTGTCTTGTGCTCTGTCTCCGTTATCTCGAGGTCCTGTTCGGTCAATCTGAAGTCTGATATGCCATGGTTGATCTGGGCATTGCGGATGGAGTCGGTCATGGAGATCTGTTCCAGCGCATCGCCAAAGCGGTACTCGCGGCGATCAGTACTGGCCTCGTCACCTACACCTGTCTGCGGCGTGGCATGGCTACCTTTACCACCTTTCTTCAGCTTACCAAATATCTCCTCCAACGCACTCTTGCGGATATTCTGCTCGCTCTTGGCGGTGAGTTTCAGCACACCCTCCTCCTGCGGATTTTCATCGATGTAGCCGTTCTTCTTGAGATCTTCAATGAAATCGCCTATGCCGTAGTCATCGCCGGTAAGGCCATACTGTTTGTCCAGCGAACTCAGCCACGACAGTGCCTCGGCCACATCGCCCGACGTGATCATAACCAACTGCAGAAAGATCTTCAACAGCGACTCAAAGCCCTGTTTGTCGTCCTGCGGTGGCACGTATTCTCCAAATCTATACCCTAAACTCATATGCTCTCTCCTGATTTATAACCTAACAACGCAGCGCCTACTAATGTTCTTGCACATGGGTTCTTATACGTATAAGATCATACTAGCGCAGGTATGGCAACAATAAGCCTTAAGCTGTAGTACCTTATATACAGACATTAACCAAATGCAGAACTATGAAAGCAATATTCAACGATATCGTAATAGCAGAAAGTGAACGGACCGTTAAGGTGGGCGGCAAACATTATTTCCCACCGAATGAGGTGAACCACCAGTACTTAGAAGAAAGCCGGACGCATACCACACAGGAAGGAATGGGCGAAGCTTCCTTTTACCATGTAAAAGTAAACGGTGAGGTGGAGCTGGATGCCGCTTGGTATTATCCGGACCCAGATAAAAAGGCGGAAGAAGTCAGAAGATATATTGCTTTTACGGACGCCGTAGAGTTGAAAGAATAACAATAACCCATAAAAAGAACGGGGCCTGTCAGTTATCTGACAGGCCCCGTTCTTTTTATCGTTAATCGCACAGGATTAGTCAATCCAACGGAATTTGTATTCTAATTGCGGTGAACGCATACGCTCCGCTACTCTGCGCAGACGATCTGGCAAAGCCGTTAAATAGTCGCGGGCACGCTCGCCGGCATCGTTCAGACCAGTTACCGATTCCAGTTTCCATTCTTTCACGAGGTCTTTCAGGATGTCGGTATAGTCAAGTGCGGTGTATACGTTGATACGCTGGGCGGCATCAGTAAAGTGACCGAAGGTTTTGCCCATGTCCACACCCAACTCACGCATGTAGTGAGCCGGCATTACGATCTTCTTGCGCATCATGTCTTCAAACGCCAACATCATCTCATTTGGATCCGCTTCGAAAATCTTACCAACAAATGCTTTGTACGCTTTCGCGTGACGGGCTTCGTCAGAGGCTACGTAACCGCAAAGCTTGGCCAGCATGCCATCACCTTGTTTCTTGGCGATCTGGGCTACGCGGCGGTGCGACAAGTTAGTTGCTGTCTCTTGGAAAGAGGTATACACAAAAGCACGATACGGGTCGTTATCTGTCTGCAGGTCGAAACCGTCTGCGATCAGGAACTGGGTAGAGGCCTCCATTTCGCGCATGTTGATGCGGCCGGTCAAGTATAGATACTTGTTCAGCAAATCACCGTGGCGGTTTTCCTCGGCTGTCCAAGCGCGGTTCCACTTCATCCAAGGGCTATCCTCGTTGCTTGGCACATCCTTGATGGACATCAGCCAGCTTTCATAAGTAGGGAGTGCTTCCTCAGTGATCGTATCCCCTACCAGCACGGCCAACAGGTCGTAGCTCAGGTCACGGGCACGCTCCTGCAGGTTTTTGATCTCTTCAAAGAAATTCTCAAAGCGGGCGTCAGGCAGTAAATCAGCAGGCTGCCAGCTGTCTTCCACGGATTTCAGGAACTCTGCCATCTTTTCTGAGACAAAGTCTTCCATCCATTTCATGACTTCTACTCGGGAGGCGACGGATGTAATCATGGTGTTGTTTTAAGCGATTGAACGTCAAATATAGGCATTTATAATAATATACTAGTCCGCAGCTTCATAATAAGTCAAATCACAGCGGAAAAGGCAAGTCAGGCGGAACAGCGTGTTTAAACTTCAACCTATCAATTGGTTATGTATTTAAACCTGTTATACACTAAGGGCAATTAATACTTACGCATAAATCTGAAACTGTTTCAGAGAACGCGGCAATGTATAGTAAGTCCCTTAAAGAGTACAATTTTACGAATGCCTGAGCCTGTAGTAGAAGCGGCGAATGAAGCCAAGGTCCACTTTAAGTTTGTTGAGCAGGTGGATGGTTTGGTAAACAGGACCTAGACCGGCATGATGCCGCAAGAGCTCCAGAAACTGTTCTGCCTGCGGAAAGTGCCCAGTCAGATAGGCGTGCCGCGCCTCGTACTGCAAACGCTTGGTCAGGGCGGCTTTCTCCTCAGTACTCTGGACCAGTTCTACCGCCTTTTCGCATACCACTACGGTAGAAGTCACCAGTTTGTTGCCCGGCTTATACCACTGCTGCGAAAGGGAGTGCGCATGCAGCCGCCGCTTGGTCGTGATGCTCTCCAGAAAAAAGTACTTGTACCTGCGCGATGATCGTAGCCAGAAGTCGAAGTCCTCGTAGGCCAGCGCTTCGTCATAACCCTGTAGGTCCTCCAGTACTTGGCGCTTCATCATCATGGTGGGCGGACAGATAAAATAGCGCCCCAGCAGGTGGTGAAAGATATCGCCCGACGGAGCAAATGAAGTCACTTTCCCCTCCGCATTGCGCTGGCAATGGTACTTCACGTGCCGGCCCTCGTCGTCGATATACTCAGCGTCAGAGTAGACCACGCCATAGCTTTCGTCTAATTGCTGAAAAGCCCGCACCTGCTGCGCCACACGCTCCAACAACAGCACATCGTCCGTGGCAAAGTCGATAATATACTCGCCTTTGGAAGCCCGCCAAGCCATGTTAAAAGCCTTGGTGTTCCCTTGGTTGGTGCCTGTGCTGATGAAGGAAAGTTGCGGGTATCGCTGGAGATAATCCTGTATGATGACCACGCTGTTGTCGGTGCTGCAATCGTCCACGATGATGATCTCCAGATTGGGGTATGTCTGGGCTAGCACTGAATCCAACGCCTCGGCAATAAAGCGCTCGTGGTTGTAACACAGACAGATAATCGATACCAAGGGCAAGGCGGCAGGATCAGGCATGGCGCTCAAAAAATGTTTGGATGGAGACTATAACCGCCTGCTGTTCCGCCTCAGTCATGCCCGGGAACAGCGGCAGACTCAGGCTGGTGTCAGCAAGCTCTTCGGTCACCGGAAAGCTGCCTCGCTTATAGCCTAAATAGGTATAGGCCTCCTGCAAATGCACCGACACCGGATAATGTATGGCAGTCTGTATACCTTGTTCTGACAGGTATAGCTGCAGGGCATCCCGGTGCTGCGTCCGAACGTTAAAGATATGGTAAACGTGCGTGCACCCCTCCGCCGTAGTAGGCAGAATCAAGTCGCCTATACCTTGTAGGGCTTGCAGGTATATCTGCGCGAGTCGTTGCCGCTCTTTGTTCAGTTGTGTTAAGTAGCGCAGCTTCACCCGCAGCACGGCGGCCTGCAGCGTATCGAGGCGAGAGTTAATCCCCACGACTTTATTGTGGTACTTCTGCTCCTGCCCGTAGTTGCGGTACATGCGGGCAAAGGCCGCCAACTCGGGATCGGAGGTAACGAGGGCACCGCCATCGCCCAAGGCTCCCAGATTCTTGGTCGGGTAAAAGCTGGTCGCGCTCACATGCCCGAAACTCCCCACAACTTGCCCGCGATACTGAGCACCCTGTGCCTGTGCGAAGTCCTCTATTAAAATGAGATCGTGTGCTTTTGCCAGTTCCAGCAGACCATCCATTTGGCAGGCATGCCCGTAGAGGTGCACTGGTATCATGGCTTTGGTTTTCTCTGTCAGAACGACTGCGGCATTGGCGGCTGTAATATTGTAGGTATGGCGGTCGGGCTCGACCAGTACAGGTATAGCCCCAATCTGCACCACGGCATTCACGGTCGCGATAAAGGTATTGGCTGGCACGATCACCTCATCTCCCGCCCCTATATCTGCCGCTTTCAGGGCCACGACTAAGGCATCGTAGCCATTGCCCACCCCGATGGCGGCAGCGGATTGGGTAGCCGCTGCGAATTCTTCTTCAAAAGCCTTAACCTCCTCGCCCAGAATAAACTGATTGCTTTGCAGCGCTTGCACCACCACCTGCTCCACCTCGCGGTTTATACCTGCGGGGAAGTCTCTGAAGGCAAAATAAGGTATAGCTATGGGCTGCATGGGGTTCAGGTATACTACAAGGAAATGTGTGTCACTATCCGCTGGAATACGGCATAATCGCGGATATAGTCAGCTTCATCAAAATCGGTGGAGGTAAGGCAGACGGCCACGGTTCCCGGTTCAAAATGCAGATCAGTCCAGCACATGGCCGGCAGGTATAGCCCTTTGGTAGGCGCATCCAGCTCGAATGTTTCTTTGCTGCGGCCATTGTCCGTCTGCACCCGAATGCTCCCCGTCACGGCAACCAGCACCTCTTCGGTAGCTTTGTTGGCATGTTGTCCGCGCTGTACACCGCTGGGCGTGCCATAGGTCCAGAACACCCGCTTGATCTTGAAAGGGATGCGCTCGGCTTGCTGCGTGGAAGCGATGTAGCCAAAGGAATCGCTTCCGGCTTCGGCAAATTGGATGAAGTAAGGTATGGCGGACAAAGGCGAAATATTAGTGCAGCCACAAATTAAAACATTTTCGGCTAATGTCCCTATACCTTAGCCCGGGCTTGGGCTTTGCCGGCACAACTGTTAATTTTGCAAATCCGGCGGACTGGTGGTCCGCCTATACCTTCACTTATGCTATACCTTATCCTGAGCGTGCTTTCAGGCGTTTCGCTTGTATTCATTTTCAAGCTTTACCAGCACTTCAACGTCCATACCTTTCAGGCCATCGTGCTCAACTATATCACGTGCATTTTGGTGGGCCTTGCCTTTCCGGGTGGCACCGATGTGCTGCAGACAGTCGTTTTTCAAAAGCCTTGGGCGCTGTACGCTATCATACTCGGCGCCATTTTTATAGGAGCCTTTTACCTGATTGCCCTCACGACCCAAAAAGTGGGCGTGACGGCCGCTTCGGTCGCCGCCAAGATCTCGCTGGTGATACCGGTGCTTTTCAGTTTGCTGGTACTGCAGAGCAGTCTCAAGGAATACACCTTTTTGAACTACGTGGGTATGGCGCTGGCGCTCGTGGCCATCGTGCTGTCCTCTATCCGCCCCGGTGCCGATGGCGATAAGCGCACGCCGCTGCTGCTTTCGCTTGTGCTGCCTTTCGTTATTTTCCTGAGCAGCGGCTTTGCCGATTCGCTTATCAATTACGTGAACGAATACCATCTGCAGGCGAATGAGGCCAGTCAGTTCACGATGCTCACCTTCACGGCCTCGGCGGTGATCGGCATGGCGGTGCTGCTCTACATGCTCCTGCTGCGCAAAACCACTTTCCAGTTCAAAAGTGTCTGGGCAGGCATTGCCTTGGGCATCCCGAATTATTTCTCTATCTTTTTCCTGATCAAGGCGCTCTCCGCTTTCGGTAACGACGGGGCGTTTCTATACCCTGTCAACAACATCGGCATTATCATGGCCGGTGCGCTGGGAGCGCTGCTGGTGTTCCGTGAAAAGCTAAGCAAAATCAATCTGCTTGGTTTGGCCCTTGCGGTGCTAGCACTTGTCCTGATCTCATACCAAGAGATAGCCGCCAATCTGTTTTAAGTCTATGGAAGATACCTACCGTACCCTCGAAGCCCCCTCCGAAGGCCTTTACAAAGAGAAAGGCAGCAAGTTTATTGCGCTGGCCTACCCGGTTTATTCTGAAGAGGAGGTGAAAGAGATTCTGGCCGGCCTGCGCAAACAGTACTACGACGCCCGCCATCATTGCTACGCCTACAGCCTCGGGGCCGACAAAAGCCGCTACCGCGCCAACGACGATGGCGAGCCCAACCACTCCGCCGGTGACCCTATCTTGGGCCAGATCCGCTCGGCTGACCTGAGCAATGTACTGGTGGTGGTGATCCGTTATTTCGGTGGCACCAAATTGGGAGTGAGCGGTCTCATCCACGCCTACAAAACCGCCACCGCCGAAGCTCTCTCGCTAGCCACCATCATCGAAAAACACGAAACCGCCCTGCTGCAGGTGCTTTTCGCCTATCCGCAGATGAATGATGTGATGAGTCTGGTAAAGGAGTATGAGCTCGGCGTAAAGGACCAGCAGTTCGAACTCGACTGCCGTATGACGCTGGAGGTAAGAAAGAAGTTGGAGAAAGAGGTAAGTGGTAAGCTAGAGGCGATTGAGGGGGTAAAAGTTGAAGAGGTAGAGCAACCCTACTAATCTTACACACCCCTGCCCCTCTCAAGAGGGGATTTACCTCCCTAGCCCCTACCCCAAAACAGGAAGGGGATGTCTGCGGTTACAAATCCTTAGGCATAAGCTCTGTTGTAATTGATTTTCTCAGTCACCGGGTCCAACCACCCCTAACCCCTCCTTATCTAAGGCGGGGAACCTGTAGTTGCCAATCTATAGGTATAAGACTTATAGCTCATATTACAGGCACACGTTGAAAGACTAACTCGCACGCTAGCTATGAAACAAATCACATAAGCCATGTGCACCTAAACGACAGCCCACTGTTTGAGCGTTCAGCGAGTTTGGGATGTCTTGACTTTTTTGCCTACTTTTTTTGTCAAGAAAAAAAGTAGGGCCCGGCTGGCCAAGCCAAGCTATAACACAACCTAGTTTGCTATACCTGCAACAACTGTAGCTATGCTAACACTCTCAGCGTATGCAAAACTTAATTTTTACTAACTTGTACAGCTACCGCACCACTACATATCACCCTATGGCTAAAAAGAAACGACACCGCTCCCGCCACAAAATCCTTGACCGCAAACTCGGCATTAGCCCGGGCACCCTGTTTATACCTGCCGAGGCACACGCCCCGCGCTATTTCCTGATGTCTTTTAACGGACAGCTGTTCAAAGAGCAGGAACTCCCCTCTTATGCCGAACTTGTGCAGCAGGTGCAGTCGCAGCCTGAGGCGACCCACTGGATCGACATTCGCGGCTACGCGGACCTCACCATGCTCGAACTCATTAAGCAGGACTTCGATATCCACTCGCTGCAGATGGAGGACGTGATCAACGATTACCAGCGACCTAAAGTAGACGAACTGGATGACAGGCTGTTCATTATTACCCGCATGCTGCGCTGGTACGAGACGCAGCATACGCTGGAGGATGTGCAGCTTTCGGTGTTCTCGGGGCCAAACTATGTGCTCACCCTGCAAAGTGACTACGAAGATTGTTTGGAGCCATTGCGCGATCGCATTCGGGTCGGCAAAGGCATTATCCGGCAGCGACCGCCCATGTATGTAGTGTATGCCATACTCGACGTGGTGCTGGACTTTTACTTCCCGGTGATGGGCGCTATTGGGGTCTACATTGAAGAACTCGAGCAGAAAATCTTGGACAAACCATCTAAGCAAACACTTCGAGAGGTACTGGACCTTAAAAACGAGCTAATCAAACTGCGTCGTATCGCTTGGCCGGAGCGTGACAAAATGAATGAACTGCTGCGCATGGAGGAGGATATCATACCTGACAACCTGAAGGTATACTTCCGCGATGCCTATGACCACACTATACAACTCATTGACCTTATCGACAGCCACAAGGAGATGTCCACGAGTCTGGTAGAGCTATACATGTCCACGGTGAGCAACCGCATGAATGAGATCATGAAGGTACTGACTATCATCTCGAGTATCTTTATTCCACTCAGTTTTATTGCGGGTCTGTATGGTATGAACTTCTCGCGTGAAAATCCGGAAACCGGCGAAGTATTCCGCCTCAGTATGCCAGAGCTATACCTGCCCTACAGCTACCCGATCCTCATCATCCTGATGACTTCGCTGGTGCTGGTGCAGCTATACCTGTTTTACAGGAAGGGTTGGTTTAAGAGTTTCTAGCAAATCTAGTTCGGCAGTTTAAAGCTGAGTTTCTGCAGTTC
Organism: uncultured Pontibacter sp.; assembly: GCF_947499215.1. Classification (GTDB taxonomy): domain Bacteria; phylum Bacteroidota; class Bacteroidia; order Cytophagales; family Hymenobacteraceae; genus Pontibacter. The sequence continues at coordinate 207,819 of NZ_CANMNI010000002.1, forward strand.
GTTGCGGAACACTTTGTAGACGGTGTAGTTGTTGGCCACCTCGTTGTAGTGTATGGTCACGGCTTGGTTGCTTTCCAATGACCTGCCCCCGATCAGGCGGGCGCGGGCGTCGTAGAGGTAGGTTTTCTGAGGGCCTGTTTCCGTGATGGCGTATACCTGATTGCCTCCCCCGAAATTGAAATACTGTACAATTTTGGGCGCTGAGGTCACATAGCGTTTCTCAAACAGCTCTTTCATGTCTTGGTCGAAGGCAGCCACTTTGCCTTGGTCCTGTCGCACGATAATATAGGACCTGCCACTTGCATCCGGCACCAGATCAAACATGGCGCTCTTGCTTGGGCGAGGCAACTGCTCTCGTTTCTGTACCTGCCCCTGCAGGTTGAACTCCACCACCTCGCCATAGCGGGTCACCACTGTCACGAGCGAGCGGCGCAGGTCGGCCCCTATTTTGACTACGGGATCGGAGGTGATAGGCACCCGCAGACTGAAAGGGAAGCCCGGATAGGTTTCGCCTTTCGCGTTGAGGGCATACACATAGCCATTTTCCAGCAAGACCAGTATCACGTCGCGGCCCCCTATCCGCAGGTGCTGTGGCATGGCGGCCAGTCTATAGTCCATGCGGCGGGGCTGCCAGCCGGGTATGCCGCTGCCCCGGGTGTCGTACATGTATAGGTTGCCCAAGGCGTCGTCCACCAAAAAGCGGTAGTCGCGGTTTTTCTCGAAGTCGAACACGGCCAAGCGCTGCAGGCGCAGGGTATCGCCCACATTAAACGGGAAGTTTTCGAGGTTACGGCCTAGGTTATCGATCGCCTGTATGCGCGTATTCGTGGAGAACACATAGCGTAGTTTCTTATCACTGCCGAGCTCTACCTGTTGCAAAGGGCCGCGCACTTGGGTTTGCAGGGAATCAATCCAGCCACGGCTGCCAGTGGCGGTTATGTTATGCAGCACGAATAGGGAGTCCTGCACCACAATCTCACGGCTCCGGTCCACTGCGTTCTGGATCGGGTAAGGCGGAGAGATGAGGCGATGCGCAAATGGCAGGGTTAGTTCTTCCTCAAAGCCCTCCTGCCCGTCATCGGTGCTGCGCTCCTGCCGTCTGAACAGAAAGCTGGTATAATACTGGTTCTCCGCCCGTGCAAACTGTAGGCTAATCTGATTGAAGCGCCTGATCAAGGTGGAGTTCTGCAAGAGGTCTTCGCGGTTCTCTTCCTGCACATAGCGGTTCAGGATGTACCACGCATTCACAGTGTTCAGGTATAGGCTGAAATTCCCCTCCTGCAGCGTCTCTTCTAAAAAAGACTTCTGGGCAACAGAGCGCCCCCATACCTCGCCGGCACTTATGTCATCAATGAGGGCGCGCAGGCTGGCGACCTCGGGCGAAAAGATCAGGTAATTATCGAGTTGCAGCACATAACTCTGTTCAAAGCCACTGAACATCTCTCCGAACAGACGTGCCGGCAGTTCTTCCAAGTCCAGCAATTGCAGTGTATAATTGCCGTATTGTTCTGTGTAGAGTTTTTCCTTCTGTTCTTTGCTCACCAGCTCACCGAGCGTTTTGAGACGTCTACCCGTTTTGGTAGTACTCTCCATTCGGGCTATTACCAGTTTGTCGGGGCTGGCGTTCATGTTATAGGACTCCATGTAGGCCAGCGCTATCTCTTGGCTAAAGGAGCGGGCCAAGCTGTCGATGGCCGTGCTGTACACATCAGCCGGCGCCTTGCCATCGCGCAGGCGCGCCACTTCCCCCACCCCAAAGTGCATCAGCACTGCCGTGCGTGTGGGTAGGAGCTGCTTTATGTCGAGCGGTCGCGGCTTAGAGGGCCTCAACTGTGATTGGAAAGAGCCATCAAGGGTCTCGGGATTGGAGAAGCCGTTCAGGAAAAGCTTGTTGCGGTCGAGCTTGAGTTCTAGCATGGCGTTGCGGCAGAAACTGCTCAGATACCGCACCTGCGGCATCAGATCCTCCTGCAAAAAGAGACTCAGCAGGTCGGGCAGCGCGCGGTAGTTGACAAACACGTTGGCATACACATCGGGCTGGCCTAGGTAATTCACCTTTTTGAAGTCGGCGGCGATAGAGCGCAGACTGCCCCGGTTTATGCGCCGCACGATTTCCTCTACTAACACAGGCGAGGCGCTCAGAATGATGTTGTTGTGATGGGAGAAATAGGTAAAACTGGTGCCAAGCTGCGAATTGGTGACATCTGTGAGCAAAACGCCTTGGTATTCGCGAGCCTGCTCCACAAAAGTCGGGCTCTTAGCTATGTTTTCGGTGAGGGTGCGCAGAAAGCGGTGCTCTCCCACCGACACCACGGGTACATAGTACACAAAGGCCACATCCGTCTTGCCCAGCACATGCACCGAGGTGAGGATGTTCTTTTTGTCCAGAAAGCGGTCGAGGCGCTGTGTACCGGGAGCCACACTGTCCAGCATAGCCATGTTCTCCTGAAAGCTTTGCGCTACGGGCAGCATCGCAAAACTCTCCCAGAGCGTCGTCTCTTCTAAGTGCCTTCGGAGCTCACTGTGGCTATTTGTCTCTACCACAAAAGCCGCATTCTCGGGTACGAGCGACCAGAGGTCCACCTTCTCTCGGGAGTCCTGCCACCTGCTGAAGCCGTAGTAAGCCAAGGAGGCCAACACGACGAATGCTATGAAGTAAAAGACAATGCGTTTCGGCATGGTGAAGGTTATGAGGCTACAAATTAACCGAAAAAATTAGAAATTCACCGGCGTACTTGGCTGTTGTCCCATTTCATATCGCAAATATCCTGATTTGTTTTCCACATGCCAGCGACCTGATAGACCAAGCGACCGCGGGGCACGTATATATTTTCCAACCTATAACTGCATGCCATGTTTCGGATACTCATTCCTGTAGACTTTTCAGAGGGATCGACTAAAGCCTGTCACTACGCCCTGCAACTGGCCGCCGGCGTACCCGGCGCCAAACTCCTGTTGCTGCACTGTTTTCAAGACTACTTGGCCGATGCCGACGTGATGCCAGCCAGTGCCGCCGGCCTTAGCCCCTCGGAACAAATAGCAGAGCGTGTGCTGCACCGCAATGAGTACGAAGCACAGGAGCAGCTCGAAGCGCTCTACCAAGATCTGCAGCGGCAAGTCCGCAGTCTAGGCAACAACCTGCACATCGACCGGGCTTTCATACACGGTCTGCCTGAAGAGGAGATTTTGGAACAGATAGAGCGCTTTCACCCGGCCTTGGTCGTGATGAGCACCAAAGGCGAATCCAGCATAGGCCGCGCCGTATTCGGCACCGTTTCGACCAAAGTAATCGAGGACACCAATGTGCCGGTGCTTACTGTACCGAACCAGTACGATGGCGCCAAGCCCAGTAAAGTGCTTTATGCCACCGACTTCGGAAAGACTGACGTGGCCGACATAGATCGTATCCGGCAGCTGTTGCAGCATCTGCAGCCTATGTTCTACTGTGTGCACATCTCCGACGACCCGGAAGAGGACCGCGAAAAGCTGCTTACGCTCCAGCAAAACCTGCAACAAGGCGCCGCAGAACACAACATTCGCTATGCCCTGCTTGAAGGCAGTGACGTGGCCGAGTCCCTGCAGGATTTTGCCCGCAGCGAAGGAATAGACCTACTGGCCCTGACCACCCGCGAACGCAACACGTTAGACTCCCTTTTCAGCCCGAGTTTGGCTAAAAAGATGGTGTTGCATGCACCACTTCCGGTACTGGTGTTTCACAGCAGGGCTTAGAAAATCCCGCTATACCTTAGTCACAGTAGACACTGCTCTCTTCTGCCAGCTGTAGAAAAGCTTGGTAGTAGCACTCCAGTGCGCCATCGCTCGTGCTTAAAAACAGAAAGGGTTCTATCAGCTCGAGCTCCATCAGCACCAGTTCGCCATTCAGCTCTACCCCGTCAACGCGGGCGTATAGGCAGTCAGCAGCGAACTGCTCTACAATGCGGGTGGCGGCATCTAGCAAAGCGGCAGGCGGCTCTGGGGTATGCACGCTGCCTCCAAAGAAGTGCTGCACCCTAAAATCGCCTGACTTGGCGGTCTTGAGCACCGTATGGCTGTACTGGCCGTTAAAGAAGATAAAGGACCACTCGCCCTGTGTTTTGATCTGCTCCAAAAAAGGCTGAGCTAAGAAAGGCTCCTCCTGCAGCAAGGCGTTCAAACGGTCGGTATAATTATCCGCTTCCGCCCGCTCAATGGCCAGCGTGTTTTTGGCCGCGCCGCTTACACGAGGTTTTATGATGATTTTGTCCTGCCCGATGGCTTTAACAACAGCCGCTGCATCGAATGTGCTGCCCTGCTCCAGCCACACAGTGGGCACAATCTTAACACCTTGCGCCTGCAGGTCTTTGAAGTATATCTTATCAGCGTTCCAACGTAGGGTTTGCACAGGATTTAACACACGGCAGCCCAGTGCCTCCAGTTTGTCGAGCCACGTATAGAAAGCGGAAATTTTATCAAAGTAATCCCAAGGCGATTTGATGATGATGGCATCGAAGGCGGTCCAGTCTACCTGCTCATCGTCCCATACCTGAAAAGAAATTTGGTGTCCTTTTTCAGCCAAAAAACGGTATAGACGCTCATCTTCGCTATCGGCGTTGTTAGTATAATCGCCCAGGCTCTGGCAAGTGACTAAAGCTATTTGTTGTAATGACATAAATGTGGATATTTGCCGCAAAATTATGCTTTCTAACCCTCAGAATCTAAGAATAATTTCCTTTTAAGGAAAACTTTCAGAACGTCTGTTCTCGTATGCAAAGTATAAATTGCTTTCCCTCTTTTTAATCGAATACCATGTTATACTTTTTCAGTTTCAGCCTACGACACAGGTATAGCCTCGCTGTACGCCTGCTGGTCCTGCTGTTACTGATCAGTACGACGGCCGGTGCCTGCTCAGAATCTGCGCTGGAGGAACAGCGTGACGAACCACAGGAGCGAGAAAAGCAGCGTATCGAACCTGACACCATGCTGGCACGCCGACAGCCTGCCGGGCCTCCCAGCACCATTGACTTTCTAGGCAACCCGATCCTGTCGGATTACCGCCAAAGCAAAAAACTGGACGCCTACTTTTCGCGCATCAGCACCGACTTTACGCTGGATGCCGACCCGATTGAGAACCTGCACCGCCCCACCATAACAGACACGATCTATACCATCCGGTTTGGAGAGTCGCTGATTGAACTCTATGCCCCTTCCCAAACCGGAGAGCTACTGCTACAAGTCGCTGATATCCGCAATGCAGGTATAGCGCTTCGGAACAACATGAAGGTGGGCATGGGGCAGCCTGAGCTCATGAACAAACTCAAGAACTTCGATGTGCGCATCCTGCAAACCAATTCCGAGATAGTAGCAACTTCCACAGAAGGCGCCCCTGCTTCACTGCGCTTTTTCCTGAAAAACGGAAAAGTAAACCGGATTCTGTATGATGGGTATGTGGATTAGTGCTGCGCCAAATTAGAAATTAGAAATTCAAAATTAGAAATGGTGCGAAGTCTAACCCATTTCATTTGCCAGACAGTTATTTCTAAGAATCAAATCTTAACCATAAGCCTTACCTTTGCACCTCAACCAAAGGTATACCCATGCGCATCGTCATACAACGCGTCACTCAAGCCTCCGTCACCATTGACAGCCAAGTAAAAGGCGAAATAGGCCTTGGCCTGCTCCTACTAGCTGGTTTCACAAACGATGACACCGAAGAAGACCTGAAGTGGATAGCTAACAAAGTCGTGCAGCTTCGCATTTTCAGCGACGCCGAGGACAAAATGAACCTGAGCGTGCAGGATGTACAAGGCGACCTGCTAGTGATAAGCCAGTTTACGCTTTATGCGCTTACCAAGAAAGGCAACCGTCCATCCTACATTAACGCCGCGCCGCCGGCAACCGCTATACCTTTGTATGAGCGCTTTGTCGGCTTGCTAGAAGAGGCAATGGGCAAAAAAGTGCAAACCGGTGAGTTTGGTGCCGACATGAAAGTGGCCTTGCTCAACGATGGCCCCGTTACCATCACGATCGACTCCAAGAACAGAGAGTAAGCCGCTCAGCACTTGCCTGCTCTATCCTGATCGGATGCCTAATGTGAATCTTGTGATTAAATTTTAGAAAACCCAAAGTACCTATACCTATGACCATAGCCGAAGCGCAAACCATAGTAGATAACTGGATCAAAGAAAACGGGGTTCGCTATTTTAACGAACTGACCAACATGGCCATCCTTACCGAGGAAGTGGGCGAAGTGGCCCGTATTATGGCCCGGCAGTACGGCGAACAGTCGTTTAAGAAAAGCGACGAAGGCAAGCAGCTCTCCGACGAACTGGCCGACGTGCTCTTCGTGCTCATCTGCATCGCCAACCAAACAGGTATAGACTTAACCGAAGCCCTCCGTAAAAATCTAGAAAAGAAAACATCCCGCGATAGCGACAGGCATAAGCAGAATGAGAAACTGAAATAAGTTTAGGAGTTTGGGAGTTTAAGAAGGAAGAATTAAGAGTGATGTTTAAAACAGAACAGGGCCAGTCTTGAAAGACTGGCCCTGTTCTGTTAAGTGGTTATCGTAGATATTTGTTATTAGAAGCAAAAAACTAACCCCTCTGGTTCACAAAATTCTTTAACTTTTCTACTCCTAAATTCCCTAACTCTTAAACTCCTAATCTCTCTAACTCTTTCAAGTTTACTAACCTGTCCTTTTTCCAAACAGGCAATACATTGTAGGTGTCGTGTTGGAGGCAGAACTCAATGTCTTTGTGGATCTCTAGGTTTTCGAGGCGGCGGACATGGGAGGACTGGCGCAGAAACTTGACCATATCATCTTTAGCGGCGTGGTACAGGTATAGCGAAGCCAGTGTGGCGTCGTTCTCAAACTCAAACTCACCTTGCAGACGCTCGGCTAGTGCCCCGGCGTACAGCGTGTCTTCGAGGTTGAATTTGCCTTTCCAACCGGCACACACCACCAGCACATCCAGTTGCAGTTCGCGCAGATGCTGCGCCACAGCTTCCAGATTCAGGAATGCCCCTACGATGATCTCCTGCGCGGCTTCGGACATGCGGATGGCACGGGTGCCATTGGTGGTCGTAATGGCCACAGTACGGTCCTTTACCTGCCCGTTCATGTAAGCAAAAGGGGAGTTGCCCAAATCAAAGCCCTCGGCTTTGATGCCATTGCGCTCAGCGGCAGTCAGGCAGCCCTGCTCGGCATAGCCACGGCACTCCTCCAACTGCATCACAGGTATAATATCGGTGGCGCCATGTGCAAAGGCTGTCACCATCGTAGAGGTAGCGCGCAGAATATCCACGGCCACCACTGCCTTCCCCTCCAGTTCATACAAGTGCAACAGCTCCGGGCTGTAGCACACATCTATACTCGGCATTAGTTAATTGTTGATGGTTAAATTGTTGATGGTCAAATTGTTGATTGTTAAAATTGTCTGATAAAGTGTACAACAATTAACAACTAGCAATCAACAATCAAATTATTTTTTAACAAACGGCAGCTTTACGATCTGGCCCTTCATGTCTTTGTTGCGCACACGAACGAACACTTCCGTGCCCGGCTTGCTGTAGTCAGTCTGCACGTAGCCCATCCCGATGCCTTTGCCCAAGGATGGCGACATGGTGCCAGAGGTAACCTCACCTATCTGCTCGCCTTCAGCGTTTACGATCTCGTAGTGCGCTCTAGGTATAGCCTTCTCCAGCATCTCAAAACCAACCAGTTTTTTGCTAACGCCTGCGGCTTTCTGCTCTTTCAGGTTCTCAGAGTTAGTGAACTCTTTGTCGAATTTGGTGATCCAACCAAGACCAGCCTCCAGTGGCGAAGTGCTGTCGTTGATGTCGTTGCCGTAAAGGCAGAAGCCCATCTCAAGGCGCAGCGTATCGCGGGCACCCAAACCGATCGGCTTGATACCCTGCTCTTTGCCAGCTTCCATTATCGCGTGGAACACCTTCTCGGCATCCTCGTTTTTCACGTAGATCTCAAATCCGCCGGAACCAGTATAGCCTGTGGCAGAGAGTATAACATTAGGCACACCGGCAAACTCACCCTTCTCAAAGGTATAGTATACCATGCTGCCCAAGTCTACTGAAGTAAGCGACTGAAGCGCTTCTACCGTTTTCGGACCCTGCACAGCAAACAGCGACATCTCATCCGATATGTTCTGCAGTTCTGCACCTTTCGTGTTGTACTTATTCACCCACGCCCAGTCTTTTTCAATGTTAGAGGCGTTTACCACCAGCATGTATTCGTTTTCAGCCATACAGTAAACCAGCAGGTCGTCCACTATTCCGCCATCCTCGTTCGGGAAGCAGGAATACTGGATTTTGCCCGGCGTTAGTTTAGAAGCGTCGTTTGAAGTGATGCGCTGGATCAGGTCAAGGGCCTCAGGGCCTTTCACCATAAATTCGCCCATGTGCGACACGTCGAATATACCCACGGCATTGCGTACCGTGTTATGCTCCTCCAGATCAGACGAGTAGCGTACAGGCATGTTATACCCTGCAAAAGGCACCATTTTCGCACCCAGCGACTCGTGCACATCATTCAAAGCTATTTTCTTCAGTTCCATATCAGATTTGATTGCTAATAAAGTAGATGCCCAAAATTAAGTAAAATAAAACCGCTTCCGAAATTTTCTGCAACAACTAGCCTTACATGGCTTTATATCTTTCTCCTGATATAATACCCCGCTTAACTGTTTCCTGATTCTAATAAAGATGCAAATTCAGACCAATGCAATACATAACTTTAAGTATATAGTCACGTACACCAAGCATTCACTTTTTTAGCCAAAAGGATAATGCCATCTTATACCCAAATCCTGTCCGCACCATGGAGAAGTGCGCCCTTTTACCAATGTGTAGTCCCATCATGCACTACCCATCTCCCCTAAGCCGGTTTTTTACGTACGCCCGTTTTTGCTAACTTAGCACGATACACTTGTGTCTGACATCGCACAAAGAAGCTAAATCTGAGCCCTTACAGATAATCTTACATGAAATTATCAACCAAGCTTTTTATCGGGTTCGTCCTGATATCATTGCTTTTCACGGCTGTAGTAATAGTCAACTTCCGTCTCTCTGAAGTCGTGGTTGAGAACTCGAAATGGGTACAGCGCTCTCAAATCGTAATTCGAAACTCAGCTGCGCTACAGCGTAACATCATCGACATGGAATCCGGTTTGAGAGGTTACCTACTCAATGGCAACGAGGTTTTTCTGGCGCCTTATCACGAGGCTAAGCAGATACTCCCAAGACTTTTCGGCGACGTTAGAGACTATACCACATCCTCCGAAAGCCAGCAACAGAAGCTTGATAAAATCATAGCCGTCCAAAATCGCTGGACAGCAGAGTATGCGGAGCCTCTTATTCAAATGAAGCGGAGTGACACGCTGGAGGTTGTTTCCCGTGCTTTTGACATGAAACTTGATACATTGGTGCTGGGTGAAAAAGTACTGATGGATACCATCCGAACCGCTTTTCGTGAGTTCAATGCGTACGAATATAAGCTACGTGAAGACAGAAGTGCTCGCCTCGCCAATAGTTTGGATACTACCAAACAGCTTTCTACCGTTCTTACCATACTGTCCGTACTGCTGGGTCTGGGTTGGGCATGGTATATAGCGCGTCTTATATCGAAACGAATAGTGAAAATGGTAACGCTGGCCGACAAAATTTCGAAAGGCGATTATCAGACCCAAATAGTGGACACTTCGAATGATGAGATGAGTCAGCTCTCACACTCCCTAAACAGGATGTCGGCAACCATTAACGATACATTCTCGGAGCTCGATCGGAAGAACAAGGAACTGGATCAATTCGCCTATGTGGTTTCACATGACCTGAAAGCGCCGCTGCGTGGTATTGAGGTAGCCTCTAGGTGGGTGGAAGAAGACATGGGTCAGAATCTGCCTGATAATATAAGAGAGTACCTAGTGATGATGCGTGTGCGGGTGCACCGTATGGAGAACCTGATTAATGGTATACTAGCGCTTGCCCGTGTGGATAGGAACAGCTATGTGGAGGAGCAGGTGAATGTGAAGGATCTGCTGGAAGAGGTAACAGACATGGTGGCGCCGCCCAACGGTTTCAAAATCAACATTGGGCCCGATATGCCACACTTGTTTACTGAGCGTATACAGTTGCACCAAGTCTTTCTGAACTTGATCAGCAATGCCATTAAGTACCATCATCAGGAAGAGGGCCGTATTGATATTAACTGTCAGGAATCGGATTCATTCTATACCTTCTCTGTGACGGACGACGGACCGGGTATCGATCCGGAGTACCATGAGCGTATTTTTGTGATCTTCCAGACGCTGCAGGAGCGTGACGCAGTAGAGAGCACAGGTGTTGGGTTGGCGATCGTGAAAAAGATCGTAGAACGGCACGGTGGTAACATTTGGGTAGCCTCCACCCCTGACCAAGGGGCGACCTTTAGCTTTACTTGGCCTAAAAATCAGGTATAAGTGAAAAAATTATATTAATTTTGACTATTGAATTTAGAGGAGCTATATGACAAATAAAGAAGTTAATATCCTGTTAGTAGAAGACGACTATCTCGATATTATGAATGTGGAACGCGAACTTAAGAAAATAAACATTACCCATCCTATCCATGTGGCACGCAATGGCCGAGAGGCGCTTGACATGCTCCGAGGTAGCGGTGTGCCGAAAATATCGCCTGCTCCTAGCGTTATCTTGTTAGACATTAACATGCCCCGCATGAATGGTCTTGAGTTTCTGACCGAACTTCGCCACGAACCTGAATTCAGCCACATACCGGTGTTTATCATGACCACATCTAATGAGGAAACAGATCGCTTGGCTGCCCAGCGCCTGAATGTGGCGGGTTATATTGTAAAGCCTATGAGCTTCGAAAACTTCGAGACAAGTGCATCCTCACTTGACAGTTTTACCCTCTTCTTAGATCTAATCAAACTAAAATAGGCAGCTCAGGCTGCCATTTCTTCACCTAAAACAAAGGCAACTGTTCTGGGAGCAATCTAAAAGACTGCCGGTGATGCCGCGTAGTGCCCAGTTTCGCAATGCAGTTGCGGTGTTCCGGAGTCGGATATCCGGCATTACGTTCCCAACCGTAACCGGCATACTCTTGGGCTAACGCGCTCATTAATTCGTCGCGGTGGGTCTTGGCCAACACCGAAGCAGCCGCTATCGACAGATATTTTCCATCGCCCTTTACAATACAGGTATGCGGTGCTTTCTCGTATGCCTTAAATCTGTTTCCATCCACAATCAGGTACTCCGGTTGCGTATGCAACGCTGCAATAGCCCGGTGCATAGCCAAGTAGGTTGCCTGTAGTATGTTAATTTGGTCTATCTCCTCCGGACTGGCCTCCCCTATCGCCCAAGCTACTGCATCGCGCACAATATCAGTCCGCAACAGCACACGCTGCTTGTGGTTGAGCTGTTTGGAGTCGTTGAGCAGGGCATGGCGGTAATCCATGGGCAGCACAACCGCAGCAGCGACCACAGGCCCCGCTAAGCAGCCTCTGCCAGCCTCGTCGATACCGGCCTCTAAGGTATAGCCGCTGTAGTTTGGGAGGAGATTCATAGCCTAAAAATAGTAAAATCAGGGATCACTGGCTAAGAATAGTTATTTTCCAGATGCCGGGTTCTGTAATCTCGTACTCTAGGAAAGACTCTATAGTTCCCACGCCCAAAGAAGCTCGCACACTGTATCTGATACTGCCTTGAAACGGAACTTCGATATCCCTAAAACCAGTAAACATCGCTGTTTGAACCTCTGCTCCACTAGACCCGGCCAAAATAATATTTTGAGGTGAGCTAGCTCCGATGGAATTAAAAACAAACTGCACATCAGTCCGAGGGGATTCACCTACTTTCACAATTGAATACCTTGTTATATTCTGCTTGGTGATTACTTTATAGCCTCGCGTATTTTTCTCTGGCTCCGACGGACGCATATTCTCATTGTAGTACTCGTCCATCATGCTCCCACGTTTTTTATTCTGTAAGTTTGCAAAAGAAGCATAGCCAATTGTATAGGACACGGTTGCTTGCAACTGTATGTTCTTTTCCCAGTTCTTTCTACGGATCACTTCCCTAAAGCCCTGATTATACCTGAGTCCTAACCCTAAGCCATTGTTCATTCGATAACCTATTCCGGTAATTAATCCAACATCCACAGGTTGCACCAAGTGCTCCATAGACTTAGAAGAGTATGAATGTGACTGCTCGCCATTCTGCTCTATCAAAAAATCATTCTTTATACTGCCACTTAAGTAAAATCCAAACTGAGGCCCAACCTCCAAAAACAATCTACCCAATTGAAGTTGTGCTAAGATGGGCACATCCAAATAATGTATATCGGCACTCTGATTGAGCTGTAATGTATCACCTGAAAGAGATTTGTTACTAGAGTATTTGCGCTCGTAGTTATACCCCCTTGTTGTAAAATTCACTTCAGGTATTATAAAAAGATTTTCTCCAATCTCCTTATAGGCATAAAGTCCCAAGTGATACCCCTCATTCCATGAGTATTTATAGGTAGAAGAACCAATCCCGTTGATCTTGCTATAATTGTAGCCTCCCCTAACCCCAAACAGAGTCTGAGAATGTGCCCAAGAGATGGGGTATAGAATGAGCGTAAGTAAAATTAGTAGCCTCATATTTGGATTTAAGCACAAGTGTATTTACACTTTTGGGTTAATTTTAGTTTTTCAGCTTTTAACAATAGCCCTCTATAATAGTAAAAGGTCAGATGAAAATTTCATCTGACCTTTTATACTTAAATCAAATTAGACTAGTCTTCAGATTGGTCATCCCACCATACACCGTTGGAGTAAATCTGCACTGTCGGTACATTCTCTCCGTTCGCAGCGATTTCACTTGTTGTGTAAGCAAATCGACGTGGAGGGGCTGATATCTGATGCTCGTTGATGAATCCTGGGAATCCAGTTCTTCTCCAGTCATTGTAGGCCTCAAATGGCTGATACAACCAGAAAGCGATCCACTTCTGCAGAACGATATCCTCTACAGAAAGTGCTCCCGCTGACTGCGGCAGATCTTCATCTGTAAGATAAGTTGTGATAGCAGCGTCTGAAGCAGCAATCTGACGCTTCATAGCAGCTGAAACACCATCTTTGTAGGCAGTATAAGCAACATCAGCATTGCCTAAACGAAGGTTAGCCTCTGCCTGTATGAACTTCAACTCATCAAATGTCATCAGTGGCATAGTTGCAGTAGCATTCAGAATAGCCGCAGAAGGACGAGAATATTTCTCACCTGCTTGGTCATTCTCCTGATTACCGTTCGGGAAGCCAGTAATTACACCTGTGCTTGGAACAGGCTTCACATAGGCCTGCAGTCTAGGGTCGCTCAAAGACGTCAGCGTGCTTACAAAGGCATCACTTACTGAGTGGTGCGCTCTGTCGTTAGACTCTTGGAACCAAGGGTGCTCACCAATAGCAGTTGCCGTGTATTTCGCGAAAGTGAAGTTATCCGCTGAGCTTGCAAAGCCATTAGCAGCAGCAGCCAAAGCTGAAGTTGCAGATCCCTGAGGATCAACTTTGCTTAGTCTGTTGTAATAACGAGCTTTCAATGACCAAGCAGCTTTTGTCCACTTTTCGGCACTGCCACCATAGATAAGATCAGTTGTACCAGGGTTTGCGCCACCTCTTGCTAGGTCTGCAATAGCTTCGTCAAGTAGGTTTTGAATACCAGTATAGATCTGCTGCTGTGGATCAAACTTAGGCTTACGCAATTCGCTGCCCAGTCCTATCTCTGAAAATGGCACACGACCCCAAGTATCAGTTGCTACAGACATGGTATAGGCTTTGAGTACCTTCGCTATACCAACGTGCACAAAGTTACCCTCTTCTGTACCTTTTTCTATTATAACATTCAAATCTGGAAGAACACCTGCATAAATGTTATTCCAAACGTTGTTCACAATAGATGATGCTTCCTGATTGGAGCGTCTGTCAGCTTCTTGTAGCTGACCATGAGCACCTGCTGTGTGTCTCACATAGATAGAAGCATACCATCCCAAATCAGTACCAGTAACCGCAGTAGGCACGTTCACCGTCACTTGTGGCATTAGCAGGTTAAGGGATACATCCTCTGGAGAGTTCGGATTGGTGTCAATCTCATCCAGTACGTCATCACTGCAAGAGCTGAAGCCTATGGCCAAACCAGCTGCGAGCAGAAAGCTTAAGATTCTATTATTTTTCATTTGCTAAATCCTTTGTAATTAAAAACCAATTTTCAAACCTACACCGAAGCTTCTAGCTTGTGGCAAAGACACATACTCTAAGCCTTGGAAGTTACCAGATCCACCCACACTTGTCTCAGGGTCAAAGTTAGGATAGTCAGAGATAAGGAACAGGTTACGGCCAGTCAGTACGAGTGAGGCATTGCGAACAGGAGTTTTGGACAACAGTGAGCTTGGAAGAGAATAGCTCAGAGCAACCTCTCTCAAACGTACAAATGTAGTTGAGTACACGTTTGATTCTGTAATCGCGTCCATTCTGTTGCTCCAGAATGTCTCACCTCTTACAATTTCAATATCGTTGTCACCTTCTACTACAAGATTGCCATCAGCGTCAACATATCCTTTAGTACCTGGGTATACATAAGCAGACTCACGGTCTTCCGTCACAGCGTCCATGCCGTACAGTTTCAGAAGTCTGGTGTTACCTGCGTACATGTTACCGCCTTTTCTCCAGTCTACCTGAGCAGTCAGGTTTACACCTTTAAAAGTAAAGCCATTGGTGAAGGACATTTCGAAGTCAGGCTGTACGTTGCCAATGTTCGTTTCAGCGCCTACAAGTGGCATACCATAATAAGGGTTGTTGTTACCGTTAGCAAGTGTACGTCTGCTATCTACAACTACGTTACCATTAGCATCGCGCTGGAAAGAGGAACCAAAGATAATTGGATAAGCGGCACCAGCTTCAGCACGAATGTTTGGTGTTACGAAACCACCCAAGAAGATATTATCTACACCTTCTGCAAGTTCTAACACCTCATTCTTGTAAGAAGAGAAGTTCGTAGTCAACGTCCATTCGAAACCTTCGGTTCTAACAGGAACAACAGTAGCGATCAACTCATGGCCTCTTGTCTCCAGTTTACCAGCGTTTCTGAACTCAGAAGTAAAGCCTGCAGATGGAGCCAACGGAACTGCGAAGATCTGATCAGTGGTTGTCTGTACGTAGTAGGTATAGTCCAACGTAATACGGTTGCTCAAGAATCTTAAGTCACCACCGAATTCTACTGTTTTTGTGTTCTGTGGTCTAAGAGTTGGCGAGTTCAGCGTATTGCTCAGTGTGCGGCCATTCAAGCCGTTGAAAGGGAACGCAATACCATCTGTCAAGTAACCAGAACCTGCTCCACCTTGTACATATACGTTTTTAGTGATGTAGGCACTCTCAGGAGCCTGACCAACTTCTGCAAATGAAGCTCTCAGCTTACCGAAGTCCAGAATGTTGCTGTCAATTCCGAAAGCTTCAGTAAATACGAAACCAGCACCAATCGATGGGTAGAAGAAAGCGCGGTTGCCGCGAGCCAAGTTAGATACATAATCTTGACGGGCAGATGCGTTTAGGAATAAATAGTCTTTGTAACCCAATTCAAGATTAGAGTAGAAACCAACTGTTCTTCTGCTTGAAAGTGTTTCGTTGGTTGTCTGTACAGTTGTGTTGGCAATATTACGCAAACCACCGATACCGATGCCTTGACCAACATTGTTTACAAAGCGGGAGTTGATATCATACATTTCGCTACCAAGCAACAAGTTAACATTCAGGTCCTCGGTAATATCGCGGTTAATGTTAGCAGAGATGTTGGAGTTGATTTGGTTCTGCACGAAAGTGTAGTCGTTAATACGGCCTCCAGAAGGAGTCGCAGATCTACCACCTGTGAAACCAGATCCCAATTCATAAACTTCTTTACCATCTGTTATGAAGAAGTCATTACCTAATCTATAGCTTAATGACATCCACTCTAATGGCTTGTAAGTAAGATTCGCGCTTCCTATAAAACGGCGTGTATCCTCGTAGAACTGGTTGTTAGCCAGCGCCCAGCGCGGGTTGTCCATTGCACCACGGTAGTTGTACTGCTTGTAAGGATCATTCGGGTCAGCAAAAGGCAGTCCCCACAGGTCGAAGTTACGCGGAGCGGCGTACAGCGTGAAGAGTGGGTTAGAAAGGTTAGATCCGCCCGGCACTTTATCGATGTGTGTGTCAGAGAAGTTTGCGCTAACGCCCAAATTCACTTTTGGATTCAGTTTGAAATCACCACCTACTTTAGCGTTAAAACGCTCCATACCTGTAGTTGGGATAATACCTTCCTGATCTGTATAACCAACAGAAACAGCATAGTTTCCTAGTTCGCCGCTGTTAGCTACAGTAATGCCATTTGTCGCCGTATGACCAGTCTGGAAAAACGGCTCTACGTTGTCAAATACACGATTGCCAGACACCATGGCGCCAGTGGCATCCTGTACTTCACCTAATGAGCTGATTCTAGGACCCCAAGATAGAGAAGAGGCACGATTGTAAGCACCACCTGAACCTTGAGAGTAAGTGCTTTGCAGATCAGGAAGCACAGACACTTTATCTACTGAATAGTCTGAGCTAAATGATACTGTAGCACCTTTTTTCGCGTCGAGGCCTCTGCCTTTCTTAGTTGTGATTACAACAACACCGTTTGATGCGCGAACACCGTACAGGGCTGCAGCGGCACCACCTTTGAGCACAGAGATTGACTCGATGTCGTTCGGGTTGATGTCAAGTGCACGTGATGAAGCATCTGTACCACTTACACCTTGCGCGAAAGCAGCGTTACTCTCGATTGGCATACCATCCACTACATAAAGCGGCTGGTTGTTACCAGTAAATGAACGGTTACCGCGGATCGTAATGGTAGAAGAAGAACCCGGCATACCGCTTGACTGACGCACGATAACACCGGCCACTTTACCTTGGATGGCGTTCGTTACGTTAGGCTGGTTTACTCTGGTGATTTCCTCAGCTCCGATCTGCTGTATAGAGTAGCTAAGCGCTTTCTCTTCTTTCTCTATACCGAATGCAGTTACAACAACTTCGCCAAGCTGTCGAGTATCGACGCCCATCGAAACATTGATAACAGAGTTGGTGCCTACTGCACGCTCTACACTAGTATAACCCAAAAAGCGGAATACAAGTGTTGAACTGCCTTCTGGCACATTAATACTGTAATTGCCGTCAGCACCCGTTGCGGTACCGGCGCTGGTTCCTTTAACAAGCACTGCAACACCAGGAAGGCCTTGCCCTGTTTCCTGATCTGTCACAGTACCCGTAACCGTTCTGCTCTGTGCCACTGCTTGATTTAGCAGGGCAAATACCAGCGCAAAACTCAATAGTAGTAGTTTTTTCATTGGTCTGTTAATTGAGGTGGATAATAATAGTAAGATTGATTAAGGTTAAACAATAATAAAAAGACTGACTTATAGAATACTTTACTTATAGCGAACAAGAATTCTGAACATTACTGATTAGGCTGAGTTGCTTGATGTATTTTGTAGCTTTAGGCAAACAAAAATCAAAGATTAAAGCAACCCTATACCATATACCTTGATGGTGTTGTCGTGAAGTTTTCCGCAACTGGTACCATGAAAAAATCAACTGAAACCATATTCATTTTTAAGGTGATTTAAAGCTAGGACCCCTGTTTTGAAGCCGTAAACTAAGAATAATTTTTCTAAATATAGCAAATAGAAATATATAAAATTTATTTTCCTAATAGTCTCTTTAGCAGTCATTCTATATTAAATTCATATCAACTTCTTCCTCATTTCGCGTCCGCTAAAATGACTCTTTGCGCAGCCTCCTGCTTAACCCATTCCTACTATTACAGCTGTTCAAAGGGCATATTTACTAACTAAGAATATAAATATATAAATAATTAAACCCTATTATAATAATATTATTTTTTAGTTAAAATGCTATTAATCAAGTGCTAAATAAAATTTATCACGTATAATGTTATGAATCATAAATTGAACTTTAGCATTAAAAAATATATACATTAGTATATTTAATGTTTAAACACCTGTGCTTACTTGGCAGGTTGGCCAATTAATAAACAACTCTCCTTATACTGCCTCTCCCGTAAGTGCCCGACCTAGTGGCACTTTTGCCATATTGATTTTATACATTTTATGACACCAAAACTTTTTGGGAACATGAACAAACTACTACTAGTGAGTTTTATTCTGGTATTTGCCCTTTTTCACCAAGGCATGGCCCAGACTAGGACGGTTACGGGTACCGTGACAGATCAGGAAACAGGGCAAGGACTGCCCGGCGTCGCAGTGCTGGTACAAGGCACCAGCATCGGCACCACCACTGGAACCAACGGCGAATACACTATCAATGTGCCAGAGGCTTCTAACACACTCACCTACCGCTTTATTGGCTATGCCACCGTTACACGCAATATCGACAACCAGACCACTATCAATGTGACAATGAATGTGGATACACGGCAATTGGGCGAGGTTGTGGTAACGGCTTTCGGTATTGAAAGAGAGGAAAGGGCGCTCAGCTACTCGGTGCAGCAGGTAAGCGGTGAAGAAGTTAACCGGGCCAACCAGCCCAACGTAACGAACGCACTACAAGGCAAAGTGGCCGGTGTTATCGTGCGTCAGTCAAGCGGTATGCCGGGTTCCTCTTCTACCATCACGATCCGCGGTAACCGTTCCTTTACAGGAAACAACCAGCCGCTTTATGTGGTGGACGGTATGCCAATCGAGAGCGGCAGTTTACAGGCACCCGCCACAGGCCTGCCTGGCACAGGGGCAGTAAGTGGCGCTGATGCTTCTTCTAGGGCGCTTGACATCAACCCGAACGACATCGAGTCGATCTCCGTGCTCAAGGGCGGCGCAGCAGCGGCACTTTACGGGGTGCGGGCCGCCAACGGTGTGGTGGTGATCACTACCAAGCAAGGCAGGGGCCTAGGAGAGAAAAAGGGAGCGACAGTAACCTTCAACTCTGACTACCAAGTAGACCAGGTATCTGTTCTGCCAGACTTACAGAGCACTTACTCACAGGGTTCAGGCGGCGCCTACGATCGGGCTACATCCCTGTCATGGGGTCCGCGTTTAAGCACTCTGGGCGACGTAACAAATGCACTTGGTGAGACAGTTCCGGGCAATAGGACATTTGACAACGTAGACCCATTCTTCCAAACCGGCCATACGATCACAAATAACGTTTCTGTGGCTAACAGCGGAGAATTAGGCAACTATGCTATTTCTATGGGCTACACTGACCAGAAGGGCGTTGTTCCTACAACAGGCATGGACCGCTTCAATGCCAAAATAGGGGGCGAGTTCAGGCTACACCCAAAAGTGACGCTGGCAGCTTCTGCCAATTACTCTGATCTGCACGTTGATAAAGTGCCGGGCGGATCCAACCTCTCGAACCCTTTATTCACACTATACTCCGCCCCCAGAAATTTTGACCTGTGGGGACTGCCGTTCGCTGACCCGAACGATCCCTTCAGACAGATTAACTATCGGGGAGCGATTGACAACCCAAGATGGTCTCTCGCCAACAACGAGTTCTTTGAAGACACGAAACGTTTGATAGGCTCTGCCAACCTTAGTTATAAACCGCTGGACTGGATCACCTTAAACTATAGGTTAGGCAATGACTTTTTCATAACAGATGGTAAAGAGGTTTATGAATTGGGCTCTGGCTTTACAGGTGGTAGATCTGCGACTCCTTCTGGCGGTCAGATCATTGACTTTTCACTGAATCAGAATCAGGTCAACTCCAACCTTTCCGTTTATCTGAACAGGAATATCACAGAAGACATTACAGCAAACCTACTCATCGGTAATGAGATCTATGACATCAAAAGCCGTAACCTCACAAACGTAGGTAGCGGCATTACCAGGGGGGGCTTCAGAAACATAGCCGGTACCACGGTACAGACCACGTCAGAAACAATCAGCAGAAGAAGGGTGGCAGGCTTTTATGCAAATGCTGAATTTGGATACAAAGAATATTTGTTTCTGAACGCATCAGCCCGTCAGGACTATGTCTCTAACCTTGCCCGTGGCAACAGAGACTTTTTCTATCCTTCTATTGGCCTAGGCTTCTCCTTTACAGATGCTTTCGGCATAGACAATAACATCATTAGCTTCGGAAAGCTAAGGGCTTCATACGCAGAGGTTGGTCAGGCTCCTGACCAAGCGTTTATCACCAGAAACATATTCATTCTGGGTGGTGCAGGCTCCGGTTTCCTGAACGATGGTATTGCGTTCCCATTCAATGGCGTGAGTGGCTATAGCCTTAGCAACGTACTCCGTACCGAAGAACTGCGACCTCAAAACACGAAGACGGTAGAGTTCGGCGGTGATCTGCGCTTCTTGGACAACCGAGTCAACATAGACTATACTTATTATGTGCAGACTACCGAAGATCAGATATTCAGTGTACCACTTTCTTCAGCGACAGGCTTCCAATCCGAATTCAGGAATGCAGGTAAACTGGAGACAAAAGGTCATGAGTTGGTGGTAACCTTAGCTCCTATCAGAACTACAGACTTCCAGTGGACACTGGCAACCAACTTCTCATCTTATCGAAACCGGGTACTCGAGCTTGCTGAAGGCGTGGAGAACATTTTTCTTGGTGGCTTCGTGACGCCTAACGTAAGAGCTGAAGCCGGCGCCGCCTACCCAATCATCTTTGGTTCTTCCTTTGTGCGGGACGATGGCGGCAACGTAGTAGTGGATAGCCGGGAAACGGTTGGGGGTAACCCGAACCCTTATTATGGCATGCCGCTGATTGGCCCTGCCGCTAATATCGGCAACGTACAACCTGACTTTGAGGTATCGTTTACCAACGGCCTGACCTTTAAAGGCATTAATCTGACTGCCCAAATTGACTGGAGAAAAGGCGGCAACATGTATGGCGGTAACACCAGATTGTTGAGGCTTTACGGCATGACTGCTGATACGGAAGACAGGGAATCGGCTTATGTATACCCTGGTGTAAAGGGTTTCCGAGATGAAGATGGAAACGTAGTGGTAGAAGGCCCGAACGATATCTCTATAATAAGAGGCCAAACCTTCTGGAGCGACAGAATGGATGCCATTACTGAGCATAATGTTTTCTCAACCACCTTTGTACGTTTGAGAGAAGTGGCACTCAGCTTTAACGTTCCGGCGCCACTCCTTGAGAGAACATTTATCAGCAACGCTTCGGTAGTACTCACAGGCCGAAACCTGTTCCTAATCACCGACTACCCTAATTTCGACCCTGAGACCAGCGTGGGTGGTGCAGGTAACTTCCAAGGTATAGAGTACGTGTCTTTGCCGCAAACGCGAAGCTTTGGTGCTGGATTAAGAGTTACATTTTAATTGAAAAGGACAAATATTATGAAGACCAATAAATATTTAGGATTTCTTCTCGCAATGGCCTTTCTCTTAGGTGCCGGCTCTTGCAGCGAAGATAAATTAGACGAGATAGACACCAACCCCAATAGTCCCGAAGATGTGTCTATTAATCTCCTGCTGTCGCAGGTGACGATAAACGTGCCATTTGCAGTAGCCAACACGGACCTAGCTTGGTATTCATCCGTATTCGTGCAGCATACTACTGGCGTACACGGACAGATGCAGTCGGCGGACCGCCGTGCCGGCAACGAAGACGCCACTTTGGTAAACAACGTTTGGAATAATATCTATGCCGGGCCTCTGCCTGACCTGAACCTGATCATAGAGAAAGGTTCTGACGGGGGCTCTGAATCCGGACGTTACCATGATGTTGGCATCGCGAAAGTGCTCAAGGCCTACACAATTGCCATCGCCACTGATGCTTGGGGCCGCGTACCCTATACTGAAGCAGGACAAGGCAACACGAACCGCACGCCTGCTTACGACACGCAGCAGCAGATTTATACCGAGATCCAAACCTTGCTGGATGAGGCGATAGCCGAATTTGCAAAACAGGCTCCAAACCCTGGGGTAAGTGACCTTATCTTTCGTGGTGACATGGAACGCTGGAGAAAAACAGCGTATTCACTCAAAGCGAGATACCACAACAGGTTAAGCAGGATAGACCCTCAGGGTTCTGCAACACAAGCGCTTGCTGCTGCTGAGCAGGGTTTCCAAGGAAATGTAGACAATTTTACCTTTACCAGGTTTACCGCAACAGCCATTGGAGAAAACCCTTGGTTTCAGGAGCGGAATGATCGTAGCCATCATGCTGTGAGTGAAACGTTTGTGAACTTACTTACATCGAAAAACGATCCGCGACTTCAGGCCATGGTAGCTCCGGCCCCAAATACGGGGGCGATCACTCCCGCTCCGAACGGCACGCAGACCAACGACCAGGCAAACCAAAACTTCTCTGACGTGAACATAAGTGTACTGAACGCAACAGCGCCCTTACCCTTGATGACCTATGATGAACTTAAGTTTATAGAGGCTGAATCACACCTTCGGTTAGGGAATACAGGTGAGGCATTTACGGCCTATCAGGAGGGTATACGTGCTGCCATGCAGCGCCAGATTAATGCGCCAGAGCCTGCCATTGCTTCCTACCTGTCCAATGCTTCGCTTCCACAGAGTGGGGGTGCTTTAACACAGGAGGATATTATTGAACAAAAATGGATCGCATTCTTTTACTTTCAGTCGATTGAGGCTTATAACGATTGGAGAAGAACAGGTTTTCCTGTATTGACACACCCTATTCAGCAGGCTCCTTTGCGTTTCCCTTACCCGCTCAGTGAGTTGGACGCAAATGCTGCCAATGTACCAAATGTACAAATCTATACTGACCCGGTATGGTGGGCTGGTGGACCTGAATAATAAACTCATAGCAATAAAAAAAGGCTTCCTTAATGGGAAGCCTTTTTTATTGCTTTAATTGACGGATACTTTAGGACTGCATCAGGAATGCCTTAATATACTGGTCTAAGTCTCCGTCCAGCACGTTCTGTACGTCGGAGCGCTCCACCCCTGTGCGGATGTCCTTCACAAGTTTGTAAGGGTGCAGCACGTAGTTGCGGATCTGGGAACCGAAGTCGATACGCTTCTTGGTGCTCTCCACCCGGTCACGCTCTTCGTTGCGCTTGTCGATCTCTATTTGGTAGAGGCGTGAGCGGAGCATGCGCAGGGCGTGCTCTTTGTTCATGAGCTGCGAGCGCTCGATTTGGCACTCGATCACGATGCCTGTCGGCTTGTGCTTCAGACGAACGGCCGTCTCTACCTTGTTCACGTTCTGACCACCGGCACCTCCCGATCGGAAGGTATCCCATTCAATATCGCTAGGATTCACTTCAATATTGATCGTATCATCTACAACCGGATAGGAAAATACCGAAGCGAAAGAGGTATGGCGGCGACCGCCGGAGTCGAATGGGGAGATCCGCACCAAGCGGTGCACGCCAATCTCGGACTTGAGGTAGCCATAGGCAAAGTCGCCTGTTATCTCCAAAGTAGCTGACTTTATACCTGCACCATCTCCCGGGGTATAACTCACCTGCTTTACACTGAAGTCATGCGACTCGGCCCACATGATATACATGCGCATCAGCATTTCGGCCCAGTCCTGACTCTCGGTTCCGCCCGCTCCCGGATTGATCTCCAGAATGGCGCTCAGTTGATCCTCTTCGCCGCTGAGCATACGCTTGAACTCCAGCCCTTCGATGGCTTCTTCGGTTTTCTTGGCTTCCTCTTTTATGTCTTCTTCGGACACATCGCCTTCCTTGTAAAAGTCGAAGAGCACTTCCAGATCGGATAGGGATTTTTCCACCTCCTCATAGTGGTCAGTCCATACCTTTAGCGACTTTACCTCCTTAAGCACTTTCTCGGCTTCTTTGGGTTCATCCCAAAAGTCAGGCGCCAGTGTTTGCCGCTCTGTTTCTTCTATTTGTTGTTTCTTGGTATCGTAGTCAAAGATACCTCCTCAAGGCCTCTACACGGGCCTTTAAATCCTTCACTTGGTCTGAAGTCATATTTATGGTTTGTTCTGTTATTAAACGCTAAAATGCTGGACCATAAACAGTATGCGCTTACGGTCCAGCATTTATTTATCTGCTGTATGCTTATAGGCTGATCTTATGGATCCAGTTATGCGGGTCTGAGGACTGTCCGGTTTTGATGCGATCCATCTCCTCGGCTATACCGTTAGACACTTTACGCCCTTCAATTGCCGGCAGGTCCAGATCCTCACCGTTGTAGTGTATAGTGGCAATCTGGGCAATGGTGGCGGCTGTGCCAGTACCAAAAGCCTCTTGCAGCTTACCGGCTTTATGCGCTTCCACAATCTCACTAACGGCCACTTTTCTTTCCTCTACCGGAATACCTTTGTCGCGGGCGATCTGCAGCACGCTGTCGCGGGTAATGCCCGCCAGAATGGTGGTGCTAACAGCTGGCGTCACTAGTTTGCCATCAATCACAAACATCAGGTTCATGGTGCCGGATTCTTCAATATACTTATGCTCAAGCGCATCGGTCCAGATGAGCTGGTGATAACCGCGCTCCTGCATTTTGCGGGCAGGGTATAGCGCCGCGCCATAGTTACCGGCCGCTTTGGCATAACCTGCTCCACCCTCGGCTGAGCGCACATAGTTCGGCTCAATAGCCACACGCAGCGGCTGCCCGTAATAAGCGCCTACCGGGCAGCTGAATACCACGAAGCGGTAGCTTGATGATGGACGCACCCCAATAAAGTCGTCGGTAGCGAAAATGAACGGGCGGATGTACAAGGCGCAGCCCGGTGTAGGGGGCACCCAAGCAGCATCAAGACGCAGCAACTGCTCCAGTCCCTGCATGAAAATCTCTTCTGGCAGCTCCGGAATGCACATGCGGTCTCCGGAAATGTTAAGGCGTTTGAAGTTGTCGAGCGGTCTGAAGAGCAGAATGTCACCATCCGCGTTTTTGTAGGCTTTCATGCCTTCAAAAATCGCCTGACCGTAGTGCAGGGCTGAAGTGGCCGGGCTAAGCGACATATTGCCGTAAGGCACGATCTCGGGCGTTTGCCATGCGCCGTCTTTGTAATCGGCTACCAGCATGTGGTCTGCAAAGATCTTCCCGAATTCTATATTGTTAAAGTCCAGCTCAGAAATGCGGCTTTGCGGCACGCACTGAGTAGGTATAGTTAGGGTATCAACTGACATAAATAAAGGGGATTATTAGTTGAACAATGGAATCAGACGCGTGGCTTCCAAGCGATTTCTTCAGCCTGTAACTCATACGTCATTTTGCGACAAAGAGCGAACAGATAATCCGATAATCGGTTCAGGTATACGATGACCAGATCATCCACTGGCGACTCTTCCTGCAGGCGGATAGCCAAGCGCTCGGCGCGGCGGCATACGCAGCGGGCCAAGTGGCAGAACGAAACCGATTGATGCCCACCCGGCAGCACGAAGGCGCGCAGCGGGGGTACTTCGGCCGTCATACTGTCAATTTCCTGCTCCAGCAAGGTTACGTCCTCGGCATGCAGATCAGGGGTCACCATTTTGGTGTTCTTGTCAGGGTCGGTGGCAAGCGTGGAGCCGATGGTAAACAAGCGGTCCTGTATCTCTTTCAGGATGTCAGCTCGGTTTTTGTTGACCTCTTGGTCGCGTACCAGTCCGATGTAGGAGTTGAGTTCGTCTATAGTGCCGTAAGATTCTATGCGCAGGTGAGACTTAGCCACCCGGGTCCCTCCTATCAAGGAAGTGGTGCCTTTGTCGCCTGTCTTGGTATATATTTTCATGAATTAGTGCGCTGCATTTACTTTTGCATGCGAGGTCACATCCGGGTTAACCTCGTCAGATTCTATGAGTCCGTCGCGGAGGCGCACGATGCGGTGGGCATACTTGGCGATGTCCTCTTCGTGCGTCACCATAATGATCGTGTTGCCTTTGGCGTGCAGGTTCTCGAACAGCTCCATGATCTCATAAGAGGTTTTGGTGTCGAGGTTACCCGTCGGTTCGTCGGCCAGTATGATACTCGGGTCGTTGATAAGCGCTCTGGCAATGGCCACACGCTGCCGCTGACCGCCTGATAATTCGTTTGGTTTATGCTTGCCTCTGTTGCCGAGACCCACGCTTTCCAGCGCCTGCTGAGCCTTTTCCTCACGGTCCGATTTGTTGTATCCGGCATAAATGAGGGGCAGGGCCACATTCTCGAGCGAACTCTGGCGCGGCAATAGGTTAAAGGTCTGAAATACGAAACCGATCTCCTTGTTGCGCACCTCCGCCAGTTCGTTGTCGGTCATATTGCTCACGTCGTTGCCGTTGAGCACATACTGGCCACCGCTGGGCGTGTCTAAGCAGCCGATGATGTTCATGAGCGTGGACTTGCCCGAACCGGAAGGTCCCATGAACGCCACATACTCTCCTCTTTGGATCTTGATAGACACAGACTTGAGTGCATGGATGGTCTCGCTACCCATGCGGTATACCTTCGAAATATCGTGTGTCTCGATGATGGTGCTCATACAACTTAGTTTAGAGTTGCCACTGGTCGGCCTCCGCCTCCTTTGATTGGCGCTGTTTATCAAATTTCTCTTTAAAAGTACTATATTCTGAAGCAGGAAGCAAGCCGCGAAGCGAAACAAGCGCCTGTTCGGCGTAGCTTGCAAGCCCCCTGTTTACACTCTCCAGCGCATAGGCTTTATAGAGACTGGCTGAATACGGATTGTAAGTTATCCCGTCCAGTAGAATATCATAGGCCTTCATTTCCGTTGGGCCATACCTTGCAAAAAAGGCGGCGGCGTCTTCCACCACCCGCTCATCGTAGAGCAGCATTTTCAGCGCTTGGTCATAGCGTTCGGCGGCCTCACGGTCACGGCCTTTCACTTCAGCGATCTTGGCCCGTAGGTATAGCTTCTGACGCTTGTCTTTCGGGGTTAGGTAGAGGTTGTCCATGCGCTTTACCAGCACATCGTGGTTCTTTGTGTTCAGCCACAGGCGCATCTGCTGCAGGTTGAGTTTGGAGCGGAGTTCGCCCTCCGGCTGCAACACGGTAGCCGCCTCTTTGATGGCTTCGTTGGCCAGCTTCCAGCGCCTCTTTCCCATGTAATAGTCCACTTTGGCTACCGAGGCTTCGCGGTGCAGGTCTTTGTCCTGTATGCTTTTCACGATACCTTCCACATCCTCTGGCAGCAGGTCAGGCAGGTAGGCGATGAGATACTGCACCTTGTCGCGGTCTGGGGCCAGTGTTCTGATGGTGGACGGCTCTTGGTCCAGCACCTCCAGCAGCGAAGCTGCCACAGCAATCGCGGACTCCACTTCAGTAAAGCCTACTTCCTTAAGCGCCTCCATGGCAGCTTCAGTCTGATGGTCTAGCGCTAATGCATAGGCATGCGAGAGATATGCTTGGATAAAACCACGGTCTTTGGCCTCTTTAAAGTAAGATGCCGCCGCGGCGTAGTTCTCTTCTTCCATCATCCAGTGTCCCAGCGCATTGTAGTAGTAGCCACTGCGCTCACTGGCCGCAAGCGCCAAGTTCTCCACGACGCTGCGCGCCTCTTTAGGGCGTCCATCGTAGTGGTGCACCAGCCCTTTCAGGTATAACAGGTCCTCCATAAAGAGCCTGTTCTCCTGCGAGGCGAGGTAGCGGTTTATAGGTTTTAACAGCGAGGTATCACCTTTGTTTACACTGCCAATCGTCTTATTGTAAAACAAGGTAACATCCTCCACCCTCTCTAAAGAATCCGGCACAAAATCTTCCTCCTTGGCTTCCGGCCCCCGCCCTAGCAGCTGGTAAAGGGTGGCCATGTTGCTGCGCAAAGGTTTATACTTGGTCGATCTGATCTCAGCCAGTTGCTCCTTGGCCTGCTCCGGCATGGCCTGTCGGGTGTAGAAGGCTAAGCGGTTGCTTCGCACAAAGTCGGGGTTTGCCGCATGCTGCTGTGCCAGATTGAAATAGTACTCCACGCTGTCGTGCACGCTGGTTTGCGCATAGAGCAGCGCCAGATTGTTGTAAATCTCACCGCTCTTCGGGAAGGCTTCGGCACCCTGCTGCAACACATACAGTTTCTCAAAAAAGAACTGCTTCATGTCGTAGAGGTTGGCCAAACGCACATACAGTTTGGGGTTAGGGCGGCGCTCCAAGGCCTCCTGCAAACTGAGAATCTCCCGGTTACGCTCATTCTGGGCACGGTACAGGCCTGATAAACTGAAATTAGCTTTCACGTTGTTGGCATCCACCAAGTCGCTCTCTTTGTAGAAGCGCTCTGCCAAAATGGGGTTGTCGGAACTGCGGTACAAATCACCGAGATAGCTGTAGTAACCGGCATACGCATAGTAATACACCCGAAACTGAGTACGCATCACCAAAATAGCCAGAATGATCGCCCCCATTGTGAACAGGGTATAGAGGGGCAGCAGTTTTGGTTGGTAAACCACCTTGTACACCGCCAAACGCTGCTTGATCAGCCCACCGAAGTTGAACATCACATACACAAAGAAAAAGCCGCCAATGGCTAGGTGTGTGTACACAATCAGGTTGTGGAAGAGCGAAATTAGCGAGTCGCTGGCTGTGGCGAAGGCGTAGCCAATGCTCAGAAAGGTAATGGTGGCGAACACGAGGTATAGCACCGCCCCGGTCGGCTTGAAAGGAAACAACCGAACGTACATGATCTCCCGCTGGCGCATACCCCAGAAACCGGCCACCGTCGAGAATAGGAGAATTACGAAAGCATTAACGTAGAATAGGTCCGCCTTGACATAGCCCACATGGCGCAGGTATAGCAGCACCAGCGTGACAAGGTATAGCACACTCACCAGTACAAACTGCCAAACGCTAAAACGCCGCTCCGGCTTGCTGGCTTGTGTGTTGATCCATAGCAGGGCGTTGATGTTCTCATACCCCACCCAGATCATAAACAGAAAAGAGGCCACCACAAGGGCCAAGGAACTGTAGCTAGCCAAGTGCAGGGTGGTGAGCATCGGCGGGAAATCAGACTCCATGTAAGTCATAGCCCCCAGCATGCTCACCAAGGCTACCATCACCATCACCCGTACCGTAAAGGGCACCTGCTGGTAAAAAGCCTGAAAGGCATACGTGACCGCGGCGAACAGCACAATGAAGACCAGCAGCGTGGTTTGGCCGGTATTGTTACCGATAACGCCCAGCAGATCCAGATTGAAGGAGGCTAACAGCATCATGAGCAGCAGCATGCCCGCAAAGTAGGGGATGCGTTTCATGGTGGTGATTGCCGCCGTGTAGAACGCCAGACAGATGCCCAGTAGCAGCATAAGAGCTATGGCTGCAAAGGTATTAACGGCCGGCATGGCCACATCGTACTGCTCCGTGATCAGGTAGCCGTCCACATACAGGGTGAAGGTCTCGAGCAGCCGTGTGAACTCGTGCACGGGCACATGCACCACCTGCAGTTCAGGAAGTTTGTCCCATGCCATGGCGTTGCTCTCGCCGGTGACGTAATGGTATACCCCAAGCATGAGCGCCAACACGGCCACTATAAGCAAGAAGAGATAGGGATACTTAGTGTCCGCATCCCAGCTGTTCCAAAACTTGATTTTATTCATAGACAAGCCAGCTGACTATTCGAGTACCTTGGGCACTCTGAAATAATCAGAGTCTTTTTTAGGAGCATTCTTAAGCGCGGCATCATGCGATACCGTATTTTCGGCCACATCCTCACGCATTACGTTCACTTCGTGCGACATGTGAATGAGCGGCTCCACGTTTTCCGTGTCAAGCTCACGCAACTGGTCCACCCAGTTCAAGATCTTGTTCAGGTCCTGCAGCACTTCTTGCTCCTTCTCCTCGTTGAACTCCAGTCTGGCTAAGTGCGCGATCTTTCTGATGGTTTGAATATCCGTTGACATCTATCTTGTTGTGTTTCGTTATTTCGGTTTGAATAATACTGTGTACTCGTTCTTTCAGCGCCGGCAGGTCCTGCAACGTCATGCCCTTTGTCTCGATTGGCTCATGGATCACGATCTTGAGCGGATGCCAACGCACCTTCAGCTTGCCGTCCAAGTCAGGCAGAAACTTGTGGTTGTAAGGCATGGTCACCGGCACCACCGGCAACTGCTTTTCAATTGCCAGTCTAAACGGACCATCCTTAAATGGCAACAGCTCCTCTCCTGCCGTCGGCGGTATGGTACCCTCTGGAAAGATTACCAGATTACGCCCCTGCTCCAGCGTGCGCACCGACTGAATATAGCTTTTGGCACTACTTATGGTGCTTTTTCGGTCCACAGCGATGTACAGCTTCTCGTATACCTTGCCCCACAGTGGCACTTTGGTGAGCGAGCTCTTCCCGACAAAGTTAATAAAACCCGGAATGGTATGCAGCAACAGCGGAATATCTAGGTAAGAGCTGTGGTTCGGGGTAAAGATGTACTGCTTTTTGCGGTCGAAGCGCATGCGCCACTCCACCTTGATGGGCGCCAAG
Source organism: uncultured Pontibacter sp. (assembly GCF_947499215.1). Classification (GTDB taxonomy): domain Bacteria; phylum Bacteroidota; class Bacteroidia; order Cytophagales; family Hymenobacteraceae; genus Pontibacter. Next base: position 238,196 of record NZ_CANMNI010000002.1, read on the forward strand.
AACATGCGCAGGGCCGAGGACGACCAGAAGCGGTTGATGCCGTGCACATGTGGGTACCAGCGCTGCCTGCGAATCAGCACCGCCTGAAACGGATACGTGACCACAAACGGCATCACAAACCAAGTAACGCACCAAGTTGTGTAGAGACGATGGGACAGGTATTTAAGCGCTTTCATGCCTTCAAATGTAAGAATATTCCACCAGTTAACAATCGGAGCGCTTCACGTGCTCGCGCTTTACCGACAAGCTATGCCTTCTGGTCCTGCTGTAGCAAAATAGCCGCTTTGAGAATACCCGCTACGCTAATGGCATCGGTAATCTGGTTATCCATAACCATGCGCACCGCCTCCTCAAAATGCACCTTCCGGATATGAAGCTCTTCCGTTTCTTCAAAAGCTGTTTCGCCGGCCTTTAGTTCCTGCGCCAAGAAAACAAAGCCCTCCTCGTCCGTCACAGAATTGGAGGTATGCAGCCGGGCGATATTGGTCCATTTTTCGGCCGTAAAGCCAGTTTCCTCCTGCAGTTCCCGTTTTGCGGACGCCAGCAGGTCGTTTTCGATCAGGCCACCCCCCATGGGTATCTCCCAGCTGTACTCGTTGAGCGCATAGCGGTACTGCCCCACTAAGTAGGTATAGCCCTCGTCGTCGACAGGTATAATGCCGATCGCTTTGTTCTTGAAGCTCACCACACCGTAGATGCCCTTACCGCCTCGCGGATTGAGGACTTGGTCTTCGCGCACCTTTATCCACGGGTTCTGGTAAATGTCTTTGCTGGAAAGGGTGGTCCAAGGGTTATGTTTTTCGTCAATTATCATTGTTTAGCTTCTTCGGGCAATCATTTCAATTTCTACCTGCGCTCCCAGTGGCAGTGAGGCCACGCCAATGGTGGTGCGGGCAGGGTAAGGTTTGGAGAACTTGGTGGCATATACCTCATTCATAGCCTTAAAATTATCAATGTCGGTTAAAAAGACATTCACTTTCACCACATCATCAGGGGTAAGCCCCGTGGCCGTTAGCACCTCAAATAAATTACGGAAGCACTGCTCCGTTTGTGCGGCAATGTCTCCCTGTACCATTTCCCCAGTACTGGCGTCTATCGGCGTCTGGCCAGATAGAAAAATTAATTCTCCTGACTCCACGGCGTGTGAATACGGACCTACGGCTACTGCTCCTTCGGCATTAAAAGCTTTTCTGGACATATGCTAAGCTTGTTTGAACGCTAATTACTAGCAAAGATAAGGTATAGGATAATTCCTTTTTTAAAGACACACAACTGAAGCTATAAAAAAAGCCTGCAACAGAAAGGCTTTTAACGCGCAGCTGTTGCAGGCCAAATAGGTATAGCAGCTTTTATTTTATCATTGCAATCTTGCTCTGCCGGCATTCACTTTCTCTTCCAGCACGCGTACCGCGTTTTCAGCCCGCTCAATGGCAGCCCTTCTTTCGGTCAGTTCAGCGTCCGACATTTTCCCAGACCTTCTGTTCCGCTCTAATTCGTCTTTTGCCTTTGCAATTCGGTCTCTCGCTTCTTTTACCTTGCTGTCTCCCTGATCCACTGTCGTAACCAGCTGGGCTCTTCTTTGCTCACCAGTCATGCGGGCTTCCGCCGCTCTGTTCTGCCCAAACTCACGGCCACTCATGTCGCCTTTGTTTTGGCCATAGGCATTGCCTCTTTCAGAATCATCAGCCTGCCCCCTGCCTTGATTGCCTCTTTGAGCATTATCGGCTTGCGACTTACCTTGCTCCTTGGCATTTTGGGCTCTGCCGCTGTTGTCCTTCGCCTTCCCTTGGTTGTCTTTCTGACCTCCTCTTCCGTCCTGCCTAGAAGCGTTGGCATTTTGGTTTTTCTCCCGTGTCTCCTGCTCTTCTCTTACTTCAGTTGCATTTTTATTAGAGTTGCCTTTTCCTTGCTGGGCAAGAGCGGCTTCGGTTGCGAACATGGTCAGGCCGAGGGCCAACCCCAATCCTATATTTCTAGCGATGCTGTTCTTCATGGTGCGTTTTGCGTTAAATTTCGTCCAACAAAGAGTCTACTTCGGCGGCGGCCTCTTCAATCTCAACTCTGGTGTTATCCATCTCCACCCCAGACGTATCGGCGGGTGCCGTTTCGGATTCGGGTTCGGTTATGGTTGTTTCTTGGTTGTCGGGCGTGCTGTCACAGCCTGCCATCAGAATAGCGCCAAAAGCGAAAGCACCTACTAGAAGTTGTTTTTTCATAAAATCAGGGTTATCAAGGGTTAATTAAACAGATGTTATTAATGCTGTGATTGAGTGGTATAAAAATTAGGCGTATTAGTCAGTTTGGGGAAATAACTGCTTCAGTGCATCCACACCTGTCTGGTCGGGAAGTTGATGGTAATTTTGGTTTGACGGATTACATCGTAGTTCAGAGCCCCGTCGTAGATAATGTTTTCGGCGGCGGCCTTGCTCACCAGCTTTCGCCTGCCTAATTGGATAGCAATCGGGTTGAGGGCAGTGCGCTGGACTGTCGTGTCGCTTTGGAGGCCCCACCCTGAAGCCGTTTGGTGCGAAAGCAACACCTCGCTTATATTACCCGTGTCGAAAAGAAACCAGTAGGAATGACCCCGGTGCGGGACACCCAGAAAGATATTCAGTTCACTTCCGTCCAACCCATTGGCAAAGCGGCTCGGCAGCAGCGTCAGTCTTCCCTGCTGCTTTCTTAGTGTGGCCGGTGTCTCGATTTGCAGCCTGTCAGCCGCAAGATCTATGGTAAGTATTCTATCCTGAAAGGATTTTAGCGAGATAACGCCGTCCACTTTCGGGAAATCCTCCGGTAAAATGCCCATGACGTCCCACACGCCCACCGTTGCATGAAATACCGGTACATCGCCAATGCGCATCTCAACCGAATCAACCTTTTGATGCCGGAACATTTCCCCACTCATCCGAAAGGCGGTTGCATTACCGTAGGGCTGTCTGCCGATCTTTTGGGCAACCTCCGGTGAAATGAAAGTTTCGCCCCCTCCCGTATCAAACAGGAAGCTATAGCCTTGGCCTTCTATGGTGACATCCACTTGTTTCAGACTTTTGAAATACTCTTTCAACTGGATGGTGGTTTGGGCAGTACCTTCTAAAACGAAGGCGATACATAGGGCCAAACTCAGGAAAAGTGTTTTCATTTTGAAATAATGACTGATCATCTAAGCATGTACGTCAGTGATAGATTTTGGCTGGAAAATCACGAAACGACAAGCCTAATTGAACCTGTAGCAGCAGTATCAGGAAACCGGTTATTGACTAACTTTTACAGTAGGCATTTCATATGCTCCCAGCAGATTTATCATGTTTATTCTTTCATCCTTCAGTCCTTTCAGAAAAGGTGCAATAGCATCGTTGTACCCTCGTCTGCTGATAGCGAATAGCAGAATGCCTTTTCGGCCTTTTTCATCTTCGAAAGCTTTATAACGGTAGGCATTCCACTCCACTACATCGAGCTTCTTTTTGGTGCCGGCGCTCATCAGAAAGTCAAGAATAATCTCCCCTGTATTGGGGTTTTCGATTACCTGATACTGGGCTACTTGGTCTGTTTTCTTTCTCTGCTGAATCACATTCACCTGTGCCCTCACCGCATCTTCTACCGTCAAGTCACCGAGTACAACCTCCACCAATACCATTTGGTTATATTTTTCAACTACCTCACCAGAAGGCACATACTCCTGTTTAAAGTAAGTAGTCGTGGGGTTAGAGGACCAAGCTAATACAAAGTCGGTGTCGTTGAAATTGATCGGGCCCGGTATGTTAAGATAGTCCTTTACCTGTCCTTTTTTAGGAGAGAAGCTTGATGTCAGGATACATACAAGCAGGAGTAGTAAGATTTGTTTCATTGGTTTTGGATTGGTTTTGTTTTTGGTGGAACGTTATTTGTGCAGCCGAAGCAAGAAGCGTAGCAAGGGTTAAGGCTGAACTTTGTTGGGCATTCGTTTTTTTATTCTTTGCACAATTTCATATCCAAGGTACTGTTTTAACCTAGGAAATCTTTTTCTGTAACACTCATTCCAATAACTTATCATCCTACTTGCCGTCTTCTGCCAGTATTTGGGATTTTCCAGAATGAATTTTTGATATAAGTCCATGTTTTGTTCATTAACATGTCTGTCAATCACTTCTAATAGCTCATAGACATATTCTCCCAGTAACTGTGTGGTGAATGGTATAACCCAATACTCACTTGTCGGTATTAAATTCTGAAGTCTTCTTTCCCTTATGTACCCGTTATGGTGCCGAAGGTAGATACAGTTTAGAATTGCTTTTTGCTTGTCAGATAATGTTTCTTCCTTTTCTAAATCAGGCTCGTTGAAGTAGAGCCTATAGGGTATTACCAGACTCTCACCCCTTAAGGTGAGATAGAGTTCACTTGGATGTATTAGATTAGCCATTAAGTGAACTTGACCATCACTCAATTTTACTTTGTTGTCGTGAAAGGGTAAAATCTCTAAAACAACTAATACATCTGCTTCCAACTCAGTCGGAAAAGCTTTCAGGATTCTTGCTTTATATTCAGAGAATATATCTTTCATTTACCACTTTAGAGTTTTATGTAATTTAAATGCTGCCCAACTTCCAGCTAAACGGAATAAACATACGCTTTTCAGCAATTTAAATAATAAGAACCAGCGCACATTATCACTTCATTAACTCCCCCACCGTTGTAACTCCCCGCTTTTTAGCCAGCGAAAGCAGCTTGAGCAACAGCAAGGCTGTGGCGAAGGCGTCGCCGGAGGCGGTATGGCGATCGTCGGTGGGCAGATTATACCTTTCGCAAAGGGCGTCGAGGCTGTATTCGGCGTTTTTGAGGGTATGGTTGTCGGCGTGGCGGCGCTCCAACCGGATAGCCAAGTGCGCTGTGTCTACGGAGCGATTGCGGAGTTTGCCTTTTATACCTTGCCGCTTCAGCATTTGGTTGACCATGGCAATGTCAAAGTCCACATGCTGTCCGACAAGTATGGCGTTTCCGATGAAATCGACAAAACCCTCGACGGCTTCCCGCTCCGTTATGCCTGTCTCCAGCTCTTTGGAAAGCAAACCATGCACTTCGGCGCTTTTGGTGGACGGCGCCCCCTCCTGCTGCACCAGACATTCGAAAGTGTCTGAAACGAGCACCTGCAAACCGCTCACCTTTATCGCCCCGATGGAAAGCACTTTGTCGGTTCGCCGGTCCAAACCAGTCGTTTCTGTATCAAATACCACAAATTCGGCCCCTGCAAGCGGGGTACTGCCTGGCGGTTGCTCCTTTAAGGCGGCGCTATACCTTTGCCAGAAAGCCGGGGCGTTCTTGTCGACTGGTTGCAGCTGGTAAATAAGCTCTTTCAACCACTCCATTAGCCGAGGTAATTAAGTTGGAAGCGCACCTGCAGGAGTTCCTGTATGTCGCTGATGGGTTTGAAGGTGCTGCGCAGCGTCTGCCGCTCCAGTTTGTTGAGCTGGTTGGGATTGAGGTAGCGTCCAGAATTCTTGTTGCGCAGGCCACTAAGCGCCCGGAAACGCATCATGATTTCGTAAGCCATAGCTGCCTCGCGGTAGAGCTCGGCATTCTGCGGCTCCAGTTCAGCCAGTTTCTCGAAACGCTTGAAGGTGTTGTTCTCCCCGGCCACGCGGTTGTCGAGCGTGAGCACGCGGGCGGCATCCACGAGTGGCGTCATAGCCCGCAGTTTTATATCAAATTCATTTTTGTGCTCCCCTCCCCGCTCTACTATAAAGTTGCGGAAAAAGCTCAACGGCGGTGGACTCTGCAAGGCATGCTTGGCTAGGAAAGGCAGGAAAATGCGCTCCTGTTGGATGTTCTCGTAGATGTAGTCGGTCAGCTGACGGCTTAGGCTGAAGTCGCCGTAAACGGGGCGGTAGTCGTAGAAAATGGACGTGTGCATCAGCGCCTCTTCGGTCGGCTCGTGTATCCAGTTGTAGAAGTACTGTTTCCAAGTATGCAGCGGCTGGCACCACTTCGGGTTGCTGGCCATCATGTCGGCAGGACACTTCTCAAAACCGCATTGCACCAGTATATCCCGCACGATAGCGCCTAGCTTCAGAAAATACCCCTGATGCTCTTTCTCCAGCGCGATGTTCTTGTCTTCAAATACCAACGCATTGTCCTGATCGGTGCGCAGGAGTTGCTCTTCACGTCCCTCACTACCCAGTGAGAGCCAACAGTAGTGCACCGGCGGTTCGCCCAGTTCCTTTTCGGCATGCTGCAGGGCCCGCACAATAATGGCGTCGTTTATCTCGGTGATGATGTTGGCTATGAATGAAATACTTACTTCCTGTTCGAGATATTTCAGCAAAAGCTCTTCGGCCCTATCGCGAACGGCAGGCAAGGAGGCGATGTCACGGGTCTGGCGAATTTCGGAGATAAGCACGGCCGGGTTATTGCCCTGCGCCAGCAAGAGGTCATGCTCGGTGAGTACGCCCAATGCACGTGAATTTATGGTACCATCGGTCGTGACACAGAGGTGCTTCACCTTGTTCCGGATCATATTGATCAGCGCATCCGCCATGGGCGGATTGGGGACCGTGGTAATCACCGGAGCCGACATGATCACCTCTACTGGATCGTCGATGGCCACGTGCCCCGCCACCACTTGGCGCCGCAAGTCGGTGTCGGTCAAAATGCCTAAGGGTCGCTCCTCGGCGTCAACCACCATCATAAAGCTGGAGTCTTTGTCGCTCATCATCTGGGCGGCCAGCCGAATAGAGGTATCGGGCGGACAGGCTACGATGTTTTTGCTAGTGTCGATTTTAAGGGTGTCTTCGAGGTGCAGCGGTATAGAGGCTGGTGCTATAGTGCTTAGCCCGACCCGTGCCTTATTCGCATCGCGCATGGTAGAGTTGCGTACCGGTTGCCCTGCCGCAAAACCCGCCGCAAAGTACAGCGCCACCTGCGGGTTTTCGGTGAGAATAGGCTCAAAGGCTATGATAGGTATAGCATATACCAATGACTCTTCTGCGGAGGTAGCAGTGGAGGAATAATTCTTTTTGGCAATGAGTGCCCGTACCCCAAACACATCCCCTTCGTCGCACACGTCCAGCAACTTCGGATTGCCCCCTTCAGTTGTTTGCTCCAGCCTGACGGAGCCCTGTCGCACTACATAAAAGAACTCATGCGCCGTGTCTCCCTGCGAAAACAAGACCTGTTCCGGCTCGAGGTATAGCACCCGCACCTGCCTTGCCAAATCCCGCAGTTTTTCGGAGTCAATCAGGTTGAAAGGTGGATAGGCATTGAGAAACTCGTGGACGCGTTCTTGTATGACGTTGGAGGGCTTCATAGCTTCGGGTTATACCTGTTGAAGGTACGGTTTTGAAGACAGGATTGCAAGAACCTGAAACGCAAAAGTCCTGCAGCAAACGCCGCAGGACTTTACGCATTCAACTAAACTTATCAATTAACTAACTTTACAAAGCACCCGCTTTGATCTCCTCTACTACATCCGGATCAAGCAAAGTAGATGTATCGCCTAGATTCGAGGTATCGCCCTCGGCTACTTTGCGAAGGATACGGCGCATGATCTTGCCGGAACGGGTCTTCGGCAGTCCGCTCACGATCTGGATCTTATCCGGCTTGGCGATCTTACCGATCTTCTCTACTACTGTTTCGATAATTTCGGCACGTAAATAATCCTCACGCTCCGGTACTTCTTTGCAGATCACAAACGCGTAAATGCCCTGCCCTTTCACATCGTGCGGGTAGCCTACCACCGCAGACTCTACCACATGGGAGTTGTGGTTGATAGCTTCTTCTATCTCGGCGGTGCCAAAACGGTGCCCGGATACGTTGATCACATCATCTACGCGGCCGATGATGCGGTACAGACCGTCTTTGTCGCGCTTGGCACCGTCGCCGGTGAAGTACAGGCCTTTGTAGGTAGAGAAGTAACTCAGACGGGCACGCTCGTGGTCTCCGTAGGTGGTGCGGATGATGCTTGGCCACGGGAATTTCATGCAGAGGTAGCCTTCCACTTCGTTTTCAGTTATCTCCTTGCCCTCCGAGTCTACCAATATCGGCTGTATACCTGGCAGGGGCAGACCAGCGTGGCTTGGCTTCATCGGGGTGATATTGGCGATGGTCGAGATCATGATGCCGCCCGTTTCGGTCTGCCACCAGGTGTCTACCAGCGGACAACGCTCTTTGCCGACGTGGGTGTGGTACCAGTGCCATGCCTCTTCGTTGATTGGTTCGCCCACTGAGCCTAGCACTTTGAGCGAGTCAAGACTATAGGACAACACATCGTCAATATCGCCACCCATCAGGGAACGAATCGCGGTTGGCGCGGTGTAGAAAATATTCACACCGAACTTATCGACTACCTGCCAGAAACGGCCCATGTCCGGGTAAGTCGGCACGCCTTCGAACATCAGGGAAGTTGAGCCCGACAAGAGCGGACCATAAAGCAAATAGGTATGGCCGGTGATCCAGCCGATGTCGGCGGTACACCAATAGATGTCATTTTCCTGTACCTGAAACACGTTGCTGAAGCTGTACTGGGCGTATACCATGTAGCCGCCGCAGGTATGTACCACCCCTTTCGGTTTGCCCGTGGAGCCGGAGGTATAGAGAATAAAGAGCATATCTTCAGCGTCCATTTCTTCGGCCGGACAGTCTTTGCTCACGCCTTTTACTTCGTCGTGGTACCACACGTCGCGGCCTTCCACCATGTTCACGGCCCAGCCCAGACGCTCCACCACAATCACTTTCTGCACTGAGTCGCAACGCTCCAAAGCTTCGTCTACCACACGCTTCACCGGAATCTGTTTGGCGCCGCGGTTGAGACCGTCGGAGGTGAGCACCATGCTGCACTGCGCGTCGTTGATACGGTCAGCCATGGCCACGGCGGAGAAACCGGCAAACACCACCGAGTGAATCGCTCCGATACGGGCGCAGGCCAGCACGGCAAAGGCCAGCTCGGGAATCATCGGCATGTAGATGCAAATGCGGTCGCCTTTCTTGGCGCCGTTCTTTTTGAGCACGTTGGCAAACTGGCATACCTTCTCGTGGAGTTCGCGGTAGGTATAGCGCACAAATCTTTCTTTCGGGTCGTTCGGCTCCCAAATCAGCGCCAGCTTGTTGCCGCGGGTTTTGAGATGACGGTCCAGACAGTTTTCGGTGATGTTCAGCCTGCCGCCCTTAAACCACTTTATGTTCGGCTCCTCAAAGTTCCACTCCAATGTCGTGTTCCATTTTTTGCGCCACGTAAAGGTGCTCGCTATATCGGACCAGAACCCTTCCGGGTCTTCTACACTTCGCTTATAGGCCTCTTCGTATTCCTGATAAGATTTGATTTGAATGTTAGGCATGATATCGGTTTGTTTATGGTTTGAACCTCCCCCAACCCCCTCCTAAAAACAGGAGGGGGAGTTTTTGGAGTAATTATTTCAAAGTATACCGCAAGTTTAGCGTCGGCGCAACTTGTGGTTGTTTATGTGCCAGTTTGTAACTGGCGTAATGGTTACTTTTACATTCTACCCCGCTCGAGTTCAGTAAGCGGGAGCAATATTAGCCCCCTCCCCTGTTTTTAGGGGAGGGCTGGGGTGGGGTGCTCACTCCAAAAAAGCATTCCCAATTTTCCTCTCCTTCAGGTCATCATGAATCTCGGTCAGTATGGCCGGGTCATCGATGGTGGAAGGTATGGCGTAGTGTACGCCATCGGCAATATTGCGCAGTATTTTGCGGAGAATTTTGCCAGAGCGGGTCTTGGGCAGTCGCTTTACAATCAAAGCGTTGCGGAAGTAGGCCACGGCACCTATCTTCTCCCGAATCAGGGCGATTAGCTCCTGTTCGATTTGCTGTTCGCTAATGTTTTGTCCGTCTTTGAGCACTACCAGTCCGATCGGGCGTTGTCCACGCAGGTCGTCTGCTATACCTACCACGGCGCATTCGGCTACAGCGGGGTGCGACGCGACCATCTCTTCCATCTCTCCGGTTGAGAGACGGTGGCCCGATACGTTAATGACGTCATCAATGCGGCCCATGATATAAATATAGCCATCTTCATCCATATAGCCCCCGTCGCCGGTCATGTAATAGCCGGGAAAACGATCCAGGTAGGACTTGTAGAATCGGTCGTTGTCTTCCCAAAGTGTTGGTAGGCAGCCCGGCGGCAGCGGCAGTTTTACGGCCACATAGCCTTCCTGCGCAGGTATCAACTCCTGCCCTTCCTCGCCCAGAATCTCCACTTTATACCCGCACACCGGCAAACCTGCAGAACCCGGCTTGGCTGGCTTTATGCCGTAGCCTACCATATTGGCCACCATCGGCCAGCCGGATTCGGTTTGCCACCAGTGGTCAATCACCGGCACTCCGAGTAAATCCTTTGCCCAATAGTAGGTGGCGGGATCGCAGCGCTCGCCGGCTAGGAACAAGTACTTCAGCGACGGCAGGTCGTACTTGATTTTCTCAATCCCGTTAGGGTCTTCTTTCTTGATGGCACGAATGGCGGTTGGAGCCGTGAAAAGCACCTTCACGTCGTGCTGCATGATGATGCGCCAGAATGTGCCGGCATCCGGAGTGCGAACCGGTTTACCTTCGAACAGCACCGTGGTGCAGCCATGAATCAGCGGGGCGTATACCAGATATGAATGGCCCACGGCCCAGCCCACGTCTGAAGCGGCCCAAAACACATCACCCGGGTCAACGCCATACACGGCTTTCATACTGAACTTGAGCGCCACGGCATGGCCGCCATTGTCGCGCACAATACCCTTGGGTTTGCCTGTGGTACCGGAGGTATAGAGAATGTACAGCGGGTCGTGCGCATCTACCGGCACGCAGTCGGCTGGCTGGGCTTTCTGTAGTACGTCCATGTAATCAAGGTCGCGGCCCGGTTGCATGTCGGCCTCCACGTAAGGGCGTTGCAAAATGATGGTATGCTCGGGCTTGTGCTTACTGTCGTTCAGGGCTTTGTCGAGTAGCGGCTTGTAAGGGATGTGCTTGTCGAACTCAATGCCACAAGAAGCGGAGATAACCACTTTTGGGCGGGCATCATCAATACGCACCGTGAGCTCGTGCGGCGCAAAGCCTCCGAACACCACCGAGTGGATGGCTCCCAGTCGGGCGCAGGCCAGCATAGCGACTACGGCCTCCGGTATAACGGGCATGTAAATCACCACGGTATCGCCTTTACCCACACCCAAACCACGTAGCGCTCCGGCAAATCGGGCCACCATGTCGCGGAACTCGCGGTAGGTATACTTGCGGATGGTGTTGGTAACAGGCGAGTCGTAGATCAGGGCAGTCTGGTCGGCGCGTCCGTTCTCCACGTGGTAGTCCAGCGCCAAATAAGCCGTGTTGAGCTTGCCTCCCGCAAACCAGCGGTAGAAACCGTTTTCGTCAGTGGTCAGGACTTGCTTTGGTTCTTCGAACCACGCAATCTGCCGCGCCTGTTCGCCCCAAAAACCCTCGGGGTCCTGAATGCTTTTTTCGTAGGCCTCGGCGTACGAGCTGTAGGTGTGAGTTAAGCTTTCCATATCTCCTGTTCTTTTATTGCGATTAACTCTGTGTCAACTCCTTGATTTTCTCCATCAGGAAACGTGTCGAAAAGGGCTTCGGAATGTACAGGTCCGCCCCCACATCGTAGCCTTTTTTAATGTCAGCGTCCTTGGTCTTGGCGCTCATGAAAATGACCTTGGCCCCGCTCATATCTTCCTGTCCGCGTATGTGGCGGCATACCTCGTAGCCATCCACATCAGGCATCATGATGTCGAGCAACACCACATCGGGCCGCTCCTTGTCCACACTCTCCATGGCCTCGGTACCGTTGCGAGCCACAAACACCTGATAGCCGCTCTTGCGCATCAGGAACTCCAGCGGCATGAGTATACTTGGCTCATCATCCACCACCAACACCTTCAGTTTCTCTCTGGTACTCATAGTCTTATACGTTTGCGGGCACATTTACTTTCACGGGCAGCACGAACGAAAACTTGGACCCTTTGCCCAGTTCGCTCTCCACCCAAATGCGCCCTTGGTGCGATTCAATTATCTTTTTGCTGATGGCCAGTCCCAGCCCGCTGCCTTCCGGCTTTCGGATGTTCTGGTTCTGCGCCTGATAAAATTTGTCGAAGATCTGTTTGTGAAACTCGGGGTCAATGCCCTTTCCGTTGTCCACCACATTCACTTTGATATCCCCGTCGATGTAATAACCCGACACGATAATGCGACCGTGCTCGGGGTTGCAGAACTTGATGGCATTGGAAATCAGGTTGACCAGCACCTGTATCAAACGGTCTTTGTCGCCATTGATAGCGGGCAGGTTATGCTGCACGTCTACCACCAGATCAATATCTTTTTCCTGCACCAGTTGCTCAAGCGCCTCCACCGATTCGCGCACCACTTCCTCTATCTGCACAGGCCCTAGGTTGAGCTTTTGCTTGCCCGACTCGAAGCGCTCCAAGTCCAGCACCTGCGTGATCAGGCGGGTTAGCCGTTCCGATTCCTTCACGATGGTCTGCAGAAAATGCTCTTGGTCCTCGCGCTCCATTTCGGGGTTGTCGTACAGGATTTCAGAAAGCGCCCGAATCGAAGTCAGTGGTGTGCGCAACTCGTGTGTCACCGTGGACAAGAACTCGTCTTTAAGTTCATCGAGTTGCTTGAGTCGTTCGTTCGCGCTGCGAAGTTGCTCGGTAGCGCGGCGCAGTTCCATAGACTTGCGGCGGAGTTCGTTGTTGATCGATATCAGTTGCTGCGATTCTTTCAGAATGTTGAGCACTTCGTCAATGCTGATCTCCTCTTCCTTTACCACCGACGACACCATGATGCGAGCCGACGAAGATCCGATGACACCCGACAAAAGCTTCTCGGCATAAGTCACCAGTTTCGGGTCGGCTTTGCCTGATTCGTCTTCGGGCTCGGGATATTTGCGCTTGTAGGCTTTCATCGCCACTTCCGCTTTTTTCTCCCCAAGGAAGTTCACCAGCAAGGATTTGATGTCAGGTATATAAGCCGTGCCTTTCCAGACGATCGAGCTTTCGAACACCGTGGAGTACTTGAAGATATCCACAAACACTTCTGCCTGATTGCGCTCCTGCGACGTTTGCTTGCTCAAAATCGAAATGCCAATGTACAAGCCGACATTCAGAAACATGCTCCAGAACATGGCGTGCGAAATGTAATCCATCCCTTGCAGCCCGAACAGCTCAAATGGCTTGAGTAGGGCTATACCCAGTGGACCTTGCTCTAGAATTGAACTTGGCAGCATGCCCACCCCCACCATTGACGGCACGACCAAGGTATAGAACCAGACCGCAGCCCCGACCACTATACCTGCTAGCGCCCCGTTCTTGGTGCCTTCTTTCCAGAAAATACCCCCGATAATGGCAGGTGCAAACTGCGCCACCGCCGCAAATGATACTAGCCCGACTTCCACCAGCGAGTAGTATTCGGCTACTCCCTTGTAGTACAGGTATGCCAGCAAGAGAATCACCAGAATGCCGAGTCGGCGACTGAAAAGCAAGAGTTTCGTGAGCTGGTTCTGGTAGCGGTTTTTAATGGCAGGCACACCTACCAGAAGCGGCATCACCAAGTTGTTGCTGATCATCACGCTCATGGCGATAGTGGCCACAATAACCATACTCGTCGCCGCCGAAAAGCCACCTAGGTATACCAGCAAGGCAAGTAGCGATTGGCCCTCGCTCAACGGTATAGCCAGCACAAACATATCGGCGTCCACGTTGGCGCCATTGAAGAGCAAGTCACCGCCAAAGGCTATAGGAAGCACAAAAATGTTGATGGCGAACAGGTATAGCGGAAACAGCCACATGGCCTTGTTTAGGTGCTGCTCGTTCACGTTCTCCACCACAGCCACCTGGAACTGGCGCGGCAGAAAAAGAATCGCTAACATGGAGAGCACCACCATCCAGAACCACTGCGAAAAGCCGCTCTCGTTATCGAAAGTCATCAGCCGCTCGAAGTCAGGCAGCTGCGTGGCCTGTTGCATGATATCACCAAAGCCATTGAACACGCCGTAGGTCACAAAAACACCCGCCACAATAAAGATGACCAGCTTGAAGAGCGATTCGAAAGCAATGGCCGTTACCATACCCTCGTGCCGCTCGGTGGCCTCTACGTGCCGCGTGCCATATACGATGGTGAACAGTCCCAAGCCCAGCGCGATGTAAAAAGACGTATCGCCAAACAGCGGACTTCTGCCCACTTCGTTCATCCCTGTGAGTAAATCCAGACTACTGGCAATCGCCTTGAGTTGAATGGAAATGTAAGGTATAATGCCGAGCACGCAGATGATGGTGACAATGCTGCCCAGTGTAATATTCTTGCCATAGCGGGATGAGATAAAATCGGCGATGGTGGTAATGCGCTGCACCTTGCAAATGCGGATAATCTTACGCAGCACCACCCACCAGAGCGGCGCCATCAGCGTCGGGCCGATGTAAATAGCTAAGTAACCCAAACCTGTTGTCGCGGCTCTTCCCACCGAACCGTAATAGGTCCAGGCGGTGCAGTACACAGCCATGGAGAGCGCATAGATGTACGGATTGCCCACGAAACTCCTGCCCGCAGCCGAACGCCTTTCTGCCCACGAAGCCAGCCCGAAAAGCAAAGCCAGGTAGAAAAACGACACACCGATTACAAGCCAGTAGTTCATGGGTTACTTCCGCTCCTTTCTGGGGTTCTGCCGGTTAATGAAAAACGCAATCGCCGCAATACAAAGCAACCACACCACCGTCAGGTACAGGTATAGCACCGGCACACCGCTCACCGTCGCCCCCGAGTTGAAAATCGAAAGCAACGGAAAATTCAGCAGCACCATGAACAGGGCACTGATGAAAAAGAGTCGTCTACCTTTTGAGCGGTCACGCATGGAACTTTGGAAGTTAGAGAGTTGGGGGTTTCACCTCCCCCTAACCCCCTCCTAAAAACAGGAGGGGGAACTTTGGGAACATTTTTTTTAAGCTACCTCCCCTGTTTTTAGGGGAGGGCTGGGGTGGGGTAATGCTGAATGGCTGACTGGCGAAATGCCCTGATTCAACCACCCAACAATCAACAACTAACAATAAACAATTTTAATCTTAATGCCCGGCAACTGCTTCGCCGGCACCGCGTGGTATACGGATATCTTCGATAAGCTCTTGAATGTGAGCTGGTGGGGCTGGCGTGAAGCGGGATACAATGAATGAAACAACAAAGTTCACGATCATACCTACCGTGCCGATCCCTTCAGGAGAGATTTCCATGAACCAATTTTCCGGTAGGTTAGCAGCTGGGTTAAGAAACTTGAAGTAGACAATGTAACTGATGGTAAACAACATACCTGATACCATGCCCCAGATCGCGCCTTGCTTGTTCATGCGCTTCGAGAAAATTCCCATAATAATAACCGGGAAGAACGAAGCCGCTGCCAGACCGAAGGCAAAGGCCACTACCTCAGCCACAAAGCCCGGCGGGTTGATGCCGAAATAACCTGCGATCACTACCGCAAATGTCGCGGCGATACGGGCAGAAATTAACTCCTGCTTTTCTGAGATGCCTGTCATCACAGACTTTTTGAGCAAGTCGTGCGCAATAGAAGTCGAGATAACCAGTAAAAGACCAGCCGCTGTGGAAAGAGCAGCTGCCAGACCACCGGCCGCTACCAGCGCAATCACCCAGTTTGGAAGCTGTGCGATCTCTGGGTTGGCCAACACCATAATGTCTTTGTCGATTGTGAGCTCGTTCACGGCAGGGTCTTTCACATACTGCACGCGACCGTCGCCGTTTTTGTCATCCACACCAATCAAACCAGTCTTTTCCCAGTTGTTCACCCATTGCGGCAAGGTGGCAATAGGCTGGTTACTGGTGGTCTGCAGCATGTTGTACATACCGAAAGCGCCTACCGCAGGAGCGGCTGTATAAAGGATGGCGATGAACACCAGCGCATAACCCGCTGACTTGCGCGCATCTTTTACTTTCGGCACCGTGAAGAAACGCACAATTACGTGCGGCAGACCAGCTGTACCCACCATCAAAGCGGCCGTAATAAAGAACACGTCAATCGTAGCTTTGCTGCCATCGGTATAGGCCGTGAACCCGAGTTCAGGAAGCAAACCATCCAGTTTATCCAATAAGTAAGTGCCATCGGCCAGCGTTCCACCCAAACCAAGCTGTGGAATCGGGTTGCCGGTCAGCATCATGGAGATGAAGATAGCCGGCACCATGTAAGCGAAGATCAGCACGCAGTATTGGGCTACCTGGGTATAGGTAATGCCTTTCATACCACCCAGCACGGCATAGAAAAGCACGATAATCATACCGATGATCACACCGGTTTCAATCTGCACTTCGAGGAAGCGAGAGAACACGATACCCACGCCGCGCATTTGGCCGGCCACATAGGTGAACGACACGAAAATGGCGCAAACTACCGCCACCAGACGGGCAGTTTTGGAGTAGTAGCGGTCGCCCACGAAATCAGGCACGGTGAACTTGCCGAACTTGCGCAGGTAGGGGGCCAGCAAAAGGGCGAGCAATACGTAGCCGCCCGTCCAGCCCATCAGGTATACCGAGCCGTCGTAGCCCATAAACGAGATAAGGCCCGCCATAGAGATGAACGAAGCAGCCGACATCCAGTCAGCGGCCGTTGCCATACCATTGGCCAGCGGCGAAACGCCTCCGCCTGCCACGTAGAATTCTTTTGTAGAGCCGGCACGCGACCAGATCGCGATACCGATGTAGAGGGCAAACGTGATGCCCACGATGATGTATGTCCAAGTTAAAATATCCATTGTCTTAAAGTGTTTTTTGTGGGAGATTAATCTTCGTGCACGTCAAATTCGCGGTCGAGCTTGTTCATCAGCCACACATAGATGAAGATGATCAGCACAAACACATAAATGGAACCCTGTTGCGCAAACCAGAAACCAAGTTTGAACCCGCCCAGTCGGAAGGCGTTGAGCTCGTCTACCAGCAAAATGCCGAAGACATAGGACACGACGAACCAAAGGCCCAATAGCGTCAGGAGTATGCGCACGTTGCGCTGCCAGTACTCCTGCATTCTGTTCTTGTTATTTTCCATGGGTATAGCGATTAGTTTTTTAAGGTTCTGTTACAAGTAGATCATGGCCTGTAGGGTAATTTCTGGTCTGTAGCGCAGGTTATCCGGGTTCGTGAAATCAGGTCGATTGCGCCAATTGAGCGTAAGTTTGGAATGGTGACCTTCGAGCAAAAGGTTGGCGCCGATATCGAGCACTTTTACAGGCACTTTGCTGCCATTACTTTCGCGCACTCCTTCCAGACTGCCATAGCTGTAGGCGGCGTATGGCTGCAGGCGGGCTTTCTCAGTTACTAAGTCTTTTGGTAGCAGGTAGCCCACCTGTCCGTACAGAATATCACCCGTGCCGATGGTCGGGAAGGCATTGCCGCGGAGTCCGCCACCACCCTGCGCCGGGTTCATTATACCGATGCTGCGCACGTTGTCTTGACCGAAATCATAGTTATAGTACACACCATAGGCTGTCAGGGCGGTGTTGGTTTCGGTGTTGAGCGGGAGGTCCAAGAAAGCGTCCACACCAAACAGGTTGATATCTTCTTTCTCTACTATGAAACCATTGATTGTATTCTGTTCACGCCACATACCGTCTTTGTTGTGCAGGAAACCGGCGCCGATGTTGAACACACGCTTGGTGCCCAGATAAGTGCCCACCATGTAGGGCAACAAGTTAGATTCTTGGTCCAAGAACTGCCAATTGAAATAGCCTTGGTATACCTTGTTGTTGTTTTGCGGATTGTAGTTAGCCGCTGGACCGATAGCCTGTGCCGTGTTTGTCAGAAAAGGATCGTTGACAGCCACGCGGTAGTCGAGTTTGCCGAGTTTGCCTTTGGCATATACGCCCAGCATACGGGCGAACTGGTCAGCGGCGTCGATAGTGGCCCAGTTGAAGATCGGCGCGTCGATGGCCATGAAGTTAAGTGTACTGGCATTCGTCATGCGTGAGATGCCGTTCCAGTAATGTAGCCCCGCCCCGATTGACAACTGATTGTTGAAAACCTTGTACTCTGTCCAAGCATCGTGAATGAAGATTTGGGGCTTCTTACCGTCCAATCCCGGATTCACACCTCCACTCACCGCATTCTGGTTGTTGATACCAAAGTGCATGAGCACCAAAAACCGAGGCGAAATCTGCGAATAGGTCAGGAAACGGGAACGGCGGAGGCCGAAGTCCAAGGTATTGTCAACCGGCTCCCCATTGCGGATCGTGCCCGCGTTGTGCTCATTGTACCGGACCCATACTTGGTGCCACGTTATAAAGCGGATATACTTTGTGCCGTCTTCGTTGATAGGCAGCTTTATACCTGCCCCGTACTCCGTGGAGCCTTGAGCGGACGCACTCCTTCCTGCGCAGCAAAGCACTAGCCCTGCCGCTACATATAGTAACAGTTTTTTCATGTCGAAATACTAAATGTTAAGGTGAAGAGAGGTCAGCTGTTTCCCCGAATTCTTTATCTATTTTAAGGAAGATTTATGAAAAAGGGTAAAGAGGTGTATATATTTGGTAAGTTAGTATACATCAATCCTTAAACCGCTTCCATTTGATCATCATGTACTTGTCGCCGAGCTCGGTAATCATCATTCCCGCCCCTTTCAGATTGGCGCTGTTTTTCATATGCTCCACCAGCTCGGCGTGGTTCAGGATTTTGTAGGTGGGGTGATACTCGGTTTGCTCTGGCGCTTTTATTTTATACTTGCGCACCCAGTTCATAATAGAAACGTGACTCACACCTAAAATCCGCTCTATTTCGCGGTAGCTGATGCCTTCAATATAAAGCTGCAGCGCCTTGGTTACATAATAGCTGTCAATTCCTTTCCCAAGCTTGTTCACCGTGAAGTAATAACCGCATTTTTTGCAGCGATAGCGCTGCCTGTTGTTGATGATTCCGCTTTTTACAACGTCAAGGGCACTACACTTAGGACAGATGGGATTCTTCATAACAAACTAAGGTATAGGAGCTTTTCACATTAACTATATCAATTTAGCATAACTATATCAATTTAGCAAATAACATTAAAATTATATATTTTTAAGTATCAGTCGGTTATGGCTGTATGTTTTAACGGTTCTCTATACCTGCTCTAGTTGAAGCCTAGGTATAGCTGTACTTATAGACTAAAAACAGAAAAGCCTTTCCGGATTGGAAAAGCTTTTCTGTTTTTAGTAAAGTCGAGCAAGGGTTGCTATACCTTAGTCTTTATACCTGCATATCCCGCACTGACACCAGCACGTCATCAAAATCATTGGCATTATTCAGGAACCAGACAATTTTGCGCCCCACGTCTTCTGGTGAAGCCAGTTCGCCCTGTTCCTTATAATCTCTAAAGCGTTGCACGTTGCTGAACTTTTCAGCATCACTCTCCCGAATATGCTCCTGCATGGCAGTGTCTACCACACCCGGCGACAAAGAGTATACCCGCACGTCTGAGGCTCGCACGTTCTGCTCTTGCTGTATCGTCTGCGACAGCATGTCAATGGCCGCTTTGGAAGCACAATAGCTGGCCCAACCGTCTATTGGGTATTTGCCTGCGCCTGAGCTGATGTTCACAACTAGTTTGGGCACTTGTACTGGCTTGTATACCTGCAGGAAAGTGTTCATCAGCATAGCCGGCACAATCACATTGATATCAAACACGAACTCAAAACGCTCGTTCGGCATGCCCTCCCCCACATAACCAATATCGCCCAGCACACCGGCATTATTAATTAGAACTAGCTTCTCGGCGTCTTTGTAAGGGGCAAACACCTTATGCAGATTATGCTCCACGGCGGGTATATCCGAGAAATCCAGTGGCTGATGGCGGTAGTTCTTGTGCTGAATGGTGCTGTTGCGACACACACCAATCACAAAGTTGTTTTCGTCCTGCAGCAATTCCTCTGCAACGGCCTTGCCTATACCTTTGCTCGTTCCGGTGATGAAGTAGTAGTTCACGGCTTTTATAGTTTAGAGTTATGAGTTAAGAGTGACTCTTCAAATTACGGATGGGATGTGGATGGGGATACTTTAATCTGGGTACTGTTCCCTGTGCATTTTCCTGTAAAGGCTATCTATTGTCTTACGACCTATTTTCTCAGACAATAGACTATCCATTTTAAGATTGTAACAACCGAAATAAGGATATCCTACATCACCAGTATAAATAATCTCGATCCCATATTGCTCCTCAATGCGCTTGTAGAATGTATAAGGGAACCTACTTTCATCCATATCAAACCCACTACTAAAATACATCTTGAATACTCCTTTCTTATGGTCTGTTTCTGCCTTTGAAATAGCCGACTCACAGCCTTGCACGGTTGTTCTAAATCGTCTTGACTCTTTTACATGTTTCGACGTGGACATGTCTAACAGGAGAAAATAAGACAAAACAGCACCTAGCACTAAGAACAGTGTCAGGACAGCCATTAACTGAGAGAACTTCGTTCTATTCATAGGAAAATTGCATGATTGAAAATATCGAATTCATTTCAAACAAAAAAGCTGGTGCCTCTGCCTTCACAGAAACACCAGCTTTTTGTTTCGCGAGCCAAAGACCCGCTTTTATTTGTCAGTCAAGGTAGTTGCTCTCACGTCTTTATTGCAAAAACCCGGGCATGATTCGGACAGGTCGCGACCTGTCCCTACAAAACCACATCTATTAACTCCCCAACTCTTAAACTCTCTAACTACTAAACTTAAAGAATATACTGACTCAAATCACGGTTCTTCACCATGTCAGATAGTCTTTCTAATACCATTTCGCGATTTACGACGATATGGGCGTTAGGTCCGATCTTATCTGGCACGTCGAAGAGGATGTCGTTGAGTAAGCGGCTCATCACTGTGTGCAGACGACGGGCTCCGATGTTCTCTACCTCAGAGTTCACTTCGAAGGCAATTGACGCGATCTCATCCAGCGCTTCGTCGGCAAAGCTCAACTCTACATTCTCGGCTGCCAGCAAAGCTACATACTGCTTGGTGAGTGCGTTCTTCGGGAATTTCAGAATCTGGTAGAAGTCGTCTTTGGTCAAGCTCTGGAGTTCTACACGAATTGGGAAACGACCCTGCAACTCAGGTATAAGGTCCGACGGTTTGGCTACGTGGAAAGCACCTGCGGCAATGAACAGGATGTGGTCGGTGTTGATGATGCCATACTTGGTACTAACGGAAGAACCTTCCACAATCGGTAACAGGTCGCGCTGCACACCTTCGCGGCTCACGTCCGGACCACTGCCCTTGCTGCTCGCGCTGGCCACTTTGTCAATCTCGTCAATGAAAATCACACCGGAGTTTTCCGCTTTAAAGATGGCTTCTTCCTTTACTTCATCCATGTCGATGAGCTTGGAAGCTTCTTCTTCGAGCAAAATTTTGCGGGCTTCGGCGATGGTTACTTTGCGCTTCTTCGTCTTCTTGGGCATCATGCCGCTGATCATCTCTTGGATGTTCATCATGGATGCCTCGTCCATACCCGGTCCCATTACGCCCATACCCGGCATAGCGCTTTGCTGAATGCGGATCTCGATCTTACGGTCTTCCAATTCGCCGTTTCGGATTTTCTCTCTGAATTTCTCGCGGGTGCGCTCGTTTAACTCGTAGTCATTGTCGGGCATGGAATTTGGCTCGGAAGTACTGGAGAAGCTTGGCGTGGCGCGGCCACCTTGTATTGGCGGAATTAGCGCATCTAGGATAATGTCTTCCACTGCCTCAGCTGCTTTCTGCTTCACTTCCTCCTTCTTCTTGGTCTTCACCATGTTCACGGATTGCTCCACGAGGTCGCGCACCATGCTTTCCACGTCGCGGCCCACGTAACCCACTTCTGTAAACTTAGAAGCCTCCACTTTGGTGAAAGGCGCATCGGCGATTTTGGCCAGACGGCGGGCAATCTCGGTTTTACCCACGCCAGTCGCGCCAATCATCAGAATATTGTTGGGTATGATATCGTGGCGAATGCTTTCGTCGGCGTTCATGCGGCGCCAGCGGTTGCGCAGCGCAATGGCCACGTTGCGTTTGGCGTCTTTTTGCCCGATGATATATTTATCCAGCTCTTCTACAATCTGGGCTGGTGTCAAATGCTCAATTGAATCTAACATTTCGATAGTTTAAATTTAAAATCCGGCAGCTGGCCATACAGACCAAAGCTGCCTTATTCTTTACTTTTACGTTTCAGGAACGTGCCTGTGTCGGTGCTGAGCGTGATATAATGCGTGCCGCCCGACGGGTGAAAAAATGCGCTCGCGTAGTTCAGTTCAAAAGCCCTTACCCGCAGCATGGCTCCCACGGAGAAACCGGCCCCACCAGCATTGCTGTCGAGCCGAAGCTCTTTGCGTCGCAAATGGTTATACCCGGCCCGCACCTGAAAGTTGTTACTGAATATGAACTCTGTGCCCACCACAAAGTGCCGGGCTATCTTGTCGCCTAGTTTCTTCTCTTCCTGTATCTCATTGCCGTTTGCATCAAGTCGCCCCGATGTGTTGGGGTCTAGGTATACAACGTCAAACTGGTACAGGTGGTGTGCGGTCAGCGACAAACGTACCGGCATGTGCGCTGGCTTGTAGCTCGCCCCCAGCTGGGCGTCAAACGGCATGGCCTGCCGATCTGCCCCCGCAAAGGTGCGTACCTGATAGCCGATATTCTTAAAAGCCAATCCCACACTCAGATCATGCTCAGGGTGCTGAAAAGCGCCACCCACATCGGCAAGTAAGCCCACTGCCTTATCGCCTGCCATACTCGAGACAGCCAGCTTCGCGGTAGCACCTATTGTAAACGCCTCCGCCTGCCGCGCATGGCTCAGGTTCAAGATATAGTCGTTGACGGAAAAGCTGCCCTCTTCCATACCTGTCGGGTCACGCTGCACGAAGTCGCCGTAGTTCAGGTAGTTCAGACTAGCAGCCCAGCGGCCATACTTCCTCGTGTTGAAAGCATATGCCAGATTGCTTTGCCTGATATCAGCTAGATAACCAACATAGGTTAGGGAAAGTTGTCGGTCCATGGCTTCGTTCAGCAAAGCGGGGTTAGAACCCACCATGTTCACATCATGCCCCGGCGCACTCACATTCACGCCCCCCAGCGCCGCCACCCGTGCATTGTTGGGCAGCTTTAAAAAAGGAAACCCGCGCTGCCCTCCTACCTGCGCCTGCACCATGAGCGGCAAGCTCAGGAACACAGCAAGAAAAAGGGCAGTGACCAGTCTCATTACTAGATATTCATTCCTTTGACATCCTCTGTAATAGACAGATTCAGCGGGTGTTTTACCTTCTGCTTCAGCAAGGCGATCTGAACCACATCATCCACACGGTCCACATAGTGGATGTGCAGGCCTTTGATGTACTGCTCCGGTATTTCACTGATGTCTTTGCGGTTCTTCTGGCATAGGATAATATCGGATATACCGGCACGCTTGGCAGCTAGAATCTTCTCCTTTATACCTCCCACTGGCAACACCTTGCCACGCAGGGTAATCTCGCCTGTCATAGCCAGACGGGACTTTACTTTGCGCTGCGTAAACACAGACGCGATGGACGTAAAAATGGCTATACCTGCCGAAGGACCGTCTTTTGGCACGGCACCCTCCGGAAAGTGAATGTGCAGGTCGTACTGCTCAAATATGCGGTAGTCGATGTCCAGCAACTCGGCGTGGGCACGCAGGTAAGAGAGCGCCGTCATAGCCGACTCCTTCATCACATCGCCCAACTGACCCGACAAAGTAAGTTTCCCTTTGCCTTTGCTCAGGATAGACTCAATAAACAATATATCGCCGCCCACCGAGGTCCAAGCTAAGCCAGTTACCACACCAGCCGTGTCGATGTCCTGATAGATCTCTTTGTCGAAGGTTTCCGGACCGAGGATTCTCACCACGTCCTCCGGTTTGATGGCCGGCGTATACTTTTCCTCCATCGCCTTTTGTTTGGCCGTGTTGCGGATAACCTGCCCGATCTTGCGCTCCAGACTACGCACCCCTGATTCACGGGTATAATCTTCGATCACTTTCTGGATGGTGGCTTTCGACATTTTTACGTCTTCTTCTTCCAGTCCATGCTCTTTCACCTGCTTCGGCACCAAGTGGCGCTTCGCGATTTCGGTCTTCTCTTCCATGGTATAACCAGTCAATTCAATGATCTCCATACGGTCGCGCAGGGCGGGCTGAATGGTATCCAGTGAGTTGGCCGTTGCAATGAAGAGCACCTTTGAGAGGTCATATTCCACGTCCAGATAGTTGTCCATGAAGGTGTGGTTCTGCTCCGGATCCAGCACCTCCAGCAAAGCCGAAGACGGGTCGCCACGGAAGTCGGAGGCCAGTTTATCAATCTCATCGAGGATGATAACGGGGTTTGAGGAGCCCACTTTTTTGATCTGGCTGATGATCTTGCCCGGCATGGCGCCCACATAGGTACGGCGATGCCCACGAATCTCGGCTTCGTCGCGCACGCCACCCAGTGACATTCTGACATATTTGCGACCCAAAGCAGTGGCAATTGAACGGCCCAGTGAGGTTTTACCTACGCCCGGAGGTCCGTACAAGCACAGAATCGGCGCTTTCATGTCCTTTTTCAGCTTGAGCACGGCAAGGTACTCGATGATGCGCTCCTTTACCTTCTCCAGACCGTAGTGGTCGGCGTCCAGTATTTTTTTGGTGCGCTTCAGGTTGAAATTATCTTTGGTCGTAGCGTCCCACGGTAAATCCAGTATAAATTCCAAGTAGTTTACCGCCACCGGATACTCAGCTGCCTGCGGGTTAAGGCGGGCCAGTCGCTCAATTTCTTTGTTAAAATGCTTGGCAATCTGCTCTGGCCATTTCTTTTTCATGGCACGCTCGCGGAATCGCTCGATCTCCTGATCGGGTCCTTCCTGCCCCAACTCATCCTGCAGCACCTTAATCTGCTGCCGCAAAAAGTAGTCGCGCTGCTGTTGGTCGATGTCGGTGTGCACCTTCGTATGGATCTCCTGCTTGAGCTCCAGCAACTGGATCTCGCGCAGCATGATCTCGAGTAGTTGCGTGCCGCGGTCCACACCGTCGTTCACTTCCAGAAGCTTCTGTTTCTGAGCCACATCCACGTTCAGGTTGCTCGACAAGAAGTGTGTCAGGAAACTCGGGCTGTCTATATTGTCAAGGGCGACTTGCGCCTCTTGCGGAATCTCGGGATTAAGTTTGAGCATTTTGGCAGCCGCGTCTTTCAGCGAGTGCACCAAGGCTTTTACCTCTTTGCTTTTTTTGTTCGGGAAGGTGTCTTTGCAGTAGCTCACCGTGGCCGACAGATAGGGGTCTTCTTGCGTAACCTCCTCTATTTTGAAACGGCTCTGGCCCTGAATGATAATGGTTGTGTTGCCATCGGGCAGCACCAGCATTTTCAGGATTTTGGCCATGGTGCCGATCCCGTACAGGTCTTCGGCGGTAGGGTCGTCGCTATTGGTATTGCGCTGTGCCACCACCCCGATGATCTTGTCCCCTTTGTGGGCTTTGCGCACTAGTCGCACCGATTTTTTGCGGCTGACGGTTATCGGTAGTACCACCCCCGGGAACAGTACAGTATTGCGCACCGCCAGCAACGGTAGTTCGGCCGGCATGTCCTCCGGCAGCATTTCTTCGTCAGGGTCAGTTGTTATCACCGGAATTAGGTCGTCGTTGTCATCAATCGACATGTTTCCGAGCATCAGGTTGTCCAAAAATTTCTTCAGTGTATAGTTCATAGGTTGTATCAGTGCCAAATTGACATAAAGATAGCGGAATTTTCCCTTTATGCCTGCGGGGTGTACTATGGTCAAGAGCTATGCCAAGAGCGTTCAGGCACTCAAATTGTCGTATTCATGATACTGGCCAAGCTTGAACTTAAAATATAAGGGATAATTAATAAATCGTTTCAGAACATAGGTTAAAAAATAATATCTTTGGTTTCAGGTAACACATTCTGTACCGATGAAACAACTTAATGCCCCTGTTTTACTCTTGCTTCTTTTCCTGACCCCGCTCCTTTCTCTGGGCCAGTTGAAGCACGTACCCCTGCAGGAAGGTCCTGATGCGAAGGTGAAGAAAACGGCCCCGAGCCAAGCGATGCACTTGGACTTCCCGAACCTGAACAGAATCGCCTATTACAAAGACTCTAAAAAGCTGTCGGAGATACAGCGTCTGGAAAGGCGCAAGCAATACGGACAGGCTCTTCCCCTACTCGAGCGCTACGTGCGCAGCTTCGGCATACAGAACTTCTACAAAGACACTAACCTGCTGTGGCGCCTCGGCCAGCTTTATGAGCGACAGGGTATGATGGCCCAAGCCATGGAGGTATACCGCCTCGTGCTCAAGCACCACCGCACCGACGTTCGCCAAGTGCAGTCTTACTACGACTCGCTTGAGCAAAATACCAAAGACTATTATGTGCCACTAAGTTACTACTACGAGCTAGTGGAGTACCGCAAGTCTATCTCAACTTACAAACCACCTCGTGGCGTGTATCTGAACATGGGCAATGGCATCAACTCGCCTTATGAAGACTATGGCCCAACACTGAGCGGCGACAACAACACGCTGATATTTACCTCGAAGCGCACGTTCCAAGGTATAGAGAGCAAGCCGAACGAAGACCTTTACTACTCGCACAACAACAACGGCTACTGGTCCGAGGCGCAATCTTTCGGAAAGCCAATCAACAGCATTTTTAACGAGGGCTCCGCTACTTTGAGCAAAGACGGTAAAACCCTGTATTTCGCCCGTTGCGAATCTCCTGACGGTTACGGCAACTGCGACATCTACAAAGCCACGATGCAGCCAGATGGTACATGGCATGAAATCCAGAACCTCGGACCTAACGTGAACAGCTCCGCTTGGGACTCACAGCCTACCCTGTCGCCAAATGAGGACACGCTCTACTTCGCGTCGGATCGTTTGGGAGGCTTTGGTCTGTCAGATATTTACTATACCCATAAATTGAAAAACGGCCAGTGGGCTCCGGCACAGAACATGGGTCCGGTGATCAACACCCGCCAAAGTGAGGTGAGCCCTTTCTTCCACCCGAAATACAAGGTGCTTTATTTCAGTTCACGCGGCCAGTTGTTCAACTTCGGTGATTTCGATATTTACAAAACTTACCATGTGGGCGGCCGCTGGCAGGAGCCACTCAACATTGGGCCGCTGGTAAATGGCCGGGGCAGCGAGTACTACTTCACCATCGATTCGCAGTCGAAGAACCTTTACTATGCCCGCTCCGAAGAGAGCGACATCAAGAACCTTGAACTTTACTCGTTCCCGCTGCCCATGGAGGCTCACCCTTTGGCCGTTACAAAAGTGGAAGGTGTGTTAGTCGATTCTGTTTCCAACAAACCGCTTTCGGGCATCATCTCCATCATCGACCTTGACAATGGGATTGAGATATCCTCGAAATACATCCGCCCGGACGGCTCCTTCGCCTTTAACCTGATCGACAACTCAAGGTATATGATGATCATTCAGAGTCCGGATTTCTTTACGATAGAGCGGGAACTGGCCTTGAAACAGGACACATCTTTTCAGATTATGACCACAGTGATCGACCACAACATCCCGATTGTGTTTAAGAACATCGAGTTTGAGCCAAATGAGTCAATTATAACGGAAGATATGCACCAGATCTTAGACGAGGTGGCCTATTTTCTGGTAGAAAACCCCTCATTCCGACTCGAAATAGCCGGCCATACCGACAGCGCCGGCGACCCCGAGTTCAACCAGATCCTTTCCAAGGACCGGGCTGATGCCATTATGCAATACATACAGAGCAAGGTCAGGATCGAAGAGGGACGCATAGATGCCTATGGCTATGGCAGCAGCAAACCGCTTAGACAAGAGCGGAACGAAGAAGACCGCCGCATTAACCGTCGCGTAGAGTTCAGATTAATAAAACCGGTATTGCAGGGACGAGGTATAGGAAATTAAATTCTATACCTTTACCCTATGCCTTTTACTGCCGCGCATCCCGCTGCCATACTTCCATTGCTCAGGCACAGTCGCTGGTTTTCGGCCACCGGGCTCGTAGCGGGTAGCATTGCGCCAGATTTCCAATACTTCTTACTCCTCCCGATCTTCAAGCACAGCGGACATACCTTGGAGGGCTTGCTGTTCTTCAACCTTCCCGTAGCGTTTGTGCTGGCAACCGTATTTCATTTGTTGGTGAGGCGGCCAGTCGTAGCTCATTTGCCTGTCTGGCTAAAGTGTAGGGCGCTGGTGGTACCGGAACTAAATTGGGTGGCTTATCTGCGCAAAAGGTGGTTTGTGTTTGCCGTGTCAGTCTTAATCGGTGCTGCCACCCACATTTTCTGGGATGGCTTTACACATTACTCGGGCTATTTTGTGCAGAAATGGCCTGTGCTGAACAGCACGGTTCATCTAATGGGTTGGAAAATCGCACTTAGTCGTATCATCCAGCACACAAGCACTGTGGTGGGCGGCCTCCTGATTCTGATTTATACATGGCGGCAACCCACGGTGGCCATACCTGTGCGAGTGCCAGCATCTCGCAAGTTTTTCTTTTGGGCAGGTATAGCGGTAGCCGGAATTGGCTTTATGATGTTTGCCCTCACGACCAGCGCCTTTATGCGCTCTATGATGGGCGTAGTAGTATTGTTCCTGACAGGGGCAATGATTGCCACAGTGGCACTGAGCACCTTATTCCAAGTCAGTTGGCTGCGTCAACAGTCCTAGAAACTCATCTTGCGAGTGCCGTCGCTTTTCTGAAACAGGTTACTACTGATCTTCCCTTTGTAGTCGAGGTTCACGATGTTCATCTGGTCGTTGAAGAGTTCCTGCAGCACCACGTTGCGTACATACAAGTGTGTAAGCTCTTTGGTTTGTAAAGGCACTTCAAAGTACACCCACACCACATCGGCCTCTTGCTCAGACCCTACGAAGGTATGGCGCAGTGTTTTGCCTTTCTCTAGTTCAAAAGAGATACCTGCCCCAATGTACTCCTGCACCCATTGCTGCACCTGTGGCGATTGGCTGTATGTTACCTTGGTTTTGTTACGGCGCGAGAGTGCATTTTCCAGATCATCCATAAACACCTTCACCGCTACTTCCAAGCTTTGCGTGCGCGGGTTATATTTGGCATCGGTAATGCTGGCGTGGTAATCGTGGGCGTGGGCAAACAGGCTCACAAACGTGAGTACCAATGCTAATAAGGCGGTTCGAAACATGTTTATTTCTGGGCTTGCGGCAGGTCAGAGAGTACGCGCTTGGCCATGTTCGGCATGTTGTCGCTTACGATGCGCTGCACGTCGTTCATGTTGGACTGGTAAGGCACTCTCACCTTGTTGCCCGATACGAGCTCTCCTTTGCTGTTATAGATCGAGTAGTGAACCAGAAAATCACGCTCGTAGTTCCAGCTAGCGCGATCGAGGCAGTTCTCGTAGTTGGTCTTCACCTCAAACTGGTTGATGAACACATAGTAGTCGATGCCATACTGCCCGTTGAAGTGCGAGAAGAACTTCGGGTCCTTCACCTTCACGCCGAAGTGCTTGTTCTCGTCCTGCGCTACCGGCACGGTGGCAGGCTGTCCACCTCTAATGTTGAGGTCGTCTTTTTTGCGTTTCACCCACTCCAGCGCATTTTCACGCTCTTTGGCTTTTACCACAGGCTGGTGGTTGTAGCGTGACTGTTTGTTGTCTTGGTAGCCGTAGCTCAGTGATTTGTAGAGTGTGCTCAGTTCACTCACACTGTCGCGGTACACACCGCCGAGCAAGTTGATGGTCTCGTAGCCTTCCGGCGCCAGCATGGCATTTAGTCTGCCTCTGAACACATGGCGCACGTTCTGGCGCGGGATCTTGGAGTGACGCGCTATCTCGTCATCGGCATCGGAGAAGTACAGGTATGGGTCGAAAGGCACTACTAGGATGCGTTGCTTTTGCTTGCTCTCCAGTGTAGGCAGCGTAGAGGCTGAGGCGGAAGTACTTTCCTGCGTGCGGGCCGGGCCAGTGCCCATGGCGGTAGCCGGTTTAGCTGCAGGGGCTGGTTTCGCAGCAGGAGTTGCAGTTGGAGTTTGTGCTGGCTGAGCGGCAGGCTTGGCAGCAGGAGCCGGTGCTGTAGTTGCAGTAGCCTTAGGTGCTGACGCTGGCGTAGCAGCGGCAGCTGGTTTAGCGGCTGTTACCGGTGGTGTGACGGACTTGGCGGCAAGCGTTTTGGCTTTTGCGTTGCGATTGGTCAGATAGAGCGTCTGTCCCATATTCAACTGGGTGCCGTTCCACTTCTGCAGCGAATCCAATGGAATATTAAAGCGGCGTGACAGGCTGTAATAGGTGTCGCCTTGCTGCACAAGGTATGTGCTATCGGCAGCGGCACTCTGTGCAGGTATAGAAAAAGCCGACGCTACGGGTGTAGCACCGGCTTCATTAAATGCAAAAAAAACACAAAAGGCAGCTATTGCCAGAACATACTTCACGATGGCTTTCATAAAGGAATCTTTGGTTAGAAGATTATCTTGAATACATCGTTAAATATAGCAAAAGCCATTAAGCCCAACAATAAAACCATACCCACTTTTTGGGCGTTTTCTAAAAAATTATCCGACGGCTTGCGACCGCTGATCATTTCGTATGTTAAAAATACAACATGGCCGCCGTCCAGTGCCGGAATAGGCAGGAAGTTCATAAAGGCCAGCACCATCGACAGCATGCCCGTAATCGACCAGAATTTATACCAGTTAAACGTGTCGCCGAAGATCTGCGCAATACCAATCGGGCCGCTCAGCGACTTGGAGGCAGACACCTCTCCACGGAAGATCTTGCCGAAGCCTTTCAGGTTGGCCGTGATTACACCAAACGCCTGGTTAGTACCCAACGGAATGGATTCGCCCAAGCTATAGTCGCGGGTAGCGTACTCTACAAGTGGCTTCTGATAGAAGCCCAGCGTGCCATCCTCGTTCACGGTGGCCTTAAGCGTCACGGGTTTGCTGCTGCGCTCCACTTCTATCGTTACGGGCTTGCCGGCATACTTCTGCATGGCAGCTTGGAACTCGCTGAAGAATTGGGTGCTTTCTCCGTTAACCGTTTTGATGTAGTCACCGGGTTGCAGACCAGCCTTTGAAGCCGTGCTGTTCGGAGCCACCTCACCTACCACGAACGGTACCCGCGGCTGCACAAAGAACATGCGCTCCTTGTTGTCGGCCATACGATCCATGAAATCGGCAGGTATAGGAATCTTCACTTGCTCACCGTTGCGCTCTATCGTGTAATAAGAATCACGGCCAAGGAGCATATCCATGGAATACACATCGTCGAATTTCTCCAGTGGCTTGCCGTTCAGGGCCACAATCTTGTCGCCTGTCTGGAAGCCGATGTCCTGCCCGATCTCGTTTGGCTGCACACCATACTTCACTTCGCTGGCAGGCAGATAGCTTTCGCCGTAATAGTAGTTCAAGGCGATAAAGATCACAATACCTGTGATCACGTTCACGATAATACCGCCCATCATTACGATGAGCCGCTGCCAAGCCGGCTTGGCTCTAAATTCATAAGGCTCAGGTTCTTGCTTCAGCGCCTCTGTGTCCAGCGACTCATCCACCATACCTGTTATCTTCACGAAACCACCCAGTGGAATGGCGCCCAGCATGTACTCTGTTTCGCCTATCTTCTTACTAAACACTTTTGGCGGGAACCCGATCGCGTACTTCTCTACACGCATGCCAAACCATTTGGCAGTCAACATGTGTCCCAGCTCGTGCAATCCAACTAGTATTGTCAGGCCCAAAAGGAGCTGGCCCACCATTATTAAAATATCCATTTAATTGAAATAATTTTAGAATCGATGATCGTGACAAAAGATTAACACCTGATAGCGGCTACTGGAGGCTCAGCTTGTTAGCTACCTCTGCCGCGTAAGAGCGTGTCTCTCTGTCTGTTGTAACATAGTCTTCGTAAGAAGGATTCGCAATATACGCAACTTTTGCCATACTGCCCTCGATGATGTCGGACATCTCTAAGAAGCCAACCTCCTCGCGTAGGAAGGCCGCCACCGCTATTTCGTTGGCCGCGTTCAAAATGCAAGGCATGTTGCCGCCGCGCTCCATGGCATCAAAAGCCAGCTGCAGGTTGCGGAAAGTCTCTAAGTCCGGCTTCTCGAAAGTGAGTTGCGGGTAGTCCATAAAGTTGAAGCGCGGAAAGTCGTTCTTGAGTCGGTTGGGGAAGCCTAGCGCATACTGGATCGGCAGTTTCATGTCTGGCAGACCAAGCTGCGCCTTGATGGAACCGTCCTCGAACTGCACCAACGAGTGGATGATGGACTGCGGATGCACCACGACTTCAATCTGATCGTTTTTTAGTCCGAAAAGCCACTTCGCCTCGATCACCTCCAAGCCTTTGTTCATCAGTGAGGCCGAGTCGATGGTGATTTTGGCGCCCATCTCCCAGTTCGGGTGCTTGAGTGCCTGCGCTCTGGTTACTTTGCTCAGTTCGTCGGCTTTGCGGCCTCTGAATGGCCCACCTGAAGCGGTGAGGATGATCTTCTCGATCGGGTTGTGAAACTCTCCTGCAAGGCACTGAAAAATAGCACTGTGCTCAGAGTCAACCGGGTAGATGTTCACGCCTTGCTGACGGGCCAGATCGGTGATCAGCTGACCGGCCACCACCAAAGTTTCTTTGTTGGCGAGCGCGATCTCCTTGCCGGCTTTGATGGCGCGGATGGTTGGCTGCAAACCGGCATAGCCTACCATGGCAGTAAGCACCATGTCGACTGTGCCCATTTCCACCACCGAGTTAAGGGCGTTGGCTCCAGCGTATACCTTGATATCCTCGTGCTGCAGGGCGTCGCGCACCTGCTCGTACAGGTCCTCGTTTGCAATTACGACAGCGTTTGGCTTAAATGCCAGCGCCTGCGCTACGAGTAGGTCAGCGTTGTTGTTGGCCGTGATGACCTCCAGTTCAAAACTTTCAGGGTTGGCCCCGATCACTTCCAAGGCCTGTGTGCCGATGGAGCCTGTCGAGCCAAGTATGGCAATTCGTTTCATTAGTTACTTTTAGTAGTAAGGGCGCCCGCCGACTGTATCAGGCCTTCGGCCAGATTGCGGTCGTTGCTTAGGCGCGGCACTTTGTTCTGCCCTCCGAGTTTGCCCTGCGACTTCATGTAGTGGCGGAACGTCCCCTGTGGCAGCGCCCTGATCTTCAAATCAGCCAGAATATGGCCTGTAATCAGGTCGTCGTAATATGTGTTCAGCTGCTGCAGATGCGTATTCAGCTGTTTTTCAAAAGTCTCTTGGTTGGCCGGCGGTATAGAAAACTCCACCAGCCACTCGTGGTAAGACTTCCCTTTGTCCTGACTTACATAAGGGGCTACCGTAAACTCCACCAATTCCACCATCGGGTAGCTTTGCATGGTGCGCTGCATGGCCTTCTCCACCTCCTCGCCTATCACGTGCTCTCCAAAAGCAGAGATAAAGTGCTTAATACGTCCGCTCACGATCAGCTTGTAAGGCTTCACGGAAGTGAACTTCACGGTATCGCCGATGGAGTAAGCCCAAAGGCCGGCATTGCTGCTGACTACCAGTGCGTAATTCACACCCGGTTCCACTTCGCCAATGGTGAGGCGGGTCGGGTTTTCGTTGAAATACTCGTCTGTGGGTATAAACTCAAAAAAGATTCCGGAGTTCAGCAACAGCAAAAGCCCCTTGTCGTGCTGCTCGTTCTGGAAAGCAAAAAAACCCTCCGAAGCCGGAAATGTTTCGATAGAGTCAATCTCCTTGCCTATGGACTCGAACAGTTTTTTGCGGTAAGGCTCAAAATTCACGCCACCATACACAAACAGCGAGAAATTCGGGAAAATATCTTTGATCTGCTTGCCCGTCTGCTGCATTAGCTTGTCGAAGTACATCTGCACCCACGGCGGTATACCTGATATAAGCGTCATGTTCTGATCGATCGTCTCCTCAATCACCTGATCGAGTTTGGTTTCCCAGTCCTCGATGCAGTTGGTTTCGTAGCTCGGCAATTGGTTGGTGCGCAGGTAACCCGGCACGTGGTGGTTCACGATGCCCGACAAGCGACCAGTGTTAATGCCACCCACCTGCTCCAGCACCGGACTGCCTGACAAAAAAATCA
This sequence comes from uncultured Pontibacter sp., assembly GCF_947499215.1. GTDB lineage: Bacteria > Bacteroidota > Bacteroidia > Cytophagales > Hymenobacteraceae > Pontibacter. The sequence goes on from NZ_CANMNI010000002.1 coordinate 272,204, forward strand.
GCTTCCCATCCAGAAATTTCGAGTTGCCGGTTTCGTGTATGTAGGTCAGCAAGGCGTCTTTGGCCCCGTTAATGTGGTTGGGTATAGAGTCTTTGGTGATGGGAATATACTTGGTGCCGGAAGTGGTACCCGACGTTTTGGCCAAGTAAAGTGGTTTTCCGGGCCAGAGGATATCCTGCTCGCCTTCTTTTACGCGGTTGAAGTAGCTGGCAAGCCCCTCGTAGTCGCGCACGGGCACGGCTTTTACGAAGTCGGCGTGCGTCTTTATCTTAGAAAAGCCGTGCTCACGGCCAAAGACAGTCTGCTGGGCTCCTGCGATGATTTTCTCAAAAACAGCCTTTTGTGCCTCTACCGGGTTTTGTATCCAAGACTGGTGTTTTTTATGCACGTAAGCTGCAAGCGGCTTACTGAGCCATGCTTTCACACCCATAAGATTCTGCGTTTTTAGGGAGGTAAATATAGCCAGATAAACGGGCAAACCTATAACCATTCGCCATGTTTTGCCAGTTTTAGACGTCTTTGTGCTAACAAAAATCCACTTCTGGCAGTTTATAGCTACTGTATCTTTCTCAAAACGAAACTATTAAAATACACTTCTATGAAAAAAAGTACAGCAAAAGCCCAATGGAACAAAGGTCTCAAAAACGGCAATGGAGAAGTAGCGTCCGGCAGGGGCCACTTTAAGGCAAATTATACCTATGCCTCCCGTTTCGGCGACGACACCTCGGCCACCAACCCAGAAGAGCTGATTGGTGCCGCCAATGCCGGATGTTTCTCGATGTTTCTGAGCGCACTGCTCGAAAAGGCTAACTATGAACCTGAGACAGTACAGACAACCGCAACCGTGCACTTGGGTGAAAAAGACGGCGGACCGCATGTCATGAAAATCGAACTGGACACAGAAGTAAGTGTGGCAGGTATAGAGGAGGATGAGTTCCAGAGACTGGCGCAGGAGGCCAAAGAAAAATGCCCGATATCAAAAGCGTTGGGAGCCGTACCGGAGATCACATTGACTGCCAAACTAAAAAAATAAATTTGCTATATTGCAGCTTGCACATGAACTGTGCTCGTTTGTTTCACTATAACATCCTTATATGCCTACTGCCGGTAATGCAAGATCGTCACTCTTTGTACAGCTAAGCCCGTCGCGCAATGCCAAGCTCTCGTTCACAGTGCAACTGGTGCTTACCCTTTTCTGGCTGGCTTGGGCCACCATGCTCCTCTTAACCGAGAACCCGACCGACGACCAGAATTACCTGTACTACATCTTCTTTGGGTTGGCAGTGGTTTTTTTGGGTTACGTCATTTTGCAGAACACTTCCGTGTTTGGCATTCAGTCCTACATAGAAGTGACGCCGGAGTACATTGTGCAGAAAAACGGTGTGTTTCGTTCCAAAATGATAACAGCTATACCTGATATCGAAGCGGTTCACATTTCGCCGATGGCCTTGCGCATTACACAGCGCGATGGCAATAAGGTATACCTCGACTTAAAGCAGATCCGCAAAAAGCGTGACATCGAAAAAATAAAGTCCCGGATTCGCGAATTGGCAGAGGTTCATAATTTCGAAGTGACGGAGGCCAACATTCCCACCTAATCCGCCAAAAGACTAGAAAAGAGAAGGCCATACCTGCAGGTATGGCCTTCTCTTTTTATCGGACAGGTATAGACTTACCCCGCCTTTGATTTGAATTTCTTCTGAAGTTCTTGAATGCTCACTTTGAACTTCTTGTCCGTGTCAATCAGGTCCGAAACGGTTTGCACGGAGTGGATAACGGTACTGTGGTCACGGCCGCCAAAGTGGTAACCGATCGACTTAAGCGAATGGCTGGTGAACTCCTTGGCGAAGTACATGGCCACCTGACGCGCCGTCACAATCTCTTTTTTACGGGTCTTCGCCTTCAGCGAGTCAAGGCTCACTTGGAAGTACTCGGCCACCGTTTTCTGGATGAAGTCGAGGTTCACCTCAGTCTCTACATCCTCAATAATATGCTTCAGGGCCTGCTTGGCAAGCTCCAGATCAATTTCTTTTCTGTTCAGCGAGGACTGTGCGATCAGTGAAATCAGCACGCCTTCGAGTTCACGCACGTTGGTATCCACGCTGTAGGCCAGATACTCTACTACGTTGTCAGGTATATCGATCCCGTCGCCCTGCATCTTTTTCTGGATGATGGCCATACGCGTTTCGAAGTCCGGGCTCTGCAGGTCGGCGGTTAGGCCCCACTTAAAGCGGGACAACAGACGCTCCTCCAAGCCTTTGAGGTCGCGCGGCGGACAGTCAGAGGTCATCACGATCTGTTTGCCGGACTGGTGCAAGTGGTTGAAGATGTGGAAGAACATTTCCTGCGTCTTCTCCTTGCCGCTCAGGAACTGCACGTCGTCAATGATGAGGATGTCCACCAACAGATAGAAGTTGGCGAAGTCCTGCACGTTGTTGGTCTTGAGCGACTCGATGAACTGGTTCACGAATTTCTCGGAAGACACATACAGCACAAACTTATCAGGGTTGCTGTTTTTGATATGGTTACCGATGGCCTGCACGAGGTGTGTTTTACCCAGTCCCACGCCGCCATAGACCATCAGCGGGTTAAAGGAAGTCGTGCCCGGCTTGTTGGCCACGGCATACCCAGCCGAACGCGCCAGACGGTTACAGTCTCCCTCAATGTAGTTGTCAAAGGTATAAGCTCCGTTCAGCTGCGAGTTCAGGAAGTTGCGGTCGATGGTCTTCGACTCGAACGGGCTCTTGATGAAGTTTTGCTCTGGCCGGTAAGAGTTAACAACTGCCTGCGGTATTTTCTTGGTTGGGATGTTGACCGTCTGCGGCTTGTTGGACTCATTGCCACGGTCCACGATGATGGAGTACTCCAGGCGCCCCTCGCTACCCAGTTCCTGATAAATTACTTTCTTAAGAAGCCCCACATAGTGCTCCTCCAGCCACTCATAAAAGAATTGGCTAGGCACTTGTATGGTGAGCACGTTGTCGCGCAGGGACAAAGGCTTGATCGGTTCGAACCAAGTTTTAAAGCTCTGTTCTCCAATATTTTCCTTTATTACCTGTAGACAGTTACTCCATACTGTTGAACAGTCTTTTATCATCCAATTTTCCAAAACACACTAAGATTCGTTTGGTGAAACAAACCTCTCCTTGACGGCGGGGGGTTACAAATTTGGTTAAATTATTCTAAACAAAAAATTATTTATTCACGATGTTAATACAGGGTTATCCACAGCCAAAACAGCGGTCCTTGTATCGGTTCTTCGCTTTGATTTTCTGTTGAATGTGAAGTCTATCCGTCCTAAAAACAGACCCGACCAGCCCACTTGGTTGATCATGGTTTCGTGGCCGTTTTCGTGGCGCAGCACTTCCGGTTTCTCCATGAAGGTATGGGTATGGCCACCCAAAATCAGGTCAAGCCCGCTGACCTGCGTTGCCAGTTTGCGGTCGTCTATTTTTTCGGTGTCGTAGCTGTAGCCGAGGTGCGAGAGACAGATTACCAGATCGCATTTCTCTTTCTCGCGCAGGGCTACTACCATTTCACGGGCTTTCTCCACGGGGTCTAGGTATACGGTTTCGCCGTACATGTTCTTGCTCACCAAGCCATCCAGCTCTATACCTAAACCGAATACACCTACCCGTATACCTTGCTTTTCGAACACCTTGTAAGGCTGAAAACGGCCTTTCAAGATGGTGTTGGAGAAGTCATAGTTGGCAATCAGGAAAGGGAAGCCAGCCAAAGGTAGTTGTTTCTGCAGACCTTCCAACCCGATATCGAAGTCGTGGTTACCGAGCGTGGCGGCATCGTATTTCATCTTGGTCATGAGTTTGTACTCGAGCTCGCCCTCAAAGAAATTAAAGTAGGGCGTTCCCTGCCAGATGTCTCCGGAGTCAAGCAACAGCACATTAGACTCCTGCTGCCGGATGCGCTCGATGAGCGTGGCACGACGGGCCATGCCGCCCATGCCGCCATACTTGCGGCCATCGTCCGGGAAGGGGTCGATGCGGGAGTGCTGATCGTTGGTGTGCAGAATGGTCAGTTTGATGCCATCGCGTGCGGCCTCTGCCGAAAAGGGCAGGCCCAGCATGCTGATACCTGCCGCCCCAAGGGCCGTGTGCTTCAGAAAGTCTCTTCTCTTCATGGTCAGGTTTGGCTTATTGGATAACAGTTACACGCTTTTCGGCTGGGGCAGTCACCTGCTTGCCGGATGCCGTGAGTTGCTGTATGTGCTGGTGAATGGCGTCGCGGAGCAAGAGGCCCAGCTTTTCGTACTTCAGCGGGTTCTTAAGCATGACAAGGTTATCACCGCCGCCAGCCAGGTAGTCCGACGTGACCAAGGTATAGGTCCTGTTTGGGTCATAGGCTTGGCCTTTGATCTTAATATCCTGTGCTTTGCCATTTGCCACGGTATAAGTTGTGTTGCCAAGGTAAATGATCTTGCGGGCAGCGGCATCGTCGAACAGTTGCTGGACGGCCTCTCCGCTTAGGGTGAGCACCACCATTTCGTTCTCGAAAGGCATCAACTCAAAAATGTGGCCAGTGGTGATGTTTCCTTGGGGCAGCGGCACCCGCAGTCCACCTTCCGTTGTCACCGACAAGTCAATGGGCTTGCCATAAATTGGTTCGCTTTGGGTGAGTTGCAGGTCCACGACAAAGTTACCCAGCGGCGATTCGTAATCACCCTTGCCTAGAGCCACGGGTGCTGTTCCCACTACTTCCGACATTTTCACGGTCACTTCCTCGCGGTATGGGGCCACCAGCGCCTCTACGGCCGGGTCGGCTACTATATTTTTGTCAACGGCTACGTCCGTCTCGTCCAAATTGGCTGAGGGCTCCAAAGGCCGCTGGCAGGCGGCCAGCGTTAAGGCCAAGGCCAGTCCGGAGATGTATTTTAAAAAAGGGCGCTTCATGGGGTGCTGCTGTAATTATCCCCAAAGTTATCAACATTGCGGGGCTCGGGCAAGACTGCTACCAATATAAAATTCTGTATCACTGTCTAGAGTTTGGCTACCTCCTGCTGACCAATAACATCCAAAACGTACTATATTTAGAATTGATAATAAGCAAATTAGTCTAAACAGCCATCAAATCACATTTCTATTTTTTTCCTTTCCCCGCCATATAATCCAGCGTGAGGCTCGTCAGCGTTTTTATACCTGTTCGCATACTACTCTCGTCGATAAAAAAAACGGGCGTGTGGTGGGCCGGGGCGGTTTTCGGGTCCTGTCCTTTGGGCATTCCGCCTATGAACAGAAACAGTCCCGGTATCTTCTGTTGGTAGAAAGCGAAATCCTCGGCAATAGTAACCGGCTTCATCTGTACCACCTTGTCACGGCCGGCGGCGGCTTGTAGGGTAGGCAGCATGCGTTCGGTAAGAGCAACATCATTAAAGGTAACGGGGGCCATACGCTGGAAGCTTACTTCAGCGACCGCACCGCCACTCTCTGCTATTTTGGTGGCAGTCAGTTCTATCTTTTCATGGATCTGGTCCTGCATCTCGGGGCTGAAGGCGCGGATCGTGCCTTCAATCAGCACCTCCTCCGGTATGATATTGTTGCGCACACCGCCCTGTATCATGCCAATACTTACCACGGCCGGGTCTTCCGTCAGCTGCACCTGCCTGCTCACAATGGTCTGCAGACCCGTCACAATCTGCGCTGATACGGTAATCGGGTCCACGCCATCCCACGGATTAGCTCCGTGCACTTGTTTGCCTTTTACTTTGATGCGAAAAACATCGGCGCTGGCCATAATACCACCTGCTCTGTACAGTACCTGCCCCACTTCCGCCTGTGAGTTCATGTGCAGCCCGAAGATCACCTCTGGTTTCGGCCCTTTGTCGAGCACGCCTTCTTTAATCATCAAGCTGGCACCTCCTTCCTCTCCTGCAGGCGCTCCTTCTTCGGAGGGCTGAAAGATAAACTTCACCGTACCCGGCAATTCGTTTTTCATACTGGCCAGAATCTCCGCCGTGGCCATCAGCATGGCAGTGTGGGCATCGTGGCCGCAGGCGTGCATCACCCCTACTTCCTGCCCGTTGAACGTGGTGCGCACTTTGGAGGCAAAAGGCACGTCGACCCGCTCGGTCACTGGTAGGGCGTCCATGTCGGCACGCAGCGCCACTACCGGACCGGGCTTCCCACCTTTCAAAATACCCACTACCCCGGTATGCGCTATACCTGTCTGCACTTCTATACCCAAGGATTTTAGGTGTTGAGCTACCTTTTCGGCCGTTCTTTTCTCGCGGTTTGCCAGTTCGGGATGTTGGTGAAAATCACGTCGCCACTCGATCACTTTCGGCTCTAGCTTGTCGACCATGGCATGGGCGCGGGAAACCAGCTTGTTTTGCTGTGCAGCGGCTGGCAAGGCGAGTGCCAGCATGAGGCCAACAATCGAGGTTTTTATCGTCAAGGTATAGGCGCTTTTCATATCAGTATCTCAATTAGCATTTACTAAGCTAACAATTTTATGTGAAAGCGTATGACTTGTGCAGGGGCCGGACAGCTGAAATCGAAATTTCATTATACCGCCACAGGGCTGTTCGCGTAAAAAAAAGCTGCGTCATCTTAGCGCTATACCTCTCCCTGTTTTCATAAGCTGATAGAGAAAGTATATATTTACAGGAAATAACACCCATATACGATGACTGACGAGCAGAAGCTATTTTCAGAATTCAAGCCGGCTGCGGCAACCGATTGGGCGGAACGCACACAGAAAGACCTGCGTGAAACTCCTCTCGAGAGCCTATCTTGGCAAACCTATGAAGGCATTACGATCAAGCCCTACTATACCCGCGAAGACATTCAGCACCTGCCCTTTGCGCACCAGAAACTTGGCGACTTCCCTTTTCTGCGCGGCAACGCCGGTAGCGACAACAACTGGCAAAACATACAGAAAATAAAAGCTTTAGGCAATGGCAGACCAGCTATCGACAAAGCAGCTGATGCCCTGAGCAGAGGCGCCGACGGCATTCACTTTATGGTGGAGGATCCGCAGGCTTTTGACATCGCCTACCTTGCCGAGAGCGTTGACCTTACGTTACAGACTGTCAGCTATACCTTGAGCGGTGATCCGGCCGATTTCCTAAAAGGACTCTATACCTTGCTTTCAAAGCAGAACATCTCGCACCGCAACTTGAAGGGCTTCGTGAACTATGACCCCATGTCAGGAAAAGGCAAGCTGAGTGATGACGAAAACAAGACCATCACCAAAGTGCTCGACCTGACCAAAGACAGCGCTGATTTCTATGGCGTAACAGTCTGCGGCACTAACTTCAGCAGCATTGGCGCTTCGCTCACGCAGGAAGTGGCCTATACCTTGAGTGCAGCCGTGGCCTATACCGATCGCCTCACCACAGCCGGTGAGCCTCTGGAATCGGTGCTGCGCAACATGCAGTTCTGCATGGGGGCCGGCACCAATTACTTTTTCGAGATAGCCAAACTGCGCACTTTGCGCCTGTTGTGGGCAGCCGTGGTAGAGGCCTACCAAGCCGAACCGGCGCTGGCAGCTAAACTGCGCATCCACAGCACCACTTCCAGCTGGTACCAGACCACCCTCGACCCTTACGTGAACATGCTCCGCGTGACCACAGAGGCCATGTCGGCAGTCCTTTCGGGTGCTGATTCGCTCACGGTTCTGCCTTTCGACAGCACCTTCAAGGATTCAGACGAGTTCTCAGAGCGCATCGCCCGCAATGTGTCCATCATCTTGAAAGAGGAATCATACCTTGACAAAGCCGTGGACCCTGCGGCTGGTTCCTATTACCTCGAGTCACTTACCAACGAACTAGCTACCAAAGCATGGGAGCTGTTCAAAGAAGTGGAAGCACAGGGAGGCTTCGAGGCCGCTTACGAAAACGGTTTCATTCTGGGGTCTATCACTGAAGTGAGCCGCCAGAAGTTCCGCGATATTGCCACGGGCCGCATAGTACTGGTAGGCACCAACAAATATCCGAACCCGAAAGAAAAGATCGAATTCGACCCAGAGGAACTGATCCAACGCGCCGAATTTGACACAACACGCGCCGCTTACCCAACGGAGGTGATGCGCATGGCCACTGAACTGCACCTGCGCAAGCGCAAGCGCCGTCCGCGGGTTGTTATCGCCGTGATCGGGCAGGCCGCCAAGCGCCACATCAACGCTTCCTTTGCAAAAGAGTTCTTCAGCTGCGCCGGTTTTGAAACAGATCTGCAGCAGTACGACGACGTAGAGACTGCCGCCGACCGCTTGCTGCATGCAGCCGCCGAGGTAGTGGTGGTTTCTACTTCTGAGGCAACTTATGCCCGTGAGTTCGGACCTAAAATACGCCTGCACGAATCCAAGCCGACGATCATCATGGCCGATGATCCGCAGCATATGAAAGAGGACTTAGTAGCCAATGGCTATGATGAATTCATCTTCGAAGACTGCGATATGTCTACCATACTCGAACTGGTGCAGAAACGTCTGGAGCGGGAAGAAAACAATGGCGGTAAGCATTAGAAGCCGTGTGCTATACCTGCTAGCGGGCATATTGCTGCTTGCTGCAACAGCCTTTACATTCAGAAACAACGAACAAGTACTGATGAACGACGCGATTACCGAAGTAAAACAGGCCCTCGACGGGCAAGTAGCCGCTTGGAACAAAGGCGAACTGGAGAAGGCCATGGACTTTTACTGGGAGTCGCCGGACATGCTCTGGATTAGCCGCAATGGCACCGAAAAAGGCTGGAAGGAAGTGTTGGAGATGTTCCAGACCGACTTCACCGACCGCAGCAAGATGGGCGAGTATACCTACGAGCCTTTGCACATCGAGCAGGTAGGTCCGGAGGCCGTGTATTATGTGTACCGCTGGAAGATCGACCTGCAGGGCAAAAAGCTGATGGGCGGCGTATCGTCACAGCTCTGGAAAAAGGTAGACGGCCGCTGGGTCATCACCTCCGAGCACGCGAGTTAATTATTAAATTTTGAATGAGTGAATGAGTGAATATTTTCTCAAAATACACTCTTTTACTCACTCTGAACCATAAACAAAAAAAGCATTTTGAGGAGCGAATAAATGGGAAACCTATTCACTCATTCGCCCAATCAATCATTCACTCATTAGAAATGAAACCTGACTTTTCGAACATAGACATCAACAAGGTCGCTTCGGCGGAGCACGGGCCCAAAGATCCGTTGCAGCCGAAGGGCTGGAAGACGGCTGAGCAGATTCCGCTGAAAAGCTACTATACCTCGGAGGACGTGAAAAACTTCGAGCACATGGACTTTGGCGCTGGTCTGCCGCCCTATCTGCGTGGACCTTACAGCACCATGTATGTGCAGAAGCCGTGGACCATCCGCCAGTATGCCGGTTTTTCTACGGCTGAAGAATCCAACGCTTTCTACCGTCGCAACTTGGCGGGCGGTCAGAAGGGTCTCTCCGTAGCCTTCGACTTGGCCACGCACCGCGGCTACGACTCCGACCATCCGAGGGTGGTGGGCGACGTGGGCAAGGCAGGTGTAGCCATCGACTCCGTGGAGGACATGAAGATCCTCTTCGACCAGATCCCGCTCAACGAGATGTCGGTGTCCATGACCATGAATGGGGCCGTGCTACCGATCATGGCCTTTTACATTGTTGCCGCCGAAGAGCAGGGCGTGACGCCGGAGCAATTGAGCGGCACCATCCAGAACGACATCCTGAAGGAGTTCATGGTGCGCAACACCTACATCTACCCGCCGGAGCCGAGCATGAAGATTATTGCGGATATCTTTGAGTATACCTCCCAGAACATGCCGCGCTTCAACTCCATTTCCATTTCTGGTTACCACATGCAGGAAGCCGGAGCCACTGCAGACATAGAACTGGCCTATACCTTGGCCGACGGTTTGGAGTATGTGCGCACCGGTCTGAAAGCAGGTATGGACATCGACGTGTTTGCGCCGCGCCTTTCTTTCTTCTGGGCCATTGGCATGAACCACTTCATGGAGATCGCCAAAATGCGTGCCGCCCGTATGCTATGGGCGAAACTTATCCACCAGTTCAACCCGAAAAACCCGAAATCGCTGGCCTTGCGCACGCACTGCCAAACTTCCGGCTGGAGCTTAACGGAGCAGGACCCGTTCAACAACGTGACCCGCACCTGCGTGGAAGCACTAGCCGCTGCCTTAGGTGGTACCCAAAGCTTGCATACCAACGCTCTCGATGAGGCCATCGCGCTGCCAACTGATTTCTCGGCCCGCATTGCCCGTAACACACAAATATACCTGCAGCAGGAAACGAACATCAACAAAGTGGTAGATCCGTGGGGAGGTTCTTATTATGTGGAGGCCCTCACACACGAGATAGCGCACAAAGCGTGGGAACTGATTCAGGAAGTGGAAGAACTCGGCGGCATGGCCAAAGCCATCGAGACCGGTCTGCCGAAAATGCGCATCGAGGAAGCCGCTGCCCGCAAGCAAGCCCGTATCGACTCCGGCAAGGACGTGATCGTGGGTGTGAACAAATACCGCCCAGACCAGATTCAGGAAATTGACATCCTCGACATCGACAACACGGCCGTGCGCGAGTCGCAGCTCCGCAGACTGGCACAGGTAAAAGACCTCCGCGACAACATAGCAGTGGAAGAGGCGCTTAGTGCCTTGACAAAAGCCGCTGAGTCCGGTGACGGCAACTTGCTGGAACTGGCCGTGAACGCCGCTCGCCACCGTGCTACATTGGGTGAGATTTCTGACGCATTAGAAAAAATTTACGGAAGACACAAAGCTGTGATACGATCCATATCAGGCATTTACTCTGCCGAGCTCTCCGACGACGAGAACTTCGAGCGGGCTAAAGTACTGGCAGACCAGTTCGAGGAGCTGGAAGGCCGTCGACCACGCATCATGGTCGCCAAAATGGGGCAGGATGGTCACGACCGCGGCTCCAAAGTAATCGCCACCTCCTTCGCCGATCTCGGCTTCGACGTGGACATTGGCCCATTGTTCCAGACCCCAGCCGAAGTAGCCATGCAAGCTGCCGAAAACGACGTGCACGTCGTGGGCGTATCCTCGCTGGCAGCCGGCCACAAAACGCTGGTGCCGCAACTGATCGAAGAGCTCCGCAAGCTGGACCGCGATGACATTATGGTGATCGTAGGCGGTGTTATACCTGCTCAAGACTACGACTTCCTGTTCAAAGCAGGGGCTACGGGGGTGTTTGGCCCGGGTACCATTATCTCGGTAGCCGCTCAGAATATTTTGGAGCAGTTGATCAGGAGAATAGAGGAGTAGATTCTAGTTAAGAATTAAGAGTTAGAAGCTGCAGTTGACTTTGGTTGGCTGCAGCTTTTGTATTTTTAAGTGAGGGTGATCTTTTAGACACACGGCCTCTCCTGTAGGGTATACAGCCTAACTGTACTTTGCCATAGCCCTTTTTAAGCCGTACCTTTGTGACACTTATAAGATTCCAATATGTCTTCAAAATCAACAAAATACCTCCTGCTTGGCCTTGCCGCTGCCCTTGTCATATACTTCATTTACGACTCCTTCTCCCAACCCAGCGTGGACGACCTGAGAGGCGATTTTAAAGAAGCGGCTTTTTACCGCAACGAGAATAACACCGGACCAATCGTGCGGATTTATGCCGTAACGGTAGCCGATACGCTTTGGCAGGAAATGGAACAATATGGCAACTACATGCCACATACCAAGTACGGCACTACGCGGGTATACTTCTTCCTAAACAATCAACCAGCACCGGATCAGGTACAGCCCGGTCAGCAGAATTTTGAACCTCAATTCGAGCCTTATACCTTGGCCCGCTACGAAAAGGACGCCATGGGGCAAGTCTCCTTTATACGGCATCCTTTCAGGCGCTAACTTCTGACTTGACACAGGTGGCACGATGTAAACCACTGTCATTCAAACAGGTATAAAACTCAAGATAAAACAGGGAGACTGCTCAGGCAGTCTCCCTGTTTTATTATATTACAATAGTAATACTTTCAACGAAGTCAGACACTTCATACAATTTCAAGATTTTCCAGCAGGTATTCACGAAATAAAAAATCTTACTGGTTTATCGCTTGTGTAATAGGTTGCATAATAGTATACTTGACCCCTTGTTTCTCTAATTCGTATGAATACACATTCATATAAATGCGCTGACCATGAAGCAAGGCAAATCAAAAAAATCATACTTCTTACTAAACCTGATTCTTTTGCTTTTATCTTATATTTTCGCCCCTTCGGTGCAGGCCCAGTACCGACCGGAGACCGACTTGCAAGAACTTTTTCGAGATGTGCAGCTGCAGCCTATTTTCCCGGATTCCAAAACGTTTGCCGACTGTGTGCCCCTGAGGGAGCCAGAGCAGATTCTGCAGGCTTATCGGGAACAGCGTGAGCACCCTAATTTCAACTTAAAAGAATTTGTGCTGCAACATTTCCTGCTGCCAACACAGCCTTCCTCTAATTTCACAACCGACACCAGCCTCTCCGTAACAGCGCATATACGGCAGCTATGGCCCGTGCTTACCCGCATGCCAGACGAAAGCGGGGGATCGCTGTTGCCCCTCCCCCATGCGTATGTGGTGCCGGGCAGCCGCTTTCAGGAAATCTACTATTGGGATAGCTTCTTCACCATGCTCGGGCTACAGGTAAGCGGCGAGACAGCTTTGATTCAAAATATGGTGGATAATTTCAGCCACCTGATTCACACCACCGGTCATATACCTAATGGCAACAGGAGTTACTACCTCAGTCGCTCCCAGCCGCCCTTTTACGCGCTGATGTTACACCTGCTCACGCAGGAGATGGGTCGCGAAGTGCTACTAAAGTATGCCTCCGCACTGCGAAAAGAATACGCTTTTTGGATGGATGGCACCGAGTCGCTCACTGCGGCCAACCCGACACACCGCCGGATGGTGCTTTTGCCTGACGGCAGTATCCTTAACCGCTATTGGGACGACCAGCCGGCTCCACGCCCCGAGGCTTATAAAGAAGACGTGCACATCGCGCAGGAGTCCGGTAGAAACTCTGAAGAGGTATACCGCCACATCAGGGCCGCCGCTGAGTCAGGTTGGGATTTTAGTAGCCGTTGGTTTGCCGACGCCCAGAATCTGAGCACCATCCATACCACCGACATTCTTCCCGTAGATCTCAACTCGTTGCTTTTCCATATGGAGTTGACATTGGCTGAAGTGGCCGAGTTAGAAGGCAACAATTCTGAAGCCCGGCTTTACCGACAAAAGGCAAAAGCCCGTCGCAAAGCGGTGCTGCGTCATATGTGGCACGAAGCAGACGGTTTTTTCTACGATTACGATTTTGTGAAGGGGAGCACTACCAACATCCCAACACTGGCTGCAGTATTCCCGCTTTATTTCTGTATGGCCAAACGTCCACAGGCCGCAGCCGTGGCAGAGCGTCTGCAAAACGATTTCCTGAAACCCGGCGGACTGGCCACTACACTTGTACACACCGACCAGCAATGGGACAAACCAAATGGTTGGGCTCCACTGCAGTGGATGAGCATTCAGGCGCTTCGCAATTACGATCATCAAGATCTAGCCCGCGATATCGCTACCCGTTGGATTACCCTCGGCACCGAAGTGCACGAAAGCACCGGCAAGATGGTGGAGAAGTATAACGTGGAAGACCTCGAGCTTGAAGCAGGTGGAGGCGAATATCCGAATCAGGATGGCTTTGGCTGGACGAACGGCGTGTTTCTAAAACTTTTATCGCTATACCCAGAACTTAGACCTATCGCTGAACGTGAGCCTGTACTAATGGATCGCCGCTAGCGTTACCTGATTAACAGCATTGTTTTTAAGCCCGCCTTTCATTTTATTAATCGGGCATAATGGGTGGTTGCTATACCTGTCTTGCAAATTGCTTTCTAAACTGGCACTCAGTTTGCAACAGGAGCGTTATACAGATAAATAGCGTATGATTCAGTTTAAACATATTATAGCAATTCTAGTCTTGGCACTGGGCACGTTCACAGCTTTTGCGCAAGGCGAAACATCGAACTGGTACTTTGGCAAAGGAGCCGGTCTGATCTTCAAAGGCGACACGGTAACAGCAACAGTCAACAGCAGGCTGCAAACTGAAGAAGGCAGCGCCACTATCTCCGACAAGGATGGCAACCTGCTGTTCTACACCAACGGCATTACCGTCTGGAACAAACACCATCGCGTGATGCCAAACGGTAATGGACTGATGGGGATGAAGTCTTCTACGCAATCGGCACTCATTATACCTAAGCCTGCCTCTGACAGTGTCTTCTACATCTTCACGACCGATATACAGGCGCAGTCCAACGGCTTGCGCTACAGTATGGTGAACATGAATAGAGATGAAGGCAACGGTGCCATTACGGCTCGCAACGTCTTCATGATCGCGCCGGCCACCGAAAAGCTCACCGCCATACGCCACAGCAACAACCGCGACTGGTGGGTGATCGCGCACCGCTGGAACAGCAATGCTTACATTTCCTATTTGGTGACGGATGAGGGCGTTAGCATGGAGCCTGTGATGACCAACGTAGGTACTGTGCATGGCGGCGCGCACCGCAAGGCTATTGGTTACTTAGTGCCTTCCCCGGACGGCACCCGATTGGCCGCCGCTCTTTGGGACAGTGATAGCAATTTCGAGGTCCTCCGCTTCGACCGCAGTACTGGCGAAGTATCCGACCCTATTCTGTTAAAAGGCTATGAAGAAGCCTATGGCGTGTGTTTCTCTCCGGATGGCACTAAACTATACGTTACCGCTAACGGCAGAGGCGGCGGCAAAGCACAGGTGATACAGTTCGACCTACAGGCCGGCGACGAAGCAGCCATTGCTAAATCAGCGGTAGTAGTGGGAACTTCCGGCAGTCCGCGAATAGGCGCCATACAACTCGGACCAGATGGCAAGATGTATGTGGCCCGTCAGGACAACATTCACTTGGGTGTGATTAACAAACCAAATGTACTTGGCAAAGAAAGCGGCTACGTGGACACTGGCTTTCACTTAGGTGGCCGCAAAAGCGACCTTGGTCTTCCGAATTTCCCGCAAGGTATACGGTCTGGTGCTGTTAGGTCTGCTAATGTGAGATAAGGTATAAACAATTGATAGAAAAAGCCGGGCAGCGATGTCCGGCTTTTTCGTTTCCCATAAATAAACTGGCTCGGTAACGCATAAATTCTAAATTTGTATTACAATCGATTTTATACCTAAAGCTTTAGCGCCTTGGCAAAACGTTTCAGTGCTGATAAGTATGTAGCAGGCATTCTGGCCGGTGACCGGGTGATGTTGAGCCGTGCCATCACGCTCGTGGAAAGTCGACTTGCGTCGGACCATGACTTGGCGCAGGACGTCATCAACCAAGTGCTACCGCATGCCGGCAAGTCAGTGCGCATAGGTATAACCGGCGTGCCGGGCGTGGGCAAAAGTACCTTCATTGAGTCCTTCGGCAACTACCTGATTCAGGAGCAAAACAAAAAGCTGGCTGTGCTCGCCATCGATCCAACCAGCCAGCGCACAGGCGGCAGTATACTGGGCGATAAGACGCGCATGGAGTCACTCTCTATCAATCCGCAAGCTTTTATCCGCCCCTCTCCTGCCGGCAAGTCGCTGGGAGGTGTTACCCGCAGCACCCGCGAATCGATCATCCTCTGCGAAGCGGCCGGTTTTGACGCCATCGTTGTAGAAACTGTGGGCGTGGGCCAATCGGAGACGGCCGTGCATGCCATGGTCGACTTTTTCCTGCTGCTCATGCTGGCCGGCGCCGGTGACGAACTGCAAGGTATAAAGCGCGGCATTATGGAGATGGCAGATGCCATTGCCATCACCAAAGCCGATGGCGAGAACGCCATGAAAGCGAAAGCCGCTCGTGCCGAGTACCAGAATGCGCTGCACCTATACCCTGCGGCTGCCTCGGGTTGGCTGCCTAAAGTTTCCGTCTGCTCTGCAGTGGAGCAAACCGGCCTCGACACCATTTACCAAACCATTGCCGAGTATGTAGAGTTGACGTTGCAGAATGGCTTTTTCGAAAAAAAGCGCCATGACCAGAACTTGCAGTGGATGTACGAAGCGATACGCCAAGGCCTCGAAGACAATTTCTACGCGCACCAGCAGGTAAAAGACCAACTGCCGGATATAGCTGAGCAAGTTAAGTCAGGTAAAAAATCGGCTTTTGCAGCTGCGACTGAATTGTTGAAGCTGGTGTGAGTTATACCTAGTCCTCTCCTTTCGAAGAATAGGGCTCTTAAGTTCTAGCGAATTCTCCCCTTGAGGGGAGCGCAGAGGGGTGTTTTCGGTCAGAAGGAAAATGAAAAGGGCCAATTATTAGCTTTTCAGTCCTAAATTTACACCCCTATAATCCCCTCAAGGGGATAGTTTTCAATATAGCTTAACACCTTCTTAAAACAGGAAAGGAAGAAACGAAAACAGCCGGCACATTCCTGCACCGGCTGCTCTCTTATCAATAAGTAAAATCTTTAGCGGGCTTCTTCTAAGGTCACTTTCGCCCACTTGCATATACCTCCCAGCGGGGGGTTAAACTTATATACATTGATCTTGACGGACTGCACAAACGGAAAGCGCTCATAGATCTTATCGATGATCCGGTGGCCTAAGTGCTCCAGCAGGCGAGCGGGAGTTTTCATCTCCTCCAACGCCAGTGCATAGAGCACCTCGTAATTTACCGTCTCATGCAGGTCGTCGCTTTCGGCAGCGCGGCGCAGGTCGGTTTCAATGATCAGGTCTATCCCATACTTGTTGCCGATCTTCTGTTCTTCGTCGTAGTACCCATGGAAGGCAAAGAACTCCATGCCCTCCAGTGCGATCTGTCCCATCAGCGCGATTAGCCTAACTCGTCGAAGAAAGAACCGGCAGGCTTTTGCTGGCGCTGTGCCCAGTTGGCCAAGGCGTTACGCGACGGCTCCGTCATTGGTGGCTGAATCTCCGGCTGATCAGGTTTTACAGGCTGAATTTCAGGTATAGGTCGCTCGATCTCAGGAGCTGGCACAGTACCCGGATAGTCAGGTTTTGGCTGTTCGATCTCTGGCGAAGGTATATTCGGCACAGGAGTCGTCGGGTTTGGTACTTCCGGCTGCGGTTGTGTTACGTCCGGAGCGGGGTCGCCCAGTGGTTCGTATCCATTGCCACTGGCCACCACTGGCATAGCAGTTACTGCAGTGGCCGTAGCCTCTGGCAGTTGTATAGTTCGGTTTGTCGTGTTCGTTGTTTCCATATCTTTCAAGTTATGCAGCAACTCGGGCTGTTCCACCCGCAGTTCGGCCGCTCTTGAAAGAATACTGTTTGTATTGGTTTTAGGTTTAGCCTTTGTCTTCTCAGCTTTCTCCAATGCTTCGTTTGCCAGATTACGCAAGTCGCGCACCATCGTGTCGAGGTAGCTTTCCATGCGCTGGTAGTCCTGCTCCAAGGCCTTTACCTCCTGTTGCATTTCGCTTACCATGCGCTCAGCCTGTTTCTGGCTCTCCTCCAGCACCATACGGGCTTGGTTGCGGGCTGTGTTCATCAACTGATCGGCCTGCAGCTGTGCCTCCCGGATTTTCAGTTCCGAAGACTTGTTCGCCTGCTCCAG
This sequence comes from uncultured Pontibacter sp., assembly GCF_947499215.1. Lineage (GTDB taxonomy): Bacteria > Bacteroidota > Bacteroidia > Cytophagales > Hymenobacteraceae > Pontibacter. The sequence goes on from NZ_CANMNI010000002.1 coordinate 289,728, forward strand.
TATGGAGTTGCCCGTGTCTTCAGCGGTTTTCAGTGTTTTGTATAAGGAAGATTCCACCTCGCGCAGCTTCTGCGTCTCACGGTGAGCCGACTCCAGCTTGTTGCGCAGGTCTTTGTTCTCATCCAGCAATTTCTCCCACTGCTGCGATAAGGTCAGCAAAAAAGCATTTACTTCGTCCTTGTCAAGCCCTCTAAATGCCTTCTCAAATGTCTTTTGTCTGATTTCTAAGGGTGTAATCTTCATGATCCAAACTGAATTTTATATCCCACACCGAAATGGTGCGGTCATCGCTACACGAAACTAACTGATTCTGATGAGCCGACCAAAATAATTTATTCACCGATGTGCCGTGGCTCGCATTTCGGACTTTATCAATAACCTTGAGCAGTTTAAAGGTCTGGGCGTCCCACAGTTTTATGGATTTATCCATGCTGCAGGTCGCAAAATAGCGTCCGTCAGGGCTATAGGTTATGTGATTGACGGTATACATGTGCGCGATCACATAGCCGCGCTCCTTGTATTTTTCCTGCACCTGCCATACGCGCAGGTGGGCGTCGCGGCCGGCAGTGAGCAGCAGCGTGCCGTCTGGAGAGTAAACGACCGTGAACACGGAGTTGGTATGCGACGGCAGCTCGTATTTCAACTCCATGCTGCCTGCGTCGAATATCCGCACGAGGTTGTCGCTATACCCAGCGGCCAGTTCGTTGGTGGTTTTATTGTAGGCAAGGCAGCGCACGCTCTGGTCCGATTTGCGCACCATGCTGCGCAGTTCATAGTCCTCGGCCCCGATCACGGCTATACCTCCGTTGCCAAGCGCCACGTATACCTGTCCTGTTTCAGGCACGAAGGCTATATCGAAAATAGGCACCTTGGGCAGAGCCACTGATTTGTGAATGGCTTTGCTCTTGAGATCGATCACCTGCAGGCCTTCCATGTTCTGCCCGATCAGCAGCAGGTCGCGATCAGGTATAAAGCGCAGTGCGTATACCGAAGAGGTGACCTTGGCTACAAGTTCGCCATTGTCAGGCTGGTTCAGGTCCCAAGCAGCCACCATGCCGTCGGCGCCCGCTGAATATACCGTGGCGGGGTTAGCACCGCTTTCCAAGGTATACACACAGTCCCGGTGGCCGGTCAGGGTGGCGACTTTTTCTACTTGTATTTTGCTGGCCATCTATACTTGGTTTGTTAAGCTTAATTTTAGCTAAATTTACAACAATTGCGGCGAACCTATTCGTTGCCTTTTAAAAAATACGCCATGCCCCTGCTCCACACCCGCGAACTTGACTCCCATACCCTGCTAGGTGTATGGTCGTTGGAGGAGCGTCCGGAGGAACTCCTGCATACCCTGCCGGCCCACCTGAGTCCGGAAGAAGGGCTGGCACAGGCCCACCCGCGCCGCCAGCGGGAGTGGCTGGCCAGCCGCACACTGGCTTATCAGCTTTTACAGCGTTTCACCGACGCCCCCCTGCCGCTGCTGCGCGACGCTACCGGCAAGCCCATTTTTGCACAAAAGGGCTTCCACCTGTCCATAACGCACTCGCCCCGGCTTGCCGCCGTTATACTTTCCGAAAGGTATGATGTTGGCATAGATATTGAACTAGTGAGTGCGAAAGCGCTGCGGGTGGCAGACAAGTTCTTGACTGATCAAGAAAAGACCTTCACGGCAGACGATGAGCAACAGACTTGTCTGTATTGGAGCGCCAAAGAAACGTTGTACAAAATGTATAGCCAAAAGCAGCTCATTTTTAAGGAAAACCTATTGGTAGAGCCGGCACAGAGCCCTGAAAACAACTTGCTGCAGGGTCGCGTAATTACCGATAAATTTTCTAAATTGTATCAGATTCACCATGAGTTACTGCTTAACCATATACTCACGTATAGTATTGACCGATAATCTGACACACTCACCTTAAAACAAACTCATATGAAATACCTAGCTTCTTTTGTTGTAGCCTTGATGGTTACAGCCAGCGTGTTCGCCCAGCGCGGCGGATACCAGTTGGGCAGTAAAGTAGCTGACTTCTCGCTAAAGAACGGTCAAGGTAAAACCGTATCACTGAGCGACTTTACTGACAGCAAAACGGTCGTGGTCGTCTTTACCGACAACCAGTGCCCATACGCCAAACTTTACGAAAACCGCTTAGTAACGCTTTCCACCACCTATGCAGCCCGCGGGGTGCAGTTCATTTTTATCAACCCGGGTGTGGGCCTTGGCGAGGGTAGCGATAGGCCGGAAGACCTCGCCGCCAAGAACTACGGTTTCCCATATCTTGCCGACGAGGGTCAGCGCATTAGCCAGCAGTTTGGCGCCACCAAAACGCCTGAGGTGTTTGTGCTGCACAACATGGGTGGCGAGTTTGTGCTGAAGTATAAAGGCGCCATCGACGACAATCCGCAGGTGGAAAGCGGCGTCAAAAACAATTACCTAAAGTCAGTGATAGATGATGTACTGGCCAACAAAAACGTGAGCACTGCTGATAAGCGTGCGACGGGATGTATGATTAAGCGCTACTAATAATTCTTAAGCACAAAATAACAAAGGGGCCGCTCCATCAACTGGAGCGGCCCCTTTTCTTTTGCCTATACCTTGTCAGCGACTATACCTAAACTATATAGCCGGATCGTCATCCGTAATAGCGGTGAGCAATTTGGTAACTTCTGTGGCTTTCTCCAGATCCTTGGTCTTTTCAAACGCGAATGCCAGATTGCGCAACGCCCTTTTCACGATCTCGACATTAGAGCAGGGCTCATAGAAAATATCTACCGGATTCAGATTGAGCTGCACAATGTAATTGTCGATGTCTGCCTTAGAGAGCATCAGCCCTTTGTTGTAGACATTGATATAGAACTGCACATCGCCCTGCTTGTAGGTCAGGATAAAGAGATTAGGTAGGTTCACACCGTAGACAGGCATACCCAATCGCTGTGCAATAGTCATGTAAATAACGCAGAGTGTCAGCGGATTGCCCCGCCTCGTCTCCAGCGCCAAGTGCATCATAGAGTTAGATGGAGAGTGAAAATTCTTGGTGTTGGCCGTAAACTTCTTCTCTCGAAAGAGGGAATTATTGAGCGTCTTCACTTGGTCATACGGGTGCATGCTCTCCTTCATGTTTGTCCAAGCATCGAAGTATAGCTGATCCAGCGCCTTATGAATAGTAGCTAGATCCACATCAGGGTATAGATAGGAGTTCACCAACCACATCCCCTCTATCAGATCCAAACCACCGGTTTCTTTCCAGTTTTTGAGGCGCCTGAGCAGGCCCTCGAACTGAAGGCTGTGAATCAGGTCCTCGATCTTCTTCTGCAAGTCTGAGTCAAGGGTTTCTTCCCATTCCTCTTCCAGAAATGGAATGATCCCTTCACCCATTGATACAATCTTACCCTCTACATGCGACGCGACCTCATAATCCATATCATCCAACAGCGAGATCAGCGCCTTTATCTCCTTCTTCGTCACAGAAATATTTAAAACTTAATAGGTACTAGATATTCAATAGTTTACTCTAAACACAGGCAATCAGATACCTGATTACCTGTATTCTTCAACAAATTTCTATCAAAACAGCTTAGGTTTGGATCACGCCAACATTATACGGCTTCTCAATCGGGGCATGATTGGCAGCCTCTATACCCATGGAAATCACCTTACGGGTCTCCAGCGGGTCGATGATGCCGTCTATCCACAAGCGGGCGGCTGCGTAGTAGGGCGACAACTCTTCGTTATACTTGGCTGTGATGCGCTCCAGTAGCTCATTCTCCGCTTCCGGTGTTATCTCTTCGCCTCTGGCTTTAAGGGCTGACACCTGAATCTGCAGCAGGGTTTTGGCTGCCGCCGCACCGCTCATCACGGCTAGCTGCGCCGATGGCCACGCATAAATCAGACGCGGATCATAAGCTTTGCCGCACATGGCGTAGTTACCAGCGCCGTAACTGTTGCCAAGTATAACCGTAAATTTCGGCACTACCGAGTTAGCCATAGCGCTCACCATCTTGGCGCCGTCTTTTATAATGCCGCCGTGCTCCGATTTGCTGCCCACCATAAAGCCGGACACATCGTGCAGGAATACCAGCGGAATTTTCTTTTGGTTGCAGTTCATGATAAAGCGGGCCGCCTTGTCGGCTGAGTCGGAGTAGATTACGCCACCCATCTGCATTTCGCCTTTTTTACTTTTCACGATCTTGCGCTGGTTCGCTACAATGCCTACTGCCCAGCCATCAATACGGCCTAGTCCGCAAATAAGTGTTTGGCCATAAAGGTCCTTGTAGGGCTCGAACTCAGAGTTGTCGACCAAACGGCTGATGATGTCCATCATGTCGTACGGCTTGGTACGATCGGCTGGCAACTGGCCATAGATCTCGTTTTGGTCCAGCTTTGGAGCAACGGGCTCCACACGGCTGAAGCCAGCTTTCGGGTTCTCGCCCAGTTTGTCAAAAATAGTGCGGATATGATCCAGCGCCTCTTTATCGTCTTTGCACTTGTAGTCGGTTACACCGGATATTTCGCTATGCGTAGTAGCACCACCCAGCGTTTCGTTGTCGATGTTCTCACCGATGGCCGATTTCACCAAGTAAGAGCCTGCCAGAAATACAGAGCCTGTACCTTCCACAATCAGAGCCTCATCGCTCATGATCGGCAAGTAAGCACCACCGGCCACGCAACTGCCCATAATAGCGGCGATCTGCACAATGCCCATTGAGCTCATTACGGCGTTGTTGCGGAACATGCGCCCGAAGTGCTCTTTGTCCGGGAAGATCTCGTCCTGCATCGGCAAAAATACGCCAGCGCTGTCCACTAGGTATACGATCGGCAGTTTGTTCTCAATGGAGATCTCCTGCGCGCGCAGGTTTTTCTTGGCTGTGATCGGGAACCATGCACCGGCCTTTACGGTGGCGTCGTTGGCTACCACTACACACTGGCGGCCTTTGATGTAGCCTATACCTGTCACCACACCGCCGCTTGGGCAGCCGCCAACTTCTTGGTACATGCCTTCACCGGCAAAAGCACCAACTTCCAAAAACTCGGTGCCTTCATCGAGCAGGTAGTCAATGCGCTCACGGGCGGTCATCTTGCCTTTAGCATGCTCTTTTGCGATGCGCTTCTCGCCACCACCCAGATGCACTTTCTTCAGTTTACTTTTCAGCTGGAAACTCAGCTGTTTAAGGGAGTCTTCGTTCTTATTGAATTCGATATCCATGAAAGGGTTATTATAAATAAGGGGACTACTTACAATGAAAAATCCGCTTTATGGGCGGATTTCACAAATATACAATTATTAAGATGCATTATTGGCTTTTTGTGGTATCGGTGGCCGGTACGCGCAGTGTATCCGGTGCCGAACGGCGGAACTCCTCCGGGTTCTCATCTTGCAACTCCTTTACCTCCTCCAATGTGATCACGCGGCCAGTTTCGTCTACTTTATACCTGTCTTTGCGGCCAATAAGCGAGAAGTGCACGTAGCGCTTCGGATAGGCTTGAATGTCACGCAGCAGCAGATTGAGCGCCTCTGTCGAGTTATTCATGTTACGGTAAAGTTCATCATCATTCATAAGCCTGCCAATAGATCCTTGGTCAGAGTTAAGTTTAGCAACGGTCGTTTCAAGTTCATTTACCGCTGAATTTGCGTCGCGCACCAGTTTGTTCACTTCCACTCGCTTCAGCGTATCGGTAAGCTCGGTCATGTTCACAGCCAACCTGTCAATGTTACGCTGCGTCTGCTTAAGAGCCGATGTCAGTTGACTCAGGTTAGAGGTAATCTGGTTAATATTGCGCTGGTTGTTGGCAAGGATCGCATTGATCAGCCTTGTCGTTTCATTAGAATTAGCCAATATCTCCTGCAAATTGCCTTTCGCCTCACTGTCTAGCAGGCGGTTGACACGTGCCAGCGTGGTGTCCACCTTGTCGATTACAGGCACTGACTTGGATGAGAGCATATCCGTTATGCTAGTCTCTTTAAAGGCTATGAGTTCTTCGCCTCCATTGTACTGCTTGGTGTTGTTACGCAGCAGCAGGGTTATCGCCTTGCTGCCTAGAAGGTCAGAATTACCTAAACTGGCAATGGTCGAATCGCCAAGCTGCAGGTCTTTACGCACTTCCAAGTCCACACGCACCATGTTAGCCCGATCTGTCAGTAGTTCGAGGTCTTTTACATGACCCACCTGTATACCATTCAGAAACACCGGATTTGAGACGGTAAGCCCGTCTACGCTATCATACACGACATGGTAGGTATGCGTTTTTGAGAAAATTGTGGAGCCTTTCAGGAAGTCATACCCGAAATACAAGATAACAATTGCCGCTATACCTAACAGGGCAACTTTAATTTCTTTAGATATTTTCACGTAGGTGAGTTTGCTTTTTGCATTAGTTCATAGCTTCAAGCTCTTGCTTGTACTCCTTAAAGGCACGATATATACCTGATGCCATATACGTTTGACCGGTTTTATCGTTAAGGAATTTTTCTTCAGTGGGGTTGGTCAGGAATCCGGCTTCAATCAATACGCTCGGCATATAGGATTTCCAGAGCACCAGAAAGCCCGCCTGCTTTACGCCGCGACTGCTACGGCCAACACGGGTTTTAAACTCATTTTCGATCTTTTGGGCAAATCGGAGGCTGTTGTCGATGTAAGCACTCTGGTGCAGCGCGAACATGATGTGGCTCTGGGGTGAGTTCGGATCGAAGCCGCCATATTTCTCTTTGTAGTCGTCTTCTTGCAAAATAACGGCGTTCTCACGCTTAGCCACAGCTAAGTTGCCGTTGGTCGTGTGGAGCCCCATGGTATAGGTCTCGGTACCGAAGGCTGCGGGAGGTCCGGCGTTGAGGTGGATGGAGATAAAAAGGTCTGCGTTGTTTTTGTTGGCGATGCCGGCCCGGTCGATAAGTTCCACGAAAGTATCGTCCTTGCGGGTGTAAACAACTTTCACGTCGGGTACGTTCTTCTCAATTAAGGCACCCACTTGCAGCGCCAACTTTAAGGCTACATCAGCCTCATGCGACATTTTACCGTTACAACCTATGTCTTTGCCACCGTGACCCGCATCGATAACTACCGTACGCAGCTTATACGCCTTACGGTATTCGAGCTTGCTGGAAGAGCATAGTAATAAAATAAGGGCCAGAATTGAAATAGTAACAATATTTCTCACAACGCTCGTTAGTTAAAAGTTAAACAATAACTTTGTACAAAATAAATAAAACTTTAGGGAAGTCTGAAGAAGTTGCGCTACATTTTGATTTTTTTGCTGCTGGTACAGCTCGCCGTGCTTTCTGCCCAGCCTGTGTTGGGTCAGCGGGTGCGCCGCCCCACCAGTACAGCTACGCCAAAAGACACTGTTAGCATCAAGCCCCCTGCCGATTCGCTCATGGCCAATGTGCCCAAAGGCGACATTGAGACCACTATCAATTACTCTGCCAGAGATTCCATCTTGTTTGAGGTTGACCGCAAAGTGGTGCACCTCTATGGGGATGCCCAGATAGACTATGGCACCATGGAGCTCAAGGCTGCCTACATTCAAATTGACTACGACCTCAACACCCTTACGGCTACCACGCTTGTTGACTCCACTGGCAAAGAAGTTGGCACGCCTGTGTTTCAGGACGGGGCCGAGAGCTATGCTGCCAAGCGCATCGCCTACAACTACAAAACCAAGCGCGGACGCATCTCCGAAGTAGTAACGCAACAAGGCGAGGGATACATACACTCCGAGGTCGTGAAAAAAAATGAACAGAACGAGATTTTCGGTCTGCACAACAAGTACACCACCTGTAACCTCGAGCATCCACACTTCTACATCAGCGCGGGCAGGATCAAGGCCATACCTAACGACAAAATCATGTCGGGGCCTTTTAACTTGGTGATCGCCGACATACCTACACCACTTGGGTTCCTATTCGGACTGTTCCCCACGCCGCGTAATAAGCGTTCTTCTGGGGTAATCATGCCGACCTTCGGCGAATCACGTGCCCGTGGTTTCTACCTGAGCAATGGGGGCTACTACTTGGCCATCAACGATTACATCGGCACGCGCATTACCGGGGACATTTACTCACTGGGCGGCTACAAGGTAACGGTAGACAACACCTATATCAAGCGCTATTCTTATCGTGGCAATTTCAATATCAGTTACGATTACTTCAAGAATGACCAAGCAGGTATAGACGACCCGTCAAGGTCGACTACCAACTTCAGCGGACTGCCTCCCTCACAGCGCACAGCCTTCGTAAACTGGACGCACAGCCCCGTACAGAAACCGGGCCGCGGACGCTTTACCGCCAACGTAAGAGCAGGTAGCGGGCAGCACAACCGCGTGAACTTCAACAGTCCGAACCAGTACCTGACACCGACGTTCAACTCGACTATCACCTACCAGAAAAACATACAGAACTCCCCGTTCAGCTACACGGCGACGCTGAGCCAAGGCCAAAACAACGGTGGCTTCGTGGGAGAGGAAGAAAACCGGAGACCTGCGCCCACGGTTATGAACTTCGTGCTGCCGGATCTTAACTTTGCTATGACGCAGACGAGTCTGTATGAGATTTTCTCGAAAAACGTGCCGACTGGTAAGTGGTATGAGAACTTCACGTTTGGCTACAACCTCCGGGCCCGAAATGAGGTGTCAAACAGAGAAACTGCACGCAGCCTAGGTAATGTGCCTTTGATTGGCGGTACTGACAGGGACTCTATCTTTGGGATCAACTTCGACAACCTAGATCGCCTGTGGCGCAACGGCCGAAAGAGCGCCGACCACAACTTCCAGATCGGACTGGGCAACTACAAAGTACTCCGTCACTTCAACTTGACACCTACTGTGAGCTACCGGGAGTCATGGTTCGATAAAAAACTCTCCTATACCTTCAACCCCGAAGCGCAAGCAGTGCAGGTAGACACGGCTGGATTTGGCAGAGTATACGAATACGGTGCGGGCGCCTCTCTAAACACGACCGTATACGGCACCGTCAATTTCCGGAAAGGCAATCGTGTGGAAGCCATACGCCATATCATGCGCCCTAGCCTGAGCTATAATTACCGGCCTAACTTCGACGATGAACAGCGCTTTGGTTTTGCCCAGACCATACAGGTGGGCACGGACTCGCTTACTAACCAGCCCATTTTTCAGCGGCTGCCACGCTTCAGCGGCAATGTGCCCACTGGCGGCATGGCCAGCGGATTGGGTATTAGTTTAGACAACCAACTACAAATGAAGGTGCGCTCCCGCTCCGACACTGCTGCAACAACTTCGGAGAAAGTAAGCATCCTCGACAACTTCCGCATCAGCACCTTCTACAACTTCGCTCAGGATACCATGCGTCTGAGTCCAATTAACGTGAGCATGAACACACGTCTGTTTCAGATATTCGACGTGAACTTTAACTCGATCTTCAACCCTTATCAACTAAGTCCCAATGGCGACCGGGCCATCAACCGCTACATGATAGAAGGGGGTGGCTTTAAGCTGGCAAGGCTTACAAACGCCAACTTGAGTGTGCGCGCCAATTTTAACCCGGAAGCCCGTAATACCAGCGCGCCGCCGCCTTCGAACCTGCCAGGTATGCTGGATCCGATGGACCCGCTCATTCCAGAATACGTGGACTTTAACATCCCTTGGACGCTGAGTTTGGACTATACGATCTACTACATAGGAGCTATGGGGCAGCAGGGGGCAGACATCACTCAGAATATTGGTGTGCAGGGCACGCTGAACCTGACTGAGAAATGGAAGTTTGGTTACATGGCCGGCTACGATTTTACGAATAAGAATGTCTCCAATGCCAGCGTGGACATATACCGTGATCTGCACTGCTGGGAGATGAGCATCGGCTGGCGGCCTTTCGGTTTGATGCGGGGCTATAACCTGACGATCAATGCCCGCTCATCGCTGCTGCGTGATTTGCGCCTCACCCGAAACAGATCGGGTATGAACTTCAGATAAGATACAAAACAGCCGCTCCTGCAAAATGGGTGGCTGTTTTTGTTTTGATTTTTATAATTTTGGATCGAACCTTAAACAGCACACTATGTCTGTCCATAAAAGCGACCTCAAAAAAGTAACCACACACCAGTTGCAGAACATGAAAGAGCGCGGCGAGAAAATCTCCATGCTCACGGCTTACGATTATTCCATGGCCACTATTCTGGATGCAGCCGGCGTGGATGTGCTGCTCGTAGGCGACTCGGCCTCCAACGTAATGGCCGGTCACGAGACAACACTCCCGATTACACTGGACCAGATGATCTACCACGCCTCTTCGGTTATCCGAGGTGTGAACCGCGCTTTTGTGGTAGTGGATCTGCCGTTTGGCTCTTACCAAGGAAACTCTTCGGAGGCGCTGCGCTCCACCATCCGCATCATGAAGGAGTCGGGTGCGCATGGCGTGAAACTGGAAGGCGGCGCAGAGATAAAAGAGTCTATTATACGCATCCTGAGTGCGGGTGTACCGGTGATGGGCCACTTAGGCCTGACACCGCAGTCCATCTACAAATTCGGCACCTACACGGTTCGCGCCAAAGAAGAGGTCGAAGCCCAGAAGCTGATTGATGATGCGCTATTGCTGCAGGCGCTCGGCTGTTTTGCCATTGTACTGGAGAAGATTCCTTCTGAACTGGCAAAACGCGTGGCAGAAAAACTGGAGATCCCTATCATAGGTATAGGCGCTGGTCCACACGTGGATGGGCAGGTACTGGTGGTACACGATATGCTGGGCATCAACAAAGAGTTCAAGCCACGCTTCCTTCGCCGCTACGCCGATATGCACAGCATCATGACCGACGCTGTGCAGAACTACGTGAAAGACGTGAAGAGCAAAGACTTCCCGAACGATAAAGAAGCATATTAACTAATGAATAATGGACTAATGATTACTGAGTAATTCGCTTTGGATTATTCATTAATCATTAGTCATTATAAACTACTCATTCAAAAGCCCATGGCTTTTCTAGATGTTCTTTTTGAGGATAACCATGTGCTGGTGGTCAATAAACCGGCCGGTTTGCTGGTGCATGGCGACGAGACGGGTGACGTGTGCCTAGCCGATCTGGCAAAGGAGTACATCAAAGAGAAGTATAACAAACCGGGCAATGTGTTTATCGGGGTGGTGCATCGTCTCGACCGGCCGGTGAGTGGCGTGGTGCTACTGGCCAAAACCTCCAAAGCCCTTAGCCGCCTCAACGAGCTTTTCCGGAGCAAAAAAACCATCAAGACGTATTGGGCTGTTGTGTTGAACAAACCCACCGTGGAGCAACAAACGCTCGTGCATTGGCTCATCAAAGACAGCAGCCGCAACGTGACCACCGCCTACGCCCGCGAAAACAGTAAAGGTCTCCGCTCTGAGCTCAGCTACCGCCTCATAGCACAGCACAACAAGCACTACTTGCTTGAGGTGAACCCCGTAACAGGCCGTCCGCACCAGATACGGGTGCAGCTAGCCTCTATGCATTGCCCCATTGCAGGCGACCTCAGGTATGGCGCCGGCAATCCGTTGCCCGATAAAAGCATTGCGCTGCATGCCCGCAGCCTGCAATTTGAGCACCCCACTCTCAAAACCATGGTAACGGTGAGCGCTCCACTTCCCTCCGCCCCCATCTGGAAGCCATTTAAATCGAATGATTATTCTTATTAATCATTATTTATTCCCAAAATTGATATTTATCATCTTTCTGAACTTTTATACCTGATTTTATTATTTCTATAGAATCACATTGTAATTTTGCAAAGGCTTGGCGCCTGCACAGGCTGACATTATACTATACTCTGTTATTAGAAACTTTAACATACTAATTGCTTAATGGCTATACTCATTTTCTTCGTACTGCACTGGTACCTTTCTCTGTTCGTGCAGACATTCTTCCTGCACCGCTATGCAGCCCACAAGATGTTCACCATGAGCCCTTTCTGGGAGAAGGCTTTTTATCTACTAACGTACATTGCGCAAGGCTCCTCCTTCCTGTCGCCACGTGCTTATGCCATTTTACACCGCATGCATCACGCTTTTTCTGATACGGAGCGTGACCCGCATTCACCGCACTACTCCAACAATGCTTTCACGATGATGTGGAAGACCAAAAATATTTACAACGACGTGCTCAACCACCGCGTGGAGCCAGAGCGTCGTTTTGATGGCGACTACCCACTGTGGCCGGCTCTTGAGAAGATCGGGGATTCGAAAGTTTCCCGTATTGGCTGGGGTGTAGCTTATGTGCTGTTCTACATCGCCTTCGCCACCCAGTGGTGGATGTTCCTGTTGTTGCCGCTTCACTTCCTGATGGGCCCGGTACACGGCGCGATCGTAAACTGGAGCGGACACAAGTATGGCTACCAGAACTTCGACAACAACGACAAGTCGCGCAACTCGCTTTTCTTCGACTTCCTGACAGGCGGTGAGCTGTTCCAGAACAACCACCACAAACTGCCTAACCGCGTGAACTTCGGCGTGAAGTGGTGGGAAGTAGACCCAACCTGGCCTGTCATCTGGACGCTGGACAAGCTGAGCATCATCAAGCTGAAGCCCGTGAAAGTAAAAGCTGCCCGCAACAAAGTAGGCGCTTAATAATTCAAGACATAAAGGAAAGCCCTTCGGAAACGGAGGGCTTTTTTTTGTGTGGTAAAAATTATAGAATTGTATTTTTTGTCAAATAATTAATTATTTTTATCCAATATATTCACACACACCTATGAGAACAACATCTACAATTACAACTTCACCCAAAAGCACTATACTGAGTTTGCTTTTGATGCTGCTCATTATCCCGCTGTGCTTTTCTTGCAAAAAAGAGCCAGTTGAAGAACCACTCATGCAATATCATTTTATTGAATTTGTAGACGCCTCAGGCAAAAATCTTTTAGAAAGCGGCGAGATATCAACTTCTGACTTCAAGCTAATCTCTGGCGACTTTGTCTACACTTGGGATGAGATACTGGCTGAGAAGAAGCGCGATGCTACTTCAATTTCTGAAACTCTCCCCCATAACTATGAACATGTTGATATTCTTAACGAAATGTTCAGTAATGATAATTTGCTTTTAGAAGCCTCACAAGGCAACTTAGGAGGGTTTGGACCACGAGAGAAAATATTCTCTCTAAATGGAGTAAATCACACGTTCACGTATTCGTCCAAAGAAGGCTTCTACCAGAACGGCAAGAAGCTGTCAACCACAACAGATGTAATTGATAAAGGCTATATATTCCTGCACCACATAGTACTGGAGGATTATTAAGAACCGAGTTTGATAAAACTGCTAGAAAGCCCTCCTTTACGGGAGGGCTTTCTTATTTGGCAGCACTTATACTTGTCAGAGTATGCAAGGTGGTAACAGACTGCAGGAACTATACCGCCCGCCCACACCTGCAAATCAATTTTCAAAAATCTTGCATTAATCGGCACAAAATCATTACCTTTGCGGTTCTAAAAACTGGCGGACGGGTTTCGCCGACTTTAAATTTTATATAAAAAATGGCTGTTAAAATCAGACTGGCCCGCAGAGGCCGCAAAAAAGCCGCTATCTACGATATCGTAGTAGCTGATGCTCGCTCACCACGTGATGGTAAGTTCATCGAGAAACTGGGTACTTACAACCCAAACACTAACCCTGCGTCTATCGACTTCAGCGAGGAGAAGGCGTTCCAGTGGTTAATGAATGGTGCTCAGCCAACTGACACTGTGAAAGCGATGCTTTCTTACAGAGGTATTCTGTACAAGAAGCACCTGCAGATCGGTGTTGTAAAAGGCGCTATCTCTCAGGAAACAGCTGACGCTCGTTTCGAAGAGTGGAAGAAAGAGAAAGATGCTAAGATCGAAAGCAAGCGTACTACCCTTGGCTCTGAGAAAGATGCGAAGCGTAAGGCTGCTCTTGATGCTGAAACGAAAGTGAAAGAAGCTCGTGCAGAGGCTATCCGTCAGCGTGAGGCTGCCAAGCTTGCTCCTGAGCCAACTGCTGAAGCTGAAGAAGCTCCTGAGGCACCAGCTGCTGAAGGCGAGTCTACTGAAGAACAAGCATAAATTACATCAGCCATGCACATTGATGACTGCTTCCTGTTAGGTCACATCGTCAAGACCCATGGCATCAAGGGACAAGTGGTTGCGTTTTTCGACGTAGACTACCCCGAAGATTATGATGATCTGGAATCAGTCTTTCTTGAACAACAAGGAAGGCTGATTCCTTTTTTTATTGACAAGATGGAGCCCGTGCAGAAAGGCCGTTTTATTATCCACTTCGAGGATATCAAGACGATCGAGCAAGCCGAGAAGCTTCGCAATGTCAGCCTATACCTGCCGCTTGACGAGCTCCCGGAGCTGGAAGAAGGGCAGTTCTATTTCCATGAGGTGATCGGTTACCAAGTGGTGGACCAGAACCACGGTCCGCTTGGCACCGTGAAAGACTTTTACGACATGCCGCAGCAACAGCTGATGGCCATGGAGTACAACGGGCAAGAAATGCTTGTACCTGTGCTGGATGAAGTGTTTGTACGCGCCGACCACGAAGCCAAGGTACTGCATGTAAATCTGCCTGAAGGCCTGCTGGAGGTATACACCCAGCCCGGCACCCCTGACGACGCCGACGACCGCGACGAGTAGCCCCAATTATCATGCGATTTGACATCATCAGTTGCCAGCCCGACCTGCTGGACAGTCCTTTTAGCCATTCCATCGTTAAGAGAGCACAGCAAAAAGGTCTGGTTGAAATCCACATCCACGACCTTCGTAAGTACGCCATCAACAAGCATGGCCAGATTGACGATTACGCCTTTGGAGGTGGAGCCGGTATGGTGATGATGATCGAGCCAATAGACAGGATTCTTTCGGACCTTAAAGCTGAACGGGACTACGATGCCGTGATCTACATGACGCCTGACGGGCAGACGCTCAACCAGAAAATAGTCAACCAGTTCTCGCTTCTCCGCAACGTGATCATCCTGTGCGGTCATTACAAAGGCGTGGACGAGCGTGTGCGACAGCATTACGTGACCCATGAGATTAGCATAGGCGACTATGTACTTTCCGGCGGCGAGTTGGGAGCAGCTGTACTAGCTGATGCCATTATCCGGATCATACCGGGCGTGCTCAACGACGAGTCATCGGCCCTGACTGATTCTTTTCAGGATGGACTGCTGGCACCGCCGGTCTATACCCGCCCTGCAGACTATAAAGGTATGACAGTGCCGGATATCTTGCTTTCTGGAGATGGCCCTAAGATAGAGCAGTGGCGCTTTGAGCAGGCTATTGAGCGCACTAAACAGCGCCGACCTGATCTGCTGAATGACTAATACAAGAGTAGTCAAAAAGGTGCAAGGAGCACTTCTATTGCGCTTTTGATAAGTAAGTTTCAAAAACTTACATTTTTTTTCTGCAAAAATATTTATGTAAAAAATAATTACATATCTTTGCAGTCCGAATTTTGAAGAAGATATTTAGCTTTAACAACATAGCCATGAGCGAATTACTTAAATTTATCGAGCAGGAATCTACAGACAAGCGCGCCTCTTTCCCGACTTTCCAGTCTGGCGATACCATCAACATCCACGTGAAAATCCGTGAGGGTAACAAGGAGCGTATCCAGCAGTTCCAAGGCGTTGTTATTCAGCGCAAGAACGTTAACACAAACGGTGAGACTTTCACTGTAAGAAAAGTGTCTAACCAGATTGGTCTGGAGCGTATTTTCCCACTGCTTTCTCCATCTATTGAGAAAATCGAGCTTGTAAGAAAAGGCCGTGTTAGAAGAGCTAGACTATACTATCTGAGAGGCCTGCAGGGTAAAGCTGCACGTATCAAGGAAAGAAGATAATTGAAGAACCTGTTTTCATAAGTTTTCCATAGTTTTAGTAAAAAAGGAGCTGTTCTAACCGAACGGCTCCTTTTTTTGTGCCTATACCTGTCGAATCTGCAAGGGCTTCAGCAAGGCTTCTTATATTTGCAACTATACCTAGCCCGTAACTCTTCAGATGACTACACGCTTACGCTATACCTTGCTACTGTTACAGTTTGTGTTGTTGACCTCCTGCCAGACAGACTATGCTGGCCTTCCCACTTATAATGGCAAGAAGCAATTGCAGGCTGTGATTGAAGTGCCGGCCGGCAGCGCCACCAAGCTGCACTATAACCGACAGACCAGAAAATTTGAGGCAGAGCAACAGGCCGGTCAGGATCGCGTGGTCAACTTCCTACCCTACCCTGCCAACTTCGGCTTTATACCTTCCACAGAAATCAATGCCCAGAAAAAGCCACTAGAAGTAGTTGTGCTATCCGGAAGCGTGGAAGCAGGCACCGTGCTGGAGGTAATTCCAGTGGGCGTATTGCAGCTGGAAACGAACGGCGAACTCGACCATAAGATTATAGCCGTGCCGGCTCGTCCTAGCGAACGCACAGTCAACGTCTCCGATTATAACAGCTTCACGGCAGATTACCCGGCGGTAAAATCCATCCTGCAGCAATGGTTTGTATATCACAACCAAACTGCCAAGAGCAAGTTTGTAGGCTGGCGCAACGAACAGTTTGCCGAGCAGGAAATACAGCGCTGGATGAGGTTATAGCGCGCATCGCCTCTAAAACAGAAAAGCCTCCGGTCAGGAGGCTTTTCTGTTTTAGCAGGTATAAGAAGCTATACCTTATTTGATATCGCGTAGCTTGGCTCTCACCTCCTCCACTGCCCGCTCCATAGCTTGCACCTGCTGTCGGCTGGCCTCCTGCTGCCTGGCGTTTAGCTCTACGTTCTGCTCTAGTTGTCGCAGTTCATCGGCATTGCGCACTAGTTCCGCCTCCAGCTCTTGTTTGCGTTTTTTGTTTTTCTCTATACTTAGCTGCAAATCGTTGGCTTGCTTTACGACCCGATCCTGCTCCTTCTTGGTGTCGCGCAGTACGTTCTCGGCTTCGTTTATCTGTAGCAGCACGTCTTCTTGGTAGAGTTTTTTCCCGAAATCTTCCATAAACCGCTCAGCGGCGGCATAAACCTCCGGTGTGGCGTTCTTGTCAGCATAGGCTGTTCCCAGATCCAGAGCCCACCACACATAACTGCCAGTAGCATGTGTTCCCACGGTAGAGATCACTCGCATCGGATCTTTGCTGATCTTCTTTAGCTTCGCCTCCTCAACCGTATACACTCCCTTGGAGTGCTTCACCTTACCAGCCTCCTGAGACAAATGGTCCTTCCATATTTTCTCCACAAACTTGGGGTCTAGCTGCACGCTCAGTTGCTGTCCGCTGCGTTTCACGCCGCTTACCACCTGCTCGCTTTCCTCTACGCGCATTACCTGCGCACTCGCCATACCCGACACCAGCAGCATGGCCGCTACCAATAAACCTTTTACTCGCATACTATACTTAGAAATTATTTTGACAGGAACATCCGTATACCTACGAAAATAGGGATTCTATAGCATAATACAGATATATAAAGGATATTAATTTACCGCCTAAATGGTTTGGGTTTGGGGGCTGCGACGCTTACCTTTGTAGGTTTATAGCCATGTCAGTCCTAAAATGATTTTAATCGCACCCGAACAATAGCACAGGCCTGTTTGTTGGAGACACAATGAAAGTAACTATCTGCAGAAAAGAGCATTTTAACGCCGCCCACCGTTTGCACAATCCGGCTTGGAGCGACAAGCAGAATGCGGCTGTTTTCGGACTGTGCAACAACCCCAACTACCACGGGCACAACTACCAACTCATCGTAAAGCTTACCGGTCAGGTGAATGAGGATACCGGCTACGTGTACGACATGAAGAAGCTCAGCACGTTGGTGAAGCAGGAAGTGATCGATCGGTTTGACCACAAGAACCTGAACCTCGACACCGAAGCGTTCAGGCAATTGAACCCGACGGCTGAGAACATCGCCACTGTGATTTGGGAGCTTCTGCGGGAGAAAATAAGCAAGGACTATGATTTAGCTGTAACGCTTTATGAAACTGAACGAAACTTTGTTGAATATAATGGATAACCAGGACTTGGGCCACGAAGCGGAAGAGATGGACGACCACATGATGAGCTCGCTGGAAACGCCGCTGCGCCCAGACGCATTTGACCTTTCTGACGCGGAGAAGATCGTGATCATCGAAAGGCACTTCCGAGAGATTATGCACACCATGGGCCTCGACCTGACAGATGACAGCCTGAAGGGCACTCCCCTGCGCGTTGCCAAAATGTATGTGCAGGAGATTTTCAGTGGTCTCCATCCCGAGAATAAACCGGTTATCCGCCGTTTCGAGAACAAGTACAAGTATAACCAGATGCTGGTGGAGCGTGATATCACCGTGTACTCTTCCTGCGAACACCACTTCGTGCCGATTATCGGCAAGGCACATGTGGCCTATATGCCGAATGAGCATGTGATCGGGCTCTCCAAGCTCAACCGCATTGTACACTACTACGCCCGCCGCCCGCAGGTGCAGGAGCGCATGACCATGCAGATCGCCAATGAACTGAAGGAGGCCCTCAGAACAGAGAACGTAGCCGTGCTGATTGAGGCAGACCACCTGTGCGTGATGAGCCGCGGCGTGAATGATGTGAGCAGCAGCACGATCACAGCGGAATACTCCGGCTTGTTTGAGCAGGAGCAGTATCGCAACGAGTTCCTGAGCCACATTCGCAAGAAATAATTCATACCCTTACTGAAAACTGTACCTGCCAGTCCCGGTTTTATAAAGAAAGGCAACAATACGGTAGCACAAACACGTATAGGTATATTCCTATATAAATAGTTTTATACTAGAAATCGTTATGGCTGGTAAAATACTCATTTCAGGCGGCTCTGGCCTGATTGGCACAAGGCTTTCTGAAATGCTGATTGATCAGGGCTATGAAGTGGCACACCTTTCCAGAAACCCGGACAAGTTCTCGCATTATAAGACCTTCCGCTGGGATATAAAAGACGCTTCTATCGATGACAGCGCCATCACCTACGCCGACTATATTATTCATTTGGCAGGAGCGGGACTGGCAGACGAGAAGTGGACCAACGAGCGCAAGCGGGAGATTCTGCGCAGCCGCGTAGACAGCACGCAGCTGTTGCTAGACAGCCTTCGCAAGACCGAACATCACGTAAAAGGTTTTATTTCGGCTTCCGCCACCGGGATATACGGTAACTCCGGCGACCAGCTCATGTCTGAGGAAAGCAGCTATGGCGAAGACTTTATGGCGGAGGTATGCAAGGCTTGGGAAGGCGCTGCTTGGCAGATCAAGAACTTGGGTATACGCACTGTTATTTTGCGCACGGGTATAGCCTTGAGCGACAAAGGCGGTGCTTTGCCTCAAATTGCCCGTCCCGTCAAGATGATGGCCGGCGCCCCACTCGGGAGCGGCAAGCAGTACATGTCTTGGATCCACATCGACGATTTGTGCCGCCTTTACATCCGGGCCATAGAGGACACCCAGTTTGAAGGCGTGTACAATGCCGTGGCCCCACACCCTGTTACCAACAAAGAGTTTACCGAAACACTGGCCAAATCCATGCACAGGCCGCTGGTATTGCCCAAGGTGCCATCCTTTGCCCTAAACCTAATGCTGGGCGAAATGAGCGAGGTGGTGCTGTCAGGTCAGCGCGTGAGTGCCAACAAAGTAATGCAAACAGGCTTCACCTTCGAATACAACTATTTGGACGAGGCGCTAGCGTCGTTTTACAAGAAGGATAAGAATTGATTTCAATTTCAGATCAAGCAGAGGGGCCAGCTAGAATTAGCTGGCCCCTCTGCTTTAGGATGCGGCTATACCTTAAAACGTATCCGTCAGGTCCAGTATGTCGAAGTCAAAGTCGAGCACAGTAGAGTCTGGTTCAGCTTTTGGCAGCACGGTAGTGCAGTTATACTTCTTGCTGATCTTAACGGTCGGTTTCGGGAAGCGGCCCATGGTAAAGCCCAGCTCTTTGTCTTGGTAAAGGCGCTCCATGTAAAGCCCATAGACTGGCAGCGCAGTTTTGGAGCCTTCGCCCAACTGTGAGGTTCGGAAGTGGATACTGCGGTCCTCGCCGCCAACCCAAACACCCGTTACGAGGTCTTTTGTCACGCCCATGAACCAGCCATCAGAGTGGTTGGAGGTGGTACCGGTCTTGCCGCCTATCTCGTTGCCTTTCCAGAGGTCGTACTCCCACAGTGCCTGTGAGGTACCGCCCGGCTCCTCCATACCACCTTTGAGCATGTGCATCATCAGAAAGGCGGTTTCTTCTTTGAGCACCTTCTTCTGCTCCGGCACAAACTGCTCAATCAGGTTGCCGTTGCGGTCTTCGATGCGGGTAATGAACATCGGATTGGTATGGAAGCCGTGGTTTGGAAAAGTACTGTAAGCGCCCACCATCTCGTATACCGACACGTCGCTTGGCCCTAGACCAATGGAAGGCACCTTGTCTAGCGGACTGCTGATGCCGAGCCTGTGCGCATAGTCCACCACCGTCTCCCAGCCAACCAGTTCCGTGAGCTGTGCCGTCACAGAGTTCACAGATTTGCCCATGGCACGGCGCAATGTCATCGGGGCGCCAGTGTACTCCCAGTCGGCATTGTTGGGCGACCAGCTCTTCTTCTCCCCTTTTTCTACATAGTTGATGGTAATGCGGGTATCCACTATCTTGTCACAAGGCGAGTAGCCATTGTCAATGGCAGCCACATATACGAAGGGCTTAAAGGTAGAGCCCGGCTGGCGTCGTGCCTGTTTCACGTGGTCGTACTTAAAGTACTTGTAGTTAATACCGCCCACCCAAGCTTTGATCTCACCGGAGAAGGGGTCCATGGTCATCATACCGCCGTGCAGAAAGCGCTTATAGTAGCGCAACGAGTCCAGCGGCGACATGGTCATCTTCTTCTCACGCGCGTCATTCTCCCAAGTAAATACCATCATCTCACGCGGCGTGTTCAACTCTTTGTTAATCGCGGCCACATTATCACCGTGCTTTTTCTTGAGGCGCCGGTAGTAGTCGGTGCGTTTGATGGTTTCTTCAATGAAGCCCGGAATCTCGCGGTTCTTCTCATCCACCCATGGGTTCTTACCCTGCCAGTGGTTGTCAAAGCGGCGCTGCAAGGTACGCATCTGCTGCTCCATGGCGGCTTCGGCATGGGCCTGTATGCGCGAGTCGATGGTGGTGTATACCTTCAGGCCGTCGCGGTATAGGTCGTAGCCGTTCTGCTTGCACCACTCTTTCATAAAGTCGGCCACAGCGCCCCGGAAGTAGGTTGCCGGTCCGTCGTAATGGTTTTCTACCTTGTACTCCAGCTCCAACGGCAACTGGCTCAGCGAGTCTGCCTCGGCCTGCGTGAGGAAGTCATACTTGGCCATCTGGCCCAGCACCGTGTTACGGCGGCGGGTGGAATTCTCCGGGTTAAAGCGAGGGCTGTAGTAAGTCGGCGCCTTCAGCAAACCCACCAGCACGGCGGCCTGTTCCGTCTTTAGACTATCCGGTGAGGTGTTGAAGAAAGTTTTGGAGGCCACCTGTATACCGAAGGAGTTACTGCCGAAGTCCACCGTGTTAAGGTACATGGCCAGAATCTCCTCCTTGGTATAGCGCTGCTCCAGCTTGATGGCCGTAAGCCACTCTTTGGTTTTGGAAATGATTATGTTCAGAGCCGGAATGTGCCCCAGCACACCTTTCGAATCATCGGTTCGGGTCTTGTAGAGGTTTTTGGCCAGCTGCTGTGTGATCGTGCTGCCTCCTCGGCTCTCACCGCGCAGGTTGTCGTACACGGCACCGAAAATAGCAGCAGGGTCTATACCTGAATGCTCATAAAAACGAATGTCTTCCGTGGCAACCAGTGCCTTGATAAGCGTAGGCGACATTTGCTTGTAGCTGACCGGACTGCGGTTTTCGCGGAAGTACTTGCCAATCAGGTTGCCGTCGGCAGTATACAACTCCGAGGCTTGGTCGCTGCGCGGGTTCTCCAGTCGGTCGAGGCTTGGGGAGGACCCGAAGAGGTAGAAGAAGTTATACTCCACGCTCACGAGGTAACCCGTCACCACCATCAGTCCCAACAGGAACAGCTTCCACGTAAAGCCAATGATACTTCCGTATACCGACTTCCTTTTCTGGACAGGTTCTTTTACTTTCTCTTTTTCTTGCTCTTGCAGCATGTTTGTCTTCTCAGGGCGGAGGGCCCTTTATTTCAAGTCCGCTTCTCTCTAAACTACTGCAAATATACCTTTTGTGTACAAATACTTTCTGAGAAACGCATAAAACTTAGCCAGCGGTATACATTAGCTGTCATAACTTTGGTGCTGGCTGGTTATCTTTGCCTTGAATTACCCGATACACCCATGCAACAGCCATTACAGGCAGCTTTCGAGAAGATAAAAGGCCTGCCGCTCACCAAAACCACCCGCAACGAACTAGTGCAGTACTTCCACTTTGGTAAAACCAGCTATACTACCTCGCAAGGACTTATACTGGATGTAGGTGCCTATACACTCGCCGTGAACTGCCCGTGGACCTTCGAGTTGTCCAAAGGCGAGACCATTAAGCACAGTGAAGTCTTTATGCGCAAGCGCGAGCCCGGCCTACCATCGCCCAAGTTCGACTGGAAAATACCGGGCGCCAACCTACGCGACCAGCGCCTGCAAGGTGTAGTTATCAGTAGTCAGGCATTGGCTATTGAAAGTGTGGAGATAAAAGACGCCTACGGTGTGGCGTTGACATTCGTGAACGGCGACCGCCTTGTGCTGGCGCCAGACCTCGGCAAACCGCAGGAGGAGTATTGGCAGCTGTTCAGCAACACCGGTGATAATTTCAGCATCGGTGCCGGGGCAGCGGGTATTGTGCAGAAGTAGCAGGAAATTCTATACCTTTATCACCATGAAAAAACTGCTTCAAACCACAGGTATAGCCTTGGCTCTAGGTCTTTGCTTCAACTTGAATACGCAAGCCCAGTCCAAAGCCAAGCCGGCTGCTAAGAAAGCCCCTGCTACCAAAGCGCAGGCAGCGCCTAAGCAGCAAGAGCTAACCGACATGAGCCAGATGAAGACCTATTACATGGCGCTGCTTAAAAAAGGTCCTTACCAGCCTACCGACACCGCCGAGGTGAACAGCATACAGCGCGGACACATGGCACACATCCGTAAGATGGCCGCAGATGGTAAACTGGTCATGGCTGGGCCTTTCCTAGACAATGGCGACCTGCGTGGCATCTTCATATTTGACGTGGCCACCTTGGAGGAAGCTCAAGCCCTGACCCAAGCCGACCCTGCTGTGAAAGCCGGCAAACTGATCATGGAGCTGCACCCTTGGATGAGCCAGCGCGGCACCACCCTCCCCTAGTAACTTTTAAATGACCGGGGCAGTATGCGATGATAACAAACGCTGCCTCCCTTGAACATACGCCTGCAACTTTTCGAGTTCGAAGACCAGCCTTGGTTTCCGCACATCTTCCGGCAGGGCATGCTCGACTTCCTGCGCTTCATGATCTCGAAACTGGGCGCCTATGGCCCTGCCATACCTTTGCTGGAGGAACTGCTACGCCGTAGCGGACAGACGCACTTCACAGATCTCTGTTCTGGTGCGGGTGGCGGCATAGAAGGTATACGCGAGGCTTTGAGTAAGCGCATGGGTGAACCCGTAGAAGTCACTCTCACTGATTTATACCCCAACATCGGCGCTTATGAGTACTTGCAAACCCAATCCGACGGCCTGATCGATTTTATAGCTTCTCCAGTCGACGCTACCAAAGTGCCACCACAGATACAGGGTGTGCGTACTATTTTCTCCTCTTTCCACCATTTCCGTCCGCGGCAAGCGGTAGCCATTCTGCAGGACGCCGCAGACAAGCAGGCACCCATCGGCATATTTGAGGGCAGCGGCAAAAGCTGGCTGGAACTAGTGTTCTTTCTGCTTACTTTCCCTATTATTATTCTGGTCGTAACACCTTTTATCAGGCCGTTCAAACTCAGTCGTCTGTTTTTCACGTACCTTATACCTGTTATTCCGTTGGGTATACTTTGGGACGGAGCCGTATCTCTTTTTAGGATTTACAACCCGCAAATGCTGCAGCAGCTCGTGGCACAGGTACACACACCACCCGGCTACACGTGGCGCAGCGGTAAAGTAGGCAGCGGACTGGGGAAGCAGGTCATTTATTTGGTGGGGTATCCGGATACAGTAAGCAGAAACCAGTATACAATTAACAGATAAAAACGAGCTAGCTTGAGACCAGTCACTATACCTGTGAGCCAAAAGTACAGCAGCGCACTCACGCTCATGCGGATTCCGTTTTCGGTCTACCTGATGCCTGTCTTTTGGTTTGCATTGAGCGTGGCGGATGGCTATACCTTACTGCGTGCCGCAGGGGTTTTTCTAATTCTGCACTTGCTCTTGTACCCTGCCAGCAACGGGTATAACTCCTACCACGACCGCGACGAGGGAAGCATTGGAGGCTTGAAGCGACCTCCGCAGGTCACCCAAGAGCTTTTCCATCTGGTATTGCTGTTCGATGTGATGGCCGTGCTGACAAGCTTTTTTCTGTCTCCCCTGTTTGCCCTCCTAGTGGCGTTATACCTTCTGGTTTCGAAGGCTTATAGCGACAAAACCATCCGCCTCAAAAAGTACCCAATCATTAGCACGCTGGTGGTCACGGTTTTTCAGGGTGGGTTCACGTTTTTGATGGTGCAGGTAGGCGCCGGTCTGGACCTGCAGCGAGTATTGCAATTCCCGAACATGTGGTTCGCTTTAGTGAGTACGCTTTTCCTCTGTGGCTCCTACCCGCTTACTCAAATTTATCAGCACCAAGAAGACAGCCAGCGGGGCGACAAAACACTAAGCTTGATGCTAGGTATACGCGGGACCTTTCTATTTGCAGGTATGAGTCTGGCCCTTGGCGCAGCGCTTTTGATCGGACTATACCTAGCCATTGGCCAATTTCTGAACGTGCTCATCTTTTTGCTTTGCACCGCTCCTATTTCCCTCTTTTTTGGGCGTTGGGTGATCAAGTCATGGCGTAAACCAGAGGAAGTTAACTATGAGAATACCATGCGCATGAACAAAATATCCTCACTTTGCATCAGTCTTGCTTTCATCCTCATGCTTGCCCTACGCACTGTTTTCACCTCCTAAAAAGCCAAGAAGCTGCAACGCTAAAACTACATAGCCGGATTTCGTATAACACCCAAAAACCGAAATGCCATGAAACTCCTCTACGCCGTTATTGGTGGCTTGGCCGCTACCGCCGCCATGACCGCCTTCCTGTACCTGCTCTCCCTGTTCACGCATCGTGTTATGAAGGTGATAAAAATCCTCGGCACTATGCTCACCAACCGAACCCATCCAGACGGCTCCTTGTCTGATGCGGTCAGCACGAAGGTATACGGTACGGTGGCCAACTATTTAGTCGGGATTATATTTGCGCTCTTCTACATCGCGCTGTGGCATTCTGGGGTTGGGCTGATTAACGCTTCGTGGGGCTTCCTGTTCGGATTGGCACACGGACTGACGGCGATGTTTATATGGTATCTTTTCTTCTTAGTACACCCCCGTCCACCCCTAATCGCACTGCGCACCTATCTGGTCACGCTCATCTTTGCACATATCGTCTATGGCATCGTGCTAACCTATACCGTGTACCTGCTCGCTCACCCTGAGTATTCGTTTTGGAGTTGAGTTAAATGGTTGATTGCCGATTATTAATTGTTGCTGTGCATGATTTCAAATGATTTGGTTTGCCCCTTTTCTATGGTGAAGGCTGTACTAAACCATTAGATTCTTAATACTTAGTTAATCGGCAACTAACAATTCAACCATCAAGCAATTTGACCCTCAAGCAATAAAAAAACCGGCCCCACCACTTTGCAGCAATGGGGCCGGTTTTATATGGTTGAAGGTTTACCCTTATCCGTTCATCGAGATCAGGAACTCTTCGTTACTCTTCGTTCCTACCATTCTGTCTTTCAGGAATTCCATGGCTTCCACAGAGTTCATATCAGACATGAATTTGCGCAGTATCCAGATACGGTTGAGCTCGTCTCTGTCCATGAGCAGGTCCTCGCGGCGGGTACCTGAAGCAGGCACGTCGATAGCCGGGTAGATTCTGCGGTTGGCCAGTTTGCGGTCCAGCTGCAGTTCCATGTTACCGGTACCTTTAAATTCTTCGAAGATCACCTCGTCCATCTTAGAACCAGTATCGATCAGGGCTGTGGCGATGATGGTCAGGGAACCACCGTTCTCCACGTTACGGGCCGCACCGAAGAAACGCTTCGGCTTGTGCAGTGCGTTGGCATCCACACCACCTGAGAGAATCTTGCCAGAAGAAGGCACCACGGTATTGTAAGCACGGGCCAGACGTGTGATAGAGTCCAACAGAATGACCACATCGTGACCGCACTCTACCATACGCTTGGCTTTGTCCAGCACAATGCTCGACACCTTCACGTGGCGATCGGCTGTTTCGTCAAACGTAGAAGAAATTACCTCTGCTCTCACGCTGCGGGCCATGTCAGTTACTTCTTCCGGACGTTCGTCGATCAATAGAATCATCAGGTATACCTCCGGGTGGTTTTCAGAGATGGCGTTGGCGATCTCTTTCAGCAATACGGTTTTACCTGTCTTTGGCTGCGCCACGATCATACCACGCTGACCTTTACCAATTGGGGCAAAAAGGTCAAGGATACGCGTCGAAAGCATGCTTGGCTTAGTGGTCAGTTTCAAACGCTCTTCCGGGAAAAGCGGTGTGAGGTGTTGGAAAGGTATGCGGTCACGAATCTCTTCTGTCGTGCGGCCGTTTACTGTCTCCACTTTTAATAGGGCAAAATACTTCTCGCCTTCCTTCGGCGGACGGATCTGGCCTTTCACGGTATCACCGGTCTTCAAACCGAAAAGTTTGATCTGCGATGGCGATACATATATATCATCCGGAGAAGCTAAATAGTTGTAGTGCGTAGAGCGAAGGAAGCCATAGCCATCCTGCATCAGTTCCAACACACCTTCATTTAGGATTATTCCGTCAAATTCTCTAAAATTATTGCTACTCGCAGCCGCTTGCTGCTGTCCACGACGCTGAAAATTGTCACCACCACGGTTCTGATCGCTGCGTGCGTCGCTGCGGTTGCCAACCTCCGGGCGAGACTCTCTTGGCTCGTTGCGTTGCTCTCTCGGCTCTGGACGGTTATCCGTTCTTTCAGTTCGTTCAGGGCGCTGCTGCTCTATTCGCTCAGGTCTTTCGGCACGCGTGTCTGCGCGATCAGCGCGCTCTACACGCTGCTCGTGGCGTTGTTCACGTGGGGCACTACCATCACCGCGGTTATCACGACGCACAGGTGCGCGCTCGCGCTGTGTGCTTTGCGGACCATGATCTTTGGCTGGCGCAGCTTGTTGCACTAAAGTTGGGGCGGCTTGTTCGCGGCGTGCAGCTTCACGCGCTGGTTTTCTCTCTGCTGGTGCGGCTTCAGCAACTGGGGCCTGCTCTTCAATCTTAGTAATTGTGTTTTCAGTAGCTTCGGTTTCGTCAGTAGCGGCAGGACGAGGGGAGGATTTTACTTTTTTCGGTAATTTTTCGGGAGGGGTAACTGCTTGTTGATCAAGGATTTTGTAGACTAGGTCTTGCTTGCTCAATTTCTTGAAATTCTTAACGCCTAGGTCCTCCGCAATTTCCTTGAGTTCTGAAAGAAGCCGATCTTTCAATTCTTCAATTTTATACATAAATATGGTGTGGTAGTTAAATTAACATGCTAGGCACGCTTGTGCGAACGCAGCGAGAGCTTCAATTATAATTCGGAAAATGAATGAATGCGATAGAGTTTTTGTGAGGCACAGGAAAGGGCCTTCCATAAATTGCACTGCAATGTTATTGTAATGCTTATTAATTAACAAATATTAGCGGAGTTTTTGTTGAAAATGTTTCAGATTTTCCTTAAAAGATTTCGTAAATGCCGCATACAACCTAAAAAAGTATATTTTTGCAGCACTACATAACCCCAAACTATGCTACAGCTAAACGTTTTAAGAGAGCAGACAGACCTGGTAGTGGCTGGATTGAACAAGAAAAACTACAAAAACGCAGCCCAAGAAGTTGCCGCCATTGTAGAGTTGGACCAGCAGCGCCGGCAGATACAGAGTACGCACGACGAACTACAGGCCCGGGCCAATGCCATTTCCAAAGAGATCGGTATACTGATGAAAAGCGGCGACCGTGAAAAGGCGGAGGCGTCCAAAGCAGAGACATCAGAGCTGAAGCAGCAGACCAAATCGCTGGCTGACCAGCTTTCTGCCATCGAGGAGCAAATACAACAAGCACTATACAAGTTGCCTAACCTTCCGCACACAAGTGTTCCTGAAGGTAGAACAGCGGAAGACAACGAAGTAGTTCTCCAGCACGGTGAAATTCCGCAATTGCACGAGGGAGCACAACCGCATTGGGAGCTTATTCAGAAGTACGACATCATCGACTTTGAGCTTGGCAACAAGATTTCTGGCGCCGGTTTTCCTGTGTATAAGAAGCAGGGAGCCCGCCTGCAGCGTGCGCTGATCAACTTCTTCTTAGACGAGGCCATGAAAGCCGGTTACATGGAAGTGCAGCCGCCTATTTTGGTAAACGAAGCTTCTGGCTACGGCACAGGCCAGCTACCTGACAAGGATGGCCAGATGTACCATGCCAAAGAGGATAACCTATACCTGATCCCGACGGCCGAGGTGCCGATCACCAATATTTACCGTGACGTGATTGTGCCGGTGGAGCAGCTTCCGATCAAGAACGCGGGCCATACCCCGTGCTTTAGAAGAGAAGCGGGTTCATGGGGTGCCGATGTGCGCGGCCTCAACCGTTTGCACCAGTTCGATAAGGTAGAGATCGTGCAGATCACCCTGCCGGAGAAGTCTTATGAGGCGCTGGAGGAGATGAGCAGCTACATCCAAGGCCTGCTGCAGAAACTGGAGCTGCCCTACCGGGTGCTGCGTCTTTGCGGCGGTGACATGGGCTTCACCTCTGCCCTGACCTACGATATGGAAGTATACTCTACTGCCCAGAATCGCTGGCTGGAGGTAAGCTCCGCCTCTAACTTTGAGACCTACCAGTCTAACCGCCTGAAGCTGCGCTACAAAACAGAGTCTGGCAAAACACAGCTGCTACACACCCTAAACGGTAGTGCTTTGGCCCTGCCGCGCATTGTAGCTGCCATCTTAGAGAACAACCAGACTCCAGACGGCATCAACATGCCGAAGGTGCTGCACCCATACCTTGGGTTTGAGAAGATTGGTTAGGATTTGAAAATGTCTATACCTAATTAAACAAAAGCGCCACTGAGTAATTTCAGTGGCGCTTTTTTGGATGCATACCTTGGGTTATAACAATGTCACGTGTATGTCGATATAGAAGACAGGTAAGGAGAGAGAACGTATTCTTTTTGCATCTCCACATCTTCTAATTTCTAAATTTTCAAATCCAAAAATCAACCAAACTGCTCCAGAAATTGCTGGTAGTGGTTCTTTAGCTTGTACTTTTTCAGCGTCTCATTTTTGGCTTTGGTTATATCTGCTTCAGTCAGTTCCTGCTGCTCTAGCAGTTTTCGCAGTGGCTTTTGTTCCTCATCCACAGCAGCGTTCAGCGTGATGCGCTCATAGGCTATTAGAAACTCTTTTGACAGGGCCAGTTTGTTCTTTTGCACCAACACAAAGCCCACTGACACCAGTTTCTCCAAACCCTGCTCCAGCTCCTGCAGCGACAGCACGGTCCCGTCCAAGGCGTCGCCCATTAGTAGCACATCCTGCAGCGTGGCACCGCCTTCACCGCCTGTGGCCAGCAAGAGGGCATCGAGCAATTGCTCATCGGCAGGTTGCCAAGTCAGATTCATTTTGGACATCTCGATCAATTTTATGAATAATTAAGCCATCCGATTCGGATACATCAGCCGAAGGGCGTATTTTGCATACAAAAATAGCCTATCCTGTCCAATCTTAAACATCCTTTACCACAACTTATCAGCAATGTCTTTCAAAAACAAAATTACTTGGCTCTACTTGTTTCTATTTGCCCTGCTACTACACCCAACATTAGGTGAGGCGCAGAAGGTAAAGTCGAAGCCGGCTAAAACAGTTAAAACACAACCTACCACATCTGCTAAAGCGCTTTTGTGGGAGATTAGCGGTAATGGGTTAAAACAGCCCTCATACCTGTATGGCACTTACCACCTGCTTAACGATAGCTACCTGAACTCAGTACCGGAGGTGAAGGAGCAATTTAATAAGAGCAAAGCCGTCGTGATCGAGACAGAGATCGACTCCGCTAAAATGATGTTGCTAGGTGCGAAAATGATCATGCCGGACAACAAACTATCAGCACTGCTGAACCCGGAGGACTTTGCACTGGTGGGTCAAGAGGTGAAGCAGGCCTTTGGATTTGACTTGGCCATGGCAGACCAGATGAAGCCGATGACCATCCTACTGATGCTCTCCCTGACAGAGTACCAGAAAATGGAAGTGCTAAAACAGTACAAGGGCCAGCCACTTGACGGCTTCTTTGCTGACCAAGGCCGCAAAGACGGAAAGAAAATCCATACGCTCGAAACCATGGAGCAGCAGTTTGACCTGCTCTACAGTCACCACCCGCTCGATAAGCAGGCGGAGCAGCTGGTGGCCTACGTAAAGAACAAGGACAAAGCCTTGGAGATATCCGACCGCTTGGTTGAGCTGTACTTTAACAAAGACCTGCCTGCTATGTGGACCATATCAGAAGAGTACAATGAACTGACAGGTGGTGGCGATATGAGCTACATGGTGGATGACCGCAACATCGACTGGATGACCAAGCTCCCCGCCATAATGAAAGAGCAGGCCACTTTCGTAGCTGTCGGCGCCCTGCACTTACCCGGCGAGAACGGCCTGCTTCAGCTGTTGCAAAAAGCCGGTTATACTGTAAAGCCACTGCAGTAGCAGAAAGCGAGGTATAGGTACAGCTATACCTGAAACAGCATCGCCCGCGCAAGTTTATACCTGTGCGGGCGATGCTGTTTTTAGTTTAGACTGACTTTCTGGAAGCTAAAGATCCTGCTTTATACCTCACATCTTAGGATCTGAATTCGAGCCTTTCTAATGCGTTGAAATCAATATCCCGCATGCACTTGAAATGTCCTTTAGGGCATTTACTATACCCTATCTTGGAGCAGGGGCGACAGCTGAGTCCGTTTACCTCCAGCACCTTATACCTCGTCCGGAACGGGTACATGCCAAACTCCGGAATGGTGTTGCCCCAAACGCTGATGATGTCTTTCTGAAAGGCCGCCGCGATGTGCATCAGGCCCGTATCGTGACTCACCACCTGCTCCGCCTGCCGTACCAGTGAGGCCGAACCGGCTAGGCTATACCTCCCGCAGGCATTGAGGATGATTGTTGATTGTTTATTGCTGATTGTTGTTTCCTCGAAATGGGTGGCGATCTCCTCTCCTACTGCGGCATCTTCTTTTCCCCCTAGCAGGATGATCGGGCGCTGCAGCTTCTCGCACAGTTCAATGATGCGCTCTTTGGGCAGACGCTTGGTATAGTGCTGCGCCCCAATCGCAAAAGCCACATAACCCTGCTGAAACGGCTGCGGCAAGGTATGCGGGTCTACTTCATCCTGAGCAGGTATAAAATAGTCCAGTCCTTTGCCATCGTCGACTATACCCAATGGGGCGGCGGCGAGGTAGCGGTCTACAATATGTTGGTCGGGCAGGCGATTCACCTTGAGGTTTACCATCAGCCACTTTTCGTAGTTCAGCTTATCAAAGCTTCGGGACGGTTTGCCGAGGCGCAGTTTGATGATGCGGGTGCGCAGGTTGTTGTGCAGGTCCACCACATAGTCAAAGTTCTCGGCCTTTAGCTGCTGTACTAGTTCGCCTAAACTGCCGCTGAGCACATGCACCTTGTCCACGTAGGGGTTCGGCTCCAGTATACCTTTAAAGGCCTGCTTGGTACAGTAATGCACCTCCGCACCCGGCACCTGCTGCTTGATGCAACGGATAACGGGTGTGGTCAGCACAATGTCGCCGATAGAGGAAAAACGGAGGATGAGTATTTTAGGCATTCGCTACTTGATCTTCTCTTTCCGCGACTTAAAATAGGCAGCCACTTCGTCCGCTGATTTTGTGTTGAATGTCATCTCCTTGGTCAGTCCTCCTTTGCGCCCCACCAGCACGCCATAGCGCATGTCGTCGTAGCCGCTGGTATGGTGCGCATCCGGGTTAATGCTTAGCATCACGCCCTTTTCCAGCGCGTATTGCACCCAGCGCCAGTCCAAATCGAGTCGCCACGGATTGGAGTTGATTTCGATGATGACATTGTTGGCGGCGCAGGCGTCAATCACCGCTTTGTGGTTGATCGGGTAGCCCTCGCGGCGCAGCAGCAGACGGCCGGTCGGGTGGCCCAGCATAGTCGTGTAAGGGTTCTCGATGGCGGTAATCAAACGGTCGGTGGCCTTTTTTTCATCCATACCCAAGTTACTGTGAATCGAGGCCACGATAAAGTCAAACGTCTTCAGGATGTCCTCTTCATAATCCAGTGAACCGTCGCCCAAGATGTCCGACTCTATACCTTTAAAAATTTTAAAAGGAGCCAGTTTCTGGTTGAGCTCGTCGATCTCTTTCTGCTGCCGCAGCACATC
Organism: uncultured Pontibacter sp.; assembly: GCF_947499215.1. GTDB lineage: Bacteria > Bacteroidota > Bacteroidia > Cytophagales > Hymenobacteraceae > Pontibacter. Next base: position 322,237 of record NZ_CANMNI010000002.1, read on the forward strand.
ACCCTCACGCAAGCCGCCGGCGTAGGCAGCGGTCTTGGAGTGGTCGGATATACCTAGGTATTGGTAACCCATGTCGCGGCAGTACGTGGCCATCTGCTCTAGGGTATGGGCGCCGTCCGAATAGGTGCTGTGGTTGTGGAGTATACCTTTCAGGTCGGTAAGTTCCAGCAGCTTCGGCAGCTTATTTTCCATGGCCAACTGCAGTTCATTCGTTCCTTCCCGCAATTCCGGCACCACATAGGCCATACCTGCTGAGGCATAAATATCCTCTTCTGATTCGTGGCTGCTTTCGCGGGCCACGGTCAGCATGGTTTTGCCGGCTGCGAACACCTGCGTGAGGTGCGCCGGGGAAGCCGACCGGATAAAGAGCTCGTTCTGGAAGCTGTCATCACTGGCAAAGCGAATCTCCGTGTTCACGCCGCTGACCGTATGCTTGCCGCGCCATACCATTGGCCCTGAAGTCAATTCATCCTGCTGCAGTACTTCCATGCGGTTAAGTATGGCTTCGGCATCCACAGGGTTCTCAGTGCCCACTACCAGTTCCAGCTTTTCCACAATTTCTTGGCAGCGGCGCACATCGCCTGCCAGCGCCACTTTGGCATCAGGTAGGACTTGTTGCACCTGTTCCAGCAAAGTAAGGGCAGCGGGTTCGGCTTCGGCAAACAGCAGCTTGCCGCGGTTCTGTTGGGTAAAGAGCAAGGCTTGGCGGATGTTCTCCTGTGTCTTGGCACCAAAGCCTTTCAGCTTGCTTACTTTGTCCTGCTCGCAAGCATCCAGCAGTTCCTCTACGGTCTCGGTGCCCAGCTCTCGCCAGAGGGTGCGCACTTTTTTCGGGCCGATGCCTTTTATGCGCAGCATTTCCACCACGCCCGGAGGCGTTACTGAAAGCAGCTGGTCCAGTTCCGCAAAAGAACCCGTTTCCTCTATCTCTATAATGCGGGCGGCTATGCTCTTGCCCACACCGGTTATACCTTCCAGTTCCGCTTGGCTTTTCAGCGCCAAAGGCTCCTCTACCAGTTCAAGCGCCGCGGCCCCGTTCACATAAGAGCGCACCTTAAAAGGGTTTTCGTCGTGCAGCTCCATGAGCTCTGCCGCCAGCTTAAACAGCTTTATGATTTTCTTATTTTCCAAGTCAGTATCGCGTTGAGGTAAGCTTAAACTCCTTTTAGGTGATGGGAATTATCCAGTAGCTGCACATATCATTACGCTATGAATTAACATACACGTGATGCAGGCTTCTTTCCAGACAGTCCGTAACACCAATCAGGAAGTGTTAAAAATGCTCTGAATACAAAGATAGAAAAAGCACGCATACCTTGCCCATCCGGGTTGGGCGCTCATTTATATGCAAGGGTTTCTATATAAACTAGGAATTGCCTATCTTAGCCTTAATTTATGGCCGCTGTTATGCAGGCGGCACAACCAAAAACCTATGAAATACGCTTCGCTGTTATGCGTCCTGTGCCTGCTCTTGCTGGCCAACACTTGCCGGAAAAAAGCGGAGGCCGAACTACTCGGCCAGACGTGGTTGCATTCCTATGAGGAAGATCAAGATGAACTGCTCGTTTACCGGCCCAACAGCTATGACTTCCCTCCGTCCAGAGGCCGTACCGGCTTTGTGTTGGAGCCCGAGGGGGTAGCCAAACAGTATGTGATCGCACCTGCCGATGGCTTGGAAGAACATGTCGGCATCTGGGAATACAAAGACAAAAACACGGTGCTGGTGCACATACAGGGCAACGGCCATCCCGAGCAGCGCTATACCATGGAAGTCGTGTCGCTGAAAGACAGCGTGCTGAAAGTGCGGATCACGCCAGATGTAGAAGAATAAAAGTGCTTCACCTTTATGCATACCGAAAGGCATGGCTAGTCCGTCTGAAAAAATCTCGCTCAAGAATCGTTTGATTATTTATGCCATCTTGCTATCTATTGCGGCAATACTGATCCTGACTGACACTGCCGCAGGCTTTTTCAAAGGTTTTGCAGGAGGTCTTTTGATAGCTGTGCTTATTGGCGAATCGGCTTTATACCTGAGAAGACGAAATGTGAAATAAGATTTATAAATTTAGTTTACCTATACCTGACACATGCAATACTGGTTAGTGAAATCAGAACCTGAGGCCTACTCTTGGGCCAGATTTGTAAAAGAGGGTCGTGCCTGCTGGGACGGCGTGCGCAACTACCAAGCCCGCAACAACTTGCAGCAGATGCAACCCGGCGACCTAGTGCTGTTTTACCATTCTGTTTCCGAGAAAGCCATCGTGGGTATGGCCAAGGTGGATAAAGCCGCCTACCCCGACCCTACCGCTGACGATGCCAAGTGGGTGGCGGTGGACCTAGTGCCCGTACGCGATTTCAGAGATCCTGTCACGCTGGACCAGATCAAGAAGGACCCACGCTTAGAGAACATTTCCCTGCTGCGCCAGTCGCGCCTGTCGGTGATGCCGCTCAAAGCAGAGGAGTTTGACGTGCTGCTCGCCTTAGGCAACTAGCTTGGGCTGGCAGCTCCTCATAGGCACAACGTTACTTTACAAAAAGAGTAAAAAGCAATTGTACGCCTTACACTTTTCTACCATCCGGTAGTCCAAACTCGGTAACATGCCATACCTGCGTTTTCTGTTAAGCTGTCTTACTCTGGTAGTATCTGCCCCGCTTTTGGCGCAGGAACCGCAACAGCCTGTGCGCTTGGAGCTAACCTACGACCCAGAGACCAGCTACATTGAACCCATGGCGCTCCCCGACAGCAGCTTATTGGTGTACATCCGGAAGTCGGATATATGGCTGCGCGACCCGAGCTACACCTTGGAGAAGTATAACGCACAGCTGGAACTCGTGTGGAGTGCCAAACTGGACCTCAAGGCAGAGTACAGACTAGTGCGCCACTACAACGAGGCGCCGTTCACACACCTTATCTTTCAGGCAGCCGATCTAGAGCAGTATACCTTTGTCCGCATCCATACTGGCAACGGTAAACTGGCACAAAGCGAGATAGAACTCGAAAAAGCGGAGTTTATTCATGAGTTCAATGTACTGCGAGGCAAATACTTCATCATTGCCGGCAACCGCACGGACTTAAAGCCCAACCTGCTTTACCTTGATCCCGAAAATCCAAAGCCCGTTATACTACCATCCATTTATGGAATCGAGTCCTCGTTTTCAGATCTGCTCACAGACGACACCCAAGGCAGGGTGGATGTGGTACTAACCGAGGGCAAAGGACGTATCTCCCGTTTGCAGGTAAAGAGCTTTGATCATAGGGGGAAGCTCCTCCATAACCACTTTATACTGCAGCCCGACAATCGCAGCCTCCTGAACGCCGAAATAACACCCGGCGACACGCTCTCGCGTTTGCTGGTTGGCAACTACGGTATGCGCGACCTACGCTATTCACAGGGCTTTTTTACGGCGCCTGTTGTTTCGCAAATTGCCAGCGGAGAGTTTTACTCCTTTTTGGATCTGCAGAACTTCTTCAAATACATGAAGCCCCGCCGAGAGGAACGCACCCGAAAGCGAGAGTATGCCCGCGTAGCGGAAGGCAAAGAACCCAGTTACCGCTACCGTCTGCTTCTGCACGATCTAGTTGTGACTCCTTATGGCTATGTGTTGGCCGCTGAGGTATACTATCCTCAGTATCAAAGCAACACCTCTTACTTTGAGCGACACATACGGGGGGCAGGGCGAAACGCACAGATTTATAAGCGCACACATGCCGTGGCGCTCGGATTTGACAGAGATGGCATTCTACTCTGGGACAATACCTTTCCAATACCAGATATTGTGACATCAGACCTCGTGCATGCCATAGAGATAGCCTGCCTGCCTGATGGGCGCTTTGTAATGGCCTACCCAGAACGGGAAAAAATTTACTATGGCTTGATGGAAGGGAACAAACCCATCGAGGAAGACACCTACCTTGAGCTAATGCCCTATGAGGAAGACGAAAAAATAACAAGCACGGACTACCCCGGTCTCATCAGCTGGTATGGTCCACACTTCGCAGCGTTTGGTTACCAGCGCATCCGCAATCCCAAAGGCCCCAACCGCACGGTATATTACATCACCAAGATCTCTTTTTGATTGTTGGATGGTTAGTTGGCCCAACTGTTAATCGGTTCAGAGGAAGGTGATACTTGTAAAAATCTGAGCAAGTGACTTATAGTTGAGGTATAAGCACACCAGCGATTTAACCATTCGACAATTAAACAATTAAACCATTCAGCAATTCAACCGAACTCTCTATATTTGCAACCAAGACCTCCGGCCATGCAGAAAAGACTCATTGTAAACCACCACTTGCTTGAGATCATGGTGATGCGCCTTTGCCACCAGCTCATCGAGAACCACGGCGACTTTTCTGATTCCGTTATCATCGGGCTGCAGCCTCGGGGCCGACAGGTGGCTCAGCGCCTGCAAAGCACGTTGGCCTCTATCTTGGGCACAAACGTACCAACCGGCTACCTCGACACCACCTTTCACCGCGACGACTTCAGACGAAGGGAAACCCCGTTGGCAGCTAATGCCACGCATATCGACTTTCTGATCGAAGGCAAAAAGGTAATCTTGGTGGATGATGTGCTATATACCGGTCGCTCAGTCAGGGCCGCCATGGATGCCATGATCTCCTTCGGACGACCGGCCAACGTGGAACTTCTGGTGCTGGTGGACCGCCTCTACAGTCGCCATTTGCCTATAGAACCGACCTATGTGGGTCGGCGCGTCAACTCCCTGCAATCGCAACGGGTGCTGGTAGAGTGGAAAGGCCCGGAGACACAGGAAGACAATATCTGGTTAGTAACCAAAAACGAAGAATAACTCCCCATGCAAGAGCTCAGCGTCCGGCATCTACTCGGCATCAAAGACATCACAGCAGAAGACATTCAGCTCATTTTTGAAACAGCTGATAACTTTAAAGATGTTTTGAACCGGCCCATCAAGAAAGTGCCCTCGCTGCGTGATATCACCATTGCCAACGTTTTCTTCGAAAACTCCACCCGCACACGACTCTCGTTTGAACTGGCTGAGAAAAGGCTCTCTGCCGATGTGATCAATTTCTCCTCGAGCGGCAGTTCCGTGAAGAAGGGTGAAACCCTGCTCGACACGGTGAACAACATCTTGGCCATGAAAGTGGACATGATCGTAATGCGCCACTCCAGCCCGGGGGCCCCGCATTTCCTTAGCCGCCACATAGACGCCAACATCGTGAACGCCGGCGACGGCACGCATGAGCACCCGACACAGGCCCTGCTTGACACTTTCTCGATTAGAGAGCGGCTAGGCAATGTGGCCGGAAAAAAAGTGGTGATCATTGGTGATATTCTGCACTCGCGGGTGGCGCTTTCCAACATCTTTGCCCTACAGAAACTCGGTGCTGAGGTAATGGTTTGCGGCCCTGTCACCTTACTGCCGAAGTACATCAAAGAACTCGGCGTGAAAGTGGAGCTGGACGTGCGCAAAGCCCTCGCGTGGTGCGACGTGGCCAATGTGCTGCGCATACAGCTGGAGCGCCAGCAGATGAAGTACTTCCCATCCCTGCGCGAGTATACGCTCTATTACGGCATAGATAAAAAGATGCTCGACAGCCTAGACAAAGAGATCGTGCTCATGCACCCCGGCCCGATTAACCGCGGGGTGGAACTGAGCAGCGATGCGGCCGACTCACATCACTCCATCATTCTGAACCAAGTAGAGAACGGCGTTGCCATCCGTATGGCGGTGCTGTACCTGCTGGCTTCGAAGAAGTAATTATTCCCCGTTATTTAGGAAAGTCAAAAGTAAAAGAAACTCATCATGCAGGATGTGCAAGTGATTCATGTACCTGGCTTGGGAAATTCTGGTCCAGAGCATTGGCAGAGTATTTGGGAAAGAAACGACCCGACCAGCATTCGCGTGCAACAAGCCGACTGGGATAACCCCATTTGCAAGGATTGGACAGAAGAGTTACAACGTGTTATAGCCAATACTCAAGGGAAAGAAATTCTGCTTGTAGCGCACAGCTTGGGTTGTCTGACTGTAGCTCATTGGGCTCAGCGGTATAAGGTCGCCATCAAAGGGGCATTTCTAGTAGCTCCGCCTGAGGTTGAGCTCGATGTTACACTAAAAGAAGTCCTTGATTTTGCCCCATTTCCACGGCAGAGACTACCGTTCAAATCCATGCTCATTGCTAGTTCGGATGATGACTACCTAACAATAGAAAGGGCAGCTTATTTAGCTGAGCTGTGGGGAAGCGAATTCATGAACGTGGGCGCACTGGGGCATATCAACACCTACTCCAATATTGGTGCTTGGCCCCAAGGTCAAGAGCTTTTCGAGCGGCTCCAAGCTTAATTTATGTAGAAGTTTTGCTCACTACATCAACTGGTCATAAAACGAAAAAAGCGCCGCAGATTGCTCTGCGGCGCTTTTTCAACGTTTAACCTTTCCGGCTATATTATTCCATATCTAATTGCATATCCGGCGTGTTCATCTCGAAACCAACGCGTCGGTTTTGAGCACGGGCCGCTGCAGTTCTGGCCTTAGAGAGTCTAGTGTTTACTTTCACCATTGGCTGGGTCTCGCCGTAGCCTCTTGTCACCAATCTGTCTGGGTTCTGAACACCGCGCTCGATCAGGTAGTCCTTCACAGCCTGTGCTCTTTGCTCAGATAGTGCTTGGTTATACTCTTCTGAACCGATGTGGTCAGCGTGACCTTTGATCAACAGTACATGGTCAGGGTATTTCTCAAGAGCTACCACGATGCTGTCAAGCAGCTGACGGTAACCATCCTGTACACGTGCTTGGTCAAATTCGAACTTAACTTTCTCTTCGATCAGCTTCTTAGTACGCTCATCCAGTTCAGGGCAGCCTTTAGTTTCGGCAGTACCAGCAGAGTTAGGGCAAAGGTCCTCGTTGTCCGGAACACCGTCACCGTCAGAGTCAACTGGGCAACCATCGGCACCTACTTGCACACCAGATGGCGTGTCAGGGCACTTGTCGTCTTTATCTGGAACACCGTCACCATCGCTGTCTGGGCAACCTTGTGTGGCAGCAGTACCAGGCTCGTCTGGGCACTGGTCGTCTTTGTCAGCGATACCGTCACCGTCGCGGTCAGGGCATCCACCCAAGTTAGCTACGCCAGCCTCAGTAGGGCATTCGTCTTGGTAGTCAGCCACACCGTCACCGTCTGTATCGATAGGGCAACCGTCTTTGTCAACCTGAACACCAGTTGGCGTGTCTGGGCACTTGTCTCTTCTGTCCGGAACACCGTCGGCATCAGTATCCTTAGCCTTACCTAAGCCGAAACCAAGTCCAATGGTGTGCTGCAGAAAGCGGTCGTTGATGTTAGACTCAATGTTGTCATATTTGTCGTTGGTTGTGAAATGTGCAACGGACTGAACAAACAGACTAATGTTGTCAGAGAATCTGAAACGGATACCGGCACCACCAAAACCAGCACCAGCAATGAAGTTATCTTCATATGTACCAGTAGGGGAAACACCTTCTGGTCTAACAAAGTGAGCACCACCACCTACTGTCAGGTAAGGGCCGATGAAAGCATCCTCTTTCAGAATGTTACCATACATTTTCAGTCTCAATCCCAGCATAGCCATACCGATTTTGGTATTCATGGTATTTGGGAAGCTGTTGCTGAATTCAGAATTGCTGTAGCTCAAGTGCAGGCCTGCATCTAAAGACGGGCTCAGGTACTGGTTCAGAGACACACCGCCTCCCCAGCCTAAATCCTTTTTCCACCACTGGTTACCTAGGTCACCTTTATATTGGAGCGCACTTCCGTATAGCTGGAGGCTTGTCCGTTGATCAGCGTTCTGCGCAAGTACCTCTGTATTGGCAGACAGCAGGAATACAAACGCAAAAGCAATTGTACATAGTTTCGTTAGAGTTTTTCGCATAATTTTAAAAAGTATATTTTGATATGACAATACGTACATATTTTCAAGTAAGTTTTTTTATATTTTTATAAAAAAACAGACGGAACGTATATTCTGATACGCCAAGCGGGAAGTCATTACATGATGGTAGTGTTTATCCATAAGCAAAAGCATTTTTTAAGTGTATATAATTGCCTTGACAGCTTAAGTACATATAAAAACAAAGGCTTCGTGCAGTTTAATACTGCTTATCTCCGCCTTGTGCGTCATTACATTTCAACCCAAAACTGCGGTTTTAGGTTGTATGCCCAACATTAATAAATGCAAAGCATCTGTTTTTTAACGTAAATACAATAAAAAAGGCTGCAAGGAGTTATAAGTAAGCCCTTGTCATGCACGCCTTTAGCGCTGTTGCATCAGCCGTTCTATATCATCCGCCTCCAGCGGTATATCCTTCATCAAGTCAACTGGACCGCTTTTCGTCACGAGGACATCGTTCTCCAACCGCACGCCGATTCCCTCTTCTCTTATATAGATACCCGGCTCGCAGGTAAACACCATTCCCTCTTCAAAAGGCCTGTACTTGCTGCCCACATCGTGCACATCCAATCCTAGGAAATGAGAGGTGCCGTGCATAAAGTATTTCTTATAAAGCGGGTTCTTAGGGTCTTGGTTGCGCACATCGCCTTCGGTGAGCAAACCTAGGCCGATCAACTCGTTCTCCATCATGGTTCCCACAAAAGCGTGGTACTGATCGAGCGAGTTACCCGGTACCAGCATCTGAGTGGCGGCTTTCATCACGCGCAGCACAGAATCGTATACTTCGCGCTGACGCTTTGTGAACTTGCCGTTCACCGGCACGGTGCGTGTCATGTCCGCAGCATAGTTGGCATACTCCGCCCCGAAGTCCATTAGGAGCAGATCACCGTCTTTACACTCGCGGCTGTTATCGGTATAGTGCAGTATGCAGGCATTTTCACCAGAAGCGATGATTGGGCTATAGGCCGGACCGCGAGAGCGGTTGCGCAGGAACTCGTGGTACAGTTCTGCCTCCACCTCATACTCCATCACGCCGGGTTTGATAAACTGCAGCAGTCTGCGGAAACCGAGGTCTGTGATATGGCATGCCTTGCGGAGAAGCTCAATTTCCGTATCCGATTTGATGGCACGTAAGTGGTGCATTATAGGTGCGCTGCGCTCGTAGCGGTGCAGCGGGTAAGTTTGCTGACACCACTTGATAAAACGGGCGTCGCGGGTCTCTACCTCCACAACGGCACGCAGGTGCTCATTCGTGTTCAGGTATACGTGCTCGGCTTCAGCCATCAGGCTATTCAATACCTGTTTGAAGTCTTTCAACCACAAAACAGTCTGTATACCTGAAGTTTCGCGGGCCTGTTCTTTTGTGAGCTTATACCCCTCCCACACCATGATATGCTCATTTGACTCACGCAGGAAAAGAATTTCTTTCATGCGCTCATCGCGTGCGTCCGGGAAAAGCACAAGTATGCTCTCCTCTTGGTCAACTCCGGAAAGGTAGAAAAGGTCGCTGTTTTGACGGAATGCCATGGTGCCATCCGCATTGGTCGGCATTACATCGTTAGAATGAAAAACAGCAAGAGACGAAGGCTTGAGTTGCCGCACAAAATTGCGCCTGTTATGGCAAAACAGCTCCTTATCAATGGGCTGGTATTTCATAGTTTTGTAGGTATAGTGGCTTAGCGGATTTGCCAGTCAGACGCCCATGGGCTTGCTAAACTTGCACTGCAAAGGTAGCACTTTTAAAACAAGTGCAAACACCTTTATAGAAAAACTCTAATATACCTAGGTATGCCACAGCCGCTTCCCATGCAGCACTCCCCTCATCAAACTCACAACCTAAGTTGCTTATAATGTGCGCAATGCAAGCACATCCAGAAGCTGCTGCGTCTCTATATCCTTGGCACATTTAAAATGCCCTTGCGGGCAGGATTTATATCCGTGCAATCCGCAGGGGCGGCAGTAAAGTGGCTCATTTTTCTCGACTACCTTTGAAAAACTGGCCAGTGGGCCAAAGCCGAAACGGGGCACGGTGGAGCAGTAGATGGCGCAGGTTGGTGCATCCAAGGCGGAGGCCAAGTGCATGGGGCCGGAGTCATTCACATAGTTGAGCACAGCATCGCGCATGAGCGCCGCAGACTGCAACAGGTTTAGCTGTCCGCAGAGGTTCTCCACCCGCTGGTTAGCCGTGCAGTTTATGATTTCGTCGCAGTGCGCTTTGTCGGCCGGGGACCCCAGCAGGTATACCTTATGGGAGTTGCCCAGTTTGTCAAGCAGGTCCACCCACTGCTCCTGTGGGTACTGCTTCGTGAACCACACGGAGGTAGGCGCCATACAGATGAAAGGCTCGCTTTTCAGGCCCTGCACTTTCGCAAAATCCGCTTCGGACGGGTATAGCTTGGGTTTGGCCGGCTGCTCATCGGTGAGACTGGCGATGAGCAGATGGTTGCGCTCCACCTCATGCGTACCGGACTCCACGTCGTGGGTATAGCGGCGGGTGAAAAAGCGAGAAAAGGGATTTTTGTCAAAACCAACCGTCTCCTTTGCCCCGGAAAGGGCGGTCAGGATACCGGTGGCTCCGAATCGCTGCAGGTTTACAACAAGATCGTATCTCTCTCGCCTGATCTGGGTGAGCAGTTTCATCAGGCTTTTGTACTTTCCTTCCTGCTTGTTCCAGATCAAAACCTGCCGCAGCAGCGGGTGCCCCTTTAGCAGCGATTCGTTGCCTTTGCGGAGCATAAAGTCGAGCTGCGCCTGTGGATAGTGGGCATGCAGTTTTTCTACTAGCCCGGTTGCCAGCACCACATCCCCCAAAAAGGCAGTCTGTATGATCAGTATCTTTTTCATAAGTAAACCTGCGGCAAAGCTACGGGAATGCGGCAAGACTTGAAAGTAAGGTATAGCCGCTGTGCCGGCCATATTGCAGCGATCTAACCTGCGGTTGCACATTCACGGAAAAGAACAAAAAAATTTTCCTTCTTAGCTTCAGGAGAATTAGTTTAGCAGTTCTTTTAGCCCGGGTTACCCACATGAAAGCACTATTACACTTCTCAAAATTTTCTGCGCTTATACTTTTGCTTCTGACCACAGGGTGTGTGTCTACCTATATGCCCAACGTGCCGCATGTACCCATGTTCACGGAGAAAGGCGAACTGAGTGCCGCCGGTCACATTACTCCGAAAGGCAACATTACGTTCAACACGGCTTATGCCGTCACAGACAAGTTCAGTGCTATGCTAAACGGCTCCATGCTCAATCAGGAAGGCCGCAAGCGTGACTTCAGGCATAACTTGATTGAAGCGGGTGGAGGCTACTACACTACTTTCGGACCGAACCAGAACCGGGTGCTCGAGGTATACGCCGGCTTTGGCGGAGGCAGCAGCGACCGTACAGAGAAAGAGGAGCTAGAGGGCGTGATGACCTATACCCGCCGCGAGGCCAGTTTCAGCAAGTATTTCACACAGGTTAACTTCACCTCCAAAAAGAAAAAATCGCTGCGCCTGCTGGGTAACGAGTTTCCGCTCAACTACGGCACGGCCCTGCGCATGAGCTACGTGAACATGAGCAAGCACCTGCTCGACGGGGAGGCCCAGGAAAAAGAGGACAACATCTTTCTGGAGCCTATTTTCTACACCCGGCTGGCCTTGAGCCCGACCGTGCAGTTGCAGTATACCAGCGGCAGTAACTTCGGGCTTCGCAACCGTAAAGCGCTGACAGCAGGCTACTCCGTGTTCTCGCTCGGTTTCGTGATCAACGTGGGAGGACGCAGCTTGGATCGCTAACATCTACGTGGCCCTCTAGGCCAATTGTGCTAGTTTTTGCGTATCTTTGCAGGCTAATTGCGAACTGAATGCTTGATTATCATATTCATACATTGCCGAACGGTATCCGTATCGTTCACAAACAAGTACTACACACCAAAATTGCGCACAGCGGCTTTATACTTGACATAGGCAGCCGCGATGAGCAAGCCGATCAGCTGGGGCTGGCCCACTTCTGGGAGCACATGGCTTTCAAAGGAACTGCCAAACGCAAATCTTTCCATATCCTGAACCGACTGGAGTCGGTGGGTGGCGAACTCAACGCCTACACCACCAAAGAGAAGCTCTGCTTTTACAGCTCCGTGCTCGACAAGCACTTCGAGAAATCTTTTGAGTTGCTGACCGACATCACCTTCCATTCCGTCTTCCCTGAAAAGGAGATTGAGAAAGAGCGTGGCGTGATACTGGAAGAGATGGCCATGTACCTCGACACCCCAGAAGAGGCGATCGTGGATGAGTTTGACAACGTGGTGTTCGACCATCATCCGCTGGGCAACAACATACTGGGCACCAAAGAGAGTGTGGCGAGTTTTAAGAAAGGCGACTTTCAGCGTTTCATTAAAGACAACCTAAGTACCGAGGCGTTGGTCTTCTGCTCTGTGAGCAACCTGCCTTTCGAGAAGGTTGTAAAACTGGCCGAGAAGTACCTCTCCGATATACCGACTATCAGCAAGCCGCGTCAGCGTGCACCTTTCGGAAAGTACATTCCTAAAACAGCAACTTATGAGAAACCGATCTCGCAGGCACATTGCGTAATTGGCTGCCCTGCCTATGCGCTAAACGACGACCGTCGTATACCTTTCTTTATGCTGGTGAATCTGTTGGGTGGTCCGGGTATGAACTCACGCCTAAACTTGGCTGTCCGCGAAAAGCATGGGCTGGTCTACACCATCGACGCCAACTACGCTACTTATATTGACACGGGTCTGCTTTCGATCTATTTCGGAACGGAGAAAAAACAGCTGAAGCGCACGACGGCGCTTGTGCTGAAAGAACTGAAGAAGCTGCGCGAGAAACAGTTGGGCTCCCTGCAACTGCACACAGCCAAAGAACAGCTGATGGGCCAGTTGGCGATGGCCGAGGAAAGTAACATGGGCCTGATGATGATGATGGGCAAGAGCATCCTCGACCAAGGCCACATCGACACTCTGAACGAGATTTTCGACCAGATCAAAAACACAACAGCCAAAGACCTGATCGACATTGCCAATGACGTACTTCAGGAAGAGAAGCTAAGCTTCCTCAATTACGTACCGGCGTAGCGATGCTACAATTAATAATTAAGAATTAGGAATTGTGTGATCCATTTTCAAATCTTGACGTTTCCAAACCTTCAAATCTGACCTATGGAATTTATTGATGAAGACCTGCAGCGCTATGCCGAGGACCATACCTCGCCGGAATCGGAGCTGTTGCACAAGATAAACCGGCAGACGCACCTGAGTGTGATGAAACCGCGCATGCTGTCCGGGCATTTGCAGGGACGATTGCTTTCTATGTTCTCACATATGATCCGGCCGAAGCAGATTCTGGAAATCGGCACCTATACCGGCTATTCCGCCCTTTGTCTGGCCGAGGGCATGCAGGAGGACGGCACGCTGCACACCATCGATATAAATGAAGAACTGGAGGATATGGTCCGCGGCTACATAGCGGAGGCTGGCTTGAGCGAGAGCGTGAAGTACTATATCGGCAATGCCCTCGAGATCATTCCGACCATCGACGCGACTTTCGACTTGGTGTTTATCGATGCCGACAAGTACAACTATGCTACTTACTATAATATGGTGATTGACCGCGTACGTCCCGGTGGCTACATTATAGCCGACAACGTACTGTGGAGCGGCAAGGTGCTGGAGAAGTACCGCAAGAAGCTAGACGAAGACACCGCTGCCCTGCTGGACTTCAACAAGCAGGTGCAGGATGACCCGCGTGTGGAAAACATTCTGCTGCCCGTTCGGGATGGCCTGATGGTCGCCCGCAAGAAATAACTGACAGGACGGTAGCGATACCGTCCTTTTCTTTTGTCCTCCCCTCTAATTATCCACATCTAAAAATTTCTCTAAAATTACTTCGTTCTAAACTTTAGAATGAGCGTCAAATTGCGTTAATTTTGCGAGTGTATATCTATATATAGAACACACTATACCTTAAATAGTTATCAACACTTGTTTCAACATTTACTGTAGCCTAGCACTCGGCCTCAGTCCCTTATTTACCCGATTACGCTTTATGAAGACACCACTACCCTTTTTGTTTCTGTTACTGTTGCCATTATTAAGTGTGGCACAGGGTGTTACAGTGCCCCAAAACATCTATTTCGGCGATATTCACCTGCGCATTTCGCCTAGAGCCCAAGACGAGATTCAGAAGAAAGTAGACGCTCTGCACCGCAGTCCGAAGTATTTTCAGAATAAAGTGGAATTGGCTGATGCTTATTTCCCACTGATAGAGCGCACGTTTCAGGAAGAAGGGGTGCCGGATGATTTCAAGTATCTGGCACTGCAGGAGAGCGGACTCCGTGGAGACGCTGTTTCCACTTCCAATGCCGTTGGTTACTGGCAGTTCAAGAAAGAGGCTGCTATAGACTTCAACCTGCGCATGGATCATTTGGTGGATGAAAGAAAACACATCATTGAAGCCAGCCGGGGCGCCGCTCGCTATTTTAAGCGCAGCAATAACTACTACAACAACTGGCTTAACGCGCTGCTCTCCTATTACCATGGCTATACGGGCGCCAAGGCTTATACCAAGGAATCGGACAAGGGCAGCAAAAAGATGGATATTACGGAGAAGACCGATCCTTACCTGCTTACCTTTTTGGCACATAAGGTCGCTTACGACAGCTTTGTCGGTAAAAGCACACAGCCGGCAGTTTCGCTGCGTGAGCTTCGCGCCACACCGGGCCAGAGCTTGGCCGATATTGCCTTGGCTCACCAGACCGATCCTTCTGAACTGGAGAAATACAACAAATGGCTATTGGGCAGCTCTATACCTTCCGATAAAGATTACTATGTCATGCTACCAGTGCGCCACAATGTGGAGCCGGGTGTAGTGGCATCTGCCGAGCCGACATTGGCTACCCCTTCCAGACAGGCAAGCCCAGCCCCAGCAGCAGGTAGCATCATAAAACGCAACAACCTGAATGCCATCATCGCTGGGAAAAGCGACACCAAAGACAAACTGGCTATTAAAGCGGGGATCAGCACCCGTCAGTTCCTTCGCTATAACGACTTGCGCGACTTCGACAAGATTGAGGAAGGTACAGCTTATTACATTCAGCCGAAGCGCTTGAACGCAGACACGGAGTTCCACGTGGTGCAACACGGGGAAAGTATGCAGGAAATTGCGCAACTCTACGGCATCCGCATGGATTACCTGCAGTTCAAGAATCGCATGAAGCGCGCCGAGGTGCCGGTTCCGGGCCGAGTGCTTTGGCTGCAGAAGCGCCGTCCGGCCAAAGTGGCCGTGGAGGTGCGGGATGTAAAGCAAGCTCAACCAGCATCTAAAGCAGCGGTAGCTTCTCAGGAGAAAGCTGCTCCGGCTGAGCAAAACCAGCCGCAGGAGAACTTCTTTACCCGCTTCAAAAACAGCCTGAAGCGCTTTAAGCATCAGCCTGAGCAGACAGTACCTGCTTCGGAACCGACTCCTGATCCTGTGGATAAAAAAGAGGCGGCAATAGAAGAAGTAGCGATTGAAGAGGTAGTTGTTGAGGAAGTGCCTGTTAAGACAGAGACCGCAATTGCTATACCTGTCATGAAGGAACCTGCTGCGGCTGAAACAAAACAGGAAGCGACTCCAGAGCCAACAGTGAAACCAAAGGCGGAGACGAAGCCGATAGCAAAAACCGAAGTGCCAAAGAGCAGCGCGGTGCTATACCCTGGCAAGAAGCCACAGGAGACTAAAGCTAAAGCTGAAGAAGCAAAAACTGCAGAGGAGGTTATCGTGGAAGAAGAAGAGTCAGCAGAATGGGCTGCTGGCTTGGGCGAAGAAGTGTTTGTTGGGTTCTCTGGTGGGGAGATGGAAGTTGAGGCCGAAGAGCTTATAGTAGAGTCTACAGTTGAGACGACCGAGGTGACCACTGCGGTAAAGGAAGGAGGAACTCCCAAAACTACACCTACCAAAGCAGAGCCAGCTAAAACGGCTCCTACAAAAGCTGCACCTGTGAGTCAAGCGGTTGACCCGAAACCAACTACAACTAATAAACCTACCCTCCATGTCGTGAAGCAGGGTGAGTCGCTTTGGGGTATCTCAAGGCTATACGCCGTAACCGTGAACGATATCACGACTTGGAACAATCTGGGTGACGCACCGATAAAGATCGGGCAAGAACTTGTGATCGCAGAACCTCTTACAGTGCCTGCTGGTTCTGATAGAGAAATTGAAGCGAAGGCCGAAGGACCAACCGCTGAAGAAAAAACCGAAATCCACACCGTGGCATCCGGCGAGTCGCTCTATGTGCTGTCCCGCAAGTATAATGTGACCGTGAACGAGCTGAAAGCATGGAACAACCTTTCCAGCTCAGCGCTTTCCATCGGACAGGAACTGCGCGTGACTGCTCCCGCTAACGCTACCGGGTCTAACGAAGATTTGGAAGAAACTCCGGCGGAGACTTTTAAAGGCACTAGTACCCAGCATACGGTGGTATCTGGTGAGAGTCTTTACCAGATCTCCCGCAAGTATGGCGTCACCATCAAGGATATCATGCAGTGGAACGGTAAATCCGATTTCAACGTGAAGCCCGGAGATAAGCTGGTGATCAAGAAGAAATAGATTTTAACCGAAATGAAACGGAAAGAGCCAGCTGGATCAGCTGGCTCTTTCCGTTTTCAGGTATAGCTATCCTAGCGCTTCCCCGGAGGAGCCGTCAGCTTAGAAGCCGTGCGTAGACCGGTGGCAATTTCAGGTACTATACCTAGTCGCTCGTAGATAGGCTGTACCATCAAGCGCAGGCGTTTTAGATTCCACGCGAATGGGATGACGCTGATGGCGCACAGGAAACCGCAGCCCAGCAAGGTATAACCCACCCCGATCTGCTCTGCCACAGAACCTGCCAACATACTTCCCAGTGGGGCCATTCCCATAAAGGCAGTTGCATAAAGGCTCATCACACGACCCCGCTTGTCGTCATCCACCAGCGTTTGCAACAGCGTGTTGCAGGAAGCCATGGTGACGATCATACCGAAGCCGGAAAACAACATCAACACCAGCGAGAGCCAGAGGATCGTAGAGAAAGAGAAAGCCATCAGCGCTGTACCGAAGAGCGTCATCGTAAACACGATCACCTTCCCCAGCCCTAGCACTGATTTACGTTGCGCCAGAAAGAGAGCCCCACTTAAGGCCCCTAGACCCGAGGCACCCATCAGATAGCCCAGTGTATTGGCACCGCCCTGCAGAATGTCGCGGGCAAACACGGGCAGCATCACGCTGAAAGGCATTCCAAAAAGGCTGATCAAACCTACAATAAGTATAAGCGTCCGGATAGGGGGGAAACCGAAGGCGTACGAGAAGCCATCCCGCAGCGACTCCCATACCTTGGTCTGGACTGTCTGCCGTACGAACGGCTCCAGCCGTAGCATGAGCAAAGAGGCCAGCACAGCGATGTAACTCACCGCATTGATCAAGATACAAATACCCTCTCCCACCCAGGCGATTAACAAACCTGCAATGGAGGGACCGACCAAGCGGGCCATGTTGAACATGGAGGAATTCAGCGCAATAGCATTGCTGATGTCTTCCCGCTTCTCCACCAATTGTATCACAAAGGCCTGCCGGGTGGCGATATCAAAGGCATTGATTGTGCCGAGCATCGCCATCAAAACCAGCACATGCCACACCTGTACTGTATCAGTGAGCACTAGCGTGGCCAAAGTACCAGCCTGCAGCATAGACAGAAACTGCGTAACCAGCAACACATGGTGCCGGTTGAACTTGTCGGCCAGCACGCCGGCGAATGGTCCGAGCAAAAAGGAAGGAATCTGGTTGGCGAAGGTAACGGCACCGAGCAAAAACACAGAGTCGGTCAGACGATAGACCAGCCAGCTGATGGCGATCTGCTGCATCCAAGTACCGATCAGCGAGATACCCTGCCCGGTAAAGAACAGCCGGTAGTTGCGCGAGCGCAGCGCCCGGAACATGCCCCCTAGCCTCCCTGAATCTTCCGCTTCCGCCATACCTGTTTTACGCGTTTACCTGTTCGTGCATTCCTAAGTGCTTACGGCTAGCCCCGTGCCCAAAGTTTAACTTATTCTTTTTAATAGCTGTCCAAACATCCAATTAATAACCTTATACCTCGTAGCCTGTTCATTCTCAATACCTATCCCGGGCTATTGCAACCTCAATCGGCCGGCAGGTTTAAACTATAATTTGTAACTTTAAGCTTCATCAACCATTACCCGAGTACATGAGTGACCTTTTAGAGAGAGTCTATTTCCACAACACCGTTCAAGATTACCTGATCGCCTTTGCCATTATCCTGCTGGGCTCGCTGCTCATCACTATCTTCAGGCGCTCCGTCCTCATCCGCATCCGCAAGTGGACTGAGAACACTAACAATCACATCGACGACTATGCCGTGCAGAGTTTTGCCCGATTCGGCATTCCCATCGTGCATTTTATAGTCGTATACATAGGCATCACGTCCCTCACCCTGACTCCGAGAGCCGCCGGTATCGTCACAATCGCGGTCACGGTGGCCATTACATTTATGGTGATCCGGTTTATCACCACCACGCTGGTAATGCTGGTGCGGTCCTACTTCAACAGAAAGCACCATGACCGCAGCAATGCCAACGAGATCGGAGCCATTAGCCTGATCATCAATATGGTGGTGTGGTTTATCGGCCTAGGCTTCCTGTTCGACAACATGGGCTATGACCTGACCGCCATCATTGCGGGTCTGGGTATAGGTGGTATCGCTGTAGCACTGGCAGCGCAGAATATCTTGGGTGACCTTTTCAACTACTTCGTTATCTTTCTGGACAGGCCCTTTGAGGTGGGCGATTTTATTGCGCTCGGCGACAAGAGCGGCACTATTGAGCACATTGGCGTGAAAACCACGCACATTAAAAGCCTGACCGGAGAGCAGCTTATCGTCTCAAACTCCGACCTGACCAGCTCCCGTATCCACAACTACAAGCGCATGGAGCGCCGCCGTATTCAGTTTGGCATTGGCGTAACCTATGAAACACCCGCTGATAAGGTGGAGGCTATACCTGAGATCATCAAAGAAATCATCACTTCACAGGAACTGGCAGAATTTGACCGGGCGCACTTCGCTTCTTACGGTGATTCTTCCCTCGATTTTGTCATCGTGTACCATGTGCTCTCTTCTGAATTCAATAAATACATGGACACGCAACAGGCCATCAACATGCAGCTGTTCAGAGAGTTTGAAACCCGCGGCATTGAGTTCGCCTACCCTACCCAGAAGCTCTATGTGGTGAACGAGAAGCAAAGGGTTGAAAACGAACCACAGCAGATGTTCTAAGTGTTAAATAATTTCAATTTAGGAATGCTAGAATGTCCCCTTGAGGGGACCATAGGGGTGTTTCATTCTAAAAAAACCTATTCAAAACATATTGTCATTCTGTAAAGAAACTTGTTTGAAGGAAGGTTAAGCTTATACTACTTGCGGGTGTAGGGGCACTCTTTACCAAAATCCTTTCAGGATGACGAAAATGGGTGTAAAACGACCTTACACTCTTGGGAGGCGTTTCTTCTAAAGATTAAATTGGAGAAGCACCACCTTAACATTTTGAGATCCAGACAAAGTCAAAATAACAAGGCGCGGCGGGACTATTTTCGTCGCGCTTTTGTTTTGCTGCAGAGCTGTTTTTGGTTTGGGCAGCCGACCATTTTTCCGTAATTTTAACATCCCGAAAATGAATCACCGCATAGGCTATACCTTGCATAGATTCATTCCTAATTCTTAGTTTCTAATTCTTAATTCCCAAAGAGTTGCCTGTTTTTTCGCATTTACACACCCATACCCAGTACTCTCTGCTCGACGGTCAGGCCAGCATCAGCGCGCTCATGAAAAAGGCGCAGGCCGATGGCATGCCCGCCGTTGCCATGACCGACCACGGCAACATGTTCGCCGCCTTCAACTTCGTGAACGAGGCCAACAAGTATAACGTGAAGCCGATCGTGGGCTGCGAGTTTTATCTGGTAAAAGACCGACACCTGAAGACCTTTACCAAGGAACAGAAGGACGTGCGCCACCACCAGTTGCTACTCGCTAAGGATCAGGAGGGCTACCAGAATCTGGCCAAGCTTTGCTCGCTTTCTTACATTGAGGGGGTATACAGCAAGTGGCCGCGCATTGACAAGGAGTTGCTACTCAAGTATAGCAAAGGCCTGATCGCGACCAGCTGCTGCATTGGTGCTGAAGTACCGCAGGCTATTTTGTGGAAAAGCGAAGAAGAGGCCGAAGAGATATTCAAGTGGTGGCTGGACGTGTTCGGTGAAGACTATTACATCGAAATACAGCGCCACGGCCTGATGAATATCGACGGTACAGGTAAAAGTCAGGAGGACATTAACCAAGTGCTGCTGAAGTGGGCGAAGAAGTATAACTGCAAAGTAATCTGCACCAACGATACGCATTATGTGGATCAGGAGGACTGGAACGCACACGACATTCTGCTTTGCGTAAATACCGGTGAAGACCAGAGCACACCCGTTGGTGACTTTACCACCAAATATTACCGCTTCCTGAGCGACGACCAGAAGGTGATTTACGACACCGTGGAGAACGTGCGCAGCAAGTATAGCAACCAAATGAGTGTGCGCCAGATGTTGCAGCGCATTGACGATGCCGGCCCAAAAACCCGTTTTGGTTTCCCGAACGATCAGTTCTACTTCAAGACGCAGGCCGAAATGAACCAACTGTTCAAGGACGTGCCCGAAGCGGTGGACAACACCAACGAGATCGTTGATAAGATCACACCGCCTGTCCTGAAGCGTGACATCCTGTTGCCGAACTTCCCGATTCCGCCGCAGCACGCCGACGCCGACGATTTCCTGCGCCACCTCACTTACGAGGGAGCTGCCAAGCGCTATTCCGAGATCACTCCCGAAATAACCGAGCGACTCGACTTTGAGCTGCACGTTGTCAAGACCATGGGTTTTGCCGGTTACTTCCTCATCGTACAGGACTTCATTAACCGTGGCCGCGACATGGGTGTGTTCGTGGGTCCGGGTCGAGGCTCGGCCGCCGGTTCGGCGGTGGCCTACTGCATTGGTATCACCAACATCGACCCGATCAAGTATAACCTCCTATTCGAGCGATTCCTGAATCCGGAGCGTGTGTCCATGCCCGATATTGATATTGACTTTGACGACGTGAACCGCCAGCGCGTGATCGACTACGTGGTGGACAAGTACGGCAAAACGCAGGTGGCTCAGATCATCACCTTCGGTACAATGGCTGCCAAGTCGTCGATAAAAGACGTGGCCCGCTCTACCTCTCTGCCGCTGGCCGAGGCCAACGAACTCGCCAAGATGGTACCCGAAACTCCGGGCACAACGCTTGCCAAGGCCTTTATGGAGAACCTCGAGCTGGCCGCTATACGCGAAGGTGATGATGCACGTGCCGCCGTACTCAAACTGGCTGAGAAGCTGGAAGGCTCGATCCGGAACACAGGTATACATGCCGCGGGCGTCATCATCGCCCCGGACGACATTACCAATTACATACCTGTTTCAACCTCCAAGGACTCCGACCTGTTGGTAACGCAGTTCGACGGTAAGGTAATCGAGAGTGCGGGTATGCTGAAGATGGACTTCTTGGGCCTGAAAACCCTGACCATCATCAAAGACGCCATGGAGCTGATCAAGAAGAATCATGGCGTGGAGATCGACATTGACAACATTCCGATAGACGACGAGAAGACCTACGAACTCTACCAGCGTGGCGACACCATCGGTACGTTCCAATTCGAGTCCGAAGGTATGCGCATGTACCTCAAGGACCTGCAGCCGACCAACATTGAAGACTTGATCGCCATGAACGCCCTTTACCGTCCGGGCCCAATGCAGTTCATCCCGAACTTCATTAACCGCAAGCACGGCAAAGAGGAAGTGGAATACCCGCACGAATTGCTCGAGCCGATCCTGAATTACTCTTACGGGATCATGGTATACCAAGAGCAAATCATGCAGACGGCCCAGATTCTGGCCGGTTACTCACTGGGTGGCGCCGACTTGCTGCGCCGCGCTATGGGTAAGAAGGACATGAAGAAGATGGCCGAGGAGCGTGAGAAGTTCATCAAGGGAGCCGCCGAAATGCATAAAATTCCGGCGAAAAAGGCTTCCGAGGTGTTCGACGTGATGGAGAAGTTTGCCCAGTACGGCTTCAACCGCTCGCACTCTGCCGCTTACTCCGTGGTGGCGTACCAAACTGGTTACCTCAAAGCGCACTACCCTGCCGAGTACATGGCGGCGGTGCTGACAAACAACATGAACGACATCAAGAAGGTGACGTTCTTTATTGAGGAAGCCCGCAAACAAGGAGTAGCCGTGCTTGGTCCAGACGTGAACGAGTCCCTGCTCAAGTTCAACGTGAACGAACAGGGGCAGATCCGTTTCGGTCTGGCCGCCATCAAAGGCACCGGCGAAGCAGCCGTAGACGCCATCATTTCAGAAAGAGAAAAGAACGGCACGTATCAGGACATCTTCGACTTCTCGAAGCGCATTAACTTGCGTGCTGTGAACAAAAAGACGTTTGAAAGTATGGCCTTGGCCGGAGCTTTCGACTCGTGGGGACTCTACCACCGTGCTCAGCTGATAGAAGTGCCGGAGGGCGAGAACATCAGCTTGCTGGAGAAGGCGGTCCGCTATGGCAACAACTACCAAGCCGAGCAACAAGCAGCGCAACAGTCGCTGTTCGGGGGCAGTGCCGCTGTGGCTTCTCCACTGCCGAAAATACCTGAGGTACAAGTATGGACACAGGCCGAAATGCTACGCCGCGAAAAAGAGGTGGTAGGTTTCTACATTTCGGGCCACCCACTCGACCAGTTCAAAATGGAGATAGACTCGTACTGCACCTCTTCGCTGGCTGACATTGCCAACCATAAGAACAAGGACATCAACGTAGCCGGTATGGTATCGGAAGTAGTGATCAGGACGGCGAAGAACGGCAACCCCTTTGCGCTGTTCTCCATCGAAGACTATGACACTACGCTGCAAATGGCCTTGTTCGGGGAAGACTACATGAAGTTCCAGCCTTACTTGCGGCAAGGGCTATACCTGTTCATCAGAGGCAAGGTGCAGTTGCGCTATCGAACCGAAGACCAGTGGGAGCTTAAGCCAACCAATATCCAGCTCTTGGGCGACGTGATGGACAAAATGGCGCAAGGCGTGCAAGTAAACGTAAACCTGCAGCTCCTCACCCCGAATTTAGCCGAAGCTTTGGAAGAAGCCATCGCGACTAGCCCGGGCCAGAAGCGACTGGAGATCACCCTGCACGTGCCAGACGAAAAGCTTGTACTGCCGACTTACTCACGCAAGTACCGTGTTGACCCGAAAGTGTTTTTAGGTCAAATCAAGGATTTAGGGCTGGGTGAGTGTAAGTTGTTGTAAAAAAGAAAAACCCTCTACTTCCTAAGCAGCAAAGCCTGATGTCAGTGTAAACATCAGGCTTTACTGTTTAGGTATATAAGGATAAGTTAATTGTCAGAGTTTACGGAAAACGCGGCTGCTTTCTCGGCTTCCGCTAGGGCCTCATATATAACTGCATCTTTACCAGCCACTACACTTGCCACGGTAGGCCGGACAACTTTGCCTATCCTCACGCCTTTTCTTTGCACAAATGTACCTCCCGCACCACGTTCTCCCACAGCTGTGAAGGCAGCATTTGCGCCACCAGGCAATGGAAGCCAAGTTATATTACCAGTAGTTCCTGCCGTTTGTGAGCCCATAATCAGTGTGTTAGGCCGTTGCGCCAATCCCATGGCAAAGCTCTCTGGTAGGCTCTGCGTCCGCTCGTCCACCAATACAATCATCTTGCCTTGGTAAGGTATAAGAGTTGAAGTGTCTGTATGCTCAAACACACTCTTGCTCACAGCGAAGAAGCCTGGGAATTGCACAAGAGCTTCGGAAGAGGTTGACACATGAAAGTTATGACCATAGAGGGCTGGTAACGTCTGCTGGTATACCTGAAAGTTCGGGTAGCCTCTCAAGTCAAACACAACTGCTTTGGCACTTTGCATAGCTTTGAAAAGCGCCTGTAGTGTATCAGTTTTCTTGATGCTAGTAAAATCAACGTATAGGATATCCTTCTTAAGTTCGTTCCACAGCGTCTGAGTTGGCTTATCACTGAGTATTACCAACTCCTGATAAGGATAGCGACTGATTTGCCTGACAAGACTGTTTTTACCACGTCGTATCTCTATAGTCACTTGGTTGTCAGTGTTTACATTCAGCAGGTAATTGGCTATGTCCCGGTAAGTTGCGGCTTCGTTGGAACCTACCATAAGCGGCTCCAACTCCCTCACCCGTTCCTTTACAGGTTTTCCGTCAATGGCTGTGATTACATCTCCTACCTGCACATCCTGCGATTTCGCGATAGAGTCTGACAACATTTCAGTAATAACGAACTGGTTCTGAACGTAACTGACCTTAAAGTAGGGGTTTGGCCCCCATATTCTATCCAATACTGGGCTGCTCACATAAGTGTGGCTGTCCCGAAGTTCCTTGTTCAAGCGTTGCATAGCCAAGTGATAGGCCAATTCATTTTCCACATTACTGAACACAGGTATGTACTTTGCCAACGTTGTTTCCCAGTCCTTGCCGATTGTCAGTTTATGCGGATAGAAAAAGTTAATCGCATTCCAATACCTCGCTAAAGCCAACAACCTAGTTTCCCAATCAGGATAAGCCTTATCAGGCATAGGGTTTTCAAGAAATCGCACATGATCCAAAGTATATTCTTTATACTTGTTGCTGGTATACCTATTCTCAATTGGCAGGTGCCGTTCGTACAATTCCTTCAGTTGCCGCTTTAGGGGGATACTGGCATTGTAATTTGAAATCTCTTGCACTGAGAAAATTGAAACCACCGTATCGGACTGCGGTAGGTTATAGGCAGTAGCGAGCTTTGGAGCATGTACTTGGCCATAGAGATTATCGAGTAATTTGTGAAACTCCTGCTGATTTTTCGCTTTCGCCACTTCAGGTACAGTAACTACAAATAAAGAGTCCCAATCCATAGTCCCAGTGGCAACTCCTGGATGGTAATACTTCATTAGTCCCCAGACCTTTGTGAAGGTAGCAATACGGTTGACGGTCTTCTTGTCTAATTGCTTCGGGATATCGCCACTATACGCATAATTGCCTACTAATTGCAAAAACGCATAAACAAGGTAAGTTCTGAATAGCTTCATAAGGTATAGGGTTAAGTATTTTAATTAAATTCTACAGACTAATCACTTAACTGAGTTTCCTTAGATACAATCAATATCCAAACAGCAATAACAGCCGTTCATTATCATATATAAATTACTATTTTTATTAATAAAATACCAATATAAAAAAATTTATAAAGTTAATTTGTTTTAAAACTGCAGGGGTAAACTCGAGATAAAATTCAACAGACACAGATTGCCCGCTTGTCACAAACACTACCCTAGCCTGTATACCTTACCCACACCATTGCCACTGAAACTAAATCCTATAACATTTGTTTATACAAATAAATATACCCTCGGCTTGCAAAAGACGTATGTATAAGTTCTAAATTTGCAACGGGAGTTACCCGAAAACAGGACAGCTTGTCAGACAAACCAAGTTTGGGCTCAAATTTGACAAGCTAATAAATGTTACTATATTTAAAACACAGAATTTAACCAACAAAACGTTAAAGTTATGGCTAACAAAGCATTAGAAATCACTGACGCTAATTTTGATGAGATCATCAATTCAGATAAACCCGTGCTGGTAGACTTTTGGGCAGAGTGGTGCGGTCCGTGCCGCATGGTAGGTCCAATCGTTGAAGAACTGGCCGGCGAGTACGAAGGCAAAGCCGTGATCGGTAAAGTAGACGTAGACGCCAACCCACAGACTTCTGCCAAGTTTGGCATCCGTAGCATCCCGACGCTTCTTATCTTCAAGAACGGTCAGGTAGTGGACAAGCAAGTAGGTGCTGTTCCAAAAGGCGCACTGGCTCAGAAGCTGGACGCTCAGATGGCCTAAGCACCAGCTTATCATATTTAAACACGAAAGCCTTTCCGGTGTCGGAAAGGCTTTCGCGTTTAGGAGTCTTTTTTGACAATGCTGATATCTCCACTCCGTTCCAGACAGCCGTAGGCTACGTCTTTTACTTCTGTAACACCTCCGACGCGCAAGGCTTCCTGCAAGTCTTTCTCGGTCAAGTTGTGTTTCTGTAACTCATCTTCTTGAATTTCGCCGTCTTTTATTAAACACACGGGACTCCCTTTGATCAAAGGCCCAAAGAAGCCAGAGGTATTATAGGCGAGAAACGCAAAAAAACGGTGCAGCAAAACCAGCGTAAGTGCGGCGGCAAGCGTGGGCCAGAAAGGAGAATTACCTGTAATGGCGCGACTCAGGATAGAGCCGTAGATAATACCCAGCACGATATCGAAAGCGGTATGCTTGCCAAAAATACGCTTGTTGCCAATGCGCATGATCAGTAAAGCTGCTATGAAGACCACAACCGCCCGGATGGACATCTGCCACCACGTGAGTGAATCGGAGCCTATACCTAAGAGCGTATACAGAAAATCAACCATACACTCCCAACGGGGAAAATCATGGGAATGTTATTGCCTCACTATTGGCACTCGCAAAGCTTCTTATCCAGCTGACAGAGCATGGTATAGTGCTGTTCTGCGTCTTGCATCAGCCTTTTAAGCTGTTTGTTGTATTCCTGCACCTGCTGCAGCCGGGCGTTGGCAGGTTCGTTTTTTACCAGTGCGTCCAGTTCTTTGATGGTAGCGGCAAAGTCATTACTCTTCTCATTCAGCTTACTGTAATACTTGTCCATCCCGTTTTCGGTGCTGGCCACGGCTAACGCCTGCAAGTTGTTGTCGAAGCACGATTGCCAGCGCAACTGACGGAGCACCTGCTGCTCGGCGGCGCTTTGCAAATTGCCCATTTCCTTTTTCTCTTCCTTCAATCTGAATGATTCGTAGCGTTTGTTATACTCTCCCACGGCATCGCGCACCTTGTCGCGACAGCTCAGGCAGTTGCTCGTGTTGGCTTTGTCTTGCAGGGCATTGCGCATTGGTATGGTTTCGTCAGAGGCCTGCGTATCGGCTAGTCTCTTCACTTCCCTCTCGAACACCTCGCGGTACTGCAGGTCTTCTAGCTTTTTGGTCAGACGCACGATGGCCTCTCCTTCCACCGAAGCTGACAGATAATCGGCCCGAGGTAATTCTACTGATGAAAGCTTAGCCAGTGCGGCTTCGCGCTTAGTTGGCGTATCCCACGCTTTTGGGTTATTCTCGAGTTCCTGCAGCGTATTTACCAGCACCTTGGCATTCTTTAGGTTATGGTCGGCGTCAAGGTATAGGTCAGCGTTGGACAAAATGGACTCGTACTCTGAGCGGAAGATGTTCTTATAAGTGGTGTTCTTATCAAACTCCTTTTCACGTGCCTCAAAAGCGGTTTTCATGCGCTTATACTCTTGCATGATACCGAACAGGTTTTTGGCATTGATCTCCGGGGAGTTGTTGCGGTAATTGAGTCGGTAGGCGTTCAGGTTCTGCTTCATCTCGGCGAATATGCGCAGGAACTCTACGTATAGCTTCTCCTGACGATAAGTCTCGTCGTTCATCAGCTTAGTGTCATAAGCGGTCTGGATCTTCTGCTTCCGCTTCTCGATCAAATCCATGGTCACTTCATCGCCCGTCAGCACATCCACCTTATAGAGCGACTTGTAATTGGCCACCACAATGTAAGGGTAGTCTTTGTATCCGATGACCTCTTCCAGTTGCTTGCGATCCAGCTTGCTGGTGTTCTTGCTGAGGTAGTCGCCGAGTTTGGCGGGTTTTAGGGTTACGGTTTTTACGCTGCCCGGCACGAAAACGTATACCTTCACTGAGTGCAGGCGCGTGTCGAAGTCCTGCCCTTCGTAGAGGCGGATCGTCGAACTGAACTTGTATTCCTTCTTCTTAGCACGGGCGTTCAGCAAATTGCCAAACTCTCCCACCAGCGACATCACCGCCACCGAAGGGGTGGTCAGGTTCGAAAGGCTCACCAGTTGGTTTGCTACCAAATTAAATACCTGATCGCCATCCTGATTGGAAACCGCCTTCGCATTGATGGCCGCATCGATACTGTTCTGCGCCGAGGTCAGCGGCATTTTGTCGATGATGCGCACTACCTCCAAATGGTCGCTCACCTGTGTGTGGTAATCGTTTTTGTCTTTGTTGATGTGGAAGTTGAAGAGTGGGTACACGATCTGGTCGTTACCGAAAAGCTTCAGGTTTTTGAGCTGTGCCGTGATGAAGAGGTACTCCAGTTCATAGGCATACCTCTTCTTGTTTTTCTTTTTTACACCAGAGTCCAGTTCGTTGAGCACACGGTTGAACTGACCGCCATTATAGAGGTAAATATCGGTGGAGAGGTATTGCCACTCGTCCGAAAATTCAAATTTGTCGTTGTAACTATAACCCAGTCTGGTTTCGATGTTCTGCTGGGCAAAGGCCTGCTGGCATAGCAACAGCGCCATCGCAAAGAGTGAGAAAATTTTCTTCATAAAATACGTATAGCCGATAAAACGGCAGATTCAGGTATAGCTTTTGCTTCTGAACCTAACGTTAAGACTTGAAGTTAAGTGCATTATCGCTGCGGTAAATATCGCTAATCGTTCAGATTTTTTTAAAATAAAGAAGTACAAAAACTATGCTTAGAATATTATTTATGGCGCTTGCCATTACGTTTACCCAAAGTGCTCTACAACCTGTGGCAGCTCAGGCATCCTATGAAAACAGTGAAGTTCCCGAGGTGCTGTCAGAAGCGCAAAAGGTACAGAAACTGCTTGATTATGTCCGCTCCTTAGAGGGCGCCACTTTTATTCGGAACAACAGCGAATTTTCCCCTGAAAAGGCCGCCGGGCACCTTTCCTCGAAATGGGAGAAACACGCGGCCAGAGTAAAGACCGCTGAGGGCTTTGTTACAAAGCTGGCTTCGGAATCTTCATCGGGCGAGCCCTATAGCATACGCTTCGCCGACGGCACTACCAGCACCACACGCGATGTTTTGCTTCGGCACCTGCGAACTCTTGACGTCAAGTAAGAAAAACTGTACAAAAAGAGGGATAAGTATCGTTGTAGCCATATATTATACCGGAACGCAGCACCCTGCGTTACGTATCTATGACAAACTTAATTCCGATGCTACAGTTACTTGAAGAGTCAAGAGACGAGCTGGTTGCTTTTCGACTGGCAGGCAGTATAGACCGGCACGATTACGATGTAATGCTTCCCATTCTGGAGGAGAAGATAAAGCAGTATGGGAAAATTCGGGTGTACGCTGAACTGCAAGATGCCGAAGACGTATCGTTGCAGGCACTCTGGGAGGATCTGAAATTTGATTTCCGCCACGCCACGGATTTCAGGAAAGTGGCATTGGTTGGCAACCGAAAATGGCTGGACTGGCTTACTGTTATGGCCTCGCCATTTACTACGGCAAAGGTAAAGTACTTTGAACCCATGGACCGTGAAAAAGCGCTTGACTGGGTAAAGGCAGACCAAGAATAGATAAATTTACTAAGTATAAAAACAGAAGAG
Source organism: uncultured Pontibacter sp. (assembly GCF_947499215.1). Classification (GTDB taxonomy): domain Bacteria; phylum Bacteroidota; class Bacteroidia; order Cytophagales; family Hymenobacteraceae; genus Pontibacter. The sequence goes on from NZ_CANMNI010000002.1 coordinate 351,711, forward strand.
GCAGACTGTAAATGGTCTGCCTCTTCTGTTTCTGATCGCAAATTCCGCTCTAAAATCTTCTTTCAGAATTATTATTCGCTATATCACTTATAATATATAGTTTTAGCATAATATTTGCTCTTGTATGGAGGCTGTGCTGCTAAACATTTGAGGGGTTGATTATAATATTAGGCCTCCTTTTTTCGTTTTGACCCATAGTTGCCCGTTAAAAATTAACAAACAACACAACAAACAATCAAACCCACATGAAATCTAATTTCACAAAAGCCTCTTTGTCTCTGCTGCTATGCGGCGCCCTTATGTCTTCGTGCGTGTCGTCTAAGAAATACGACGAATTGAAAGCTAGCAAAGAAGCGTTGGAGCGCGAACAAGCCGCCAGCCGTGACAAGGAAAAAGAACTGAACAACACGCTGAAAGAGCGCGAACAGAAACTCGCTGAACTGGAGCGCGCTATGAACGACCAAAAGAAGATCTTGGACGATCTGCGCAACGAAGTGAACGCTGCCCTTTCCGGCTTCAACCAAGGAGACCTGAGCGTAAACATCCGTGATGGCAAAGTATACGTGTCCATGTCAGACAAACTGCTTTTCGCGACAGGAAGCACCAAAGTAAATTCCATTGGCAAACAGGCACTGGACCAACTGGTGACTGTATTGAAGAAAAACCAGAGCGTAGGCGTGATGGTAGAAGGCCACACCGATGACGTAGAAGTACGTCCAGGCACAAAAGACATCGCCGATAACTGGGACCTGAGCGTGCTGCGCGCCACTGAGATTACCCGCCTGATGGCACAGCGTGGCTTGTCGCCTGACCGAATCACCCCAGCCGGACGCGCTTACTTCCAGCCGGTTGACACAGGCCGCACGCCTGCCGCAAAAGCCAAAAACCGCCGTACAGAGATTATCCTGACCCCTGACTTCACCGAGATCTACAAGATCCTCGGCATTCAGGCGCAGCAGTAATTCTTATACCTAATGCATAACAAAAGGCCGTTGCCCCTCAGGAGCGACGGCCTTTCTGTTTTCTATACCTAATTTCTATACCTCTATACCTTTGCCCATTGATTTTGCCTGCTCGATGGCTCTAAACAATTCAGAGGCCCGTTGCGAGCCGATTAGGAGTGGCTGCTGGTTGTAAAAGTGTAGCAACACCCCTTCCCTGCCCGACATACTGTAGGCTTTACCTCTGGTACTCCAGCGAATGCCCCAGCCGCCATACTCTCGGATCGGATCATAGGTCACCTTCTCGAAAGTACGCAGCGTGTGCAGCGGTATGCGCACCGGTTTCATGTGGAAAGGCTTGAATCGCACAAAGAGCACACCGGGCTGTACCTCTGTCGTCATCGACATCCAGTAGAAGAAAAAAGGCAGGCCAAAGCCGATTAGTGCCAGCATGACACTCAGCTGAATGTCCGATACGGGTCTGTTCCCAAATGCACCACCCAGCACCACTTGGTACACAAAACCGGCCCAAAAGATAAATGCTATACCCAGTATGAGCGCCCAAAGCCAGAATTGCTTAAACCGCTGCCGCTCTCGGAATATGACTTGTGCATTTTTCATTTTATACCTGCATGAACCGATAATTTACGAAAAAAGCCGTTCCGGTTTAATCCGGAACGGCTTTAATTTCGATGGTTCAATTAACTATCCTATCGCCTGCTCGAGGTCGGCCAACAGGTCTTCGATGTCTTCTATACCTACACTCAAGCGAATCAGTGAGTCGCTCAGGCCTGCCTTCAGACGCTCCGCACTCGGTATGCTGGCGTGCGTCATAGAGGCCGGATGTCCGCACAGCGACTCTACGCCACCCAGCGACTCGGCAAGTGAAAAGTACTTGAAGCGCTCCAGCGCTTTAATGGCATCTTCCATTTTATCACCTTTCAGCACAAAAGAAACCATGCCACCATAGGAGCGCATCTGCTCTTTGGCCACTTGGTGACTTGGATGGTCTTCTAAGCCTGGCCAGAATACCTTCTCCACCTTGTCGTGGTTTTTGAGGTACTGTGCCACGGCACGACCGTTTTCGCAGTGGCGCTCCATTCGGATATGCAGCGTCTTGATACCGCGCAGCACTAGGAAGCAATCCTGCGGACCCGGTATACCACCGCAAGCGTTCTGGATAAAAGCCAGTTTTTCGTGCAGTTCGTCATCCTTTACAACCACGGCACCCATCACCACATCCGAGTGGCCTGCCATGTACTTGGTGAGCGAGTGCATCACAATGTCAGCGCCCAGTTCGAGCGGGTTCTGCAGGAACGGGGTTGCGAAGGTATTGTCGGCCACCAGCAAGAGCTTGTGCTTTTTGGCGATCTCCGCGCAGCCTTTGATGTCGATGATGTTGAGCAATGGATTTGTCGGGGTCTCTACCCAGATCATGCGGGTGTTTTTGTTCACAAGCGCCTCCACTTTGCTCAGGTTGCTCATGTCGGTGAAGTGGAATTTGATGCCGTAGTTGGCAAAAATTTTAGTGAAGATGCGGTAGCTTCCGCCATATAGGTCGTTTGTGGAGATCACCTCGTCGCCCGGCTTCAGCATTTTGATGATAGCGTCTATGGCCGCCATGCCGGAAGCGAAGCATAGGCCATGCTTGCCGTTCTCCAGCTCCGCCAAGGCGTTTTGCAGAGCCGTGCGGGTCGGGTTGTGCGTGCGCGAGTACTCATATCCCTTGTTGTCGCCCGGCGACTTCTGGACGTAGGTAGAGGTCTGGTAGATGGGCGTCATGATAGCGCCTGTGGTCGGGTCTGGCTCCACGCCGGCGTGTATAGCTTTTGTTCCGAATTTCATAGTTTCTATTTTAATGATGAATGGTATGCTACAAGTTAATAAATTTACAATCGAGGAAGCTGCGTAGCCCCTAAGCTTTCGAAAACTGTTGCATACCCGTCTGTTTTGCGTATACCTTCACCAGACTTATATCAGCCCTTAAGTGGCTTTAAATGAACTAACACACAGTTTATGCTGAAACTATCCATGCTGCGGACTTTTATACGGGAAAACGCCTCCTCGTTTATCTCCATGCTGCTGTTGGTGGTGGTGCCACTGGTGGTGAGCTCGTCTGCGGCCGTATACCTGTACCAGAACGAAACCCTGCTGCAGGACCTGAGCTGGCCCCAAATGCTGCTTTATTTTGTGGTGATCTCCTTTACGATGTCGCTTGCTCTTACCCCTACCACCTTTGTGGCGCTGGTGAGCGGCTTTTACTTGGGCTGGCCCGGCTTTGCAGGTGTGGTGGTATCCTACGGCATTGCCTCGCTCATCGGCTATACCTTGGCCCAGCTGATAGACCACGGCAAGATGATGTCGTTCCTGAACCGCTTCGAAAAGACCATGTACCTGATGCAGGAGCTGCGCGACCAGAGCTGGGGCCTGATCTTTTTGACCCGCATCTCGCCTGTGCTGCCCTTCGCGCTTATGAATTTTGTGCTCTCTCTGCTGCAGGTAGACAAGACCCGGTTCTTCTTGGCGAGCATTGTAGGTATGTTGCCGCGCACACTTTTCTTCTTTTGGGTGGGCACACAGGCCAGCGACGTTATAAAATTATTGCAGGACCCGGGAAGCAACAAGGGTAGTCAGCTGCTTATGATATCCTTGATTATCATTTCGATAGGCGGATTGTACTTCATTTTCGACCATGCCTTGAAGCGGGCGCTGCGGAAAGCGACGGCAAAAAATTGATAAAAATTCGCTTTGGGGCTTGCATTGCAAGAAAAAAGGCCTTTACTTTGCATCACAATAACGGAATGGTCACGTAGCTCAACTGGATAGAGCATCTGACTACGAATCAGAAGGTTAGGGGTTCGACTCCCTTCGCGACCACCACTTTACAAAGTTAACCGCTAAGACTCAATGACTTAGCGGTTTTTTTGTGCCCATGCACCACATTCTTTCACCACAAACACACTTTCACCACCTCACACAATAGTTACATTTTACAATATTTACATTTTGTAAAAAATATTTCTACATCCAAAGCTCTGCTCTCAGACACTGTAGTGTAGGGTGAATCAATGTAGACACGCTGCGTATATATTTATCGCATTACCCCCTTCACGGTTATTAACCCAAAAGAGCGGCCCTACCTAGGATATATAAGGAAAACTCTAACATGCAGGAACACCTTGATGCCATAGATTTCCTTCGCCAGTTCGGTAGTTGTACTTATGTAACGACCTATAGGAACATTGATTTTGAAATCTCATTACGTGTAGTGGTGAGTGGTGAGCCATACTATAATTATGTCTTTTCTATGTTCGGCTTCGGTGAAGCCATAGTCGACATGTTACAACAGAGCATTCATTCAAAACAAGAAGTCTGCATATTCACTGCATGTTTGTCAGAGCAACTCTCGCCCCTCGATGTACCTGTACAACAAGTGCCAGTCCACCAGCTCAGCTCATTAGAGATTGAGATAAGAATGCCAACAAGCACAGAACCCATAGATGCATCTTCCACGCACATTAAAACTCGGTTCAGCGAGTATAAGGGCTAATATTAGTTTATTGATTATGCTCAGTTGCCTATGCTCACTGCGAAATGCAGTTTACTTGCGTTTAGACTTACAAAGATGCGCTACCTTTCAACTTCCTTTACTTCCTGAGCCTCCACTACCCTAATCTTATCAATCTCCTTCATGAGCCTATCCGTCTCGTTCAGGGCGACAATGATTTTCTGGTAGTGGAGTATCTCATCGAAGCCCAACTCCCGACCCTTGCGGTCTTTCAACCACTTCTGCGCTGGTTGGTATCCACCGATATAAAACTCCCATACTGGCTGCGGCACATCAGCAAAATACTGTGTGTCGTTTATGTAGACGTTTCCATCCACGTACTGTAATTTCTCCACCAGATTACTTCCATCCTCCGGGTACTGGGTTATGTACTCTCCCACCACCCTGCTTTCTAGAAGATGTACCTGCCGAAGCTCCCCTCCAAGTTCCACGAGCTTCCAGAACGTATCAGGTCCACTTGGGAAGGGTACACGTGGGAAGCCGACCTTTAGGAACTCCTTGTACCTCTTCCGATATGAAGGGCTGTGAAGAACCGCATATATATAGTCGAGAATGTCGATTGGCGCAAATGTGTTTTCGGTTTCGCTTCGTTCAGGAGTGAACTTCATTCCCATACGCTCCTCTATCTGCTGTACAATATCTTTTCTCAGATTAGGAGTGCGTTCCATGCTGCTGCCAAAGGTCGTCTGTCCCGAGTGCTCAGCATAAAGATAGAGCGGGAAGGCATACCCAACCTCGCCCGTCTGCAAGGACACGGTACACCTCTCTACAATATTCTTAGAAATGAAGACATGTTGGAAGTCGAAAGATGTCTGCTGACGACATGCCAACAGAGCGAGATTTTCCTTCTCCAACATGTGTTGCATCACCTCGTTCCTTGGATAGGCCATGAAGCCCTTGCTCCGGCCTGTATAGATTGTCTTCCGTATATCGAAGGGCCGGTATAATACATCCTGTACCTCCCCCCGGTAAGTAGCTAAATCATTCTTCGCATATGACACCTTCCAATCCCTTCCGTCCGGCTTAGGAGTGTATGTCTTACGGAATGCATCTTCCGATAGCACTTGAATGTCCCTGCGTATATCGTGGAGCTTTGCCTCATCGAACTGAATCGTGAGGTGGTCTCTCTCAGTGGTCATACCGCTTGCATTCAATTGGAACAGGTCGCTAATAGAGAACCCAGCTTTGTAAGCCTGTTCGCTCTCTAGGTTCTTGTTAACAAAGAAGAAATCCGGTTCCCTAATCACAAGCTTTTCCCAAGCGATGGTGCCCAGTGAGTTAATGGAAAGCTTCTCGTATTTGTAATCTCGTTTTCCCCACAAATCGCACCTGTATACTTCCCCTAGCTCCTTCTTCTGCTTCTTTCCCGTTTTTACAAGTAGATTTATACTTACCCCTTGCATGATGTCGAACACGTTTTGGTCAGCGGAGCCATCCGGGGCGACCTCCTTCTTCTTGGAGTTGCCGTGCAGGTCCAGAATGTAAACTTTGTCAAAGCTCTCCAACAGACTCTTGCGCATCTGCCGATGGATTAATCCCTCAATGAAGCTGTTGTTGGATATGTAGGCCAACACCCCCTCACCATTTTTATCGATGAAGTGCTGCCCAAAACGAATGAATTTGATGTAGTCATCTGACAGAGGCTGTATGTTCCGCTCGTTCAGGTTCTTCTTGTAGTCCGCCACCAGCCTCTCTATCCACTCACTCTTATTCGTACTGCTCACGCTGTAGGGTGGGTTCCCCATTACCACCATGACAGGCGTGTCACGCTTGATGTGATTGGCCTCGTTCGCCTCATTGGCCAGTGCGGTTGCGAACAAGGACCCGGTATCGGGGTGGTGCTCCTCCAAGCTGTTGGTCAGGTATACCCGGAAGCGCTGGTCTCTGGTGGGCTTGTAGCCCGTCTCTGTCAGCAGCAGGTCCAGTTTAAGGTGCGCCATCGCATAAGATGCCATCAGCAACTCGAAGCCGTTCAAACGTGGTATCAGGTGGTTCTCCACGTAGTTGCTCCAAATACCCTGCTGGCCTTTAAACCGACTGTGGACATGCTTCACGACCTCGGCCAGAAATGTCCCGGTTCCCGTTGCTGGGTCGAGTATCTGGACCTTGTGGACCTCCTGCTCGTACTCACGTTGACCCGCCTTGAAGCGCTTATCATGCGTGGGCACCTTCAACGTCACCTTCGTCTTGGACGTGTCTGCCAAACCCTGTGGCAAACTGAACTCCGTCTTTAAAATGTCATCTACCGCACGCACGATGAATTGAACCACCGACTCCGGGGTGTACCACACGCCACGTGCTTTGCGCAGCTTCGGGTCGTACTCAGCAAGGAATGTTTCATAGAAGTGTATGATAGGGTCATGGGTCTGCGTGGCCTTGCCGAAGTTCTTCAACAGAGCAGCCACGTCCGTGGCCCGGAAGAGGTCTGCCAGCCCGTCTACTATCCACGTGATGCGGCTGTCAAGGTCGTAGCCAGCGATGTACTGGAATAGGGTACGCAGGAAAGGGTTTGACTTGGGTATGAGTTGTGCCGCCTCCTGCCGGGTGAAGGTAGGCAGGGTAGGGTCGTGCAACCGGGCAGCGAACATGCCATAGGCGATGGTCTGGGCATAGATGTCAGCAAACTCTCTCGTCTTGATGTCGTGTAGGAGAACCTGTCGGAAGGCTTCCATCTGTTCTTGCAGCGTGCTGTTCTCTCGGTTCTCCTCGTCACTGTTCAGTGCCTTCCCAATCACCTCAGAGAGCATACGAGCTTTGCCTGCCATCATCTCTGCCAGCTTCCTAGAACTCTTGATGGTTTGGCCATTAAAGGTGCAGAAGTCCTTCATCAGATTCTCGAACATGGTGTAGTTGTCCGGGATAGGACGAACCTGACCATCCTGTATTTCTGCAATCCTTACAGATGTCGTGAACTCGCCCTCAATGTAAAGGTGAAAGTCCATGTAATCTGTTATGATGAGGTTATCCAGTGACGCACGGTAGCGTTCGAACTGTTCCTTCAAGCTCTTGCTACTGAGTTGTACACCTATGTCCTTCGCCTCGATATAGCCCACCGGGATGCCTTTCTTGGTCAGGATGTAGTCGGGCGCTCCGCACGCAATTCTAGCAGGTTCATTAGTCACCAGCACGTCAGGAGCGAGTGATTCCAATAGGTTCTGTAGGTCGCCACGGTAACTGTGCTCTCTCGATATTCCAGCCTTGTACCGGGTATTAAGTCTGTCGATGTATTCGCTAAGTGTCATATTACTACTTGCATCAAGGTCTCCGTCCATCATACTATTAGTCGGAGTAGATTCATGATTTATCTACTAAATGCAATATAGAAATATATAATAAACTTTCTCACTCTAATGAATGAGCATGGCAAGTCCCAGAGAATATTATCAATTGATAATGTGGGAATAAATTTCTACAAAATTGCTATAGGGGCATATGCTGGCCCTTGCTTTCAATTACACGCATGAACTCGTCATAACTTAGGATGGGGATGCTATGATACATACTTTCAGGTTCCCGGTCGTGTAATTCTTCCACGGTGAGATGAAGATGTTTCAACTGAATCAGTGTAGCGCCATCCTGAGCGAGGTACTCGGTAACGCAAATATCAGCTTGCCCTGCGCCATTTGCTTTCAAACAGTATGTAACCACTCCGGGTATCCGCTCCGCTAACTCGTTCATGGACAGCATAAAATCGTAGGCGGGCCGCACATTCTCTTCTCCGAGATAGAGCGAGACGTAGTAGTCTTTACCTTCAATATTTTGTGTATAACAGAAAGTGCCTGTAAGGTACAAGTAATTCATATTTATCATGACCTTTCCCATCGTTTTATCGCAGATATGAGTTTCCGGAGAGCTAAGTCAATTACCTCATTCTTCTTCAAATAATAGCCATGCCCCCGTAGTATTTGGACCGCCTCAGTAACTGTGGACCACGTTTCCGTTTTGCATTTTACACTCTGGTATTTGCTCATAAGATGCTGTTCATTTCTGGTATATATAAATTTTTCCACCCGTTTTTCTACCAGTTCGGTCTTTTCTGATGTAGGAATAAATATATAACTACACCGCAGCTGATGTGGGAATGAAAAAATGAACCAACTAATGGATGAACAAGGAGGCAACATGAAGATTACAATTATTTTAGAAGGAGAAGAACTCCGGGACGTACTCGGGGAAATTATAGAACGGATGACTCCCAAAAGGCCGAACGGTGGATACCAGCACGTTCCATCGCAAGAAACAACCTGTGCTGCTAACGAAGAGGATGACTTTCTAGGTGACTTTATAAAGGAAATGAACTTGAAAAGACGAGGCAGGTCATAGTGGTCCAGAACATTATAGGCCTTTCAGTATGACCCCAGATGGCCTGCTCTCTAGGTATTCTTTCATCTGCTCAGGCGACATATCGAAGAAGTCTTCCTCGCTTATGATATCCCTGCCTGCCTTCTCCATAGCCAACATGCCTGAGGTGGCACCGGGAGTGGTATGCAGACCCACTCGATTCTCCTTCCAACCATCGTAGAATCTAGCCCCTCCTTCTTCCACCTCAGACGAGAACACACCCATCATTTCATTGATTGATTCGCTGGCATCCTGCTGCTCTATAATCACTTTCGTTGACAGGTATTCGGCACGTAGGCTTGGCTCCACGCCACATGCGTGGCCATAGTACACCTTCATCAGGTTTACCACCTCGTCCACGTGCTTCACATCACAAAGGATAGAATCATGGACGTGGCTGAACCAGTCACACTTATACCTGCCAAACAGATAGGTAAGGGTCTGGTCGAGACAAACAGTACTCTCGATGCGCTGCATCTTGATTGAGAAATCAGCGTGGTCACACGCTCTCTCCTGTAAGGTAATCTCTGCCACGGTTGGAAAGATTTCATGGAACGCCTTGAACTCAGGAGACTTAACTGCTGTCGAGTTGCGACAGTAAAAAATGTTCTTGAAGAACCGCTCCTTGAAAGTCCCATCTTCGTCCGGTATCCCAAGCTTCTCTTTCATATAGGAGTAGAACTCACCGTTGCGCACAAGGTCCACGTACTTCTGAGTACTCTTGGAATACGGGGTGTTATTGATTCGATGATACTCCTGTATGATGGCTGTCATAATAAAGGGTTGGCTGTTCCGACAGTCTATCTGCACCAAAGTGACCTCCGGTACCGCCAGATACTGCCTCAACTCAGACGCCAAGTTCGTCAGATTGGTGTGAACACGCCTTCCGGCCTTATCACGAATCGAATAGAACTCCTTTCGGTGGATGCTACTGATACTGGTGTAGCGTGTCCTGAACCTATCGATGACATTCTCCGCTCTTGCTTGCGCAGTCTTGGACCCGGTTATAACTTTCGGCACCAGCACGGTATACTGTCCTGCTACCATCTCCTCAGCAACGGTGACGTCATCGGGCAACTCGTTGTACAGGTCCGTTACCGCCTCGTTGTTCGCTCCGACCACCGCCTCCATGGCTCTGCCATAATCGATTCCTACGTGTTCGAGGTTGCGGAAAATATCTCTGGTGACCGCATCCATCTTACTCCTGTTCGCAACGGCTTTCAATCGGAGCTTTGTCTCCAACTTCTCATGCAGGAACATATCCTCGAAGAAGAGCGGGTGCTCCTTTATGAACTTCTTGGAAATCCTGTACCCGAGCGCTTTACTCCTCATACTGTATCCGTAGTTGTGGTAAAATATATTATCACATTCAACGATTCCCTTTGTAAGATAAAATTCAAGGATGTCTCGGTAGTAGTTCTTACCAAGCAGCGCACGGAAGTCATCAGCACATATTTCGATGTAACTGTTGAACGTCTTGTTCTTGCTGGTGACAGTGCGCAGGTAGATGAAGTGCAGGAAATACTTGTACTTATCGGTATGCGTGTCGAGGTACTGACTACGCCTTCCTTCCGACTGGTCGGGATGGAACGTTCTCCTGTAATCTCCTATTTCCTTACGAAAGTCAAAATTAGGAGGGGTATACAATCTGAGGTTCATGTGTGGGGAAATTTTGGTTATATATCAGCCAGAGACACTCTCTCCCTGATGCCATTCCCTACTTCTATCACAGATTCCTCAAAAGTTTTAAGGCCAACTCAACTATTTTTTCTCTATCATTCCATTCTATTTTTCTTTTGTTTATGGTCTTATGGGTGGGCAAGTTTTATAACAGCAGTTAAAGTTTCAACAGATAAACAGTTTATGTTACCCGCATACCAATTAGTGCAAGAATGAAGAATATTACTATCTTGTATTAGTTATATGAGCATTATTCGAGACGTATTGGCATCACATGTCATATTCACTAAATTCTTTAAAAAAGACGCACCATGATGGACATTGAAGAACTAATCAGGTACCACAATGAATGTGTGTATCTTGACTTCAAATTGGATGAGTACTCAAAGGAGAAAAAGGCGGAGTTGATAAAGGATGTGATGAGTTTCGCCAATGCGCACCACGATGGCGACAAGTACATCATCATCGGTATAAAGAAAGAAGCTGGCAAGCATATCTACAACTCCATAGACGCTCCGAAGGACTCAGCCGGTATTCAGCAGACCATCCTTCATAACATCGAGCCGGAGCTTGACATCTCCTATACGCCTTTTCACTTGGATGGAATCAAGTACATGGTGCTGACCATCAAGTCACCGCAGAACCAACCATACTTGGCCAAGAAGACCATTAACAGTGAAAATGGCAAGGCGATGTTAATAGAGGGAGACTGCTGGGTTAGAAAGGGGGACCTAAAACTGAAAGCAACCCGGAAGGACTTCGACCGGATGTATCTCAGACATTTAGAGAGTAGGTACTTCAAGGGAGACGTGGAAATACTTTTTACACCAGCCCAAAGCAGGAGACTGTGCCTCCAAACTATCGGTGACATTGAGTTACCATCGACATTGACGCAGGAGCGAATACGGAAGATTATTGACAAAAAGGAAGCTCTCCGTGCAAAGGACCCAAAGGCCTATGAGTTCTCCAACATCAATCTCGCTCCGATGTTTTCAGGAAGACCCTATGAGAAACGAAGCATTGAAGAGTTAAAGAAGATATTAGAGACGCTCCGGGAAGACTTCTTCGAAAAGGATATGCACCATGTGTATGAGGAAAGGTCCCATAGGGTAAATCTAAGCATAACGAATAGAGGCAATGAGTACATTGAGGATGCCAGCATCCAAGTCCGTATAAAGCGAAGTGGTGGTCTCGCCATTGCTGATGTGGTGTATAAGGTAAGGGAGAGCAGTAGCAACCCCATGCTCCCGTACGTCCCACGTGTTGCCTCCTACAGTGAGTTGAATTACCCTTCGGTTGAGGTCATTGACGATTTCTATGTAATCTCAGAAGATATAGGCGACCTAAAGCACGATATTACACAGAATGCCTTCAAGGTTCCACTCAGGTTGGTGATAGAGAATAATGCGGTCGAAAGGGAAATACCAGTCGAGTGTCTGATACGAGCCAAGAACCTAAAGGAACCTATCAAACAGATACTTATTATTGAGGTTGTATAGCGAATGTTATAGAGGGTCGTCAACACCTTTGAATCACGACAGTGTATAATGCGGGTAATATCTACAATGGTACCGTGTCCGACATGTCGCTCATACCCAAGCACCGGGGAAACACAGTGTTGATGCTGGAAAAGGAGAGCAAGAGCAAAGAGGCGTATACGCAGGGAAGCATGATATTTACCTCGAACGACATCATCAACAACAGTTGTGTGATTCTGGCTGGCGTGCTGGTTCTCCTCATGGCTCCGCCCTTCCTGACTTGGTGGTAGGTAGGTGCTATCGTGTTCAAGGTCGTTATCCGGGGACCGTTCAGGATACTCAAACTGGCAAAGGAAAACACCATTGGAACCTGTCTCTCGTGCTTAGGAAATGCAGGCCCCAAGGCCCAATAAAACACCAATAAATCTTGAATGTGGGTATTTTTTGTGGTGAATTCCTTAAAAGGATGTCTGTAGGCCTCAGAATGAACACTTGTTGGGGTCCCCTGCGGACTCCAATTAGGTCTATCACAGCTAGAATCCAAGCTTAGCCAGTTTTGTAATGCGTGTGTTGTAAATACGGGTCCAACCTTTTGGCTTCTGCTTGATTTCATCTTCAGTAGTGATGTTCTTCCAGGCCAGGTTCTGATATTTGTATTCACCAAAGTCTACCTGGCTACTGTATTCAAGTTCATCAGGATGAAACAGAGTGTAGATATCGAGAGAGTCCCTACACCTAAAATAAATAGTGTAGCCGTCATTATACTTATCTAGCTCATACCGTTCAATCGCAAAGATGTACAGCGTGTCGAAGTTTACTGCTTTGACCTTGGAAACCGGTTCTTCTAAATAGAGTAGCTGAAAGCCGTTTTTTATATGTCCGGACTCATACACCACGTAGTCCTCTTCTTCCCCCACGTAATCCTCTCTTTCCTTTAGGTTGTCGAAATAGATGTGGTTGTAGTTGAACGAAACGCATGGCTTCCACCTAGAGCTATCATACGGTATGTACGTCCCGTGTTGTTCCACTTTCAAACTTGAATCAGTGGCACCTGTAGTCTTACTGTGTTCTATTCCCATTTCTTGAATGTTTCTATGATATACATCAATTATAGAATCAGCTATAGTAAAAGTTTTAATCGGGGTCGAAGTTTTTTTCTCTATGTAGGATTCCCAGGGCCATGTACGGCCGATGCTTCCATGTGTATACTTGAGAAAGCTCGGCCCGGTAAGGGCGTGCAGTAAAAGTCTGTACAGGGGTGAGGCGCTGTCCACACGTTTGTTAGTGCTGGTGCCCTCACAAGCCCAAGCCCCCTTCATCGTTAACCTTGTAGGTTACGAATGTTACGGTCATATTTACCAAGGTGAGTGGAAGAGCTGGGACCTGAGGATGCCGACCTGATGTACCGCCATAGGCGGATGTTAGAAGCCGAGGTTGGTCAACTTATTCACTCGGGTGTTGTAGTAGGTGACATTATCTATTTGGCTTATTTCTGCTTCCGTCACTTTGTTTCTCCAGGCAAAGCTTTTTTCAAAGTCCCAAGCTTCAACGTCTGAGTCACATGCAAACCGAAAATACATAGGGTACTCTAAAAAGTAAATATCAAGTGTTTTCAGGCATTTGAAGTACAAGTCGAAACCATCCAAAAATGGATACCATTCGTAGTGCTTGACAGCATAGATGTACAACTGCTGAAAATCTATGGCCTTAGGTTGAGCATCTCCTGCCTTCTCCTTGTACAGTAGCTGGAAGCCTGGTTTTACATGCTCGTCATCGTAATATAAACAATCTCCCTCTCCTAAAAGCTTCCTGAAGTATATGTGGTTATAATTTAGGACCGTAGATGGATTCCATCTTGAGCTGTCAAACAGCTTATCCATTTGATTTTTTGCCGCTGAAAATTTTCTAACTATTGTTCCAGCATGTAGTTTTTGAAATGATTTCATATAAGTAAAGGTTGTGTATCACATCTTATAGAAACAGGTTATGGAAAAGTTTTAAAGAGTTATCGATTTTTTTTGATTATTCTAACGGAAGGTCGTTAGAAGGCCTATGGGCGCTGGATGAGTTAAAACTATGCATTTAAGATTCACGTTACGATGGATAAGCTTTCTGGCGTCTCTATAACGATGGATGAACAACAGGAAGGGAGCATGAGTAGCTAAAATTTATTACCTTTGCACAAATGAAGTACCTGTCTGTCATATGGGGAATCGTTATCTTTCTACTGGCGTGCCTGCCGTGCACGGACAGCGGGACGGCCTACGCCCAGTGTGAAACAACGACAGTCCAGGCTACCCACAGTCATGCTGACCCGGCACAGGGCGCTGACCTCTGCTCTCCCCTGTGCGAATGCAACTGCTGCGGGGGAATCACACTTTCTTTCAGCTGTCCGCAATTAGCGGAGCCACCTCATAATCCGCAAGGTTCTTACCTGAGCGCCTACCTTCCCGGTGGTGCTGCTTCCCCCTCTTTTACTTTCTGGCACCCGCCCAAGGCTTAACCTATTTCTGTTTTAGGTAAGTAAACACGTGCTGCCGCGCCCCTGTGCGGCCTCAAGAGGCGTGCGCATACTTTTGTATGTGGTTTTTGGGATTAAAGAATTAAAAGGTGCTAGATAAAATCATTCATTTTTCTATCCATAACAAGCTCATCATCGGAATTTTCACCCTTGCGCTTGTTATCTGGGGCGGCTATTCCGCCACGCAGCTGCCCATCGATGCCGTGCCTGACATCACCAACAATCAGGTGCAGGTCATCACCACCAGCCCCTCGCTTGCCGCGCAGGAAGTGGAGCGGCTCATCAGCTTCCCGGTGGAGCAGACCATGTCCACCATCGCTAAAATTGAGGAGGTGCGCTCCATCTCCCGATTCGGCCTCTCTGTGGTAACCATTGTCTTCGAAGAGAACGTGGACATATACTGGGCACGCCAGCAGGTAAGCGAACGACTCGTAGAGGCCACGGGTAACATACCGCCTGGGCTAGGTAGTCCGGAGATGGCCCCTATCTCCACCGGCCTTGGGGAGATATACCAATATGTGGTACACGCCAAGCCGGGGTATGAGGAGCAGTACTCGGCTATGGACCTGCGCACCATACAGGACTGGATTGTGCGCAGGCAACTGCTTGGCACGCCCGGTGTGGCCGAAGTGAACAGCTTCGGCGGCTTCCTGAAACAATACGAGATTGCTGTTGACCCCGACAGGCTGAAAGCCCACAACCTCAGCATCAGCGATGTGCTGGAGGCGCTGGAACGCAACAATGGCAATACCGGGGGAGCCTACATCGACAAAAAGCCAAACGCTTACTTCGTACGCAGCGAGGGCCTCATAGAGAGCCTGGACGAGGTTAAGAAAGTGGTGGTCAGCAATACCTCCAACGGCACACCCTTATTTATCGCTGATATTGCCCAGGTACAGTTTGGTAGCGCTAACCGCTACGGTGCTCTGACCGATGCCAACGGAGAGGCGGTGGGGGGCATTGTGATGCTCCTGAAGGGGGAGAACACCAATCAGGTGGTGGGTCGCGTGAAAGAGCGCATGGAGCAGATTGCAAGGTCCCTTCCGGAAGGCGTGGCAGTAGAGGCCTTTCTGGACCGGAGCGAGTTGATTGGGCGGGCAATGGGCACAGTGGAGCGGAACCTGATTGAGGGCGCTCTGATAGTGATTTTCGTGCTGGTGCTCTTCCTGGGCAACCTGCGTGCTGGCTTGGTGGTGGCCTCTGTCATCCCGCTGGCCATGTTGTTTGCCATCATCATGATGAACCTCTTCGGCGTATCAGGCAACCTGATGAGCCTCGGGGCCATCGACTTTGGACTCATTGTGGACGGGGCCGTTATCATTGTGGAGGCGACCATGCACCACTTGGGCCTGCGCAAAGAGGGAAGACTGACGCAGGCCCAGATGGACGAGGAGGTGTATGAATCTGCCCGTAAAATTCGGACTGCCGCTGCCTTTGGTGAAATCATTATCCTGATTGTATACCTGCCGATTCTGGTGCTGGTGGGCATTGAGGGGAAAATGTTCCGTCCCATGGCGCTGACCGTCTCCTTTGCCATATTTGGTGCCTTTATCCTCTCGCTCACTTATGTGCCTATGATGTCGGCGCTATTGCTGAGCAAGAAGACCACTCATAAGCGCAACATTTCCGACAGGATGATGGACTTTTTCCAGCGTATGTACAGCCCCGTAATCAGGGGTGCCCTTCGGTTCAAGGCACTGGTGCTTGTTTCTGCGCTTACCTTGTTTGCCCTGAGCCTGATGCTTTTTTCCCGCATGGGAAGTGAGTTCATTCCTACCCTGGAGGAGGGCGATTTTGCTTTGGAGACAAGGCTATTGACCGGCAGTTCACTTTCCGAAACCATCGAAAAGGTATCGCTGGCTTCTCAGATTCTAAAGGAGCGATTCCCGGAAGTGAAGGAGGTAATCAGCAAAATAGGTGCAGCTGAGATTCCGACAGACCCTATGCCCATGGAATCCGCTGACGTCACTATACTCCTCAAGGACAAGGACGAGTGGACCAGCGCCAGCACCCGAGAGGAACTGGCCAGCCAGATGACGGAGGCGCTGGAGGACATACCCGGTGTTACGTTCGGCGTTTCACAGCCTATCCAGCTACGCTCTAACGAACTGATTTCAGGCGTGCGCCAAGACGTGGGCATCAAAATCTTCGGAGAGGATTTGCAGGAACTGACCAGGCTATCCCAAGAGGTCGGCCGTGTGGTTTCTACCGTGGAAGGGGCTGAGGACCTCTACCTGGAGCAAGTGTCCGGACTGCGACAGATTGTGGTGGACATCAACCGGGGACAGATAGCCAAGTACGGTCTTGACGTGGAGGCGGTTAACCAGGTTATCAACGCTGCCTTCGCCGGGCAGAGCGCCGGGATGGTGTACGAAGGGGACCGCCGCTTTGACCTGGTCGTCCGGCTGAAACAGGATGACAGACAGGATATCGCCGATGTGCGTCGACTCTACGTGACCACCCCGAGCGGACTGCAGGTGCCTCTGGAGCAGGTGGCCGATATACAGTACCGGCAGGGACCGAACCAGATACAGCGCGAGGATGCCAAACGCCGTATCATCGTGGGTTTCAACGTGCGTGGGCGGGACATCGCCAGTGTGGTGGAGGAAGTGCAGCAGAAGATAGACCGACAGGTAACACTGCCCACAGGTTACTTTGTGACCTACGGGGGGCAGTTTGAGAATCTTCAGGAGGCAAATAAGCGCCTTTCTGTGGCCGTTCCGGCTGCTTTGGCGCTGATATTTCTGCTGCTGTATTTCACCTTCGGCTCCGTGCGCCACTCGCTGCTCATCTTCACGGCTATTCCACTGTCGGCCATTGGGGGCGTACTGGCCCTGTGGCTGAGGGATATGCCCTTCAGCATATCGGCCGGTGTAGGCTTCATCGCCCTGTTCGGTGTGGCGGTGCTCAACGGCATTGTGCTCATCGCCGAGTTCAACAGGCAACGCAAGGAGGAAAGTATTCAGAGCCTCCGTGAGGTGGTGCTCAAAGGCACCTCCATACGACTTCGCCCTGTGCTGATGACGGCTACGGTGGCCTCCCTGGGCTTTCTGCCGATGGCGCTCTCCAACACAGCCGGGGCTGAGGTGCAGAAACCACTGGCCACCGTAGTGATAGGCGGACTTATCACCTCCACTATGCTGACGCTAGTGGTGCTGCCCGTGCTCTACATACTCATAGAAGGGTATGTCTCCAACAGAAAGAAACGCAACGCGAGCGGCAGCGGATTACCGGCAACTACCATAGTAACCATTATTGCCTCAGTTGCCCTGCTTATGGGTAAGGCGCAGCAGGCACAGGCACAGCAGCTGCCAGTAGAAGTGTACACGCTGGATGAGGCCGTTGCCAAGGCAATCAGCCAGAACCCTGCAGTAGAGGCCGCCAGGCTTGACATCAAAAGAAGCCAGTCGCTTAAAGGGGCGGCCTGGGACATCAATAAGACGCAGCTACAGTACTCTACCGGTAAGCTGCAGTCTGGAGAGTATGACAGTGAGGTTTCGGTATCGCAGACGTTTGCCTTTCCGACTGTCTATGTCAGACAGGCAAAGCTTGCCGGGGAACTCACCCAAGCGAACAGAATTGGCCTGACACAGCGCCAGCGGGAAATCGTCCGCGATGTGAGGCTCAACTACTACGGAATGGTCTACGCGCGCTCCCGCCTCAGCTTGCTCACCTACCAGGATAGTTTGTATACGGCTTTCCTCAGGGCCGCCCAAGTGAGGCTCCGGACCGGGGAAACCAACCTGCTGGAGAAGGTGACGGCCGAAACACAGCTGTCTGAGGTGCGCAACAGTGTCTTTCAGGCAGAGGCTGACAGGGACGTTTTTCAGCAGCGCCTACAGGCTTTGCTGTCAACTGATACGCTGATAGCCACGGCAGACACGGCACTGAACCGCTTGCCTCTGCCAAGCATAACCGAGGAAATGCTGGAGCAGAATCCAAGGCTCCTCCTGGCCCGGCAACAGGTCGAGGTGCGGCAGGCGGAGACCAGGCTGGAGCGGGCCAGGCTACTGCCGGACCTGCAGTTAGGCTACACGAACCGAACCATTGCCGGGAGCCATGGGAAAAGGGGGATAGAGGAGTTCGAGCCGCCGCAGGAGGTGTCCTTCGGCGTGGTCATCCCGCTGTGGGCAAAGCCACAGAGGAGCCGTATAGAGGCTGCCAAGTTACAGGCTGACGTAGCCCAGTTGAACCTACAGTATACTCGCAACGAGCTGCGGGCCGATGTGGCGGGCGCACTACAGCAGGCGCTCAAGCTGCAGGGCAGCCTGGATTACTATGAACGCACGGCACTGCCGCAGGCGCGGCTCATCATAGACCACGCCACCAAAGCCTACCGGGTAGGGGAAATCAACTACCAGAACTATATCCTGAGCCTAAGCAGGGCATTGAGCATCCAGGCGAACTATCTGGAAACACTCTACGCCTATGACAGGGCTGTCATTGAACTCCACTATATTACAGAAAACCAACAGTAACCAACAAAAGCAGAATCTATCCCATATGAAAAGGATTATCCATATATTTTACCTAGCGGGTGCATTGCTCTTTTTATCCTGCGGCAGTGAGTCTGAGCCGACGAAAGTGGCCACGGAGGAGCATGGTGAAGAGAACCCAAACGAGGCGGAGCTGACCGAGCAGCAGTACAAGGTGGCGGGCATAGCGCTGGGCAAGCCTGAGATGCGCAACTTGAGCAATACCCTGACGCTGACAGGCAAGCTGGACCTGCCGCCACAGAACATGGCCTCTGTGAGCGCCCCCCTGGGCGGTTATGTGAAGAGCACGGAGTTGTTGGAAGGCATGCGTGTAAAGAAAGGGCAGTTGATTGCAAAGATTGAGAACCCTGAGTTTGTGACACTGCAGCAGGATTACCTGGATGCCAGAAGCCGCCTTGGTTTCCTGGAGTTGGAGTACGAAAGGCAGAAAGAACTGTCCGCTGAACAGGTCACCTCCGCCAAGACGTATCAGCGGACTGCTTCCGAGTACAAGTCTGTAAGGGCACAGGTCGAGGGGCTGGGGGAGCGACTGCGCATCATCGGCGTCAACCCCGCTTCTTTGCGGGAAGGCAACATCAGCCGCATCCTTCCCATCTATGCTCCGATTGAGGGCTTCGTGACTTACATCAACGCCAGCATTGGGCAGTTTGTGAACCCGACGGACGTACTGTTCCGCATCGCTGATACCGACCACCTGCACGTGGAGCTGACGGTGTTTGAGAAGGACGTGCCGACGCTGAAAAAGGGGCAAAAGGTATTGTACTCCCTGCCCAATGAGACAGAGGCTAGGCACGAGGCCACCGTCTATCTGATTGGAAAAGAAATAAGCCCGGAGCGGACGGTGCAGGTGCACGCCCACATGGAGGAGGAGGACAAAGACCTCGTGCCGGGCATGTACGTGCAGGCGCGTGTGGCACTGAACGGCCAGGAAGTACTGGCTCTGCCGGAGGCGGCTGTGCTGCATGACAATGGCAACAACTATATCTTCATCTACACAGGCGATGAAAAAGAAGGCGAGACGGTGATGAAGCGTTTCCGCATGGTGCCCGTGGAGCGAGGAACCGAGGAAGGAGGCTATGTGCAGGTGGCGCTTCCTGCCGGAATTGATACCGCTGCCGCCAATTTTGTAACGAAGGGTGCTTACTCTTTGCTTTCCAAGATGCGAAATGCTGAAGAAGAAGGAGGCCATCATTAAACAATTCCCTATGCTACAAAACTTAGAACTTATCCTGCAAGAAAAGGGCGTCCGCCCGACGGCCATGCGCCTGATGGTGCTTGACTTCCTGCAAGGCCAGTCTTCGGCAGTGAGCCTGAATGACTTGGAGGCACACTTCCTTCGCTCAGACCGGATTACCTTATACCGTACCCTTAAAACCTTTGAGGATAAAGGACTTGTACATAGTATAGAGGACGGAACAGGTTCTACGAAGTATGCGCTCTGCGAAGAAGGCTGTGCATGTGCACCTGAAGACCTGCATGTTCATTTTTCCTGCAGCAAATGCCAGGAAACATTTTGCCTCCCGATGTCACGCATCCCAAAGATTCCGCTGCCTGACAACTTTACCATGGAGGAGGCTAGCCTGGTGGTGAAGGGCCTCTGCGGCAGTTGCGCCACCAAAAATGCAATGCGATTGCAGGGCGATGAGGCGTAGCTTTACATAACTGGACAAGAAAGCACATCATGAAACTCAACTGGAACATGCCCGCCAAGCTCAGGCCCTTTTACCGACAGGAACTGACCGCTTACCACACCTGCTGGAGAGAGGGCAATCCTGTCGCTGCCTGGAAGCATTTAGAAAGAGCGCATATCCTGGGGCAGCCATACCCGCTGGAGCATACAACCGTACACTGGAAGATGCTCAGATTCGGTCTTAGGACAAAGAACACGACAGAAGTGATTGGACAGCTTCCCCGTCTGTTGGTAGGTGGGGTAAAGTCCTGGGCCGGAAAGATTCCAGTGGGCAACACAGGCGGAGCCAATGTTCCGCCCCTCCGGCCAATGCCCATCCCGAATGACTTAAAGCGAATCATAGCATCTGCTATTAACCATTAGAATATTATGAATAAGAGCGATAGTACATCAAAAAGCATAGAAGAGGATTTCAAACCACTGGAGATTACCTCTCCCAGAACTGCGGAGGCCCCTGGACCCAATGTCGGTGCGGAATGCTGCGCTGCGGATGGCAGGACCAAGCAGGCTGGTGCTATGGAGCATGAGCATGCCGAGGAGGAGGCAAAGTCCTCCTACATTCCAACGGCCATCAGTCTTGTGCTGCTATTGGGAGGTATTCTGCTTGATTACCTCGACACACCCTGGTTCTCCGGATATGTGCGGCTAATAACCTATGGCATAGCCTACGTGTTGGTTGGTTGGCGCGTGGTATGGCATGCCATCAAGAGCCTTAGGAGCAGCTTCTTCAATGAGTTCTTCCTGATGACCATGGCCACCCTGGGTGCCTTCTACATTGGGGAGTATGCTGAGGGGGTGGCCGTGATGCTGTTCTATGTGATTGGGGAGCATTTTCAGGAGGCGGCCGTGCTGCGCTCCCGCCGTTCCATCAAGGCGCTCATCGACAACAGGCCTGATGAAGTGGGACTGGTGACGGATGACGGCATCGTCACAGTGAAGGCGAAAGAGGTGCAGGTGGGCGATGTGGTGCAGGTGAAGGCCGGTGAGAAAGTGGCGCTGGACGGGGAACTGCTCACCGAAAAGTCTTCCTTCAACACAGCCGCACTGACAGGTGAGTCAAAACCTGACACGAAAAAGCAAGGCGAGACGGTATTGGCGGGTATGATTAACTTGGACCGCGTTATTGAACTGAGGGTCACCTCTGCGTATGAAAACAGCGCCCTTTCAAAAATACTGAAGCTGGTAGAGGAAGCAGGCAGCCGGAAGGCCAAGACGCAGCAGTTCATCACCAAGTTTGCCAAAGTATACACGCCCATCGTGTTCTTCCTCGCAATTGGTCTTGTCTTTATTCCTTACTTTT
This sequence comes from uncultured Pontibacter sp., assembly GCF_947499215.1. Classification (GTDB taxonomy): domain Bacteria; phylum Bacteroidota; class Bacteroidia; order Cytophagales; family Hymenobacteraceae; genus Pontibacter. The sequence continues at coordinate 373,726 of NZ_CANMNI010000002.1, forward strand.
TTGTGGAGAGCTATGACTTCAACCAATGGCTCTACCGGGCGCTGATATTTCTGGTAATCTCCTGTCCCTGCGCCCTGGTTATCTCCATACCGCTCGGTTACTTCGGCGGCATTGGGGCAGCCTCACGCAACGGACTCTTGTTCAAGGGGTCTAACTTCCTGGACCTGATGACGCAGGTGGACACGGTGGTGATGGATAAGACCGGTACGCTGACCGAGGGGGTGTTTCAAGTGCAGCGTGTGGAGACGGTACTGCCCGAGAAAGAGTGGTTCCTGTCGGCCGTGGCTGCGCTGGAGAGCAAATCCACACACCCTATCGCACAGGCCATCGTCTCAGAGGCGGGTCAGGTATACCAGCAACATGTGGTCAGTGAGGTGGAGGAAATCTCCGGCCACGGTCTAAAAGGGAGTGTTGACGGCAAGCTTCTACTGGTTGGTAATGCCAGGCTGCTGGATAAGTACAGTGTGCCGTATGACCCTAGCCTGAAAGAAATTGTGGAGACGATAGTGATAGTGGCCGTGGACGGAACCTACGCAGGCTATATCACCATCGCTGACAAGACGAAGGAAGACGCTCCGCTTGCTGTAAAGAGAATGCGGGAGTTGGGGGTGAAAAGGCTGGTGATGCTCTCCGGTGATAAGGACTCAATCGTCCAGAAAGTGGCAGCCGAGCTGAAGTTGGACGCGGCCTATGGCGGACTGCTCCCGCAGGACAAGGTGAGCCATGTGGAGAAACTGAAGGCTGAGGGCAGAACGGTAGCCTTCGTGGGCGATGGCATCAACGATGCGCCCGTGATTACGCTCGCCGACGTGGGCATGGCCATGGGTGGCCTTGGTTCAGACGCGGCCATTGAGACAGCGGACGTAGTGATTCAGATGGACAATCCCGCCAAAATAGCTACCGCAATCAATATCGGCAAGAAGACCAAGCAGATTGTCTGGCAGAACATTGCCCTAGCCTTTGGGGTGAAAGCCATCGTGCTGATACTGGGTGCCGGAGGGTTGGCGACCATGTGGGAGGCTGTCTTTGCCGACGTAGGCGTGGCATTTCTGGCTATTCTGAATGCAGTGCGGATTCAGCGAATGCATTTTGACTAATTCGGCATGTGTTCCCTCAGCCGGGACCAGCTTTTTGCAGGTGTAGCCAGTGTGAGAGAAAGGTTTTAGAATGTAAAAATTAGCGACAGCCTGCCCTATGATTAGCATCAACGTTGCCAATGCCTAACATGACCGACCGGTATAGGTATAGGCGGTATCCTGGCAGGGTATAGAATTGTTTTGTTAGAAATGCTGGGCAAAGCTGCCTGCCACTCATGTGGCTTGATAGTATCATAAGTTTATTGATAGCGAATGAGTCTGCTAAACAAACTCCACACCCTCATTATAATAGCAGCGGTTTTACTTGGCCTGCTCCTGGCGCAAGTGCCATTCATTGCTGCGCACGCAGCCACGTTCATCATACCTTTCCTGATGCTGATGCTCTACGGCTTGTTCCTGGCAATGCCACTGCAAGGGCTAAAGCAGGGCTTCCTACACAGAAAGTTTGTGACCATAAGCCTTCTTATCAACTTCGTGTGGACCCCGCTGCTGGCGTACCTCTTAGGTTATATGTTCCTGTCACACCAGCATGCGCTTTGGATTGGGTTCGTCATGCTGATGGTGACACCCTGCACGGACTGGTATATCATCTTCACCGGCATTGCGAAAGGCAACACGGTGCTCTCGGCTTCCATCCTTCCTCTCAACTTGTTGCTGCAGGTAATCTTGCTGCCCATTTACCTGCTGCTGTTCTTCAACCAGACAGGCATGCTACCATTAGGGTCTTTGCTTGAAAGCATCGTGCTGGTAATTGCCGTGCCCTTTATATTTGCCCATGCGACAAGGCTTCTCATGCTCCGGTCAGGCAGGCAGGGCCTTTTCGAGGAACGGCTCCTCCCGACATTTGAGTCCGCCCAAATCTTTTTTTTAGGATTCGCCATCATGGCGATGTTCGCTTCCGAGGGAGGTGTGCTGGTAAACAACCTAGAGGTAGTGTATGTCATGCTGGTCCCTTTGCTGCTCTTCTTTGCCATCAACTTCATCGTTGGTCGACTCGGCAGCCACTGGGCGAGGCTCAATTATGGAGACGGAGCGAGCCTGAGCCTTACCACCCTGGCCAGAAACTCACCCGTAGCGCTAGCGATAGCCGTTGCAGCTTTCCCGGATACACCGCTCATAGCGTTGGCGCTGGTAATTGGTCCTCTGATAGAGCTTCCCATCTTGGCCATAGCCTCTCATATCCTGCTGCGTGCAAAGGGAAGGCTGCTCAACTAACAAATCAAGTGGCAAGAGTAGTGTCAGCGTATTTATTTTCCTGTACCCGCAAAATGCCCGGGAGGCGGTACTCATAGTACTGCCTTCCGGGCAAACAACAAATGTGAGAGAATTTTTAATGACTACAACTGGCCTTGCAGAGCCTCCCGCAACTTCTTCTGGTTCGGAATGTACTGATACTTCTCCCGAAACTCGTCATCGACTATGAGAGTACGCCCTAGCACCTCCTCGTACTTTCGGCAGAAGTCTTCCTCCAATACAAACTTGGCTATCCCGGGTAATTCGAATGCCCTCAGATAGCCACCACGTTTATGGGTCCAGTTGTTAACTGTGGGCTTGGTTACACCAAGAATGTCAGCGATGGTCTGAATTTTATAGACTGGCTGTTCAAAATTAATGGCCCTACCTTTATTCTTCTTTATTGCCAGCAACCTCTCAGTTATCACTCTGTCAGTTATTCGAAAGAGCTTATCGAGTCCTTTCTGAATGAGCTTTAACTCCTCCTCATCTGAATGCTTACCACTTCTGAGTACCAGCCGTTGGTCTGCCCAATCGCTCATCATCCATTCTACCTCCTTCAACTCAGCATCTGTGGCCTCTGCGCACACGGTAAGTAAATGCGAGTATGGCCGTAAACTTCCTTCGAAGGCTCTGAGGATTCTACCAACTTGGCGTTCACGAACCTCTTTGTTATCTATTTCAGTTAAATATCCCATATCTACTACATAAGAGCTTTAGACCACGCTTCAACACTTTTATTGGCTGTTACCTGCTCTGATATTCTCACATACTTTTCGAAGTCCGTACTATTGAAACTGTGACCACTTATTGTTTTTACCTCGGTCGGAGTCATTCCTAGCATGAGAAGGTTAGTTATTCCGCTGCGTCTCATACAGTGACTACTGATGAACTTCTCCTTGGGAACGTACTCAACAACCTGCTTACCACGCTTCCACCGAACCCGCTTAAAGTCCTTCTCCCAGTCGTTACCTACTATATTTAGCTCGTTGGATTGTTTTAGCTCTTTCAGGTGCGATTTGAACGCAGCCGCTAAATCTTTTAGGTTCTCATTGAACTTCACACTGCTGATTGGTGGAAGTAACGTCCTGTATTTCTTCCTGTACCGCTTGATAATTTCTACTCCTATTGGGTTCAGCCTTACTGTGAGATTTTTCTGGGTCTTACCCACCAACGTGTTAATATAATACTCATCACCTATTACCAGCAAATCATTATCGGTTAAACTCAGCAGGTCCTCTACCCGGAGACATGTGAAGGCTCCTATTAGAAAAATATCCCTTGTCCGGGTCAGCTTATCGCTCTCAATCTGCATGTTGTGTAGTATCCTGATTTCATCAGCATACATGACCAGTATTTCGATTTTCTCTTTCCACACCTTCCAGTTCTTCATATTGATTGGGCTATTTATAATGCCCCTGTCAAAGCACCAGTTCAGCATGGTGTTTATAATCTTTACTGCCTTTCCGGTGTGATTATCAAAGCTTTTAAGGTCCGTCCAGTAGTACTCGCAGAGCGCATGATAGAACTTGTCATTGATATCTTCCCAGTTAAGGCTATAGACCTTGTTGAATTTATGAAGGTTGGCCAACGTGGACTTATAGGACTTTATAGTATTCTTTGCATACCGCTTGTTATCCCGGGTCAATTTTACTCCTGACTCACAATCATCAATAAATTTTTGGAAAGCCTCCAAAAAAGTGAGAGGCCTTGACACTACCGGTGCGGACGGCAGCACCCCCTTCTTTATGTATACGGTAAGCTGCTTAGCAGTTAAGTCAGGGTAATTGTCTAACGCTGCTTGTACCTTCTTCAAGGTATCCTTGATGTGATTGTTCTTGCCTTCGATGTCGGACAAGCCGCAAGTCTTGTTTAGAAGACCGTTTGCGTTAAGTTTGTCCACCCTGAATCCACATGGTATACGGACATGTTCACGGAATCTGGACGCATAAATGTACACACTGCCTTTGTAGATGATGCTCTTTGCTAACATTGCTCTTAGAGGTTAATGGCGTCTGTTCACCACAGAATTCACCACATATTTGTAAATTTCACCACAATATTGGAAAGAAGCAATATTTTGTAAAGTCTGAAAAATGTGTTCCTAGTCGAGTAGCGGATATTTTCACATTTTTGTAAAGCATACTGTATAGTTCGTGGTGGTCCCTTCGCGACCACCGAAAAGGCCTCTCAGAGAAATCTGAGAGGCCTTTTTCTTTTACATTCCCCCTCCACCTTATTACAGTTGCTAAACATTTATTTAGCATCCTTTATAGCTTATCTTATACATAATTGTAAATTAGTCCTTCGATATAAGTAGGCCTATATCCTATTAAATGGGGTTAAGTAAGTGGCGGAAATGCTTTCACCAAAATCCTGTCAACCGGAAAGCACAGGGTGGGCAAGCTTAAGCCAGAAACAAGGAGGGCATCATACCTGCCTCAGGACCAAAGCAGGCGGTTGATGAGAAAAATGACCCGCTTCACAAAGAAAAAAGGAGGTCAGTTAGCCAGTATCAACAGCACATTTAGCTATAGAAATAAATGTTACCTCTATACATGGTGAATTACAACCAGATAGTTTTTGCCCTTCTTCTGCTCATACTATGAATTTAAGACAAGCCCATCCCGCTCCGCATAAATACCTGCTCAGATTCAGTGTATTCCTTTCAATGCTTAGTATAATTAGTTGCCGCAGCAACGGCGATGAACTGCGGTTGACAAGCAAGAACTTTAACCAAGAAATTGCCCAAGAGCAAAACTTGATGTTCACGTTCGACAAAGATTTGGTAGGTGATTCGCTGCTGAACCAATGGGATACCACTTCTTATATAGCATTCTGGCCTCAAATAGCCGGCAAGTATAAGTGGACAGCTCCGAACGAACTGGTCTTTTCGCCGGATAAGCCTTTTACTCCCACTACAGATTACAAAGCGGAATTAACCGAAAACCTGCTCAGACACTCGACCGAAAAGTATAAAATTCCCGCCGGACAGGGCATTACCTTCCATACGCCATACCTGAGGCTGCAACAGGTAAAGAGCTACTGGGTGGCCAACGAGAACAACCCGAACCAGCTGGAAGCAAGTCTGCAGCTGGATTTTAACTATCCGGTGCTGTTTCAGGAATTGCGTGAGCATTTGCGTGTGTATGCCGGCACCAAAGAACTGCCTGTAGAGCTGGCCAGCGGCAACCGCGACAACATCACCATCCGGGTCAAAAACGTGGAGGGGCAACAAGACAAAGAAATTCCGCTACGCCTGAGTATAGCAAAAGGCCTGAGCGTTGCCGGAAGCACTAACCAAACTGACCACACCTTAGAACGTGATATATTATTGCCAAGCCGTCAGCGCATGATGGTATCAGAAGTTACCTCCGCTTTGGAAGAAGGGCAAGAGCGCATTTACATCCTCACTACACAGCCTGTTACCAACAGCAGCCTAGGCGAATTGATCAGCATAAGCCCACGCCGCGAGTATACCGTAGAGCGCCTGCAAAACGGTCTGGTCCTGAAAGGTAACTTCAATCAGAACAGCACCTATACCCTCACCCTCTCCGGCGACCTGATGGGCATGGAAGGCAAACCGATGGGGCAACCTTACCGGCACAGCGTCACGTTTGCCACAACGCAACCAAGCATCAGTTTTGCCAATGCCAAAAGCATTTACCTCAGCAGCCAAGGTGCCCGCAACATCGCCCTGAACCTGAGCAACGTACCGCGCATAAAAGTGAGCATCAGCAAGGTATACGAAAACAACATCCTGCACTACCTGCGCGAGGGCAAGATGTACGACGGCTACTACGACGAGGAAACAGAAGAATACTACTCCAGTTCTTACTTTGATGTGAATGAGAACAACGGCAATACCTTGTTTGAGCGCGAATACAATACCGAAAGCCTGCGCAAGCAAGGCAGTTCCCACCTGCTTAACCTCAACCTGCACGACCTCGACTTCGATAGCCAGTTCAAAGGTCTGTATGTAATTACGGTGGAAAGCACTGACAAAAATTGGCTGAAGGACTCCAAGATCGTGTCGGTTTCGGATATCGGCTTGATTGCCAAACAGGGCAAAGATGAGGTGCTGGTGTTTGCCAATTCCATTCGTGAGGCCTCTACCATGGAAGGTGTCGAGGTCCGATTCATCAGCACGAATAACCAAGTGGTGCACAAAGCCACTACCGATAAAGATGGCGTGGCCAAGTTTAGCAACATCGGTAAAGCGGCTCCTGACTTTAAGATGGGCATGATCACGGCCCGTAAAGGCGACGATTTCAACTACATGCCTTACAGCCAGACACAGGTAAACACTTCCCGCTTCGACGTGGGTGGCAAACGCTTGAACGAACTCAACTACGATGCCTTTATCTACGGCGACCGCGACCTCTACCGCCCCGGCGACACTATCCATGTCAACACCGTGGTGCGCACCCCAGATTGGAAAACGGTGGCTGGGTTACCTATCAAAGTGAAACTGCTGCTGCCCAACGGCAAAGAGTACCGCAGCACCAAAGGCAAACTGAACAACCAAGGCGCCAGCGAAACCAGTTTCATCTTAAACGGGGCCGCTGTCACGGGCACCTATACCTTGGAGGTATACTCGGGCAACGATGTACTGCTGAACGCCAAAAAGATCGGCGTGGAAGAGTTTATGCCGGACCGTATGAAAGTGACGGCTGTACTAAACAAAAGCACTTACAAGGCGGGCGAGAAACTTATACTCAACCTGACGGCGCAAAACCTGTTCGGGCCACCGGCTGCCAACCGCAACTACGAAACACAGCTCAGTCTCAAAAAGAAAACCTTCGAGGCCAAAAGCTTCCCCGACTATACCTTCGACATCCATACCTCCGGCTCCATCGACATCCAGACCAGCACCCGCCAAGGCCAGACTGATGCGCAGGGTAAAGGGCAGGAAGTGTTTGAGCTGGATAATTTTCAGGATATCGGTTTGTTGGACGGTTCTCTATATACCACTGTTTTTGATGAAACAGGTCGGCCGGTAAACCGCCTGAACAAATTTGACGTGAGCACGCAGCAGGCCTTCTTCGGTATTCAAAATTTTGACGATTATGTGAGTACCCGCCGCGCTTTGAACATTCCGCTTGTTGCGCTAGATCGCAACGGAAACCCGACAGCTGCTACCGCCAAAGTACAGCTAGTGCGCTATACCTACGAATCGGTGATAGAGCGCCACAGCGATGAGTACAACTACAAATCGCAGCGCAAAGAGAATGTCATCAGCAGCCAAAACATAGCTGTACCTGCATCCGGAGCTACATTTAATTTCACACCTGTTTCGTCTGGTCAGTATGAATTGCGCGTGATGCGCCCGGGTGCCTACAACTATGTGGCGCAGGAGTTTTATGCCTACGGCTGGGGCGATACCGAGAGCACTTCCTTTGCTGTGAACACCGAAGGCGAGGTGGACATCTCCTTGGATAAGACGCAGTATGAAGTAGGCGATAAGGCCAAAATTCTATTTAAATCGCCATTTGCGGGCAAGCTACTCGTGACCGTGGAGCAGAATAAAGTGCTGAGCTACTACTACCTCAAAACTGACAAGAAAGCTGCTTCGCTTACCCTGCCCATCAAAGACGAGCACCTGCCAACGGCCTACATCACCGCTATTGCACTGCGTCAGGTAAAAGACAACCAGATGCCGCTTACCATCGCCCGTGGTTTTAAGCCTTTAACGGTTACCAAGAAGAGTACACAGCTGGATGTCGCCATACTTGCCCCTGAGGCATCTCGCTCAAACAGAGTGCAGCAGGTGAAGGTGAAAACGGCTCCTAACGCAGAACTGACACTGGCTGTGGTGGATGAAGGCATCCTGCAGATAAAGGATTACCAGACACCTGACCCGCACGGCTTCTTTTACCAGAAACGTGCGCTGGAAGTAAATGGCTACGACTTGTACCCCTACCTGTTCCCCGAGTTAGTCGCACGCTCCAGTGTTGGGGGAGACGGGTACGACTTGGCAAAACGAATCAACCCGCTCACCAACAAACGGGTAAAGCTAGTGTCACTATGGAGTGGGCAGATAAAGGCAAACGCCAATGGCGAAGCAACGGTGCGGGTGCGTATACCTGAGTTTTCGGGAGCGGTCCGCATCATGGCGGTGGCTTACAAAGACAATGCCTTTGGCTCTTCCGAGAAGATGATGCGGGTGTCGGATCCGGTCGTGATCAGCACGGCCCTTCCCCGTTTTGTGAGTCCACGCGATACGATCCTAGTACCTGTAACGCTCAGCAATACCACTACTAGCAGAGCCACAGCCGCGAGCATGATCTCCGTGACAGGCCCCTTACGCGTGGTAGGCGAAACCAAGAAATCAACAGGTATAAATCCGAACACAGAAGCACAGGTTATCTATAAACTAGTGGCTACGCCTGCCATCGGACAGGCTACGGTTAAGGTGGCGGTCAATGCGCTAAACGAGGCTTTTGTCAGCAACACTGACATCACGGTGCGCCCCATCGCGCCGCTCACCAAAGTAACGGAGGCCGGCAGTGTGAAAGACGGAACCACGGCTGATATCAAACTGGCCAACGACTTTATACCTTCATCAGTATCAGCCAAGCTGGTGGTGAGCCGCTCCCCGCTGGTACAGTTCACCGATGATATTACCTTCCTGCTGCGTTACCCGCATGGTTGTTTGGAGCAGACTACTTCCACGGCTTTTCCGCTTTTATACTACACCGACTTGGCCCGCTCGCTGAACCAAGACCAGAAGAGCCGCGCCTTTAACCCGAACTACCTCGTGCAGGAGGCCATCACCAAAATTGAGCTGATGCAGCAATACGACGGTGGCTTTACCTACTGGCCCGGCGCCACCTACACCGACTGGTGGAGCAGCACCTACGCCACACACTTTTTGCTGGAGGCCAAAAAAGCCGGGTTCCCGGTAACGCAGGATGTGCTTGATAAGGCGGTGCGCTACCTGCAGCAAAAGGTAAAGGGCAAGGCCATGGAAGAATACCGCTACTACGATGCCAGCCGTCAGGTGCAGAGCAAGTACATCGCAGCCCGCGAAACCACTTACTCGCTTTACGTGCTCAGCATCGCCGGCACAGTAGATTGGTCAACGATGAACTACTACAAGGCCAAACCGGAGCTGCTTTCTATTGATGCGCGTTACCTGCTGGCCAGCACCTATGCGCTGAACGGCAGTCGCGAGAGCTTTAACCAGATCCTGCCCCGCTCCTTCTCCGGCGAAACATCGGTGCGGGCGCTTGGCGGCAGTTTCTACTCGCCTATCCGGGACATGGCCATCTCGCTGAACAGTTTGATAGAGGCTGATCCAGATAACCCGCAGATCGGCACACTGGCACGGCACTTGTCGGATGAACTGCGCTCCAAACGCTGGTACAATACGCAGGAACGCGCTTTTGCCCTAATGGCCTTGGGCAAGCTTTCGAGCAGAAACCAAGGCAACCAAACGGCGCAGGTATACCAGAACGGCAAAGAGATCGGTACTTTCTCCGGCAAGGACCTGACCTTAACCAGCAACATCGGCAGCGGCCCAATCAGCATCCGCTCCAAAGGCAACGGTACTTTCTACTATTTCTGGGAGCTGGAAGGTATCAGCCAGAGCGGCGATGTGAAACGCGGAGACAATTACCTGAAAGTACGCAAAACCTTCTTCGACCGGAATGGCAAGGAGATCACCAACAACACCTTCAGACAAAACGATTTGGTGGTAGTGCGTGTAGTGTTGCAGTCGCTGGATGGCAGAAGTATGCCAAATATCGCCATCACCGATATGCTACCAGCCGGCTTCGAGATAGAAAACCCGCGCCTGATGACGGCCCGCGAGTTCAGCTGGATAGAAGCCCAAAAGCCCGCCACCACGGATCATATTGATATCAGAGATGACAGGATAAATCTTTACGCGACAGCAAAACCGGAGCAGCAGTACTTTTTCTATCAAGTAAGAGCGGTGTCGAAGGGCACGTTTCAGTTAGGGCCGATCGGGGCTGATGCGATGTATAATGCGGAGTATAATAGTTATTCCGGTGGTGGGGTAATTAGAGTGAGGTAGAGTTTGGGAGTTAATATTTATGGCGCGAGCGTCCTCGCTCGTGTCTACTATGGTGGGGCCTCTGGCCCATTAGGATTGATGAAATAATTCAATGCAGGTACAGGTCGTGACCTGTACCTGCATTGAACAGTTGAAATAGGACTTCTTTATAAGATGATTAATAAAAGGGGTTCTTTTACATGGTAAGGACAAGCATAATTGCCCAGTGCTGAAAAAAAGGCTGGGCCGGAGGCCTCACCATAGTAGACACGAGCGAGGACGCTCGCGCCATAAAAGTATATAAACCAAAAATGCCAACACAACAACCAACGTATACCCTCCCCCAGCGGCTGCTAGCCTACAGCAAGCCCTTGCTCAGGTATATGCTATACCTTGTGTTGATACTTTGCCTAGCCTTTGCCCTACTCAACTACCTATACCCACTCAAAGTATATATCTCCTACTCCCCCGTTATCGCCGCCTCGGATGGCAGCGTGATCAATGCTTTTCTGAGCCGGGATGATAAGTGGCGGATGCAGCTGGAGCCTGATGAGATCAACCCTGTCCTTAAAAAGGCTGTGCTGCTAAAGGAGGATAAATTCTTTTACTACCATCCGGGCATTAATCCTTTTGCCATTACCAGAGCCTTGGCAAACAACATGCTGCAAGACAGGAAAACCTCCGGTGCCTCTACCATTACTATGCAGGTCGCGCGACTGCTTTACCCGCAGCAGCGCACTTATGCTAACAAGCTATTCGAGATGTTCCGGGCACTACAACTAGAATGGTATTACAGCAAAGACGAGATCCTACAGTTATATCTAAACCTAGTCCCCTTTGGCGGAAACATCGAGGGTGTAAAAGCCGCTTCTGTTTTATACTTTCAGCAGTCACCGAGGCAGCTGAGTATGGCGCAGGCGGTCACACTGACGGTTATACCTAATAAACCCTCTTCACTACGCATTGGCGAGCAGAATGAGCGAATCGTGGCGTTCCGGAACAAGTGGCTGCGCTATTACCAAGGGCAACAGGCTTTCCCGGCCTCCGAGATTGAAGATGCTTTGCTGGAACCGTTGGAGGCACGCAGGCAGGATGCACCCAAAGTAGCGCCGCACTTCGCCTACCGCATGCACCGCAAGTATAAAATTCAACCTATCATCAAAACCACGCTTAATCGACAGATGCAGGAAAAAGTGGAGCAGCTGGCTTACAACTACATGCAGCGGCTTCGCTATCAGAACATTCACAATGCCGCGGTGCTGGTCATCAACAACCAAACCCGGGCCGTAGAAGCTTACCTAGGCTCTGCGGATTTCAATGATTTTGCTAACCACGGGCAGGTGGACGGCATCCGGGCGATCCGCTCACCGGGTAGTACGCTAAAGCCTTTTCTATATGCCGCCGCTTTTGACAAAGGCCTGCTTACGCCTAAAACCGTGATTACCGATGTACCTGTGGATTATGCCGGGTATCGCCCGCAGAACTATTTTGGCAACTACAACGGCAACGTAACCATAGAACATGCGCTGGCCACCTCCTTGAACGTGCCTGCCGTCAAAGTGCTCGACCAGTTGGGTGTTTATACTTTTGTGCAGAAACTAAAGCAGGCGGAATTTTCGGAGATGAGGCGTATGGGCAACCAGTTCGGCCTGTCTTTGATTTTGGGTGGCTGTGATGTGAAGTTGGAGGAGCTGACACTGCTCTACTCTGCTTTCGCCAACCAAGGAAGGTATAGCCCCATCAAATGGCTGCATGAGGACACGGTGCAACAGGAAACACAGCTGCTGTCGCCGGTATCAGCTTATATGGTCAATCAGATCCTCACGCAGCTCACGCGCCCTGACCTGCCGCACAATGCGCACAACAGTCCGAACCTGCCCCAGATCGCTTGGAAAACCGGCACCTCTTATGGTCGCAAAGATGCTTGGAGCATTGGTTACAACAAAAAGTATACGGTGGGTGTGTGGGTCGGCAATTTCTCTGGCGAGGGTGTGCCAGAACTAAACGGCACGGACTCCGCCACTCCCCTACTTTTCGACATCTTCAACAGCATTGATTACAACTCTACCGACGGGTGGTTTCAGCAACCTAAAGGCATTGGTTTAAGAGCAGTATGCGCCGAAAGCGGCAGCCCTGTTAATAGCTTCTGCAAAGATCAGGTGCTGGATACGTTTATACCCGGCATCTCGTCTACACAAAAGTGCGGCCACCTAAAACGCATCGCGGTATCTCCAGATAAGAAGCACAGCTACTGTACCAGCTGCCAGCCAGCCACCAGTTTTGTGCAACAGCTATACCCGAACCATGCGCCGGAGCTGCTTACTTTTTATGACTCCGAGCGGATACCATACCAGCAGATCCCGGTGCACAACCCTAGTTGCAGTCGCATTTTTAAAGAGCATGCCCCGGTTATCACCTCTCCCGCCTCCGGCATGGAGTATTTACTTGAACAGGAAGAACGTCAGCAACTGATGCTACACTGCAATACCCACAATGAGGTGAAGCAGGTATACTGGTACATCAACGATGAATTGCTACGCGCCACAGCGTCTAACGAGAGGGTGTTTTTTGAGCCGCAAAGGGCCGGAAGGTATAAAATATCCTGTGCCGATGACCAAGGCCGTAACACGGATACTTACATCACAGTGAAGTTTTTGTAGGCCACAGGTTGTTTTGTCCTTTGTTATCGTCTTATCCCAATTCCATACATTCGTAGCGGCTTGTTTGCTTTCTGAAACCGGGGAGTCAACAAGTAGTGCTAAAAGAAACCTCCACATTCGCATGCTACGGCCTGCAGGTGCACTAGGAACCTGTGTCACATCGAGTTTGTTAGCGATTATTCGGAATATGTTACCAAATAAGGTAATACACCTGATTGTACATTTGACAGGGCGCCTCCGACTACATGTACCGCTTATATTACCCTATGAGAACAAACAATTACCTGCAAGCTATCCTGTGTTTGGGCTTGTTGATTACATTGGGCTCCTGTGAAAAGGAAATGGTAGGAGATCCGAGAGAGCATGAGCAATCCGCGCTTTTTCAGGCAACTCCCGTAGCCCCCGAACTAAGCGAAGCATCTGGCATGGCCGATAGCAAAACTCACCCAAAACACCTTTGGGTACATGAAGATAGTGGAAACGCGACACAGCTATACCTCTTGGGTTATGACGGCAACATAAACAGGAAAGTATTCTTGAAAGGGACCACTAACAGAGACTGGGAAGCCATGGCACGATTGGGGAATGATTTGTATGTGGCTGATATTGGAGACAACAACCAAGTCCACAAAAGCTATTGGATATATAAATTCGCTGAACCTACAGCTGACATTGACACCGTTAGCAGCATTCAGAAAATAAACTTCACCTACGCTGATGGCGCGCACGACGCAGAGGCTTTCCTGATAGATGCTAAAACCCAAGACATCTTCCTAATCACTAAGCGGGATAGTCCGTCCAGAATATACAAACTAAGCTTGTCTGCTGCTAACAAGGGGCTTTATGTTGCGACCTTGGTGGGTACCTTGACTTACGCTGGGGTTGTGGGCGCCGCACAATCACCAGACGGCAAAGACATTATCATAAAAACCTATACCGGCCTGTATCGATACAACCGCACAGCCGAAGAATCAATTGATGAAGCGCTAGGGAAGAACTTTGAAGTACTGCCGTACCAACTAGAACCACAAGGGGAAGCGGTGACTTTTGCTAATGACAACTCAGGTTTCTTTACCTTAAGTGAGAAAGGGCTTGCCAGCGCTGTGAGCTTATATTTCTACTCTAGAAATACAGTTCTTTAATAGAAGTTCCACAGATGTTGTTACGCTGCCATACCTTCTGGGAGCGGGTATTGGTCTTTAAAACGCATTAAAACCGACACGATATGGTTCTCTACTTTATAGCGATTGTGATCTTCCAGCAATTCATCCCAAGAACCAAAGATTTGCCATACCTGCCCATTACTAAAATTCTGGATCTCGGATTCGGTCATATTACGCACAAAAAAAGCATCCAGCGTAACGTCCTCCTCGCGCATGGGCACATGAATGTAGGTACGGTTGCAGTTCAAAATCTCAATTAACTCTGCAGGCCTTTCGTCGTTGGCGGGCATGTAAAAGTAGGCTGCTTGGTGTGGTTGTGTGACACCGGATAGACTTGTGTAAGGGTGAAGGTACATAGGCAGTAGATTATAAGAAAACCTTTCGTACTAGGTAACCAGCCAGTGACACCTCATGCTGAGGCATAACCGCTTAGTTACATAATTTATCAAAACCGGAAAACCGGCACATGTTGTAACTATTCCATTAAGGCGCAATTACCAACTCAAATACCAGATAACTTTTTGAAGCACTTAACCACCTTATACCTTAGTGGGTTGCCTTTAATAAATCCGATTAAGTATGAGCATACGTTTACTGTTAACACATCAGATTTCCGGTGTTAGGTGTATATACATAGTAGCCTATGATTCAGTTTAGATAATTTGAATATTCGTAAAACTATACAAATCTATATCCCTTAAGTTTAGTTTATAACAGTATATGTATACTCAACCAATTGCTTTATAGCCTTTTTGCGGAATTATGATTAATTTTGCAACATCAATTATCTATTAATTTAAAGCTGATAATCATGGGAATGTATCCTGAATATATGGTGGCTCCGATCCGCGAAGACTTGACTTCTGCAGGCTTCGAGCAACTGATGACTGCCGAAGAAGTAGAGCAGGCTTTGTCGTCTAAAGAAGGCACTGTATTGGTAGCCGTTAACTCTGTGTGTGGTTGTGCCGCCTCTAAAGCTCGTCCTGCCCTGAAGATGGCCGTTGCCTCTTCAGAAAAGCGTCCGAGCAAAATGATCACGGTGTTTGCCGGTATGGAGCAGGACGCTGTAGCCAAGGCGCGCGAGTTTATGTTGCCATACCCGCCGTCATCGCCTTCTATCGCCCTGTTTAAGGACGGTGAGCTAGTGCACATGATTGAGCGCTACCACATTGAGGGTAACGAACTGAACCGCATTGTAGACAACCTGCAGGGCGCTTTTGAAGCTTACTGCTAAGCATCGGGTTATACTCAACACAACAAAAAAGGCCGGTGTTATCGAACACCGGCCTTTTTTATATGCTATACCTACACTATTGCATGGACTGCTTCTGCAGATCGAATCCAATATCGCGACGGTAATAGCGGTCAGTCCAGTTAATGCTCTCGGCCGCTGCGTTAGCTTTCGCCAGCGCCTCTTCCATGGAATCACCCAAACCAGTGACCGCTATCACGCGGCCGCCATTGTTTAATATTTTATCATCCACCTGCTTCGTGCCAGCGTGAAACACCAGCGTGTCCGCATGCACCTGCTCCAGCCCGCTTATCTCTTTCCCTTTTTCAAAACCCTCTGGGTAGCCACCCGACACCAAGAATACTGTGGCCGCTGTACGCGGGTCAATCTCTAATTTGAAATCACCAAGCTTGTGATCATGCAGCGCCAAGAACAGCTCAAACAAATCGGACTTGATGCGCGGCAAGATAGCCTCTGTTTCCGGATCACCTAATCGCACGTTATACTCGATCACATAAGGCTCGCCGTTCACATTCATCAAGCCGATAAACAGGAAGCCGGTATAGTCAAGGTTGTCTTCCTGCATACCGCGTATGGTCGGCTCAATGACACGTTCCTTTACCTTCTGCATAAAGACCTCATCAGCAAACGGAACCGGCGAGATAGCGCCCATACCGCCTGTGTTAAGACCGGAGTCGCCTTCGCCAATGCGCTTGTAGTCCTTGGCCTCTGGCAGCAGCACATACTCCTTGCCGTCCGTCAGGATGAAAACCGATACCTCTATACCTTGCAGAAACTCCTCGATCACCACCTTGCTGCCGGCCTTACCGAACCTGTTGTTACGTAGCATAGCCTCCAGACAGTCTATTGCCTCTTCAAAATTCTGAGCGATGATCACACCTTTACCCGCCGCCAGTCCGTCGGCCTTAAGCACCACCGGATAGCTGTGCGTGCGCAGGTACTCAACGGCATCGCGGTAGTTTGTCTCCGTGAAGGTCTCATACCTTGCCGTCGGGATGTTATACTTCTGTAGAAACGCCTTGCAGAAATCTTTGCTTCCCTCTAGCATGGCACCTAGCTTTTTGGGCCCTACCACCAACACGTCGCGCAGATATTCCTTCTCCTGAAAATAATCGTGTATACCTTCCACAAGGGTGTTCTCCGGTCCCACCACCACCATCATGATGTTGAAATCGGTCACGAATTTGGCAACCTCGTCAAAATTATGAATGTCGATGGCACAGCTCGTGTGAAGCTCGGCCGTTCCGGCGTTTCCGGGTGCCACGAATATCTGTTCGGCATATGGGCTTTGGCTTAGTTTCCATGCTAGTGCATGCTCTCTTGCTCCGGACCCTATAATCAATACGTTCATATTCTAATTGAATTGCTAATTACTGGTTGTTGATAGCTGCTCTCTGCCTTATAGCATGTTGCGAAGGTATAAATTTATAATGCTCAGTGCAGCACAAACCATGCTTTTTACTTTTCAGTGTCCCAAAACAAAGAGACCGCTGTAAAAAACAACGGTCTCTCCATACAAATTATTCTAATAGCGGATCACCTCTCAATGATCATAACTTAATTCGCGTACTCCGAAAGGAATTTAATGCGCATCAGTCGCAGGTCCTCTTCGGAATAGTCATCAGTACCGAGTTCTTTCAGCGCCACCGCGATGTTGTCGGTGCTGGCGTTCATAAAGTAATCGTATATCTCATCCTGACGCTCATCATCCAGTACATTGTTGATGTAGTAGTTGAGATTGAGCTTGGTGCCTGAGTAGCAGATATGCTCGATCTCCTCAATGAGCTCCTGCATGGTCAGGTCCTTAGATGAGGCGATTTCCTCTAAATCTACTTTTTTATCAATCTGCTGGATGATGTAGATCTTGATCTTCGACTTGTTCACCGTGGTTTTCACCACCACGTCAGCCGCCGTCACAATATCGTTCTCCTCCACATACTTGGTGATCATGTCTAGGAAAGGCTTCCCGAACTTCTGCACCTTGCCCATACCTACCCCGGCTATGTGCGCCAAGTCTTCTTTGGTAGTCGGGTATACCGTGGCCATCTCTTTGATGGATGGGTCTTGGAACAGCACGTAGGGCGGCAGACCTTTCTCTTTTGCCAGCTTCTTACGCAGATTCTTGAGCATGTCGAACAACACCTCGTCATGTCCGGCCGATGCCTGCGTTTCCTCCTTCTCCTCGTCGGCTTTTACCTCCTGCTCGTAGTCATGGTCTTTGCTCAACTGGATCGGATGTGGCTTCTCGATAAAGTCGAGTCCTTTTTGCGTAAGCTTCACGATGCCGAAGTTCTCAATATCCTTCTCTAAGTACTCTGACAACAGCACCTGACGCAGAACGGAGCTCCAAAACTGGGCATCATGGTCCTTACCGGCACCAAACACCTCAAGTTTGTCATGATCGTAGCTAGTCACATACTGGTTACGCAAGCCTGTGAGCACGGCCGTGTTATGGTCGATGCTAAAGCGCTGCCCTGTTTGCTGTACCGTTTTCAATGCCAGCTGCACCTCATTCTGCGCCTCAAAGCGCTCCTTCGGATGCAGGCAGTTATCGCAGAAGCCACAGTCTTTCTCGTAGGCTTCGCCAAAGTAGTGCAGCAGCTGCTTGCGGCGACAAACGGCCGAGTCAGCGTAGGCGGCCATTTCCTGTAGCAAGAGTTTGGAGTTGTCGCGCTCTGTTACCGGCTTGTCTTTATTGAATTTCTCCAGCTTAATGATATCGTCATAGCTGTAGAACATGATGCAGTTTCCTTCGAGACCATCACGACCGGCACGGCCTGTCTCTTGGTAGTAGCCCTCAATGGATTTAGGCGTGTCGTAATGAATCACAAAACGCACATCCGGCTTATCGATGCCCATACCAAAGGCAATAGTCGCCACAATCACGTCGGCATCCTCGTTCAGGAAGGCATCTTGGTTAGCCATGCGTATGCTCGAGTCCAAGCCGGCATGGTATGGAAGCGCTTTCACGTCGTTTACGCGCAGCAGTTCGGCTACCTCCTCCACCTTCTTGCGGCTCAGGCAGTAAATCACACCGCTTTTGCCTTTGTGCTTCTTCACATACTGGATAACCTGCTTCTTGGTGTTGTGCTTCGGACGCACCTCGTAGTACAGGTTCGTACGGTTAAACGAGGACTTGAACACTGAAGCCTCGTCCATCTGCAGGTTGCGCTGAATGTCGAGCTGCACCTTAGGCGTTGCTGTGGCAGTCAGGGCGATAATCGGCAGATTACCGATCTGGTCGATAATGCCGCGTATACGACGGTACTCCGGGCGGAAGTCATGGCCCCACTCCGAGATGCAGTGCGCCTCGTCGATAGCCACAAACGAAATATTGGAATTGCGTAAAAACTCAACCGTCTCTTCTTTCGTGAGTGACTCGGGCGCCACATACAGCAGTTTTACCTCGCCTGCCAAGGTTTCTCTCTTCACCTTATTGATCTCCGATTTGGAGAGCGTGGAGTTCAGAAACTGGGCATTCACTCCGAAAGCGTTCAACTGATCCACCTGATTTTTCATCAGGGCGATAAGCGGGGAAATAACGATGGCAGTTCCCGGCAGGGAAAGGGCAGGCAGTTGGTAACACAACGACTTGCCAGCGCCGGTCGGCATAATCACGAAGGTGTTCTTTCCGTTGATAATATTGTTTATTATCAACTCCTGATTCCCCCTAAATTGATTATACCCAAAAACTTCCTTTAATTTGTTCTTGAGATTGATCTCCTGTTTGGTAGACATGTAATAAATCAGAAATTTAACTGTACAGCAACGTATCCCCTCAGGGTACCTTTAACACAAATTTAAATTGAATCTTCTTAATAATATAGCGCTTACAGCAAAAAAAGTATTGACCGACGAAGCCGAGGCCATCGCTAGACTGGCAGATTTTATCGACGAAGACTTCGAAAATTGCGTCAAAGCCATTCTTCAAATCAAAGGCCGCGTGGTGGTAACCGGTATCGGTAAGAGCGCTAACATAGCCGGCAAGATCGTGGCTACCCTCAATTCAACGGGTACGCCCGCCCTGTTTATGCACGCCGCCGACGCCATTCACGGCGACCTCGGCATGATACAGCCCGACGATTTTGTGATTTGCATCTCGAAGAGCGGCAATACACCTGAGATAAAGGTACTTGTTCCATTGCTCAAACGCAAAGGTGCCCAATTGGCCGCCCTTGTGTCCAGCACCGACTCCTACCTTGGCCAAAGCGCTGACTTCGTGCTGAATGCCTCGGTAGAACGCGAGGCCTGCCCGCACAACTTGGCACCCACCACCAGCACCACGGCGGCACTGGCCCTCGGCGATGCCTTGGCGGTAAGCCTGCTAGAGGCTCGCGGCTTTAGCAGTGCCGATTTTGCGACGCTGCACCCAGGTGGATCGCTTGGCAAACGCCTATACCTCAAAGTGGAGGACATTTACCGCCAAAATCTAGCTCCGCATGTTAAGGAGAACGCCGCCCTCAAAGATATTATTATCGAAATTTCGTCTAAGCGACTGGGCGCGACGGCCGTTGTAAAGGAAGACAGCACAGAATTGGTCGGAATTATAACTGATGGCGATTTACGCCGTATGCTCAACAAATATGACTCAATAGACGGTATACGCGCTTCAGATATCATGACAGCATCTCCCCTCTCCATAGAACCGGAAACCTATGCGGCAGAAGCGCTGGCTATCATGCAAAATAAAAACATCACGCAACTCATTGTCACTAAATCAGGTAGATTCGAGGGCTTTGTGCACCTCCACGATCTACTGAAAGAAGGACTCATATAGACATGAACGAAAACACCTATGTGGTAATCATGGCAGGCGGCATCGGAAGCCGCTTCTGGCCATTCAGCCGTACCGATTTCCCAAAACAATTTCATGATGTACTAGGCGTAGGCGAAAGCATGCTCCAAATGACCATGAACCGCTTTAAGGATGTCTGCCCACCCGAAAACGTGTATGTGGTAACCAACCGCGACTACGAAGGACTGGTAAAAGTACAACTTCCGCAGTTGAGCGACAACCAGATTCTGCTAGAGCCCATCGGCCGCAACACAGCCCCCTGCATCGCTTACGCTTCTTACAAGATAGCGCAAATCAACCCGAAGGCCAACCTAATCGTGACGCCCTCGGACCACGTAGTGCTCAAGCAGGACGCTTTTACAAAGGTGATAAAAGAAGCCGTGGAGGCCGCCGATAACAATGATGTGCTGATCACACTGGGTATCACTCCTAGCCGCCCTGATACAGGCTACGGGTACATCCAGTTCATCGACGACGAGGCGCAGACGATCAAAAAGGTAAAAACCTTTACAGAGAAGCCAAACCTTGAGCTTGCCCAAATGTTCCTCAACAGCGGTGATTTCGTCTGGAATTCAGGCATCTTTATCTGGAATGTGCAGAGCATCATGAGTGCTTTCAGACAGCACCTGTCTGAGATCAGCGAGATTTTTGAAGAAGGCGCTGCATGCCTGCATACACCCGAAGAGCCAAACTTTATTGTAAAGGCTTACTCCCAGTGCCGCAATATCTCCATCGACTATGGCATTATGGAAAAGGTGGACAATGTGTATGTTGTGCTGGCTGATATCGGCTGGTCAGACTTGGGCACGTGGAACTCGCTTTACACGATCAACAACAAAGATGAGCAGGGCAATGTGGTAGACGGTGATGTGATGCTGTACGACACTAAAAACTGCATCATCAAAACACCTAAAGACCGCCTCGTGGTATTGCAAGGACTGGAAGGCTATATTGTGGCCGAGCACGATAACGTACTCATGATCTGCAAACTGGACGAGGAGCAAAAAGTGAAAGAGTTTATGTCTGACGCCAAATCAAAAAAGGGCGCCGAGTACATTTAAGCTAAACTCTATACCTTATGAAAAAAGGTATAAAAAGGGAAGGGCCGTGAGATATCTCACGGCCCTTCCCTTTTTAGGTATAAAGAACCTTCTTCAATCAATCCGTTTATCTCGGCTCAAATGTATTGAGACTAGAATATCCGCTTTCACGCAGCCTATGGCTCATGGCCTCATACAGAATGATGCCGGTGGCCACCGAAACGTTTAACGACCCAATCTGACCCAGTAGCGGAATGCGCACTTTCGCATCGGCCCGCTTGAGATACTCAGGCGAAATACCGTCTTCCTCACTGCCCATAATGATGGCAGTAGGCCCCACAAAATCAACGGTGTTGTCCGTCAGGTTGTGTTCTGTCTTTTCGGTACATGCCACAATCTGCACACCGTAGTCTTTGAGATAATCGATCGTGTTTTTCAGGTTATGCTCGCGGCACACGGGTATGCTGTGCAGTGCCCCCGCCGAGGTCTTGATAGCATCCGCGTTGATCTGCGCACCGCCTTTGCTCGGAATTACGATGGCATCCACTCCCATGCATTCCGCATTTCGGGCGATCGAACCGAAATTGCGCACATCGGTAATGCGGTCTAGAATGAGCAGTAGCGGGCTCTTGCCTTTTTCAAACAGCGACGTCACGATTTCATCGAGCGGCATGTACGTGATAGCCGAGATAAAGGCCACCGCCCCTTGGTGATTTTTGCGGGTGAGGTTGTTCAGCTTCTCGATCGGCACACTGGCCACCGGCACATCGTGCTTTTTGGCTAGGTCCAAGAGCTCATCCACGGTGGCGTTGCGAGCGCCTTTCTGTACAAAGACCTTCTCCAGCACCTTTCCGGCCAGCATGGCCTCTATGATGGGCCTTAGGCCGAAGATCATTTCCATTTTGTCCTCCTTCGGAGTTCTGGGGCCGCTATAGCGGTTGCCGCCTACATATTTGTTATTCCTGCTCTCCATCTTGCAACAGTGCTGTACCAGTTCTCCTCGTATTCGCGGTTCCGTGTCAGCTCAAAGTGATTTTCGGTAAAGTTATTCTCTTTTTTGGTAAAAACGAACTTAACGTAGGGCGCCGCCTCTGACTCACGGTAAATCCATGTCTCTGAATCGCCACTCACGCTCACGTTGCTCGGCTTACCATAGATGATGTAAATCATACCCCGATCTGTTGCCCAACCCGGTTTAAAGGAGGTGTAGAGCTTGTTTGCCATCTCTACTCGGGTATAATATGTCCTGATCAGTTCGCGGGCAAGCGCTTTGTCTTTGGCAATTTTCAGCCAAAAACCATCCACAGCCGCTTTCTGATCCTGCGCACTATACAGCGCCTCGCGCTCAGCGGAAGTGGTCAGGTAAATAAGCGGGGTGATCATATCCTGCACGCGTGTCACGAGCGGATAAGCTCCGTCCTGCACTAGCAGCCCCTTAGGAATCCCCATGCTAGGATTTATCAGGTATAGACCTTCAGATGAGAAACTAAGTGTATCTCCACTCGCATACTGCGCCGTGTCAATGGTCTGTCGTGGCACCTCAGGAAGCGCTTCCTGTCGGGTGGACATGGGAGGCAAAGCCGGCTGAAGATTGTAGTCTGCTTTTAAAACTGCGAAAGATGCAATACCAGTCGTATCGCCTTGGCGCCGTAGTTGGAGGCTGTCGCCTGTGGTCACAAAGCCCTGCACCAAGGGGCGCCCGGTCGCCGTATGCAGGAGTTGATAGTCGCGTTGCAGCATCCGGGGATGCAGCGCAAACTTGTGACTCATACCTAAGCGGGCCTGCCCTGTCGATTGCAGCCATAGCCGTACCTGCATCACGTTACCAACGACCGCAAAGCCTCGCGGTATACGCAACGGCACCACCAAGGTACCTTCTGCCGGTACACGGTGCTGAGCGGTTATCGCCAGTGTATCGCGGAACAACAACGCGTCGCGCTCGCTCCCTCCCGACCTAATTACATACTCTATGCGGGAGGCGGACTGCTGCAAGTCCAGCAATTGCCTTAGCTCCTCAAACCGCAAAATCAGATGCAGGCTGTCGGCGGTGCCATAGTAGGTATACTGCATGACCACTTCAGGCTGTTCGGCCCTAGCGGCGGCGGGAGCCGCATCCCGATACATAGGTGCATAGCCGATATCCGAGCCGCCACAGCTCGACAGCATCAGTAACAGAGATAGGCAGGTAAGCAGGCAGATCTGTTTCATTCTCTTGAAGGTAAAGCATGTACCCTAAAATAGCAAAAGCCGGACACAATAGGTAGTCCGGCTTTTGTACTGTTTAACTCTCTATTTTGTTTAACGGCGCGCGCGCTGCAGATATTGCACAAACACCTGTTGCAGTTCTTGGGCCTTTTGCTCCTCGCCAATAGCCTGTGCCTCGCCAATTAACTGCTGCATAATGAACAGGTTGGTCTGTATCTCCATGTCAAACAGCGGGCCCTTCGCCATGTAGTAGTCCACCGACTCACGAGCGCTCTTCGCCATGTCGCCCCATAGGTTCTTGGCACGCTCATCCTCCCCTAGATCAGCCATAATAGAAACGAACTGCGGGGTGTAATAGTCGTAAGGTACTGTGCTTGGCGGCAGCTGCTCAAAAGCATAGTCCACGATCTCTTTGGCACGGGCGTTGTCGCCGCTCATCAGATACTCGGCGGCCAGCTTTCCGAACTTGTCACGGGCATTGGCGGCAAAGCGGTAATAGTTCTCGTCGTAGAAGATGCTCGGGTCATTGAAGTTGCGGAAGCGGAACTTCTTCATCATGTTCTCATACATCAGCTCCTTGTTCAGGAAGCCCGGCATTTCCTCGCTGCTCACCTTCACAGGCACCACGCGGTAAGCCAAGCCCTCCAGCTGGAAGTATTCTGACAGCCCCATAAAGTCGGCGCTATTCACGGTAGTGGAGAAGTACACCGGACGGTCCCACTCATTGGTAGCCAACAGGTCCAGTATGATCATGTGCTTCTTCTCGAGCAGCGATTTGTTGATGGTCCACTCCATACGATCAGCTATCTGGTCCTGGTAGTCGGCAGCCACAAAACCCGCGTTCTGCACCTTGGCTTTGTCCACGTTCAGGAAGAAGTTTTTAGTCGGGAAGCTCAGCAGCGTGCTACCGCTGCCCGCCTGCACCTGCAGGGCCGGATGGTTCTGCTTAACTAAGCTCACAAACTGCTTCAGGTCTATACCTGCCGCCACCTGTGGGCGCTCCACATATGGCAGGTAGTCGTTGGTGCCCTGACGGTAGTTCTCGTTCTCCAACATAAGTGGCCACGGGTCAGACTTGTAGGACGGACGTTTCATCTGGTCGATGTACCAGTCGGTGTTCAGGTAGCTCAGTACGGCTACGCGCACATCAGTACGGTACCCTTCCACCTCCTGCGCATACCAGAGCGGGAAGGTGTCATTATCACCATTGGTAAACAGGATGCCGTTAGGCGCAACCGAGTCCAGCAGGTTTTTGGCGGAGTCCACTGAGTGGTAGCGGTTAGAACGGTCATGGTCATCCCAACCTTCGGCAGCCAGTATACCCGGCACTGCCAAACCAATGACGGTCGCGATGGCTCCACTAGTTATCACGTTGCGTAGGCCTCTGTTGATCAGTTCGGCTATACCCAGCACACCCAAACCAATCCAGATGGAGAAAGCATAGAATGATCCCGCAAAGGTGTAGTCACGCTCACGCGGCTCAATCGGTGGCTGGTTGAGGTAAAGTGCGATAGCTATACCTGTAAAGAAGAAGAGCAGGCCAACTATAAAGGCATCGCGCTCATTCTTGCGTATCTGGAAAATCAAACCGATGATACCGAAAATAAGTGGCAGCAGGTAGAAGATGTTTCGCGCCTCGCTATTGGCCACTCGGTCGGGAACGCCATCTGTTGGCTTACCGAACCAAAGCACACCGGCCTGCTGCACGTCACTTTCGCGTCCCACGAAGTTCCATAGGAAATAGCGCCAGTACATGTGCCCCAACTGGTAGCGCAGCAGGAAGCTTAGGTTCTGCCCAAAGGTGGGCGCCTCCCCGTCGCGTAGGTCCACCCACTTTTTATACTCCTGTAGGTGCTGCGGATTGTCACTGTAAATACGTGGCAGCAAGGTTTTGTCTTTGCTGTCATAAATTGTCTCAAGCTTGCGGCCCGTCACAACATACTTGTCTTCTCCTTTTACATAGCGTGGAGCTCCCTCCTCTTGGGCAGTCGGCTGCGCATTGTACTGAGGTCCATACAGCAACGGTCTATCACCGTACTGCTCGCGCTTCAGGTAAGACACGAAGCTTAGGATATCATCCGGATCGTTCTCATCAATAGTCGGGTTGTAAGACGACCTGATCGGGATGATCATGTAGGAAGAGTAGCCGATGAGAATAAAGGTGAAGCACAGTAGCGCCGTATTGAGAATGCGGATGTTATGCTTGATAGAGTAGCGTATGCCGTAGATGATGGCTGCCACCAGCAGAATCACAAAGAAGATGATCCCCGAACCGAAAGGCAGACCGAGGGAGTTCACAAAGAATACCTCCACGTTACCGGCAAGCGATGGCAGACCGGGAATGATACCCCATAGAATGGCCATCACGATCACGGCGCTAATCAGGAAAGCGATAATACCGCCTTTCCATGTTGGCTTGTAAAGTCTAAAGTAGTAGATGAAGGCCAAGGCGGGAATGGCCACAAGGTTCAGCAAGTGAGCGCCGATGGAAAGACCAACCAGATAGGCAATCAGAACCAACCACTTATCTGACAGCGCCTCTCCCACTTTGGACTCCCAACGCAGCATGGCCCAGAAAACAATGGCTGTGAAGAAAGATGACATGGCGTACACCTCCGCCTCTACTGCTGAGAACCAAGCCGAGTCAGTGAAGGTATAGGCAAGCGCACCCACGGCACCGGCCCCCATGATCAGTACCGTCTGGCCTTTGGCTGGGGCTACGCCTTCCTGTCCCACCAACAAGCGGCGCGAGAGGATGGTGATAGACCAGAAAAGGAAAAGTACAGTAAAGGAGCTACTCAATGCCGAAAGCAGGTTAACCCACCAAGCCACCTGTGTAGGATCGCTGGCAAACATGGAGAAAATTCGCCCAACCAAAAGATAGAAAGGGGCCCCTGGAGGGTGTGGCACTAAGAGCTTGTAAGAAGAGGCGATGAATTCGCCCGCATCCCAGAAACTGGCGGTAGGTTCCAGCGTCAGTATATAAACGGCGGTCGCGATCAAAAACACGAGCCAGCCAACGAGGTTGTTTATCTTTCGATAATCCGTCATAGCAATTTACAAATATTCAGCGTCGAAAATACTAAATAAATCGGTGTGTGTGCACGTTTGGCTAAGGATGCGCCAAAAAAAAGCCGGTCTCTCAACCGGCTTCTGCTATTGTACAGGTATAGCTCCCTTTATTTCTGCAAGATTAAGCGCTTCGTTTCCACGGTCTTGTCATTTACCAGCAGGCTGTAGAAATACACTCCAGCCGGATATCCTGTCATGTCAAGGATAAAGACATTAGAATGTGTCACTGGCAATTCATGCGTCTCCATCACTTTGCCGATCGTGTTCGATATTTTGAGTTTGTAGTTCTCAGACATTCCCACTTGCGAAAGCGACACCCGCGTGATACCGCGTGATGGGTTCGGGTAAGCGTTGATGGAAGGTGTAGAGCGCTCAGCCGAAGGCATCCACGCCATATAAGAGTTGATGACGAATTTAGAGGAACTGGCATAAGCTGTCTCTGTCAGGTATAAGCCCCTTCCGGCATTACTGTTATAATGCCTAGTCCAAGAACGCGATTTGGCGCTCTCCGCTTTCGCATTAGCCTCGGCGCGCTTTTCAGGCATTGTCTTCCATGTGGAGACGCCACCGGTGTTTACCGGCAGCACGCCCGCCTCTCTGATGCGGCCATCAGCCATTACCGTGAATGCTGCCAAATGCGAAATGGCAAATACAGCTATTATTATCAATCGGGTAAAAGTTCTCATATATCGCACCTCAATTTTATAAGGGTTTTGCCATAAGCTGACATAGAGTCAAAGATATAGCAAAATATAGTTAAATAGAAAGAATCTAATTAAAAATCAGCTTTAGTATTAGAGACGAACTTGAAAGACGCATGTCAGTCCGTTACTATGATCGGAATTATCAAGAACCATGCCCTTTATCCCCTCTTACAAACCCATGACCCCTTTCCCACAACCTAGGTTGCACGCTTTAGCACACATTGTCCAAAACCACCCCTCCGGAGAGCCAACAATAAATTGCACTTATACCATCACACTTAAGCTGAAACAACCCTTAACTCGAAAGCAGAATTATTATACATACCCCTCCTACGCTCCACTAACAACACACTGTCAAAAGTCCTCTAATACAGGGCTAAAACCACTTTAAACATTAAAAAATAGCGATATTTATTTATTGAACAAAAAAAAGAATCTAATTGAACTATATGGCTATATATATAAAATGTGCAACTATAAAAAAAGACCCCCGTTACATTTAAAACAAACCTATTATAGGACAAAACTCAAATGAATAGAACTTTACATGATACGATTTATTTTTACTCTAATTTTAGTTTTCACCTCTACCGCTTTTGCATTTAGCCAAGCAGACAACTGTGTGCGAGAGGAAGGATGCTTCAGAATGGAATATCTGGGAGCAATCGAAAACACTGACAACACTTTCACGCTGACTTACACCTTGCAGGTAGACTGCGCCACTCCGCTGGATTACATCGCTTTTGAACTTCCTGAAGGTAGTAGAGCCGCCAATCCGGCCAATATTTATGCCCGCGACCCTAAATACAAAGTCGATAACGGGATAACAAGCGGGTCTAAAATCCAGACGGACTTCAATGCCATTCAGTTTAATGCCAAGCCGAAATTTGTTATCAACAATGGCATGGTCGATACGGTCCGCTATTACTTGACAGCCGAGGACTTTGCCAGTATGGGCGATGTGCGGGTGCAGACCAAAGCTGGTGACAATCTTAGCCTTGTCACGTTCAACCTAACAGCGTGCGGCATGGAATCGACAATACCAGAGCCTGTCTGCACACTTGACCTCGGAGAAATGGAGTTCGGTTTCGTAGGGGCAGACGACAACGGCGACGGCACGTCCACTGTTTGGATCAGTGTTCGCAACAATACCGAAAGTGACATCCAATCTGTGGCATTTGAGTCTACGAATGCGGCAGTTACCCTGAGCGCCCCCATGGAAGGAGCTTCCTACAAAAGCAAATACAAGTATAAGACTACGGCTGAAGGTGGCACCATCACCTTCGAAGCGCAAAACACCAACGGCTACGCCAACATGATGCAAGACATGTTTGGATTTGTAGTACCGACAGCCGCCTATGAGTCAGAGCCGTTTTACTTGATCACAGCCACCACCAACACCACCACCGTTTCCACAGGGTTCGACACAGAGACCTGTGAAGACTCGCCTATCGTACCGCTTCCTGTAGAACTGATTTCTTTTACAGGCAAGGCCACCCAGAGCGGTATCGAACTGAAATGGAGCACCGCCTCGGAACAGAATAACGACCGATTCGAGATAGAGCACAGCGCCGATGCCAAAGCGTTTAACAAGATCGGCACGGTAAGCGGAGTGGGCAATACCTCCCTAACGCAGCACTACAGCTTCGAGACAGAATACATGGAAAAAGGCGTTCACTACTTCCGCCTCAGACAGATAGACACAGACGGCACATTTGAATTCAGCAAGACAATAGCAGTCAGCGTGTCACAAAACCCACTCACAGCCGCCGGCATGGCGCTCTACCCTAACCCGACCACAGGCGGCGAAGTAACAGTTGCCTTGCAGAATCCGGCTACACAGCAGGGGGCACAGGTACAGATCATGCACATGAACGGCCGCGTGGTGCACACCGAGCAAATTGCCCCGGGCGGCATACATACAAGTATCTCAATACCTCGTCTGCAGCTAACCAAAGGCATGTATATGGTCACGCTAAGAAACGGAGACACATTGGAGACACAGAAACTATTGATACAATAACACCGGCTGAGGACTAACTAGATAAAAATAGCGGGCACTTTACTTAAAAGGCCCGCTATTTCACTCTAAAAGCCCAACAAAGTCTGGCCGAAAGAGTTAAATAAATATAAGGAAAGCTTAAAAAGAGAAGAAGGCGAGGCATGTATGAAAAAGCTACTCCTACTAGCGCTAAGCCTGTGTTGGCTAGTCCCTCAGGGGATGGCACAATCGGGCGTTTACAAAGGCATCGGCACGATTGTGTTTGAGGCCGGCGCACCACTGAGTCTGATTAAAGGCACATCTGAATCCGCGAACGGAACCATAGACATCGAGACAGGCAAATTCAAGTTTGACGTCCCGATCACCTCCTTTCAGTTCCTGAACTCGCTCATGCACGAGCGCTTCAACGATAAGTACATGCAAAGCCACCGCTTTCAAAAGGCTTCTTTTACAGGCCACATTACAGAGAAAGGACCTGTAACAGAGAAAGGGGGAAGAAAAGTAACCGCCAAAGGTATGCTTACCATACACGGTGTCACGCGGAAGCGAACCATCACGGGCACCCTCCATCAGAAAGGAAACACATGGCAGCTGGTATCGGACTTTGAGGTAAAATTGGCAGACCACCACATACAGGCGCCCAAGCTTAGCACAGGCTACGGTGCCAGTTCTATGCATGTGTCGATCCAGATGCCGTTACGACCTGCGGACCCGACATCGCAGCAGATTGCGGCGGCAAAAAAGCTAAGCATCAAATAATATAGGCGACCTCTTTGAAAGCGAAGTAGTGCAACTCCCCCGCCACCTCAAGCGCGAGACGTCCGTCCTCGTCCACTCCCATAATGCACCCCCGTACTTTTTCCTGCCCCACCTGATAGTCGTGTGGCTCCTGATAGCGGTAGAGCGCCCGTAGGTACTCGTACTTCAGTTTGTCCACTTTCCCGCTTCGAAGCTCCAAATAGCGCTTTTCGAGCAATTCCAGTAGCCTTGCCACCAATCTTTTCACGTCGAGTTGCGTACCTACCACGGCGGCTAGCGAAGTGGCCGTGCCGATTCCGAAATGAAGCTGGTTCACGTTTAAACCAATCCCGACAATACTGTGTTGTAGAGAGTGACTAGTAACTGTGTTTTCAATCAGAATCCCGCCAAGCTTCTTGTCTTCAAAATAAAGATCGTTGGGCCATTTAACCTGGGCCTGCTCCAGCCCCTGCTCACGCAAAAGGTCAAGTACCGCCAGCGATACCGCCATATTGAGGTAAAACTGATGCCTGACAGCCAGAAAAACAGGTGACAGAATTACAGAAAGTGTGATATTTTTACCGGGAGCCGCCTCCCAAGAGTTGCCCCGCTGACCGCGGCCGCGGGTTTGCTCATCGGTAAGCACTACACAACCCTCTGTGGCTTTATTTTTGATGAGTAGCTGCTGAGCCTCTGAGTTGGTGGATTCACATACCGGCAGAAAAAACAGCTGCTGGCCCATAAACAGCGTATTAGGCAGCATACATTAAACAGAATTTAGTACTTTTGTAAATCAAATTTAAACAGTACAAATGAAAGAAACCAAGGCTGAGGCCAATTCAGACATATTGGCAGAGCTTGTAGTAAAAGGCATGCAGGAAAAGAAAGCCAGCGATATTGTCGTTCTTAACCTAAAGTCACTCAAAAACGCCGTATCGGATTACTTTGTGATCGCATCCGCATCATCTGACACACAGCTTGACGCCATAGCGTCGTCCATAGAAGAGGAGATATATAAAGCTACTCGCCAGAACCCGTGGCAGAGCGAAGGCCGCACCAACAAAGAGTGGGTGCTGCTGGACTATGTAGACGTAGTGGTGCACGTGTTCCTAAAAGACAAGCGTGAGTTTTACGCTTTGGAGGAACTGTGGGGAGACGCGGGCATAAAGCGTATCGAAGACGCCTAACACAAATGGGAATCCTGAACAAATCAGGGCTCCTTTCAGTTTTTCATGTATCTGAAATAACACATTCATGGCAGAAAAGAATAATAAAGGAAATAACAACAAAAAGAAGAAGCCGATGATACCGGCTACGCCTCCGCGGCCTACAATGCAGCTGTGGATGCTGGCGGTGCTCATTCTGCTAATCTTCGGCCTTACTTGGCTCAACAAGAGCAATGCCTCCGTCGAGACCAACCAACAGGCTTTTGAGGAGATGCTTCTAAGCAACGATGTCAATAAACTGACCATCGTGAACGGTAAGACAGTAGAGGTATACCTGAAAGAGGAAGCGCTTCAGAACGAAAAGTACAGCCGGGAGCTTTCCAGCCGTGGTACTCTAGGTAGCATGGACCAAGGCCCTCACTACCACTTTAGCATTATCACTGCTGAGTCTTTTAAGGAAGATTACGAAAAGCTGCAGGAGAACATTGCGCGTGAGAACCGTGTGCCTTAT
Organism: uncultured Pontibacter sp.; assembly: GCF_947499215.1. Lineage (GTDB taxonomy): Bacteria > Bacteroidota > Bacteroidia > Cytophagales > Hymenobacteraceae > Pontibacter. Next base: position 405,384 of record NZ_CANMNI010000002.1, read on the forward strand.
ACCATTGAGACACGCACGGGCTTTGCTGACTTCTTCTTCCAATGGGGCTTCCTGATCCTGTTGCTGTTTGGTTTCTGGTTCCTGATGCGCCGCGTAACAGCAGGTGGGGCGGGTGGCCAGATCTTTAACATCGGCAAATCCAAAGCAGCCCTTTTTGACGCGGAGAACAAGGTAAAGATTACGTTTAAGGACGTGGCCGGCTTGGAAGAAGCGAAAGAAGAGATTCAAGAGATTGTGGAGTTCCTTAAGAACCCAAGCAAATTCACGATACTGGGTGGCAAGATCCCGAAAGGCGCTCTACTGGTAGGCCCTCCGGGTACCGGTAAAACCTTGCTGGCAAAAGCCGTGGCCGGTGAAGCCGATGTGCCATTCTTCTCGCTGTCAGGTTCTGACTTCGTGGAGATGTTTGTTGGTGTGGGCGCGGCCCGTGTGCGTGACTTGTTTAAGCAGGCCAAAGCCAAAGCCCCTTGTATCATCTTTATTGACGAGATTGACGCCATTGGCCGTCACCGTAGCCGTGGTTCTACGCCGGGCGGTAACGACGAGCGTGAGAACACCCTGAACTCCCTGTTGGTAGAGATGGACGGTTTCGCGACTGACTCGGGTGTGATTATTCTAGCGGCAACTAACCGCCCTGACACACTGGACTCAGCATTACTTCGTCCGGGTCGTTTTGACCGTCAGATCAGCATCGACAAGCCAGATATCAACGGCCGTACCGAGATATTTGACGTGCACTTGAAGCCGCTGACATTGGCTGCAGACGTGGATGCTCGTAAGCTTGCAGCTCAGACACCTGGTTTTGCTGGTGCTGAAATCGCAAACGTGTGTAACGAGGCCGCCCTAATCGCAGCCCGCCGTAACAAGAAAGCGGTGGACCAGCAGGACTTCAACGACGCCATCGACCGTGTGATCGGTGGTCTGGAAAAGAAAAACAAAATCATCTCTCCTGAGGAGAAGAAGATCGTAGCTTACCACGAGGCGGGTCACGCTATTGCGGGCTGGTTCTTGGAGCACGCCGATCCATTGGTAAAAGTAAGTATTGTTCCACGTGGTGTTGCCGCGCTGGGTTATGCGCAGTACCTCCCAAAAGAGCAGTTCCTGTATACCACAGAGCAGCTAATCGACGAGATGTGCATGGCCTTAGGTGGACGCGCCGCTGAGGAGCTCGTGTTTGGCAAGATATCGACGGGCGCCCTAAGCGACTTGGAGCGTATCACCAAAATGGCTTACAGCATCGTGACGATGTACGGCATGAACTCAAAGATCGGCAACGTGTCGTTCTACGATTCGAAGCAGACGGATATGGCCTTCAACAAGCCTTATTCTGAGGCCACTGCCGAAACTATCGACAATGAGGTTCGCAATATTATTGAGACGGCTTACATCCGCACCAAGCAATTGCTGACGTCTAAGGCACACGAACTGGAAATAGTGGCGCAAGAACTGCTGCAGAAAGAGATTCTGTTCCAGAGTGACTTGGAGCGACTGGTTGGCAAGCGTCCTTTTGATGCACTGACCACCTATCAGGCCCACACGGCTGGTACGGATCGCAGTAAGACGAAGAGTGAAGTTGATCAAGAGCAGCATCCGATCGAAGTTGGCCAAACCGAGCACCCTGAACAGAACGGACAGGGCGGCGTACCGGGCACACCGCTTCATAAGGACGCATCTTCTGACCCGAACGACACTATAAACTCCAGAACAGCTTGATAATACAGGCATGTACGAAGCAAAATCGAAAGAAATTGTATTAAGAAGAGTAAGAGAGGCGCTGGCTAAGTCGGCGCCTTTTCTGCCTCCTACCCCGGACTTCAGTTCTAAGCTACACCTGCCGCTTTCTGACGATCTGTCCATCGCCTTTGCGCAGGCATTTATAGCCAACAGCGGCTTGTTTGTGTACTGCGAAAACGAAGAAGACTTCTTCGATCAGCTTTTCGCTCTGAAACGCGAACAGAAAATTGAGCAGCTACACGTATGGGAGCCGAATCTGCAGCACATTCTGTATCACGCAGGTATAGACTTCACGGCGACAGAGGAAGATTTCATACCGAAAGCACAAGCCAGCCTGACCACCTGCGAAGCGCTCATAACGCGCACAGGCAGCATCTTGGTCAGTTCGGCCAATGCCGGCGGCAGACGCCTGAGCATTTACCCTGAAACGCACATGGTTGTAGCCAAAGCCAGTCAACTGGTACCGGATATAAAAGACGGGCTGCAGAAAGTACGCGACAAGTATCAGGAGAACTTCCCCTCCATGGTATCGCTGGTGAGTGGCCCGAGCCGCACCGCCGATATTGAGAAAACATTGGTAATGGGCGCGCACGGCCCGAAACAGTTAGTACTTTTTCTGATAGATGACCTTCCGCATTGACGAGCTGGCACCCGGCCAAAAAGTATACTTCGCCTCTGACTTCCATTTGGGTGTGCCTGATGTGGAAAGCAGCCGTGCCCGCGAGAAAAAGATCGTACGCTGGCTCGACTCCATAAAGCACGACGCGGCCGCCATCTTTTTGCTGGGCGACATCTTTGACTTTTGGTTTGAGTACCGCCACGCCATACCCAAAGGCTTTATCAGGCTGCAGGGCAAACTTGCCGAACTGACCGACGCAGGTATACCCGTGCTTTTTTTCACGGGAAACCACGACATGTGGATGTTCGACTACTTCCCTGATGAACTGAACATCCCCATTATCCGGAAGCCGATCTCAACCAAACTGGGTGGACACAGCTTTTACATCGGCCACGGCGACGGCTTGGGGCCCGGAGACCATACCTACAAAGTGCTCAAGAGGGTGTTCAATAACAAGGCCTGTCAGTGGATGTTTGCCCGCCTGCACCCAAACGCAGGTATAGGCATCGCCAACATGTGGTCGCGCAGGAGCCGCATCAGTAACACCAAAGACGATGAGAAATTTTTTGGTGAGGAAGAATGGCTCGTGCAGTATAGCAAAGAGGTGGAAGCAGGCCAGCACCACGACTTTTATGTCTTCGGTCACCGCCACCTGCCGCTCGACATGCTTATTAATGGCGACAGCCGCTATGTGAACTTGGGAGAATGGGTCAATTTTTGCTCTTATGGCGTATACGATGGCAAAGACCTTAAACTGGAGTATTTTGAAAAATAGGCTATACCTGAGCGTACTATATCTATTGCTATTCGTGCTGGCCATACCTGTCTTCGCACAGCAGCAGGACTCCACCGTATTGCTCACCTTTAGCCATAGTTTGCCCATCTCCTCTCCCACGGCTATCTCTGTTGACCGTAAGGGCAATGCGTACCTCATGGACCCCAGCCGCAACCTGTTCATGCTCGATTCGCTCGGCATTCCAATCAATACTTTTTCACCGCCAAGTCGCGGTCGCATTTCCGCTGTGGAGGCATGGAACCCCATGAAGCTGTTTCTATTCTATGAGGACCGACAGGAATTGATGCTGCTTGACCGCTTTATGCGTCCCATTGCCAATACCAGACTATCTGACTTAGGCTACATGGGCAACGTACAGGCAGCCACCCTTACCTCCGACGACAGCTTCTGGCTTTTCAACGAGTCGGATTTCACGCTTAGTAAAATAGACTTGCGCTATCAGAAACCCATCATTGAAACCTCGCTGGACTTGATTTTAGACAAGGCACGGTTTGATGTGCGCTTTATGCGGGAATACCAGAACATGGTATACCTCTTGGATTACAACGGAGGCGTGTACGTGTTTGACAACCTAGGCAATTACAAAAAAAAGCTGCCTTTTACCGGACTGTCTTACATCGGGTTTAGCGGCAATGAGCTATACTTCGTAAAAGACCAGCAACTGCACTTTTTTGACCTGTATCAGATGAGAGAGCGCATTATCTCTTTGCCAACCGACAAGCCATACCTGACGGCATTGGTCAACTCCGGTTTGGTCTACCTGTTCACAAAGGATCAGGCAGACGTATACCGGCTCAGCCGCTAGTTGCTGCTCTCGGCGAAGTATTTCAACCCGACAACGCCTGCCACTATCATCAACAGACACAGAATCCGCATTAAGTCTTTGGGCTCGTTCAGGAAGAACATACCCAGTATAGCCGTTCCGGCGGCACCTATACCTGTCCAGATGGCGTAGGCCGTACCGAGGGGCAGTGTTTTCATGGCCTGCGCCAAAAGCACGAAACTCAGTATCATCACAGCCACTGTCACGATACTCACGACCGGCTTTGTGAAGCCCTCACTGTACTTTAGCCCAAAGGCCCAGCCAATCTCACATATACCTGCCAAAATCAGGTAGAACCACGCTGTACTCATCAAATTCTAGATTTTTGTTAGAACAAAGGTAGCCATATTAGGGCTATTAACTATCTCACCCTATAAAGGCAGCAACATCTCGTACTGTCCCAATATCCGGGTAAGGTGCCTGCGGGCCATCAACTCAATCATATCCGGGCAGGCGGTATCCACGTTGAGTACCATCAGAGCCGGGGCTTCTGTCAGGTGCACTACTTCTTGAAGAAGAGCAGTGGCCACACCCCGGTTTCGGAAGCCTTGCTGCACAGCTAACTGGGCAACAGCGCCCGTCCGCGGGAAAAAAGCCGCGTAGCCCACAAGCAGTTCCCCCTCAGAATAGGCTTCCAACACCAGCTTCCTATCAGGGCTTAGTTTGTAAGCCTGTTTCGTATTCTGCCAAGTGGGGTGTATATCACAGAACTCCTCATAGGCGCCCCAGTTTGGCTTCACTGCCTTCTTGGTGCTGATATGCTTGGGAACTTCACTCGGGAGCAATAGCTGCTCCTTGGGGCCTCGGAAACAGTCGAGGGATCGGGTGATCTCAAAGCCGATGGTTTGGTAGGCTTTCAAAGCTGCCGTGTTCTCCTGAATGACTTCGAGCAGGCATTGCTCTATACCGCTTTCTCTCAGTTTTGGCAGCATCTGCGCATAGATGCGCTGCGTCAGCCGGTTGCTGCGATGCTCCGGCACCACACCCGTTCCCGCATTGTAGGCTGTGGGTTTGCCTAGCCACTCCCCTATACCTGTCAGCACAAAGCCCACCAGTTTCTGACCGAAGTAAGCACCGACGCAGAAAGTCAGCTGTATACCTTCCCGCTTGATCTTCATGGCGAAATCCTCCCGCGTCAGCTTGATAGGCACCATGTAGTCTGAGAAGGCTGTATGAAATGTATCGTGCAGCTCCGGAATATCCTGTTCTCTCAGAAAAGAGAAGGTGTAAGTTTTCTCCATAATATGTGTGGTCAAAAGATAGTTTCAGACTATACGGCTTGAGCAAGGCACTGATAGCCGATGCTTAGATAATAACCCGCTTTGAGGCCTTACCGTTAAACTTTAGTACTGTAAAGTCCAAATGGGCAGCAGCCTTGAAAATCAAACTTAAACATAAACTATGAAAGCAGCAGTATTTCACAAAATGAAGGATATTCAGGTGGAGACCATCGACGATCCGAGGATTGAAGATGCCCGCGACTGTATCCTTCGCGTTACCTCCACAGCCATTTGTGGCTCCGATTTGCACATCTACAACGGTATGGTGCCCCAAGCCCGTGATATGGTAATGGGCCATGAGTTTATGGGCATTGTAGAAGAAGTAGGCTCCGGTGTAAAGAATCTACAGAAAGGCGATCGCGTGGTGGTCCCCTTCCCCATCTCATGCGGTACCTGTCACTTCTGCAACATGCAGTTGCCGACACACTGCGAAAACTCTAACACCGACAACTATGGTCCTGAAGGTGAGATCGTCATGGCAAAGGGAGCAGGTGCGGGCATATTCGGTTACACCGACATTTACGGGGGCTACAACGGTGGTCAGGCAGAGTACGTGCGCGTGCCCTACGCCGACTACGGTCCACGCAAAGTGCCCGACAACCTAACGGACGAACAGGTGCTATTTCTCACTGACATCTTCCCGACCGGCTGGGCCGCCATTGATTGGGCCCAACTGAAAGGTGGCGAAACAGTAGCCGTATGGGGCTGCGGACCAGTAGGCATCATGGCCATGAAATCTGCTTGGCTGAACGGAGCCAAACGTGTTATAGGTATAGACATTCAGCCTTACCGTCTCGAGATGGCCCGCAAGTCAGCCAAGGCCGAAGTAATTAACGCCTCTGAAGTGGATGCCGTTGAAGTAATCCGGGAGATGACCGGTGGCTACGGGGCTGATGTGTGCGTGGACGCCGTAGGTATGGAGGCAGACCGCACGACACTGGAGAAGGCCCTGAATGTAGTGCAGATGGAGAAAGGCTCGATGAAAGTGCTCGAGCGATGCATGGACTCTGTGCGCCGTGGTGGTGTGGTGTCAGTGGTAGGCGTTTATGGATCACCTTACAACAACTTCCCGCTCTACAAGTGGTTCGACAAGGGTCTCACCATGCGCGGCGGTCAGGCGTGGGTGCACAACTACATCGATCACCTCATTTCCTTGGTGCGCGACGGCCAAGTAGTGCTCGATGATATCATCACGCATACTGTCCCGCTGGCAGAGGCTTCCCGCATGTACGACATCTTTAACAAGAAAGAAGACAACTGCGTGAAGGTGGTATTGAAGCCTTAATGAGTATAAAAACTAAAACCGAAAAGCAGCAGGGTAATACCTTGCTGCTTTTCGGTTTTAAGTTATCCACGAGTGTTTGCTGTACCTTTAATTTTTCTACAATTGTATCTTGCCTCTATACTTCCGGAAAGCTACTGTACCTGCGATCAAACTTATCAGCGTAATCAAAGCCTTCTGCCACACCTCCACTTCCCGCAATTGATAGGCCAACACCAGCAATGCAATAGTCGCTAGCAGCCACCAGATGCCGTGGTAGCGCACTTGCGTCAGCTCTTTGTATGTTTTCAAGAAGAAGCCTGCATAGCCCATGTACATAAGGGAGGCGAAGGTGGTATAGGCCGCCATCTCGAAACCGTAAAGCGGCACCAAAATTAGATTCAGCACGATATTACCTATCCCCGCCGCCGTGGATATACGCCAAAGTTTAGCCGTTTTTTCATGGAAGGTGAGCAGGGTCGTCACGGCCATGTACATGGGCCTGAAGTTATACCCCATCAGAATGACGATGGCCAAGGGGTAGGCATTTTGCAATTCCTCGTTCCGGATTAAGAGCGCGAAGATCTCTTTCATCCAGAGACTCCCGGTAAAGGTGGCAGCGAAAAAAAGCAGCTGCAAGGCATAGGTCATTTGGCGAGCCTGCAGCGCGGCCTCTATACTTTTCGTCTGCGCATGGAGCTTCATGTATAGCGGGGTGCCCGCCTGCACCACCGCAAAACTGGCCGAAGAGAAATAAATGCCAAAGTTGGAAGCCACATTGTACAGACCAATTCGACCAACCGGTACGCCCACCACATCCAGCACCAAGCGATCGGAAGTGTCGAGCATAAAGCTTGAAAACTGGTGCGGCACCACGGGTAAAGCTACCCGCAGTGTATGTTTCAGGCGATAGCCCTTAAACCGGAGAATAGGCCAAAGGCGCTGCTCGACAATAACATACGCACTAACCATAAACCCCACCGCCGCCGAGATCGTGCTAGCATAAAACCAACCCATATACCCCATCTGTAGGCCCGCGATAAAATAAATGGTCAGGATCACGTTTATGCCGCCCATCAGAAACGAGCGCAAGGCAACAGGCACAGGCCGTTGCGAGTGTAGGCAGAACATACCTGCCATTAAATCTGTCGCTATAAAAAAGAGCACAGGCACTCCATTGAGGAGGGCTATCAGCAGGCGGTTTTCATGGGCCTCAGCCGGTACCACGAGATACAGTATCGCCATAACTAACAGACTATAAAGCACCGCCCAACTTGTCAGGAAACCATAAAGCTGACGCCAGATCCAGCGGAATCGGGTGGGGTGCCGCGCAAAGCTGTTTTCCATCACCACCGTGAAACCCAGCGACTGCAATGTGACTAGAGCGCTGTAGTAGGCCGTTACCACCCCTGCCACGCCATAGTCGGTCGGTGTCAGGTACTGCGTGATGAGCGGTAAAGCCAGTACTCCTGCCAAGCGAGGGGCTTGGGCGGCAAGCCCGTAGATGGCAGCGTGTGACAGGAGTTTGCGAAGCATCCGCTAAAATTAGGGTATAATCATTATACAGCCGCTATTCCTGTCCGCATTTTCAGAAATAGCCGCGCACGCTGAAACAAAGTTCTCGTAAAAGCACTAATTTATGCCCCGGACTGTTACAGACCGCAGGCACAAAAGCCGACATTTGAGCATAAGCTCAAAAATTTAGTATATTTGTTAATTCAGACAATAAGAAAACAAGAAGCTTCACAGCTTATATAGGAGATATAAAAAGTGGGATGTGGTTCATGTTCTAGTGGCGGATGCGGCACCAGCGAAAAACCGGGTGGCTGCAAAAGCAACGGCGGCTGTAGCACGGGTGGCTGCAACCGTTTAAACGTGTTCGACTGGCTCAGCGATATGGAAATTCCAACCGCGTTTGAGGAGTTCGACATCGTAGAAATAAGATTCAAGGGAGGACGCAAAGACTTCTTCCGCAATATAAACAGACTCGATTTGACTACCGGCGACCCGGTGGTAGTAGACGTGCCCAATGGGCATCACATTGGCACCGTATCGCTGAAAGGCGAACTCGTGCGCCTGCAGATGCTCAAGAAAAAGGTGGATAACAATGAGGAGATCCGCACCATCTACCGCATCGCCAATGAGCGCGATTTGGAGAAGCTGCGCGAGGTACAGGAGCAGGAAGCCGCCACCATGTACCGCTCCCGTGAGATCATACAGCAGACGGGCCTCCGCATGAAACTCTCTGACGTGGAGTATCAGGCCGACCGCTCCAAGGCAACGTTTTACTACTCTGCCGACGACCGCGTTGACTTCCGTGACCTGATCAAGAAGCTGGCTGAGGAGTTCAAGGTACGCATCGAGATGCGCCAGATCAGTCTGCGCCACGAGGCCGGCCGTTTGGGCGGTATAGGCTCCTGCGGACGCGAACTGTGCTGCTCTACTTGGCTCACCGATTTCAAGAGTGTGTCTACCACGGCGGCCCGTTACCAGAACCTGTCGCTCAATCCGAGCAAGCTATCTGGCCAGTGCGGGCGCCTGAAGTGCTGCCTCAACTATGAGCTGGAAACCTACATGGAGGCGCTTAAGGACATACCTACCGTGTCGCGTCCGTTGCAGACCAAGCAGGGTGATGCCATGCTGCAGAAAACAGACATCTTTAAAAAGATGATGTGGTTCGGCTACAGAGGCGACAATAACTGGTATCCGGTGCCGGTAGAACGTGTGCATGAAATCCTGAAGATGAATAGTCAGGGTGTTGTGCCAGAAATGCTGGTAGAAGAGCCAGTGAATGAGCCGAAGCAGAACGAATTTGTAGCGCAGGTAGAGGGCAGTCTCGAGCGACTCGACGATAAGTTCAAGAACAAGAAAAAGAAGAAAAAGAAGAAAAAATCTTCCGCTGAAGGTCTAGAAGGCAAGCAGGGTGGTCGTCCGCAAGGCGAAGGCCGTGACAGCAGAGAGCAACGCGGACCACGTGAAGCTAGAGAGCAACGTGAGCCGAGAGAGCAGCGCGAAGGCAGAGGACCACGTGAGAACAGAGGTCCCCGCGATGCAAAAGGTCCACGCGAGCCAAGAGCCACAGAACAAACGGCGCCTAGCGCGGCAGTTGGCCAACCCGAATCGCAACCCGCAGAGCAGGGGCAGCAGCGTCCTAAAAAGCAGCGTCCACCACGCAACAGAGGCAATCGCGATGGTCGCGAAAACCGGGAGGACAGACCAAACCGAGGCGAGGCGAAACCGACAAGAGAAGGTGAAAGTGGCAGACCACCGCGGCCTGAAGGCAGAACGGGCGAACAGCCGCCGCAAGGCGATGGCACTCCGCAACAGCCAAGACGAAACAAGTCGCGTCGCCCAAACAGAGGTTCTAAACCAAATCAGCCTAAATCACCCTCTACCGATGCGTAGCATAATAGCTTTTGTGGCGGCGGCATGTTTTCTGACACTGACCGCCTGCGACCCTAACCGGGTATATGAGCAGAATGTAGAACTGCCTGAAAAGAACTGGACTGTAGACAATGCTCCTGAGTTTGAGTTTGCGATAGAAGACACGACCAAGCGGTACAATGTGTACTTCAATGTGCGCTACTCGCTGGCTTACGACTACTATAACCTGTACCTGCGTCACCGCCTTGTGGCACCCGACAGTAGTGAGGTGTCGTCGGCGCTGCACGAGCTGCACCTCATGGATGCCAAAACAGGTAAGCCTGCCGGCAAAGGCTCTAGCGATACGTACGACCTGCAGGCACTCGCCCTAAAGGATGTGGCTTTCCCGCAGGCAGGCACTTACAAACTGCAGCTAACGCAGTACATGCGTCGCGACCCACTGCCAAGCATAGGCGCTGTCGGTGTTAGGGTAGAGGAAAGAACAGACTGATAAACAGTCATCATACCTTACAAGAGCGGGTCGGGCTAAGTATAGCCTGACCCGCTCTTTTTATTGCGCCGATGTATCCGCGCTAATATCCCGAGAACGTATAAGAACTAATCAAGAATCGGAAAGGGGCTTACAACAAAAACTCCCCTTCCAAAGTATGCTGTATATCTTGCTGTTCCATACCTATACGCTACTGTTTATATGAAGCTCACCCTCCAGATAGCCGGCCTAGTCCTGACGCTATTTTCGTTTCTTCCGCTTATAAAGACCCCGCTGTGGTGGATTCGTGTACTTGACTTCCCACGCTTCCATGTGGCCCTCTTACTCTCAGCCGTTTTAGTGGCGTACCTTGCCATGTATGGCGTATCGGGTTCGCGCGACATCGTGATGGTCGCAGTATGGGGCCTAGCCATCCTCAATGAGATGCGCTATGTGTATTTCTTCACACCACTCGCACCTCGGGAGGCGCTGCGTACCAAAGTGGAAAAACCGGCCAACGCTTTCAGTTTGATGATCTCGAACGTGCGCATGACCAACAAGAAGTATGAGAAGTTCCTGCAACTCGTCCTGCAAACCGATCCTGATCTGGTACTCATCAACGAACCGAACAATGCGTGGCACGAGCACCTGCAGCCGGAGTTGGACAAGCGTTTTCCTTACGCCATCAAGAAGCCCTTGGAGAATACATACGGCATGTTGCTATACAGCAAGTTCAAACTGCTCGAGAGCGACATCCGTTTTATGGTGGAAGACGATATCCCCTCCTTTTACACAGTGGTGGAGCTGCCCTCCGGTCTACAGTTCGACTTGTATACAGTGCACCCACAGCCACCGCGCCTCTTGCAAAACACCGAGACCCGCGAAGCCGAGTTGCTGATAGCGGCCAAGTATGTGAAGAAGTCGCCACACCCATCTGTAGTCGCAGGCGATCTGAACGACGTGGCATGGTCAAGCACGACCAATTTGTTCAAACAGATAAGCGGCCTGTTAGACCCGCGCGTCGGCAGGGGTTTTTACAATACTTACAATGCCTTTGTGCCACTGTTCCGCTATCCCTTGGACCATGTATTCTACGACCCCGCTTTCCGGCTCGTGCAAATGCGGCGCCTGCCTAAGTTTGGATCTGACCACTTTCCGATTCTGATCACGCTGAACTATGAGCCGGTACGGGAGGAAGAACAGCAGCCGCCAAAAGCAGACAAAGAAGACCACGAAGAGGCGAACGAACTGATACAGGAAGGCTTGGAGAAAGGCGAGGAGCGCAACGGAGAGAAGGCGGCTGAAAAGCAGGAAAACGGTATAAAATAAAAAACCCGCTCAGCAAGCTGAGCGGGTCAAAATAGATGAATGCCCTGCCTAAAGGGCTATATGTCTTTTAACTTAGATACGCTCTACGTTAATTGCATTCAATCCTTTTTTGCCATCTTTCACTTCAAAAGAAACACGGTCATTTTCACGGATTTCGTGAACTAGACCAGTCTGGTGAACGAAGATGTCTTGGTTTGTATCGTCAGCCACGATGAAGCCGAAGCCCTTAGATACGTTGTAGAATTTTACTTTACCTGTTTGCATGATAATGAATTTTAATAATTGAAGCAAAGGTAAAGAATTTGTTCAGATATAATAACAAATTAGATAAAATAATAAGCCTATCTGAATCAGAAACATAGAGCTAATCGCGCAAGCCACCGAGGTGTTTGTCTCCTTCTTTTTAACATGCAGCCGAGTACCGCTTGCGAGTCACTCCGCCCCTATCGCTGCAATAACCCTCTCTCACGAGGTGCGTATAGCTAAAACGTTCTGTTACACTAAGAAAACAAGTAGAATCACTAAATTCTTAGGTGTGCGAAACATGGTTGCTTCAGCTGCCAAAGCCCAGTGGTTTTAAGCAGGTTTGAGTAACCAAAATTAAAGTATTTACCATTCCAATTAATCTATAACTATAAACTGAGGAGATCAGAACTATGAAAGAAAACGAAAAAAATCAGTCATCCAGCCAGTCTGGAAGTATGTCGGGCGGCTCATCGTCAATGGGAAGCTCAAGTCAAAGCGGCTCCGATATGAGTTCATCAAACCAAGGTAGTACAGGAAGCTCTGCTTCACTAGGCGGCAGTACTTCTTCTTCTAAGAACAGCGGCAAGTCTACCTCATCGGATTCTAAAACCTCTGGTACAAAAGCCAAGTCAGGCACTAAAACCACAGGTAAGACATCTGATTCAAAATCAGCTAAATCTTCATCATCTTCTTCGTCTTCCAAGGGCGGTAAAAGCAAAGACTCCGGCAGCAGCGCTTCCATGGGTAGCTCCAAAGACGATGATCAGTACTATGGCAGCATGAGCGGCCAACAACAGGGCCAAGGTAGCCAGCAGTACGGCAGTTCCCAGCAGGGAGGCCAAGACTATGGTAGCCAGCAGGGCTATGGCTCGCAGGGTGGCTACGGTTATGGTTCACAGAATAGCGGCGGCTATGGCGGCCAGAGTGGCTACGGTTACCAAGGCGACTATGGCTCATCGCAGCAGGGCGGTGGCATGCAGCGCGGCTACGGCGACAGCAGCGGCTACAGCTCTTCTTCGCAAGGCGGCTATGGTGGCTCTTCACAAGGCAGAGGCTCTTCGCAGTCTGACTGGGGCTCGCAAGGCGGCTTTAATTATGGCAACCAAGGTGGCATGGAAGGCAACCGCGCCCGCTACCAAGACCAAGATTATGGCACCTCTAGAGGCGGTATGCAAGGTGGCATGCAGGACAGAGAAGGTGACAACATAGGCGGCCAAAGTTACGGTGGCTCTCAAGGCAGCTTCGGCATGCAAGGCAGCGGTTCTAACCAAGGTGGTTACGGCAGCTACGACAGCGGTCGCGGTGGCTATGAGCAAGGCGGCGGTTACCGCAGCAGCGGATCGCAGGGTGGCTACGGCGGCTCTTCACAAGGGGGATATGGAAGCCAAGGAGGTTATCAGCAGAGCTATGGCCAAGGTGACTACGGACAGCGTGGCTCACAGGGAGGCTATGGTTCTATGAGCAGCGGCGGCTACGGCGGTTCTTCGCAGGGCGGTTACGGCTCACAGAGCGAACGAGGCGGCCACGGTGGTTCTTCGCAAAGCGGCTACGGCGGCTCATCCAGATCCGGCGGCTACGGCGATAGTGACCGTTATGGTTCCATGGGCTATGGCTCATCAAGAGGTATGAGCGAGTATGATAGAGACGATCGTGGCTCATCAAGAGGCTATGACTCACAAAGCTCTATGCAGGGTGGCTACGGCTCACAGGGCGGCTACGGTTCACGTGGCGGATCCTATAACGATGAGTACCGCTCATCCCAAGATAGAAACAGAGGCAGCCGTTCTTATGATGATAACTATGGCTCACAGAGTGGCTATGGTTCATCTTCGCAGCGCGGCGGCTATGGCGGTTCTTCACAGGGCGGTTACGGCTCACAGAGCGAACGAGGCGGCCACGGTGGTTCTTCGCAAAGCGGCTACGGCGGATCATCCAGATCCGGCGGCATGCAGGGCGGTGGCTATGGCAGCTCCTCTCAGCGTGACTATGGCTCATCTTCGCAGGGCGGCTACGGCTCTATGGGCAGTGGCGGCGGCTACGGCGGTTCTGAAAGAGGTGGCGGCATGAGCGGCTACGGACAGAGCGGCTACCGTGAGGGCGGCTACGGACAAGGCGGACGTGGCGGCGACCGGAGCCGTTATGGTTCTATGGACAGTGGCACGTCTTACTACAGCGATAACCAAGGGTCATCTTCCCGTGAAAACTATCGCAGTGGTATGGGTGGTCAAGGCCAATCGCAGCGCGGCCGTTCAAGCTACGGCGACGACAGCAGCGACTTCGAGACAAGACGCAGCGATCGCTACCGGGACCTAGATTAATTCAGATTAAGCTAAAGCAAGAGCGCCTCCCCTGAATCAGGGGAGGCGCTCTTTTTTATTTCCTGTTTTGCGGATTCTCCAACTTGGTCACTCCACTCTATATCAGTCTAGTTATTCTACTCTTTTTTGATTTAAAAACACTCATGATAATCTTTGGCAAACTGCCGGAAGGTATGCGGCTCCCGTCCGGTCACCTGTTTCACAGTATCAGTTACTTTAGCTGACTTGCCGGCTTTGTGAGCGGCGTAAAGCTCCAATAGCGCATCGGCTATCGGCTCAGGTGTGTGGCGCGATAGCATGGCGTTTCGCGCTGCGTCTTCAGGCACATCCACAAAGGTAATTTCCTTTCCTGCGGCCTCTCCCAGCATGACAGCCATCTCTTGGTGAGAGTATGTCTCTGGCCCTGTCAACTCATAGATGTTGCCTTCGTGGTTATCTCCCGTGAGCACTTCAACGGCCACCGCCGCAATATCGCGGGTATCAATAAAACTGACTTTACCATCGCCTACCGGCATGTAGAATTTGCCTTCGCGCTTGATGGTATCCGCACTGTGATTCACTAGGTTCTGCATGAAGCCGGCTGGCCGCAAAATAGTATAGGGTATACCGCTCTCCTCTACGTAGCGCTCCATCTCTCGGTGCCATCGGCCCAGTTGTATACCCGGCTCCGCCCCTGCTCCCAGCGCGGAGAGTTTCACAATGTGCTTCACCCCTTGCCTCTTCGCCTCGTCCACCAAGTTTCTGGTCATCTCCATCTGCTCTTCTGAAAGGGGGGTGATCAGCATGAGTCGATCGACATGCGTAAAGGCAGCGTGCAGGGAATCGGGATCGCGAAAGTCGATCTCCACGATCTCGACGCCGGGCAGTCGTTTCAGGTTTTCGCCTTTGATGATGGAATGAACGCCCGCCCGCGCATTCACTTCCTGCATGGAAAGCTGTTTAATAATTTCGCGGCCTACCGTGCCTGTAGCAGCTGTCACCAATATCGTTTGTCGCATAGTTCTGTATTTTATGGGGTCTGTTAACTATACGGTTCGGCGTGCGTCAGCGTGACATAAGGCTAGTATTATTTACAACAGCTGCCCATCCGATAAGTCAAGGCATGCAGCGAAAGGTTATTGCTTAGGCTCGAAACTGACAAGGAAAAGCTTACCGTTCTCGTTGGTGATGAGCAGCCGGGTAGGCGACAGGTATAGCACCGCCTCCGCCTGTCCAGTACGACCCAACGGCAGGCAGTAACGCTTGCCGTTAAAACTCACGGTGCCCTCATCCGGCTGAAAAAGGTAGAGCCTGCCGTAACCGAGCAAGGCAAATTCACGGCCATCGGGTGCCCCATCAGCCGCCGTGATGGCAGACTGCATACGCAGCTCCTCCTGTGGGGGCAAGGTATAGCTCCCTCCTGTTATCGGCAGGGCATAGCGGCGTGTTATCTTTTTGCGGGCCCAGCTTTTGGTGAACAGGTGCAGGCTGTCTGCATGGTAAAAGAAGGCCTCTAAGTCGTAGTGCCGCTCTTGTATCGGTGGCGGAAATTTCTGCTGGTCTGCGAAGCTGAAAAACATCGTATCCTGCACGGCCATGTTTTCCTGCTCCACTTTAAACACCCGCAGGTCGTGACGTGCGTTGGTGTTGTTACCGAAATCACCGATGTACAGATTGCCCCGCCCGTCCTGCGCCAAGTCTTCCCAGTCGCGGTTGGGCAAAGGCAAAGGAACGGTTTGCAACAGATTACCCTGCAGGTTAAACAGGTATAGCTCCGCCGGGTAGCTGCTGTCGGGGTTAGTCCAGAAGGTGCTGTCGGAGGCATGCACCAGTCCGGAGCTTTCCATGATACGACTGTCTAGGCGGCCGATGCGCTGGACCTTCACCTTGTAGTCTTTCCGCAGCCGCTCAAAATCGCTGTTGCGCCGATCAGCGCCGCAGCCGCACAAAGCAGTTTGCAGGTAGATGTAGAGGGTGAAGAGTTTGATGAGCATGTTTATTGACGAACTTCCTAACTTATTAACGTCCCAAACTTCCCAACTACCGCTTCTTTATCAGCCCAGTACTGGCGGCTGTATACGCGCTGGAAAGGCCAGTGGCGCAGCTGCAGGAGTTGGGGCACATCGGCGTGGGCGTGGCGTACTGAGATCTGATTAAAGTACAGGTTGTCATCGGTCAGCACGACGCCTGTATACCTACCTTCTTCCTGCAGGGTGAGGTCTGCGAAAGGCACGGCGGGCTGCAGTTGCGGTAGGTCTCTGGTGAGCCGCTCTTTCAGCAGCGGTACCTGCGTTGGCATTGCTAGCACATTTGGCTGATACGTGAAATAGCGGCGGCTTACCTGCTGGGCGTAGTGCAGATAGTCGCGCAAGAGTTTCGGTCCGGCATGCAGCGTGTTTTCTACCTGCAGCTGTTCGGCACGTATGCTGCTCACCACCACGACCTGTTGCTTTGCACGCGTGATGGCCACATTCAGGCGGTTTTCCCCTCCCGCTTGGTTCAGGCTGCCGAACTGCATTGCCATTTTACCTTTAGCGTCCGGCGCATACCCAATCGACAGGATCACCACCTCCTTTTCATCCCCCTGCATGTTCTCGATGTTCTTGACCAGCACGCTGGCAGGTATGGCTATACCTTGTTCCTGCGCCCTCTCCTCCAAAAGGTCCTGCACCAGCATTTGCTGGTTGTAGTTGAAGGTGATCACACCCACATCCTCCTGACCAGCCTGCAGGTATTGCAAAAGTAAATCGATCACACGTTCGGCCTCTGGCTGATTTGCATTGTGTTGCCACAGTCCCTGCACTTTCACAAATTGAATAGCGGGTTGCTGTGCGTTGGCATCGTGCAGCTCAGGTATAAGCTCTAAGCGGTTGCGGTAAAAGTGCCGGTTAGAGAAATCTATCAGCTCGGGGTAGCGACTGCGGTAATGTCGCGTGAGCATAGTCTGCGGCAGGTATAGCCCGCACAACTGCAGCAACGACTCTGCCGAAAGTTCTTCCACCTCCTCATCGCTGTCGCCACTCCAGCGGGCACGGTATAAGTCCGATGGGCGCAGCTGCTGGGAGTCCCCCGCTACTATTAATTGGTGGCCGCGCAGCATGGCCGGTATACCTGTTTCGGCGAAGCACTGGCTGGCCTCATCGAAAATCACTAGATCGAAGCAGCGCTCCAGCGGTAGCACCGCCGAAACTGTCTCAGGAGATGCCAGCCAGCACGGTGTCAGGTTGAGGATTTCTTCGCCGAAAAGACTGAACAGCTTCCGAATAGGGTACAGACTGCGTTTCTTACTGACTTGTGCGTGCAGGCGGCGGTAGGTCACGGCATTGCCGAGCCGGTTGTGCTCCATGTACCGGTAAGTCTGCTCCCGCAACCGCGACAGCACGATCTCCTGACTCAGTTCCTGCTTTTGCTGCAGCAGTTGCTGCAACTCCTCTTCAATTCGATCTATCTCACCACTGCTCGGCATGCGTAACTCCGGACGCTCCGCCTCCAACTCATGCAGCCAAGCCAAGTAAAGACTGTTCAGGAAAAGCGCCTCCCCTGCTTCCGCAGTAGCGATGTCCTCCTCCAATATCTGCCGGCACACCTCCTGCTCTGCCACCGTGAGACTTTCGCGGAGGGAATCGTAAGCTACTAGCTGTTCAAAATACAGCCGTAGCCCATCGAGTAGGGCCGGACCGTGGTTCTCGTCATGAATCAGTTTTCCTATCTGGGATTTAGGCAGCCACTGCTCCCACTCGCCGTACCGCTCCTCAAACACCTGCAGTGCCTGCGCCAAGGCCTGCAGGTGCGCCGGCAAGTTTACTTCTTGGTGTAGTTTCTCATGTAATACTTGGTCGCGGTGCAGTTGCTTCAGGAGCATGTGTGCGGTCAGTGCCTGCTCCACCACCTCCAGCTTCTGCAGCATGGGCGTCGGGTTGTCTTCCAGACGTAGGGTATAGTTGATGCTTTTATTAATGACTTTGATAAGTTCAGAAGCCTCTTCCTGCAGTTCGATTCTGCGCTGCAGTTCACCTACACCGGCTGGTGACATTTCCAACTTATACCTACCCAGTGCCTGTTGCAGTACTTTCTTATCCTGCGAAAAGAACCAGCCGATGCGCTTTAAAAAATCCTTTTGCTGCTCTTCATAAGCGGTGATGGCGGATTTTACCAAGGCCAGCTGCTCCACAGGTATGGCCGCGTCCGGAGCTGGGCAGACGAGGTATAATCCCTTCAGATTACGGACTAGCTTCTTGAGTTCTGAGGCTTTGGCCTGCTTGCGCAGCAATGGCTGCAGCGCACCTCCCACACTGTCCTGCTCGAGTAGCTGCTGTAGTTCTTCCAACACGGTATAGGCGGCTCTATACCTATTGAGTGCGCTTAGTTCAAAGTCGCAGCCGCTGAGCTGCCTTATACCCTGCTGCAGCCCGTGGTACTGTTCGGCTAGTGGCTCAATAGTGCGCTCCAATTCCTGACGCTGTGGCCAACCAAAGCCTGTCATCTTATGCCGCTCTTTCCACACAAAGTCAGGCTGCTCTAGCACGATACCTTGTTGCAGGCAGGCCCGCAGGCGAGGCAGAAATTCTCCTACTGTATCGGCGGTGAATTGCCTGAATACGGCCGAGAGCTGAACATGCGGCTCTTGTAGATTACTCCGCAGGTATAGCTCTTTGGGCGACCAGCCGCAACGGCTATTGTCAAAAAGGGCCGTCCGGAAGCTTTCCAGTTTTTGAAGGCACACGTTGATGCCACGGCTTACCTCCAGAAAAGTCCGGTCCGTGTAAATGCTATTGAGCGCGTGGTTTTGCTTTTTATACTCGTCGATCTGGTCGATCTGGAGCAGCAGTTGTTTGTATATGCTTTTGCGGTCGGCGTTGATGTCGTGCACCAAAGCGGCAAAGGCACCGAGGCCGGCCGAAGACAGGCGCTGGTGCACCACGTCTAGGGCGGCCCGCTTCTGGCTTACCACCAGCACCCGCTTTCCCCGGGCCGTGAAATCCGACACCAGATTGCAGATAAGCTGCGACTTGCCTGTGCCCGGCGGTCCCTGCACCACCAGCGAGCGGCCTTGCTTTACCTGCTGCAGCGCAGCCTCCTGCGAGGCGTCCATGGCAAAGGCCGTGAATGTATGCTGCGCTTGCGTGGCTTGGTTTGTCCCCACCTCTGGGGACTGGAAAAGTGCTTCCATCTCCTGCAGTTCGTCCTGTGCCAGCAGCTCATCATAGTCGTTGAGCAGGTAGGACGCGGCCTGCGGATAAATACCCAGCACAGCCTCCTGCTCCAAGTATAGCTGACCGGGTTTTAGCTCCGTTTCATAGTCGGCTTTCTTAAAATCGCGGAAGGGTTTCAGTTTGTCGGTAAAGAACTCGCGGCCGGCATGTATACCGAGCTGCTGCTCTTTTAACAATTCGTATACCTGCGTTCGGAACTCCAGCGGGTGGGTAGGAAGCGTGCTGAGGTCTAGTTCAAGCAGGGGCTCCGCCAGTGGTGTGCCCGTGTAGTGCGCGTAGGCCAGCACGAAGCTCTGATTAAACTGAGCGGGCTGCGAGGGATCAGGCAACAGCTCCCATTCTTGCGCGGCGTTCACCTGCAGTTGCACCGGGAAGAACAGCAGCGGACAGCGTACGGTCGTGCCGTCTGCGAACTTGCCGTGCACAAAGGGCCAGCCAAGGTATAGCTCCTGACTGCCGCGCTCCTCCACGATCATGTGGGTTTTGCGCATGATGTAGCGCAGCCGCTGGCTAACGGGCGTGACAGGTGCGTGCCGGCTATCGGCATACGGTGCGAGCACCGCCTTTTTGCCTCCTATCACCTTTTCGAGGATATTGAAAGCAGGCTTGTTATTGATAAAATCCAGCTCGTTTACATCGAGGTGCAGCTCCCGGGAAAGGCGCAGCAGCAGCAATGCTCTGTTGCCCGCACTTAGGTTGAGCAGACGGTGACGGTAGCTTTTGAGAATGGATTTCATAAGGTGTAATACTCCAACAACGGATGCCGCTTCAGGATAGTCTGTAGCTATACGGCAAGTTAGCACGAATTGGGGGGACTTGGAAACCCTGTTTATTGACATTAAGAATATGCGCTTCCATCCGCCGGCATAGACACACTCACATAATCATCTGTAAATCAGGAAAATAAAACTATAAACAACCTTATACTGGACAAAAATATAGCGTAAATATCCTTATCGGCGCAGCAGGCCTATAAGTAGATATGCCTATGAATTTGATTAGAAGATTCAGACCTTTCCACCTTTACCTTCCACGTCCCGCTTATAGTCTGGAGCAAGCTCAATCAGACACAACAGCAGGGCTTGCTACTTTCCTTTATACCTTCACTCTGAGCCATGTTTTTATTAGCATCCTTTTTTTCTACCTGAACCGAGACCTCTTCTACCTGTATAGCAAAGAAGACGGTTACATTGAGTACCTCAATGTTTTTTTCCTTCTTTTCACTTCAATACTGTGTCTATACAAGGCTCTTCAGGAAGAGAACAAACTGCCGAAAATGTTTTTCTTTGCGTCCGCCTTTCTGCTGTTCTTTGGTTTTGGGGAAGAGATATCGTGGGCGCAGCGGATCATCGGCTTTGAAACGCCCGACAACCTTGAAAAGGTAAATCCCCAGCAGGAATTCAACCTACACAACATCCATCTCTCTGGCGTTAACCTGAACAAGCTGATATTCGGGAAACTAATGTACACGGGGGTTTTCATCTACTTTCTGGCTTTTCCGGTGCTCTACCGGCGCAAGAAGTGGTTAAGGGATTTGACAGACAAGTTCAGTGTGCCATTGCCAAGCTCTTTACAGAGCTTTTTATACATGCTTTGCTTCTTCACCGCACTCCTGATCCGAGACGGTAAGGTGTGGGAAATACAGGAATTTATTTTAGCCAGCTTTATCTTCGCTGTGTATACGATGCCTGCTAATAAGCCTGCGCTTAAACAAACGTAACCCTACACCTGCTCTCTTTAAGCGTCGCCTATATTTTATTTAACCAACATTAGGGCACTATCCGTAAGTATAGCAGCACATCCTAAGACTGTTTGTGTTTCAAACAATTTCGGGGAGCGGGCAGTTGTAATATGGCCCGCTTGCTGTAGCTTGCAAACCCATTGCCGTACTTTCACTCTATGAAGAAGCATATCCTTATTGCGCTTTACTTGTTGTGCGCCATCGCAATTTTCACATCCTGCCGCAAAGAGCGCCAAGAGAAAGCGGTGGATCGCATGGACGAATACACCACATCTAAGCAGTACCCTTCTAAGTTTGCCGACGAGAGCCTCCAAAAATGGAAGGAGCAGGTACCTGAAATAAAGGAAGTAAAAATAAAGTCCACGATAGACGGGAATGAACAACCGGCTCTGTTCTATAGCTCTGAAACTACGGGAAAGCGCCCGCTGCTGGTCATGTTGCACAGTTGGAGCAGTGAGTATCTGCAGGAGGTGAGCATCCCGTTCGCACTTTGGTCTAAGGAGTACGACTGGGCCTTTATCCACCCCAACTACCGTGGCAAGTTCAACAAGCCCGAAGCCATGGCCTCTGACCTAGCCATACAGGACTTAGTGGATGCCGTGAACTACGCCAAGGCAAATGCGGAGATCGATGAGTCGCGCATTTACATTTTGGGTTCATCGGGCGGCGCCATGACGGCCTTGGTGGCGGCGGGTCGCCACCCGGAAATCTGGGCCGGCGTAGTGGCATGGGTGCCAGTCTTCGATCTAGTGGATTGGTATGCCTTTAGCCAGAACTACCCGCACCGCGATTACAATAGACATATTGTAGCAGCCTGTGGCGGTGAACCTATACCGGGCACACCTGCTGCAGAGGAGTGCAAGCGCCGCAGCCCGAGCACCTACATCCAAAACGCAAAAGAAGTCCCTATCTTTCTGGCACACGGCACGGTAGATGTGCTCGTCCCACCGGACCATTCCATCAGGGCATACAACATACTGGCTGATCCGGCAGACACCATTTCTCAGAAAGAAATAGATTACATACTGGAAAAGCAGGAGCTTCCGGAAGGGATAGAAGGTGCAACTACTCGGGATAAATATTTTGGTGTAAAAGACCCGAAGATCGTATTCATGCGGGAGTCGGCTAATGTCAGGCTGGTGCTCTTTGTTGGCGTGCACGACATGGCTTACAATCCGGGCCTGCTTTGGCTAAACGAACAGCAAAAGAAACTGCCTCCTGCTACAGAGCCTACGGCTAGTCAGTAACCATATTTGTTTGAAAATTGAGCACATGCCTGAAGAACCTAACAAAGCGACTTCTTCCAAAGCCAGTATACCTACGCTGGAGCAGGTTTCTTCGGGCGGGGTTGTTTTTCGGCTGGCTGCTTCAGGTATAGAAGTAGCGCTCATTTCGGTAGGAAAACCCGCTCGTTGGCAGCTACCCAAGGGACTTGTGGATACAGGCGAAACACCCGAAGTAACGGCTGTGCGTGAGGTGCGGGAAGAAACGGGAGTCACCGCATCACTACTGGAAAAAATTGAGACAATCGAGTACTGGTATGTGGGAAGCAAAGGAGCTGAGCGTGTACGCTTCCACAAGTTCGTGCATTTTTTCCTACTCTCTTACGAGTCAGGTGACATTGGCCAGCACGATTGGGAAGTAAACGAAGCCCGCTGGGTGGACCTGCTGGCAGCAAAAGAATTGCTGGCCTTTAAAACGGAACGATCGGTGCTGGAGAAAGCATCGGAAATGATCGCGGCCCGAAAAACATAACCCCGCTATACCTAGATCACCAGATAAGGACTGATCTTCTCGAACAGCTCCGGTGTCACCAGCTTTATTTTTTTGATATCCTCTATTTGGCGGTAGGCGCCATGTTGCTCCCGGTAGGCTACTATGGCACGAGCCACATTGGAGCTAATATAAGGATGTGCCTTCAACTCTTCGGCATTGGCTTTGTTCAGCGATACTTGTTGCAAGGTATAGGTATGCGCCACAAAGGTGTATTTCTGCAGACTGTCTACAATGGCAGGTGGCAGACCATATACTTCTTGCACCTGCGCCATAGTGTAAAATCCACCCAATCCATCCCGGTACTTTACGATTCTTGCAGAAAGCTTACTCCCTATACCTCTGATCTGTTTTAGGGCTGTAGTGTCGGCGGTGTTAATGTTGAAGGGTGCGAGAATAAAACGCTCCCGTGGCCGGGTATTGTTTGCCCAGTTCGGATTTGGGGCTGACCGGGCACTGGCGGCTATACCTTGGTTGCGGTTATACCTACTAGGCTTGGTCTCCGGCAGCTGGATGTAAGGATACAACTGTTGAAAAACAGAGTCAGGGAAATCGTAGATAGTGGCCAGTTGGGCTTTGTAGGCGAAGTCGCCGACTTTATTGCGGTAGTTGAGTATGCGCTGCGCCATGAATTTGGGCAAGCCGAGTTCCTGCCATTGCGCCTCGTTCAGGTCATTCGGGTTGAAGGGCTGCAACTTCGCCACCGGTACTTGGTACAGCTGTCGCCGCCCTGTCTTTTCGGGTTGCTTTGTCTCGAGTTGCGCCACCAGACTGTCGAGCAATTGGCGGTCAGTCGCGTTGCCGATGGCGCCAATCTCCGGTTTGGTAAACCATTTAAATAGCAATGGTGCTGCCGTAAGCAGCACCATTGCTCCTATCAGTACCAGAAACCCATTTACCTCGCGCTGCGAAAAGCCAAAGTTGCGTCGAATCCAGTACTTTATTTTTTTCATTTCTATGCTAAGCCCGCGGGGCCTGCCGCTCTATCTCATCGTCGTTGTCGAGGTACGAATCAGGCTCCGGTTTTGGGGGTGCACTCACCACCCGGTAAAAAAAGTATAACATGAGGCCAGTCACCAACGTGATGGTACTGAGCATGACAACAAGTGCAGATGTATTCATAGTTTCCTAAATTCTTCCTTCTCTAACTCTTTTTTTATAGGCAATGTAAACCAGCAGCGCGATGCTCAAAAATACTGCGACCAATAGCGTACGCGAAGCATTCACAAAGAACAGCGTATCCTGCAACTGCTGAATCACCTCCGGGTCAGTAGCCTCTGCGAGCTGGCGCTTCAGGCTGGTGTTCTTGATCTTATTGATGATAGAGCTGTCGTCCAGTTCCCAGCCATTGGCGAACGCTCCGGCCCAATCGCCACCTTTTGGTGTGATGAGGGAGCCTACAAACACCCAAAGCAGTAACAGTGGGGTCACGAACTTGATGATATATTTGTAGAAACTAGGCACTTCAATGTCGGCACCGGAGGTGATCTCACGCCAGCCTTTGTTCATACCAAACACCCATGCAAACAGAATAGATTCAAACAAAGCGAATACTACCAGCGATACGGTACCGGCCCAGTAGTCATACTCATCAAACACGCCATACTTAAAGAACAGCACCGTTGGCATACCGAGCATCAGCACGATCAGACCAAAAGACCAAGCGGCAGGCTTGCGTCTCCAGTTAAACTCATCCTGCAGGAAGCCTATCCATGGTGTACCCATGGCGAGCGATGACGTGATACCGGCAAAGAACAGGAGCCCGAACCACATGACACCGGCCACAGCGCCCAGCACGTCGCCCCATTGGTAGAACAGATATGGCAGCGTTCTGAAACCAAGTCCGAGACCACCTTGGCTGTTCACCAAGTTCGTAACGCCTTCAATGCCCAAGTATCCGATCGAGATAGGGATTAGAATAGCGGCACCCAGCACCACTTCCACAAACTCGTTCATCCACCCGGCTGACATGGCGTTGAGGGCAATATCGTCTTTGGAGCGCACATAGGAAGCGTAGCAATGCACCGTGCCCATACCCACCGAAAGGGTAAAGAAAATCTGACCGGCAGCCGCCAACCAAACGGTTGGTGACCACAACTCATCAAAGTTCGGTGTCCAGAGGAAATTAAGGCCTACAGAGCTGTCGTTGATAGCGCCATCTTCGCCCGCTGTGATTGTAAACCCTTTGTAGGCTAGGAATATACCGAACAGGATAAGCAACGGCATACCGATCTTAGCCACACGCTCCACACCTTTGGCAAGGCCTTGGGAAAGGATCCACGTGTTAAGCAGCAAACAGATCACGAAGAAAACAATCGGCTCATAAGGTATGCCGAAAGTAGACTCTCCCAAACTCACGTACTCATTGAAGAAATTGGAAACGCCGTTCTGATCCAGCCCGGCGAAAGTGCCACCGATGGAGTGGAACACGTAAGAAAGCGTCCAAGACTCGAGGTAGCAGTAGTAAGAAGCCACCGCGATGTTGGTCCAGATACCGAATACGCCAATGTACTTCCACAGGCGGTTGCGGTGCATGGTGTCCACGATGAAGGGGGTGGAGTGGTGACCGAACTTGCCCCCGAAACGTCCCATGGACCATTCGATCCAAAGAAGTGGGATACCCATCACCAAAAAGCAGATCAGGTAGGGGATAATGAAAGCTCCACCGCCGTTCTGCACAGCCTGCACCGGAAAACGTAGAAAGTTACCGAGACCAACTGCGTTGCCGGCCATGGCCAGAATGAGACCCACTCGCGAGCCCCATGATTCTTTGTTAGCACTCATAAAAAGGGGTAAAGGTTGATTAGTTTAGATTAGTTGGTTAGTGTAAAAGCACGGATAATCAGGATTTAAAGCTTACAATTTAAACAATGGTTCTGATTGCACCATATTAAATTCCATATTTTTAATACTACCCCTCTCCCCAAGCAACTCGGCTCACTCATTTGAACATGTTTTAAGACAGCATTTCGGCCTGCTCGGCCACCATGGCGATACCTTCTAAGAAAGTGTGTGGCTGATAACCCAACTCTTTTTCAGCTTTGGTGATCATGAAACCGGTGCGTGGCGGACGCTTGGCTGGCTGAGAGAAAGTAGAGGCATCTGCCTTATCTATCAGCGATTTATTCAGTTGAAAGTAGTCCGCCACGATCATGGCCATTTGATAAGGCGTATACATCTCCCTGCCCGAGATGTTGTAAATTCCCTCGGCGTTGTGCTGCACTGCCAGCCAACAGCCCATGGCAAGATCTTCGGCCAAGGTAGGCGTGCGGAACTGGTCATCCACCACCTTGATCACTTTACCGGCTTGCAAGCTGTCGCGCACCCAAAGCACAATGTTGGTGCGGCCGTAGTCGTTCACCACCCCGTAAACCAGCACCGTGCGCAATATTGCCCACTTGCATCTTGCATTCTTCACAATCTCCTCAGCCATCAGTTTGGTTTCGCCATAGAAACTGATCGGGTTGCCTTCGGCCTCTTCATCATAAGGACCGTCTTCACCATCAAAAATAAAATCGGTGGACAGGTGAATGAGGTGCACATTGTGTTTTTCGCAGGCCTCCACCACATAGGCTACGGCATCACGATTGAGCTTCAGGGCACCGGCTTGATCGGTTTCGCACTGGTCCACATTCGTCATGGCGGCGGTGTGGATTAGGTGAGTCGGTTGAAAATCGGCTACCACACGCTCAACCTCCTCGCGGTTGGTCACGTCCATCGAGACAAAAGACAAGGTTGGGAAGATCTCAGCCAGCTTGTTCTCGCCACGGCTCGTCGCCAACAGTTCCACATCGGTGCGTGGTAAAAGCAAAGCGGCCAGTTTCTGACCGAGTAGACCATTCGAGCCTGTAATCAGTATTTTTTTCATGATGCTTGTTTCGGTTTTAGGTATAAGTCCACGGAGCAGTCATTGGAAGGATTTTGCTGCAGTCGCCGCTTATAGTGCGCAAGTGGACTGGAAATTTACGACTGTCCCTGCTTTATGCAGCAGGCTTGTAATGCGCTATTAAATAGGCTGGGCATAGCGCGAGTGTATTTGCTCAGGCGGAACATTCCACGCAGGCACGCCCTACTACTCCTGCGGGTAGGTATAGCCGTACTTCCGGGCGATCTTTTTCTTTTTTATATTCTCTACCTTCACTGTCATGCGAATGTCGGAGAGCGGACGGTTACGGCCGCCAACAGGCTGCTCGGCAATTTTATCGATCACATCAAGTCCGTCCACTACCTGCCCGTACACGGTATAGGCTTCGTCGAGTTGCGGAGTGCCTTGGTGGTTTTCCACAATATAAAACTGGGATCCGCTCGATTCTTTCTTCGGATTTACTTGATCACCCAGTCGGGCGGCTGCAACCGCACCGCGCACGTGCTTGTACTTGGGGTTGATCTCGGCCGGGACAGTATAACCCGGATTACCCCCGCCATCATTGCTCGGATCACTGTCTTTTGTGTTAGGGTCACCGCCCTGTATCATAAAGCCGTCGATCACCCGATGGAAGGTGGTGCCATCGTAATAGCCCTCGCGGGCTAGCTTCAGGAAATTCTCTTTGTGCAGCGGTGTGTCGTCGAAAAGCACCAGTTTCATCTCGCCCATCGGCGTGGAAATAGTTACCAGTTGGTCTTTGCCTTTCGGAGCTTTCTGGGCCAGTACGGCCATTGGCAACAGCGCCAGCACCATCACAAAAGCAATTGTCTTTCTAAGCGGATTCATGTTATAGATAAAGGTTTGATGTATTAAATCAGGTCTAAATTTCAAATTTAAGCCTTTTTAGCTCCTTTTCATGTATTGCATTGATTTTCTACCCTCTTATTTGAATACTTCAATTTTAAAGTAATGTACAGAGGTATAGCATTGTGCAAAGAGTTAGCATTGTAAAACAGGAAGCGTTTTGCATTTTGCTAGTTTTATGCTGTACCTCTAGAAGCAATTCGGATGTAAATTTCCTACTTCCGTCAAATAAAATTATATTAAAGCATGCTGACTAAACTTACCTACCCTTATTTAATGAAAAGAATCCTACTTTTACTAACTCTTGGCCTCACTACTTCGGGCGGGGCAATAGCCCAAACTCCTATACCCACTACTATCGACGAAAAAATTGAAGCTGCCGTGGCTCCCACTGCGCAGTTTATCTCCGACATCATCTTCTATGAAGTGCAGGTGGCCGGTACAGGTATACCGCTTATTCTGGTGTGGTTGCTGGCAGGTGCGCTTTTCTTTACTGTATACCTTGGCTTTGTCAACATTCGGGGCTTTAAACACGCTTTGGACATCGTACGTGGCAAGTATAACCAGCCCGGTGCACCGGGAGAGGTTTCCCACTTTCAAGCCTTAACTGCCGCCGTGTCGGGCACGGTCGGGTTGGGCAATATTGCGGGAGTGGCTATCGCGATTTCGCTGGGCGGACCGGGTGCCACCTTCTGGATGATCATGGCAGGTATATTTGGCATGTCGACCAAGTTCGTGTCGTGCACGCTGGGCGTGAAGTACCGTGATGTGCACGCCGATGGCACCGTTTCGGGAGGCCCCATGCATTACCTGAACAAGGGACTAAGCGAGCGTGGCATGAAAGGACTTGGCAAGTTCTTGGCCGCTTTTTTTGCCGTAATGTGTATTGGCGGTGCGCTTGGGGCTGGCAACATGTTTCAGATCAATCAAGCGACACAGCAATTTATCACTGTGACAGGCGGTGCCGAAGCCTCTTTCTTTGGAGGTGGCAATGCATGGATGTTCGGCCTGATCATGGCCGTACTGGTGGGCCTCGTGATATTGGGCGGCATGAAGAGCATTGCCCGCG
The DNA here is from genome assembly GCF_947499215.1 of uncultured Pontibacter sp. GTDB lineage: Bacteria > Bacteroidota > Bacteroidia > Cytophagales > Hymenobacteraceae > Pontibacter. Next base: position 434,147 of record NZ_CANMNI010000002.1, read on the forward strand.
TAACCGAGAAAGTGGTGCCTCTGATGTGCGGCGTTTACATTCTGGCGGCCATCGTGGTGTTAGCGGTTAACTTCACGCAAATCCCTGCCGCTTTTGTGGCGATTTTTGAAGGTGCTTTCAGCGCGACTGCCATTGGTGGCGGTGTGGTGGGTGTGATGATTCAGGGTCTGCGCCGCGGTATTTTCTCGAATGAGGCAGGTATAGGCTCAGCTTCCATTGCCCACTCCGCTGTGAAAACCAACATGCCGGTTACAGAAGGTTTCGTGGCCTCGCTGGAGCCTTTTATAGATACTGTCATCGTCTGTACCATGACCGCGCTGGTTATTGTAGTAACAGGTGCTTACACGCAAGACACAGGCGATGGTATTGCGCTCACTTCATCAGCTTTCGCCACTGTGATCGACTGGTTCCCGCTTATCTTGGCGGCTGCTGTTATCCTATTCGCTTTCTCTACCATGATCACGTGGTCGTACTACGGCCTTAAGTCTTGGACCTATTTGTTTGGCCATACCAAAGCAGCCGACATCTCTTTTAAAGTGCTGTTCTGCGCCTTTGTGGTGCTGGGCGCTCCGATTCAACTCAACAGTGTGGTCGCCTTTTCTGATGCCATGCTCTTTGCCATGAGTATACCTAATCTGGTAGGTTTGTTCATCTTGGCACCTGTCGTGAAAAGCGAAATGCAGGCCTTCCTTGTCTACGCGCGCTCAAGCAACAAACAGCCGCTGACCCAAGAAGCTGTGGACGCAGCACAATTGGAAGCTGAGCTCGAAGCATAGGTTCTAGTCTAAGCCATAAAATGGAAACGGGCCGCTTGCTTCTTGCAGGCGGCCCGTTTTTTTAAGAATCTTCGCTTCTATATTATTCTGCTCTTTCAGATCTGATCTCTTTCAATATCTGATCACCGCCTCGGCCCAAAATAGTTTCAGCCAGCTTCACGCCTAATGCTTCAGCTTCTTCTTTGGCACTTTCGAATTTCTCATACAAGTGCTGCTGCCCATCCAGACTCACCAGTCCGCCTTGTATGCTCACGTTGCCATTGGCTGTCAAGGTAGCCAATGCGAAGGAAGGTATACTGCAACCACCCTCCATGGTGCGCAGGAAAGCGCGTTCCGCGACTAGACACACATGGGTATTGGCGTGGTCTAGGGCATCTTTCAGTTGCTGCTTCAGTTCAGGCTCTAAGTCGCGGGCGCATTCCACGGCCACGCTTCCCTGACCAGCGGCAGGTATAAACTCATCTTCTGGGAAGGTATGCACAATCAGGTCGTCGTAGCCCATGCGAAACACACCGGCATAAGCCAGCATGAGCGCATCAAACTGCCCGTCTTTGAGCTTCTGCAGGCGGGTCTGCAGGTTGCCGCGTGACTCGGCGGTGGTTACGTTCGGGTAATACTTTCTTAGCAAGGCCTTGCGGCGTGTTGACGAAGTACCGATCACCACCTTGCTGTCGCGCTCCAGTTTGAAATCCGGGTTGAACGACAGAATCACATCGTTCACTTTCTCGCGCTCCATAAAAGCCACCAGTTCCAGATCGTCAGGTATAGACGACTGCACATCTTTGGCGCTGTGCACGGCAATGTCGATGCTGCCGTCGCGCAGACCTACTTCCAGTTCTTCAGTGAACACGCCCTTTGAGCCAATCTTATCAAGGGAGCGGTCCAGAATCTGGTCGCCTTTGGTGCTGATGATCACGATTTCGGTGTCGAGACCGGCAGCTTGTAGCTTGTCGGCCACGGCGTGCGCCTGCCAAAGGGCCAGCTTGCTGCCGCGTGTTCCGATGTTAATGGTTTTTACTGCTGTATTATTTTCCATGATATCTTCTTAGTTAGTGAACAAGTGTGGCCAAGTATGGCACTTGTTCAGAACTTAATTTATTCTTTTATAAGATGCCAATAGGCATATACTATCGCAATCAGAATCGCAAGGATAGAGAATGTGTACTTCCTCTGCCGATGCTTTGTTAAATACCCGTCTTTCTTCATATCCCAATCACAGAGCATTTCGAAAAGAACATGGTGAAAACCGAATACAAACTCATGCCACTCAAAGGCCTCATTTGCTTTTTTCTTTGTAATTACTTGCTTTTTCTTTTGATTGTAAAGATTAAAAACTGCTAGCTTCTTCTTTTCATACTCTACTGGAACATTCCTAATTACCAGTTCCTTCTTTGCTTGGGCCACAGCCAAAGGATTCCACTCATCCGGATAATTCGCAATCCGAATTAGTTCGTCTGTTTCTCGTTCGCTTATAGGAGGATGAAATTCCATATAAATTACTTGCTAAACAGTGCTTAGTTAGCGTTGCGCAGGTACTGGGCAATTTGGATCGAGCTGTCCACGAACACCATTTTCGGGTTGGCGTTACGCTCTATGTGATAATGTGCCTCGTTGAGTTCCTGCGTTAGTTTGTCGGCATTGTTTTCGGTTATCAGCTTCGAGAACTTCTGTACGAAATCGAGCTCGTTTGGGGGCAGGTATGCGATCAGTGCAGGGTCTACTCCATAGAGCATCACCTTACGGAACAGGTTAAGTGCGTATAGCAAGAAGTTCTTCTGGTTCTCGCGTCCCAGCTTCTGAAACTCTTCGCTAAAGTCTACTACCTTATCGAACTTATAGCTGTAGCAATTGCGCATCCAGTCGGTAAAGAAGGTAAAGTAGTCGCTGCTAACCTCGCTGGTAAGCTTGGCGGCGGCATTCAGGTTGCCTTCTGCGAGCTGTGCAATCTGGTAAGCGGCCGTGTCGTCGAGTCCGTGCTTTTCCTGCAGATAGGAAATTACTTCTTCCTGTGTGAAAGCACGCACCTGCACGATCTGGGTACGGGAGGTGATAGTCGCCAAGAGCTTCTCGGCCGACTGCGACACCAACAGGAATAGCGTTTTAGCTGGCGGTTCTTCGAGCAACTTGAGTAGCGCATTGGCCGCGAAGGGGTGCATCAGTTCGGGCAGCCAGATGAGCACGATCTTGTAATCTCCCTCAAAAGCCTTTAAAGAAACTAGCTTCACCAGTTGGCGGCTTTCCTCTTTCGATATATTGCCCTGCTTGTTCTCGGCGCCGATGTGCTGCATCCACTCGTTCAGCCCTTGATACGGATTGGCCAGCACGAACTCGCGCCAATCGGTCAGGAATTTCTGGCTCAGCACATCTTTCGTCACCGACTTGGTGCTCGTCACAGGCATCACGAAGTTAAAGTCGGGGTGCACCAGCTTGTTCATTTTCACGCAGCTGCTGCACGTTCCACATGAATCATCAGCCTGCCGGTCCTCGCAGTTAATGTACGTGGCATAGGCCAGCGCCAGCGCCAGATTGGCACTCCCCTCCTGCCCCAGAAACAGCTGAGCATGCGCCACATGGTTCTGCCGCACCGAGTTAACCAGTAAGGCTTTCGTTTCCTGATGTCCTTTTATTTGAGAGAAATGCACGTTTGTTAATTGTTGGTTGCTGATTGTTGATTGGTTCTATTGATAGATGGTTGCAAGAATGGATGGCAGCTACCTAATCCAGTGGCGGCTATTCACATGCAGAAAAACAACAATAGGCAATTAACAATCAACAGTTAAACTTTCCTATCCCACACCCGGTATTCGCGGGTTTGCTCGAAGATGTCGGCCATAATAGCTCGCTCGGTTTCATCGTAAGCTACACTGCGACGCTCCATCACTTTTTCGGCTACTTCGTTGGCTTTGCGCAGTTGGAATGTTTCGAAGCCGGCGGCACCTCCCCAAGCGAAGGAAGGTATAAAGTTGCGCGGATAGCCTGCCCCGAATATGTTGGCGCTCACACCGACCACCGTGCCCGTGTTGAACATGGTGTTGATGCCGCTCTTGCTATGGTCGCCCATAATGAGGCCGCAGAACTGCTGCCCCGTGTTCTTGAAGCCGCCTTTGGCATAGCTCCATATCTTCACTTCGGCGTAGTTGTTCTTCAGATTCGAGGTATTGGTATCGGCACCTAAGTTGCACCACTCGCCTAGCACGGAGTTACCGAGGTAGCCTTCGTGGCCTTTGTTGGTATAGCCAAAGATAACCGAAGCCGCTACTTCGCCACCTACCTTCGAAAAAGGGCCGATGGTCACGTCGCCTCGCATTTTGCCGCCCACGTTCACGTTGCTACTTTCGCAGATCGCAAACGGACCTTTTACCACAGCCCCCTCGTGTATCTGGGCATTCTTGCCTATGTAAATAGGTCCGCTCTCGGCATTGAGTATAGCCGCACGTATCTTAGCGCCCTCTTCGATGAAGATATTTTCCTCGCCATACAACATAGTGTACTTGTCACCGATCGGTTGGCTCTCGCGGCCTTCGGTAAGCACCTTGTAGTCGCTGCGAATCTGCTCTCCGTTCTGCACAAAAATCTCCCATACCTCTTGAATGATGGTTTGTGGCTGGCATTCCTGCTTCAGTTCAAAGGTATGGTTGGCAAGGTCTTCCACCGTTTTGAACTCCCGTTCTCCTGCATGCACCGCCACCAGTAAGCCATCTTGCCACAGGCTCTCGCCTGCCTGCAGGGACTTCACCTGCTGCACCAACTGCGGGTCAGGGCAGACGGCGCCGTTTATATACAGGCTGCTTGTCTGGAACTGCGCCGGAAACTTCTGCTGCAGATAGGACTGCGTGAGATACGACACACTGGCGTCGGTATACTTTTGCCATTTCTCGGCAACAGTCATTATACCTACCCGAATACAGGCTACCGGTCTTGTAAAAGTCAGCGGCAACAGCGACTGACGAATTACCGGTTCATCGAAGAGAATGATATTCATAGCTACAAAAATAGAAAAGTCTTCCCGAAATAGTTCAGGAAGACTGTGTTAATTAGGTATAATCTTTTCGCTAATAGACCGTCAACTGGAAAGTCTTTTCTACTTGGTCGGCAGGAAAGGTTTGGCTCTTTCCAAAAGACTGCTGCATGTAGGTATAGCCGGTCCCGACAAACACACTTTCTTGGGCGTCCAGCACAGCGGGCACTGTTTTCCGGATAGACAAGCGGTTGGCCCGCACAGGCATGTACTTTAAGGCCATGGTGAAGGTACTGTCAAACACCACCGTTTCTATCGCATCTGCCACATCCCTGTTCATTCGACTGATCACTACTTGAATTGTTATCTCTTCCTCGCCATAGCGGCTGTAGGAGAAATCCTGATCGCCGAACACTTCAAAGATCACCGTTTTGTCGACTGGCCCGGGCTCAGGTATAACCTCTTCGGTTTTATCGCAAGAAGTGAAGGCGAAAAGCGACAGCAGGGCAAACAAGTAAGTAGCTCTTAATTTCATAGTCAAGGGGGTTTGTAAGCGTCTATATATGCTTTTGGCTATAACAGAAACCGGGCCAATAAGTAAGGTGGACTCAAATAAAAAAGTCTTCCCAATTTCTCAGGAAGACTTTTCTAGTCAAACGTTTTAACCAAGTAGTATACTTGCTTATTTTTTCTTGTAACGTGTGTTGAAACGCTCCACACGACCCGCAGTATCCACAAAAATGTTTTTACCAGTGTAGAAAGGGTGAGACGCAGAAGAAACTTCCACTTTGATTACTGGATACTCTTTGCCGTCTTCCATTGTGATTGTCTCGCTAGAGTTCATGGTAGAACGCGTGATGAATTTAAAATCACTCGTCATATCCTGGAAAACCACCTCTCTGTATTCTGGGTGAATGCCTTTTTTCATTATTATAAACGTTAATTAACCTTAATTTCTGAATCGGACTGCAAATTTAATAAGTATTTTCGAAATTAAAACGCTACTAACCAAATTATTTTACTCATTTGCCCTCGTGTGCTGTAGCTATCGATAATTATTTAAATTTGTCTCAGGCACAGCGCCATACCCTTTACCGACACCCACATGACACACCCACAGCAAAACCTGATACTCGACCAAGGGCAGATCCAGCAAAAGATCACCCGCATGGCCTACGAGGTATACGAGCAAAACTTTGAAGAACAAACACTTGTGCTGGCAGGTATACACCGCAACGGCTATACCTTGGCGGGTATGCTGGCCGCTGAACTGGAGAAAATCTCGCCTATCAAAGTGACGCTGTTGCAAGTTACATTAGACAAAACCGCCCCGCTGCAAACGCCAGTATCCATCAGTCCGGAAGGCGCTTCGCTCAAAGACGCCGTGGTGATCATTGTAGATGATGTGCTGAACACGGGCAAGACGCTGGCCTATACCTTGAATGCCCTACTGCCGCAAGACCCCAAAAAAGTAGAGATCGCTACGCTCGTGAACCGTCACCATACTTTATTCCCGGTGTCGGCGACCTATACCGGCTACTCGCTGGCTACCACCCTGCGCGAACGAGTGGATGTGGTGCTGCAGGAAGATGAGGTCGCAGCGTATCTCCACTAAAAGCATATCCAAGCTATCCCCAAAAGGAGCATTGCCCTTAAACAGATTGCCATGCAGTTAAACAAAGCAGAAATACACTTCATTAGGAAATGGGACAAGACGAAGGTGCGTGGCCAGTGGCGCTACATCCTGACCCGTGGCTTGCTGTGGGGTGTGCTCGTTGGTATCTTCTCAAAGCTTTTCCAATCATGGGATAAGCTAAAAGCTTGGGACACCGCTGCCATTGCCGACGCCTATGCCTCTTCTGATTTCTTGATCAGGCTTTTTATTTACAGTGCCATCGGCTTAGGTTTACACGCTTACCACTGGAATTCTAATACCAAAAGGTATAACCAACTTAAAAACATAGAACGACGCTCACAGGCAATGGCAAATGCAACTCATGAATGATGCAAAAAGCCTATATTAATCTTAAAACACCTCAGCCCGTACTACTCAACTTAGCGCCAGAAGTATAAATTTTAGTCCCGCTCATCCTCAACTCCTGATCTATGAAAGAACTCTGCTTCGCCACCAACAACAAAAACAAAGTAGCCGAGGTAAGCCGCATGCTCGAAGGCAAGTATAAACTACTCACCTTAGAGGACATTGGCTGCCACGAGGAACTCGCCGAAGACCAAGACACACTGGAGGGCAACTCCCGCCAGAAAGCGCAATACGTGTGGGAGAAGTACAAGGTCAACTGTTTTGCTGACGACACGGGGCTGGAAGTGGATGCTATTTGCGGTGAACCGGGCGTATACTCCGCTCGCTATGCCGGACCGCAGCGCAATGACGCTGACAACATTCGCCACTTGCTCAAAAAGCTTGAAGGTCACGAGATCCGCCGCGCTCGCTTCAGAACCTCGATCACGCTATACCTTGACGGACAGGAGCACCAGTTTGAGGGCACTGTAAACGGCCATATCACCACCGAGTGGAAAGGCGATAAAGGCTTTGGCTACGACCCTATTTTTATACCCGAGGGCTATGATCGCACCTTTGCGGAGATGACGCCGGAGGAGAAAAACGCCATCAGCCACCGAGGAGAGGCCATCCGCAAACTCGTGGAATTTTTGAAGGAAGCTTAGCGTTGGGGAGGTAAAATAAATCGCTCAGGCTGTAGCCACATTGGCCTTAAAAGACTAATTTTGTAGCCTGAAACCATAACTTCCAATGCAAAAGCCATTTATCGTCGGAATTACAGGAGGTAGTGCTTCAGGGAAAACCACTTTTTTGAATAGACTACTTGCTTCATTCTCACCTGAGAACATCTGTCTTATCTCTCAGGACAATTATTACAAAGACCGCGAGCACCAAACCCGCGACTTAAATGGGGTTGTCAACTTCGACCTCCCATCCTGCATCGACGACGAAGCTTACGCACAGGACATCCTGCAGTTGAGCCGTGGCGAAAGCGTTTTCCGCAAAGAGTACACCTTCAACAACCCCAACGTAGTACCAAAGCAGCTGGAGTTCAAGCCAGCACCCATCGTGGTGGTAGAGGGTATTTTCGTATTCTACTTCGAGGAGATCGCCAAACTGCTCGATCTGAAGGTATATATCGACGCAAAAGAGTACATCAAACTGCAGCGCCGCATCGTGCGCGACAAAGTGGAGCGCGGCTACGACCTCGACGATGTACTGTACCGCTATACCCATCATGTAGCGCCTACTTACGAGAAGTACATCAAGCCTTACAAAAACGACGCAGACATCATCATCCCGAACAACGAGAACTTTGACCGCGGGCTGGATGTGCTGACCACATACCTTAACTCCAAGATAAAATAATGCGAAACAAGTTCGTAGTAATCGGCCTCGGTATCTTCGGTAACTCCATTGCCCGCACACTCGCTGAGCGTGGCGCGGAAGTGCTCGCCATCGACAACGACGAAGACCACGTGGAAGCCATCAAGGACGAAGTGGCCTATGCCGTAGCTCTTGATGCTACGGACATCCGTGCCCTCGAAGCGCAGAACGTGCAGGACATGGACGCGGCCATCGTAGCCATTGGCGAGGACTTCGAGGCCTTGCTGATTACCACGGCCAACTTGCAGGAGCTTAACATCAAGCGTGTGATCACGCGTGCCTCTAACAAGCAGCAGCGCCGTATTTTGGAGAAAATGGGTGTGCAGGAGATTCTATCGCCGGAGGGAGAAGTAGGTAAAACAGTGGCTGAGCGCCTGCTGCAACCCAACATCCGCACCTTCCTTCCGCTGCCCGATAACTACGAGATCGTGGAGATTAACACCCCGCGTGGCATCGCCAACAAAAGCTTGGCCAAGATATCGCTGCGTGAGAAGTATAACCTCAACATGATCACGATCAAGCGCTTTTTTGAAGAGATACAGGACGGCAAACCGACGCAGGTGGAGCACATCATCGGTGTTCCAAAGGCCGACACAATAATCTATCCTTCTGATATTCTGATTCTTATCGGTAAAAAGCACGATATTAAACGATTTATTGATATAAACCGCTAACAGGTTTTATTTTTCAGAGAAAGCCATTACATTTGCTTTCTATATGCCAAACGCATCTACCATACAAATCCACTTCCGTCATCTTTTGATGACCGTAACCCTGCTTTGGGCGCTTATGCTCAATGGGCAGGAAGTGGTGGCGTATACCTACACGGCGCAAGGCACTCCTGTAAAGTCGGCCTCCCAACTGGCTACTGCCCCGCAGGAAAAAACAGTAATCAAGCAAAAGGTCATGCTGGAGGCTACTACCTCCTTTGTGGTGCTCAATCTGGAGCAAGATGCGCTGGAGCCCACTCCCATACCTGCCTTTGCTATACCTACTGACGAAGCGCTGCCTGCCTATGCGGCCAGAGCGCCCGGAGCCGGTTTCGTAGCCCGCTTCTTCCCTATTTCTATTCAACCCAACGCTCCCTAAGCGATTCCCTTCTCCACAGGTCCGTCTACGGTCCTGACCCGTTGCGCATACCAAAATCTCAGGTATAGCGGAACAGCTTCACAGCATTTCTTGGTTTATATAAGATAGCACTGCTGTGATTTTCAGAGCATTACCATTATTTCAACTATACCTTTTTTATCAACCAACCCATGCGGAATAAGAATTTCATCATCATTATGACCCTGATAGTATCGGCGCTCTGCCTGTACTACCTGTCATTCTCGTTCGTTGCCCGCAGTGTGCAGAAAGACGCTGAGGCCTATGCCACAGACGCACAAGGCAACGTAGACCACGCGCAACAGCAGTCATACCTTGACTCGGTGTGGAGAGAGCCAGTTTACAACTTCCTTGGTGCCGAGTATACCTATCAGGAAGTAAAAGAAAGCGAGTTAGGCCTTGGCCTTGACCTTCGTGGCGGTATGCACGTGGTGCTGGAGGTGTCTCCTATCGAGATCATCAGGTCTATGTCTGGCAACAGCAAAGACCCCAACTTCCTCAAAGCCCTTGCCCGCGCGCAGGAAATGCAGAAGAACAGCCAAGAGAAGTTCACTTCCCTGTTCGCTGAAGCCTTCAGAGAAGTAGAGCCGAACGGTCGTTTGAGCCGCATTTTCTCTAACACAGCCAACCGTGGCAAGATCAGCTACGAGTCTAGCAACGCCGAGGTGATCGACGCAATCGACGTGGAAGTGGAAGACGCCATTGAGCGTTCGTTCAACATCCTGCGCACACGCGTTGACAAATTCGGTGTAAACCAGCCAAACATCCAGCGCCTTGGCAACAGCGGTCGTATCCAGATCGAACTGCCGGGCATCGACAACCCTGACCGTGTGCGCAAGCTCCTGCAGGGTATGGCAAACTTGGAGTTCTGGGAAGTATGGACACCTGAAGAAGTATCTCCTTATTTCACACAGCTGAGTGATTACCTGAACACAGAAGAGAAAGCCGGCCGCTTGAACTTGGGCCGTACTTCCGCTCAGTCTACTTCGGCTGCAGCTACAACACCTGCCACTGTACAGGACGCCGCTGCTGACGATGTACTGGCACAAGCTGCCGCTACTTCTAACGACACAACTGCCGGTGCTGCTGGCGATACGACAGCCCTTGCTTCTGCTGCACAGGCTGACTCTGCTGATGCGCTTCAGTCGCTGCAGGACGAGCAAATGGGTGTAATGGCCCGTCTGTTCACCCAAATGCCGGGTGGTATCGGTGCCAATACACGCGACACTGCCAAAATCAACGAGATTTTCAACAGACCTGACGTTCGCTCTATCTTCCCTCCAAACATGAAGTTCCTGTGGGGCGTGAAGCCACTTGTAGGCGACAACCGTCAGGAGTTTGTTGAGTTCTATGCCGTGAAGAAAGGCCGTGACGGCAAAGCGCCAATGACTGGTGATGCCGTGAACGATGCCCGTCAGGATTTCGACCAGAACGGTCGTCCGGAGATCAACATGACCATGACACCTGCTGGTAGCAAGCGTTGGGCTAAACTGACAGGCGACAACGTGAACCGTCAAGTAGCAATCGTTCTTGATAACTATGTATACTCTGCTCCAGTGGTGCAGGGTGAGATTACCGGTGGTAACTCTTCTATCACGGGTAACTTTACTATTGAAGAAGCAAAAGACCTTGCCAACATCCTGAAGGCCGGTAAAATGCCAGCTCCTACCCGCATCGTGGAAGAAGCCATTGTAGGTCCTTCACTGGGTCAGGAAGCCATTAACCAAGGTCTAATCTCTACAGTTGCTGGTCTGATCATGGTAATCATCTTTATGATCGCCTACTACAGCCGTGGTGGTTTCATCGCTGACCTTGCCTTGCTGTTCAACGTGTTCTTCATCTTGGGTGTATTGGCTCAGTTTGGTGCCGCGCTTACATTGCCTGGTATTGCTGGTATCGTATTGACACTAGGTATGGCCGTGGATGCGAACGTACTCATTTTCGAGCGTATGCGTGAAGAGTCGCTCAAAGGCCTGAGCATGCGTGAAGTGATCAACAAAGGTTACGACAAGGCTTTCTCGACGATCTTGGATGCGAACGTAACAACATTCTTAGTAGGCTTTATCCTGTACTTCTTCGGTTCTGGCCCAGTGAAAGGCTTCGCCATCACGCTGATGATCGGTATCGCGACTTCATTCTTTACTTCTGTATTTATTTCAAGAATACTAGTAGAGCGTGTTTTCAAGAAGAGCGGCAAGCTGTCATTCGGCACTGCCCTTTCAGCTAACATGTTCCGCAACATCAAGTTCGACGTAATGAAGTTCAGAAAGCCTGCTTACGCTTTCTCACTGGCTGTGATTGTGTTTGGTTTCGTAGCGATGTACATCAACGGCGGTCCTAACTTGGGCGTTGACTTTAAAGGTGGTCGCTCTTATGTTGTAAACTTCGATCAGGCAATCGCTGCATCTGACGTGCGTTCTGCGCTGTTAGATGACTTCGAGTCTGCCGGTACTGAGGTGAAGACATTTGGTGCTTCGAACCGTGTGAAGGTTACAACCAGCTGGTTGGCTGATGATGAGAGCATTCAGGCGGACGAGCGTGTGAAAGCCGCTTTGATGCAAGGTCTGGAGCAGTATAACAACCAGAATCCTGAAATCCTGAGCTCCTCTAAAGTAGGTGCTACCATGGCCGATGACATTCAGAAAACAGCCCTTGTGGCCGTATTACTGGCGCTGGTGGGCATCTTTATCTACGTGATGATCCGCTTCAGCAAGTGGCAGTTCTCACTGGGCGGTGTAATCGCCTTACTGCATGACGCCCTGATGATCATTGCTGTGTTCTCGATCTTCGACCTGTTCGGTATTTCTTACGAAATGGACCAAGTGTTCATTGCGGCGGTACTGACTATCATCGGTTTCTCTATTAATGATACCGTGGTAATCTTTGACCGTGTGCGTGAGTACATGAACGACAACCCGAACAAGCCGCTGCGCGACATCGTGAACCCAGCCCTTATCAGCACGTTCAGCCGTACGATCATCACGTCACTTACCCTGTTTGTAGTGGTAGTGATCCTGTTCATCTTCGGTGGTGAGGTACTGCGCGGCTTCTCATTCGCCATGATCATCGGTGTACTGGCCGGTACTTATTCTTCCCTTTTCATTGCGACTCCAATCGTAGTGGATACCGTGAAAGAGAAAAAGACACCAGTAGCTTCCGCTAAAATGGCTTAAGCTAAGCTAAGCCTATAAATAAAAAACTCCCGCCTCTGCAAAGGGGCGGGAGTTTTTTTTTGCCTACAGATATAGCTATACCAGACTCCACAACTTAGCTATACCTTCGGAGCATACCCATGGAGTTTACTCCTGAAACATAAAGGCCTGCCCCCTATACAGAGAGCAGGCCTTTATATCTTATCGTTTTGTCGCTTTTAGATGGTCACACCGTCAGCTACTACTTCAGTTACTTCCGGCACCATGCGCTTCAACAGGTTCTCTATACCAGCCTTAAGTGTTACGGTAGCTGAAGGACAGCCGCTGCAAGAACCTTGCAGGTGTACGGTTACCACACCGTCTTTGTAAGACTTGAACGTGATGTTACCGCCATCCTGCTCTACTGCCGGGCGCACATAGTTTTCCAGCAGGTCAGTTACCTTCTTCGCAATAGCGGCGTCATCCTCAGACACCTCACCGTTTGCTTCGGTGCTAGCGGCTGGTTTGTTGGCTTGGAAGCCTTCTACGAAGATTGGGCCACCCGCCTCGACATACGACTTCAGGAAAGTGCGCAGCTCTGGGATCAGTTTCACCCACTCAATATTTGATCCTTTGGTCACCGTCACGAAGTTGCTGGCGATGAACACACGGGATACATAGTCGAAGTTGAAGAGTTCCTGCGCCAAAGGTGAATCAGCGGCACTCTCTAGGTTCGGGTAGTCCACGCTCTGGCCGTCAGGTAACAGGCCTACGTTCATCACAAACTTCATGGACTCGGGGTTCGGGTTGGCCTCGGCGTATACCGAAACCGTTTTTTCTTTATTATCTAACATGGATATCAGCGTTTTAGATTAAAACTTAGGCCTGCGCCTTAAAGTTTCCAAAATTACTCAATTATTCTGAGAAGTGACAGCATCTAGGTATAGCGACATTCAGAAACACAGGAATCATATGCAGCAGAACAGCTGGGCGAGCTTAATGAGGAAATTGGGTGGAGAGCCTGCCTTGGATAGAACTTTAGCTAGCTATTTAGCCCAGAAAATGTAACTTTGTGGCGCAGTTAAATTTTTGTCCTGACTTAAACACCGCGCGTTTAACATGCTCTATAACTACATCCTGCTGGCGCAAGCGCAGCAAGCCATACCTGGTTTTTTAATTATCCCGTTTCTGCTCCTTATTGGATTGATTGCCAGTGGTCCGATTTTTTTCGGCCATTTCTGGGAGCACAATTACAAGAAAATAGCCGTTACGCTCGGTCTTACCGTATTGGCTTATTACCTGTTTGTGCTAGGAGATGTGCACATGCCTGCCCATACCTTGGCCGAGTACTTTACTTTTGCGGTACTGCTTAGCTCGCTTTACATTGCGGCGGGTGGTATATACCTGAACGTAAATGCGAAAGCCACACCGCTCATAAATGTGGCGCTCGTAGCCGTTGGTGCTGTTTTAGCCAACTTTATAGGAACAACAGGTGCTTCCCTGCTCTTGATTCGCCCGTTTATGCGCCTTAATGCACACAGACTCAAGCCTTACCAAGTTGTATTCTTTATATTTATTGTAAGTAACGCCGGTGGATTGCTGACTCCGCTCGGTGACCCGCCGCTGTTTATCGGTTTCATCAAAGGCGTACCGTTCTTCTGGACCCTTCAGCACTTGTTCATTCCATGGATAATATCCATTATCCTGCTTTGTACCCTGTTCTTCTTTGTGGATAGCCGCAATAAAGGAGATGAAATCACAGCGCACCTAGAGGCCGAGCCAACTACCGGAAAGACTGAGTTTCACTTCAGTGGCAGACGTAACCTGTTCTGGCTGGCTATCATCATCGGTGCCGTGTTCCTCGACCCGAACGTAATCGAATCATTGCCACATATCTACTACGATGGCAACAAGTTCTCCTACATACGTGAGATCATTCAGCTGACAGCAGCTTTCATGTGCTTCCGTTTCTCTAGTAAAGAGGCCTTGGCGGGTAATCAGTTCAACTTCCACCCGATACTGGAGGTGGTATTCCTCTTCTTCGGTATTTTCTTCACCATGATGCCGGCCTTGCAGCTTTCAGCCGAGATCGCTTCTTCGCCTGCCTATGCCAATTATATCACACCGAACTTCCTTTACTGGGCTACAGGTTCGCTTTCCGGCTTCTTGGACAACGCACCAACTTATGCCAACTTCCTATCGCTGGCCATGGCCAAATTTGACCTCGCCCAGAATAATGTGGAAGATGTTAGACAGTTCGCTGCCGGTACTTCTGCTGCAGGTATGGAAACATTGGTACAGCTTGAGGCTATCTCTCTGGCAGCCGTACTTTTCGGTGCCTTTACTTACATTGGTAACGGACCGAACTTCATGGTAAAAGCGATCGCGGAAAGTGCCGGTGTGCGTATGCCGTCTTTCTTCGCTTACATCCTGCGTTACTCTATCCCATTCCTGCTGCCAATCTTCCTGCTGGTATGGTTCTTAGTAGTACACCTGAGACTGTTCTAAACCGTAAGGTATAGCGATAAAAGAAAGAGCCGCTCCTTGATGAAGGGAGCGGCTCTTTTTATTTTAGTGGCAGAAGTGGATAACCTTCTTATTATGCTATACTTAGTATTTGCTTTGGTTTCCAGCTTGTATCAAAAGCTCTAGCCTCTGCCCCAATATTCCCAAAATCAAATGTAATGGTAGTTGTGCTATCGTTGCTGCTATTATGATTATCCAGCATTAGGCAAAACCCCATGATTAGCTCACAATTGCAATCATCATCAGCAATAATTCTGAAATTATCACCATCAAATAAGCTTACCATTTCCTTATCCCACCAAGCTACCTGCACATCGTTTTTATAGACTGAGTGCTTTCTACCTTTGTGCGCATAAATATCATAAAGACCTGCTCCATCACGACACTGTTAATGCATCCTCCAAACTGATACTGTAGTAAAATCAAGAACACCTCCATCATAGAGTGTTAGCTTATACCTTGTTTTAAACCATGACCACCTCTTCTGCATGGTAAGTCTCGCTTGGGATTTGTTGTTGTCGAACAGGTATAATCTCGGCATGAAGCTGATAAGCTCTGTTGCTGCAGCGTACTTACGCTCTCCATCGACGAAAATCCTATACTTGTCTCCAAAAGAAATCTTCTTCTGATTGATGTCAATCACCATAGCCCGATTGCCTTTACAATTACAGAAACTACAATTTATTCGCCCGCTGCCTTAACAGGAAATCAGCCAGCACGAGGGCAGCCATAGCATCTACAATCGGCACGGCACGTGGGAGCACGCAGGGGTCGTGGCGGCCTTTGCCTTGCAGGGTTATTTCCTCGCCGGCATCGTTAATGGTTTGCTGTGGTTGCAGGATGGTGGCTACTGGTTTGAAAGCCACGTTAAAATAGATATCCTGTCCGTTGCTGATGCCACCTTGTATACCGCCAGAGTGGTTGGTGCGGGTACGCACCTTGCCTTCAGCGTCGGTATAGAACTGATCGTTGTGCTCCGAGCCGCGCAACTTCACGCCCTCAAAACCGCTGCCATACTCAAAACCTTTCACGGCATTGATACTCAGCATGGCCTTGCCCAACTCCGCATGCAACTTATCAAACACAGGCTCTCCCAGCCCTGCCGGAACACCCTGCACCACACAACTCACCACTCCCCCAATTGTATCAAGGCTATCACGGGCGTCTTCGATCAGGCCGATCATACGGGCTGCTATTTTGCCGTCGGGGCAGCGCACCTTGTTGCTGTCGATTTGTGATAGGTCGAGTTTAGAGTAGTGCTTGCGCAGTTTGACACTGCCCACCTGCGACACATAGGACTGCACCGAAATGCCATAGTGCTGCAAAAGCTTATTGGCTAAGGCCCCAGATGCTACACGGGCCACCGTTTCGCGGGCCGAGCTGCGGCCGCCACCACGGTGGTCGCGCAGGCCGTACTTGGCGGTATAGGTATAGTCGGCGTGCGACGGACGGAAAGCCTGTGCCACATGCGAGTAGTCGTGACTTGCCTGATCTTTGTTGCCAACCACCAGCGCGATGGGTGTGCCGGTGGTCTTGCCCTCGAATACGCCGGAGAGTATGGTTACCCTGTCTTCTTCTTTTCGAGGTGTCGTGATGTCGGACTGTCCCGGACGACGGCGGTCAAGGGCCACCTGTATTTCCTCTGTGGTGATCTCCAGACCTGCCGGACAGCCGTCCACTATCACGCCCACGGCTGCGCCGTGCGATTCGCCAAAAGTGGTTATCCGGAAGAGCTTACCGTATGTGTTGCTCATCTTACGTTTCTATACTTTAGGAATATGAACCCTGACATGGCCAACAACACCAGCAAAATGATGTTGGTGTAGCGCTTTATGTCTTCTTCTTGGTATAGACTCACCAAGGTGTGGTCCTCGTTTTCAATAATCTTATAAAAAGACCCTAGGTCTCTTGCCAGCACCATATTGCCCGCATCGGCTATACCTGTAATAGTTACAGCTTGGGTAGACTGCAGCGTATCATAAGTAGCTGTGGTCGGGTTAAAATAGATCCACTGGAAATCATCGCGCAGGTTGTAGGTGCCCGGCACCCTTCCTATCACAGAGTAGGCGAAACGCTTCACGCCCTGTACATGCCCCGCCCGCAGGGTGATATCCTGCCGCAAATCCGGTGAGTAAAAGTCGAGCGTGCCGGTAGTAGTCGGGCTTGGCGGCATGATGGCGGCCAGATTCCCCTCGCCTTCCAACTCAAACACGTAAGTGAAGCTCTTGTTCACAGGCACGGTTTGATGCGACAGTCTCTCGCGCAGCGTATACTCCCCAACCGGCACTACATCACGCAATGGGTGCGGCGGCAACTCTTTGACAGGTATGATGCGCTCACGGGCAAAGAAGGTCTTATACCCTTCGAGGCGGTCTTCCAGCAAGGTCGGGTTTACGGCCACCTTGTATTTGATCATGCGCAATGACAGCTGCGGGAACTGCAGCGGCTCTGTCGTGAGCGGGTATAGCACGGCCTCATACAGGCGGAAGCGCAGGTATGGCTTGCCTTGCACCACTACTTGCTCTGGTGTCACCTCATCAAAGGCAAACACCTCTTCCCATGCGTTTGGCTGCTTAAGTTGGCGCAGTATGCCGGTTATCTGGTTGCCAAAGTCATGGAAGTCTAAGAGGCGCTGGTCTTCTTCGGCTAAGTAGAAATAGAGCACAATGTTTAGGCCTTCGCCCACATATACCTCCTTTTTGTCGGTATAGAGCGTCAGGAAAGCGTTGTCCTCTTGATCGATGTATTCCTGCGGACGCTCCTCCCCCTGCACAGGCTCTTGTGGTATAACCAGACTGGAAAGATCAGGGCCCTGCGGACTCCCGGTAGTCATTGGCCCCACTTTTATTTTCATGCCCGCCGACTGCAGGTTCTGTCCGTTCACTTTCATGGAGAAAGGCTTCAGCTCAAAATCGCCCTCGGCCAAGGCAGCATAGTTTTGGGTGATGGTGAGGACTGTAGTGGTTTTGCCCCCCGTAATTACCGTTTTGGTGGATGAGAAGCGGTTGCTCTTCTTGAAGCCTTCAATCTCCGGGAAAGGCGAGTAGTCTTTTAGCTGCTGATCCTGTAGCCGTATGGATACGGTAAAGTAAGTATTGATGGGCAGCGGGCTTTTGCCAAGTTCAATGCGCGCCTGCTGCGCCATAGCCGGAACTAGGGCGATCAGGTATAACAGGACAAGCATGATAGTCTGGCGCATGGCAGGGTGTAAGCTTAGTTAAGCTTTTAGCAAATTTACAAATTCTTCGTTCTCTCTGTCACAATAATATCTTATTAGCAGGCATAACCTTTTTAATCTGCTCTATCCTAGGCAGGAGTTCTCAATAGCTTGCTCAATGGCAAAATATGAGTTGACAAGTGGCGTTTATAAGAAAATCAGTTAGGAAAGCAGTAGTTTTTTTACACTCAGACTCAAGCCATTAACTAAGTATTCTACAAGTTTATCAAACTTTAGTCAACTTTTTAACCTAACTTCGTATATCTAAACAAAAGATCGTTTTTACACTTACCACAATGCTGGAGTACATTAAAACTATTTTGTTGAAGGTTAGCTTCGACAAGAAGCTGTTTGAAAAAGAATTGAGAAAAGCATTCAGAGTGCTTGTTCCCGAAGAGATAAAACAGCTGAAGCAATGGTGCTATGAAAAGTTCTCGGAGATGTACCTGTTCATCCTGAACAACGTTTTCTCCAAGGCTCAGGCCTGATGGTCGGTGGTTTGTTCCACGAACTGGATATTACGCAGCAAGCCATTATAGCCCGTCCGTTTAACAGCTGATTTCTTAAACAGCTGCGCAAAGACTTCCTGTGTAATTTCTTCCCAGTCAGCTGTTTTCATTTCTTTGAGTTGCGGGTGCGGCTCAAAAGCGGGCTCTTTATGCGGCTTGCTGAAGCGGTTCCAAGGGCACACATCCTGACAGATGTCACAGCCGAATATCCAATTTCCGAACTTCCCGTCCATCTCCTGCGGCAGCTGGTCCTTTAGCTCGATGGTGAAGTAAGAAATGCACTTGCTGCCATCCACTACGTAGGGCGCTACGATGGCATCAGTGGGGCAGGCATCGAGACAGCGGGTGCAGGAGCCGCAATAGTCCTTAATGGGTCCGTCGTACTCCAGCTCCAAGTCGATGATTAATTCGGCGATAAAGTAGAAGCTGCCTACCTGCGGTGTGATCAGGTTGGAGTTTTTGCCTACCCAACCCAGTCCGCTCTTTTTAGCCCAAGCCTTGTCGAGCACTGGGGCGGAATCTACGAAGCAACGGCCGCCCACCTCCCCTATCTGCTCGTTAATATACTGCAGCAGGGTCTTCAGCTTGTCCTTGATGACAAAGTGATAGTCCGTACCATAGGCATACTTCGAGACTTTGTAAGTCCCTTCCTCGGGCTGCTGGTTTTCCTTTTCGGGGTAGTAATTCAGGAGCAAAGACACAACAGACTTGGCCCCCTCCACTAACAGGCGCGGATCAAGGCGCTTGTCGAAGTGGTTTTCCATGTAGCGCATCTGCCCGTGCATGTTCTGCTTCAGCCAGTTCTCCAGCCGAGGGGCCTCCTCTTCCAGAAAATCGGCTTTGGAAACGCCACAGAACATGAAGCCCAGCTCCTGCGCCTTTTGTTTAATGAGATATGTATAATGTGCCTTGTTCAAAATATTGTCGCTCAGGTATAAGACTATACCTTGGGGAGAACAAATTTACGGAGAAATAAATCCGATTGATAGTTAAGATTGCTGAAGCCTGTCGCCAATCTTTCTTGTTGCTTACTTAGAAGTGCACACTTCTGGACAAAAGCGCCCATTTCGGGACATCTTGGATGCTGACTTCATTCTTAATATCGTGCTAGGAATCAATAAAACTGGGCCTTATACATTTGGCACACTCTTAGAAATAGATTCAGAAACAAAATAACCTCTATACAATTATGAAAAAATACATATTTCTGCTAACAGCCTTACTGACAGTGCTTTCTTATGATGTGCAAGCTCAGGGACAGAAACTTCAAAACGGTAAAATTTATCATCTTCATCCGAAAGGCGAACAGGAGTGGAATTATGCACAGGCCTATCGGAGTGGCAACATGCTCTATCTCTCGGGTACAGTTGGGAAAGGGACCATGGACCAAGCAATGGAACGCGTGTACCAGACCATTGCGCTCACCCTGAAGCAGTATGACCTCGACCTGACACACGTTGTGAAGGAGAATTTATACGCTACAGACATTGAGGCTGCCAAGAAAAGCCAGCCTATACGCCGGAAGTATTATGGCACCCACACACCCGCTGCCACTTGGGTGCAGGTGTCAAGGCTGTTTGAAGAAGACACTATTTTAGAAATAGAGGTAATCGCAGAGATTAAGAAGACGGAGTAGCTTCGCGCTGTGCCTGATTTACACTAAACAAAAAAGCAGGTCTAAGACCTGCATTTTTAATATATCACAAACAGTTTTTTTATTCAGCTTGATCAAACAACCCGCCAGATACCACCTGTGTCGGTGGCACTTTGCCTAGGTGGCGGTAAGCGGCTTCAGTCGCTTCACGACCGCGGGCCGTACGCTTAATGTAACCTTCCTGAATCAGGAAAGGTTCGTAAACTTCCTCAATAGTTTCGGCTTCCTCACCACAAGCCGTCGCAATGGTCGATATACCTACCGGACCGCCTTTATACTTGTCGATGATACAGGACAGGATGCGCTTATCCATATCGTCGAGGCCGTTATGGTCCACATCCAGCGCTGCCAGTGCGAAGCGGGCGATCTCCACATCAATGGTGCCGTTGCTTTTGACCTGCGCAAAATCGCGGGTACGTCGCAGCAGGTTGTTGGCAATACGCGGCGTGCCACGGCTACGGCGGGCAATCTCAAAAGCGGCATCCTCATGAATAGGTGCGCCCAGCAAAGCAGACGAGCGCTTCACAATAGAAGTCAGCAGTTCCGCATCATAATACTCCAGTCGGCTGTTAATGCTGAAACGGGCACGAAGCGGTGCTGTAAGCAAACCGGACCGGGTCGTCGCACCGATCAGCGTGAATGGGTTCAGGCTAATCTGCACGGAACGGGCATTCGGACCAGAATCCAGCATGATGTCGATCTTATAGTCTTCCATCGCCGAGTACAGGTACTCTTCCACAATCGGGTTGAGGCGGTGTATCTCATCAATAAACAGCACGTCGTTCGGATCGAGGTTGGTGAGCAAGCCAGCGAGATCGCTCGGCTTGTCCAGCACCGGGCCAGAGGTCATTTTTATACCTGCGTCAAGCTCTGAAGCGATGATGTGCGACAGCGTGGTTTTACCCAAGCCCGGAGGTCCGTGCAACAACACGTGGTCCAAGGCCTCGCCTCGGCGCTTGGCCGCCAGCACAAATATCTTGAGGTTCTCCACCACCTTAGCCTGACCTGTAAAGTCATGGAAACTAAGTGGACGGAGTGCTTTATCGATGTCCTTCTCAGCCGGCGACATGTAATCGCTTTCGCCTGTCAGATAATCTTCTCTCATAAAATAATGTATTCTAATTTAGCGCTTTCGCTATACCTAAAGGTAACAGTTTCAGCGTTGCTTTCGCTCCATTTCTACTTACGAATTTACGGCTTTTTGCTAATTATTTTATAATATTTCACCATAAATCTAATCATATTAGCAAAATAAAGGCAGCCACTCTCGCAGCTGCCTTTCTCTCTATAATTTACCATCACCCGATCAACGAGCAACGCACAACAATCAACGATTACTTAAACGCAGGTATACCTGTAATATCAGCACCAGTAATCAGCAAATGGATATCGTGCGTGCCTTCGTAGGTGATCACCGACTCAAGGTTCATCATGTGGCGCATGATCGGGTATTCGCCCGTGATGCCCATACCACCGTGTATCTGACGTGCTTCGCGGGCGATGTGCAGGGCGATGTCCACGTTGTTGCGCTTGGCCATCGAGATTTGCTGAGTGGTAGCTTTGCCTTCGTTTTTCAAGGTGCCAAGTCTCCAAGCCAACAGCTGCGCTTTGGTAATTTCAGTTAGCATTTCGGCCAGTTTCTTCTGCGTGAGCTGGAATGCCCCGATAGGCTTATCGAACTGGATGCGCTCCATGGCGTACTTACGGGCCGATTCGTAGCAATCGATGGCTACACCAATGGCACCCCAAGCGATGCCGTAGCGGGCAGAGTCGAGGCAGCCTAGCGGTCCGCGGAGGCCCTCTATGTTTGGCAGCAGGTTTTCTTTTGGCACTTTCACATTGTCGAACACCAGTTCGCCGGTGCAGCTGGCACGCAGGCTCCATTTATTGTGAATCTCCGGTGTTGAGAAGCCTTCCATGCCGCGCTCCACGATCAGACCTTTGATACGACCCTCCTCATTTTTGGCCCATACAACGGCTACTTGGCACTCAGGTGAGTTCGATATCCACATTTTGGCGCCATTGAGCAGATAATGATCGCCCATGTCTTTGATGTTGGTCGTCATGCCACCCGGGTTAGAGCCATGGTCTGGCTCGGTCAGACCAAAACAGCCCAGCCACTCACCGCTGGCTAGTTTAGGCAGGTATTTTTTGCGCTGCTCTTCCGAGCCGTAAGCGTAAATAGGGTACATCACCAGCGAGCCCTGCACCGAAGCAGTAGAACGCATCCCAGAATCACCACGCTCAATCTCCTGCATGATGATACCGTAGCTAATGTAGTCCAGACCGCCACCGCCGTACTCGGTAGGAATGGTCGGGCCGAAAGCGCCTACATCACCGAATTTTTTCACAATCTCAGAAGGAAAATGCGCGTCCTGCGCCCACTGCTCGATGTTCGGGGAAATCTCGCGCTTCACAAAGTCACGCAGGGTCTGGCGGATGAGGCGATGCTCTTCGGTCAGTAAGTCGTCGATGTTATAGTAGTCAGGTGCTCCTGTGGATTCGTAGGCCATAGCTTATTTGGTTGTTTTAAGGAAAGGGTAATACGCAAAGATAAAATTTAAAATCAATTGTCAGAATCAGGATTTACAGGATTTCACCTCCCCCTACCCCCACCTGAGAAAAGGAGGGGAAATTAAAGTATCCTCTGTACATCATCTATTCATACTATAGAAAATCTCCTTCCGCATTTCAAATATTCGAATTGTATAAAGCTCTATCTAAACTGATTATACAATCGCCATAAATAAGTTTGCTGCTCTCAGTAGAACAACCAATTAATTCCCCTCCTGTTTTGGAGGTAGGGGTCCTCGACAAGAGGAGAGGCAAAAGAAAGGCAAAAAAAAGCCCCACCAACTGGCAGGGCTCTTAAGCAACTAAAAATCAATCTATGCTAAAATCGTAAGCCCACTGAGGCCAAGAAGTTGCGCGTAGCCTGCGGATAGTAGAAGTTCTCAGTCACTTGGCCGCCTCCGGCGATGTAACTGAAAGTATAACCATTGGCTGCGTAGCGCTCATTGAAGAGGTTGTTGACCAACAGACCTAACTCCAAGCCTTTCAGCACACCCGTGAAACCAGTGGTATAGCGCAGACGCAGGTCGCCCACTTGGTAAGCAGGTATGATGCGGCTCTCATTCTGGGTGTTGTCAAGGTACTGCTTGCTCACAGTTTTGTAGATAAAGGCTGTCTTCAGCCCTTTCAATACCTCTACCTCCAGCTGAGTAGCCGACACAAAATCCGGGGAGAAGGCAATCGCTGACTCGCTATAACGGTTCACGACCTGTCCGCCTTCATCGTAGTCGTCAATATACTCTGCAAAATCCTGCACTTTATTCTGGCTGTAGCTCAGGTTACTGGTTAGTGTAGCGAAACTACCCAAACGCAACGCTCCGGCAAGCTCTATACCTTGACGATAACTTTTGTCAATGTTGGTGCGGGTATAGGCCCCCACATCGTTAATCTCACCCGTGAGCACTAGTTGGTTTTTGTAGTCCATGAAGAAGTAGTTCGCCTCCACGTTGGCGCTTAGCGCACGTCCCGCCAGTTCGCCTAAGCCCAACTGACCTCTGTAGCCGGCCTCTAGGTTGCGCAGCGTCTCATGCTTCGGACGGCTATCGGCGGTTGTCTCTGTAAAGTCTTTGCGCACAGGCTCACGATTGCCAATGGCATAAGATGCGTATAGCTGGTGCCCCTCACGCACCTCGTAGCTTATACCTGCCTTCGGGTTCACGAAGGTATAGTTCACCTCCTGCTCCAAGTTCTCGAAGTTGTTGTTGATGCCCTCGAAGGTATAGTTGATCGTACGCAGCTGCAGGTCGCCAAACAGACTCAGTTTATCAGTCAGGCCGTAAGTTACTTTCGCGAAGGTGTTGAAATCGGTCTTCACAGCATTGTTGTCGTAGTAACGGTCCCGGATGTTAGACGTCGAAGCAAATCGTGCCCAGATCACCTCTCCGAAATGGTCGCCGTCATACCTGTTCCAAGCACCACCCAGCGTGGCGTTCAAACGCGGAGTCGGGTTGTATTGAAAGGCATAGGTAGCGCCATAGAAACCGTTGTCGAGCCAGCGGCGGCGGATCAAGTCGGTGCGGCTGATCACTTCGTCACCTATCTCCACATTTGGCAATCCATAGTTGGAGAGGCGGTCGTTGTTGCGGTACTGCTCGTAATAGCCACGGCCGTAGGTATAGTGCAGCGCTCCCGAAAAAGTGAGCTCCGGCGAGAAGTCATGTGACAGGTGCAGCTGGTAGTGGTCCTGCTGGTAATTGTCGGTTTCGTTGTCGTAGGTATAGTAGTTATACCTGCGACCGGCTGTGCGCAGGTTCTCGAGATCGCTGCCTTCTATCCAGTTGCGGTCGATGTAGGCCTGCAGGTCGGCTTCATTGCCATATACCAGTGCCTCCGGCGTGCCGTACCAAGCCTGATAGGTCTGCTCCTTTCCGGAGAAAGTCACAAATTTCAATGTAGTCTTTTCGCCGTAGTAGCCACCCGAGAAGTACATCGACTTCAGGTCGGAGAAGGCACGATCGATGTAGCCATCGGACTTGATGCGCGAAAGTCGGCCGTCGAAGGCGAACTTGCCGTTGATCAGGCCGGTTCCAAAGCGCACATTGTTTTTCCACGTGTTGAAAGAGCCGTAGCTGTTGTCGGTTTCGGCGTAGGCCTCGCGGCGCACCTGCTGCGTCTGGATGTTGATGCTGGCCCCGAAAGCCCCGGCTCCGTTGGTAGATGTACCCACACCGCGCTGTACCTGCATGTCCTCCACAGAAGAGGCAAAATCAGGCATGTTTACGAAGAAAGTACCGTGGCTCTCAGAGTCATTGATAGGTATACCGTTCACCGTCACATTGATGCGCGTGATGTCGGAACCACGAATGCGGATGCCGGTATAGCCCACGCCTGCACCCGCGTCGGAGTTCACAACCACAGAAGGCGTCTGCTCCAACAGGTAAGGCAAGTCCTGACCGAAGTTGCGCTCGGCAATCTCTTCACGGGTGACATTGGTAAAAGTAGTACCGGTTTTTTCGTTGGCGCGGGTAGCCGATACCAGCACTTCGCCGGTGCTCACGCTAGCCTGCTGCAGCGCCATGTTTACCTGTGTGTCCACGATCAGCCGGATTTGTCTGCTGGCTTGGTTATACCCCAGAAAAGAAACCTGCAAGGTATACTCGCCTTCCGGCAGGCTTTGAAATTCGAAATAGCCGTTGGCGGCTGTGGTGGTACCGGTGTTGCTGCCGGTCAGCACGACGGTGACTCCCGCCAGCGCCTCGTTTTTGGCAGCGTCTGTTACGTAGCCGCTCAGTTTGAACTGGGCAAGCAACTGCAATGGCAATAGCACGATCGCCATCACAATCAGTAATTTTTTCATTGGTGTGTAAGAAAAGAATAAGATGAAACATACAGACCTGCCAGGGGTCGGCAGTCTGCTATATTGTTTCCCCGCGTTTTTCCCTTCGCCGGCATTACCCGGATCAGGTTCAATGGGTATGATCTCAGCCCGTTGTTATAAGGCACCCCTAAACTGATGCAAAGGTATACCTGATTTTCTGTGAAAACAAAACCGCACAGCGTGATTTATGGCCAATCCACTGTATCAAGTAGTTAAGTACAATTTAATTTTACCAAAACCCGATAACCACATCTTGCCAAACTACGTTGAAATCATTAAGAGGCACATTTTCTCGCACCTGCTCAACTGCAACAGGAATTGCTAGGAAAATAGGCCAGCTGAACAATTTTTTGAGATTAAGAAGAAATGTGATGATGATCAGCTTACTGTATACTTTAGCACTGCTAACGATACTGGCATATTACGCTTTCGCTCCGCGCAAAAAATTCAGGGGGTCTTCCTCTACTGATAATGACGATGACGGAGGCGAACCTCTAGGCGACGATCTGCCAGATCTGGATCTACCCCCCGGCATATCATTGCCTATCAATGACTATGAACCGAAGTATGACTTGAGACGCATTAAGGTTCCCAAGTTTCCGGAACCTTCTCTGCAATGAAAACAAAAAAGTCCCCTGCTCTATCTACCGAGCCGGGGACTTTAAATTTATAGGAGCTACTCCTACCTAGTTTGAGGCGATTCCCAATCTAATACGTAATCTACCTTGCCTACAGCACCTCTAACGTATAGGTGCGTTCAAACACATGGTCCGGGCTGAGGTGGTTGATGCCCTCTTTCTTTTCCAGTTCGCCGGACTCGCCGTCGCGGCCCGCTATACCACACCACGGCTCGATGCACACATAAGGCGACGGTCCCGGCTTAGCCCAGATGCCAAGATATGGAAAACCTTCAAACGTCATTTCGATGCGTCGTTGGTTGGTCCTGCTGCCCAAGGAAAGCTTATCTGAGTTTAGTTTCTTAAACACGAGTGCATCTTTGTCAAAATAGCTGTGCCTGAGCGGCAGTTTCCGTTCATGCTCAAGCACCTTCTCCGTATCGCCACTCTGCAACCCTTTGTCGGTAAGCAGGTAGCGGTGAAGCGTTTCCTCTTTGTCAAACTCAATAAAATAGTCTGCATACTGCTCGCCGGGGTAGAAAGGCACATTGAAGCCCGGATGACCGCCAATGGAGAAGTACATCGCCTTTTTGTCGCGGTTAAGCACTTGGTAGGTTATAGAAAGCTTATTATTCTCGAGCTTGTAGGCGATCAGCAGCCTGAATTTGAAAGGGTATACCGGCAGCGTCTCTTCATCATCTTCCAATTCAAACACCAGTTTATTCTCTTCTTGCTCTATCACCTTAAACTCTTTCTGCCGGGCGAAACCGTGGCGCTTCAGGGCGAAAATCTCATCGTCATAAGTATAGGTCCCATCGGGCAGCTCCCCCACGATCGGGAAAAGATTAGGCGCGTGACTGCCCCAGATTTCCGGGTCAGCCTGCCAGATAAACTCCAACTGCTCATCGAGCTTGATCAGGTGCTGCAATTCGGCGCCATTACTTTCGACGCCCACTTTAAAGTTATAGTTCTGCAAATAGTATAGCATGGCAAGGTATAGGTTAGGATTGTTGCTTGAGCAAGCTGTCCACGTACCGCTTGGCCTGCTCCAGACGGGAATCCTGCTGTCCGCTTATTTCCACGAAGGGCACCTGCAGTGCTTCCAGCTCCTTTTTGTACCATTCGTAAAAATACTGTCGCAAGTGCGGATGCTCTCGCTGCGGATCAGGCTCCCACGGCAAATCAACGCCCATGAGCAGATAAAGGTTGTAGTCCTGTTGCTTTAGTTTTTGCAGCACCCAATCCGGGCAGTGGCCAAAGGCGTGTTCGCTCCAGATTTTGATCACGAGCAGGTCCGTGTCGACAAACAAAACCTGCTTTGCCTGTAGCTCCGTTTGCCTTTCCAAAGCCAGCTGCCCCTGCGCAATCGTCTCTATATCCTGCAGGGTATAAGGCCTTCCCAGTTCCTCTATATACGTACGGGCATACTCCGGTACCCAAACTGTGTTGTAGTGCACAGCCAGTTTTTCCGACAAAGTAGATTTGCCCGTAGATTCAGGCCCGGTGACAGCGACTTTCAGCATACAGCAAAGGTATGGCAAAATTTAACAGGGAGACGCTATACCTAGTCTCTCAAAAAAACTGCCGCTGATAAGTCTCCCTACCGGCGGCAGCTCAATTAAACAGCCTCCTACTGTTTGCATTCATCTAATTGCTTGCAACCTATATAGCTGATCAACAAGTATCTTCACTGAAAGTAATATCCTCTAATCTTATGGAACGTTATTCGGTTCTTAGACTCAACAGTGAGTCAATTCTAATTAAGTATACCTTGAAAAATATAATCAATCTAATAAATTTTCAGATTTACAGCAGATAAACAGTCTAATAGTGCTAACGTTGTCTAACACAGGGTATAGAAGAGATGCATTAAACCAAAAAAAGAGGGGATGCATCCGTTAAAATGCATCCCCTCTGTACTTTCCTCTCTGTCAGGTTGGTTAAGACAGGTATTTCTTAGTTTTCTGTGAAGCTGTAATCATAAAAGTTATACACCTCCACCTCTTTGGGGTGCCGATTGCCGTGCTGCTGAAGCAGCAGGCGCTTAGGGCTCTCGTCAGGAGACTCATAGCCCCATTTCATACGGTTTTCGTACTTAAGTTCGGCAGGCAATTCAATCTTACGGTTCTTCATACATAGTGTCGTTGTAGCGTTGAACATAGGTACTCGCATACTTTGGCGCACTAAAATCATCTATTGCCTCAGTTAGACTCATTTACGTTGCTGCTCTTTGCACGATCACATAAGATAAAAACATAAAGTAGGACATTTCCAATAATCAACTTGTAACATGGGCTACAGCCTCTTTTTCCATGTCACGTTTCCAGTCGAAATAGCCAATAGTAGCCAAGATCAGAAATACAAAGTACAGAAAAGCCGTTAGGTATAACTCCTTATATAGGTATACCCCCACATATACCACGTCAACAGCCAGCCACACCAGCCAATTCTCTAGTCGCTTCTTGGCCATCATCCAGTAGGCCATCAGGCTCACGGCAGTGGTGCCAGAATCGGTATAAGAGAGATCAGCGTCAGTGTAATTATCCAAGAAGTAACCTAGTCCGCCTGTAAACAAAACTACTAGCGTTATTAACACCCAGAGTTCGCGCTGTCCTACTTTGGTAACCTTTCGCTCGGTGTGCCCTTTGCCGCCGTACAACCACTCGTACCAGCCATACACACTACTGATGATATAAAATACGCTCAACCCCATATCGGCATAGAGCCGAGCATCGTAAAACACAAATACGTATGCCGTCACGCTCACAATACTAACAGGCCATGTCCAAATATTTTGGCGGGCAGCCAGCCACACTCCGGCTATACCTGAAATCACTCCTATTACCTCTATCAGGCTCATGGCCTGCAGCGCATCTGCTATACTTGTGTAAAAATCTGACATCTATACCTGTTTAAGGGCTGTGCTTTGGGCTAATTTGTTGCTAAGTTTGCAAATCGGAACCAAACCGCCAAAGCAAGCGGTATAGCCATACAAAAGGCATGTAAAATTATGGAAGAAATCACAGTGCTGGAACTGAAGGAAAGACTGGGACGCAGTGACAAACTGCAAGTGGTAGACGTGCGTGAGCCTGAGGAGTTTGAGATCTGCAACCTCGGCGGCGAACTGATACCTTTGGGTGAGCTAGCCAAACAATCGAGCCGCGTCCGCCGCGATGTACCTGTGGTTATGATTTGTCACCATGGCTTCCGCAGCGCACAGGCCATCAACTACCTGTCCCAGCGCCTCGGCTACGACAATCTCCTCAACCTCAAAGGCGGCATACACGCGTGGGCTACGGAGGTGGATCCGACCATGCGGGTGTACTAAAAATAATTTCTACCTCCCCTTGCTATATTATCCGGATTAATTTATGTAATTTTACGCGGCAAATAAGGACCCTTAATTTATTTGCCATGATCTCTGATCAATCCAAGATTGTATTCGAAGCCCTCACCTACGATGACGTGCTTCTGCTCCCGGCCTACTCCGAGGTGCTCCCCCACAACACTGACACTTCCTCACAGCTTACACGCAATATTCGCATAAATATTCCGCTGCTTTCCGCCGCCATGGACACCGTTACCGAGGCTGAACTCGCTATCGCTATGGCCCAAGAGGGAGGCATAGGCATTATCCATAAGAACATGTCTATCCGGGCGCAAGCCGAGCAGGTTCGCAAAGTGAAGCGTTCTGAGAGTGGTATGATCCTCGACCCGATCACGCTGGAGGAAGACGCGACACTGGGCGACGCGGTGCGCATCATGAACGAAAACAAGATCGGCGGTATACCTATCACGAACGGCCACGGCAAGCTGACCGGCATCCTGACCAACCGTGACCTCCGCTTCGAGAAAGACCTAACCCAGCCTGTGAAGGCGGTCATGACCACTGAAAACCTGATCACGGCAGAAAAAGGAACCGACTTGGCTAAAGCGGAGGACATCCTGCAGCAGTACAAGATCGAGAAACTGCCGGTTGTAGATGGTGATGGCAATCTGGTGGGACTTATCACGTACAAAGACATTCTAAAGAAAAAAGACCGTCCGAACGCCTGCAAAGACGAATACGGCCGTCTGCGCGTGGGTGCCGCCGTTGGCGTAACGCCCGACGTGATGGACCGCATCAAGGCGCTGGTAGAGGCCGGAGTAGACGTGATCAGCGTGGACACTGCGCACGGTCACTCCAAAGGAGTGCTCGACGTGGTGCGCAAGATCAAAGAGAACTTCCCTAAGTTGGATGTGATTGCCGGTAACGTAGCTACCGCCGAAGGAGCTAAAGCCCTTGCCGACGCAGGCGCTGATGCCGTGAAGGTTGGCGTTGGTCCGGGCAGTATCTGTACCACCCGCGTGATTGCAGGTATAGGCGTACCGCAGCTTTCGGCTGTGATGGAGGCCACCAAAGGCCTGCAGGGAACTGACGTTCCGGTAATTGCCGACGGTGGCATCAAGTTCTCAGGCGACATCGTGAAAGCATTGGCTGGTGGCGCCAGCACCGTAATGGTGGGCTCCCTGCTGGCCGGCACCGAAGAGGCGCCGGGCGAGATGATCATTTACGAAGGCCGCAAGTTCAAGACCTACCGTGGCATGGGCTCTATCGAGGCGATGGAGGAAGGCTCAAAAGACCGTTACTTCCAAGGCAACGAAAAAGACAGCAAGAAACTGGTACCGGAGGGCATTGTGGGCCGCGTGGCTTACAAAGGCTTGGTGTCAGAAGTGATCTACCAGCTGGTGGGCGGCATACGCGCCGGTATGGGGTACTGCGGCACGCCGGATATTCCGAGCCTGCAGGAGGCCAAAATGGTAAAAATAACAGGGGCTGGTTTGCGCGAAAGCCATCCGCACGATGTGCATATCATGCGCGAGGCGCCTAACTATAGCCGCTAAGCACTCCCGCTATACAACAACAGAAGAAGTAGGTCGGCCTTTGGTTAACCTACTTCTTCTTTTTTACGTTATGCAAGGTGTTCTTTCAAAACTCACCTTGACAGCTTGGCCAAAGAGCGAAAATTTTTCTTACCTTACATGCCGACAAAGTCTCGGGCAAGCCAAATGCTGTCGCCAATAAAACTAAGCACGGGTTACCGTTTTATGCTTTATAGAACCAACGCGAAATCCTTATTTGTCACGGCAGCCATCATCAGCTGGTCACTTCTGCTGGCCAATGTGCTGCTGGCGGCCGAAAGCTTGCGGCAGGACAGCTCCAATTCGCTCGCCCTGCCTTACGTCAACAACTTCCTGATCGTCATTTTCATCGTGTCTGTTTTTGGCTACCAGCGCCTCAGCGCCGAAAACTTAAAAGGCATCGATTTCATCAGCTATCTCTGGAATATTTTCGTGAAGGGAGGTGTGGCCGCCTACCTGAGCGTGGCCCTGTACATGGTGTACCGGATAGTAGTCAATTATGCTAACGTCCAGTCCCCCCTATTGCTGCACATGGTATACCAAGTGAACTTCGGCTTGCTCGTGCTCTTTCTGGCCAAGGCTTTTTACATCTGGCGCCAGCTGCTGCTTTACCACAAAAACAAGTTTCTGCAGATTGCCTGGGACTGGTATGAAATTCTGCTTTTTGCCACCCTGCTACTCACCCTGCTCAACTTCGACTACAGCAGTATGATTTTCCTGCCGCTTCTGGTCCTGATTGGTCTCTACACCTTATTCCTGAGCACCAACCTGAAGTGGGTAGCCTACCTGACGTTCAACAAAAAGGGGCGCTCGTTGATTCTCTTGGCCGCTATCCTACTGGCCTGCTACATTTTCACTGATTTCTTCTACAACTTTGTCGATAGCCCTGAACTGGTGATCGACTACACGGATGTCGGCTTCCTGCAGTTGGCTATGCTCTTTGTGGGCACCTATACCTTGGCAGCCTTTTTGGTGGCACTGTTCAGTTTGCCAACCTCCAGTGTGTTTGAGCAAAAGAGCGAAGACCTGCTCAATTTCCAGCGTCTGAGCCAGTCCATACAGCAGGGGCAAAGCGAGAAGCAGGTATACGACATGCTATTTGAGAGCACCGTAAAAGCCGCCGATGCCAGCGCCGCTTGGCTTGAGATCTTCAAGGGTGACAAAGACGTGGAGCTGTGCCACCAGCTGACCATCGAAGAAGAGCAGATCAAGCGCATCCGCCACTTGCTGCTGGCCTACAACATCCAGAACATCGACTACATCAACAATAATCTGGATCGCAACCCCGGTTTTAGGGACCTTACCCTGCCTTGGAAGTCGCTCATCATACTACCCATCAAATCGAAGAAGCACTTATTTGGCGTGCTATACCTGCTGAAGGATATTGAGCAGGGCTTTGACAGGGAAACGGTGAACGTGCTGCGCACTTTTACCAACCAAACAATTCTCACCATCGAGAACTTGCGACTGGTGCATGAGTCGTTGCAGAACGAACGCTACAAAGAGGAGCTAAAGATTGCCTCGCTGGTGCAGGACAGTCTAATCCCGAAAAACTTTCCGAGTGATAGTTGGTTTGAAATAGCGACACACGCTAAAGCGGCCAAGGAGGTTGGGGGTGATTTTTACGACTTCCTTCAACTCAGTGAGTCACGTATCGCCATTATTATCGGTGACGTGTCGGGCAAAGGTATTTCAGCGGCTTTCCATATGGCGCAGATGAAGGGTATCTTTCACGGGCTGATGCAGCAGGATATGCCGCCGAGCGAGTTCATGAAACAGGCCAACAGTGCGCTGAGCCGCTGTCTTGAGAAAACCTCTTTCATTACTTCTGCGCTATATATCATTGATTATCGCATGAAGGGCTTTATGTTTGCGAGAGCGGGCCATTGCCATACCCTGTACTACAACTCCATGATGGAGGACACCTTCTACTTCCAGACGGACGGACTGGGACTGGGCATTATCCGCGATAAAAGCTACAACAACCACGTGCGGGAAATGTACTACGACTACAACCCGACCGATGTGATGGTGATCTACACGGATGGTATTGTGGAGGCGCGAAACAAGGAAAATGACGAATATGGCGAAGATCGCCTGCGCTACATGCTTACTCAAACCTACCACTTGGAGGCTGAGGATATCAAATGCGCTATTATAAACGACTTGGAGGATTTCACGGGTCCGACAGACAACCTGTACGACGACCAGACCCTGCTTGTCATTAAGTTTAAACCTACTCAACCTAGTGAATAATTACACGTAAAGGATGCCGATGAAAATTACAAACCAAATCAAAGACACGACAATCATCATCACCCTTGATGGTGAACTGGACGCTAGCTCATCAGTTATGCTCGATGAAGCGCTCTCAGACCCCGAAATCATGACTTACAGCAAAATTCTGGTCGACTGCGAGAATCTGAATTACATCTCCTCTGCCGGCCTTGGGGTATTTATTTCGCACCTGCAGCGATTTGAAGACGCACAGATTAAACTCATTTTCTATAACATGCAGGACAAAGTGCGCAACGTATTCGAAATTTTGGGTCTTGACTTACTCATGACCATCGTTTCGGATTACGAGGAAGCCATGACCATCGCTGATGAATAATAAGATTACAGTTAGCTGTACTAAAAAAAATCTAAAGCAAATACGTGATTTCGTCACGGTTTATCTGGCAGGCTATAAACTGTCGGATATCCTGATGAATCAGATCGTGTTGGCTGTGGATGAGATATGCGCGAACCTCATCATACACGCCAATCAGGAAGACCCTTCCAAATTTATTTCACTGGGCATAACGGAGAAGAGCGGCATGCTCAAATTCGAGATTACCGACAACGGCGTAGCCTTCCGCCGCTCAGAATACAGGGAACCCAACATCGAAGAACACATCCGGATCGGTAAGAAAGGGGGCGTCGGCATAGCCCTCGTCAACCGCATCATGGATCGTGTGGAGTTCGAGTCAGACGAGAGGCAGAACACCTGCCTCCTCTACAAAAAAATTAAATAGGGCTGAGCTGTACACTTTTAACGCCCCCTGTCCGTTATCGGGAACGAAATCGCATGCAATAGGATTATAGTGATACTTTTTGACTAATCTGTCAGAAAAATTAACTAAAATTGCATGATCTGACCTCGTCAGGACAAAACCAAGCGTTAGTTTATAATCTATTTATGCGCAGCAATCAACTACTTGTTGCGGCAGCGGCCCTTTTAGTGGCCGGCTGTACCGTAACCAAGAAGAATGACAAGCAGGAACCCATCATCGCGACCGTTGGCTCCCAACCTATCTATACATCGGAGTTTCAGTATGTTTATGAAAAGAACAACGGAGGCAACGAAGATGCTTACACCCGACAGAGCGTAAGCGAGTACCTCGATCTGTATACCCGTTTCAAACTTAAAGTGATGGAAGGCGAAAGCCGTGGGTTGGACACGACCACAGCCTTTAAGCGTGAACTGGAAGGATACAAGGAGCAACTCGCCCAGCCATACCTGACCGAAAAAAGTGTAACCGACAAACTGGTACAGGAGGCCTACGAGCGCCTAAAACAGGAGGTAAACGCCTCGCACATTCTTTTTGGCCTTCCGAACGACCCTAGTCCGCAAGACACTTTGACGGCCTATAACCAAGCGCTTGAGGTTCGCAACCGCATCGAGGCCGGAGAGGCATTCGATAAACTGGCGCGTGAGTTCTCTCAAGACCCCTCAGCCAAGGAGAACGGCGGCAACCTAGGCTATTTTACGGCCATGCAGATGGTGTACCGCTTTGAGGATGCGGCCTACAAAACCCCGGTTGGACAGGTATCCATGCCGGTGCGTTCGCGCTTCGGCTATCACCTCATCAAGGTACACGACAAGCGCCAAGCACAGGGCGAGGTGAAAGTAGCGCATATCATGGTGCGCGCTACGCCGGGCATGCCTAAGGCCGACTCACTGGCCGCCAAACAGCGTATAGACGCCATCTACAAGCGCGTGCAGCGCAACGAGAACTGGGACCGTCTGGCAGCAGAGTTCTCTGAAGACGCCAACTCCGCCCCTAATGGCGGCGAACTGCCTTGGTTCGGCACCGGCCGCATGATCCCTTCGTTTGAAGAAGTCGCTTTCTCCTTGAAGAAAGAAGGCGAAGTGGCCAAGCCTGTGCTAACACCGTACGGCTGGCACATCATCAAACTGATCGGCAAGCAGAACCTCCCTCCTTTTGAGGACATGGAGCAGAGTCTGCGCAACAAAATCGCGAAGGACTCCCGCTCTGAACTGAACAAGGCCGCGTTCATGAAGCGCATCAAGGCAGAGAATAATTTCACGGAAGACGCAGCCGCCAAAACCGCCGCACTGGGTAAGTCGACCGATGCCCTGATGCAGGGTAAGTGGGACTACGATGCCGCCGACAAATCACTTAAAACAACACTGTTCACGATACAGGGCAAGCCTTATACCGTGGGCGACTTCTATACCTTCGTAAAGGCAGAGCAGCGTCCGCGCGCCACGGGTACCTCAGAACACCACATGAACTCGCTTTACGACAGCTTCGTGAACAAGAGCTTGCTGGAGTACGAGCGCGCTAACCTCGAAAACAAATACCCTGACTTCCGCATGCTGGTACGCGAGTACCACGACGGCATTCTGCTGTTCCAGTTGATGGACGAGAAGGTATGGTCTAAAGCAGTGGAAGACTCCGTAGGCCTGAAGGCATATTTTGAACAGAACAGCGCCAAGTACCAGTGGGGAGAACGTGCGCATGCCACCGTAATCAGTGCCGCCAACAAAGAACTACTCACCAAGGCACAGCAACAGCTCGACCAGCGCCGCTACGAGGTGCGCAATGGCAAACCTGCGGACATTACCTTCGAAACCAACAGCGCCACCCCTGACAAGGCTGGTATGGCTAAGCTGAACGAACTGGCTGACCGCCTCAGTAACAACCCAAATCTATCGCTGGAGGTGAATGGGCACGCTGACGCACGCGAAGCCGCCGGTAAGCGAGATCTTTCGGCGGAACGCTCCAAAGCCGTAGTAGCCTACCTGACAGAGCGTGGTGTACCGGCTGAGCAATTGAGTTCCAAGACACTTGGCAAAACGAAACAGGCTGCGGCTGACAATACCGAAACCGGCCGTCGTCGCAACAGAAGAGTTTCTTTTGCGCTTTACTCATCAGACCTGAGCGTACTGGCTGAAAACCTGAATGCCGGCAACCCGCTGGGCGTGCAGATATCGGAGAAGAAATTCCAGAAAGGTGAGAACAAAGCCGTGGATGCTGTGAAATGGGAGAAAGGCGCTCACAACACTGAGCTTAACGGTCGCCAGTACCTCATCATCGTGCACGACGTGTTAGCCCCGGCTGCGAAACAACTCTCTGAAGTAAGAGGTCAAGCCACAGCCGACTACCAGAACTATCTGGATGAGCAATGGGTGAAGCAGCTACAGGAGAAACACCCGGTTTCCATCAACGACGCAGAGGTAGAAAAAATCATCAGAAAATAATTCCGGTCACCAGTACGACACCGGCACCCAAGCAACATGCACAAAACAATCAATAAAACGAAAACGCTGCGCCTTTCATTAGCCACAGCCCTGCTCTGCCTCCTTTCCGTCTTCACGGCTTCGGCACAAGTGCCAACTCAGAAAAAACTGGACGGCATCATTGCGAAAGTAGACAACCACATCATCCTGCGTTCTGAGCTTGAGTTCAGCTACCTGCAGTACCTAGCCCAGACCAAACAGCAGCCAAGCGCTCAGACAGAGCCGCTTAAATGCGACATTCTGAAGTCGATGGTACAGGAGAAACTGTTGCTGGCCCGTGCCGAGATTGACTCCGTAGTAGTAGAGGATGCCGCTGTAACCGGCGAGCTAAACCGCAGAATTGACTACCTCGCCTCCCAAGTAGGTGGCACCGAGCGCTTGGAGCAGTACTATAACAAAAGCATCAAGCAGCTGCGCGATGAGTTGCGCCGCACCGTGCGCAACCAAATGCTATCAGAGAAGATGCAGCGTGAGATCACCGAGAAAGTGACAGTGACGCCGAAAGAGGTGCGCCGCTATTTCAACCAGATCCCGGCTGACAGCTTGCCATACTTCTCGAGCGAGGTGCAGCTGAGCCACATTGTAAAGTATGCGGAAGTTAGCCGTGTTCAAAAACAAGCCGCCCGTCAGAAATTGGAAGCCCTGCGCGAACGCATTTTAGCCGGTGAGGATTTTGCCACATTGGCGCGTGAGTACTCTGAGGACCCGGGTTCTGCCGAATCAGGTGGCGAACTGGGCTTCTTCAAGAAAAAAGAACTGGTACCGGAGTATGAGGCGGCAGCGCTTCGCCTAGAGCCGGGTCAGATGTCCAACGTGATCGAGTCGATGTTTGGTTTCCACCTCATCCAGCTGATTGAGCGCAAAGGACAGGAGTTTAACACGCGACACATCCTGATCAAGCCAGCCACAGCCCGTGTTGATGTGCAGGACGCTATTGCCGTTCTCGACAGTGTGCGTACGCTTATCCTAAACGACAGCACTACGTTTGCGAAAGCGGCCAAAGAGTTCTCGGATGACAAGGGCACCAAAGACAACGGTGGTATGCTTCAAAGCCGCGCGACAGGCAGTACCTACATCCCAATGGACGAAGTGGAGCCCGGCATATTCTTCGTGATCGACACGATGAAAGTAGGCAACATATCGAAGCCGGTGACCTTTACAACGCCTGACGGCAGAGAGGCTGCCCGCATCATTAAGCTTAACTACAAGTCGTCGCCGCACATGGCCAACATGCGCGATGATTACCAGAAAATTGCAACTGCCGCTCTCGCACAAAAGAGAGACAAAGCGGTGGATGAGTGGTTCCGAAAAAACTTCGACACCGTATACATCGAGATCGATCCTGAATTTGACCGTTGTAAGGTGCTAGAACTAACCCAATAAACAGACTATGAAGCAGTATACCTCTGACAAAGAAGCAGCCGACGCGCTGTACCGTGCCTATCAGGACCTGACATCCGAAATCTCAAAGGTCATCGTAGGCCAAGAGGATGTGGTGCGCTTGGTACTCACAGCCGTTTTTTGTCAGGGGCACTGCCTGTTGGTGGGCGTACCGGGCCTCGCCAAAACGCTCCTTATCCAGACGATCGCCTCCTCGCTAGACATGTCCTTCAGCAGAGTGCAGTTTACCCCTGACCTCATGCCGACCGACATTGTAGGTGCCGAGACACTGGACAAAGACCGTAATTTCAACTTCGTGACCGGCCCGATCTTCGCCAACATCATTTTGGCCGATGAGATAAACCGCACACCGCCTAAGACACAGGCGGCCTTGCTCGAGGCGATGCAGGAATATGCCGTGACCGTAGCCGGCAAACGTTACGAACTGCCAAAGCCTTTCTTCGTGCTGGCCACCCAGAACCCGATCGAGCAGGAAGGCACTTATCCGTTGCCGGAAGCGCAGCTGGACCGCTTCATGTTCAACATCACACTGGGCTACCCGAGCTATGAGTCGGAACTGCAGATAGTGAAGAATACGACCGGCGCCCTTCGCACCACACTCGACAAAATACTGCACGCAGACGATATCTTGGCATTTCAACAACTGGTACGCCGCGTGCCGGTGGTTGACAACGTGGTGGAGTATGCCGTGAAACTGGTGCATAAAACCCGCCCGAACACCGAGATGGGATCACAGCAGGCCAGCCAATATCTGGAGTGGGGCGCCGGCCCAAGAGCTTCGCAGCACCTGATCATCGGGGCCAAATGCAATGCCCTGCTCAATGGCAAGTACTCCCCTGACATAGAGGACGTACAGGCCGTAGCCCTCCCTATCTTGCGCCACCGCATTGTGCGCAACTTCAAGGCTGAGGCCGAAGGCATCACCGTAGAGCAGCTGATACAAGATCTTCTGTAATTTAAGACTAGATGCGAGATGAAGTGGGTGCATAGCTAATTTTAGCAATTTAACCACCAAACAATTTAGCAATCTAACCTTATTGGTGTAATTTTGCGCCCGTACTGATTTTTCAACATTACCCCTAGACCTATGGAAGCGGCAGCGCTATACGTTCGCTTTAAAGATAATCTGGCCACCATTATAGGAGCCCTAAACAGCAAGCTGGAGGTTCGCTCCATGCCTTATAATGTATCCATTCCACTGGAAGTAGACCTGCTAGCCGACATTCTTCACCTGCACGGCCTTGAGTTCAAGTCAGAGACTGCAGGCGTTGGCAGACTGGAGGACTTTGTTCGCTGGTTTCAGCAGAACGAGAACGCGGTTATGGATACCATGCAGCATGTGATGGAAGACAAGCGCGCCTACATGAAAACCGCTGGTGGCGTAGTGCTGCAAAAAGAAATGCTGATCAGAAGACTGGAGTACTTCAACGAGACGGCCCATACCTTGGACGTGATGATGCGCCAGCAGCAGCTCAACAGCCCGAAGCACTTCCAGTACCCTTTCCTACTGAACCAATAGTCCAACGCTATACCTGATATACAGAGCGCCCGCAGTTTTATAGCTGCGGGCGCTTTTTCTTATACCTAGTGGCGGTTTAGGCTTAGCTGTTCCGAATTGAGGTATGCCCTTCTTTGGAATGCTTTGTATCCAGCTTGCCATCCGGCTCTTTCTTCATGCTGGAATCCGCCTCCTCGCCTACCGGACCTTTGGCCACTGTAATTCCTCCGTCCACCATATACAGTGCTCCCGTTACATAAGAGGCTTCATCAGAAGCAAGGAAGCAATACACGTTGGCCACTTCTTCAGGGGTGCCTCTGCGACCCATGGGCGTGGCCACTTTCATTGTCTTCACCATTTTGCTGTCCATAGGCCCGGTGCTGGCGTGCGTCCAAGCCGTGTCGATGGGGCCGGGGCCTACGATGTTTACCCGCACACCAAACTGCGCCTGCTCCACAGCCAACCCTTTCATAAAAGCGTGTATAAAGCCTTTGGTACCGCCATAGGGCGCATTTTGCGCTATACCTATCACGCCCGCCTCTGAACCGGCGGACACAATGTTGCCTTTCGTTTTGTGCAGTTCAGGCAGCGCTGCCTTGCTCATCGCAAAAGCCGACTTAATATTGTTCTTGATCATGTAGTCCAATGCCTCCTCGGTATAGTCTTGCAGCAGATTTACCTCTGGGAATACACCGGCATTGTTAACGAGAATATCCAGCTGCCCAAACTCGCTTACTGCCAGTTTCACACAGCTCTTCGCGTTAGCCTCTGTGGAAATATCGCCGGTGAAGGCAATGGCCATGCCTCCCTCCTTTTGGATTTCCTTTGCGACATCCTCCACCGGGTCTTCCGGAAAACCGGCCACGACCACTTTGGCACCTTCTTGGGCGAACTTCTTGCAAATGGCTTCGCCTATACCTGTACCACCTCCTGTTACAATGGCTACTTTTCCTTCCAGTCTGTTTTTCATAGATTTCGAATTAAGATGACAATTCACTGAACATACATTGTTGTAACGGCCGCTTTTTTATGACGGTTGGTTTTTTAGTTAATGTAGAATAATTAAAACACGTTTTCGCATGATTAGCGTATTACAAAGCAAGGAAGGAGATCAACAGAGCGCCTCCCTTTAAAATCAACGTGCATCTATGAGCTTTCTTTACAACACCTTATCCGGCTCCTTTGAAGAAAAGTTGGAAACTGAGCACCTCTTGCTTCGCCCCTATGAAGATGGCGATGAGCAGGAGTTCATGCGGCTGATACAAGAGAATACATTAGCCCTCTGCCCCGCCTTTGCGGGGAGACTGGCCCGAGTACGCGCCCTAGATGACGCCCGTTCGCAGTTGGCGCAGCTCCGCACAGACTGGGACAACCGGAAGCAATTTGATTTTGGAGTGTGGATAAAAGAGAGTGGTACCTACATAGGCGATATTACGCTCAAAAACATTGACCGGAGCGTACCAAAAGCGGAGGCGGCACTTTACTTTACCGGCTGGCCCGACATGAACATTTTGGCCCAAGAGGCCTTTCGAGCCATTCTGAGCTTCGCCTTTGAGGACTTACAGCTGAACAAGGTATACATGCGCTGCACACAGTATAATCTCGCCTGCTCCCAACTGGCAGAGAGCTGTGGATTTAGAAAAGAAGGCGTGCTGCGGAGCGATTTCAGAGGAGCTGATTCGGATGAACTGCTGGACCTGAACTACTATGGTATGATCCGCGATGATTACGAACAGGAAACCCAGCTTAGAGAGAGCGACAGCAAGGCCCTTGTATAATTCCGCTACTTCCGGGGTTTAGCCACAAAAAAATCGGTGTCGAACGTCAGGTATAGCGCATTAGAAAACTCCAGTTTCGGGTCGTCCAAATCCAGTACTGGCTCCAAACGCAAAGTCAGCGTAAGGTCTTCGATTAGCTCAATGTCTTTCATGAGGCGCAAAATAAGCAGTTGCCGATCCTCCTGCACATAGTCCGGATTCTTGTAGGTGGTGGATGCCGACTGAAAAAGCTGCCCACCCAACTCTGTTATATACCCATCTCCTCTCCAATAGCTCATCATCACATCTTGGTACTTGGTATCAATACCAGCGTTCAGGTATAGCGCGCTTCCACGCTTAAAGGGAAGCGTAAACTCATTGGAGTAGTCCCCGAAGCCCAGCACATAGTTTTTGGTGTATATCCGGTGCAGCATTCTGTACGGCAGTTGGCGCTCCAGCTCAAATCCGACAGCTGCATTCACAACAGTAAGTAGCGGCAGCGGTGAATTGTCAATTTGCCCGCCTTTGTGCTGGGCCGTGAACTGTATAGGTATAGAAAGCCGCAGCGAGTCCCCCTCTACCCGGCCCGGTCGGTTGAGCAGGTGTATGGCCGAGCTGATGCCCCCGGCCACTTCTTCGCGGTCCGGATCGGCACGGTAGATCATTTTGTTCCAATCTATCCAAGCATCCATGCTAACGCGGTGTGTGTTGAGCAGGAACTGAAGACCGTTCTCAAGCCGGTTGGTCATTATCCGTTCAAAATCATAGAGAGGCTCTATATAATTATGGCTAAGGTTGCCCTCTAGCGTACCAAACACAAAGGCCCAGTTCTCGCGCTGCAGCTTCACCGTGAAAGTCGGCTGTATGTCCTGATACCCTGAACTTCCGAAGTCTTTCCAGAGAAGTGCGCCTGCATCGATGCGCACTGAGGCAGCCGGATAGTAGCTCACACGAGGCAGCACGTGGTAGCCAAATAAGGTATAGCCGTCGGCTATCTTGTTGAAGTACTCATTGTTTTTAGAGAAACCGAAAGCATGCACACCAATTCTAATATGGTTAGCATTTTCAGGTATAACAGGCATCTTTAGCTTTAAGGCATCGTTGTTAAGCTGCCCATATGCTAAACCGCTGTAAAGCATAGTAAAGGCACATAATAAAAGCCTAAAATATCTCATAAAAAAGGAAAAGAAATGGCACAAAAAGCCGACAAAAGCTGTTGTAACAAGACGGCATTAGTCAACTAAAAAAATTAGCAAAATACCTGTTACTTTTTTTGCAAATTGATTTTGAACGTCGTAATTTCACCATCAATATAAAGCTATTTTAATTAAACACACATGAGCGTAAGCAACGAAAAACTAAAAGCCCTGCAGCTGACGATAGACAAGCTTGACAAGACTTACGGTAAAGGCACCGTAATGAAACTGAGCGACAACAAGGTGGAAGACATTCCGGCTATCTCAACCGGCTCACTTGGGCTGGACATTGCGTTGGGTATTGGCGGTTTGCCACGCGGCCGTGTCATTGAGATCTACGGTCCTGAATCGTCTGGTAAAACCACGCTTACCATGCATGCTATTGCTGAGGCGCAACGCGCTGGTGGCTTGGCCGCCTTTATTGACGCAGAGCACGCATTTGACAAGGTATACGCTGAGAAACTCGGTATCGACACCGAAAACCTATTGATATCACAGCCTGACAACGGTGAGCAGGCACTGGAAATCGCTGACCACCTGATCCGTTCAGGCGCGATCGATATTATCGTAATTGACTCTGTGGCCGCTCTGGTACCGAAAGGCGAACTCGA
Organism: uncultured Pontibacter sp.; assembly: GCF_947499215.1. Classification (GTDB taxonomy): domain Bacteria; phylum Bacteroidota; class Bacteroidia; order Cytophagales; family Hymenobacteraceae; genus Pontibacter. Next base: position 477,332 of record NZ_CANMNI010000002.1, read on the forward strand.
AGGCGACATGGGTGACAGCAAAATGGGCCTTCAGGCACGTTTGATGTCACAGGCACTGCGTAAGCTGACCGGTACAATTAACAAAACTGGCTGCTGCTGTATCTTCATCAACCAGCTTCGTGAGAAGATCGGTGTGATGTTCGGTAACCCAGAGACAACTACTGGTGGTAACGCTCTTAAATTCTACGCTTCCGTGCGTCTGGATATCCGTCGTATTGGCCAGATCAAGGAATCTGCTGATAACATCACTGGTAACCGTACCCGTGTGAAGGTGGTGAAAAACAAAGTGGCGCCTCCATTCAAAGTGGTTGAATTCGACATCATGTATGGCGAAGGCATCTCTAAAGTAGGCGAGATACTTGACCTTGGCGTAGAGCTAGGTGTTGTGCAGAAATCAGGTTCTTGGTTCTCTTACAACGGCGACAAGTTGGGTCAGGGCCGCGACGGCGTGAAGCAGATTCTGCTTGACAATCCGGAACTGCAGGAGGAGATCGAGGCGAAGATCAGAGCTATCGTTAAAGGCGAGCCTGAGAAGGTGGCTGCTGCCTTAGACGATATTGCCGGAGCCGAGTGAACATTGTTCGCTAATACGAAGTAATTAAAAAGGTGCTGCCCTGTGTAGCACCTTTTTGCATTTTAAGTTGTTGGTAGTGTGAATACAACCCACTATCTTTAATGTGAAGACCCACAGTTGGTATAATAGTTGATTATGTAGCAACTAGAACCCCTGAATGTCTGAAATGCTTATGAAGAAGATTTTCCCAGCGATATTATTAATCCTGCTCGTTCTTTCCGGCTTCGTTGCAAAAGAAAGCCTGAGGACCGTACCCAACGACAGTTTTGGCAAAGGAGAACTGCTGAAGTACAAAGTGCATTATGGTCCCATCAATGCGGCGGAGGCAGTGATTGACATTTCCCCAAACCTGCACCGCATAAACGACAGGCTTACCTACAAGGCTACTGTTTATGGCAAGACCAACAGTTCCTTCGATATTTTTGTTAAGGTAAGGGATACGTGGCAGTCTTACATTGACACAGCCGCCATACTTCCGCACCGCTCCTTCCGCAACATAGAAGAAGGCAGCTACCGCAAGCGCGAAACAGTGGACTTTAATCACTTCACTAACACGGCGCAGGTGGAGATGAAAAAGAAGAACCGAGACAAAAAGCAGAGCACACACAAGATCCCGCATGGCGCACAGGATATTGTGAGTGGCTTTTATTACCTGCGCACACTCGACTACGATCGTTTTAAGGTAGGAGACAAGTTCACGATCAAGGGTTTCTTTGATGAAGAGACTTTTGACATGGTGGTAACTTACCAAGGCCGCGAGACGGTGAGCACGAAGGCCGGTTCGTTTAGAGCGATCAAGCTCGTGCCCAAAATGCCGAAGAATAAACTGTTTAGAGGCGAGGATGCGATTACGGTATACCTGTCTGATGATAAAAACAAGGTACCTGTCATGATCGCGGCGGAGATGTTTGTGGGTTCCGTGAAAGTAGATCTTTACGAACACAAAAACTTAAGACATAAACCCGCCCTTGTAGCACAGAAATAGGGAAAAGCCAGCTCCAGTAGCTGGCTTTTTTTATGGGTGAAGTTAGCCGTATGTTATGATAACATTATGATTTTGTAAAGTCAGCGTTCCGTCTCTTTAAAACAATATATTTGTACTGTGGTCTTAAGTATAAAGAGTAACCCCATACCTGAGAACTACATCATGAAGTGTTACCACTTTAAAACCAAGAAACGTGCAGACACCAACCCATCCTCTCTATAAAATACTGGTAGTGGACGACGATCCGGATATCGTTGAGTTACTCCAATACAACCTGACCCGCGAGGGCTATCAGGTAAACCAAGCGGAGAACGGCAAAAAAGCCATTGAGGTAGCCCATGCCTTTAAGCCCAACGTGATTCTGATGGATGTGATGATGCCGGTACTGGATGGAATAGCCGCCTGTCGCCAGTTGCGCGAAGAACCTGATTTCCGCCATACGCACATCATTTTTCTGACAGCCCGCTCCGAGGAGTTCTCCGAAGTGGCCGCTTTTGACGCCGGAGCCGATGATTTTATCACAAAGCCGATAAAACCGCGTGCTCTACTTAGCCGCCTTGCCGCCTACGCCCGTCGCGATGCACAGCAGGAAGAGCAGGAACAGGTAATAGAGATCGGAGGCCTGCGCATCGACCGCACCAGTTTTGCCGTGTACAAAGGCGAGGAAAAGATCACCCTGCCAAAGAAAGAGTTTGAGCTATTGGCATTTTTGGCAGCCACCCCGAACAAGGTATTTACCCGCGAGGAGCTGCTCAACAACGTATGGGGTAGCGATGTATATGTAATTGCCCGTACGGTGGATGTGCACATCCGAAAAGTGCGTGAAAAAATAGGCGAAGACCACATAAGAACGATTAAAGGTGTCGGTTACAAGTTTAACACCGACTAAAGCATGAATTTAAATTCCCGTACGCTTGCCCTTTTGGTATCACTGGCAGTGGCACTTGTGCTCACTGCCTTTTTGGCTTTGGCCAGCTACTTCTCTTCCAGAGGGTTTATAGCAGCCCTTGTCATCGTATTCGTTTGCTGCTTTCTGCTGATCTACTTTTCATATGAGGCGCTCGTGTTCCGCGAAATTAAGAACGTGTACTCCAGTTTCGAGAAGATAAAGAGACAGGAATTTCGCAAAGCGGAGGGCCGTTCCCTCTTTACAGCAGATCCGCTCCGAAAGATAAAAGACGACATATATCAGATTGCTGAGCGCAAGCAGCAGGAAATTGATGAACTGAAACACCTGCAAGTGATGCGCCGCGAGTTCTTGGCCGATGTGTCGCACGAACTTAAAACACCGATATTTGCCGCACAAGGCTTCATCCATACCCTACTCGACGGCGCCGTGGACGACCCTACTGTGCGCGACAAGTTTCTGCAGAAGGCCGCCAACAGCCTCGACGGCCTCGACACGCTGGTTCAGGACCTCATCAGCATCTCGCAGTTTGAGAAAGGGGTCGTGAAGATGGAGAAGCTGGACTTCGACGCGGTGCAATTGGTGCGCGAGGTCTTTGAGCAACTGGAGCAGAAAGCAGACAGCCGCCAGATCAGCCTGCACCTCGAAGCAAAGCCGAACGAAAAAGTCATGCTGCACGCCGACCCTAACCGCATACGGCAGGTCTTTATCAACCTCGTGGACAATGCCATTAAGTACGGCCGCACGGGCGGCAACATCTGGGTGTCATTTACAGAGGGCCGCAAGCGTTATACCATCACCGTGAAAGACGACGGTACAGGTATAGCCCAAGAGCACATCAACCGCATATTCGAGCGCTTCTACCGCATCGACAAAAGCCGCTCCCGCGATAGCGGCGGCTCCGGCCTCGGACTGGCCATCTCCAAGCACATCATTGAGGCGCACCGCTCCTTCATCGCCGTAAAAAGCGAGCTCGGCAAAGGCACTACTTTGCGCTTTAAGCTGCTGAAGGCGAAGGTAGGTTGATTGCCTAATTGTTGATTGTCGAATGTTTCAAGAGAAATTAATTAAAGGGCACGTACAGATATCCTCACAAACTTAAAGGAGGAATTCAGAATCACACCTCTCACATATCCTCACATACTTGGTGTGTTAGCAATTAGACTATTTAGCAATCATCAACTGACAATCTACAACCAACAATCAACAATCAGCCTAACCACCAAATTTACGTATCTTTGCAGGCTGCGCGGCTCTAAGGTATAGCCGCGCCCATTAACGATACAGTACAGCATGAAATACCCGGTTTTTAAAGACCTGATCATATTTGAGAATGAGGACTTCTTGGTGGTGAACAAGCCGCCTTTTCTATCCACGCTCGAAGACCGCACACCGAACACAACCAACCTGCTCAAACTTGCCAAGCAGCATAACCCGGACCTGCAGGCCTGCCACCGCCTCGACAAAGACACGTCGGGCTGCCTCGTGTTTGCCAAAAATCCGGAGGCTTACCGCCACTTGTCGATGCAGTTTGAGCACCGCGAGGTATACAAGGTATACCATGCCGTAGCTTGGGGCGTGCACAAGTTCGAGGACCAACTGGTGAACCGCTCTATCTTGGCAGGCGCCAAAGGTGTGGCCAAACTTACCCCACAGGGCAAACCAGCTGAAACTTACTTCACGACGCTCGAAAGCTACAGCCGCCATACCTTGCTGGAGTGTATGCCGGTAACTGGTCGCCTGCACCAGATTCGCATACATTTGGCCTTTTTGGGAGCACCGATTGTAGGTGACTCGCTATACGGCGGCGAAAATGTATACCTGAGCAGCCTAAAGCGCAAGTTTAACCTGAAACAGCAGACAGAAGAGCAGCCGCTCATCAAGCGATTTGCCTTGCACTCGCATACCATCGGTTTTAAGCTGATGGATGGAGAACCGATCAAAATTGAAGCGCCCTACCCGAAAGACATGGCCGTGCTGATCAAGCAACTCCGGCAATACAACTAGCGTAAAAACAAAGGGGCCTGATGCGACATCAGGCCCTTTTTGCTTTTATAAGGTATAAACTTTCTAGCTTACCCGCAGCACAATCTTCCCGATATTCTTGTTGGCCTCCATATACCGGTGCGCCTCCGCTGCGTCCGACCAGTCGAATACAGAATCAACAACTGGTTTGATCGTGCCATTCTCAAATAAAGGCATGGCAAAAGCTGCCATGTCTTGTGTGAGTCGGATCTGGTAATCGCGGGTACGGGAGCGCAGCGTAGAGCCGATCACTTGCAGGCGCTTGATCAGAATCTGACGCAGGTCAAAGTCTTCTACTTTGCCGCCGCCTAAACTAGCCAACAACACCATTCTCCCATCTAGGCGCAAGCACTCGATGTTCTGCTTAAAGTAGGGGCCGGCAATAAAATCCACGATCACATCCACCCCTTCCGAATTGGTATGCGCCAGCACCTCGTCTTCAAAAGGCACTTCTTTATAATTAATGGCTTTGTGCGCACCCAGTTCTAGACAGGCTTTGACTTTGTGCTCCGAAGCCGTCACCAGTACTTCCGCCTTCAGGGCACGGGCCAACTGTATACCTGCCGTGCCCACGCCACTTGCTCCGGCATGAATCAACACCCGCTCGCCAGCCTGCAGCTTGCCTAGCCAAGAGATCGCTTGCCAAGCCGTCAGGAAAACCTCCGGTATGGCCGCCGCCTCTTCCATGCTCAGGTTTTCAGGTATAGCCATGGCCATCTCTTCGTGAATCACGGCGTACTCGGCATAGCCGCCGCCCGGTAGCAGGCCCATCACCTTGTCTCCCTTTTTGAAACGGGTGCAGCCTATACCTGCCTCCACCACCTCTCCGGCTATCTCAAGCCCCAGCAGCGGGCTTTCTCCCTTCGGAGGAGGGTACTTGCCCTGTCGCTGCAAGGTGTCGGCACGGTTAAGCGCAGTGGCATGCACGCGCACCAGCAGTTCATATGGCTTGGGCAGTGGCTGTTCGGACTCTCCCAGCACCAGTTGTTCTGGTCCGCCGGGTTGCTTTACAAGAATGGCTTTCATATCTGTTGATTTAGAGTTAAGTCAGGCTATACCTTAAGACGCCAGCTAAAAATAGATGTTTCCGCTTTATTCCCATAACCGCTTCCACTGGCAGCATTCGTAATTTTGATCCTCATCAGAAAAAAATAATTAAAGAATTATTACATAAACACTTGACCTTATTACGAAACTTTCGTAACTATACGAAAATATCGTAGAATTATGGAAAAGCTGACACAACAAGAAGAAGATGCCATGCAGGCGATTTGGTCGCTGGACGGCGGTTTCATCAAAGACTTTTTGGAACAACTGGACGAGCCGAAACCGCCTTATACCACATTGGCCTCTACGGTGAAAAATCTGGAGAAGAAAGGCTTTTTGCAGAGTGAGAAGTTCGGCAACACCTACCGCTATACGCCACTCATCAAAGAAGAAGACTACAAAAAGCGCTTCATGAAAGGCTTTGTGGGCGACTATTTTAAAAACTCCTACAAAGAACTGGTGGCTTTCTTTGCGAAGGAGAAGCAAATTAGCGCCGAAGAGCTGAAAGAGATTATTGACATGATCGAGAACAAAAAGTCGAAATGATATGCCAACCCTGCTCCTATACCTGCTGAAAGCAAACGTAGCCCTCGTGCTGTTTTACTTGGCTTACCACTTGGTGCTGCGCAAACTCACGTTTTATCACCTCAACCGAATTTTTCTGGTGTTCGGCATTGTGTTCTCTGCTGTGTATCCGCTGGTTGACCTCACCGAACTATTTAGCCGACACGAAGAGCTTGCCGCCATGCAAAGCTATGCGGTAGTGCTGCCTGCTTGGACACCCACCGCTATACCTGAGCAAGCCGAAGCATTCGACTACTGGCTCATACCTGTCGGGCTATTCTGGCTCGGCTGCGGCCTGATGCTGCTACGGCTGATCATGCAGTTTGCCTCGCTCTACCAAATACACCGCGCCTCGGTGCCCGCCTCCTATCAAGGGGTAGGCTACCGCAAGGTGCAAGGCATAAGCGAAGCCTTCTCGTTCTGGAAAACTATTTACCTGAATCCGACACAGCACCAATCGCCTGAACTGGAATCGATCCTGCGGCATGAGCAGATTCACGTAAACGGCTGGCATACGCTGGATGTACTGCTAGCGGAGTTGAGCACCGTTTTTTACTGGTTCAACCCGGGTGTGTGGCTCATGAAAAAGGCCATGAAAGAAAACTTAGAGTTTATAGCTGACCAGCATGTTGTAGATGCTGGCGTCGATAGAGTAGCATACCAATACCTCTTACTGAAAGTTGTAGGCGCCACACAACCTCAGATTGCCAATCAGTTTAACTTCCCATCCCTTAAACGAAGAATTGTCATGATGAATAAAATGCCCACAAGCAAGGCAAACCGGCTCAGACTGCTGGTTGTGTTACCGCTCGTAACGGTGCTGCTGGTTGCCTTCCGGAACGCCACTCCTCTAACAGAGTCTATAGCAAACATAGCAGAAACTGAGACGTTGCAACAAAATGAAGGATCTAAGCTGCCTGACGAACTTGTAGACATCTTAAAAAACATCTTAACAAATCATCCAGCCATAAAAAGCGTGCGTGGTAAAGTTGTTGACAACAGAAATGCTGTAGTTATCAGTTTAAAAGACGGCGGCACGGAAATATATTACCTTGACAGTAGCAAAAGCATTGCTGCCTTAGAGCGCAAATATGGTGAATTGCCAAGTACGCCACCAGTAACCAGAAGAGATAAAACAGGCCAAGAACCCATCTACACATCAGAAGATTATGAAGAATTTTTGATACGCAACCCGAATGTAAAGCGTGTGTATTGGGTACCTGATGAAGAAGCAAGCCAAGAAAGCAAAGTTGACCGTATGGTAGTTGAGCTTAAGTCTGGTGGCCTTGAAAGCTACCGAATGGTTTACAAAAGCGAGATAGACGCAGCCGAGAAAAAGTACGGCAAACTGCCTGCAAAGCCAGCTAGGCCGCCAATGGTCGACAACTCAGAGCTGCCAGTTCCTCCTGCGCCTTATAACCCAGATCAGGATGAAAGGGCGAAAAAAGTAGCTGAAGAGCACAAGGCTTTCTATGCCCGCAACCCGCAGGTAAGAAAGATTGAATGGATATCCAGAAATGAGATCAGGGTAAGGCTTGAATCAACGGAGGAAATCTACAAAATGACTGACAAGAAAAGTCGTGCTGCGGCTGAGAAAAAGTATGGTCAGTTTCCATCAAGCCCAGGTGCTGCACAAGTTGTATCCAGAGCAGAGTTTGAATCTCAGAAGAATAATGCTGTACAGCAACAGAACGGGGAACGCATCTTCTCACCAACGGATATTGGCTACTACCAAGACCGCAAAAACCTGCCTGTGGAGTATACCAACTTCCTGAAAAGGAACCCGACGATTGATAAAGTTGGCTGGAAAATCCATCCGGAGAAAGGCCCACAAGCAGTAGTGCTTTTTCTAAAATCGGGCACCACCGAAATATATAACCTGAATGACCAGAAGAGCATGGCGAAAGCGAAAAGTAAATACGGCGAATTCCCTGGTTTACTGCCGCCGCCACCGCCTGTGATGATAAAAGATGAATTGCCTCCTCCCCCACCGCCTGCACCGGCTGCCCCAGATGCGCCGCCAGCTCCGGATAAAAATGAACTACTGTCAGGCATGCCAAAAGGAGCGCTGTATTATATTGACGGAGTAGAAGCGAGCCGAGAAGCCTTACAAAAGCTTGACCCAAAGACTATCCACAGTATGAATGTAGTCAAAGGTAAAACCGCAGTAGATCTATTCGGCAATAGAGCCTCAAAGGGTGTTGTTTCGTTTGTAACTGAAAAGAACAAAGAATCCCGTCAGGTACAGGAGTTTAATAAAAAACTTCCTACCCCGCCAGCACCGCCTGTTCCAAATGCACCCGGCACGCCACCGCCTCCTTCTGCACCAGCCGACATCCCTGTAAAAATTTATATTCCAGATGCCGATAATCTTCATGAAGACCATAAAGCGTTCCTAAAACGGAATTCAGAGGTAAAAGAAATAGGCTGGATGATTGGTGAAAATGACAGCAAAAAGCTCAGGATGATAATACTGTATTTGAATGAGGGGAAAACAGAAGCGTATGATTTGGATAATGAGGCATCTATTGCAAAGGCGGAGAAAAAATATGGAAAACTACCTAACCTGCCACCTCCGCCGCCACCTGTAAAAAAGCAGAAATAGGGTAACAGCTTATACCTGAGTTTAAACTCACCGACCTAAAGAAGCCCTCTGCCACTTCAGGTCGGTGAGTTTATACCTAACCTTCCTAGCCTTTTGCTTTTTACACTATTCCCCTGTGTCACAGCATATTTCTACACCAAGTATTGCATATCAAATAAAGAGTTTCTATCTTTGTGACCATTTTTCAAGAACCATCGAGAAAAAATTAATTGTTAAATAAATCGCTTACAACCACCAAAAATGGATCATTTAAGTTATAAGACCCTTACTGTCAATAAGAAGACAGCCAACAAAGGCTGGGTGATTATCGACGCGGGGCAAGGAAGCTTGGGTCGTGTGGCATCGGAAGTTGCCAAGATCCTCAGAGGCAAGCACAAGCCTTCATTCACGCCAAACGCTGACTGCGGTGACAACGTGATTATCATCAATGCTGATGATACTCGTTTCACAGGACGCAAGTGGGATCAGAAGTACTACCTGACACACACGGGTTACCCAGGTGGTCAGAAGAAGACTTCTCCACGTGAGCTTAAGGCTAAATCATCAACGCTGCTCGTAGAGCGTGCGGTTCGTGGCATGTTGCCTAAAGGCCCACTAGGTCGCGAGCTATTCAGAAATCTTCATGTTTTTGCAGGAACCGAGCATCCATTTGCAGCTCAGCAGCCTAAAGAATTAACCCTCAACATCTAATAATTAATGGAAGTTATCAATACATCTGGTAGAAGAAAAACCTCGGTGGCTCGTATCTACATGACGGCCGGGCAAGGGAATATCACTATTAACGGTAAAGATATCAAGGCGTACTTCCCTAACGAAGTACTGCAAACTATTGTGAATCAGCCGTTTCAAACCTTAGAAGCAATTGGCAAGTACGATGTTACTGCTAATCTAAAAGGTGGTGGTGTAAGCGGCCAGGCTGAAGCACTTAGACTTGCTATCGCGAAAGCACTGGTAGTAGAAAACGCCGAGACTAAATCTGCACTCCGCAAAGAAGGATTCGTAACCAGAGATCCTCGTATGGTGGAGCGTAAGAAGTTCGGTAAGCGCAAAGCGCGTCGTTCATTCCAGTTCAGTAAACGTTAATATTAAAGGTGTATCAACAACATGGCAAGTACTAATTATAAAGAATTACTTGAGGCAGGTGTTCACTTCGGTCACCTTACCCGCAAGTGGGATCCGAAAATGGCTCCGTATATCTTCATGGAGAAGAACGGTATCCACATCATTGACCTTAACAAAACTTTGGTTGCGCTTGACGAGGCTACTTCAGCTATCAAGAACATCGCCAAGTCTGGTCGTAAGATCCTTTTCGTAGCTACCAAAAAGCAGGCGCAGGACATCGTAGCTGAAGAAGCTCGTCGTCTTAAAATGCCTTATGTAACCGACCGTTGGTTGGGTGGTATGCTTACCAACTTCGCTACTGTGCGTAAATCGCTTAAGAAAATGTCTACTATCGACAAGATGGTGAAAGACAACACAGCTTATGCAGCTATCGCAAAGCGTGAGCGTCTGATGCTTTCTCGTGAGCGTGAGAAACTGGAGCGTGTTCTTGGCGGTATCGCTGATTTGTCTCGCCTGCCAGCCGCTCTTTTCATCGTTGACGTGAAGCGTGAGCACATCGCAGTAAAAGAAGCACACAAGTTGAACCTTCCTGTATTCGCAGTTTGCGATACAAACTCAAACCCTGAGACGGTTGACTTCCCAATCCCTGCAAACGATGACGCTTCTAAGTCTATCGCCCTGATCGTTTCTATCATGGGTAAGGCCATTGAAGAAGGTCTGTCTGAGCGCAAAGTGGACAAAGAAGAGACTGAGCGTAAGCGTTCTGAAGAAGAAGGCATCAAGGCCAAGCAGGAAGCTGACGAGCAATAATCTCTAATGCATATAGCATCGTAAATAAACTGAACATTGGGCCCTCAAGCTTCAATGTTCAGTTTGTTTTAGGGGAACTCGGAAGCAGATAGTCCCATTGACGAAAGAGATTTTGACAAAGGACAAAAGACTGGAAATAATTTCAACTAGGTCTAACTTTCTTTTACTGAGAACCTCACAAAAGATACTTCTTAATTATTAATTCATAATTCTTAATTATACAATCATGGCTATTACAGCACAAGACGTTAACAGACTTCGCCAGGAAACTGGTGCAGGTATGATGGATTGCAAAAAAGCACTTACAGAAGCCAACGGTGACTTCGAAGCTGCTAAAGATATTCTGCGTAAGCAAGGCCAGAAGATTGCCAGCAAGCGTGCTGACAACGTTACTTCTGAAGGTCTGGTACTTACGCAGGTAAGCGAAGACGGCACTAACGGTAAAGTAGTTGCTGTAGCTTGCGAAACTGAGCCAGTTTCTAAAGTTGAAGACTTCAAGAACTTGGCTAAAACCATCTTGGAAACTGCTGTTTCTACAAATGCTTCTTCTAAAGAAGAATTGCTGGCAGCACCACAGGCTGACGGTCGTTCACTGCAGGACCACATCACTGACCTGATGGGTAAAATCGGCGAGAAAATCGACGTAGTTTCTTACGAGTCTGTAACTGCTGAGAAAGTTATCGCTTACAACCACTCTAATGGTAAGTTGGGTGTATTGGTAGGTATGAACAACACTAACGGTACAGACGTGACTGAAGTTGGCAAAGACATCGCGATGCAGATCGCTGCCATGAAGCCAATCGCTCTTGACAAAGACGGTGTTGACGCTGCTACAATCGAGCGTGAAATCGAGATCGGCAAAGAGCAGGCACGTGCTGAAGGTAAGCCAGAGCAAATGCTGGAGAAGATTGCTCAGGGTAAACTGAACAAGTTCTACAAAGAGAGCACGCTGTTGAACCAAGAGTTCGTAAAAGACTCTTCACTTACAATCTCTCAATTGCTTGAGAAAACAAGCAAAGGTTTGACTGTAACTGAGTTCAAGCGTGTAGCTATCGGCTAATCCCTATTAGCATGCATATTAAAAAGGCTCTGAGAAATCAGAGCCTTTTTTGTTTGTCTATACCTTAAAACGATAAAGCCTGCTCCGTTGCAGGCGTTATCATTCTGTACAACATGAAGCCAATACGACTATACCTTAATCATTACGCCTTATCGTACTCACGAAGGCATCGCGCATGTCTTGGAATCGATTGACAACCGCTTCAATAAACTCTTCGTCTAGTAAAGCTTTGGCTCCCTCGTCTCCATTTACTTCCGTTTCTTCTATTTTATAAATCTGCTCCAGGTTGGCTTTTTCCAGCTTCAGGATGTACTTACCATTATAGGAATGCAGCGTGATCTTCACGTGCGGGTTAGGTATGTCGGCTACTACTCTCATAGGTTTATCTGTTGGTTGTTTAAGTGTGTTGATATGCTAACGTAAAATTGGGGGCAGAGGTACACGCCTTTATCCAGCCTCATCGGTCCTTTCCATCTCAATCCCCATCAGCTGCATGAGTTTACTGGCATTGAAGCTGCCGCAGATGCCGCGCTGCAAGGTATAGTCGAATAGAATTTTATCTCCCTCGATGGTGCTGTTAAAGCTGAAGTTCTCTACGCTACCAGGCAATTCTTGCTCCATCGCGCCCAGCTCCAGATCATGTGTCGAGATAAGGCCGGAGGCGTTGCGGCGGTGCAGCTGACGGATGAGGGCCATCGCGCCGGCGTGGCGGTCGCGGGAGTTGGTGCCTTTTAGTATTTCATCGAGGAGGTAGAAAACCGGCTCCTCTCCTTCTGTCATGTTCAGCAAGATGCGCAGGCGTTTGAGTTCGGCGTAGAAAGAAGAGGTATTCTCAGCCAGATTATCAGCAGTACGCATGGCGGTGTATACCTGAGCCGGGGCCACTATCAGACGGCGAGCGCATACGACAGCCCCCATAAAGGCCAGCACCATGTTGATGCCTACCGTACGCAGGAAGGTCGTCTTACCGGACATATTAGAGCCTGTTACCACAATGGTCTTGCCCGCTCCCTGCATCTGGAAATCATTGGCGATGCGCTCCACCGAAAAGATAAGCGGATGCGCTAGTTGCTCGGCATCAAACTCGAAAGGTATAGCGCTTAACTCAGGTATAGCAAAATGCGGCTGGGCGTATTGGAAGGCTGCCATACTGGTCAGTGCTTCAAACTCCGCCAACAAATCAAGTCCCTTCTCTATGTGGTCCAGATGCTCTGCTTTCCAAGACTCAATCCTGTAGATCCACACAAAGTCCCACATCAGGATAGTGTTCAGGAAAAAGCTCATCAAAGTGCTGAGCCGCCACGAAAAATAATCGATGATGGTGGCCACCTTGCCAATGGCTGTGGAAGTAGGCGTGTTGCCTTTGTAAAGCCGCGTCCGGATCTCCTCTAGAAGCGGAGCTTTAAACGGATGCGCCTCCAAGTGCCGCAGCTGATCGGTATAGCTTTGCATGGCTTCGTACATGCCGATGCTCTTATCGTAGTAATCGTCGCGTTGCTTCTGAAACTTAAGCCCCAACAGGTACTGAATAACCAGAAAACCAACTGCGATGTACCCTGAGTAGCCATAGAACCAAGCCGCGATCGAGGCTAAGGTCAGTACAGGCAGCACAAACACCAATAGCTTCAGCCAAGGATGCGCTTTGTACAGGTCTTGCGCATGTAACCAGTCGAAGAACTCCTGTGTATTCTCATTGAAGTGCTTGTAGTGCATCGGCTTCACGATGGCCTGCTGCAGCCATTCCTGTTGGTCGGGCTGGGCTAGTTCTGCCACTGCCTCCTGCCTGCGCAGCACTTCCGGGGTAGGCGCCGCCTGCCGAAACCATTGTGCTAGCCGTAGCTTACCGATGCTGGTCACGGAACGGTTCATGAGTTGAAAGAGCGAATCCGGGCCGAAAATATCCAGATCGGAGGTATAGGGATGCTGGTCGTTTTTGAAATCGATGCCGCCATCGAAACTATGCAGCTTGCCATGCAGCCGGTCAATCTCCTGCAGGTTGAGTTTGCCGAGCAACTGCAGCTGCTTATACCTGTAGTCGAGCCGGCTGTGCCAGCGCATGGTGATCACAAAAAGGATGTAGAACCCAACGATGCTGATGGCTCCTGCACTGGTGTTGCCGTCTCTGAAAAAGAGCCAAGCCGTAATAACGACTGCCAAAAACACCACTACTCTTAACCACGACACCGACTTCGATTTGCCGGCTGCTTTATGTTCTTGTTCAGCATAGGCCGCAGCCCGCTGCTTAAATTCGTTTTCTCTGCTGTTCACGTATAGCTGTTCTGTTTGCAGGTATAGCCTAGTCGATCGTGGCAATGCACTTTAACTCGATGGCAATGGGCGTTGGCAATTTATTTATCTCCACGGTGGTGCGGCAAGGCTGGTTGTCCTTGAAATACTCGGCATAGATTCGATTATACGTGGCAAAGTCGTCTTTCATATTCGTCAAGAAAACGGTCACGTCCACAAGATTTGCCCAGCTCGAACCGGCGTCTTCCAGTATGTAGCGCACATTTTGAAACACGGAATGACACTGCGCTTCAATGTCGTATGAAGTGATTTCACCTGCCTCGTTCAGCTCCACACCCGGAATTTTTTTATTGCCTCTTTCCCTAGGTCCAACGCCAGACAGGAACAAAAGATTGCCCACGCGGCGGGCATGCGGGTATAGCCCCACCGGTTCAGGGGCTTTCGATGAATTGAGAAGCTCTTTGTCGTTTGTCATTTAAGCTTAGTTTATGGTTACAGATCAGTTGTTATACTTTCTGTTAATCAAATCTACGAATGCCTACCGATTTTCTATAGGAGGAGGCCCTTTATTAATTTAAGATATATTCTATTTAACTTTAAGATTGATATGGGCATCTCAGTCCATAGCTGTTTCATAATTCCGTGAGATGTTTTTAAAACAGATAGAAAGCTTTGATTCCAATTACTTGAGGGGTATAGCTATTCTCACTATTATGCTCCACAACTATTTTCACATCTTGGATGGGGCACCGGGAGAAAACGAATTTTCCTTCTCTATTACCCCTACTTATACCTATCTGCATAATCTGCTTTACCTACCGGCAGACTTTCTTAAGCAAACCTTCTCTTTCTTTGGTCATTATGCGGTGCAGGTATTTATATTTTTGAGTGGGTATGGATTAGCCATGAGGTACGCAAAAGGTACCCGCATCAGCTATTTTACATTCTTACAGGAGCGCTTCCTTAAGATTTACCCTACTTTTTTCTTTGCCGTTATCCTCTTATTTTTCTATAAGGCAGGGATTTCCACACTGTTTCCTGCCAAACAAATGGATCTTAGTTCTTTTGCTTACGAAGCTTTCCTTAAGCTGACCTTATTATCCAATTTTATTCCGGGCGAAGCTCTGAGTATTTCTGGCCCATGGTGGTTCTTCTCACTTTTGTTTCAGCTGTACCTAGTTGCACCACTTCTATTACTAATCCGCAAACAGGAGCACCTGCTGACTCTTATACTTGTCTCTTGGACACTTCAATTATTGATACTCACGTTTTACCCTGATTCTATCTCCTACCTGCGAGTTAATTTACTGGGGCATCTACCTGAGTTTATACTTGGAATTTATATTGCCCGAGCATCCACAAATATTCTTACTCCTTTAGTGTTACTCTCTGCATTGGGCCTTTTTATAGCAGGGTCATTTAGCCCTTTCTTCTGGGTAATCTCATTCATTAGTGTGCCAATACTAGCACTCGCGGCCTATACATCCATCAACCCAACAGTTTATGGTTCACTAACTAGACTCATTATATTCTTCGGGAAAAATTCTCTATACTTCTTTGCTGTGCATGGCCTGTGCAGAGCTCCTTTTGTGCCGTGGGGCAATAAGTCCGTTTTGTGGTCTATAATCGCTGCTATAGCTTATCTGGTAGGAGTTGTAATCATAACAATGTTATTTAAGTTTATCGTTCTTACTCTAACTAACTGGATCAGTAATAAGTGGCTAACAACTTTTTCCAAAAATTAAAGTCCTAATGCATTTCCCTTCAAGATATCTACAGCCAGCTCTGCTCTATATTACCATTTCCTTGTTTATAGTCACTGTAGAAATGCGGCCGGGCAGGGTGTATCAAATATTGCAGATGCTGCTATTTCAAGATAGTGTGTTAAGTCTAACGCTATACCTATTGGTTTTCAGTATTGTGGCATGGAGCTTTCAGGCTGCACTATTCAACAAAAGCCGTGCTATAGGTATACTTACAATGGGCATATGGCTTCCATTCTTGTTCATAAGTCTACTTTATCGCTTTATTTCCGGCTATAACTACAATTACGCCGATGCGCATACCGCACTTAACAATACCCAATTTGCGACATCGGCTTTCGAAAATTATACCTTACCCGTATTGCTAGCTCTATTTTCGGCTGTGCTTATTGGCATTTTGGTGTACATTATTCGCAGGCGTCTCCCATACTTACATCGCCCCTTACATGCTTTAGCTTTAGTACCTTCAGCATTAATTAGTTATTGGTATATAAGTAATACGTTAGGGGTTATAGACGACCTGCCTGCCTTATACCGGGTACCCCTTAGCACATATATTGCACACAGTCACGCTCTCCCCAGCACACCTAGAGTGGCAGTTCTACAAAAGTCACAGCAAGCTGGCGTAAAACATCTTTTTATGCTAGTTGATGAGAGTATAACAGGGAGTGCGCTGGCCATTAATGGCGCAACGGCTAACACAACACCTTTTCTAAATAGTGTTGCAGGTCAGTTTCAAAATTTTGGTATTGCTTCGGCCTACACTAATTACAGTGCGGGCAGTAACATTGCCCTTATGAGCGGTTTGCAAGCGCATGAACTGCCGGACTATGAGAAGCAAGCTTTGAAGAAGCCTAGTATATTTCAATATGCTAAACAAGCAGGTTACGAAACCTATTTTATCGATATGCAAATGGGGCGAGGCATTCTGCAAAACTATGTAACGCCGTATGATCTAGAGAGTATTGACCACTACATTTTCGTCACGGAAGAGCAACTGGAGAGGCCATACTATGAACGCGACCACTACATTGCAGATATGTTACTAAAAATGGCCAAGTCAGATCAAAAGGTATTCGTTTATGCTAACAAAGTGGGTGCTCATTGGCCTTATGCTCGTACTTACCCAGCTGACTCTGCTTTTTTCATGCCGGTCCTTTCAGAGCGCAGCATGCTTAAAGACAGAGAAAAATCAACAAATACCTACTTTAATTCTATCAGATGGTCGGTAGATGAATTTTGGAAAAAGCTTTACAATGACTTAACTCCACAGGATAGCACATTTATAGTATATACATCCGACCATGGACAAGATCTATCAGGAGACGGCATCAGTATTGTACATGCCAGAAATCAGGATATTGCGACGGTCGAGGCAGATGTTCCACTTTGGTGTTTGGATAAGACAGGATATACCGCCTCCTTTCCTATACCGGCGCCAAACCGGCAGACTCACGCCCAAATTTTCCCGACTTTACTATTATTGCAGGGATACGATCCTAGTTTTATTATAAACAGGTATGGTCCTACTCTTTATGATTCCCCCCCAACCAAGCGTTCTTTCTTAAGCGGCGATATCTTTGGGAGGGGTCGTAGTAATGTACATGATTTTTAAGCTTCTGTCTCCCAAAACAGAGAAGCCGACCCAGTGATAGGTCGGCTTCTCTTACCTTAAACAAACTCTATTATTCAACCCACTCGGGGCTAATATGTTTCAAATCAAGGGCTTATTTTGTAAACCTTACATCGTTGTACTTCGAGGTGATGTTGATGGAACCCTTAGAAGTCGAGCTTCCAAATCTGCCTTTATACGCTGCTGAGGTATGGCCTTTTTCTAATGTTGTGAACTTAACCAGGTTACGGTCTACTTTAAAGTCGGCAAACTGCACGTTTACGTTAAAGTCGAAGGCTGAGTCATCCTCAAAATGAAACTGGATTGGGGTAAAGCCGCCGTTCACCGAAATGGTCTTGAAATTCCTTTTCACGTTGTCCACTCTGAAAGTGCCGTACTTCACATCCATATCTAAGGCTTCGGAGAGATTGCCAATCTTCAGATCACTGAACTTGGAAGAGCCATTCACGCCGTTGGTATTGCCCAGATTTAAAGTAGAGTAGGCTAAATCCACATTGCCTTTGTTGAGGGAGCTGATCGTGTTAGAGGAACTGTTGCAGAACGAGGCTTTGATGGAGTTAGAGGAGTTCGCCAAATTTCCTACTTTAAAGGCCCCATAGCGCACAGTCAGGTCCACTTTGCCTTTCATATCTGGCAGGTATACGTTGCCGAAGCTGTTCTTCACCACCAGTTGGTTATCTTCGGGCATGTTAATAGTATAGTTGATCTCAAAGCTCTGGTGACCACCCTTGGAGTTCATAGATCCCATTTCGGTCTTGACAGAGATGGTACTACCGCTTCGGCTGTCAGCTACATTGATCTTGTTTAGCATTTCCTGTGCCAGCTGCTCTGAGTTGGCACGGCTAATGATGTCGACTTTCACCTGTATCTCGTTGCGATTCCAAGTGTTCACGTGCACGTTGCCGAACTTATTATCGATGTTCAGCACATCCGACTTGCTTACTTTGTAGGTCTTGTCGAAGGTCTTGCGCTTCTCTGATTTATAGGCATAGACCTCAGCTTCCGGTTGTTGTGGCATCACCACAGGGGGCACTGGGGGAACTGGAGGTGCAGGCGGCAGTGTCTGCTGCGCAGTAAGGATTGGCGGCGCAGGCGGCGCTTGGCTTGGACAAGGCTCTGGCGCATAAGGCTGTGCTATGGCCAAGGCGGGCAGTATAACCAAAAGCGTGGCTATGTGGTAGCGCAATGATTTAAATAGTAGTAGTTCCATTGTTCTGTGGTTCAGTAGTATCCTGTTCTTTTATAGCTTCTATTTTCTTGAGCACTTCCAGCTGACGGTTCAGCACTTCGATCCGGATCTGCAGGTTCTGGATCATGGCCGCCATCACTTGGTCGGTGTTCGGAGAGGTATGCAATTGATTTTTGAGTCGGGTATAGCTGCTGTCGAGGCGGGCTAGTTCGCGGTCTATCTCGCGTGTCTCGTCCAGACCAAGCACTTTCAGGTCGTATTCGCTCAGTTCTTCGCGTTTGCTGTTGATCTGGCTGGTATAGTATACCTCCACTTCGGCAAGTTCTGGCGCCATTTGGTATACTGAAGCCTGCTCACTTACCGCGGTATTTGAGGCGAGGGTATTTATGGCGGCCGGATTGTTCTGTTTCACCATAAAGATCGTGATGCCACAGGCGAGCAAGAGCACGATGGTGGCGGCTACGCGCATGAACATGAAGTCGGCAGTGAAGTTGAGGCGCTCCCCGAAGTTGATGCTGATCACCTTTGCTTCCTTGCGGGGCTTCTCTACCTGTGCCTTCTGTGTTTTCAGATCGCTACAGATCTCCTGCCATAACTCCGGTCTGGGCTCGAATACATCGAAGTCCTCCCGGTTTTCGTTCACAAATTCCTTTAATCTATCTTTCATCTTTCTCCTCTTTATAATCTACCCACGGCTAGGCCATGGAATGTGTGTCTTTCATAATCTCTAAGAGCTTCTTGCGAGCCCGGCTGTACTGCGACTTCGAAGTAGATTCGGTTATACCTAGCACCTCTCCTATTTCGGCATGGTCGAGACCTTCCAATAGGTATAAGCTAAGCACCACTCTGTAGCCATCGGGCAGTCGCTGTATGGCGCGTCGCACCTGATCTACCTGCCACTCGGTATCGTCGTCGTAGTCCTCGTCAGGTATGTCCCCGGCGATGCGGTCTTCGAGCGGCACCAGCTCCGAGCGGCGCTTGCGCACGGCATTGACCGATGCATTGATCACGATCCGTTTGAGCCAGCTCCCGAATGAAGCTTCTGCTTTGTAAGAATGAAGGTTCTTGAAGGCGCTCATGAAGGCTTCCTGCAGCACATCCTCGGACTCGGCATAGTCGTTGGTGATGCGCATGCTCACGTTAAACATGGCTTTGGAGTACAGTTTATACAGCTCGTACTGGGCACGGTTATCCCCTTCCCTGCAGCGCTGCACTACCTGTGCGTTTACATCCTGAAAAGTGCCTTTTTCCAAAATCGCCTCGTTTATCGTTCTATTTACCTTGTTAGTCGACCTAATCCCTTAGTTCATCTTGTTTTTTACCCTCCCTTCATTCTATCTGCACTAAAGACACAAGTGAATGCGTTGGGTTGCATCAAGTTGCAAAATATTTTTAAAAATTTTCCGTTGCTCACCGCTGCCTAGCGCAGTTTCACTTATTTGTCAGGTATAGCCACAAAAAAAGCCAGCCCCCTTCGGAGCTGGCTGTATATTTTCTGAATCATGATTTGCAGGATTTTGTAAGATGGACAGGTCTGGGTTACCCTGCATGGTAAGTATAACAACGACTAAATTTCAGGTTAGAATTTTGTCTTATAAGACATACTCAATTCTGCCTATCCTTAATAATCCTCAGAATCCTGATTCAGACACATTACCCAATATCAAACTTGATACCCTGTGCCAGTGGCAGTTCGCGGCTGTAGTTGATGGTGTTGGTCTGGCGGCGCATGTAGATTTTCCATGCGTCAGAACCTGACTCGCGGCCACCGCCTGTGTCTTTCTCGCCCCCGAAGGCACCACCGATCTCAGCACCGGACGTACCAATGTTCACGTTGGCTATACCGCAGTCTGAACCCCAGTGTGTCAGGAAGGCTTCTGTTTCTAGGAGATTGGATGAGAAGATCGCAGACGATAAGCCCTGCTTCACACCGTTTTGGATATCAATAGCGTTTTCCACTTCGCCACTATACCTAATCATATATAGGATCGGCGCAAAGGTCTCTTCCTGCACCATATGGTAGTGGTTCTCGGCCTCTACGATGGCAGGCGTCACATACGTTCCTGTTGCGTACTGCTCGCCCTCCAGCACCTCACCACCGATCAACAGCTTGCCGCCTTCGCTCTGTACTTCTTCCAGCGCATTTTGGAAAGCCTTTACCGCATCTTTGTCAATCAGCGGACCAACCAGTGTCGTGTCGCTCAGTGGGTGACCAATCGGCAAATTCGGGTAGATCTTGAGCAAGCGGTCGCGTACCTGATCATATACATTCTCGTGGATGATCAGACGGCGGGTAGAGGTACAGCGCTGTCCGCAGGTACCCACGGCACCAAATACCACGGCACGAAGCGCCATTTCAATGTCTGCATTTTCGGTGATGATAATGGCGTTGTTACCGCCCAGTTCCAGCAAGGACTTGCCCAGACGAGCACCAACCGCCTCGCCTACTTTTTTGCCCATGCGGGTAGAGCCCGTGGCGGATACAAGTGGAACGCGGGTGTCATGCGCCATCAGGCTGCCGATCTCGGCATCACCGATGATCACGTTGAAGATACCTTCCGGCAATTCGTTGTCGGCCAGCACGTCGCGGATGATGTGCTGACAGGCGATGGCCGTAAGCGGTGTCTTCTCGGATGGTTTCCAGATGGTTACGTCGCCGCAAACGGCTGCCAGCATGGCGTTCCAGCTCCATACTGCCACCGGGAAGTTAAAGGCCGAAATAACGCCCACAATACCCAGCGGATGGTACTGCTCGTACATGCGGTGCTGCGGACGCTCTGAGTGCATCGTGAATCCGTGCAGCTGACGAGATAGGCCTACGGCAAAGTCGCAGATGTCAATCATCTCCTGCACCTCGCCAAGGCCTTCCTGCAGAATCTTGCCCATTTCATAGCTCACCAGTTTGCCCAGCGCCTCTTTGTGCTCACGCAGCTTGTTGCCGATCTGGCGGACAATCTCGCCACGCTTCGGGGCCGGCATCGTACGCCATACCTTAAATGCTTCTTGTGCGGTCTTCACGACTTGCTCGTAATCCTCGGCGGTGGCCATGTTCACGCTGGCAATCAGGTTGCCGTCGGCTGGCGAGTAGATTTCGCGGGTAGTTTTGTTATTCTCCCCACCCCAGTTTAGACCGGTGCTGTAGGAAGGATTCAGTTCTTTTATACCTAGCTGCTGCAATACATCGGCAATGGCTTTTGTCATTGGCATTTCATCTATGGCTTGTTTCATAATTTTACTGCGTGTTATCGGGTTATAGGTGTTTTAACATCATTCGAGCAGCATACCTATGCATAGGACGCTACGCAGCATGAAGATAGGCCTTTTTTTTCGGCTAAGAAAACAAAAAAGCTCCTGCTTTGAGGCAGAAGCTTTTCTAATAATTGATTAATTTTTAACGTTTACCGATTGGGTAGTAAGCCTTCAGACCGTCAGGGTATACACCTTCTATGTATACAATTCCGGTTTCAAAGTTTTTCAAGTGACGCTCTACATCGGCTGGCACATTCACGGCATACTTGTCAATACGGGTGATGATGAAGCCGTCTTTCATGCCCGTGTCGCGGAACTTGCTCTTGGCCACGTTAGAGATCTTGGCACCACCGTCTATACCCAGTTTGTTCATTTCCGGTTTGCTAACCGCCTCGAAAGTAGCACCGTCAAACGTTACCGAGCTGGCTGTGCTTCGCTTCGATATCTCGGTGCTGTTATCGGAGCTCTTCAGGGTTACATTTGCTGACTTTGTCTTGCCGTCGCGCAGATAATCCACTTTCACCTTGTCACCAGGGCGGTAGCGGGCTACTTGCTCCAGCAGTTGAGAGGACCGGGCTACTTTCACACCGTTGATCGCCGTGATGATGTCACCTGCACGGAGGCCGGCATCTTTGGCGCCACTGCCTTCCTCCACACCGTTCAGGTATACCCCGTTAAGTGTGTTCAGCCCTTTTTCCTTGGCAAAAGCAGCGTCAATCTCATTGATGGTAGCACCCAACAAGGCGCGCTGCACCTCACCATACTTCAGCAAATCGTCTATCACCTTGCTCACAATGGCGGAAGGAACCGCGAACGAGTACCCGGCAAAAGAACCTGTCTGCGAGGCAATCGCCGTGTTGATTCCCACCAAGTCCCCATTCAGATTCACAAGCGCGCCACCACTGTTTCCGGGGTTCACGGCAGCATCCGTCTGGATGAAGGACTCGATGCTTAGGTCTTTCTGCTGGCCGGTGCGCAATATGTTAATGTTACGTCCTTTAGCGCTCACGATACCGGCTGTTACCGTGGAAGTCAGGTTCATGGGGTTACCCACGGCCAACACCCACTCGCCTACTTGCAAGTCGTCGGAGTTGCCGTACCGAATCACAGGCAGTTTATCGGCGTTGATCTTCAGCAAGGCCAGATCTGTGGTAGGGTCAGTTCCCACCAATGTCGCTTCATACTTGCGCTTATCGTCCAGTGTCACTTCTATTTTGTCGGCACGGTCGATCACGTGGTTGTTGGTAACGATGTAGCCGTTAGACGCGATGATCACGCCGGAGCCGGAGCCCATCTGCGGGCCGCGTGGCACACGCTCTCCAAAGCCGTCGCCGAAGAACTCGCGCAAAAACGGATCCATAGGCGTGTTGCTGCGCTGCGCTGAACGCACGCTATATTCCGTCATCACGTGCACTACGGCTGGCGTGGTCACCTGCGCCGCTTTAATAAAGTTGAGACCTTCCGGCACGATCACATCGCTGCTGCGCATGTCGCTCGTGTAGCGTACGGTTGGGTACTCTTGTTGTGCTTCTACTCCTCGTGGGCTGTTATCTTCCAGCAACTTATAGCTGCCTACTGCCACACCGCCGCCCATGAGCGCCGAAAGTGTAAGGCCAACGATAAACTGTTTCGTCTTCATGTATTGAACTCCTCCTGATTGGTGTAAATCGAATATTAAGGATAATCTATATTATAAACCTATAACGCTAATATACTATACGGCAGTATACAAGGTCAAGGCAATCCGTGTTCTTTAACATTTCTATAACAAAAAAGAGGCCAGTTTAGGTGGCCTCTTTTTTGTTATGCGCTTATCTTATTTTTCCTTTCCATTCTCAGTGGCTGAGGCTGCCATACGCTTCTGCTTTGCTGGCTGTTTGGCCTCTTCTTCACCGCCTGAGATCGTGATCTGGCGCTTCATGGTTTTGTGCTCGTCTTTCGGCACGCTTACCATCAGCACACCGTCCTGCAGCTGCGCTGAAATCTTGTCTGGGTTCACATTGTCAGGCAGATAGAAAGAGCGGGAGAAAGTACCGTATTGCGTTTCCAGCATCTGGTATCGGCGTCCTTCCTCTTTCTTCTCGAAGCGGCGCTCACCTGAAATGGTCAGCTTGCCTTCCTGAAAATCGATGGCAATGTCCTCTTTGCGAATGCCGGGCAGGGCTACCTCAATCTCGTAGCCGTTGTCGGTTTCGCAGGCGTCCACGTGCGGTGTAAAACCGGTGAAGCCTCTGGTGTTTACAGACTCGTTGAAGAATCTGTCCAACATTGAGCTGAAAGTCTGTGGCATCTCGTTCTGCATGCCATTATATTTTCTGAGTACCATAGCTACCTCCTTTTTTTAAGTTGTTGTTTTCAATACATAAAGGATATAGCCAAAAGTCTGCCAGTTGTATTATTTTATAAAGTCATGAAATAATGTCATTTCATGCAAAGCGTAATACTGCCAATGCTGTCAATTTTTCAGAAATTAGTAGGTATAGCTGGCTGTAGAAGTTGCTCTGTTGAAGGTATATTTCAGTTCAAGGCCAAACACAGGTGAGATGCGGTTGCGCTTTGTGGTATAGCCTTGCTCAACCAATACCCCGTCTTCGTCATACTTCGGACTCACTTCTACAAAGTAATAATCGGTTTGGCGCAGGAAGTAGGGTGTGATGCGCAGCTTGTCACTGAATTCGTACGTGGCGTCGAGTCGCAGGCGGGTCCGGTCGATGGTGCGCTCTAACAGTGCGTTCGTTTCCTGACCAAACTCATTGACTACAATCATTTCATAGGATAGAGACGGCGTGATAAAGCGTTCTCCTAATGGAAGTCGCTTGCCCAGTTCCGCCATCAGCCTAAAACGTGCGAAAGGGTCGCGACGCTCTTGGTTCACATAGTCGAGCATCAGCTGTTTGTTAAAGTATAAGCCTTTAATGTTACCGGCATGGCGCACAAAAGCCGAGGTGAAGTTGCTCGAAGGCATGTCTTCTTTCGCATAGCGGAACATAGCGCCCGCCAGCCAGTGATCGGTAAAAGTATGCTCATAGCCCAACGTGAATTCGACGCGCTCAAAGCTTCCCACGCCGTTGTAACGCTCGTCGGTGTTGATGCGGTACTGGTTCTGCAGAAACAAGAGACCGCTCTCGCCGAGCCCGTAGCTGAGTTGCAACTCGGGCCAGATGGCGGTAGGCGCACTTACTTTGCTTTGTGCACTGCTCAGGAGCGGCAACAATGCCAGTGAGAGAATCAGGTATAGTTTTTTCATCTTCAGTTATTCTACTGTTTTGGTCTCCAGTTCCTGCACGGCAATCCAAGCCATCAGGCCACTGCCAGTTTCAAGGGCGGCTTCGTCTATGTCGAATGTCGGGGTATGTACGCCTGAGGTAATGCCACGCTCCTCGTTACGGGTGCCCAAGCGGTAGAAGCAAGCCGCCACTTCCTGTGAGTAATAGGCAAAGTCTTCGGCGCCCATCCACAAGTCAAGGTCCACGACGTTGTCCGCACCTAGGTATAGCGCTGCCGCCTCGCGGGCGTGGCCCGTCAGGTCAGGGTCGTTTTTCAGGAAAGGGTAGCCAAACTTGATGTCGATGTCGCAGCTGCCACCCATGCTTTCGCAAAGCCCTTCGGCCAGTTTGCGTATACGCCGATGCGCTTCTTTGCGCCATACCTCGTCCATAGTACGGAAAGTACCTTCTACCTTCACCTCATTCGGGATCACATTGGTAGCACCCAAGGCTTCTACTTTTCCAAAAGACAGTACGGTCGGCACTTTGGGGCTGGCGTGTCGGCTCACGATCTGTTGCAGGGCCACGATCAGGTGCGAAGTGATCAGCACAGGATCCACGTTGAGCTCCGGCAGAGCCGCGTGACCGCCCTTGCCTTTCACCGTGATGTAGATCTCGTCGGCGCTGGCCATGTACATACCTGACCTAAAACCGACCTTGCCGGCCGGCAACATCGGGAACACGTGCTGTCCGATTATACCTGCAGGCGCCGGCTGTTGTAGCACCCCTTCTTTGATCATGATAGAGGCTCCACCCGGAAACTTCTCCTCGCCCGGCTGGAACACAAGTTTCACGGTGCCTTCAAACTCCTCGCGCAGCTCCTGCAGAATACGGGCCGCACCCAGCAGAGAGGCCGTGTGCACATCGTGTCCGCAGGCATGCATCACACCTTCGTTCTTCGATTTGTAATTCACTGCATTTTGCTCCACAATAGGCAGAGCATCCAGATCGGCGCGCAGGGCGATAGTTTTACTCTCCGGGTTGCGTCCTCTGATTAGGGCTACCACCCCGGTATTGGCCATGCGGGTTGTCTCCAGTCCATAGCTCTGCAACACTTGCTCCACATAGGCAGCCGTGTTGTGTTCTTCGAAGGAAAGTTCTGGATGGGCGTGGATGTGCCGGCGTATACCTACCGTGTCGTGGGTATAGGCTTTGGCGCGTTCTTTTATTTTCTGTGCTAATGGATTCATTTAATCTTTTTGGCAGCGAGGTTTAGGGCCTCTGTTCATTCCATCACTAAATATAAAAATAAAAACGTTGCAGCCACTGTGGCAACTGCAACGCTCTATACCTGTATCGAAGCTATACCTTAGTTTTTAGGTATGTTGATCTGGTCCTGTACAATGTGTGCGTTGGGTATCAGGTCGCTGATCTGGTTGAGTACCTGTTGCGCTTCTATACGGCTAAAATAGTCGCCTATCTTGAGCCGGAAGTTGGGTTGCTGGTAGGTCAGGTAGTCCTTTTGTTCCGGCACGCGTTTGATGATCGCTTTGCGCAGGTTCATCACAGTCTGGCGCTCTGAGCCGTTGTAGGCCAGTATACGGTAGCCCTGTGCGTACTTGATGCCTTTGTTCACGCTGGCGACCGAGTCTAGGAGCACCGCTACTTTGGCATTGGCGTGGTTGGTCGGCTCTACGCGGGCCACGGGCGCACTCGCATCCTCCACAGGGTACTTGGGGCGATACACGCTGATGTCGTCCATCACGCGGGCACTCGCTGTGGTTCTTTCAGGTGTGCTTTTGCGCGCCTCTGCCGAGGGCTTACAGGCCGCCGACACCATGAGGGCCATGATAAAAAGAAAACTAAGCGCTTTGTTCATGCTTCACAATTTGAATGCTGGCAGAGCAACCCAAACGGTCAGCTCCCGCCTCGACTAACGCTTTGGCGTCAGCATATGTTTTAATTCCTCCGGATGCCTTGATCTTGATGTGGTGCGGCAGTACGCGGCGCATCAGTTGAATGTCTTCCACGCGGGCGCCTCCAGATGCAAAACCAGTGGAAGTCTTTACAAAGTCCACACCGGCGGCAGCGCAGATCTCACAGGCTTTCACGATCTCGTCCTGAGACAGAAACGCAGTCTCGATGATCACCTTCAGCTCCGCCTCTTTCAGGTGACAGAAATTCGCCAGATCGGTCAGTTCGTTTTCGATCTCGCTGTACTTGCCTGACTTAAAGAAAGAGATGTTCATCACGACATCAATCTCGTTGGCACCGTCTTCAATGGCCTGATGGGTTTCCAGAAACTTTACTTTGGAATGGCTATAGCCGAGCGGAAAACCTACCACCGTGGCCACTTTCACCAAAGCCCCCGGACCAAGGCGCTCTGTGGCTGCCTGCACGTAGCAAGGCGGTACGCAAACTGCCGCAAAGCCGTAGTTGCGCGCTTCATCACAAAGCTGCAGCACCTGATCCTGTGTGGCGTCGGCGCGCAGCAAGGTATGGTCTATGTAGGTAGCGAGTTCTTCTCCTGACATGTTTATCGACAAAAGAGGTTTAAATAAAAGACAAAGGTATAAGGACGAGGGTTTTTCCCCAATCTTATACCCTATGCTTTTTCGTTATTCATGTAAAAAGGATAGCCGCCATGCTTTTTGGATGGCGGCTATCTCTTTATTTAATCTTCGATCAGTACGCAGCGGTGGTGCATCAAGTCTTCCTCCACTGTCTTGAACTTCACGTCTTTCAGCACACGGCCGTCGTTGTACTGCACGCTCACGCGGTCATTGCGGCCTGCCACTTTCTGTGAATGGGCCGGCATGATACGCTCCGGCTCAGGGGCTGGCATAGAAGTGGCTCCGTCGCTGCCTTCTAGTGAAGAGTGCACTTCGGCTTTCTGTTCGTGCAATACCGGCGGCTTCGGCATTTGCTGCGGACGTGGCGGTTGCACGTCTTCCGGCGCCTGCACAGGTATAAAAGCATGGAACAGGAAAGAAACTGTTTCTTCGTTCACCTTACCGATCATACGCTTGAACAGCTCAAACGACTCAAACTTGTAAATCAACAGCGGGTCTTTCTGTTCGTACACCGCGTTCTGCACCACTTGCTTCAAGTCGTCCATCTGGCGCAGGTGATCGGTCCAAGCTTGGTCAATCGTACCCAGCGTAATAATCTTCTCCATGGCACGGATCAGCTCCATGGCATGCGACTCATACGTCTTGGTCAGGTTCGCCACGGCGGCTAACTGGCGCTTGCCATCTGTGAATGGCACGGCCACATTCTCGATCATCGGTCCACGGTTCAGGTGGATGTTTTCGATAATCGGGAAAGCTTGCTCCGCGATTTGCTTATTCTTGGTCAGGTAGTGGTTCAGGGCCTCGTTGTATAGACGCTCAGCCAACTGGTTAGCCTGACCGGATTTGAATTCCTCTTCCGTGATAGAGGTGTTGATACCGAATACACGGATGATGTTCAGTTGGAAATTGTCGTAGTCAACGGTGTTCTTGTAGTTTACCACCATATCCTCGCTGATATCATAGATCATGTTCCAGATATCGAGCTCCAGACGCTCACCGTACAGGGCGTTGCGGCGGCGCTTGTACACCACTTCACGCTGAGCATTCATCACGTCGTCGTACTCGAGTAGGCGCTTACGCTGACCGAAGTTGTTTTCCTCCACTTTCTTCTGCGCACGCTCAATCGAGTTCGTGATCATCGAGTGCTGAATTACCTCTCCTTCTTCCAGACCCATGCGGTCCATGAGTTTGGCAATACGATCAGAACCAAAAAGACGCATCAGGTTATCCTCCAGCGACACAAAGAACTGCGAAGAACCCGGGTCACCCTGACGACCGGCACGACCACGCAGCTGGCGGTCAACGCGACGGGACTCGTGACGCTCCGTACCAATGATGGCTAGACCACCTGAAGCCTTGGACTCCGGTGTCAGCTTAATGTCGGTACCACGACCGGCCATGTTGGTCGCGATAGTTACCGTACCCGGCTTACCAGCTTCAGCCACAATT
This sequence comes from uncultured Pontibacter sp., assembly GCF_947499215.1. Classification (GTDB taxonomy): domain Bacteria; phylum Bacteroidota; class Bacteroidia; order Cytophagales; family Hymenobacteraceae; genus Pontibacter. The sequence goes on from NZ_CANMNI010000002.1 coordinate 506,280, forward strand.
TCGGCTTCTTTCTGGTGCATTTTAGCATTGAGTACTTGGTGCCTGATCTTGCGAAGCGTGAGCATACGGCTCAGGAGCTCCGAGATCTCTACCGAAGTGGTACCCACCAGCACCGGACGGCCTTTCTCTGTCAACTGCACGATCTCGTCGGCTACGGCATTGTATTTTTCACGCGTGGTCTTGTATACCTTGTCGTGCTCGTCTTGTCTGGAGATCGGGCGGTTAGTAGGTATAACTACCACGTCCAACTTATAGATGTCCCAGAATTCGCCCGCTTCTGTCTCGGCTGTACCTGTCATACCTGACAGTTTGTGGTACATACGGAAGTAGTTCTGCAGCGTAACCGTGGCGTAAGTCTGGGTGGCATCCTCCACTTTCACGTTTTCCTTTGCCTCAATGGCTTGGTGCAGACCGTCAGAGTAGCGACGGCCTTCCATCACACGACCTGTCTGCTCATCTACGATCTTCACCTTGTTGTCCGGCGTCACGATATACTCCGTGTCTTTCTCGAACAAGGTATAGGCCTTGAGCAACTGGTTGATGGTATGCACACGCTTGGTCTTCTCTTGGAAGTCAGCGATCAGTTTTTCTTTGGCGTGAAGCGTTTCCTCTTCGTTGAGCGAAGTGTCGTTCTCGATGTTGGCGATCTCCGTACCGATATCTGGCAAGATGAACAGCTGCGGATCTTCGCCCTGTCCCGTGATCAGGTCAAGGCCTTTCTCGGTCAATTCGATCTGGTTGTGCTTCTCGTCAATGGTGAAGTAAAGCGGCTCATCGGCCTCCGGCATCATGCGGGAATTGTCCTGCAGGTAGTAGTTCTCCACCTTCTGCATGATGGCACGGTTACCTGTCTCGCTCAGGAATTTGATCAATGGCTTACTTTTCGGTAGACCTCGGTAAGCGCGGAACAACGAAAGACCACCTTCTTGTGTGTTTCCCTCCTTAATCAGACGCTTGGCTTCTGTCAGGTAGTTCATCACTACTTTGCGCTGCGCATCAACCAGCATGGCAATACGTGGCTTCAGTTGGTAGAACTCGTGCTCATCGCCACGCGGCACCGGACCAGAGATGATCAATGGCGTACGGGCGTCGTCAATTAATACAGAGTCAACCTCATCGACCATGGCGTAGTGGTGCTTGCGCTGTACCAAGTCTTTGGTTTCGCGTGACATGTTGTCGCGGAGGTAGTCGAAGCCGAATTCGTTGTTGGTACCGTAGGTAATATCCGCACGGTAGGCGTTGCGACGGGCCTCAGAGTTAGGCTGGTGCTTGTCGATACAGTCGATGGTGATGCCATGGAACTCGAACAACGGGGCCATCCACTCGGAGTCACGACGGGCAAGGTAGTCGTTTACGGTTACCACGTGCACACCGCGCTTCGACAGGGCGTTCAGGAAAGCTGGCAGCGTCGCTACCAAAGTTTTACCTTCACCTGTGGCCATCTCGGCGATTTTGCCTTGGTGCAGCACGATACCACCGATCAACTGCACATCGTAGTGCAGCATTTCCCACGTGATCTCGTTGCCGGCAGCCATCCACTTGTTTGCCCAAATGGCTTTGTCACCGTCTATCTGAACGTTTGGCTTGCGTGAGGCAAACTCACGGTCCATGTCGTTGGCAGTTACCACAAGCTGACCGTTTTCTTTCCAGCGGCGGGCTGTTTCTTTCACAATGGCAAAACCAACAGGCAGCACTTCCATTAGCACGACCTCTAGTTCTTTGTTACGCTCCTTCTCCAGTTCATCGATCTCGGAGAAGATATTTTCTTTCTGCACAATATTCAGTTCCGGCTCATCGGCCACGCGCTTGTGCAGAGCGGCTATTTTCTCATCAGTGGGCTTGAGGTGCTCATCAATGATGCCTTTTATCTCTATTGTTTTCTGACGAAGCTGGTCATCAGTCAGGCCAGAAAGCTTTGCGTATTCTTCGTTTACTTTGGATACGTAAGGGAGCACCTCCTTTATATCTCTGTCGGACTTGGTTCCGAATAGTTTCGCAACGGTTTTACCGAAAAAATCAAACATCTGTATTGTTGTTCTTAAATGAAATCCTGTGTTTGCAATATCGTCAAAAATAGCTGTTTTTCTGATATATCTAAAGTTCTACACTAAAACAATACCAGAATGGCAGCTGTATAGGCTATCTGCCATATTTGCCGATAGGCTGTACTTTCTATTCCAACAAAGCGCAGGCCGTGTAAATTCCTGTGTCAGAAAGGGAAAACAGGGGGGATGGGTTGTGGCATTGTGACAGGGAAATTAAAACACCCGCTGCATCTCCACCACATCATCCCAACTGCCGTCGGATTTCCGCAGCCATTCCTTGCGGACACCCACCTCCTCAAAACCGGCATTCTTAAAAAGCTTGATGCTGGTATGGTTGGTGGCCGTGACGCTGCAGTATACCTGATGCAGTTGCAAGGTATGCTGGCAGTAGCTAAGCAACAGGTTTAGCGCCTCGGCAGCATGGCCTTGGCCGCGGTAAGAGGCCGAAACGACTATACCTATACCTGCGCGATGGTGCAGCGGGTCAAAATCGAAAAGATCGATGGCGCCGATGGCTTCTTGCTCGTGGTTGCAGATGACCAGCCGGAGTTGCTTGATGGTGTAGATGTCGAGAGCGGCGTTCTCAAGGTATTGCTCCAGCACAAACTTAGAGTAGGGCGTGAGCGTGTTGCCGACATGCCAGACCGAGGTGTCGTTCTCTAAAGTATATAGAAAGTCCAGATCGGTGGGCTCGAGGGCCCGCAGGTAGGTATGTTCGGAGCGGAGAAACATGCGCTATACCTTCTCTGGAACCGGCACTGTGCCCGTAAACACCAGCTTGGCCGGGCCAGTCAGGTATACGTAGCGGAAACCGAGGCCATCTTGCTCGAAGCTCACCTGCAGTGTTCCTCCCGGCGTTTTTACGCGCACAGGGCTTTCCATGCCGCGCATACCTGCCACGAGTGCGCAGGCCGTTACGCCGGTTCCGCACGACAGGGTCTCATCTTCCACGCCGCGCTCGTAGGTGCGCACGTGAATGGTGTCTTCGGACAGTCGCTCCACAAAATTCACGTTCGTGCCCACTGCCTCGAAGCGCTCATTGTACCGTACGGCACGACCTTCGGCGTATACGTCCAAGTCCCGCACGTTGTCCACGAAGCGAACATAGTGTGGCGAACCTGTATTGAGGTAGAAGTCCTCCCCTATTCTTTCCACACCGGTAACATCGCTCATTTTGAGCTGAATTTCCTCACGCTCTATGGTCGCTTGGTGCTCGCCGTCAGCTGCCAGAAAATAGGCCACATCTTCGATCACGCCGAGTTGTTTGGCGAAGCGTACCGTGCAGCGGGCTCCGTTGCCACACATCGAGCCCAGGCGGCCGTCTGCGTTAAAGTACACCATCTCGAAGTCGTAATCGTCGTGGTCTTGCAGCAGAATAAGGCCATCGGCACCGATCCCGATCCGGCGGTCGCACAAATGTTTGATCATCTGTTCGTCCTCTGCCGGGAAGGTCATCTTCCGGTTGTCGATCATGACGAAGTCGTTGCCTGTACCCTGATATTTATAAAAGCTTAGTGGCATACTTTAGAAACATTTAAAACAGCTGATACGTGCAATTTTCAGGCACGGCATATAATTCGTAATTTGCCGCTATTACACAAGCCGGATATAAACAGCAAATATATGTATTCCTTTTTAACAACAGAAAACTGGGCTGACTACGAACTCGTTGACTCTGGAAATTTTGAGAAAATGGAGCGCTTCGGGCAGTACTATGTGGCCCGTCCCGAGCCGCAGGCCATCTGGGACAAGCACCTGCCCGAGTCGGAGTGGCAGCGCATGGCCAATGCCGTGTTCACCCGCGACAAAGGCAGCCAGGAAAGAGGCCAGTGGAAACTCCAAAAAGGAATGCCCGAGCAGTGGTACATCAACTACCAGTACAACGACCTGAAACTGCGCTTTAGGCTGGGCTTGTCCTCGTTCAAGCACGTGGGCCTGTTCCCGGAGCAGGACAGCAACTGGAAATTCATCTTCGACAAAACCCGCTCGCTCAAGACTAAAACGCCGAAGGTGCTCAACATGTTCGCCTATACCGGTGCTGCTACCCTTGCCGCCAAAGCTGCCGGTGCCGATGTAACGCACCTCGACTCCGTGAAACAGGTGAACTTCTGGGCCCGCGACAACATGGAGGCCAGCGGTCTCGACAATGTGCGCTGGATCGTGGAAGACGCCATGAAGTACGCTCGTCGCGAAGTGAAACGTGGCAACACCTACAACGGCATCATTCTGGACCCTCCTGCCTACGGCCGAGGCCCGAACGGCGAGAAGTGGCAACTGGAAAACGAGCTGAACGAACTCATCAAACTCTGCCACCAGATGCTCGACAAAACCGACTACTTCCTGGTGATCAATCTCTACTCTCTCGGCTTCTCCGCTTTGATTCTGGACAACCTGATGCGTTTGACGTTTGGGGAACAGATAAAGCATGAAGAATTGGGTGAGATCTACCTGCACGACCGTGGGGAGCGTAAGTTGCCGTTAGGGACTTTCTTTCGGTTTAGTTCGGAGGGGTAGGGCTGTTGTAGAAACATTTTGACATAAACGACTACGGTTATCTATTAGAAGCGATAAATCAGCGGATTTTTATTGTGTTTGGCTCCTGATTGTTCTTAATTTTTAATAAAAGACCTAGCCAACATCTTTATAAGAATTTATATCAAACTTATGGTTAAATCAGTACTTGATAAGCTTTATTCTGCACTTAATGAATTAGATAAATTATTAAGTGCAGAAACATCAAATGAGGCTCAATTTCAGCTTTGGTTCGAAAGAAATCCTTTTGTATTTGAAATTTTATGTTACAACCAAACTATACCACATCCCTCACAAATTGTTTGTGGAAATGGAGAGGAGTATATCCCAGATTTTCTCGTGCGTTCTTATAATGGATTATGGGAAATATTTGAACTTAAAAGACCCGATACTAAAATACTTAAGAATACAAGTAGGAGAACCACGTTTTATAGCTCATTTGAAGAGTACATCTCTCAGTGTCGTGAGTATGCTCAATACTATTTTGTTCCTGATAATCGGAAAACAATAGAAGCCAAATATAATATCCGAATACAAAGAGAATTACTTTCCTCAATTGTTGCAGGAGTTGATAAAACTGTTGATAAACAGAAGGTACATGACTTATTGTTTGATAGAGGAAATAGTGTTAAAACAATCACGTATGATGATATTCGAAACACTTTATTAAGTTCTATTTCTTTACAGACAGCTCATATAAGCAACTTACCCGGGCTAACATATTCTTCAGTTTTGATGCTGCCAAATTCTGCGAAAGGTCAGCATCAATTCTTTTGTGATTTTGGTTTTGAAAAAGATAAAAACAGGATTTCTGTAGGAACAGATAATGATAGCTTATTTATTAAAGTATGGTCTGACCAAAAGCTTGTATTAGATAATTTGGTTGCAATTTCGGATACTCCAATTGAATATGATAAGCTTTTCAACCTACACTTTGAATTTGGTATAGCAATAGACTCCACTTACTTAAGTTTGTTTATTGATGGGAAGTTAATCTTGCATAGGTCTTTTGAAAAAATTTCTATTCATCCTTCCGTGTTTCACTTTTGGTCTTTGGGTGGCGATATGTTTCAAGAGACAAGTTCAAATCATGGTTATTCTCAAGTCATATTATTTGCAAAAACACTATCTGTTGAGGAACGGATGGATGTGATTCGTTATTTCCTTGAAACGTATGAACATCACTATAAACATCAGACGTCTGGGCCTTTAATGATAAATATGACTAATAATCAGAGATTATTTTATTATAATCATCCATTACTAAAGGCGGATGTAAAAATACCAGATGAACACCCAAACTCAGCTGAAAAAATATGGGCATGGTATATAGCTGATGTAGAAAGGAACTTTATCAATCATGAATTTTTCTCAAAATACAGAAATGTTATTAGAGAGAAGCATCCTGACTTAATCGGGACATTCAAAGAAACAATCCATTATAAAGATGGAAGAGTGATTGAAGTTTGAACCTAATGGCACTAAGTGCAAAAATAGCTATACAATGTAGTCCAAATAGTAACACTGGTTGGAGGCAGTCCTTCTAACTACATTTAAATACCTAAATAGGTACTCACTTAAAAAGTCTTTCATTTTGCATCCTGAGCCTTATAGTTAATATAAAACTCCCCCCTATGACCAAACGCCTCGCACTCATCGACATGGGCACCAACACATTTCACCTCCTCATCACGGAGGTAGACGAAAAGGGCCAGCGCACCGACTTCGTGAAAACCAAGCTGCCGGTGCGGCTTGGGCAGGGCGGCATCAGCAAGGGGGAGATTGCCCCGGAGGCTTATGAGCGGGCACTTAAAACGCTGAAGGATTTCCGCCGGCAAATTGATGAGTATGGGGTGGAGACAGTGCAGGCCATGGCCACCAGCATGGTGCGCAACGCCAGCAACGGCGACGACTTCATCAAAGACATTTACAAACAAACGGACATACGGGTGGAGATCATCGACGGTGACCGCGAAGCGGAACTGATTTACTTTGGCGTGCGCTCGGCTGGGGTGCTGGATGAACAGACTTCCCTGATCATGGACATTGGTGGGGGGAGCGTGGAGTTCATCATCTGCAACAACCAGGAAATCTTCTGGAAACAAAGCTTCGAGGTGGGTGCCCAGCGCCTCATGGACAAGTTCTATACCCAGGACCCTATACCTACCGAACAGGTGGAAGCCGAGAAAAGCTATCTGGCCGATGTGCTCCAGCCCCTCACAGAGGCCGTGGCCAAATATAAACCAGTTCGCTTAGTAGGAGCCTCCGGCACGTTTGACACGCTCTGCGACATCGACGCCCTGAGCCGCGGCGACAACTCACGCCAGTTAAATCCTCCTGCAGCCTCCTCGCTGGAAGTGGCGGACTTTTATAAGATATACCAAGACCTGCTTCACAAGACCCACGAAGAGCGTCTTGTAATACCGGGCATGCTTGAAATGCGCGTGGATATGATCGTACTGGCTAGTATCGTGGTGGACTTTGTGTTGGAAACCTACAACCTGCAAGAGATAAATGCATCGGCTTACGCCCTGAAAGAAGGGGTACTGGCGCAGGCGCTTGCGTCGATGTAAGCATCTACTCATACCTTAACGTAAACAAGAAAGCCTACCCTGAAGAGAGTAGGCTTTCTTGTCGGCATCGGAGTTATATCTTCCTATCGCTTCGCCAGTTTCTTATATTCTTTCTCGTAAGCCTTGCCCAACTTCTTGAGCTTTTTGTCGCCTTGGGTATAGTTGGCTGCCATTACTTTCGGAGACTCGCTATAAATATTGCTTGCGTCTTTTTTGGCGAGCTGTATACCTAGTTGCTGCTGCACTTTCTTCGTCTTGCCCTTCGCATAGCCTTTGTTGAGCAAGGTGGTTAGGAGTTGCAGGGCAGCCTTTTCCTGCTGAATGGAGGTGAAGTGGGCCACCACGGCAGCTGTAAAAGGCAAGGAGTTCTGTTCTCTCGAAAAATTGTACAGCGAAATATGGTTGAGTCCGAACTTCCCGATTGATTGGCCTAGGTAATGCTGTTCGGCGTCGTTGTACTTCTGAATGGCATCCGTGTAACGGCCACTGGCCACCATCCTATTCACATCTTCGAGCATGCGCTGGTAAGCTACTGCACTGGCAATGGCATGGCGACCATCATCAGCAGTGAAGGTAGAATTCATACAGGTCGCCTTGGCCCCCGCCGCTTTAATGGCTGCCTGATAAGCCTGATCAGCGGCGATGAACTTCTTCTCCCGCACAAGTGCCTGCGCATTCTGGTAATGACGGTCGTAGTCGGCCTGCACATTGAGGCACTCCTGCGTAAAGATCCGGTCGCGCAGTTGCACGTACTTGGCTTGCACCTCCGCATCCTGCTCCAATGCATAGCGAGTACGCATACTCTCGGCCGAAGTGGCGATAGCCCTTGCATCGGCCAGTCTGTTGTTCATGGCCTGCACATATCCATCGCTCAACTGACTTAGCAGTATAGGTTTTGCTGCCTGCTGTGCTAATTTCCCTAACTCACGAAACGGCTGGAAGGTATAGTTCTGCTCCAGCGCAAGGGCCGCCTCAAACTGATTGAGAGCAAAGCGATAGTCTGTGGCTTTCATGGCCTGACGGCCTTTGTCAATATGCTGCACATAATACTGGTATTTCACTTGGCCCTGCAGTTCGGCTGCCTCTGGTGCGTCACGCAACAGGTAGTCATACTGGCGCTGGAAGGCATAGGCCTCGTCAGCCAGCTGGTCAGCCTGTGCTAAGTCACCTTTGCTCAGGAAGCGCTTGCCCTCATCCACCATACTGCGGTAATAGCCATACACGGCACGGCCCTCCCCGTCGTTCAGGGCAGGCAGGTTGCAACGCAATCCCCCAATGGTGCTGCAAAGCGTGCGGGCATCGGCATAGGCTGCCACAGCGCTGCGGTAGTCGCCTTGGCTGTTGAAGGCATGCCCCTCCGTCACGAAAGCGCTGTAGATGTCGTGCGCCAGTCCCAAAGCCATCTGTTCTGTTTCCGGGTCTACGCGCATTTGGGTGAGGATATCGCGGGTGCGGCCAGCGGCCTCGTGCAGGTTGCCGGCCATAAAATCGAGGCGGGCCAGTTGCAGGTGAGCAGGCGCAAAGCGCGGGTTTACCTCCAGCGACTTCACGAAATAGGCTCCCGCCGCTGCTAGGTTGCCTTTCGCGATCAGGCTTATACCTCGGTTGTAGAATTGCTGGTCGAGCGTAGCCAAGGTATGGTTAAGTGCACGGCGGCGTTCTTTTAACAGCTGTTTCAGTTGGTTTGACTTAGTGGTATAGCGTTGCGGATCGAACTGGTTGAGGCTAAGCTTTTCGGTGAAGCGCTTCTCCTGCAACTTTTGGTGGATTTCCTCGATATCGCGCAGGCGCTGGTCCTGTACTTTTATCCGGTCTACATCCTCCGGATTGATAAGCGCAATATCTTTCAGCGCCTTTTCTAGAGTGGCGTCAGCGGCATAGTAGTCTTTGATGAGGTTAATCTGGTCCTGTACCTTAAGAACATCTGCAGAAGTATACACCAACTCAAGTCCTTCTACCTGCAAGGTATAGCCCTGATTGCTGGCCGTGTCCGGCACAGTCGTTTCGAGAGCCACTACGCCATTCTTCGTTAAGTTTACAGTAGGCAGGCTGTAGCGCTTCAGTTCCTTCTGCTGGCTGTTGAGCAACCGCACGGTCATCTTCGCCTGTTCCGGCAAAAGCGCGCTGCCCAGATCGAAGCCACGGTAGTGTACATCGCCGCTAACACTTACTTTCTGCAACTGCACCTTCAACTGCAACACATTGCTGGCATCGGCTATGCGGGCGTGTTGCTCCATTCGCACCACAAACTCCGGTGTGCGACTCGGGCGGCCTCCACGGGCAGAAGTGGTTTCCCCGCTCAACAACTGGATGATGCTATTGCTATGGGACTGGCCACTGTTGCCCGCCGGCACCTGCTTGATCAGAAAAGAGACCGGGGTGGTCTGTTCAAACACAAGCTTGGTCTGCGCATGCCCCGCAAATGCCAGCGCGAGTACCCAAATCAGAAGTAGAGCTCTTTTCATAGTCGTACGTTTATGCCTGCTTTCGCCATTTCAAATTCTATTCCACTTTTCTAATGTTGCCCGAAAGTATATAAAAAATGATATATAAATGAGGTTCACAGGTATAAATTCTGGCGGCCGTAATCGCCGCAGGATTTGTAAGGCAATGGCCTAATTATTTTTTAATTTGCGGCCCTAACCTTTTTGCTATGTACCCTTACCGACAACTCTTTGACTTCACCCGCGAAGTTTTCACCAAGATGGGCTGCCCACTTGAAGATGCTACATTGGCTACACAGGTGCTTTTAGAGGCCGATTTGCGCGGCGTAGACTCCCATGGCGTGGCCCGCCTGAGCGGCTATGTGCGCCTTTGGGAAGCCGGACGCATCAACACAAAACCCAATATGACCATTGTGCACGAAACACCCAGCACCGCTACCGTAGACGGTGACAGCGGACTTGGCTTGGTGATAGCACCCCGTGCCATGGAAATCGCCTTGGAGAAAGCGGATAGAGTCGGTTCGGGCTGGGTTTCGGTTCGCAATTCCAATCACTTTGGCATAGCGGGCTACCATGCCATGCAGGCTTTGCAGCGCGACATGATCGGAATGGCCATGACCAACGCCAGTCCGCTGGTGGCCCCGACCCACTCGACGCAGCGCATGCTTGGTACCAATCCGATTGCGGTAGCCGTGCCTGCCCTGCACCAGCCTCCTTTCGTAGCCGACTTGGCCACCACCACCGCCGCCAACGGCAAGTTGGAGATACTGCAGCGCAAGCAAAAGAAGACGCCGAGCGGCTGGGTGCAGACTGCCACGGGGCTAGGCTCTACTAATCCGTTCGAAGTGCAGGCAGGCGGCGCTTTACTCCCGCTGGGCAGCACAAAAAACCGAGGCAGCCACAAAGGCTATGCACTGGGCTCCATCGTGGATATTTTTTCGGGAGTTTTGTCAGGCGCTAACTACGGCCCATGGGTACCACCTTTCGTGAGTTTCCTCGCCCCTCCCGCCGATCCGGTGGGCAAAGGTATAGGGCACTTTTTCGGTGCCATGCGCATCGATGCCTTCCGCCCTGCCGAGGAGTTTAAACAGCATATGGATAACTGGATCGAGACGTTCCGCAATGCGCAGGTGAAACGTGGCGAGAAAGCCGTGCTCATCCCCGGCGACCCGGAGCGACACATGACCGCTACACGCCTGAAGAAAGGTATACCGCTTCTGCCGCCTGTGGAAAAAGACCTCGAAGAGGTTGGCAAGAAGTTCGGTGTAAAGCTATAGTCCGATGGCTGGGGAAAAGGAAATGCAGGTTTTCCGTGCCTTGGGTCTTGGCTCTACCAGACGCAGTATACTGATGCTGGTACTGGTCTGGATACTGAATGTGGCTTGGCTCGGGGTAAACTATTTTTGGAGCTTGGTCCCTGTTTCAGTGTTGGTTGCTATACCTGTGCTGCTGTTGCTGTATGCCCTTGTTGCGCTGGTAGCCTATGTATACTGGGGCGTGAAAGGCGTGCGCGAACAGGACGAGCCCTACGCCAATGTGATGGTGGGCGTGATCGTGGCCATCACCTTGATCTACCTCAGCTATACCCTCCTCGACGCCTTGCTTTCGGTCAGCAAGTAAGCTGTATACCTATAAAACAAGAAGAGCTGGCCACAACGGTCAGCTCTTCTTGTTTTATGTAACTAGGTATAGCCTATTCAATTTTCTTACCAGCCATGGCTTTTTTAATGGAGATCTGCATTACGCGCTCCGCGAACGGGCTGGTTTGCTCCTCCAGTACATCCACAGCTTTCAGAATCTGGTCTTTGTCGCCGCTTGGCAGGGCATCGCGCAGGTTTTGCAGGTTCTCTCGGGTCAGGTTAATTTCCTCTTCGGTCAGGTGCTCGCCATTCTTGTCAAGGAAGCGCTCCACCTGATAGAGCATCTGCTCAGCAGTCGTGCGCGCCTCAATCACCATGCGCGCCGAAACGTCTTCACGGGCATGCGTGATCGAGTCCATCAGCATCTGCTCTACCTGCGAATCGGTCAGGCCGTACTGTGGCTTTACCTCCACCTCTTGGCGCACGCCGGAGCGTACTTCAATGGCCTCTACTTTTAGGATACCGTCGGCGTTCAAAATGAAGTTCACGTCTACTTTCGGGAAGCCGGCTGGCATGGCCGGTATACCTTTCAGGTCGAACTCTGCTAGCTTGCGGTTCTCTCTCACGAGGTCACGCTCGCCTTGGTAAACGGATATCTTCATGTTCACCTGCCCATCGATAGACGTCGTGTACTGACGGCCGGCTTTGGTTGGGATCTTGGAGTTACGCGGGATGATCGAGTCCATCAAGCCGCCCATGGTTTCTATACCCAAGGTGAGCGGCGTTACGTCCAGCAACAGAATGTCTTTGCGATTGCCAGCCAGAATATCTGCCTGTATGGCGGCTCCCAAAGCTACCACCTCATCGGGGTTAAGCGAGTTATTGGCAGGCTTACCAAAAAACTCTGACACAGCTTCGTATACCAGCGGCACACGGGTAGAACCACCCACCATAATCACGGCATCGATCTGCTCTGGTTGTAGCTTGGCGTCGCCCATGGCCTGTCGGCAACTGTCTATTGTCTTGGCTACGATAGGTGCAATCAGCTCTTCGAACTTGTGACGCGTAATACCGCATTCTATCGTATCGTTTACCTTACTGGTATAGATTTGCTGTTGGCTCAGCGCGATCTTGGCTTCCTCGGCTTTCAGGCGAAGCTCCTGCTGCAGGTTTTTATCTTGGTTGAGGGTATCAGCAATAAGCTGATTTTCCTGAATCCAGTAGTTGATGATAGCACGGTCTAAGTCATCGCCACCTAGGTAAGTGTCGCCGTGCGTGGAAAGCACCTCAAATATACCTTGGTGGATGCTCAGGATAGAGATATCGAAAGTGCCACCGCCTAAGTCGTATACTGCGATCGTTTTCTCCTCTGATGGATCTATACCTATACCGTAAGCCAATGAAGCGGCCGTCGGTTCGTTAACAATGCGCAGCACTTCCAGCCCGGCCAGTTTGCCTGCATCGCGGGTGGCCTGGCGCTGGGAATCGTTGAAGTAGGCCGGCACCGTGATCACCGCTCTGTTCACCGGCGTTTTCAGGGCATGCTCGGCACGCTCCCGCAGCTCTTTCAGTATCTCCGCTGACAGTTCGATTGGTGAGTAGAACTTGTCCCCTACCCGAATTTTCACCAGTCCTTCGCTGTCATCGTCAATGATCTTATAGCCGAAGTAGTCACGGTGCTCGCCCAGATCTTTGTAGGATTTACCTAAAAGGCGTTTTACCGAATAGATCGTATTGGCAGGATCGGTCGTCAGGTACTCCTTCGCTTCAGTACCCACAATGGTCTCGCCGCTTTGGGTAAAGTGAACCACGGAAGGCACAATGGTACCGCGTCCGAGGTCATTTATCGCAAGGGGTTTCTTTGTTTCGGGATGTATGTAGGCTACCAAGCTGTTGGTAGTCCCAAGGTCTATACCTACAATCACCTCTTCCTGCTGAAGGGCTCCTGTAGAAAGGTTTATCGCAACTTTTGCCATGTTTGTATACTTTGGTGAGGCCACCGCTCTAGGGCAGCAGCGCATATACACAAAGTTACGAAAAATTTAAGGGAGGTATGGGAATGGCCTCGCTTTATACCTAGTACCCGGACCTATACCTTTAATATAGCGAACGAAACAGGATATGGATCGTGTGTCGCGTCCTTGCTGACCAACCAGCATACTCTGATGACGTTGAGCGCATTGAGGAAATACAGCACCAAGTAGGCAATGAACACATACCACGAACCGGGATAGTGCATGATTGTCATCCAAGCAAAAAGCATCACCAGTGGATAGGTGATCAACGACCATGTGATCTGAAAATTCAACAGGCTAACCCCCTGTTCTTGTACATGGAGCACTTTCTTTTTCTGTGTTATCCAGACGATCAGTGGAAAGATGAGATTTCCTAGAGGCATCAATAAGTATGATAACACAGAGAGATGCATCAGCAACAACACACTTTTGTCTGGCTCCTTGCCATAGTCGTATACCTCCTCCACATCCACACTAAGTGCTTGGCAAATGGATTTTAAGGTATAGCCCCTCGGTTCAGTCTCTCCTTTTTCTATTCGTTGCAATGTCCGCAGGCTTATACCTGCCATCTCTGATAGTTCCTCTTGACTCAGACCTTTTCTCTTTCGTATCTCGAAAATCTTATTACCTAACTGCTTCATGATGTTTTGGTTTATTCCTCAATACTACATCAAATGTAGGATCCGAGCTGCCGGTATTTATATGTCATTCCTATGACATTGATGACTTTTGGGCTCCTAGGAGCTTTAAAAGCAAAAAGCTGTTCGTCAAAACAGCTTTCTGCACATCCGTCTATGGACCTATACCTTACTCCTCTTTCTTAGGCACAACAATAAACACATCCTCCCCCGGACGCTTCATCAGGTACTTCTCACGGGCAAACTTCTCCAGTAGCTCCGGGTTGCCCATCAGCTCCTCTCGGTCCTGCTGCACCTCGGCCATTTTCTCTAGGTAATACTCCTTGTCTTTTTCCTTATCGCGCAACTCACGGCTCATGCGGTACTGGGTGATAAAGTCGTTTGAATCAAAAAAGAGCATCCACACCAGAAACAGCATACCTGTAATGAAATAGAAACTGCGTACAAACTTGGGTATACGTTTTAGCATATATTGGAAACTATAGATATTATTCTGAGGCCTTTACACAAAAATAAGGCTGTGAGTCATAAACCCACAGCCTTATGCCTAAAATATTTTCTGGATGTTATTTAGAACTTCTTTCCCGGGAAATAAGCCACTTCGCCAAGCTCCTCCTCAATACGGAGCAGTTGGTTGTACTTGGCCATACGGTCAGAACGGGAAGCCGAGCCAGTCTTGATCTGGCCTGTGTTAAGGGCCACTGCCAAGTCAGCGATCGTATTATCTTCTGTTTCACCTGAGCGGTGCGACATCACACTCTTATAGCCATGGCGCAAGCCAAGGTTGATCGCATTGATCGTCTCCGTCAGCGTACCGATCTGGTTCACCTTGATCAGGATAGAGTTCGCCACGCCTTGGTCTATACCTTGCTGCAGACGGTTCACGTTCGTTACGAACAGGTCATCGCCCACCAGCTGCACCTTGTTGCCAATTGACTCAGTTAGCTCTTTCCAGCCTTTCCAGTCATCCTCGTCCATACCATCTTCGATAGAAGCGATCGGGTATTTTTCCGTCCATTCTTTCCAGTAGCTCACCATTTCAGAAGAAGTCAGCTTGTCGCCAGTCGACTTCTTGAAGGTATACAGGCCAGTAGACTTGTCATAGAACTCAGAACTGGCAGCGTCCATAGCGATCATCATGTCGTCGCCCGGCTTGTAGCCAGCAGCCTCAATGGCCTGCAGCACTACTTCGATTGCCTCTACATTAGAAGCGATGTTCGGAGCGAAACCACCTTCATCGCCTACGTTCGTAGATAGACCTTTTTTCTTAAGTACATTCTTCAGGTGGTGAAACACCTCAGAGCCCATACGCAATGCTTCAGAGAAAGAAGGCGCACCCACTGGCATGATCATGAACTCTTGGAAGTCGATGGCATTGTCAGCGTGACTACCACCGTTCAGGATGTTCATCATCGGGACAGGCAGTGTATTGGCGTTAACCCCTCCTACATAGCGGTATAGCGGCATACCCAGTTCCTGCGCAGCAGCACGGGCAATGGCGAGGGATACACCTAGTATGGCATTGGCACCAAGGTTTGCTTTATTGTCAGAACCATCCAGCTCGATCATGATCTTGTCAAGCAGGTTCTGCTCAAACACAGGGAAGCCAACAAGCTCTTCAGCTATTTTCTCGTTCACGTTCTTCACAGCCTGAAGCACACCTTTGCCCATGTATTTGCCCTTATCGCCGTCACGCAGCTCTACTGCCTCATGTACGCCTGTGGAAGCTCCGGATGGAACCGCTGCACGGCCCAGTATGCCATTCTCTGTGAACACATCTACTTCTACAGTAGGGTTGCCGCGCGAATCAAAGATTTGGCGGGCCTTAATATCTGTTATTAAGCTCATCTTTAGTTTTTATATAGTTTTACTTGTTTTGCTCTAGCAGGGCGATAAAATCGTCGAACAGGTAAGTGGAGTCATGCGGTCCCGGAGAAGACTCTGGGTGATACTGTACCGAGAATGCCGGCTTGGTCTTCATGCGTATACCTTCGATAGTATTATCATTGAGGTTGATATGAGTCACTTCTACGTCCGGATGGTTCTTCAATTGCTCACTATCCACTACAAAGCCGTGGTTCTGGGAAGTAATTTCACTCAAGCCTGTCAACAGGTTTTTCACAGGGTGATTGAGACCTCTGTGACCATTGTGCATCTTGTATGTGGCTATCCCGTTTGCCTGCGCCAGCATTTGGTGGCCCATACAAATACCGAACATCGGTCTGTTCTTGTCAAGTATCTGCTTCACACTATTAATAGCCATAGTCGTAGCGGCCGGATCACCTGGTCCGTTTGAGATGAAATAACCGTCCGGGTTCCACTGCTCCATTTCTTCAAACGGAGTATTATATGGGAAAACCTTCACGGCACATCCACGCTGAACCAAATTATGCAAACTGTTACGCTTTACACCTAAGTCTAAAACAGCAACCCTGTACTTTACTTCCGCAGGCTGCATATCATACTGCTGATGCGTACTCACATGGGATGATAACTCCAGACCAGCCATAGACGGAACATCTGCAAGCTTGCGCTTCAACTCAGCTATATCCGTTGTATCAGAAGAAATGATACCGTTCATAGCACCTTTGTCACGAATATGGCGAACAAGCGCTCGTGTATCAATCTCGCAGATGCCTACAATGCCGGCTTTCTCGAAGTAATCCTGCAGTGAGCCTTCGGCTCTCTTGCGTGAAAAGTGGTGGGAAAACTCTTTACAGACTAAGCCATTGATCTGCACTTTATTGGATTCAACCTCATCCGACTGCACGCCATAGTTACCTATGTGGGAGAAGGTGGTGATAACTAACTGCCCATAATAAGAGGGGTCGGTGAAGATTTCTTGGTAGCCAGTCATACCTGTGTTAAAGCATAGCTCACCACCTGTCGTACCTATGCAGCCTAGGCTTTTGCCTGAGAATACGGTACCATCTTGCAATAAGAGAATAGCATCGGAAGTCGTGTGTTTCTTCATCGTAAAAATTTAATACAAAAATAAAAAAGGGACACGACTTACGTCATGTCCCTTTACAATATTTCACAAATGAAACTTATTCAGCATCTTTTGTTTCATCTTTAGTGCCTTCTGCCTCTGAAGTTGCAGGAGTCGAAGCCTCAGTAGACTCAGCGCCTTTTTTCTTAGAAGAAGAACGACGACGAGTTTTCTTAGCACCGCCGGCTGCACCAGCTGTAGTCAACATATCCTCGTTGTAGTCTACAAGCTCGATCACACACATTTCTGCGTTGTCACCAAGTCTGTAACCAGTCTTCAGAATACGCGTGTAACCACCTGGTCTGTTCGCGATCTTTACAGATACTTCGTCAAACAACTCTTTCACAGACTCTTTGTCCTGCAGGTAAGCAAAAACAGTTCTTCTTGAGTGAGTTGTGTCGTTTTTAGACTTTGTCAGTAGTGGCTCTACATACTTACGCAGTGCTTTAGCCTTGGCTACTGTAGTAGAAAGACGCTTGTGCAGGATAAGCGATGCAGCCATATTTGACAACATTGCCTTGCGGTGCGAAGCAGTTCTTCCTAAATGATTGATTTTTTTACCGTGTCTCATTATTTTGATTTGTGCACGTGCATACCGTCGATCAACCCGTTAGGGGATCGGGAATTATGCCGTAGATTAATTAATCTTCTTCTAATTTGTATTTGGCAAGGTCCATACCAAAGGTAAGGCCTTTCTCCTGCACTAAGTTCTCCAATTCAGTCAGTGACTTCTTACCGAAGTTACGGAACTTCATCATGTCAGAGATGTCAAGCTGCACCAAGTCACCAAGTGTTTTGATGTCGGCGGCTTTAAGACAGTTGTAAGCTCTAACAGAAAGGTCCATATCCTGAAGAGATGTTTTAAGAACTTTGCGCATGTGCAGCAGTTCTTCATCTACAGCCTCTTCTTCTTCCGGCTTAGCTGTCTCAAACGTCATGGTGTTGTCAGAGAAGAGCATGAAGTGCTGAATCAAAATATTGGCAGCACCTTTTAGAGCATCTTCTGGATGGATTGAACCATCAGTCTGAATGTCAAGCACTAGCTTTTCATAGTCAGTCTTCTGTTCAACACGTGTGTTTTCAACACTAAACTTTACATTTTTGATAGGCGTGAAGATAGCATCGATCGGAATAAGACCGAATACCTGATCAGCAGGCTTATTCTCTTCAGCAGGAACATAACCACGGCCCTTTTGGATAGTCAACTCCACTTCAAGACTCATGTTCTTGTCGAGGTTGCAGATTACCAATTCCGGGTTAAGGACTTCAAAGCTTGAAGAGAACTTGCTTATATCACCAGCTAAAAACTTATCCTGACCAGTGATAGTAACGGTGATTTTGTCATCGATAACTTCACTAATTTTCTTAAAGCGAACCATTTTCAGGTTCAAGATAATATCAGAAACATCTTCTACTACGCCTTCAACAGACGAGAACTCATGCAGTACACCAGGCATGCGAACGCTAGTAATTGCGTATCCTTCAAGTGAAGAAAGCAAAATTCTTCGCAGAGCATTACCGATGGTTACTCCGTAACCTTTTTCAAGCGGCTTGAATTCAAATAAACCATGAAAGTCGTCGGCTTTTTCCATTACAACTTTCTCTGGCATTTGAAATGCTAATATTGACATACTTGCAGTGTTAAAGGTTAAAAATTGATTATGCGGCTTACTTAGAGTAAAGCTCGACGATCAGCTGCTCCTGAATCTTCTCAGGAATCTGGTCACGCTGTGGCGCAGACACAAATTTACCAACCATCTCAGCTCCATCCCACTCTAACCAAGTAAACTGACGCGCATTGCGTACAGAAAGGCTAGTAGTAATTGCTTCTAGAGATTTAGATTTTTCTCTAACAGCCACCGTTTCACCAACTTTCAAGCTATAAGAAGGTATGTTTACGATCTCACCGTTTACTGTGATGTGCTTGTGCAATACAAGCTGACGAGCAGCTCTTCTTGTTGGAGCAATACCCAGTCTGTAAACTGTGTTGTCAAGTCTTGATTCAAGAAGGATCAAAAGGTTCTCACCTGTGATACCGCCTTTACGAGCTGCTTTTTCGAAGAGATTAGCGAACTGCTTCTCAAGCATACCGTAAATGTATTTTGCTTTCTGCTTCTCAGCAAGCTGAACAGCGTACTCAGACTGCTTCTTGCGACGGCCACGGCCGTGCATCCCTGGAGGATAGCTTTTCTTTTTTAGTGCTTTGCTTGGGCCAAAAATCTCCTCGTTAAATTTTCTGGAGATTTTGCTTTTAGGACCAGTATATCTTGCCATTGTATTTAATCTAATTTACTAATTAAACTCTTCTGCGTTTAGGAGGACGACATCCGTTGTGAGGAAGTGGCGTAACGTCTTTAATGGTAGTTACTTCAATGCCAGTATTCTGTACAGTACGGATGGCGGACTCTCTACCTGCACCAGGACCTTTAACAAAAACTTCAGCTTTACGCATGCCAAGGTCATAAGCAACCTTTGCGCAATCTGAAGCTGCCATCTGTGCAGCGTAAGGAGTGTTCTTTTTAGAACCTTTAAAACCCATTTTACCAGCAGAAGCCCAAGATATAACTTGACCTGCGTTGTTGGTTACTGAGATAATAATATTATTGAAAGAAGCCTTGATGTGTACTTGGCCTGTTGATTCCACAACAACTACACGCTTCTTAGCTTTATCTTTTCTTTTCTGAGCCATGATCAAAAATTATTTAGAAGCTTTCTTCTTGTTTGCTACTGTCTTACGCTTACCCTTTCTTGTGCGCGAGTTGTTCTTCGTGCGCTGACCACGTACAGGTAGACCTTTACGGTGTCTCAAACCACGGTAGCAGCCAATATCAAGAAGACGCTTAATATGCAATTGCACTTCTGATCTTAAAACACCTTCGGTTTTAATTTCAGCTGCAATGATATTTCTGATCTCATTAGCTTCATCTTCGGTCCAGTCTTTCACCTTTTTGTCAAGATCCACCCCGGCTTTAGTAAGGATATGAACAGAGAGATTACGACCTATACCATAAATGTAGGTCAAAGAGATCTCTCCTCTTTTGTTATCCGGAATATCTACTCCTGCTATTCTTGCCATAATAAATAATTATCCTTGTCTTTGTTTATATCTTGGATTTTTTTTGTTGATCACATAAAGCTTCCCCTTACGGCGGATAACTTTACATTCAGCACTTCTCTTTTTTACTGATGCTTTAACTTTCATTGTATTTATTTATATCGATAAACAATTCTACCTTTCGTTAAATCATATGGAGACATCTCCAATTTAACCCGGTCGCCAGGGAGTATCTTTATGTAGTTCATTCTCATTTTGCCAGAGATGTGAGCTATCACCTGATGACCATTTTCTAACTCTACCCGGAACATTGCATTTGATAATGCTTCAATGATAGTACCGTCTTGCTCGATAGAGGACTGCTTCGCCATTTATTGTTGTTTAGCTTTATCTATATAATCAAAAGTTGTTAATACTTCTGCTTTATCCTTTTTTATAACTACTGTGTGCTCAAAGTGAGCAGAGGGTTTTTTATCACGCGTTCGGATTGTCCAGCCATCCTCTTCTTGCACTACATATCGAGAACCTAAGTTTACCATCGGCTCAATCGCTAAAACCAATCCACTTTGCAACTTCAGTCCCTGTCCACGTTTACCGTAGTTAGGAACTTCAGGAGCTTCATGTAGATTACGACCAATTCCATGCCCTACCAGTTCTCTTACTACACCATATTTATGGCTTTCTGCAAACTCTTGAATCGCATAGCTGATATCGCCAAGTCGATTACCGACAACTGCTTTGTCGATTCCTTTGTATAAAGACTCCTTCGTAACTTGAAGCAGCTTTGATATTTCATCTGATATGTTGCCTATACCATGGGTGTAAGCACAATCACTATGAAACCCTTGATAATAGACTCCACAGTCAACAGAAATCACGTCTCCATCGTTCAAAACGTAATTACTAGGCATGCCATGCACTACTGTAGAATTTACTGAGATACAGAGGCTAAAAGGAAACCCATTATAGTTCTTAAAAGATGGGACAGCTCCATGATCTCGAATAAACTCTTCCGCTCTTTTGTCGAGTGTGAGCGTTGAAACACCCTCTTTTATAAGAAGAGCTACTTCGCCATGTGCTTTACTTAATATTAAAGCACTCTGGCGAATTAGCTCAATTTCTTCTTCAGTCTTGTAAAAAACCATTTATTAGGATACCATGGCTATGTTCTCTGTTCTGCCTCTTAGCTTTCCAGACTTCATCATGCCATCATAATGACGCATTAGTAAATAACTTTCAATCTGCTGCAAGGTATCAAGTACCACACCAACCATGATAATCAGAGACGTTCCACCATAGAATTGGGCAAACTCTCTAGTTACACCAAATAGCATGGCGATTGCAGGGAAGATAGCAACCAGTGCAAGGTAAATAGCACCCGGCAGCGTTATTTTAGTTAGAATGTTATCAATATATTCTGAAGTTGCTCTGCCCGGTTTTACTCCCGGAACAAAACCTCCACTTCTCTTCAGATCATCAGCAATCTGATTCGGATTAACAGTTATTGCTGTATAGAAATAAGTGAAAATCAAAATCATTAAACCGAACACCACATTATACTGCCAAGAAGTGAAGTCA
This sequence comes from uncultured Pontibacter sp., assembly GCF_947499215.1. Taxonomy (GTDB): domain Bacteria; phylum Bacteroidota; class Bacteroidia; order Cytophagales; family Hymenobacteraceae; genus Pontibacter. Next base: position 527,732 of record NZ_CANMNI010000002.1, read on the forward strand.
GAGAATGTTGCTCCAATATAACTTGCTGTCTCATTTGAATCAGCCCAGATAGATGCTATCATGGAAGGTAGAAACATAAGAGACTGTGCAAATATGATAGGCATTACACCTGCGGCATTCACTTTAAGAGGAATAAACTGACGCTGTCCACTATAAAGAGAACTGCCACCCACCTGCTTAGCATACTGTACTGGAATTCTTCTGATAGCTTGTGTAAGCATCACTACTGACATTACTACAAAGAAGAGCACAACCAGTTCAAAGATGAACAACAAAGCACCATTAAGCTCTTTGGAAAGGCCTTCAGCTACTATTGCCCCTGGGAATCTGGAGATGATACCGATCATAATCAGCATGGAGATACCATTGCCTATACCTTTATCGGTAATTCGCTCACCAAGCCACATACAGAATATGGTACCTGATGTAAGCACAATCATAGAACTGATTGTGAATAGGGTTGTATTAACCACAATCGCCTCACTGTTAATAGTAGCAACAAAGCCTACAGCTTGAGCTAATGTGATGATAATGGTAAGAACTCGGGTGATTTGGTTGATTTTCTTTCTACCAGACTCACCCTCCTTCTGCATTTTTTGAAAATAAGGAACCGCTATGGTAAGTAGCTGTAATACGATAGAAGCCGATATATATGGCATGATGCCCAACGCAAAGATGGAAGCATTGCTAAATGCTCCACCTAAGAAGGTATCCAACAAACCAAAAATGCCTTGTGTGTTGGCTTTAAGCTGGTTGGGATCTATACCAGGAAGAACAACATAAGAACCTAATCTAAAAATAGCTATGAAACCAATCGTATTGAGTATGCGTACTCTCAGATCATCAATAGCAAAAATGTTCTTAATTGTTGTTATAAACTTCTTCATAAAAATTAAAGGGCTACTGTTTTACCGCCTGCTTTTTCAATAGATGATATGGCAGTTTGAGAAAAAGCATGGGCATGTATTTCAACAGCTTTTGTAATCTCTCCTCTACCTAAGATTTTAACTTTGTCATTCTTTGACACTAAACCGTGTGCCTTGAAGAAATCAAAGTTAAAAACTTTTTCATTAGTTTCTGCAGCCAATGACTCCAGAACATCTAAATTAATTCCTTTGTATTCTACTCTGTTGAAGTTTTTGAAGCCAAACTTAGGAACTCGTCTCTGAAGTGGCATCTGGCCGCCTTCAAATCCTGACTTCTGAGAGTAGCCTGAACGAGACTTAGCACCTTTGTGACCTCTAGTAGAAGTTCCACCTCTACCTGAGCCAGTTCCTCTGCCTATTCTCTTTCTAGTCTTGGTAGACCCTTCTGCAGGTTTTAATGAATTCAAATACATATTAAATGTCCTTTACTTCTACTAAATTGTGAACCTTGTTAATCATACCAGCAATCTGAGGTGTCTTCTCAACAGTTACTGATTTATTGATCTTACCAAGACCTAAAGCTTGTATTGTAAGCTTTTGGTTTTTTGGTCTATCAATAATGCTTTTAACTTGTGTGATTGTAACTTTCGCCATCTCAATTAACCGTTAAATACTTTCTGCAAATTAACACCACGCTGCTGAGCTACGGCCAAAGGATCACGCATTTTAGACAATGCGTCAAAAGTTGCTTTCACCACGTTGTGTGGGTTAGAAGAACCTTTAGACTTGCAAAGAACGTCTTTAATGCCTGCGCTTTCCAGAACGGCACGCATCGCACCACCGGCGATAACACCAGTACCAGGAGCAGCTGGTTTAACTAGGACAAAACCACCTGAGTATTTGCCTTCCATTGCATGAGGTACTGTGTGATGGTAAAGTGGAACCTTTACAAGGTTTTTCTTAGCATCATCTATACCTTTAGCGATGGCGTCAGTTACTTCATTTGCTTTACCTAAGCCGTATCCCACGACACCATTGCCGTCACCTACAACTACGATAGCAGCGAAGCTAAATCTCCTACCACCTTTAACAACTTTGGCCACTCGATTGATTGCTACAACTTTTTCCTTGAGCTCAATTTCGCTAGCCTTTACACTACGAATATTATTTTTCAACATAATTCTTAGAATTTAAGGCCTGCTTCGCGTGCGCCTTCAGCCAATGATTTTACATTACCATGGTAAAGGTATCCTGAGCGGTCGAATACCACTTCTGTGATACCTTTCTCGATAGCTTTAGCTCCTATTTCTTTTCCAACCTGATTAGATACAGAAATTGTAGCGTTGGATACACCATCAAACTTCACAGAAGAGGCAGCAGCCAAAGTTTTTCCTGTAGTGTCATCGATCAACTGTGCATAGATAGCTTTGTTGCTTCTAAAAACAGATAATCTTGGTCTGGCAGAAGTACCAGAAATCTTGTTTCTGATACTTCTTTTAATTCTAAGTCTTCTTGATACTTTATTAACAGACATGATGATGATTATTTAGACGCTGTCTTACCAGCTTTTCTTCGTACAACTTCACCAACAAAACGGATACCTTTACCTTTGTAAGGCTCAACTTTGCGTAGTGATCTGATTTTAGCGGCTACTTGCCCGATCAACTGCTTGTCATTGCTTTCAAGTGTGATCACTGGTGCTTTACCTTTTTCAGTAACTGCTGAAGCAGTTACCTCAGCTGGCATCGTCATAAAGATATTGTGTGAGTAGCCCAGAGCTAGCTCCAGTATATTACCCTGCACAGTGGCTTTGTAACCTACACCTACAAGCTCCAGTTGCTCTTTATAACCTTCACTTACACCTACAACCATGTTGTTGATAAGCGAACGGTAAAGACCATGCATCGCCTTGTGACGCTTTTGTTCAGTAGGGCGCTCAACCACAATCTGGTTGTCCTCCTGCTTTACAATAATGTCTTTATCAACAGCTGTAGAAAGTGAACCTTTAGGACCCTTTATTGTAACAACGTTATCCTTCGCTACAGAAAGCTCAATGTTTGCAGGCAGAGTGATTGGCAATTTTCCTATTCGTGACATTGTCTATCCTCCTATTAGTAAACGTAACACAATACCTCACCACCTACATTCAGTGACTTGGCTTCTTTTTCAGTCATTACACCTTTGGAAGTTGACAATATTGCAATACCAAGACCGTTTAAAACGCGTGGCAAATTGTCATTTCCGGTATATTTACGAAGCCCTGGCTTACTAACCCTCTCAAGTTTCACAATAGCAGATTGCTTAGTGGTGGGGTTGTATTTCAGAGCGATCTTAATTGTACCTTGTACTTCAGCATCTTCAAATTTGTAGCTTTGAATATAGCCTTTGTCGTACAATACTTTTGTAATCTCTTTCTTGATATTGCTAGATGGTATTTCAACTACTCTGTGGTTCGCTTTGATGGCGTTACGCACTCTAGTTAAATAATCTGCTATTGGATCTGAGTTCATTATGAATCACTTAAATCTTGAACGCTTTTTCTAAGCGAGCGGCAAAGATATGAATATCTTTTCTTCTTTCTTAATATGTTAAGAAAAAATTACCAGCTCGATTTTGTTACACCAGGAATTTTACCCATAACAGCCAGTTCTCTGAAAACTACACGCGAGATACCAAATTTTCTCATATATCCACGTGGTCTTCCAGAAAGCTTGCAACGGTTATGTAACCTTACTGGAGATGAGTTCTTAGGAAGCTTGTCAAGTGCTTCGTAATCTCCTTTAGCTTTCAGTTCAGCACGCTTCGCAGCGTACTTTGCTACTAACTTCTGTCTTTTAAGCTCTCTAGCTTTTACTGCTTCTTTAGCCATTTTTCTTATTTCTTAATATTAGTGAAAGGCATACCAAACGCTTTAAGCAACTCGTAGCTCTCCTCATCAGTTTGAGCAGTTGTTACGAAGGTTATGTCCATACCACTAATGGCTTTAACTTTGTCAATGCTGATCTCAGGAAAGATGATCTGCTCTTTTACACCAAGTGTATAGTTGCCTCGCCCATCAAAACCTTTGTCATTTACCCCTCTGAAGTCACGAACACGTGGCAGAGCGATAGTTAACAGACGATCCAAGAACTCATACATCTTCTCTCCTCTAAGCGTAACACGGGCACCAATTGGCATACCTTCGCGAAGCTTGAAGTTTGAAACAGATTTCTTAGCGATAGTAGCTACAGCTTTCTGGCCGGCGATAGTTGTAAGTTCTTCAACCCCAATATCAACTAGCTTTTTGTCAGCTACAGCAGCGCCTATACCTTTGTTAATGGAGATCTTTGTGATCTTAGGCACCTGCATTACGTTCTTATACTGGAACTTTTCTTTCAGGGCAGGTACAACCTCCTTCTGATATTTTTCTTTTAATCTTGCAGTTGCCATATTAGATTACTTCTCCTGATTTTTTAGAATAACGCTCTGTTTTACCTTCGCTGTTCTTTCTTTTGCCAGCCTTTGTAGTTTCACCTGTCTTAGCATCAACCAGAGCTACATTGCTAACATGGATAGGAGCCTCAATTTTAGAGATACCACCTTGAGGATTTTTGGCACTTGGCTTAGCGTGCTTTGTCACCATGTTGATACCCTCAATTGTTACTCTTTGCTTCTCAATATTAACAGCTGTGATGCGGCCTGTCTTACCACGATCGTCACCGGCAATTACTTTAACCGTATCGCCAGTCTTTACATGAAGTTTTTTCTTATTCATCTTGATGTCTGAATTAATGATTAAAGAACTTCAGGTGCCAACGAAACAATTTTCATGAATTGCTTTTCACGAAGCTCACGTGCAACCGGTCCGAAGATACGTGTACCACGCGGCTCGTTGTTAGCGTTCAGAAGAACAGCGGCATTGTCGTCGAAACGGATATAAGAACCGTCTTTTCTTCTGATCTCTTTCTTTGTTCTTACAATAACTGCTTTAGAAACAGTTCCCTTCTTAACGTTTCCAGAGGAAAGGGCTGACTTTACAGTTACAACGATTCTATCACCGATAGAAGCGTACTTTTTGCCAGTACCACCTAAAACACGGATGCAAAGTACTTCTTTTGCACCACTGTTGTCGGCTACGTTCAATCTTGATTCCTGCTGTATCATTTTATTTCGCCCTTTCTATAATTTCTACTAAACGCCAGTTCTTGTTCTTGCTTAGAGGACGCGTCTCTTGAATGCGCACGATATCACCGATGTTGCATTCGTTTTTCTCGTCGTGAGCCATGAATTTGTTGGACTTGCTAACGAACTTACCATACATTGGATGTTTCATTCTGCTTTCCACTAACACAGTGATAGATTTGTCCATCTTGTTGCTAACAACCTTACCACTTCTTTCTTTTCTAAGATTTCTCTCTTCCATGATTTCTATTAAGTATTAAGAGTTAGCTTCAATTTCACGGCGACGAACCTCAGTATTCAGACGAGCGATAAGTTTCTTCGTCTCACGGATTTTCATCGGATTTTCCAACGGAGAAATAGCATGTGCAAAACGAAGGTTCTGCATGGTTGTTTGCTCCGTATTAAGCTTCTCTTTCAGCTCTTCTAAAGACAAAGCTTTAATCTCTGAATTTTTCATATACTATTTCTCAACGTAATCTCTACGTACTACAAACTTTGTTTTAACTGGTAGCTTCTGAGCAGCTAGTCTCAGCGATTCTTGAGCTACTTCCAGAGGTACACCATCTGATTCAAACATGATGGTTCCTGGCTTAACAACGGCTACCCAATACTCTGGAGAACCTTTACCCTTACCCATACGAACCTCTGCAGGCTTCTTCGTAACTGGTTTGTCAGGGAAAATACGGATCCAAACTTGGCCTTCACGTTTCATCGCTCTTGTCATCGCAATACGTGCAGCTTCTATCTGACGGCTTGTGATCCAAGAAGCTTCTAGCGATTTGATCGCAAAAGAACCAAATGAAATAGTACTGCCTCTATGAGCCAGACCTTTCACGCGGCCTTTTTGCATTTTTCTATATTTAGTCCTTTTAGGCTGTAACATTTTCTAAAACTTAATAATGTTATCAATCAATTATTGGCGACGCTTACGCTTTGGAGCACCATCTGGCTTCTTGCGATCGCCACGGCCTCTTCTGTCACCACCACCTTGTGAACCAGGTCCACCTTTAGTATCCATGTCGGCGTTTGGCGTAAGGTCTTTCTTACCGTAAACCTCACCTTTGAATATCCAAACTTTGATACCTAGCTTACCATACACCGTCTGAGCTTCAGACAGAGCATAGTCGATATCAGCACGTAGTGTATGCAGCGGAGTTCTGCCTTCCTTGTAGTGCTCGGTTCTAGCCATTTCAGCACCGCCTAGACGACCTGATACCTGAACCTTGATACCTTCAGCTCCAACACGTAGCGCAGAAGCGATAGCCTGCTTCATAGCACGTCGGAAAGAGATACGGGCCTGCAACTGCTGGGCGATAGACTCACCTACCAGTTTGGCATCAAGCTCAGGACGCTTAATCTCAAAGATATTGATTTGAACATCTTTGTTAGTAAGCTTCTTTAGCTCTTCTTTGATCTTATCTACTTCCTGACCGCCTTTACCGATTACTACACCAGGTCGGGCCGTGTTTACAGTGATAGTGATGCGCTTTAGGGTTCTCTCAATAATGATTTTAGAAATACCACCTTTAGGGATACGCGCTAATATATATTTTCTGATTTTCTCGTCTTCAACCAGTTTCTCAGCGAAATCTTTGCCACCATACCAGTTAGAATCCCAACCTTTGATAACTCCTAGGCGAAAACCGATCGGATTTACTTTCTGTCCCATATTCTTACTTGTTGGCTTTTTTAGATTTCTTAGATTGCTGTTGCTCTAGTTGCTCTTCAGTCATGCTGTCAATCACGAGTGTCACGTGATTTGATCTTTTTCTGATGCGGTATCCACGTCCTTGTGGAGCTGGGCGAAGACGCTTCAGCATTTTACCTTCATCTACAAAAATTTCTTTGATGAAGAGATTAGCATCTTCGATGCGAGAATCTTCGTTCTTCTGTTGCCAGTTTGCTAAGGCAGATAAAAGAAGTTTTTCGATTCTGGCAGCACCTGAGTTTGCTTCGAATTTCAATAAGCCAAGGGCTTTGTTTACGCTCTTGCCGCGTACCAAACCTGCTACTAATCGCATTTTGCGAGGAGAAGTAGGCACGTTCTTAAGTCTTGCTACTGCTTCCATTTTATCGCTTGCCTTTATCTTTTTTAGCAATATGACCTCTAAAGTTTCTGGTTGGGGCAAACTCACCGAGTTTGTGTCCAACCATGTTTTCAGTTACATACACCGGAATGAATTTATTGCCGTTATGTACTGCGAATGTGTGTCCAACGAAATCTGGAGAAATCATGGATCTGCGTGACCAAGTCTTGATAACAGTCTTCTTTCCAGACTCGTTCATCACGTCTACTTTCTTCTCGAGCCTATAGTCAATATAAGGCCCTTTTTTTAATGATCTAGCCATTTACTATTTCTTTCCTCTATTAACTATAAGTTTCTCAGAATGCTTCTTCTTGCTGCGAGTCTTAAGACCTTTAGCCAGTAAGCCTTTACGTGAACGTGGGTGACCACCTGAAGACTTACCTTCACCACCACCCATAGGGTGATCAACTGGGTTCATGGCAACACCACGAACTCTTGGACGCTTACCTAACCATCTGTTACGACCGGCCTTACCGATCTTCACGTTCATATGGTCAGAGTTTGAAACTGTTCCTACTGTAGCGTAGCAGTTTACAAGCACCATGCGAAGCTCACCTGAAGGCAATTTGATGGTAGCATAACGACCTTCTCTTGCAACTAACTGAGCATATGAGCCAGCGCTTCTTGCAAGTGTTGCGCCTTGACCAGGCTGCAACTCGATGTTATGTACTATAGTACCTAGAGGAATATCAGATAAAGGAAGGCAGTTGCCTACTTCAGGAGCAACCCCAGGACCTGATACGATCTCTGTTCCAACCTGAATGCCGTTAGGAGCAATGATATAGCTCTTCTCGCCATCTGCATAGAATAGGAGCGCAATGCGGGCTGTTCTGTTTGGATCGTACTCAATAGTCTTCACTGTAGCCGGCACACCGTGCTTTGTACGTTTGAAGTCTATTACTCTGTACTTCTGCTTATGACCACCGCCCAAATAGCGCATAGTCATTTTACCTGAGTTATTGCGTCCACCAGATTTTTTACTCGGTGCCAACAAAGATTTCTCTGGCGTAGCTGTCGTGATCTCATCGAACGCTGGCGCTACACGGAATCTTTGACCTGGTGTTGTTGGTCTTAACTTCTTTAAAGCCATTGTTATTTAATTATATGCTGCTGTAAAAGTCGATTACTTCGCCCTCTTTCAAGGTAACGATTGCTTTTTTCTTAGAAGCCGCACGGCCTGAAACAGCACCAGATTTGGTATACTTGCTCTTTACTTTACCTTGCGTTTTCATGGTGGCTACTTTCTCAACAGTAACTCCATATAGTTTCTCAACTGCCTTCTTGATTTCTACTTTGTTGGCTTTGATGTTTACCTCGAAAGCATACTTTCCAACCTCGTTCATGGCAGCGAATTTTTCCGTCAGAAGCGGTTTTTTCAGAATCATAATATTATGCGCTTAGGAGGTTTTCGATGATGTTTACAGATTCCTCTACCAGCAGCACTCGGTCCGTGTTCAACAGATCATAAGTGTTTAGGTCGCTAGCAGTTGAGATCTTTACTTTGTTCAGGTTTCTGCCAGAAAGAACAACGTTCTTATCAACTGCAGGAAGTACTAGCAAAGTCTTGCCATCTACCTTAAGGTTGCTCAGAATGCTCTTGAATTCTTTCGTCTTAGGAGCCTCAAATGTGAAAGACTCTAGCAAAGAAACTTTGTTATCTTTTGCCAGAAGAGAAAGCGCTGATACTCTTGCTACTTCTTTAAGTTTCTTGTTCAGTTTAAAGCTGTAGTTTCTTGGCTTAGGACCAAATACTCTACCACCACCTACAAATAGAGGAGCCTTCAAGCTACCCGCACGGGCACCACCAGTTCCTTTTTGCTTCTTGATTTTCTTGGTAGAACCTGCTACTTCAGCTCGCTCCTTTGATTTGTGCGTGCCCTGTCTTTGATTAGCCAGGTACTGCTTTACGTCAAGATACATTGCATGCTCATTTGGCTCAGCACCAAACACAGCATCAGAAAGTGTCACCTTTCTACCTGTATCCTCACCTTTAATATTCAATACAGAAAGCTCCATTTTATTTCTCAATTAACACGTAAGAATTTTTGGCACCTGGAACAGAGCCACTAACTACTAACAGATTTTTGTCTGCAATCACACGCAGTACCGTCAAGTTTTGAATCTTAACACGGTTACCGCCCATACGGCCAGCCATACGCATGCCTTTGAAAACTCTTGATGGCCAAGAGCATGCACCGATTGAACCAGGGTGTCTTGCTCTGTTGTGCTGACCGTGCGTCTGCCCACCCACACCGGCAAAGTTGTGACGTTTCACAACGCCTTGGAAACCTTTACCTTTTGATGTGCCTACCACGTCAACGAACTCTCCTTCTTCGAATAGATTTACATCTACTGAATCTCCAAGATTCAGAGAAATTCCTTCTACATCGAATTCTGCAACTTTTTTCTTAGCTGACGTATTAGCTTTTTTGTAATGACCAGCTTCTGCTTTCGTTACTCTTTTAAGCTTTTTCTCGCCATAGCCAAGCTGTACAGCTGCGTAGCCATCAGTCTCAACCGTCTTCACTTGAGTAACTACACATGGGCCTGCTTGAATAAGCGTAACTGGAGTGTATTTACCATCTGTAGTGAAGAGGCTTGTCATTCCGATTTTTTTACCGATAATTCCAGGCATTCAACTTGTTTTTTAAAAGATGGATATAATGATTTTAGCCCTCAGCTTTTGCTAAGGGAGTGCAAAGTTAATGAATTTTAAAATTCTTTAACAAGTTTTGTGTAAAATATTATTAATCAGCACATAAAAAAAGAGAACCCGAAGGTTCTCTTTTTAGTAGTTCCACAAGTTCTTATCAAACTTTGATCTCAACATCAACACCACTAGGAAGCTCAAGCTTCATTAGGGCGTCTACTGTTTTAGAGCTTGTAGAGTATATATCTACAAGTCTTTTATAAGTACAAAGCTGAAACTGCTCTCTTGACTTCTTGTTCACGTGTGGTGAACGCAGTACAGTGAATTTATCCTTCTCTGTTGGCAGAGGAATTGGACCGCTTACGATTGCTCCAGTAGCCTTTACAGCTTTTACAATCTTCTCTGAAGACTTGTCTACTAGGTTGTGGTCGTAAGACTTAAGCTTAATTCTAATTTTCTGATTCATTATCTTTTACTACTATTTAGCTGCAGTTCCTTTTAATTTTGCGATGATGCCATCTGCCAAGTTTTGCGGTACTTGCTCATAGTGAGCGAAAGTAAGCGATGCAGTAGCTCTACCTGAAGTAATTGTACGTAGGTCAGTTACGTAACCAAACAGTTCTGAAAGTGGAACATCAGCTTTAACAACTGTAGAAGTTCCTTTTGTATCCATTCCTTTCATGATACCTCTTCTTCTGTTCAGGTCACCAGTTACTGGTCCTGTGTACTCATCCGGAGTAACTACGTCAACCGCCATAATTGGCTCGAGTAGTTTTGGAGCACACTGCTTGCCTGCTTCTTTGAAGCCTTGACGTGCAGCCAGTTCAAAAGAAAGTGAGTCAGAGTCAACGTCGTGGAATGAACCGTGGAAAAGACGAACTTTCATTGAATCGATTGGGAAGCCTGCTAGAATACCATTCTTCATGGCTTCTTCAAAACCCTTTTGAATCGCTGGGATGAATTCTCTTGGAATAACACCACCCACAATAGCATTTTCGAATTCCAAACCTTGTTTGCCATCTTCACGTGGTCCCATTGTGAACACGATATCGGCAAACTTACCACGACCACCAGACTGCTTCTTGAACACCTCTCTGTGCTCCACTGACTTGGTGATTGTTTCTTTATAAGCTACCTGTGGAGCACCTTGGTTCAGTTCAACCTTGAATTCACGCTTCATACGGTCGATGATGATCTCCAAGTGAAGCTCACCCATACCTCTAAGGATTGTTTGTCCGGTTTCCTCATCAGTGTTAACCTGAAGAGTTGGATCTTCTTCAACAAGTTTGGCAATCGCCATACCCATTTTATCAGAGTCAGCTTGTGTTTTCGGCTCGATAGCGTATCCAATTACTGGCTCAGGGAACTCCATTGACTCCAGAACGATTTTGGCACCTTGGTCGCAAAGTGTATCACCTGTTTTGATGTCTTTGAAGCCTACTACTGCCGCGATATCACCAGCTTGCAACTTGTCAATCTGGATTTGCTTGTTCGCGTGCATCTGGAAGATTCTTGAGATACGCTCCTTGTTGCCAGAACGAGAGTTGTATACATAAGAACCAGAATCAAGCACACCTGAGTAAGCACGCACGAAGCATAGACGACCTACATAAGGGTCAGTCGCAATTTTAAATGCAAGACCAGCAAATGGATCAGTCTCTGATGGCTTTCTTGCTATTTCTTCACCCGTATCTGGGTTTGTACCGATAATGCTCTCTTTGTCTACCGGTGATGGAAGCAACGCCATTACATAGTCAAGCATTGTCTGAACACCTTTGTTCTTGAATGATGAACCGCAAAGCATTGGCACGATCGCCATATCGATAGTTGCAGCGCGAAGAGCGGCAAGTATTTCGTCTTCTGTGATTGATGCAGGATCGTCGAAGTATTTCTCCATCAATCGCTCATCGTAATCAGCAACAGCTTCCAGAAGTTTCTCTCTGTATTCTTCTGCTTCTTCCAGCATATCGTCTGGAATTGGAACTTCCGTAAAGGTCATGCCTTTATCTTGCTCATTCCAAACAATACCTCTGAAGTTTACTAAGTCAACTACACCTTTGAAGTTGTCTTCAGAACCGATTGGTAATTGAAGTGCCACAGCATTGCTGCCTAGCATTTCCTTTACTTGACGACAAACATTCAAGAAGTCAGCACCAGAACGGTCCATCTTGTTTACGAAACCGATACGGGCTACCTTATAGTTATCTGCAAGTCTCCAGTTTGTCTCTGACTGAGGCTCTACGCCATCTACAGCACTAAAAAGGAAAACTAGACCATCTAGAACGCGCAATGAACGGTTTACTTCTACTGTGAAGTCAACGTGTCCTGGCGTGTCTATAATGTTGATATGATAGTCGTTATTTCTGTACGGCCAGTTTACAGTTACAGCTGCGGAAGTAATAGTGATACCACGCTCTTGCTCCTGCTCCATCCAGTCAGTGGTAGCTCCACCTTCGTGAACCTCACCTAATTTGTGAGATTTACCTGTATAGTAAAGAATACGCTCTGTTGTCGTGGTCTTACCAGCGTCAATGTGAGCTGCAATACCAATATTACGTGTGTATTTTAAGTCCCTTGCCATTAATTAAAATCTAAAGTGTGAGAATGCTTTGTTTGCCTCGGCCATTCTGTGCGTGTCGTCTTTCTTCTTCACGGCAGCACCTTCACCTTTTGCAGCTGCGATAATCTCGCCAGCCAATTTGTCTTTCATTGTCTTCTCACCTCTCTTGCGAGCGTAAGAAATCATCCACTTGATACCAAGAGATACTCTGCGGTCCGGACGAACCTCAGTCGGCACTTGGAAAGTAGCACCACCTACGCGGCGGCTTTTCACCTCTACGCTTGGCATCACATTGTTCAATGCTTTCTTCCAAGTCTCAAGGCCGTTCTCTTTCGTTCTTTGCTCTACTAATTCTACAGCATCATAGAAGATTCCATAAGCAATACTTTTCTTACCATCTTCCATCAGATAGTTAACGAAACGTGTTACTAAGGTCTCTTTGAATTTTGGATCAGGAAGGAGAACTCTACTTTTAGGCTTTGCTTTTCTCATTGTAATATTATTCTATCAATTATTTTTTCTTTCCACCTTTACCTGCTGCAGCGGCTGGCTGTCCTGGCTTAGGTCTCTTAGCACCATACTTAGAACGTGACTGTAGACGACCGCTTACACCGGCAGTATCCAGCGCACCACGTACGATGTGATAACGAACACCTGGAAGGTCTTTCACTCTACCTCCTCTGATAAGCACAATAGAGTGCTCCTGAAGGTTGTGTCCTTCACCTGGAATATAGGCGTTAACCTCTTTTCCATTTGTAAGTCTTACTCTAGCTACCTTACGCATAGCTGAGTTTGGCTTCTTAGGAGTGGTTGTGTACACTCTTGTACATACACCACGACGTTGTGGGCATGAATCTAGGGCTGGAGACTTCGACTTTGAAGTTAACTTCTCTCTTCCCTTTCTTACTAATTGCTGTATAGTAGGCATTTATAATTTGTTAATTATAGATTTTTTTCACTCTAAAATTTGGTCTGCAAAGGTAGGAAAATCACTTTGCAAATTCAAAATTTTAATCCATTAATTATTAGCACCTTAGGCTTCCCCCATTGTTCCACCAAAGTTCATTGGGAAAGAAGGAGCTTCATTTGCCGGCTTTATCTCGCCAAAGCTGCTTTCGAATTTCTGAATGTTATCGGCCAGAGCCGCCAACAATCTCTTGGCATGCTCTGGCGTGATAACGATTCTTGATTTTACTTTTGCTTTTGGCAGACCTGGCATCAGTCTTATAAAATCAATCACAAATTCACCACTTGAATGGGCAATCATTGCCAAGTTGGCATACTCCCCTTCTGCTATCTCTTCAGATAACTCTATGTTAATTTGATTCTGATTTTTCAGCTCTTCTGCCATACCTGATTATCTATTGTTTTGTAGTTCCTGCTGCTTAGCGCGGGTTCCCACACCAGACTTCTTGGACTCAACCAGTGCATCGTACTCATCCTGGCTACCAACAATTAAGTTTTGGTAGTCACGAAGACCTGTACCGGCTGGGATCAGGTGACCAACGATCACGTTCTCCTTCAGACCGAGCAGTTCATCTGCCTTACCCTTGATAGCTGCTTCGCTCAGTACCTTTGTAGTCTCCTGGAATGAAGCCGCAGAGATAAAGCTTTGCGTACCCAAAGATGCTTGTGTGATACCTTGCAGAGTTGGTCTTGATACAGCTGGAGAAGCATCTCGCACTGTCACCAATTTTAAGTCGCGGCGCTTCAGACTGGAGTTCTCATCACGCAGTCTTCTTGCTGTCACAATCTGTCCAGGCTTCATGTTTGACGAATCTCCTGCTTCCTCAACAACTTTCATGTCGATAATGCGATCATTCTCTTCCATGAAGTTGATCTTGTCTACTACTTGATGCTCCAAGAAGCTTGTGTCACCTGCATCGATGATTACCACTTTCTGCATCATCTGGCGAACTACCACCTCAATGTGCTTGTCATTGATTTTCACACCCTGCAAGCGGTATACTTCCTGAATTTCATTCACAAGATACTCCTGTACAGCGCCCGGTCCCTGAATATTCAGGATATCATTTGGTGTGATCGCACCATCTGAAAGTGGCATACCTGCACGCACGAAGTCATTGTCCTGTACAAGGATGTGCTTAGAAAGCGGCACCATGTATTTCTTCTTCACGCCGTCTTTCGACTCAATAAAGATTTCACGGTTACCACGCTTCACGCTACCATAAGTCACGACACCATCGATCTCAGAAACTACCGCCGGGTTAGATGGGTTACGAGCTTCAAACAATTCCGTAACTCGTGGAAGACCACCTGTAATGTCTCGGGTTTTACCGATTGCACGTGGTATCTTCACCAGAATCTGACCGGCTTTGATTTTCTCGCCGTTCTCCACCGTTAAGTGAGCTCCTACCGGAATGTTGTAACCCTTCGGTTCTCCACTCTTCGGATTCACTATAATGGCTGGGTTTTGCGTCTTATCTTTTGTATCGATGATTACCTTCTCACGGTAACCTGTCTGCTCATCCGACTCTTCACGGTATGTTATACCTTCAATGATCGATTCGTAAGCGATCTCACCATCGAACTCAGAAAGGATAACGGCGTTATATGGATCCCAAACACACAGTTGGTCTCCTTTTTCAACTACCTGTCCTTCGTTTACAGTTATGAAAGAGCCGTAAGGTACGTGGTTGCTAATTAGCAGCTTTCCAGTGGCTGTATCTACAATCTTCACCTCTCCTGAACGTCCCATCACTACTTTCACTGGCTCACCCTCATTATTGATGGTGTCGATTGTACGAACATCTTCGAACTCGATCTTACCGGCGAACTTCGCTCTGATCATGGCATCTACCGCAATGTTAGATGCCGTACCACCTACGTGGAACGTACGGAGTGTCAGCTGTGTACCTGGCTCACCGATGGACTGTGCGGCAATTACACCAACAGCCTCACCTTTCTGCACCATAAATCCTGTTGCCAGGTTACGGCCGTAGCACTTAGCACAGATACCACGCTTCGATTCGCACGTAAGTACTGAGCGAATCTCTACTGTTTCAATGGCTGTGTTTTCGATGGCGCGCGCTACTTCTTCAGTAACTTCATCACCAGACTCTACAATCAGCTCATTGGTGATCGGGTCATATACATCATGTACTGTCACGCGACCAAGGATACGCTCAGATAGAGACTCCACGATATCCTCGTTGTCTTTCAGTGCGCTCACTTCCAGACCTCTCAGCGTACCGCAATCTTCCTCGTTCACGATTACGTCCTGCGATACGTCTACCAGACGACGAGTCAGGTAACCAGCATCGGCAGTCTTAAGGGCTGTATCGGCAAGACCTTTACGAGCACCGTGTGTTGAGATGAAGTACTCGATTACATCCAGACCTTCCTTAAAGTTAGAAAGGATCGGGTTTTCGATAATCTCACCAACTGAGCCCTGCAATGATTTCTGTGGCTTAGCCATCAGACCACGCATACCACCCAACTGACGAATCTGCTCTCTTGAACCACGAGCACCTGAGTGCATCATCATGAAGATCGAGTTGAAGCCTTGATCATCATTCTCCAAACGACGCATCAACGTTTCAGTAATCTGGTTGTTGATACGAGTCCAAATATCGATTACTTGGTTGTAACGCTCGTTGTCTGTGATCAGACCCATCGAGTAGTTCTGCCATACGGCATCTACATCTTTCTTAGCCTGAGCTACTAGAATGTCCTTCTCTGCTGGAATCTGGATATCACCCAGACCCATTGAGAGACCGCCTTTATAAGCAGACTGGAATCCTAGTGTTTTGATATCGTCTAGGAAGTGAGCGGTACGGGCCATACCCGTTTCCTTGAATACTCTTGAGATGATCTGCTGAAGTTTTTTCTTCGTTAACAGCTCATCAATGTATCCAACCTCTTCCGGTACAAACTGGTTGAAGATAACTCGGCCGGCTACTGTCTCGATTAGTTTCGTTACCAGTTCACCTTTTTCATCTTTTACTTTAGCTCTTACTTTAATGTAAGCTTGCTTAGAAAGACGGCCTTCGTTGATCGCAATAATAACTTCCTCCGCAGAGTAGAAGCTCATGCCTTCACCAGGTATAGTTTCATTTTCTGTGCTACGCTTTCCTTTTGATACATAGTATAAACCAAGTACCATGTCCTGAGAAGGTACAGCAATAGGTGCACCGTTAGCAGGGTTCAGGATGTTGTGCGAAGCAAGCATCAGCATAGAGGCTTCCAGTACAGCTGCAGGTCCAAGTGGAACGTGCACCGCCATCTGGTCACCGTCAAAGTCGGCGTTGAATGCCGTACACACCAATGGGTGCAACTGGATTGCCTTACCTTCGATCAGTTTTGGCTGGAATGCCTGTATACCTAATCTGTGGAGCGTAGGAGCACGGTTAAGGAGTACTGGATGGCCTTTCAGCACGTTTTCCAGAATATCCCAAACAACAGGGTCCTTGCGGTCCACAATTTTCTTTGCTGACTTTACAGTCTTTACGATACCTCTTTCGATCAGCTTGCGGATAATGAACGGCTTGAAAAGCTCAGCTGCCATGTTCTTTGGCAGACCGCACTCATGCAGCTTCAGTTCAGGACCAACTACAATTACCGAACGGCCAGAGTAGTCAACACGCTTACCAAGCAAGTTCTGACGGAAACGTCCCTGCTTACCTTTCAGCATGTCAGAGAGCGACTTCAGCGCACGGTTACCTTCTGCACGCACAGCGTTCACTTTACGTGAGTTGTCGAACAGGGAGTCAACCGCCTCCTGTAGCATACGCTTCTCATTACGGAGAATCACTTCAGGGGCTTTGATCTCGATCAGACGCTTCAGACGGTTGTTACGGATAATAACACGGCGGTAAAGGTCGTTCAAGTCAGAGGTTGCGAAACGGCCGCCGTCCAAAGGAACTAGCGGACGAAGCTCTGGTGGAATAACAGGCACCATGCGGATGATCATCCACTCTGGTCTGTTCTCAATTCTTGTTGTTGCATCACGGAATGCTTCCACTACACGAAGACGCTTCAATGCCTCAGCTTTACGCTGCTGCGATGTCTCGTGAGCGGCAGCGTGACGAAGCTCGTAGGACAGGTCGTCCAAGTTCGTACGCTCCAATAGCATCTGCAATGACTCAGCTCCCATTTTCGCGATGAACTTATTTGGATCGTTGTTGTCCAACATCTGGTTCTCACGCGGGAGCTTGTCAATCATATCCAAGTACTCATCTTCAGTCAGGAAGTCGAGTGTATTCACACCGTCTTCTGCCAGAATACCTGGTTGGATTACTACATATCTTTCATAGTAGATGATCTGGTCAAGCTTCTTAGTTGGCAAGCCTAACAGATAACCTATTTTATTCGGAAGAGATTTGAAGTACCAGATGTGTGCTACAGGAACTACCAGTTCAATGTGGCCCATACGCTCACGGCGCACTTTCTTTTCAGTAACTTCCACACCGCAACGGTCGCAGATGATACCTTTATATCTGATTCTTTTATACTTTCCGCAGTGGCATTCCCAGTCCTTTACGGGTCCGAATATTCTTTCGCAGAATAGACCGCCCATTTCAGGCTTATAGGTTCTATAGTTGATTGTCTCAGGCTTTGTAACCTCGCCATTTGATCTCTCCAGAATCGACTCTGGGGAAGCCAAGCTGATCGTTACTTTGGAGAAGTCCTGAGTTAGCTTTTTGTTTTTTGCAAATGCCATATTATTATAATAATGTCGATACAATGAATATGCCTTACAGCGATTCTATATAAAGTGCGCTAAGCGTACCGACTTTTGTCAGTACGCTTAGCTTATACTTTACTACTCTAAGGTGATCTCGAGCGCCAGACCTCTTAACTCGTGAATCAATACGTTGAATGATTCCGGGATATTTGGTTTCGGCAACACATCGCCTTTCACGATTGCCTCGTAGGCTTTCGCACGGCCGATCACGTCGTCAGATTTCACTGTAAGTATTTCCTGCAGTACGTTCGAAGCACCGAATGCCTCAAGAGCCCATACCTCCATCTCACCGAAACGCTGACCACCGAACTGGGCTTTACCGCCCAATGGCTGCTGTGTGATGAGTGAGTATGGTCCGATTGAACGGGCGTGCATCTTATCGTCAACCAAGTGACCTAGTTTCAGCATGTAAATAATACCTACTGTTACAGGCTGGTCAAAGCGATCGCCAGACAGACCATCGTACAGGTATGAACGACCGAACTTCGGAAGTCCTGCCTCCGCCAGTTCTGCTGAAACTTGGTCCTCAGTGGCGCCGTCGAAGATCGGAGTAGCATAAGTTCTACCCAGTTTCTTTCCAGCCCATCCAAGTACAGTCTCATAGATTTGACCGATGTTCATCCTTGAAGGTACACCCAGTGGGTTCAGCACGATATCCATTGGTTCTCCTGTTTCCAAGAATGGCATATCCTCTTCACGCACAATACGGGCAACCACACCCTTGTTACCGTGACGACCAGCCATCTTGTCACCCACTTTCAGCTTACGCTTCTTCGCGATGTATACCTTGGCTAGCTGCACGATACCTGCTGGCAACTCATCTCCTACCTCCAATGTGAAACGCTCACGCTTGAAGTGTGCGGAAGTAATGTTACGGCGCTTGTTGTAGTTTTTCACAAGTTCCACCAGCATGCTATTGGTCTTCTCGTCGGCAGTCCAGTTTTCCAGAATTAGATCCTTGAACATGTTCACCTCTTCCGGGACCGCATAGTTACTTTCGTCCTTATATGGGTTCTTCTCAGGGAATAGGGCCTCAATAATGTTCTTTCTAGAGAATTTAGAGCCTTTTGTCAGAATCTCATCACCGAACTTGTGCTTAATACCCTGAGACGTCTTGCCTTCCAGCAAAGCCACCAGTTTATCAACCATCACGTTCTTAATAGCGTTCAGATCCTTCGAGTATTTAACTTTTAACTCTTCAACCTCTTTCTTAGACTTAGCACGCAGGTTTTTGTCTTTCTTAGGTCTAGAGAAAAGTTTTGTCTCAATAACTACACCGTTCAGTGATGGCGGCGCCTTAAGCGAGGCATCCTTCACGTCACCGGCTTTGTCACCGAAGATCGCACGCAGAAGTTTTTCTTCCGGAGTCGGGTCTGTCTCACCTTTCGGTGTGATCTTGCCTATCAAGATGTCACCTTCACGAACCTCGGCACCGATACGGATTATACCGTTCTCATCAAGGTTCTTTACGGCTTCCTCGCTAACGTTCGGAATTTCAGAAGTAAGTTCTTCTTCACCACGCTTGGTCTCACGAACTTCAAGTTCGAATTCCTCGATGTGGATAGAAGTGAAGATATCATCTCTTACTACTTTTTCAGAGATAACAATAGCATCCTCGAAGTTGTAACCTTGCCATGGCATGAACGCCACCTGCATGTTACGACCGATTGCCAGTTCACCATTGTTAGTGGCGTAACCTTCGCAAAGCGGCTGTCCTTTTGTTACACGCTGACCGGTATAAACGATCGGCGTCAGGTTAATGCAGGTATCCTGGTTTGTTCTTCTGAACTTGATCAGGTTGTATGTTACATACTCCGCATCAAAAGCAACCAGCTTCTCTTCCTCTGTCAGATCGTATTTAACTACAATCTTATTAGCATCTACGAAGTCAATTAAACCGTCGCCTTCAGCGATTACCAGTGCTCTTGAGTCGATAGCCGCTCTTCTTTCCAAACCGGTACCTACGATTGGAGCCTCAGGCTTCAACAGTGGAACGGCTTGGCGTTGCATGTTCGAACCCATCAGGGCACGGTTGGCGTCATCGTGCTCCAAGAATGGAATCAACGAAGCCGCTACCGATACGATTTGGTTCGGCGCAACGTCCATATAGGTATAGGTGTTAGGCTCTTCCACAGGGAAGTCACCCTCAAAACGACCTTTTACTCTATCATTGATAAAGTTACCCTTATCATCGATAATGGCGTTAGCCTGCGCGATGTGGTGGGTATCTTCCTCCTCAGCCGTCAGGTATTCAACGGTACCGTTCATCTCCACGATACCTTCATTCACCTTACGATAAGGCGTTTCGATAAAGCCCATGTGGTTCACGCGAGCGTGCACACAAAGCGATGAAATCAGACCGATGTTCGGACCTTCTGGCGTTTCGATTGTACAAAGACGACCGTAGTGCGTGTAGTGAACGTCACGAACCTCGAAACCGGCTCGTTCTCTTGAAAGACCGCCTGGTCCGAGTGCAGATACACGACGCTTGTGCGTCACTTCTGCCAGCGGGTTGGTCTGGTCCATGAACTGAGACAGCTGGTTTGTTCCGAAGAACGAGTTGATCACAGAAGAAAGCGTACGAGCGTTGATCAGGTCAACAGGCTTGAAGTCTTCGTTGTCACGCACGTTCATACGCTCCTTGATGGTTCTTGCCATACGGGCAAGGCCTACTCCGAACTGCGCGTAAAGCTGCTCACCTACCGTTCTTACACGGCGGTTGCTCAAGTGGTCAATATCATCCACTACAGCTTTAGAGTTGATCAAACCGATCAGGTACTTCACGATCAGGACGATGTCCTCATTGGTTAAAACCTTCGCATCCCAGTTTGTATCGAGACCCAGCTTTTTGTTAATTCTGTAACGACCAACTTCTCCTAGATCATAACGCTTGTCAGAGAAGAATAGCTTCTGGATAATATCACGTGCAGTTTCTTCGTCTGGCGCTTCTGTGTTACGAAGCTGACGGTAGATCTGCTCAACCGCTTCTTTCTCAGAGTTGGAGTTATCTTTCTGGAGCGTGTTATAGATGATGGCGTAGTCCGCAATATTAACATTCTCACGGTGGAGAATGATAGACTTTGTACCGGAATCAACTATTACATCTATATCCTCTTGGGTGATTTCTGAATCTCGCTCCAAAAGAACCTCATTACGGTCAATTGATACAACCTCACCAGTATCCTCATCAACGAAGTCTTCAGTCCAAGTACGTAGTACACGAGCAGCCAATCTGCGGCCGATCGCGTTCTTCAGGTTAGTCTTAGTTGCTGGCAGTTCTTCTGAAAGGCCAAACAAGTCCAAGATATCCTTATCCGTACCGTAACCGATGGCACGCAATAGCGTGGTTACCGGGAACTTCTTCTTACGGTCGATGTAAGCATACATCACGTTGTTAACGTCCGTTGCAAACTCAACCCAAGATCCTTTAAAAGGAATAATTCTGGCAGAATACAGTTTTGTACCGTTCGTGTGCTTGCTTTGTGCGAAGAACACGCCTGGTGATCTGTGAAGTTGAGATACAATAACACGTTCAGCCCCATTTATTACAAATGAGCCTTTCTCAGTCATGTATGGGATATTACCCAAGAAAACTTCCTGTTCGATCGTCTCAAAGTCTTCGTTATCCTCATCATTACAGATAAGGCGAAGCTTAGCTTTAAGCGGAACAGAATATGTAAGACCTCTGTCGATGCACTCATCCACTGAGTACTTCGGAGGATCTATATGATAGTCGATAAACTCTAGTACAAAGTTTTCTCGTGAATCGGAAATCGGAAAGTTCTCAGCGAACACCTTGAACAAACCTTCCTGAGCCCTATTCTCAGCTGGAGTCTCCAGCTGGAAGAAGTCCTGGAATGACTGTAGCTGAACGTCCAAGAAGTCAGGGTAGTCAATAACCGGGTTTATAGAGGCAAAATTGATTCGCTCTGTCGTTTTATTCTTAGCCAAAGCCATGGAATTTTAACGTTTACAATATGATTCCAGCACATAGCTATACACATAGCTACGGGCAAAAAAAGGATTCACCATTTGAATCCATATACAAACAGGAAAAGACCTGACGAATATGCCAGGTCTACCTGTTATCGGTATGTTGGTAAGTGAGATTATTTAACCTCTACTTCAGCACCAGCTTCTTCCAAAGATTTCTTCAGTGATTCAGCTTCGTTCTTGTCCACACCTTCTTTAAGAGGCTTAGGAGCGCCGTCTACCAGTTCTTTCGCTTCTTTCAAGCCAAGACCAGTCAATTCTTTTACAAGCTTAACAACTGCAAGCTTAGATGCACCAGCTGACTTAAGGATTACGTCAAAAGAAGTTTTTTCTTCTGCAGCAGCTCCACCGTCAGCAGCACCACCACCAGCCATCATAACTGGAGCAGCAGCAGCTGGCTCGATACCATACTCATCCTTAAGAATTGTAGCTAGTTCATTAACCTCTTTCACAGTTAAGTTAACTAACTGCTCAGCGAATGCTTTCAAATCTGCCATTTTATTGAAATTAAAAGTTACTTATTGATTACGTTTTTAAATTATTCTTTTTCAGATAGGGTTTTCAGGATGCCGGCAAGTTTGCCACCGCTGCTCTGGAGAGCAGAAACAACATTCTTAGCTGGAGACTGAAGTAAGCCAATGATATCGCCGATAAGCTCATTCTTAGACTTGATGCTAGCTAATGTGTCAAGCTGGTTCTCACCAACATAAACACCGCCATCAATATAGGCACCCTTCAACAATGGAAGCGTATTGCCTTTCTTTCTGAAGTCTTTCAGAAGCTTACCAGGAGCATTACCTGACTCAGCAGAAAACAAGATACCAGATGAACCTTTCAGTACTTCCTCTAGCGTGGCAGTGTCTGCCTCTAGGGTATCTAATGCTTTCTTAATGAAAGTGTTTTTGTAAACTTTGTACTCCAAGCCTCTTTCGAAGGCCATTCTCCTGAACTGGTTAATGCTGGCTACACTCATAGTAGACGCATCTGTGATATAGAAATAGCTAGTGTTCGCTAACTTCTCGCTCAGGTCTTTAACAATTATCTCTTTTTCTTCCCTGGTCATGTTCTTAGATAGTTGCGTTCTTGTCAACGATTACGGCCGGGCTCATTGTGCTAGACAATGTTATGCTCTTAATGTAAGTACCCTTTGCTGAAGATGGCTTCAGTCGGTTCAGTGTAGCAATTACTTCTGCAGCGTTCGCGGCAAGTTGCTCTGGCGAGAAAGACACTTTGCCAACACTTGTATGGATAATACCATACTTGTCAACTTTAAAGTCGATCTTACCTGCTTTTACTTCTTTAACTGCTTTAGCAACGTCTTGAGTAACTGTACCCGACTTTGGGTTTGGCATCAGGTTACGAGGACCTAAGATTCTACCCAAACGACCAACTTTAGCCATTACTGCAGGCATCGTGATGATCACGTCTACGTCAGTCCAACCTTTTTCAATTTTTTGGATATAGTCATCAAGACCTACGAAGTCAGCACCCGCATCTTTAGCTTCCTGCTCTTTGTCAGGAGTAACCAATGCTAGTACTTTAACGTCTTTACCGGTGCCATGCGGAAGGGTAACAATACCACGAACCATTTGGTCGGCTTTGCGAGGGTCAACGCCTAAGCGTACATCAATATCAACAGAGGCATCAAACTTGGTAAAAGTGATATCTTTTACTACTGAAGCCGCATCTGTTAAAGAATACTCTTTTGTCAGGTCAACCTTTTCTAAAGCTGCTTTCCTGTTCTTTGAAATCTTCGCCATTATCCTTTAACTCTAATTATTCGTTCCACGGAGCGTTTCCAGACACTGTAATACCCATGCTTCTTGCTGTACCGGCTACCATTTTCATGGCAGACTCCAGTTTGAAAGCATTTAAGTCAGGCATTTTCAGCTCTGCAATCTCTCTTACCTGATCCCATGTAACTGAACCTACTTTGTTACGGTTAGGCTCTTTAGAACCTCCCTTAATTTTAGCAGCATCCATTAACAATACCGGAGCAGGGGGCGTCTTAATAACGAAGTCGAAGGACTTATCTGCGTATATTGTAATCAACACTGGTAACACTTGTCCCGGCTTATCTTGGGTTCTAGCATTAAACTGCTTACAGAACTCCATGATGTTAAGACCTTTAGAACCAAGTGCAGGTCCAATCGGTGGCGATGGATTCGCGGCACCTCCCTTTACCTGAAGTTTCAGGTAACCTTTTATTTCCTTTGCCATTATATGTATTTACTACGATTCTTTTTCTACCTGCATGTAATTCAGCTCAACAGGTGTGTTACGGCCAAATATCTTCACCATAACGTTAAGCTTCTTACGCTCTTCAAACACTTCCTCCACAGTACCCGAGAATCCGCTGAAAGGACCGTCCATCACTTTCACCATCTCACCTACCAAGAACGGGGTATCCAGTACCTCAGCTTGCTCTTCCGCTTCGTCTACAGTACCCAGAATTCTGTTTACTTCTGACTGACGAAGAGGAACTGGCTTCTTGTTCTGACCTCCTTCATTGGACCCAAGGAAACCAATAACACCAGGCGTGCTGATAATAATGTGCTCAGCCTCACCGTGTGATAGATCTGCCTGCACTAGCACGTAACCTGGAAAGAAGTTGCGTTCTCTGATCTTTTTCTTTCCGCCTCGCATCTCATACACCTTTTCGGCAGGTATAAGAACTTGAGGTACATACTCACCCAGGTTCTGTCTGATTACTTCGTTCTCGAGATAAGCTTTTGCCTTTTTTTCTTGGCCGCTTACCGCACGAACCACATACCATTTTAACTCAGCCATAGACTTTTATTAAAACTGGTTGTAAAACCACGACAGGGTTGAGTCAAACACAAAATCCATCGCTCCGACTACAAGGGCAAAAATCAAAGAGCCAATCAACACCAATACAGAACTATTCTGTAAATCAGAATATGAAGGCCATGAAACCTTGTTTTTCATTTCCTCCACTGTCTCGTCTATGTAGCCTT
Organism: uncultured Pontibacter sp.; assembly: GCF_947499215.1. Classification (GTDB taxonomy): domain Bacteria; phylum Bacteroidota; class Bacteroidia; order Cytophagales; family Hymenobacteraceae; genus Pontibacter. The sequence goes on from NZ_CANMNI010000002.1 coordinate 552,734, forward strand.
TTACTTTGCTCATCGCCTTCGCTTTAATAGATTGTAAATTGCACGGGTGGAGAGACTCGAACTCCCAGCCAATGGTTTTGGAGACCACTACTCTACCAATTGAGCTACACCCGTAAAAAAATGCACACCAATTTTAATTGGAGTGCAAATTTATTTAAAAGAATATTAAAAACAAACCCGTCCCCGAAAAAAGATTCCAGAAACGGGTTTGTTTAATATTAATTAGTCAAGAATTTCAGTTACCTGACCGGCACCTACTGTTCTACCACCCTCGCGGATAGCGAAACGTAGACCTTTTTCCATTGCTACAGCGTTGATTAGGTTTACCTCGATAGTGATGTTATCACCAGGCATTACCATTTCTACGCCTTCTGGCAGCATGATCTCACCCGTAACGTCTGTCGTTCTGAAGTAGAACTGTGGACGGTACTTGTTGAAGAATGGTGTGTGACGGCCACCTTCTTCTTTAGAAAGAACGTAAACCTCAGCTTTGAACTTCATGTGAGGCTTCACTGAACCTGGCTTACAGATAACCATACCACGGCGGATATCGGTTTTCTCAATACCACGCAGCAACAGACCTACGTTGTCACCAGCTTCACCACGGTCAAGGATCTTACGGAACATCTCAACACCAGTTACTACTGACTTAAGGTTCTCAGCACCCATACCTAGGATTTCAACCTGCTCACCAGAGTTGATAACACCACGCTCGATACGGCCTGTAGCTACAGTACCACGACCAGTGATTGAGAACACGTCCTCTACTGGCATCAAGAATGGAAGGTCAGTCAAACGAGCTGGGATTGGAATGAAGCTATCTACTGCTTCCATCAATTCCTCGATAGTCTTAACCCACTTCTCATCACCGTTCAAGCCACCAAGAGCTGAACCCTGAATAACTGGAATGTTGTCGCCGTCGAAGTCATAGAAAGAAAGAAGCTCACGGATTTCCATCTCAACAAGCTCAAGAAGCTCTGGATCGTCCACCATGTCCACTTTATTCATGAATACTACCAGCTGAGGTACACCTACCTGACGAGCAAGAAGGATGTGCTCACGCGTCTGTGGCATTGGACCGTCAGTCGCAGCAACCACTAGGATAGCGCCGTCCATCTGGGCAGCACCAGTAACCATGTTCTTCACGTAGTCAGCGTGACCTGGGCAGTCAACGTGAGCATAGTGACGGTTTTCTGTTGCGTATTCTACGTGAGAAGTATTGATAGTAATACCTCTTTCTTTTTCTTCTGGAGCGTTATCAATAGAAGAGAAGTCGCGAAGTGCAGCAAGACCTTTCTTAGCCAGAACTGTAGTAATGGCAGCAGTCAAAGTTGTTTTGCCGTGGTCAACGTGACCGATAGTACCGATGTTTACGTGCGGTTTGGAACGGTCAAATGTTTCTTTAGCCATTGTATGATAATTAAATTAAGGTTAAAACGTTTAAGTATGTTGCGTTAATTATACACGTAACGGACTTAGAGCCAACGATGGGAATTGAACCCACGACCCCTTCCTTACCAAGGAAGTACTCTACCCCTGAGCTACGTCGGCTTTTTCCATCACTTATCTTAAAAATGAGTTTATACTAAAAAGGAAATCCATCTGCATGAAATTCCTTCAAAATCAACCCATAATTGATAAGCAGCACGCGGATTGCTTATGAGCGGGAGACGAGGGTCGAACTCGCGGCCTATAGCTTGGAAGGCTATCGCTCTACCAACTGAGCTACTCCCGCTTCTAATGCAGCAAACCATTAAAAAGCGTGGTCTTAAGTGTGGGGAGAGCAGGATTCGAACCTGCGAAGTATCACTACAACGGAGTTACAGTCCGTCCCATTTGGCCGCTCTGGAATCTCCCCGAAATATTTAACCAGACTGACTTTTTCAGCCTTCCTTAACCCTTCGAAGCTAGCTTTACGACCAACTCTTTGTTCTAAGGAGATGCAAAATTAAGCGCTTTTTCTTTCCAGTCAAATATTCTCTAAAAAATTCTTCACTTTTTTTTCAATGCCCCTTACAGAGAGACTTGATTATACAGCTCCAGCAGCCTTTTATCCTGCTCATTTGTCCTGATTTCCTTCAGCAACTCTACTATCTCTGGGCGTTCTGACAACACCATAAGTGCCTGAAAGGCAGCCATGCGCACATAGTATAAACGGTGCTCCTGTGCCATCTCTGCCAGCATCGCGACAGCCTCTGGAGTATAGGCTTCATCATTCACTGCCATAAACGCTCCGAAGCTTTGCAGCAGATAATATAAGCCCGTACCCTTGGCGCTTTGTGCTTGCTTCATAAACCAATCGTACTTCGTCGGTCCCCCTTTCACGGCATAGTAGGATGCCAATGCTAGTACCACTTCCTCATTCGTCTCCTTTTCAAATGCTGCTAATCGCTTGGCAACATCTTGGGCATCAGTCATGGCATAGGACAGTATACCCGCTGCAGCAACTTTGTAAGATTTATCTTTCATTGCTTGCTGATACAGTGCGCTGTATTCGTCATCGCCCCATTCAGATAGTAATAAGATGGCACCGGCTCGCACATCTCCCTTTTTATCATTCTCCGCCAATCTTCTCACTTGATTCTCCAGAACTTCTGCCCTCTTGCCTTCTAGCTTGCCTGCGACATCCAATGCTACGTTCCTAATTACCCAGAAATCATCTCGCAAGGCTTCTTGCACCAAGCTTACTGTTTCTGGATTGTTAATATCCTGACCAAATTCTTCAAGTGCCTCTAGCCTTGGATTCAATACGCCAGCATTCCGAAACTGGAAAGCCAACTCAGCTGGTGTCTTGGCATGCTCAACGGTTCCTAGCAGCTGCTGCTCGCTGTCGAAAAGCACAAGTTGTGGGTTAGCGCCAGCCGGCAAGTTAAAGGTCTGGTTCGCTCTCGTGATCTCGATCTGATGCTCGGTCTTTTTACCATTCTCCCATATAGCCACTTTTAGCGGAAGCCGGTACACGGGCTGGTAAAGTGTGTCCTGCTGTTGCCATACCTGCAGTGCAACCGCACCGTTTTGGTAGGTATGGCTTACTTTCAACTCAGGATGCCCCGGGCGCATAAACCATTGTTCGAAGAACCACATCAGGTCCTCGCCTGTGGTATCTTCAAAAGCCATGCGCAGCTCGGCTACTTCCACATCCGAAAACTTGTTCTGGGTGAGGTAGCGGTTCAGCGAGGCAAAGAAGGCCTCGTCGCCCACATACTTGCGGAGCATATGCAATACGCGGCCGCCCTTTGCATAGGAGTGACTGTCAAACATGTCTTCGCGGTCAGCATAGCGGTAGCGGATCAGCGGTTCTCTTTTGGTTTCGGCTTCATCCAGATACTGGCCCAGCTCTTCTAGGTGGTGGTAGGCGGCCTCGTCGGCGCCATACTTGTGCTCTGTCCAGAGGTATTCGGAGTAATTGGCGAAAGCCTCGTTAAGCGGCAGGTTGGCCCAAGACTCTGTGGTGACGTAGTTGCCAAACCACTGGTGAAACAGCTCATGCGCAATGATGCCATCCCAGTTCTTGTCCAGCAGTTCCCGCTCGTTCAGCTGCAAATCCTCCATAAAGGTGGAGGCCGATGTGTTCTCCATCGCACCCGACACAAAGTCGCGCACTACTACCTGCGCATACTTTGACCATGGGTAGTCCACCCCTAGCTTTTTTGAGAAAAACTCGAGCATCTCCGGCGTGTTGCCAAATATCTGCTTGGCGGTTTTCTCATAGGCTGGCTCCACATAGTAATCAACCTCCAAGTCGCGCCACTTGTCTTGTACCACGGCGTACTCCCCTATCGCCATCATAGTCAGGTATGGCGCATGCGGCTTCTCCATTTTCCAGTAGTCGGTCTTGGTACCGTCGGCGTTTTTGCGGGAATAGGTGAAGGTGCCGTTGGAGAGGGTTGTAAACTTCTGGTCTACGGTAATGTAAAGCTCTTGCGTCATGCGCTCGTTAGGTGAGTCGATGGTTGGGAACCAAGCGGAATTGGCCTCCGTTTCGCCTTGGGTCCAGATTTGGCGCGGCTTGTTCGGGTCTGCCCCTGTCGGATTGATAAAATACAGGCCTTTGTCTTGGGTAATGGCATCGCTGCCACCCAATTCTAGCTCGTTTGGCTTAGCGGTATAGTCAATCTCGATAACATACTTGTCATTGCGGGTATAAGTCTTCCCCAAGTCTACCGTCAACTTCATGCCATCATAGGTATACTTTAGATCCGTGGCCTCGAAACCATTCATCAGGCTCACACTGTGTATATCAAAACCCTTAGCATCTAGCACCAATTGGTTCTGCGGGTAGAAGTATGGCTTGAGGGTGAGCTCGGCTATACCGTGCAGGTACTGTTTCTGCCAATCGAAACTAACGCGCAGCTTAGTGTGCAGCAAGTCATGCACCCGGGTTTTGGAGGGGTTAAAGGCATGGTTCTTTGGGGCCCACACAGGCGGTTCGGCAACTTCTGTGGCCGGTTTGCCAGCTACTGCCTCAACTGCGGGAACAGTACCAATTTGCTTATTCACACTGCAACCGCCCGTAAAAGCCATAGCGGCAGCGAGGCCAACTATGTTCAGAAACCTATGATTCATGATGGAATGTTTTAATTTTGAGCTCAATTTCTAAAAATACTCTGATAAATCAATTATCTTTAAGCTTCCAAAACCTGATTTATAAAGATGCTCCAAATAAAAACCGCTAACGACAAGACATGGCAGGTTGATATTCAAAAAGACGCTATTCTTCTCAACGGAACACCTTTCAACTGGGACATTACCCCCCTTGGCCCTAACAGATACCACATCATAAAAGACGATAAGTCTTTTACAGCTGAGCTGGTAGAGGCTGATTATCAAGCTAAAACATTTACTTTCAAGATAAATGGCGTAAAGCAGACCGTTAGCGCGAAAGACCGCTTCGACCTGCTGCTCGACAAGCTGGGTATGAGTAATGCCAACGCGCAAAAGGTGAACGATGTGAAGGCGCCGATGCCGGGTCTGATACTCGAAATAAAAGTGCAGCCGGGACAGGAAGTGAAAAAGGGCGACCCGATCATGATTCTGGAGGCCATGAAGATGGAGAACATCCTCAAGTCGCCGGGCGACGGTGTGGTGAAGGAAGTGAAAGTAGCTGTGAAGCAGAACGTCGAGAAAAATCAGATCCTGATTTTATTTTAATTTTTTTGTGTTGCCGGATGGGCAGCACACGCTGCCTTCCCGTAATACGAGCATTCATAAACGTTAACATTACTATAAAACGACCGTGAAGTATAAAAGAATATTGCTGAAGTTAAGCGGCGAAGCGCTGATGGGAGAACAGCAGTACGGTATCGACTCTGACAGGCTGATGCAGTACTCGCAGGAGATTAAGGAAGTGGCCGCACTCGGTGTTGAGGTAGCAGTAGTGATTGGCGGTGGCAACATCTTTAGGGGTGTGCAGGCTGAGCAGGTGGGTCTTGACCGTGTGCAGGGCGACTACATGGGTATGCTGGCTACTGTCATCAACAGCATGGCTTTGCAGAGTGCGCTCGAGAAACTGGGTGTATATACCCGTCTTCTTTCTGGCCTGAACATTCAGCAGGTATGCGAGCCGTACATTCGCCGTCGTGCGGTGCGCCACCTTGAAAAAGGACGTGTCGTTATTTTCGGTGCCGGCACCGGTAACCCATACTTCACAACTGACTCAGCGGCCAGCCTTCGCGCCATCGAAATTGAGGCCGATGTCGTACTGAAAGGCACGCGCGTAGATGGCATTTATTCTGCTGACCCTGAAAAGGATCCTAACGCGATATTCTATTCAAACATATCTTTCAAAGACGTGTTTGAGAAAGGCCTGAACGTAATGGACATGACTGCCTTTACGCTTTGCAAGGAGAACGGTCTGCCAATCATCGTATTCGATATGAACACGGCAGGCAACCTGAAACGACTGGTGCAGGGCGAGAAAATAGGCACGCTGGTAAGCATGGAAGACTTGGCCGAGTCTATAGAAGAGGCGGTTGATAAGATACAGGCTACGGAGGCAACAAGAACATCCGACAAAAATTAATAATTTGCAGTATAAACAGTACAGAATAACAGGAAGAACCTTATTAAGCTAAAATTGATATGACGGAAGAAATTCAGTTTTACCTCAGCGAAGCCGAGGAGTCTATGCAGAAAGCAGTGCAGCACACCAATTCGGAGTTGCTCAAGATCAGAGCCGGCAAAGCTTCCCCTGCAATGGTGGAGGACCTGCGCGTAGATTATTATGGCGCACCAACCCCAATCTCTCAGGTTGCCGGTATCACCACGCCGGATGCCCGCACGCTCATAATTAAGCCTTGGGAAAAAAACATGGTAGGTGAAATTGGCAAAGCCATCAAGAACAGCGACCTAAACCTGAACCCGCAGCACGATGCGGATTCCATTCGTCTGAACATTCCACCGCTGACTGAGGAGCGCCGTCGTGACTTGGTAAAGCAAGCAAAGAATGAGACTGAAAACGGTAAAATTGCAGTCCGCAACATCCGCAAAGATGTGAACGATTCGCTGCGTAAGCTGCAGAAAGAAGGTACTTCTGAGGATGCAGTGCGCGACGCCGAAGCCAAAGTGCAGAAATTGACGGATGGTTATATCGTGAAGATCGACGAGCTGCTTGCCAAGAAAGAAGCAGAGATCATGACGGTATAAGAAGCCATACCTAATTCTTATAAACAGAGAAGCCCGCTGAAAATTCAGCGGGCTTCTCTGTTTAAAGGCCTATGGTTGCCTTATAGGTATAACTTGTGCACTTTAATGTAGTCGGCTACCTCATCAGGTACCATGTACTTAATGGATTTTTCTTCTTTGATGCACTTCCGGATAAAAGTAGCCGATATGTCGAGCACTGGGGCTTTGATAAAAGTCACATTCGGCATAGACGGCAACTCGGTGGTAGCGGAGCCGGAGCGTGGGTATACGTATACCCGGTGGTATTCCAGTATCCGCTCGGAGTTCTTCCACTTCGGAAAGAGCGGCAGGTTGTCCTCCCCCATGATCAGCACAAACTCGTAGCTCGGGTACTTTTCCTGCAGGTATGTCAGTGTGTCGATGGTATAGCTCGGTTTGGGCATGTTGAACTCTATGTTCGAAACGCCCAGACTCGGGTTGTCGGCCACGGCCAAGGAGACCATGTGCAGGCGGTCGAACTCATGCAGCAGTGTGTTGCTTGGCTTAAAGGGATTCTGAGGCGACACCACCAGCCATACCGTATCGAGGTCCGTGTTGTTGGCCATAAAGTTGGCCAAGATCAGGTGCCCGATGTGAATGGGGTTAAAGGAGCCGAACAGCAGCCCTACTTTCATACAATGGCTGGTTCAGTGCTCAAAAACTCATTGACCAGTTTTTCGGCCTTTTTGCAGGCCTCCTCCAAGTTATCGTTCACAATCACCTTGTCAAACTGGTCTTCGAATTTCATCTCAAATTCCGCTTTGAACACGCGGCTCGAAATGCTGGAGGCGGAATCGGTGTTGCGGGCCTGCAAGCGCTTGGCCAACTCCTCTATGGAAGGCGGCTTTACGAATACGGCTAATGCTCTCTCTTTGTAAAAATGCTTTATGCTTAATCCTCCTTTTACATCCACGTCCAGTATCACGTGCTTGCCACTTTTCCAGATACGCTCTATTTCAGATTTCAAAGTGCCGTAGAAGGCGCCTTCGTATACTTCCTCCCACTCCACAAACTCGTCTTTGGCGATCTTCTGTTTGAAATCCTCCGGTGTTATGAAGTAATAGTCTTTTCCGTTTTCCTCGGTGCGGCCGCGCTTGTCGCGTGTGCAGGCCGAAATAGAAAAGGCAAGCTGAGGGTTAACTTGTAAGAGGTGCTTTACAATAGTGGTTTTGCCGGCACCGGACGGGGCCGAAAAAATGATAATCTTTCCTTGCATTGGAGCTTATACAGTTTCTTGAATTCGTGCTTTAATGGACAAAGCTAAGCTTTCCGGCACAATTACGCGTTTTAGATGACCGCTAACAAGCCCTTTAAGGAGTTTTTGCTTTTGATGGCTTTCGAAGCAGGGGACGCACTCTTCGATGTGGGTATTAAAATAGGATTGTTCTTCCGTGGAGGCTTCCCCATCGATCATGAGGTCCAACAGGTGGGCAATCTTGTCGCATTCCGACTCGTGCCCGTCTTCAGAAAGTTTCTGGTGCGCTGCTTCTGTAAATTTAGATTCCATCTTAACTCAAACTCTTTAGTTTTTTCTAACTATTATATCCCATGCTCTTCGCATATTTTTCCAACTTCTCTTTCAAAGAGTTACGGGCGCGGTGCAATCTGGAGCGCACTGTACCGATAGGTATATCCAGAATTTTAGCCATTTCCTCATAGGTGAACCCTTCGAGGTCGCAAAGTATGATCACGGTTCTAAAGTCAACCGGCAATGCGTTCAGGGCGCTGGCCACTTCGTCGCCAATCAGGTCCTGCACGCTTTCGGTGCGCATGTCGGTAGTGGTGGCCACGCCGCCCTCTCCCTCCACGTCGTCCGAGTTGTAATATCCTTCGACCTCGCTGTAGTCAACCTTGGCAGGCTGTTTGCTCTTTTTCCGAAACTCATTAATGAAGGAGTTCTTCAGGATTCGGAACAGCCAGGCTTTTGCATTAGTTCCTTGTTCGAAGTAATCGAAAAAGCGATAAGCCTTCAGGTATGTTTCCTGTACGAGATCGTTGGCGTCATCTTCGTCGAGGGTGAGCCTGTAGGCAAAATTGTACAGAGGGTCCAGCACAGGCAGCAACTCTGCCTCGAACCGGGCATCTTTTTCCTCTTTACTCAACTGTTTACCTGTTTGCTCGCTCATTTGACTTGATTTTGTACTTTTATAAAGTCGTGGTCGCGTAATTATACGCAAATATAGAAATTTTAATTACATACCTTTCTTGCCGCTTTTGGGTTGCATGGGATCCACTTCGGCAGGTATAGGATTGGCAGTCAATCGGCCGCTCATATCCGTTTCGTTATTAGAAACATACGGAATTTCAGAACTTTCAGCAGTTCCTGAGCTTTTTTTTCAGTGATTTAGATGTTAAAACTTAATTTTGCAGTTCTAACCACTTAGGTAAGTCCCACGCATGCGCCACCCCATATCGGTTACCATCCTGACCAAAAACAGCCAAAAGCACCTCGCGGCCTGCCTGCATTCGCTGCAGTGCTTTCCGGAGGTAATTGTACTGGATAACGGCTCCACAGACAACACCATGGCTATTGCCGCGGGCTTTCCGAATGTGCGCATTGTGCAGCACGCCTTTTTGGGCTTTGGGCCGATGAAGAACCTTGCCGCGCAACACGCTACGAACCCTTGGGTACTCTCCGTCGACAGCGACGAAGTACTTTCCACGACCTTGGCAGACGAAATTTTGCAGCTTGACCTGCACGACACCCGCAAGGTATACAGCTTCCTCCGCCATAATTTTTACGGCAAACTGCACATCAAAGCCTGTGGCTGGGACAACGACTATGTGCTGCGGCTGTACCATAAAGACACGACCCGCTTCGCCAATCTGCCCGTACATGAGTACATCCAGACCCATGGCCTGCAGGTACAGCAGTTGCGCGGTACAATGGACCACTTCTCTTTCGATAGCATCTCGCAGCTGATCGCCAAGATGGATCAGTACACCACACTTTTTGCCAGAGAGAAGCGTTTTCGAAAAAAGTCCTCCCCTGCCAAAAGCTATTTTAAGTGGGCTTTTTCGCTTTTCAGGAACTATGTGCTGCAGCGTGGGTTTCTGTATGGGTATGAAGGTATGGCGATTTCCTTTTCCAACGCCAACGGCACTTTTTACAAATACATGAAACTGCACGAAGAGAATCAGCGCCTCGGTATTAGCTTAATTGTAACAACGTACAACTGGAAAGAGGCCTTGGGCACTGTGCTGCGAAGCGCTTTCAAGCAGAGCGAGTTGCCACGGGAAATCATTGTGGCCGACGACGGCTCACGTGGCGATACGCATGCTTTGGTAGAGGCCTTAGCGAAAGAGTCGCCGGTGCCCTTGCTGCATAGCTGGCAGGAGGATAATGGATTTAGAGCCGCCGAAAGCCGCAACAAGGCGATCGCCATGGCTACGGGCGAGTATGTAGTAATTATTGACGGCGACATGGTCCTGCACCCTGATTTTCTGAAAGGCCACCGCCGGGCGGCCCGAAAAGGCTACTTTACACAGGGTAAGCGGGTACTCCTTAGTCCGGAACTCAGCCAGAAACTGATCAACAGCGGTCCTTCTCCTATCTCTCCCCTCTCTTCAGGTATAAAGAACAGGCTAAATTCCACTAATTCCCCTTTCTTATCTAGGCTCTTCAGCAAAGACAAAGCTGGCATTGCATCTATTAAAAGCTGCAACATGGGCTTCTGGATGGAGGACATTGTGCGCGTGAATGGCTTCAACGAAGACTTTGTAGGTTGGGGTCGAGAGGATAGCGAGTTTGCCATCCGCTTGCTCAATAGCGGTACCAAGCGACAGAACCTTGCCTTCGGTGGCGTGGCCTATCATCTATACCATCAAGAAAACTCCCGCCAGAGTCTGGCTGCCAATGATGCTATTCTGGAAAGGGCCATTTCAGAGAAAAGTATTTTCTGCTCCAACGGCATCGACAAGCATCTACCGAAAAACTAAGGAAACTTTGCCATGGCGTATTCCTACACCTAATTCTAAAGCGAGTTGGGCAGATACATATATGGCTATCTATATAATCCGGACTGTTCTACAACGAGGTTATAACATCGGGTATAGTATATAGGCAACAAAATTATACCGCCACAGTAATATGAATATTACTTTATTTTTTATTGCATTGAAAATAAAGTATATTCCATCGTTGACCTATACCCTGTTGCCTCCGGATGCGCCTCCTCGCCCTTATACTTTTGTTGGCATCTGCACTTAGTCTGCAGGCACAGCAGTTCAACTTCCGTAACTGGTCGCTTGAACAAGGCTTGCCACAGTCTCAGGTGAATGACATTCTGCAAGACCACAAAGGACAGCTTTGGATAGCTACCTTGGGAGGGCTCAGCCGTTTCGACGGTTCTACTTTTCATACTTATACTAAACGTGACGGCTTGAGCAGCAACAGCATCAAATGCCTGCTGCAGGACAGCCGAAACCGCATCTGGATCGGGACTAGCGACAAAGGACTCATGCTCATGGCGAGAAACAATTTCGATGTATATGATGCAGAGGCCGGCCTACCTCAGGGAGGTGTATACAGTATTGCAGAAGACAATCTCGGTAAAATTTGGGCGGCGACCGACAGCGGGGTCTATTACTTGGCTAAAGATAAATTTGTGCCACATGGTGAGTTACCTCAAGTCCGTTTCAATGATATACTCTTTACAGCGACCAACGAGCTCTGGGCGGGCAGCGACACGCAGGGCGTTTACAAAATAGCCGCCAAAGGTATACGCAACTACAACACCAGCAACAGTACCTTACCTTATAATAGCATTAATGTACTTAGCCAGTCACCGGACGGTTCCATCTGGATAGGCACAGCGCAGGGGGCCGCCATTTTTCAGCACAATCAGCTAAAGCTTTTCGAATTTCCTCAGAGCATGAAAAGACCTGATGTCACAGACTTCACCACCGACAACTACGGGCATCAGTGGTTCAGTCTCCGAGACAAGGGCGTACTAAAATATGATGGCAAAGAATTTCAGCACCTGACGCGCTATAGCGGTCTGAGAACCGACCGCACCAACAGCATTACCACCGACCGTGAAGGCAACATTTGGATAGGCACAACCGGTCATGGGCTAATGCAGTACCGCAATCCGTGGTTCGTACATTACTTTGACATGGGGCAGGTGAAAGAGCCCGTTATTTCGGCACTGGCGCAAGATACCAAAGGCAGGGTATGGCTAGGGACCGACGACGGCTATGCCGCTTTCATGGAAGCCGGCATACTTAACTGGTTGCAAACCGACATCTGGCCATCCGGCACCACCCTGTACAGCATGTGGATACGCCACGAAGACGACGTATGGGTATGCACAAGCCAAGGCCTTTACCGTATGGAACCCAAGCGTGTTACTCACTATGGCACAGCGCATGGACTGCCTTCGCCGCATGTTTACCAAGCTATGCCCGAGGCTAATGGTCATTTACTCATAGCCACGGCGGCAGGGCTGGCCGTACTGGACCCAGACAGACAAGAGGTGCGCCCTATTCACAAACCCCAGACAACAGGGCAGGTATACGTATTGCACCGCGATGCCAGCGGCCATATATGGCTGGGGACTGAGAAAGGGGTCTTCCAATACGAGAACGGTACTGTAAAAGCCACAGAGCGTTTAAGGGAGTCTGGTTTTAGGGAAGTTCACACCATTGCCGAGGATGAAAACGGCACCTTGTATTTCGGCGGCTTTAACTATGGCATACTGGCATGGCATGACGAATGGACGTCGCCTAAGGTATACAACTCCCGCAATGGGCTGCCTAATGAAGGCATCAAAAGCCTGTACGTAGACAATACCAACCACCTGTGGGTGGGCACCAGCCGGGGGGTGCTAAAGGTTCGGCTTGATGAACTGCACGACCGGGGACGCTTAAGCATACGCGCCTATGCCAATCAGGATGGCTTTCGGGGGCTCGAAGTAAGCAACCGGGGTATTACCCAGACGCCAGACGGCACCGTGTGGTTTGCCACCGCCAAAGGCCTGACCATGTACCTGCCTGAGATGGACAGGCGCAACCGCATATACCCTAACACAATCCTAACAGACATCATGCTGTTTTTGAAGCCCACTGACTGGCAGGGGCTTGGGTATAGAACTGACTCGACGACTGGCTTGCCCCTCAGACTGAGGCTGCCACACAACCAGAACCACCTGACCTTCGACTTCCATGGCATTTCACTTACAGCACCTGACCGGGTTCGCTACCGTTATCGGCTTAAGGGACACGACGATCACTGGTCAGCCGTCACAGATCAGTCTTTTGCTACCTATGCCAGCCTTGACCCTGGCACGTATACCTTCCAACTGCTGGCCTCGAACAGCGATGGTTTCTGGACACCGAGTCCGCTTACCTATACTTTCAGCATTGTGCCGCCTGTCTGGCGTCGGGAGTGGTTTATTGTCTTGTTAGTGCTGCTGGTCACGGGGGCTACCATAAGCATTGTGCGGCTGCGCGAGCGGAGTCTGGTTAACCTCAACACACTGCTCGAGCACAAGGTACTCTACCGCACACAGCTGCTGGAGGAGAAAAACCGCGAAAAGGAAACCCTGCTCAAGGAAATACACCATCGGGTGAAGAATAACCTGCAGATCATTATGAGCATGCTTAACCTACAGGCGAGACATGTTCAAGACCCGAATGCACTTGAGGTGATGCAGTCCATCAGAGGGCGGGTACGCTCTATGTCTATTCTGCATGAGCGGCTCTACCAGCACGAGGATTTAGCCTCAATCGACCTGCATGCTTACATCAAAGACATTTGTGACAGTCTTTGCGCCACTTATGGTATTAACGAGCGTCAGATCAAGCTCTCACTTGATGTCCCCCACCTTATGGTAGAGGCAGACACAGCCCTGTCACTTGGTCTTATTGTTAACGAACTGGTGTCCAACTCTATAAAATATGCTTTCCCTGACCAAACAGGCCACATCCGTATCGGCCTAGAGCCTATTACAGAAAACAACTATACGCTTACCGTGCAGGATGACGGAATCGGGCTTCCTACTGATTTTGAAACACGTCGAAAAAAGTCTTTCGGACTGCAGCTGGTAACGTCTTTAGCCCGCAAACTAAACGGGAAAATAGAATTTAAAAATAATAATGGTACAAATTCAATATTGTATTTTGTTTTGGCATCATAAATCAAGAACTTTACGTATGAAATTAATGATATGACAAAACCAAAAATTCTAATTTCGGAAGACGAAATCATTATTGCGGAAGACCTTGCTGCCTGTCTGGAGGAGCTAGGGTACCAGACGTGTGCCATCGATTCCGGTGAGGACACTCTTGAGATGATTCGGACGTTACATCCAGACCTTGTTTTACTCGACGTGAACCTGAAAGGAGACGCCGACGGCATTGAGATAGGCTCCCGCATACGCGAAGAGTTCGACATCCCTTTTATCTACCTGACGGCCTACGCCGACAAGGCTACCTTGGACAGGGCTAAGAAAACAGAGCCCGATGGGTTTCTTGCGAAACCATTCGACGAGAAAAATTTACGTTCTGCAATAGAACTGGCACTTTATAAACACGACTCCGTGCACAAACCTATGGAAAACGGGACATCCGCTGCTACTAAACCAACGAAAGAGAGCGAACCCCACGCCGACTACATCTTTGTAAAAGTGAAGCACCGTATCATCAAGGTGCATTATAATGAAATTCTATGGGTGGAGGCCTATGACAATTACTCTTTCATCGTGACGGTGGATCAGAAGTACCTTGTCAGTTCTACCCTTAAAGACATGGAGCACAAGCTGCCGTCAAACAATTTTGTGCGCGTGCACCGCTCCTACATCGCCAACCTTGACAAGGTGGAGGCGCTGGAAGAAAGCGCGGTTGTATTCTCTAAAGGAGACATCCCGATTGGCAAGTCCTATAAAAAGGCGCTCATGTCGCGATTTAATATTATCTGACAGCACTCTGACAATCATACCTAAAGCACTGTGTCGCCCTGATTCCTAAATATATGCGGAGTCAGGGCAATTATTTTGGCGCTCCCGCTATCTTTGCACCTTGCCAACTGTTCACAGATTTATGCCCAAGGGAATTACCGTCGTTATTACCAGCTGCAACCGCTTCGATTTGCTGGAAGCCACGCTTCGCAGTTTTTTCAAGTACAACACTTACCCCATTGAGAAAATCCTGATCATAGAAGACAGCGGCGACCGCAAGGGCTTGGAAAGTGTGCTGGCCAAATTCAGCTACGACAAATTCGATACTATCGTAAACCCCGAGCAACTGGGCCAGCAAAAGAGCATCGACAAGGCATACAGCCAAGTGACGACCGAGTATATCTTTCACTGTGAAGACGACTGGGATTTCCTGCGCAAAGGTTTCATAGAGGACGCGCTTGCGCTAATGGAGCAATTCCCGAAGCTGATTACGGTGTGGGGTCGCAGCGCCGAGGAATACCCCGCCGATTTCTTTGCCGAAAAGGTGCAGGAGTTTCAGGGTATAAAGTACCGGGAGGTCAAGAAAGACATCTTTACCCTAAACCCCAGTTTGAAGCGGGTGAGCGATTACCGCCTGATGGGCAGCTTTGAGCAGTACACCCCGGGACAGTTCGAACGTGAGATCTCCGACTTTTATGCCGATTTGGGCTATACCGCTTTCATATTGGAAGAGCCTTATACCAACCACCTCGGCTGGCACCGACGCATTCACTTCCGCGACAAGGCCAACAAATACCTCAAACTCGACAACAAGTTCAAGCAGGCTAAAGCCTCGGTGTACAAGCTGCTGAAAATGGGAAAGTTTAAAAATTAGCATAAAACAGAAAAGCCGGAGCATATGCTCCGGCTTTTCTGTTTTATGCTTATACCTTAGATTAGTATCTGTAGTACTCCGGCTTGTAAGGGCCTTCTACTTCCACACCAATGTAAGCAGCCTGATCCGGACGAAGTTCGTCCAGCTCCACACCGATCTTGCTCAGGTGCAGACGCGCCACTTTCTCGTCCAAGTGCTTTGGCAAGGTATATACCTTGTTCTCGTACGCCTCAGCGTTAGTCCAAAGCTCCAGCTGAGCCAGTGTTTGGTTAGAGAAAGAGTTAGACATTACAAACGATGGGTGACCAGTCGCGCAGCCTAGGTTTACCAGACGACCTTCAGCCAGCACGATAATGTCTTTCCCGTCGATGTTGTACAGGTCAACCTGCGGTTTAATAGTGTCTTTGGTATTGCCATAAGCGCCGTTCAACCAAGCCATGTCGATCTCGTTGTCGAAGTGACCGATGTTACAAACGATCGCTTTGTCTTTCAGGCTGCGGAAGTGCTGTTCCTGAATGATATCCTTGTTACCAGTAGCTGTAACTATAATGTCCGCCTCTTTCACGGCATCCACCATTCGCTTAACCGCAAAACCGTCCATAGCAGCTTGCAGCGCGCAGATCGGGTCGATTTCAGTAACGATCACACGGGCACCGGCACCACGAAGGGAAGCGGCAGAACCCTTACCCACGTCACCGTAACCGGCAACCACAGCTACTTTACCGGCCATCATTACGTCAGTGGCACGACGGATCGCATCAACCAAAGACTCCTTGCAGCCATACTTGTTATCGAACTTAGACTTCGTAACTGAGTCGTTTACGTTAATGGCAGGCATTGGCAGGGTGCCGTTCTTCATGCGCTCATACAGACGGTGTACGCCGGTAGTGGTCTCTTCAGAAAGACCTTTAATGCCTGAAGCCAGCTCCGGATACTTATCCAGCACCATGTTGGTCAGGTCACCGCCATCGTCTAGGATCATGTTCAATGGCTTGCTTTCATCACCGAAGAACAAAGTCTGCTCGATGCACCAATCAAACTCCTCAGCTGTCATGCCTTTCCAAGCATAAACCGAAATGCCGGCAGCGGCAATAGCAGCGGCAGCGTGGTCCTGTGTTGAGAAGATGTTGCAGGAAGACCAAGTCACCTCAGCACCCAGCTCTACCAGCGTCTCAATCAGAACGGCCGTTTGGATGGTCATGTGCAGACAGCCGGCAACGCGGGCTCCGGCAAGTGGCTTGCTTGGGCCATATTCTTCACGTATCGCCATCAGGCCCGGCATCTCAGCCTCAGCCAGTCTGATCTCTTTGCGGCCCCACTCGGCCAGCGAAATATCTTTTACTTTGTACTTGAGTGTTGTATCAATCATATTCTACTTTTTTCTTAAGGAAGCACAAAATTACAAAATTTCTCTCTCATCTTCAATAGTAGCGCATTATACTCCTGTAAATCAACTATTTTGATAAGTATAGAAACATCGAAGCCCATGCCAATGGCACAGGCCTCGAATAGGTAGATTCTTCTTCAGTTATCGGTTTACAATAATTTCAGCACCAAGTGCATTCTCATTATCGGCAGGTGGGGCTACGAAGCCTCTGGCAAAAATGGTGTAAATGCGGCCACTCGCCAAGTTCACATTAGGCACGGTAAGCACCACTGTCTCCGTTCCCGCCAATCGCACCTCTAGGTTATAAGACATGGCATCTACCGGAGTAAAATCGGTTGCGCTTTTAAAAGCTCTGTCGCTGAACAGCACCGGGCCACCCGTTACGGCCACATCCACGGCAGGAGCATCAGGCGAGAGGTGCACGAAACGCACATGTGCTCTTCCAGAGGCAGGGGCGGTCAGATCATCCATCAGCACCAGCGGTTCAATGTTACTCAGCGTGTTTACAGCAAAAACAGAATAGTTTTCATCACGCTCTAGATCCAAATCGGCATCAATAACAGTAGTGGTGGTTCCGGCGGCATTTACCTTCACATTTCGGTTGCCTGCAGGCACTTCTAAATAACCTGTGTTGTTCGGGAAGGTCAGCGCGGCGCTGTTAACCTTGGAATCATCTATCAGCAGATCCACACCGGGAGCATCAGGGGAAGCGTGTACAACCATCACGTTGGCAATCTCTACCACTGGCGTTGTATCGTCATCATCGTCATCGTCGCAGCTTGTAAGCACCATGGCTGGCAACACGGCCAGTAACATGATTTTCATCCATTTCTTCATAGTAATCTAATTTTTTGTTTAATAAAAAAATATCTTTTAGCTGTGAATAGAACCAGCAGGTATGGGGATTGTTTGCACAAATTCAATTTTTATCTAAAAACCCGAGGCGCTTTAATTTTGTACCTTTGCGTGAAGTCATGAAGCACTACACACCAGAAGAAAAGGATTTTATACAACAGCACCTGCACCGAAGCCCTGCTGAGCTGATGCTGCAGGCGGGACGCTACCCCCATCTGCACGTAGCGGAATTGGTGAAACAGATTCAGGCCCGACAGAAGGCCGCTGATAAGTTGCCTACTTGGGTGTCAAATCCAGAGGCAGTTTTTCCGGTAGCCGTATCGGTGGAGCAGAGCTCCTCTGAAGCCGCCGCCGCATTTAAGGCCTCTTTGGTTACAGGCAGGCTACTCGTCGACCTTACCGGTGGCTTCGGGGTGGACAGTTTCTTCTTTGCCAAGCAGTTTGAGCAGGTCGTTCATGTAGAACAGAATAAGGAGCTCTCGGAAGTAGCCGCCTATAATTTCAAACTGCTGGGCGCCGACAATGTAGAAACACAGAACACCACGGCTGAGGAGTTTTTACATACATTTAACGGGAAGGCCGATGTGATTTACCTAGATCCGGCGAGGCGAGGCGACCGGGCAGAGAAGGTGCACTTGCTCCAAGACTGCGAACCGGACGTATTACAGCTGCTGCCCCTGTTGCTGGCAAAAGCTACTACCGTACTGCTCAAAACCTCCCCCATGCTCGACATTGACCTTGCACTTGAGCAGCTCAACAATGTCGTGCAGGTATGGACAGTGGCGCTCCACAATGAGTGTAAAGAGGTGCTATACCTGATTGACCCGTCTTCTGAAGGTATAGAAACCCAGCGGCACGCAGTTAACTTATTGCCGAACGGTGAAATTCAGACGCTCTCCTTCACTAAGTTACAGGAAGACCAAGCACCAGTCACGTATGCTGATCCGCAGGCATATCTGTACGAACCAAATTCCGCCATACTCAAGGCGGGTGCCTACCGCAGCGTAGCCAGTCAGTACGGCTTGCAAAAGCTGCATCCCAACAGCCATCTCTATACCTCCGATCAGCTTATATCTGATTTCCCGGGCCGGGCATTTGCGTGCCAAGGTGTGGGCCGATACAATAAAAAGGAGATTTTTGCGCGACTCCCTTCCCGTAAGGCAAACATTACGGTGCGCAATTTCCCGGAGTCGGTGGCGGACATACGTAAGAAAACAGGTATAAAAGAGGGTGGCACGGACTACCTTTTCTTCACAACGGATATGCATCAGAAGCCTATTGTGGTCTACTGCAGAAAGCCTATACCTGTGGCTGACTAAAATTTATTTTATTTTTTTCAGGCCCTTTTCTTTCCGCTCTTCCCCATAAAATCCAGTTGCTAGTTTGCCTATACCAAGTAAAATAAGCCTGTCAATCGGTTCGCATACAGTGATATGCATCTGTTGTTATACTTGCATAACACTATATACCCATACTCCAAATAGTGGGTTTTAATGCTATATCTGTTCCAACACCAATTGTTGTAAATACCTAACCGTTAAAATCTTAGCTCGTAAAAAAGAGAGCCCCGTTTGGAACGGAGGCCTATGTTCCATTTAAATTTTTAAAGCTATGAAACGCAATAATGAAGAAAACCTGAATCAAAATCAGGATAATATGAATCAGAATAGAAATCAAAATAAAAACCAGAATCAGCCTCGTAATGAGTCTGGCGAATTCCAGAGCAAGTCGCAGTCTCAGAACAACCCCATGAGCCAAAGCAGCCAGCAGTCGCAGGCCCGCAGCAGCAATGAAGGTCAGGGACGCGGATGGCACGGAGACTCACAGGGCCATGCTGAAGCCGGACGTCAGAGTAACAAAAACGACAGTTCGTCTTCATCTACAACCAACCGCTCTTCGCAGAGCAACCAGCCACAGGCCAAAAGCAGCCAAAACCAAGGACGTGGCTGGCACGGTGACTCACAAGGACATGCCAGTGCTGGCAAGCAGAGCCACAAGAATGACAACTCTTCTTCGAGTAATAAGAGCAACAACAATAATTCCTAGTCAAGTTTAGCTGAATTTGATCATAGAAAAGCCCGTGGCAGATGCCACGGGCTTTTCTGTACCTGCTGAGTGAGGATAAACCAGCGCCACAAGGTATCGTAAAACAGAAGAAGAGTAGGCATAACGCCAAAACCAAAAAATAAAAGCTATGAAAAACGAGAAAGAGAATAAAGACCTAGCCAAAAACCAGAAGCATTCAGAACTGGATAAGAAAAATAAGAGCGGAAAGTCAGACATAGGCGATAGCCTGCACCGCGACGCAGTGGGAAAGACCGGATCAAACAACCCGACCCCACAGGCCCGCACCGATAATGAACAGCAGTAAGCGCTGCTAAAGCATTTTTATCTTTAAGCCCCGGTAAACATCCTGTTGCCGGGGCTTATTTATTGTGTATATTGATTTGAAATCGCGCAAGACTAAATCAAACCACTGCTCAGGCTTCTTATGACCTCATACGAATCACAAGCCTTACATGAACTTAAGGACTGGCAACGAAATATGCGCCGCAGACCTTCCTTGGTGAACAAGCTGTCCAAGAACCTGCAGACGAAACTCAACAGCTACATACCGGAGAAAGTGCACCAAGCGATCACGGCTACTATTAAGCAAATGGTGCGGGCAGTGCTGTTCGGCTCCGAACTTACCTCCCGACAGCCTCTCCCCTTCACTTCGCTGGAATTGGCAGAGTCTCAAGTGCGGGCCCGCATCAACTTCTACCGCAAGACCGCGGCGGCGGAAGGCGGTATTACCGGGGCAGGCGGCATTCTGCTGGGTTTCGCTGATTTCCCGTTACTGCTGGGGCTCAAGCTGAAAATGCTGTTTGAGATAGCGGCGCTTTATGGCTACTCTGCCGACGACTACAGGGAACGGGTTTACCTTCTACACATTTTTCAGCTGGCTTTCAGCAGTCAGGAGCAGCGGCGGCAGGTATACCAACAACTGGAGAACTGGGAAGAGCAAAAGCAGCATCTGCCACAGGACATCAACCAGTTTGACTGGCGCACTTTCCAGCAGGAGTACCGGGATTACATTGACTTGGCAAAAATGGCCCAACTCATCCCTATCATCGGGGCACCTATTGGCGCGGTTGTCAACTACAGGCTCATCAACAAACTCGGTGACACAGCTATGAATGCGTACCGGATGCGGTGGTTGGCAGGTGAGAAAAAACAACAAGAACTAATATAACAGGCTACTTCTTCCTGCTCACCCACTTGTTACCTTTCAGCCAGAAGCGCCATGGTAGTAGCGCGTCCTCTCCTGCGTAGTCTATTCCTATGCGAGGGCCGATGGCTATATCTTCGGCGGGAACGGCTATACCTTTGTCCTCTACCCAAATTGTGTTCCCAGTGAGGGGAGTACCATAGTGCTTCCGATCTATACCTAGCGCGATGCTCAGCACACCCGGCCCGGCCGTTAGGTTCGGCTTAGGAGTGGCCATATTGCGGCGCAGCATCATCTCCTCTATACCTTCGGTTGGTTCGATGGCCCGCACCAATACGGCATCGGCTTGGCCTTCCACGTTGGTAATGATGTTGAACAGGTTATACATGCCATATACCAAGTATACATAGGCCACGCCACCTTCATGGTACATAATCTCGGTGCGTTGGGTGCGCCGGTTCATGTGCGCATGGCAAGCCTTGTCTCCCACGCCGGAATATGCTTCCGTCTCCACAATGATGCCTCCGGTCAGCATGCCGTCGTGCCGGGTATACAGGTGCTTACCCAGCAGGTCCTGTGCCACCTGCACCACATCCGGCCGGGTATAAAATGATCTTTCGAGTTTCACTTTTTCTAATGAGTAATTTCTTTTAATGACTAATTACGAATGAGTAATGATTAATTGGGTACACTCCTAATTGATGAATACTGTACTACGCATAATTTAAGGGTATACGGTGAACTGTTACACCAGCCATTCATCGATCATCCCTTTATCATTAATAATTACTCACTACTTATTAGTTAATGATTCATTATTCACGACTAATTAATCATTACTCATTCATAATTAGTCATTATCTTTACGCCAGATTGGTGGCCTTTACTGCTTCCGTGGTAAATGCCTTAAAAGGGAAATAGGTGTAAAACCTATGCTGTTCCCGCAACTGTAATCTTCGAAAAAGAGGGTTAGCCAACACCAAAGCCACTGCGCAGCACCCGCTGCATGGGAAGGCCGGCTGACTGAAGAGAGCCAGGAGACCTGCCAGTCCGACAAGATATAGTCGTATGCTTTCGGGTAAAAAGCTGCACGGCCTTCGCTATACCTGCGCGCGCTGTTCCTGCCCTATACCTGTTTGCATGCTTCGGGATTTAAGCAAGCGTATACGTGGCTACTATTTTTCATCGTACTCTTTCAGGCCTAGCTCTTTTGCTAGGTATGGCTCCGGCGGCTTTGGCGCAGCAGGATACTACGGTATACCAATTGGGTACAGTGGAGGTATTCGGCAAGCCGGCCGAGGTCTTCTCCTCGGGTAGCCGCCTGAGCACCCTCGACAGCAGTTTCACCAAAACCTACTCCTCCGGCTCACTCGCAGAGGTTTTGCAGGCCCGTACGCCTATTTTCTTAAAAAGCTATGGTGCGAGCGGCATTTCCACACCAACTTTTCGGGGAACGAATGCCACCCACACCGCCGTGCTTTGGAACGGGCTGAACATTGGCCTGCCCTCACTTGGCCTAAGCGACTTTGCCACCCTTCCTATAAGCGCCTTGAGTGATGTGTCGGTGCAGCATGGTGCGGCGGGCGCGACCTACGGCAGCGGTGCTATCGGAGGGGCCATCCTCTTAAACTCCCCTGCTTTTGACAGGGCGCCGGGCTTTGGCGCAGAATTGCAGCAGGAGGTTGGCAGCTTCGGACGGTACTTCACAAGCCTAGGCACCCATTACAAAGGTGGAAAGTTCTCCATTGGCCTGAGCGGGCATCGCCTTGTTTCAGAAAACAACTTTCCTTACGCAGACTATGGGAGCTTCGGTGCGCCAGTCCGCCGCCAAGACCACGCGCGGGTGGAACAGCATGGCTTTACACAGGACTTGGCTTGGCAGCTTTCCAGCAAGAGCCGACTTGCCCTGCACGGCTGGTATACCTATGCCGACAGAGAAGTTACACCAACGCTGGGCGCCGCCAACAACAATGCACGGCAGCTCGACAAGAACTTGCGCCTGATGGCTGACTTCGGGCACAGCAGCCGCTGGGGTGAAACCAGCTTGAAAGCGGCGCATTTCTCTGACTATCTCCGTTACACCGATAACAGCAATAATTCAGTCACCGACATCAATACCTACCAGCTGCAAGTCGAGCAAACCTATACCTATGCCCGGCGCTGGAGCCTGCGAGGTGGCCTCAACCTGCAGCACTTCGCCGCTGATGTGCAGGGCTACGGCGGAGAGGTAAGTGAAGACCGCGCCGCCGCTTTTCTGCTTTTTCGCTTCGACCCAAGCCGCCGGCTGGACCTGAGCCTTAACGTGCGACAGGCTTTCGTGAAAGGCTACAACCCCACACCGGCGCCTACTCTAGGTGCCAACTGGCTAGCTCTGCAGCTAGACCAGCACCAACTGTACCTGAAAGGCAATATATCGGGCAGCTACCGGGTGCCTACCCTAAACGAGCGCTTCTGGCAACCGGGCGGCAACCCGAATATAAAACCGGAGCAGGGCTGGAACTACGAAAGCGGCCTGCGCCATGTGTATACCTCCGGATCGCTGCAAGTAGAGAGTGAAGCCACGCTTTACCGTATGCTCATTGACAACTGGGTGCAGTGGATGCCCATGGAATCAGGCTATTGGTCGCCGCGCAACCTGCAAAAGGTGCGCTCACAAGGCATGGAGCTGAGCAGCCAGGTTAGTCAAAAGTTCGGAGTTTGGACCGTGGCTGCTACTGCCGGCTATACCTATACCGCCTCGGAGCAGGTGAAAGCTTATGAAGGTCCGGAGGAGCTTTACAGGCAGCTGGCCCACGTGCCCTTGCACAAAGCCCAGCTAGGCTCGGATGTAACCTTCCGCTCATGGAGTTTCCTTGGCAACATCACGTACAATGGGCTCCGGTATACCAACAACAGCAACACCTCCAGCCTGCCGGCCTATACCTTGCTGAGCCTCGCCCTGAGCAAAAGGTTTACGATCGGAAGGTATAGACTTATCGGTACGGTACGCTCCGATAATGCCACCAACGCCGACTACCACGTCATGGAAAACATGCCCATGCCTCCCCGCAGTTTTGCGGCAAGCTTACGCTTCATTATTCCTTAACAATACATTCTTAAACACCATACATGAAAAAAAACACCCTCTTCTGCAGCCTCCTGTTATCGGCTGCCTTTTCTTTAAGTGCAATGGTTTTCACCAGCTGCGAAAAAACCTCTAACAACCCGACAGGTGAATATGCTCAAAACGGTGTGCTCATTTCCAATGAAGGAGCCATGAATTTCTCAAATGCTTCTGTGGGTTTCTATAGTCACGACCGCCGCTCAGTAGAAAACAACGTCTTTAAGAAAGTGAACAACCCAATGGTGTTGGGTGATGTGCTGCAGCATTTGTCTGTCCACGGCGAGCAAGTTTACCTTGTGATGAACAACAGCGGCAAAGTAGTGGTGGCAAACGCCAATACATTGAAAGCCGAAGGAGAGATCACTGGTTTTGAGGCCCCACGCCACTTCACCGCATTAAACGAGGAGAAAGGCTACGTGACCGAATGGCTTGGCTACGACCCTGCTACCTATGTCTATGGAAACGGCCGTGTGGCTGTGGTTGACCTGAAAACGCTCAGCGTTACGAAAACCATCACGGTTGGCGTGCAGCCGGAGCACTTGGTTGTTAGCGGCGGCAAGTTGTTTGTGGCAAACGCAGGCGGAAACACGGTAACGGTTATCAACACCGCGACCGATGCCATAGAAGCTTCTATTGCCGTGAACGATGGTCCAAACTCGCTGGCACTGGATCGAAACAATGTGCTGTGGGTGAGCAGCAGCGGTGTAAAAGCCTACAACTCCGACTGGACTGTAAGTGAGGAAAACAGCACACCGGGTTCTCTGTCGAAAATCAATCCGGGCAGCAATGCGGTAATTGAAACAATGACGTTTAGCCAGAAGGCTCCCTCTCCTAGCAAGCTCATTACAAACAGCAACCGCGACAAACTCTACTATGTGTTCAATAACAAAGTATACGGACAGAGCATAAGTGCAAGCACCCTGGCCTCGCAAGCCCTTATCGACCGTGGTAGCGCTTACACGCCTTATGGTTTTTACGGCTTGGGTGTAGAGCCGACAACAGGTATGATCTACGCCGGCAAAGCGCCTGACTTTACCAACAATGGCTGGATGGTGCGTTACAATGGACAAAGCGGTGCCCCTATCGATTCTTTTCAGGTGGGTGTTGCGCCGAATGGCTTTGTTTTCAGATAGGTCGAAACCGGGTACCTCTTATATCTGTCACTAAAACGAAAGGCCCGGCTTCTCTACAGAAGCCGGGCCTTTCGTTTTATACCTGTGTAAATTACTGTTTAGGATTAGGCTTGATGTTTTCATCATAGCGTCCTTCGCGTTTGCCTTCTTGGTTGTAGGCACTGTCACCGATGGCGGTGCCTTCGCGACCTTCATAGATCTCTTCGTAATTTTCGGTCGTGTCACCGTAAGTGCCGGCACGGTCCATCTCTTCTGTTTCCTCAATACCGCTACGCTCTACATTGGTTTCGCCGGGATCGGTACCGGTGTTGCAAGCCGCCATACCTACTCCTAGTAGAATACCCATCACGACTGCACTTGTTTTTATCGATTTCATAGTATAATTCGCTTTAGTACGTTCTTTATTCAGTCTACCCTTTTAGAGGGGTGACTCTTTCATGTACGACCAGCCTACAATTTGAGTTAGAAAAAGGCTCTTCCTTACTGATATGCCGTATTAAGATAGACACTATACTTAAACACACTATGGAAGAGAAACAAGAAAAACAGCCAACAAAGAAAAACACCAAGGAGATGTCGTCGGATGCGAGAAAAGTAGCGGGCGAAAAGCAGACCCCACCACCTCAGGGCACAGGCGCAAACAATCCGGGCCACACGAAGGACGACAGCTCAGACGCCGAGGCACAAAAAGGGCATGCCTGATGCTGAAGCTATAAAGCTATCCCTTAACTTTGCGGCTCACCTGATCTGTTATGAGAAAAGCTTTTTTAAAACCGCCGGTTAAGCGCAAGCTACTGGTTATCTTTCTACTCTGCTTTTTAACGGCCACTGCGTTGCAACTGTATACCTTTGGCTTTGCCGACAACTTTTTCATAAACTGGCTGCGCATGTTCGTGGTGTTGTTTGTGCTGGTAGCCGGCACTGTGTTGGCCATAGTACCGGGTGTTAACTACCTTGTCAACAAATCCTCTGCGCTTCTAGGTTAAGGCTATACCTTATAAAATGGAAAAGCCCGTGACAATACCACGGGCCTTTCACTTATAGGGAACAATTGAAACACTTACACCATCACAAGCCAAGTTTCAGATCGGTTTGACGCCCTGAAGCATTCAACTTTAGATGATTTTAGTGCAAATATATAGATATTCAGATAGATTTATATAATTTAATATCAATTAAATACCTGAATTTAATTACCCACATCCCTGCAACAGCTAACCTATTCATATCCAAGCGCTACCAATTGAACCTGCATTAGCCCGCCGCTGTTGACAGGACAGTAAATAGTTAGAAAGCGCTACAGAATCAGTAGTTTTGTAGACTACGCCTATTGAGGCGCCTCTTATTTTAAGATTCCCGGAACTTGAAGAAACCAACCATACTGCTCATCACGCCGCCGCTTACGCAGCTCAACACCCCCTACCCCGCCACCGCCTACATCAAAGGCTTTCTCGCAGGTCAGGGGTATACCGTTACGCAGGCCGATTTTGGCATTGAACTCGTATTGCGCATGTTTACCAAGGCTGGGCTTGGCAGGATTTTTAAGGCGGTGGAAGAAGGTGGGTTTGAGCTTTCGGACAACAGCCGTCGCATCTTGCGGCTCAAGCGGGAGTACCTGAACACCGTCGAGCCGGTCATTCATTTTCTGCAGAACAAAGACAATACCTTGGCCCAGCAGATCAGCTACAGCCGCTATCTGCCCGAGGCTTCCCGCTTTGACCAAGTGGAGGACATTGACTGGGCTTTTGGCAGCATGGGCATCACGGACCGGGCCCGCTATCTGGCTACCTTATACCTAGAGGACCTCGGCGACCTGATCAAAGAAACCATCTGCCCGTACTTTGCCTTCAGCCGCTATGCTGAGAAGTTGGCTTTGTCGGCTACTTCATTCGATCCATTGGAGGAGTCCTTGCAGACAGAACCAAACTTAGTAGATCAAATGCTACTAGAACTGTTGGAAGAACGACTGCAAGAAGTGCAGCCCGATGTGGTGGGCTTCTCTATTCCTTTCCCCGGCAACCTGTACGGCGGCTTGCGACTAGCACAATACATCAAGCAAAAGTATCCGCACATCAATACCCTGATGGGCGGCGGTTACCCGAATACTGAACTGCGTAGCCTGCGGGAGCCGCGCCTGTTTAAATACATCGACTTTGTGACGCTGGATGATGGCGAAGGCCCATGGCTGAAACTGCTGGAGTGCCTGCAGGGTGAGCGCCAAGTGGACTTTCTGCAGCGCACGTTTATGCTACAGGATGGCAAAGTGGAGTTCGTCAACGGCTGCCTCGACAAAGATATTCCGCATACCGAAGTAGGCACGCCCGATTACAGCGACCTGCCTTTGCAAGAATACCTATCGGTAATCGATGTGATCAACCCGATGCACCGCCTCTGGAGCGATGGCCGCTGGAACAAACTGACCGTGGCCCACGGCTGCTACTGGAAGCGCTGTTCTTTCTGCGACATCACCCTCGACTATATTTCCCGCTACGAAACAGCTCCGGCCGCTTTGCTGGTCGACCGTATCGAGCAGATCATCGCCCAGACGGGCCAGACCGGTTTCCATTTTGTAGATGAGGCTGCACCGCCCGCCGCCCTGCGTGATCTGGCCATCGAGCTGATCCGACGCGGCGTGAAAATTACGTGGTGGGGAAACATCCGCTTCGAGAAGACCTTCACACCTGATTTGTGCCGGTTGCTGGCCGCTTCGGGCTGTATCGCCGTGTCGGGCGGACTGGAAGTAGCCTCTGATCGCTTGCTCGACCTAATGAAGAAAGGCGTGAGTATCGCGCAGGTAGCCCGTGTGACCGATGGCTTTACGCAGGCCGGCATTATGGTGCACGCCTACCTCATGTATGGCTTCCCGACACAGACGGCGCAAGAAACCATTGACTCGCTGGAAGTGGTGCGGCAGCTGTTCCTGAACGGCGTGATACAGTCTGGCTACTGGCACCGCTTTAGTATGACGGCGCACAGTCCGGTAGGCAAGCACCCCGAGAAGTTTGGTGTAGTGAAAGTGGGGCCTCCGGAAGGTGACTTCGCCAACAACGACCTGTGGCACGACGATCCGCAGGGCACTGACCATGAGCTGTTCGGCCAAGGGCTGGCAAAGGCCATCTACAACTACATGCACGGCGTAGGACTGGAAGAACCACTCTCCTTCTGGTTCGATTTTAAAGTGCCGCGCGTTACCACTGACCGCAACCTGATCGCCAAAGCCATACAGGAACCTGCCAAAACCGATAGCGAGCGCAAACTAGCCCGTGTATTCTGGTTGGGCAACGTGCCGGAGATCGATTTTATGATGTATGCCAAGAAAGGCCAGACCATCGAGCGCTGCGTGCTGACCTTCTACGAAAAGGCCGAGGATTTCCAAATCAAAACCACCGCCAACATCGGGCAGTGGCTGCTAGAGCAACTCACGCTGCTGACCTCAGAAGAAGCTCCAACTATGACGCTGAAGCAGTTGGAAGAAACTTACCCACTGGATGCGCACATGAGCTTCACGGAGTTTTTAGCTTCGCCGGTTTGGTTTGAGCTAAGAGAGAAGGGCTTGTTGCTGCTTTAAGGTATAACAGAGATATAAAAAAGAGAAGGCGCCTCCTTTGCGGGAAGTGCCTTTCCTGTTTCATGAAGATATTGGAATCGACAGTTACGCCTTCTTTAAAAACTCCTTCTCCAGCACCACGGTTTTTTTGCCAACATGGCACCTCCTACGTTTGGGCTTCTAAATTAGGCGACTAGCAAATAGCTACTTACTCATATCCTTGTCCCGAACCGCCTTAAACTCAGAGCCGGCTTTCCACTGTGGCCACTCGGAGGAGTTAGCTAGGCGCGCTCCTACTTTGTACAACAGCTTGAGGTCCTCTACGGCACCATCCATTTTGAAATCGGCATGCACCTGATCAGCGGGTTTGTGGTAGTAGTTGGCGTAGTATTCGTCCAGCTTCTTTTTGCCGAGCTCTTTACCACCCTCTTCTAGATCAATGCCCGGACCGATGAACAGCGCAGGTATACCTACCTTGGCGAAATTAAAGTGGTCGGAACGGTAGTATAAGCCGGCCTCTGGATTCTCTTCAGGAGCAATGTAACGCCCTACCGCTTCCGCCTCGGCTGTGATATAGTCTTCCAGTTCAGACTGCCCCACACCATACACCACCACATCCTTGGTTTTACCATAAGCATTCATCATGTCCATGTTGATGTTGGCAACGGTCTTTTCTTTCGGGTACACCGGATTCTCTGCATAGTATGCAGAGCCCCACAAGCCCTGCTCTTCGGCAGTTACGGCCAAGAACACGACGGTTCGCTCCGGTTGTGTTGGCTGGTTCTTAAATGCCTTGGCCATTTCCAGCATACCGGCTACACCACTGGCGTTGTCCACTGCACCGTTATAGATGCTGTCTCCAGAGGCGTCGGCTTTGCCTATACCTAAGTGGTCCCAATGGCCGGTGTAAATGATGGTTTCATCAGGTCGCTGACTACCGGTGATCTTCGCGATGAAATTAGAAGTTTTATCGTAGCGGGTCTTCACTTTCATAGAAGTGCTCACCTGCAGGTTCATCGGCACAGGCTTGTTGCCCGGCTTGGAGGCTTTCGCCAGCATTGACTTGTAGTCCATACCTGCGGCGGCGAAAAGCTTTTCGGCTACCGGAGTAGTTACCCAGCCTTCCATAGCGCAACGATAGGTTTCCTTACCGCGGCTGTCAAGATACATTTTAGAGGTGTTCCAATTGTTCTGCACCACCTGAAAGCCATAGCCGGCTGGCTCGGTGTCGTGGATGATCAACGCACCTTTTGCTCCCTGACGGGCTGCCTCTTCAAATTTGTAAGTCCAGCGGCCGTAATAGGTCATGGCCTTGCCTTTGAAAACGGCCGGGTCCTGCTCATAGAAACCGGGGTCGTTCACCAGAATCAGTACGACTTTATCTTTCACATCAAGACCAGCATAGTCGTTCCAGTTATACTCCGGCGCCACAATACCGAAACCAGCAAATACCAAGTCAGTCGGGTTTATGTCGATGGTCTCGTCTGTTCGGCGGGTCCAGATCACATAATCGGTACGCCCTTCCAGCTTCAGCTCCTGCTGTTTGCCCTTAATGGTCATAGTTGGGCTGGCGGTTGTGTTTACTTCTACCATCGGCACCTCTTGAAAATAGCTGTCGCCATTGCCCGGCTCCAGCCCCAATGCCTTGAACTCCCGCTCCAGATAGTCCAGCGTTTTCTGCTCACCGCTAGTAAAAGGTTTGCGACCCTCCATGTTATCAGCGGCCAACTCCGAGAGGTATTTGCCATAGCTATTGGCAGTAAGCGAAGCCACGGTTTCGGCACCTGTTTCTTCTGTACCAGTAGTAGAAGACTGGCACGCTGTAAACATTCCTGCCACCACCAAGGGCAGCAACAAAGGCTTTATTTTTTTGATCATAGTGTATTCAGGTATAAAATTAAGGCTTCAACTATATGGCTACAGCCGCTACGGATATGTTAAAGTACAGAATCTCGCTTAAGAAAAAAAGCACCCATAGCTAAACGCCATGTGTGCTTTTATACATTCTAAATTCTAAGTCTCAAACTTTCTAACTTATCAGTCCCGCTTGGTCTTGAGCAGTTGCCGAAGCTCTGCCAACTCATCGCGGTACTTAGCGGCCTGCAGGAAGTCGAGGTCCTTGGCGGCGGCTTCCATCTGCTTCTCGGTTTTCTTGATCAGCTTCTCGAGTTCGTCGCGCTTCATCATTTGGATCACCGGCTCGGCCGCAATTGACACCTCTTCCGGACCGGCATACATCTTCACCTCTTTCTTCTTAGAATCGGCTACGGATGTCTGCTCAAATATCTCATCCTTCGTCTTGAGGATCGTGCGCGGCGTAATGCCATGCTCCTCGTTATAGGCCATCTGCGTGGCGCGGCGGCGGTTGGTCTCATCAATAGCTCGCTGCATAGAACCTGTAATGCGGTCGGCATACATGATCACACGCCCCCGTTCGTTACGGGCGGCACGCCCCATGGTTTGAATCAGAGAGCGCTGGTCACGCAGAAAGCCTTCCTTGTCGGCATCGAGAATGGCCACCAGACTCACTTCAGGTAAGTCGAGTCCCTCACGCAGGAGGTTTACTCCTACCAGTACGTCAATCTCGCCTAGCCGCAACTCGCGCAGGATTTCCACACGGTCCAAGGTTTTCACCTCCGAGTGCAGGTACTTTACCTTGATGTTGAGGCGGTCCATGTACTTGGTCAACTCTTCGGACATGCGCTTAGTCAGGGTCGTTACCAGCACACGCTCGTTACGCTTGATACGCTCGTCAACCTCATCCAACAGGTCATCCACTTGGTTGGCGCTCGGCCGTATCTCAATCTCAGGGTCCAGCAGTCCGGTTGGACGGATAATCTGCTCCACAATAACTCCTTCTGATTTCTGTATCTCGTAATCGCCGGGCGTGGCACTCACAAACACCACTTGGTGCATAAGGCTTTCAAACTCGTTGAAGGTAAGCGGACGGTTGTCCATGGCAGCCGGCAGACGGAAACCATACTCCACCAACGCCACTTTGCGGGAGCGGTCACCGCCCCACATGGCTCGTACCTGCGGCACGGTTACGTGGCTCTCGTCGATCACCATCATAAAGTCGTCGGGGAAGTAGTCGAGCAAACAGAACGGTCTCGCACCCGGTGCGCGGCGGTCAAAGTAGCGGGAGTAGTTCTCTATACCTGAACAGTAGCCCAATTCGCGGATCATCTCCAAGTCAAATTCTGTACGCTCTTTTATGCGCTTCGCCTCTACCGGACGGTCTTCTTTCAGGAAGTAATCGTGCTGCGCCACCATGTCGTATTGTATTTCATGGATAGCCTGCTGCAGCGTGTCTTTGCCTGTCACGAAGAGGTTAGCCGGGTATAGCGTCACTGTTTTCTCGTCAGACAGTTTCTTCCCTGATTGCGGATCGATTCGGTGAATCTGCTCCAATTCATCGCCGAAAAAGTACAGACGGTAGGCAAAATCGGCATAGGCCGGGAAAATGTCCACGGTATCTCCCTTCACCCGGAATGTTCCACGTGTGAACTCGGCCTCGGTGCGGCTGTAGAGGATCTGCACAAAGGTATAGAGCAGGTTGTTGCGGCTATAGCGCTGCCCCGGTGCCAGATAGACCACGTTCTTGCCAAACTCTTCCGGATTGCCTATACCGTAAATACACGACACAGAAGCCACCACGATCACATCGCGACGGCCTGAGAGCAGTGCCGATGTCGTGTGCAAACGCAGTTTCTCAATCTCTTCGTTAATTTGCAGGTCCTTTTCGATGAACACATCCGAAGAAGCGATGTAGGCTTCCGGCTGGTAGTAGTCATAGTAAGAGATGAAGTACTCCACCGCATTGTTGGGGAAGAACTGCTTGAACTCACCATACAGCTGCGCGGCCAGTGTCTTGTTGTGGCAAAGGACTAGCGTTGGTTTGCCCGTGTTCTTGATCACGTTGGCCATGGTAAAGGTCTTACCCGTACCGGTGGCACCGAGCAGCACCTGCACGGGTTCTCCGTTATCTATGCCCTTCGTGAGCTGGGCTATTGCTTTCGGCTGGTCGCCGGTTGGTTGAAATTCTGATGTTAGCTGAAAATCCATTCGTTGATTTTACGACATGTAAAGATATACTATAACATGAAAAACGAGCCGTAAGTTTAGCTTTAGTTCATATTATAATAGGAGTTGCAAAAGTTTATAAAAACAAAAAACCTGCTCTGAAAGCAGGTCTTTGCTTGTTTAACTATTCCTAACAAATTAAAAAAACAGATTTTAGTTTTGGTCGTCTCATTCGTTTGAGCAGACCTGTTTTACCCGCACCGGTGGGTACATCATGTTTATGGCCGTACAACGCGGACCATAATCGCCGTTGCGCTCCAGCGAGAGCTGCAGTAGTCGGCCCGGCACCTGCAGCTCCTCCGGCAGGTTGTCGGTGGTTACATAGCCACTCTGCAGCTGACCAACATACTGGTTGCTTCGCTGATCGCCGGCCCCATCGGTGTCTAGGATGCGCAGCACGTACCAACCGTTTTCGCAGTCTGCCCCTATCACCTCCACTTGTAAGTAAGAAGGTACTGCCTCCTCCTGATCAGCGCAACTCACCACAAGCAAGGCTAGCAGCAGGTATAGCAGGATAATGGACAAAGTGCTTTTCATAGTTTTATTTAGTACTAATCTTTAAAGTATCGATGGGGCCGCCTACCATCAGGGCACAAGCTTGTGAACTGTAAGTGGTAGTAGTCTTCTTGCTCATTCGCTTCTGATTGGTCCTGTGTTAGGAGCCCCATTTATCTATGTAAATAATATGTATCGGTAAATACGACACTTGGGTCGGAGCCGGTATAGGCGCTTTCCAGCACCAGACTCCGCTGATCTTTGTGCATCACTTTGAATCGGGCAGACCAGCCGAAGTTGCTCAGCACAAAAGCGTTTGGCTGCGAATAATCAGCTCTGAAGCTGTCGCGGTAGACGCTATTGGAACTCTGAGCACTGGCTCGCTGCAAAAATGCGCTGTCTGCCTTAAACTCAAAATAGTCTTGATCAGTACCCGTATACATGACCGTTGTACAGTTACCGCTTCGGCAAAGCTTGTTGTTTACCCGTTCGATGCGCCACTTCCCCTGCACGGTTTCGCGCAGCCCGTGTTCTCCTATAGCCGGTTGCATATCTTCGTCTAATTTAGCGCAGCCGGATGCCAGCCCTAACAGGACAGTGGCCATGGCCGCAAGCCCCAATATTTTTTTCATAGCGTGGAAAGGCGGCTGGTTTAAAAGACGCCCAAAAAGAACGTGTTGACATCGGTACAACCCGAAAGCAGCACAGACAGAAGTAAAAGCGCCAGCAATACATACCAACCTGAAAGGTTCTCTCGTCCGACAGCCACCAGTGCCACCAGCGTCTGAAGCAAGGATCTCATGAATAGCATCATTTGCATAGCGCTTTTATCTAAATCAATCACTCTACAATTAAATGATTCCTATAAGCGGCAAAGGGTTGCAAGCCCTTTGAAAAAAATAAGAATTATTTTCGGCTGTTATTCAGCTGGTAGTTAAGGCTCATGTTTAGACCAATAGCGTATGGCTTGCCCTGCGGCGCAGAAGCTTTCTCAGGGTCGGCAAGCAGTGTGCTGAAATAGTTGCGCACTTCCGGTCCCAAAGCCAGTGTCAAGTTCGGTGACACACGCTTGCCCACCCCCACGGAGGCGTTGCTAGACAACTGCACATTGCGGAACGGAGACTCTTGATCGTTAGCAGAGAAGCTAACCGGCTGCACTTCATGGTTAGAAGTCGTTACACTAGACTCCAGCAGGAAGTTCGCCGCCACGCCAGCTGCCGCGTAAACAAACCAGTCTTTAGCTACGTCGTGCTCATACTGTAGTCCTACCGGCACGGTCAGGTGGCGGTATTTGTACTCCGTGGCAAAGCTCTCGCTGGTACGGGCCACACTGACTGAGTCAGAAGTGAAACCGTTGTTGAGCGATGACAGGAAGAAAGTGGAGGGATTTAGCTCGTAGCTTTCGTTGGAGCGCGGTTTTGTCCAGAACTGGCGCACAATGAAGTTAGACTTGGACTTGGCCGTGCTCTCGCTATAGCCTATACCTGTGAGCAATTTCAATTTCTCTTTTAGCTTAAAGCCGGCCTTTACCTCCATGGC
Organism: uncultured Pontibacter sp.; assembly: GCF_947499215.1. GTDB lineage: Bacteria > Bacteroidota > Bacteroidia > Cytophagales > Hymenobacteraceae > Pontibacter. Next base: position 587,522 of record NZ_CANMNI010000002.1, read on the forward strand.
ATACGAGAAGGCCGGCTGGGCGCTGTCCTCAAATTCTTCGCGGGCTGCGGTTATGTTTTGATAAGAGTCCTCTGAGGCGTTGATGCTCGGGCCGGCTGCAATTCTGAACGTGTTGTTCCCAGTATTACCGGACGAGAGCGGATCTGGCAAACCAATATTTTGCTCAAACACTCTCGGTGCATAAGCCAGATTCAGGCTCCAGCGGCTGTCACGTTTTGTGTTGGCGCTTTCTTTCTGGGTCTTCTCCATTGCCAGTGTGCCGCCCAGCACCTCGGCAGGCTTGGTAGTCTGCTGCTGCCGTGCTGCCTGATAGGCGTCGTTCATCTCGGCAAAAGACCTTGGCTTGGCAGCGAAAGCTTGGTTCTGCTGAAGCGGTTGCTGTCCCGCAGTATTTCCATTGCCAAACGTAATGGTCACGCTTTCCCAAGTGATGATCTGGGTATACCTGCTGCTTGGTGTAGTTCCGGTTTCGCCGGCTCCAAAATTAGCGGTGCTAGGCAAGCCGCTTGACACAAAGCCTCTGTTTCTTCCTGCCACCGCACCACTGCCATAGTTTAGGTAAGGGCCATAACCTGAGGCCGCATTATAATAGTCTCCTGAGCCTTGCGCTGCAGCGACAACCGCACTCTCGGTTAAACCGCTAGCAGTCTTCTGACGGTTGGTGGATGCTACCGCCGTAGCTGGCTCCTCTACTTCTTCAGTTGCTGCTTGTGCCATTGTGCTAGTGGCAGCCTGCTGCTCCATATAGGCTTTCATCGCCTCTTCTGGCGTTATGCTTTCAGGTATCGCTGCTTCAGGGGAGGAGGCTATGCCCTGTTGTGGGGCGCCCTCATTTAAATTGTCATTGTAATAGTAGGCCAGAAGCGTACCAGTTAACGCGAATAGCACAAAGCATGCAGCTGCAAGCTGTCTGTAAAACAGCACACGCTTTTTGTAGTTCCTGTTTTCCTGCACCGTTAGATCGTGGTCTATACGGGCCCATAGGTCTGGGGCAGGCTTGGCTTCAGCGTCGAATAGGCGGCGCTGGAACTCCTCTTCCAAGGTATGGCGCTTGTGATTATTGGCTGATGACATGCTCTTGATATGTTTTATCCTGTCGCTCGAGCATACCTTGCAGTATGGCACGGGCGCGTGAATATTGTGACTTAGATGTTCCTTCGGAAATGCCCAGCATCTCTCCTATCTCTTTGTGATTGTAACCCTCGATGGCGTACAGGTTGAACACCATGCGGTAACGTGGAGCGAGGCTTTGGATCATGGCCAGCAACTCATCCATGGAGTAGCCAGTCAGGTTAACGTCTTCGGATGCGATGTTCCCCGCCTCTTCTGTTTCATGTGAAACGGTCATGAGCGATTTCTGCCGCAGCTGCTTCAGGGCCGTGTTGATCATGATGCGCCGCACCCAAAACTCCAGCGGACAGTCCCGTTTGAAATTCTGAATATTGGCGAACACTTTCACAAACCCCTCCTGCATCATATCCTCTGCCTCAAAGCTAGTCGGGGCGTAGCGTAAACAAACCGCCATCATCTTTTTAGAGTAGAGCTCATACAGGAGTCGCTGCATGTCCCGCTTGCCGGCAATGCATCCCTCAATGAGTTTGTCCTCGTCTGACTTAGGTTTTGTAAAAAGCTTCAAACGCCTCTTCTGTTAGCTTCATCTCTATGATTCCCATAGACAGGCAATGGTTGCAAGCCCTAAAAAATATTTTTTACGACTACTCCGCGGGTGCCACCAAGCATGAAAACAGAACCCGCTTAGTAAAACTAGTAAAATTTTGTGCTTGAACATTACGATTTGTAAATATTTAAACACAAAATATAGACGGAGAGGGATAAAGTATAGATGAAACGCTTTGCAGCTTGACTATAAAACAGCAAAGGCCTCTCCTGTATGGAAAGGCCTTTGCCGCGTTTGTCTAAGGTGAGAACTGAATTATATAACTGTCATGAACAGGAGCTTGTAAACCAATATGGCCATCACTGCAGCAGCCAGTACCCATGCGTAACCTACGATCTGATAGGCTTTCATAGCCGACTCGTTTTCTTGGCTCAGCACTTCATAAGCCTGAAGCCTTGCCTGTCCGAGTATGTTTTTAGAAACCAACTGATAAGCCGCATGTATACCCAGCGCAACTAGCACCACATCATCTATGAAGCCGAACACAGGCACCAAGTCAGGTATAAAGTCTATGGGAGAGATGGCATAGCCGATGACCACCGCCAAAAGCAGGGGCACATACCACCTTACCTCAGGATGACGGGCAGAGAGGTACAAAGCGTATATTTCCGCATTCATCTCATGCGCTTTCTGGCGAAGGTAGGTCAACTGCATCATGGCTAAAAGGTGTGTGGGATTTCTATACCTTACGCAAACACCCTAGCAGAAAGTTTCATGATAACATGAAATAAACGCAATAATTATAGCCAATTAATCGTTGCTCCAAATTTGCCAAGCCGCATCGGCCTGCGCATAAAGCATGGGCAAACCGTTCATGGTATTAGCGCCTGCAGCCTTGCCTTTTTGCAGGAACAAGGTTTGCTCGGGATTGTAAACCAAGTCGTAAAGGAAATGATGGGCAGAAAGGGCCTCATAAGGTATAGCCGGAGCGGCCTCCACATGGGGTGCCATCCCCAAGGGTGTCGTGTTGATAATCAAGGAGTAAGACTGTAGTACTTCCGGTGTTATAGCGGCATAGGCTAACCCATTTCCCCGGGGATTTCGGGATACAGAAGTATAGGCAATACCCAGCAAATCCAAGGCGGCCCACACCGCCTTCGCCGCTCCGCCCGTTCCGAGCACCAAGGCCTTGCCCCCAGCCCCGACAGGATAGAACCCCGCCAGCGTATCCCTGAAACCGATGAAGTCCGTGTTATAGCCTTTCAGCTTTCCATCTGCTATTTTGATCGTGTTTACGGCTCCGATCTTGGCAGCGCTCTCGTCGAGTTCATCCAGATAAGGTATAACCGCCTCCTTATAAGGCACCGTCACGTTCAGCCCTACTAGCTCTGGCTCCTGAGCCAGTAAAGCAGGGAATTCAGTAATCTTTGACAGCTCGTATAGTTCGTACACGGCATCGGTTATACCTTCCTGCTCAAACTTCTCCGAGAAGTAGCGCTTCGAGAAGGAGTGCCCGAGCTTTTCACCGATCAGTCCGAACTTACGCATACTTATACCCTATCTACCGTGTTGTCGTCAGTCATGCGGTCAATCAGGTATACCAGCAAGAAGCCGAAAATGGCCAGACCGATAGCGTATAGCAGGTATGGCTCTTCACCTGTCAGCTGTGCGAAAGCGGCCGGGGAAATATTTTCCTGCACGAGTGGTTTTACTACACCATGGCGGTCGGTATAGGTTTGCACAGTTTCCTTCCAAGGCCATACCTTGTTCAAGGAGCCCACCATAAAGCCCGTGAGCATGGCTACTGTGATGTTGTAATAGTTCTTGAGCATCCAGTTAAGGACATGCGAGAAGGCCAACAGCCCCGTCACACAGCCAATCCCGAACACGGCGATCATATCCAGTTTAAGTTCCTTGAGCGCATTCATCATAAACTCATACTTGGCCATTAGCAACAGCAAAAAGCTACCCGACAGGCCCGGCAGAATCATAGCGCAGATGGCGATGGCCCCGGAAAGAAAAATAAACCAATAGGCTTCAGGCGTCTGCATCGGCACCGCAATGGTTACCCAATAGGCAATAGCCACGCCCACCATGCCGGAAAGCACTACAATCGGCCGCCATTTGGTGATCTTTTTGCCTACCACCAATGCTGAGGCTACAATCAAGCCAAAGAAGAAAGCCCACAGCAGGATGGTATGGTTTTCGAGCAGGTATACGACAAGGCGAGAGAGCGACGCAATTGAAAACAGTATACCTGTTATCAGCACCACCAGAAAGGTACCGTTGATGTGTCGCCAGAAACCCGGCAAGTCGAAGCGGGACAGCAGGCGAACAGCCTCTCCGTTCACGGAGCGGATGGAGTCCAGCAACTCCTCGTAAATACCCGTGATGAAGGCAATCGTGCCCCCGGACACACCCGGCACCACATCGGCCGCCCCCATGCCCATACCCTTGGAAAACAACAGCAAGTATTCTTTTAAAGATCGTCTTCTCATGCTTTAAATTCTGGTTTTGGCGAAGCACAAAAAAATTGCCCGTCGGATTAACCGATGGGCAATTTTCTCTTATTTATTATGTATTAGGCGTCGATAATTGGCGCTCCGTTGTTCAGGAAGTGGTTAAATGTGTCGCCACGCAGACCTAGACGGATTGTTTCGAGCGGAATAACCTCGCTAGGGGCAATGTTACCCAAGTTCACGTTCGCACCCAGCAGCTTGATAAACCATACCTGCTGCGCTTTCTGCGGCGCCTCCCAAAGGATCTTCTCAAAAGGAACCTGCGTCAGGATCTCCTCCACCAGACCGCTGCGCACCTCACCAGTGGAGCGGAACAACCCTACATTGCCACCCTCACGGGCCTCCCCGATCACTTTCCAAGCACCGGCGTCCAGTTCAGCCTGCATCAGCTTGATCCACATGTAAGGCGGGATAATCTTCTCAGCGTCCTTAGAGCCAACTTCTGACAGTACTGTCACCTGCTCAGCCAGTGTCTGGATATAACCGCATTTTTTATCATGCGACATTTCCAGTGAACCGTCCGATACTTCAGCGAAAGTCATGTTATACTTGTCGAGCACACGGCGGTAGTCGTCAAACTGGTTGCGGGCAATGAAGGCTTCGAACAGCGTACCACCAAAGTACACCGGTATACCGGCCGCTCTGTAAACATCGAGCTTACGCTGCAGGTTAGGCACCACATACGAGGTAGCCCAGCCCAGTTTTACAATGTCTACGTAATCACTTGCCACGTCAAGGAAGTCCTCTACTTCACGCACGCTCAGGCCTTTGTCCATGGCCATGGTAAAACCACGCTCGCGCGGCTTCACCTCGCGCTCTGGCAGGCTGTTCAGATTATAGTTGTTAGTCATTATTTGCGATATTGGTCAATTAATCGGGATAATGCACGCTGCGACTCCAGTTCAGGGAAGAACTCAAACAGCAGCCTGTGTTTGTCGAAGTCCAAAATTAAAGCATTTTCCAGATAATTGTAAGCTTCGCGGTATTTTCCTGCCGAAAGCATGTAGGCGCAGGCCCTGTAATATAGCTCTGCCTCGTCCGGCTGAAGCTCAATCGCATTCAAAATAATCTCGGTGGCCTCCTCAAAATTACCCTGTTCATATAGGATAATCGACCAGTTCAGGTAAATGTCCTTATCCTCTGGCTGGATCTCGGCGGCACGGGCATAGCTCTCCAATGCTGACACCACGTGACCCACATGGTACTCCGCCGAAGCCAAGGCCACCCAGTAGTCTACGCTGTCGTCGTACAGGTTCACAGCCTTCTTAAAGAAGTGAACCGCCTCGTACCATTTGCCCTGCGCGTCCAGCACTACCCCTATTCCGAACCAAGCCTCGTCCATATCCGGATCGAGGTCGATGGACTTCTGATAATAGCGTCGGGCCAAGTCCCACTGGTGCATTTTTTCATAGCACTCACCTATGTTGCAGAATACCTCCGCCGATGGCGAACCGTGCTCCAGCATGGCATTGAACGCCTCCACCGCTTTGGTATACTCTCCCAAAAACACATAGGCGTTGGCCATGTTGTTGTAGGCCGTTATAAAGTCGGGCTTAATGATGGTGGCGTAGTCGTAGGCGGCAATGGCTTTGTCGTAAGAACCCAGCTTGTTGTACACGTTGCCCAAGTTGAACCACGCTACATACGAATAAGGGTCCTTGTCGATAAAAGCCTGGAAGAAAGGAAGGTCCTCGCGCATAGAGCCCGTGATCTCCATACAGTAGATAATCTCCTGCATGGCGGCCTCATTCTCCACGTTCAGTTCAATGCACTTCTTGTAGTACTTGATGGCAGAACTGAACTTGCCCCAACTCTGATAGGTCAGACCAATGTTGAAGTATATATCGTCGCGGTCCTCGGCAAAGGCCAGCGCTTTTTTGAAATGGTCTACGGCATCGCGGTACTCGCCGCGCTGTGTAAAAATAATGCCACGTGTCAAAAGCACGTCGGGGTTCTGCGGCTCCACTTCTGCCACTTGGTCGATGAGCACCATAGCGTCATCGAAGTTGCCGGACATTGCCAGCAGCTGTGCCTTGTCTATTTGAAGCCCGGTCGAAAAAGGATACTGTGCTATGGCAGAGTCACAGGCCAGCAACGCCTTCTTATAGTCAAAGTTAGCGGTATAGTGGTCTATGATATATTCAAAATCGGTCAGGTCAAAAAAAACGGTCTCATTTGTTCCCAGCATCTGTTCGAACCGAATAATCAGTTCAGGATCCTCGCTGTGCTCGTCAAAATTCTCTTTCATCTCCTATATCCCACAATCTGCGAAAGGCAGCTTTTGTCTTCTTACTACATTTATAAACTGCAAATAGTTTAGTTCGAGCGGGCCACTTCCGGACCACTCTGATTCTGTGCTATTTGCAGCAAACCCGCACAGCTCCAAGCAATGGTCTCGGCCAGTGGCCTGAACTCCACCCCCACTGTTTTGCGAACTTTCTGATTGTCAAACAAGTGTGTCTTGGCTGATACCCGTGCCGTGTCTTTTGTGATGAGCGGGCGGCCTCCCGTGAGCCAAGCCCGGGCATGCTCCAGTCGCCATACCACCTCGGCCAGCGCCGGGGAGACTTTAAAGGAAGGCGCCTTTTTGCCAAAGCGCCGGGCGGCCTCCTCGAAGAACTCCTTGTAGGTGAGCTGCCCTGCATTCAATACAAACCTTTCACCGGATATTTCCGAGAAAGTGAGTCGCAACATGGCCCCCACTACGTCGCGCACGTCCACAAAATTGGCGCTGCCTCCTGTGTAGAAAGCGCGCTCTTGGTATACATATTTAAACAAGCGTGTGCTACTGCGGTTCCAATCAGCCGGGCCCAGCACAACGGACGGGTTTACGATGACGGCCTGCAGCCCTTCGGCTATACCTCTCCATACCTCCAGTTCACCAAAGTGCTTCGATTCGGCATAGGCTGACTGCTTCTCGCCGGCGCTCCACTTGCTGTTCTCGTTCAGCACTGCCACTCCTTTGCTGCGCCCAACGGCGGCGATAGAGCTGACATGGCACAACTTGATCAATTCTTCGGCTTCGAGGCAGGCATCTACGATGTTGGCGGTACCCTCTACGTTAACCTGTTGCAGCAACTCGGCATCCTGCGGCGCATACGACACCAGTCCGGCGCTATGGAACACATAGCCTACCCCTTGCAGCGCTTTGCGCAAAAGGGCAACATCCAAAATATCACCTTCCACCCACTCCACCTGATCGGCCCCTGCAATGGCAGGCACCTGACCACGGTACAGCGCACGCACGTGGTGGCCCTGCGCTACGAGTGCCGGTATAAGATAGCTGCCAATCAGGCCGCTGCCGCCTGTCACAAAAACCGTGGCCATGGAAGTGAGATTAAGAAATTATAACTTACTGTTGAGGAGTGGGAGCTCCAGCGCCTTGACGAGGTATTTGGAGCAAAGCACCTTTTGCAGGTTGGCAATGTGCTTCAAGCTGTGCGTGTCCGACCCCAGAAAATCAACCAACCCGGCGTCGATAAGTTTCTCGGCCACCATCTTGGCGCCCAGCGAATAATAGCCTGTAAGTGAATTGAGGTTTGGCTGCAACAGCACGCCCTGTTCGCGCAGCCCCACCAGATCGTCGAACTTGCCATAGAAATAGGTATAGCGCTCGGGGTGGGCCAGCACCGGCTTGTAGCCCAGCGACTGCATCCGGAAAATAGCCTCGCGCAGGTTGAGCGGCTCATTCAGGAAAGAGGTCTCAAACAGCAAGTACTTGTCGCCAAACGTGAGCAGTTCCTCGTTGTCTTCCAGCTTCTGTAACAGGGCTTCGTCTAGATAGTGTTCGGCGGCGCAGGCCAGTTCCATCTCTATGCCTTCGGCTGTCACGGCGTCCTGCAGCACCTTTAACTGTGTCCGTATGATCTCGGGGGTGTTGCGGTAGAAATCGCTCATGATGTGCGGCGTCATGATGAGTTTGCGGTAGCCCATCTCCTTCATGCCGCGCACCAGTTCCAGCGACTGCTCCACCGTGGCGGCGCCGTCGTCTATACCCGGCAGTATGTGCGAATGCATGTCCACGCCGAGCATGCTCAGCGACTCAACCTGCACCTCTTCCTTGCCAAACAAATTCTGGAAAAACTTTATCATTTGCCTATTTCAACCGTATGTACACGGCACAAAACACAAACGTTGCCAAACACGGCAACGCAACATCAAAATAACGCAATTATTATCCGCTATCAAAATAAACAGTCTTCGTTTAGGTTTATTATAAAACGGACAAATTCTATACGAACTTGGTAAATTAATTCCTGTGTTTTCGCCTTTGTTTATATGGGGCAAAAAGAAAAAGTTTAACCATCAACTAAATCAAACTAAAACCCCGAATTTGCCAATTAGGCTTATTTGGTTAGCTTTGTAAACCCTTTAATCGATTGTCAGTTTAATACACGCGACTATAAATCAAAAAACTTAAATGGAATTTAACTATACAGAAAACCAGCGCATGATCGCGGACATGATCCGGGACTTCGGTGTTAAGCACATCAAACCGAAAATGATGGAATGGGACGAGAGTCAAGAGTTTCCGGTAGAGGTGTTCAAAAAACTGGGAGAACTGGGACTGATGGGCGTGCTTGTACCGACTGAATACGGCGGCTCAGGCTTCGGCTACTTGGAGTATGTCACGGCTATCGCTGAGCTTTCCAAGATAGACGGCTCCATCGGTCTGTCCATGGCGGCGCACAACTCACTTTGCACAGGCCATATCCTGCAATTCGGCAACGAAGCGCAAAAGAAGCAGTATTTGCCAAAACTAGCCACTGCCGAGTGGATCGGTGCGTGGGGTTTGACGGAGCCTAACACGGGCTCTGATGCCGGCAACATGCGTACTGTAGCCGTGCAGGATGGTGACCATTGGGTAATCAACGGCGCTAAGAACTTTATCACACACGGCAAGAGCGGCAACGTGGCTGTAGTAATTGTGCGCACTGGTGAAGTAGGCGACTCCCATGGTATGACCGCTTTCATTATCGAGAAAGGCACACCAGGCTTCAGCGCCGGTCGTAAAGAAGACAAACTGGGTATGCGCGCCTCTGAAACCACAGAGCTGATCTTTGAAGACTGCCGCGTACACAAGGACCAGATGCTGGGCAATGTGGGCGAGGGCTTCATTCAGGCGATGAAAGTACTGGATGGTGGACGTATCTCGATCGCGGCCCTTTCACTGGGTATAGCACAAGGCGCATTCGAAGCGGCATTGGCTTACTCGCAGGAACGCAGCCAGTTCAACAAGCCTATTTCGAGCTTCCAAGGTATTTCGTTCAAGCTGGCTGATATGGCCACGGAGATCGAGGCGGCTTCTCTCCTCACCTATCAGGCGGCTGACATGAAGAACCGCGGCCTGAACGTGAACAAAGAGTCTGCCATGGCGAAACTTTACGCTTCTGAAGTATCAGTGAGAGTGGCGAACGAGGGTGTGCAGATTTTCGGTGGTTACGGCTTCACAAAGGACTACCCGGCCGAGAAGTACTACCGCGATGCCAAGCTTTGCACGATCGGTGAGGGAACAAGCGAGATCCAAAAGCTTGTTATCTCAAGAGCCATCCTAAAATAAGTAGATGCTAAAAAGCATTTCAAAAGTGCCTATAGGATGGTTTTGCCACTATAGGCATCTTTTTTTCAATGGTTTGCGGAATTATTTTTACCAAACTATTGATTTTTAAGTAAAACATTAAGTAAATTTGCAACCCTAAATATCAGAAGAAGCGACCAAAAATATGATTATTGTAAACGTAAAAGATAACGAGTCTGTAGACCGTGCCCTTAAGAGATTTAAGAAGAAATTCGAAAGAACTGGTGTTCTTAAAGAACTGAGATCTAGAACTTTCTTCGAGAAACCATCTGTTTCTAAGAGAAAGCAAAAAGAAAGAGCGAAGTACAAGCAGCAGCTTTTCGCGAACGATAATTACTAGTCTTTCTTTAAAGATATTTTATTTTTCCATACATTAGTATATCTGAGAAACACATCAGGTATACCAATGTATGGAATTATTTTTTAAGTATCTCGAATACGAGAAGCGGTATAGTCCGCACACGCTTACCTCTTATCACACCGATCTGGGCCAGTTCGCGCAATACCTGCAGGACACTTACCAGATCACCGATCCCGCTGAGGCGGACCATTCCATCATTCGGTCTTGGATCCTGACGCTCGTGCACAAAAATCTGGAGGCCCGTTCCGTTAACCGGAAAATCGCCTGCCTCCGCTCCTACTATAAATTCCTGTTGGGCCAGCAGCGCATCAGCGCCAACCCGATGCTGCGCATCAAGGCTCCCAAAGTCTCAAAAAAACTTCCCGCTTTTGTTCCCGAAGAGCCATTTAACAGCTTTTTGGACAGTTTTACTTTTGAAGACACCTTTGAAGGCCAGCGTGACAGGCTCATTCTGGAGTTTCTATATGGCACTGGTATGCGACTGGCCGAGCTCATTGGTATAGGCCACGAAGACGTGGATTTGCATGCCAAGACAGTGCGTGTGCTGGGCAAGGGCAACAAGGTGCGCATCATCCCTTTAAACGACACGCTCGTGCATTCCATCAGGCAATATGTAGAGCACAAGAAAAGCCTGTTTGGCAATAACAATTCCGAAAAGCTGCTCGTTACTAATAAAGAACGTCCCCTGTATCCGAAGTTCGTTTATCGTGTCGCTAAAAAGTACATCAGCTTGGTCACCACCTCCGAACATAATAGCCCTCATGTGCTGCGACACTCCTTCGCTACCCACCTGCTAAACAATGGCGCAGATCTAAATGCCATTAAAGACCTGCTGGGGCATGCTAGCCTAGCTGCTACACAGGTATACACACACAATTCGATAGAGAAGCTAAAATCGATTTTCGAGAAAGCTCATCCAAAAGCATAAAGTTTAACCATAAAATGTTACGATTATGAAGCTACAGATGCATTCAATCCACTTCGAGGCTGATACACAGCTGACCGATTTCATCCAGCAGAAAGTAGACAAACTGGAAACATTCTACGACCGCATCGTGGAAGGGGAAGTGTTTCTTAAACATAACAACAATGACGGAACAGCCAATAAAACAGTAGAGATCAAACTATTTGTGCCAGGCTCCACTCTATTCTCCAAAGAAGATGCTCCGTCCTTTGAAGCCGCCGCTGATGCAGCTGTTGACGCGATGCGCAGACAACTAAAAAAATTCAAGGAGAAACAACTGGCACATCATTAAGCCATTTTGATACTTGCTATACCTGTCTAAGGTATAAAACAAAAGGCCTGCTGATCGCTCAGCAGGCCTTTTTTATGATTGAGGGTATAGCGTCTGTAAATTACAGGCCAAACTCTTCCTTTATCTTGTCAACAAAATCCAGCTTCTCCCAAGTAAAGGTTTCAAACTCTTTTACCGTAGTCTGACCATTTTTCAAGAGTTCTACACGCTTAGTGCCCGGCGTCCTGCCCATGTGGCCATAAGCGGCTGTTTCAGAGAAAATCGGGTTCTGCAGGCCGAAGCGCTGCACAATAGCGTAAGGGCGCATGTCGAACAGTTTGTTCACTTTCTCCGCGATCTCACCGTCACTCATTGCGTTACCGCTTGCGTCTTTCGCCTTCGTCGAACCATAGGTTGTCACGTACAGACCAACCGGCTTAGCCACACCAATGGCATAGGCTACCTGTACAAGCGCCTGATCGGCTACACCGGCAGCGACTAGGTTCTTGGCGATATGACGCGCCGCATAGGCTGCAGAGCGGTCTACCTTAGAAGAGTCTTTGCCAGAGAAGGCACCACCACCGTGCGCCCCCTTGCCACCGTAAGTGTCTACAATGATCTTACGGCCGGTCAGACCCGTGTCGCCGTGCGGACCACCGATCACAAACTTGCCAGTTGGGTTGATGTGGTAGGTAATCTCGTTGTTGAACAGCTTCTGGATACGCTCCGGCAACAGCTTCAGCACACGCGGAATCAAGATGCTGTCTACATCATCTTTAATCCTTTGTACCATTTGCTTCTCGGCTGCCAGCTTGGCTTCGTTGCTGTCGGTTTCAGGCAGCACAAACTCGTCGTGCTGGGTTGAGATTACGATTGTGTCGATCTTCTCAGGCACGTGGTTGTCGCTGTAGCGGATGGTTACTTGCGATTTGGCATCAGGGCGCAGGTAAGTCATCTCCTTGCCTTCTTTGCGGATGGCAGACAGCTCCTGCAACAGCAGGTGCGAAATGCTCAGCGCCAGCGGCATGTAGTTATCTGTTTCGTTGGTGGCATAGCCGAACATCATACCTTGGTCGCCAGCGCCTTGGTCTTCTGGCTTGGTACGCTCCACACCTTGGTTAATGTCTGGGGACTGTTCGTGTATAGCCGAAATTACGCCGCACGCATCGGCATCGAACATATATTCTGACTTGGTATAGCCGATTCGCTTTATCACATCACGGGCGACCTTCTGCACATCCACGTATGCTTCAGTCTTCACTTCGCCGCTCAACACAACAAGACCTGTCGTTACCAGCGTTTCGCAAGCCACTTTAGACTGTGGGTCTTGCTTCAAAAATTCATCTAGGAGGGCATCAGAGATCTGATCCGCTACTTTGTCCGGGTGTCCTTCTGATACAGACTCGGAGGTGAACAAATATGGCATTTCAATAAGTGGGTTTAGGTACAAAGTATAAACCGACTGCAGACAGCTACAGCGGGTACAAAGCTACGGCAATTCCGGCATACTTAAAAACGAACAGTCTTTTATGCGGGTCAGGTACCTCAAGGTATACCGAAAGCTAGATGTTTGGTTTACAACAATTATTAGGAATTGCATCTATCTCAGAACAATTCTAACCTCCAGCTGTTAATATACTTGATCTCAGAAGCATATCTCTATTGATTAATGCTACACCTAGGCTATTTATAACCTTTTATATATAGGATCGTTTCAATTACAAAAATTGTATCTTTTCAAAAACGACATATGAAACAGTATTTTCTAATGATATGGTGTCTCATCTCTATGGCCGGAGTGGCCGAGGCGCAGCGCGAATCCCCTTATAAAACTAATTTTAAAGTTGACGCCCCAATTACGGCAGCGGGTGTGGGCCTGACCTATTATGGCCTGACCTTGATGATGGACAAAGATGGGCTCACAGAGGAACAAATTAGCAGATTAAGCAAAGATGATGTAATCGGTTTTGACCGTTTTTCTGCCGGCTATGACTCTGAAACAGCTAAAAAAATAAGCGACTTTCCTTTCTATGGCTCCTTTGCACTTCCTCTTACCTTGGTTTTCAACCAGAACGTGAAAGGTAACTTTGGCCAAGTGTTTGGGTTGTATGTTCAGACCATGGCGGTAACTGGCGCATTGTTTACAATGACAAGCGGCCTAAGCCCAAGAACTAGGCCATTAGTGTACAGCCCTGATGTGGAAATGTCGGAGAAGACCCGCGCCAATGCCAGAAACTCTTTCTATGCGGGGCACACCACTGCAGCGGCCGGTGCTTCCTTCTTCTTCGCAAAGGTTTTTCACGACTTTAACCCAGACTCGCCCGCCCGGCCATTTGTGTGGGCCGGTGCCGCCGCTGTACCTGCCGTAGTTGGCTACTACCGTTTAAAAGCCGGTAAACACTTTTTGAGCGACAACATACTGGGCTATGCCATCGGAGCGGCGACCGGCATACTGGTGCCGCAGTTGCACAAAAAGACAAACCAGAGTGGCTTTACGCTTAACCCTACCCTTATCCCGACTTTTGCCGGCACAGCCTCACAGGGCGCTAACCTCAGCTATACTTTTTAGAAGTAGGTATGAGGGCGCTCCTACTTAGCCTCAGCTTATTTATTTACCTAAGCCTGTCAGGTATCTGCCAAGCACAAACTATTGCGCCTTACAAAACAGACTGGGTAAAAGACGGCGCTATAACAGCTGGAGGTATAGGTATGACTGTAGTGGGAAGCACCATACTTTTAAATAAAGAGCGACTGACAGAAGAAGACTTACTACGGGTAGACAGAAACCAAGTGAACAGGTTCGACCGATTTGCCGCTGGCAACTACAACGCAACGGCTGAGCAGATAAGTGATTTTCCGTTTTATGGCTCTTTTGTAGCTCCTTTGTTTTTGCTTCTGGATGATGGTGTAAAGCAGCAGGCCCCGCAAGTGTTCTTGCTGTATGGGCAGGCTATGTCCATTACCGGAGCACTATTCAGCATGTCAGCGGGACTTACGGAGCGAAAGCGACCCAGTGTATATGCTACCGATGCCCCATTGGAGGCTAGGCTGCACAAATATGCCACCAACTCTTTTTTCGGCGGTCACGTTGCTGCCACTGCGTCGGCTACGTTTTTTGCTGCCAAGGTCTTCCATGACTTTAACCCCGACTCCCCGGCCCGCCATTATGTATGGGTCGCTGCGGCTATCACACCTGCTGCGGTTGGGTATTTACGAATGGAGGCTGGAAGCATTTTCTGAGCGATAACATCATTGGCTATACCTTAGGGGCAGCTGTAGGCATACTGGTTCCGCAGCTACACAAGAAAACCAATAATTCAGGCTTTTCTCTTGTTCCAGTCAAGACGCTTACGCATGATGGAGCAGCCCTTACCTATACCTTCTAATGCTTGTAAAATCGCTTATCCCTATGGTAAGGCACAAACAGAAAAGCGCACGGCAATAAGTTGCCGTGCGCTTTTCTGTTTTTAGGTATAGCTTACTTCTTCAGGTTCTCTTCGAAGAGCTTGTAAATACGCTTGTACTCATCGGTCCAGCTGGCAGGCTCCGTAAAGCCATGGTCCTCTACAGGGTATACAGCCAGTTCCCAGTTGTCTTTCCCCAATTCAATGAGGCGCTGAGTCAGGCGCACCACATCTTGGAAGTGCACGTTCGTATCCACCATACCGTGGCAGATTAACAGAGCACCTTTTAGGCCCTCGGCATAATAGATCGGAGAGCTTTTAGCATAGGCCAAGCTGTCGAGCTGCGGCACGTTTAGGATGTTAGATGTATAGCCGTGGTTGTAATGCGCCCAATCGGTAACTGATCTTAACGCTGCACCGGCGGCAAACACGTCCGGCTCTGTGAACATGGCCATCAGCGTGATGAAGCCGCCGTACGAACCGCCGTAAATACCGATGCGCTTCGGATCCACATTGTACTTGTCAGCCAAAAGCTTGGCACCATCCACGTGGTCGCTCAGATCTTTGCCACCCATAAACTGGTAGATGCCGGTACGCACATCGCGGCCGTAGCCTGCGCTTCCGCGGTAGTCAATATCCAACACGGTGTAGCCATTGTCGGCCAAGAAGTTGTGGAACATATACTCTCTGAAATAAGAGCTCCACCATTTGTGCGCATTTTGCAGATAACCGGCACCATGCACAAAAATCACAGCCGGGCCATTGGCAACAGCCTTCTCGGGACGGTAAAGGCGGGCATACACGTCTACGCCGTCGCTTGCTTTAAAGCTGATCACTTCCGGATCGCGCCAATCGTATGACTTAAACTCCTCGGTAAGCGACTGTGTCACCTGACGTGGCTTGGCTCCTCTTTTGTTGTCCTGCACGTAGAGTTCCCATGGCTTATTGCTGTAGGAGTAGCGTATGGCCAAGTTCTTCTCGTCAGGTGAAAGCGTAACCTCATGCGCGCCAGTGCCTGTTGTCAGCTGTGTCATTTCGCCGCCCTTCAACGGCATTCTGTAAAAGTGCTTCTCGCCCGGATGTACCTTGTTGGCCGTGAAGTACCAGTTCTTTTTGTCTTTTGAGATCTGAGGTCCTGAAATCTCAAACTGTCCGCTCGTCAGAGCCTTCTTGCTGCCATTGTTTACATTCAAGGTATAGAGATGAGAATAGCCACTCTCCTCCGACTGGAACCAAACATGCTCGTTGTCCGGCATCCAACCGATATCGCCAGCACCATAGCCTATACCCGGGCCGCTGATCCAAGCCTCGTCACGCTGACGATCGAGTGTGGTCAGTTTGCCTGTTGCCGGGTCCAGTTTCAGAATCCAGCGGTCTTTGTTGTCGGCTGCGCGAGCCACCATCACGGCATGCTTGCCATTGTCAGACCAAATCGGACCGAAAACCACCACCCCGCGCATTTCCGGCTTCACAGGTTTAGTGGCCGGCTCTTTCGCTGTGCTTGCTTTGGCGTCTTTATCGCGCAGGTAGGCCGGTAGATCGTTTATACCTTCTAAGTCTTTCAATTGCAGCGCATAGGTAGTATCGCGGCTGATGTCGTACACATAAGACTCATACGTCGCCTGTGCGTCGCCTACTTTGGTTCGCGTGTTGATGTCTTCGGTATAGCCTGATGAAGTCACAAAGTCTGGCACAATGGCCACTTTGGCGTTCTTAGGGCGCGTAACCATTCGGTAAGAGATATAGCGTTCATCCGGACTCAGCACCATGTTATCCACTGACTTGTCGCCAATGTAGATCTCTTTGGGTCTGCTTGGGCTGTCCGCCTTTTGCTGCTTCTTAGCGGCCTCTTTGTCAGCCTCTCGCTCACGCACAATCTGCAAAAGGGCTAGTTGCTGCTCTTTCAGCCACTCACGCTGCGGGTCTTTCCCCTCACCGGCCGGCTTAGTTCCTTTTTTAAAGTCAGTAAGCTGCGCTAACTGTCCATTGGCAATCGTCCACAGGTATAAGTTGCCGTCTTTTATGAACGCCACTTTCTTTTCGTCATGGCTAAAAGAAGGGCTGCTCTCACGCTCTACCGTATTAGTGATCTGCTGCGTTTTGCCACTCTTGATGTCCAGCAAATAGACGTCACCGTTCTTTTCGTATACCTTCTGGGTTTTGGCTTTATTATAGCGGGCTCCATACGGGCTTGGCAACGAACGACGCTCCTGCGGGCTCACCTTCTTTAAGTTCTTGCCTTCGGCAGAAACACTGTAAAGCGAGTCATTGCGGTTAGCGTCCGGATTCCAGCTGAAGTAGATCTTCTTGCCGTCCTCAGACCAGAACACATTGCTTGGCGAGGTTCCAATCCAGTTCGGATCGCGCATGATCTTCTCCACACTCAATTTAGTGGCATCCTGCTGAGCCTGCACGGCCCCACCGGCCAGTACAAGCCATGACATGAGCAGTATGGCTCTCTTCTTAAAAAGCATAAGTTAGATTGTCTTGATTAGATTGATGTTAGCACTTGAAATTAAGTGTTATGACTGAATATGCCAAATATGGCCTACTTCGTTGTACTCAAAGCCATGGGAGGACGCTGTTCATCATGGCTTGTCAGGTCCTGATAGAGCTTAGCCAGCGCCAGTACGTTTGCCTCGCCGTATAGCTGCCCCATAAATGTGATGGTGGTTGGCATGCCGTTTTTCTGAAATCCGTTTGGCATGACCACACACGGGTGCCCACTCAGGTTCGTCATCACGAGGTTACTGCCTGCATAAGATGGGCTGATGTAGACATCAATTCCTTTCAGCTTCTCGTGCATTTGCTGTATGATGAGACTGCGCACGCGCTGGGCTTGCAAGTATTCCACGGCTGTCACGAAGCGTCCCGCCCTGAAAACATTAGGCCAAGCGTTCTTGTGCTGCTGCACCATCATGCTATCGCGACCACTCCGTGTGAGTTCGTCAAACGCAGCAGCCCCTTCCACAGAAATGGTCATGGTCAAGTCACGAGCAGGTAAATTTGGAAGCTCAATCGGCACCAGTTCTATACCTGCCTTACGTAGCGCCTCGAGCGTCGCCTTGTCGTTCTCCTTAAATGGGTACTCCCGGTCAAAGTCTTTGTGCAGATAGCCCACACGCAGTTTTTTCGGATTGATATTCTTATTATAGTTGAAGGGAGCATCGACAACAGTTAGATCCTTCCCATCAGGCCCATGGATGGCATTGAATACGATAGCACAGTCTTCAGCTGAACGGGCAATCGGTCCGATCTTGTCCATGGACCAGCTCAGGGCCATGGCACCGTGTCGGCTCACACGCCCGAAAGTTGGACGCAGGCCTGTGGTGCCGCAAGCTGTGGAAGGCGACACGATGGAGCCCAGCGTCTCAGTGCCAATTGCGAATGGGAGTAAACCGGCGGCAACTGCCGCAGCCGAGCCGGCTGACGATCCGCTAGACCCTTTGTTGATGTCCCATGGAGAACGGGTTTTGCCGCCATACCACACATCACCCATGGCAAGTTCGCCTAATGTTAATTTTGCCACTAATACGGCTCCTGCCTGCTCAAGCCGCTCTACCACGGTGGCATCGAGGTTAAGCTGCTGGTCTCGGTAAGGTACAGATCCCCATGTTGTCTTGTACCGCTTGGTGGCGAGCAAGTCCTTTACACCGTAAGGCATGCCATGCAGCATGCCCTTGTATCTTCCTGCTTTTATTTCCTGATCAGCTTTTCTGGCCTGCTCTAAAGCAAGTTCCTCTGTTAGGCTGGTAACGCACTGCAAGGTTGGTCCATGTTCCTTCAGGCGGTTTAGGAAGAACTTGGTTAATTCTTCGGAGCTGATCTGGCGGGTGCGGAGCAACTCTGCCAACTGCGGCACCGAGTAGAAAGCCAGCTCTTCCTTATTGGCAGGCAATTTTATACCTTTTCGTCGCTCCACCTCAAACTTTTCTCGCTTTTGCTCAAAGGTAAACCCAACCGGTACCGGATTGAACTGCAGCGCTGGCGCCACTTCATTCGGCAAAGGCTGTTCCCTAATGCGCTTATAACTGCTTCTGAACTCTTCCACACTGGTTGTAGCAGAGTCAAGCTGTGCATCCGTAAACTGTAGTCCTATCATTTGCTGCGCATTGCGTAGCACGTCCACTGTTATTTTATCATCGGCCAGTTTAGCTACAAAGGCCCCAGAAACGAAACAACTCAAGCCCAAAAGTGGGTATGCATATATCTTTTTCATTACTGCATTCTATGATTTGATACTAAAAATAAAGGATTTATGGCTCATTGACTATGCATCCGGAAAATATTCTCAAAACAAAGAAGCCGCCCTGTTTCCAGAGCGGCTTCTTTTGTTAAGCTGATTCTCTTTTTCCTTTGACTGCATTGATGCTGGTTTATCCTTCTAGTAATTTTTAGAAGGCTCAACATGAATGCCCAAATTACCATAAAAAAAGAGAGGCAGGATAACTCCTGCCTCTCTCTATTATGCTAAGATTAGCTTTAGGCTATTTCGTGAATGTAGCTCTATAGTTACCAAAGCTTCCCGCTGAAACGCGCACTCTGAAAGTTACAGTAAACTTGTTCTCGCATGGTATAATAGTTCCTAGAGGAGCTACTGTAGTTGCAAGTGACTCGATTACTGCCGGGCCGTAACCATAGAAGTTACCCGTTTCAAAGTTTTGAAGAGGAATTACTCCAGTTAGAGTTTCTTCATCCAATGTCACACGTACCGTTTTACCTTCACCCCAGAAATTAGTCACTAGGAATACAGTTGGGTCTTCCGGGTCTTGTGTGATATCAGACTTCGCTGAATAAGGATCCGTACCAGCCAAGTTATTGTAAGATGCATTGAACGTTCCTACAAAATTAGACGCTACAAACGGACAGTCATTGTCAATGATCGTAACAACCGTTGAGCCAGACTTGCTTTCGGTTCCAGGGTAACCAATTGTATAGTTCGCTGAATTACTACCGATCGCCAGATTGATAACTTTGTTACCATCAACTACGTCATTGTCAATAAGCTGAATCTTGATGGTATCAGAATATACTCCTTCTGCAAAAGACAGTGTGTTACCACCAATTACATTGTAGTGTTCTCCTTCTACTGCATCTCCACTAAGATTCACCTGCGCTGTTGTAGTGCCAGGATGAGAAGTAGTTGCCAAGAATACCGGGATATTAACTATAGCAGTTGCATTCTCATTTACCTGATAGGACTCTTTCTGATAGTGAATAAAATTATCCCCCTTGTAGGTAAACTCCTCCTGCTCGCAGGAAGTCATTGTAAACATTGCGCCTATAGCAAATATAGAAGCAATTAGTCTATTTATTTTCTTCATTATTTCCTCTGATTAAACTATTGTAAATAACCCGTGTTCTGCTGGGCGCCTATCGTTGGGTTTGCGAAGATCTCATCCTGCGGAATTGGGAAAGTAAAGCGGAAGTTTCCAGCAGGAATCGTGCAGTTAGATGCTGGAGCTACCGAGCAGTCTTCACCTCTTTCCAAAGCTAAGTTGAGACGCTTCAGGTCAAAGAAACGATGCCCTTCATATGCAAGCTCTTTTCTTCTTTCTTCTGCAATCGCATCCTTAAGCTCCTGACCAGTTAGGGTTACATCTTCGTATCCGGCTATTCTAGCGCTTCTTAGTGCGTTAAGATCAGCTAACGCTTGCGGATCATTCCCCAATGCAGCAAAAGCTTCAGCTCTTGTTGCATACATCTCTCCAGCACGGATTACATGGATATTGCTCAAACCTTTAATTTGCGCATCTACGTCAGAGTATTTCGTGATAGTGTACTCACCAGCCGCACGGCCAGGAGTGTAGGTAAAGTAAGATGAGAATCTCACGTCATCCGTTCTTTCATCTTCACCCTCTGTTTCGGCATCATCCTGACCAAATGTATTCAGGAGGCTCTGCGTTGGGTTCATGAAAGCTGTGTTAGAGTTAATTTCATAGAAAAGCTCTCCTACACGTGGATTAGTGGCATTCATGGCAAGCGTGAAGTAAGACTCGCCCATACCTGGTCTTTGCTTCCACATGGCTGCAAAGTTAGTTCTGTTAGCAAGACCCTTAGCGTTGATAGCCTCAGTAGCAAAATCAATTGCTTTCTGATACTGCTTCTGGTACAATGCTACTCGAGCCTGAATAGCTGCAGCGGCAGCGTCAGTGAATCGGTTAGGACCCACAGCGTCGTTACTCATTAGACCTTTTGCATCTACTAAGTCCGCATTGATTTGGTCATAAACCTCTTTTACAGAGTTACGGCCAGGCTCACTGATTTTAGACTCTAGCAAAATCGGCACACCAAAGTGGCTAGCATCTGCAGTCGCATCGTAACGATCGGCATACAGTCTTACCAAGTCATGGTAGGCAAGGGCTCGTGCTACAAGTGCTTCGCCTTTTATCTGGTTTTTAACGGCTTGATCACCTTCTACTGCATCGACTCTGTTGATAACGATGTTCGCTCTGTCGATCACTCTGTAAATGGTTGTCCAGATAGCAGAAGCTTCGTTGTTAGTGGATGCAAACGTGTAGTTGTGCAGCTCTGCACCTTGACCACGGTTATCCAACGAACGACGGGCATTGTCTCCTAAGTAAGCAATATCTACTTCCCATGATGTACCATAATAGCTTCCAGACGTCATACCTGAATAGATACCGTTCAGTGCTAACTGGAAGTCACTTAAAGTTGTAAGCGCGACGTCAGCAACCAGTTGGTCCTGTGGCGTTACATCCAGCATATCGTCGCATGAGGTTGTTGCCATGAACAACCCCAACGACAATGCTACATATCTTAAATTCTTATAGATTTTCATTTTAATACTTTTAAAAAACTCAACTTCTTACTTAGAATGTAACATCAACACCTACAGTGTATGTGCGAGGCATTGGGTACTGCGCCATTTGGATGTTGTTATCATCCTCTGGGTCAAAGCCCGTGTAGTTTGTTACAGTAAACAAGTTTTGGCCTTGTAGGAACACTCTTGCATTGCTGATAAATGCTTTCTGAGTAAGTGCTGAAGGAAGGCTATAAGCCAACGTCAGGTTACGAAGACGCAAGTAAGAGGCATCCTCAAGGTCTTGGCTTGAGAACTGTCTTGGGGCATCCCAACGAGCAAACTCTGTTACATCACCTGGCTGCTTCCATGCATTAAGCAATCTAGCATCTTGGTTGTAACCAGCAAATGAAGCTGGGTTTGTGAAGAAGAATGTGTTGTTGTTAAACAACTGGTTTCCTTGCACGAACGAGAAGAAGGCTGCTAGCTCAAGTCTCTTATAAGACATGTTGGAGTTGAAACCACCTGTGTGAGGAGGGTTAAACGTACCGTGTGTGTTATAAACAGCCTGACCATAATCATTTGTGATACCACCGTTAGCATCTAGGTAAAGAGGATCTCCATTAGCCGGGTTTACACCAGCGTATGATGGGATGTAGTGTGTACCCAGTGGAAGGCCTTTGCGGATGATAGATGTACCCGCCTCAAATTCTTCTACCTGCATTAGATCCAAGATCTCATTGTCGTTGTAACCGTAGTTCACACCTAGGTTCCAAACAAAGTCATTTGAACGGATTACATCAGCGTTCAAGCCTACTTCGATACCTCTGTTTCTCATTTTACCTGCGTTACGCTGCAGTGTGGTGAAACCAGATGTACGTGACAACTGCGTGCTGATGAACAGGTCGCTTGTGATGTTGTTGTATACATCAAATGTACCACTGATTCTTCTGTTCAGGAATGAAAAGTCGAGACCTACGTTGGCACTGTTCAGCACTTCCCACTTAAGATCTGGGTTGTCTGGTGTAGATGGGTTCGGAGCAATACCTTGCTGACCATTGTAACTCACGATAGAGAACTGGCCAAGGCGCTCGAAGTCACCAATACCCTCTTGGTTACCTGATGTACCGTAGCTGGCACGCAGCTTCAAGTTGTCAAGTGCGCCGAAGTTCTGCATGAAGTTCTCTTCGGAAATGTTCCATGAAGCACCAACTGACCAGAACGTTGCGTATCTGTTGTTAGCACCAAAGCGTGAAGAACCGTCACGACGAATACCTGCACTTAGGTTATATTTTCCGTCCAAGGTATAGTTACCATTAAAGAAAGAAGATATTAGTGCGCTTTCGCTGTTAGTACCACCTACTACTGGGATCATGTCAGCATTACCTTGTGTAATACCTGCTGGTGTCCAGATCTTGTCATTAAGGCCATAACCTGTGTAGGTTGTGCTCTTGAATGTTTCTTTGTTTACCTCGCCACCAGCTAAGAGATCGATAAAGTGACGCTCACCTAATGCTTTCTTGTAGTTCAAAGTAGTAGTGGAGATGAACTTAGTTCTTCTGTTTGAAGCTTGGTTCAAGCTACCCTTCTTACCTACAGAGGCGTCACCAGGAATTGTGTTAGGCTGTATAAGACGGTCGAACTCTCTTGTTCTGTAGTCAACACCTGTCACATTTCTCAGCTTAAGCTCCTTTAGGATGTCAAATTCTGCGTATGCGCTTGTTACTGCCTTCAGTTCCTTTCTGTCGTTGGTAGTAGCCTGAATTCTGTCGAAAGCTCTGCCACCTACGTTGGTAGTCACTGTATTGATCTCTCCAGTTTCAGGATCTCTCAACAAGTCATAAGGGTTAGCTAAGTATACTGCCAAAACTGGGTTAGCCAAGGCGGCCGCACCTTCTGACTCAATACTTGCCTGCTCAGAGTAACCAGCAGAAGCATTCACACCAAATCTGAAACGGTTCTGCGTGTCATGGTCGATGTTGATACGAGTAGTGTAGCGCTCTAAGTCAGAGCGAAGCATAATACCTTCTTGGTTGAAATAAGCACCAGAGATGTAGAATCTTGTCTTGGCATCACCACCAGAAGCATTTACTTCGTGGCTTTGTGTCTTGCCATTTCTGAAGAATACTTTCTGCCAGTCTTCATTGTTTTCAGACAAACCTTCTTTCAAAGAGTTGATCTGATCGATTGACAGGTAGTTAGCGTGTGTTGGTGCTAGGTTATTTCTAGAATACCAGCCACCTACTGTACCTCTGTACATGCCTTTAGAGGCAAGGAAAGTCTCATACTCAATTTTCTCAGTCGTGTTCATTTGGTTGAACTCAGCACGAGTTGGAGTTGAGTAACCCTGCATGCCACGGTAAGTAAATGTAGTTTTGCCGGCAGTACCTCTTTTCGTTGTGATCACGATTACACCGTTAGCGGCACGTGAACCATAAAGAGAAGTTGATGCGGCATCTTTCAGGATGTTTACACTGGCGATGTCGTTAGGGTTAATCGTAGCAAATACGTTTGCATCGATCGGAACACCGTCCATGATGTAAAGCGGGTCGTTCGAGCTGCTGATTGAACCGTTACCTCTGATACGCACTCTTGCAGTAGAACCAGGCTGACCCGATCCAGCAGAAACCTGCAGACCAGGAGCACGTCCCTGAAGAATCTGATCAAATGTCGCGATAGGCACCTGCTCTATCGATTTTGAATTAACAGTAGACACAGAACCAGTGATTTTCTCAACCGCTTGCTCTGTATAACCAGTAATTACAACTTCTGAGAGTTGCTTGTTATCTAGCTGCAGGGCTACATCAATATTATTTCCTGCACCTACAGCAACTTCTTTGGTTATGTAACCAATATAGCGAAACACTAAAGTGTTCGCATCTCCCGGTACATTTACACTAAATGTTCCGTCCGCACTAGTAGCTGTACCTGTAGAGGTACCTTTAACGACAACGGAAACCCCTGGAAGAGGTGATCCATCCCCTGCCCCCGTAACTTTACCTGTTATTGTCCGACTCTGTGCCACAACTTGACCCAAAAGCGCAAACAAAAACAAGAAGTTAAGTAGTAATACTTTCTTCATAAACTACACTTGTTTTGTTAGGTTGTTGATAATAGATTAGATAATAGAATAAATAATAGAATAGTTCTAATTCCAAATATAAGAAGATTTTATCTTTTACAAAACCTTCTTAAAATTAATTCGTAGAGTTTTTCTTGCTCAAAAAAGTGCTTTAACACACATAAAACGGCATTTAGAGACTTGGCCACTATATTAGACTCTAAAATTTCACAATTTTTATGAGATTTATTTTACACATTTAAAACCTCAATAGAGTTAAATAAGCAAAATAAATTTACTTAATACATCAGATGTTATAACAACAATAAAATGTGCATCGATCTTACTTATGCACCATATCCTCCTGTGTTTCCATAAGACCCGAATTGAGCCATCACCATAGCATGCGCTTGCTGCGCCTCCTTTATATTGTACTCGAAAGCAAGCCTTTTATAATTGATCACATCTACTATAGTACCAATGAAGCAAAGACCAGCTGTAAACAGATATAGCAATCCCATGCCTATGTGACCAAGCACAAAGCGGTGCACACCGGCAACCCCGAAAAAACCAATGATGCACGTAATAAGAACCAGAAGCGGATCGCGACGGCGGGATCTGTACACAGACACGAACTGCTGCGCTTCTTGGTCCGACATAGAGCTCAGCAAGCCTTGCACATAGGCCATTTCATCAGGCTCGAGTTCGGGCATTAAATTAAAGACATTTGCCATAGTTTATAATTTATAATGATGTAGGTATAATTTATAGGATTGAGTCACCAGAACCACAATGCGCCGACCCAGCAAGAGCACTGCAGGCAATCCCAGAGGATGAGCCTGCCAAGAAGCGACGATTTCACCTCTGAATAGGAAGGCGATACTATGCCCTAACCCGCAGCCCAGACACTTTGCCTCCCACAACCAACTTACCGGGCATAGACTGAACAAGTGGCCCTCACCGGGCTCCATAAAAGCCAGCAGCAACAGGCCTACTGTCCAACAAACTGCCTCAGGCATTCCCCCCAGCACACTATAGCGGGAGTTATTTTGGTTTTTTGTCTGCATTGCATCTATAAGGTATAATATAAATACAATATGTGCAAACCAATTGAAGCGCAATTGCACAACTAAGCGCCAGCTTCTACTCGTATGAGTTATAAAAAAACAATAATAGAGTAAGATGGAATGCAACGTTGGAATGACCGAACAGAAATTGCGCGTACTGGCAGGCTTGGCCATAATTGGTATGGGCGCATACTATAATATTAAAGGCTTATCCTTATTGGGAGCTATACCTATTGTTACGGGCATGCTGCGCTACTGCCCTATCAACCACGCGATCGGCTATAACGGCTGCATCGGTGAGCAGCATCGTGTAAAGAGTGCTGTTCTGTAAGGGGCCAATCATTACATTATCTTTGTGGGCATATACACATAATCCCAACCCCTGTGTCCATACCTAATCTGCTATGAGAAAGATTATCCTGTACATTGCCGCCAGCACGGACGGCTACATTGCCCGCCCCGACGGCAACATCGACTGGCTGCAAGACAAGAAATACAACATCCCGGACGAGGATTTTGGCTACACGGCGTTTATGCAGACCATCGATACCACCCTGATGGGGCACAATACCTATAAAGAGGTCATGGGTTTTGATATGCCCTTCCCCTACCCTGACTTGAAAAACTATGTTTTCAGCCGCTCTGAACAGCAAGACACAGAGCATGTCTCTTTTGTGAAAGACGGTGTAGTGGACTTCATCGAAAAACTGAAAGAGCAACCCGGCAAGGACATCTGGCTTATCGGCGGCGGACAGCTCAACGCCACCGTGCTCAATGCCGGACTCTTGGACGAGATCATCCTGACTTATATACCTATTATACTGGGCAAGGGCATTCCACTCTTTGCGGAAGAGGCACAGGAGCACAAACTGAAACTGATTCCAACGGAGAACAAGCTGTATCGCAACGGGTTTCTACAGGTCAGGTACAGTTGCTAGCACACGCAGGAGCCCCGCCTTGATTGCTCAAAGCGGGGCTCTTTTGCGGTTGATGCTGATGTTTTTGGGTGTTTTATGCTCTCCCTTTCAATCGGAATTATGTTGTATACTGGAAAGCGCCTTTTTGTAATTGGTTATGAAGCTTTAGGCAGATCCGGATTGGGGTTAGCCCGGTCTTGCTCTTCTTGATTTCTTTTCAGCTCTTCGGCTTTTTTACGCTCTAACTCAATTCGTTCATCATCCATCATCTCTTGGTTGATCGCTTCGGAGAACTGTCTGGTAAATCCAAAATTGTTTTCCTCTGACCTTACATCGTAGTTTCCAGTATTAAAGAATAATCCTGAAAGGTAGCCTCTTCTATGTCGTTTCATCTCACACACTCCTTTCTATTAAAGTAACGGCCGCTACGTTTTACTGATAGTTTATACTATGTTATACGTAAATACCACAAAATAAGCCTCTTATTATAGGTATTATTACGAAGCCCACCCTCACAGAACAAAGGCCAAAAAAAAAAGCCTCCACAGACGTAATGTCCATGCAGGCCTTTTGATGATCAGCTATACCTTCCTATTTCTTTTTCTTGGCCTTTTTCTTCGCTTTTTTGGCCTTGGCGGCTTTTGCCTTAATTTCATCCTCCTCTGCCTCTTTCATCAGGGCTTTCCAG
This sequence comes from uncultured Pontibacter sp., assembly GCF_947499215.1. GTDB lineage: Bacteria > Bacteroidota > Bacteroidia > Cytophagales > Hymenobacteraceae > Pontibacter. Next base: position 614,733 of record NZ_CANMNI010000002.1, read on the forward strand.
TCGAACTTGGCCTCCGGGCTGAAGTCGATGGTGGCTTCGCGGTCTTCCGGGTCGAGTTGCAACACCTTGATGTCTTTGGTGAGGTAGGTCTGAATTTCGTCGAGTATCGGTTTCTCTTCGGAACTGCAGAATGACACGGCTATACCTTTGGCGGTGCCGCGGCCGGTACGGCCCACGCGGTGCACGTAGTTCTCGGGCTGATCGGGCAAGTCGTAGTTTACCACGTAGTCCACGTTCGGGATATCGATGCCGCGGGCACTCACGTCAGTGGCGATCAACAGCTTCACGTCGCCTTTCTTGAAGCGCTTCATCACGTCGGTACGGTCCTTTTGCTCTTTGCCGCCGTGTATGCTCACCGCCTCTATCCCGACGCGCTCCATGGCTGCCACCACACGCTCGGCACGTACCTGCGTACGCACAAAGGCCAGTATCTTCTTATCGGGGTTCTCTTTCACAACGCGCTCCAAGAAAAAGCGCTTCTCGTCCATCTCCACATACATTACCGAGTGGTCTACGTTCTTGGACACTGGGTCTTTCGGAGAGATCTGAATACGCACAGGCTTGTTCACCAGCGAATAAGCCAGCTCCTTTATCTTTTCGTTGATCGTGGCCGAAAAGAACAGCGTCTGACGTTTGCGGGGCAGTTTGGTAATAAGTTGGCGGATGTCGTGGATGAAACCGAGGTCGAGCATGTGGTCGGCCTCGTCGAGCACGAGTACCTCTACGCGTTCCAAACGGATGTAGCCTTGGCTCACGAGGTCGAACAGACGGCCGGGCGTAGCGATCAGGATATCTATACCTGCCTCCAACTTGGCGATCTGTGGCCCTTGCTCCACGCCACCGAACACGCAGAACGTCTTCACACGGGTATGGCGCCCCAGTTCTTCGAACACTTCCGTAATCTGCACTGCCAGTTCGCGGGTAGGCACCATCACGACGCACTTAATGCCATCGGAGCGACGGCGATTGATCGCATACTGCAGCCTATCGAGTATAGGTATGGCAAAGGCTGCTGTTTTGCCCGTGCCCGTTTGGGCGATAGCCAGCACATCCTCCCCCTTCATAATGGGTGGTATGGCTTTGAACTGTATATCGGTTGGTTTGCGGAAACCAAGCTTGTCTAGGCTCTTCTTGATCTCGTCGGATATGCGGTAATCTTCGAACTTCATGGTGTTGCGTTACTGGTTAGCTACTGACCATTACGTAAGGCCGCAGCGAATTGCAAAGGTACAGCTTCTTTTTCTGATTTGCTGCGACCTCCCATAATGAGACGCCAATGCTAAAGTATACCGACACACCTATGATATTGGTTTGACTCAAGAGAAAGAATTCGAAAGCAAACTAAACTTTTTTGATAGTATTACTATTATACAGGAAAGTTGTTATAACTTTGCAGCACTAAATCTCGAATACAAGTTAATCTGAAGGCCAGAATACAACCATAAAGGCAATAAGGCACGCTGCAACCAAGGGCATCAATCATAGGGGAATTGACACATGAGCAAAACCAGCATCAAAATAAACCTGACGCACAAGGCATACTTACGTGATCCGGAGAGTACCGAGTTGGGCAGGCGTATTATAAAGGAAAGCATCATCTTAATCGATGAGTTGGGGTTTGAGCAATTCACGTTTCGCAAACTGGCCACGGTGCTCGGATCTACAGAAGCGTCTATTTACCGTTATTTTGAGAACAAACACAAGTTACTGGTATACTTGGTATCATGGCATTGGGCGTGGCTCGATTACAGCGTGCTGTTTCAGACGAACAACATGCCTGATCCGCGTCTGCGCCTGAGCCGCGCCATCGATGTGATCACCACCTCCGGTACCGACGACCCTGCCACAGCGCATGTGAATGAGAGTGCCTTGTACCGCATCGTGATAGCCGAGGCCTCCAAGGTATACCTGACCAAAGAGGTGGATATGGATAATAAGGACGGTTATTTTCTGGAGTACAAACGCCTATGTCACCACATTGCAGAGATGGTCTTAGACGTTAATCCAAACTACCCTTATCCGCATGCGCTTATCAGCACCATCATGGAGGCTGCGCACCAGCAACTGTTTTTTGCACAGCACCTGCCTTCGCTCACCGAAATAAAAGGTACGCAGCGTCGCCCCGAAGAAGCGGCCGCCTTTTTAAAACATCTGGTTTTTGCCGCTGTTGACCAAAATTATAAAGCCGCATAAGAACGCTATACCTGAACCAAGCACATGAACAAAGCCTATAAACACAAGCCACTCTATACCCCGATGCAGCGATTCTGGCAGCTACTGGCCGCCGAGAAGCGCGAGATCGTTTATCTGTACATCTACGCCATTGTGGCGGGTCTTATTAGCCTCTCACTTCCGCTGGGCATTCAGAGCATCATCGCCTTCATCTCGAGCGGACAGATTACCGTGTCGGTGGTCGTGCTGATAACCTTGATTGTATTGGGCTTGCTCATTGTGGGCGGTATGCAGATCATGCAGCTGTGGCTAGTAGAGTACATTCAACAGCGCATCTTTACGCGCACGGCATTTGACTTTTCCTATAGAGTGCCTCGTTTGCAGTCCGAGGCTTTGCACCGCTACTATCCGCCTGAGCTCATGAACCGCTTCTTCGACACCATCTCGCTGCAGAAGTCCATGGCCAAATTGCTCACCGACTTTACCACGGCCGCGATCCAGATCGTGTTCGGCCTCATTCTTCTGGCTTTTTACCACCCGTATTTCATTGTGTTCGGCATGATCCTGATCATTGTGCTGATCGCTATGCTATATTTCACGAGTCCGCGCGGCATTGACACGAGCATCACGGAGTCGAAGTACAAGTACAAGCTGGTGGCATGGCTGCAGGAGATGGCTCGCTCCATGAACACTTTTAAACTGGCGGGCCAGTCGGAACTGCCGACCGAAAAGACCAATGCCTTTGTGACAAACTACCTGAAAGCACGCCGACAGCACTTTAAGGTACTTATGACACAGTACTTCAGCTTCGTGAGCTTCAAAACCGTGATTACGGGCGGCTTGTTGGTATTAGGCGCCATCCTCGTGATTCAACGGGAGATCAACATCGGTCAGTTTGTGGCCTCCGAGATTGTGATCATCCTCATCATGACGGCCGTGGAGAAGATCATCATCAAACTCGACAACATTTACGATATGCTCACCAGTCTCGACAAACTGGGTCAGGTGACAGACATCCCGCTGGAAGAAGAGCGCGGCGTGTCCATGCCCGCCAAGGGACAGGGGTTGTCGATTCAGGTAAAGAACCTGCGCTACCAGTACCCGAGCACGGATGATTTTGCCATCAACGGTATTTCGTTTGATGTGCTGGCCTCTGAGCGGGTGTGCATTGCGGGCTTCAACCGATCAGGCAAGTCCACGCTGAGCCAGTTGTTGCTAGGGCTTTATGAGAACTACGAAGGAAGTATTGCCTACAACAACCTCTCGATGCGCGACCTCGAAAAGAATAGCCTGCGCCGCCTGATTGGCGACAACACCTCCAAAGAACAGGTGTTTGACGGTACTATTCTGGAGAACATTACGCTGGGTATACCCAATGTGCCGATCGATGATGTGGTGTGGGCCACCGACAATGTGGGTCTGACCGATTTTATACACGAACTACCGGACGGCCTGCAGACCGAGCTGACAGGCGGCAGCATCCGTCTGCCAGCCAGTGTGTCGCGCAAGATCATCATGGCCCGCTGCCTCGTGCTGCGCCCTAAAATGCTCCTCCTCGACGATTTCTGGGGAGGGATGGAGAAGCACGAGAAGCTGCGCCTTATCCAGATGCTCTCCTCACAGGAGTTCAGCTGGACCCTGCTTATTATTTCCAACGACCCTGAGGTGATGGCCATCTGCGACCGCACCCTTTTGCTGATGGACGGGAAACTGGTCGCAAGCGGCGATTTTGAAGAAATCCGTCACAGTAAGCCTTATCAGCAACTGGCCAACCTGACTGTTTAACTATGAAAGAGAAAGATCCTTATACCCCTTCTCAGGGACACAGAGCTTTGGAAGCCATGGAAATGGTGCGTACCCCACAGCTTGGGCGCACGCTGGCTTACTGGATCACGGGCATCGTGTTTTTTATGTTCCTGATCCTGTTTCTGCCTTGGACACAGAACATCGCCTCGCGCGGCACCCTGACAGCCCTCGATCCGCAGGACCGTCCGCAGACGGTGCAGAGCATCATTGCAGGCAGTATTGAGCGCTGGCATGTGCAGGAAGGCCAGCTGGTGCAAAAAGGCGATACCATCGTGAGCCTATCGGAAGTGAAGGAAAAGTACTTCGACCCGCAGCTATTGGACCGCCTGAACGAACAGGTGGAAGCCAAGGAAGGTGCCGTGGAGGCCACAGAGTCAAAGGCCGTAGCACTGGAAAATCAGATAAGAGCACTGCGCGAAGGGTTGCGCTTCAGCCTCGACAAAGGCCGCAACAAGATAGAGCAAACCCGCCTGAAAGTGCAGAGCGACAGCGCGGACGTGGTGGCGCAGCGTGTGGAAGTGGAGATCGCCCTCAACCAGTATGCCCGACAGGAGGCGCTCTATAAGCAAGGCCTGAAATCGCTGACAGAGCTAGAGGCTCGCCGCCTGAAACTGCAGGAAGCACAGGCCAAGCTGGTAGCAAACGAGAACAAACTGGCCAGCTCCCGTGCCGAGTTGCAGAACACTTATACTGAACTCAGCTCGCTGCAGGCAGAGTATGGCGACAAACTGGCTAAGGCGGAATCGGAACTGAGCTCGAATCGCGCCTACCTCTACAGCACCATTGGGGAGACCTCCAAACTGCGCAGCGAGTACAGCAGTACCCTTGAGCGGAGTCGCTTCTACCAAGTACTGGCCCCACAAACAGGCTACCTCGTGCGCACGCTTCGTGCAGGTATAGGCGAGAACATCAAAGAGGGCGAGGCCATCGCGACCATCATGCCCGATAACCCGCGGCTGGCCGTGGAGCTCTTTGTGGAGCCCATGGACCTGCCTTTGCTATACCGTGGCGCCCCGGTGCGCCTGCAGTTCGACGGTTGGCCCGCACTGGTATTCTCAGGGTGGCCAAACCTCGGCTTTGGTACCTTTGGCGGCAAAGTGGCTGTTATTGACAACACGGCGACGAATGGTTATTACCGTATGCTGGTAGTGCAGGACCCGGAGCAGGAGGAGTGGCCCGAGGCGATACGCATTGGGTCGGGCGTGCAGGGCTGGGCCATGCTCAACACCGTACCGATCTGGTACGAACTGTGGCGACAGCTCAACGGTTTCCCGCCTGACTACACGGGCACACTGCCTGTAGACGGGGCCAATTCACAGAAAGAAGAAAAGAAATAAGGTGCGTATGAATTTGAATCGTGCTTTTGTGGTCACGTTTGTCTGGTTGCTGTCCTTAACAGGTATAGCCCGCCCTGCCGTGGCCCAGTCTGCCGACTCGGTGCGGGTGCTCACCATGCATGCGCTCTATGAACAAGTGCTGGCCTACCATCCGCTGGCCTCGCAGGCGGCGCTTCTGGCTCAACAGGCCGATCAAGAGTTGCGCATGGCCCGCGGCGGCTTCGACCCCGTGATCAGCAGCAAGTATGGCGAAAAACAGTTTTCCGATAAAGACTATTATACCTACTGGAACAACAGCCTGCGGGTGCCGCTGTGGTTTGGCCCGCAGCTTTTGGCAGGTTTTGAGCGCAACGACGGCCCCTATCTCAACCCTGAGAAGAGTACCCCATCGAACGGACTGAGCTACGCAGGTATAGCCATACCGCTGGGGCAGGGTTTGTTCATGGACGAGCGCCGCGCCATGGTGCGGCAGGCCCAGTTGCTCCCGCGCATGGCCGAAGCCGACCGCCTCAAGCTTGTGAACAAACTCCTGCTGGATGTGGCCAAAGACTACTGGGACTGGCTCTATTATTATAATGAGGTGCTGGTATATGAAGAGGCACTAGAGTTGGCTGAGGTCAGGACAAGAGCCGTGAACGAGCGTGCCCGTCAAGGCGACCTTGCCGCCATCGACACGGTGGAGGCCCGCACCGAGGCCCTTAACCGACGGGTGTTACTCAGCGCGGCGCTGCAGAAGTACAACAACAGCAAGCTGCGCGTCGAGATGCACCTGTGGGACGCCGGCAACCAGCCGTTGGCGCTGGCGGCGAATGCCGTTCCCTCAGCGCTTGGCACCGAACTGGATCCGCTCAGCCCTGAAGAGTTGCAGGAGTTGCTGGAACTGGCCAAAGTCAACCATCCCGAACTTATCAAACTCGATCTGAAAGGCCAGCAACTGGAAGTGGAGCGCCGCTTTGCCGCCGACAAGCTCAAGCCAAAACTGGATGTGGAATACAATCTCCTGCAGAGCGATTTCTTTATGAACGGAGACGCTTTTCAAGCACCTTACATGCGCAACAATTACAAGCTAGGCGTGAGCTTCAGTCAACCCCTCTTTTTAAGAGAAGAACGTGGGAAGCTGCAGCTCACCAAACTGAAGCAACAGGAGGTAGGTTTCCAACAGTCATACACAGTGCGTGCCATTGAAAACGAACTGGAGATGGTCTACAACGAGTGGATGGCATTGGAAGAACAGATTGCCTTGCAGGAACAGATGGTAACGAATGCCCGTGTGTTGCAGGAAGGCGAGATCGTTAAATTCCAAAGCGGCGAGAGCTCCATCTTCCTAATCAACGCCCGCGAACAGAAGTTGCTCGAGTCCCAGATCAAACTCTACGACCTACGCAGCAAATACGCCAAAACAAAAGCGCAACTGTACTGGTCAGCGGGTGATATGCAGCGGGAGTAATGGCTACTGCCGAATTAAGAATAGAGTGATGACGAGCCTCTTTCATCTGACCTGATGGGTTTGCTTTCAAAGTCAAATTGAAGGAGCGCCTAGTAGTTTTCTAAAGAATGTAGCAAACCGATGTGGACAAGTGGCGGTTATCAACAAAGTTGCTAACAAATTTAGCTGTCGTCTAAAATGATTAGCCATAAGTGCAACAATTTGTAGCGTGGGCTGGGAGTGCTAGGGTTGAGTTATTGATTATCTGGTGCAAGATTAACACTCCTGCCTCTTAGCAGAGGTGTTAGCGTTTGGCATAAGTCTCACAATATTGGCTTTACACCCCTATAATCCCCTCAAGGGGATAGTTTTTGCCAGAACTTAACAGCCCTGCTACCCCTCAAGTGGACTACCGGTGCACGATTCGAGCAGGTCGCGACCTGTTCCTACAAACGGTTATACATTTATACCTGCCTGCGACGACGTTACACTGTAATGTCGCTACATCCTAACTCCTAAACTCTTACAGCCTCCCTCCTACCACGACCCGCTCCTTGTGCACACTCTTTTGCCCATCCAAGTCGAAGAGCTCGATGAAGAACAGGTAATAGCCGATTCCCGCTTTGGAGCCATCCTGCCGTGTGCCGTCCCAGCGGAAGAAGCCATCGGTGGCGAGCAACTCGTTTCGCACTAGTTTGCGCACTTCCCTCCCTTGTGCATCAAAAACAGTAATGTTAGCGACAAGGCCGCTTTGGTCAGCGCTGTAATTGATAGTCGTGAAATCCTCATAGCCATCTCCGTCGGGTGAGAACACCTTGGGCTCAATGGTGAACATCCGCTGGGCCGCTATACCTTGCTGTGACTGAGAATTAATGTAGCCGGGTGTGGCAAAGACCATGGTGGCCGCTGAATGGAAATTGTCTGGCGTAGTCGGGCCGTCCAACCGGATACGCTCCAGCGAAATACCGTTACGGTCGTCGATCAGACTGAAGTGCATGCGCTCGGTATAGTCGAAGCGGTCTGCCACGCGGTTATCAGGTTGCAAAACAATCACGGAACCAACTGCATCGGGGTAAGAGGGCAGTGAGGCCATCTGCAGGAAAGTCTCTTCCCGTGCTGCCGGGTAGTTGCTTTTAATGTTTTCAGGGTTGGTGGTAAGCACTACGTATTGGCCGGGTGCCAGTACATAAGGGGCTGTAGTAATCACACGCCGGTTGGCGATGCTGTCGTTGCTAATGTTGGCCAGTTGCCAGTTCTGCAGGTTGATGTATTTGTCGCTGCGGTTGACGAGCTCTACAAAATCCACGCCGCCGGGCCTAGGATTGAACAGCACCTCGTTGATGACCACATCGCCGGGCTCGGGCGCAGACGGCAGGGCAAAAGTTGCCGTGAGTGGGTGCGAACTCAGGTTGCCGGCACAGTCGCGTATACCTGTGGCGGTTAAGGTATAAAGCTGCCGCTCCTGCAGAGGGCCAGCGAGTTGCAAAATCACCTCCTCAAACAACGGTGATGCCACCTGCACACTGGCTATATCCATACCTGCCGGACTCAAGGTATAGCGCCCCACCTCCGCGACCTGCGCACTGTCAAGCCGCTCGTTAAAGCGCAGCAACAATCGATCAGGTGCTATTGCTATAACGCTGAGCAAAGTGGGCGGGGTGTTGTCAGGTATAGAGGCGGCGACGGAGTTAGGCTGGCCGGGAGTACCGCCGCGAGGGTCGTTGGAGACCATCCAGTTTTCGGTACCAGCGCAGGGATTGCTCACATCAATCATCTCGAGGCTCCAGCCGCCGTTGCGCTTGGCATTGTCGCGGTACCACGTGTCGCTGTAGTTCACGGCATAGATCAGACGGCCATTGGGCTGGCGCAACTGCAGGAGCTCACCAGTGTTGTTCAGGCTCGGAAAATTGCTGATGCCGATCACTCGGCCAAACTGCGTAAAATTGGCCACCTGTGTGTTGGGTACGATCACGGCATATTCGCCCGGTTGCAGAAGAGCGCTGGGAAGCGTAGTAGTAGAGGTTGCGTCGGAGAGGCGTATACCTTGCAGCGTGAGCACCTTCTCAGTTGGGTTGTACAATTCGATGTACTCCACGGCAGGTAGCCCTACAGCCGGTGTTTCGCGGGCCATGATTTCGGTGATGAGCAATTCGTTATAGCCGGGCAGCACAGGCGGCAGCGCATACTGGAAAGTCAACTCCACTGGGCTTGGCAAAGCGTTGCCATATAGATCGGCTATACCTGTCACCGCCATCGTATTCGCCCCATTCCGCAGCGGCTGCGCAAAAGTGAGCAAGACTGTACCGTTTTCGGTAAGCTCAGCAGAAGTCGGTTTGATGCTCCCGTTCAAGGTATAGTTGGCGAGGTTTTGGGCTTGTTCTGTGGCTAAGGGCTCGTTGAAGCGCAACTCCAGCGTTTGCGTACTCAGCGGCTGGGCGCTTTCCAGCACCGGCGGGGTTGTATCTGTAATCCGGAAATCATCAAAGTAAAACTTCTGGCTGTTGGCAGAGCTATACCTAACCAGCACGCCAAAGTAGGCCGAGCGCTTGTGTGTAGCATCTGTAACTCTTCCCTGAGAGACGTAGCTCTGCCCCGTACCTGTCACATCAATCTCTAACTGCCACTCATGCTCTACACTCCGCGTGACCCGCACCCGCACGATGGTGTTGGAAGTTGCCACGGTTTTGTCTTGCCCGTTGATGATGATCACAGGGGTCTTTCCAGCGTCTTTCCGGAACAAGCTCACTTCGTCGGGCGTACCACCGATACGCACAAAATAGCCGTTTAGGTCAGCGGACTTCAGCTCTTCTTTGTCCGAGATCAGGAAGATATCGGCATAATTGCTGGAGGAGGTTGCCAGTCGCAGGTTGGCCCAGAACTCCCAAACCGTACCTACCACTGCCTGTGAGGGCGTGGCAAGGTATAATGTCGTGCCCGTCACTGCAGGTCCATTGCTCTGCAGCTGGTTCTGGGTATTCACGACAAAACTGTTCACATCACCAGCCCAAGTGGGGTTTTGGGTAAAATTTCCGTCAGAGAAGTCGTCTTGAAGCTGGGCTGTGGCAAGGTATGGCAGCACAAGGAGAAGACTAGTAGCTAGCGTCCTTTGCGTAACACTCGCCTTGATGTTATGGGAGATGAGGTAGTTTATACCTTCCACCACCATCAGAACCCATTTCGCCATACTGAATGCACCTTGGAGGCTAGTATGATAGGCAATGATCTGGTAATCTATAAATGCTTGGCGTAAAGTTTGTTTCATGCGCAGATATTGTGGTGAAAACTTACGAACTTCGCAGCCGCAAAAGGAAAAGCCTGTGCAAACGTGAAGACATTCACTGGGCCGTAAGGCGCTGTGAGGTCGGAAAACCGGCCGCTTTTTGTAAAATTTAGAACTTTTACGCGAGCTAAGGGAGTTAGTTAGAAGAGTTTGGGAGTTAGTGGGTTAAGAAGGCAGAAAACTGTAAAGCATAACCTGTAGGGACAGGTCGCAACCTGTCCGAATCGTAAATAGGCATACAACTGCCTTTTCTTCGGAACAGCCATCGCACAGAAACAGGCTAAACCGGAATTAACAACTCAACAATTTAAACTTTCAACCCTATCAGCACATTAAAGAATTAACACATTAACCACATACCTTAAACAATGAAAGTAGCAGTAGTAGGCGCCACCGGATTGGTAGGCGGCGAGATTTTGAAAGTACTGGCGGAGCGTAACTTCCCGGTAACGGAATTATTGTTGGTTGCTTCTGAGAGATCTGTTGGTAAACAGATGGAGTTTAAGGGTAAACAGATAAAGGTGATCGGGATGCAGGACGCGATTGCGGCTGCCCCACAAATTGCCATTTTCTCAGCCGGCGGCAGCACCTCTACCGAGTGGGCCCCAAAGTTCGCCGAGGCAGGCATCGTGGTAGTAGACAACTCTTCGGCTTGGCGCATGGACCCTACCAAGAAGCTGGTGGTACCAGAGATCAACGCCAAAGAACTGACTAAAGAAGATAAGATCATTGCTAACCCGAACTGCTCGACCATCCAGATGGTAGTGGCTCTGAATAAGCTGCACGAAGAGCTGCAGGCGAAGCGCATTGTCGTGAGCACTTACCAGTCCGTGACAGGTACAGGCGTGAAAGCGGTGGAGCAGCTTATGAACGAGCGCGAAGGCAAAGAGGGCGAGAAAGCCTACCCGTATACCATCGACCTGAACGTGTTGCCGCACATCGACGTGTTTCAGGACAACGGTTATACCAAGGAGGAGATGAAGATGATCCTCGAAACAAAGAAGATCATGGGCGACGACTCTATCCGTGTAACCGCTACTGCCGTGCGCATCCCTGTGATGGGCGGTCACTCCGAGTCAGTGAATGTGGAATTTGAGAAGGACTTTACGCTGGACAAGGTATACCACATCCTGAATGAAACCGAAGGTGTGAAAGTGGTAGACGACGTAAAAAACCTCCAATACCCGATGCCGAAAGACGCGCACGGCAAAGACGAAGTGCTCGTTGGTCGTGTCCGCTTAGACGAAACCCAGCCGCGTACGCTCAACATGTGGATCGTGGCAGATAACCTACGCAAAGGTGCTGCCACCAATGCTGTGCAGATTGCCGAGTATCTGGTGAAGCAGGGGTTGGTGTAGGTATAAAATTCAATAAACCATAAAAAACGGAAGCTCTTATCGGGGCTTCCGTTTTTGTTTAAAGAAATTAAGACATACCTGTAAGCACTAAGTTCCATAGGAAATATCATATATTTATGTGTTTCTAGTACTTAAGCCCTTAAATTCATCATGAGCGAAATCTTCAAGTATAAATACGATGACTTATTTAACCCGACTCTAAAAGCACTTAAAAAACTCGGTGGCTCAGGATCTGTAAGCGAGATTGAAGAAGAGGTGATTGAAATTTTAAAACTATCTGAAGAAGAAGTTAACGACATTCATCGGGAAAGCACAACCAAACTCACCTACCGTTTAGCTTGGGCTAGGAACTATTTAAAACGCTATGGTTTACTTGAAAACTCAAAGAGAGGTGTTTGGGCATTAACAGAAAATGGTAAACAAACAGCTTCGGTTGATAAGAAACAAGTCAAGAGAACCATTATTAAGCTCGACAAAGAAGTCCGAGGGGAAAAAGAGAAACCTGTAGCTACAGATATAGAAAACGCCAGCGAAGAACTTATAGAGTTTTCATGGCAAGAGGAGCTACTGGATTCTGTAAAGAAAGTTTCCCCTGATAAATTTGAAAGACTATGCCAAAGGCTTCTCCGTGAACTGGGCTTTCTAAATGTAGAGGTCACACAACGCTCTAATGATGGCGGAATAGATGGCCAAGGTCTTATCAGGATTGGAGGTGTACTCTCTTTTCATGTTGTATTTCAGGCAAAGCGATATCAAGGCAGTGTTGGCTCGAGTGTAGTAAGAGACTTTAGAGGAGCCATGATCGGAAGAGCTGATAAGGGACTTATTTTGACCACTGGAACTTTCACTAGAGAAGCAAAGAAGGAAGCCAATAGAGACGGCGCTCCTCCTATAGATTTAATTGACGGAAATGAATTTGCCGAAAAGCTTAAAGAGCTTGGTCTTGGTGTAGAAATTGAGCTAGTCGAGAAGGTTAACATCAAAAAAGAATGGTTCGCTGATTTTTAATACCACCCCAATCCCCTCCCCGTTCGTAGTTAAATCAAACAACCTAAACCAAAGCTATGAACTACTATTTCAACAAAACACTGACAGGCAAGAACTTCGAGGAGGCGGTGCAGCAGGTAACCGACGAATTGAAGAAAGAAGGATTTGGTGTGCTCACCGAGATTGACGTGAAGGATACGCTGAAAAAGAAAATAGACGTCGATTTTAAGAACTATAAGATCCTTGGGGCCTGCAATCCGCATTTTGCACACAAAGCCCTGCAAAGCGAGGACAAGATCGGCGTGTTTCTGCCTTGCAACGTGGTGGTGGAAGAGCATGAGAACGGCGAGATAGAAGTATCTGCCGTGGACCCCATCGCCTCCATGGCTGCTGCCAAAAACGAATCGCTGGAAGGTATCGCCACGGAGGTGCAGCAAAAGCTGAAGCGGGTAATCGAAAACTTAAACTAAACCGAAAAGGGTATAGAATCCGCTGGCGTAGAGCTATTAGCAGTAGCTAAGAGCTTATCTTTGCATGAACAGCAGTTTCATCAACAATAGATACATGCGTACCCAACCCATCCACTCCGAAAGGCTCGTGCTTATACCTTTTACGCTCGAGGCAGCCCGCACTCTTTATGCCGGCGACAAAGCTGTGCTTGCCTATCTTGGGCTGCAGGCAACACCTTATTGGCCAGATCAAGAAACGATGGATACCTTGCCCAAAGTCATTAAACACTTAGAAAAGGTGCAGGAGCCAACCGGATTTGAATCTTGGATGATAGTGCTGAAACGCAACAGCACCGTTATAGGCGACGCCGGCTTTAAAGGACCGCCTAGTGCCGAGGGAGTGGTTGACATAGGTTACTCCATCATTGAGCAGGAGCACCAAAGAGGCTATGGCCTAGAAACGGCCAAGGCCTTGGTGGATTGGGCATTTCGGCAACCCACAGTTAAGACTGTGACAGCAAGCTGCCTTTTAGAAAACGCGGCCTCTATCCGGATACTCGAAAAGCTAGGTATGGAAGAGCGTGTACGGGACGATGAGGTAATCTATTGGAAGCTGGAACAATCCAAAGCAGGTATAGCATGCGCAAATTTGCAGTAGCGTTCTACTCCAGTCTAGAAATCTACCTTATATAAATCCTCCATCTGCCGCTGCGTCACGAACTTGGGCATAGCCCGGAAGAGCGTATTCCGAAGCTTACCCAACAGCGGATGACGCCAATGCGCCACTTCACCTAGCCTGCGTGACATTTCAATGACCTTGGCTGTGCGGGCTTTGCGGCGCTTTTCGTATTTCTTGAGGCCCTCGGCCAGTACATTTTCCTGCTGCAGGCACTGCGCCAGCACTACGGCATCTTCTATGGCTTGGCAAGCGCCCTGTCCCATGTTGGGTGTGGTGGCATGAGCGGCATCGCCCAAGAGTACGACGCGTCCGTACACGAAATGCTTCAGCGGCTTCAGGTCGGCTATGTCATTCCAGATAAGCTGGTCCTGCGAAGTGGAGGCCAGCACGGCTTCTACGGGCGGGTGCACCATTTCGAAATGGCGAGCCAGTTTTTCGGGCGTCATGCGGCGCATTTTCTCATCGCGCTGCGGGGCGTTAATGCAGGCATACCAGTAAATCTTGTCGCCTTGCAACGGCGCTATACCTACCCTGCCCTCCGGTGCCCACGTCTCCGCCGATATCATGTTATTGATTTCAACGCCCGGGTTGTCGACCACGGCGCGCCAGCAGGTATAGCCAGCGTAGCGGGGTATGCTTTCGGGCACCAATTGCTGGCGCACCACCGAGCTAATGCCATCGGCGGCGATGAGCAGATCAGCCGTGGCATGGCTCCCGTCAGCAAACATGATCTGCACCTGATCGCCGCGCTGCTTTACCTCTTCGCAGCGCTTGCCCAACACAACAGAGTCGGGCTGCAGATGACTGAGGAGTACCTCGTGCAGGTCGGCGCGGTGTATCACAAAATTGTTGATGCCATACTTGCTGCTCAAAGGGCGAGTGTCCATGTTGCTGATCTCGCGGCCGTGCTCATCGAAGATCACCAGCGCATCGAGTTGCTTGCCTCTTGCGACCACGTCGTCCATCACACCAAGTCGGGCAAGTCCCTGCATGGCGTTGGCGGCCAGCCCCACGCCAGCCCCCAGCCCTTTGAAATTGGGTGCCGCCTCATACACGGTAGTTTCTATACCTGCCTGCTGCAGTGCCAAGGCCGCACATAAGCCTCCGATACCGCCTCCTACAACTATGGCTTTCATACTTATGACTGATTGGTTTCCTTATTCATTATACTCCATTTCGCCTGTTTCAGCATGGTCTAAACTAGCATAATCTATACCTTCTCACAACAAAAAAAGCAGTACAAGAATTACCCCGCGCTGCTTCTTTCCTACATGCTGCTATACGCTCCCGACACCCTATACCTTCACCTCATCCTCCACCGAGGAGCGTCCAAAGACTTTGGCGACCCAGCGCGGCAGGAAGACAGAGCCAAGTATAAGGTATGGATAATAGGTGATCAGACGATAAAGCACCACCACGATGTTGCTGAAGCGGCCGAGGAACAGCCCGAAGAAGCTTGGGAAGGCCATCTCGACTATACCTGCCCCGCCCGGCGTAATGGCCACGAGCATCACGATCCAGAAGATCAGGTTGCGGGAAAAGATAAGCATGTGCTCTGCAAAGGTCACATCGGTAAAGGCGGCGATTAGGCAGTTGAGCAGGAAATAGCGGGCGCTCCACACAAAAATGGTGGAGATAACGGCTCGGGCCCAATAATTAAAATCCTTACCACGGAGCTGCTGCGAAGCCCATATAATCTCGTTGCCATGGTGAAAGGCGTTGACGCGCCACTTGCGCAGCAGCTTCCAGCCAGTCAGCTTCAGCAGGATCCACTTGAAAGCACGCGGGCGCACAAACAGGGCATAGATCATGACGAAGGTATAGACGGCAATAAGCGAATAGCTGATGTAGAAGGCTGTTTTGAGGGCATTTACGTCGGAGGCAGAAAGTCCGAAATCCGGGAAAACATCGCCCTGCGTGGCCAGCAGTGCAATGGGGGCCGCTATGATGAAGAACATGTTGTCGAGCACGGCCGTGAGCATGACATAGGCCAGCGATTTGCCCAGCGGTATACCTTCTTTGTTTAGCACAATGGTCGCGATGGTGGTGCCACCCACCACCGATGGCGTAATAGCTGAGGCAAACTCCCAAAGCATAATCACGTCGAGGCTATTGCGCCACGTCAGGAATTTGTCGGTTAGGCTGCGGATGCGGTACATGTACCCCAAGTCGCGGATCACGAGCACGAGCAGTGCCGCTGCTAGCCACCACCAGTTGGCTTCGGCTATACCTTTCAGATCGCTAAGTTTGTCGTCTTTTATGAATAGCCATGCCGTAGCGCCCAGTCCCAGTAATACCGGGATCAGGATCTTGATCGGACTGAAATTCTTGAGTATGGTCTTCTTGTTCTGGTCCATGCAGGCTATTGTAACCCTTTCCTCGGCGCGCGCTCTTTAATAGCTGACGTGCAAAACTACTTAACTATTCGGCAACTCTAGGGAAACGGTTCGGCTTTTTAAGGATTTTCGGAAAGAGCCTACTCTAAAATGAGCTGTGTAACTTGAGCGGCCTGTCCATCAGCCAAGATAATGGTGAAGTCGTTGAACCCCTCTCCCACTTCTATTCCGATGAGGTTGAGTTGCAGCATATCCAGTATGGCCAAGAAGTTGAAGATCATACCGATTTTGTCCGGGAAGGCCTGAATGATATCAGAAAAAGCCACCTGCTTGCGCTCCTCAATGGTGCGCAGGATGTAGTCGCGCTGGTCCTCGATGGTATAGGGGTAGGTCAGTACGGTATGCTTCGGTCGGCTCTGCTCTTCTTCGAAGCGGTGCATTACCTTGTCGAACACCCGCATGAGCTTGTAAAGACTCAGATCCTGCAGTTCGTACTCAAAGTGGTTGGCGTTGGCAATTTGCTGCAGTTCCTCGTGCACATTACCGCGGTTTTCCTGCGCCAAACGTGTTTCTTCCATCTGCCCGAGGTCGCCCAACACGGCCTTGTAGCGCTTGTACTCCAACAGATGCTGCACGAGCTCTTGGCGCGGATCTATCTCGTTGCCTTCCTCGTCTTTCTCGGTGCGGGGCAGCAACATTTTGGCCTTGATGCGCATGAGCGTAGCAGCAGTCAGGATAAAGTCGCTGGCCACCTCTATGTTGAGCTGCTCGAGCTGGCGTATGTAGCCCACAAACTCGTTGGTAATCTGGAAGATGGGAATATCGTGTATGTCCAGCTCGTCACGCTCAATAAAGAAGAGCAACAAGTCAAACGGCCCCTCAAACAACGGTAATTTAATTTCGAAACTCACTTCTCTGGCCTTTGGTTAATGCGCTGATCGCGACTGATGGACAAAAATACTAATTTATTCGGATGAAATAGCAGTGCACTTAGCGCGTTATAGATGCCGTGCTTGCACGGTTTTTCGAACAAAATAAGATTTCCAATGTATACATGTAGCACTATTAAGGGGAGAGCCTGATGTTAAGTTCCACAAACCATGCTTTAACCTGTTAATCACACGCTTACAACACCAACACCCGACTTCGCCGTTGGCTGCCACTACAGTATAAGGAAGAGAAATAGCAGCTTGTGTTCTGAATTTTGCTAACTTTACGTTTTGTCCGGACGACAGTATTTTGCGCAATGCAAACTTTTGCCGGAAAAATTTGTTGGAAGTCTATAATAAAGACATTTCTATGATCATCAAACCCGGAGAGCTGCTTGCCTCCATTGACAAACCTGCCGACCTGCGCGAACTGAAGCCAGAGCAACTGCTGCAGGTATGCCAAGAGTTAAGGCAATATATCATCGATGTGGTATCTATCCACGGCGGTCATTTTGGGGCCAGCCTTGGGGTGGTGGAACTGACGACGGCACTGCATTATGTGTTCGACACACCTTACGATCAGTTGGTTTGGGATGTGGGGCATCAGGCATATGGGCACAAGATCCTGACCGGTCGTCGCGATAACTTCCACACCAACCGCAAGTACGGCGGACTCTCTGGTTTTCCGAAGCGTAAAGAAAGCGAATACGATACCTTTGGCGTAGGCCACTCGAGCACCTCCATTTCGGCGGCGCTGGGTATGGCTGTAGCCTCACAATACAAAAACGAAGAAGACCGCCAGCACATTGCCGTGATCGGTGATGGCGCCCTGACCGGTGGTATGGCCTTCGAAGCCCTTAACCACGGCGGCGCGACCAACGCTAACCTACTGGTGGTCCTCAACGACAACTGCATGAGCATCGACCCGAATGTGGGCGCTCTGAAAGAATATCTGACCGACATCACCACCTCCCGCACTTATAATAAGTTGCGTGACGAGTTGTGGAATGTACTCGGCAAGATCAGCAAATTCGGACCGAACGCACAGCATATTGCCTCTAAGATCGAGAGCGGCATCAAAGCCACACTATCGAAGCAGAGCAACCTGTTCGAAGGCCTGAACTTCCGCTACTTCGGTCCGATTGACGGGCACGACATCAACCACCTCGTATCGGTGATGGAAGACCTTAAGCGTATACCGGGTCCGAAGATCCTGCATGTGCTCACGACCAAAGGCAAAGGCTTTGCACTGGCCGAAAAAGACCAGACCAAATGGCACGCGCCGGGTCTGTTCGACAAGATAACAGGTGAGATCTACAAGAAGCATCACGATACGCCACAGCCTCCGAAGTATCAGGATGTGTTTGGCCATACCATTGTGGAGCTGGCTGAGAAGAACGACAAGATCATGGGTGTGACGCCTGCGATGCCGTCTGGCTGCTCGCTCAACATTATGATGAAAGCCATGCCGGACCGTGCCTTTGACGTAGGTATAGCCGAGCAGCATGCCGTGACTTTCTCTGCTGGTTTGGCAACACAGGGCTTGGTGCCGTTCTGCAACATCTACAGCACGTTCATGCAGCGCGGTTACGACCAAGTGGTGCACGATGTGTGCCTCCAGAACCTGCACGTGGTGTTCTGCCTCGATCGTGCCGGCTTTGCCGGTGCCGACGGTCCAACGCACCATGGTGCTTACGACATCGCCTACATGCGTTGTATCCCGAACATGGTGGTAGCTGCCCCCATGAACGAGCAGGAGTTGCGCAACATGATGTATACCGCCTCTCAGGAAGGAGCCGGTCCGTTCACGATCCGCTACCCACGTGGCGAAGGTGTGATGCCAAACTGGCGCACGCCACTGGAGCTGCAGCAGATCGGCAAAGGCCGTACCGTGCAGGAAGGTGAAGAAGTAGCGATCCTGACATTCGGTCACATCGGTAATTATGCCGTGGATGTTTGCCAGAAACTGAGCTACGAAGGCATCAACCCAGGCCACTACGACATGCGCTACTGCAAGCCACTGGACGAAGAACTGCTGCACCACATCTTCAACAAGTATAGCAAAGTGATCACCGTGGAAGACGGCTGTCTGCAGGGTGGTTTCGGAAGCGCGGTGCTGGAGTTTATGGTCGACAATGGCTATACCTCCCAAGTAAAGCGCCTCGGCATACCTGACCAAATCTTCGAGCATGGTTCGCAGCTAGAACTGCACCGCGACGCTTGCTTCGATCCGACTGCCATTGAGAACACTGTGAGAGAGATGATCGGTGTGGCGGTGAAGGTATAAGCTCTGACAAAGTACATTTTGACAAAAGACAAACCCCGTAGTTCTTCAGGAGCTGCGGGGTTTTTGTTTGCAATCACTTTTTAGGGACAGATCGCAACCTATCCGCCCGGCGTAGACATTTCTATGCAAATGGTGGTTTATAATTTGCCAATGCTCTGTCAATGTATAAATTTACATTTGTGCGGTTTTCCTGCATTGCCAAGACGTGATGCGCACGCTGTTTTGCAATTACTCATGCACGATTCGGACAGGTCGCGACCTATCCCTACAAATTGACACACCTTAAACTATGAACGGTCACACCACCTATACCTCCGCCGGATCTGGCGAAACAATCGTATTCCTGCACGGCTTCTGCGAGAGCAAAGAAGTCTGGACGAACTTCACAAAGCCGCTGCAGCAGAAGTTCAGAACCATCGCACTGGACCTGCCCGGCTTCGGCGAAAACACCCAAGGTATAGCCGACTACAGCATGGAAGGAATGGCTGACTATGTCAAGGCAAAGCTGGAAGAGCTGAACGTGAAGAAATGTATTCTGGTGGGCCACTCTATGGGCGGCTATGTGAGCATGGCCTTTGCCGAAAAATATAGCAGTATGCTCAGCGGCCTCTGCCTCTTCCACTCCTCCGCCCTACCTGACACCGACGAGAAAAAGGACAACCGCAACAAAACCATCGAGTTCGTGGAGAAGCATGGCGTGGAGAAGTTCATGCAGTCCTTCATCGAACCACTCTTCTATAGCGAGAACCGCGACAAACTAAAAAAGGAGATTGCGCTGATGAAAAAGATCGGAGTCAGCACACCAAAAGAGAGCGTAACCGGTGGCTTGGCCGCCATGCGCGACCGTCCTGACAGAACACATGTGCTAGCCGCTGCTAAGTTTCCGGTGCTGTTTATATTCGGTAAGGAAGACGGCGCCGTCCCGCTTGACAAAGCCCTAGAGCAGTGCCACCTGCCTGACAACAGCATGGTCTACTTCTTAGGCAAAACCGGCCACATGGGCATGTTCGAGCGCACCTACGAAACCCGGAAGGCACTCGAGAAATTCGCTGAAACGATTTATGGCTAACCCAACCTTAGCCCCGCCCGCTCGCATATTGCCTACGCTTGTGTTCTCGCAGTTTGCGGGCACCTCGCTGTGGTTTGCCGGCAATGCGGTGCTGCCGGAGCTGCAAGCCTCGCTGCAGTTGCAAGAGGGTGCGCTGGCACTGCTGACTTCTGCTGTGCAACTGGGCTTCATTGGGGGTACGCTGGTCTTTGCTTTTCTTTCGCTGGCCGATCGCATCTCTCCACGTCTGTTGTTTCTGATCTGTGCGCTGCTGGGAGCCACAGCCAATGCGCTGGTGCTATTCTTTGCTGATAGTCTTTATGCCGTGCTCCTACTACGCGCCTTAACCGGATTTCTGCTAGCAGGGGTCTATCCGGTGGGCATGAAGATAGCTGCCAGTTGGTATAGCACCCGTCTGGGAAAAGCAATCGGCTATCTGGTTGGGGCATTGGTACTGGGCACGGCCTTTCCGCACCTGATCCGTGGCCTAGGCGCTACATTGCCTTGGCAACAGGTACTGCTGGCTGTTAGCCTGCTGGCCTCAATTGGTGGCGTGCTGCTATACCTGCTGGTACCTGACGGCCCATACCTGAGCAAAGGAGCAACCTTCAAAATGGGGAATATGCTGCAAGCTTTCCGCCACCGCGAGTTCCGGGCGGCAGCTATGGGGTATTTTGGCCACATGTGGGAGCTTTATACCTTATGGGCCTTTACCCCGCTCATACTGGCCACCGCAGCCCCGCAGCTTTCTGCAGGGGAAGTATCTTTTTATGCTTTCTTTATAATAGCGGCTGGGGCAGTGGGCTGCATTGGTGGCGGCTACCTGTCACAGGTATGGGGAAGCGCCCGGGTGGCCTTTGTGCAGTTGCTGCTCTCAGGGCTCTGTTGCCTCTTGTCGGTTGTAGTGCTTCAAGTGGACGCTCCATACTTGCTCCTTACTTTCCTGTTGTTCTGGGGCATTGTGGTAGCTGGCGACTCGCCTCAGTTCTCGGCTCTGACCGCCAAAACGGCTCCGTCGCACCTAGTCGGCACAGCCCTGACCATTGTTGTGGCCATTGGCTTTGCCATTACGGTGGTGAGCATACAGCTTACGGGCTATCTGCTCACAAAAATGCCGCTCCAGTATGTGTTTGCTTTACTGGCTATTGGTCCGGCTCTCGGATTGCTGGCGCTCCGCAGGCTGGTTGGAACGCCAACACTTTAAAAATTCTAGTTCTGTTATAAAGCAAAAGAGCCGGTTTTAAACCGGCTCTTCCAAAATATAATCTCAACTCTATACCTATTCGGCTTCCAACTCCATTTTGGAGCCATCACTTGCTACCAAGTGCATCTCCTTGTCGGTCAGTTTTTCTACTGTGAAGTTCTCAGACACATTAGCCCCCTCAAAAGTGAGCGACAGACGTTTGCCGGCTTGGTCATAATTCCATGTGCCAGTCTGTAAAGAGCCCCCGCCACCCATAGCGAAGCGGCCATCAGAGTAGAACTGCATGGTTTCGTCCTTTTCGTCTGCAGTCAGTTTATCTTTATCGCCAGAGGCAGTAGTTTCTTTGTCGGCCTTCCAAGTTTTGCTGCTTCCGCCGGAGATCATGTTCGCGTTACCGGCATCGTCCTTGTCACCACCGCAGCTAGTCATAAAGGCCATCATTACAAAGGCCATCACAACTGTCAAATAGCTCTTAGCCTGTTTCAGATTCTTATTCATAATATTCATAGTTTTATGGTTATACATACCTGCGCCTGCTTATCCAAGGTGGCGTGCATAGAGTACGGCTAAAACTTTTTTAAAGTTGATAAAAGCTACCTAATCTGTTAGAAAGCCCTGATCCCACAACTATGCCCCCCCGTTGGCGTATTTATCTAAGCAGCTGCGCTTTCGTAGCCGCACAGAAAAACTATTACAGACATTTAAAGAATATAGATATGGGATTGCGTGATTTTTTCAAGAAGGGTGAAAAGGAACCCGCTAAGGCTCCTAATCCAACAAACCGTCAACCGGGCGACAGCACATTTTTTAATCAGCAAGCGCCTCAGCAACCCGCGGGTCAGCCAGCAGCGGGTCAGGACACTTATACTGTAAAGAGCGGTGACTCGCTTTCTAAAATCGCCAAGCATTACTATGGCGATGCCAATGCATGGAAAAAAATCTATGAAGCGAACAAGGCTACCATCGGCAACAATCCTGATCTGATTAAACCGGGTCAGCAGTTTGTGATTCCGAAGCAGTAATTTTATTATTATAAAAAAGAAACAGCCGGCTTTAAGAAGCCGGCTGTTTCTTTTTTCTCTCCTCAGGAAATTCTACAAGGTATAATTTACTCCTACTGTCAACCCCAAATCCCGTTCTTTGAAAGCAGACTCTGCTGCTGCTATTCTGTTGCTGAGCGGCACTTGCACCTGCCCGACAAGCTGTATGCGTTGACTTAGCTTTACCTGCGCCTCCAGCGGCACAAAAACTTTTAATTTCCGGTGATAGGTGTTCGCATAGTAGTCATTGCTGTCCACGGCATAACCGACGCCGTATTCGACCTTCTGCATCACCATAATGGCTGCCAAGTTATACCTGCTGCCGACACCTGCCCCCATGCATAGTCTGTCATTTAGCTGATACAGGTATACTGCTGCGCCACCGATTGACAGATTGCCGTATCTGGTTTTGAGATCTGCTATATCATTCCCGTAGCTATCTACAGCCCTGATCGTCCCACCGCTTTGTCGCTCTATGGCCTGCAATACATAAAATTGAACACTACTTTTCTCAGCTACCTTTAATTTAACCCAAGCACCTACTTCAAGCTGCAGTCCGGGTCTATACTGGTTATTACTGCCTATGCTTTCACTGCTGCTGACTATGGTTTTATAGGCTCCGAATCTACCTGTAAGGCCATAAGACACATCTTGTGCTTTAGCAGCGACTGTAAGCAACAAGGCTAGAAAAAAAATCAATTTCTTCATCTCTTACTGAGCTCTAACAAGGCGGTACCGATCTACTTTTCCGGGCTGTTGTACTTCACAAATGTATACTCCCTTTGGCATTCGGCTGAAATCCAGAAATAATGACGTTCCCCCTCCCTCGTGCACCTCAAATTTTTTGCTGTATTTTCCTTTTTCATCAGATACATAAATGGTAGCAGGAGTATTGTCTGGATTATGCACCTCAATGGTCAGATGACTGAAAAATGGATTAGGATAGATGGATACATGTGTGGTACCACCAGTAGTGCCGGAAAACTGCTGCACGGTATAAGGGATGTCTTGGATACCAGAAAAGTCCGGTTCTGGATCGGCTTGGCTACAGCCTCCAATGCAAAAGGTAGCTACTAAGGCAATTAAGTATAAGCAGGATTTCATATCAGAAGATTAAACACTAAACTTAATCAAAAAAGCCCACCTGACCATAGGGTCCTGCGGGCTTTTGAGAAATCAATAAGTAGTCTTTATTAGCTTAGAAACGCTCGTCAGCAGAGAAATAGAAGTCGCCTTCGATCTGAGCGTTCTCGTCAGAGTCAGAGCCGTGTACGGCGTTCGCCTCGATTGACTTGGCGTATACCTTACGGATAGTGCCCTCCTCAGCTTGAGCCGGGTTAGTAGCGCCGATCAGCTTACGGAAGTCCTCTACTGCGTTGTCTTTCTCAAGAATCATGGCTACGATTGGGCCAGATGACATGTACTTAACCAAGTCACCGTAGAAAGGACGCTCCTTGTGCACTTCGTAGAACTTACCGGCACGCTCCTCAGTCAATCTTGTCTTCTTCATCGCCACGATGCGGAAGCCGCCCTCCTCGATCATTTTCGTAATGCCGCCAATGTGGTTATCTGCCACCGCATCCGGCTTAATCATGGTAAATGTGATGTTTCCAGCCATGTCTATTCTGTTAATGTGTGTATGTTTCGTTTCGAAGCTGCAAAATTAGCGCATTTAGCTCAATTATCGCAGCATCCGGCCTACACTTTCTGCAATTATTTATGCGATATGCCATGGAGGCTAAGTTGATTTGCTGTTACCAAACTGCCGCGCAAGGCGTCATAAAACGCTATTTTATTGCTTTAGAAGTTATTTCTTCAGAAATTCGCGCCTTATATCCCTACTAATCAGCGGATTTATAACAAGCAGTATGCACGACATTAATGCTCTCAAAGAGCTTCTGAGAGAACCTAAAGAGGTGATGATCACCACGCACCACAAACCTGACGCCGATGCCTTGGGTTCGTCGCTGGGTCTCGCCGGCTATCTCAAAAAACTGGGTCACCGGGTTACCGTTATCACGCCTTCCGATTATCCCAGCTTCCTGACTTGGATGGAGGGCAACGAGGACGTGCTCGTGTACTCTGAGAAAAACGACGCCCTCGTGCGCCGCATTATAGAGGAGTCGCAAGTAATTTTCTGCCTTGACTTTTCTGTGCTGTCGCGCATCAACGAAATGGGCGAGTATATCCGCCATGCCAAAGGCACCAAGGTACTCATAGACCACCACCTGCAGCCCGAAGATTTTGCCGACCTCGACTTCTCTAACCCGAAGGCGGCCGCCACGGCTGAACTGGTGTATGACCTGATCAAGGCACTGGGCGACGGCGACAAGATCGACACAGGTATAGGCGAGTGCCTTTACGCCGGCATTATGACCGATACGGGCTCTTTCCGCCATCCGAGCACTTCCAAAAATGTGCACCTGATCATAGCTGACCTGCTGCATATTGGGGTGAATACCTCCAACATCCACCGCCTCATCTACGACAGTTCCTCCGAGTTGCGCCTGCGCTTTCTGGGTTATGCCCTCAAAGACAAGCTGGTGGTGCATCACGAGTACAAAACCGCTTACATCGCTATTACGGCCGACGAACTGAAAGCCTACGACTCCAAGACCGGTGACACCGAGGGTCTGGTGAACTTTGCACTCTCTATCGAGGGCATTGTTTTTGCAGCCGTCATCATCGATCGTGTGCAGGCCGTGAAGATGTCTTTCCGCTCGGTAGGTGATTTCTCGGTAAACGAGTTTGCCCGCGCCAACTTTAACGGCGGCGGACACCGCAACGCGGCCGGCGGCATGTCTCTTGACTCACTCGACAACACGGTGGCCAAATTTGAAAGTCTGTTGCCACAGTACAAAGACCAACTGCTGGCTTCTATTAACTAATACAACAATTATCCAACCTATAACACATGCTATTTAAATCAAAGTTCTTATTGCCGGTTCTGGCCGGCGCCCTGTTACTGCAATCTTGCGGCGACAAAAACAAAAGCGACGAATTCCGCACCACGGCTGATGGCTTAGCTTATAAGATTTATGAGCAGAACGACAAAGGTGAGTATGTAAGCCGCGGCGAAATCGACCCGAACGACACCACCGGCGCTCGTTTAGACCAAGTGATCACCATGCACATGTCTTACCGCACTGAAGGTGACTCTGTGCTGTTCAACTCACGTGATCAAAAACAGCCTATCATGATCCCTGTGATGGAGCCGTCTTTCAAAGGCAGCCTTGAGACAGCCCTTACTATGATGCGAGCAGGCGACTCTGGCGTGTTCAAAATCAATGCTGACTCTCTTTTCGCAAAGACTTTCGGTCAGCCGATGCCTCCGTTTATTAAGCCGGGTTCTCACATGACCTTCTACCTGAAAGCTGAGAAGATCCAGTCGAAGGAGGAGGCTATCGCCGACCAGCAGAAAATGTTTGAAGAGCAGCAGAAAGCCGCTATGGCGCAGGCTGCTGAGCAAATGAAGGTTGACGATGCCAAGATTCAGGAATACATCAAAGAGAAGGGTCTGAAAAATGCACAGAAGACTGACGCTGGTGTGTACTACGTGGTAACTGAGCCTGGCAAAGGTCCTAAGGCCAAAGCAGGCGACAACGTGTCTGTACACTACAAGCTTTCTTTCTTGGATGGCAAGGAGTTGGAGTCTTCTTACGACAACCCGATGAGCGGTGGTCAGCCGTTCAGTTTCCCTCTGGGCCAAGGCCAAGTGATTCAAGGCTGGGACGATGGCATAGCGCAGCTTAACAAAGGCAGCAAAGCAATTCTGCTTGTCCCTTCTCCGTTGGCTTATGGAGATCAGGCCCGAGGCGAACAAATGCCAGCCAACTCAATCCTTCGCTTCGACGTGGAGTTGGTTGACATCAAACAATAAGAAGATCTGGAACCGATAAATCCTTTTGCAATGAGCCCTATTACTTTTCTGAAGCAAAAAGCAACGTACTGGAATGCTTCGGTTACCCTGTTGCTTGTGCTGCTTTCTTTGTCATTCTCTTCGTGTGAAAAGCAGGAGGACCCTTACAGAAACCCATGCATCGCCACAGAGGAGGAAAAGAATGCACAGATGCTAGTCGACGTCAAGGCAATCAAGAAGTACTTCCGCGACAATGACATTGACACCACCGACATGCAGGTGACGGCGTCAGGCATCCATTACTTTACTATAAAGGAGGGAACTGGCGACATGATCCAGTCGGGCGATAGAGTATCTGTGCACTATATCGGCAAGCACCTGAGTGCGGCCACGTTCGACGCTTCCAGAACATTCGACAACTCTTACCCAACCGGCACGCCTTTTACTGTCTATGTTGACATGAAAAATGCCCCGGGAAGTGTGATCGAAGGTTGGAACCAAGCCTTGAAGCTGATGAAAATCGGTGGAGTCTCCAGATTCTACATTCCTTCTTATCTGGCTTATGGCAAATGCGGAAGCCAGTCAATACGTCCAAACGAAGTGCTTTCCTTTGAGATAGAGACGCTCAGAAAACTATAGCGCTTGTATAACCATAAAAAAAGCGGCTGGGTATTATACTCAGCCGCTTTTTTTGTGCCCTTACGATAACACTTCTGAAAGTATAGCAAGCGATTTTATCTCGCCCAGCCGCTCTACGTGTAGCTGATAATAACGAATGAGGATAGAGAGCATTTCGCGGCGCACCTTGCCGTTAGGTATAGCCGCCTGCTCCGGTGTGCGCAGCAGTTGGTCAAAGTACACCTCATAGGCCTGCAGCGCTAGCACGGGCGGAGCTCCAGTATTGGACTGGGCATTAGCCGAGAAGGCCACCTGCTCGATGATCTCCGTCCCATTGCTCGGCCCAAAGCCTAGATGGTGGCTCAGGTGCAGTAGAAAGACCAAATGAAAATTCTCGAAGTGCTCCTGCAGCTCGTCAAATTCGATGATGGCATTGTAGAGGAAATGAAAGAGCGC
Organism: uncultured Pontibacter sp.; assembly: GCF_947499215.1. Taxonomy (GTDB): domain Bacteria; phylum Bacteroidota; class Bacteroidia; order Cytophagales; family Hymenobacteraceae; genus Pontibacter. The sequence goes on from NZ_CANMNI010000002.1 coordinate 642,004, forward strand.
CGGGTTCTCCTCCTCCTCCTTCACGGTGCGCGACACCATCTCTGACAGAAACAGCAGGATGCTGCTTTTCCGGATGTCGAAAGGTATGGTAGAGAAGGGATAGGCACTTCTATACTCTGAAATGCGAGTCAGCCCGCCTTTGTGGGAGGTATAGACCACCATGTCGAGCAGCGTGAAAGGCTGAAACAGGGCAATGCGAGAACCAGCGCCCTTCTTGCGCACACTGTTCACGATATAAGACTGCACCCCTAACTGCTCGGTGTATACCTTAGCGATGATGGACGACTCTCTGAACTTGATATAGTGCAGGACGATGCCTCTTGTTTTGACTAGCATTTATTCCAGTACGGCTATTTTACTGATACAGGTTTGACGGGCTTCGCCATCGGAAGCGAACACCAAGTAAACGCCCGCTTTTACTCGCTTGCCATTGTAACCCCTGCCGTCCCAAGCGATGGTGCCGCCGGTGGCCTTTGCTTTGTACACCAGTGTGCCGTTTATGTCGGTGATGCGCACATCGGCGTTATTAGGCAGCCCCGATACACCGATTAGCCCCGTAAAGTCGGGCCGCACCGGGTTTGGGTATACCTGGGTGCAGTCGGGTTTGCCCTCAGTGATAGTGGCACTAGAGCGGTAGGAGGCAATACCCGCGTCAGTTACCACAAACACTTCGCCGGAGCGGTGCTCTATCGCCACAGAGAGCACCTTGTTAGATGGAAGCGGACTGTTTTGGGCCGTGAAATGCTGCAACAGCCTGTCTCCCTCCGAGTTAAACAGCCAAAGCCCATTATCTGTGGCCATCCATTTTCGGTTGGCACCATCTACAGCTATGTCGCGCACCACCTGTCCTCCCAGCAGCGGCCTACCGTCTATCACAGGTATACGGGCATCGTACCCCTGCACGGAAAACACGGCTGCGGTGCTATAATATACCGCTACCCCGGAGGCCGTGCCTACCCAGATGTCACCGCTAAGGTCTTTTGAGAGGCTATATACCGCCCCGCTTGGTAGATTTCCACTGCCAGCGCCAGTGGTAAGCTGCCGGAGTTGCTGCCGCGCCTCGTCATACACCACCAAGCCGCTTCGCACATTGTTGCGCCGGCTTATACTTAGCCACTTATACCCGTTATCATCTACTGCGAGGCGTTCCAAGTTGCCATTGTCTAGGATGCTTGGAATCATGTAACCCTGCCACTCACCATCGGGTCGCAATACGTGCAAACCCGGTGCACCGGACACTTGATGGCGGTTCACCACCCATACATTGCCACCGGCATCCACTGCCATATCCGTAAGCCGTACCTGCTCGGTGCGATCAGTGCTGGGCTGGGTGCTGAGCAGCGTGCTGTTGGTGCCGTTATAGAGCAGAGGCTGCTCCTCCCCTTTCCAGACTAACAACCCTTGCCCGTATGTCGCCATGTATACATGCTCGGTCACGGGGTTATAAACTGCATCCACGAAGTCACGCAGCTCTCCACCAGCAGGGGACTGGGCAGGGCTGTTGTTATACCAGCGGCCACCTTGGTAGCCATAGTAGCCGTTTGTGCGGTTAAGGGGCTGGTAGTTTTCGTCGTAGCCGCCGCTGAGCACGTATGTTATGCCGTTGCCAGCCTGTACCCTGAAGCTATTACTGGAGGCTGGTCCGTTGGGGGCGAGCACAACAGCATCACTTTGCAATCCCAATACCACCAGCCCTTTGCTCCTATCAGCCACCCACATGACACCAGATGCATCTTCCACCACCATCGCAGGCCGCTGCACACTAGGGTGGGTTAGCCCTGAGGCCACGCCGCGCTGGTCCAGCAGCAGGATACCTTGTGCTGTGGCGGCTGTCAGGCTGCTTTCGGAGACGTTCATACTTCGAATAGCTGAACCATCTGGTACAGGCACTGGCTCCCATACTCCGTTCTGAAGCACTTGCATACCGTGTGCTGTGGTACCTAGGTACACTTTGTTTTGAAAGGCCGCGATGGCTGTTAGGTTGACATTTTGTAGCAATCCGGCGGACATAAGCTGCCAGCTCCTGAAATCTTTGAGGTTTGCCTGAAGGCGGTTACCGCGCAGCACCCCAAGGTTGGTTGCCAAGTAGAGGTGTTCGCCCAGTATAGCAGCCGCCTTTACAGACAGGTCCGCTCCTTCAGGCCCTAGTTGGGTATAGGTGTCTTTTATCTCCTGCTTTACCAAGTCTAGCACCACTACCCCAAAAGCAGTGGAGAGATAGGCCGTTTTGTTATGGATGAGAATATGGTGGATAGTCTTGTCATCACCAACGTTACGGCGCATGATATCCGGAATGTTCAGAATCCGGTTCCCCTGCAACAGGTCGAGGTTAGCGTTGGCATGGGCAATGATGAGTGTGTTGGTTTCCGGGTCGTAGCCGATGGTGCTGATACGCTGTTCGCTGAGTCCGTCAGCACGGGTGACGGGCTGCACATTTCGGAACTCCTTATCGTAGTAAAACAATCCCTGTTCAGCGGCAAGGTACACCCGATCGCTAGCATCAGCCACTGCCCTGCCCTCGGTATAGGGCACATGCAGTTGCCAAGCACCTATACCTATCTGGCTTTGTCCTAACACCGAGGCTGGCAGCCAGCCTAAGGCCACTACTAGGCATATCAAGCGCACGATGGTGTTCTGGGCAGGTATAGGCATAAAGGTTGTAACATGGTGAGCATCTGTCGGCAAGCTACAAGACAGCTTTGGGCATTTGCTTAGCTAGTGGCTTAGAGCTAAAGAACCGTCGATCTACTTTTTCTGTTTGATGCCCTCTACAAAACAATGGCGGCAGCGGGCCTCATACGACTCCGTCTCGCCGAGCAGCACTTGGTGTTCCGATACCGCATTTCGGAAAGAATAGGTGGCAATATCGCCGCACTGTACGCATATGGCGTGTACCTTGGTCACATACTCGGCCACGGCCATCAACGCAGGCATGGGCCCGAAGGGTTTTCCGAGGTAGTCCATGTCGAGGCCGGCGGCAATCACACGCACCCCGCTGTTAGCAAGCTTCACGCATACCTCGGCCAGCCCCTCATCAAAGAACTGGGCCTCGTCTATCCCTACCACGTCGCAGCTGCCGCCGAGTAGCAGCATGTCCTGCGCAAAGTCTATGGGTGAGGAGCGGATGGCATTGGCGTTGTGCGACACAACGTCCTCGTCGTGGTAGCGCTTGTCAACAGTAGGCTTGAATATCTCAACCTTCTGTTTGGCGATCTTTGCTCTGTTCAGTCTGCGGATAAGTTCCTCTGTCTTGCCCGAAAACATCGATCCGCAGATCACCTCTATCCATCCTCTTCTGATTGCATGGTTCTCATTGCCCACGCGCGGTTCTATAAACATGTACTACTCTGTAATGACTTTATGGCTAAATGGTTGAGTTGTTAGCTACTGTATTTCATATGTGGCAGCATCGTCTGCCGGGGCACGCGGCCTATGGCATCTCCTGTTACCAATGTACACTGGCAGGTCAGTCTTTCGTTAGTCTTTAGGCGGCCGTTGCTTCGGTAGCGCTCCTCAGCGGCGGTCAGCGGGCCGAAGTGCTCCATACCCTCCTGCACAATGATACGGCAGGTCGTGCAGCGCCCCTTGCCGCCGCAGGCATGCATCCAGTCGATGCCAGCGGCCTGAAGTGCTTTGAGCAGCGTTTGACCGGGCGCTACTTCTACCTCACAATCGTGCAGGTTTTGCACCGTTATGTTTGGCATATTATTTATAACTTTACGAGAGAAAGCGATACCAATGGAAGACAAATATAATCAATTACGCCTAGAACGTTACAGCAAAGAACTCGCAAACATGCTTTGCGACCGCCATTTTGCAGCCCACGATACAATTAACGGTCCGCAGCTGATCGGCTTTACCCCAGTTAGGCAGGTGAACCTGTTTGTAATTAAAGAACTGTTGTTGAAGTGGCACCACGAGATGGCCAATCTGCGCAGCCCCTACTTCGACTATGAGCACGAGGAAGTGAAGGAGGCGCTGCTCAATTTTATGAACGTGCTCTCACGCAAGATCCTGATCAAACGCGACGCTTTTGAGCCCCTTCTTCAGAAAGCCATTTACGACACGTTCCTCCTCAAGCTGGCACCTGTGGCCATGTTCGAGGAAAAGTTTCTGCGCATTCAGGAAGACATCACCTTGCCTAAGTTGCAAGAGAACCTCAAGTACATCGATCTCGACAAACCGTTGTTTGCCGGCTTCGTGGGCACCCTATCGCCCTCCAACCGCGACCGAGACTATATTCTGAGCCGCTTCAAGCTATACCTGAACGCGAACAAAGACAATATTGCACCATTGGCCGAGCTTGTTTCCAGCTTTAACAGCCTGCTTCCGATAAACGAAGAGGAGATTAGAGAAGCGGCACCGGTTTCGCCACTGGCGGCCTATGCTGCTGCTGCAGCTGCTAAGCCTACACCAGCCGCCCCTGTGGAGGAGAAAGATGTGGTAGCGCCCATACATACCACCCAGCGCGAAGCCTCAGCTCCTGTGGCAACTGCCGCCAAGACAACTGTAGCCAACGATAACATCAATGAGCGCTTTAGGGCGGAGCGCCCTACCATGAATGAGAAGTTTAGCAACCCGGCCTCGTCTTCTCTCGGCGACTCGCTGAGCAACCGCAAAATCGAGTCACTTAAAAACTCCATCTCCATCAACCAGCGCTTCAGCTTTATCAATGAGCTGTTCGATGGCGACAACATGAGCTACTACAACACCATCCAGAAACTGGACGAGTACAAAAGCCCGGATGAGGCCAAGCACTATGTGCAGCACGAGCTGGCTCCTCGGTATGACTGGAGCAAGAAGCAGGACAGCGTGGGCAAGCTGCTGCGCCTGATCGAGCGCAAGTTTGCCTAAGTCGTCTTCATCACAGCACAAAAAAAGACCTTTTCTCGGAAAGGTCTTTTTTTGTTGCCCGCTCTATTGGCTTTACGGTCAAGCACTACCAGCGCACATTTTTTCCTTCGCAAAATAATTCAACACAGGCAGGGCCTAGGGCATTGCAAATACGGTTTTGAAACATTATTTATGCATTTTCTTTGGCTGTAGCAGCAGGCAAATAGCTGTTTCTATGAATCCGTTCTGAGATAAAACAGTATACTTTATGCAACACCCGGAGAATAGCCGTGCGTACTAACAATTCAAAATAACCTTATTATCAGCCATGAGAGACGATTTCGACTACGATGACGACTTAGATTACAGCTTCGATGATGAAGAGGAGGATGACGACTTTGGGATGACCTTCGAAGAGGACCTGTACCTGATGATACGGGAGAAGCTCCGCGACACCATTCAGGAGTTTAAGGCCGAGCATCCGAGCCTGAAGAAACTGGAAACGCACGTAACTAGCTTCAAGGTGAATGCCAAGAACACGGACGACTCTAAATTCTACCCGCTGGCTGCCAAGTTGCTGAGTGAGCACATTAAGCCGCTCACCCAAGATTCTGAAGAAATATTGGAGATTTACGAGAATATGCAAGCGGATATTTCCCGATTCAAAAACCAGCGTGCGCATGGCCACGAAGGCGAATTCTACCTAATTGGATAAACCACGTTTTTAGAAAAAAACAGCAAAAGCCACTCTATTCAACTGGAGTGGCTTTTGCTATATATAAATATATAAAATTTAAATTATTCAACGCTCAATTTAATACTAGGCAACATTTTTGCTATCAAAGCATACGATTTGCCGTAGGTATAATATTGCGAACCGCCAAGTATGATTTTACAAGGACAGACTTTGGCGCTCTTCGCTCTGAGAGTAATATTTTTTAACTTTGTCCCCGATTTAGATGCAACCATTTGGTGCGCCAGGGAATCTTGGACATAGATAAACACCAAAAATAAGCTGTGATACACTCGCTCCGCCTCAACTTAAAAACAAACAAACTTAATGCTCCATCAAGTATGGCAGTAACCCGATTGCTTGATGGCGAGAGGTGTCTTATACAGACAGTGGACAAGAAACTCACCTTGACCACGCACCGCGTTATACAGCGCCAACAAAACTGGTTGGTCCGTAGTTCACAGGCCATCATGCTCGAAGACATCTCGTCTTGGCAGATAAAGGCAACCGGCAAACCGCTTTACCTTGCAGCCAGCGTGGCAGCCGCTCTGTTCGTTTATTTCAACGATTCCTTTGCTTTGCTGAGCGGCTTTTTTCTGATGCTATACCTGCTTACCCGCCAGCATCGCATTCATATCGCATCGCCTTACGCCACCATGATCCTACCCATTGAGGATGTGGAAGAAAACCGCCTGAGCAGTATGGTAGAGTTGGTGCGGCAGGCCAAACGCGAACGCATAGAAGCCCTGCGGCAACAGGCCGACAACCCCGCTACTTTCGAGACCGAACATAAAAAAAGCGCTTAAGGCGCTTTTTTCACTTTTAACCCCTTCCTAGGCATACCTGCCTGTACGCTGAAAAGCAATTAATTGCGCCCGTCCCTTAGAATTGCTATATTTAGGGCCTTTAAATGCCTTTGAGCTATGCCAGCAGAAGAATTAGTATATCAGGACCAAGTGAAAGACCATCAGCAAAAGATCAAGCAGGTCTTCGATGAAGTGGGGAAAGTGGTAGTGGGGCAGTCCTATATGGTAAACCGCCTGTTGATTGGACTCTTTACAGGCGGCCACATCTTGCTGGAAGGTGTACCCGGTCTGGCCAAGACGCTAACGATCAACTCACTGGCCCGCGCCCTGCGCCTCGACTTCCAGCGTATCCAGTTCACACCCGACTTGCTGCCTGCCGACCTGATCGGCACCATGATCTATAACCAGAATGCCTCCCGCTTTGAAGTGAAGAAAGGCCCGATCTTCGCCAACCTTATTTTGGCTGACGAAGTGAACCGCTCTCCTGCCAAGGTACAGTCGGCCCTGTTGGAGGCCATGCAGGAGAAGCAGGTAACCATCGGTGAAACGACCTATATGCTCGATCTGCCTTTCTTGGTACTCGCCACGCAAAACCCGGTGGAGCACGAAGGCACCTATCCGCTGCCAGAAGCGCAGGTAGACCGCTTTATGATGAAGGTATACATCGACTACCCGAAGAAAGCCGATGAACTGGAGATCATGCGCCGTATGGCCAACATGGCGTTTAATGACAATGTTAACAAGGTGCTTTCGAAAGAAGACATCTTCGCCATCCGCAGTGAGATAAACCAAGTGCAGATATCGGAGACACTGGAGAAGTACATCATCGAGCTAGTGTTTGCGACACGCCGTCCTGCCGAGTACGACCTCAACGAGTTTGCAGACTACATCCAGTTTGGCGTGTCACCCCGTGCCAGCATCGCCCTTAACCGCGCCGCCAAAGCCATCGCTTATTTCGATGACCGCGACTACGTATTGCCTGAGGACATCAAGGAAGTAGCCCACGATGTGATGAACCACCGCATTATTCTCAACTACGAAGCAGAGGCCGACGGTATCAAAACCAAGGATTTCATTGAAGCTATTCTGCGAAAGGTACCGATCAGCTAAAAGCTGTAATAGCTATACCTGATAGGTCGTAGGAGCCTTACGCAGAACTACCTTCTATACCTTTCCGTAAGTTTTAACCCCGACTGTTTTGTGTTTAAGCACAGTACAGTCGGGGTTATGTGTTTTAAAACTAAGGTATAAACTATGTTAAGAGGCTTATTCAAATTTTGGATTCTAAGTAAGTTATTCGGCGGCAGAGGCGGCGCTGGCGGCGGAAGAGGTCGAGGTGGCTGCGGCGGCATTGGCTGTTTGGGTATCATCGTACTGGCTGTGCTGACTTATTTCCTCTTCCAATACTTAGGCGGTGATGGCGGCACAGTGACTGACTTTTAAAGTATAACTTGCTGAAACATACCTTATAGGTATAGCCTACACAAAGGTATAGGTATAAAAAAAGACCCGCTCTTACGAGGCGGGCCTTGTGCATGATGTGGGAGACTAAGCCACACCACTATGGATTGCCGCAATTGATCTCACCCATAATGGGCAATCCGTATTTTTATAGATTAATAAGCAGTGCTGATTGGGTCAAAGTTAGCCCAGCCAGCAGTCCAGTCCTCTGAGCCGAAAGCACCTCTGTAAGTAACTCGCTCAAAGAAGTTGTCCATTCCGTCGAAGGCGGCGCCGCTCTGTAGGCTGTTACCGGTTAGCACTGGGCGTGAAGTCTGGTTGAAGCCACCACTGATGTTTAGGGTAGCATTGTCAGCCACTACGCTGTTGCCTTTGTCTGCTGCGTTGAACCAAGCCGCCACATCAAACGTGCTGCCGCTCTCCACTGTCAAAGCGTTTGAGGAACCTGAAATCACCGTGTTTTTGATGGCCAGCGAACCTGCCGTGGCATTCGCCTGTGACTTGGTACCGTCCAGCAACAAACCTGTTGGCCAGCCAGCGAACAGCGAGTTGTGCACCTGAATGTTGCTGTTACGGCGGATGTGCATCGCACGCTTGAAGTTGCTGTTGAACTGGGTGCTCTCCGTAGCTTTCGGTCCGAAAAGACTCACGTTTGAGAAAATAGCCGAAGTTTTTGGTGTTGCGTCAGAACCCTGTGCGTCGCCATCCGACTCAAAGCCGTTGGAACCAGACACATCGGCCATGTTCGGGTCAGAGATACCCAGCAGGAACTGCAGTTTGCCAGAGTAACCATTGTCTGTGTCGAACATATCATCCACTGTTTTGTAAGCGATCAGGTGCTTGGCATTCACGGTGCCACCGAACATCTCGAAAGCGTCGTCACCGCAGTAAGAAACCTGCACATAATCCACTGTAGTGCCAGCACCTACACCGCCCATGGTCAAGCCGTTGATTTCGTTGTCTGGCTGGAAGGCTATACCTGAGAACTCGATACGCACATATTTCAACACACCGGAGTTGTCGTTAGCGTCTGTGCCGCCGTACTCACGGTCCACACCGCCTTCAATACGGGCATTGTTACCAAGATTCACAGGAGCTTTGCCAAGAACGATCAGGCCACCCCAGTCACCTGCGGCACGCTGCCCGGCAGGCTGAGCCGATGTGAAAACGATAGGCTTCTCTTTCGTGCCCTGCGCCATGATCTTACCGCCGCGCTCCACAATTAGAGTGCCTTTTGAGTTTTTGTCACCCATGATGATGGTGCCCGGCTCGATAGTGAGCGTGGCGCCGTCTTTCACATACACGAAGCCTTTGAGCAGATACTTCGTGCCCGCTTTCATGGTGAAGTCTTCTTCCGTAGAACCTGAAACGGCCATCATGCCGCTCTCCTGTGCCATCGTGAATTCGATGCCTTTTGGTGTTGTGGTTCCTGGGTCGTCGTCTTTGTCGCATGCGAAAAGGGAGACTGAAACAACAGCAACCAGCAATAAATTAAATAGCTTTTTCATAAGTAATGAATTAAGGTATATGGGTTTGGTTTTCTATTGGAAAATCGATTTTAAAACTTGTAAGTAGCGCCTAGCGTGGCGTAACGGCCTTTGCGGAACTCGCGGAAGGACTCGTCTATACCTGTGATTTTGGCGTCGTCGTTGGAGTCTTGGATCAGGCGCGTTTTCTGGTTGAGGATGTCCTGTACACCTGCCTTCAGCTCCAGATTTTGACCGAAAGCCTTGGTCACAGAGAAGTCGATCACGTTGCGAGGCAGTTCATACACGGTCGGGCGCAGGTTGCTGCCCACCGCGAAGATGCGGGTACCGATCACGTTGTAGAGCATGCTGAACTGGAGTTGGCGGACGTCATCCTGATAGTAAAGACCGGTGTTCAACACATAAGGCGATTGCCCCATCATCGGTCTGTCAGTGCTTTGGTTGTCGTACTTATCATCCAGCTGCACGCGGCTCTGCACCAGCGCTGCATTCAGCACCAGCGACAAATTGTCTACCAGCGGCGAGGCAGTCAGGCCTAACAGTGATTTGCGTACTTCGGCTTCCAGACCATAGCTGTAAGCTTGGCGGGCATTGTCGAAGGTGATGCTGTTGGCGCCACTGGTGTTTTGGAAAACTGTTTCGATTGGTTTGTTAAAGTACTTATAGAACATACCCAGCGACAGGATCTCGGTAGGGTTCGGGTAGAATTCGTAGCGCAGGTCTCCGTTGTAGATCGTGGCCGTTTCCAGATTCGGGTTACCAGTCACTTCCAGCAAGTTGATGAAGTCGTAGTAAGGGGCCGGGGCCAGCTCACGGAACTCCGGGCGGTTGACACTGATACTCGCTCCAGCCCGCAGCATAGACCGTGGATTGAAGGTATAGGTGAAGTTAGCGGCCGGCAGCACGCTCAGCACCGGATTACTTCTATTGAGACGTGAGCCATCCAGATTCACGGAGCGGAGTTCCTGTTCGTTATACTCCAAACGCACCCCACCCGACACCGACAAGGCACCTGTCAGCGGCGTAGCACCGCCTAAATAGCCGGCCAGCAAGTTGCTTTGCGCTTCGTAGTTGTTCTGCGGGTTGGCGTCTTCTTCCACTCGCCAGCCCGTCTGGCTGTTGATGTTCTCCGGTGCGAACACCTGATCGTAAGGCTGGAACAGAATGCTGTTGTCGAATGAGCCGATGTTGGCAGGTATATAAGAGAAGTAGCGGGAGTCGTAGTTGCGGTGTTTGCGCTCGGCGTACAGGCCTACTCTTACTTTCGGGGCATGCTCGGCTGTGGAGTCTGCCGTGCTGAAGCGGTGCTCGAATTGCGTATTGGCCATCACGGTGTTCTCGTCGAGCTCAGAGTAGAAGCGACCAGCGTCGTTGAGGCTTGGCGTGAACTTGTAGGTCATTTCGTAAGGACCTCCAGAGCCGGCGTCGCGGAAGGTGCGGAAGCGGCGGTAGTCAGGTTCGTTGCGGTTGGTGTAAGCGTATCCACCTGTCCAGGTCAATGTGCTTTTCTCGTCGTTCAGGTCGTGCGTGCCCTGCAGCTGACCGGAGTAAATGGTGCGGCTTTCGTAGCGCAGCGAGTAGTTGAGCTGTTCCTGATTGGCGTTGGAGAAGTCCACTCCTTCGCGGCGCAGCACTTCGCTACTGCCCAGCTGGTTGAACAAGTTTCGGAACTCCAGTTTGTGGTTGTTGTTAAGACGGGCCGTCCAGTTGTGGATCACACCCAGTCGCACGTTGTGCGCCGATACTTCATCTTTAAAGCTGAACTGGCGCTCGCTGCGGCCCAGCTCAGGTATAAAAGACAGGTAGGTGTCGCGTGTTCCCACGGTATTGGTGCGCGTGTTGCTGTACGACACAGCCGACACATTGCTCAGTCGCACCGAGCCAATATCCAACCTGCGGTTCACCCCAAACGAAAGGCGCATGTCAGGTATAGCCGACACCAGCTCGGGTGCCCAAGCGTTTGGCAGGTCGCGTCCTAGCACGCTGCGCTGCTCCTGATTCACATTGTTTAGGTTATCCGGGAAGCTATTAGGGATAGCGCGGTAACCGTTGTCAAAGCCAAGGAAGTCGGTTTTGCTGCCGTTATAAGTGTTGAAGTTCTGGAAAGTCGTGCCAGAGCGGTAAGAACTGGAGAAGGAGATGGAAGTTTTGTCTTCGTCCACCACGTTGCGTGTATAGATCTTGATTACGCCTCCACCGAACTCACCTGGCAGCTCAGGCGAGCCGTTTTTATAGATCATGATGCGGTCGATCACGCTGGTCGGCAGGATGTCGAAAGAGAAAGCTTTGGCGTCGGGCTCGGTGCTGGGCGTGAGGGCATCGTTGAGCATCACGGTATTGTAGCGCTGGTTCACACCCCGGATCACCACATAGCGATCGTTCATGATTGTGACGCCCGGTATACGCTTCACGGTTTCGGCGGCATCGCGGTCCAGCGACTTGGCTATTTGTTCGCCCGACACCCCGCTCACCACTACTTCGCTCTGCCGCATGTTTTCCATCAAGGCCAGCTCGGTGTTCGTTTGCCGCGTTCCCACAATGGTTACCGCCTGCAACTGGGTGCTGTTCTGCTCGATTTGCACATCCAGTGTGGTAGTTTTGCCCGTTTCTATTTTGATGTTGGTGTGCTCGGTGGGTTTGTAAGAGAGCGAGGTGATGGAGATCTGGTACAGGCCGGCTTCGAGCGGGAGGCTATACCTGCCTTCGACATCAGTGGTCGTACCTTTGGAAGAGCCCTTAATAAAGACCACGGCGCCGATGATGGCTTCTCCGTTTGTTTTGTCTGTTACTTTACCTGACAGCGTGCCCTGCTGGGCGAAACCGTAAACGGTGGTGATCAGGATGGTGAGAAGTGTTAAAATTAATTTCATTGCGCTTAACTGTATCTTAGTCTCGCTGCAAAAGTATAACCGGCCTTTTAAGCTAAAATTACCGCCCAGTTATCAAACTGTTAAAGTTCTAGGTGCTTTGTTAAGTCACTGTTAAGTATGTGTTCAATGCTGTTTCGGCTACTCCTTATTATTGTAAAGCACGTATAATGGCAATTCCGAATCGGTATAACTGACGGCCATTTTTCCTCTTCCGAAAAAAAGTCATATGCTATACCTTCTCTTCCTGCAGAGTACTCAAACTCCCTCCGCCACTTCTAATAATCACTTATACCTATACCTGTCCGCCAGCTTTTTATACTTGCCCACACTTTGGTAACACAATCTTAACATTGGCATAACAGACGAGTAACATTACCACCCGACCTTTGTGCCGTTGAAAATGAAACCACCTTCTAAATCAATCAATTAGCGGCTTTTCAAATTCAGCAACAGCCTTCCTCAAGCGAGTAGACTCCGCAGCGGGACCAGACTAAGGCTTCAGTACATTATACTCACCCAAAGATGAAGGTAACAATCGTAACGCGTGCTATCCTCGTGGCAGGATTAGCCACAGGCTTTTTGGTTTCGAAGGAAGTAAAGGCCCAGACAACAGACTCTACTACACAGGCCACATCGGTGGTGGTGCAGCAAGTTCCTGCAGCAATGCAGGAAGCCCCAAAGAAAAAGGCTTGGTACGATAGAATATCGCTGCGCGGCTATGCGCAGGTGCGCTACAACCGCCTGCTCGAAACGAACCCCAACCTCAAGTGCGACCAGTGTGACAAGTCCCTCGGAGAAGGTGGCGGTTTGTTTCTACGCCGTGGCCGTCTGATCTTCAGCGGCGACGTGAGCGACCGCCTTTCGATCTACATCCAGCCTGACTTCGCGTCATCACCTTCTTCCAACGCCCTGCACTTCTTCCAGCTCCGCGACGCTTACTTCGATGTGTCGCTCGACAGACAGAAGGTATACCGCTTCCGGGTGGGCCAGAGCAAGATTCCTTATGGATTCGAGAACCTGCAGTCAAGCAGCAACCGACTGGCTCTTGACCGTAACGACGGTCTGAACAGTGCCATAGCAAACGAGCGTGACTTAGGCATCTTCTTCTACTGGACGCCCGAAACCGCACAAGAACGCTTCAAATTGCTGACAGACGCTGGCCTGAAAGGCTCAGGCAACTATGGCGTGTTCGGTATCGGTATCTACAATGGCCAGACCGCCAACCGTCCGGAAGCCAACAATACGCAGCACGTGGTTACCCGCCTTTCCTACCCCTTACTGGTGGGCAGCAAACAAATCATTGAGCCGGGTATACAAGCCTATACAGGCAAGTATGTGGTCACGCCAGACCAGCTTTCTTCAGGCGTAAGTGTAGCCGAGAAGTACCTAGAAGAAGGCTTTACTGACCAACGTATCGCCGCCTCTTTAGTCGTATACCCGCAGCCGTTCGGTTTTCAGGCGGAATACAATGTGGGTCGGGGGCCAGAGTTCAATCCAGAGACAAACGCAATTGAAGTGAAGAACTTAAAAGGTGGTTACGCACAGGCCATGTACCGCAAAGAAGTGGGTTCGCAGGTGCTTATACCTTTCGTGAAAGTGCAGCACTACGAAGGAGGCAAGAAGCATGAGCGCGACGCCCCTAGCTACAGCGTATATGAAACCGAAATCGGTGTGGAGTGGCTTGTACACAAGAGCGTGGAGCTAACGGCGGACTACAGCATCGGCGACCGCACCATCCGCAACGCCCAGAACTTCAACAACAGCCAGCACGGCAGCCGCCTGAGACTACAGGCGCAGTTTAACTTCTAAAAATCAGGAGTGATATACCTTGCACAGTCGCTGGTTCTTGGGAGCCAGCGACTGTTTTGTTCTGTCACACCCTATTCTTAACATATTCGTAACATGGCCATAACCTCCGATTAATATTGGTGTGATAACTTTGCAGCATAATTCAGGAACAGATCTGATGGCCTGACTACCCATTTACTGCTCTGAACTTTAACTTGCCAAGGTATCGGCTTAGACTATCGATATCTGGCTTCAAAACAAAAGTTATTAGATTAATTCTCACCTTAACTAATACAACACAGTGAACAACACAATCAAAAGAGGGCTTATTGCACTCTTATTCATCTGCCTCTATACTTTCAACACGCAAGCTCAAACCATCAACGACAGCAAGTTCGGCAAAGGATTACGGTTCGTAGCGGCCGACTCTTCTTTCAGTTTTCAGCTGGGAACGAGATTCCAACTGCTCTACCAAGGCGGGCAAACCCCTGCTACCGATGAGTGGGACGACCGCTTCCTTATCCGTAGGGCTCGACTCAAATTTGACGGTTTCGCTTTCTCGCCACGGCTAGTGTATAAAATAGAACTCGGTCTGAGCAACAGCGATATTGGCAGCGACATACCAAACCAGACCAACAACGCTGACAATATCATTCTGGACGCTGTGGCCAAATGGGAAGTCGCTCCGAACCTGCATTTGTGGGTGGGCCAAACTAAACTGCCCGGCAACCGCGAGCGTGTTATCTCTTCCCAGAAACTCCAGTTTGTAGACCGCAGCTTGCTCAACTCCCGCTTCAACCTCGACCGCGATGCTGGCCTGCAGCTGCACCACGAGCACCAATTGGGGCAGGTGGTATTACGCGAAATTGGCTCCATCTCGATGGGTGAAGGCCGTGATATTACTGTAAACAATTCAGGTGGTTATAATTATACAGGTCGCTTTGAAATACTACCCTTCGGTGAATTTGAAGGTGGTGGCGACTATGTGAGCAGCGATATTGAGCGTGAGCAGACTCCTAAACTCTCACTGGCCGCTTCTTACGACTACAATGACAATGCCGCTCGTGATCAAGCGCAACTAGGCGATTTCCTGAGCGCGACCCGTAACCTGCGCACTTGGTTTGTGGACGCCATGTTCAAGTACCGCGGCTTTTCGGCTATGGGCGAGTATGCCAACCGCAAAGCTCCAGATGGATCTGTGGTGCTGCGCGACGAACTGGGCGGCGTGGCGGAAACCTTCGTGACGGGCACTGCCCTGAACCTGCAGGCGGGCTACCTTATGCCGAGCAATTGGGAAGTGGCGGGCCGCTATACCGACTATACACCAACAGCCGAGACAGGATTGCGAAATCAGGAACAGTATACCTTGGGTGTATCCAGATACATTGTGGGGCACTCGCTTAAGGTGCAGAGCGACGTATCGCTGATACAGGAAGCTGGCCGCGATGATCGCACTCAGTTCAGGCTGCAGTTTGAATTGGCCCTTTAAACAACTACCTCATTACCAAAACAGTATATCAGCTTAAAAATCATCAATTCCATACAAACCAACCCAAAACACTCATCTTATAACCCAAAATCGAATTGTATGTTAAAATCTAGGCTTTCATATTTCAGACTTAGCGCAGTTATAATGCTAGGTGCCTCGCTTGCCATGACGTCTTGCGGCGGCGAGCGCCAAGAAGGCGGCAGCGACATGTCCGGCTCTATCCAGATTGACGGTTCTTCTACAGTATACCCGATCACAGAAGCTGTGGCAGAAGAGTACCGTGCCGAAGCTCCTGACGTGAAAGTGACCGTGGGTGTATCGGGTACAGGGGGCGGTATGAAAAAGTTTACACGTGGTGAGATTGATATCGTGAACGCCTCCCGCTCCATGAATGCCGAAGAGGAAAAGACGGCCACTGAAAACGGACTTTCATTCCTGCAGCTGTCTGTAGCTTACGACGGCCTGACGGTGGTGGTGCATCCTGAAAATGACTGGGTACAGGACATTACTGTAGCCGAGCTAAAGAAAATTTGGGAGCCTGAAGCACAAGGCACGATCAAACGCTGGAACCAGATCCGCCCGGAGTGGCCTGATCAGGAGATTCACCTGTACGGTGCGGGTGTAGAGTCCGGCACGTACGACTACTTTACTGAAGCCATTGTGGGCAAAAGCCACTCGAGCCGCGGCGACTATACCGCCAGCGAGGATGACAATGTGCTGGTGCAGGGCGTATCCACAGACCCACTGGCGCTTGGCTTCTTTGGCTATGCTTATTATGAAGAGAACAAGAGCAAGCTGAAGGCTATACCTGTGAACGACGAAGACGACAGCAACGGTGCAGGCGCTATCCTGCCATCGCTGGAAACGGTGAAAGACGGCTCTTACGCTCCGCTTTCCCGTCCGCTTTTCTTATACATAAGCTCTAAGGCAGTGGCCAAGCCAGAGGTGGTAGATTTTGTCAACTTCTACCTCGACAATGCCCCAGAGCTTAGCGAAGAAGTGGGTTACATTCGCATGCCGGATAACATCTACAACGAGCAAAGACAGAAGTTCGAGCAATTTGCGAAGGGCGCTGCCACTGCCACTAATCAACAATAACTTCCTGAAATAAGCAGTACAGGTATAGCCCGCGGAGACAGAGGCTATACCTGTGCTTAAAGCAAAAGCACCTTGAGAGTACAGGAGAAAATTATCGAAGGCTTGCTGTGGCTGTCGGCCGCCATCACCATCCTGATCACGGTCAGCATTATCTGGGTATTGCTCTCGGAGTCGGTTAAGTTTTTCAGCGAAGTATCCATCGTGCGCTTCCTGACAGAAAAAGAATGGACGCCACTTTTCGCCGAGAAGAAGTTCGGCATTATGCCGCTTGTGGCGGGTACTTTTCTGACTACGGTCATTGCCATTGCGGTGGCGCTGCCCATTGGCCTCACCATCGCCATTTACCTGAACGAGTACGCACACGCCCGTTTCAAAACCTTTATCAAACCTTTGCTCGAAGTGCTGGCCACTATACCTACCGTTGTGTATGGCTTCTTTGCCCTGACCGTGGTGACGCCTTTTCTGCAATCGTTTATACCCGGTCTGGCAGGTTTCAATGCCTTGTCGGCAGGCATCGTGATGGGCATTATGATCATCCCGATGATTTCTTCTTTGAGCGAAGACGCCATCAGCGCCGTGCCCCGCTCTCTGCGAGAAGCCGCTTACGGCATGGGTTCCACCCGACTGCAGACCGCCTTTGGGGTAATGGTGCCCGCCGCTTCGTCAGGTATACTGGTGTCGGTGATTCTGGCTATTTCGAGAGCCGTGGGTGAGACCATGATCGTGGCCATTGCCGCAGGTCAGCAACCGCGCCTCACCCTCAATCCGCTGGTGCCTATTGAGACGATTACGACTTACATCGTGCAGGTGAGCTTGGGTGACGTACCGCACGGCTCGCTGGAGTACCGCACTATTTTCGCGGCAGGTATGACGCTGTTCGTGTTTACGTTTCTGCTGAACAACCTCAGCTTCTGGATCAAAAAGAAATATCAGGAAAAGTATGACTAACTCCGAGAAAAACCGCCTCAAAGACAAGGCCTTTCAGGTGTTTGGCGTCTTCTGTACCTTCATCGGCTTGGTGGTGCTGGCCATCTTCCTGATCGACATCGTGATTGAAGGTGTAGCCCGCATCGACTGGGACTTCCTGACTAGCCTTCCTTCCCGCCGTGCCGCACGTGCAGGTATACTCACGGCTTGGGCAGGCACGCTCTGGATTTTGGTGCTGTCAGCTATCATTGCTTTCCCACTGGGGATAGCCGCTGGCATATACTTGGAAGAGTATGCGAAAAAGACAAAGCTTTCGAACTTCCTCGAAATCAACATCGCCAACCTTGCGGGCGTACCTTCCATTATCTACGGTTTGCTGGGGTTGGAGCTTTTTGTGCGCATCATGAACTTAGGTGGCATTTTGCTAGCAGGGGCCCTCACGCTCTCCTTGCTGATTCTGCCCATTGTTATTGTAACCACCCGCGAAGCCATCAAAGCCGTACCCCGCACCATCCGCGACGGCTCTTTTGCGTTGGGCGCTTCCAAATGGCAAACGGTGTGGCATCAGGTGCTGCCTGCCTCGTTTGGCGGCATCCTTACCGGGGTGATTCTGGCACTCTCACGGGCAGTGGGTGAAGCGGCACCGCTTATTGTCATCGGGGCTTTGGCTTACGTGCCTTTCGTACCGAGATCGCCGATGGACGAGTTCACGGTATTGCCGATCCAGATCTTTAACTGGACCTCCCGTCCGCAGGCAGCCTTTCTAACCAATGCGGCCGCGGCCATCATCATTCTCCTATTGATTACCTTCCTGCTCAACGGCATAGCGGTATACCTGCGCCACCGTCAGCAAAAGAAAATAAAATGGTAAGTTTTTCACCCATGACTAAGAAATACAGCAAGTTAGAAGCCATTAACCTCGACGCCTACTACGGCGACTTTCATGCACTTAAAGGCATCAACATCGCTATGGAGGAAAAGGCTGTGACCGCTTTTATCGGGCCGTCGGGCTGTGGCAAGTCCACCTTCCTGCGCACCTTCAACCGCATGAACGACTACATCGACGGCTTCCGCATAGAAGGTCAAATTCTGTTGGACGGCCGCGATATTTATGAAAAGGACATTCGGGTGGACGAACTCCGCAAGGAAGTGGGCATGGTGTTCCAAAAGCCCAATCCTTTCCCGAAGAGCATTTACGAGAACGTGGTGTACGGCCTCAAAATACAAGGCATAAAGGACAAGAAAATTCTGCAGGAAGCCTGCGAGACCTCACTGCAGCAAGCCGCCATCTGGGACGAAGTGAAAGACAAACTCGACAAGTCGGCACTGGCGCTTTCAGGTGGACAGCAACAGCGCCTCTGCATTGCCCGTGCTTTGGCCATACAGCCTTCTGTGATTCTGATGGACGAACCCGCTTCGGCCCTCGACCCCATCTCCTCAGCCAAGATTGAAGAGTTGATCTACGACTTGAAGAAGGACTATACCATCGTAATCGTGACGCACAACATGCAACAGGCAGGCCGTGTGAGCGACCATACCGCTTTCTTTTACATGGGAGAACTGGTGGAGTATGCCAAAACCAAAACCATGTTCACAAGCCCCAAGGATACCCGCACCCAGAACTACATTACGGGCCGCTTCGGTTGACAGGCGCCCACCGCTGATTCACGTATAAAAATAGTCTCACTCAAAAAAACTATACACGAATGCCTCATATAGATGTAGAACTCGAACGCCTGCGGGAAAAATTATTGGAGATGTGGGATTTGGTTGACTACCAGCTCACCAGCGGGCGCGACGCCATGATGAATGCCGACCATGAACTGTCGCAGCGCATTATCAAGCTAGAGCGCAAAGTCAACAGCTTTGATATTAAGATCGACCGCATGTGCGAAAACTTTTTCGCCCTATTCACGCCCGTTGCCGTTGACCTGCGTGCCGTGCTGGCCATTCTCAAGATAAACACCAACCTAGAGCGCATTGGCGACACCGCCGAGGGAATGGCCCGCTTCGTCTGTAAGCTCGACCGCCCTTTTGACCCAGAGCTGGTAGAGCTTACTAAAGTGCTGGTGATGTATGACGAGGCGCTGGCCATGTTCCGGGAATGCCGCACAGCCTTCGTGAAAGATGATCCTAAGCACGCCAAACAAATCATCAAGATGGACAAGGCGCTTAATAAGATCTATCGCAAATCCGACGTCGTGATTGCCAAGTATCTCCAAGCCAATCCCGACCGCATTCCTGAAGGCCTTGCCCTACTCTCGATTATTAAGAAACTGGAAAGAGTAGGCGACCAAGTAACTAATATGGCCGAAGAAATCATCTTCTACCGTGAGGCGAAGGTAGTAAAGCACAGAAGGAAGAAGAAAAAGAAGGAGTAGGTTAATGGTTAAATTGTTGATTGTTCAATTGCTGGTTCGCATTGAGTAAAATAACTGGCGCAAGTTTTCAAACTTGTGCCTTTTTTATGATGGCAAGTTTGTAACTCGACCTTATACCTTGCCATAAGAATAACTCCCGCACTCATACCTCCCCAACCCCCACTTTAGCAATTATACAATTTGTGTCGTACCTTTGCGCAAAAATACGAAGGTGCTGTTCAAAGAAGTTATATACCTAATGCAGAAGGATTTCCTGCTGGAGTGGCGGCAAAAGTATGCTTTCAACGGCATGCTGCTCTATGTCAGTAGCACGGTGTTCGTCTGCTACCTGAGCTTCGGGCTCCGCTCGAATGCCCTGCAAGTGCCCGTTTGGAATGCTTTGTTCTGGATCATCCTGCTGTTCACGTCAGTCAATGCGATTGCCAAGAGCTTTATGCAGGAGAACCGCGGTCGGCTGCTCTATTTCTACTCCATCGTGAGTCCGCAGGGTATTATTCTGGCCAAGATCCTCTACAACGCCTGCCTCATGTTGGTGCTGGCGCTCATCTGCTTTGTGTTCTACGCCTTCGTGCTGGGTAATCCCGTGCAGGATATTCCGATGTTCCTGCTCAGCATTCTGTTAGGAGCCATCGGTTTCTCGACCTCCCTCACCATGATTTCAGGTATAGCGTCCAAGGCCGCCAACAGTAGCACACTCATGGCGGTACTAAGCTTCCCGGTGATTGTACCCATGCTGCTCATGCTCATTAAGATGTCCAAAAACGCCATGGACGGACTGGAGCGGGCTGCCAGCCTCGACGAACTACTTACTTTGCTTGCCATAAACATGATCGTTGTCACTGTTTCTTATATTTTGTTCCCGTACCTTTGGCGTTCGTAAGGCATGGCCCAATACGCAAGGTATAGCCAACAGAAAACAAGGCATAAGCAACTGAGCTGACGAAAATTAAATACAGTTCCTGCGCAGGTTTGCGACAATTTGAGCAACAAAACTGTTAGGAATAAAAAGAGAGAATGGAACACGGCGCAGGCTGGCTTCCATCATTAAGAAGAGAAGAAGGAACATGAAGAAGAACTGGTGGAAAATACTGACTGTGCTGCTGCTGGTGTTTACCGTGGCGGTGGGTATGTTGTCGGATGTTCCCCGACTGGCTATCCTCAACGAGACTATTCGTAACCTATACTTCCACGTGCCGATGTGGTTTGGGATGATTCTTATCCTGCTGGTATCGGTGGTGTACTCCATCAAATACCTGCGCAAGCCGAGCATCAAAAACGATATCATCGCACACGAAGCAGCCAAGGTGGGTATCCTGTTCGGTGTATTGGGTATTGTGACAGGTATGGAGTGGGCCAAGTTTACGTGGGGTGAGTACTGGAGCAACGACCCGAAACAGAACGGTGCGGCCATTGGCCTGCTGATTTACTTTGCCTACCTCGTGCTGCGCAGCTCTTTTGCCGAGCAACAGCAACGCGCCCGCATCAGCGCTGTGTACAACATCTTCGCTTTCGCGGCTCTTATCCCTTTACTGTTCATACTGCCCCGCCTTACAGACTCGCTTCACCCGGGCAATGGTGGCAACCCCGGCTTTAACGCTTACGACCTCGACAGTAGCCTGCGACTGGTGTTTTACCCTGCCGTGTTGGGTTGGACGCTGCTTGGCATCTGGATCGTGAACGTGAAATCAAGATTTGAAATACTGAGACAACGCATATATGAAAATGTTTAGAATACTGGCTATTTGCTGCTTTATGCTCGGCGTGTTGTTCGCCTTTGAGCCAGCTATGGCACAGGACCAAATGGTGGAGTTCTCATCGGCTCCGCAGCAAAACATTGAAATGGCCGATAGCCTGCGCCAAGACGGCAAAATCTACGTGGTGGTAGCTGTGCTGCTTACCGTGCTGGCAGGCGTGCTGTTCTACCTGATTGCCCTCGACCGCAAGGTAGGCCGACTGGAAAAGCAGCTGAAAGACGAGTACGTGAACCGCTAATTTCTTTTTTGCTCCACTGGGCCAAAAAATGATAAATATCCCTATTTACGATGGATTTAAAACGTCTTGTCGTGTGTTAGGCTAACAGAAACAGAGTATTTATACCTCAGATAAAGATGAAAAAGTCACACATCATCGGCATTATCGTCATCGCCATGGCCATTGGCATCATCATGACCACGGCTGGCGACGCGAGCACCTACGTTTCATTTGGCGATGCCATTGAGCTGGCCAAAGACGGCAACTCCACCAAAGTACACGTGGTAGGACGCCTCAAAAAAGACGACCAAGGTCACATCGTAGGCATGCACTATGAACCGATGAAAGACCCGAACTACTTTGCCTTCACCCTTGTGGACACGAACCGCTTCGAACAGCGCGTGGTCTACTTCAACCCGAAACCGCAGGACTTTGAGCGCTCTGAGCAGGTTGTGATCACGGGCAACATGCAAAACGAAGTGTTCGTGGCCGACAAGATACTCCTCAAGTGTCCGTCTAAGTACACGGAGAACGAAATCCAAACCAACACCGCAGGCCTATAAATAAGTTAAGGGTTGAGAGTTAAGAGCCAACACTCTTAATACCGCACAACTCATAGCTTTTAACTTTACACTTTTAACTGTCAGAAATGATTAATACGCTAATCGGAGACTTTGGCCACGCCAGTGTGATTGTAGCTTTTGTAGCGGCCATCGTAGCCTCATATGCTTATTTTATGGCCGCGCGCCAGAAAACCGAAGAGAGCGGCGACACCACTTGGCGCAAACTGGCACGTGGTGCCTTTTATGTGCACGCGATAGCGGTAGTGGCCATTATCTTCAGCCTTTTCAACATTATTTACGAGCACCGCTACGAGTACTATTACGCTTGGAGCCACTCGTCTAACCACTTGCCTGTTCACTACATGATCTCCTGTTTCTGGGAAGGTCAGGAAGGTTCGTTCCTGCTTTGGATGTTCTGGCACGTGGCCTTGGGCGTGGTGCTGATGAACGCCGGCAAGAAGAACAAACAGTGGGAAGCGCCTGTAATGGCCATCTTCTCTTTTGTTCAAATCTTCATCTCCTCTATGATTCTGGGTGTGGTGATCGGCGATTTCAAGCTGGGCTCCTCTCCTTTTATCCTCATGCGCGACTTTATGGCCGACGCTCCTGTGTTTGCCATGGACCCGAACTTTAAGCCAGCTGATGGTACCGGCCTGAACCCGCTTTTGCAGAACTATTGGATGGTGATTCACCCGCCAACCTTGTTCTTGGGCTATGCTGCTTCGCTTGTTCCGTTTGCTTTCGCCATTGCAGGTCTTTGGAAAGGCCAGTTCAGCGAGTGGATCCGTCCTGCGCTGCCATGGTCACACTTTGCGGCCGTAACGCTGGGTATCGGTATCATGATGGGTGCTTACTGGGCTTATGAAACGCTGAACTTCGGTGGTTACTGGAACTGGGACCCAGTTGAGAACGCAGTATACATTCCGTGGCTCGTGCTGGTGGGCGGTATCCATACCATGATCGCTTATCGCCGCAGCAAGCAAGGGCTGCGCGCTACGTTCATCTTGGTAATCACCTCTTTTGTCCTGATTCTATATGCGACTTTCCTGACACGAAGCGGTATTCTGGGCAACGCCTCCGTGCACTCTTTCACTGACCTAGGTCTGTCTGGACAGCTGTTCACCTATATGATGGCCTTTATAGTGCTCGCCATCGGACTGTTAGTGTACAACTGGAAGAAAATCCCGACAACAGAGAAAGAGCTTTCTACTTACAGCGCTGAGTTCTGGGTATTTATTGGCGCCGCTGTGCTTTGCTTGGCTGCTTTCCAAGTACTCGTAACTACTTCTATACCTGTATACAATGCTTTCCTTGGCTTTATCGGTATAGAGTCAAACGCTGCCCTGCCTGCCGACCAGATTGCACACTACACCAAGTTTCAGTTGTGGGCAGGTGTTGCCATCGCTATCCTGACAGGTATAGGTCAGCTGCTGTGGTGGAAAAAGGCGAACAAGAAGAGCTTCAAGGATGCCATCACCATGCCGTTGATGCTCACGCTGCTATTTGCCAGCTTGGTGATCATCCTGTCTAACAAGTTTGATATCTTCACTTTTAAGCTTGATAACCCAGTCTACATCCTGTTATTTGTAGTATCGCTCTTCGCGGTGTTTGCCAACTTCAGCATCATACTTGGTTTGCTGCAGAAGAAGATTACGCTGTCAGGTGGTGCCGTAGCACACATAGGTATAGCGTTGATGCTGATCGGCATCCTATTCTCTTCAGGTTACTCCAACATCATTTCACAGAACAACTCAGGTCTGCTCTATTCACGCGAGTTCCCTGACGAGATTAACCGCGACAACGTACTCCTGTGGCGCAACACCCCGGTGCAGATGGACCGCTTCAAAGTAAGCTATCATGGTCAGTTCCAAGAAGTGAAAGGCGTTCCGGGTTATGTAAATAAAGAGCTTTTGTACCAAACCGACGATATGTACACGGCCATCGCCCGTGGTAATATTCAGGTAAAGGACAAGGTATACTTCCAGACAGGTGACACATTAGAGCTTGTTTCTCCAGAGAACACTTACTACGAAGTGAGCTACGAAAGCGAAAAGGAAAACTTTGTGCTATACCCTAGAGCACAGGTAAACCCGAACATGGGCCTCCTCGCCTCTCCTGACATCAAGCACTTTGCTGGAAAAGACCTGTATACCCACGTATCCACTGTGCCAGACCCTAACGAAGAGAAGGACTGGGGCGAACTGCAGGAGTATGAAGTTTCTGCTGGTGACACGATCGTAATCAACGATTACATTGCCATCTTCAACGGCATTGAACAAATAGAGCAAGTTCCGGGCGTACAGTTAGCCGAGGGCGATGTAGCCGTGCAGGCCGCCATGAAGATCATGGGCGAGCGCAAAAACTACCATGCTCACCCGGTGCTGATGATCAAAGACCAGATGATGGGCCGCGTACCGGAAGTAATCGAAGACCTAGGTATACGTATTACCTTCCTAAACATCGACACGGAAAACCACAAGTTCAAAATTGGTGTGAATGTAACGCAGAAGGATTATATCATCCTGAAAGCGATGGAGAAGCCATTCGTGAATATTCTCTGGATCGGCACCATCATCATGTCTATTGGCTTTGTAATGGCAATTTTGCGCCGCAATAAAGAAGGAAATGGTGGTGAAGGGAAAGCGCCTAAGATGAAGGAAGAACGCAAGGCGCAGGTAGCGTAAAGTGTTTAATTGTATTAGATTTGTAAGGCAGGCTTTTGAAAAGCCTGCCTTATTTGTTCATTAGCTATATCCCAAAAGCTTGGCTTAAATAAACCGCATTATGATGAATGTATTTGTTATACCTTCTTGGTATCCGTCACAAGATTATCCTGTGACAGGTATAATGATAGTGGAACAATACGAAGCCCTCTGTAAAGCTAATACTGCAATCAATATCGGAATAAGCGTATGGGGGCAAATGGACAGCCGCTTTCTCCTATACGCAAGTGATCATTTCAAGAATTTACTAAAGTTGACAGTTGCTAAACAAAGCTTTACAATTCCAAAAGCACCGAATTTGAAAGAATACCACACCCCAGCATTTACTTGGAGCAGGAAAATATTTGATGGTAATTTCAAAAGCATAGTGAAAGCAAATCTTAAGAATTTCAAAGCTTTTGAACGTGACTTCGGTCCTGTACAACTAATCCATGCACAAGTAGGGCATCCGGCTGGAAATATTGCCCTTGAAGTTTCCAAGCAAACTAATATTCCATTTTGTCTCACTGAACGCATGGGGCCTTTTCCAAGCCCTTATACTACCAATAAGTATGGTGTGCTGACGGAGTTTCATAAATCCCCTTATCTAGCTTCTGTTAAAAACATTGCTGTAAGCCCATTTCAAAAAAGAATGATGGAGCAGCAATGGATTCCGAACATAGTTACCATACCTAATTTTGTTGATGAAGATTATTTTCAACCAGCACATCGATTAACTAAAAGGGGTTCCACTTTTACGTTTTTTGCTTTTACACGGCTTGTGGAGGGTAAAGGAATAGAAGACCTCCTTCTCGGCACTAAAATTATACTTGATACTGGAGTAGATATAATTCTTCGCATTGGCGGAACAGGACCAAAAGCGAAAGAATATATACAACTAGCCGAGAACTTACGAATATCGAAAAGCATTGAATGGTTAGGTGAGCTCTGCCGAGAAGAAGCTCTACAGGAATATCAAAAATGTGATGCGTTTGTACTAACTAGTCATTATGAATCTTTTGGAATAGTTTATATTGAAGCACTGGCATGTGGTAAGCCCATAATCGCAACCAAGTGCGGAGGACCTGAAACTATAGTAAATGATTTAAATGGATTACTTGTTGAGAAGAATAATCCCTTAGCATTAGCTGAAGTATTACAATATATGATAGAAAATATTAGCAAATATAACTCAGCCTTAATTCGTCAGGACTTCTTAAATAGGTTTTCAAAAAAGGTGGTTATTCCACAGCTTATAAATTTATACCAAGAAGTCACTACCCAACACAAATCAACCCCATGAAAACAGCCCTCATTGGAGCAGGAAATGTAGCTTGGCACTTAGGTAAGGCGCTGCACCAAGCCGGACATGAGATCGTGGCAGTATACAGCCCCACAGAAGCAACACGACATGATTTGGCCCAGCAACTGCCTCCTACCACACCCATCTCAACACTTGACCTGACTCAGGTGGAGGCTGAACTGGTCCTGATTGCAGTGCCTGATTCGGCTCTTGCAAGTGTAGCGGCTAATCTCAAAGTACCCAGCGGCACAATTGTAGCTCATACTTCAGGTTCTCAACCGTTAGAGGTATTACAGGGAATTAAAGGTGCGCGAGCAGGCGTGTTCTATCCATTGCAAACCTTCTCAAAATCCAAACCTGTAGACTTCAGAACTATACCAATACTACTGGAGGCTGAAGATGAACTGACTTTACGCGCTTTGCAAGAAGTAGCCAGTACTGTTTCGAGTGAGGTGCACCGCGTAGATTCCGACAAGAGAAAACAATTGCACCTTGCCGCGGTCTTCGCCTGTAATTTTACGAATCACCTGTTGGGTATAAGCCGAGAACTACTGCAACAAGCCCAACTTCCCGACACGCTGCTTCAGCCGCTCATACAGGAAACCATTGCCAAAGCGATGCTGCAGCACCCTTTCCGAGTACAGACCGGTCCCGCAATACGTCATGACCAGAACGTGATAGACGCCCATCTGCATATGCTAGCAGATCAGCCGCTTTACCAAGTTCTGTACCGATTACTCACCCAGAGTATACAGGCTCAGCACCCTCAAAAACCACAACCGTAACCTATTGGTATTTCGTCTTGTTTGTAATCCGATGAAGGTATAGAATGCTCGGCTTTGAATCGGGGGGCGGGTTTCATAACTTTGCACCGTAAATAGCAAGACTCATGAAAATTGTAAATATAACTTTTAAATTCGCTGACGGCTCACCGGATCAAGTCCTTCCCGCTGTGGAGGGAGAATCGGTGCTGGACGTGGCGCTTAATAACGACATCAAACTGCAGCATAACTGCGGCGGCGTGTGTGGCTGCAGCACCTGCCATGTATACATCGAGTCCGGCATGGACGACCTGCCTGAAATTTCCGATAAAGAAGAGGATTACATTGACCGCGCTGTTGACCCGCGCATCAACTCCCGGCTGGGCTGCCAGTGCGTGGTGCAGGGCAACGAAGATGTTGTGGTTACTATTCCGCCACAAGACTTCTTGGGCCACTAAACCAAATGGCGAAATTAGATGCATCGTATGCCTTTGATTTCCAATTATAAGTATAAACTGTTTAATGATAACTGATCATTGATTACTGTAAAAGATATGGATAAGAATTATGAACCGCCTATTCACTGGAATGACTATGAAGATATAGCCATGGCCCTGTACGAGAAGTTTGGTGATGATTTCAACGAGTCGAAAATATACCGTGTTCGTTTTACTGAGCTGCTAGATTGGGTGCTGTCGCTCCCTAACTTCGTTGGAAAACGCGAGGAGTCTAACGAAGGGCACTTGGAGCAGATCCAAGCGGCTTGGGTATACGAGTGGCGTGACAACCAAGACTAAGAGGTAATACGTCACTAAAAATTCATTATATTAAATTAAATATATATTTTTAAAGGTCCTTTCTGATGAGAGGGCCTTTTTTGCTTATAACTATGTCTATAACACAACCAGACCTTACTCGCATTAACACATTCGTTTTTGATGTAGACGGCGTATTGACTGACGGTTCTCTCTATGTTTTCGCAGATGGTGAAAAGGTGAGGGCCTTCAACATCAAAGACGGCTTTGCCATTAAACACGCCATTCGCCAAGGCTACCATGTGGCCATCATTTCCGCTAAAAATGAGCCCGGAGTGCGTGTGCGGTTAGAGGAACTTGAAATAGAGGATATCTTCTTGGGAGCTGACGACAAAGTGGAAACTTTGGAGAATTACCTCTACATGCAGGGCATCCATCCGGCTACGGTAGCTTACATGGGTGATGATATGCCTGATTTGGAGGCCATGCAGCGTTGCGGATTAAGAGCCTGTCCTGCCGATGCCGCCGATGATATACGGGAGGTGTGCACCTTTGTGTCAACCAAAGACGGAGGTAAGGGTGCTGTGCGCGAGTTGATTGAGAAAATCATGAAGGTGCAGGATACTTGGTAACTGGTATTATACTTTTCTCAAATCAAATAGCAGATTTCTTTTACATAAAAGTTTGCATATATATAAATTATTTTTAATCTTACAGACAGTTTATTCAAAATTATTTATTTTCATTTTTATGAAGACAGGAAAAGTAAAGTTCTTTATTGAGTCAAAAGGCTTCGGTTTTATTACCGAAGACGAAACGAATGAGGATTTCTTCGTGCATGTTACAGGCCTAAACGGTTTACAGATACAGCAGCACGACCGTGTGGTTTTCGACACACAGGAAGGTAAAAAAGGAATCAATGCGGTAAACGTGCAAAGAATCTGATTCTACTCTACACCGCATAAAAAAACCCCTTCCTTGCAAGGGGTTTTTTTATGCCCACAGCTTGCTGTACCGCTAAGGCGCTTTAACTTTGCTTGGGCTTTACCTGTTACCCTGTCTTGAAAGAATTCCTATACCTGATCCGATTCCCCAATTTAATGCTCATCATCCTGAGCCAAGCATTAGTGCAGGCCAGTCTGTTGAGTCCGGGTGTGGAGTGGGCGCGCATTACCGAGCTTGGCTTCCTCGTACTTACCCTAGCCACGGTATGTGTGGCGGCGGCAGGCTACATCATCAATGACTATTACGACGTCAAAATTGACGCTATTAATAAGCCTGAACGGGTGGTGGTGGGCAAATCCATCCGCAGGCGTCCTGCCATGTTTACACACATGGTGCTGTCATTTATTGGGGTGGCGCTGGGCTTCTGGCTGTCGATTGCGGTGGGTCTGATCAATCTTGGCGCCGTGCTGTTGCTTTGGGGTTACTCGGCCCGCTTCAAAAAGATGCCCCTTATTGGTAATGTCGTCATTGCGCTTTTAGGGGCCTCGATGCTGCTGGTGGTGGCTGTGTATGCGGGCAAGCTGAATAAAATCACCATCAGCTACGCTGTGTTCGCTTTTCTGATTTCGCTGATCCGAGAGATTATCAAAGACATGGAGGATGTGCGTGGCGATGCGTCTTTCGACTGTCGCACACTGCCCATTGTGCTCGGGATGCGTCGTGCCAAGTATGTGCTATACCCCATCATTGCCCTATTTCAAGCTTTCCTATTGTTGGTTATCCTCCATCCGGTTACGGACTTAGGTTTTGATGTATACATGATTCTTTTTGTCTTGATCCCCAGCATTTGGATGATCGTAAAACTAGTGCGAGCCGACAGAAAGCGTGACTTCACTTTTCTGAGCAATTTAGGAAAGCTCATCATGCTGACAGGTATACTCTCCATGCTCTTGCTCAACCAGTAGCTCAATGAAAAGGCTGGCCTAGGTATTTAGGCCAGCCCATTCCATTCAAAGCACACTATACCTAGCGCACTATAAACCGGTCGTCAGCCATTTCTGTGTCTCTGATCACTTTAATAAATTAGAACCCTTCGACGAGCTCAGCACATCACCCAATGCTATCATAGTACGCCCCAATGCGTCGTACACTTTACCTGCCTGCAAGTGCCCTTGCATTATCAATCTGATTTTCGATATTTACATATCATGCAAAAGGCCACCTATAAACAAGACGCTGCGAAGCGGGTAGCTATACTTTCCCAAAACCCTATGAACAAACTTCACCAAATTCTTCAAAACTACGGCCTGCGCAAAACCAAATGCCGCACCGATGTACTCAACCTGTTTTTGGAAAACCAGCATGCACTGGCACACGCCACCATTGAGCAACAATTTGGCAAACAGTATGACCGCGTCACGCTTTACCGTACGCTCCACTCATTTGAGGAAAAGGGTCTGCTGCACAGCATAAAGGATGGCAGCGGCGCGGTGAAGTATGCCCTCTGTAAAGAGGCCTGTCCCCAGCACCAGCACCACGACAACCACATACACTTTAGCTGCACCGTCTGTGGCCAGACTTATTGCATCAACGAGGTGCACATACCGGCGCTGCGCATGCCCGACGGCTATCAGGTACAAGAAATGCACTTTTCAGCGCAGGGTGTCTGCAAAACCTGTTCAAGACAGACTAGGCAGCTTGATAAGGTATAGGTACAGCCTTTACTAGTTGCGCATACCTGATACCCACTTTATACCGTAAGCACTATTTATAACCAAAACGATTGCTATGGCCGCCTCTGTCCTCTCCCCTCCCGACCTGTTCCGAAAACTTGCCACTTCCCCTAACAAGCTGCGCTTATTTATGCTGGCCAAGCTACCCATGGCCTACATGGCCGACCTGCGGGTACGCTCCATTTCAGAGGAACGGGCCGAGGTGACAATCCCCTACAAGTATCTCAACAAAAACCCCTTCGGATCCATCTACTTTGCCAGCCTAAGTATGGCCGCTGAGTTGTCTACAGGCTTGCTTTGCATGGCTCAGACCTATAAATCTGATCCGGCCGTATCGATGCTGGTGGTGCACATGGAGGGGGACTTCACCAAAAAAGCAGTGGGCAAGATCACCTTCACCTGTGAGGACGGGCCTACTATCAAGGCAGCAGCAGACCAGACCAAAGCCACCGGCACCGGTGTAACAGTGGTTGCCACCAGCATTGGCACGGACCAGAGCGGCGACAAAGTGGCGGAGTTCCGGTTTACGTGGTCGCTGAAGGCGAAGCAGCAGCCTAGCTCCTGATTTCATTAGCTTTTTGGAGGCTATACCTGTAACTTGCAGCTTTTTACCAGCTATCATACCCCTGCATGAAATTCCGAGCTATCTGCACCGATATAGACGGCACTTTGCTTAACAGCGACCGTCAGCTATCACAGCGCACTATTCAAACTATCAAGAGTTTAGACAAAGACATACCTGTTATACTGGCCTCATCGCGTATGCCAGCCGCCATGCGCCATCTGCAGCAGGAGCTCGACATAATGCATCATCCGCTTATCTGCTTCAACGGTGGCTACGTCATCTATTTCGAGGACGGTAAAACAGAGGCTTTGCCATTGGACTCGGTACAGATTCCCGCTACGGTTTGCCAAACCATACACGACTTTGCGCAAGGCACTGACCTGCATGTGAGTTTGTATGCACAAGACAACTGGTATGTGCCTGCATTCGATTTCTGGGCTGAACGTGAAAAGAACAATACCAAAGTAAACCCCGAGCAAGCTGAGCTGAAGCGCATACTTCAAAGCTGGCATCAGTCAGAAACAGGCGCGCATAAAGTTATGTGCATGGGTCCTGCCGATGAAATCGACGTCTTACAAAACGAACTGACAAGTAACTTTGCCGACCAAGTGCACGCCTATCGCTCGAAAGACACTTACCTCGAGATTGCTCCGCGCGCCATTTCCAAAGCCACCGCGCTGGAGTTGCTGCTGAACGATCGTTTTAACATTAGCATGCAGGAGGTAATGGCTTTCGGCGACAACTACAACGACATCGACATGCTACAGGCTGTGGGAATGGGTATAGCCGTAGGAAATGCCCGCGAAGAAGTAAAAGCAATAGCCAATGAGATTACACTCAAAAGTGTAGAAGATGGCGTAGCTGTTGCTATTGAAAAATACTGGTATTAAAACAGCATGGGTTATTGCTCCACTGCAAGACTACATTTTCAGAACGACATCAAACATCTCTCCAATAGCTAGGATACTAAGCCTGAGAATTAATTACTTTTGAAAGCTTGACTTTATTCATCCCTATGCAATCGACCGCCCCAACACCCGAGTTATACATAGCTGAACTGCCTGAAGAGCGCCAGCCAATCATGACTGCCTTGAGAGAAGTAATTCTCGAAAACCTGCCCGAAGGTTTTGAGGAAGTGATGGGTTATGGAATGATGGGCTACGCAGTGCCGCATACCTTATACCCGGCCGGATACCACTGCGACCCGAAACAGCCGCTGCCTTTTATGAGTATCGCCTCACAGAAGAACCACATTGTCATCTACCACATGGGCATGTATGCCAATGAAGATTTGCTGAATTGGTTTAAAGCCGAATACCCCAAGCACAGCAAAACCAAGCTGGATATGGGCAAAAGTTGTATTCGCTTTAAAAAGCCGGAGCACGTGCCGTTGGCGCTGATTGGCGAGTTGGCCTCGAAGCTGCCGCCGCAGGAGTGGATTGAGATTTATGAAAGCGTGATTAAAAAGTAAATACTGGTTTCCGGATAAGGATTAAATGAGAGAAGGTAACTTTTTAGAAAAGGCAGGATAGCAGATAAATCGAATGAAAGAACACCTAGTAGCACTAATTATAAGTTTAGCATTTACTTTATTTTCCCTTTACATACACGTCATGCCATCATCCAATAGCATGATCAATTTAAAGACTTCAAACCTAAGTGAAGAAAAACCTTTTATCTCCAATGATTATTTAACAGTTGCTATAACCTATCATAAAGAACATCCTGCTTTTGCAAAACGCCCTCTAACCACTTATCTCGTTGAAAAGCTTAGCAATTATTCGTCACTTAACTTAGGCACATCTTTTACTGTCATTAACTTCTTCTTTCTCTTTCTATGCGGGATGGTTATTTACTACTGCTCCATCTTAATAGGGAATAATAAAATAGAGGCACAGTGGAGCATTGCTCTATTTTATCTTAATTTTAGTGTACTATTCGCATTTTTCCCGCCTATATACAGTTATGACGAACCTCTATACTACTTTCTGATTTTTCTAAGTCTAATTTCACTGCTCCATGGCCGCTGGATATTATATGTTCTTTTTTTCAGCCTCGGTCTAATTACCCGGGAAAGTGGTTTAATCCTTTTACCAAGTTTTGCTATCCTATCTTTAAGCTATCAAAAGCCTGCTTCCTTCTACCTGAAAAGGTTATTTTTTTTAAGCGTCCCCATAATCATCTATGCAGCTTTCCTGTATATCTTTATTTCTAAAAATAACATTGAGGAAGCTTCCAAGCAGGACTTCTTAGATCGTTTTTCTCACTTCTTCGGGAATTTCCGCGACTTAAAATTCACTGTAGAGTCAATTGCCTCTTTCATATTAGCTATTGGCTTGCAATCCTATTTACTGTATTGCTATGCCAGCAGAAAATTACTTTCAACTACTGAAAAGAGGTATATAACAGCATTTATTTTGGCATTAATCATTAACACCTTAGTTGTTATTTTAACCACTCAGGCAAGAGAAACGCGACTATTCGCATTGCCACTGGTATTTTTGTCTCCTCTTTTGGGGAAATACCTTATAAGAGAATATAAATTTATCCGAAATAAACTATTGAGGGCTCCAAAAAACGAATTATTGCGAAGCTTGTTGTTATTGGCAGTTTTAATAAGCCTAAGTCTAATTATAACCAACTCCTTTTATTTTCAGACAATTGGGAGCCCAGCCGAAAATTTATTTGATGAATACATAGCGGTTGCTGCCTCACTTTTTTTTTCACATTTTGTCTTCAGATTTGTGTTAAAACCAAATGACGCTGTCGCAGTGATGGATTAAGATTTATACCTCTCAGATCAAGCGATAAACCCCTTACTTAACTTCCCTCAACTGGCCTCTGGTCTCCCCTTGGCTTCTGCCCCACTTCGCGATAGCGTCCAGCACAGGTTCCAGCGTTTTACCGAATTCTGTCAGGGAGTATTCTACCCGCAAAGGCACTTCCGGATATACCTCTCTTTTTACCAAGCCATCCTCTTCCAATGCCTTCAGCTGGATACTCAGCATTTTCTCGGTGATATCCGGAATTTGCTTTTTCAGTTCGCCGAAGCGGAGCGTCTTGTTTTTCAGGTACCACAGCACTACCGTTTTCCATTTGCCACCGATGTAATCCATCGTCACGTCCATGGCGCAATGGTAGGTCTTTTCGCCTATTTCAAACACATATTCCCTGTCCTGTATAATCATCTCACTAAAAACTAAAATAAATCCATACTGTCAGGTTTGACAGTTATTGCAAAGATAAACAACTATACATAAGTTTGCTACTGTAAATTATATAGTGACTAAAAAACAGCAACTTATGAAGAATATAGCAGTTCTAGGAACGGGCATGGTGGGCAATACCATCGGCACCAAACTCATCAAATTGGGGTATAACGTCATGATGGGCAGCCGAAGCGCGACCAACGAAAAAGCGCTAGCTTGGGTTGAGGCCAATGGTGCAAATGCCTCCGCAGGTACTTTTGAAGACGCTGCCAGGTTCGGCGAACTCATCTTTAACTGCACGAAAGGAGAAGCCGCGCTGGAAGTTTTTAAGATGGCAGATATAGAAAACTTCAAAGGCAAAACCATTATCGACATCAGCAATCCGCTGGATTTCTCAAAAGGAATGCCACCCTCGCTTATACCGGAACTTTCAAACACCAACTCACTAGGTGAAAAAATCCAGAAGCTGTTACCGGAAGCGAATGTGGTCAAAACCCTCAACATCGTGAACTGTGAGGTGATGGTGGATGCAAAGAAAAGCGGTGGCGACCCAACCATGTTTATGAGCGGTAATAGCGCTGAGGCCAAAGAAGAGGTAAAAGGTATGCTGCAGCAGTTCGGCTGGACAGACATCATCGACTTGGGTGATATTACCACAGCGCGTGGCACGGAGATGATGCTGCCGATCTGGATCAGGACTTGGATGGCGACAGGCAATGGTTATTTTGCTTTTAAGATAGTCCGATAGGTTTCTCGCCATAGGTATAATCCGCAATTTTAAACTGTAACGGTGCTGGCTTCTACGGCCAAACCCGCTATATTTGCAGCTTCATTACAAAGCCTTACTTTGGAACGAGCAGCTAAAAAGAATATAGTCATTTTTGCTTCGGGTTCGGGCAGCAACGCACAGCGCCTGATGGAGTACTTCGAGCACCACCCAGACATTCGTGTGGCCGCCCTGTTTGCCAACAACCCGAAAGCGTATGCCCTCAAAAGAGCCGAGACCTTCCACGTCCCGGCTTTTTTATTTTCCCGCGACGAGTTCTACAACACGGAGAAGGTACTGGAGCAAGTTCAGTCTTTCGAACCTCATCTGATCGTGCTGGCTGGTTTCTTGTGGCTGGTACCGCAGAACTTCCTGCAGGCTTTCCCGGACCGCATTATCAACATTCACCCTGCCCTGCTGCCCCAATACGGTGGCAAAGGCATGCACGGACTCAATGTACACACGGCGGTCGTATCGGCTGGCGACAAGGAGTCAGGTATAACGATCCACCGCGTGAACGAGGAGTACGATAAAGGTGAGTTTGTGCTGCAAGAGCGCTGCCCCGTGCACCCCGAGGATACGCCTGAGGATCTAGCTGCCCGTGTGTTGCAACTCGAGCACAAATACCTACCCGAGGTGGTCGAGAAACTGGTGCTGCAACTGCCATAAGCCCAGCATCATTAGCACATTAAAAAATTAGCACATTATATAGCCCATACCTATGCAATCTGTCAAAATCAAATCCGCACTTATCTCGGTTTACTACAAAGACCGCCTCGAGCCACTCGTAGAGCTCCTGAAGCAGCACAACGTGACCATCTACTCTACTGGTGGCACACAAGCCTTCATGGAAGAGCAGGGCGCTGAAGTAGTAGCCGTAGAAGACCTGACTGCTTATCCGTCTATTTTCGGTGGCCGCGTAAAGACCCTGCACCCGAAAGTGTTCGGTGGCATTCTGCACCGCCGTGCCAACGAGAGCGATCTGGCCGAGCGTGAGCAGTACGAGATCCCCCCGATCGACTTGGTAGTGGTAGACTTATACCCATTCGAGGAGACGGTGGCATCAGGCGCATCAGAAGCGGATGTGATCGAGAAAATTGACATTGGCGGTATTTCGCTGATCAGAGCGGCAGCCAAGAATTTTCAAGACGTGTTGATCGTGTCTTCGCGCGAGCAATACGACGAGGTGGTAGACTTGCTGAAAGAAAAAGACGGTGCTACTGAATTAACAGACCGCAAGCGTTTCGCAGCCAAGGCGTTCGATATTTCTTCCAACTACGATACGCATATCTTCAACTACCTGAGCAAAGAGCAGGACATCAACGTGTTCAAACAGAGCGTTCGTGAGGCTACTCCATTGCGCTACGGTGAGAACCCGCACCAGCAAGGCACTTTCTATGGCAAACTGGAGGACCTGTTTGAGCAACTGAACGGCAAGCAGCTTTCTTATAACAACCTCGTGGACGTGGACGCTGCCGTGGCACTGGGCGCTGAGTTCGAGGAGCCGGCCGTAGCTATCCTCAAGCATACCAACGCCTGCGGTTGCGCTACGGGTGAGAGCATTAAAGAAGCTTACCTGTCTGCCCTATCCACAGACCCAGTTTCGGCCTTTGGTGGTGTGATCATCGCCAACCGTACCATCGATATGGGTGCTGCTGAGGAGTTGAACAAGCTGTTCTTCGAGGTACTGATCGCTCCTAATTTTGATGCTGACGCACTGGAGCTACTGCGCACCAAGAAAAACCGCATCCTACTCAAGCAGAAGCCAGTGGAGCTGCCAGCCAAGCAATTCAAGACACTCCTAAACGGCGTGATTGAGCAGGACAAAGACCTAAAGACAGAGTCAGAAGCCGATTTCAAAACCGCCACCAAGCGTGAGCCATCTGCCGAAGAGAAAAAGGCGCTGGTATTTGCGGCCAAGGTTTGCAAGCACACGAAGTCCAACACCATCGTGCTGGCCACCGACAAAATGATGATCTCGAGCGGTGTGGGCCAAACCTCCCGTGTAGACGCGCTGCGTCAGGCCATTGAGAAAGCCAAGAGCTTTGGCTTCGACATCAGTAACACGGTGATGGCCTCCGACGCCTTCTTCCCGTTCCCGGATTGTGTGGAGATCGCGGACCAAGCAGGTATAAAAGCGGTGGTACAGCCCGGCGGTTCTATCAAAGACCAAGACTCAATTGATTACTGCGACGCCCACAGCATGGCGATGGTAATGACTGGTGTGCGCCACTTCAAGCACTAAGGTATAGCATACTGAGTACCTAAAGCCCCACCCCAATCAGGTGGGGCTTTTTCATAGGTATACCTAATGTTATTTAAACGTACTCTGGCACTTAACTTTCGTCAAAAACAAATTTTCGATAAAAACTTCATCCAATTTTGTACTGATAAAAGCGTTATCAGGGGCAGTACATAGAAATTGTATGTAAAATGGCTTAGAAAAAAATTAAAACTTCTGCCTCTTCTTCATCAGCATTATTAATTCCGCTGAAAATCACTAATTTTGCCGCTAGTTTTCGACAAGAAATATTGTATATTAAACATATAACGAGGCAGCCGCACGCCTTTATAAAATAAGAATGGGACTATTTAACTTTCTTACCAGCGATATTGCCATTGATTTGGGTACCGCCAATACTCTGATCATCCATAACGATAAGATTGTGGTGGACGAGCCATCCATCATCGCCGTGGATCGCACCACGGGCCGCGTACTTGCCATTGGCCGCAACGCCATGCAAATGCATGAAAAAACCCACGAGAACATCAAGACCATTCGTCCGCTGAAAGACGGTGTGATTGCCGACTTCCACGCCGCTGAGGAGATGATCCGTGGTATGATCAAGATGATCGACACGGGCCGCCGCTTGTTCCAGCCTTCGCACCGCATGGTAATCTGTATACCTTCAGGTATAACGGAAGTGGAAAAACGTGCCGTACGTGACTCGGCCCAGCACGCCGGAGCCAAAGAGGTATGGATGATCCAAGAGCCAATGGCCGCTGCGATAGGTATAGGTATAGACGTAGAGCAGCCGATCGGTTCTATGATCGTGGACATCGGGGGTGGTACTACTGAGATTGCCGTTGTGGCTCTATCCGGTATCGTGTGCGACCAGTCTATCCGCATTGCCGGTGACGTGTTCACCAAAGATATTCTGGACTACATGCGCCGCCAGCACAACCTGCTGATTGGTGAGCGTTCCGCTGAGAAAATCAAGATCGAAGTTGGGTCGGCTCTGACTGAATTGGAGAACCCACCAGCTGACTACGAGATTCGTGGCCGCGACCTGATGACAGGTATACCGAAGGTAATCAAAGTAACCTATCAGGAGATCGCGATTGCGCTGGACAAGTCAGTGTCCAAGATCGAGGAAGCGGTACTGAAGGCGCTGGAGATCGCGCCGCCGGAGCTGTCTGCCGACATCTACGACAACGGTATCCACCTGACAGGCGGTGGCGCCTTGCTGCGTGGTTTCGACAAGCGTCTGGCTGCCAAAACCAAACTGCCAATCCACATTGCCGAAGATCCGCTTAGAGCGGTGGTACGCGGCACGGGCGCGGCTATCAAAAACTTAGAAGGTTTTAAGAACGTCCTGCTGACCTAAAAGTACCGCATGCGGAATCTATTTGCCTTTATTTACCGGTTCCGTGCGTTCCTTATATTCGTGCTGCTGGAGGCGCTCTGCATTTTCCTGATCGTGCGCTACAACACGTATCAGGGAGCTGCCATGTTCAACTCCGCTAACACCTATGTAGGGCAGGTACTTGAGTTTCAGAGTGGTGTAACCGACTACTTCAGGCTGGCGTCTGTGAACAGTACGCTAGCCCGGGAGAATGCTGCCCTACGCCAAGAGTTAATGCTCTATAGGGAAGAGGCCGAGGCCGACAGCACCGCACAGCTCGACACGACGCTTTATGCCCCTACTGACACCTTAAAAGCACAGCCTTTTATTCTGCATGCCGGTCGGGTGATCAACAATTCGGTACGCCGCACCAATAATTACCTGACATTGGCGGCCGGTAGTCAGGATGGCGTGAAACCGGGTATGGGCGTGATTTCTCCTAACGGGGCCGTCGGACGCGTAAAAACGGTATCGAAGAAATACGCTACCGTTACCTCACTGCTGCACTCCCAAATGCTGATCTCAGCCAAGATCAAAAAGAATAACACCTTCGGAACCATCAAGTGGACTGGCGGAGATTACCGCACGGCCCTGCTTGACTATATTCCGCTGCACGTAAAGCCGGAGATAGGCGACACCATTGTAACAAGTGGCTATAACACCGTATTTCCGGAGGGAATCAATGTGGGCACGATCAGCAAAGTGGACCGGGAGGCGGACAAGAGCTTCTATACCATCCGGGTGCAACTGGCCGTTGATTTTGCGCAGCTTTCTTATGTGTATGTGGTGGAGAACCCCCTGAGAGTGGAGCGGGACTCTTTAGAACTGGAAGCAGGTATACAACCCAATGAATAGTAGCTTAGGTTTAAGACATATCGTACAGTTTGTCGTGTTTGTGGCCTTGCAAATACTGCTGATGGACAGCCTTGTGCTTTTTGGCACCGGCTTCAGCTTTATTTACATCGCTTTCCTGCTTTTCCTGCCAATCGACATGAACAGAGTGCTGTTGCTCTTTCTGGGCTTTGTAGCCGGTTTTGCTGTCGATATTTTTTACGACACCATGGGCATTCACGCGGCGGCAAGCGTGTTGCTGGCCTATTTAAGGCCTTTCATTTTGAACCTTCTCACACCCCGAGATGGTTACGATACCAATGATTCGGTTAACATACACATCATGGGCTGGCGCTGGTTTCTGGCCTATGCCCTCACACTGATTTTGGTGCACCATACGGCTGTTTTCCTTCTGGAGATTTTCAGCTTGGAAGGACTGTCGGCGGCAGTTCCAAAGATTCTGTTGAGTGTGCTGTTCACCGGGGTTGTTATGGTTATCCTACAATTACTGTTCTTCTCCCTTAAGAGAGCGAATAGATGAATTATCTCGAAAACAGAAAGTACGTCATACAAGCAATCTTCTTGGCCGTGGGAGTGGTCTACGCGCTGCGCCTGTTTTACATCCAAGTGGTGGACAGCAGCTACAAGCAGGCCGCTGAGACCAATGCTATCAAGACGGTTATCCAATATCCTTTCCGGGGCCTGATCTATGATCGTAACGGCGATTTGCTGGTGCAGAATACGCCCGTGTATGACCTCATGATCGTGCCCAAAGAGGCCCGCAACATCGACACGCTGCGACTGGCCCAGATGCTTGATATTCCGTTGGAGGACGCCCGCGAACGCTTCAAGAAAGCCCGCGCCTATTCTTGGGTCAAGCCCTCTATCTTTCAGCAGATGTTGAGCACGCAGGATTTTGCCCACATTCAGGACAACCTGATCGATTTCCCCGGCTTCTACATTAATGCCCGGACGGCCCGCGGCTATCCGCACCAGAGTCTGGGGCATGCGCTGGGCTACATCGCCGAAATCAGCCCGAAACAGTTGGAGGATACCTCGTACCAAGGCTATCGTCCCGGTGACTACATCGGCAAAGCAGGTATAGAGATGGCCTACGAAAAGTACCTGATGGGCAAACGTGGTGTCAAGTATAAGATGGTAAACGTGCGCGGGATCGATAAAGGCTCGTTTAAGGACGGTGCTTACGATACACTTTCCATAGCCGGCCAGAACATGGTGAGCACCATCGATCTGGACCTACAGGCATACGGCGAGCACCTGATGAACGGTGCCAAAGGCAGTGTTGTAGCTATAGAGCCAAAGACAGGCGAGATTCTGGCTTACATTTCGGCGCCATTCTACGACCCAAACCTGTTCACCGGCAAAGACTACGGCAAGAACTACATGGAACTGTTGCAAGACCCGGACAAGACCATGTTCAACCGCCCGATCATGGCCGACCAAAACCCGCCGGGCTCCATCTTTAAACTCACACAGGCACTCATCGCGCTGGAGGAAGGCGTGATCAATCCGCGCACAACCTACGCCTGCAACAAGTCGCTGGTGAACTGCCACCCGCACCCCTCGCCGCTTGATCTGTATGGTGCGGTACAGCACTCCTGCAACCCGTGGTTCTTCCAAGCCTACAAGGCGCTGATCAACCAAGGCAAGTCGAAGAATACGTTTACCGACACCTCGCTGGGCCTGAAAGACTGGCGCGAACATGTGCTAACCTTTGGTTTCGGCAAGAAACTGGGGATAGACATATCAGGTGAGAAATCAGGTATTATCGCCTCAACCGACCTGTATGACCGGGTGTATGGTAAGAACCGCTGGAAGTACTCTACGATCTACTCACTCAGCATCGGGCAGGGCGAACTGGGCGTAACGCCGCTGCAGATGGCGAACTTTATGGCCATCATCGCTAACAAAGGCTACTATGTGACCCCGCACCTCATCCGCTCGATTGGCGATGACGGCAAGCCTTTGGCAGAAAACTACGAGCGCCACTATACCTCTGTAAAACCTCATCACTACGAGCCCATCATAGAAGGCATGGCCGAAGTAGTACGCGCTGGTACGGCCCGCCGTGCCAATCTAGAGAAAGTAGGTATAGTCGTTTGCGGCAAGACGGGAACGGCCCAAAATCCGCAGGGCCCTGACCACGCCGTATTTGTGGCTTTCGCACCGAAAGATGACCCGAAGATCGCCATTGCCGTCTATGTAGAACATGGCAAGTGGGGCGGCCAATCGGCAGCGCCTATCGCCGGTCTGATGATCGAGAAGTACCTGACCGACACGGTGACCATGAAGCTACAGGAGAAATGGGTGTTGAGCCGCGAGTATTTGAACATTAAATCGAAGTAAGGTATGCCAGCAACAGGACATCGTGTGATAGGAGGAAAGATCGTGCAGCCAAGCAGCCGCCGTCAGTCAACCAGCGTGTTCGGGAACTTGGACTGGTTTACCGTGCTCATCTACTTTGTACTGGTGGCTTTG
The DNA here is from genome assembly GCF_947499215.1 of uncultured Pontibacter sp. Taxonomy (GTDB): domain Bacteria; phylum Bacteroidota; class Bacteroidia; order Cytophagales; family Hymenobacteraceae; genus Pontibacter. Next base: position 684,106 of record NZ_CANMNI010000002.1, read on the forward strand.
GGCTGGATGAACATCTACGCCGTGGTTTACAGCCCCGACAATGTGGTCAACATCTTCAGTTTCGACATCAACTCAGGCAAACAGCTAGTGTGGATAGGCACCGGCGTAATTCTAATGATCGTCCTCTTGGTTGTTGACAACAAGGTATACGAACACCTCGCCTACCCCATTTACGGCGCTATAATCCTGCTGCTGCTCTTTACCTTAGCCGTGGCAAACCCGGTAGCGGGCTCCCGCTCTTGGCTAGATCTGGGAGGCGGTATACGCCTGCAACCAGCTGAGCTCGCGAAGTTTGCCACCGCATTGGCTATCTCTAAATTTCTGAGCAATGTGAGCCTTCGTCAGCAGAAGATGAAGGACCAGATGATCTTGGCGGCCATTACCTTTTTGCCGGCTGTTATCATCATTCTGCAAAACGAAACGGGTTCAGCCCTCGTATTTGGCGCCTTTATTCTAGCCTTCTTCCGCGAAGGCATGTCGCCGCTTATCCTCATAATCGGCGGTTCTGCTGCTGCTATTTTCATCCTGACGCTACTAGTGCCCAAGCTATACCTGCTGATCGGCATTGCCGCGCTCATGGGCCTCGCCATGTTCTTGGACTACCGCCTCATGCGCCGTTTTAAGACCATGATTGCGCTATTTGTACTAGTGGTGGGCATGGTGTTCAGTGTGGACTACTTTGTGAACGATATCCTGCAGCCGCACCAACAAAACCGCATCAAGGCGCTCATCAACCCGGAGGCTGATCCACTGGGCTATGGCTGGAACGTAACCCAGTCGAAGATCGCCATTGGCTCGGGTGGTTTCTGGGGTAAGGGCTTCTTGGAGGGTACACAGACTAAATTCGACTTCGTACCGGAGCAAAGTACCGACTTTATCTTCTGCACCATCGGGGAGGAGCATGGCTGGGTCGGCAGCACCATTCTGATCGCGCTGTTCCTGCTACTCATGATGCGCATCGTCTTTTTGGCAGAGCGCCAAAAGTCCGTTTTTGGCCGCACCTATGGCTACTGTGTAGTCTCGGTCATCTTCTTCCATTTCGTCATCAACGTTGGCATGACCATCGGTTTAGCACCGGTGGTAGGTATTCCCCTGCCTTTCTTTAGCTACGGCGGTTCCTCGCTGTGGTCCTTTACGATCCTGCTATTCATTCTGCTGGCCATTGACGCGAACAGGAATAGAGAATTGGTAAGGTAAGGTACAGTCCACATTATTCATTGCAATTCATTTGTAATCAGCAAGCCCTTGCAGAAGCATCTATCCTTCTGCAAGGGCTTGCTGATTTATCGCGTTTACAAATTCAACGGACCAGATATTCCAATGAAGTTATCTGGGTTATCCTCGAGCGCTTATACCCACAACAGCTTGGCCCGGAAAAACAGGCCGTCCACTAAGTTGCTGTTGTCAGACTTCACCTTTGAAAACACAAAACGTTAGCATCAAATAGTGAAGCAAAAACTAACAGCCACCTTAAAAACAAAATAAAATGCCTAAGTATGTAATTGAAAGAGAGGTTCCGGGCGCCGGCAGCTTGTCACAGGAACAGCTGCAAGCCATCTCACAGACTTCCTGTGGCGTACTGGATAACATGGGCCCCAAAATACAATGGGTACACAGTTACGTGACGGATGACAAGATCTATTGCGTTTACAATGCACCGAACGAGGAAATGGTGCGGGAGCACGCAAAGCAAGGCGGTTTTCCGGCAAACTCTGTAAAAAGAGTACATGCCATGATAGATCCGGTCTCTGCAGAGCAACCCGTTTCGTAAGCCCAGATGTGAATTTAAAACCAGACGGGATAGCAGCTAAACGCTGTTACCTATGTAAAAGCTGAAATGCATAGACATGCTGGCTGAGCGCCAGTAATAGGTATGGCTTTGTCTCATCTGCCCAACACAGCTTAACGATTTCTTCAGGAGCTATACCTGACCTTCGAAGTGTAGGTAGGCTTCGTAATGGTCTGTCCGGTTTTAGGGTTGATGAAGTGTACCTTCCCCTGCCGCAGTAGCCGCTCATATGCCAGCTTATAGTTCTCTAGGATATAATGTGTGCCGATGCTGTGCTTTTCATACACCTGCTGCAAGGCCATGTTATTGTACATACTAGCTTTTTGCAAAAGTTCCTGCACTAAATTGGAAATGGAATATTTGTAGTGCTCATGAAAAAGTGAAGTTTGCTGCATTTTGAGGTTTGCCCCAAACAAGGGCACCCCATCCTCTTGCACATCGCTATACGCCTGCATCAACTCTTTCAGCCTAAGGTGAGCAATTGCCGACTTAGTTGCTGATACAAGATAGTAACTTGATTGGGCCTTGTCCGAATGATTCACCCTAAACCTAAAAACATGGCACCCTTTCTCTTTGAGAAGACTATCAAAGTTGTCTAACAGAAACTCTTCTCTCCTATCTGTATTTTTCGTTTTTTTTTGAAATTCCTTAATTTGGGTAAGGCGATCTCCAAAATGCTCAGACAAGGGACTATCCGGCTTTGCTTTTTTCAGGGCAATTCTCATGTCTTCCAAAGGAAAGAACATGAACAAATCGGCTTGCTCATCCATAGCGGCACGAAACAACATTTCCAGTGAACAGGAATCTTTAAAAGGGTTGAGAAAGCCGACTAAATGAGGGCCAGCCTCTAACAATTCCTGCAAGAGCGCTTCATCATGCAGTACAACAGGTGGGTGTTGCAACTCCTGAAGAAAAGGATGTTGCTTTATACGTTCCTGCAATTCGGCTAAGGCAGACTTGTCCGCATCATATAAAACCACCTGCGTTCCCTGATTTAAATCAAGCCGGCTATTTGTGCTGCTGTATACCTGCCGCAGCCATTGTACGGTAGCGAGAGTTGGTTCATGGCCGTCCATGCCTGCTAGCAAATCCAAGCAAAGCACAGGTGCTGTAGCTTTTGATTCGAGTAACAAACTGGTTACAAAAATCTCAAAAACACGTGGCAGCAACTCCAATTTTATCTCCGAAGCTGTTCGTTCAGTTTTAAAGAAGTTGTTGGTTGCTGTGGTCATGTATGGCGGTATTACGGGGTAACGCGTGCCTTAGCTTTACGTATGGGCACTTTTTTGTTGCTCGTTTGTTACTTAGGCAAAACAAACCCAATAAAAAAGCCCTTGCAACTTCCGTTACAAGGGCTTTTCTACAGTTTATTCAGTACCAGGAGCGGGAATCGAACCCGCACGAGCTTGCGCTCACAAGATTTTAAGTCTTGCGTGTCTACCAGTTCCACCATCCCGGCGCCTTCCGAAACGTTTTCCGGAGGGGTGACTTTAAAAAACAAAGACGTTGCTTACACAACGTCTTCATCAATTTGCCTTTTTTGAGCGGGAGACGAGGTTCGAACTCGCGACCTCGACCTTGGCAAGGTCGCGCTCTACCAACTGAGCTACTCCCGCTTTAAGTCATTCCCTAAACCCCCTTAGCGATTTAGTGATACAAAGATATAGACAAAATTTCAGAAGTCAAGAGACAGGGCTAAAATTTTCCATCACTTTTTCTTTTTGCACTGATTTTCAGCGAGAAAATTTTCAGAAAATCTTCGTCCTATACCCCACTATACCTTCTAGCGTACCACTTCGCCTTTATCTTTTAACAACAATTTGAGCTCGTTGAGTTTCAAAAGTGCCTCTACAGGGGTAATGGTGTTAATATCGAGTTGCTCCATGAGCTCCTTCACACGCTGCAGCTGCGGATCCTGTAGCTCGAACATGCTCAGCTGGTAGTTGTTCTTGGGAGCCGACTTCATCCGCTGCTTCGGTGCATGCTCCGATACCTTCTCTTTCTCGAGGTGGTGCATGATCTCGTCGGCGCGCAGCACCACACTGTTTGGCATACCGGCCATTTGGGCCACATGTATACCGAAGCTGTGCTCGCTACCGCCCTCTACTAGTTTGCGCATAAACAGGATCTTGCCCCCCGCCTCTTTCACCGACACGTTGAAGTTTTTCACACGCGGAAAGTCCTCGGCCAATTGGTTGAGCTCGTGGTAATGCGTAGCAAAAAGCGTTTTGGACCGGAACTTCGGGTGGTTGTGCAGGTGCTCCACAATGGCCCATGCTATGGAAATGCCGTCGTAGGTACTCGTACCGCGGCCAATTTCGTCCATCAGCACTAGGCTGCGGTCCGAGAGGTTGTTGAGAATGCTTGCCGTCTCTGTCATCTCCACCATAAAGGTCGATTCGCCCTTCGAGAGATTATCCGAAGCGCCCACGCGGGTAAAGATCTTATCGATGATGCCGATATTGGCAGCTTCGGCCGGCACAAAGCAACCGATCTGCGCCATCAGCACGATCAGGGCCGTTTGGCGTAGCAAAGCACTCTTACCGGCCATGTTCGGACCTGTGATGATGATCACCTGCTGCTCTTCGTTGTCGAGGTAGATGTCATTGGGCACGTACTCCTCCCCCAGCGGCAGTTGCTTTTCGATAACCGGGTGGCGGCCTTTCTTGATGTCGAGTACATGACTGTCGCTCACCTCTGGCTTCACATAGTTTCCAGCCACAGCTATACCTGCAAAAGCACTCAGACAGTCAATCACGGCGATGACTTTAGCGTTTTGCTGTATCTGCCCCACGTAGTCCATGGCTTGCAACACTAATTCGTTGAACAGGCTGAACTCAATGGTATAGATGCGCTCCTCCGCATTCAGTATCTTCTCTTCGTAGGTCTTCAACTCCTCGGTGATGTAGCGCTCGGCGTTTACCAGTGTCTGTTTGCGAATCCAGCTGGCCGGCACCTTGTCTTTGTGGGCGTGTGTAACCTCGAGGTAGTAGCCAAACACCTTGTTATAGGCGATTTTCAGAGAGCTAATACCCGTATTCTTTACCTCTCGTTGTTGCAATTGGGCCAGATAGTCTTTACCCGAAAAAGCGATCTGCCGTAGTTCGTCCAGTTCCTCGTTCACGCCGTCGTTGATCATGTTGCCCTGATTGGTGAGCATCGGAGCATCCGGCTTCAGGATGTTCTTGATCTCTTCACGCAGCCCATCGCATGGGGCCAACTGATCAGCCAATTTCACAAGAGCAGGTATACCGCTGGCGGCCAGCATTTTCTTGATCGGCTGGATCGCGTCTAGTGCTTTGGCCAGCTGCATCATCTCCCGCGGGTTCACACGGCGCACGGCTACTTTGGAGATAAGTCGCTCGAGGTCGTTGATTTGCTTCAGGTGCAGATATAGCTCATCGAGCAACTCGCTGTGCTTGGTCAGGGCCTCTACCGTGTCTAGGCGACGCTTGATTTGCACCACATCCTTCAGTGGTAGCACCACCCATTTTTTGAGCAAACGGGCACCCATTGGCGTGGTGGTCTGGTCGAGTATTTGGATCAATGGCACGCCATCCTGATTTTGTGGATATACCAGCTCGAGATTGCGCACGGTGAAGCGATCGAGCCATACGTACTTGTCCTCCTCCAGTCGGGAGATGGTGGCAATGTGGCTGATCTCGTTGTGGTGCGTTTCGGAGAGGTAATGCAGAATCGCACCTGCTGACGTAATCGACTCCTGCATCCCTTCTATACCAAAGCCTTTGAGTGAGGTCGTATTAAAATGCCGTGTCAGCGACTCGTAAGCAAAGTCGTAACTGAACACCCATTCTTCGAGGGCATAGTAACGGAAGTCGGGACCATAGCTCTGAAAGAAAGTCTCTTTCTCACGCTTGCAAAACAGCACTTCCGCAGGCGCAAGACTTTGCAGCAATTTGCCCACGTAGTTCTTGTCACCCTGCGCCGTGATGAATTCGCCTGTGGAGATATCCAGAAAAGAAACCCCAGCCTCGGTTTTGCCGAAATGTATGGCTGCCAAGTAGTTGTTGCTGCGCCGCTCGAGCACTTGGTCATTGAAAGACACGCCAGGTGTTACTAGCTCGGTCACACCACGCTTTACGATGCCTTTCACCGATTTCGGATCTTCGAGCTGGTCACAAATGGCGACACGCTCCCCGGCACGCACCAGTTTAGGCAAGTAGGTATCGAGGGAGTGGTGTGGAAAACCGGCCAGCGCCGTCTCAGAGCTTGAGCCAGCACCACGCTTGGTCAGCACGATGTCCAGTATCTTGCTCGCCCTCACGGCGTCTTCGCCGAAGGTTTCGTAAAAGTCCCCTACCCTGAATAGCAACAGCGCTCCCGGATGTTTCGCCTTAATGGCATTGTACTGTTTCATCAGTGGGGTTACTGTGCCGTTGTCTCCTCCTTTCATACCTGTATATTTTTGGTGGGATATGATCCCGGTTAATCTTTATTGTAATGATATTACCATGGCGCGAGCGTCCACGCTCGTGACTACTATTGTGGGGCCTCTGGCCCCCTTGGGTTTATACCGCAAGTTTAGCGGAAGCGTAACTTGTGGTTATACTAAGGCCAGTTTGCAACTGGCGTAGTGGCGGCTATAGTGTTTGGCAACTACGCTTGTTTTATAGCTTGGCTTGGCCAGCCGGGCTTCACTTTTTTCCTTGATGAAAAAAGTAAGCAAAAAAATCAAGACGATTTTAAACTCGCTGACCGCTCTTGATAGGGGGCCCCTTCCCCCAACACAAAATCGTCGTTGGTGCACCGGGCACAGCTACATGCTTTGTAGGCTCAGTTAGAGTTACTTGACAATGCGTGCAAGTGGTATGTATGGTCTGCGCTACAGGGCTTATACCTATGCAGTGGCAACTATGATTCCCCGCCTAAGACAAGGCGGGGTTAAGGGCGGTTGGACCCAGCATTGCAAAATAATTGTATCAGCTACGGAGCTTTAGACAGAGCAATGACGGAAAGTCCCCTCCTCGGAGGGGCAGGGGTGGGTTAATCGTGCACAAGAATCCTTAAATTCCCAAAATCCTGTAAATCCTGATTCAGACAGCCCTTTCTTTGTACCTTTGCCCCAACACCTATCACCAACATCCCAATGCGCAAACTTTCCATGGACGACCTCAACCGCGACTCGGTTGAAGAATTCAAAAATAAGAAAAAAATACCGTTAGTCTTGGTGCTCGACAATGTGCGCAGCCTCAATAATGTGGGCTCTGTTTTCCGCACAGCCGACTCCTTTATGGTGGAGAAGGTATACCTCTGCGGCATCACCGGCACACCGCCGCACCGCGACATCGAGAAAACGGCCCTTGGTGCTACTGAGTCAGTAGACTGGGAGCATGTACCAGATACACTCGAACTGGTGAAGCAGCTGAGAGCGCAGGGATATAAGGTCGGTTCGGTGGAACAGGCCGAGAATAGCCTTAAACTAAACGAGTTTATACCTGAAGCGAATCAGCATTATGCCTTGGTGCTCGGCAATGAGGTGTTTGGCGTGGAACAGGAAGTCATCAACCACTCTGATTTCGTGCTCGAGATTCCGCAGTATGGCACCAAGCACTCGCTTAACATCTCAGTAGCAACAGGCGTGGTCGTGTGGGATTTCCTGAGTAAAAGTATGTCCTAAATGAGAGGTCTGAAGTACTAAATATACTTGAAGGGGAGCTGATGAACAGTTCCCTTTTCTATTTCATAAAAACCTTCTTGTCCCGATAGTTTCCGCCCCAGAATCTCATTCGTCCCGACACTTTTTCAAAATAATCCACTTCCCTTTTAAACCTTTACGCTCACTGCCTGTCCTACCTTTGGCTAAATTGTTGAAGCCGGGGCGAACTGTGACTTTCCCAGATGGAAGAAACGGCTCCCCCCGGCACAATTTTTCATCGCTCTAATCTGCCGCTTCTCACCCTGAAGCAATTCAGCGCTTTTATCTCTCCGTATATAAAATTATGAGAACTCGTACTTTACTATTTCTAATTCTATTCCTTTTCTCCCTCTCCAGTTCTATTTCAAGCGTTCAGGCACAGGACCAGCCTGCACAAGCTACCACCACCCGCGGTAAGGTTTCCGGCACCGTGCAAGACGCCGACGCTAAAACACCTCTTGGCTTTGCCAACGTTGTTTTGCTCACCGCCCGCGACTCCAGTCTCGTAACCGGCGCCACCTCCGATATGGATGGCAAGTTTGAGCTCGACCGCGTTCCGCAGGGGCAATTTATTTTGCGCATTTCTTCGGTAGGCTATCCAACCCGATTTATACCTAATATCAGAGTGACAGACACTGACAGCAACATCCGCTTGGGTACTATACCTGTCAAAGGCGGTGCCACGCAACTGAAAGAGGTACAGATTGTGACTGAAAGGCCCATGATGGAGTTTGAGCTCGACAAGAAGGTGGTGAACATGGAACAGAACATTGCGGCACAGGGCGGCAGCGTGGCCGATGCCATGCAAAACGTGCCTGCTGTGGATGTGGACATCGACGGTAACGTGAGTTTGCGGGGCAGCTCTAATGTGACCATACTCGTAGACGGCAAGCGTACGGCGCTGTCTAACCTCACCCTCGACCAGATTCCCGCCAGCATGATCGAGAGCGTGGAGCTGATCACTAACCCTTCCTCCAAGTATGACCCAGAGGGTACATCGGGTGTGATCAACCTGATCCTAAAGAAAAACATGAAGCCCGGCTTTAATGGTACGGCCACCGTGAACATCGGTACTTACGAGAACTACAACAGCTCGCTCAACCTGAACTACCGTCACTATAAATGGAACTTCAACGGCGGTTACGATTTCCGCAGAAGCTACCGTCCGGGTGTTCGCAACTCTTTCCTGACCAATATCGAGGAGGGTACATTCCGGAAGGATATCGGTCGCAATCACCGCACCGACATTTCGCACAACTTCCGCTTCGGGGCAGACTATTACCTGAACCCGAAGAACACGCTTTCCGCTTCCATGCTTTACCGCACCGGCGACGAGCGGGGTTTTAACAGCATCCTCAACCGCAACTTGGATAGCGATATGGACCTCACCGGACTTAACCTGCGCGAAACACGCGGCACTGAAGACGATGGCGTGATGGACTACAACCTTGGCTACCGCCGCACCTACGACCAGAAAGGACGCGAGTGGAGCGCCGATCTGATCTATACCGAGCGCTTCAGTGATGAAGTGGATAATATCATGCAGCTCCGCACACTTGATAAAGGGGTACCAGTAAACCGCATGAACCAACAGCGTGTTACATCTGATGACGTTACCCGCCGCATTGTGGCACAGTCAGATTACGTGCACCCTATCAGCGAAGACAGCCAATTTGAGGGAGGCTTCCGCAGCAGCTTTCAGTTGCTCGACAATGACAACAAGTTTTTCAACTTAAACCCCGAGACCAATCAGTGGTTGATTAATGACACCATTACCAACCACTTTGTATATGACGAACAGGTACACGCTCTTTATGGCAACTACAGCAACAAAATAGGCACTGTGAGTTTTCAGGCGGGTTTGCGTGCTGAACAGACCTTTACCAAATCGGACCAACGCGCACAGGAGAGCCCCCCTTTCCGCAACGATTACTTCAGCCTTTTCCCGAGTGTGTTTGTGACCAAGGACTTCTCGCCCGACAGCAAAGTGCAGTTCAGCTACAGTCGCCGCATTAACCGCCCACGCGCTTGGTCTCTTAACCCCTTCATTGACTACTCCGACACGCTCAACATCCGTTTTGGTAACCCGGAGCTGTTACCGGAGTTTATCAACTCCTATGAGCTGGGCTACCTCAAGTACTGGGATAACTCTTCGTTCAACACCACGGTATTCTACCGCCGCACCAACGACCAGATTCAGCGTTTCCGCACCTTCGACGCGGCCTCTGGTGTAACCTCAACCACTTTCCTAAACCTTGCCAGCGGTTCGTCATATGGCGTGGAGCTGGTGGGCACCTACAATCCGTTTAAGTGGTGGCGCCTTAATGCCAGCGTGTCGGGCTTTAGAGTGGAGCTAAACGATGCCGGTGGCGATACCGAGCTCAGCAACGACCAGTGGACTTGGAACTCCAAGCTCAACTCAAACATGACAGTCTGGAAAGACCTTGCCATACAGGTATCGGCGAATTACCGCGCCCCGATGGCTAATATACAAGGGCAGATGCAGGAGATGTACGCCGTAGACCTTGGCCTGAAAAAGGAAGTGCTTAATAAAAGAGGCACCATTACGTTTCGGGTATCTGACATCTTTGATACAAGGGAGTTCAACTTTGAGAGCTTCGGTCCGGGGTTTGAACAAACGCACAACAACAAGCGCCAGACGCGCATCGCCTTCATCGGCTTCACGTACCGCCTCAACAGCGAAGACAGCGAGCGCGAGCGTCGCCAACGCGAAGAGCAAGGTGGCGGCGATGATGGTTTTGATTACTAAGTACTCATCATGTACAAATACAAGCCGGGGAGTAATCTCCGGCTTTTTTTATACCTGCACCGCTCGGGTTGGGAACCGCTATACCTTATCCCACGCTTCTCCGTATCTTAGACCGAACCAAAAACTACTTCAACATGACCGCTCCTGCCCGCCTGCCTATCATAGACCTGCACTGCGACCTCTTGGTATACCTGTCAGACGTACCCGGTTCGGCCATCGACAATGTGGCCGAGATTGGTTGTTCGCTGCCCGCGCTCACACAGGGCAACGTCAGGCTGCAGACGATGGCTATTTACTGCGCCACCGCGCCGGGCAGCACCAAATACGCCCATTTGCAGGCCGAAATTTTCCATAAACTGGCCACTGACGAGCGCAGCTGCTTAACAGCGGTAAAGGATGTCGAGTCTCTACACAATGCTCTGAGCGGCAAGGGCGATATTGGCATGATCGCCTCCATCGAAAACGCCTCTGGCTTTTGCGAGGAGGACGAGCCGTTGGAAGACGGCTTTAAGAAACTCGAGAAGATCATCGAAGCGGTAGAGCGGCTTTTGTACATTAGCTTCACGCATCACTTAGGCAACCGTTTCGGGGGTGGCAACTCGACGGACCAAGGCATTACCCGCGACGGCAAAATGCTACTCGACTACATGCACGGCCGCCGCATCGCCGTAGACCTTTCCCACACCAGCGACGCCCTTGCCTTCGACATCCTCGAGCACATCGACCGCGAGAGGCTGGATATCCCCATCATAGCCAGTCATTCTAATTTCAGACCGGTATGGGAGCATAACCGCAACCTGCCTGACGAACTGGTGCAGGAAATCATTCGCCGAAAGGGACTGATCGGCATGAACTTTCTACGCGCCTTCGTGAACACGGGCGAACCGGACGCACTCTTGCAGCACATCCGCTACGGCTTCGAGAAAGGCGCAGAAGATGCCATCTGTTTCGGAGCAGATTACTTCTATACCTCCGACTTCCCCGACCCGACCCGAGTGCCTTTTTACTTCCCTGAGCACGAACAGGCCGGCACCAGCTACACCTATTTGCTGGAGCGCCTTCTAGAGCACCTAACGCCGCAACAGCTTGAGAAACTTGCCTACCGAAACGTACAGCATTTTATAGAGCGGATTTGGGCTTAACCACTGCTCTCATAGCACTGATTTTACAGCTCCTCGCAATGCTTTCTTGGCGAAAATCTTGCGCTAAAAATTATATTTATTATATTTAAAGTGGGCTATATAATTGTTGCTGAAAAGGGTATTTGTTGTTATAACATACCTCTCTTTTCGATAAGCCTGTCACCTTATAAGCATTTTATTATGAAATTCATTGGACTCTTTCTATTAATCATCGGCTTGGCATCGGTCGTGCTCGGCTTTTTAGACTATAATTCTCTGTTGCTCAACTGGGTAGACAACTGGGGAGAGAGCATTGGGTGGGGTATCAGAATAGGTGCAACAGCACTTGGGGGCCTTCTATACTTTGTTTACCGACACCAAGATTAGGGTCCTTCACCCACTTTCTATATAGAAAGTTTGCCATGTGCCGAAAAACTGCGTATACGCAAAAGCAGCGACTGACTGAACCATAACAAAAGCCGACCACGCCATGGACACTCCGCAGTACTCTCCATATTATATACAAATAAACGAGCTCTACATCGACTCGGTCGTGACAGACGATACGGAGTTTATCACCCTCTGGTGTTTTACGGTGCTCGACGATGAGTATAAGTTCATCTACCTCGGCTGTGACTTCACGCAGTTTAACCAGATTCTGATTGGGGCTGGCGACAAAGGCAAGGAGATCGCGCTGCACATGGCCAACGTGCTCAACAGCGAGCATGAAGCCCCTACACTGGTTCCTATAAAAGAGCAATTCGGCGATTACCTCGAGCTAACCGGTTTCGACCTGATTGTGTATGAGCCGATGGCTGTGGATGATGAACTGGAAGATGAGTACGACGATGATGATGACTTGCCGCTGGAGCAACTCTTGGGCGGAGGAAGCAAGCGCTCTGATAACACCTCGCAGAAGTACCTGATCTACCAGCTCGACAAGCTATACCCTTCCAAGATCTTTGAGCCCGAGAAGCTGCAGCGCGAGAACCTGACCGAACAGTTTGAAGACGATTCACTAGAACTCGCACAGCTGTATTACGACTACCTCAATGCCTCCGAAAACGGCTACAGCGAGTGCGAAGCCCGACAGGTGGCCGGACTGGAACGTGACCTCTTCTTTAGGATGGCGCGCAAAGCCGCCGACCTCTGGAGCTAGTTTATACCTACCCTTTAGTTTTCCCCTCGCGCAGAGTCATACTGACCGGCCAACTGCAGGCGTGCCCGCAATTGTAGCTGCATTTCGTTTACCCAGTTTCTGATTTCCGCCTCTTCTGAACGCAAAAGCATTTCTTGGTAGTGATCAAGCTGCGACTGGTGCGACGAACTGATGTATTGTCGATAGCGCTCGTCGAACTCCACATCAGGCAGTTTCCTGAATTCCTCAATTGTAGTCCTGTCAGCTGCCCCTAGTGAGTCGGGCAGACTGTTTTGCAGCCCTTCGGCGCTGGCAACTTGCCGCAAGTTTTGCTGCGCTTCCTCATAAAAGGTTAGCATTTGATTTGCCAGTGCTTTCACATCCTCGTTTTGCGCACGCGCCACAGCCAATTTGGCTAATTCCGCTTGCAGCATGTTAGTGCTGGCGGCATAGTCTACAAAGGCTGCGCTGCGGCTCATCTCCTGCACAACAGGGGGTTTGCCGTCTTGTAGTTTCGTATCCGTTTCGGCATTGTCGCTGCAGGCAATCATCATCAGGAAAAGTAATCCGCAGACAAGGGTTAGTACTTTGTCGGTGAGCATAGGCAAGGGCGCGTAAGGTGTTCGTAGATAGCTATACCGTACACCCCACCCCACAAGTTATGCCATACCTGTAAAAACATTTAAAAGTGCAGCAATGCCTTTGTCCGTTGCAAAAAGATTTAAAAGCGATAGGACTTGCGCACCAGCGTAAGGTTGCTTTCGCGGCCTTGCTCCGGCACCACATGGGCAGGCATGGGCTCGCTGATGAGTTGCTGTGGCAGGCCGATGCTCACATCATACAGGTATAGCTGCAGGCCACTACTCTGTTTCAGCCGCACCTCTAACTCTACCTCCTTGGAGTCAGGCAACCCATGCACTTTGGCAAAGTATACCGGTCCTTGCGCTGTTTTCATAGGACCCAATGCGAGTTGTTCCCCATTAAGGGTAGCGCCCAACATACCGCCTTCCTCTGTTGGCTGTAGCACCATGTCCAGATGGGCTGCCCCTCTCGGTGAATGCAGGCGCAGGGTCAGTATCCGCTCGCCGGGCGCTATACCTTCGTTTACAAGTCGGGCGACAGGCACTTCCACAGGTAGAAGGGCTGCCTCGTTTTTCAGATACTGCCGTGCTGCCATGGGGTATATTTCGGTAAGGGCCCCTGTGCTTGGCTTCGGGAAAAATTGTTTGTTCCAGTCGTCGGTGCGCTCGTAGGCCGAGGCCCATACCGCCACGCTGTCGTCGGCGTTGAGGTAGTAGCTCACGTGGCTGTGCAGCGGCTGTGTTTCGCTTGGCTTTTCCGCCTCAATAGCCCGGAACAGCTGTATGCCGCCCACAAAAAGCAAGAGGCCCGGCAAGAGCGGCAGTGCGCGCCAACCAAAGCTGCGCTCCACTACGATCAGTACAGGTATGGCCAGTCCGGCAAGCAACAGCAGCATCCCCACCATCGCCACCGGCATCTGCAACGCGAACACCACGAAGAGAAAACGGACAAGCGGCATCAGCATAAAAATGGCGGGCACTATACCTGCCAGCAAAACCAGCACATATGCCCAACCAACAGGTTGGTGGTGCAGCTCTTTGAGGAAAATAAAAAGCAAAGCCACCAGACAGAAAAGCAGCGGAAACATGAACAGGTAGGCTGCCGCCGGCACCAGTACAAACGCGACAGCCATCAGCAAAAACCAGTGCAGGCAGACACCCACAGCCAGCGCAAACACCGACATCCAGCGCAACAAAAGCCAACAAAGCAAAAGAAATAAGCCGAGCGCCAGCAACAGGTAGCCCATAAAAAAATGGCCATCGCCGTATACTCCGTTCATCTCATGGCTGTAAGGCAGCATGCCTTTCACAAAGTTGTTGAGCGGAAAGAACAGGCCTGAGATTATAGCTGCCACCAGTAAAAAGCCCATGAAACCACCGAGCAGCTGCAGCGCGGAGAAGGCTTTCTTGCGCAAGCCCATCACGATACTGGCCAGCAGGAGCACAGTGGTAAGCCCCGCCCAAAGGATGTTCATGCCGGTCGGGTACTGCACCAGCCAACTGCCTGCCGGATTGAAGAAAATCTTGTCCTGCGCCTTGGTGTTGTCGAGTGATACATTGCCCAGATGCCGCACCAGCCCCAGCATGTTGCTGCCGTGGTGCTGCAGGCTGTTGCGGTCCAAGTTCTCGGGCGAGTCGGTCATTTTGTGGTAGTGCACAAAGCCGTCAATAAAGGCCGAGTTCACACCCATATACCCGGCATCGCGGAACACAGTAAAGTCGGTATTGTTGGGCAGGTTGCGGTATACCTCGTACATCATGGAGCTGGCAAAAGGGTATGGAGCTGCCTCCGCAAATTGCTCCACAATCCAGCCGTTTTCGGGGCTTATCTCGAAGGTCATGCTCGGTCCAGCGTTGCCGCGCGCCTCCACATTCACGACCACACCCACCTCCTGCGCCCACGGGTGTTTCAGAAAAGCCTTAGCCCCATACAGGCCATACTCCTCGCCGTCGGTCATCAGAAAAATAACGTCGTGCTGCAGCGGCTCGCCCATCTGCAGGGCACGGGCCGTTTCGAGCATGGCGGCTATACCTGCGGCATCATCGCCGGCACCGGGGGTGTTGGGTTGCGAGTCGTAGTGCGCCATCACCAGCACGGCCTTTCCGCCCGGCTGTGCGCCTTTGAGTCGTCCCAACAGGTTATAGACATAGCCCACGTTGCTGGCATCACCCACCGGGTTCACGACTACCGCTTCCTGTACCTCGGGCTGTAGCCCGAGTATCTCCATCTGTTTCAGCAAATACCGCCGCGCTTCCGCATGGCCCGGTGTGCCCATCGCGTGGGGATGGTTAGCCACTTTTCGCACATGCGCCATGGCCCGTTCCGCTGAAAATTCCGTGTCGGGCGCATCGGCTGGCAGGGCCTCGGGAGGGCTCATCAAACTAATGCTGTACATACTCAGGCCCACAAGGGCTACCAGCAAAAACAGGGCTATGACATAAGGACGATTGGACATGGCAGGGGCTAGCGTGATTCTGTAGGGTAATATAGTAAATTCCTATATCTATTTTCCTTTTGCCTATTTTCTCTAAAAGTTCAGGCGAGAAAAACTAGTTATATAGGTCCATTTCAAATAACATTGAAACATCATGATTACTTTTTAGCAAAGTGCGGCAAAACCTATAGGCTAGCAAAACAAAAGCCCCGGCAGGTGTACCTGCCGGGGCTTTTGCATAGAAATTAATAAGTTGATTTAGCGAGAAGGGTCACCCTCGGGCAGCACTTCGTTCTGGCGAAGGTGCACTGGGTCGGTTTTCTTGCGCAGTTTCAGGTTGAGCATTTCCACCATGAGCGAGAAGAACATCGCGAAGTAGATGTAACCTTTCGGGATGTGCTGGTGCAACGCCTCCACCACCAGCATAAAGCCGATGAGGAGCAAGAAGGAAAGCGCCAGCATTTTCACGGTAGGGTGCTTGTTCACAAAGTCGCTCACGTACTTTGCGAAGATCAGCATAATTCCCATGGCAATAATCACAGCAATAACCATCACAATAATCTCCTGTGCCAAACCAACTGCCGTCAGGATGGAGTCGAATGAGAACACGATGTCGATAAGGATAATTTGCACGAGCACTTTGCTCATCGTCATAGTACCTTTCCCTGCATTGTGCCCCTCTTCTTCGCCCTCGAGCTTATTGTGTATCTCGGTTACAGATTTAGCCAGCAAGAATAGACCTCCGGCAAACAGAATGATATCGCGCCACGATACCGGGAAGTCCTCCTCGGTCAACGGCAGGTTGATAGAGAAAATCGGGTCACTGGCACTCACTATCCAAGCGATGAACATCAGTAGGATAATGCGGAAAACCAGCGCGAGTGTTATGCCGATGTTGCGCCCTTTAGCCTGTTGCTCTTTGGGTAGCCGGCTTACAATAATAGAGATGAATACGATGTTGTCGATGCCGAGCACGACCTCCATAAAGGTCAGCGTCAGCAAACTTATCCAAGTATCTGGATTAGCGAATATATCAAGCATAAGGTATAAGGTGAGTTAGGTGAGGGCATTACGACTTCATATTGACGTACTGAAGGGGCATGCCTATTTCTTCGGCGTTTGTACGCAAAAGAGCGATCACTTGCTGCAGATCATCGATTTTTTTGGCAGTCACCCGGATGGTTTCATCCATCATGGCAGCTGACACTTTCATCTTGCTGTCTTTGATCAGCTTCATGATTTTTTTGGAAGTCTCCTTGTCTATGCCAGCTTTCACTTTAATGTCTTTTTTCACCATCGCACCAGAAGCATAAGCCTCTTTGGAGAAGTCGAGGGCGGTAGCGTCAAGACCCTGTTTCACCATTTTGCCGATGAGCACGTCCTCGGTGTGCTGCAGGCGCATGTCGTTCTCCATGGAGATTTTCACTTCGTTATTTTTCTTGTCGAACTCCAGCGAGCCTTTGGTGTCGCGGAAGTCATAGCGGTTCATAATCTCCTTGCGGGCCACATTCACCGCATTGTCCATAATCTGCGGATCTACTTTGCTGACGATATCGAAAGATGCCATAGTTTGTCGGGTTAGGTTTAATGATAAGGTTTACACGATTTATAACCTGCAAAGTTATTTATTGAATCGTTGATTGCTAATTGTTGGTTGTTTTTGTTGGATTCGCTGAATAGTTGAATTGTTAAATAGTTGATTGTTCATCAGTAAATTGTTGCTTGTTGATTGATAATTGCTGGTGACTGGTTACTAAATTGCCTCGCTGAAGCGCCTACAGATTTTTATTGGCAATCTGTCTCAAACGATGCACTCAAAATCTCCTCTTCAGAGGGGCAGGGGTGTGTTTTCATGCTACCCTATTTAACAGTCACCAACCAGCAATTAATAACTTAAATGCAAGTCATAGAACCCGCTACTCCGGAACAATTCAAACAGTACTACCAATTGCGTTACGATACCCTGCGCAAGCCTTGGGACCAGCCTGAAGGCAGTGAGCGTGCCGAAGACGATGAGCAGGCCATCCACGCCATGCTGGTAGACGACAACAACGAAGCACTTGGCGTATGCCGCCTGCACCTGAACACACCACAGGAAGGGCAGATCCGGTTTATGGGGGTACGGGCCGACAAACAGGGCAAGCGCCTTGGCGACCAATTGATCAGCTACCTCGAAGACCGCGCCCGCAAGTTAGGCGCTACCTCCATGACCTTGCAGGCCCGCGAGAATGCCGTAAACTTTTACCGCCGCAATGGGTATGAAGTAGTAGAAAAAACATACCTGTTGTTTGGCTCCATTCAGCACTACAAAATGGCCAAGCAACTGTAACACGTTGCAAAAATGGCTTTCACGAAAAAGAAAAAACTTGTACTAACTGCAGGCGCGGTGTTGTTCGGCGCTTTTATCATCAGCAGTTGCAGCAGCACGAATGCCCCACTTGAGACAGTGCCGACCGTGGATCTGGAACGCTACATGGGCAAGTGGTACGAGATCGCCTCCATCCCGCAGCGCTTCACCAAAGGCTGCCAATGCACCACGGCCGAGTATAAACTCAACGCCAAAGAGGGTTATGTGGAGGTATATAACTCCTGCCTGAAAGAAGGCAAAATAAGCGATGTGAGCGGAAAGGCTTTTCCGGTGGAGGGGAGTAACAACAGCAAGCTCAAGGTGCAGTTTTTCTGGCCCTTTAAAGGCGACTACTGGATTCTGGAACTCGACCCGGATTACCGCTACGTGATGGTAGGTTCACCCGATCGCGAAAGCCTCTGGTTTCTTTCCCGCGCCCCGACCATGGATGATGCTACTTATGCCAGATTAGAGCAGTTGGCCAACACCAAGGGTTTTCCGGTGGAGCAATTGCAAATGACGGAACAGCGTTGTGATTAATAGCCGCGCCACAGACCCGTCGTATCCTCTGCATCAGCTCTTTCGGCAGGTATAGGCGACTCTTGCAGCACCGGGTCATCCTCTTTATTAAACCTCTCTGTCCTGAATAGGAAAGCGACCAAACCCAGCACGAACAGAAAAGCGAAGGGCACGACTAGGTTGCGGTAGAAGAAATCGCGGAGGGGCTCGTGCAGTTTTCGGTAGCGCCTGAGGTATAGGAACAGGAGTACCCCCACCAGAATATACATGGGCAGCGCCACAAAAAAGACAAGTTGCCAGCCATACCAGTTTTGGTAGCGGAAAATAAGCGCCACAAAACTCATCACCAGCGAGAGGCTACTGATAGCGCCCAGCAGGGCCAGCCAAATATTGGAGATAATGTAGAAAAAGGACAGCCCCACCTGCACCAAGAAGAGCAGCAAAAGTACGGCCATCGAAAACACAAACACAAAGCTGCCCCCCGTGATGCCGAAAAACTTCATGACCACGCCCACCACCGCCAGTCCCATGGCCACATAAAGCACCATGGTGAAGGACTGGATAAAGGCTGTGAGCTGGTCACGCACATTGGCAACCAACGATGGTCTATTATCTTGATGAAGGGCTTGGCGCTCAAATGTCATGGGGCTACATAGTATAGATGTCTTTTATTCTTGTTTACGCATTTCCTGCCGCCGCATGGGCATTTGGTCGATTATTTTGAATATCTCCTCCATGGGCACAGGCTGCTGGCTGCGGTACTTCTCCAAGCCGTCTTTTCCCAGCAAGATCAAGGTATAGGCACTGTCTTCTACATCGAATTTTGCTAGTAATTCCTTTCGTTGTCCGGCATGTTTACCGAGTGGAGTGAGCTCCAGCACCATCAAATCCCGCTCTCGCATACCTTGCATGTTTCTGCCTATTTCACCACTCTGCTCGCTTAAGTGTGCATTATTTTGATCAGGTGCGAAGATCAACAGCACGCGGTTTTTCCATTTGTATTCTTCTATTCGCAAAGTTTCTTGTGTTTGTGCATGAGCTATAACAGGTACTAAAAGTACTAGACAAAATCCAGTGATATACAATTTTAGATGTCGCATATTCTTAATACGTAGCGCCAGTATTACAGGGTATAATTAGGCGTTAATCGACCTTATTAAACAATTCATCTATTTTTTTGAATATACTTTGGATCGCATGAGATGAATCTAAAAATAATTCCACTACCTTTGCGCCCTGAAAAGTACACGCAACCACACCCACACAAAATAAAACCATGAAATACAGAGCGTTAACCGCTTACACAGCCTTATTTTGGCTACTTTTTTGCGCTGCCCCACTCACAGCCTTGGGTCAGCAGCTTTCTCAAACCATCCGTGGCAAAATCATCGACAAGGAGTCTCAAGAACCCCTCATTGGGGCCACGGTTGCCATCCTCACCACCGACCCACCGATGGGTACTACCACCGATGTAAGCGGCAGCTTTCGCCTCGACAAAGTACCAGTGGGCCGCCATACCCTGCGCATCAGTTACCTCGGCTACGAAGAGCAGGTGCTACCCGAGTTGCTGCTCGGTTCTGGCAAGGAATTGGTGCTAAACATCGGCCTGAGCGAATCCTTCAAAAAACTGCAAGAAGTGGTCATCAACGCCGAGCAGCAAAGTAAGGGAAATCCGCTCAACGAGATGGCCATGATCTCTTCCCGCTCTATTTCGGTGGAGGAAACCAAGCGCTACGCCGCTAGTGTAAACGACCCGGCCCGTGCCGCCCAGAACTACGCCGGCGTGGGCATCAGTCAGGACATGAGCAACGAGATTGTGGTGCGGGGCAACTCGCCGCGTGGTGTGCTCTGGCGCGTGGAAGGAATTGAAGTGCCCAATCCGAGCCACTTTGCAGAAGAAGGTGCGGCCGGTGGTGCCGTGAGTATCCTGAGCGTGAACATGCTCGATAACTCCGACTTCAACACAGGCGCTTTTCCTGCCGAGTATGGCAACGCCCTTTCTGGTATATTCGACATCCGTCTACGCAACGGTAACAATGAGAAACGCGAGTATGCGCTGCAGGCAGGTATACTGGGCGTAGACTTTGCCGCCGAAGGCCCTTTCAAGGCAGGTTCCAAAGCCTCCTATCTAGCCAACTACCGCTACTCTACCCTCGCCATGCTCAATAAGATTGGCGTAAAAATTTCGGGTGATGCCGTTCCGGTTTTCCAAGATTTCTCCTTCAAGCTATACCTGCCAACGGCCAAAGCCGGCTACTTCTCTTTCTGGGGATTGGGAGGACTGAGCGAGCAGAATGTGAAAGCAGAGCGTGACACTGAGCAGTGGGAAGGCTACCTTGACCGCTTCGACGACCGCTTTCAGGCGCGCATGGCTTCTTCGGGACTCACGCACATCCTGTTCTTGGGCAAAGACGACTACATCGAGTCCACACTCTCTTTCTCCACGAGTGGCAACAAGGTATGGGTCGACTCGCTACAGGCAGACTACACGGCTATCCCTTTTTACCGACATGATTTCGCGCAGCAGGCTACCCGTTTCTCGTCGCTCTACAACCGTAAGTTTAACAACCGCCATACCTTGCGCACAGGCTTTATCCTGAGCCAACTGGGTTACGACTCCTATGCAGGCGGGCGCAACATTGAGTATGAAGAAGGCGAATTTGTGAACCAGCGCGGCAGCACGCAAATGGCACAGGCCTATGCGCAGTGGAAGTACCGATTCACCGAGCAACTCACACTCAACACCGGCCTGCACAGCCTGTACTTTGGTTTAAACGGCAACACCGTAATAGAGCCACGCATGGGTTTGAGATATCAGGTAAACGCCGCCAAGTCTTTTAGCGCCGCCTTTGGTCTGCACAGCCGCCACGACGCCCTGACCTCCTACTTTGCACAGCAGCGACAGGAGGACGGCAGCTATACCCAACCCAACCGCAAACTGGGCTTTACCCGCGCTGCGCACTATGTGCTGGGCTATGACCAGATGCTGCGCGAAGACCTCCGCCTGAAAGTGGAGACCTATTACCAGCACCTTTTCAACGTGCCGGTGAGCGCTGCCGAAAACGGCACCTACTCTGCCCTGAACTACGAGCGAAGTATCAGCCGCGAGACCTTGGTGAACGAAGGTACTGGTCGCAACTATGGCGTGGAGATGACACTGGAGAAATTTTTCACGAACAACTACTACTTCCTACTCACTTCATCGCTTTACGACTCTAAGTATACCGTGAACGACGGTATCGAGCGAAGCACCCGCTTCAACGGCAACCACATTGTGAACCTGCTAGCCGGCAAGGAATTTAAGGTTGGCCGCAACAAGCAAAACTTGATTAGCCTGAACGGAAAAGTGATGTGGGCCGGCGGCAACCGCTATACCCCGATTGATCTGGAAAAATCGAAAGAACTGAAGTATGAGGTGCTCGACGTGGCCAACCGTTTCGGGATACAGACACCTGACTATTTCCGCTCCGACATCCGGGTGAGCTACCGCAAAAACAAACCGAAGGCCAGCTACATTCTGTCGCTCGACATCCAGAACTTCACCAACCGCCAGAATGTGTTCGGCGTGCAGTACGACCGCATGAAAGAAGAAGTGGTCACCCGCTACATGGTGGGTATGCTGCCGATCCTGAATTACCGGGTAGAGTTTTAGTGCCTATCTAAGCTGTGAAAACAGGGGTCAGGTGTATAACCTGACCCTTTTCATTTTCTTCCAGCATAAAAGGAGTCGACTGCCTGATACAATAAGGTATCGCCAACTTCATTGTGTAGCAACAAAGCTTTCTTTTGCTTGTCAATTATAAATGTTTCAGAGGCCATTGGTTCGCCGGTGTCGCGCTTAATAGCCCCATTCAGGATAATCAGTTTAAAGAAGAGAATGAAACTGACAACGGCAATGGCATGGACCAAGAGCGCTCCTTTGTTATGCGTATCGCTTGGTTTTACAAATACACCGATCAACCGCCTGATCAGCAGCACAGCGCCTATCACCAAAACCAACAACCCCACCAAGTGATGAGCCGCAGGTGCGTGTGCGTACTCCCAGCCAAAAAGTAGGTAGGTGACCCAGACCAGCGCAAAACCGCCTGCATAGTAAGCGAGTCCACGTGCTATACCTGTTGCAAACTGCTTTTCGATGCGCATATGCTTTCTATCACTAAATTTTTATCTCGGACAGGTCGCGCAGTTCTGCCTGCAGGTCTTGTGCTATCTGTTGCATCTCTTGCATAGCCTGCTCTTGTGTTTTGCGTTGCAGCAGGTGCAGTTTCACGTTATCCGAGAGTTTGATGTAGCCATCGTATTTCACAAACTGAAAGGTGCTCATCGACCCCCTCGACTCGCTGACTTGCCTGTAGTTGTTCTTCTTCAGAAAAAGGAAATCGATACCGGGCAGCGGTAGCATCTTACCGATAGTTATACCTGCAAAGCGCACTCCTTCCCGATAGCGCATGCGCTCCAGA
The DNA here is from genome assembly GCF_947499215.1 of uncultured Pontibacter sp. GTDB lineage: Bacteria > Bacteroidota > Bacteroidia > Cytophagales > Hymenobacteraceae > Pontibacter. The sequence continues at coordinate 706,922 of NZ_CANMNI010000002.1, forward strand.
TCAAACTCTGTGCGATAGTGCGTAAAATGTGTGATAAGGGCAGTCGGGAGAAAAACATAGGCAGCTACCGAGCCGTTTACAATCATGGTTATCGCTAATACAGTTGTGATCCAGCCAAAAGCCCGGGCGCTTGTGCTGAAATAATGACCTGTATTATAGCTATGTAGAGTTGCTGCCATAGGCTTCTGAAATGATAGTCAAGATAGGGCTTATTTCTGAGATACCCGCTCCCGCTTCGGCACAATTAACTCTCTGTCTTCGTCATACAATCCCACCAGTACGCTGTTGCCTTTGTCATCTACTCTAAGCCCACCATACTCCGCTTTTTCAAAAGTCTCGGCTTGGCCTTCTTCAAAAAAGTAAGACTCTGCACCTAGGTTGAGCGACCAGTTTCCTTTGCTATACCTGAGCAGTATCTCGTCAGGGTGCAGCGGTTCTTTTTCGCTTTGGTAACGCACCAGTTGTGCAACGTTCTGGGAGTCGAGCTGCACGACGGCATAGCCGCGATTGGGCAACTTCTCCTGTTCCTGCGTCTGGCTAATGGCGTAGCTGAGCACCATGTAGTCGCCCTGCATCAGCGAGCGCGGATCTACCGGGGCCAATTCGAGCAGCACCAGTTGGCCCTCTTCCAAGATCTCTTCCTTTTCCACCACCGACAGGTTAAAAAATGCCAGCACCGCCACTAGGTTGACCAGCACGACAATGCTTTTGAGGTTACGCTTCATGGCTTCGCAGATAACGGTTCAACAGGTATAGGCCACCTAAAAACAAGGCACCCGTGAGCACCAAGACCCCTGACTTAGCCAAAAGTGTCATGTTCAGGTCATAATAGTAGAGCACTAGAAAGTAGGCCAACGCTAGCAGCCCCACCCAAAAGCCTGTTTTATGACCGATGTAAAAACTGGATAGCACCACCAGCAAAGCGCCCGGCACCGACGGCGCCAGCACAGTCGGCAGTAACACCACCGTGCAGCAGGTATAGAAAATAGCCAGCGTCTTCTGATCCTTCACTCCACTTTCGCGCAGCACACGGTGTAACAACAGCAGCAAACAGCCGATCAAAAACAAGCCCGACAGCCAGAAATGGGTAATGCTGGTGGAGAGCAATTTCTGATGCACAAACAGCACCAACGTGTTGATTAGGGAGAAGATCAGCCCCATGCGAACCGGCCCGAAAACCAGCGCAAAGCGCCGCAACAAGGCCAGCAGCTTTGCTTCGAAGAGACTGATGAAGGTGAGCATACCTGCCAGCACCACGATCAGGGCATGCGACAGGTTGTATATCTTGTGTATAAAAATCAGGCTCAGCAGACTGCCGTTGAGCACCAGCACCGAAATGAACACAAAGAGGCTGCTCTTGGAAAAGACCAGAACGAGCGTTGAAGCTATACCTAAGACCACTGCCACAGCTGTCGTGTTTTCGGACAGTACTCCGGTACCGATTGCCAGTAACACGTAGCCGGCAATGTTTAGCGACACGCCAATGGCCTCTGCCGTAAATGTCTTCTCGATACGCACAAGCGCCTCTGCCCCTACCAGAAAACCAAGGCCAAAAATAAGCATGCCTATACCTGAGCTGTAGAGTCCGGCTGTCATCAGGAAACCTAGCAAGGTAGACAAGGCCAGCATGCCGCCCAAAATGGTAAGTAATTTAACAGGCCAGCGCTTGAGCAGCGAAGTCGAATGGGCTACTTCCGTGGTGATGGCAGCTTCGTCGTAGCTGAAGTCCGGTTGCTCCTGCGCGATCTCCTGCAGCAGGGTTTCGAGTTGAAGTGGTTCTTTATCGGCCATGCCACTGTCGGTTAAGTTTGCCCAAATACTGAATCAGTAAGGTAATGCTGCCCACCACAAAGAGTGTGGCCAGCAACAGCATAATCTCCGGCACGTTCTCCCCGATCCGCACTAGGATGGCCGTCACCACCGCTATCCCGCTAAAGGGCAGGGCCGTTAGATAAAAGATATCGCGCACCTTTAGGCCGTAGGCGATACCTGCGCCATACATAGCCACGCCGAGCAGATAAGCCAAGCCGTAGTCGTAATCTATACTTTCGAAAAGTGCTGAGACCATGCTGATGGTGATGACGGTGATTGCCGCCAGCCCCACCAAGCGCGGGAACCAGCGATGCTGTATACCTACGCGCCCTTTAGTCGCTAGGACTTCCCAAATAACAACTGCCGCTGCATTAAGGATGAACAGAATATCCATCACCACCGCAAAGGACCAGTGTGTGGCGACCTGCTGGGTATAGAGCACGAAAGTGGTGTTGAGTAGCACGAGGAAAATGAACCAGAGCGGTTGAAACCTTGCCACAACAACCCACAGCACCACGCACATCGTCCACCCCAAGAAAAAGTCATAGGCATTGGCACCGGTCTGGTAGATCTGGCCGAACACGGCAAAGAGCACGCCGACCAGCATGGTGCTGGCCGTAAGTAGCACATTCTTCACCGTGCCGCTGAGTTTGGTAAACACAGCCGCAAACGTCACCGCCAGTATCAGCAACTCGATCATACCCAACTTCACGAACTTGTGCATGTCGGCCCAGTTGTAGGCGAAGAAGAATATAATGCCCGAGATCAGAAAGCTGCCCCCTAGCGCCAACAGAAACAGCCGGACAAACTTCACCCAGTCCTGCGGCCCGGCGTATACCTGCTCTTTTCGGAGCCAGTCGGCTATACCTTCCTCGCCCCAGTTGCTGTGCCTAGCGATGCTATAGATGATTTCGCGTGAGAGGTGTGGTTTCATAGAATCAATTGAAAAGATGCTGTCATTCCAGAATGGAGGCCGATACGTGTTGAGTCTGTTGTAAAGCGGTTTTAATAATACAGCTCTGCATCTTGCTTTGCAGGTAGTTCTCTGCCTAAACTGTCACGGGTATTTTTCTGCACCGCAATCGCAGCGAAAAGGCTTAGTAAAAACGACATGCCGTAGAAGCCTTTTTCGCTCAGGAGCAAGTCTGCATTCCAAAGCCCCACTGTCAGCAGCACGATCGCCAACATGGTAGAAAACCAGCTAAGTCCGTAATAGATGTTGGTAACTGGTATACCCTCCAGTTGGTCGCGCACGCTTTTCTGAAGCGAGATAGCTGAGAATAAACCAAACATTAAGATGGCAAAATAATAGCCCTTTTCGTTCAGCAGCATATAGGCGTTCCACAGTCCGATGAGGTAGGCCGTAATACCAGTAAGTAAGGTAGCCCAAGAGGCTGCTACAAATGCGTTTGATGGTTTCTGATTCATTTTTCTTTCTTGTTAAGTTATGAATCAAAGGTATTGCAGCCCCTAAAACTTTCTTTTGACAATTGTCAAAAAAGGAAGTCTATCAAACCTGACTTCGAATCCTGCTCAGCGTTTCCTGGCTTATACCCAAGTAGGAAGCAATTTGCCCGAGCGGGATTCGCTGCAGAATATGGGGCGAGGTTTCCATGAGCTGTTCATACCGCTCCCGGGCCGTCTTGAACTGCATGGCCATCAACCGCTCTTCCAGTCTGATGTAATACTGCTCGTTTATAATCCGCACAAGGCGCTCCAAGTCATGGTGCTGATCGAACAGCTGGTGTAGAGCTTCAGAGCTAATTCCCCACATGGTGGAGTCTTCTAGGACCTGTATGTTTTCTATACCCGGCTTTCGGGAAATGAAACTGTAAAAAGAAGTAATGAAATTGTTTTCGAAGCCAAACCAATACGTCACTTCCTTCCCATCCAGATTATAATAACCGCGCAAACAACCCCGCTCTAGGAAGTACAGCTTATTGCATATCATACCTTCCCGTACCAAAAACGAATTTCTTGGAATTTCAACCCGCGTTAATGCCTTGGAAAGAGCCTCCCATGCTCCTGAAGAAATAGGGTGGTACTGCGATATGCAATTATACAATGTGTTCATTTCGAGGCTCTTTTACTTTGGTGTGGAGTTAGATTTTTTTTGTTAAAATGCTACCTTACAATCGTAACAGTACCTCTGTACCGATCCTTCGCGAAGGGATGCTCTAGCATATAAAAGTATACTCCTTCCACCAGCCCCCAGCCGTCCCAGTCGTTGCTGTATCCATCCGAATGATAGACCTGCTTCCCCCATCTGTTATAGACCTGTAATTTCCACAGATCTGTAGTGAGCCCCTTTATGTGAAACGAGTCATTGAGGCCGTCCCCGTTTGGTGTGAAGATATTCGGCACTACCAGTTCCGGCAGCGGCTCTACGAAAACATCATCTACAAAATAATAAGCTCGATAAAAGAAGGTATTCCCCTTCTCCCTTACCACTTCGGCTGTGGTGGAGGCCGCATCATAGAAGTTGCCGATAATGAGGTACCTTGCCGGGGACTGCGCCACAAACACTCCCTGCACCAGTACCCACTCTTCCTTATTTTTTATAACTCTTGTTTCGTTCACCTGCGGCACAAAGGGAAGAACGCTACTGGTGGGCTCATTCACAAAAGTGTCCGAGAAATACATGCCCAGGTTATTGATAGCTACCCGGGAGCTGTCGGCCAGGGAAACCCACATGCCGGTGAAGTAGCGCTGCCCAGGCACCAAAGGCTCAGAGAGCGGCACCTGCAGGTATTCACGGGCATTAGGATGTGAACCAGAAGACTCCTGTGCGTATAGGATATAACCTGCCATAGAGGTGCCGGTGCGGGGCATCTGAGAGCCCTTCGAGAGCCAAAAAGTACTTGACGTAGCGTGGTTGGCACAACTGGTTGGAATCTGTGTGCTGAAGACATCAGAAGTACCAAATGTCGGCAGCGTCCAGTGCTTCAGGATTTCAGGCATCATTGCTTGGCTGGAGACTATGCCGCAAAACAGGCTCTCGTACTCCTCAAAGCTGGGGTTAAGCACTAGGTTCTGAGCTGTGAGAGAAAATCCCGGTGTGCCCCACATTAGTAATAGTACTAATAGGTTATGCAAGCACCATTTTCTCAGTAACTCTTTCATGACAAGCAATTTCTAATACATGAGGAAATATTTTATCCCCTTGTAAGTTTGCAATAAATATGACTATGTTTTTAAAATGAAGCTTTCCCTAATACTGAACTAACTATAAAAAAATGTTTCTGCAGGCTTTAAGTTTGGAAATTATAGTAAATGGAATTTAGCTGAGCACTTAACTCATTCAAAATCTATTTCGATTTTGAACTTTAGCATAACGGACTTGGCTTTGCGGTGGCGCAGTTAACTTATAGAATTTGTTGGGCATTTGTTTTTATTCTTTCTGTACCCACTTATTCTGGATAAAACCCTAACTTCTGAAAATACGAAGTAGTACATCAGGCCCTATTACAAGAAAGCTTTTCTCCTTGTATTTAAAAACTGCTATACAAGAGAACTGACAAAGTACAGGATAGAATAACCAGCAGTTAATTTTCACAATTATAACTATAGCTAAAGGTATCCGTCGTGCTCTTGTCAAGTCTTGTGCTGGTCTCTCGAGTAGTGTAGCCGTCTGAGTTGTATTCAAATATGGAAGTATAGGAATTTTGTTTAGAAACAGAGCCATCTGGTCTGGTTTTAGTGAGCTTTGTAATATTGCGGTAGTAAGGATATCCAAGGCTTTCCCCAAACACAACATCATTAATAAAAGGCAGGGCCTCAATAAAAGCACGGTTTCTACTATCGTATTCCAGCGAAATTGACTCAACAAACGTTCCTGCTGGTCTATAGTGCCTAGCTGTGTGCATCAGTCCATTGCTGTATTCATACAACCAAACTTCAGTCGTAGCAGCTGGTTCAGTAATGGTTACGCTTCTTAGTTCTGTTGGGGAGCTATATTCATATGTTTTGGTCTGCAACTCCTTTGTAAGACGATTACTTCCCTCCTCTTTCCCAAATGTAGTAACTCTTGTAAGTAATCCTATAGCGTTATACTCATAAGTAGTATAACTATCTAATTTGTCATAAACGTAATAAGTCCTTCGGGATATTTTGTTTTGCGAGTTAAACTCAAACGACTCCTTAATGTAAACTCCTCCATCAGTAAAGGATGTTTCCATTCCAAGCAGCGTTCCATTTTCATCATAAAGGAACTCTTGAAACCTCCCTCCGCCATTATTTCTGACATCAAAAGTGACCATTCTGCAGACATCGTTATTTAGAAACACCGGCTTCACATCTTCCTTGGAGTCACATGAAACAAAAGCCAAGAGTAGGCATAAGAGTAGTAACGTCTTCATTTATTGAATATTAATATTTTATGAAATTTTATACGTATTATTTCAATATATTCAATATGTTCTACTAAAGAATTTTATAAAGCACATCATTTGCTTGCTTAGTGAAAATTAAATATTAGCTAATACATTTTCAGGAAATACTGACAGCCTGAGGGTAAACTTAGATTTGATATAGTGTCGCTCCTTATTCTGACTGTTCTCTGTCCATTTTACGACTATCCGATAGCTTCTTTCTCCAATGAGGTAATGTTTTTGCTTTATACCCATCAGCTTAATGTGGCATCCCCAACAATTACTCTGCCTCAATCTCAGAGGTACTGTTAGACATGCAGCGGCCACCTCCTATTCAAGTTGGTAGTCGATTGAAATCTTTCTGTAAACAATGTCTATCATTTTCACAGCTTCCATATTTAAATTATGTCCAACACTACCTCGAAAGCGTAAACATACGCTTATCTGTATATTATCAAACATAGCGAAATCCATTTATTTATCAACCTTACTATCTAGCATTTTAAGCACTACTACCTTGACTTTTAATCAGGCAGCTATACCTTTGACCTAGCCAAACCCGGCGCTATACCTGTGGAAACGAAACAGCAAATAAAAACCCGCATCGCCCCGACCCCCAGCGGCTATCTGCATCTGGGCAATGCGCTGTCGTTTGCTATTACGTGGGCGCTGGCACGCAAGCAGCAAGGCATCGTATTGCTGCGCATCGACGACCTCGACAATGCCCGCTTCCGCCCAGAGTACCTGCAGGACATCTTCGACATGCTCGACTTCATGGGCCTTGACTACGACGAAGGGCCGCGTAATCCACAGGATTTTCAGGAGAACTACTCCCAGCTTCTAAAGCTACCGGCTTACCAGGCGCAACTCGATAAACTGGTGCAGCAAGGGATGGTGTATACCTGCCCGTGCTCCCGTACTCAGATAGCGGCCTTGTCGCCGCAGGGGCTATACCCGCTCACCTGCCGCGAGGAACAGTTGCCGCTCGATACGCCCAATGCCGCTTGGCGCGTCCGTATACCGGAGGGCACAGTCATCTCGTTCAAAGATCAGTTGCTCGGCAATTGCACCGTCGCATTGGCCCTCGAAATGCCCGACTTCGTGGTGCGCCGCAAAGACGGTATACCTGCCTACCAGATTGCCTCGATCGTAGATGACTTGGCTATGGGCGTGAACCTGATCGTGCGGGGCGAGGACCTCATGCTCTCCACGGCGGCACAGCTTTTCTTGGCGGAGCACACCGGCGCCACCGCCTTCACCAATGCAGCTTTTGTGCACCACCCACTCATCGTAAGTGAGGGCAACAAGCTCTCCAAATCGCACGATGCCCTCTCGCTCACCGAAATGCGCAAAGCGGGGCTTACCTCTCAACAACTCTGGCAAAAGCTGGCTGAGCTGCTCGGTTGGCAAGACGCAGGTGTAACAGACGCCCAAACTTTCCTCAGGAGGTTCCATCTCAAAGACCTGCCACGGCACATCGCACAGGTATAGCAAGCGCCTCTTTGTAGCGCCTCGGCTTTTCTTTCGTATAGAGAGAAAACTGCTCAAAAAGAGAAAGCCGCGAACCCTATGCCTTCCTATAATCGAAACAGAAGAACTTCCTCACGAAATTTACGCGTCTCCACAACAGGTGGTGCCAGCACACAGGGCGCCGGTCAGCCAAAAGGCTATACCTCCACTGTCACCCGCAGAAACCTGCGAACCAAAACCCGCAGAAGAAGAAAGCCCGCACGGGGTTCGGCTGTGAAGGGAGCCCAGAACCGACTTCGCAATTTCCGACAGGCCTCAATCCTAGCTGTGGCCATTACCGGTTTTATTTTGATGATGTTTGCGCCAAGCGAAGCAGGTCTTGCGCAGGACAATGGCCCAGACTCCGTGGCCGTGGTGGAGGAAGTGGCGGTTGAGGAACTGGTGCCCGGCGATACTGCTTCAGAGGCTGTTGTCCAGAACGGCTCCACCAAGGAAGCTACCGTGGAAGCCATTGGCGCGCTGCAGGGCCTATGGGACAGCTTCATGTTCAACCTGCCCAAACTGCTAATAGCCTTTATCACACTAGTCCTAGCTTGGCTAGTCGTACGCATGGTGCGATCTATCCTGCAGCGTTACATCGGCAAATGGCAAAGCTCGAGCGCAATCATTTCGCTCGTTTCTATTGCAGTATGGCTACTGGCTATTGGCGTAGCCCTCAGTGTTGTGGCTGGCGACATTAGGGCATTGGTCGGATCTTTTGGTCTTATTGGTTTGGCCCTATCATGGTCGCTGCAAACGCCCATCGAGAGCTTTACGGGCTGGCTTATGAACTCCTACCAAGGCTACTACCGCGTAGGAGACCGCATCCGGGTGGGCGAGGTCTTCGGCGACGTATACCGCATCGACTTCCTCACCACGACCGTTTGGGAGATCGGGGCACCCTACCAACCGGGCTTCGTGCAGGCAGAGCAGCCCACCGGCCGCTTGGTGACTTTCCCAAACAACGAGGTGCTAACAGGTACGATCATCAACCTTACCGGCGACTTCCCTTATGTTTGGGACGAGCTGGATGTAGGCGTGGCCAACGAGTCGGATGTACCGCTTTCCATGGAAGTGCTGGAAAGCGTAGCGCTGGGTTTGCTCGGCGACTACATGAAGGCGCCCGCCGCCTCCTACTCCCATCTCCTGCAGCGGGCCGGGCTGGACGATGCCGTGCCGGACAAGCCGCAGGTGTTCGTCTCCATGACTGAATCTTGGACAAACGTGACCATCCGCTACTTGGTGGGAGCACGCGAGCGGCGCAAGTGGAAAAGCGAACTCACACTGCGCATCACCAACGAACTGAACAAGCCGGAGTACATTGGCAAAATCATTCCGGTATACCCTCGGCAGCAGGTGCAGTTCATCAATCCCCAAGGTGTGCCTGTTCAGGCAGATCTAACTGACAAAGACAGATCGAAAGAATAACCCATGCGCGTACTCTGGAACTACCTGCAGCCCCATCGCGGACTGGTTGTACTCTCGCTTTTGCTGGCCGGCATCAGTCAGGTGCTGGCGCTTGTCGACCCGATCATTTTCGGAAAGATCATCGACGACTACGCCACACCGCCCTTCACCATGAGCAGCGAGGAGCGTGTGGAGGGAGCGCTTTGGCTGATGCTGCTGGCTGTGGGGGTCGCGCTGCTCTCCCGTTTGGCCAAGGCTTTTCAGGAGTATTTCACCAATCTGGTCGTGCAGAAGTTTGGTGTGCAGATCTTCAACGACGGTCTCAAGCAAACACTCAAACTCTCTTATCAGGAATACGCCGACCAGAACAGCGGCGAAACGCTTTCTATTTTGCAGCGGGTGCGCCGCGACACCGAGCGCTTTATCAACTCCTTTATCAACATCCTGTTTTCTTCTTTGGTCGGTGTGGGTTTCTTGATCTGGTATGCCATCACGAAGCACTGGGCGCTGGTGCCGATTTTCATCATCGGGATGGTCGTGCTCGGCGGACTCACCAGTTTGCTCAGCGCCAAAATCAAAACCATGCAGCGCTCGATTAACAGAGCTACAAACAAAATGTCGGGTGTGATCACGGAGTCGCTGCGCAACATTGAGCTGGTAAAAAGCCTCGGACTGACTTACCCGGAGATACGCCGCCTGCGCGAGCATACCGAACGGATCTTCACGCTGGAGATGGCCAAGGTAAAGCGAGTCCGCACCCTTTCTTTTCTGCAAGGCGCAGCGCTCAATCTGCTTAAACAGTCCATCCTTTTCACGCTGCTTTGGCTAATTTTTCGGGATGTGCTCACCACAGGCGAACTGATTTCCATGCAATTTATCTCGGTGAGCATTTTTGGGCCGCTGCAGGACATGGGCACCATCATCCTGACCTACCGCGAAGCCGAGGCCTCGCTCCACAACTTCGATGAGCTCATGAACAAACCCGTGGAGACCCGACCCGAATCGGCGATTGACGTGGGGCCGCTGCAGCAACTGCGTTTCGAGGATGTGGTGTTCCGGCACAAGGGTGCTCCGCAAAACTCCGTGGACGGTATTTCCTTTGAGGCCAACACCGGTGATACCATTGCCTTTGTGGGGCCGTCGGGCTCGGGCAAATCCACCTTGGTCAAGCTGCTCGTGGGGCTCTATGTACCCGTGAGCGGCGAGATATACTTTAACGGCACTCCTGTACGGGAAATTTGGCTAAACGAAGCACGACGGCAGCTGGGCTTTGTGACACAGGAGACCAACTTGTTTTCGGGCACCATCAAGGAGAACCTGCAGTATGTGAAACCGGACGCAACTGACGAAGAAGTAATCCGGGCCATGGAAAAGGCATCGGCCACCACTCTGCTCAGCCGTTCCGAGCAAGGCATCCATACCCAGATCGGGGAAGGCGGACTGAAGATGTCAGGTGGCGAGAAGCAGCGACTTTCCATCGCCCGCGCCCTCATCCGTAACCCGCGTCTGCTCATTTTCGACGAAGCCACCTCCGCTCTCGATTCCCTCACGGAAGAGGAAATTACGGCCACGGTAAAAGAGATTTCAGCCCTTCGGGAGCAGATTACCATTCTGATTGCTCACCGCCTCAGCACGATCATGCACGCCGATACTATCTATGTGCTGGAAAAAGGAAAGATCGTAGAGCAGGGCAACCACGCTGAACTGGTCGAGCAAAAAGGGCTTTACTACGCCATGTGGCGTCAGCAGATTGGGGAGCGCAAGGTGGAGTTGATCCGGTAGAGGTATAGCCTGCAACCTTCCTGCTGCGTGCACGGTATGCAAAGCAACACACTAAAACAGAACATTATACCTATGAAACTATACCTACCTGCAATCGCCGCCTTACTGGCCCTCGCTTCCTGCGGCTCCGACTCCGCCGACGGTAACTATAACCGCGCTGCCGATGATGAACTGATCGAAAGTCAGGTCGACTCTGACACCAAAGCCTCAATCGACAGTGTGGCCCGCGCCACCGACGAGGGCGCCATCCTGCACCCGCTACCCGATACGCTTACCAGCCTATTGCAACAACGGCAGCCGCAAGCAGAAGTGGCAGTCCTCACCGACAATGCCATGTCGAACAGAACAGCACAGGTAGACAATCCCGTATATCTGCGCGGCAACCTGAACGGCAATCGTAATCCCGACTATGCCGTGCAGGTGCTTCAAAACGACTCCATCCACATCTTGGCTTTTCTGGACTACGGCACCCCGCAGGTCCGCGAAATGAAAGTGGCGGCCTACCCATCGCAGCAGTTGAACGACCGCAGGTATAGCTCCCTGCAGCTTAAACTCGCGCCGCAGGACTCACTGGTACGCAACCCGCGTCAGCAGCAGTTTACTAATCTTAAAACCGACGGTGTGTCCGTAATAGACGGCAATCGTACCACGCTCTACCTGTTGCAGAACAACCGATTTATACCTTTCGACGCACGCCAGTAAGGTATAGCGCTGGCTTATTCGTAAATTGCCGGCGCTATACCTTTCTTTTGAACCTGTTACTAGTTTATGCCTGCTCCTAAGTCCGACAAACCTGTTCCATCGCTTACACCGCAAATCGCCACTCCAGACCAGCGCAGGCTAAGTCAACTGCAGCAGGAGTTTAACAAGAAAGTAGCACAGATAGAGCAGCTGAAGCAGGAGCTGGCCACACGGCGCGACAGCATGGATATCGCCCAAAAGCGTATCGAGAAGGAACTGCGGCCCATCATCATGCAACAGGTAGCACAACGGGCGGAGTTGGCCCATCTGTTGGACGATGCGTTTGCATTGCCGCTGTTTAGTTTCAGGGAAAAAGAGAAGCTTGCCCTGCTGATTGTCGATATCGCCCTAGACCTGATCCAGAACTACGAGCGCAAAGACTTGATAACCCTGCACGACAGGTATGCTGAGGTTGCCTACGCCGAGCGCGCGGCTTTTGTAGCAGAAGAAGAGGATTTAGCTGAAGAAGGTATAGCTAGCGAGGAAGAAGAAGCTATACCTGACAACTGGGATGACCTCGATGACTTTGAGCGCATACAGGCCCAACTGGACCGTGAGGAGGAAGAACGTGAGCGGGCCAAGCAAAACCGCCAGAAGGGCCGCAAAACCAAAGCTCAAAAGGAAAAGGAGGCCAAAGCAAAAGCCGAGCTCAGCAGTATCAGCAAGGCCAGCCGCCGCGTGTATACCGACCTCGCCAAGCAACTGCACCCCGACAAAGAGCGTGACGAAACCAAGCGTGCTTGGAAAGAAGAGGCCATGAAGCGCGTGACGCAAGCCTACCACCACGACGACTTCTTCGAGCTGCTGCGCCTGCAAATGGAGTTCCTGCAGGAGCAAGGCCAAGCACTCGACAAATTGCCTGACGAGCAGCTACAGTATTATATCAAAATCCTGAACGACCAGCTAAGCGACTTGCAGGCTGATCTCAATGGTTTCATCTTTGGCCCTAACGCCATCTTTTTTGACCGCTTCTGCGGTAGCCCGAAGCAGATGAACCAGAAGTTTAAACAGGCGAAGGAAAGCTTAACCTACGAACTGGAACAGCTGAAACAGAATTTGCGCGTGCTGCAGGACCCCGTACAGATAAAGGTTATTCTAAAATAAAACAGCCGCTCACTTGTCTCTATGACCTATGAGCGGCTGTTTTATTTTACTTTACCTGCTATTTAAAAGACACTACGGCCAAGTCAGCCAGCTCCATCCTCGACTGCAGTAGTATACCGTATTTCGTTTTTAAGTCTTCCTTTGCTTGGATAAAATCGCCTTTGGGAAGTTTGAAGTTATACTTGCCCGACTCTAAGAGTTTTCTTTCCGACACAAGCATCACCTCAAAATCTGTTTCGATCGCGCTTACTAACTCTCCTAACGTTACGTTTTCGAACGTGATATCCTCAGGATTGCGCATAACAGTAGACTTACCAATGTCTGCCACAGCATTGGCCGCCAGCAGGCTGGTGTCGGCAATCGCCACATCCCAAGCATCCATTTGCTGAGAGCGGTAGGTTACATCAAACTTGTACACCTCTTGCAGCTGCTCTAGCACCAGCTGTTTGTTTTGCTTTATGTCTTCGGCAGCATTATGGGCTTTAAACTTCAAGTTTATCGCCGTGTGCTGATGTCTGGTTTTGTCAAACTCCACTAATGACTCTTCTTTATCCAGCAAGGCCAGAATAACATTATGCAGCTTCTGATTCTCAAAACCCAACGAGTCTTTACCTATATGTTTAGAGGAAACTGCGTTTTGGTCATGAAGCGCGTGCTCCTCTACTTGTAGGGTATAGGTTTCGTTTTGGATATGCAGTTTTTCATCTAATATGCCCATCGTCGCTAGCGCCAACCCAAAGAACAGTGCGTTGTGACCCGCATGCAGGAAATAGCCCCAGCGAAAACCGTGCTTTACACGCATATACCCCAGCAGCACACCTGCAATTATCTGAGGCGCAATTAAAATTGGGATAAGTAACACAGCCGCCGATGCGTAGTCAAAATCAGTATAATTGGTAATGTGAATAAGCCCAAAGACAAAGGCCATCAGGTAAAAGAAAACGCCGTATACCTTACCCCATGCCTTCTTCAAGAAGCCCGCTATTGCGTCGGCGTTTAGCGCGTACAGCACCAGCGCCATACCCAACACGACCCATACACCAATGGCTCCTTCTAAAGGCAGCAGCGAGTAGGCCAATACGCCAAGTGCAATGGCCGCCACGAAAGCCAGCAGGGCCATGTAGCCGCTTTTAAACCGCAGGCCGTAGCGGAAAACTAGCTCTTCCAGCAAAGGTATCGCCAGTACGCCCAATAGGAGAAAGGCCCAGATCGGAAGTGACCGCATCATTTCTATCACGGCATGGTTATTACTCGTGTGCCAGCCCAGCCACTCTACCAGCTGTATTACACCCATTATAGCAAAGGTGAGCACCACATCTATCAGGAGCACATACAGCAGAATGCGCAGTTTGTAGGAGTTACTATTTACAGCAGCGGGCTGGTCCTTTGGGTTCTTTAGGAATAGCCAAATGTCGGAGGCAGTTTGTTTTAACTGAAGCTTAAATGAAGGAAGCATAACTAAATATTAACAACGATAGACTAACTAAAGTCTAAATATATAAAAATATAGCAATATCCTTTTTTTCATTTATAAACTTTTGTTTTAGCGATAGCTATACCTTCAAGTAGTCTTCCATCACATCAATTACCTCTAGGGGTGAACTTAGGTTGGGGCAATGGCCTGTCGCTTTCAAGTTGACAAGTGTTGAGTTTTTGATTGTCCTGTGCACATAGGCACCTACTTCGGCTGGGGCAATTACATCCTCGGCACACTGCATGATCAGCGATTCGGTTTGTAGATTTGGCAAGTCGGGTCGGTTGTCTGACAGGAAAGTAACCTGCGCGAAGTGTTTTGCAATGTCAGAGTCCGTATCGCAGAAGCTTTTGGCCAGTTCTTCTCCCAGCGAAGGATTGTTTGGGTGCCCCATGATCAAAGGGGCAAAAGATTCTGCCCAACCCACATAATCCTGTTTCATGTAGTCTAGCATGGTGAGCACATCTGCACGGTCGAAGCCTCCGATGTAATTCCCGTCGTTGATATAGCAGGGAGAAGGTCCGATTAGAATCAGCTTTTTGAAGAGTGTCGGATCTTTGATGGAGCTGAGCACTCCCATCATGGCGCTAACAGAGTGCCCCACGAATATGACGTCATGCAGATCTAGTTCTCGGCATATTTCCACAATATCGGCCGCATAGCCCTCCAACGTATCATACTTATTTCTATCGTAAGCGGATAGGTCAGAATCACCGGCTCCTACATGGTCAAAGAGCACAATTTTGTATTTCTGTTGAAAAGCGGGTGTAACAAAGCGCCACATGTTCTGATCGCAGCCAAAGCCATGCCCGAACATGATCGTCTCCTCCCCTTTCCCAAAGACCTTTATATTATTTCGCTTGATCACATCCATCACATCCTGCTATAAGTATTCCGGCATTACTCCGCTCCATCGGTATAGCCAAAATCCCCTATTTTAGCCAACCTAGTATACTTATACGAATTTTTAATGTGATTAATTCAAACTAATTTGTTCAAGTCAGTAGTTGAAAGGGTGCTAAACGTGTGAAAGGGGAACTGTCAGATCTTTTATCTCGGTCTGCAATTCCTGTGCAAGAGGCTCTATTCTTAGCACTGCGGTCTCTTTCTTGCCATCACATGAAAGTAAGATCTTGGCACCGTCCTCTAACCACAAGTAGCTATCGAACGAAGTAGAAACGGTGGGTCGCCAAGAACGGTTTACATCAGAAGTAGTGGTTCTGTTCTTCTTTAGAAAGATGCACTTCGTGCCGGAGTATGGCTCTCTGGTGCCAACAGTATGCCCTAGTATATTCACTCCTATGCAATAAGTGCTGTTGTACAAATCGATTTCAAGGCACTTATACTGGACCAGTGGAAAAATCCCGAACAGAATCATGAGGACACCAACCACGGGATAGATTGAGAATATCCATACGCCCCCAGCGATGATGATGATAGCATAAACTTTCGTGCTGAAGCCAGCGGGGTCAGTTAGTTTATAGCGTAGTAAAGGTGTTTCCATCGTTACATAAGGTATAGGTTTTGTATGAGAGAATTAACTAGCATGCAGTTTGAATGAAGCCTGACCATATCACCATTTTCCGCTTTTCTCAAACTGGAGGTGTTATTAGGCACGATGTGCTATTTATAGCCTATAACTCGTATAGATAAAACTGCCAATACAGAACAGCCATATACCTGCTACAACAATAAAGGATAGCCACGCAGACTTTTGCTTTTCCGCCACAGACATTCTTTCGAATTTTTTGAAATACCATAGGTATCTATCATTTCGGAACAGGATAAAATACCCGCACCCTAGCGCTACAAAAAACATAAGCATGAAGTGCTCTATCTCTAAGTAGAACTCTTGCCTTAAAAACCCAGAAATAAAATTGATAGACCCATAAGTCAACAGGAAAAATATAATATACATGTGCCCCCCAGAAAGAATGCTATTTGGTCCTTTCTTTGGATCATTTAAAGCTTTTAGCACAGCACCTTTCGAATCTGCAACCCCTCTCTTCCTGTAACTCTCTTTTACCTTCTCATTTTTTAGAACTAAAAGTAGAGGGTAGTTAAAAAAGGATTGCGTACTCCGCTCAAATCTGAAAAGATTGTAAAATATTAAATTCCAGAACCTTGTCATTTCAATTCAATTTGAAAAGATTAATATGAGAGTTATGCGCAGTATTCTTTATAAGTAAATTAAAATTAATCAGTTTGCAAAATTCTTCCCCCAACCTGCCTCTGCTAGTGCGAGCTTGCAGCTTGTGCTTTATTCAGCAGTTTAGAAACACGGGCTGAAAGCTCGCGTTAGCCAGTAGATTATAGAACCTCCCCGCAACCTTCTCCCCTCTCTCCCAGTTCTGATAAGACGTTAACTTGTTTATCTTTGTAAAATAACAACCAGCAGAACACGACTATCGAAAAGTCCTGTGTTCTGCCTTTGCTGTTTTGTGACGTTTTGAACTGAATGAAAGTAACTGATTTTTTAGAGCTGTACCGACTCGATGGCGTGGTGCAGACCATTGCCGAGCGACTTAAAGCCGATAAACCCTACCGCTTGCAGCTCAAAGGCATGGCCGGTAGTCTGGATGCCGTGATGGCCTCGGCAGTCTATACCTTACACCCGCAGCACCAGCTTTTCGTTTTGCACGACAAAGAGGAGGCGGCCTATTTCTATACCGACCTCAAAAACCTGCTCGGTGACGAAAAGGAGGTCATGCTGTTCCCGACGTCCTACAAGCGGCCCTACAGCTTCGACGACACCGAGAACGCCAACATCCTCATGCGGGCCGAGGTGCTCAACCGCCTCAACACTAAGTCCGAAAAGGGCGAGTTGATCGTGACCTACCCCGAGGCGCTCACCGAAAAAGTGATTAACAAAAAGTCACTGGTGGAAAACACGCTGGGAGCCAAGGTAGGCGAAAAGCTTGATGTGAATTTCCTGAGTGATATGCTGGCCGAGTATGGCTTCGAGCGGACGGAGTTTGTGTATGAGGCGGGCCAGTACGCCGTGCGCGGTGGCATTGTGGACGTATTCTCTTACGCCAACGACCTGCCGTACCGCATCGAGCTTTTCGGCGATGAGATAGAAAGTATACGCTCCTTTGACCCCGATACACAGCTGTCCGTGGAGACGAAGAAAAGCATCTCGATTATACCAAACGTGCAGACTAAACTGCTGCAGGAAACACGCGAAGCTTTCCTCGAATTCGTGCCGAAGAACACCGCCATCTGGTTCAAGGATGTACGCCAGACACTGGATGTGGTCGACGAGTATTTCGACAAGGCTTCTCAGGCTTTTGACAAACTGATGGCGGGCAGCGGTGGTACTCAGATCGTATCAGATCCGGAACAACTTTTCCAGACGCAGAAGCAGTTCAAGAAGCTGCTAGAGAAGTTCAGCATCGTGGAGTTTGGAAAACGCTTCAACTACAAGGACACGGAGGTGTTGCAGCTGCAATCCAAGCCACAGCCTTCATTTAACAAAGATTTCAACCGACTGGTAAAAGACCTGCACGAGCAGCAAAGCAAGGGCTTTGTGAACATCATCGCCACAGACTCTCCACGCCAAATCAACCGCCTCACTACCATCTTCGACGAGCTCGACCACGACATGCGTTTCCAGCATTTAGGAATTTCGTTGCGCGAGGGCTTCATTGACGAGCAGCTCAAGATCACCTGCTATACCGACCACCAGCTATTCGATCGCTTCTACCAGCACAAAGCCAAAGAGGGCCGCTCCAAAACCAAGGCGATGACGCTTAAAGAGCTGCGCACCCTGCAGCCCGGCGACTACATCACGCACATGGACTACGGTGTGGGCCGCTTTGCCGGTTTGGAGAAAGTGGAAGTTGGAGGACGCTTACAGGAAGCCATCCGATTGGTATACCGCGACGACGATTTGCTCTATGTGTCCATCCACTCGCTGCACAAGATCAGCAAGTATAGCGGCAAAGAGGGCGGTCCGCCGACCATGAGCAAACTGGGCTCGCCGGAGTGGGAGAACAAGAAAAAGAAAGTAAAGAGCAAGGTAAAGGATATCGCCGCCGAACTCATTCAGCTGTACGCCAAACGCAAGGCAGCGCCGGGCTATGCCTATACCCGCGACGGCTTCCTGCAGGCCGAATTGGAGTCTTCGTTCATTTACGAAGACACGCCCGACCAAGGCAAAGCCACCGAGGACGTAAAAGCAGACATGGAGCAGCCACACCCAATGGACCGTCTTGTGTGCGGCGACGTGGGCTTCGGCAAAACCGAAGTAGCGATACGGGCTGCCTTCAAAGCGGCCTGCGACGGCAAGCAAGTGGCTGTGCTCGTTCCGACCACGGTATTGGCCATGCAGCACTTCAAAACCTTCCGCGACCGACTGGAACAATTCCCAATCACGGTAGATTATATTAACCGTTTCAAAACTGCAAAAGACATTAAAAACACTTTGCAGCGCGTGGCTGAAGGTAAAGTGGACATCCTGATTGGCACGCACCGCATCGCCAGTAAGGATGTGAAGTTCAAAGACCTCGGCTTGCTGGTGATAGACGAAGAACAGAAGTTTGGGGTGAAGACGAAGGAGAAACTGAAAGAGATGCGCGTGAATGTGGATACCCTTACGCTCACCGCTACCCCTATACCTCGTACCCTGCACTTCTCCCTGATGGGTGCCCGCGACTTGAGTGTAATCGCCACACCGCCGCCGAACAGACAGCCAGTGAAAACCGAATTGCATGTGTTTGATGAGGTTTTAATCCGGGACGCTGTGGCTGCTGAGTTGAAGCGGGGCGGGCAGGTGTTTTTTGTGCACAACCGCGTAAAAGATATCGAGGAAATCGCCAACATGATTCTGAAACTCGTACCCGACGCCCGTATCACGTATGCCCACGGACAGATGGACGGCGAGACGCTGGAAAAGCGCATGATGAAATTCGTGGAGGGCGAGTACGACGTACTCGTGTCAACCAACATCATCGAGTCGGGTCTGGATATACCGAACGCCAACACCATCATTATCAACCGGGCGCACATGTTCGGTTTGTCAGATTTGCACCAGATGCGTGGCCGAGTGGGCCGCTCCAACAAGAAGGCCTACTGCTACCTGCTCACACCACCAGTGGCTGGTCTACCGACCGACGCCCGCAAGCGACTGAGCGTGCTGGAGGAGTTCTCTGATCTGGGTGAAGGTTTCAAAATCGCGATGCGCGACCTCGACATACGGGGGGCCGGCAACCTGCTAGGCGGTGAACAGAGCGGTTTCATAAATGACCTCGGTTTTGAGATGTACCACCAAGTGCTCGACGATGCCATCAAGGAGCTCAAAGAAACCGAATTCCGCGACCTGTTCCTGAAAGACAATCTGGCTGAGTTTGTGGAGCCCGTGCGCGACTGTAACATCGAGACGGATATGGAGGTGCTTATACCTGACTGGTATGTGGGCAACATTTCGGAGCGCCTCAGCCTTTACAGCAAACTCGACAGTACCAAAGACTTGCAGGACTTAGAGAAACTTCGTACCAGTATCGTGGACCGCTTCGGGCCATTGCCGGAAGAGGTACAGAAGCTGGTGGAGATCGTGAAGCTGCGCTGGCAGGCACAGCAGTTGGGCTTCGAGAAACTCACCATCAAAAAAGAAGTGATGAAAGGCTACTTGCCAAGTGAGAACAACGACGCCTACTTCCAGTCTGAGACCTTCGGCAACATCCTCAAGTATGTGCAGCAACACTCGCGCCGCTCCCGCCTGAAGGAGGCCAAGGATAAACTCATCGTAATTGTGGAGGACATCCAGAGTATAGCGGATGCCCGCGAGGTGTTTGAAGGATTTGGTGTGAAAGCAACGGCTACTGCCTGAGAAATAAGTAGTTCTTTTTAAATCAAAAAGCACGGGATACGCAACAGGTTGTATCCCGTGCTTTCTTTATTATCCCCGACACCAGTCTTACGACCCGCGAAAAGGAATATAGCCATAGTCCGAAACATTTATCTCTCGGAAATTAATAACAAAGGAAGGATTTTGATATAATTTTGCTATTTTAGAAGCTTTCCTCGCTACGAAGACTCAACTTAGACTTAATTCATTCCTGTGCATCCCAAAATCGCCACACCCCCTCCTATGCTTGAGCCAATTTTCCGGGCATTGCCGGGGCTATACCTTGTCCTGTCGCCTGAACTTATCATCTTGGAGGCAACGGATGCTTTTCTGAAACAGACATTCATCAGCCGCGACTATGCTATCGGACAGCACCTGTTCACTGTGTTTCCCAATAATCCGGATAACCCACAGTTAGACTCCGAGGCAGCGGTGTTCAAGGCACTGCGTCATGCATTGGAGCAAAAGGAACCCTACAGCATTGAGGTGCTGCGATACGACTTGCCTTCGTCACTTGAACAGAAAGATGGCTTTGAGGAGCGCTATTGGGGTTCTACCAGTGTACCTATTCTTGATGAGCAGGGCGAGGTGCAGTACCTAGTACATGAGGTGCATGACATCACCGAGAAAGTACTGAGCAAGCGCATGCGGCAGCAAAGCCAAGAGCAGTTAAACCTGCTTACAAGCGCTACCAAGGCTGTAGCTTGGGAATACGACATTGTGCTTAACCGCATGACTTGGGGCGAAGGGCTGCAAGAGATATTCGGCTATACGCCACAGGAAATGGGGCCCGGCGGTGAGTCATGGGACTCGCGTGTGCATCCCGAGGATTTTGAACGCGTACAGAAAAGCATACAGCAGGCCTTAGACCAGCAACATGCCACTTGGACAGGCGAGTACCGCTTCCAGAAAGCTGACGGCACTTATGCCCACATTCTAGACCAAGGTTATACTGTTTATGATACCGAGGGCAAGCCGATGCGCACGATTGGCTCTATCATCGACATCACCCAGAGCAAGGACACCGAAAAGGCGCTAAAGGAAAGCGGTGCGCGCTTTCGTCACCTGCTGGAGGTACTACCCCACATGGCTTGGACGGCCTCTCCGCAAGGTAAAGTCCTGTTTTTTAACCAGCACTGGTACGCCTACACCGGTATGCGACAAGGGCAGACAGAAGGCTGGATAAACGCGATCCACCCGGAAGATTCCGCCATGGCCCTTACTTGCTGGCATCAGGCAGTGGCCGGTGGCGAAAGTTTTGAGATTGAATACCGCGTCCGCAACCATTTCGACGGCACATACCGCTGGTTCTTGGAGCGTGGCCTGCCTATGCGTGACGCCGCAGGCAACATCACACTCTGGATCGGTACGTACACAGACATCGAAGATCAAAAACAGCAAAGCGAAAGCCGCGAAGATGAGCGCCTCGAGAATTTGCTGCGTCTCTCACCCGTGCACCTGTGCGTGCTGCATGGCCCCAACCACGTATGCCAGTATGTTACGCCGGGAGTATACAAACTGTATGGCAACCGAAACTACGTAGGCCGCACCGCCCGCCAGCTCTGGCCAGAACTAGAACCGCTTGGCTTCTTCCACATGCTGCAGGAGGTATATACCAAAGGCCGCGCCGTATACATCAATGAGTTTAAAGCAACTATTGATCACAAATTGAATGGTAATCCGAGCGATGCCTACTTTAACTTTAAGTACCAGCCTATATTCGACAGTATAAACCAAGTCGAAGGCATCATGATTTCGGCGATAGAGGTGACAAATCTCGTAAAAGCTAGGCTACGGGCCGAAGCGCTCGCCAGAGGTAAATCCTGATACGACTTGTATTTTGTCTTTTCTTTAAAACAAAAAAAGGCCTAATTTGTAAAAGAACACAAACCACAAACTATGAAATCTGTAAAGACCATACTGCTGATAGACGACGACGACACCACCAATTACCTGAATCAACGCCTGCTGTCTCGCATGGAGGCGGCGGATGACATACGGGTCGTTACCAACGGTGAGGAGGCGCTAGACTACCTGAATAAGGCTTTTAGCGGAGTGGAGAACTACCCGAAGCCCGACCTTATCTTTGTGGATATCAAAATGTCGGTAATGGACGGATTCGAGTTTCTGGATGAGTACCAGCGTTTTGAAGAAGAGAAAAAGCTGCGCACTGTCATGCTGATGCTCACCTCTTCGGCTAGTTTTTACGACCTCGAGCGCCTCAAAAAATATCCTGAGGTACGCAAGCACTACTCCAAGCCGCTGGCAGAGGCCGATGTGCGCGAAATCATGGAACAGTACTTCTAATCCCAAACAGGAAATGCAAGTAGAGGAGACGCCTTATGACAGGGCGTCTCTTTTTTTATACCTGTGCCCCAGCAAACTATAGCCTCTGTAACCCGTAAAAAATAACGCCGCCGCATGCGGTCATTTTAACAGAGTATAACAGAACAAAAAATAAAACCATGGAAAAAAGAGAAGAAAACTATGGCAGGCCTGGGGATGAAAACCAGCGCATTGGCCGTGAGCTATACAACAAAGACAGAAACAGTGAAGAGCAGCACCCGACTCAGCGCTACGCCTACAGAGGCGAAAATGAGAGAAAGTGGGACGAAGGCAATTACTTCCATACTGGACCAAGCCCGAGAGGAGCGCAGGATCGCGACCGTCAGGCTGAAAGCGGCCGCCACTACACCGGCAACAGACCGGCCCCTTACCAGAGCGACCGCGGCTCCTACCAGAGCGGCCACTATGGCAACCGCAGCGAAAGTCCCTACCGCAATGAGAGCCATTACCTAAATCATGGTTCCAGAGGGCAGGGAAGCGGAAGTCAGCAAGCCTACCGTCCGTCAATGGGCAGCGGTTCGCAGCCGGGCAACTACAACGAGCCCCCTACCTCGCAGGACAGCCTGTGGCGTGAAGGCCCGGGATCACGCAGCCGCTACAAGGAAACCGACTACCGCTACGGTAGCGGATCGCACAACTGGTATAGCGAAGGCCGTTACTCTCCTGACCAAGAGCCGGAGAGCCAAGACAAGCGCGGGTTCTTTGAGCGTGTACGCAACACTTGGGACGACATCATGCACTCTGATGATCCGGAATACCAGCCACACAACCGCTACGACTCTGAGCGCCGCGCCGAACAACTGAGCAGTCGCCACCGCTATGGCTCTGAGCCATACCAAGACAGAAATTTTGACCGCGGCTATGAGGGCGGTCCGCGCTGGGCAGACGAGACAGACTCCGGTCACGATAATTATTACAAAGATTCTGACAGAAACCAACGCAACCGCAGATAATGCGTATAGCAGTCTGATTAGGTTACTTTGGTAGTAGATTAGTAATTGAGGGCAGCCCACCAGCTTTGGTGGGCTGCCTTTTTTATTTGGGGAAAAGCCATTTTTTCTGTATCTTCTGCCTTCACAAGTTATTACTGGCCAATCCATTGGCAATTTACTTCGCTTCGTCCGCACCTATGTCGGCACGCTGTCAGCGCCCTTGCGCCCGGCCAACATGTGTATAAAGCAGAGGACGGTTTTTGTCAGTTTCTTTATACCTGACGACCAACATCAGCCCTTTGCTCCCGTACATTAAAACCCGACATGCTGGGCAAGACTTCGTTACCGGGCCTGCTGCGGCATGAAGCTTTAGTTTTTCACTTAACAGGAGGAAAAAAGAAATGCATCACGAGGAAGAAGAAAGACACCACGATAGAACACGTCGCCGTCACCCACGCCACGAAGAGCAGCAGCAAAACTTCAGAAGCCGTTGGGAAGAGCCGAGGCCTTTTATGCATGACCGGGAAAGGATGCAGTACGAAGAGGAAATGCGAGAACGCGCAGAGCGGGAGCGGCACGAATACAGGCACCAACAACAGGAACGGCAGCATACAGAGGACATCAACCGTCACCAGCACGGCTTCTCCGACGAACATCATGCCATGCGCAGAAGAGATGAGCAGCGCGAGTGGCGCGATGGCAATGATCGCTACTCACCGGAAAACCAGCATGCACGTGACCGTTGGCAGCAGCCAGAGCACCAGCCGCCCTTACGGGAGCAGCGCCGCCGGCAGCAAAGCCGACGCGATGAAGACTGGGAAGAGCGCGGCTGGTAGCCCGCTTTCCCATTTAAAATCGTTTGCGGAATCCGGCCCCGAACGACACCAACTCCGGTATGCCGGGAACCAGATTGAGTGACAGGTCGTATTGCCCGGTAAGCTGGTAGTTGTATTCGAACTCACCTCCATACCAGTAAAATTTGTATTGCCAGTCGCCGCTGCGGTTGAAGTAGCCATCGTCTTCGTAGCCTTGCAGCCGGTTCCAGTCGCGGCGATACACCAGCGTAGGCCCGAAGCCACCGTTAAGCGAGTGCCGTCCGGCTTTAAAGATCTGCCCCCGCCAGCCCAAGTGCGTGAAGCCCGCCAGCGAAGAGGCACAATCCGAGTACAGTCCCTGCTCTACTCTAATGCTGATGACATCGCGCACCACAAAGCGGTCATATCCGACTATACCTCCAAAATTCATCACGAAAATACCTCTCTCATCGAGCCTGTTTTTGAACAGCTCCGGGTAAGGCGTAGCGCGCAAATGCGCTGACAGGCCGAAGAACTTCACAGTAAAAGCATTCTTGTAAAGCGGGTTATCCTGTGCTCTTCCTGAGAAAGAGAGGCACAGACAGCAGA
The DNA here is from genome assembly GCF_947499215.1 of uncultured Pontibacter sp. Lineage (GTDB taxonomy): Bacteria > Bacteroidota > Bacteroidia > Cytophagales > Hymenobacteraceae > Pontibacter. The sequence continues at coordinate 731,650 of NZ_CANMNI010000002.1, forward strand.
TGAGTAAAAGTATAATTCGTAAACAGTGCGTCATATACTTACCTATATACAGCTGAAAGCGCATTTGGTTAAACTCTTGTATCTTTGTGACTTCATGATTGATTCCCTTGACACCTTACTGGAGCAAGTGCGCGCCTGCCAGATATGCGCCGACCAGCTGCCGCTTGGCCCCCGGCCCGTGCTGCGGGCGACCCCATCGGCGCGGCTACTCATCGTGGGGCAGGCACCCGGCACCAAGGTGCACGCCAGCGGCATACCATGGGATGACCAGAGCGGAAAACGCCTGCGCCAGTGGATGGGGATAGCACCGGAGGTTTTCTATGACGAGCGCCAAGTGGCTATTATCCCGATGGGTTTTTGCTACCCCGGCAAAGGCAAAAGCGGTGATTTGCCGCCCCGCCCTGAATGTGCCCAGCACTGGCACCAGCAGTTGCTCCCGCTACTTCCCAACATTCAACTTACCTTGTTGGTGGGCAAATATGCGCAGGACTACTTTCTGGGGCCTACTGCCAAACCCACATTAACCGAAACCGTAACGCATTGGACGGACTACCTGCCCAAGTACATGCCCTTGCCACACCCCTCGCCGCGCAACCAGTTTTGGCTGCGTCGCAACCCTTGGTTTGAGCAGGAGGCCATCCCTGAATTGCAGCAGTTGGTGGCGCAGGCGCTTCACTAAATTATACTTGCCGTCTTCCTCATAAATGCTATCTTCGTTTCTTAGCCCAACCCTTACGCTATGATCAACTACCCAAGCAGCAAACTCCCTGATGTCGGCACAAGCATATTTGCCGTGATGTCGGGTCTGGCCAATGAGCACCAAGCCATCAACCTCTCGCAGGGCTTCCCGGACTTTAACTGCCCGGAAGAGCTGATTGCCCTCGTGACCAAGTATATGCAGGAAGGCTTTAACCAGTATGCCCCTATGCCCGGCATGCCGGTGCTGCGCCACAAGATCAGCGAGAAAACGGAGAAGGTATACGGTTACCGTCCCGACCCCGATCAGGAAGTGACGGTGACCTCCGGTGCTACCGAGGCCCTGTTTGCCGCGATTATGGCGGTGGTGAAGTCAGGCGACGAAGTGGTGGTGCTGGAACCGTGCTACGACAGCTATGCGCCTGCCATTCGGTTGGCCGGGGGCATCCCGATTTATGTGCCGCTTGCCCTGCCGGACTTCCACATCGACTGGGATTTGCTCAAGAAGAACATCTCGCGCCGCACCCGCATGATTATCATCAACACGCCGCACAACCCGACCGGTGCTGTGATTCCGCGCGAGGATCTGGAGAAGCTGGCCAGCCTCACAGACGGCACCGACATCCTCATCATGAGCGACGAGGTATACGAGCACATGGTGTTTGACGGGCAGGAGCATGTGAGCGCTTTGCAAATCGAGTCGCTGCGGCAGCGGGCCTTTGTGATCTCCTCTTTCGGAAAAACCTACCATACCACCGGTTGGAAGATCGGTTACGTGGTGGCGCCTCCGGCCCTGACTGCCGAGCTCCGCAAAATGCACCAGTTCATCACTTTCTGCTCCGTTACGCCGCTGCAACTGGCTATCGCCGACTACATGGACAACGAGGAGCACTACCGCTCCCTCCCCAACTTCTACCAAGCCAAGCGCGACTTGTTCTGCGAGTTGGTAAAGCCGTCGCGCTTCGAGCTCATCCCCTCAGCCGGCACCTATTTCCAGCTATTGAAATACGACGCCATCTCGCAAGAGCACGACCTCGATTTCGCCAAGCGACTGACCAAAGAAATCGGCGTAGCTTCTGTGCCGGTATCGGCTTTCTACCATAACAAAACCGACCACCGCTATCTGAGATTTTGCTTCGCCAAGAGCGAGGAGACGTTGAGGCAGGCGGCGGAGCGGTTGGTTAAGTTGTAGCGTCGTTGTTCGTTAAGCGTTGTTCGTTTTAATCATTCATCATTATTCACTGATCATTACTCCTTCATCAGCACATCACCACATTAAAAAATTAGCACATTAAGAAAATGGATCTCCGCGTTACCATCATCCAAACCACCCTGCACTGGCAAGACGCTGAGGCGAACCGCCAGATGTTCTCTGAGAAACTGGCGGCGACCCAACCTGCGACAGACCTGATCGTGCTGCCGGAAATGTTCACGACTGGTTTCAGCATGGACGCTGCCGGACTGGCGGAAGAGGCAGACGGCCCTACGCTGCAATGGATGAAGAAGGAAGCGGCAAGGCACCAAGCTGTGCTAACCGGCAGCGTGATCGTGAAAGAGGGGGAGAGTTATTACAACAGGCTCTATTGGGTACTCCCTGACGCCACGTACGAGCACTACAACAAGCGCCACTTGTTCCGGATGGCAAAGGAGCACCATACCTATACCGCTGGCAAAGAAAAGCTGTTAGTGGATTTGAAGGGTTGGAACATCTGTCCTTTGGTGTGCTACGATTTACGTTTTCCGGTTTGGAGCCGCAATACCCATAGCCAGTACGATCTCTTGCTCTACGTGGCAAACTGGCCGAAGCCCCGCGCCAATGCTTGGAGCACCTTACTACAAGCCCGTGCCATTGAAAACCTGAGCTATGTAGTGGGCGTGAACCGGGTGGGCACTGACGGAAACGGGCACCCTTATTCCGGCGATTCAGCCATTATCCATCCCAAAGGATATCACTTACTGCAGACGCATGAGGTCGAAGGTGTACATACCATCACGCTCAGCAAACAGGGGCTTACTGATTTCAGAGAGGCTTTCCCGGCGCACCTCGACGCCGACGACTTCACCCTAAACTAATTTAGAAAGGAACTGCCGCAGCGCTTCTTCGTCGGATAGCAAGGTATAGGCTATACCGGTGCGGGCCTGCAGCATGCGGAGCAAACGCGGCTGTTCGCCCAACAACAAGATGTGGCGCTGTGCCTGCGGCTGTAGCAACTCTTCAAGCACAGGCATCAGGCGGTTCAGTTCTCCCTCCCCTGCCTTTACACACACTACCGTATCCGGGTTTTCCTGCAGCAAGCGTACAGCATATTGCTGCAGCACGGCGTCCGACTGCGTGTCCACATCAAAAACAGATATAGCCGGGAAGCGCTGTCGCACCTGTGTCAGGATGGGTTGCTCGAAAATGCTCGCCTCTGACAAGTCGATCAACAAAAAAGCCTGCATTACTGAATGACCAATTTGCGGGTTTCGTGCTGCCCGTCGCGGGAAGTGGCGCGGAGCAGGTATACGCCGGCTTTGAGGTGGCGCAGCGATAAGGTATGACGGCGGTTAAAGCTGCCTGTCTCTTGGTATACCTTCCGGCCGATCATGTCGTGTATCACCAAAATAACCGGCTCATCGGCCCGTACCTGCACCGGTTCCTGCGAACCGGCCGCTGGGTTCGGGTATACCTTGAGCCCCAGTTTATCCTGCCCTGTATTTGGATTGGCAGCGTTGCCGCCTGTTTGCTCCAACAGGTATAACCCGCCGCCTTGCGTACCCACGGCAAGGTATAGCTGATTCGGGCCTCCCATTTCCGCCACGGCCAGACTCAGTCCGCGACCTAGGCGTGTGGCCTGCACTTGTTTGGTCAGCTCATTCTCCAGCAACTCAGTGGTGGCTGTAAAGTCGCCGTTCAGGTTGTCCTGAAAATCAGGGTATACACGCAGTGTGCCGCTATCATCTACAGTGAGCAAATCAGCTTTGCCGTTGCCATCGAGGTCAGCCACGGCAGGCGACAAATTGCGGCGCAAGAAGTTGAAGTTGATTCCTCCCAAAGCCTGTTTCTCCAGTTCGAAGGTATTGTTACCTGTGTTTCGGAAATACTCCAGTGCCCCGCTTGACTTGCCGACCAGTATATCCAGCAGACCATCGCCGCTTACATCAAACAAAACAGGCGTATCGCCATCGGCCAAGGTATGGAGCACTTGCAGGTCTAATTGCAGGTTGGCACCTCTAAAGTCGTAGGGCTGGCCGGCAGCCGCGGTGTTGAGCACATAACTGATTCGGTTCGTGCCACCCTGTGCTAAGCGGTAGGTGAGCACGAGGTCAGGTATACCATCGCGGTTAATGTCGGCGAAGGCAGGTTTAAGGGCCTGCATACCTTGAAAGGAGAGCGTCAGGTAGTCATCGGTGACAAGATAGAAAGCAGGCTCAGTGGCGGTGCCCACATTGCGGTAGTAGCTGAGGCTGGCCACAAAGCGGCCATTGTGGTGCGAACGGTTGTTACCGACCAGCATATCCAGCAAACCATCCCCGCTGATATCGGCAAAAACGGGAAAAGCGCCCTCACCCAAGTCGATCATCTGCGCTTGCAGGAAATCATCCTGTACAAAATCAAAGGCGGGATTGTCAGCCGTGCCGGTGTTGCGGTATAGCCAAACCGAGCGCTGCAGCTCCAGATCGCCTTCGTTTTCGTTGCTGTTCGGGGCCACGAGCAGATCAGGTATGCCATCGAAAGTCACATCCTCATAATAAGCAGCCGGGAAAAGTTTGAAGCTAGTAGCCTTGGTGCCAGTCGGGAAAAGCGGATCGAAACTCTCCATGCGGGCCAAGGTTTTGGTGCCTTTGTTTTCCATCTGCACGAGGTTTTCGCAGGCCACCCCGCCCATCACGAGGTCTTTCACGCCGTTACCATTCAGGTCGATGGCCAGTAGCGAAGAGCCGTCGTGACCCGTGTGCAGCGGCGCGGCCAGACGGCACTGTATCCCGAAGCCGTAGTTGTTGCAGCCATCGCACTCAGTGATCTGCCCCCACCAGTCAGAGCCGAGCGAGAAGCGCAGCGTACCGCAAGCGAGTCCTTCCTCTATCTGCATGTTCTGGTAGTACTCCAAGGTATAGCCGCCCGAAAATTCTGTGAGCAGTACGTCTAAGTCACCGTCTCCATCCATGTCCACAATGGCGGGTATGTCGGCGCTGTTCACCTGCATGTTGATGTTGCTGTTCCCATTGCGACTGCGGTAAAAAAGGGCGTCCTCGGCCAGCGTGAATTTCGGAAACTTGTCATTGCTCGCCTCCTGCCGGTATACCCGTATACCCAGCGAGGTGCTGGTGAAAATATCTTTCAGCCCGTCGCAGTTGTAGTCGCGCAGGAGCACCCAGTTTTCCAACTCCTCCGGAAACATGGCCTCGTACTCCGGCGCATAGGCATAGCGCCACTGGCCTTGCTCCTGCACCGCCAGATAGGTATAGACTTTGCGCAGCATGCGGTCGAAGATGAAGAGGTCCTCGCGGCCATCTTTGTTCAGGTCGATGGTCGAGAACTGGGGCGTGTTGAGTCCGCCGCTCCACGGGTTGAGCAGGGGGCGGGTGGGCGTCACTACCGACACATCGGTGCGCTGCCGAAATCGCAGCGGCTCTTGTGCCAATGCTGCAGTTATGGCAACAAACAGGAAGAATAAGGAAAGCAGGTAACGCATAGGTAGTTTGGCAATCAGGTTGTTGCTTTTGCCGTTTTGGGTGTATATTGCCAAGGCGGCACAAAGCTATACCTTAGCTCTTTTCAAAGCCGTTGATATTCAAACTAAAATTAAGCATTTCATGCCGAACAGCATTGACTTTCTTTACCAAAAATACCTCAAGTGCCGCCATGTGAGCACCGACTCCCGCGCCCCGCAGGACCAGAGCTTATTTTTTGCCCTGAACGGACCTAATTTCAAAGGAGCCAAGTTTGCGCAGGGCGCTTTGGACAAAGGCGCCAAATACGCCGTAGTGGACGACCCGGCGCTGGCTTCTGACAACGTGTTTGTGGTGGAAGACACGCTGCAGACGCTGCAGGACCTCGCCCGCCACCACCGCCGCCAGCTGAGCATACCCGTGATCGGCATTACGGGCAGCAACGGCAAGACTACGACCAAAGAGCTGATCTATGCGGTGCTGAGCCAGCAGTTCAACACGCTCTATACCCAGGGCAACCTCAACAACCACATCGGGGTGCCGCTTACCTTGCTGCGCCTCAAGCCCGAGCACGAAATGGCCATTATTGAGATGGGCGCGAACCACATTGGCGAGATCGCTTTGCTCAGCAGCATTGCCGAGCCCACGCACGGCATGATCACCAACATCGGCAAAGCGCACTTGGAGGGCTTCGGCAGTCTGGAGGGTGTGGCCCGTGGCAAGAGCGAGCTCTACGTGCATTTGCTTGAGCACGGCGGCACCGTGTTTGTGAACACCGGCAACGAGCACCTGATGCGCATGAGCCGCCGCATCGAGCACAAAGTAACCTACCCTGCCCAAGGCGACTATTACCACAGCGAATTGCTGGAGGCCTCGCCTTATGTGGTGTACAAAGACGAAGAAGGCCACGTGGTGAACACGCAACTAGTGGGCAGCTACAACTATGAGAACATGGCCGCGGCCGCCTGTATTGGCAAGTTCTTCGGCGTGCCGCTGGAGAAAGCTAACGCAGCCATCGCCAACTATAGCCCCGTGAACAACCGCTCGCAGGTGATGCAGAAAGGCAGCAACACGTTGATACTGGACGCCTACAATGCCAACCCGACTTCTATGGCGGCGGCTATCCGCAACTTCGGCGGCATGAACGCGCCCCGCAAGGTCGTAATTGTGGGCGATATGCTGGAGATGGGTACCGAAAGTGAGGCAGAGCACAAAGCGATCGGTGAGATTATTGCAGAACAGAACTTTGAGACTGTGTTACTCTGCGGGCCGGAAATGAAACACGCCTTTGAAGTTGACAGCAACTTCCATTACTTCGCTACAAAAGCCGAGCTGCAAAGCTGGCTAGAGGCTAATCCGGTTTCGGAGAGCTATGTGCTCGTGAAAGGCTCAAGAGGTATGGGGTTGGAGACGCTGGTGGAGGTGTTGTAGTCTTTTACTTTTTTGAATTCGATAAGAACCTCGATAGGCAAACAAATTGCCTATCGAGGTTTTTTTGGATCAATATTTGTATATTAAAGTTTTCCTATATAAACTTATTCTAACCCTATCACCCATTTCCTATGAAGATTAAAGCTGTACTCTTTATCCTAATTCCTCTGTGCTTGCCAGTTAGCGTCTGCTCAATCGCAGGATTCTGCTTATTCTCGTCATTCTTTAGGTATAATCACCAGTCCAGTACTTAATAATATTTTCTCCTCTAACAGGGAGTTACCGGTGGGTATAATTTACAAGTATCAACTAACACCTAACTCAGCTATTAGAACAACTATTTTAGGCTCGTTTAATAATTATAAATTCACTTCTAAGTTCGGATCGCCTGATAATTATAATAAAAATTACACCCTCTATTCCCAATTTTCTATTGGATATGAAAGGCACATTCCATTAAAGAGTAGTTGGATGGTCTACTATGGAGCTGAAACAGGTCCTTTAATGCTCCGAGAAGTTAAAAAAGAATTGAGTTTTATACCTTCAGATGTAGGTGACACACAATATACCTTAGACGTAGTTGACGAAACACGCGGTATTTTTCTACGCCCTTTTCTAGGCATCACTTATAAAATTAGTAATCGATTTTTCATAAATACTGAAACGGCCATCGTAGCACAACTCCAGCGCCGTGAATTTAATTCTGTAATAGCGACACGACATATGTCTTCTGGAGAAACACTATCTGGTTATAGTGAAAATGGCATTTGGCACGAGAACTCCCTCAAGTATCAACCGATCTCCAACGTATCACTGCTGTTGAGATTCTAATTATTATACCTCCCTCAAAACGGAGAATTAAAATCCTTTAACAGCGGCAGCACCTCATCTTTAGGTGATACCAGCGGCCCGGCTATACCCCAGTCTATACCCAGTGCCGGGTCGTTCCAGAGGATGCCGCCTTCGGATGGCTGGTGATAATAGTTGGTGCATTTGTAGAGGAAGCTGGTGTTGTCTTCCAAAGCCACAAAGCCGTGGGCGAAGCCTTCCGGAATGTAAAACATATTGTTTAATTCGGCATCCAGCACACAGCTCACGTGCTGCCCGTAAGTAGGCGAGTCTTTGCGAAGGTCTACTGCTACATCCAGCACCTTGCCCGAAGCGACACGCACCAGTTTGCCCTGTGCATAAGGAGGCTTCTGGAAATGCAAGCCGCGCAGCACGCCCTTCTTCGACACCGACTGGTTGTCCTGCACAAACACCGGATTAATACCGAAGGGCTCGAACATCTTGGCGCTGTACGTTTCCATAAACCAGCCCCGCTCGTCGCGGAACATGCGCGGTATAAATTCGATCAGGCCTTCGATGTGATAGGTTTTATGCTCCATGGATGGTATTGGGGGTATGCTATAGCTTGTGAATACGGGCGGCAAGTTAGGTCTTTTCGCCCTTCTTCTGAAATTTTTCACCTAACTTGCACTTGCTCCGCATGCTTCTATTGCGTTATACCTAACGCCTTTCAACCGGGGCCGGGGCCAATTACGTACAAAGACGCAAGCCGAAAATCAGGCTGATAAAACCGCTACGCTTAACATCTGAAAATGGGTAAACAAAAATATTACGAAACCGCCAAGCCGCAGGAAACTGCCATACTGGTGGCCGTGCCCGGTTACAAACAAACCGACGAACAAACCAACGAATACCTCGACGAACTGGCCTTTCTGACCGAGACGGCCGGTGCCGTGAGTATGAAACGCTTCGTGCAGAAACTCGACAAGCCCGACACCCGCACCTTTGTGGGCAGCGGCAAACTCGAAGAAATACAGGCTTATGTGAAAGAGCACAACATCGACATGGTGATCTTCGACGACGACCTGAGCCCCTCGCAGGTGCGCAACATCGAGCGCGAACTGCAGGTGAAAATCGTAGATAGGAGCTTACTGATCCTCGACATCTTCGCGCTAAGGGCGAAAACGGCCCAGGCGCACACGCAGGTAGAGTTGGCCCAGTACCAGTACCTGCTTCCCCGCCTAACCAACCTCTGGACTCACCTTTCCAAACAAAAAGGTGGTATCGGTATGAAGGGTCCGGGTGAAACCGAGATCGAGACTGACCGTCGTATCGTGCGCGACAAAATCTCCTTGCTGCGCGACCGGCTGGAGAAGTTCGAGAAACAGAACTTCGAGCAGCGCAAGTCCCGTGCAGGCATGGTGCGTGTGGCACTGGTAGGGTATACCAACGTGGGCAAATCCACACTCATGAACCTGCTCTCCAAGTCCGACGTGTTTGCAGAGAACAAGCTCTTCGCGACCGTAGACGCAACAGTGCGCAAAGTCGTGCTCGATAATATTCCGTTCCTATTGTCCGACACAGTAGGGTTCATCCGCAAGCTGCCGACCAAACTGATCGAAGCCTTTAAGTCCACGCTCGACGAGATCCGTGAAGCCGACCTATTGGTGCACGTGGTAGATGTATCGCATCCCTCGTTCGAAGACCACATTGCGGTTGTAAACGACACCCTGCTCGACATCAACTCAGCTGACAAACCGGTGTTGCTGGTGTTCAACAAGATTGACCAGTACCTAGAGCAGCGCGAGCAGGAAATGCAGGAAGAAAGCGGAAATGATGAGGAGGGGGAACATAAGGTGCGCCCTTCCATCGAAGACCTGAAAGCCACCTACATGGCGAAAATCCACGCCCCGGCACTCTTCATTTCGGCCACCAACCGTATCAATATCGACGAGTTGCGTGCCGAGCTGCAGCGCCGTGTCGCCGAAATTCATTTCGAGCGCTATCCGAATAACGTATAAACGGCTTTTTGCTGTATCAGAAAGGGAGTGGTCCAATGAGGGCTGCTCCCTTTTTGTTTTGGGCTCCGATTGGGACAGTCCTCCGCTAGTCTCGCTATACCTGCAGTCGTCACCGCTGTACCCACACCACGCAGCAGATCGCTACCTAAACAACCGACGGACACAGTTCCGCGATCCCTTTCAAAACAATTTTGCGCTCCTTTCAGTAAACACCAACCATAGCGACCGCACTATGTAACAAGCGGCCAGCTATGCTTTTCTGAAAGAGAACACCTTATGAAAACCTTGTATATCATGCGTCATGCGAAGTCCAGCTGGAAGTTTGAAGAGCTGAGCGACCATGACCGACCACTGAACAAACGCGGCCGCACTGACGCCCCCCTGATGGGACAGGAACTGGCTGCTAACAATGCCAAACTGCAGCTCATTCTGTCGAGTCCTGCGGTGCGGGCTATTACCACCGCTACGCTCGTGGCGCGTGAGCTGGAATACGATGCTGACGATATTGTAGTGGAGGACAACATGTATGGCGCCAGCGCCGATGAGTTGCTTGAGATAGCCCGCGAAGCACCCGCCGACGTGGACAGCATGCTGATGGTGGGCCACAACGAACCCATCTCGGAGTTTGCCAACATGCTCTCGCCCAAGCACATTTCCAGTATGCCAACCGCCGGCGTGGTGGCCCTGCGCTTCGACTGCGCCAGCTGGCGCGACATCAAGCGCGACAATGCCGTGCTCCTGTTCTACGACACACCAAAAAACCACAAATAACACAGCACAGCGGTGCAGCAAGGTATACCAACATCCGGCTGCACCGCATTACACCTTTATCCCCCCGCGTTCCGCACCGGACGCCACACCAGACCATGGAAACTAATACTGAGAATAAAAAACCAACAGCCACGCCCTTGATCAACCGCGAGCTCAGCTGGTTGGCATTCAACTACCGGGTGCTGCAGGAAGCCAGAGACCGTACCGTACCCTTGCTGGAACGCATCAAGTTTATGGCCATCTTCTCGGCCAACCTCGACGAGTACTTCAAGGTGCGTGTGGCCACGCTCAAGCGCCTGATCAAGCTCAAAAAGAAGACCCGCGATAAACTCTCTGAAGACCCCGCCGACACCTTCGAACAGGTGATGCAGGAGGTAAGACGACAACAGGAAGAATTTGGAGAGGTTTTCAGAGAGGGTATACTGGCCGATCTGCGCCAGCACCACATCAACCTCCTCACCGAAAACGACCTGAACAAGGAGCAACAGAAGTGGGTGCAAGAGTACTTCGCCGAGCACTTACAGCCACACATCCTGCCGCTCTTGCTCGACGATACCGAAACACACTTTTTCCTGAAGGACCAGACGGTATACCTTGGCGTGCACCTGTTTGAACCCAAAAAGAAAGACCTCAAGCCGGAGCGTTTCTCGATGCTCGAGATACCTACCAAAAAGCACGGCGGACGCTTTGTAAAGCTGCCTACCGTGGGGGATGAGCGCTATGTGATGTTTGTGGATGATGTGATCCGTTTCTGCCTGCCGATGCTCTACCCCAACTATACCCGTTTTGAGGCGCATGCCGTGAAAGTATCGCGCGATGCCGAGCTGGATATTGAGGAAGAGGTGTCTGGCAGTCTGATGGCCAAGATCCAGAAGAGTCTGAAGAACCGTGAAACGGGTTATCCGGCCCGCCTCCTCTTCGACCCTGTAACACCCAAACCCACCCTCGATGCGATCATGGCGCATACCGGCATTTCGGAAGATGAGTTGGTGGAGGGCAGCAAGTACCACAACTTCCGCGACTTCTTCCAGTTCCCCGACTTCAACCTGCCGGACCTGAAGTACACGCCGCAGCCCACACTCGTGCATCCGCTTCTGGAGAAGGAAGAGAGCCTGATTGCCGCCATGAAAAAGCAGGACTACATGGTGCACTACCCCTACCAGTCCTTCGATTACGTGCTGCGCCTCTTCGACGAAGCCGCCAAAGACCCTAAGGTGACCGCCATGAGCGCCACCCTGTACCGCGTAGCCGACAACTCGGCCATTGCCAAGTCGCTGGTGAAGGCTGCCAAAAACGGTAAATTAGTAACCGTAGTCGTGGAGCTGAAAGCGCGTTTCGACGAGGAGTCGAACATCTTTTGGGCGGGCAAACTGCAGAAGGCCGGCGCCAACGTGATACTGGGTCTGCCTGACCTTAAGGTGCACACCAAACTAGGCCTGATTACCCGCAACGAAGACGGCAAGCTGGTAAACTACGCTTACCTGAGCACGGGCAATTACAACGAGGACACCTCCAAAATATACGCCGACCACGCCCTCTTTACCTCGCACAAGGAGATTACGCAGGACGTGGAGCAGGTCTTCAACTTCTTCATCGACCGCCAGCACGACAAGAAGTTCAAGCGGCTGCTGATGGCCCCCATTAACATGCGCGACCGATTCGTGGAGCTGATCAACCGCGAGATAAAGCATGCCAAGCAAGGCAAGCCAGCCTCCATGATTCTCAAGATGAATGCCCTACAGGATGAGCGCATCATCAAAAAACTGTACGTCGCCAGTCAGGCTGGTGTGAAGATTGAATTGTTGGTGCGCGGCATTTGCTGTCTGGTACCGGGGGTGGAGGGGCTGAGCGAGAACATCCGGGTACGCAGCATCGTGGACCGCTACTTGGAGCATGCCCGTGTGTACATCTTCCACAACAAGGGCAAAGAAGAGTACTACGTGGCCTCCGCCGACTGGATGACCCGTAACCTGAGCCGCCGCGTGGAAGTGGCTTTCCCACTCCTTCAGAAGGATCTCATTAAGGAAGTGCGCACCATCATCGACCTGCAGCTTGCCGACGATACCAAAGCCCGCGACACCGACAACAACTATGTAGAGCAAGTAGCCCCAACCCATACCCGCTCACAATACGCCACGTACGAGTACCTGCGCGGCTTGATTCCGGGAGGTATGGAACCGGCAAAGCAACCGAAATAGGCTAACCCTTGCATTACATCAAAAAGGCCCGACTCGCTATACCTGCGAGTCGGGCCTTTTTTAATTAGCTATACTTGATCTCTATCTGTTCCGGCTGCGCTCCAGCAGCTTGCGGGGTGGCACGGCATAAAGTTCTATACCTATATAGCCAGCTCCGGCCAAGTTGTTTGTGATGAGCTCGTCGCGTGAGCCTACCACATCGAAGGCGCGGTGGCGGTAGTACTGCCGGAATCCGCCTTCCACGGCAAACCACAGAAAGTCGTAGATCTCCTGCTCAAGCCGCAACAGACCTTTGATGTCGGTGCGGCGCAGTTCGATGTCGTTGAACTGCGAGAGCGGCGGCTCATCGGCAAAGAGGTTGTAGCTGGCGCCTTCTATCCTATACCCGGTGTAGAGCAGCGTTTTCTCAGACACATTGTAGCGCACCCGCAGGTTGGCCGGGAAGATAGACTCCACTCCCCAGCGGTCGTTGAAGGTGCGGTTGTACATAATGCCCGGATAGATGCGCCGCCGCCCGAAGGTATAACCCAACTGCAAGCCTACCCCCCATGCAAAATCAGGGGTTCTTTTCCAGCCATAGGCAAGGTCCATAGTGGTTTTCAGGTAATCGGATATGTTGATGTTTTTGCGGTTGTAATCGCCGTTCAATTCGCCTTTTACCCGCACCAGCATAAACCGCACATCGTCAAAAGAGTGCAGGAAAGCCAACTGCAGGCCCAGACTCGTCAGGTTTTTGTCCGCTAGGTTGCGGTACAGGCTGTAGGATGCCGGTGTGACGTCCTCGAAGTTAAACTCCTCCAGCTTGTGGTCTATACCCAGAATGAGTTTGTTGTTGGGCTTGTTCATTACCGGGGCCAGCGCCCGCACAAAAAACTTATTATGCCGCCGCACACGCGCCCGGCCGTTGCCCACCTCCGGATTGTCGGACTCCGACTCCATGTCGAACTGGGGCAGGCGCTCGTAGCCAATCACAATGCCCCGGCTCCTACCCATGCCCCGCACGCCCGGACTAGCGTAGTCTATCGTTTGCTTTTGTACATCACTTAGGTCTCTTCCGGTTTCCTGAGCCAATGCTTGCTCTCCGATCAGGAGTAGAGGAATTAAAAGTAATTTTGGTATGGTCAATTTCATAGTTTGCAGCAAATTTTAGAGGCGGTAAAAGCAAAAAGTGCCACTCCTCGCGGCACTTTTTGCTATACGTTTTTAGATGCTTTTAGAATAAAAAGCCGAAACTTAAGTTCCAGAGCCGTTCCACATCGCCTTTGGCATAGGTTAGGACGATCACGTTTTTCTGCATGATATCGGCCCACACACCGCCACCCACGCCGGTATGCATGTTACGCAGGAAGCCACTGCGATCATCGCCATCGTAGTACACACGGCCCACGTCATATAGGCCCAGCACGCCCAACTTGCCCGGTGTCAGGTATAGGTTGAAGTCGAAGAGCGCCAGACGGGCCTCGGCGTTGGCGAAGATGTAGCTACGGCCGGCAAAACGGGTACGGCGGTAGCCGCGCATGTTGTCCATGCCACCTAGCGTATTGGCCTGATAGAAGCGGAAATCGCCAAAGTTATGCGCCGCTCCCAGTCGACCCGCCCACGTGAGCTGAAACGGGAAGTTAGGGCTGAGGTAGAAAGCGAATTCAGAACTCACATGGGTATAGCTAAGTCCTTCGCCATCGGTTTGTTTGTTGTAGCTGATGCGGTTGTGCGAGCGCATACCAATGCGTGGGTTTTTCTGATTACCCTCTCCCAGCACATCCAAGTCAGCAAAGGCCCTCACGCCTACATAGTGCTGTGACTCGAATCGGTTTTCCTCAAAATCGTAGGTACCCGGCTCCATGCGTCCGTTCAGCGCCTCGTTTACCAAAAAGGTCTCGCTGTCGGAGTTCACCACCCGGAAGCGGTCGTAGGTAGGCCCTATGCCTATCTTGAAGAAAGGCGCCAAATTGTTGTTGAGCGTTGCGCCCACGTTGACCCGCTTGAAACGCACACGGTAGAAGGAGTCATCGAGTCCGTCCTGTTGGCGGGTATCGTTGCCGTATCCGTAGAAATTACGCTGGTACTGCGGGCCCTGTATGGCGGCATTCACGCCGATGTTCCAGTTGCCGAACACCTGCCGGATATCGCCGGCATAGCGCACATTAAAGGAGTTGGTGAAGAAGGCGTAATTCCCCTCCAGTATGTGCTCTGCCGCATAGGGTGAGTTGCGGAACTTGTGTGTGCGGGCAATCACACCGCCTCCCACAAACAGGCCATCATCCACGTTGTATTCAAACGAAAGCCTTGGGCCCAGATAGGGCAGTTTACGGTTGTCACGGTCGTAAAAGTTCACGTCCGGACTGATGCTGGTGCGGTCTTTTGTTTCAGGCCCGAAGTTGAACACGTTGCCTTCTTCTGTGTCATACACGACGGTATGCTTCTTGATGCCGGCTACACGCGAATTATCCGTGATGACGTCTTCATCGTTGCCACCGATAATGCGCACCACGATACCTTCGTCAACTTCCCCGTTCACTTCGAACATATCTTTGCCACGCTGGCCGTAGAGGCGCAACTCTTTGGTCTCGGAGGTATAGAAGGTGCGTTTGTAAAGTGTGTCACGTAATTCGCCCTCTTTGTTGATCTTGTATACCGTCAGGTGTGTTTCTTCATCATTGATCCGATTCACGACAAAATGCTCATGTTTATCGCTGCCGGCCACATCCACCATTGTAGAGATGTGCTCATAATAGGCTTCGGCTGCCTGTGGCAGCTTGTCGCGGCGTGAGCGGAGCTTGGCTTTGATCTCTTCGCCAGAAATGGCTTGCACTTCTTTTGGCCACTGGTTAATGGCCTCCTCGATGACCTGATCGGTAACACCGGCTTTTATCTCTTCGGCAAGTCGAATCCACTCCTGCCGCGTGATGGCTGGCGTGAAAGTGCGGTCGATGGTGAGGGCACTCAGGTTAAGGCCCACAATGTCGCGGAAGTCGTGGTCGAAGTTCTGGACGTTGCGTACCCCCCACTTTCGGGTGGCCAGCCAAGGTATAAGGCCGTCCGCTTTGAAGAACACTTGGTCGCGGTCTTCCGGAATTGGTAAGTATACCTTGCCGCTGTCGGTCTTTTCTTCTTTCCAGCGCCACTGTCCTTCGTGGCGGTCCCAGTCGCCCACCAGCATGTCGAACAGGCGGGCGCGCACAAACTCCTCTTGGTTTACCTTGTTGTCGTTGTCTTGGCGCAGTTCCTTCAGCACCTTGTCGGTACCTACCAGATTCTCGGCAAAGCCCAGACTCTCTACATCTTCGTGGTTCTCGTCGGCGTCTTCTTCCAAGAAGGCCAGTGTGTTGCTGAACTCATCCATGTACTGGCGCAAGTAGGGCGTCTGTGGGATGTACACCAGCTTCGGGTTTGTGTGAAACACTCCAGCACCATCGGCCAGACGCGGTATAGCCAATGCGCCATAAGGGTGCTGGGCTGATATCTGGTCCTGTAACAGGGCCTTGGCGGCGGTTTGGCGTAAGTACTCTGGCAGAGCCATGGTCGGATCCTTGTCGACAGTGCGCAGGGTATACTCGCGGGCGTCCGGGTTGCGCACTTTCAGAGAGGCTGTTTGTTTGCCACCGCCTTTTTGGTAGGGCGTGAGGCCACCCATTTCATTGCGCATATCCAACAGGGGCACCTCTACGGGTGTGGACCACTCGCGGCGGTAGTGCTCCCCCAGCAAGGAGCGACGAAGCCCCTTAGCGGTGTATTCGTCGTTTGCCGCCACCACGATGGTGCTGTCGGCATAGTTGGTATCATCCACCACAGCCTCTCTTTTGCGGCGCGGTTCTTTGGCGTAAAGCGGCGTCCGGAATGTCATGGTGCCTTCGGAGCCATCTCCTTCCGGCGTCCAGTACTCTACCCAAGCCTCACCGTTTTCATAGTACATCAACTTGGCAAAGCCTTTTACTTCGTGGGTGTACATGGCCGCTCCGCCCGGCTTTACGTGCTGCGTCTTACAGCCCGACCCGCTCACGATGTGGGCTAAGTTGTTGTGCTTGTAGTGTTGCAGGGAGTGCTCGTGCCCGGCGGCATACACGATGTTGTCATACTTATCGAAGACGTTGAGCAGACCCTCGACGTAAGCGGTGTAACGCGGATGCGGAATGTCTTGCAGGATACCGCCGTATTTGCGGGCGAAGGGGTAGATAGAGCCGATGACCGGCAGCGGCAGGTAGATCCAGTCGCGGAGCATGGTAAGCGGGAAAACGTGGTCCTTTAATGTGAAGAAGCCACCATGGTTACCTCTTGTGAACAGGGGGTGGTGTGCCACCACGATTATGTTGGAGCCTTGGTGCTTTTCGATAATGTCTTCCAGCTTTACCAGTAAGTCGGCTTCGGTAGAGGCCCAACAGTTGCTACCGGCTCCATAGGGGCGCTCCCAAGGGTGCAACCACCACTCCGAATCAAGGGCGATGAGAACCACATCGTCGCTTATCTTCACCTCGTAAGGTCCGGGGCATGCATCGCCGGGCACGTAAAAATCACCGCCTACCACAATGCCCTCTTCGGTCAGGTATTCGTTCACGTAGTTCTGCTGGCGTACTACATACTCTACCCCGCCACGGCCACTGTGGTTCCAGTCATGGTTGCCGGGTATCATGTATTTCTCGCCCTGATAACCCCGCAATACGTCCAACTGGGCATTCAGTCGCTTCTCCGATATCTCCCGGTCATAGCGGCCCGGCTCGGGCAGACCATTGTGATACACGTTGTCACCCAGAAAGACAGTGGTACTTTGGGCTCCGGCCTCATTCATCTGCTTTTTCATCAGTTTGAGCGATGGCTCTTGTTGTTCCAGATCGGGGGCGCCTACGTCGCCGATCAGGAACACGGTGTACTGCAGTTTATTGTCAGGCTTGGGCTCGGTTTGCTCCCAGTTTAGTACATCGCGGCTATAGTAGGGTTTTTGGGTAGCGCAGGCTTGCAGGAGCACCAATAAAAAGCCTACGGCAAAGATCCGCAGGATAGAGGGTACTAGGTGAATATGGTTTTTCATAAGGTTGTGGGTACTAGTCGTCCGACTCGGAAAGACAACGGTTACAAGGCAGAGTACATATCAGAAGTTATGGGCGCCGCCCTCAGGACGGAACTGCATCAAAATACGGTAGTGGTTTAGTTTGCTGCATAGTGGTTGGATATCGCCAAAGTCGCAGGAGCGGCCGGGCTGAGAATGATAACGTATAGCGTCTATATTAAGTTATTGCTTTACTCTATAGTACGGCAAGCCCTGCAAACCGGCTCCTTTTAACAAAAAGTGTTTTTAACCGTAACCGCAGATTGAATACTAGCACCACAAATAACAGCCACCACACAGATGCAACCAAACCGCGAAGCCCTGTCCGGCAGGCTAACCACCGATATGGAAGATCAAAACATCGTTAAGCAAGCGAGTGAGTACGTATTCAGGCTTTTTAAGGAACAGCTGTCTAAAAAGCTTGTCTACCACAACTATAAGCATACCTTCGAAACCGCCAACGAAGCCCGGCAACTGGGCGAATTGTACGACCTTAGCCCTGAGGAACTGCAGGACCTCGAACTGGCCGCATGGTTTCACGACACTGGCTACGTAACAGCCTACGACGGCCACGAGGAAGAGAGCGTGCGCTTCGCCACCTCATGGCTGCAGGACAAAAACTACCCACCGGAGCGCATCACCCGCATCACCGATTGCATTATGGCCACTAAGCACGGCACCAAACCGGACACCTTGTTGCAAGAGGTCATCATTGATGCCGACATGGCCAACATCGGCAAGGAGACTTTTTTTGCCACGGCAGAGCTGCTGCGCGTGGAATGGGAAATTTTTAAAGAGAAGTTTTTCACGGATCAGGAGTGGGCGCAGTTTCAGATGGAGTTTCTGCTTTCCACGACCTTTTATACAGCCAAGGCTCAGCACAAGTACGCTGAGCAACTCGGACTGAACATACAGGAGCAGCGCACCCAACTGCAGAAAGAGTCAAAGAAGCTGAAGAAGGAGGAAAAGGAACACCGCGAGACATTGGCACAGCCGAAGCGCGGTATCGAAACCATGTTCCGTAACACCTACCGCACCCACCTCAACCTAAGCGCCATCGCCGACAACAAAGCCAACATGATGATCAGCCTTAATGCCATCATCATGTCCGTCATCATCACTTACCTGAGCACCAAAA
Source organism: uncultured Pontibacter sp. (assembly GCF_947499215.1). Lineage (GTDB taxonomy): Bacteria > Bacteroidota > Bacteroidia > Cytophagales > Hymenobacteraceae > Pontibacter. Next base: position 750,388 of record NZ_CANMNI010000002.1, read on the forward strand.
CCTCCATTACAGGGGCTGAATTTGCGCAGCATCGCTCGTTGCTTATACCTGTCGGTATGCTCCTGCTCACCACACTGGGTTCGGTGATTTTTGCCATTATCTCGGCGCAACCCGAAGTCACAAGTTTCTCTTTCAATAAGAAGAAGATAAACAGCAAAAAGGTGAATCTCCTATTTTTTGGTAACTTCACGAACATCCCTCTGGAGGATTTCCAAAACGGCATGCACGAGATCATGCGAGACAAGAGGTCGCTCTACACCAACATGATTACCGACATCTATTATTTAGGCGAAGTGCTGGACCGCAAGTATAAAATCCTGCGCATTTCCTACTCTATTTTCATGGTGGGGCTAGTGCTCACCGTAATCGCCTTTGGCATATCGATAGCGCTTTATGATGCTCCCCTCGTTGACCCGGCCCCGACCGAGACTTCAAGCCCAGAGGCTTCAAACTTGTAAATAGGGGGAATTAAGTTAAATTTGTGAAGCGTGCCAGTCTGGCTGTACCTGTCAGTGGTTATTCCTGAATACCCGGCCCTGTAGTTCAATGGATAGAATAGGAGTTTCCTAAACTCTAGATTCAGGTTCGATTCCTGACAGGGCCACGATTTAAAGTATGTAAGTTTATATTGGCTTTTTTAAACACCCCCTTATCTATTGGCTTCCCGTAATAATAAGAAACTGAACCACTTCGTTATAGCACTATATTTTCGAAATTATATTTTATTACCTATATTGGAGCTGAAGCCACTCCTGTATACCATGAAAACAACCTTGTCAATTAGCTTATTGGCGATCTTTGCCAGCCTTGCAGCTTGCAATAGTGAGCGGAGCGGCATAGAGGTCGACGGCTCAGAGGCCACCATGGCCAGCGAAACAGGTGCGCCGGCTCCGCTTGGGCCGGATGTGATGTTCGCTACCAAACCCCTAATCGGTGGCGAAGTTTATAAGACGGCCAGCTTTCAGGCCACCAGCCTTGTGCACTTTGATACTGCCCAACTCATTCAGGTGCTCGACACTTCGGATGTGATCTTTGTAAAAGCCCGGGTGCAGCGCGACACGGCCTCCTATACCGGCTTCGTGTCCAAAGCCATTTTACCGGAATAAAGTACCTCCGTATAAAACACAAAAGGCCGCTCTGTTTGCAGAGCGGCCTTTTGTGTAATGCCTATATGATTACTTCACCACAACTCTTCTCACAGAGCTGTAGCCATCAGCTTCAATCTTCACGTAATACAATCCCTTGGCGAGCCTTGTTAGGTCAATCGTCTTGCTTGTCTGAATATCAGAGCGGCTCAGTACTTCATGATAGATTTCATTACCAATCACATTGATGATGCGCAGCTCTACCTGACTGGCCTCCATGTTGGTAAACGAAATGGTAAAAACCCCGTTGTTGGGGTTAGGGTAAATAGCAACCTCCTTATCCTGCTGTTCTAAGGCCTTGATATTGCTCCCAGACTGCGCCGCCGCAGGCTCGCGCACTTGGCCTTGTGCCATCAGGGTGGCCATACAGATAAAAAAGGTAAGTATAAATTGTTTCATATTGAAAATTAGCGTCTTGTTCCTAGTATTATATACAAAAGTTGTTCCATATTGTTAACGTCCTGAACAATAATTTGTTCTTGCATTTTACACCCAAAATGGAATGCTTTCACCAAATATCAGAAAGTTTTTTTGTACTTTAAAAATATAGCCTGTCATTTATGGAGATAGCCGTTATCGGGGGAGGCCTTGCCGGACTGACCAGTGCCATCGCATTGGCCGGAAAAGGACTGTCTGTAACGCTCATCGAAAAAAAATCATACCCCTTTCACCGGGTATGCGGGGAGTATGTTTCCAACGAAGTGCTCCCCTATCTGCAGTCCATCGGAGCTGACCCTGCGCCGCTCCAGCCAGCGACCATCTCGCGTTTTATGCTCACCTCCCCAAAAGGAGTCACGCTCGAATCGCCGCTCGACCTTGGGGGTTTTGGCGTGAGTCGCTATGCCTTGGACCAGCACCTGTACCAGATTGCGCTATCGCGGGGTGTGCAGGTGCGGCAACATACTACGGTGCAGGATGTGCAGTTTACAAATAACCGTTTTGTACTAAAACTCTCGAGTGGCGACAGCATGGAATCGGAGGTGGCGTTGGGGGCTTTTGGCAAGCGCAGCGCACTCGACCGGCAACTCCAACGTTCCTTCTTTGCGAAGCGTTCGCCTTACATCGGGGTGAAGTACCACCTGCGTCTCGACATGCCCACCGACCTGATCGCGCTGCATAATTTTGAAGACGGTTACGCCGGCATTTCGGCTATAGAAAACGGCCGCTACTGTTTCTGTTACCTGACCACCCGCGAGAACCTACGCCGGCACGGCACCATACCTGCCATGGAGCAAGCCGTGCTGCAGAAGAACTCACACCTGCGACGCATTTTCTCAGAAGCGGAATTTCTGTACGAACAGCCGGAGGTCATCAACGAAATCTCATTCGCCACCAAAACCTGCGTGGAGAACCATGTGCTCATGTGCGGCGATGCGGCCGGTATGATCACGCCCCTTTGTGGCAACGGTATGGCGATGGCCATACATGCGGGCAAGCTGGCCGCCGAGCAAGTGTTCGTATACTTTGAGAACGGCCGCGACCGACAGGCCCTAGAAGCCGGCTATACCCACGCATGGAGAACTCAGTTTGAGCGGAGACTACAGGTGGGCCGCACGGTGCAGCGTTTGTTCGGCAGCCCTTTGTTATCGGAAGTGGCGGTGGGCACGCTGCGGCACATGCCGGCTGCCGTGCGGCTGATTATGCGACAGACTCACGGGAAGCCATTCTGATCGCTTATATCTTAAAACGGCCGCATCCGTACTTATTTCCATACCTGTACCGGTGAATCTTTTTTCGGGGATAGGCTAAACTTACAGCACCCCCGCCTGTTGTCGCTATACCCGTCGTGGCAAAGCAAGGCAGGCAAAGGATTTACATGAAACAAACGCTACACACTCCAGCTTATGAAAAGCTATATATGCGGCATCGGCACGGCTAACCCGCCAAACAAAATCCCGCAGATGCAGGTGGCCGACTTTATGGCCGCCGCGCTGCAGATGGATGCACAGGACAGCCGCAAACTCAAGGCCCTTTACCGCGTGTCAGGTATAGGGCAGCGCTACAGCGTGCTCGAAGACTTCACCCGACAGAACGGCGACTATACCTTCTTCCCCAACACCCTCGACCTCGAGCCCTTCCCTACAGTGCAACAGCGCATGGACGTATACCGCAAGCATGCCCTCGACTTGTCGGAACAGGCCGTGCGCAACTGTCTGGAAAACCTGAGTGAAGTAACGCTGCGGGACCTCACGCATCTAATCACGGTGAGCTGTACCGGTATGTATGCGCCGGGCCTCGACATTGAGCTGGTAGAGCGACTCGAGTTGAACTCCTGTGTGCAGCGTACGGCTGTCAATTTCATGGGATGCTACGCGGCTTTCAACGCCATCAAACTGGCCGACGCCATCTGCAAAGCCGACCCGAGCGCAAGGGTGATGCTGGTGTGCACCGAGATCTGCACCATCCACTTCCAGAAGAATCCGGAGCAAGACCACTTGGTGTCGAATGCGCTATTTGGCGACGGCGCGGCGGCAGTGCTCATGCAGGGCCAGCCTTGTCCGGAGGTGAGCCTCGAACTGCAGTCTTTCCACTGCGATCTGGCTCCGGCTGGTAAGCGCGAAATGGCATGGCACATCGGTGACACGGGCTTTGAGATGACGCTTTCCTCCTACGTGCCTGACCTTATCAAAAACGGCATCAAACAACTAACCGAGCGTTTGCTGCAAGGGCTTCGGACCACGGTTTCGGAGATCAAACTGTTCGCCATACACCCCGGCGGGCGCCGCATACTCGAGGTGATAGAACAGGAGCTGGGTATGACGCGCGACGACAATCGTTTCGCCTACAAGGTGCTGCACGAGTTTGGCAACATGTCGTCCGCCACGGTGCTCTTTGTGCTCAAAGACCTGATGGCGAGCCTGACCACACAGGAAAAAAACGAGCCAGTGCTGAGCTTCGCTTTCGGCCCGGGCCTGACACTGGAATCGATGCTACTGAAAGTGCACTATGCTGAAGCGAAGGTCTAACCAGCCCGAACTGATGGATGACCTCAGTTTGTCGGGGGATGAGCTGCGGCGCAACCTCGAAGAGCTCGAAGTAATCAACACATGGCTGGGCGGGTATAAGGTGGTACTCGACGCACTAGAAAAACTCTTGGCTGGGTATACAGGTCCGCCCCTGCACATTGCCGACATTGGCTGCGGAGGCGGCGACACACTGCGGCACATTGCCAAGTGGGCCCGCCGCAAAAACATTCAACTGCAACTCACAGGTATAGACGCCAACGATTTCATGGTACAGTACGCTAGGCAGCGCTGCGGCGGATTTCCTGAGATCAAGCTGAAGCAACATGATGTGTTCTCGGAGCGATTTCAGCAAGAGCAATACGACATTGTGGTTTGCAGCCTGTTCTGCCACCACTTCACCGACGAACAGCTCGTGAGCATGTTTCGGCAGTTGCACCGGCAGGCAGGTATGGCCGTCATCATCAACGACCTGCACCGCCACTGGCTGGCCTATCATTCTATCAAACTGCTCACCCGCTTTTTCTCTGATTCCTACCTTGTTAAAAACGATGCGCCGCTTTCCGTCTGGCGGGCTTTCCGAAGAGAGGAATTACAACGGTTGGTGCAAGAGGCGGGTATAGACAGGTATAGCCTGCGCTGGATGTGGGCTTTTAGGTGGCAGCTCCTTTTGAAAAAAGCCTAACAATTAGTATCTTAACAGGGTATGATTAGTTATGGCTGGCTTTTGGCAGGTATAGCCAAAAGCCCTGAACATAAACCCGATGACATGAACAAAAGCACGCTTAATTTCTGGATTCTCTTTACGGTTTCCATTATCCTTTCAGCGCTTATCATTTCTATTTTCATTAAAGTGCTAAAAGTGGCCCTTTTCGTGATACTGGTGCTCGTTCTGGCCCCGATCATCTATATTGTGCTCAAGCTGCTGCTGCCGGGTGCGAGGGGCAAAAGCGAAGACGATAAGCTGAAGTCCCGACCTTAACCACAGGCTAAAAGAAGAGTTGCTGCGCCAGCCTGAAGGTATTGGCGTGCGCCTCCACGATGTGCGCAATCTGTTTGGAGTAGCCTCCGCCCATGCTCACCGTGACAGGTATACGGTTGCGTGCGCAGGCATCCAGCACCATGCGGTCGCGCTCTTTGCAGCCGGCTATGCTCATCCCCAGTTTCCCCAGCTTGTCAGTTGCCAGCACATCCACCCCCGACTGAAAGAACACGAACTCTGGCTCCTGTTCGTCCATCAGCCGCGGCAAATGTTCCCCGAGCAGTTTCAAATAAGTCTTATCGTCCGTACCCTCAGCCAATGGCACATCCAGATCGGATTTTTCTTTGTGGAATGGGTAATTATGCCCGCCATGCATGCTGAAAGTAAAAACCCGTGGCTCATGCTGGAAAATCTGTGCTGTGCCATTGCCTTGGTGCACATCCAGATCTACGACCAGCACCTTTTTAATGCCCTTGTACTTGAGCAGGTGATTGGCCGCGATAGCGATGTCATTGAGTAAACAGAAGCCCTCTCCCCTGTCCGTAAAGGCGTGGTGCGTACCCCCGGCTATGTTCATTCCGATGCCATACTCCAGCGCAAACAGCGAAGCCTGCAGCGTACCGTTCATGATCACGATCTCCCGCTGCACCAGCTCCTTAGACAGCGGAAAACCTGTTTTTCGGATTTCTGACGGGCTAAGTTCTAGTTGGCGCAGACGGTGCCAATAGATGGCGTCGTGGGTGTCGAGGATGTATTGCTCTTCGAGTGGCTCGGGGGCGAACAGGTTGTCTTGGGTAATAGTGCCCTCGTAGAGTAATTGCTCTGGTAACAGATCGTACTTGGCCATCGGGAAGCGGTGGCCTTCGGGCAGGGAGTGGGCAAATATCTCGGACCAAGCAATTTTAAGCATAGTGCAAAATTAACACTTATACACCTAGTCTGGTTTATCCACGGCAAGATTTCACCCTCAAAAAGACTGCCTTACAAACTCCTGTCTTGGTCTACTCCCCTCCACCTGCAGACCCTATGTTTACACTATTTATACCTGATTTTCAGTGCAATTATCAAAAGACAACATTATGTAAAACGGTCTTTGCACAATGGTGCATAAATTCATGTAACCCTATATTCCAGTAAGCTTTCCCCCATTTTGGATGTGGATAAATGTGGATAACTATGTTGATTGGTGTGAATTATCCACCATTTGCTGTTAACTCCCTGTTAATTTCAGGTAAATTTGTTCACAATTTCATAATGGCACGCTCTAAAATGCAAAAATGAGGCAAATGTTTACCTGCCTCTTTCATAAGAGCAAATCAGGCATTTTCATTGTTTTCTTTTACCACAAGATGGCCACCATCACAAAGCGCTACTTAACCAGTCCTGTTTTCAAGTTAACATTTGAGGCACGCTTGCACCAGAAAAAACTTACAGATGTTACTAAGCTAGGCCTCTGAGAAGTTTATGCAACATTTCTATATGAAAACCGATATATAGAAACTTAATCAGAAGTGGCTAAAAAACTAGTTAGCCTTATTAACTCGACAAAATAAAACCATGAAAAAATCGATACTCATTTTATTATCACTCTTTCTTACGTGGAGCGCCTATGCTCAATCAGACGCATCTGGTCCGTCTGCGGGTCAGCAGAACCACAACCTGTTTAGCGGCACAGGCTCTAACTCTGGATTTGGCATAAAAGGCGGTGTGAACTTTGCTACCCTGCGTGGCAGCGACAAAGATATACTAGGCGACTTTAGCGGTCTGACCACCTTTCATGCCGGCGTCTATACCCAGTTCTCACTGGGCAATACCTTTTCCATTCAGCCCGAGGCATTGTATTCTCGCAAAGGCATCGAGCGCAACGACTCCACTTTCCGCTTCGATTACCTCGAAGTTCCTATTCTGGCTGTATTTAATATCACTGAAAATGTGAGCGTGCACCTCGGTCCGCAGATTGGCATTCTTATGTCGGCCAAGGAAGATGACACGGAGGTGAGCATAGAACCACTGAACACCTTTGCCTATGGTGTAGCGGCTGGTGCCGAAGCGCGACTAAGTATTTTTAGGCTGGGCGCCCGTTATAACCTAGGCATGGAGGATTTGCGCAAAGAGAATAATCTGGGGCAGAGCATCAATCAGGACATCAAGCACGGCGTGTTTCAGGTGTACCTTGGGGTCGGGTTTTAAGGCATTGGCACCAAATACCTTGTAGCATAGAAAGGGCCTCATACAGGCCCTTTTTTTATGCATTAGCCTTACTGGCATTGGATCTTTTTCAGCCCTTTGCCTGATTGGCCCGTATTTTATAGTGCTGAATACCACGCGTGTACCGGACAGGTACATGGCCTATACTTATGAATACGTACAAGAAATATCCGTTTTACTCCCTGCTTTGGGCCTTGCTGGCGCTGACCGGTATGGCTTGCGATACGACTATAAAAACCGATGAAGCCGAAATAGGGGCCGCCGTACGCGCCTTCAGTCCGGGCATTCCTGACCAGATCTATAAAGTGGATACTGCCAAAAGCACCGTGACGTGGATCGGCGCTAAAGTTACCGGTCGGCACAACGGCATAATTGAGATAAAGGAAGGCACAATTACCCTGCACAATGGCGTGGCGCATGGCGGCAAGACGGTGTTCGACATGACCACCGTGCGCTCAGAAGACAAGTCCATTGACGAGGCGGGCAACACGAAACTCACAAAGCACCTGCGCTCCGAGGATTTTTTTAATGTGGAGCAGCACCCGACAGCCACGTTTCAGATCACTTCTGTCGTTCCTTTCGACAGCACTGAGCGACAGGACGCACCCGAACCGGCCGTGAATACCAAAAAGCTGCGCATAAAGGACCCAACGCATAAGGTAACAGGCAACCTGACGATAAAAGGCATAACCAAAAGCATCAGTTTCCCTGCCAAGATCACCCTCGAGGATTCGCTTCTGCGGGCCAAAGCCAATTTCAACATCGACCGCACCCACTGGCGACTTACCTATGGGGCCGACGAATCATTGGGTAATAAGACGATTCGCCCGGCTGTGAATATTGGACTAGACATAGTGGCACAGCGCCAATAACCTAAAAGGCAAACACTTATCCCCATGTTTGCGTTACAGCAATTGTACTGTTCCTGTATTTATTCATCCCTGTTTATGCTAAACCTCACCCGTAATACGTTCCTACACAAACTATTTGTGAGCATATTATGAGAAAATACCTTTGCCTGTTACCTCTATTGCTGCTTTGCCTCTCGGCCAGTGCGCAGGGCAGCGGCACGGAAACGTTTAACTTACGACAGGCAGAGACGCTTAAGTTTGGCATGCTGGCGCTCGGTGCATGGGCGCTAATCAATATCCTGATCAGTAGCATCAAACTCACCAAGTCGTCGCGAAACAAGCGTTACTTTTTCCAGATGAACATCTACTGGAACATTGTAAACATGATCATATCGGGCGGTTCGCTTTACTTCCTTCTTTCGACAGACCCCACAGCCCGCACACTGGCCGAGAGCATCGATTTCCATTACTGGTACCTCAAACTTTTATACCTGAGCATTGGTCTCGATCTGGCTTTCCTGATGCTGGCGGCCTACCTGAAAGAGTTGTCTTTGAGCTCTCCCAAAGCCGAACAGTATTTGGGCTGGGGCCAGTCGATTACGCTGCAGGCACTGTTTCTGCTAGTGCTCGACATTACCTTGGTCGTGTTGCTCGAGGGGCCAAGTGAGGAGCTTCTCAGACTGGTGCAAGGTTAAGGTATAGCCACAAAAAAACCGCCGTGCCATACCTTGTGAGGTACAGCATGGCGGTTTTTATTTTATGTTTGATTAGCGCGGCTCGTGGCGGCCTTCGGCAAATTCCTCTATAATTTTTTTGTTGAAGGCAGGTATGTCGTCCGGGTTGCGGCTCGTCACCAAGCCATTGTCCACCACCACTTCCTGATCCACCCACTCGGCGCCGGCATTTTTCAGGTCGGTCTTCAGGGTGTGGTAGCTGGTTACTTTCTTGCCCTGCAGCTTGCCGGTTTCTATCAGCGTCCAAGGGCCGTGGCAGATGGCGGCTACCGGTTTGCCACTTTCCATGAACCTGCTCACGAAGCTCACCACCTTCTCGTCGGCGCGCAGCTTGTCAGGGCTCATTACGCCGCCGGGCAGCAAAAGGCCGTTGTAATCGTCGGCGTTCACGCTGCCGATGGTTTTGTCGACTTTAAACTTGTCGCCCCAGTCTGTGTGGTTCCAGCCTTTCACCTCCCCTTCTTTCAGGGCGATGATGTGGGTTTCGGCACCAGCCTCTTCCAGTGCTTTTTTCGGCTCAGTGAGCTCTACTTGCTCAAATCCATCTGTTACTACTATCGCTATCTTTTTTCCTTCCAGTTTATTCGCCATTCTAAGTTCGTTTTTATAGTTTAACATTCGTATAGTTGTTTATTCAAAACGATTTAGAAGTCAAATTGTTAGAAAGGAGCAACCGCAATAGGACTGTTCCCCGTTTCGTTATAAATCTATGACCATATACCTGAGACAACTTATCTTACTCTTAGCCCTTGGCTTGCTCACCAGCACGGCGACGCTGGCCCAAGAGGTAAGCACCATCAAATTTGACCAGTTGCAAGAGCTGCGCCAGTCACCGCACGACACACTGTACGTCGTAAACTTCTGGGCCACGTGGTGCAAGCCCTGCATCAAAGAGATGCCTTATTTCGAGGCCGCTCACGCCCAGTACAAAGACCAGCCCGTGCGGGTGATTCTCGTGAGCATGGATGCGGTGCAGGACATGGAGAAGCGCGTGATGCCTTTTGTGCAGAAGCGCAACCTGCAGTCGCGGCTATACCTGCTCGACGAGCCGGACGGCAACACGTGGATAGACCGCATCGAGCCGAAGTGGTCGGGCGCTATACCTGCCACCATGTTCTTTAATAACAAGCGCGGGCAGTACGAGTTTATAGAGCGCGAAATCTCCGAACAGGAATTACAGGAACTGATCACCAAGTATAAACCATAACCTATTACTATGAAGAATAACCGAATACCGTTTCTTTACATGGCCTGCCTGCTGTTGGTGGGCGTGCTGATGGCAGCCATGCCTGCCATTGATAACCCCGGCTACCAAGTCGGTGATACGGCCCGCGACTTTACGCTGAAAAACGTGGATGGCAAGATGATTTCCATGGCTGACTACAAGGACGCCAAAGGTTTTATCGTAACCTTTACCTGCAACACTTGTCCTTACTCAGTGGCCTACGAAGACCGCCTGATCGAGCTGCACAACAAGTATGCGCCACAGGGCTACCCGATCATTGCCATCAATCCGAACGACGTGAAGGTGTCGCCAAAGGATTCTTATAAAGACATGCAGGTACGTGCGAAGGAGAAAAATTTCCCTTTCCCTTATGTGTATGACGAGACACAGGAAATAACCAGAGCCTACGGTGCCACCCGCACGCCGCACCTGTATGTGGTGCAGAAGCAAAAGGACGGCAGCTTTAAGGTAGCCTACATTGGCACGATAGACGACAACTCACGCGAGCCGGAGAAGGTACAGAAGAAGTACGCCGAAGCTGCCCTCGACGAGTTGGTAGCGGGCAAAGCAGTAAGCCAGCCAAACACGAAGGCGATCGGTTGCACTATTAAATGGCGCGAAGCATAAGTTCTAACTTTCTTTTCTGACATCAATAGGTAAGGGCAGCTCGGTCGGTTTGATCGAGCTGTCCGCTTTTTGGGCCACAGGTATGTGCATCTCCCCTTTCAGGCCGGCAATACGGGCCTCCACCTCATACTTGTTGTTGTAGTAGCCCACCCGCATCGACTCCCGCAGGTATAGCCACAGAAAGCGTACATAGCCGTGCTCCTGAAACTGCCGGATGTGACACAGTTCGTGCGCCACCCAGCCTTTGTCGCGTAGAAAAGACTCTCGTCGCACACCGCTCAGGTGGATCGTCTTGCCCAGTACCATGGCCACATTGCTGCTCTTGAGCACCATGCGGGCAATGCGGGCGAAAGGCGAATTCTCAACAATCTTATACTCCATTTTTTGTAATGCTTATCCCTGAGTAATGAGCTGTAAGGGTTACGTTCCAAAGCTCACAATCGGGTGAATATACCTTGCTTAAAAGTGAACCTACCCCCGTTCTCCGTGAGCATCAGCAATTTACTATATTGCCAGTTAAGAAAATTGTAGCTATTTTTGTCACTTCGTTCGGCAGTTTTATACTTGCCAAACAGGTTGCAGGGTATAAAATGCACGACAAAACCCATACCCCTCTACAACCATAAGGTGACAAAGTTTACCACTTCGGTGGTAGTAGAACATGCTAAACCCTATGACAAAAACAATCATACTGAGCGTACTGGCCTTTATATCCATCGCTCTTTCTTTCTTCTACGAAGTAGAAACGCCTGAGTCGCAACCGGCCGAAACAGAAACAGCCGGTCTTTTGCTTTACCCGGTGCAGACAGGCGAAGACATTGCCAAGGCGCTGGAGCTCTCGGTGCCGCTGGACCTCAGCGAACCCATCGATTCCTCGTTTTACAAGCGCTACTCCCGCAAGTTGGGCCTTAAGCTCGACTACAGCGAAGACAAGGACCTGCTCGAAACCGTAACCAAGTGGCTAGGCACACCATACAGCTATGGCAGTAGTTCTAAAAGAGGAACTGACTGCTCTGGCTTCGTAACCCGCATTTACAGCGACGTGTATGGTGTTGACCTGAGCCGCAGCTCCCGTTCTATGTTTGACGATGTTACCCGCATCCGCAAAGACAGTGTGCGCACTGGCGATCTGGTGTTCTTCCGCCGCGGTCCTAAACAGCCGATCTTCCATGTGGGCATCTACCTCAAAGACAACAAGTTTATTCACTCTGCCACAAGCGGCGGCGTAATGGTTAGTTCTTTGAAAGAGCCTTACTACCGCAACTACTACTATGCGGCCGGCCGCGTGGACTAAAACCATACCTTCGAAACATATTTGGAGAACGGGTTGCAGCATATGCGCCCGTTTTTTCGTTTACTATATATAACAAAATTACTTGCGACAAGGTATAGGAAGGTTGTTCGGAGTTGAGCAACTTGCGCCCGGTTTGGCGGGCACTCTCAGCAAGCCGATACCTAAAGCACATACACACCCTATGACAGAGCAGAATACTGAAAACCAGCAACAACAGCGTCCGGACGGGAAAACCATTTCCCAAAGCCCGCTCTTTAAAAACATACTCAAGAAGGCCGAGAAATATTTAGAGCACCCTTCGCAGGTGGTGAAACTTCTGAACGATGCGTTTAAGAAAGCCACCGCCAAGAAAAGCCTCGGCACCATAGCCGCCGAAGTATGGGAGAGCTTCCAAGTACTTTCGCAAATGATCAAGGCGGCCGTAAACGGCGAGTACAAAGGTATACCGAACACGACCCTTGTGGGCGGCATTGCCGTTATCCTATACTTCTTAATGCCGATCGACCTGATTCCGGACTTTATACCTGTGATCGGTCTGTTGGATGATGCTGCTCTGTTGGCTTGGTTCATGTCGAGCATCACGTCTGAGCTCGACCGCTTCAAAGAGTGGGACACCGAACGTCAGGCAAACCAGAAGCCGGTACACATGATGGAGCCGCACCACGCCGACAGTTCCTTCGGTACGCCGAAATACAGCGACCAGCCTGCCGGCACCACCGATGTTCACCATGAAGGCACGGCACATGCTTCGCAGGGGCACGGCGCAGAGGAGACAGGTCACCATGAGCCTATTGTGCGCTCCTCCACCACCGACAGTAGCCGCGTACCAAAAGACCCGCACGACGACATACCGGAAGGCGGCAACATCCGCTAAACCTAACAACAGCAAAGAATATAAGAAAAGCTACCCTCCGGGTAGCTTTTTTGCTTTTAGGAACCTCCTGCAAATGGTCTTAAAACGGCTTTATAAACTGCATAACATAGCTTAAAAAAACACATAACATCTGCACAATATAGTACTATTTAAATACAGAAATTTTAAAAAAATCAGACAAAAGCCGCCTCACTATTAGTTTCTTAAGGAATTTATTTTCTATATTTGGACAGATGATTTTGTATTTTAACTTTTAGCCAAGGTGTCTTCATCATTTCTACGACTAACATCCGTTAATCTTCACATCGACGGAATCGGGAAGGTTCTGATCGAACGAAGCGACAAGGCCAAGCGCCTGAGCATCAGTGTGCGCCCGATCAAAGGTATACGTGTAGCGGTGCCGCCGCATATCAGCTTCGAAAAGGCAGAACAGCTTATTTATACCAAAAGCGACTGGATAAAGGAGCATCAGGCACGCATGAAGCAACAGGAAGCCCGTGTGACCATGTACGATGGCAACACCGACTTCAAAACGCGCAGCCATACCTTGCGCCTGCTCACCCATGCCCAGTACACTATGCGCTGCGTGATCGAGAACGGTTATATCAACGTGTTCTATCCGGCCTACAAAGAGGTGCGCGACAGCGACGTGCAGAAGTTCATTCGCAAATCCATTGAAGAGGCCTACCGCAAAGAAGCCAAGACATATCTTCCGGAGCGCGTGAAGTATTTTGCCGATAAGTTTGGTTTCGACTACCAGAACGTGTTTATCAAAAATGCAAAGTCGCGTTGGGGCAGCTGTTCACACACCAACAACATCAACCTGAACCTGCACCTCATGCGCCTGCCCGACTCGCTCTGCGACTACGTGATCCTGCATGAGTTGGCCCACACCATCGAGAAGAACCACGGACCGGGATTCTGGTCGCTGCTCGACAAAGTTTGTCCGAACTCCAAAATGCTGGACAAGAAACTGAAAGCTTACCGTATCTCCATTTACTAACAGAAACTGCCTATCGACAGAACGCTTACTACCACTGAAAACTTACTGACAATAACATGCGCCACAAGCGCCATCGCTCACACCGCATACGTAAATAAGAAATAAAAAAGCGGCCGAGGTATAAACCCCGGCCGCTTTCATTTTTATGCGTTTTACAAACACTATCAGCTGGCTTCGCGCACCGCATGCGACGCTACAAAGTCCACAAAATCGCCCACGGTATTGATCGGCACCTCATCCGGAATAGTGATCTGGAAGTTTTTCTCCAACTCCAAGATTATATCCACTACATCCACTGTGTCGAAACCGAAATCTTTCTCCAGCCTCGCGTTGGCTTGCAGGCGGGCCGGTCTTATCTCTTTGGTTTTGCTAATGATGCGGATAACCTCGCGCTCAATAGCCTTATCAGCTGTTGCAATCATATATTTATAGGGTGTATTCTCTCACTACTTTTCCATTTACAGGCACCTCAGTTTCTTCCTGAGGTATAATTTTCACGCCTCCTGCGGGCTTTCTCTCTCCTTTTACTTTGGCTCTGATTCTTTCATTGAGCAGGTACATCACCGGCACAATCAAGAGTGTAATGATGGTGGCAAAACCCAGGCCAAAAATGATGGTCCATGCCAGCGGCCCCCAGAAAGCGGCACTATCACCCCCCATAAAGAAGTTCGCTTTGAACTCCGTGAACAGGGTGTAAAAGTTCAGGTTTATACCTAACGCCAGCGGTATCAGGCCTAGTATAGTTGCTGTCGCCGTTAGCAATACCGGGTTCAGACGCGTCTTGCCTGCTTCCACGATCGCCTCTTTCAGGTCGCGGCCTTCTTCTATCAGCATGTCAGTGAATTCCACGATCAGGATACCGTTTTTCACCACAATACCTGCCAGCGCCACAATACCCACACCGGTCATTACCACCGACACGTCCATTCCGAAGATGGAGAAGCCCAACAACACGCCGATGATACTGAACAGCACCTCCGACAGAATGATGAACGGCTTCGAGATGGAGTTAAACTGCGTCACCAGCACCAAGAAGATGATCAGGAAGGCCGCCACCAGTGCGATCATCAGGAAGTTGGCTGTTTCTTCCTGCTCCTCCTGCTCTCCACCCATGCTGATCTCAAAGCCTTCCGGCGTTTCGAAATTCTGCAGCGCGCTTCCGATGCTCTGCACCACTTCGTTTGTGTTATACCCATCCAGCACGTTCGACTCTAGCGTTACCACCCGCTTCAGGTCCTTGCGCTTGATACCACCGTATGAGGTACCGTACTCAATGCTCGCCAGCGACGAGAGCGGGATCTGGCGCACCTGTCCGCTATTCATGTCACGATAGGTGATGCGCATACCCATCAAGGCATCAATATTTTCGCGGTAAGGCTCTGCGTAGCGCACCTGTATGGGGTACTCCTCTTCGTCGAGTTTGAACTTGGAGGCTTCGTCGCCGAAGATGGCCGTGCGCATTTCCATACCTATCTGTCCGGTGCTGATGCCTTCGCGGTTAGCGCGCTCCCGATCGATGTTGATGATGATCTCCGGCTTGCTGTCTTCCAAGTCGCTGCGGAGTTCTTCTATACCGCCAATCTGCTGCTGCTCTATGTAAGTCTGTACTTGCTTCGAAAGCGCCACCAGTTGTTCAAAGTCTTCGCCGGCTATCTCAATGCTGATCGGCTTGCCCACCGGCGGACCATTCTGCTCTTTGTCAACCGTGATGTTGGCGCCCGGTATACCGCGCACCACATCGCGTATTTCGTTCATGTACTCCTGCGTGCTGCGCTCGCCAGACCGGTATTGATACTCAACAAAGGCTACGGTAACCTTCCCTAAGTGAGATTGTGCGGTCACACTGCGGTCGTTTTGGTCGCCGGCACCAATGGCGACATTGGAAATAACCGATTCCACATCAGTGTTCTCATCGCCGATTACCTGATAGATGCGCTTCTCCACCTCCTTCGTAACCGAGTCAGTCACAAGCTGATCGGTACCGACCGGCATACTGATGTAGGTATACACAAAGTTCGGATCGGAACTAGGGAAAAATTCTACTTTAGGCGGAAACAGAACTGTTATCACGACCGAAAAAATCAGTAACAAAATTACTCCTACAAACACGAAAACAGGTCTGAATCCAACCAATGTCCAGCGCAAAAGGCGCTCATAGCCCCGCATAAAACGCGGTAGGGTCGTGTTCTGGAAACCATGAATCATCGGGCGGAACACAAAACGGTTGAGCAGCACCAGCACCACAGCCAGCATGATCAAGTTCGCTGTGCCGTACCAACCAGCCATGTAACCTACTACTGCTACCAGCGCAGCACCACCTATCAGCAACCAGAAGTTACGGCGGGCACGCGGCGCGATATCTGCCTCCTGCTCATGCTCTTTC
The DNA here is from genome assembly GCF_947499215.1 of uncultured Pontibacter sp. GTDB lineage: Bacteria > Bacteroidota > Bacteroidia > Cytophagales > Hymenobacteraceae > Pontibacter. The sequence goes on from NZ_CANMNI010000002.1 coordinate 766,677, forward strand.
TTCATGAAAGAAACCGCAAATACCGGGTTTATGATAAAGGCCACCAGCAATGATGCCATTAGCGTTACGATGAGCGTGATCGGTAGGTAGAACATAAACTTGCCCACAATGCCCGGCCAGAAGGCCAGCGGCAGGAAGGGCGCCACCGTGGTAAGCGTACCGGCCAACACAGGCACAAAAACCTCACCGGCTGCCAGTTTAGCCGATTTGAATACTCCTAAGTTGGACTGGTGCAGGATACGGTGCGTGTTCTCGATCACCACAATGGCATCGTCCACCACGATACCCAAAGCCAATAGGAACGAGAAGAGTACGATCATATTGAGTGAGAAACCCAGCACCGGCATCAGCATAAAGGCGATGAACATGGAGATCGGCACCGACAAGCCCACAAAAATGGCGTTAGTCGTACCCATGAAGAACATCAGGATCAGGGTCACCAGCACAAAACCGATGATAATCGTGTTGATCAGGTCGTTCAGGGTATGGCGCGTCTGAGTGGACTGGTCGCCTGTGATGGTAATTTTGAGGTCGGCTGGTAGCACGGAGGCCTGCATTTCCTCTACCATCTCGTGGATGTTGTCTGAGGCCTGTATCAGGTTCTCTCCACTACGCTTGATCACGTTGAGCGTGATAACCGGGGAATTGTCCAGACGGGCAAAGCTTTCCTGCTCTTCAAAACCTTCTCTTACCTCAGCAATTTCTTTTAGCTGTATGTTAGCGCCCGTCAGCGATTTTACCACAATGTCGCCGATCTTGTTTGGGTCAGTATACTGCCCAACCACACGCACCGAGCGTTTTGTTTCGCCTACCGAAATATTGCCGCCTGACACCGTTACGTTTTCAGATGCAATGGCACGACTAATGTCTGCAAAAGTTACCTGCGCCACCTGCATCTTATACAGGTCCACGTCCACCTGCACTTCCTTGTCGAGGGCACCCACCATATCCACGCGGGTAATCTCGGGCTGCGATTCAATGCGGTCCTGTATGTCTTCGGCGTAATTTTTAAGGCGGTCGAGGCTGTAGTTGCCCGACACGTTGAGGTACATGATCGGGAACTCGGAGAAGTTCACCTCCTGCACGTCCGGGTCTTGGTCGAGGTCAGTTGGCAGATCGGTACGGGCTTTGTCCACAGCGTCCTTCACCAACTGCTTCGCCTCCACCACATCCACGTCGGTGTTGAACTCCACCGTGATCATGGAGAAGTCCTGAATGGAGTTGGATGTTACCTCCTTCACCCCAGAAATAGCCTTCAACTGCTTCTCGATGGGGCGTGTAACCAAGTTCTCGATATCGGAGGGCGAGGTGCCCGGGTATACCGTGCCCACAAACACCGTCGGGATGACGATGTCGGGGAAGTTCTCTTTTTGAAGCGTGATGTACGAGAATATACCCCATACCGTGATGATCAGGGTAATGATGTAGATACTCGTCCTATTATCAATGGACCAATTGGTCGGCTTGAAATATTTCATATTCTGCTGCTTAAAAGATTATTGCTGCGCGATACTTTCTTGGTTGAAAACAACCGGCTGCCCCTCGTTCACACTCTGGTATCCTGCTGTAATGATGTAATCCTGCGCTGTTAGGCCTTTCAGCACCTCTACCTGACCTTGGTAGTTCACACCAGTCTCCACCTCTTTGCGGGTAGCCACATAGCGCTCGCCCTGTTTTTGGGCCACGTACACATATTGCGAATTTTCGTCGCGCTGCACCAAGTTGACAGGTATAGTGATGGCGTCTTCTTTGCGATAGTCCTGTATGCGCACCACCGCCACCAAGTTCGGACGGAGCTCAACGTTCACGTTTTTCGGACGGAGCTCGACCATAAACGTGCGGCTGCTTGGGTTGATAAAGCGGCTCACCACATCCACAGTGGCTGTTATTTCCTCATTCAGGTCAGGGAAGCGCACACGGGCCTCGTCGCCTTTGCTGATTTTTGCCAAGTAAGCTTCCGAAACCTCCGCCACGATCTTAGTGCCATTGGTGTTCACCACCCGGATGATGCCCACGCCCGGCGCCACGGCCTCTCCGGCATTCGGGATCACGTTGTCTACCACGCCGCTCACAGGCGCCTTTATATTGTACTGGTCGCGCTGCTGCTGCAGGGTGGCGAGGTTACGCTCCAAAGCCTCTTTGTTATTTTTGGCTGTCAGGAACTGCATCTCCGTGCCGATCTTCTGGTCCCAGAGGTTTTTCTGGCGCTCGTAAGCTACATTAGCCAACTCCATACGGGTGCGTACCTCGGCAATGTTCTGCTCCAGCACCTGCGCGTCTATTGTCGCCATGGTCTGGCCTTTCGTTACTTTGTCGCCGCGCTTCACGCGCATGCTTGTCAGCACACCCGGTACTTTGGCGCTTACCAGCACGTTTTGGTCGAAGTCCACACGGCCCTGCACTTCTAAGTAGTGACGGAACGTGTCCTGCTGCACCTGCGCCACGGTTACCGGCACAGTCTTCTTCTCAACCGGACCACCCTTTCCCTCTGCCTTTAGCTCCGCTTCCAGTTGTGCGATTTGCTCCTGTAGCTCGGTCTGCTGCTTCTTCAGGTCAGCCAGTTGCGCCTCTTTGTCGTTGCCTTGGTTGCAGGCGGCAAGGCTTAGGAACAGGGCCAGCGATGAAACTCCAAATATCTTCTTCATAATAAGTCGTGCGTAAATCTTTTTCGGGTGTTTTATTTTGTCAATAGGGTGCCGGTGGCTTTGTCGAGGTTCACTTTCGCGATGAGTGCGTCGTACATGGCGGCGTAGTAGTTGGTCTGTGCTTGGCGCAGGTCCGTTTCGGCGGTCACAACCTCTAAGTTAGAGCCCACACCCTCCTGAAACTTGATCTTGGCAACGCGGGAAATCTCTTCGGCCAGTTCTAGATTCTCGCGCTGCGATGCCAGCACGTCGAGTGAGTTGGTCAGGTCAGTAGAGGCCTGCTCCAGTTCCAGATCTATACCCTGCTCCAGATTCTCAAAACCAAGTTTGGTGTTTTCGAGCGTCAGGCGGGACTGCTGTACTTGGTAGTGCTTGCGCAGGCCGTCGAAGATCGGTACCTGCAGACCTAGCCCCACATAGGCAAAGTCGAGCCAGTTGCGACTACGGGTCATCTCGCTAAAGTCATTGTTGGCGGCCAAATAGCCGTAACGACCATTCAAAAATAGTTTCGGCAGGTAACCGGAGCGGATGTTTCGCAGGTTCAGCATGGCAAGGTCGCGCTGCGTTTCAAGCATGGAGTATTCGATGCGGTTGCTGTAGTTAAAGCCGTTGCGATCCGTCTTGGCCATATCCACCTGCACTTCGCTCAGGCTGTCTGTCAAGATCAACTCTTCTTTCTGCGGCATACCCATCTGGAACTTGAGCAGGTCTTCGCCCAAAATGAGCAAGCGCTCGGTCTTCTGCTTTTCTACTTTCAGGTTGTTGTAAGTCACCCGCAGACGGTCCACATCCAGTTTTTCGGCCACGCCATTGTCGAACATCACTTGCGTTTGCTTCAAGAGTGTGTCGAGGCGGTAGAGGTTCTGGTTGAGGAGCTCCATGCGCTCCCGGCTAACTAGCACACTGTAATAGGCTTTTGTCACCTGCTCAACTACTTCTATCTCAGTTTGCACCGTTCCTTTTTTGGACAGTTCGGTATAGGTCTTAGCTGCCTTCAGGCCGATCAGGTAGGAGCCGTCGAACAAGAGCTGGCTGGCTGTGATCGCGGCGTTACCGGTATACTGCGGCGTAAACACCACGGGCACGAAGGTGCCCGGCTCCGGCGAGTTTGGGTCGTCCGGATCCTGAAAAAACTCAGCCGGCAGGAAGCTCTTCTGCTGAATAACGTTCTTGCCCAAGTCGGCGGCTGCATTAATCTGGGGTAAGCCCATCGCCCGGATCTCCCCTACTTTGGCTTTGTCAATGTCTTGTTGGTTGCGGGCCATTTTTAGGTTGGCACGGTTCTGCAGGGCATACTCTATACTCTGTTGCAGACTAAATGCCTGCGGCGACCCTTGCGACAGCACCTCTAAAGGGCTTAGCAAGACAAACAGTGCCAGTAACAGGCTGATGTGTTTTTTCATAATTGGAGAGGTGTGAACGATTATTCTTCTTCAGTAATTTGCTTGTAGTCGTTGATCATCTTGTGTCCTTTGAGCGTGGCAATCCCGAGCATAAAGTACTCGAGGCTGGCCGTCTGCACATGCAGCAACTCAAATTGGAAGCGCGGGAAAAGGGTTTCATCAAAAGGCACCTCGATTTGGGCAAGGCGAAGGCGGGCGATCACCTCTACGTCTAGGTCTTGACGGAACAGGCCTTCAGAGATGCCACGCTCGAGGTTATCCTTTATCCGGTGAAGGAAGTCATGGCTCTTGTACTCCTGCCACTTTTGCCAAGCATTGGCATGGTACTTCTGCAGGTCGTAGAAAATGCCGGGGTGAATGCTGGCGAAGACCCGGCGCGTGGTCTTCATGATCGCGAAAAGCTCTTCGATGGCATTGGGCGCCTCTTGCTTGCATCGCTCACAGTCCGCATCCACTGAGGTCAGGTAAGAGTTGATCGCCCAAAACACAATCTCGTCTTTGTTGCTGAACCACTTGTAAATGGTCTTCTTCGACATGGAAAGGTGCTGGGCAATGTCGTCCATAGAGGAACCCTTGATGCCACGGCGACAGAAAAGCTTAAATGCCTCTGCTGCGATCCTGTCTTTTACCGATGGTTGTACTGTCGTTTCCATTTTCATAATTCCGGGGCAAAACTACGGAAACGTTTTTTATCCCGAAAGTTTCCGCAAGTGTTTAACAGAATTATTTAGTAAATGTTCAGACTTTCAGGGCGAGTTAAAATCTGCCTCAAGTGTGGCAAATTTGACAGGTTTTTGTAAGGGAGAAAAACAAATTAGACGAACAGGGCAAAAGCTGATTCAGACGCTTGCATTTTGACTTCAAACAGCTAAAACCATATCCATAATCAGATAAATTCAAATATTTACATAGGGATAAGCGATCAAATGCCCAGCACACCTCGCAAGCGGGTATAGCCGCTCTTGCTCAGAGGAATGCGCTCGCCGTTGCGCAGCAGGGCCACATGGCTGTCTTTCTCAAAGGGCTCAATGCGCGTGAGCTGCGACAGGGCCATTATATATGAGCGATGCACCCGCACGAACTGCTTTGGATCCAGTGCTTTTTCATAATAGCCCATGGTTTTCTTCTTTAGGAACACGCCGTCTCGGGTATGGATCTTCACATAGTCATCGTAGGCTTCTAGGTATAGCACATCTCCTACAGGTATAATCCGGATGTTGTTGCCTGCCCTCACCACAATGCGGTGCTGCTCTTCAGGTTGTTTGCCAGTAGCTTCGTCCAGCGCGGCGCTTGCAGGTATAGCCTTTGCCACTGTCTGGCTCTGCAACCACTTGCGTATGGCCGCATCAAAGCGCTCCTTGCTGAAGGGCTTGAGCAAATAATCCACGGCATTGGCCTCAAAAGCTTTGATAGCATACTCGTCGAATGCGGTGGTGAAGATAACGCCGGGCGCCTGTTCCACCAGCTCCAGCATCTCGAAGCCATTGATCTTGGGCATCTGGATGTCGAGGAAGATCAAGTCGGGCTGGTGCTGCATGATGGCCTTTACGCCCTCGAAACCGTCGCCGCACTCCTGCACCACCTCCAGTTCGGGGTATGCTTGCAGGTACTCGGCCACAATGCTGCGGGCCAGTGGCTCATCATCTATTATCAGGCATTTTTTCATAGTGCTGGGGTATCTGGATGGTGGTAGTGAACTGATGGTCTTGTTGTGAGGTGCGCAGCAGATCCTGTCTGGCATAGAGCAGGTATAGCCTGCGCTGAATCGAGTCGAGCCCGAAGCCGGTGCCTTTGCGGGGCTGGCTCGTGGCGGGGTCGTAAGGGTTTTGAGTGGTGATGGTCAGGTAGCCGTCAGCGGCAGTGGCTTTTACTTTGATGGCCGTCTCCCCTACTGTATCGTAGAGCCCAAACTTGATGGCGTTCTCCACGACCGGCTGCAGCAACAAAACAGGCAGCTTCATGTTTTGGCTCTCCTCTGTGGCCTCTACCTCTACCTGCAGCCTGTGCCCGAAGCGCACCTTCTCAATGTCAAGGTAAAGCTGCAGTTGCTTCAGTTCCTCACCTAGCGGCACCAGTTGGTTGTTGTCCTTGCGCAGGGTGCCGCGCAGAAAATCCGAAAGCTGTTGTACCATCGTGCGGGCCTGTTCGGGCCTGCTCACCGCCAATGCGCTGATGGAGTTGAGGCTGTTGAACAAAAAGTGCGGCTGCAGTTGCTGGCGCAGGTTGTAGAGCTCGGCTTCGCGGGCCAGCTTTTCGGTGGCGGCTTTGCGCTTCTCGGCCTCCTGCAGCTCACGGGTATAGAACCAGAGCCACGTCAGGAGGAGCATCAACAGCAGCATCAGCCAGTTAAAAGCCACCCGAACGGCTAGGGTACTGTTCACGAAACTCAGGTAAGGCGCATTACTTTCGAACAGGGTATGGGCGCTCCAGTAGAAGATGGTGGCGCTTATACCTGCCAGCCCGAGGCTCCAGCCCAACAGGTAGCCTGCCTGCCGTAAGCTAGGTTGGTAGTAGCGCAGACCCGTGCCCATGGCATAGCCACCAATGGCCAGAACCAAATTGGTAAGCAAAGCATCCGTTACAGTGATGCGCCACCCGAAGCCCGTCGGCCACAGTACCAGTGCCTGTACCAAGGACCAGAGCAAAGCCCAGCCGAGGTATAGCAGCCCCAAGCGTACCTGTGACGCCACCCCCTCCATTAGTAGCTCTTAATGCTTAGGCCGCCAAAAAGGGTAGTACCTTTTAGGATCAGCACCTTGTTCGGGTCGTATCCCTGTGGCAAACTAGGGCGCTTGTCGTCGATACCGCCCAGAATGGCCACCATTTCATCGGACTTGATCTGCCAGTGCGGCGGCACGATCAGAGTGGTGCCCCCAAAGATCTGGGTTGCCTCCAGCACAATTGGGTGCTGAATGTCGGCATGCATCAGGTTGAGCTCGGTGCCCCCGAAGACACTCACCACTTCGCCTCCCTTGAAGTTCTTAGAGACGATGTTTTTTTTTATGCCGCCGAGCACCGCTGTGCTGTCGATGTGGTCTTCAGGTCCACCTGCCGTGTAGCCCTGAGCTCCGTCATAGCCACTGGAGGTATAGGTTTCATTGCCGGTGTAGTCGGTATAGCCGCCGGGGTAGGCGCCATTCACAGGATCGGTGTAGTAGCCGGGGGTTTCTTCTGGCCGAGGGTTAGTGCCTGAACCAACTTGGTTTTCCCAAGGGTTGCGCTTTTTAGGTCGCACCATTAGCCATACACCTAAGCTAATAATAAGTGCAGGCCAGAAAAAACGCTTAAGACTGATATTGTCAATATAATAGTAGTCAAGCATGAAAAAGACGCCTATCACTACTAACACCAGCCAACCCGGCTTCCGGAAAGAGTTTTTAATACCCAAGAATATACCCAGCGCGATCAGGAGCATTGGCCACGAGAAGAAGCCCGGCGGAAAGAACATAATATTCAGTTTTGCGACCAATAATAGTAGGCCCACTAGAAGTAGAAAAGTACCGGCCATTTTGCCGGAACCGCCGCTTTTATAATCTTGATTTTTCATGGCTTTATTTCGCTTTAGTTTTAAGATCTGTACCAAAGGTATAGGATGGCTTGGCACAACTCAATGGCTATTAGGCTACCCCCGGACAGAAGTCGGTAAACGACCGTTTTGCGTCGGTAAAGCAAATTAGGATTTTAATTTGAAACATTTACCGACTGTGGTTTATCATCCCCCTGCCCCTTCAAAGATTAATTCTGTTAAGTTTTACCGGAAACTGTCCCCTAGAGGGGACTACAGGGGTGTAAAACCGGTAGCAAAAAGCTTATGCTAAATGCCAACACCCCTCTTCGAGCTTCGCTCGCAAGTTTCGAACTCACTTGTCCTCAAGGAGAGAATTTGCTAGAACAAAACGACCCTGCATTAGGAGGAGCAAGATAGGTGTTGGTTTTTTGATCGATAAATTCGTCACTGGCATTACACCCCTATAATACCCTCAAGGGGATAGTTTTTCCTAGATCTTTTTAGCCCTATCTTCAAATGGAGCACAAGACAGACCTTATTTATCAAATCAAAACATCCGCAGACATTTCGCAAATTATTATCTTTGCATACTATGGTTGAGAATATACAGAGAGTAGCACAAGAGATAGAGGCAGCGCAGCTTGGGAGCGCTGCCGAGTTGGAGCAATTCAGAATCGCTTACATTGGCCGCAAAGGTGCCATCGCCGCCCTTTTCGATGACCTCAAATCAGTGGCGCCAGAGCAGCGCCGTCAGGTGGGTCAGGAACTGAATCAACTCAAGAACCGCGCACAGACCCGCTTTGATGAGGCGCAGGAGCAGTTGGCCAATGCCTCGACTGGTTCTGAAGCCGAAAACGCTTTTGACTTTACGCTACCTCCTATACCAAATACACTTGGCACCCGCCATCCGCTTTCATTGGTGCGTGCCGAGATCGTGCGCATCTTCGAGCGCATTGGCTTCAACGTAGCCGACGGTCCGGAGATCGAGGACGACTGGCACAACTTCACGGCCCTGAACTTCCCGGAGAACCACCCAGCCCGCGAAATGCAGGATACTTTCTTCCTCAGCGAAGATCGTGACAAGCTCCTCCGTACCCATACTTCCAACGTGCAGGTGCGCTTGATGGAAAACAACCAGCCGCCGCTGCGCAGCATCATGCCCGGACGCGTGTACCGTAACGAGGCCATTTCGGCCCGTGCGCACATGGTGTTCCAGCAAGTGGAGGGCCTTTACGTAAACAAAGGCGTAAGCTTCAAAGACCTTAAAGAAACGCTTTATTACTTCGCCAAGGAGATGTTCGGGCAGGAGACCAAGATCCGCTTCCGTCCGTCATTCTTCCCCTTCACAGAGCCAAGCGCCGAGATCGACATTTCGTGCCTCATCTGCAAAGGTGAGGGCTGCAACATCTGCAAGCAGTCCGGTTGGGTAGAGATTGGCGGCGCCGGTATGGTAGACCCGAACGTGCTCAGCAACTGCGGCATCGACCCGGAGGTATACTCCGGATTTGCTTTCGGTATGGGCATCGAGCGCATCACCATGCTCCGCTACCAGATCCGCGACCTGCGCCTGTTCACTGAAAACGACGTGCGCTTCCTTCGCCAGTTTAAAGGGGTTATTTAATTGATGATTGTTTATGGCTGATTGTTTGGCTTCGCCAGCTTCAGCATTCCTCACGATTAGTGAAACAGTTCTGATCTGCGGTTTTTAAACAATCAACTAACTATTAACAATCAAGACTATGAACTTCGAGGATATCAAGACGATCGGTATAGTAGGTGCAGGCACGATGGGCCAAGGCATTGCGCAGATCTGTGCGCAGGCAGGGTATAAGACCATCCTGTTCGACATCAATGCGCAGGTGCTGCAGAAAGCCGAAGCCACCACCGTCAAAAACCTCGACAAGGGGATAGAACGCGGCAAACTGACGGAGGCTGACAAACAAGCTGCCTTAGAGAATTTGTCTTATACCGGCGATACGCTGCAGCTGAGCTGCGACGTTATCATTGAAGCGGTGGTAGAACGCCTCGAAGTGAAGCAGAGCATCTTTAAAGATTTGGATGCGGTGAACACACCGAATACCATCTTTGCTTCCAATACCTCTTCTATACCCATCACCCAGATTGCAGCCGGCATACCAAATCCAGAGCGTGTGGTGGGCATGCACTTCTTCAACCCGGCCCATATCATGAAGCTGGTGGAAGTGATCTCCGGAGCCGCCACCTCGCCGGAAGTGGCCAAAACGATCAGACAGCTGGCTTTGAAACTGGACAAAAAACCGGTAATGGCCAAGGACTCACCGGGCTTTATCGTGAACCGGGTGGCACGTCACTTCTATGTAGAAGGGTTAAAGTTGCTGGAAGAAGGTGTGGCCGACGCAAAAGGCATTGACCGCCTCATGCAGGCCAGTGGCTTTAAGATGGGTCCCTTCGAACTGATGGACCTGATCGGCGTAGACACCAATTACTCTGTTACCTCCTCTATGTTTGAGGCTTTCCATTATGACCCGAAATTCAGACCGAGCCGCATACAGCAGCAGAAAGTGGACGCTGGCCACCATGGCCGCAAATCCGGCAAAGGCTTTTACGATTACCAGTAAGCTCCTGTGCCTGTTGGCCCTGTTGCTGCTTGCCTCCTGCAACGACAACAACCAAGGGCCGGGGATACCCAATGTGCCGGTGAGCGAACAGATCAACGTGAACAGCCAGCTGTATCCACGCTTGCGGCAAGACGGGGGCTACGCTTATCTGGACGGAGGTTACAAAGGCATCATCGTAGTGCGCCAGAATGCCAACCTATACCTTGCTTTTGAGCGGGCCTGTACCTACGACCCGACGGCGGCCTCACCCTGCGGCCGTGTGGAGGTTGACCAGTCCAACCTGTTCATCATAGACTCTTGCTGCGGCTCCCAGTTTAACTTTCAGGGTGGTGTGATGACCGGGCCGGCCGTTTATGGACTTAGGCAATACCGAACCGCACTGGACGGCTCGTTGCTATACATCACAAATTAATTTTTTTAGATTGATTCCCAGAAATTTACGCTTTTAAAGAAGATTTTTTTTGGACAGGACTTGCATAATCTCAAAAAGCACCGTAATATTGCATCATAATTCAACGGCAGCACAACGCCAGCGAACATAACCGAAACACTCTTCCTTAGCTCAGTCGGTTAGAGCATCTGACTGTTAATCAGAGGGTCCCTGGTTCGAGCCCAGGAGGGAGAGCTTGAAAAAAGCCGCTTACAGGTAAAACTGTTAAGCGGCTTTTTTTATTTGCGTACCTCTTCCGCCTCTAGCACATCCTCTACATACAACTCCTGCACGATTACCATCAACACGGCCAATATCGGCGCGGCCAGCAATAGTCCTAATGCTCCCAACAGCAGGCCAAGCAGCACTTGAAAGAACAGCAGCAAGGCTGGCGGCAGGTCAACTGTCCGTTTGAATATGATCGGGGTGAGCACGTAGCTCTCTACCATCTGGATGGCGCCATATATCAGGATTACATATAGCGCCATCTGCCCGCCTTCCATCAGGCCGATGAGCACGGCCGGCACTCCCGCCAGCCAAGGACCAATGTTGGGCACGAATGCGAAAAGAAAGGCGATGAAGGCCAATGCGAATGCCAAGGGAAGTCCTATGAGACTATAGCCAATGGCGGTGCTGACGCCAATCATGGTCATAGCCAGCAGCATGGCCACTAACCATTTCCGTAGGGTGTCATAGCATTTGTGTAGCACTTCCAGTATACGTGTTCGCTTATGGACCGGGAATAGCTTTGTCAGACCATGGGTATAAAGGCTTGGACTCGAGGCTAGGAATAGGGCTGTGATGAGCACTATCACAAAATCGGCAATAAAACCAAGCGTGGTGGAGAAGGCACCGCCAATACTGGAGATGAGGTCCTGCTGCTCTGGGATGGCACTTTTTAAATCTTCAGGCAGTGCCTTCTCAACACGCTCGCCCCAGCCCCGTTCGCCCAGCCAGTCCCGCAACTGCTCAACGGACTTAGGCAGGGCTTCACGCATCTGGCCTACCTGCTCTGTCATGGTAGGCGCTAACAACCAAAAGGCCCCCACAAGCAACCCGAAGAAGAAAATCACTGACAGCAACAGTGCTATCCACCGCTTCATTCCTGTCTTTTTTACCACCCACTCCGCCATGCCGCTGAAGAGCACGGCAAGTAGAATACCCGAAAACACCAGCAGAAAAAAGTACCCTTGGCTTATTAATAGGTAAGCGAGTAGAACGATAAGTACCGCCGCCGCAAAACGCTTGATAAAGGTGTAGAAATCTATCATGAAGTAATTGGTTCGTTATAAACATGAAGACATTTTCATGTGTTTACTCATCTGGAGCACCTTAGGTTAAGGAAGTTGTGTGGATACTCCTCAGCCAACCCACCCCTTACAAGCTAACCTTTTCGCCAAAAAGCAAGTATCTGATATATATGACAATATCGTCATATTAGCCAGTCGGCTTTACTTCCGGAGGGATTTATAGTTGACTACGCTATAACTGATAAATCTATAAACTATGAAAAATATAAGGCTATACCTGCCAATCCTATTCGTATTTATGGCGCTGACAATGACCAGTTGCGACGTCATTGCCGACATCTTTAAAGCCGGTATGTGGACCGCGCTCATCATCATCGTCCTGATTGTGGCCCTTGTAGGCTGGCTGTTCAGCAGATTCAGACGGTAAGCTTAATACCTAACACAAAAGAAAAGGGAGCCAAATGGCTCCCTTTTTGATTTTTTACTTGCTGCTTCGCTTCGGCATGGTCCCCAGTATATAGTCCCAAAGCGGAGATGACACGCCGTAGGCCACGTTGGGGTCTTTGTAGTGGTGAATGCTGTGATGGATCCAGAGTTGCTTCAGAAAGTTTTTAGGTGGTGCATAGGCGTGTACCGCGTAGTGCACGAACAGGTATAGCGCATAGCCAAACAACATACCAGCCACTACACCAAATACAAACTGTCCGAAAATCAGCTTGAACACAAAGAAAAGGAACGAAGCGATGAAAAGGCTCACGATGGGTGGCATGGCTAAGCGCTCTTTGTCTTTTGGATACTCGTGGTGGTTACCGTGGAAAGTATACTGTATGCGTTCCTTCATGGGTGTATCCGTATCCATGTGGAACACGAAACGGTGGGCACTGTACTCCATCAGCGAGAAGATAAGCCAGCCCAGTAGAAAAAAGCCGATCGCCTCCAGCACATTGATGAAACTGTACGTGATGCCATAATAGATCAGACCGATGGCAATAACGATAAAGATGGAAATAGGCAGTGCGATGTGTGTACGCGTCAGTCTTTCCAGCACAGGGTTCTGGAATATCTGGGCTTGTCCTTTGTGATTAGGTTTCATAGTCAGGTTTTGCTAAAAACGGATTTCAACTGCAAAATTAGTTAAAATATTAGGTATAGCGTATGTATTTATCCGCTGCAATACATAAGCGGTAACGAGGAGTTTTTGTTATGGTTTAACTAACGATTCTAATCGTTCAATGTTATACCTTTTTCCCGATACCGTATACCTAGCCTGCTTGTAGAAACCTATGCGTGTAGCTAATGTTTTGACTATGAAATCTTTTAGCTCCGCTTCATTTTTTTGCGCGAGAAGAGGGCGTAGTGTGAGATCTGTTACAATCAAACGCCGCGTGAGTTCCTGCGCCGGCACATCCAGAAAAATGCTCGTACCCTGCTGGTTGATAAAAGTCATGTTGTCGAAGAAGCAGGGGGTGCCGCCGCCAGTAGCGACAACAGCTTTATCAAATTCTCTCACCACTACCTCCAGTGCCTGACGTTCTTTCTGTCGGAAAAACTCCTGCCCACCTTCCTCAAACAACTGCGCAATGCTCCTGCCTTCCCGCTGCTCAATGTACTCGTCGAGGTCCACAAAGGCATAGCCCAGCCGCTCGGCCAACTGTCTACCTAAGGTAGTCTTGCCGGCTCCCATCATACCGATCAGGAAAATGCGCTGTGTGTTCAAAGCCAAGGTATAGAGAGGATTCTTACAGCAAACTCACCAACTCCGACACTTCTGGCGTGTCGTTGTGGTGCCACAAGCCTTTTACGGTACCGTCCTGCAGCAGCATGGTGCCGGGGTTGGAGCGCATCATGGTCTTGAGCACAGTGCCGTCACCGAAAAAATAGGGAGCGGCCAAACCAACTTCGTGGCGGAAGGCCTCAAACTCCTGACGACCCGACGAGGTGATTACCACCGGCGTTATACCTTGCTGCTCGGCCTCCTGCACCAGTTGGTTTATCTGATCGATGTTACTGCGGTCGGCTTTCTCTACGTTATGCACGATCACCAGCAGTTTGTTGCCGCTCAGGATCTCCGACGTGAAGTCGCCCTCATCGTTCCACACGTTGAAGTCGGTGATCTTCGGGCCGTCCTCCGGATTGATGGCAACCATCTCTTTGAAGGTATAGTCATCGCCCATCGGGTACTCCTCAAACTCCTGCTCTTCCCCGTCTTTCACCATCACATACTTATAGCGCAGTGGTGCCGATGGCTTCATTAGCGCAGGTATGTTGTTGCCTATTTTATAAGCGCGGAAGTCGACATAAGGCAGGTGCTCGTAGGCGTACCAACCGATGCCTACCGAAATTAAAGCAGTGAGTGCTGTTACAGCAGCTCCAACTTTCGGCTGTACCAGCGGCTGCAGGTAGCGTTTATTAAGAAGCAGCCAAACGATCATCACCAGCAGCACGATGTCTTTGGTGAACGATTCCCAAGGCGTAAGCTTAATGGCATCGCCGAAGCAGCCACAGTCAGTCACTTTATTGAAGTAGGCTGAGTAAAAGGTCAGGAAGGTGAAGAACACGATCATGGCCAACAGCAGCCACAGCACTTCCTTGAGCTTCCAACGGATAAGCAGCGCCACGCCCAGCACGATTTCGGCCGCACTCAGGAAGATGGACAGAAACAGCGCCGCCGGCACCAGCGACAGGAACACAGGCGAAATGTCATGGGCGAATACCTCGAAGTATTCTTCCAGTTTAATGGCCGTCCCCACCGGGTCGTTGATCTTGATCAGGCCCGAGAAGATGAACAGCACCCCCACAAAAAGCCAGAAAAATTTGGTGATATATCGCATAATTGACCTCCCCCCTGCCCCCTCCTAAAAACAGGAGGGGGAGAAGAATATGTTAGATGATTTATACAGAAATTAAAAACTCAATGCCTTAAACGTGTGCATTGCAATGTCATCCCTAATGCAATAAGAGAGCTGATTGCTTAATCATTCAGATTTCTAGCTTCTCTCGAAATGACAGAAAATATACCTTTCAGCCAATTTACCTTTACCCCCCTCCTGTTTTTAGGAGGGGGCTGGGGGAGGTTACTCCGCAAAGCCTGACTTAATCAGCGCGAACACGGCATAGTTGATCATGTCGCGATAGTTGGCTTCTACGCCTTCTGAGATTAGGGTATGGCCTTCGTTGTCTTCGATCTGCTTGGTGCGGTAGAGCTTCATCAGGATGATATCGGTGATGGAGCTCACGCGCATGTCACGCCACGCCTCGCCGTAGTCATGGTTCTTGGCGTTGAGCAGCTTGATGTTCTCCTCAATGTGGGCGGTGTATAGGCGCTCCACCTCCTCTGCCGAAAGCGTCAGCTCGTCACTCTCCTGCAGTTTGAGCTGCATCAGCGCAATCACGCAGTAATTGATAATGCCCACAAACTCGTCGCGGATATCATCCTCCACCATTTGCTTACCCTTCTCCTGAATGGAGCGGATACGCTGCGCCTTGATAAAGATCTGATCGGTGATGGACGGCAGGCGCAGCACGCGCCAGGCGGTGCCGTAATCTTTGGTCTTCTTGACGAAGGTATCTTTGCAGCGGTTTACTACCTGATTATATTCCTGGAGTGTTTGACTAATCAACTTTTTAGCTTTAATTTTAAACGATTGACAGATACGCCAACATTGGAATCGAAAGATAAGTTTTTTCGAAAGAAAAGTACACTTAACTGCCGCGGAAAAATCCTTTCGCTGGATATGCCGCTAGTCATGGGCATCCTCAATGTTACGCCTGACTCCTTTTATGCGGGCAGCCGCCTCAGCTCTCTTGACGAAGTAGTACACCGTGCCGAAAGCATGCTGGGCAACGGTGCCGACATCCTCGACTTGGGAGGTTATTCCTCCCGCCCGGGCGCTGCGGACGTATCGGTAGCTGAAGAATTGGACCGGGTTATACCTGCTATCGAAGCGATTATACAGCATTTTCCGGAGGCCGTTATTTCAGTTGATACCTTCCGGGCAGATGTGGCCGATGCAAGTATACAGGCAGGCGCCTCTATCATCAACGACATTTCGGGTGGCAACTTAGATGAAGCCATGTTCGAAACCGTGGCGCGAATGCAAGTGCCTTACATCCTCATGCACATGCGCGGCACACCACAGACCATGAACAGCCTGACGGACTATAATGACCTTGTGCTGGATGTAATCGACGAGTTGCAGGCGAAGGTGGCGCAGCTAAAAAATTTGGGTGTGAATGACATCATTCTGGACCCGGGCTTCGGTTTCGCTAAGACCGTAGACCAGAACTTTGAGCTAATGCACCGCCTCGAGGAACTTCGCATACTCGAGCTGCCGTTACTAGTGGGAGTATCCCGCAAGTCCATGACCTACAAGTATCTGGGCATCGACCAATCTGAAGCACTGGCCGGCACAATAGCACTCAACACCATCGCGTTAGGAAAAGGCGCCGACATTTTGCGGGTACACGACGTAAAAGAAACTAAACAGACTATTCAACTATACACGAAAGTAGCGCATTGATTCCTTTATTTACACTGGGTTTTTTGGAGATTGAGTTGCTGGATGTACTCGACATCCTGCTCGTTACGGTATTGCTGTACCAGCTCTACAAGCTCCTGACCGGTAGCGTAGCCCTCAAAATTTTCTTGGGACTTCTCTCCGTATACCTGCTATACCTAGTGGTAAGGGCGGCAGGCATGGAGTTGCTCAGTATCATCCTCGGCCAGTTTATGGGTGTGGGTGTTCTGGCAGCCATCATCGTGTTCCAGCCTGAGATCCGACGCTTTCTTTTGCTCATCGGTAAAACCACCGCCTTTAACAACGACCGCCTGTTCCGTGGCTTTCCGTGGCGCCGTGAGCAAGTGGACAAACTCAGCCTCACTCCTTTTATAGAAGCCGCCAAATCGCTGGCCGCCAAGAACACGGGTGCGCTGATCGTATTTGCCAAAAGCTCTGAATTGAAATATTACGCCGAGTCCGGCGACTTGATCGATGCCGTAATCTCGAAGCGTCTGCTGATGTCGATCTTTAACAAAACGAGTCCGTTGCACGATGGCGCCGTGATCATCTCGGGCAATCGCATCAAAGCGGCACGCTGTATTTTGCCTGTAACAGAGAACAACGAGATACCAGCCTCCATGGGTCTGCGCCACCGCGCCGCCATCGGCCTCACTGAAGTAACCGACAGTGTGGTGCTCGTTGTATCGGAAGAGACCGGCCAGATTGCGCTCGTTCGTAATGCCGAGGTATACCGCAATCTTTCCTCCGCCGACCTTCGCGTAAAACTCAACCAGTTCCTGTTCGACACAGACCAGAAACCAGCCGCCGCTCCGGCTCCTGCCGAGAAGTCGGTGAGTGCAGCCTAAGATATATATCGCACTAACAGCAAAGCCAGCCTTTTGGGGCTGGCTTTTTCATTTACCATCAATACAGGTATAGCCTAAAGCATTTCCTAAAGTTGTTCGGTCTCACCCCAAAGTGTGGAATACATTCCCCATTTACAGTTCCCTTTCCACAGGTTGCATAAAACGAAACAATATTGCAACCACCTTATAATCAACAATTTAAAACAAATGTCAGGTTTTGGCACGGTTATGCCAATAGGGCTTTGCGAAATCAAATAGTTAATCTAAACTAAACTGACATAACATGAAAAAAGCAACTTTTTTAGCAGCCGCCATCGCCCTTCTTGGATTCACATCAATCGATGCCAACGCACAAGCCGCACAGGCTGCTGAGCAAGCTCAGACTCAAACTCAAAACGATAATAAAGAGAAAGTTACCAAAGACCAACTTCCTGAGCCTGTTAAGGCTGTGTTGGATCACGAAGCTTATAAAGAGTGGACTGTAGGTGACATCTACAAAGTGAAGCCAGCTGAAGGTGCAGCCGATGCGAAAGTGCTTTATGAGATCGCTCTGACGAACAAGGAAGGTCAGACTGGTACGATCACCCTTGACGAACAAGGCCAAGACGCCTCTAAAGAACAAGAATAGCCAAAGCGCATTTAAGATAAATACTTAGAACTATGGAAAGGGCCTCTGCTTAGCGGAGGCTTTTTTGCGTCTATACCTTGCTTCTCCTACTCCAAAACACCCAATAGGCCAGCAAGCCAAACACAGGCACTACCCACAGCACAACCATCCAAAGCAGACGCTCCGTCAGGTTATAGTTTGTTTTGAAGATCAGGTGCAGCAGCGAGAGCACCACCAGTACGTAATAGGCGGCCACCAGTAGGAAGATGGAGCCAAAGATGGGATCGTTTCCGATGAAGCAAAATAGCATAGATTTAGCTTGATGTTGAGGAGAAGTTAGCTTACCCAAAAAGAATTTGGCTGACAAACCAAGTCAGATAGGCTAGTGCAGGGGCGCAGAGCAAAAGCACCATGCCCAAGTTCACGCGCACCCACTGCGGGTTAAGCATCATACTTAGGTAAGCTTCCGCTGAAAGCAGTATGGAGAAGTAAAAGGTGATCTGCAATAGGGTACCGGTTAGGTTAACTTCACCCCGTATACCTGCCGTGGCATAAGCCAGAAATGATATAACCAGCCATGCGAGCACGGTACTGAGCAGCAACTGACCAGCTTTTACTTTAATGTTGTTCATAGGTATAGCAGGTATAGGTATCAGTGATGATGACAAGATATAAAAAAAATAGCCGCTCCCATAACAGAAGCGGCTATTTCTATACTAGTATAAAGTTGGGCTTATTTGATAACACCCAGCTCTTTGCCCACTTCTTTGAAAGCGGCGATACACTTGTCTAGGTGTACGCGGTCGTGCACGGCAGAGAGCTGTACACGGATACGAGCCTGTCCTTTTGGAACCACCGGGTAGTAGAAACCGATCACATAGATACCTTTGTCGAGCATGCGGGCTGCGAACTCCTGCGCCAGCGGTGCATCGTAGAGCATAACCGGTACAATCGGGTGGTCGCCTGGCTTGATGTCGAAACCGGCCGCCGTGATCTGCTCACGGAAATACTTGGTGTTCCACTCCAACTTGTCGCGCAGCTCAGTGGTAGAGCTCAGCAAATCCAACACTGCGATGGAAGCGCCCACAATAGACGGAGCCAGCGAGTTGGAGAACAGGTATGGACGCGAGCGCTGACGCAGCATGTCGATGATCTCTTTTTTGCCTGATGTGAAACCACCCATGGCGCCGCCTAGCGCTTTGCCCAGCGTACCTGTGATAATATCGATCTGGCCCATCACGTTATGGTACTCGTGCGTACCGCGACCGGTCTTACCCATAAAGCCCGAACTGTGGCACTCATCCACCATAATCAGGGCCTTATACTTGTCAGCCAGCGCCACGATCTTGTCAAGTTGCGCCACTGTGCCGTCCATGGAGAAGGCGCCGTCAGTTACGATGATGCGGTGCTTGGTGCCGGCATTCATGGCTTCCTGCAGCTTGGCCTCCAAGTCTTCCATGTTGTTGTGCTCGTAGCGGAAACGCTGAGCCTTGCACAGACGGATGCCATCGATGATGGAAGCATGGTTCAGCGCATCCGAAATGATAGCTGACTCAGCGTCGAATAAAGGTTCGAACAGACCGCCGTTCGCGTCGAAAGCCGCTGCATACAGGATGGTGTCTTCAGTACCGAGGAACTCAGAGATTTTACGCTCCAGTTCTTTGTGAATGTCTTGGGTGCCGCAGATAAAGCGCACCGAGCTCATGCCGTAACCGTGGGTGTCGATGGCATGCTTGGCCGCCTCTATCACCTTGGGGTGTGCCGACAGGCCTAGGTAGTTATTGGCGCAGAAGTTCAGCACATGGTGCATCTGTGTGGTATCGATGTCAGCGCCCTGCGGGGTGGTGATGATACGTTCTTGCTTATACAAACCTGCTTCCTTGATCTCGGCAAGCTGCTGTTCTAAGTCTGGTTTTAACGTTTCGTACATGGGTTATCTTCGTTAAGCTGTTACTTGTTCTATAATACGGGGCAGGTATAGCTTCTGCCCACTTTGTTTACTTTTCTGTTTTGGGCGGCGGACGGCGCATGATTGGCCGGGGCCGTGGTGGCTTAGGTTTCTCGTTTTGCTCTTCCGGCAAAGTGGATTCGCCAACTGATGGCTTAGCTGTTAAACCTGCATCTGAAGGAGCTTCCTGATGAGCCTTATTGACCTCCGGTTCCGCTGTCTCTCTCGGCGCTGTTTCCTGCGGAACTGTGAGCGGAGCCGGTCTGCGGATAATTGGCCTCGGACGTGGCGGTTTGGCTGGCTGTTCTATACCTGACTCCCCTGCCGGTGCATTCGCTGGCGTTTTTTCTTCCGCGGGCACCTCTCCTGCTGCTGGTGCTGTCTCAACTCCATCTGATGCAGGTTTTGCCTCTTCCGGTTCAGACGCCGGGGCCGCTGGTTTGGCCAGTGCCGCCGGGCGCTTGATCACAGGCCTAGGCCGTGGTGGTTTTGATGTGTCTGCCGTTGGCTGCGCCGGGTTTTCCGCGTCAGCAGTAGGCTGTGGCGCATCCGGAGCAGGCGGTTTATCACCTGCATCAGATGCGCTTGGCTCCTGCGCTGGTTTCTGCAAAGCCGTTGGCCTTTTTATAATCGGTCGAGGGCGCGGAGGCTTTGGCGCTTCTGCAGGAGCCGCACCGCTCGCTGGTTCTATACCTGTGGTTGGCGCTTCTGCTGGCTTCTCTCCTTCCTGTAGTTTTTCTCCTTCTTGCGACGGCTTTTGCAGCGCTGCGGGGCGTTTGATGACCGGTCTCGGACGAGCAGGCTTCGGCGCTTCCGCTGATGCTTCATTGGCCGCATCGGACTGCTCAGGTATAGCATTCTCTTCCTGCTGCCGGGCGGTTGGCTGTTCGTCTGGCTTTGAAAGCGCAGCCGGACGCTTGATCACCGGTCTGGCTCTTGGCGCGGCAGGCTTGCCAGCTTCTTCGGCCGGCTTCTCTGCAGCAGTCGCTCCCTCTCCTTCCACCGGCGGTTTCAAAGCGGCTGGTCGGCGCACTACCGGTCTTGGTTTAGGTGCTGCAGCAGGCGCAACTGACTTTTCCTCAGTTGTTTCCTGTGGAACATCCGTTGCGGTAGGTACAGCAGTCGGTGCCTCTGGTTCAGTTTTAGGTATAGGAGCGGTGGCGCGTCTTGCGGCTGGTCGCGGGGCGGCCGTGGTAGTCGGCTTTGGCACGTCTTCTTCGCGCAGATGGTATCGCAGTCGCACGTCGTTGAGCATCATTTTCACGGACACATAAAAGCTGTTAGGGTGCATTTGGGCATACATGTTTTCCCAAACCCTGTAACGGGCCGGGTCTTCAGCCGCAAAGGCCTCCCTGTTGATTCGCTTTTTTACCAGATACTCTTCAAACGTCATATAGCGCTGACCGTGTCCTATACCTGCAAAGGTACGGAAACGAGCCTGAATCATTTTCCATATCAGCCTGATCAACCTATGTCGCATACCTGCAACGGCTATCGGCATGACAAATATAAGAAAATCGGACTCCTGAAACAGGTACGCATTATTTCTATTTTACCATTGCATTACTTAATCATTAAATCTGCTCACGCCTATTTCAGTACCCGATCGACCGCCATACCTTTGGCCCAAGGTGAAAATATTAGGTTAAGATTAGATTAGTTGAGAGCGAAGCGCTTGCCATTGGCAGGCGTTTTCTTTTTGAGACAAATGACCAGTTATTCATGCATTGAATCAGGTGAAGCAGCCATGTGGCTGCGCTGAGGCTAATCCTCAGTTGCCAGAGTTGACTCATCCATAGAAGCATTGTGAATCTTGTGCTTATATTTTCAGGATTGCCCTGAAATCGGTTACTTTGTGCAAATAATTTACTCTGACTATGGCAAACACAAGTGACACGGTATTGGTGATTGGCGCCTGCGGACAACTTGGCTCTGAACTCACCCTCGAGCTTCGCAACATGTATGGCGGGTCTAATGTAGTGGCAGCCGATATTACGGCGCCCAAACAGGCTGACCTCCTCGATTCAGGCCCATTCGAGAAAGTGGATGTGCTGGACACAAATGTACTGGCCGAACTGGCTTCTAAATATAAATTCAAGCAAATCTACCACTTGGCGGCTGTGCTGTCGGCCACTGGCGAGAAGAACCCGAAATTCGCTTGGAAACTGAATATGGACGGCCTCTTCAATGTGCTGGACCTAGCCTTGGAGCATAAAGTGGAGAAAGTTTACTGGCCAAGCTCCATTGCCGTATTCGGACCGAACACACCGCGCCAGAACACGCCGCAGCATACCATTATGGACCCGAACACAGTGTATGGCGTAAGCAAGCAGGCCGGTGAGCGCTGGTGTGAGTATTATTTCGAAAAATACGGTCTGGACGTGCGCAGCTTGCGCTACCCTGGCCTGATCGGTTACAAAGCTCTACCGGGCGGCGGCACCACCGACTATGCCGTTGATATCTACCACAAAGCCTTGGAAGGCGAAACCTACGAGTGCTTCCTGAGTGAGAACACTTACCTGCCAATGATGTACATGCCGGATGCCCTGAAGTCTACCTTGGATCTGATGCACGCCCCGGCCGAGCAGGTGAAAGTGCGCAGCTCTTACAACCTAAGCGCGATGAGCTTCTCGCCTGAGGAGATCGCCGCCTCCATCCGTAAGTTTATACCTGACTTCAAGATTACCTACAAACCGGACTACCGTCAGCAAATCGCCGACTCGTGGCCACAGAGCATCGACGATAGCGCCGCCCAGCAGGATTGGGGCTGGAAGCCTTCCTTCGACCTCGACGCGATGACCGAGGACATGCTCCTCAACCTGAAGAAGATGAAGGAAGAGCAGACGCTGGCGTAAAAAAACGTTGCAGAAGTATTCAAAAAAAGGGCTAGCACCAGACAGGTGCTAGCCCTTTCGCTTTCTGTAATTTGGCTTCCGGATAGCCTAATGTAACTATATCTCCTAACCTATGTTTTGCACAAAACGTCTATACCTTACAAGCACCTTGTCGCATACCTGCCAAAGGCTTGCGGATCTCAAAACTATGAAACATGACTGTAACTGATATAACTGACAACCAGCTGCGACAGCTGATATTTGATAAAGAGCGCGTAATCGTAAAATTCACTGATCCGGCCTGCCCTATTTGTAAGGTGCTTTCCCCCTCCTTCCGGAGGCTCTCCCTAGAACCCCAATACCAAGAGATAAGCTTTGTGCGCATGGACGCGAGTGAGAACCCTGTTTCGAGTCAAGAGGTTAAGCTGACTGGTACACCTTTCTTTGCGACTTACCAGAAAGGAACAATTCAGGAGTGCGGTATTGTTGACACCGAAGAAGGCATCCGTGCCATGCTCGTTCGACTTTTGCAACCTGATAAACAAGCTACCTGAGTCCACTGACTAAGCAGGAGGTACAAGCAGACCGCAAAAGCCGTAATTTGCGACAAAATATATAAGGCTATACCTCGTGTTTCGACTCACTACCCTTCAGCTGGTTTTCTTGGTTTTTATTTTAGGAAGTCTGCTCACTTTTCAGGCATGCTCCAGCACAGCCCGGCTCACTACTACCGCTCCTCCGGTAAGTGTCGCCACTGCGCCTGCCTATCAGCCTAAGCTCTCTTCCATCAGCATACCCATCTCCATCCCGCTATCGACTATTGAGGACAAACTGAACCAAGAACTGCAGGGGACGCTCTACAAAGACGACAACTTAGACGATGACAACCTAATGGTAACCGTGCTCAAAAAAGGGCGCATGACCATACAGGCCGATAAGGACAAGCTATACTTCAGTGTGCCGCTGCAAGTATACGCCAAAGGCCGTTGGCAGTGGGAGCCCTGCAAGGCCTGCCCTTCATTCAGCAAATCCGAAGCGACTTCGTTTGATATGGTGGTGAAAGCGGAGAGCCGCTTCGGTCTTTCCGAAGACTACAAAATCAACACGATCACGAGTAGTAACTTTGAGTGGGGCAATACCAAACCCTACATTAATCTAGGACCGCTCAAGATCGGACTGGCTCGTTTTATAGAGCCTGCCATGAAGCAGCAGATGAATGTGATCGCCAGACAGCTGGACAAGGAGATTCAAAGCCGTCTGAATTTGCGGCAGTATGTAGCCGACACATGGGTGCAGATGCAGCAGCCCGTAAAACTGGACGACAACCTGAACGCTTGGCTGAGTGTGGCACCACAAGAAGTGCGCATGGCGCCGCTCTACGCACACAATGGCAGCTTCCATACCCGTTTGGGTATTACCTCTTATATGCAAGTCACAACCGACGGCAAACCGCAAACGCAACTCAACCGCAACCTGCCCAAACTCATCATCGACAACCACCTGCGCGACGACATTCAGATTGGACTCACCGCCACAGTGCCTTATACCCATGCTAGCAGCCTAATGCAGCAACAGGTGGCGAACCAGACATATAAGTTTGACGACGGGAAAAGCCAGATCACTGTGAAAGACGCCGCCATCACACCAAGTGGCAGCCAGCTAGTGCTGATGCTCGATGTGGACGGAAAAACCAAGGCAGGCCTTTTCACTAAAAAACTGGTGGGTAAGGTATACCTGCGCGGCACGCCTTATTACGATACACAAACCGCCTCCATCAAACTCCGTGACATAGACTACGATCTGGAAACGAAAGACATGCTGGTGAGCACGGCCAGTTGGCTGGCTAAAAACAAGTTCAAAGACATGATCCAAAGCCAAGTGAGCATACCTGTACAAACCCAACTGACCGATGTGCGCAACATGCTACAGCATACCCTGAATCAGTCGGGTCGCATGCACGAGGCGGTACTATTGCGCGGGGCTGTCAACGACTTGGAGCTGGAAGATATATACCTGACCCCTACCGGTATAAAAGCCCTTGTAAACGCCCGCGGTAGCCTAACCGCCACCATTGACAAACTGTAGTCAGCTTCACTTTTCTAACCTAACATTTATCGCTGCCGTATCAAAAACCTATCTTGATACTGACAACGCGATATGACGAAATCTATAACCAGTAAAATCCTTCCGCTCACTAAATCGACCTTCAATGGGTTTCTGGAGAGTGGGGCACTATTGCTCGCTGCGGCGCTGGCCTTTAACGCCATCTTTTCCATTCCGCCCCTGTTAATTATCATTATACAGGCAGCGGGATTTTTTTTAGGGGAAAAGGCTGTTTCGGGTGAGCTCTCAGCGCAGATATCAGAAGCTATAGGCCCCAATGCAGCAGAAGAAATTGAGACCATTATTCAGAACGCGGCTGTGAGCGAGGGAGGCGGTATTGCTTTCTGGATCGGTATAGGCACGCTTATTTTTGCCTCCACTACGTTTTTTGCTACGCTGCAGGAGTCGCTTAATCGGGTATGGAACGTGAAGCCGAAGCCAACAAATGGCATTGTGAAGATGTTGAAGGTACGCATGTTCTCATTTGGCATCGTGTTGAGCATCGCTCTGCTGATGCTTGTTTCACTCTTGCTGAGTGCCGTCATCTCTATCTTGAGCGATTACCTCCGCGACATCTTCGACAACTACTTGCAGTTTATTTCTCCTGATGTGCTGTACTTCCTCATCAAGGCGATGGACTTTATACTGTCAGTCGGTATTATTACCGCCTTGTTCGCCCTTATTTTTAAATACCTGCCAGATGCCTTTATAAAGTGGAAAGACGTATGGGTCGGAGCCCTGATCACAGCTTTGCTTTTCACGATCGGTAAGTTTCTCATCAGCTGGTTCATCAGTACCAGTGACCCGGGCTCGGCTTACGGTGCGGCGGGCTCTATGGTCGTTATAATCGTCTGGATCTACTACTCTTCGCTTATCGTACTGTTCGGTGCAGAGTTTACACAGCAGTACGCCAGTGAGTTTGGAGAGGAAATACGTCCGAAAGAGCACGCCGTGCTGTTCAGAGAGCAGGAAATAACCAACAACCCACACGACATTTCGAGCGGAAGGCCAAGGCCTGAGGGCCGGTTTAACAAAGCCGGCTAAACGACAAAATAAGCTAAAGAAAGAAGGGCCTCCGCTATGCTATAGCGGAGGCCCTTTTTTTAGTAAGCTTCTATATTAAGCTGGTTGTTTCTCTTTTACGGCTAGCTGTCCGCAGGCGGCGTCAATGTCTTTGCCACGGCTGCGACGCACGTTCACCTGCACACCACGATCAGCGAGGTAGTAGATGAATTTCTCCAGACGCTCGTCGGCCGTGTTCACGAAGTCAGCGTTCTCAATCGGGTTGTACTCGATCAAATTTACTTTGCAAGGAATGATCTTTGTGAAGCGCAACAGTTCCTCTGCGTCTTGCAGCGAATCGTTGAAGTTATCAAACACGATGTACTCGTACGTCACCTTACGGCCCGTCACTTGGTGGAAGTGCTTCAGTGCATCTGTCAAAGCCTCTAGTGAGTTAGTCTCATTGATCGGCATGATCTGGTTGCGCTTCTCATCATTTGCCGCGTGCAGTGACAAGGCGAGGTTCGCCTTCACACCGTCATCGGCCATCTTCTTGATCATCTTGGCGATGCCTGCCGTGCTCACCGTAATGCGGCGCGCGGCCATACCCAAGCCATCGTGCGCCGTGATGCGCTCAATGCTCTTCATGACATTGGCGTAGTTAAGCATTGGCTCGCCCATACCCATGTACACAATGTTGGTGAGTGGCTGGCCATACTGTTGCATGCTCTGCTCGTTGATGCGCACCACCTGATCGTAGATTTCGGCGGCATCGAGGTTACGCACGCGGTCCATGTAGCCCGTGGCGCAGAACTTACAGGTAAGCGAGCAACCTACTTGGCTACTCACGCAGGCGGTCTTGCGCTCGTCGTGCGGTATCAGCACACCCTCTACAATATTGCTGTCATAGAGCTTGAAAGCAGACTTGATAGTGCCGTCGTTGCTGAGCTGCTTGGTAGCCACCTGCACCGCGTTAATGGCAAAGTGCTGGTCCAGCTTTTCGCGCAAGGCCAAGCTCACGTTGTTCATCTCCTCAAACGACTGGGCCGAGTGTTTCCAGATCCACTCATAGACCTGCTTGGCACGGAAAGCTTTTTCGCCCTGCTCTACCAACCATGCCTTTAAGTCGTCCAGCGACAGCTTACGGATATCCTTCTTGTTCAGTATATTAATGTCTGCAATCAGTGTCATACTGCAAAATTACAAAAATACTTAGGCTTTAGTTTCAATCCGGGCCTTTACTTCGTCGGGCAATGCCATTAATTTTCGCTCTTGGTAGTTGAAGCACAACATACCGGTCTTGGCACGGGCCACTTCCTTGCCATCTTGGTTGAGCACGTGATAGGTAATGTCAAAGCCATACTTGTGTATATCGTCAAAAGCGAGCTTCAGTGTGAGCACGTCGCCATAGAAGCCTTCGCCCTTGTACTCGATTGCCACATCGGCCATGATGAGACTGGCTCCGCCTAAGTCCAGCTCGGTATAGCCGAAGTGGCGCAGCAGCTGCAGGCGGGCTTCGTGCAAAATAGAGAGCAAGGCATCATTACCGAGGTGGGCACCGTAATTAAGATCCGTGATGCGGACAGGTATGGCCGCCTCAAAAGAGACGTGCGCAGGTATAGCTACTTTTATTCGGGGCATACTTAGTTGTTGACTACTAATTGTTGATCGTTGATTGTCGCGAAACCCAGCCTAATCTGAACGGGTATAGCTTTGCTTTCAGTTCTAGTGCTTATCAATTTATCCTTTTAATCAAGAGAGATTATTCATTACTCATCATTCATTAATAATTCATAATTCCTCATTCTTAATTCTTCATTATTGTTGCGGACAGGCCAAAGCATTGCTTACATTTGTAAAGTAAATAAATAATCATGCATCTCGAAATCAGGCAGACCAAAGACGGCTCCAACACCCTGTATGTGCCCGAACTGAACGAGCACTACCACTCGGTGCATGGCGCTTTGCAGGAGTCGCAGCATGTCTTTATTAAGCACGGCTTGGAGCATGTGCTCAATCTCCGCAAAGACATCAAAATACTGGAAGTTGGCTTCGGCACTGGCCTCAACGCCATCCTCACCTACCCTTTTGCCCTCGCTCAGAAAGCATTCATTCAGTACGACACGCTGGAGAAGTTTCCGCTGGGCATAGACGTGGTGGAACAGCTTCATTTCGACAAAGTAATCCTGAACCCCGAACTGCAGGAGGTGTTTATGGAACTGCACAAAGCCCCTTGGAATGAGCCGGTGGATGTGATCCCCTACTTCACACTTCAAAAGATACATGAAACGCTCGAAGAGTTCGTGGCACCGCAAGCCTACTACGACCTGATCTACTTCGACGCCTTCGCGCCGGAAAAGCAGCCGGAGCTTTGGTCAGATGAGATGTTTGCCAAGCTTTATAAAGCGACCCGACCGGGCGGCGTGCTGGTGACTTACTGCGCCAAAGGCTCTTTTAAGCGTAGCTTGCGTGCAGCGGGCTTTGAGGTGGAGGCCCTGCCTGGCCCTCCGGGCAAGCGTGAGATGACGCGCGGCCTTAAGCCTGTCGAGTAAAACCTTTTCCACAGATTTCGGTTGAGGTATAAACCGAACCGATTATACCTCAACAAGAAATACATCATGAGCACAAAAAACAGGGAAAGCGAATTCTATCATCTATCCGCCACATCACTGCAGGGCAAAGAAGTCAATATGGAAGACTTTAAAGGCAAAGTAGTGTTGGTGGTAAACACGGCCAGCAATTGCGGTTTCACACCACAATACGAAGGACTGGAAGAGCTGTACCGAAAGTACAAGGACAATGGTTTGGTAGTGCTGGGATTTCCCTGCAACCAGTTCGGCAACCAAGAGCCGGGCGGCAAAGAAGAAATTGAGCAAGGCTGTATGGTGAACTACGGCGTGAGTTTCCCGATGATGGAGAAAGTGGACGTAAACGGCAACAATGCGCACCCTGTGTTCAGATACCTGAAGTCAGAACTCGGTGGACTACTGGGTAGCCGTGTGAAGTGGAACTTCACCAAATTCCTGATCGATGCCAATGGAAAGCCCGTGAAACGCTTCGCCCCCATCACCAAACCAGAGAAAATAACACCGGATATAGAACGCCTATTAGAAAAGAAATAAGCGTAAAAGGTGCTGCAAAATCATCTGCATAACAAATAGTATATCAACGGGTTATGATTTGCTCACCTTTGCTCCAAAAAACTAATCAGGCTACCTTATACGCTGGATGCCAGCTTTAATTAGTCACAACTTATTTGTACTGAGCGTTTTAAAACAGGACTCTGTATTAATAAAGTATAAACTAGTCGTATATAAGTTATTTTCACTATATTTTTTCATGTCGCAGCCAGAATAATTGTTTTATTTCTGGAATTAAGTCTTATTTTGCATTGTCTATTAGCAATGAAAGCAAATCAACAGGACCACATGAAGAAATTATTACAAAAAGCAGTTAAGCCTTTGGTAACTCCATTTAAGGCGAAGTATGAAGTAGTGTGCACGACGTATCAGGTGATACCTGGCTTGCCGGTAAACAAACATGAGTCGAAGCACAAGTTTGAAAGAGGCGCAGTACTGGAGGCCCGCGAGTTTTACGCCAAGGTGATCTCTTCTGAAATGACACGCACTATGGCTCCTGTAGAGGTGCAGCTGCGTAAGATCTACCTCGGTGGCAGAACCATTGAGCAGGCCGAGTTCGGGCCGGTGACTCATTTAAAGAGTCTCTCTAAAGGAAAGAAAAAGAAGTAATAGCATTTGCAACAATATAAAGCACAGGCCCTCTTGGATGATCCGGGAGGGCCTGTGTTTTTTGCACCTTTGCGTACCCTCCAATTCAATATAGGAAGGCGCTAATAAACATCCCGCACGCAAATGCGTAATGCTGAGCATACAAGATGCTACTATTTAGAATAAACAGATCCGCTGCCATACCTCACTCTTAGCACCCATGAAAGACGCAGCGAAAATAACGCTTCAGGCACTCGGCACCTTTGCCGTGCTGGCCACCGCTCTGCCACTACTAGACGCGCCACAATGGTATGTGCGGGTGTTTGACTATCCGCGCATGCAGTTACTTGTGCTTGCCCTGCTCGTATTCGTACTATACCTATGGCTGGGCACCCGTCACCGTAAGCGAGACAAGTTGTTGCTGGTTTCGCTGGCAGCAGCCATTGTTTACCAAACCTTTCAGATCTACCCCTATACCCGACCGGCGGCTAACCAAGTGAAGCGCGCGGATGTAGACGCGCCAACTGACTCCAGACTAAGTATACTGGTGGCCAATGTGCTGATGGAAAATGAAAGCTATGGCGAACTGATTCGACTTACACAGGAAAAAGAGCCGGATATACTCTTGTTGCTTGAGTCAGATTCGGCTTGGCAACTCGGCATGCAGCCAGCCACACAGGAATATCCATACCGGGTGGAAGTGCCGCTAAGCAACACCTATGGCATGCACCTCTATAGCAAGCTGCCGTTGCGCCAGCAAAAGGTGAGCTACTTGCTGGACGACGACATTCCCTCCATCAAGACTTTTGTGCAGTTGCGCAACGGTATGTGGGTGGAGCTGCATAACGTGCATCCCAAGCCCCCTGTACCCACCGAAGACCCGAACTCAAGAAAACGTGACGCCGAGATTGTGCTGGTTGCCCGTGATATTGAAAGCTCCCAGTACCCGGTAGTAGTGGCAGGTGACTTTAATGACGTGGCTTGGTCACGCACTACCAAGCTGTTCCAAGAAGTAAGCGGCCTGCTTGATCCCCGGATTGGACGTGGATTTTATAACACGTTCAATGCGAAATACCCAGTACTGCGCTGGCCCTTGGACCATATTTTTCACTCAGACCACTTTAAACTGGTACGTATCGAGCGGTTGCGCAATATTGACTCCGATCACTTCCCAATCTACATTGAGTTAAGCTTTGCTCCGGAGAATGAGTATGAGCAGGAGGAACCAAAGGCCGACGATACGACACAGGAGGAAGCAACCGAGACAATTCAGGAAGGCAAGCAGGAAGCTATCGAAGAGAAATGATCACGCTGGCCAAACCCCTTCGGGCATGACGGCATAGTCCAGCGGTACGTCATAAATATTGGGGTCAGCTATGCGCTCCACGGGTGGCTCCAGCGATAGCCCTATCTTGATTACATCGGGGCGGCAGTCAGCCAGAAAGCGATCGTAGAAGCCCTTGCCATACCCTACCCGATGGCCCTGCCTATCAAAAGCCAGCAAAGGAATCAGTACTACGTCTACCTCGTTAGCATGCACAATCTGGGCATCTTTCGGCTCCGGTATACCCCACGCATTTTCCACCAGCACCGACTCTTCGGTCAGGTGGTGATGGGTAAGCACGTTTTGTTCAGCATCGGTCACGGGCACGACCACCCGCACCTCAGGATGCTCCAACCGCAGCCGCTCTATGATGGCCCACGTATTCACTTCGTTGTTTTTGATGATGGGCAAAAACACGTGCACCGTCTGCCCTGCTTTGGGCGGGAAATGCTTGAAAAACAAATCGGCAATGTGCTGGCTCCGAACGGCCACTTCGTCGATGGACAGGGCCCGACGGCGTTGCAGCATGGTTTTGCGCAGCTCGGCTTTATGCATTACTCCTCCTCCAGTATCGTGAACTTGAACTCCAGCGGATCAAAAGCCTCCACCAGCGCAGGTATAAAGTTCGGGTGATTGGTCTGATACGAGAGTAGGTTATCCTGACGCTCCTGCAGACTGCCGTTCGGGAAGAGCTTGTCTTTCAGGTTCTCGAGCTGTTTGAAGGTTTGCTCGTGTTTGCTGTCGCGGGCTTTGGAGAGTTTCTTCTCGAGCATTTGCAGCGAGTTACAAGCTTTTTGCTGTTCGGCCGCCACAGCCCGCATCAGTGTCGGGTCTATACCTTCGGCAAGCTCCTCTACCTGTTTAAATGCCTTGGCCACGGCATCGCGCTGGGTCTCTAGGTTTATTTCGGCATCGTGCAGCTGCGACGAGAGTTGCTTTTTGAGCTCTTGGTAATCCTGAAACAAGTCAAGCGGCTGCAGGCCTAGCTTGTGCATGCGGCTGGCGTTAGGCTTGCTGATGTAAAGCGCCGAATTGCGCAGCATGATGATCGGGAACGTAACTTGATAAGCTTCGAATACTTTGCGCAGCTGGAACCAGTATGCCACCTCGGCACCGCCGCCAATGTAGGCTAGGTTTGGCAACACCATCTCTTCAAAAAGCGGACGCAGAATCACGTTCGGGCTGAAGCGCTCCGGGTGCTGCTGAAGTTCTTGCAGCATTTCCTGTTCTGTAAAGCTGATGTCCGTGTTGAGCACTTTATAGGTATCATCGGCCTGCACAATTCGCCCCCTTATGCCCTCCTGCAAATAAAACAGGTTGATCTCGCGCGAAAACACCTGCGGCTTATACCCCAGTTGCTCCAATTCTGCGTTGGCCTCTTCCACCAGTTTATTCGACAACTGCTCGGCAAGCTCTTTCTCCACCACAGGTATAAGCGCCTTCTTGAGTTCTTTGTGGTCGCCATCGATGCTCACCAAGCCATACTCCCCAAACAGCGCATGCGTGATGGCACGCGTCGCGTCGGCCAGTGTTTTGCTGTTACGGTAAGCCTCTTCAAAAATCGGGAAAGCCTCCGGCAGTTCTTCCAGCACCTTGTCAAGTCCGGCTGTTGAGAAGCGGCCCACGGCCCCAGTTTGCTCCGACTCCCAAGCATAGCGCTTGCCAAATAGATTGAAATGGTTGATCTCCGCGAAATCGTGATCTTCGGTGGCCATCCAGTACACGGGCACAAAATTGTAATCCGGGTAAGCTGCCTGCAACTGCCGGCAGGTGTTAATGGCCGTTACAATCTTATACACAAAGTATAGCGGACCTGTGAAGATATTGAGCTGGTGCCCTGTAGTTACGGTATAGGTGTTGGGCTGCCGCAACAGTTCCAGACTTTGCTGCACTGCGGGATGCACATCGGCTACGGAGCCATATTGCTCCCGCAAAGCCTGATACAAGGTGTGGCGCTGGGCTTCCGTGAATTGCTTCTCTTTGATTTGTTCGCCAAAAGCCTCCAGCGTCGGGAAGCGGTGATAGAAAGTCTGCAGCTTTTCGCTTTGGGACAAGTAATCGGCTATTGTTTGGGAGAAAGCGCCCGTGTCGGCATACGCTACCTTCGTTATTTTCATATCAGTTACTTCCATCTGCTATTCTTTGTGGCCTGCGCTGTGCGGCTATACCTGCACGGTATAACCACGCACCTGCGCCAATGTTGCGTCACAAAGTACGTGTTTTTTATTTTCGATATATAGCTGATACGATAGAAAGCCGATATAAGGGGACGGAATCAAATTTTTAGATCGCATACCCTTGCGCTTTCATAGCCATGCGATGATCTTTGCGTATAAGCACTTGGGCAAATAGCTGCTTATTCGCCGTTATCAATCTACCCCTCCGAGGAGGGGAACAGGCCACTGCTAGAAAAATCCCCTCTTGGGAGGGGCAGGGGTGAGTATACATGCACAGGATAGCTAGCCTGTAAATGCATTAGCTCCGAATTCAGAACTTAAAACTTAACCGTAAATATTGTATGGGATTACTAAACGGATTGATGGGTCATGCCTCGGCGGTGCCTGTAGAGAAACTCACCAAAGAATTTCAACCGATACTGCTCGACGATGAAAACATTGAAAAGGCTTTCCGCCTGATTCGTGACATGCTCGTGTTTACGAACAAGCGGCTGATTGTGGTGAATAAACAGGGTCTTACCGGCTCTAAAATTGAATATCAGAGCGTGCCTTATAGTAGCATCAAGATGTTTTCGAAAGAGAGTGCGGGTATGCTCGACTTCGACGCTGAACTAAAGATCTGGCTGACGGGTGAGGCCACTCCTACCATTAAGCAGGAGTTCCGAAAAGGCGACAACGTGAATGAAGCTTACAAGGTACTGAGCAAATATGTCTTGAAATAATAAGCTACCAGACTTCTAACGCCTGCTTATACTTATTCATTCTGCAAGAGACTAGAGGCTGCTTCGGCTCACATCATTTTACTTTACTAAAGGCTTCACAAAGTAAAAAGCCCCACAGGCTATACCTGTAGGGCTTTCAATATTTCTATCTTTTAGCGCTTAGAGAACTACTTCTCCGTACAGGTCGAAGTCTGAAGCGTCGGTGATTTTCACGTTGGCAAAGTCGCCTAGGCGCACGTACTGACTGTCGGCTGGCACGAGTACCTCGTTGTCTACCTCAGGGGAGTCGTACTGGGTACGGCCCACGAAGTAGCCGCTCTCTTTGCGGTCGAACAGCACTTTGTTGGTCTTGCCCACTTTCTCTTCGTTCAGTTCTACCGATATACCTTGCTGCAACTCCATAATGGCATCGGCACGCTCCTGCTTCACCTCGTCCGGCACATTGTCCTCTAAAGTATGGGAATGCGTGTTTTCTTCGTGCGAGTAAGTGAAAATACCCAAACGCTCAAAGCGGGTTTCTTCTACCCAATCGTATAGCTCTTGAAAATCCTGATCGGTTTCACCTGGGTGGCCGGCGATAAGCGTGGTACGCAAAGCGATGTCTGGCACACGCTGACGAATCTGGTCCACCAACTCGATGGTGCGGCGCTTGCTGATGCCACGGCGCATGGTCTTGAGCATGTTGTCCGATACGTGTTGCAGTGGCATATCCAAGTACTTGCAAATGTTCTCGCGCTCGTTCATCACGTCAAACACCTCCATTGGGAACTGCGAGGGGTAAGCGTACTGCATGCGGATCCAGTCTATACCTTCCACATCCGACAGGTTACGAAGCAAATCCGCCAGCTTGCGCTCGCCGTAGTGCTGCAAGCCATAGTAGGTCAGGTCCTGTGCAATCAGGATCAGTTCTTTCGTACCCATGCTAGCCAGTCGCTTAGCTTCGCGCACCAGATCCTCAATCGGACGGTCCACGTGCTTGCCGCGCATCAAAGGGATGGCACAGAAAGAGCAAGGCCGGTTGCAACCCTCGGCTATTTTGAAGTAAGCGTAATGCGAAGGCGTCGTGATGAGTCGTTCACCGATGAGTTCGTGCTTGTAGTCAGCCTCCAGCTTTTTAAGAAGCTGCGGCATCTCCAGCGTACCAAAATAGGCGTCCACTTGCGGAATCTCTGCTTCCAGAGAGTCTTTGTAGCGTTGCGACAGACAGCCCGTTACGTATAGCTTGTCGATCTGCCCTGCTTCCTTGGCTTCGGCGTAACGCAGTATAGTGTCGATGGACTCCTGCTTGGCATTGTCGATAAAGCCGCAGGTGTTCACGATGATAATATTTGAATCGTCTTTTTCAGACTCGTGCGCCACGTCAAACTCGTTGGCACGCAACTGCCCCATCAGCACTTCCGAATCCACTAGGTTTTTAGAACAACCCAGTGTGATGACGTTTACCTTGTCTTTCTTTAAACTTCTTACTTTCACTTATCTATGTATTAGCGCGATAATTCCCAATCATTCAAAACCAATGCGGCTGCGCATTAGTTCGTTTGGGCAAATGAACTGCAAAAGTACAACATGTTTAGGTAATAAAAGAACGGCACGCTGTAGTGTGGTTGGTTTTGTTTGGGATGGAGGTATGCACGACAGCCAGATGCACCGCTTAGTGGGGTTGATTAGCCGCCATTGAAGCGAACCATTTGGCCGCAGCTGCGCTTCCCTTCATCAATTCAACCGCAATAGGCAGATCGTAATTGCTTATAAGAAGTTTGATTACCTGCAACAGGTTATAATCCCACAGGTAGTCCGTCGATTCCAGAATGGCGATATTACGCAAGGGGGTATTGGGGATGTGTTGAATGAAACGGGAAATGACTTCTTCGGTGAGCACGCCACCGGCCGGGGTTCCCGAGTCCACTATGAGGTTGCTCACGTTCTTCTCCACGATCGTGCTAAACAAAGAAACCATGGTCTCTTGAAACTGGCCTGACTCTACGCTCAGCTCATCCGACCATTTCACACTCATGATACCGGTGTTTTCCTCATACACCATCGTCATCATCTTGTCATCTCTTTCAGCCATAAACATACCTTCATTTAAGAGTAAGCCTTTTTAAGTAAGGTTGTTTATAGCTTTTGCAGATGTAGGTTTACCTCCTGTTCAGTCTTTGTAGACTATACAGATGGTTTTCTGCAGGATAAGGTTTTTTCAAGTGTATTGCAAAGTGGCCAGTAACCGCAGAACAGATTAGTAAAATGCGTTATAGTTAACCAAAAACTCTACGGTAGTTACTTCGTCCTCTTGCACCTCCACCGGAAAGATGTTCATGTCTCCGTCGAAAAGGTTGGCAAACAGTCCGTCTTCCTCTTTTGTGAAGAGGCTATACCTGCCGGGCTCCAGTCGAACAGCAAAATTGCCGTTAGCGTCTGTCTTTACTTGTGTAATCAGCTTGGTCTGAATCGCGGTATGGAAAACACCGTCTTTGGATGTGGTTTGTGAACTGTTAGTCAGTTCGTAAATGTATACCGTGCGCTCCACGCCACGACGGCCGCTGCTAGTTGGGGCGTCCGGGGATGGCATTTGGTTGCCAGCTTCCCAGAGTATTTGCCCCTTTATACCTTGTTTTATCTGCATCTGCTGGCCTGTTTGCGTTTTCAACTCCTGCTGCGTTTCTTGCGCTTCGCCCTCCTGTCCTGACGTACCTTGAGTACCATTACAAACAGTCAGCAACAGCGACATCCCTATCAACAGCAATTTCCCCATACAGATAACAGCAAATATCTATTTGCGGGAGAAGAACGACTCCACGAACTGGTTCTTGTCGAACAACTGCAGGTCTTCAATCTTCTCGCCTACCCCGATGTACTTCACCGGAATCTTAAACTCGTCTGATATACCGATTACCACACCGCCTTTAGCCGTACCGTCCAGCTTTGTAATAGCTAGTGCTGTCACATCGGTAGCTTTGGTGAACTCACGTGCCTGAAGCAGGGCGTTCTGGCCTGTACTGCCATCAAGTACCAGCAACACCTCGTGCGGTGTGTCTACCGTGATCTTCTGCATCACACGCTTGATTTTCGAAAGCTCGTTCATCAGGCCCACTTTATTGTGCAGTCGACCTGCTGTGTCGATGATCACGACATCCGCACCAATATCCACACCTTTCTTTACGGCATCATAGGCCACAGAGGCTGGATCGGTGTTCATACCATGCGAAATCACCGGCACGCCTACACGATCGCCCCAGATGATCAGCTGATCCACGGCGGCGGCACGGAACGTATCAGCGGCTCCCAGCACGACTTTTTTGCCGGCTTTATGAAACTGCGATGCGAGTTTGCCGATAGTCGTGGTTTTACCCACGCCGTTCACACCTACCACCATGATCACGTAAGGCTTTATACCTGCCGGCAGATCAAAGTTAGCGCCGTCACCGGCACGGTTTTCTCCGAGCAAGGCGGCAATCTCTTCACGCAGAATTTTGTCAAGTTCGCTTGTGCTCACGTACTTGTCGCGGGCCACACGCTTCTCAATGCGGTCAATGATCTTCACCGTCGTCTCTACGCCCACGTCCGCATGCACCAGAATTTCCTCCAGTTCGTCGAGCACCTCCACGTCTACCGTGGATTTACCAACGACTGCTTTGCTCAATTGCCCGAAAAAGCTGGTTTTGGTTTTCTCAAGACCTTTATCGAGCGATTCTTTCTTCTGCTCTTTGCTGAAAAAGTCAAAAATTCCCATTTGCGTGTTTTGTAGGGTGAGACTATCTCGGTGTGATACGGTAATATACTAAAAAAGTCCCAGCAAAGGGACTTTTTCATGTATTCTATCTATGTATAGTAGAGTAGGCTTAATTACTTCTTAAGGAACTCCTGTACTTTGTCAACAGGCACCATCTCTTCTTTAAAGCTGTAAGCACCAGTTTTTGGAGACTTAACGGCTTTGATCACTTTTGCCCAATCTTTACCTGTAGCGGTCTTTAGGGTTGCAACTACCTTCTTAGCCATGGTTATTTAATTTCTTTATGTACAGTTACTTTTTTCAACACAGGGTTATACTTCTTAAGCTCTAAACGCTCAGCAGTATTCTTTCTGTTTTTGGTAGTGATGTACCTTGAAGTTCCAGGCATGCCAGTCGCTTTATGCTCTGTGCACTCCATAATTACCTGGATTCTATTACCTTTTGCTTTTTTAGCCATCTCAACAGTAAATTTTTATTTAGGACTGCAAATATACAAGCTTAAATCTCTAATTACAAACAAAGTATAAATTTTTCTGCAGAAGCTTTTTCAAGGCTCTCGCAGACAGGCTTTATACCTTGCCTGTAGACCATTTAATCCAGCCTTGGAAGCTTAAAACCATCCAACGCGCTGGGCTGGGCCATTGTTTTCTCTATTTCCTCTACTGTGCGCGGTGCCTGTTTCGACAGGTTTTCCCATCCCTTTTCGGTAATCAGAATGTCGTCTTCTATACGCACACCAATACCCCACCACTTCTTGTCGCAAGGACTGCCCTCGGGTATGTAAATGCCCGGCTCTACCGTGATTACCGTGTTCGCTTGGAAAGGTCCGAAGCTGCCACGATCGTGCACATCGAGTCCCAGATAATGGGAAGTGCCGTGCGGGAAATAGCGCTGTGCCTCTGCTCTGTTCTTAATGACTCCTAGCTTCACCAATCCTTCGGCTATGACTTCCTGCGCGGCTTGGTGCGGTGCCCCAAAAGCGTTCCCCACCTTGCATTGCTGAAAACCAGCTTCCTGCGCCATTAGCACCAGTTCGTAAATGGCCTTTTGTTCTTTCGTGAACTTGCCGTTGGCAGGTATGGTGCGGGTCACGTCGGCGGTATAGCCCAAATACTCGGCACCCACATCCATCAGCACCAGTTCCTGACCCGGAATGGCTGGTTTGGCGCTGGAAATATAATGCAGCACACAGCCATTGTTGCCGGCCCCTACTATGCTCGGGTAGCCCACGTGCTGGGCGCCGTACTTCTTGAAAACAAACTCGTGTATACCCTGCACTTCCATCTCAGACATGCCCGGCTTCATGGCTTTCATCACCTCGATTTGCCCGATAGCCGACATGCTCACGGCTTTTCTCAGAAGCTTGATCTCCTCCTCGGTTTTTACTTCCCGCAGTTGGTCCAACACTTGGTCTAGCGAGAAAGCGTCAAGCTTTTGCTTAGGTATAGCAGCCACGGCTTTGGTGCGGGCACGCATGTCTTTGGCCTGCAGATAGCCCTGCAAGGCCTTGTCGCTTTGCAAAGCAGGCTCCCGTTGTGTGGCTTCCTGTATATAGGCAGCCACCCCTTCGGCCTGCGCCAAGCCATGCTCTCGCACAATGCCATACAGCATGCTGCGGGTAGCGCTGAAGTTCGCAGGGTAATTTACCTTCGTTCTGAACTGCCCAAGCAAACTGTACAGGTCGGCTTCGTCAGCGGCATCATCGCGCACATCGTGCGGCAATTCCCTAATCAGGATGTGCTGCAGGTTG
The DNA here is from genome assembly GCF_947499215.1 of uncultured Pontibacter sp. Taxonomy (GTDB): domain Bacteria; phylum Bacteroidota; class Bacteroidia; order Cytophagales; family Hymenobacteraceae; genus Pontibacter. The sequence continues at coordinate 805,800 of NZ_CANMNI010000002.1, forward strand.
GCAGTATCGAGTTTGAAGCCAGCGAAGTCAGTATTGGCGAGCGTGGCTATACCCAGCTCTTTTGCAGCGCCATCCACTCCCAGTCGCTTGCCGTTCCAGAGTTCTTCCATCTCGTCGCCGGGTTGCACGAAGAGCACTTCCTGCACCTGCTTGCCGTTCACGTTCTGCGGGCTCTGAAAAAGCAAAAGCACCGCGTTCGGCTCTTTATACCCCGTGAGGTAGTACAGGTCCGGATCGGGATGGTAGTAAAAGTCTACGTCGTTGGCGCGGTTGCGCACGGGACTGGCAAAAAGAACGGCAACGGAGCGAGGGGGCAGCTGTTGCCGCAACACCTCTCTCCGTTGCCGGTGAAACTCTTTATCTAAAGTATCAGATGGCTTTCCCGAGCCTGCGTGCGGTTGCGCTGCTGCCGTAAACGACAGCCAGACTAACAGTGCACACAGCCGGAAGGCTGCCATTAGTACATAATGTAGCCCTGCTCAACAGCCTTCTTCAGTACTGCAGAGATGCCGTTCTTGTTGATTGTTCTCAATGCTGAAGTTGATACTTTAAGGGTTACCCAAGCATCTTCCTCAGGGATGTAGAAACGTTTCTTCTGAAGGTTCGGATAGAACTTACGCTTTGTCTTATTGTTAGCGTGAGAAACGTTATTTCCTACTTGTACTCTCTTTCCGGTTAAATCGCAAACTCGTGCCATCTTGTATTTTCTTCTAAATTATTTCAATAGGGGTGCAAATATCTACAAAAAGATACAGAATGTCAAAGGCATAGCAGATAATTTTAACAAAACATGCTCTAATATAGCTGCTAAGGCCCTTTAAACAGGTTGTTTATACTTTACCCGTGTTCTTCGCCTCGTCCTCTTTCTTCTTTTTTGTAAAGCCATAGGGGCAGTTTCGGCAGGCATTCTTGCAACAATACCCGCGCTTGAGCAAGTACTTTGCCGTTAGCACCATCAGGCCGCGCTCAAAGTAAAAATCCTCTCCTTCCTTCAGATCACTCACTACTATACTCCTTTTCGAATGCCAAATATCGGCAATTTAAAGCCGTTCACCAAAAATTCACCTTCACCCTCCTCCCTTGCGCATGCCATACGTTAAACAATTTGATGCCCCTTATTGCGATTTCACAACCTATAATCATAAGCCATGTCCCGTTTCAACAACTTAAGCGAGGCCGTCAACGTGTTGCGTTCCCGCGGTTTTGTGAATACCTTTAGCATACAGCACCAGCGGGTATACTGCTCCGAACTAAGCAAGTCCATCTCCCCTGCCCAGCTCACTCTGCTCGAGCGCTATGTCGTGCCCTCCCCTGCCGTACAGAGCGGCGAAGAAGAGGTATACGGTTTTCGGACAGATGACAACCAATTGGGTATCATGACCAACATCTATGCTGAGTACGACCCGGAAGGCTTTTTCTCTGTGTTCAGACAATGCCTGAAAGGCGGAGCCGGGCACGACTAGCCTCGATCTCCTACAAAACTATAATTCAGGCTGTTTTTGCTATATTTACAACCAATCATCAGAATCCCGGTAAATATAGGTCCGGAGCCGCAGCCTGTGGCGCAGCTCTGCCCTTTTCCGGACAACAGCTTTAAATCTATAAACTATGAGCACGCTATCCATCACCTCCAGCCAACAGGCTATCGAAACAGAAGACAAGTACGGTGCCCACAACTACCACCCGCTGCCGGTGGTGCTGAACAAAGGCGAAGGCGTACACCTCTGGGACGTAGAAGGTAAACGCTACTATGACTTCCTGTCGGCCTACAGCGCCGTGAACCAAGGCCACTGCCACCCACACATTATCAACGCCCTGATCGAGCAGGCGCAGCAGCTCACGCTTACTTCCCGCGCCTTCTACAACGACAAGCTAGGTATAGCCGAGAAGTACATTTGCGAGTTGTTTGGCTACGACAAATCGCTTTACATGAACTCCGGTGCCGAGGCCGTGGAGACCGCCATCAAACTGGCCCGCAAGTGGGGTTATCTGAAAAAAGGAATTGCCTCGCACAACGCCGAGATCATTGTGGTGGAACGCAATTTCCATGGCCGCACCACGGGCATCATCTCCTTCTCCACCGACCCGGATTCCACCAAAGGCTTCGGACCGTATATGCCGGGCTTCAAAGTGATACCTTATGATGATCTCGAGGCGCTGGAAACGGCCCTGAAAGAAAACCCGAACGTGTGCGGTTTCCTTGTGGAGCCAATACAGGGCGAAGCGGGTGTCGTGGTGCCACAGGAGGGTTACTTAGCCAAAGCGCATGCGCTTTGCAAAGAGTACAACGTGCTGCTCATGGCCGACGAGATTCAGACAGGTATAGCCCGTACCGGCAAAATGCTGGCCAGCTACTACGACGACGTGAAAGCAGATATCCTGATTCTGGGCAAGGCCCTTTCGGGAGGTGTGCTGCCGGTGTCTTGCGTACTGGCAGATGACGACATTATGCTTTGTATACAGCCGGGCGAGCACGGTTCTACTTTTGGCGGTAACCCGATGGCCGCCGCGGTAGCCATTGCCGCTTTAGAGGTAATTAAAGAAGAGGACTTGGTAGAGAACGCTTATAAGTTGGGCGAGATCTTCCGGGACCGCATGAACCAACTCAAGGCCAAGCGCCCGGAAGTGGTAACCCTTGTAAGAGGTCGTGGCTTACTAAACGCCATTGTGATAGAGCCGGCAGCCGATGGCCGTACCGCTTGGGACGTGTGCGTGGAACTGAAGGAGAACGGCCTGCTCGCCAAGCCAACGCACGGCGACATTATCCGTTTCGCTCCGCCACTGGTGATGACCGAAGAGCAGCTGCACGAGTGCTGCGATATTATTGACAGAGTGGTGATGAACTTCTAAGTCAGATATACCTGAAACAAAGTATGAAAGGCGAGGCTGTAGCGGCTTCGCCTTTTTGCTTTTTATTCATCTCTGTCCTGCAGTTCTGACTGAAATTCGGTAGCTTTAGTATAACAACAGCTTTGAAAACATGACAAAATCAGACCAAACTAAACCTATCGTTATTTTCTCCGGCGACTTTCACCGAGCAGCCGTCATAAAGAATATGCTCGAAAACCACGGTATTTATGTCTTTATGGAGAACGAGCACATGGGGAGCATTGCTCCTTTTCAGGTGGCTTCCGGTGGCTTCAACCCGGTTAAGCTTATTATTTCTGGCCATGATGAACAGGAGGCAAAACGGCTGCTGGAGGATTTTGACCGGGGCGACTCAGAGAACGTGGAGTAGTATTTCTAATTCCTCCGTATAAGCCGTACCTTTGCCGTATACCTATTTTGAAGCATTTTAGAGCAAGCGCTATACTATGATCACCAAAAGACCAAGACGAAACCGCTATAACGAAGTCATCCGCAGCATGGTGCAGGAAACCGCACTAGAGCTGAACGACTTCATTTTTCCGCTTTTCATCATAGAGGGGCAAAACCAGAAAATAGAAGTGAACTCCATGCCGGGCATCAACCGCTACTCTGTTGACACGCTCCTCGACGAGGTAGCCTCTTGCGTGGACCTCGGCATCAAAGCTTTCGCCCCTTTCCCGAGCATCCCGGAAAACCTGAAAGACAAGTACGCCAAGGAAAGCGAGAACCCAGACGGCTTGTTCCCAAGAGCCATTCGCGAGATCAAGAAGAACTTCCCAGAGGTAGTGCTCATGACCGACGTCGCAATGGACCCCTACAGCTCTGACGGGCACGACGGCATTGTAATAAACGGTGAGATTGTGAACGACGAGACATTAGAGGTACTAGGTAAAATGGCGCTCACGCAAGCGCAGGCCGGCGCCGATATTGTAGGCCCTTCGGATATGATGGACGGTCGCGTAGGGCACATCCGCCGCGTGCTCGACGAAAACGGCTTCCACAAAGTGGGCATCATGAGCTATACCGCCAAGTATGCGAGTGCGTTCTACGGCCCGTTCCGCGACGCCTTGGACTCAGCCCCGAAAATGGGTGATAAGAAAACCTACCAGATGAACCCGGCTAACAGCCGCGAGGCTTTGATAGAAGCTGCGTTGGACACCGAAGAAGGTGCCGATTACCTGATGGTGAAACCTGCATTGGCTTATCTGGACATTATCAAATTGCTGCGCGACAACTCACACCTACCCATCGCCGCCTATAATGTGAGCGGGGAATATGCCATGGTGAAAGCCGCAGGACTGAAAGGCTGGATCGACGGAGAAAAAGCCATGCTGGAGAGCTTGCTGAGCATTAAGCGGGCCGGGGCAGACATCATTCTTTCGTACTTCGCAAAAGATTTTGCGAAGTACCTTAAAAAATAATTCCTCCTTTACATTATATAAAAAAGCGCCTTGGCATTCAACCGAGGCGCTTTTTATTTAACACAGGATATAGTATGGTTAAACTCTAATTTATTGCAAAATATTGCATGCACTTTGAACAACTTTGCCTTTAATTCACTTTTAGTTATATTGGTGATTCTAAACTTCTACCTATTACTATTTTTATGAGACTATTGAGCCTATGGCTGACGGCCACGGCCTTGTTAACGGCTACCGCAGGTATGGCGCAGGAGACCGGTATATTGAAAGGTCGCGCTAATGTGCAAGAGTTGGGCCGTATTGCGGCGGAAGAGGACCAGAACTATAAAGCCAAAAGAGCCACCGCCATTGCGCTTGCCAAAAAGAATGGGTGGGAAATAGAAAAAACCTACAAAGACGGTACTCATATTTCGCTGCAGGGGCTAGATGCCACAGGCATGCCTGTCTACTACATCACCTATAACAATAGCTATGCAGCTGCTACAACCCGAACCGACCAGTTATGGGCCGGTGGAAGGCTAGGCTTGAACCTAAGTGGTGCTGGTGATGCTGTATCTGAAAAGCTGGGAGTATGGGATGGCGGCCTAGTGCGGGAGTCTCATATTGAGCTGCGCGGCCGGGTGGAACAGATGGACAATGCCACAAAGCTTAATGACCATGCCACCCACGTAGCGGGCACTATGATCGCTTCTGGCCATAACGCCCTAGCCAAAGGTATGGCCTTCGGGTTTAAGAAGCTGCAAGCTTATGATTTCAATAACAATACCGCCGAGATAGCTGAAGCGGGCAGAATGGAAATGCTGGTATCAAACCATTCTTATGGCACGATTGCCGGATGGCGCTACAACTCAGAGCGGAAAGGAACGAATGAGGACCCATTCTGGGAGTGGTGGGGTCACCCTTCTATAAGCGAGACCGAGGACTATAAGTTCGGGTTTTATGATGAGACCGCTGTTAGTTGGGACCGCATTGCGTATAATGCGCCTTATTTTCTGATCGTGAAGTCTGGTGGTAATAACCGCGGCGAAAGAGGACCGGAAATCGGAAAGCCTTTTATGAAGCGCAACGCCAGCGGCTCCTTCGTACTGGTGCCACAACGCCCTGCCAATATGAGCAGTAACGATAGCTACGATGCCATATCTACTTACGGCAATGCCAAAAACATACTGACAGTAGGAGCTGTAAGCGCAATTACTGGGGGGTATAAACAGCCCACAGATGTAATCATCTCTTCTTTCAGCAGTTTTGGACCTACCGACGATGGACGCATTAAACCAGATATTGTAGGTAATGGCGTATCGGTACTTTCCTCTACTAGCGGAAGTGACAAGTCTTATAGCGCACTAAGTGGCACCTCGATGGCGGCGCCGAACGTATCGGGCACACTACTGCTCCTGCAGGAGCACTACTCTAATCTGAATAAAGGCAAGCTAATGCGTGCCGCCACCCTAAAAGGCCTTGCTATACACACCGCCGACGAAGCCGGCAGCGCCCCGGGTCCTGATTACATTTTCGGCTGGGGGCTGCTTAATGCTGAACGTGCTGCCAACGTAATTTCCAATAAACAGAAAACGCATCTTATCAGTGAAAACAGCTTAGCACAGGGGCAGACCTATCGCCTTGACGTTGTTGCGTCGGGCACGGGCCCGTTAACGGTTACCATTTCTTGGACTGATCCTGAAGGAACAGCACATGCAGCAACTACCAGCAACCTGAATAATCGCGCTCCGCGCCTTACAAATGACCTCGATTTGCGTGTTTCTCATAAAGGCACGACTTCCCTACCATGGACCCTAGACCCTGAAAAGCCCTCAGATGCGGCTAAGCGCGGCGATAACATTCGCGACAATGTAGAGCAAATCCTTATTCCTAATGCTATACAAGGCGAAACATATTCGATTACCGTTTCTCACAAAGGCACCATGCAAAAGGGGCCGCAAGCTTACTCTTTATTAGTAAGCGGCATAGGAGGCCAGACTTATTGTGCCAGTGCGGCGACTTCTGATACTGGTTCCCGCATTACAAAACTCGTATTTAACGGTATTACAACAACCTACGATGGCTGCTCTACATACCGCAATCAAATGGAATCAATTCTTGGTTTTGAGCCTAACCAAACCAAAACTCTTTCTTTTGAACTTGGATCATGCGGAGCCAGTACGGGTAAGATAGCTAAGGTATATGTAGACTGGAATAGGAATGGCAGCTTTACGGATCCGGGCGAGGAAGCGGCCGTATCAAATGTGATTAATGGTACAGCTGTATTTGAAGCGTCAGTTACAGCACCGGCAAACGTAGAGATTGGCATGAGCACCCGCCTCCGTATCGTTATGGTGGAAACAGCTGATGCCAGTACAATCATGTCTTGCGGCACTTATTCCCGAGGTGAAACTCAGGACTATGCGGTGCAGTTCGTAAAGCCTAGAATAGATATCGCAGTGCTTGATGTAAACCCAGCTGGCGCATCTCTGTGCGCAGGAACTAGTCAACGGTTTTTGGTTAAACTTTTGAACAATGGCTTAAATACTCTCACTAATATCCCAGTTACCTTACGTGTTCTTAAGGGCGGCACAGAGGTTGCCACCCTAAACGGCACTTATTCCCGTTCGCTAAGCGCAAATGCATCAGATGAGCTAGTGCTGACCGGTAACTTCGAAACAGAGGCCGGAGCGACTTATGAACTGATCGCCACCTCAGGGCTTGCAAACGATGCCATATCAAGTAATAACCAAGCTACACAATCTTTTGCTGTAGCCCCCCCCACTGAGGCACCGCAAGTAGTGGCTACACGCTGTGGCAATGAACCGAACTATACTCTGACTGGAACCGGTGACGGGACTATCTACTGGTATAGCTCCGCGACCAGCAGCACTCCGATTGCCGCCGGCAATAGTGCGAGAATCACGGCTGCCGCTGCTGGCACTACAGTTTATGCCTCCCTAAACGACTTTTCCGCTACTGTAGGACTATCAGCTAAAACCCAAGGTAGTGCTGGTAATTATCATCAGTTCACACCAGATGTTATTGTTTCGACAGGTGCTCCCATGGTACTCGAAAGTGCCCGACTCTATATTGGAAACTCGGGCAAGATAACGTTTACCGTTTATGACACTGATGGGGCCCCTGTATCGGTTAGAACACTGAACGTAACTGCTACACGCACTACCCCGGCTGCAGGAGAGCAGCCAGACGACCCTAATGACCAAGGTGAGGTGTACAACCTAGGTCTAGTACTACCTGAAGCGGGCACTTATAATATTGGAATTACTTATGAGGACGGCGCAACTATTTTCAGAAACAACGCAGGTGTTAAGGGCTACCCATTTGGTGTTCCCAATGTGTTCACTATCAATGGAAACACAGCTAATAACCCATCTTTCTACTATTATTTCTATGACTTACAAGTAAGGGCAGTTGGCTGCAGCAGCCCGCGCGTAGAGGTACCACTTGAAACAGGTACGCCTATTGCTATGCCGATGGTAGCACGTGAAGGCCTTAGTTTGAAATCAAGTGCCACTTCGGGCAACCAATGGTTCCTTGATGGCAAACCTATACAAGGAGCTACCCAGCAGACCATTACGCCGATCTACAGTGGAGACTATAGCGTTCAGGCCCAGTGGAAAGGCTGTGTCTCTCCTATGTCTGAGAGCTATACCTTCGCTTACCAAGCGGATGGTCGCGAACTGAAGAAGGAGCTCGTAGCCTCACCTAACCCAAGCAGTGGCATCTTTAAGATACAGTTTGAAACAGAGCAGCGAGAGGACCTGCTTTTAGACGTAACAGATATGATGGGCAACTTGATCTATACAGGCAAGGTAGAGCGGTTCAACGGTTTCTATGAGTCTACCATTGACATCTCTAACCGCGCTTCGGGAATTTACCTGTTGCGTGTGCGCTTTGGCGGCCACACCCATATCCAGAAACTGGTGGTTCAACGCTAATAAGAAGGTATACCTGCCTAATAAAAAAAGCCCTGGTCACAAACCGGGGCTTTTTTATATACCCAAGCTTTGCGGCTCATTTCATAAAAAGCCCTAAGCATCGTATGCACCAGCCAGATGCTCTATTTTGCCATAACGCTTGTATTGCCTATCTTCAGCATAGCAAACAATAAGACAAAGACTATGAAAAAATTACTACTCGCTATGGGCGTGGCGTTTACATTCGCCTCCTGCACCCAACAGCCACAGGCCAGCAACACATCGACCGCTGATACCGAAGCCACCACGCAGCAGGAAACTGCCGCCCCGCAGTCACCGGTTACGGCTACACAGCAGGCTTTCTTTGCTGAACTGAGCAAACTTTGTGGCAAGAGTTTTAGAGGTGTAGCCGTATTCCCGGCCGATGGTAAAGACCCTTTTGCGGGCAAAGAGCTGACTATGCATGTGCAGGCCTGCTCCGACACTACTATCCGCATCCCTTTCCACGTGGGGGAGGACAAATCGAGAACATGGGTAATCCGCCAGATGGAAGAAGGCCTGCAACTGAAACATGACCACCACCACGAAGACGGCACCCCGGACGAAGTGACCATGTACGGCGGCATTGCCATGGACACGGAAGACGCCAGCACCATGCGCTTCCCAGCCGACGCTCATACCGCCCAGCTGATACCTGCGGCTTCTACTAATGAGTGGAATCTGGTGCTCAGCCCCGATGGCCGCACGTTCAGCTATATCCTGAAGCGCGACAACCAGCTTCGGTTTCAGGCAGACTTCGATTTGACCAAGCCGCTTCACTAAGGCGCAGATATAGATATACCTTAGGATTAACTCCTGTAATAGTTCTTTCTAAATGGGTCTGTTACTTTTTCAAAACCAGCTATTTGGGGGGAAATTTGCTAGAATGAACTAGCCCTGCCCTTTTAGAGGATGAACCACTCCTCCTATTTCTTAAATCAGGAAGGCCCGAAGCTGCAACAGCTCCGGGCCTTCTCTTTGTTAGTATTACATACTTAGGATTTCGAAAATTGCTTCTTTAGCACTTGATAGTCGATGAAGTAGAGCACACGTACTGACAGGCTATTGGTCTGCGGACCTGTGATGGTACGGGTAAAGTTCTCGTGGTAGCGCGGCACAATATCGCCTTGACTCTCCAGTATCGAGTTTTTCCACATAACGCTGATTTCGCTCCCCGGTGCAAACCACCACGAGTAAATCATATCCACGTTGAAAGTGTTGAAGTTGATGTTGTGGTTTGGCAATTCATCATCCGTGAAATAGCCGCCCTGCGGATAAGTATCAGTCAACAACTCCCCTTTGTCTCCGAGTTTAAAAAAGCGGTTATACTCGGCCTTAGACCAGTAATGCCGCGCCCGAAGCGACAGCGACATGCGGTTGTTGAAGATGTATGAACTGGTGAGTTCATTAGACACCGTATTCACGTCGCGCAGGCCGAAAATGATGTCGTGGCTTTTGTCTATAACATTATCTCGAGTAAAGTGGTTGGCATAACCCATGTCATCGTGGTTGATGTTACGGTTATACCTGTAAACGAACATCAGCTTGTCGTTGACACGGTAACGCGGCGCAATGGAGTAGCTGAAGTTCTGGCGGTCGTGCTCATCGAAGGTGCGGTAGCTGAGCTCTACATCCAATGCCAACTTCTTGCGGTAGTCTGATGAAATCCAAGTGCCGATGCTGCGGTTCACCGGAAAGGTATAGTAGCGCCCATTTACACGTGGCTCAAAAAAGTCGTATGTCTCGACAGGCTCTAAGTTAAAGAAAGTGCCCATGCTCAGGAAGTTGCGAAACGTGCCGCTTACCCTACCGTAAATCACGAAGTTCTGAAAATCGTCGGGCTTATACCGGCGACTGTAGGTGGCGCCCAGCTGGGTATTCATGTTGAGCAATTTCCAGAAAGGCTGGTAAATGTTATACCTTAGGTTCAGGTCTTCGTCCACGGTGTTGCGAATAAAGTTGATGCCCATGTCGTTTGGATCGTAAGTGTCGGACTTCATGGAGTGCGTAAACCTGTACTGGAAATTGCCGCTCACTTTGCCTCCACCGATTCTGTACATGTGCCCCAGCTGCGCGTCGCCGGGGTAATACTTCTGACTCAGGGCGGCACTACCGTCTACGGCATACTTGTTACCTTTATTGGCCACCCGAAAGAGCATACCCGTCAAATTGGCGTCGTAGGTGCTGCCCTCACGCAGTACGTTGGTGTTCACGAGCGTCACAAAGGAGTTGTTCTTCAGCGACTGATCCAACACCAAAATGTTGTAATTGGTAAGCGGCTGTGTCTCTTTCTGGAAGCGGTTGCCTTCGCTGTCTTCGAGCGTAGCATACTGCCGGCCCACAATGGCATTGAATAAGCCTATACCTAGGCCAGACTGCGTGCGGCCTGATATCTTGGTGCCGTTCAGCATCTTGGTTTCACGCGGATTTTCGATCACGATGTTACCTTGTTCCCGCTCTGCGTCTGCATTCAGGAAGTTGATAGGCATCCCCCCAATACGCCGCGAGTACAGGAAGCCACCTTTATTAAACAGCTCCGTGCCTTCCATAAAGAAAGGCCTATATTCGTTGAACTGCACCTCAAATGGCGACAGGTTGAGCACTTGGTTATCGGACTGCACCTGACTGAAATCAGGTATAAGCGTCATGTCGAGCGTAAAGGCATCATTTATGCCGTACTTCACGTCCATGCCACCACTGAAGTTCACATTGTTCTCATAGTGCACGCTCCCGTCGCCGTTACGCGCCGGGTATCTCTCGGCATAGCTCGACACGTAGGGCGTGAGCGAGAGCCGCAGCGGGGCCTCCACATCTTTCAGTCCTCTAAGTTTGCCAAACTGGTTCATGAATCCGTTGATGGCGGGGTCTACGTGGTTCCAGAAGTAGCCTTGTCGTGTGGACTGCCGGTTGCGCATGAAGTTAAGCCCCCAGAGCTGTTCCGGCTTGCTACTGAAGCGGAGTGCTGAGTAAGGTATGCGCATCTCGGCCACCCAAGAGTTACCCTCCAACTTGGCACTACTCTCCCATACGGCATTCCAAGTAAAGTCCTCGCCATTAGATGAATAGCGAGCGTCGAGCTGCACTCCGGCTGGCGTTATGAAAAAGCCAAAGCCGTTTATCTGGTCATTGTAAGTGTCGAAAAACACCCCAAAGAAATCGGTGTTGCCAAAGTCGTCGCGTTTGCCCAGTTGTCTGAAAATGCTGTCGGGTGATACGTCGTGCATGATGGCTCCCACGTAAATAGACTCATCGTCGTAAAGGACGCGCACTTGAGTGGGGTGCACTTCTTTCGGACCGGGAGTTGGTCGGTTCTGTATAAAATTTGTCGCGATCTCGGCTTGCTGCCAAATCACCTCGTCCAGCGAGCCATCTATCTTGATAGGTTCTGTGATACGAAGCGCCTGCAGTTGTTTTACATTAGCAAAGACGGGAGTTTTCTTCTCCTGCCCCCATACCTGTTGCTGCGTCAGTACAGCCAACAGCAACATCATCATCCGCACAAAAACAGGTTTTGGTAAACAGTCATTCATAAAATAGAAAAAGCAGTCAAGGTGAGTGTTTATACAAAGGTATAGAATAGATGCCCCCGAGACCACAATAGTTGCTTTTGTATACCAACAAAACGGCTAACAACAGAGGCAAAGGGGTGGACTGGCCTTTTTATTCGATAAAACAGCGGAAACAAAAAGCGCCATACCCAGATTTCAGGTATGGCGCTTCCACAAAAGCTGAATCGGGTTTACAAGTCCTCTTCGCGCACCAGCATCAGCACAGCCGACTGAGGCACAATAAAGTACTTCTCGCTCATGTAGTTAATTTCGATGGCGTCGCGCTGCAGGTAGATAGCGAGGTCGCCCTCCTTTATCTGAAGCGGCAGGTAGCGCACCTGTTCCTGTTCCTCGTCGCCGAGCACTTCTTCATCAAAGCCATAGTCAGTCGGCATCGGGTAGCCGGGGCCCACTTTCATCACGTAGCCTTCCTGCACCTTCTCTTTTTCCTGCACGCCGGGCGGCAGGTATAGCCCGCTCTTGGTTTGCTCCCGCGAGCTCTTCGGTTTGATCAGCACCCGGTCGCCTACAATAATGATTTTTTCCAGTTTGTTGCTTTCTGAAATTCTCATGGTTAAGGTCTGCATAATTAAATTGGGTCTGCGGTCACTTTAAAGCGCATGGCCGCCTTAATGGCAACATCGCGCGTAATTGGCTTACCGATCGATGCCCTTGTTCTAACCGTGTACGTTTCTCCTTTGATATAATTGTCCAGCTTAGCATTCGTCGATTGCAGTTCGATGGAATTGACGCCCTTCGGCACCTCGTCCAGATAGGCAATCTTCGTCTCCTCCCCTTTTTCATTGCTCAAATAGATCTCGATGCTGCGCAGAAAATCAAAGTTCTCGTCATTTGGTTCTGCGATAGTGAGCGTCAGTCTATTAAGGCTCACGTCCTTCACCAGTTCGGCGCGGGTTTGGTTGTTCTTGAACGTCTCCGAAGAGTTCGTCTTCACAGGTATAGGCGACAGCGGCATCACCACGCCTATCGGGAAACTAGACTCAATGCGGATGGTTTCTTCCTGATCGATGTAGAAGGTAAGCAGATCGTCTACCTTGTCGCAGGATGTTCCTATAATGGTGAGCAGCACAAGTGCCGCCAACAGCATTTTCTTCATAAAAGGGTGAAATTTAAAATACTCTCTGTTAATTCATTTAATACTGCACAGGGCTAAAAAAGGAGAGCAGCCTTGCGGGCTGCCCTTCCTAAATGCCTGCACAGAGTGCAAAATTAATAAAAATGACTGAGAGTATAAGCCTAGTCAAACATGTCGGCGGCGCGGGTCGTATCCGGGCCGTTCTCTAGCCAGCTCATCGGGTAGTTTTTATCCATCAGGCCAGCGGCTTCCTCGGTCAAGTAGAGCGGCTTGAACGTGTCGATCATCACAGCGTACTCGTGCGTCTCTTTCTTACCGATGCTCGCCTCCACTGTGCCCGGGTGCGGACCATGCGGTATGCCGCCCGGATGCACTGTAAACGAAGCCCTGTCCACACCTTTGCGTGACATAAAATCGCCGGCCACATAGTAGAGCACCTCATCGGAGTCTACATTGGAGTGATTGTAGGGCGCAGGTATAGCCTCTGGGTGGTAGTCGAACAAACGCGGCACAAAGGAACAAATCACGAAGTTGTTCGCCTCAAAGGTCTGGTGCACGGGAGGTGGCTGATGGATGCGCCCGGTTATGGGCTCGAAATCATAAATAGAAAGCGCATACGGGTAGAAGTAGCCATCCCAACCCACCACGTCAAACGGGCTGAAGTCATAGTAGTACTGGTGCAGCATACCGTCTTTCTTGATCTGCACCAAGTGGTCGCCACCCTCGGTATACTCGATCAGTTCGTGTGGGGCACGGATGTCGCGCTCACAAAACGGCGAATGCTCCAACAGCTGACCAAAGTGGTTGCGGTAGCGGCGCGGCGTTTCGATCGGGCTAAACGATTCTGTAATCAGCAGGCGTAATGGCCCGTCGTTGAAATGGAACTGGTGGATGATGGTGCGCGGAATCACGATATAATCGCCTTCCCGGAACTCCAGTTTGCCCATCTGCGACAACAAAACGCCACTGCCTTCGTGCACAAACACTACCTCGTCGGCCTGACCATTTTTGTAGTAGTAGTCCATCTTGCGCTCCGACGGATTGCAAATGCTCACGGCCACATCGCTGTTCATCATCATGGTCTTACGAGCGTTCAGATAGTCAGTGCCCGTTACAGTCAAGTCGAGTGTTTTCAGGTGGTGCGGCGCCAGCTTTATACCTTCGGCAATTTTGGGCGCGTAAGGTATTGGCTCCTCGATGCGGGTGATGCGCGTCGGCGGATTCTTGTGGTATAGCAACGATGACAGGCCGCTGAAGCCCAGCGTACCTACGAGCTGTTCGGCATACAGACTGCCGTCCTCCTGCCTGAACTGCACATGGCGCTTCTGCGGGATAGTACCTAATTTGTGATAGTAAGCCATTCCTTCTTTTTGGTTATGGTTTTCAGAAGCCACCCTGTCGGGCGCTCCTTATTATTACAAGTATACTATTCTAATTGGTTATACGCCACCTTTAGCCAAACGCTGAGCCCGACCGAACTGGCGTAGGGATTCCTGAAACTCCTCATCCTTCTCATGCAGTATCGGGAAGAAGCCCGGATTACCGTATACGCTGCGGCCGATAAACGCTTTCACGTTATTGCGCAGCAAGCCCTGCGAACGCTTGTACTGCGCTTCGTCATACTTCACCTCCGACTGCGCTGCCATGCGCATCAACTCCTTCATCATCTTGTCCGACACGTTAAAGGACTTGATGAACTTATCCATTGACATTTTCTCGAGGTCTTTACGATTGTCATTATAATAGGCCAACGCATACTCCCGAATTACGTTTTTGCTGTACAGCTGGCTCAGCAGTTCTGACAACTCAGTAGTGTCGCGTGGCACAAACACGTCTGGCATAATACCGCCGCCGCCATACACCACACGGCCCTTGCCTGTCTTGTACTTGAGCGAATCCACGAACAGACTACTGTCCGGATGGAAGTACTCACCGTTCTCGAAGCGCTGCAGCATGTCTTTCTGGTAGTCGTCGGTGCCGGCTACATAAGGTTTCTGGATAGAGCGGCCGCTTGGGGTATAGTAGCGCGAAATGGTGAGGCGCAGCTCCGAACCATCATTTAGTGGAATCGGCATCTGCACCAGTCCTTTACCAAACGAGCGACGGCCCACAATCAGGGCGCGGTCGTTGTCCTGCAGGGCACCGGCCACAATCTCGGAAGCAGAGGCGCTGCCCTCGTCCAAGAGCACGATCACAGGTCCATTCTCAAAATCGCCTTTAGTGCGGGCAAATGACTTGGAGTCGTAGCGGGTGCCTTTTCCATCGGTATACACAATCATTTTATCACCCGCTATAAATTCATCGGCCATGCGCGTGGCATGGTCCATGTAGCCGCCTGGGTTGCCGCGCAGGTCCAGAATCAGCTGTTGCATACCTTTCTTCCTAAGGCCTGAAAGCGCCACCTTAAACTCGTCGAAGGTATTGGAGGCGAAGCGGCTCACTTTAATGTAGCCCGTATTGCTGTTCACCATGTAGCTCACGTCCACCGATACGGTCGGGATCTTGTTACGGGTAATCGTAAAATCGAATGGCTTTTTATTGTTTTTGCGCAGTACCTGTATCTTCACATCAGTGCCCTTTGGCCCACGCAGGCGTTTGAACACCCCCTCGTTGGTAATGCCGGTGCCGGCTACTTTCTCGCCATCCACTGTAATAATCTTATCGCCGGCCTGTATACCCGCCGACTCAGAAGGCCCTCCACTCAGGGGCGTAATGACATAAATCGTGTCCTTAAAAATATTGAATTCCACGCCTATACCTTCAAAATCGCCTTCAAGATATGAGCGGGCCATAGCCAGATCAGCCGCCGGAATGTAAGAGGTATGCGGATCGAGTTTCTCGAGCATTTTGGTGATAGCGTGGTCGGTGAGCTTTTCGGTGTCCACGGTGTCTACATAGTCGCGGTCGATATAACTGAGCACATCGCGGAACTTCAGGTAGGCACGTGCGGTACTCTGCGGATTATTATCGGAAGGGGAAAAGGTATTCGCGCCTATCAGTACCCCCACGATCAGGGCCAAGGCGATGTAAAGGGGCAAGCGCACCTGAAAAAGCGTGTTGCGGGGTTTGCCCTGCCCTGTCGCTTCCGGCTCCTCCTGCTGGTTGTATTTAATTTCTTCGCTCATCTCGATCTCTATAAACGGTTAAATATAAAGCTAAGCGGGCGCTTTTGTGCAGCTTTATGGAGATAAATATTCACGCTTCGCTATGCAAGGCTTCTTTATTAAGTATACCTGCATGTAGTACAGCTTGTTATTCTTTAAACAAAGCTTTGGTCGGGTTTTATTCCATTTTAGTATAAAATAATACTTTTACAGGCTGCTTTCGTCCATGCGCCATGCATGCCCGACCTTAAAATCCGAATTAAATCCTTTAACTTTGCAGTCTGAATGTAAAACGCGATCAACCAGCGGGGACAGGCACAACGGGAGAGCGAAACGGCACTATGGCGAGAATTCTAGGTATAGATTATGGCAACAAGCGGGTGGGGCTGGCAGCGACAGACACGCTCCAGATTATCGCCTCGCCGCTTGAGACTATACACGCCAAAGATGTGCTCACTTACCTGAAAGCCTACACCCAGCGCGAGCCGGTAGAGGCCATTGTGGTGGGCATGCCCCGCCGCTTGACCGGTGAGGCCACCGACGCAACACCACACGTAATCGGTTTTGTGCGTAAGCTGCAAAAGGAGTTTCCGGGTATACCGGTGCATACTGTGGACGAGCGCTTTACCTCCAGTATGGCCCAGAAAGCAATGCTGGCCGGCGGACTTAAGAAGAAAGACCGACAGGACAAAGGCACCGTGGACCGCGTAAGTGCCGCCATTATTTTACAGTCGTATTTAGAAAGCAGAGCAATATGATTTACCCTATCACCGCCTATGGCGACCCGGTGCTGAAAGAGCCAGCGCAGGACATTCCGAAAGACTACGAAGGTCTGAACACACTTATCGAAGACATGTTTACGACCATGTACCATGCGCATGGCGTAGGACTGGCTGCCCCGCAAATCAGCAAGGGCATTCGCTTGTTCGTAATCGACTCGGAGCCGATGATGGACGAGGGAGACGAAGGAAAGGGCGTGAAAAAGGCCTTTATCAACCCGGAGATAGTAGAGGAAGACGGCGACGAGTGGGGCTTTGAGGAAGGTTGCCTGAGCATACCGGGCGTGCGCGAAGTGGTATACCGCCCGGAGCGCATCGTAATTCGCTACTTCGACCAAGACTGGAATGAGCATACCGACACCTACGACGGCATGACGGCCCGCGTGATTCAGCACGAGTACGATCATATCGAAGGCATTCTGTTTACCGATCACTTGTCTGGCCTGAAGAAGCGTCTGATCAAGAACAAACTTACCAAGATATCAAAAGGGGAAGTGGACGCGGACTACCGCATGAAGTTCCCGGTGAAGCGATAGGTTATACCTTAGCATAAAGCAAAAGCGCCTGCCCCAGAAATGAGGCAGGCGCTTTTGTTATACCTTGAAGTGTCATTCGATTTACTCCACCCAGCTAAACAGACGACTCCAGCGAATTTTATCGAACAGATCCGCTTCCTCATCTACCGACAACCATGTGAACAGGGGTTTGCCTACAATGTGGTCTTCCGGCACAAAACCCCAATAGCGGGAGTCGAGGGAGTTGTGGCGGTTGTCCCCCATCATAAAGTAGTAGTTCTGGCGGAAGGTATAGCTTTTCGCTTCCTGACCATCTAGGTACAACTTGCCGTCACGCACTTCGGCGTTTTCGTTTTGCTCATAGCGTAGGATGATTTTCTCATAAAGTGGCAGCGTTTCAGGTGTGATGGTAATTGTAACGCCCTCTTCAGGGATGTAGAGCGGGCCGTAATTATCGCGGTTCCAACCGTGACTGCCAAAGATGCCCGGCTCTGCCTCCCCGACTTGCATTTGCTGTAGCTCTACTTGCCCAATAAAATCGAGTGAGGCCAGCGCCTTTGCCTTGGCGGGTGTCGTATGCAGCACATAGCCGCCCTGCACTTGGTATACGTCTGTGATATCACGCTCTTGGAAGAACTTTGTCTGCAGCACCTTATCGGTTGTCACAAAGTAGACATACTGCATGTTCTCCGGGTTATCGAGCGGTTGGCCGTTCAGGTATACTTGCCTGCCACGAATCTCGATCGAGTCACCGGCTACACCTATGCAGCGCTTCACGTAGTGCGTGCGTAGGTCTGTGGGGTGTTCCCCTTCGTCGGGGAAGTTAAATACCACGGGGTCGTTGCGCTTAATCTCGGAAAAGCCGGGCAAACGAAGCGGCCTAAATTGTAAGGCATCGGAATAGGCTGGAATCTCTGTGCCCCAGATGGTCTGGTGCGTGAGCGGCACCTGCAGCGGCGTTATGGGCGTACGGGAGCCGTAGTGCAGCTTGCTCACAAATAGGCGGTCGCCCACCAGCATCGACTTCTCCATAGAGGAAGTAGGTATGGCATAAGCCTCAAACGTAGCCCAGCGGAAAAGTGTGGAAACCACCACCGCAAACATCAGGGCATTTCCCCATTCGCGCAAGGCACTTTTCTTGGCTGGGTTCTCGGCCGATTTTTTCTTCCAGAGTTTTAGCTGCATCATCTAAGCATAGTAGGTTCACTATACTTTAACTGTATTAAGGTTCAGCAAATTATACTTTTTACTAAGAAAATTATCGGGCTAAGCCTTATAACATGCACAAGCTTGCATAGCCGTTACTCGCAGCATTTATTTCTACTTCAAAGAGCAAACGAGATTTAGACGGAAATAGAAACTTGAGTGAACTCAGCTCTACCTCAAAAGCTGCAGCGTTCTTTCGTCTTCTTCTCCATTATAATATTTATCGAGCACGGCCTTAAACACCGGATCAGCACCGGGCACCGCTGCAAATAAGGTCATGCTGGAGCGTAGTTTCAGGTCGTCGGGGTTTCCTAAAATCTGGTTGGCGGTTTTACCCTCCAGTCCCAGCATAGCCTTGGAGATTTCGACCAGCCGTGTCCCTAGCACAGGTTGCTGCAGGTATAGCTGGGCTTCCTGCAGGTCTTTGATGGCATAGAAGCGGGCAGTTTCACTGTAGCCTAGGCCCTGTATTTGCGGAAAAATAAACCACATCCAGTGACTACGCTTGCGACCACTTTTTATCTCGGAAAGCGCCTGCTCGTAGCTGGAGGCTTGGGCCTCTAGGAATCGTGTCAAGTCTGATGTGTTTTCTGTGCGCATGTTTTTCAAGTATAGTCTATTCCTTTAACACTCCTTTACGAAAGCATGCGTGACTTACAATATACAAATTCCCCAATTCTCCGTACACCGCAGGTATGGCTTTCCGACAAATCGCTGTACTGCTTCTCTTTAGTTTCTTGCTACCTATCACCGGGTATGGCTGGGGCTTTTTCGCGCACCAGCGCATCAATCGGCTGGCCGTGTATACGCTGCCGCCCGAGATGGTGGGCTTCTACAAGAAACACATCCGCTACATTACCGAAAACGCCGTGAATCCCGACCGCCGCAGGTATGCCGTGGTAGGCGAGGCACCGCGTCACTACATCGATCTGGATGTGTACGGCGACAGCGCCCTTTATAGGATGCCTCGCTACTGGCAAGAGGCCGTGGAGCAATACGGTGAAGACACGCTCATGGCGCATGGCATCGTGCCGTGGCACATCAACCGCATGAAGTTTCAGCTTACGCAGGCTTTCAAAGACCGTGACTTGGACCG
The DNA here is from genome assembly GCF_947499215.1 of uncultured Pontibacter sp. Classification (GTDB taxonomy): domain Bacteria; phylum Bacteroidota; class Bacteroidia; order Cytophagales; family Hymenobacteraceae; genus Pontibacter. The sequence goes on from NZ_CANMNI010000002.1 coordinate 825,392, forward strand.
CATCCTGCGCCTCTCTGCTGATATGGGCCACTACATCGCCGATGCCTGCGTGCCACTGCACACTACCCACAACTACAACGGACAACTGACCGGGCAACGCGGTATACACGCCTTTTGGGAAAGCCGACTCCCCGAAATGCTCTCCGATAACTACGACTTTTTTGTAGGTCAGGCGCAATACATCGAACGGCCACAGCTCAAGGCTTGGGAACTGGTTGCCAGTGCACACTTGGCCCTCGACTCGGTACTGCGCTTCGAGCGGGAACTCACGCAGGAGTTTGACGAAGAAAAGAAGTACAGCTACGAAGTGCGCGGCAACCTGACCACGCGGGTATACTCCAGAGAGTTCTCGGAAGCCTACCACCAGCGGCTGAACGGGCAGGTGGAGCGACAGATGCGCCTCGCCATCCACACCGTGGCCAGTTACTGGTTTACGGCTTGGGTAGACGCGGGCCAGCCCGACTTGCGCCAACTGGGTTCCACCTTGTCGGCAGAGGAACTGGAACGACTGCGCATGGAGCTCAAGGAATACGAGCAAGGCCCGCACCTGCCGCGCGAAGAAGGTGAAACCCGCCTGCATCGAAACACGTGGATCTCAGGGCGCAAAGAGTAACGCTGCTATTCTCCCCAAGGACTAACACTCTTTACTGACGTCTATACAGCAGTGGACGGGTGCCGTTATGCAAAGGATATAAAATTCCCTATCTTGCCTTAGCATTACAACTCTTTCTATGAACTATATCGATACTCTCTTGAAGCGCTTCTTGCTTCTCTTGGCACTGGCAACAGTGGTTAGTTTGCAGGTCTCAGCCCAGCAAAACACGGCCGCTACCCTGCAAAAGCTCGACGCCTATTATCAAAAAGCGCTCAAAGACTGGGATGTGCCCGGCATGGCCATCGCCATCATCAGGAACGACTCCGTTATATTTGCCAAAGGATACGGCGTGCGCGACCTCAAAACAGGCGGACAGGTAGACGCCAACACGGTGTTCGGCATCGCTTCCAATTCAAAAGCCTATACCGCTGCCGCCCTTGGCATACTCGTGGACGAAGGCAAACTCAACTGGAACGACAAAGTAACGAAGCACCTCCCTTGGTTGCAACTCTACGACCCTTACGTAACGCAGGAGCTCAACATCAAAGACTTGCTCAGTCACCGCGTAGGCTACCGCACCTTCAGCGGCGACCTGCTCTGGTACAACACCACTTATAGCCGCCGCGAAATTCTGGAGCGTGCTCGTCATCTCCAGCCAGTCTATGGCTTCCGAGACGGTTATGGCTACTCCAACCTCATGTTCATAGCCGCTGGTGAAGTGATAGAAGCCGTGTCTGGCCAGAAATGGGAAGACTTCATCAAACAGCGCTTTTTCACGCCGCTGGGTATGAAACGATCCTATACCTCTGTGAATGAACTGACAGGCAAAGACAACATCGCCTCTCCGCACGGCTCCGACGAAAAGCACAAACCCTATCCGACCACTCTCACCGCTTGGGACAACTGGAACCCGGCGGCAGGAATTTTCACCAGCGTGAACCAGCAAGCCCAGTGGTTGCGCCTGCAACTTAACCGCGGCACCTACAAAGGCCAGAAAATTTTCAGTGAAGACGCCAGCCGCATGATGTGGACCGCACACAACGCCATGCCTGTTTCTAAGCAAGCAGAAGCAAACGTACCCTCCACACACTTTTCAGCTGCTGGTCTGGGCTGGATGATGAACGACTACGAAGGACGGAAAATACTGGCTCACGGCGGTGGCCACGAGGGCATGAACAGCCGTACCGTGCTGGTGCCAGAAGAGAACCTCGGCATCGTGATCCTGACCAACAGCATGAGCAGCATTATGTCGCCGCTGGCAAACTATACCTTAGACCAGTTTTTAAGGGTGCAGAACGGACGAGACTGGAGCCAGTTCTCGCTAGACAACATAGCCAAATCTCGTAAAGCACAGGAAGAAGCCGCCGCTAAAGTCGCTAAAGAAAAAACACGCAAGAGCAAGCCGACCATGGATCTTGAAGCCTACGCTGGTACATATAACAGCCCGCTTTATGGCGATGCCACTATCACAGTGCAGAACAAACAACTCGTGTTGGATTTGGCCCCTGCCCCAGCCTTGGGCGGCAAGCTCACACACTGGCAGCACGACATTTTCAATTTGGAGTGGAAAAACAACTTTGCCCTGCTTACGCCAACTAGAGTGCGCTTCATTGTGGGCCTTGATGGTAAAATAGCGGAAATGCGACTAGATGCCAATAACCCCGATTTCCACTTCAGCGAGCTTGAGTTCAGAAAGATAAAGTAAGTTGTACCTCTACACGCAAATCGGGCCATACCTTCTGCAAGGTATGGCCCGATTTGTTTTGTGAGTTAGACTAACTTAATAAGCTACAACCACTGATATAATGCTTACAACGGCAAAATAGCCGGCAATTACAATATAAGCGAGTGCATCTTCATCGTAGTAAAGTTTTTTCATGAGTGACAACCATTTAAAAAGTGAGAAAAATTTTAAATAACCTTTGGCCGTCGTTGTCTTTATTTACGGATTAAGCACTCAAATGTTGTACTTTATAAAAGCTAGATATTATTTTTTATATATAAATATAGGTATATTAATAAGTAGCTAATACCTAAACTCTTATGATCAAACGATATTTCATAAATTCTAAAAGACAACTAGTATTTATAAGAATATTGACATTACTGTTTTAAATGTCTTTAAAGCCAAAAGGGCTACACTTGTGGAGTGTAGCCCTTTTGGTAAGATATGTTAGCAAGCTATTTATGCTACTGCTACTAGAATACTGCTAATTGCACCTCCAAGTACAAAGTAAACAGCAACAATTACATTAGCCATTGATTCGTTAAGAGTAAATTTTTTCATGACAATAGAAGGTTTTTAGGTTTAGGTTAGACTTTATATCGGTAAGCATAAAAAAATTCACTTCCTTAAAGACATATCCACATTCTTTCCGGAAGACGATGCAAATAAATATCAAATAATTTTAACTCGCAAATAATTGAATATAAAATTTATTTAATGTAACAATATCGATGCAACATCGACGTTATAACGACTTTTTTTATTACAACGCACAGTATGATTAATAACCATTAAGCCAACACGCAGTACAAATAGTACAATTAAAAAATTTCTAAATTTTTTTTATTAAATTTTCTCAGAATTAAGTCCAATACCCACAAAAACAAAATCCCCTGTTAACCAAACAGTTAACAGGGGACTATAATTAATCTGGAAATCGCTGCTTAAAAACGAGTTACATTTTGTTATACAAGTTTTTTGTAACGGATACGCTTAGGCTCTGTGTCACCCATGCGCTTCTTCTTATTTTCTTCGTAATCGGTATAGTTACCTTCAAACCAGTATACCTGCGAGTCTCCTTCAAATGCCAGGATATGCGTACAGATACGGTCTAGGAACCAACGGTCGTGCGAGATGATCACGGCGCAGCCGGCGAAGTTCTCTAGTCCGTCCTCCAGCGCCCGAATCGCATTTACGTCCAAGTCGTTGGTTGGTTCGTCAAGCAGCAAGAGGTTACCGCCTTCTTTCAGCGTCATGGCCAAGTGCACGCGGTTACGCTCCCCACCTGATAGCTTCTCCACTTTCTTTTCCTGATCGCCACCTGAGAAGTTAAACTTGCTTACGTAGGCACGGGAGTTTACTTGACGGCCTGCCATCAGCATGTGCTCCGTTCCCCCTGAGATCACCTCAAACACTGACTTTGTTGGGTCGAGGTTGGCGTGCTCTTGGTCTACATAAGAGATCTGCACGGTAGAACCTACCGTAAAATCGCCTGCATCCGGTTTTTCCTGACCAGTGATCAGCTTGAACAAAGTAGTCTTACCGGCACCGTTCGGACCTATGATGCCCACAATGCCACCCTGCGGCAAGGAGAAGTTCAGGTTCTCAAACAACAGCTTGTCGCCATAAGCCTTGCTGATATTGTGTGCCTCAATAACCTGCGCACCCAAGCGCGGGCCATCTGGTATAAAGAGTTCCAGTTTTTCTTCTTTCTTAGAAGCTTCTTCGCCAGCCAGTTTATCATACTGGCTGATGCGGGCCTTCGATTTGGCATGACGGGCTTTCGGAGCCATGCGCACCCACTCCAACTCGCGCTGCAGGGTTTTCTGACGCTTGCTCTCCGACTTTTCTTCTTTCGCCAAGCGAGCAGCCTTCTGCTCCAGCCAGCTGCTGTAGTTGCCTTTCCAAGGAATACCCTCGCCACGGTCCAACTCTAGGATCCAGCCAGCTACGTTGTCCAAGAAGTAGCGGTCGTGGGTTACAGCGATCACGGTGCCTTTGTAGTGCTTCAAGTGCTGCTCCAGCCAATCCACCGACTCGGCGTCCAAGTGGTTGGTAGGCTCGTCGAGCAGTAGCACGTCAGGCTCCTGCAATAGCAAGCGGCAAAGGGCCACGCGGCGCTTCTCACCACCCGACAGGTTGCCGATCACGGCCTCTTCCGGCGGTGTGCGCAGGGCATCCATGGCGCGCTCCAGTCGGTTGTCCAGTTCCCATGCGTTTAGCTGGTCCAGTCGCTCCTGTACTTCGCCTTGGCGCTCGATGAGTTTGTTCATCTCATCGTCGGTCATCTCCTCGGCGAACTTCATGTTAATCTCGTCAAACTCCTTCAACAGATTCACAATCTCACTCACGCCTTCTTCCACTACTTCGCGCACGGTCTTGGTCGGGTCCAACTGCGGCTCCTGCTCGAGGTAGCCCACGGTGTAACCCGGCGACCACACCACTTCGCCGCGGATCTCTTTGTCCACACCGGCGATGATCTTAAGCAGGCTCGACTTACCGGAACCGTTCAGACCCAGCACGCCAATCTTGGCGCCATAGAAAAAGGAGAGGTAGATATTTTTAAGTACTTGCTTCTGAGGGGGGTAGATTTTGCTTACCCCAGCCATGGAGAAAATAATGGTTTCGTTGCTCATTTTGCTGTAAATCAGTTTGGTACTGCTCGGGCGCAGTAAATTTCAATTCTAAAAAAGACGGATTAAAAGGGGCTTGCTAAGGTATACGTGCCCTTTTTGTCAATTATTTATGCCGCCAAATACAAATATCGTAAAAATTCATGCATTTATGCTTCACAAAAGTGCTTTGAAATCACTAAACTTGTAGAAAAACTGTATGGGAGAAGTGCGTTCTGACTTACCTGTGCACCGAGTCTGGTTTTTTTGGTGCCGGCGATCCTTCTTATTAGGGGAAGCCAAAACGCTACCAACCGACTTGCGTATGCTAAGGTTAGTCTAAATTTCGCGCCTTTATCTCTTTTATGTTCCGATTCTAACCCGATCCTTAAATGGAAAACAACGATCTATTGGAAGAAGCCCAGAAGTATGGCTTTATTCAGGACCAAGAAGTATGGCTGAAAGCTTTTATGACCTACCCTGACCGCAAGGTGGGAGAAGTAAAAGAATCAGAAGAAGACTCTCTGGTTTACTTCGCGAAGCGTTTTAGCATGTTCAGCGACAAAGTAAACGCCCTGCTAGAGCGCATTGCTACTTCCGAAAACAAAGGCTCTTTCCTGATGAAAGTGCTACATATGAAAGACCAAGTTGGCAACTATGACGCCCTTGGTGACTTCGAGGCCATCTACCATACGCTGAGCAAAGCGGAGGAAGAGATCAACGAGACGATCAAGCAAAATCGCGAGAAAAACCTTAGCATCAAGATAGGGCTTATACAGGAAGCGGAGGCACTGCAAGACAGCATAGACTGGAAAGAGACCTCTGACAAAATGAAAGACCTGCGCGCCACTTGGATCAAGACTGGCCCGGTTGAGAAAGAGCTGACAGACGAGATAGAAGAGCGTTTTAAAACTGCGCTTGAAGCCTTCTTCGAACGCAAAAAATCTTTCTTCAACGACAAGAAGACAATGCAAAACCGCACTTACGACAGGTATAGAGACCTGATCGCAAAGTCGGTGGCACTGCAGAACTCAGAGGAGTGGGAAGCCACTACTGCTAAACTGAAGGACTTGCAAACCCAATGGAAGCAAATAGGTGGAACACTGCCACGCGCCACGACCAATAAGCTTTGGACAGAGTTCAGAAAAGCGCACAACCACTTTTTTGAGCGCCTGAAGGTAAAAATCACGAACGAGAAGGCTGAGTCTAAGGACAAGTACTATGACACTAACCTTGAGCGCAAGCAGGATTTGGTTAGCCAAGCCGAGCAACTGCTGCAGCACCACAGCCTGAATGATGCGGTGAAACGCGCGAAAGAGCTGCAGGCCGAGTGGAAAAAGGTGGGCCCGGTGCGACCAGACGTTTCTGACGCCGTGTGGGAGCGCTTTATCAAAGCCTGTGACCGCGTGTTCGAGATGAGTAGCTTGGAGCACTACATCCGCAAGCGCCAGCAGAACGCCAATGAAACTTACAGCCATGAAGACGGCTTGAACGCCCGTATAAACGCCCTGCGCGACTTCATCAAGTCCGACCGCCAAGAGCTAGAGGTACTGGAGACGAACTTAGACAAACTGAGCGATGCGCCTAGCAATGAGGCCTTCCGCAACATGCTGCTCGGCAAGATCCGCAACTTCAACCGCAAGATCAAAACCAAGCAGACCCTGATCGAAATGTTTCAGGAGCAGCTAAGCACAATCAATAAATAGAAAAATACAGATTTAACTATATAAATTAGGGAAGCGCCTGTTTCGAATGCGGCAGGCGCTTTTTATATTTACCTACAGCCTTACCAAGGCAGATAAGGGCAAATGCAGGGCGTCAAAATAATTTGACACAAAATGAACATTTACCATGTATTTGCGTTGTTTTGGTAAAAACAATCACAAAAAGCAATAAATATTTCAAAAAAATTTTTGTTTGTGAATTAATTCATACTTTTGCGAACTTATTTTTTCAACGCCATTTAGATTAAGGAGACACATACTATGTATTGGACACTGGAATTAGCATCATACTTGGAGGACGCACCTTGGCCAGCCACTAAAGACGAGCTGATTGACTACTCTATCCGCTCAGGCGCACCTATGGAAGTGGTAGAAAACCTGCAGGCTCTGGAAGACGACGGGCAGCCGTACGAAAACATCGAAGAGATCTGGCCGGACTATCCTACCAAGGAAGACTTCATGTTTAACGAAGACGAGTACTAATTAATGATTAATTAGATAATGAATAATGAGTAATTGACTTCATATTATTCATTATTCACTATTCATTACTCATTGAAAAACATCATTGAAGTAAAAAATCTGGTTGCGGGTTATGAGCATCGAACTCTGATCCGCAACCTTTCTTTTTCTGTGCCTGCCGCATCGTTTGTGGCTGTTATCGGGCACAATGGGGCCGGCAAAACGACGCTTTTTAAGGCTTTTCAGCACAAAGTGCCTTACGAGGGGCAATTGCTGGTACACGATCAGGACCTGCGCAAAATTAAAGACGCGGCCGCATCCGGCCTCCTTTCCTACCTTCCCCAAAAGAATATAGTAGCCTTCTCCATAAAAGTGATTGACTTGGTGGTGATGGGGCTGTTCCGCCACAAAGGTTTTTTTGATGACTATACCGCCCAAGATTACGAGCAAGCGGCCGACATGCTGGAGAAGCTGGAACTGGCTCATTTAAAAGAGCAGGATTTCACAACATTATCAGGAGGGGAACAGCAGATGGTATGGCTCGCGCAGCTTATGCTACAGGACGCCTCTATTATTCTGCTCGACGAGCCCACGCAGCAGTTGGATGTCTACTATAAGAAGCGGGTCTTCGCACTTCTGCAGCATTGGGTGCAGAACCAAGGCAAAACGGTGTTCTGTATAACACATGACCTACACAACCTGCTGCCCATGCAGGGCTTTCTGCTCAACCTGTCCAAACCGGATCCTGTTCTAGAGCCTATTTCTGAATATTCAGTGCTGAAGAATCAGGATTTCTTGGAGGCGGGACGCCCTGTCTATTAGTTATTCCGCATTAAACTGTTTTACAAGCACTTCGGCCAACATGAGGTCCTCTGGCGTTGTGATTTTGATGTTGGCATAGCTGCCTTCCACTAGCGTTATACCGGTGCCCAGTTGCTCTACCACCGAGGCGTCGTCGGTGAAGTGTGGTTGCTCCGGCTGTTCGTAAGCGGCTCTTAGTATACTTGCTTGGAAGCATTGTGGCGTTTGAACCAGTTTATACCTGTCACGTGGCACGGCACGGCTACCTGTTTCTGTCAATTCCCGAATGGAGTCTTTCGGTGAAACCGCCACCACTGCCGCCCCTGTCTCGGCGGCGCTTTCAAAGGCAGCCGCTATGGTTACTGCACTCACAAAGGGGCGCACCCCGTCATGCACAGCCACCAAAGCCTCGCCGTGTACTGTATCCAGTCCATTTTTCACGGAGCCGAAGCGGGTCTTACCGCCCTGCACCGTCATATGGAAAATCTGAAACTTATGCTGCTTGCAAAGCTCCCGCCATACCTGCAGCTGGTCCTCCGGCAACACCACCACGATCCGGATATCAGGATTGTAGGTATAAAAGCGTTCGATAGTGTGCATCAAGATAGGCTTACCCGCCAGCTCGATGAACTGCTTGGGCAGGCTGTGCTGCATGCGGCTGCCGCTTCCTCCGGCCACGATGATGGCATATTGTGTTAGGTTTTGTTTCATAGGCTCAATCAGGTATAGAGAACGCATCCCAAAGGCTGCAAATAAAGCAAAAAGCCCCGACTTTAAAAGTCGGGGCTTTTCTATACCTGAGCTTTATACCTGATTAGAGAATCAGCATCACGTCACCGTAGCTGAAGAAGCGGTACTTCTCTTTCACAGCCTCCTCATACGCTTTCATCACAAGCTCGTAGCCACCAAAAGCCGCTGTCATCATTAACAGGGTGCTCTCTGGCATATGGAAGTTGGTTACCAGCGCATTGGCGATCTTGAAATCGTATGGAGGGAAGATAAAACGATCCGTCCAGCCATCATTTGGCTTCAGGCGGTTGCTCGCCGACACCGATGACTCTAGCGCACGCATGGTCGTGGTACCAATGGCGCATACGCGCTTCTTGTTATCAAGCGCCTTGTTTACCATTTCAGCTGTCTCTGCTGGTACCGAGAAGTTCTCTGAGTCCATTTTGTGCTTGGTCAGATCTTCCACATCCACCGGACGGAAAGTGCCCAGACCAACGTGCAGGGTCAGTGGGGTTACATCCACGCCTTTAATCTCAAGGCGCTTCAACACCTCTTTCGTGAAGTGCAGACCAGCAGTTGGGGCTGCCACAGCACCTACGTTTTTGGCGTATACCGTCTGGTAGCGCTCTTTGTCCTCTGGCTCGGCCTCACGCTTGATGTACTTTGGCAGTGGGGTTTCACCTAGTTCGTTAATGGTCTTGTAAAACTCCTCATCCGGACCGTCGAACAGAAACTTGATGGTACGGCCACGGGAAGTGGTGTTGTCGATCACCTCCGCCACTAGGTCACTTTCTCCGAAGTAGAGTTTGTTACCCACACGAATCTTACGGGCCGGGTCTACCAGCACGTCCCACAGGTGGATGTCCTTGTTCAGCTCACGAAGCAGAAACACTTCGATCTTAGCGCCGGTTTTCTCTTTATTACCATATAGGCGGGCTGGGAATACTTTGGTATCATTCACAACCATTACATCACCCTCGTCAAAATATTCTAGGATATCCTTGAACACGCGGTGCTCAATTTTACCGGAGTCGCGGTGCACTACCATCATACGCGATTCGTCGCGATTCGGAGATGGGTGTGTGGCTAGGAGGTTTTCGGGGAGGTCAAACTTAAATTCTGATAACTTCATACTTTTTATATTACGGTATAAATCGTGCTGACTAAGAACGGCTCTGGGCTGCATCCGCGGATTTTTAAAAAAAATCAGGCATGCTTACCCATGATACAACAAAAAATCAAGCCGCAAATTTACTTAGTTTGCCCGAAATATTCTTACTTTTAAAAAAATTACTTTGCCAATCGCCAAACTATGATCTACCTACGTCTAATAGTCGAAAGTTTTCGCTTTGCATGGCAGGCCCTCCGGTCTAACCTGCTTCGCACGATTCTCTCTCTGTTGGGCGTCACCATTGGCATTTTCGCCATTATTTCGGTATTCACGCTGGTCGACTCCCTTGAGCGCAATGTGCGCGACAGTATGAGCTTTATCGGTGATAAAGTGCTGTATGTGGAGAAATGGCCTTGGAGCTTTGGTGGGGAGTACCCTTGGTGGAAATACTTTAAACGTCCGCAACCCAACACGCACGAGTTCAAGCTGCTTGACCGCAACCTAGCCAACGATGCAGGGGTGGCCATCTTTGCCAACAAAGGGCGCAACCTTTTCAAGCACCGCAACAACAGTTTCAAGGACGCAGGCCTGATCGGGGTTTCTTACGACTACAACAAAGTGACAGAAATTCCGGTTGCGGAAGGCCGTTACTTCATCCCGCAGGAGGTGGATGCCGCCCGCAACGTGATGATTATTGGTGATGAAGTGGCCAACACCCTCTACCCCGGGCAACCGGCCATCGGGCAGGAGCTTCGGGTCAGCGGCCACAAGTTTACGGTGATCGGTGTGATGGAGAAGCAGGGCGAGAGCCTTTTCGGGATGCCCAACTTCGACCAGATGGGCGTTGTACCTTACGCCACCTTTAGCAAGATGTACGCGACAGGTCCCAATGGCATCGGCTCGACCATTGCCGTGAAAGGTCGCGAGGACGACCCGGGGCTGCTGGAACTGGAGTATGAGGTGCGCGGCATGATGCGTAACATTCGGGGGCTAAAACCGCGAGACGATGATAGCTTCGCGATCAACCGGCCCGAAATGGTCACACAGCAGATAACAGGTCTGTTCCAAGTGATCGGTTTGGCTGGCTGGGTGATAGGGGGGTTTGCAATTCTGGTGGGCGGCTTCGGCATTGCCAATATCATGTTCGTATCCGTGAAGGAAAGGACCAATATCATCGGCATTCAAAAATCACTTGGCGCCAAAAACTATTTCATCCTATTTCAGTTCTTGTTTGAGTCAGTATTTTTGAGCATTATTGGCGGCGGTATCGGCGTCTTGCTTGTGTTTCTGCTCACCCTCATTCCGCAGGACATGATGAAGATATCGCTCTCGGTAGGCAACATTATACTGGGACTGGGCGTATCGGCGGTCATAGGCATGCTCTCGGGGATTATTCCGGCGGTACTCGCTTCGAACTTAGACCCTGTGATTGCGATTCGCTCCAAATAAAAAAAGACACAACCGTGGCTGCATAGTTTTCTTCTCCACGCTGCAGCCGCACACCCTTAAAATTATTTATCCAGATGAAGGCGCCTCACCGTGAGTGCGCCGCAGGAGGCCTGCCTCCTGAAGAAGACGAAAGAATTATGACAAAGCTTAGAAAGACAAGCAGAACAAAACTCAACGATGAGTCACACAACAGCGGCAGCGGACAGACCATTCTGAACCCGGACGTTAACGAAAATAAAGCCAAATCCATTACCGACCTGCGCGAGTCTGGCCAAGTACAGGCCCCACCTGCCTCTGAAGAGGATGTGAAAATCAGACAGGCTTTTGTAGACAAAGACTGGAACGAGATTAAGATCGCCGACTCTTGGCAGATCTTTAAAGTGATGTCTGAGTTTGTGGAAGGTTTCGAGAAACTGGCCAAAATCGGCCCTTGCGTTTCCATCTTCGGATCGGCCCGCACCAAGAACACCCACAAATACTACGTAATGGCCGAGGAGATCGCCGCCAAGCTGGTGCGTCATGGTTATGGCGTAATCACAGGCGGTGGCCCAGGTATTATGGAGGCTGGTAACAAAGGCGCGCACTCTGAGGGCGGCAAGTCCGTGGGTCTGAACATACAGTTGCCGTTCGAGCAGTTCAACAACATCTACATCGACTCCGACAAGCTCATCAACTTCGACTACTTCTTTGTGCGCAAGGTAATGTTTGTGAAGTATGCGCAGGGCTTTATCGTGATGCCGGGTGGCTTCGGCACACTCGACGAACTGTTTGAGGCGATTACCCTAATCCAGACTAGAAAGATCGGTGCTTTCCCAATTGTATTGGTGGGCCGCGAATTCTGGGGAGGCCTGTTCAAGTGGGTAGAGGACGTGATGCTGAACATGGAAAGCAACATCAGCCCGGAGGACATGGACCTGATCCACATCGTGGACGATGCCACCGAGGCCGTTAAGGTGATCGACGAGTTCTACAGCAAGTACCTGCTGTCTCCGAACTTTTAACCGGAACTATACCTATAAAAAAGCGGACTCCCGAAACGGAGCCCGCTTTTTTGCTTTATATGATTCAAGACTTGACAAGTGTAGTTCGCCTCTTGGCTCCTCTATACCTTCAGCCTTTCATAACCGTACATAATAGATAAGACTGAGGCCTATGTCAGACGCAGACAAAGAAACCATAAAGAAGCTCAAGAAGAAGCTCAAAGTGCAGGAGCAGAAGAACGCCGAGATTCGGGACCACATGGCGGCCGAGCGTACGATCTTCGCCAACGAGCGCACGCTGATGGCCTACCTACGCACCGCCATGACCATCTCAGTGGGCGGTTTTGTGGCGATCAAGCTTTCTGATGACCTGTACCTTGAGATTATCGGAGTCATTTTGATTCCGATTGGCATCATACTGGGCATTTACAGCTTTGTAAGGTATAGGAACAAGCAGCGCATCATTGAAGGGCATCACCAAGGCTACTGCCCGACCAGCCACGAGCACGAACAGGCGCACAACGAACTGCCACAACCCGGTGAGAATGGCAAGCAGACTCCACCGTGACATACCTCAGCTAGAAAGCCAAATTGGGGGAATACTCCTACGCTTAGTTTCGTATATTTCACAAAAATAGCAGACCATGCAGGCGACGGAACATGAAGAAATAGAAAAGCTTCGGAAAAAGCTCAGGAAACTCGAAAAGAAAAACTCGGAGATACGTGACGAAATGGCGATACAACGTACCATCTTCGCCAACGAGCGCACGCTGATGGCCTACCTACGCACGGCCATAGCACTTATTGCAGGTGGTTTTGCCGCCATTAAGTTTTCACAGCATGTATACATGGAGTTGATCGGTCTTACGCTGCTGCCGCTTGGAGTAATATTGGCCATATACAGCTTTGTTCGCTATCTTAACAAGCAGAGGCTAATCAAACGCCACCGGCAGGACTACTCTCCGACCAGTCATCATCACGAAGAGCTTTATGAAAAGCAGATCTCACGCTACGGAAACGTGGATTGAATTATGGCCTAAGGATAATCGCTAAAAGCTAAACCATTTAGCGCTGATTGCTGTTAAGAAGGGTTGGCATCTTCGGGTTCGGAGACGCTGATATTTTTGTACCTTTGCTATTTAAAATCAAGCATTCCTGAATGGCTTTTAATCAAGCGCAAGACACAGCAACCGGCACCGCCACTGCCCTCTCCGAAAACGGAGAAACCCAGCAGATCGAAGTATACGGTGCCCGCGAACATAACCTCAAAAACATTTCCATCAAGCTGCCCCGCTACAAGCTGGTAGTCTTTACCGGCATCAGTGGCTCGGGCAAGTCTTCGCTGGCGTTCGACACCATTTACGCCGAAGGACAGCGCCGCTATATGGAGACCTTCTCGGCCTACGCCCGCTCCTTTATGGGCGGACTGGAGCGCCCTGATGTGGACAAGATCGAAGGCCTGTCGCCGGTAATCTCTATTGAGCAGAAAACCACGAGCCGCAACCCGCGCTCCACAGTGGGCACCATCACCGAGATCTATGACTTCATGCGTCTGCTCTGGGCCCGTACTGCCGAGGCGTATAGCTATGTGACCGGCGAGAAAATGGTGCGTCAGAGCGACGACCAGATCGTAAACCATATCTTGGAGAACTTCGACGGCAAGCGCATTGTGGTGCTGGCCCCGGTCGTGAAAGGCCGTAAGGGCCACTACCGCGAACTCTTCCAGCAAATCCGCAAGATGGGCTTCATCCGCGCCCGCGTGGATGGCGAACTGATGGAGATCGCGCCGAAGATGCAGGTGGACAGGTATAAAATCCACGACATTGAGATCGTGATCGACAAGATCGTGGTGAAGGAGGAAGACCGCTTCCGTTTGTCAGGCTCTATCCAGAATGCGCTGACGCACGGCAAGGGCACGGTGCTGATACTGGATACCGACGCTGATAAGACGCATTTCTTTTCCCGCCACCTCATGGACCCGGCCACAGGTATAGCATACGACGATCCGGCTCCGAACTCCTTCTCGTTTAACTCGCCTTACGGTGCCTGCCCGGTGTGTAACGGTTTGGGTGAGATACAGGAAATCACAGAAGAATCGGTTATACCTGACAAAAGTCTGAGCATTCGCCGCGGCGGTATAGCCCCACTCGGCGAGTACCGTGATATCTGGATTTTCAAGCAGATCGAGGCGCTCTTCAAGCACTTTAGGGTATCGGTTTCGACGCCGATTAAAGACCTGCCGGAAGATGTGCTCAAGGTATTGCTCTATGGTCTGGAAGAAGACCTTGAAGTGAACACCAAGAAGGGTAACTATGTGGTGGAGTTTGAAGGTATCGTCAACTTCCTAAAAGGGCAGATGGAATCGGACTCTGACAACATCCGCTCTTGGGTAGAGGACTTTGCTCAGACAACTACTTGCCCGGAGTGTAGCGGGTATAGACTGAAGAAAGAGTCCCTGCACTTCAAGATTGCCAATACCAACATAGGTGAGCTCTCGGTGCTCGACATCAACAAACTGGCCGCTTGGTTTGAGGGTGTGGAAGACCGCATGAACGAACGCCAGAATGTGATCGCGCGTGAACTCCTGAAAGAGATTCGTAAGCGCATCGGCTTCCTGCTGGATGTGGGCTTGGACTACCTGAGTCTGCACCGCCCCGTGAAAACCCTGTCGGGTGGTGAGAGCCAGCGTATACGCTTGGCTACGCAGATCGGTACGCAGTTGGTGGGCGTGCTCTACATCATGGATGAACCGAGCATTGGTCTGCACCAGCGTGACAACGAGCGCCTGATCAAAGCCCTGCAGGACCTCCGTGACTTGGGCAATTCCATTATTGTAGTGGAGCACGACAAGGACATGATTATGCAGGCTGACTATGTGGTTGACATTGGTCCGGGCGCAGGTATACACGGTGGACAGGTGGTAACCGCCGGCACGCCGGAAGACATGATGAAAGCTGGCACCACCACCGCCGACTTCCTAAGCAACCGCAGAGGTATACCGGTGCCGCGTGTGAAACGCCCAGGGACTGGCGAAATCCTGAAACTAAAGGGTGCCACCGGCCACAACCTGAAAAACGTGACACTGGAGCTGCCGCTTGGCAAAATGGTGTGCGTAACCGGCGTATCGGGCAGTGGCAAGTCCTCGCTCATACACGACACGCTCTACCCGATCCTGAACACGCATTTCTTCCGGGCCAAACGTGATCCGCTGCCTTACAAAAAAATTGAAGGACTGGAACATATCGACAAGGTGATCGAGGTGGATCAGTCCCCGATTGGCCGAACGCCACGCTCTAACCCAGCCACCTATACCGGTGTGTTCACGGACATCCGCACCTTGTTTGCGCAGTTGCCGGAGGCTAAGATCAGGGGTTATTCTCCGGGCCGTTTCTCTTTCAACGTGAAGGGTGGACGCTGCGAGGCTTGCGAAGGTGCGGGTATGCGTACCATTGAGATGAATTTCCTGCCAGATGTGTACGTGCCTTGCGAGGTCTGCAAGGGCAAGCGCTACAACCGCGAAACGCTGGAGGTACGCTTTAAAGGCAAGAGCATTACCGACGTACTGGATATGACCGTGGAGCAGGCCGTCGACTTTTTCGAGAGTCAGCCGCGTATTCTCCGCAAGATTCAGACGCTGAACGAGGTGGGCTTGGGCTACATCACCCTTGGCCAGCAGGCCACTACCCTATCGGGTGGTGAGGCACAGCGCGTGAAACTGGCCACGGAGCTTTCGAAGAAAGACACCGGCAAGACGCTTTACATTCTGGATGAGCCAACGACCGGTCTGCACTTCCAAGATATCGAGCACCTGAGCGAGGTGCTGCACAAGTTGACTGACAAAGGAAACTCGGTGCTCATCATCGAGCACAACTTGGACCTGATCAAGATAGCTGACTGGATCATCGATATCGGGCCGGAAGGCGGCGAGGGCGGCGGTAGCATTGTGGCTGCCGGTACACCGGAAGATATCGTGAAGAAAGGCAAAGGCTATACCGCCCGCTTCCTGAAGGAGGAGCTAAAAACGAGCCATTACCGTGAGAACGGGCAGGTTTAATAGGTATAGCTTGGCACACATAAAGAGACCGCTTCCAATATTTGGCAGCGGTCTTTCTTTTTATATGCTTCCCAGCCTGTCTTCCAACTCTTCGGCTTGTTGCAGATGCTGTCGCAGGAGCGGGAGTTGTTTGGAGGCGAACTGTTTTACTTCCATCACTTTGGCATTCTCAGCCATATCTTCGTAGCGTTTCAACAATTGGTTATGCTCTTCGCGGGTACGCTTAATATAAGCCAAGTCAAAGCCTATACCTGTTTCACCGCTCACCTCGTCGTATACCTTCTGATGCGAGTTGCCTAACTGAGTAGGAACCACGAACTCACGCTCTATGGCAATGTGTTGTAGGTCTTCCATCACCCGATTGTGGCCGTTGCTCATATCTTGAGCCATCTCCTTTACCTCTGGGCTCACAGCTCGCTCTAAAGCCAGTTGTCCCAGTTGCGCGTGAAGCATATTGGCACTGGTTGCCTCAGCCACAAAGAGGGCATCATTTTTCATACCTTGCATGCCCATGGCCTCGAACTGCTCCACACTTTGGGAAGCGGCCTGCTCTATGCTATCGTCTCCGCCACAAGAGGCGCTGCCCAGCAACAGTATAAGGCTGGCTATATACACTGTAAATTTCCGAGTCATACAGATAGGTTAAAATAGGAACATCTGCAACCATAGTGGCTGCAGATGCTCTAAGTTAGTATTTTTTAAGAAAAATCAGCGTGATCAAAGCGAAATGCTTATTGCTGCAGGCCGTCTTTAATCTGCTGTGCACGCTGGTGGTGTTCGCGCAACTTAGGAAGCGTCTTGCTGGCAAAGGCCTTCACATCTGCGTCCTCATAGTTTTCGTCTTCAGCCACATCTTCGAACATGCTGATGTCATTGTCATGCGCGCTTACTATTTTATCCATGTAATCTCTGTCAAACTCAGCTCCCTGCTTTTCACGCAGTTCACGCATGTGGTCCATGTGATCACTGCTCATGCTGTCAGGCAGTGTAATGTTTTTGCTGGTAGCCATTGTACGCAGCTCATCGTTCGCGGCTGTGTGGTCCTTCACCATCATGCTGGCAAACTCTTTCACCTGCGGATTGGTAGCACGCTCCTGCGCCAGTTTGCCTGCCTCTACTTCCATCATGCTGCTGCTGGCTGCTTTTGTCATAAACTCAGAGGCCTCTACTCTAGGCTCCTCCATGGCAGTGTCCTCGAAGCGCTCTTCTGTTTGCTCCTGTGCTTCTTCTACACTGTCGGTACCAGAACCACCACAGGCCATCATGCCAAACATAAGGGCACACGCCAATAATCCTGTTGTTGTAATTTTTTTCATAGTATTGGTTTCTTTATAAATATTAAAATAGTTTGAACAGATTGGTATACGCCCTTACGCTAATGGAGTTATATTCTGTGCTTTTAATATAAAGGAGGCGATCTAACGGAGGCTGTTTTCTGCAGGAGCGATCACGATTTTTGCCTGCATTTTGTATAGTAGCCATATATTCACAACTATCTCATACATAAAACGCTATAAAACTGAAATATCCCAAACCCTTACCTCCGCTATACCTTATGAAGCCACAAAACGCTCCGTTTTTACTCATAGCACTACTATTTTGCATTGCTGTGCCTAGTGAGGCTATCGCGCAGATAGAAGAGCAGGAAAAGGAAGACCGCGCGGAGATGATCAACATTGACCGCGACCATGACAGAGTACTCAAAATACACCCGCTACATTACGGCGAAATCTTTGTGTCGTATGAGAAAGTGCGCGCACCCAATATCAGCAATGAGTTTGGCCTGAGTTATTTTTATAAGCTGCACATGAAGGGGGATGGCTGGTCAACGAACATAAAGGATGTGATGGGCATTGGCATTCGCATGAGCCAGCGCTACTATACCTCTAAAAAGAAAAGGGCACCGTTCGGCTTTTTCCACGGCCCTATGTTCAGCTACCGCTTTATTGTTTTTGAGCGCAATGTGTTCGACCTGCCTGATCTGCCGCCTAGCGACCCGGATTATCGGTTTGTAGGCCGGCTATACCAAAACGCACTGGACCTGAGTTACCACTTGGGCTACCAGTTTCAGTTAGGCCAGCACTTTACTACCGAGCTCTCCGGCGGACTTGGCGGTCGTGTGAAGTTTGCCATTGCCAGAAATGGCGGCGACCTGATCGAACAGAACATCATCGGCCACGTGGTGCACGCCGACGAGGGGGCCGTTTTCTCGGTTGGCCCTTCCCCTCAGTTGAACTTCTCGATCGGCTACTCTTTCTAGTTACTTGTTGATCTTGTTGAGCACGCTGTAGGACATCAGTTTGCCGTTTCGGTAGGTTTCAGACTTTATCCAACCGGTGCCGGGCACAAACCATTCCACTGTCTGCATGCGGGTGCCGGGCATTTTCATACCCATGGCGCGGGTCTGCACTTCCATGTCTTGGTTTATTTTAAAGCCTTCGAAGGTGCCCGCCGGAACTTCCATGCGCTCTCTGTCGCCCACGGTGCGGCCTGTCACCTGCATGGTGATCGTGCTCATGTTCTGACCGCTGCTTTTATCCACTACATCGATGGTGAAGCTGCCATCTTTTAGCTTTTGGCCGGGCGTGAGTGTGGCTGGGTAGTCCATGTGGTCGCCCTGCATTTTCACCTCCATGTTTTGGTAGGCCCCCATCATATCCGGGTTCATGAGCGAGCGCATATCTATCCAAATGGAACCATTCTCGCAACCTACCTGATAACTGCCTTCGTTGGCCATCTTTCCTTTGTTGTCATACATCTGGGTGTGGACGGTGGCCTCCGACTTGTCGCCATCCCGCCGCACATCGGTTACTTTGTAAAGCACCCGCCCCGTCAGTTTATTGCGCTGGTTATAGTTGAGTATTTCGTACTCAGCGTTTTCCGTGAGGAGCATGTAGTTGTTGCAGTCCTGCGCGTTGCCACTCACCGGCACGAACAGTATCGCTACAAGCAGTGTGATAGAAAGTATGAGGTCGCGGTTTTTCATGATCTTATACAAACAAATCCTAGATGTTATATTATAATTATACTCATACCTGTCTTCATAAGACTGCCTTAACCGAAAATCTGTGCAAAGGGGCACAAGTATGGTGTAAACTTTCCAAAACACAGGGTATAAAAAAAGCCGGGTACAAGTCCCGGCTTCTCTGAAGTGCTTAATAGGTATAGCGACTAAGCACCTGTAAAGTTTGGCTTGCGCTTCTCGTTAAAGGCAGTCACGCCTTCTTTGTAATCGGCAGAGTTGCCTGCTATTTTCTGGCAATAGGCCTCATAGTCAAGCATCTCGTCGAGTGTGGAGCTGAAGGACTTATTGAGCATTTTCTTCATCATCCCAATGGCTTTGGTTGGGGCCATAGCATAGCGGGCGGCAAGTTCGGCTACGGCTGCGTCCAGTTCTTCCGGTGCTACAACCTTGTTTACCATACCTAGTTGCAAAGCTTCCTCAGCGCTCACTTTGGAGCCCAGCGTGCTCAGCTCAAACGCTTTGAGCGAGCCCACCACACGTGGCAAAAAGAAAGAAGAACCTGAGTCAAGTACCAGTCCCACGTTCACGAATACCTCAATCATGCTGGCGGCGGTGGAGGCTACCACCATGTCGCAGGCCAAGGCAAGCGAACAGCCGGCACCAGCTGCCACACCGTTTAACTTACAGATGATCGGCTTTGGGAGGTTGCGCATGGCCCGGATGATCGGGTTATACCTTTTTTCGAGCGACTCCGACAAGTCACGCTTATCGGCGCTGGCAATGGCTTTGAGATCCTGTCCGGAACAGAAGGCTCTGCCGGCACCCGTCAGGACAACCACACGCACACTGTCGTCGCGGGTCACCTGCTTCAGAGCGTCCTGCAGTTCGTAGCTCTGCTTGTCGTTAAAGGCGTTGAAAACATCGGGGCGGTTCAAGGTGATGGTCGCAATACCATCCTGCACGTCGTATAGCAAACACTCGTAGTTCATGTTGTCGTTTGTTTAGTAGAGATAACCAAAGGTATAGATAATCGACTTGAAGAGCAAAAACGGCTACAGGGCGATAAAACCAGCCATCAGGACCAAGATCAGACCAGTCGCAAAACCGGTATAGGCCTGCGCCGGGGTATGGGCATGCAGCGCCAGTCTCGCCGAGAGCACCGCCCCCGATACCAGAATCACCAACACTATGGGTGAAAGCAGCCCTGCATCGGGCATTAACTTATTTATCAGCAAAAGCACACCCAGCGCCCCTCCCAGCCCGATACCATGTGCACTGATCTTCCAGAAAAAGGACACGAACCAAGCCAGAAAAACGGAAGCCGTGATCACGCCCATCACGAAATAGAACAGCTGGTCGAACACCGGTTCGGTATAGAACAGGTAAGTGGTGACCGCATAGCAAACGGCGGTAAATAAAAGTGGTTTGCTGCGCTGCTCCCTCCGGTCGATCTCATAGGAGTCGATAAAACCAGTCCGGAACATAGCGTACGCCCCCAGCCCGGGCACCATAAACGTCGTGAAAAAGATCATGCTCAAGATGATCCATCGGCTCTGCATCGGAAATGAGAGGGAGGCAACTGGCAGAAAATAAAGAATGATGACGAACAGATAGGTTGGCATCAGCAGTGGGTGAAACGCAACTGATAAAAAACGGGCGAGGGAGCGGTTCAAGTAGAGTTTGGCAGTTTAAGAGTTTGGAAGTTGAGGAGTTAGAAAGTTTGGAAGGCTTCACTTTTAGGGACAGGTCGCGACCTGTCCGAATCGTGTACCAATTACCTGCTCACATCGAACATCAATCAATTATCAATCAGCAATTCAACCATTTAACAATTCAGCCATCTAATCATTTAAAGCTCCTTCCGCAGACGGGCCACAGGTATGTTGAGTTGCTCGCGGTATTTAGCCACAGTGCGGCGGGCAATGTTGTAGCCTTTTTCGTTGAGGAGTTTCTCGATCTTCTCGTCAGAGAGTGGCTTGCGCTTGCTCTCCTTGTCAATGATCTCTTTGAGAATATGCTTCACTTCCCGGCTGCTGGCGTCCTCACCGGAGTCGGTGGCAATGCCTTCGGAGAAAAAGTACTTGAGCGGATAAATGCCGAACTCGGTTTGGACAGCTTTGCTGTTGGCCACGCGGCTCACGGTACTGATGTCCATCCCGATCTCTTCGGCAATGTCCTTCAAAATCATCGGACGCAACTTGCTTTCGTCGCCTTCCAAAAAGAACTCGTGCTGGTATTTGATGATAGCCTCCATGGTGCGTAACAGCGTGTTCTGGCGCTGGCGTATGGCGTCAATGAACCACTTGGCCGCGTCAAGCTTCTGTTTCACGAAAGTTACCGTCTCCTTCAGCTTCTTGTCCTTCTTGTCTGACTTGTCATAAGCGTCGAACATGTCGGCGTAGGAGCGGCTGATGCGCAGATCCGGGGCGTTGCGGGAGTTGAGCGAGAGCTGCAACTGTCCGTTCTCATTGGTCAGGATGAAGTCAGGTATGATGTACTGCACGCGCGTCATGCCGGCTCCGCTTCCGCCCGGTTTTGGGTTGAGTTTGATGATGACGTCAATGGCCTTTTTCAGCTCTTCTTCCGATACGCCAAACTTCGACTGTATTTTTTGGTAATGTTTCTTCGTGAATTCCTCAAATGACTCCTTGATGATGCGCTCGGCCAAATGCGTGATTTCGTCCTGCTCGCGGCGCTCGAGTTGCAGCAACAAGCACTCAGGCAGGTCGCGGGCCGCTATACCTGCCGGGTCGAAGGTCTGGATCATGTGCAGCACCTGCTCAATCTCCTCCTCCGTCGTCATAATGTTCTGCGAAAAAGCAAGGTCGTTGGCAATAGAGCTTAGTTCGCGGCGGATGTAGCCGTCGCTATCGATGCTGCCGATCAGCTGCATGCCGACGCTGAACTGCTTGTCATCGAGCTCCAAGAAGCCCAACTGGTCCATGAGGTTGTCGGTGAGCGAAGAGGTCATGGCAATGGGCATCTCACGGTCATCGTCGTCACTGCCGCCGCGATCGCCCTGCATCTTGTAGCCGCTTATCTCGTCGTCGTTCAGGTAGTCGTTGATGTCGACATCGTCTTTTCCGTAATCGTCGTCGCTGTCGTAGTCGTCTCCGCTGTCGGTGTCGCTATATTCTGTGTCGGCTTCCTCGCGGCCTTCTTCGAGGGCGGGGTTTATCTCCATTTCCTCTTTTATGCGTGCTTCTAGCTCAACAGTAGGTATCTGCAGCAGCTTGATAAATTGTATCTGCTGCGGCGATAACTTCTGGGATAAGAGTTGTCTTAAATCGAGTCGCTGCATAGTGGGTGAAAATGTATTCTGGCGCCTTTTGGTGCACCTCCAAATTTAGGATAATTTTACTCGCATTTACAAAAAAGGTTAAAATATCGTTACTTTGAGGGATTATTGGAAATCGGGTCCTCTTGCCATGCCAGATATAGTCTGTAGACTTGCTACAGCCCTTTGTCCGAGCCGGTTAAGCCATCCGATCCATTCGCGGTACGGTACCTGTTTCTGCCTTTCACGAGGTCAGTAATTTATATCGTAACGCATAAATCGATCAGACATATACGCTACTAGAAATAACATGCAACGCACGAAAGTAAAAGAACTACTAACTGGTGCCGAAGAAGGCAAAGAGGTATTATTGAAGGGCTGGGTACGCACCAAGCGCGGCAACAAGTTTGTGAACTTCATCGCCGTAAACGACGGCTCCACGATACAGAACCTGCAAGTAGTGGCCGACGCAGAGAAGTTTGGTGAAGAGTCCCTGAAAGA
The DNA here is from genome assembly GCF_947499215.1 of uncultured Pontibacter sp. Taxonomy (GTDB): domain Bacteria; phylum Bacteroidota; class Bacteroidia; order Cytophagales; family Hymenobacteraceae; genus Pontibacter. The sequence goes on from NZ_CANMNI010000002.1 coordinate 848,378, forward strand.
CGTGACCACCGGCGCTGCCGTTGCCATTACCGGACAGCTCGTGGCTTCGCAGGGCAAAGGACAGGCTTTTGAGATTGTGGCTAACACCATCGAAGTGCTTGGCAAAGCCGATCCGGAAACCTACCCTTTGCAGAAGAAAGCCCACTCACTGGAGTTTTTGCGTGAGATCGCCCACCTGCGCTTCCGCACCAACACCTTTGGGGCGGTGTTTCGCGTGCGCAACACGTTGGCTTTTGCCGTGCACAAGTTCTTCAACGAGAAAGGCTTCGTGTACATGCATACGCCGATCATCACGGCTTCTGATGCTGAGGGAGCTGGCGAAATGTTCCATGTAACCAACTTCGACCTCGAAAACCTGCCACGTACCCAAGACGGCAAGATCAACTACGAAGAGGACTTCTTCGGTAAAGCAACCAACCTGACCGTATCTGGTCAGTTGGAAGGCGAGCTGGCGGCCATGGCCTTCAGCGACATCTATACCTTCGGCCCGACATTCCGTGCTGAGAACTCGAACACGGCCCGTCACTTGGCCGAGTTCTGGATGATCGAGCCGGAGATGGCTTTCCATGACCTGAAAATGAACGCCGACCTAGCGGAGGAGTTTATCAAGTATATCATTCGCTACGCACTGGAGCACAACCGCGAGGACATTGAGTTCCTAGGCCAGCGCCTAGTGGAGGAGGACAAAGCCAAACCACAGAACGAGCGCCAAGAAATGACTTTGCTCGAGAAGCTGGAGTTTGTGGTAAACAACAACTTTGAGCGTGTAACCTATACCGAGGCGGTTGACATTCTGATGAACTCACCTGCCTACAAGAAGAAGAAATTCCAGTACGAGGTATCGTGGGGCATCGACCTGCAGAGCGAGCACGAGCGTTACTTGGTGGAGAAGCACTTCAAAAAGCCGGTGATCGTGACCGACTACCCGAAAGATATTAAGGCCTTCTACATGCGCCTCAACGACGACGGCAAGACCGTGGCCGCCATGGACATTCTGGCACCGGGCATTGGCGAGATCGTGGGTGGTTCGCAGCGTGAGGAGCGTATGGAGATTCTGGTGGAGCGCATGAAGGGCGTGGGTATTGAAGAGGAAGACCTGTGGTGGTACCTCGACACCCGTCGTTTCGGTGGCTGTCCGCACGCCGGCTTCGGTCTGGGCTTTGAGCGCATGGTGCAGTTCGTGACAGGTATGGGCAACATCCGCGACGTAATTCCGTTCCCGCGCACGCCGAAAAACGCAGAGTTTTAACAGAGGCTATACCTATAAAACAGAGAGCCCGGCTATTCCTTAGTCGGGCTCTTTTTTTGGCTAGAAATTTGCTATCTTTCATAAGATAAATCCCTTATACATTTCATCTTATGCGATATATAATTCTAGCCCTGCTCCTGCTCGGTTTTACGGCCTCTGAGGTGCGTGCCCAACAGGAGTTCGCAAATCTGGACTTGCCTTTGCGCCGCGCCGAAGACTTGGTGTCGGTAGCGGATGGCGATGGCAATGTTTGCCTCTATTTTTTCCAAGGCGGCAGCCTGCACTTCAGCCTTGTTGATGCCACAGGGCAGACCGTGGCCACACAGGAAATCCCCTACCGAAACAACCAACAGCCGCAGGTGCTGGGCACCCGGGTCACCGACACGGAGTTTGTGTTTTATAGCCGCTATGTAAACGGCAACAAAGAGTTTGTGCGTCCCTTTGCCGTGAACAGGTATAGCGGTGCTTTCCGGAGCATGCCTGATGTGCCGCTACGCAAAGAGAGAAACGAAACCTTTATGGGGGCCTTTGCCGATGCGGACCACTTCTACATGCTTTATTCTGATAAGAAAGAGAACCTGATTCTGTACCGCGAGCTCGACGAGTCTTATTACGAGAAGAAGACCTTCCCGACGGCCGACATGCCGCGTACCCGCACCCGGCATGAGCGACAGGATGAACTGATCTTCGTGCACCCTGACTTGGAGCGAACCGTGTTTGCCGGGCAGCATCGCAGCAAGATCTATACCCGAGGCGACAAGATCTACATGGTATTCGATGGCTTTTACCTGCGCGGGCAGGGCAAGGAAACCACGACTGAGATCCTGACGCTGGACTGGCCGACCGGACAGACGGAATACCGCACCCTGCCGGCGCTTCCCTACAAGTTAAAGTCAAACTTTAACTCCTTCTTACATGGTAACACCTTGTTTCGGGTACTGCTCGACAAGGAGCAGTTTAATCTGACGGCTTATGACTTCAACACGCTAGCTCCTATTAAGGAGTATAACTACACCGCTGAGCAGGAGATCGACATTAAGGCGACGCCTGTGCATCAGCGAGGTGCCGGTGCACTTTTCTCGTCTGGCAACAGTGTGATTGAGAAAACCTCTAAGGTAATGCGCAACCTGTCTACCGGCAGACCGGCCATTACGGTAGATGCCTTCAATGACAGCACGCTGCAACTGACTATCGGTTCCTACCAGCCGCCAAGCCGACGCAATCCACATGGTGGTGACCCGGGGCGCCTAGTGCGCACACCAGACCGGTTGGTACAGACTTCGCGCGGGCTATACCTAATGCCGGGTCGCTGGGTGCCAGCCTATACGCTGCCGTACAGCTACAACATGTTCCCGTATAACCGCTACTATTACGATCCGTTCTTTACCAGAACAGGGGAACAGGTGGGGCCGGGCACTAGCACGTACTTCAGAGCTGTGTTGGATAGTGAGACTTTAGATAAAGTAGCTTTGGCCAAAACTGACAGCACAGCCGCCACCGTGCAGGATAAGATTGAGGCGTATGAGGAAGAGCTAAAGCAAACGCCAGAGTTTAAAACCCTCTACCGCTACGGCACCAACAAGCTGCACTACGGTTACTTTGACAGACGCAGTAAAACGTTTAAGATCATGGAGTTTACCCAAAACTAGGATATACAAAAAGGGCTTCGCTAAAAATAGCGAAGCCCTTTTTGTATGCTCGGAGACTGCTATTTACAGCCCCATCATTTTCTGTATTTTGGCCTGGACGGCAGGGTCCTGCTGGTAAGCCATCATGATCTGCTCATAGCGCTCCATCGTCATACCGTCTTTCTGGATAGCAGTCTGCATATTCTTCTCAATTTCAGGCTGCATTTCCATCATACGCTGTATGGACTTGTTAAAAGCGGCTTTTTCCTCGGCTGTGCCTTCGGCTTCGGCCAGTTTCTGCTGCTGGTGTGCCTGCGCCAACTCGTTAAACTTGTCAACGCTCAGTTTCTCTTCTTCCAAAATAGTCATCATGGCCTGCTCACTTTGCTGCTGCAGGTCCATCAGTCGGGTGCTGGCATCTACAAACAGCTTAATGTCAGCGTCAGAAATAGCTTGGGTTTGCTGCTGTGGTGCTTTTTGCGGTGTGGCTTGCTGAGCCTCAGCATTTCCGCCAAAAGCCACCATACCTATAACAAGCCCTGCCACGGTAGTAGCTTTCAGTTTATGGATAAGGTTCATAAAAATCGGGGTTAAAATTGATGAAATGATTAAAAGAGTGGGATAATCCGATTGACAATAAACTATACCTCTTTTCAGGAAAATAGTTGTAGGTCAATCGCTTTTCACGGCACAGGGTACAATAACCATACCTAAAGCAGAAACTACACCTGCTGTGCCTGATACCCCTTTAGCTTCTCTTTTTTCACCAGCTGTTTCTCAAGCAGCTTCTGCACCTCGGGCTTGTTGTAGTCCTCCACGGTTTTGATGTGCTTCATCACCTTTTTCATGATCTTTTCCTGCTCACGGCCTGTCTCCAAGGCGTAAGAATAAGGGAGGTCAGTGAAGGTCACCATGGAGTAAAGCGGGATCCACTTGTCGGGGTATTGCTGGTTGATCTTTCCTTCGATCTTTTTACGGAGCAGGAAGCGCGGGTCGGCAACTTTGTCGCGCATCTCAATGAAGTTCATCACGGCCAAGTCGGCAATAGCATCGGCGTTGGGTTTGCGGCTGCACTCGAACTTTTTGAACAGTTGCTCCCAGTCACCGTCAAACGTATCCAGCATCTGGTCTAGCACCGTGATGTCTTCGAAGCCCGCATTCATCCCCTGTCCGTAGAATGGCACCACCGCATGGCAGGCATCGCCTATCAGCAAGGCTTTGTCCTCATAAGACCACGGAAAGCACTTCACCGTCACCAGCGAACCGATTGGGTTGGAGAAATAGTCTTCGGCTAAGTCGGGCATTAACGGCACAGCGTCCGGGAATGTCTGCATAAAGAAGTTGAGCAGATCGTCGTCCGTTTTGATGCTCTCAAAGGAAAGCTCGCCTTCGTAAGGGAAGAACAGGGTACAGGTAAAGCTGCCGTCGATGTTGGGCAGGGCGATCATCATGTACTTGCCGCGCGGCCAGATGTGCAGGGCGTTCTTTTCCAGTGCCCAACCGCCATCTGCCGTGGCAGGTATAGTAAGTTCTTTATAGCCGTACTCGAGGTAGCTTTGGGAATAATTGTAGCGTTCGGTTTTCTGCATGGCGTTGCGCACCATCGAGAAAGCGCCGTCGGCGCCGAAAAGCAGCTCGGTGTGCAACTCTTCCGTCTTGCCAGTTGCGTGGTTGCGCAGCGTGGCTTTGCTTTCGCGCAGATCCAAGTCGAGCAGTTGGCGATTGAAGTGGTAGTTGATATCGGGGTTTGGCTCCGACAGGTCCATCAGGGCGGCATTTAAACCCGCACGGGAAACTGAGTAGATGGACTGCCCCTCTTTGCCATAAGGCTGAAACGTGAGATTGCCTTGCTCGTCGTGCATCATGCGGCCGTGCATCGGTATGGCCACTTTGCGCACGGCCTCTTCTATACCTATACCGCGCAGCGCCTTAAAACCGCGGTCGCTCAAGGCGAGATTGATCGAACGGCCACCATCGAGCAGGGTCTTGCGCATATCCGGCCTGCGCTCGTAGATGTCCACTTTGTGGCCGCGCTTGGCTAGGTATAGCGACAGCAGCGATCCAACCAGTCCGGCGCCCATGATGGTGATGTTCTTTCTCTCGGTCATAGTTTTTCAGGCAAGGCTTCTTGTTCTGTAAAGAAACGTTTTCCAATCGGGAAAGGCAATACTCGGCGGCAATATAGCTTAGCCTACAATAGTACGGAAAGTCAGGTTGATGCGGGGTGCAATATCACGGCTGGTTTTGGGGAGCTGGTGCTGCCAATGCTGTTGTGTGGTGCCCTGCATGAGTAGGAGACTACCATGCTGCAGGGTGAGCTTCACGGTGGGCAAGTCCTTACGCCTGCGGTGCCGAAAAGCAAAGCCCCGTTCCCCGCCAAAGCTGACAGAGGCTATACCTGCACCGAGTGTTTTTTCGTCGTCGGAATGCCAGCCCATGCTGTCTTGCCCGTGGCGGTAGTAGTTGAGCAGCACACTGTTATACCTGTCGCCTGAGGCGGCCTCTATCTGTTCCTTCAGTTCTAACAGCACAGGCAGCCACGGCTGGGGGGCGTTGTAGAGCCCCGAATAGGTATAGCTTTTGTCGCCGTACCAAGCTGTGAGCCTTGGCAAGGGTAGTTGCTTGCCAAACATTTTGATCTCTTCCTGTTGCCAAGTCACCTCCTCGATCAGCCGCTGTAGGTATAGGTCACTTTCTTCTTTTGTGAAAAAATGTGGCGCATAGTATACCTCCGCCTCGGGCATGTCGAGCTGGGTGAAGCTATCGCTATTTCGTATCATTTTCTTTTCTAGTCTCCTCCCTGTCGCTATCGTTTTCTTGCCGAACTTCCTCTTTCTCGTCTTTCTCCACTTTATGGCTAAACATCTCGGCTACCTTTTTCGCAGAGTCTTTGTAAGGCTCCAGTATGTACTCCGCGCCCTCTTCTTTCAGGATTTTCACCGTGTCATCGTTCTTGGCGGTTACGGCGATGCGGCCCTCAAAATTCTCGTGCCGGAGCAACTTCATCAGGGCGATGTTTACTTTCACATCCGATATGGTACTGATTACGTTAGACACTTTCTTCACAGGTAGTACTTCACCCAAATCGGGGTCCTCGGCATCGCAGTACACGGCATTCAGATCTTTTTCAGTCCAGTTGTTCACCAAAGCGGGGTCTATGTCGGCGCCAATGTAGGTGAGGTCGCGCTCCTGTAGGGCGGTAGCAATGCGCTTCCCGTAGCGACCCAGCCCGAAAATGAGCACATCCAGTTTTTCGGTATCATCTTCCAGCTCTTTTGGCTGTGAGGGTTTCTTCTTTTCAAATACGTCTAGCATCGGCGAGAGCCAGTCAAAGAGTTGATCTGAGAACATAATCATGTAGGTAGAGAGCGTGATGGTGATGAGTCCGACCAGCGTTACCAGCCCCAAGGTTTCTTGGTCAATGTGCCCTACGTCCATACCCATGTTGATGAGGATAAGCGAGAACTCACTGATCTGGGCCACGGTAAGGCCCGCCTTAAAGGAGGTGCGCTTGTGGTAGCCCATAATGCCCATGATGATGAGCACGATGATCGGGTTGCCAATGAGCACAAACACCGAGAAAATAACCGACGGCATGATCTGTTCGCCCATCAGCCCTAGGTTCAGTTGCGAACCCAAATTGAGGAAAAAGAACAGCAAGAGGAAGTCGCGCACGCTAGTCAGGCGGCCGCTGATGACTTCGCGGTACTGCGTAGAGGCCAGCGATATACCTGCTAAGAAAGCGCCTACCTCCTTGCTGAAGCCCAGAAAATCGCCTAGCGCGGCCAGCAAGATGGCCCAGCCAATGGAGAAGAGCACCAACAGCTCCTGCGAGTCGGCGAGTTGCTTGGTGAGCTTTGGGATTACGTACTTCATGAGCACGGCCACCACTGCAAACATGGCGATGCCTTTGCCGAAGACGAAGACTAGGTCCATCCCCACCGAGCGTTCCGAGTCAGAACCCAGCGCCGAGAGCACGATCATCACGATCACCACCACAATGTCCTGCACAATCAGGAAGCCTAGCGCAATCTGCCCGTGCAGCATGTCGATCTCTTTTTTGTCGGAGAGCAGTTTGACGATGATGATGGTACTCGAAAACGTGAGCGCCACGGCCACATACACCGACTCCAGCCATTCGAATCCCAGCGCCATGGCAATGCCAAAGCCAAAGACGGAAGTGAAAATCACCTGCCCGAGCCCCGTCATCATAGCTACTTTGCCCGTCGACTTGATCAGGTTGATGTCCAGTTTAAGACCCACCACGAAGAGCAGTATGGCAATGCCCATCTCGGCGAGCAGATCTATCTCGTGCTCGGAGTTGAGGATGTTGAGCACCGACGGCCCCACAAGTATACCTACCGCGATAAACGATACGATAAGCGGCTGCCGCAGCACACGTCCAATGGCCCCGGCCACAGTAGCCAGAAAGATGATAAGGGCAAACTCGTAAAATTGGTTGTTGATCAGTTCCGATAGATCCATAGTTCGATTTAGTTTAGGGAGCCAGCATCATTGTCGCTTACTATACCATCGTTATGAAATGGCAGGTATAGCGGCACTCTGACAGAAGCTCCTGACAATTGCTCTTGGCGTCGGAACCCTCCTTAGGTTATTTCATCTGGTACTTCGTCGGGCGCCAAAGGTTCTATTCCTTCTTTCTTTCGCTCCACGTCTAGCTTCCGCATTGCCCGGGAGGCAGTAACGCCGTGCAGCATGATCGAAACCATCACAACAAAACCTACTACAGACCAAAGTTCATTCGCTTCCTTAAAGTCATACTCATTCAGGGCAAACGACAGGTAATAGAAGGAGCCTATGCCCCGAATACCAAAAAAGGAGATGGCAACTTTTTCTCTTACAGTAGATCGGGTGCCGATGAGACTGGGCAATGTCGTCAGCGGCCTGATGACAAACAAGAACGCTAGGCCTATTAACGCACCCTGCCAAGTGAGGTGGTCCAGCAGCCCCGAAACGATACTACCGCCAAACAAAATGAGCAGGATCACCATAACGATGCGCTCTATCTGGTTGATGAAGTCGTGCATCTCGGTGTGGTACTCGTCTTCCTCCTCGTAACTGCTCATAGTAAGAGCCGTTACGAATACGGCGATAAAGCCATAGCCGTGCACAAACTCGGTGAATCCATAAGAGACTAGCGTGGCAGAGAGCGCCAAGAAGCCTTCGTTTGCCTTCGGAAATTTGGAGATTTTAGGTAACTTGAATATAAGGAAGGCCAGCGCCCAGCCTATGGCATAGCCCATTGCCACTCCCACCACAATGCGGTAAATCAGGTCCCGCATCACCCACTCTGCAAACCAATCCGGGTTGCTGCCCGCTGAAACCGCCAGCACAACAGCCAGCCAAGTAAATGGAAAGGCAGACCCGTCGTTCAAGCCGGCCTCTGACGTTAGGGAAAACCGGACTACGTCTTCTTCCTCATCATCCGGTGGGCCTACCTGCACCTGTTCCGCCAGCACGGGATCGGTAGGTGCCAGCACGGCACCCAACAGCACAGCCGCTGCGATGGAAAAACCCAACACACTCCAACCCAGAAAAGCCAAAGCCCCAATACATAATAACATGGTGATACTCACCAACCTAAGCGGTATGCGCCAAAGCTTGAGGCCAAATTTACGCCTGATTTTAAGCCCAGTGCCCATCAGCGAGATGATCACGCTAAGCTCCGTGAGGTGTACGGCATACTTCTCCCCTCTTATAGGATTAGGGGAGGGCAGTTCGAACGGCACCCAGTACACAAACATGCCCACCAACAGGAATAGAATGGGATAGGAAATAAACGTCCGCTCGGTAAGGCGCGGAATCCAAGCCATGGAAAGAGCCGCCACGCCTACCACTGATATAGCTATAACATATTTATCCATCCTGCATTTATATACTCCCAAGCCGGATCAGGCTTTTCAACAATAATTGAATAGCCTCCCTATCTATTGAGGCGTTAAAACAATAGGCATACAGTTGAGTATGGCCCTTTGTTGCGTCTTCAGATAACGAGCTTTATAATAAACCTTGAGAAATCAGATAACTTAGAACAGTTTCAGATCGCCTTTGGCAACGCAGTTTGGGGCATGCCCTTGTGGTGACTGCAGCAAGCCAGCATGAATCTTCCCTACATTGGCAGCACAATCAACGGAACAGAGGCATCGTACACCAGCTCGTTTATCAGAAACCGGCGAAAGACTTGGTTGGTGAAAGAGCGGGAGCCTTTCTTCACGACTAGCATACCGTCGGTATGAGCATCCATGTATTGCTTCAAGGTATAGAAAGCGTCTTCCCCCTTAAATATCTCGATGTAAACTTCTCGCTCGCCATGGTACTGTTTCCGCAACTCCTCTAAGTAAGCGGTGGTTTGTTTCATACTGTCTTTTTTCGAAACCACAGACAAGAAACGGATGTGCTTGATCTTGTCACCAAACAGGTGGAGCACCTTGTCAAACTCTTCCGTGTTGAGCTTGTACTTATAATAAACACTCACATATAGCGTATCGGGCGACATGTTGAAAAAGTGCTTGGGTACAGCCACCACCACGTTGTTTGTCTCGTCCATCACCCGAATGGCCATACTGCCTATAAATATTCTTTTCAGGAAGCCCGTGCCTTTCAGCCCCACAAACACTACGTTGTAGTAGTATTCGCTCAACAGTCGCTGCAACGTAAAAATCACGCTTTCGTCGGCTACGTGATAGCTAATGTGGCGGGTGTCGGGCAGATGCTGTATGGCAAATCCCTTAAGTCTGTTCAGTGCTTTATCGGTTTCATACTTGCTTATCTCGTCGCGGGTGCTACCATCGGTAAGGGCGGGCGCCATGATCACAGGCTCGTGCAAAAGCAACACATCAGCGGCCATGCTGTCGGCCCAGTGCTTGGCCAGCTGCAGCTCGAACTTGGAGTAGGAAGAAAAATCGATCAGTACGATAAACCGTGCTTTCATCGGCCGGGGTTTTAGCGGTATACCTGTGCCAACGACGGCACCTATACCTGTAAGCTACGAAAAAATACGGCGATCGTATAGCATGATTGGTTGCCATTCTAGGCTTATCTTTGTAGCTTTCTACTTAAGCAATCTTATTTCTATTGAAAGTATTAGAAGAATCTTTAGTCTGGTTTAGCGACGCCGCATGGGGTATGCCCTTGTTGATATTACTGATGGGCGGTGGCTTTTACTTTATGTTCTACTCGGGCTTCCTGCCCTTCCGTTACCTGCGCCACGCCATCAACGTGCTGCGCGGCAAATACGACGACCCCGATGATCCGGGCGATATCAATCACTTCGAGGCGCTATCGGCTGCACTGGCGGCTACCGTAGGTATGGGTAACATCAGCGGGGTGGCGGTGGCCATTGCCATTGGCGGACCGGGTGTACTGTTCTGGATGTGGGTGAGCGCCTTTGTGGGCATGGCCACTAAGTTCTTTACCTGCACGCTGTCGGTGATGTACCGCGGCCACGATAGCGTAGGCCACCTAGAGGGCGGACCGATGTACGTGATCGAGACAGGCCTCGGCAAGAAATGGAAGCCACTGGCAGCTTTCTTCGCTGTTGCGGGTTTGTTCGGTACACTACCGATATTCCAAGCCAACCAACTCACGCAGGTGATTCGCGAAGTTGTACTTGAGCCCAATGGCTTCACAACTACCGATCTGTTTTATACCAACCTCACCATCGGGCTTGTGCTCGTGTTCATCACCTCGCTGGTGATTTTTGGAGGTATACAGCGCATTGGTCATGTGGCGGGCAAAATGGTGCCGGGCATGGTGGTGCTCTATATGCTAGCCGTATTCTACATCATGTTCGTCAACTACACCGCTATACCTGACGCCTTTGCCTTGATCTTCAGAGATGCTTTCTCGGCACAAACCGTGCTGGGCGGCGCTGTGGGTGCGATCATCATAGCGGGCGCAAGAAGAGCGGCTTTCTCGAATGAGGCAGGTATAGGTACGGCCGCCATGATGCATGGTGCCGCTAAAACCGACGAGCCCATTCGTGAAGGGCTGGTAGCCATGCTTGGTCCTTTTATTGACACGATAGTAGTGTGTACGCTCACGGGCTTGGCCATCATCCTGACTAACACGTGGCAAACATCCGACGCCAGCGGCGTAACCATGACGGCCACTGCCTTTAACAATGCTATGCCGGGGTTCGGCAGCTATGTGCTGGTGGTGTGTGTAATGATTTTTGCGTTTACTTCGCTGTTTTCCTACTCTTACTACGGCACCAAGTGCTTCAGCTACCTCTTCGGCGCGAAGTACAAGCACTACTACAACTACTTCTATGTAACGACCATCGTGTTCGGTGCCACCGCCACTATTACCGCCGTTATCGCCCTTATCGACGGCATGTACGCCATGATGGCTATACCTACCATGGTGTCGGCGCTATTGTTATCGCCTAAGGTAAAGGCTGCGGCAAAAGATTATTTCAGGAGAATGAAGGAGTTTAGGGAAGAAGTGGAGAAAGTGAAGGAGGTTAGGAGTTAGAGAGTTTGGGGGTGAGAGTTGACGCGATAGAGAGGTATAGCACTGGGGATAAGCTATGCTGGGGAATCGCCGCCTTATGCATAAATAAATATAGATTATTCTGAATATTTCTAAATTGCCGCTTCTATTCTTTAGCGAACTATCTCAACCCCAACCCCATGCAGCACATCGAAACAGAGATTTTAATTAACGCGCAGCCAGAAAAGGTATGGGCTGTGCTCACCGACTTTGAGAAGCATCCTACATGGAATCCGTTTATCAAATCCATTGAGGGTGAGAAATCGGTTGGAAAGCAACTGAAAGTGTTTATTCAGCCACCAAACGGAGGCGGTATGACGTTTAAGCCTGTTGTGCTGACTTACGATGTGAACAAAGAATTCCGCTGGAAAGGCAAGCTGGGTATAAGTGGCATTTTTGACGGGGAACACTACTTTCAATTGATTGACATGGGGGAAAATACCACCAAGTTTATTCACGGCGAAAAATTCAGCGGCATCTTGGTTTCACTTATGGGCGGTGCGCTCAACAAAACTAAAGAAGGCTTTCAGTTGATGAACGAAGCGCTCAAAAGGGAGTGTGAACGGATGTAAAATGAGAAATCCCTTATACTTTCTCTTAGCGTTCTCCTTGCTTAATGCACACCTCTCTTACGGTCAGAAAGGCCTGAACAAAGCCGATTATTTCATTTTACTGGATAGCAATAACAGTATTTCTATCAATTCTTTCACTGACAATAAGATTACCAAACAGGCAAGTTTTCGCATAAATAAGAAAGCCATCTATGCTACTGATGGACTTTCTCAAATAGCAATAGTAGATACTTCAAAGAATAGAGTTGTCATTCATAACTTTAAAAATGAAATACTTGTCGATACTATAATCCCGTTTAAAATAGAATCGAAATCGCTATTCCTAACACAAGAGAATCTTTTCATAGGCGGGCAATTTGGCAGCGAACTTCTTGTTCAGTTCAATTTGGATAAAAAAGAATGGCACTCCCTGCACATTCCTACGGAAGTGCTATATCCGGGCAAAGCCATAGACGACATCGTGCTGGATGGCAGTATGCTTTTGGCTATCGACAACCTCATCATGCCTAAGTATATTTTATATTATCAACTTAGGAACTCTTCCAAAGCCGAATATGCACATTCAGTTCAGCTGAAACCGAACGGAACTTACGAAAGTATCCATCAAGGTAGAATTACGGATAAATATATTGGCCTGATTTCAGGCACATTCAGTGGTGATATTGGCCGTTCAAATCATATCGCTATTTATGATAAGCGCGATATGACCAGAAGCTTTGCCATCTCTGTCAATCAAATGGAAAAAGGGTATCACACCTTTGATGATGTTGTGATTGTAGGTGACAAAATCATTATTGCTAGCAAAGAAAAAGGGCTGGGACAGTTTTTAATCAGGCCACAGTATTTCAAGACTGAAGAAAGGCGCTTTGGTAATTTTAATGAAACCATAAGCCCCTCAAAGATTCAATACAGAAAATCAAAAAAACAAACTATCGCAAAGCTGACGCTTATACCACAGACAGATAAGGTTGTTGTAACATACGAGAGCACTTTGGGAAAGTACAGCCATGAGATTTTAAGCCAATAATTACTGTGCTACTAGCTTTTTGATTGTACAGTATACTTCCCCTATTATTACTCCAACCCTTTCCTCAACGACACAATTCGCTGCAGTTCGGTTTCGCTCTCCTGTCCCTCATTGGCATTGTAAAACCGGGTGGTTGGGTAGGCGAAGCGAATGTCTGATGTGGCCAAGAACTCGGTGAGCACGTCTTCCCAGATCTTGTTCTCGCTTTCGCGACGGCCGTTGAGGTTGCAGAGGTAGCGCACCGTAAGCTGTATGCCGTTTTCCTGTACCTTGGTGAACACACGCGGCTCGAAACTGCGGTAGAAAATCAGGTGTTGCTGGGCCTCTATCCGCACGCGCTGCTCTAACTCGCCCGTTAATTTCTCTGTATGGCGATCTCCAATCTCCTGCAGGATGGCTTTTGCTTTCTGCCAGTTGCTCTCGAAGGTAACCCGTACCTGCACCTCGTGCCACAGGAAAGGAAACCCGTAGTTATAGTTAACCAGCCCTTGCGTGAATACCTGACTGTTGGGGATATGCACCACGCGGCCCGTGGCCTGTTCAGAGTCCACCCATTCGCCTAGTTCGTTTATCGTGAACTGGAAGAACGCGATGTCGATCACGTCGCCGGTATAGAGGCCAATTTTAATGCGATCACCTACTTTAAAGGGGCGCTTCCAGATGAGGAAAACCCAGCCCATCATGTTCAAGATCGGGTCACGAAGCACCACGACCAAACCGACCGAGAAGATACCCAGAAACGTGGTGATGGACCTGAAGCCGTCGAACCAGATGTTGGCCAGAAAGATGATGCCGAGCCCCGTTACGATGTAGTTGGTCGTCTTCTTCCACTGGTACAGTTTGCGGGAGTCGGTCTGTTGCCGCGAAGCCAGCCGCAACAACACCCGGCTGATGATCCAAAGCACCAGCAAGGTCACCAGCGACTTTACGATGTTCTCCTGTATGGCAGCCGACAGGTTGAGGTTCTCTTCTATCCAGTATTCTATCTTGCGCATATCGCTTATTTCTTATGCTAAAATCGTAAAAAGAACGCTCTTTCTCAAGCTTCCTGACGGGCAGCTTCCAGTTGTCTTACACGCCACGGACTGCCTACAATCCACAGGATATCATTTTCTTCTATCACCAACTCCGAGTCGGGGTTGAGCATACGCTCGCCCTTCTTTTCTATACCTACAATCAGGCCTTTCGTTTTCTCGCGCACCCCCGATTCACGCACGGTCTTTCCAAGCAACATGGACGCCTCCGACACCACCAGTTTCTGAAGACTGACTTCCTCTCGGGTCGCTTCGCCATTTTGGGCAGGTATGAGTTCTTCTTTTATAAAATCTCGAAAGGCGTCTACCTGATCATCCGTGCCGAATACGTAGATTTTATCGCCGGGGAATATGCGTTCGTTTCGGGTGGGGGCCATAATAGTGCGGCCATCCCGCTCAATTACGGCCACGTTCACACCATACCTTTCGCGAATCTCCAGCTCAATCATACTTTTGCCTACTACCACGGCATTTGGCGACACTTCAAAGCTGGTCAGGTGTGCGTCCCATGGCACCAAGGTATGCGTCATTTTGCTGGCCGCTTCTATCTCACGGGCGTTCAGGTTCGACATGAATCGGTCCTCGATTCGGGTGTAGAAGTTCTGGATACGCTGCGAGAAAAGTACCAGCATGCCGATAATAAACAAGCTGCCCACAATGGCCACCTGCACCGAGAGCACCTGATTAAGCAAAAAGCCAATAAATAGAATGGCTATACCTACCCTGGTAAACTCCAGCACAATAATTAGGCTGCGGTAGTTGCGGTTGGCCCAGATGCGGCCCTGCGCCTCTTTTTGTGGATGGTACACAGCCATGGCCCACAGGAAAGGTGCCATAAACACCAATGTAATCGCCACCGTTGCGATCCCGCCCCATACCCCGTTGATGAAATTCTCGGTGATGAATGGGTATAGGAAATTGCCCGCCGATAAGACAATCGCAATCAGGATGACCGAGTAGACCACCAGGTTGATGACATAAGACCGTAGCAAGATTTTCCAGTCGCTGGCCGTGCTGATGGTCTGGGCACCCGAGCTATACTCGTTCAGCGACACGATCCACTTTTCCGGCAACATCCGCTCCACGCTCTTGTAGAGCGGCTCCGACATTTTGATCATGTAAGGCGTGGTAAAAGTGGTAATCGCCGACACCGCCACGGCCACTGGGTATAGGAAGTCGCTGGTCACGTTTAGCGTGAGGCCCAGCGTGGCGATGATGAACGAGAACTCCCCAATCTGCGACACGCTCATACCTGACTGGATCGACGTCTTGAGCCCCTGTCCCGCTATGAGTCCGCCGCCCGTTATACTGACCATTTTGCCGACAAGCGTTACCACCGTAATGATTGCGATGGGTCCCGCATACTCCAAAATCATGGCGGGGTTAATAAGCATACCTACCGACACGAAGAAGATGGCTCCGAAAAGGTCTTTCACGGACATCACCAAGTGCTCGATCTTTTCGGCCTTGGTGGTTTCGGCAAGGATAGAACCCATGATGAATGCGCCCAGCGCTGGTGAAAAGCCCACCTGCGCAGCCAGAATCACCATCAGGAAACAAAGTGCGATCGAGACGATGAGCAAGGTCTCGTCGTTCATCAGTTTGCTTGCTTTCCGGAGAAGCGTAGGTATAAGAAAGATGCCTGCCAAGAACCACACCACCAGAAAAAAGGCGAGTTTTAGCACGGCCTGCAGCATTTCGGTGCCGGCAAATTGTTGACTCACGGCTAAGGTCGAGAGCAAAACCATCAAGAGAATGGCCACAAGGTCTTCCACGATCAGCACCCCAAACACTAACCCCGCGAAGCGCTGTGATTTCACACCCAACTCGTCGAAGGCCCGAATGATGATGGTGGTGGACGAAATGGAAAGTATACCGCCAAGGAAAATACTATCCATTGTACTCCAGCCGAGCATCTTACCGGAGAGATAGCCTAGCAGGAGCATGACTACCACCTCTACACCAGCCATAATGGAAGAGGCTCCCCCGACCTTTACCAGCTTCTTGAAACTGAATTCCAGCCCAAGGCTGAACAACAGGAAAATCACTCCTATTTCGGCCCAAACGTTGATATTCTCCGTCTCGACAACAGTCGGAAACAGATTGACGTGTGGCCCAACGAGCAAGCCTGCAATAATATAGCCCAGCACAAGCGGCTGTTTCAGCTTTTTGAATAGCAATGTAGTGATACCGGCAGCGCCAAGTATCAGCCCCAAGTCCATTACTAAATGGGGAAGGTGTGTCATATTGAATTTGTTTTACGCTTCAAAGTATAAGTAAAATTGCGGTTTTACGCTACCGCTATGCTAGTCGATACGGCAAACACTAGAAATGACAATACGAGCGAAGTACCGTATATGACGACCGCATTGATTCTGGATTTCTTGCCGACATACCAAAAAAGGCCGAGCCGTGGGTATACAAGACCTGTTATCAGGCCCAATATGGAAAGTAAGGATATAAGTACTGAAAAATTAACCATGATACCATACAGAGATAAAAAGGATTCAGAACAGCCAGCCTATACCTTCCCCGAACCTGAGGCAGGAACAGACTAATCGCTGTGCTGAAAATTTTGGAAAAGGATAGGTATAGCAACTGAAGAAGAAAGGCTTATACCTGAAGAAAAGGGTCGTTTCATTCTGAGGCACACTCAAAACTTTCTGTCATTCTGTGAAGAAACTTGGTTGATGAGTATCAAGCCTATACTACTTGCAATGGTAGGGGCACTCGCTTCCAAGGTCCCCCGAAACAAGTTCGGGATTTCCAACTTACAGAATGACAATAAAAGTAAAATGAAACGTTATGCCCGACTAAGGAGCGTTGGGCTGTATGGTAATGGGGAAAAGCTGGGTAATAAGCTCGGCACCCGCAGCATGGGGTGTATAGACAGGCAGATCGTCGGTGGGTGGTGCAAAAGCGAACAACTGGAACACACACCTGAAAAGCTGTAGCGGACTCAGTACGATAGAAGAAGCGGTGTTAGCATCCAGAAAAACCTGCACGGCCTGTTGCTTCACCGAAAAGTCGTCTTGCTCACCGGATACAGACTTCAGACTGGAAGCGACTTCAGCCGCAGAACCTTTCACCAGAAAACTGTAAACCGCTAGCTCGTGCCCGGGCAAAGTGAGCGCCCAGAGCAACATCACCCACATCAGTGGGTATTTTAGGTAGCGTCTGATGGTTCCGGTAAATGACATATCAGAACAAATCTAAGGTTTTTGGGGCAAAGTGCTGGCAGGAAATTTGAAAAAGCCTCAAGTCACTTCGTAGCCCAGCACTTCATTCACGCGGGTGAGTTCTTCATCGTTGTCGGTCATCACATAAAGCACGTCTTTGGGCTGCAACACCGTAGCTCCATTGGGTGTCACGAATTTACCGCCGCGGTTGATGAGCACAATCAGGGCGCCTTTGGGGAAGCGCAAATCCACCAGCGACCTGCCCACTGCTGGCCCTTGATCGGGCACTTCGATTTCGGTGAGTTCGTTTTTTTGGTCATATCCCATCTCGATATCGAACTGGTGCTTCTTGAGTTTTTTCTCCTGTTCACTTAGGTTAAGCCATTTTGCAACAGGTGTGAGTGTGGTGCCCTGTAGCATGACTGAGGTGAGCACGATAAAAAACACGATGTTGAAGATCATCTCCGACTTGTCTATACCTGCCAGTAAGGGATAGGTGGCAAACACAATCGGCACGGCACCCCGCAAACCTACCCACGACACATAAAGCTTGTCCTGCACGGTGTTCTTAAAGAAAGCCATGCTTAGAAACACACTAATAGGGCGGGCCACAAAAATCAGGAAAAGCGAGATGAGAAGTCCTACCCCAATAACAGGCACCATGTGCGAAGGGAAAACGAGCAAGCCCAGCGTGAGGAACATCAGGATTTGCATGAGCCAGGCCACGCCGTCATAAAACTTGGTGAGGCTGCGTTTGTGGATGAAGTTGCGGTTACCCAGAATTACAGCCGCCACATACACGGCCAGAAAGCCGTTGCCGTTAATCAGGTTAGTGAAGGCATAGGTAAAGATGACCATCGCCAGCGTGAGCGCAGGGTATAGCCCTTCCTGCTCCAGTTTTATGCGGTTGATCACCCAAACCATCACGCGCCCCATCACAATGCCCATTACAGCACCAATGCTCATTTGCATGAAGAACATAGGCACGAGCTGCCAGATAGAAGCCCCTTCGTTGGTGATCAGGAAAGTGAAGCTGACGGTCAGGAAGTAGGCCATCGGGTCGTTACTGCCTGACTCGAGTTCAAGCGTAGGCCGAAGGTTGTTTTTAAGGCCGATGTTTTTGGAACGGAGTATGGAGAACACCGCCGCCGCGTCGGTTGACGAGACAATAGAGCCTAGCAACAGCCCTTCTAGCAAAGTGAAATCAAGCACCAGTGTGGCAAAAGCGCCCGTAAGCATGGCCGTAATGAAAACGCCGGCCGTCGATAGCGTAACACCCCGCCAGAGCACGGGTTTTATGCTCTCCCAGCGGGTATCCAAACCACCTGAAAATAGGATGATAGTCAAGGCCACCGAACCCAGCGACTGTGCTGAGCGGGAATCATCGAAATAAATACCGCCTATACCTTCTGACCCAGCCAGCATGCCCACCGCCAGAAAA
Source organism: uncultured Pontibacter sp. (assembly GCF_947499215.1). Taxonomy (GTDB): domain Bacteria; phylum Bacteroidota; class Bacteroidia; order Cytophagales; family Hymenobacteraceae; genus Pontibacter. The sequence goes on from NZ_CANMNI010000002.1 coordinate 867,022, forward strand.
AGAATAAGCGCAGGTATACCGAACCTACCCAGACTTTTGCTGATGATAATGCTTAGGAACAGAAGAATAGAGACGCCAAGTAATATGTCTTCGATGGTGAATCCCATAGGTATAATTTAGGAAGCGCCTTGTTTATGTATATAGAGCGGAGAAGTGACCACCTTGCCTCCCCTCCGCTCTATTCTCTATACCTATACCTCCTAAATGCCACTTGGGTTAGCAGTGTCCTTCCAAGCAGGCGTGCAGTATTTCGGAGAAACGGTATACCTCTTCGAAACTGTTGTAAAGCGGCGTAGGCGCGACACGAATCACGCTTGGTTCGCGGAAGTCCACAATAATGCCGGCTTCCATCAGCTTGTCGAACAGCTCGCGAGCGTTTTGCTTCACGAGTAATGATATCTGGCAGCCGCGGGCCTGCGGGTCGCGTGGCGTAATCATTTCGAGCACGTCTTTGCTTACCTGCACATCGTTGATCAGGTACTCCAAATAACCCGTCAATTTCTCGCTCTTGGCACGCAGGTTGGCCATACCTGCCTCGTCGAACAGCTCCAACGAAGCGCGGTGCACTGCAAAGTTGAGTATTTGTCCGTTGCTCAGCTGCCAGCCTTCGGCGCCTGTCATCGGTATAAAGCCTTTCTTCATCTGGAAACGCACGCTTGCGTCGTGGCCCCACCAACCCGCAAAACGCGGCAGATCTGGGTTGTTGGCGTGGCGCTCGTGCACAAACACGCCCGAGGTGCCGCCCGGACCGGAGTTGAGGTACTTGTAAGTACACCACACGGCGAAGTCCACGTCCCAGTCGTGCAGCTGCATGGGTACGTTGCCAGCGGCGTGCGCCAAGTCAAAGCCAACCACAGCGCCCACTTCGTGGCCTACTTGGGTAATGGCCTGCATGTCATATACCTGCCCGGTGTAATAGTTAATGCCGCCCATCATTACGAGTGCTAGTTCCTCACCGTGCTCGCGGATGCTTTGCAGGATGTCTTCGGTGCGCAGGGTATGCTCGCCCTCGCGCGGGAACAACTCGATGATGGCCTCCTCCGGGGTATAGCCATGGAACTTCACCTGCGTTTCGAGCGCATACTGGTCCGACGGGAAAGCACCGCCCTCCATGATAATTTTAATGCGCTTGCCTTCGGGTCTGTAAAACGACACCAGCATGAGGTGCAAGTTCACAGTGAGTTGGTTCATGATGACCACCTCCTGCGGCTTGGCACCCACCACGCGGGCAGCGCCGTCGGTAAGCAACTTGTGGTAGTTAAACCAAGGCTCTTCGCCTTTAAAGTGGCCTTCTACTGCGTAGTTGGCCCACTTATACATCTCGTTGTCGATGTACATCTGCGCCGACTTGGGCTGCAAACCGAGCGAGTTGCCACAAAAGTAAATGGCGTCCTGCCCGTTTACCTGCGGAAAGTAAAAGCGGTCTTTGAAATGCTTAAGCGGATCGAGGTTATCTTGTTCCTGCGCAAAGGCAAGGGTATTCTGGTAGTTCATTTTTCTGGTGCGGGTATAACATGTAAGGCACAGCCCGCAAAAGGCCATGCGCTATGATGCTGCAAGATAAGAAAATGAAGAGGAAATTGAGGAATGGGTTAGGCTATACCTAAGGCATTGGTAAGGTAAAGGCTATGCGACGCGTTGCTTCCATTCGGGTAACTCTATCAAGAAATTCGAACATATACCACTTGCTTTAACCACCGGATGAAAAAGCTTTTACTGCGTATCGGGATGTGTGATTTTGAAAGCACTTCACATTTAGACCTATCAGCCAAAAAACACAAAATATCCAATCACTAAGACAACCCCTACCAATAAAAAAGTAATCGTCTTAACTACTTTCTTAAATGTGCTTGCCTCTTGCCTAACCCATTTTACTCCAACTACATCGGCAAGCCATAATAAAACCCCTGATACTAATTCCATAGTAACTTTATTTAGTTTGGTTGATCACTCCATTGAATTAAGTTGATATACGACTAGTCAAGTACTTCATCTTGCATAACCTAATGTATATAACAAGCTGCTACACCTTCGCCTTAGAAACTCCCGGCGAGTCCTTCACAAACAGGCTCTTCTCCAGATTCAGCCATTCCAGTGCCGTGCCGTGCAGCATGCGGTCTTTGGTGGCGCGGTCGTAGGGCATGGATTCGATGAGTTTGCCGGGCTCGAGTTCGCCGAGCGGGAAAGGGTAATCAGTACCTAGGGCAATGCTGTTGGCGCCTACCAAGTTCACGAGGTAGTCCAGCGCCTGCGGGTCGTGCACGAGTGAGTCGAAGTAAAACTTGCCGAGGTACTCGCGTGGGTTCACGTTGTTGTCGATGGCGCACAGGTCAGGGCGCACCTCGAAGCCATGCACGATGCGGCCAATAGTAGCCGGGAAGGATCCGCCGCCATGAGCAAAGGCGACACGCAGCTTTGGCAGTCGCTCGAGCACGCCGCCAAAAATCATGGAGCAAATGGCCAGACTGGTTTCGGCGGGCATACCTACCAGCCAGGGCAGCCAGTATTTGCTCATCTTTTCCTTGCCGTACATGTCCCAAGGGTGCACAAAAACAGCTGCACCTAATTCCTCTGCAGCCTGAAAAATCGGGAACAGTTCGGGCGCGTCCAGATTCCAATCATTGATGTGCGAACCGATTTGTATACCTGCCATGCCCAGCTCTTTCATGCAGCGCTCCAGCTCTTTAATGGCCAAAGTCGGGTCTTGCATAGGTATAGTACCTAAGCCGATAAAGCGGTCGGGGTAGTCGGCTACTATGCCCGCGATATGGTCGTTGAGCATGCGCGACAGGTCATAGGTATGCTCGGGCTTGGCCCAGTAGTTGAACATAACCGGCACCGTACTTAGCACCTGTACGCTCACTTGGTGTTGACTGCATTCGTGCATGCGCACCTTGGGGTCCCAGCAATTGTCCTGTATCTCGCGGAAGAACTTGTCGTCCATCATCATGCGGGCGCAGCACGGTTTGTGATGCTCGAGCCTAACGAAGCCGCCATACCCATAACGCTCCCGCAAATCAGGCCACGTAGCGGGCAGGATATGCGTATGAATGTCAATCTTGAAGGGATTGTTTTCGGTAAGTATAGGCGATGTAGGCTTCTGGTTTTGCATGCTGGTAAACGAACGGAAATGCGGCTATACGGAGTACGGCCAAATGGAGCAATCCAACAAGATACACATTTTATAGATTATACCCATGAATTACGCCGGCTTCACCGGCGGCTGCAGCACCTCGCCGCACTTCTTGCAGGTACGCAGGTCTTCATTATCCCAGAAATTACCCATAATCACAGGCAGTTGCTTAACAATATCTGTCACTTCTGTGAAATCCTCGTGCAGCTTGTTGCCGCAGTTCTCGCAGAACCACATGAAGCCGTCTTTCTCCCCCTCGCGGCGGTAGCGCTCAATCACCAGACCGACCGTATTGGCGGGGCGCTGCGGAGAGTGCGGCACTTTTGGCGGCAATAGGAAAATCTCGCCTTCCTTGATGGGAATATCCACCGGCTTGCCGTCCTCGATAATTTTCAGCACAATATCGCCTTCCACTTGGTAGAAAAACTCCTCGCCCTCGTCGTAGTGATAATCCTTGCGGGCATTGGGGCCGCCTACCACCATCACTATAAAGTCGTCGTTGCCTTTATATACCTGTTGGTTGCCCACGGGTGGCTTCAGCAAATGGCGGTGTTCCTCTATCCACTGTTTGAAATTGAAAGGTCGCTGTATAGCCATAGTTCTATCGGGTTAGGTTGATAGTTTGAATGTACGAAAAAGTAAACAAAAATGGTAGTTTAAGGTATAGCTCCACCTGCCGTGCAAGTTTAAAGCCTTTTGCGTACTTTTAAGCTATGAACTTAGACCTGACTGATAAAAGAGCCATCGTGTGCGGCAGCACGCAAGGTATAGGAAAAGCCATCGCTATAGAACTGGCGCAACTGGGTGCCAGCGTGACACTGGTAGCCCGCAACGAAGCTAAGCTACAAGAAACAGCCCAATCACTGGACAACAGCAAAGGCCAGCAACATGACTACCTCGTGGCCGATTTCAGTAAGCCGGAAGAGCTGGTGCAGCAACTACAGGTATATCTGCAGCAACACGAGCATGTGCATATCCTCGTCAACAATACCGGCGGACCAGCGGGCGGACCAATCGTAAATGCGAAACCAGAAGAGTTTCTGAGCGCTTTCAACATGCACCTGATCAACAACCACAATTTGGCGCAGGCAGTTATTCCGCTGATGAAAAACGCAGGCTACGGCCGCATTATCAACATCATCAGCACCTCCGTGAAACAGCCGCTGCAAGGTTTGGGCGTATCGAACACCATACGAGGTGCCGTGGCCAGCTGGGCCAAGACCATGGCCAACGAGCTGGGGCAGTTCGGTATCACGGTGAACAACGTACTCCCTGGCGCTACCCGCACGGGTCGTCTGGAATCCATCATCGAGAACAAAGCGAAAAAGACAGACAGCGCCGTGGATAAGGTAGAAGAAGAGATGATGTCCGAAATCCCAGCCCGCCGCTTCGCCGAACCCGAAGAAGTTGCCGCAGCGGCCGCGTTTCTGGCTACGCCAGCCGCAGCTTATATCAACGGTATCAATGTGCCGGTTGATGGGGGTAGGACGGGGAGTTTGTAAGTGATCAAGTGAAATGGTAAAGCTCTTTGTAATTGTCTTCCTTAACGTGGGCTTCGTGGCAGCTCTATTAAGCGTTTCCAGATTTTATAAAGTTAGATTAGAAGATTATCTCTTCAATCTGATATGCCTAAATCTGGTGGTCGCTCTGATGTACACCAGCAAGTATTTCGATTTACTCGTGGAGTATCCTATGTCAGTTAGGTTCTTTGTGCCACTTGCAGTTGTTTACATCATAGCCGAGCCTTTCAGAAAGTCCATCTTAAAAAAACTTAGAGTTTCGATAGAGAAGTTTAGGCGGTAAAGGTTTCGGAGCGAGGGCTTGATAAAACAGAAAAAACATACCTTTTATAAAAAAATAAACCCCAAAAACTCCCCCTCCTGTTTTTAGGAGGGGGCTAGGGGGAGGTAACATGCAGCACATACATAACTACATAGACGGCCAGTTGGTAATGCCTGTGGCGGGGCAGTACATCGACAACTACAACCCAGCGTTGGGCAAAGTATACTCGCTTATACCTGACTCTGATGAACAGGATGTGGAACAGGCGGTGCAGGCGGCTCTCAAGGCTTTCCCGGCTTGGTCAAACACGCCTGCCGAGAAGCGGGGGCAGATTATGATGCGCATAGCCGACCTCATCGACCAAAATCTGGACAAGCTGGCTGAAGCCGAATCCATAGACAATGGCAAGCCGCTGAAGCTGGCGAAGTCGGTGGATATACCTCGGGCGAGTAGCAATATGCGCTTTTATGGAACGGCCATTCAGCATTTCGCTTCGGAAGCGCATTACATGGAAGGCACCAACGCCATCAACTATACCGTGCGCCATCCGCATGGCGTGGTGGGCTGCATTTCGCCTTGGAACCTGCCGCTATACCTGTTCACATGGAAGATTGCCCCTGCTCTTGCTGCCGGCAACTGTGTGGTGGCCAAGCCATCGGAAGTCACACCCATGACGGCTTACATGCTCTCGGAAATTTGCATTGAGGCCGGACTACCGGCGGGTGTGCTCAACATCGTGCATGGTTACGGCCACAAAGTAGGCGCTGCCATGACGGCCCACCCGAAAGTACCGGTTATCTCTTTTACAGGTGGTACGGCCACAGGGCGCACCATTGCAGCTACAGCGGCCCCGATGTTCAAAAAGCTGTCTTTGGAACTAGGTGGCAAAAACCCGAACATTATCTTCGCGGATTGCGATTTCAACAACGCCCTGCATACTTCCATTCACTCCTCTTTCGCCAACCAAGGGCAAATCTGCCTCTGTGGCTCCCGCATTTTCATTGAGCGTCCGCTGTACGAGAAATTCCGCGACGCTTTTGTGGAAAAAGTGAAGGCCATGAAAGTAGGCGACCCGATGGAAGAAGGTTCGAAAATGGGCGCGGTGGTATCGGAACAGCATATGCAGAAGGTGCTCTCTTACATCGAGCTGGCCAAACAAGAGGGCGGCACTATCCTCACCGGCGGACACCAGGTGCAGGTTGAAGGACGTTGCCAGAACGGCTGGTTTATCGCCCCGACCATCATTGAAGGACTGCCCTACAACTGCCGTACCAATACTGAAGAAATCTTCGGCCCAGTGGTCACGCTCATGCCTTTCGACACCGAAGAAGAAGTCATCCGATACGCCAACTGCACCGACTACGGCCTCTCCGCTACCATCTGGACGCAGAACCTGCAACGCGCCCACCATGTCGCGCATCAGGTACACGCCGGCATCATCTGGGTAAACACGTGGCTTCTCCGTGACCTCCGCACGCCTTTCGGCGGCATGAAGAATTCGGGTGTGGGACGTGAAGGTGGTTTTGAAGCGCTCAGATTCTTCACCGAACCACAGAATGTTTGTGTGAAGTTGTAGAGAAATTCTTTTCCCACCCTGTCATTTCAAAAGAAGCTTTTGAGCAAGTTGCACAGCACAGCTACCTGCAACGGGTTTCTTTTGAAATGACGGATATACCCATATTAAGTGTAAAGAAGAATGAATAAAATAAAGACAGGACTTATTGCGGTAACAGCGACTGTGCTTTTGATTTTACTAGTGCTTAGGATTATCAGCGTTAAAAATGCTGAAAGCCATGGTGTATCATTAGATAGGGAACTGGCGAAAGAAAATGGCTTTTTTGCAGCAGAATACACACCAATTAAAACTAAAGTATTAATTGGTGATTCCTTAGAGTTCATACTTGGTAGCGCATGGATTCATGAACCTATCAAAGTGGAGCATCGATTTTTCATCTTTAACAGCTACTATGCAAAATCACCAGTAGGAGAGCTGAACTGGAAGTATACAGCAGGTAACATAGACAGTGGTCTCGTGCTTACCGTCGCAAAGAATGATACGGTATTAAATGAAATGTTCTTTGCTAAAAACGAGTTACCTCAGTTAAAAACCTATTCCCTAGAGAATCAGCTGGTCGATAAAGAAGGTAATCATTTTAATTTAGCAGATTACACAGACGTCGATACGGTGAGGCTTTATGTTAAAAAAGCAAGTATTGTACCTGACCGACCTATAAGCTCAGCTACTGAGTCAGAATACATTTTATATAAAATCAAGTTGCATAAGGAGCCCGTTGATTCGGTACTTTTTGTCAAAAGGAGATAAAACTTCTGCGCTCAGCAGAGCGCAGGCATCATGTTCTGCTTGTGTCGCACACGTTTTCTGCACCAACCCGTTAGTTTAAACCCAACCCTTTCCCCCATCAAAAGAGTATGGTTATATAGAACCGTATACTCCTGATGACCAGCCACAAACAGCCGAAAAATAGTCAGTCTTTGGATATCCTAAACAGATTAGGTATAGCCGAAGAAGAATGGCGTGCGCAGGGTATAGCCACCAAAACCCTAGTAGCTATTTATTACGATTTCCTGCAACGAAAATCAGAACTGATGGATGTAGCCGAATTAACGGCCAGCGTCATGCAGCAGATCCCGCAAGTGCATGCCGTTAGGTATCGGGTAAAGGACCCTTTGCACCTGCTCCGAAAAGTCATCAGAAAGAAATATGAATACCCTGACCGTACCATTGATGAGCACAATTACGTGGATTGGATTAACGATTTGGCAGGGGTGCGGGTGCTATACCTGTATAAAGAATGCTGGCGCGAGGTGGGCAGCTTTATACAGGATACATGGGAGTTAAAGCGGGCGCCAATTGCATACATCAATGCTGAGACTGACACAGCTACCGCGCAAATGTTTTCGGAGGCCGGCTGCAACATCAGGCACCACGACCAAGGCTACCGGGCCGTGCACTATGTCATTCACTCAAACACCAAACGCCAACGCTATTTTGTTGAGATACAGCTGCGCACACTTTTCGAAGAAGGATGGAGCGAGATAGACCATAGCATACGCTACCCGGATCATACCTGCGGCGCCACTATCAGGGATTTGCTGACCATTCTGAATCGCCTTACAGGTCAGGCCGATCAGATTGCTTCTTTTATCAAAACTGTGCTGGATAAGGCGTATACTTCTCAACCACTTACTCAACCGGAGCAGACTCAACTTCTGGATCAACTGCACAACCTGCCCATCGGTCCGAAAGAAAAGCGCCGATTGCAGATGCACGTCGAACAGATGCTGCGAAGAGCCAAGTAAGGACAATACATCTTATCCTATTGCTTTCTGTCCGGCACAAGATTATGCGCCGCCAGCTTCCACTCACCTTGCTGCACTTTCCATACCTTGAGGTAATATCCTGTTTCGCCCGCTTCATTGCCACGGGTATAGCTGCCGTAGGTATAGGCCATGTCTGCTGCTGGCGAAATATCGTGCCCGAGGGTGGTATACGTAATGTTGGAAGCTGGCTCTATGCTCAGCTCTTTATACCTGACCGGGTATTGCCCGGCACGGTAGACCAACGTCTCGTTATGGTAGGGCTGTACTTCTTGCTCATCGAGTTGCTGTAAGTCTTGGGACGCTCCTTCAGATGCTTCCGTCTTCGGTGCGGATTGGTATACTTCTGTTTTTATTTGCTCAACCGGGTAAGAACTCCCGTGGTCGATGGCTACTTTCCACTGCTCGTCCCGCTGCTTCTTCCACACGGACAGGTAAAAGCCGGCTCCTGACGGCTGTTCATCCGAGGGGTTGGACCTTAACTCGTAGGGTCCGGTGGTATAGCCCCAGTCAAGTGAACTGGAGATATCGGCATAGGCAGGGTACCAAGAGAGCCGGGCTGTGCTCTCCGGCCGGCTGCCATAGCCTTCCTTGCCATTCATCGGCTCCGGCAGAAACACGATAGCATCATCAGCCAAATACTCAAGGAAAGCAGCCCGTATACCTTTCTCAACGGACGCAGCGGCAAAGCTGCGCTCTGCTTCTACAAGACTGTCCAAGGCTTTGTCCCGGTTTGTTTCTGAACCCTGAAAGGAACAAACTATCAGCAGCAAGGACAGTAAAAGTAACTTCTCCATAGTGAGCATTTTAGACCACCTAAATTTAGCGGATATCATCACTGAACCTGCAACTGGTCACTTATTTTATAAGCCTATTCACTTATAATTTACCTCCACCTAAATAGAAAGGCCCACCATTACTGACGGGCCTTTCTATTATTACAGGTATGAATTTATACCTTATTGGTTCTTCTCAGAAGTCGGGTTGATCAGGTTGCGCTCCAAGAAGTCGGTCATCATTTTGAAGCGGTGCAGGCTCGTGATGCCGCCACCCACGCCGTGGTTACGGTTCGGGTAGTAGAAGCTCTCGAACTGCTTGTTGGCGCTGATCAGGGCATCTTGCATGGCCACCGCGTTCTGGAAGTGCACATTGTCGTCACCGGTTCCATGGATGAGCAACAATTCACCCTGCAGCTTGTCAGCGAAGAACAGCGGTGAGTTGTCGTCGTAGCCAGACGCATTTTCCTGTGGTGTTTTGAGGTAGCGCTCGGTATAGATGGTGTCGTAGAAACGCCAGTTCGTAACCGGAGCCACCGATATACCGACACGGAACACGCCGTTGCCTTTGGTCAGGCCCAGCAGCGTCATGTAGCCGCCGTAGCTGTGGCCCCAGATACCGATGCGGTCTTTGTCCACGTACGGCTGATTGCCCAGCCACTTGGCCGCTTCAATCTGGTCTTCGATCTCGTACTTGCCAAGGTTCGCGTAAGTCACTTTCTTGAACTCAGCGCCACGGGCACCTGTGCCGCGGTTGTCCACGCTCACCACAATAGCACCTTTGTTGGCCAGCACTTGGTACCACAGGTAGTTGGCACCACCCCAACTGTTATTCACCGTCTGCGATCCCGGACCACCATACACGAACATCAGCACCGGGTATTTCTTCTTCGGGTCGAAATCCGTTGGTTTGATCATCCAGCCGTTCAGCTGCGTGCCATCCGGCGTCTTCATGGTGAAGAACTCCTGCTTGGCGATATCATACTGAGCGAGTGTGTTGCGAAGCTTCTGGTTGTCTTCCAGAATCTTCACCAGTTTGCCGTCTTTGGCAGTGTGCAGGCTCACGGTAAGCGGAGTGTTGGCAGCGGTGTGGTAAGCAAGAAAATACTTGTAGTCCTTGCTCATGTTCACGTTGTATGTACCTGCCTCAGTGGTCAGGCGCTTCTTCTTTTTGCCTTTGCTGTTGATGCTGTACAGATGGCGCTCCAGCGGCGATACTTCTGTGGACATATAGTATAGCACGTCGCTCTTCTCATCAAAACCGATGAAGTTGCTCACTTCCCAGTTACCCTTCGTGATCTGGCGCACCAGCTTCCCGTTCATGTTGTACAGGTATAAGTGGTTAAAGCCGTCCTTTTCAGAAGAGTGAATGAAGTTCTTGCCGTCTTTCAGGTAAGTCAGGTCGTCGGTAATGTCGATGTAAGCTTTGTCTGTCTCCTTCAATACCACGTTGGCTTTGCCCGTTGTTGCGTTGGCATGCAGAATTTCCAGCGTGTTCTGCAGACGGTTCATCTTTTGGATGGAAAGCAGGTTGCTGTCGTTCGTCCACTTGATGCGTGGGATATAGATATCGGCCTCGTTGCCAGTGTCCATCTTCACGGTCTGGCCATTACCCACGTTGTACACCGACACGGTCACGGCAGAATTAGCCTCACCGGCCTTTGGGTACTTGAACTTGTAATCCTGCGGGTATAGTTCACCCCACATCTGCATGTTAAACTCCGGCACATTGGTCTCGTCGAAGGTATAGAAGGCAATCTTAGAGCCGTCCGGTGACCAATGGAAGCCCTGCGCAAACGAGAATTCCTCTTCGTATACCCAGTCTGCATAACCGTTGATGATGGAGTTGAACTTGCCCGTGTTGGTGATCTGTGTCTCCTTCATGTTGCTCAGATCCACAAAGAACATATTGCCTTCGCGGGCGAAAGCCACACGCTTAGCATCCGGTGAGAAAGTGGCGTACAGCTGCTTGCCGCCATTGCTCAGCTTGGTCAATTTCTTCGAGGCGATGTCATACACATAAAACTCAGCCTTTGAAGAGCGACGGTAGATTTGCTCTTTTTCTGTAGCGAATAGTACCTTCTTTTCATCTGAGCTAAAGGTATAGCTATCGAACTTGATCGGCTTATCGCTGCCTTCCGGCTTCAGGTCCTCCCCTTCGATGATCGTGTTCACCGGCTGGCCCGTGGTCACGTCGTAGCGCACGATGTCGGTCACGCCGTTTTTTTCGTCGGCCACCTGCGAGCTGTAGTAGCGGCCATCGTTCATCCAGTTCACGCCATACACCGACTTAGGCGAGAAGGTGCCTTTGCGGTAGATGTCCTCCAGCGTAATTTCTTTTTTCTGCTGCGCCTGCGCTACAAAAGCGAAGCACAAAAGAACTACAGCCAGAAAATTAGTTTTAAGGTTGATATGCATGTGTTTAAGGGTTGTTAACGTTTAGTTTGCTAATTTATCAGAATAATGTGGTATTGCCATACCCTGTCGCCAAAACCATACCGCCTGCAGGTATAGACACAAAAAAGCGGCAGCCCTTTCGGAATCTGCCGCCTTTCTGAAAACAGGAAAAAATCTTTAGAAGTTATAACCGAGGGTTAGCATCACCGTGCTCTGCTTATTCTCTATATCAATAACCGGCTCTCCTCCCCCTGAGCTGAACACATAAGGAGAATAAGGACTCTCCATCTTGCTGTTCACGTAAGCTAGGTCAAGATAATAGTTCTTCAGCCTAAGACCTGCGCCAAGGGTATAAGAACTAACAGAACCATCCACACTTGAATTGCTGTAAGGATCGCCCGAATGCGCATAGCCCGCTCTCACTCTAAAAACCTCATATCGGCCCTCTGCTCCAATTCTATAGTTTACCGCAGACTGGAACGTGTTCTCAATGCTATTGTTGATGTTGGAGAAATAATCGCTCGATGAACTCATATTATCTCTTTCCGAGAAGCGCATGTTAGTATAGTTCACATACTCCACATCAGCTGTAATAAAGCCGTACTTGTTGATGAAAAATGCCACGCCACCCGTTGCTCGAAGCGGGGTTGTCAACCGATAATCAAACTCACCGGGAAAAGTCGCCTCCGAAATCGTTTCAGATTGCAGTGTAGTCGGGTTCAAAGTAGTTGCTGAAAGCGCGCTCTGATAGGTGTCACTAAACTGGTAAAACGTAGGCGTTTGCAGGCTCACGCCAAGCCGCAAGGCATCCGTTGGCCTTGCGATCAACCCTAGTTTTAGATTGATGCCTGTGCCGCGCGACCTAAACTCGTCACGAAGCGCCAAACTGTAAGGGCTTTCCACATCAGGGTTGCCATTTTCGTCGAATGTAGCCACATAGTTGCCTGACTCTTCGAACAGACTCTCCTGCTTGAAATCAGTAGTCACGATGCCCATGGAAGCACCTAGGTAGATTTTATCCCTATAGCTTGTACCCGCGCCTATGTCAATCTGACTCTGGGAGCCGCTGCGCTGCACACGCTCCTGCTGGTTACTGTTTCCGAAGGTGAGCAGTTCTCCCGCATACTGGATACCATTTGCGTCTTCAAACACATCTATCAGGAATGTCCCGTATGCCAAGCCTGAAAGGGTCTGTATGCCAGCATCATACTCAGCATCGAGATTCTGCAGCAAAGTTTGCCCTGCATTCAGTGGTCTGCCATTTGCCAATTCAGCAAAGTAACTTGGAATTGCATTAAAGTTATAATACAAGTTATCTCTATAGAAATTATCTGGATGCACTGTTGGTTCAGACCTGTTCTGGTATGAGAAGGTTTCATTGAAGTTATTCAACCTTGTAAACCCTATGCCGAACGTAATGCCTTTCCAATCGCTGCCTTCATTGCCCGTACTTCTGCTAGGCAGCACAACCCCCATCTGCGGGATTACGAACCGGCTTTCCTGCTCCGATGCCTGCCCAACATTTGAGAAAGTGCCTGCATCCATAGACTGCTGTCCCAAGCTAAAACTAAACTCTGACCTTCTGAACATACCCAAGCCTGCAGGGTTGGAGGCAATTGTAGAAATGTCTGCACCAAGGGCAGTTTGAGCGCCTCCTATACCTTGTATGCGTGCGGAGCCGGTCAGGCCAAAACGGGTATAGCGCAGTGCATCTGTTTCGTTTTGGGCAAAACCCGTTCCGCCCCAGCCCAGCATAAGTGCTAGGCTGGCCGAAACAATCTTATAAAATTTCATAGTTTAGGTGTTTGTGATTAGTTGCCTCCTCTGGTCGGTCGGCCACCGCCGCTTGAGTTAGTTCGTGCCGGAGGACTGGATGTGCCGGAACTTCTAGTTGGTGGTGAATAGCTTGGTTGCGAACGCTGCACCGGCTGACTGCGCTGATAACTTGGCTGAGAACGCTGCACTGGCTGGCTGCGCTGATAACTTGGCTGCGTGCGCTGTACCGGCTGTATTCTTTCTTGGCGTTGCACAGGTCGCTGCTGTATGCGTTGCTGACGCTGGGCAGGCTGCACACCACCTTCTCTGGCCGGGTTAATACGCTGCACTGGCTGCTGGTTAGCAGGCTGTCGTCTAGATGGTCGGGCTGGTAAAGCCTGTCTTCCCTCCACCTGTCTTGACTGCTCACCTCTTATCTCGCCTGTGCCTGTAGTACGACCAGTTCTACTTGGACGGGCATAATCCACGCTTTGTGTAGCGCGCTGCTCATCCGTTACGGATTGTGTTCTAGCTGGTCGTCCTGTCACTCGATCAGGATTGCCTGTAACAGGCACACCACTACGTCCTTCTCGCGGTCCATACTGCACTTGGCGCGGCTGCACCACAACTGGGCGGTCATATATAAAGCGGTTACCGCCATAATAACCATGGTTATAACCATGATAAAAACCGGCATAGTAGTTATTGTGTGGCCACCATCTGTTACCCCAGAACGGGTCATACATACCATAAGGATGTCCCCAACGGTTCCAACCACTACCCCATCCATAACTCATGTTAATACTCACCATCATGCCACCTCTTCTTGAAAAGAATGGGTCATACATGAAAGGGTCGTAATATGAACTCATAAACGGATCGTAGAAAAACGGATCGTGAAATGCGTTATAGCGGTTCATGCGACGCACGTGAGCCGTTGTCCAGTAAGGGTCTACGTAAGCATAGTTAGGTGTATTCCAAGTAGCCTGTGGCCGATAGGTACGACCGTCGTAGTATTCATCCGCATAATAGTCTTCGGTCACGTCACCGGTAGCGGACTGAGCACTTTGCGTGCTCTCACCGGTGGGAGCATACTGCTGCTCCGTAGCCTGTGCCTGTGGCTGCACGTACTCCGTTCGGTCTGATGAGCTGTAGTACATATCATCATACTCCGTGGACTGCATTGCCACCGGGCTGCTGCATCCCACTGCGAAAAGTGCAATTACAGGGGCTATTGCGTGGTATATGTTAAAATTTTTCATGGCCTGCTGTATATATTAATGCTTCTATATCAAAGATATAAACACAATAGCGCAAAACCTTATCAATAGTATAATATATTAACGTAATTTTGGGCTGGAATGATATTAAATCTTCTCTATGTGGAAAGCAATATTCATTCCAAAAAGATTCACAATTACAGATATACAATAAATATTTTTCAAAAATGAGCAAAGGGCTGCCAAAAAGAAGCGAAGACTACTCCTTATGGTATAACGAGCTGGTGAAAAAGGCCGGTCTAGCGGAGAACTCCGCCGTCCGCGGCTGTATGGTGATCAAGCCATACGGATTCGCCATCTGGGAAAAAATGCAACGTGTGCTGGATGACATGTTTAAGGCAACAGGTCATGAGAACGCTTACTTCCCACTGTTCGTGCCCAAGAGCTTATTTGAGGCCGAGGAGCAGAATGCCGAAGGCTTTGCCAAGGAGTGTGCCGTAGTAACACACTACCGCCTACAAACCGACCCTGACAAGCCCGGCAAACTGCGCGTGGACCCTAATGCTAAACTCGAGGAAGAGCTAATTGTTCGACCAACATCGGAGGCAGTAATTTGGAACACCTACAAAGGCTGGATCCAAAGCTACCGCGACCTGCCTTTGCTCATCAACCAATGGGCAAACGTGGTGCGTTGGGAAATGCGTACACGCTTGTTCCTGCGCACGGCCGAGTTCCTGTGGCAGGAAGGCCACACTGCCCATGCTACTGCCGAAGAGGCCATTGCCGAAACCAAACAGATGCTGGAGGTATACGCCACCTTTGCTGAGCAATACATTGCCCTGCCGGTTATCCGCGGGGTAAAAACACCAAGCGAGCGCTTCGCCGGTGCCTTGGACACCTACTGCATCGAAGGTCTGATGCAGGACGGCAAAGCCCTGCAGGCTGGAACCTCGCACTTCTTGGGACAGAACTTCGCCAAGGCATTTGATGTGAAGTTTGCCACCAAAGAAGGCGGCCTAGAGTATGTATGGGGAACGTCTTGGGGCGTGAGTACGCGCTTGATGGGAGCGCTCGTGATGGCGCACTCCGATGATGAAGGCTTGGTACTGCCTCCGAAACTGGCACCTATCCAAGTAGTGATCGTGCCGATCTATAAAGGCGAGGAGCAACTGGCGCAGATCAGCGAGAAGGTAATGCAGCTTAAGAAAGAACTTGAGGCGAAGGGTATCAGCGTGAAGTTCGACAACCGTGACACCGAGCGCCCTGGCTTTAAGTTTGCCGAGTGGGAGCTGAAAGGCGTGCCAGTACGTCTGGCCATCGGAGCCCGCGACTTGGAGAACGGCACTGCCGAAGTAGCCCGTCGTGATACCAAAGAAAAGAGTACACAGCAATTCGACAGTCTGGTAACCTACATACCTGCCTTGCTGGACGAGATTCAAGAGAACATCTACAACCGCGCCTATACCTTCCGGGAAGAGAACACAACCAAGGTGGACAGCTACGAGGAGTTTAAGCAGGTGCTCGACACCAAAGGCGGCTTTGTACTGGCCCACTGGGATGGCACACCAGAAACGGAAGAGCGCATCAAAGAGGAGACAAAGGCGACTATCCGCTGCATCGCCCTCGATACGCCAGAAGAAGACGGTGTGGACATGATCACCGGCAAGCCATCAAAGCAGCGCGTATACTTCGCCAAGGCTTACTAGGCCGACCGCTATACCTTCCCCTACAAAGGAAGCCGTGAAAATCAGGAGCCATTTCCCCCGGGAGATGGCTCTTTTGTTTTAGGAGAAGTATAAATAAGTATAAAATGGATTTGAACAGGTAATTGAATCGTAAAATCACTATATTTACTCAAACCAGCACATAAACCTTATGCTTTTAGACTGGACTACAGTAGTACTGCTCATTGGCATCGGGCTTGTCCTGATCATTGTTGAGCTCATCTTTGTGCCGGGGGTTACCATCGTAGGCATACTGGGCTTTATACTTGTCGCGGTCGGCATCTGGATAAGCTACGCCGCACTGGGTACTGAAACAGGCCACTTGGTTCTGGCAATCTCCGTGCTTGCGGGAGGACTGGCGCTGTTTTACAGTTTCCGGTCGGATGCATGGTCGCGGTTTGCGCTTAAGGGCAGTATCAAAAGCCGGGTGAATGAGGAAAGCCCGCACCTGCTGGAGGTGGGAGAAGAGGGCAAAACCATTTCAGCGCTTCGTCCGCAGGGTACGGCCATTTTCAAAGAGCGGCACCATGAGGTGCAGACTACCGGACAGTTTCTGGCGCCTAACACACCTGTACGCATCATTAAAATAGTAGCCAATAAAATCACAGTAGAAGCAATTACCTAAAACAAGCCAATGGAAAACCTTTCAGTCTTATTTCTGATAGCAGGCGGCATCATCCTGCTGCTCATCTTTTTGTACTTCGTGCCTATCAGCCTCTGGATCACGGCCCAGTTCTCCAATGTGCGGGTTGGCCTCGCCGAGTTGGTGTTCATGCGCATCCGTAAGGTGCCGCCAAGCCTCATCGTCAACTCCATGATCAACGCCACCAAGGCAGGTATAGACATCACCACCGCTGAACTCGAAACCCACTACCTTGCCGGTGGCAACGTGCCGAACGTGATCAAAGCACTTATCTCGGCTGACAAAGCCAACATTCCACTTTCCTTTAAGCAGGCTACCGCTATCGACTTGGCCGGCCGTGATGTGTTTGAGGCCGTGACCACTTCGGTTAACCCCAAGGTGATTAATACGCCAAACGTGGCCGCCGTGGCGCAAGACGGTATTCAACTGATTGCCAAAGCCCGTGTGACGGTGCGCGCCAACATCATGCAGCTGGTGGGTGGTGCCGGTGAGGAAACCATTCTGGCGCGTGTGGGTGAGGGCATCGTAACCTCCATCGGTTCTTCCGTATCGCACAAAAGCGTGTTGGAAAATCCTGATATCATCTCGAAACTGGTACTCCAGAAAGGACTCGATGCCGGCACTGCCTACGAAATCCTTTCGATTGACATCGCTGACATTGATGTGGGCGAGAACATCGGCGCAAAGCTTCAGATTGACCAAGCTGGTGCTGACCTGAAAGTGGCGGAGGCCAAAGCCGAAGAGCGCCGTGCCATGGCCGTTGCCGTGGAGCAGGAAATGAAAGCCAAGGCGCAGGAAGCCCGCGCATCCGTGATAGCGGCTGAAGTGGAGATTCCGCAGGCTATCGCGGCGGCCTTCCGCAGCGGCAACCTCGGCATTATGGACTACTACAAAATGCAGAACATACAGTCCGACACCGACATGCGCAACTCTATCGCCAATCCTAGCCAAGGCGGCCCTAACAAGCCAAAGGAATAGCGACTAACACTAATCAGAAAAGCAAAGCGCCCGTGACGAATGCCACGGGCGCTTTTGTTTATTACCTTAACTCAGCCGGAATCCTAGCTCTCTTTCAGCGTGATGGTGCGGGTCACCGTATTGTAAGGACCCGGTATAACTGCGCCGGCGTTGTTGATCAGTTCCAGTTTGATTGTGTTCTCTCCCATTGGAAGACCTTCGATGATGTGCGGCATCCACTTATCCAGAACGAATTCGTTGCCATTGATGGTGGCGCGCACCTTGTTGCCAGTAGTTGACAGGTCGGTGTTCACAAGGTAGAAATCCAGCATAATGCGGCGCGTGTCGCTGCCCACGTACTCACCCTTCGGACGGCTGTAGAACATGTGCTGTCCCTTCATATCGAACTCCATCTGCTGCTGGGGCCTGCCTACTGTGATCATGCGCAGGTCATAGGCGCCTCTGTGCTTCAGACTCTCATGGTAAGAACGTGATATAAATGAAAGCACCACATGCTGGCCTTCTTCCAATTCTTTGGTAAATGAGGTTTCGTAGTGAGCCGTGTATGGCTCATTGTCCACGATGTTGTGGATGTGCTGCCCCTCCTGTGAATTTGCCATAAACTCAGCGTTGGAGTGTGGCGTCATGCGGGTCAGCTGGAAGTTCGACAAATCATACACAAACTCCACTGGGCCGGGCTGTACCACACCATTGGCTGGAGGCGTATTCAAACGCAACTGTGACTCCGGGTATTTCTGTGAATCGTCGAATGCGAATACGCGCAGACCGCCTTTGCTCATTACCGCACCTGTAGGCGTAGGGCCTGAGGCTGTGGCAGTAGCGGGAATGCGTGTTTCATCGTCCTGCGTCTGACGTGCCGTATCACAAGAGGCGAACCCCAACATAAGGGCTGAAGCAAGGAGTAGGTATGTTTTTTTCATCTAAATAGGGTTTGGATTAGCAAGTAGCCAATGTACTGATTTTATTTGTATATTGCGCACTACGTGATATTTACGTAAAAGTATACAAAAAAGACTATATGAGCGAGATTTTGTTTGATGAAGTGCCTTCATTGGACTTAGCTGATTTTACATCGGGAGACGAAGGGCGCAGAGCACAGTTTGTGCAGAAGTTAGGAGACGCTTACCAGAACATTGGCTTTATTGCCCTGAAAAACCACGGCCTGAGCGATGACCTGACAGAGAGGCTCTATGCAGCCGTGAAGAAATTCTTCGCACTGCCTGACGAAGTAAAGCAAAAGTACGAGAACCCAGAACTGGCAGGCCAGCGCGGTTATGTAGGCAAAGGCAGAGAGAAAGCCAAAGGCTTTAACACGGGCGACCTAAAAGAGTTCTACCACGTAGGTCAGGACCTGAACGGCATTCCGGACAGTGACCCGATCAAAGAGGAATACCCGGCTAACATCTGGCCATCCGAAGTACCGGAGCTGGAGGAAGTTACACTGGAGGCTTACCGCAAGCTGGAAGCCGCTGGCAAAGAGGTGTTGCGCGCCATTGCCCTTCACCTTGGGCTAGAGGAAACTTACTTTGACGAGAAAGTGAAGTATGGCAATAGCATCCTGCGCCCGATCCACTACTTCCCAATCGAAGACCCGGACAAGGTGCCTGCTGATGCAGTGCGTGCCGCCGAGCACGGCGATATCAACCTAATCACGTTGTTGATGGGTGCTAGCGCCGACGGCCTGCAAGTACTGCGCCGCGACGGCAAGTGGATCCCGATCACAGCCCTGCCAGAGCAGGTGGTAGTGAACGTGGGCGACATGCTGGCCCGCCTAACTAACAACAGGCTGAAGTCGACCATCCACCGTGTGGTAAACCCGCCACGCGAGCTGATGAACACTTCCCGCTTCTCTATTCCGTTCTTTATGCACCCGCGTTCTGAAATGGACCTGACTTGCTTAGAGAGCTGCATTGATGAGCAAAATCCAAAGGCCTACCCAGATGCCACCGCAGGTGAGTACCTGAACGAGCGATTGGTAGAACTCGGACTGAAAAAAGCATAAACCCAATTTGCTAACAAAGAGAGAGATGGTGCCTGCACTGTCTCTCTTTTTTTGACCTACGGCATGAGTCTGCGCTACTACATCTTTCTGAAAGACGTACTATTGCTTGCCCTGACTGCATTTGGGGGGCCGCAGGCGCATATCTCCATGATGTTCCGGCTGCTGGTAGAAAAGCGACGCTATCTGACCGATCAGGAACTGATCGAACTGAACGCCCTTTGCCAGATCTTGCCGGGCCCCACCTCCACCCAGACCATTACGGCCATCGGCTTTCGCATAGGAGGCCCTAACTTAGCATACCTGACCCTGCTGGTATGGTTGCTCCCCGCCTCCACCATTATGGCGGCGGCGGCAATAGGCATCTCCTACTTGCAGGCCAACGATATTTCACTCCAGTTTTTGCGCTTTATCCAGCCCATGGCGGTAGGCTTTGTCGCCTATGCCGCCTATGCCATCAGCATCAAAGTGGTGCAGACCAAGCTGGCCGTTGGCATTATGGTGGTGTCGGGCATACTGGCGTACTTCTTCCACTCTCCTTGGGTGTACCCGTTGCTCTTGATAGCCGGCGGCGCCATCACGGCACTGCGGTTTAAGCAGCACCCCCAAGAGAAAGACAAAAAGCTCAAAATCCAGTGGGCTAACTTTCTGCTTTATGTAGGAGTGCTCATCACAGCGGCGGTGCTCGGTGGGGCCACCTCATCGCTCCCGATCAGGCTGTTTGAGAATTTTTATCGAAATGGCAGTCTGGTGTTTGGCGGTGGTCAGGTGCTGATACCGCTCATGTTTACCGAATTTGTGGATTTTAAGCAATACCTGACGGCCGAGGAGTTTCTATCAGGCTTTGCCATTGTGCAGGCGCTTCCCGGCCCCGTCTTTTCATTCAGCTCCTTTATCGGGAACTTGGCAATGCGCGAGCATGGCGTATGGGGCCAGTTGCTAGGTTCCTTTGTCGCCACGGTCGGCATCTTCCTACCCGGCACCTTCCTGATATTCTTCGTGATTCGCTTTTGGGATGACCTTAAGAAGTACCGCGTGGTGCGGGCCTCGCTTGAAGGTATAAGCGCAGTAAGCTCCGGCATGGTGGTAGCGGCGGCCATTATGCTTTACAGACCCATCGATAACACGCCGCTCAACTTCGGTATTGTCGTTGCGACCTTTGCCTTGCTGCTTTTCACCCGCATACCCGCCCCTATCCTGATCTTGGTTGGTTTTGTGCTAGGCTTTATTTTCTAAGGGCTAATAGGTATACAGCAAAAAAGCTGCCCGTGCATTAAAACAGGCAGCTCCTTATTACGCCAACTCATTCGTTGCAATTGTTTGGTTGCTACTGCTTGAAAGTCTTCTCTTTCAGCAATCCCATTAAATACTCCCCATAGCCGCTCTTTCTGAGAGGTTCCGCGGCTTGTCTGAGCTGCGCGTCGTCGATGAAGCCCATGCGCCAAGCCACCTCCTCGACGCAGCCGATCTTGAGGCCCTGCCGCTCCTCGATCACCTGCACGAACGTGGCCGCCTGCATCAGCGACTGGATCGTGCCCGTGTCGAGCCAGGCCGTTCCGCGGTTGAGCACGCCCACCTTCAGTTTGCCCCTTCGCAGGTACTCTCTGTTCACGTCCGTGATCTCGTACTCGCCCCGGGCGCTCGGCTCAAGTGCCTTGGCGATGGCCACCACCTCGTTGTCATAGAAGTAGAGGCCCGGCACGGCGTAGTTTGACTTCGGCTCCGAGGGCTTCTCCTCGATGGAGACGGCCCTGCCGGAGTCGTCGAACTCGACCACCCCGTAGCGCTCGGGGTCCTGCACGTGGTAGGCGAAGACCACGCCCCCCTCCGGGTCGGCGTTCCCGCGCAGCACCGAGCCCATGCCCGATCCGTAGAAGATGTTGTCGCCGAGCACGAGGGCCACCTTGTCCCCTCCGATGAACTCCTCGCCGATCACGAAGGCCTGCGCCAGCCCATTGGGCGTCTCCTGCGCGGCATAGCTGAAGCGGCAGCCGATCTGCGAACCGTCGCCCAAGAGGCGCTCAAACAGGGGCAGATCGTGCGGGGTGGAGATGATCAATACCTCGCGTATGCCGGCCAGCATCAAAGTGGAGAGCGGGTAGTAGATCATGGGCTTGTCGTAGACGGGCATGAGCTGCTTGCTCACGGCCAGCGTCAGGGGGTGAAGCCTCGTGCCGGAGCCCCCGGCCAGAATGATGCCTTTCATGTTTTGGTTGCTAATGGTTGATTGCTGATTGCTTTTCCCGCAATGCCACAATCTGTGTTTCCTTAAAAACTGTCATTGTCACCGTGCCTTGGGCTGATGCTGTGGCTGAGTGCTGGCTTATCTCAGCAATCAGCAATTAACAATTCGCCCCTACCGGTGCTCGTACTGCTCGCGGTAGTAGTCGCGGTAGTGGCCCGAGGTGACCTCTTCCAGCCACTGTTCGTTCTCCAGATACCAGTCCACGGTCTTTCTGAGGCCCTGCTCGAAGGTGACGGAGGGCGCCCATCCCAGCTCCGACATGAGCTTGCTCGAGTCGATGGCGTAGCGGGCGTCGTGGCCGGCGCGGTCTTTCACAAAGGTGATCAGCTTCCGCGACGCGCCCTGCTCCCGGCCCAGCCTCTCGTCCATCACGTCGCACAAAAGCTCGATGAGGTCGATGTTGCGCCACTCGTTCACGCCCCCCACGTTGTAGGTCTCCCCCACTCTGCCCCGGTGGAAGATCGCGTCGATGGCCCGCGCGTGGTCCTTGACGTAGAGCCAGTCCCGCACGTTCTCCCCCTTCCCGTACACGGGCACGGGCCTTCCCTCCTTGATGTTGTGGATGGCCAGCGGGATGAGCTTCTCGGGGAAGTGGTTGGGGCCGTAGTTGTTAGAGCAGTTGCTCAGTTTCACCGGCAGCCCGTAGGTGTGGAACCACGCCCGCACGAAGTGGTCCGAGGCGGCCTTGGAGGCCGAGTAGGGCGAGCGCGGGTCGTAGGCCGTGGACTCGGTGAAGAGCCCCTCCTCGCCCAGCGAGCCGTACACCTCGTCGGTGGAGACGTGGTAGAAGAGTTTGCCCTCAAAGTCCCCCGCCCAAGCGCGGCGGCAGGCCTCCAGCAGGTTGACCGTGCCGATGACGTTGGTCTGAACGAAGGCCATGGGCCCGGCGATGGAGCGGTCCACGTGCGACTCAGCCGCCAGATGGAGCACCGCCCCGAACCGGTGCTCGGAGAAAATCGACTCCAGATAGGCCGCATCAGTGATGTCGCCCTTGAGGAAGGTGTAGTTCTCCCGCCCCTCCACATCCGCAAGGTTCTGCAGGTTGCCCGCGTAGGTGAGCTTATCGAGGTTGAAGACGTGATAGTGCGGGTAGGACTCCACAAACAGCCGCACCACGTGCGAGCCGATGAAGCCGGCCCCGCCGGTAATCAGTAGATTCATAACTATACCCGCTCTGATGTTTTATGTAAATGCATTTGCCAGTCCCAAGCGCTCTGCATGGCTTCCTCCAGCGTACTGGTGGTTTTAAAGCCCAGCTCTTCTGTCGCCTTGGTCACATCGGCGTATATTTTCGGCACGTCGCCCGGACGACGCGGTCCAATCTTAAAGTTAAGTTTCTCGCCAGTGGCACGCTCAAAAGCCTGCACCGCCTCCAGTACTGTATTGCCTGTGCCGGTGCCGACATTGAAGAACTCTATATTCTCCGCTTTATCAGAAAGTAGTCTGTCAATAGCCACCACGTGTGCTTTGGCAAGGTCTACCACATGCACGTAGTCGCGGATGCAAGTGCCGTCTGCGGTATCGTAATCGTCACCGAAAATAGTCAGCTCTTTTCGTATACCTGCAGCCGTCTGCGTGATGAAAGGTACGAGGTTGTTCGGAACGCCCAGTGGCAACTCACCTATCTTAGCGGACGGATGGGCTCCAATCGGGTTGAAATAACGCAGAGCGATGGTATGCATGCCACTACCGCTAGTCGCCAAGTCAGTTAGAATCTCTTCGCAGATTTTCTTGGTGTTGCCGTATGGAGAGTTAGCTTTTTGAACAGGTGTCTGTTCCGTTACCGGCAGTTGTTCCGGTATGCCATACACGGTGCAGGAAGAGGAAAACACCAGTTTGTTTACCTTAAACTCCTCCATCACTTGCAGCAGTGCTACCAGTGAGCCAATGTTGTTGTGATAGTACTTGAGCGGCTCGGCCACCGACTCTCCCACTGCTTTGTAAGCCGCAAAGTGGATAACACCGGCTATTCCCGGCTCCTCTTCGAATACCCCGCGCAACGCTGCCGCATCGGTGCAGTCGATGCGATGGCAGGTTACTTCTCTACCCAGAATGTCCGCTATACCTTGTAGGGAGCGCTCCTCAGTATTAGAGAAATTGTCGATGATGATGGGCTCATACCCTGCCTCTACCAGCTCTACCACGGTATGGGAGCCAATATAGCCAGCCCCGCCGGTTACTAATATTTTCTTCATGTGATTTGTTCTCAAGCTTTTAATCAGCTTTCTTTTATGCGTTCTGTATAGGGTGTGCTTCCGGTTTCAGAAAACAAACAACCTTATCATTTACGGCAGCTCAGCGCCGCACAATTCATTAGTACAACAAAAATATAATATATAAATGTAAATACTGAGCGTATCAAAAACCTGTTGCCGTTCTGCAACAGCAGTTTCACGATATCCCTTTCACGATTCGGTTCTTATTGAAAAGGTCCTGCACGACTTCCGCATGCGAGAAACCAGCCTGTAACAGCTGTTGACGCACCTCCTCCCCATACTGCTCATTAATTTCGAAGTATAGCCGGCCGCCATTTTTCAACAACTCCGCTCCTGCCTCCGCAATGCGTTTATAGTACTTCAACGGGTCCTCATCAGGCACGAACAACGCCAGATGCGGCTCATAATCCAGTACGTTGGGACGCATGAGGGCCTTCTCCTGCTCCATCACGTAAGGCGGATTGCTCGTGATAATGTCTAACGAATGTGGTGCTATACCTAGTATCGGATCGAAGACATCCTGCTGCAGCCACGCCACGGGAAGTCTCAATTGACGGGCATTGGTACGCGCCACCTTGAGCGCTCCTTCCGACAATTCGAGTCCGTATACCTTGTCGGCCTGCAGGTTTGCCGCCAAAGCAAGCGGTATACAGCCACTCCCGGTGCAGATGTCCAGCACTTGCAATCCTTTCAGTCCTCTATGCTCCCGCACCACGAGATCCACCAACTCCTCTGTTTCCGGGCGGGGAATCAGCACCCGCTCGTCTACCTGCAGATCCAGCCCATAGAAGTGAGCCACGCCTAGCACGTACTGCACCGGCTCCTGTTGCTTTAGTCGCGCTACCACTTCCTTTATCTTTTCCTCCTTCGCTGGCTCCACCTCCTCTTTCTGATCCAACCTAAGTTGCACCCGCGACTTTTGCAGCACATGTTCCAGCACGAGTTGCGCAATAGCGCCTGCCTCCGGTTCGGGATAGGCCGCCTGTATGTTCTCGCGTATGTATTGGGCAGTCTGCTGGATGGTCGCCACGGGTATAATTGTTTTGTGAATTTAGGTACCTTTGCAAAAGTAAAATTTTATTGCGTATAAGTCACAATTGACCGGATAAGGCTTGCTAAGGCAGCGTTTTTTTGACTGGCTATACCTAACTTTCTAACTCCTGAACTTGAACGACGAGCTCTACATGCGCCGCGCCCTAGAACTGGCCAGATTGGGCAGTGGCTATACCCACCCCAACCCCATGGTGGGCTGTGTGGTGGTATACGATGGACGCATTATAGGCGAAGGCTGGCACAGGGCGTACGGTGGTCCGCATGCGGAGGTCAATGCCATTGCCAGCATAGAAGATAAGCATTTGCTTCCCAAAAGCCGGGTATACGTCACGCTGGAGCCCTGCTCACATTTCGGCAAGACACCACCTTGTGCGGACTTGCTCATTAGCAGTGGCGTTCGTGATGTGGTGATCTGCAATACCGACCCCAACCCCCGCGTAGCCGGTCGAGGCATCAAAAAACTGTTCGATGCCGGTGCGCAGGTAAAAGTCGGTGTGCTGGAGGAGGAAGGATTGGAACTGAACAAGCGCTTTTTCACTTTCCATACCCAAAAACGGCCTTACATCCTACTGAAGTGGGCGGAGTCGGCGGACGGTTTTATCAGCGGCCCGAACAATAGGCAGGTACAGATCAGTGGGCCTTTGTCTCGGAGACTGGTGCACAAGTGGCGCTCGGAGGAGCAGGCGATCATGGTGGGCAGCCACACGGCCGCCTGCGATAACCCGCGCCTCGACACTCGCTTGTGGCCCGGGCACAATCCGCTGCGTGTTGTCATAGACCGTAAGCTACAACTGCCTACCCATCTGCACCTGTTCGACAAAAGCCAGCCGACGGTGGTCTATACCTACCTGCAGCAAGAACAGATGCACGAGAACCTGCAATTTGTGCAGCTGCGCGAGGAAGAGCCGTTT
Organism: uncultured Pontibacter sp.; assembly: GCF_947499215.1. Classification (GTDB taxonomy): domain Bacteria; phylum Bacteroidota; class Bacteroidia; order Cytophagales; family Hymenobacteraceae; genus Pontibacter. The sequence goes on from NZ_CANMNI010000002.1 coordinate 893,193, forward strand.
TTAGCACAGGTGATGCAAGACCTGCATGAACGCAATGTGCTTTCACTACTGGTGGAGGGAGGCACTTACCTGCTCAATAGCCTGTTAAAGGAAAACCTCTGGGACGAAGCGCTTTGTTTTAAAAGTAAAACGCGTGTATTGGGGGATGGCACCGGAGCCCCGATCATGGCGCAGGGCCAGTTGCTGGAAGTGCAGACAGTTGGCTCCGACCAGCTTTTTCATTACCGAAACAACCTGTCAACATTACATATTTCTTAACTTTGATGTGCGCGGACTATTTGGCGACACCCTCTCTGAGTCACACAGATGCTCTATGGCAACCTCCTCAATCTTCCGCTCATTTCTCAACAAATACCTTGCAACATGGCTGAATCACTTATAGTAGACCAGAATCTTAGTAAAGAAGAAAAATACAAAGCACTTGTACCGCAGATTGAAGCGCTGGTGACAGGCGAAACGGATCTGATCGCGAACCTGTCAAATATGATGGCGGCACTGCACCACGGCATGGGTTTCTTTTGGGTGGGCGTGTACTTTAACAAAGAAGGGCAGCTGGTACTCGGACCGTTTCAGGGGCCGATCGCCTGCACCCGCATACCTTACCACAAGGGCGTTTGCGGTGCCTGCTATACCCGCCGCGAAACCATTCTGGTGCCGGACGTAGAGGCTTTCCCGGGACACATCGCCTGCAGCGGCGACTCTAAGTCAGAGATTGTGATCCCAGTAATTAAAAACGGAGAAGTGAAGCTCGTGCTCGATGTGGACAGCGATAAACTGAACGATTTTGACGAGGTAGACCAGAAATACCTCGAGCAACTTATGAAGCTGGTGGAAAGCTGGTACTAGTTTTTAGCATATCGATAAAACGCAAGGGCCGCTGCAGTTTATACCTGCAGCGGCCCTTGCGTTTTTATTACTAAGCGTCTAGTAGTTCTTATCTGACGCTATGCTTACCCAAACAAAGTAGGTGGCGCTGTTTTAAGCTGAGCGATGACGGTCTGGCCGCCTTTTGTCTTCTGGCCGAGCTCTACTTTCACTTCGGTGTCCAAGGGCAGAAAGATATCCACGCGCGAGCCGAACTTGATGAAACCGAACTCCTCCCCTTGGCTTACTTCGTCGCCCTCGTTCACGTACCACACAATACGGCGCGCCATCGCGCCGGCAATCTGGCGGAACAGCACCTCAGGACCGGCAGTGGACTCCACCACCACGGTCGTACGCTCGTTTTGCGTGCTCGACTTCGGGTGCCATGCCACAAAGTAATTGCCCGGATGGTATTTGAAGTAGCTCACGATGCCTGACACCGGGTTACGCGTTATGTGCACGTTGATCGGCGACATAAATATGGAGATCTGCTTGCGCTTGTCTTTGAAGTATTCCGTTTCCTCTACCTCTTCGATCACCACCACTTTGCCGTCGGCAGGCGCTACGATCAGATCTTCGTGCAATAACAGGTTGCGGTAAGGGCTGCGGAAAAACTGCAGAATGAGCAGGAATAGAACGGCTGAAACACCGGAGAAAATCTTATTGAAGGTATTGTTATCTGCATTGAAAGTGTAGAGTAACAGATTGAGTACCAACAAAATCAATAGTGTGAAAAATAAAATCCTTCTTCCTTCCTTGTGAATTTTCATCCGTGAAAACTAAATGCTACAGGTCATATATAACTTATAATAGCCCATCCAGTTTCGTAGATGGGCTATTATCTGCTTCAAAAATATATAAACTTTCGTTTATTTTAATAAAAATCTTCGCTTAGAAACCGCCGCGATACTTATACGTCATGGCCACTTTGTCAATCGCCACGATGTAGGCAGCTATACGCATTGGCACGTTGTACTTCTGCGAGGCAGCGTATACACGTTCAAACGACTCGTTCATGATGCGCTCGGCACGGGTGTTCACACGCTCCAACGTCCACTTAAAGCCCATACGATTCTGCACCCACTCGAAGTAAGATACGGTCACACCACCAGAGTTTGCTAGGATATCCGGTACTACCATAATGCCTTTTTCGTTGATGATGTTGTCAGCTTTGTAAGACGTAGGTCCGTTGGCACCCTCCACAATCAGGCGGGCCTGAATCTGGTCTACGTTCTTAATCGTGATCACATCCTCCACGGCAGCTGGCACAAGCACGTCTACTTTAGAGATCAGAAGCTCGTCGTTGCTGATCTTCTCAGCGTTTTTGTAGCCTTCTAGGCGACCGTTATTGTTGTTCTTATACTCGATAGCCTCTTCGATGTCGATGCCTTTGTCGTTCCAGTAAGCACCGCTCACGTCGCTCACACCCAGTATCTTCACACCGCGCTCGGCCATCAGCTTGGCAGCCCAGGCACCCACGTTACCGAAGCCCTGCACTACTGCCGTAGACTTAGCTGGGTCCATACCCAGTTTCTCCATGGCAGCCATAGCCGATACCATTACCCCGCGCCCAGTTGCCTCTACGCGGCCCAGTGAGCCACCCAGTACCAATGGCTTGCCTGTAACCACAGCATGCACGGTAGAGCCTTTTGTCTTCGAGTATTCGTCCATCAGCCAGGCCATCTCGCGCGGACCAGTGCCCATGTCAGGAGCAGGTATGTCTTGGTCAGGGCCAAAGGTATCAATCAAAGCCTGCGTATAGGCTCTGGTCAGACGCTCCATCTCACCAGCTGACATAGAGTAAGGGTCACAGATGACGCCTCCCTTGGCACCACCGTATGGTATATCTACAACAGCGCACTTCCAAGTCATCCAAGCGGCTAGGGCCTTCACCTCGTCCAAGAACACGTCTGGAGCGAAACGGATACCGCCTTTAGACGGACCAAGGATAGTAGAGTGAATCACGCGGTAACCTTCAAACACACGCACTTTGCCGTCGTCCATCGTTACAGGCACGTTCACGATCACCTGACGCGTTGGAGTCTTAAGGACATTGTAAACCTCCTCATCCAGCCCAAGTATCTCTGCCGCGATATTAAAACGCGACATCATCGATTCGAAAGGATTTTCTCTATCCTTAATCGGTGCAGGCTCTTTGTATAACATCATTTTAAGTTTGTGAATTAATCAGTGATTAACAATTACGCGGTAAAGTTATGTAATTATTAATTACACACACCTACACCAGAATCAACAATAATTTAGAAAATTTTAAGGAACGCAACAATGAAGGGAATGACCATGATCAGGCTGTCGAAACGGTCTAAAATGCCGCCATGGCCGGGTAGCAGCGTACCGGAGTCTTTTACGCCTAGGCTGCGTTTCAGCAGCGATTCTGCCAAATCACCCAGCACTCCGAAGATCGATACAATAACGGCTATACCTATCCACTGGTACAGCTCTAAGTCATGAAATACAACGGCCAACCCCCAGCCGACCAATACGGTCAGCACGGTGCCGCCAATCCAACCCTCCCAAGTCTTACCCGGTGATACGCGCTCTAGCAGTTTGTGTTTGCCAAAGTTCTTGCCCGCAATGTAGGCACCCGTGTCAGCGGCCCAGATTAGCAGCAAAAGCCCAAGGATAGGTTGCCAGCGATACTCCCCCTGCAGGTGCCCCAAGAGTTGCAGCAGCGAGAAAGGCACGGCGATGTAAAGCACACCCAGTATGGTAAAGGCGATATTGGTAAACGGCTGCGGCTGTTTGCGGTACAGCTCGAGCACGAAGGTCAGGAAAAGAACAGGCAGCGCAAGGTATAGCAGTTCCGCTGGCATGTATTCCTTGTCTATCAAAAATATGGAGATAAAAATACCCGCCGCCAGTAAGACCCCAAGCGTTTTATTCGGCTTTATACCGGCCGCACCCGTCAGTTTGTAAAACTCCAGCGTGCCGAGCAGGGTGAGCCCCAGAAAAAGCAGCAGGAAGGTCCACTCACTGAAGATGATGCCACCAATGAAAAGGGCTGCCCCCAATACTCCTACGATTAGGCGTTGCTGTAAATTACTAAGGGCAGATATCTTTGTGCTCATCGGTATGCATGTCGGCAGGTATAGCCGGGTGGTTAGTCTTGGATTACTGGTTTTGGCGCTCCTCCGCAGCCTCGGCAATACTTTCGGGGCGTGTGGGCGTGAGCATAAACTGCTTGTAAAGGTAATAGATTACAGCAGCACTCAATACAGCCGATATCAAAATGGTTAGGATCGGCATGGCCTCCGTCGATTCTATATTATAGTCGATGGCGCCCGTCTGCTGCAGGTATAGCAAAAACACCGTGAAACCGTTATTGAAGAAGTGCGCCACGATCGGCACCCAGATATTGCCCGACCACAGGTATAGGTACCCGAACAAAGCACCTAGCAGCATGCGCGGCACAAAACCGAAGAACTGCACGTGTATGGTGGAGAAAATGATAGCCGCCACCCAAACCGCCACGTGCGCATTGCCCGACCAGCGGTGCACCTGCCGCTGCAGAATGCCCCTGAACACCAGCTCCTCGCCGATAGCTGGTATAACAGCAATCACCAGCAGGCCTGCAAAAAGACGTGGCAGCGAGCCGAAGTTGGCGATGATCTTGGTCAGTTCCGCCAGTTCGTCCTCCTTGGCCCTAGCCCACTCCTCGAAACCCGACATAAAATCGGGCAGGTCTAGCTTGGCGTTCCAGTTGATAACAAGGGAGTTGGCCGGCATTATAAATACGATAAGCAAACCCGCCAACAGGAGTAATGTAGGTAAAGGAAGTTTTTTCCAGTTAAGGTAGTGATCAATATTCACCTTCATGAAGCGCAGCATCAGCAGGGGCGCCACTACAAAAGAAGTAAACTGCACCAGTCCCTGAAATATCAGCAAGGCGTCGGCTCCCTCCGGATTGGCAGCAGGATCAGCAAGAAGGTTGGTGATGTCCAGCACCTCTATTCCAAAAAGCGGGCTTATGGCTATAAACAACATACTGGCCACGAAATAGCCGATGAGCATGAACCCTAGCAGTAGCAGCAGCACAAAAAACGGGTGCCTGCCTTCGGAGATGAAACCTTTCATAGAGAAGATTAGGTTTAATTGACGTAAATTTACGTGAAATTTTAACTTTTGCTTTGGTAAAGATAGCGAACATAGAACTAGGCGAGTTTCCGCTGCTGCTGGCGCCGATGGAAGACGTAAGCGACCCGCCTTTCCGAAAAGTGTGCAAGGCCAACGGTGCAGACCTGATGTATACCGAGTTCATCTCTTCTGAGGGTCTGATACGTGACGCCGCCAAAAGTGTGCAAAAACTCGACATTTTTGACTACGAGCGCCCCATCGGCATTCAGATTTTCGGCTCCGACATCGACTCGATGCGCGAAGCCGCCATTGTGTCGTCGCAGGCCGGCCCTGACCTGATCGACATTAACTACGGCTGCCCGGTAAAGAACGTGGCCTGCAAGGGTGCTGGTGCCGCACTGCTGCGCGATATCCCTAAGATGGTGAAGATGACCGAGGAGATTGTGAAAGCCACGCACTTGCCTGTTACCGTGAAAACACGACTGGGGTGGGACGAGAACACAAAATACATTGTTGAGACTGCTGAAAGACTGCAGGATATCGGTATCAAGGCGCTGAGCATACACGGCCGCACCCGCGTGCAGATGTACAAAGGCGAAGCCGACTGGAGCCTGATTGCGGAAGTCAAGAACAACCCGCGCATGCACATCCCGATCTTCGGCAACGGTGACATCGACTCTCCGCAAAAGGCGCTAGAGTATAAGAACAGGTATGGCGTAGACGGCATTATGATCGGCCGCGCCTCTATCGGTCACCCGTGGATCTTCAACGAGATCAAACACTACATGGCCACCGGCGAAGTGCTGGCACCACCGACGCTGGAAGAGCGTGTCGAGGTTTGCCGTCAGCACTTCACGCACTCACTGGAGTGGAAAGGCGACAAGTTGGGCATCTTCGAGATGCGCCGCCACTACACCAACTACTTCCGCGGCCTGCCGCACTTCAAGCCCCTGCGCATGAAACTGGTGCAGTCCGAAGACATTCAGGAAATTTACGACACGCTGGACGAGATTACCCAGACGATGGCATATGAGGAAGTTTAAGAGTTAGAACTCTTGCTATAAAATTTAATTCAAGGAGTTAGTGTCCAGCATGTGTGTTGAGACATTAACTCCTTTTATCTTTGTAGATTATTTTCTGATAATCTGAACATGAAAAAGGTGGTTGGTTTACTGGGTCTGCTGATAGTAAGCACTCTTATTAGCTGTACACCAGCAAACGAGATAAGTTATTCTTCATCCAGCAATTACCTTACAGCTTATCATAGAACAAACCAGCGAGTTATCATTGGACATGCGGGATTATTTTATCGGTCGGTAAACAGGTATACTATCCATTTAAAAAGCACGGACAAAACGAAGTACAATTATACTGACATACAGGTGGGCAAAAATAATGGCAATGTAGTACTCACCGATGGATACATTGAATTCATAGGCGACAACCAAGTAAAAATTGCCCTTTTATATGATGAAAATGGTTTAAGCAAATCACTCCCCATCAACGGACGACATAAGCTAAAGAAATAGCCTGCTTTACTCTTCCAGCAATTTAGCTCCTCAACTTCTTAACTTTCTACTTATCAAAACATCTCTCGCTCCCGCTCAGGAAAAAACAGGCACGCCGCCACTGGCTTGGTTCCTGCTCATCATACTGGCCTTGATTTGGGGCACGTCCTTTATCCTCATTAAGAAAGGCCTAGTCGTGTTCAGCTCCAATGAACTGGGCGCTATCCGGATTGCTATCGCTTTCCTGACGCTTTCTCCTTTTGCCATCAAGCACCTCCGGCAGGTAGAGCCATACCGCTGGAAATACCTACTGGGCAGCGGCCTGCTGGGCAACCTGTTCCCGGCTTTCCTGTTCGCCTACGCCGAGACGCAACTGGCCAGCGGACTGGCCGGCGTGCTCAACTCCCTCACCGCACTCTTCACACTGCTGGTGGGCGCCATTTTCTTCCAGCAGGCCATTACGTGGATGCGCATGCTTGGCATTATCATCGGTATTGTGGGCACGGCGATTCTCATTTTCTCGGGTGGCGACACCAACATGGATAATACCTTCTATGGCATCTACATCGTGATCGCCACGATTTGCTACGGCGGCAGCGTGAACATCATCAAACATCGCCTGCAGGGCATGAAACCGCTGGTAATGTCGAGCATGGCGCTTCTTACAGTGGGGCCGCTGGCTATTGCCTATATGTTTACAACGGATGTGGTACCGAAACTCCAGAGCACGCCGGGTGCTTGGGAGGCCTTTATGTACATCGCCCTTCTGGCTGTTTTCAGCACGGCTGTAGGACTGGTACTCTTTAATAAACTCATTCACATGAGCACCACGCTCTTCGCGAGTTCCTCCACCTACCTTATACCTATTGTCGCGCTCATGTGGGGCGTGCTGGATGGCGAGGTGATCCACCTGTGGCATTATATAGGTATGGTGATCATTTTGGCGGGGGTGTTTATCGTGAACCGGGCAAAGTAAGCAGGCACAGGTCACACCATAAGACAGACTTCCAACGCATACCAACCGCTTCTGCATGCAATTTGCAGGAGCGGTTTCCTTTTATATCACTGTCTGCACAATTCATTATTTTCTAATCTCTCAATTATTTGCTTACTTAAGGGTTTATAAACTCCGATCCCACAACTCCATGAGGTTATTCCAGACCCTTCTGAGTCTTATGATGCTGTTCTTTCTGTCCTTTCAGGCGGTAGCGCAAGAAGACAGCACTGAACTAGCTATAGAAGAATTTAAGCTGCAGGCTGTCAACGACACAGCCTTCACGCTGCGGGCCACCAACGAATCAGGCAACTTAGTCAAGTATAGCGGGCCATTGCCGGTGCGGATTAACGGGAACCTGCAAGATGTTAGCTTCACAGAAGGAGAAGCTCGCTTTTCATTGAGCGAGAAAGCCAATCTGGTGCAGGTTAGCGCCAACGTCGGTACCCACACCATTGCGCGGCTCTACCGCCTCGATGCTGAAGCTGAGCATGGCGTGAACGAATTCCCGATGTGGCTTTCTATACTACCGCCGCTTATTGCCATCATTCTGGCCTTGATCTTCAGAGAGGTGCTGCTGGCTTTATTCGCCGGCATCTGGGTAGGCGGTTTTGTGATTTATGGTATGTCAGTCAAGGCCTTTTTCACAGGATTGCTAGCAGTAGCCGACACTTATCTGGTCAGTGCCATGACTGACACGGATCACATAGCCGTTATCCTGTTCTCGATGCTGATAGGCGGCATGGTAGCCATCATCTCCAAAAATGGGGGCATGGCCGGTGTAGTTAACCAGCTTTCCCGCTATGCCCGTTCGGCCAAAAGCACGCAGTTGGTGACGTGGATACTCGGTATAGCCATCTTTTTCGACGACTACGCCAACACCCTGATCGTGGGCAATACCATGCGCCCAGTGACTGACAGGCACCGCATTTCCCGCGAAAAGCTGGCTTACATTGTGGACAGCACAGCCGCTCCCGTGGCTGCCATCGCCTTCGTGACAACTTGGGTGGGCGCTGAGTTGGGCTACATCAAAGATGCCGCTACATCATTAGGTATAGAGGAGGGCGCTTATTCCCTTTTCTTTCATTCGCTCGAGTACGCCTACTACCCGGTCTTGACGCTGGTGTTCATGCTTATGCTGATTCTGATGGACCGCGACTATGGACTCATGTACAAAGCCGAAAATCGCGCCCGTACAACCGGCGCCGTCAGCAAGCAACGTCCCGACAGCCGCAGCGAAGCAAAACAGCAACAGGAAATGGCTGAGTTCGAAGCAATAGACCCAGAACGTAGCCGTGCTTTCAATGCACTTATACCTGTGCTCGTCGTGATTTTCGGTACCGTGATCGGCCTGCTCTATACCGGGTATAACGCTGACACTTGGGCAGACGCCAGCATTGGCTTCTTTCGCAAACTCTCCATAACCATCGGAGATTCCAACTCTTATACTGCCTTAATCTGGGCCTCTCTGTCGGGGGTGGTTGTGGCTATTGCCCTAACAGTAAGCCAGCGCATTATGAGCCTTTATGAGACGATGGAGTCGCTGGTGACAGGCTTTAAGACGATGCTGCCAGCGATGCTGATCTTGGTACTGGCGTGGTCGCTGGCGCAGGTTACAAAAGAGCTTTACACAGCCGAGTACCTCACATCGCTTTTCTCGGGCAACGTATCGCCCCGCTGGCTTCCAGAGATCACGTTCTTCTTAGCCGCTATTATCGCTTTCTCCACCGGATCGAGCTGGGGCACGATGGCGATCTTGTACCCTTTGATGCTGCCAGCCGCTTGGTATGTGAGCCAGCAGCATGGCATGAGTGTGGAAGAGACCATGCCGATTATGTACAATGTGATATCGGTGGTGCTGGCCGGTGCCGTGTTTGGCGACCACTGCTCTCCTATTTCAGACACCACCATCCTCAGTTCTTTGGCCTCAGGCTGCAACCACATCGACCATGTGAAAACCCAATTGCCTTATGCCGTCACGGTGGCGCTGGTGGCGAATCTGGTATGCACCAGTCTTTCTAGCTGGGGCGTGCATTGGTTTCTGGTGTACCTGATAGGAGCCGCGCTTCTTTGGGGGGTTATTAAAATATTCGGGCAGAAAGTGACGCGAGAACCCGAACTTGCTGAAGTTAGCTCTTAAGAGCTTCTACTAAATCTAACACAGAGAAGGCTGCTCAACACGGGCAGCCTTCTCTGTAAAATAGCCTCTCTAAAAATCCAGCCGATAAAAATCATGCGCTACGCTTCGGGCGCCGTAGCTTTCTTTATTGCTCACAAGACCTTCATTCAGGTATTGCCCCTGCTGCTCGGTGGAAATGCCGAAGCTGAAGTATTTTTTTTGAGGGTATACCTGTGTCAGTAGGTAGTCTGTTAAATAGTCCAGAGCGGCCAGCTCGCGACCTCGGGCATTTGAGCCTATGTATTGGCTGTGCACGACAGTGGCCGACTCAAACAGTACCATGCCAGCAACCATTTCCTGCTCTTCAAATACAGTATACAGTCTGATGTTCTCAGGGAAGCTTTCTCCTAACCGCTTAAGCTCCTGTGCCGTATGGACGGGCTTGAGCTGGTACTTATCACCTAGCAACTGGCTGACTAGCTGCATGTATGCCTCGTAGTACTGACTCTCACGTACCTCTAAGGCATAATTGGCAGCCTGTTTTATTTTTCTTTTGCGCAGCTGGGTATAAGGCAGCCTGTTTTCCAAGGCCACTACGGAGTTTAGGGCACGCTGGCACAGTGTGGCTCCACTGCGGAACAACGCATACAAGTCTTCCTCGGCAGGCAGTTGGTGATAGATATGCGGAATGGCTTTGTAGTAGAGTGATTGAAAGCTGTGCTCTTTAGAATAGGCAGTCATCGCCTCGAAAATCAAGAGCATAAGCGGGGCTTTCATACCTGCATCGCTCACGATACCGCCATAGCTCAAACCAGCGTGGGAATGCAAGACGCCACCAAGGGCATTTGCCGGCAGCAACGCCACCAATTTGCCTCTGTAGTAAAACAACAGAGAGTGGTCTTCAAACCGATCGGCATGATAATCCATATAGTCACGCTGCAGCATAAACGTGCCATTCTTGGAAGCGCGTACGAACGCGTCCCATTCCGGCTTATACCTATCGCTATACCTGACTACTTCCACCATCTTCTATTCATGCGCAATCCGATACAATGCATCAGGAATCACGACTTCCAATTAAACTATGACAATCTATCTAAAGGAAAATTCAAGCCGCTCACTCAAGATTCAGCATTTATGACTCAGAACTCCTAGCCTACCTGTTAAGCACGATCCTAAAGGTACTGCCTTTCCCGATTTCAGAGGATTTGACATACAGCCTGCCCCGATGGTAGTTGTCGATGATGCGTTTGGCCAAGGCCAGACCCAAGCCCCAGCCACGTTTCTTGGTGGTATAGCCCGGCAAGAACACACTGTCCATTTTGCTTTTGGGTATACCCTTGCCCGTATCGCTTATATCGAGTGCTATCTGACTTTTGCCCAACAAAGACAGCTGCAGTTTAATGCTTCCGCGTCCCTCCATGGCGTCCACCGCGTTTTTGCAGATGTTCTCGATCACCCAGTCGAACAGGGGCACGTTCACCTTAGCCGTAATTTCAGGTGCGAAATTGGATACCACTGTAAAGTCCACTTTGCTGGAGATGCGGTTCTGCAGGTAGTTGATGGCATTCTCGGTTACCTGCAGGATATTTTCATCGCGCAGCAAGGGCACGGAACCGATGTTAGAGAAGCGTTCCGTAATGATTTCCAGCCTTCGGATGTCTTTCCAGAGCTCGGCCGTGATGGGTTCGTTCTCAAACTTAGGGCTGGATTTCATGTACTCGTACCATGCCATGAGCGACGACAGTGGCGTACCCAACTGGTGAGCGGTCTCTTTGGCGAGGCCCACCCATACCCTGTTCTGCTCCGCCTTGCGGGAGTAGCTAAACGCGAAATAGGCCATGAGCGCAAAACACGCGATAACCAAAAGCTGCACATAGGGGTAGTAGCGCAGCTGCGAAAGCAAAGCGGAGTCTTTGTAGAACACGTAGTTCTCGGAGCCCTCCGCCCAAGGCACGACAATAGGTATGTGCTGGGCCTTCATGCGGGCTATTTCCCGCTGCAGCAGTTCGTTTTTCCGCTTTTCTGAAATGTTTTCAGGCAGATCGATGTTCTTAAAATCGAGGATATTTTCGTACTCATCCGTTAGGATAACCGGAATGGTGTGATTGGAGGAGAGGATCTCTTCTTCTATAAAAACAATGTTATCATCACTTGGAGCATTGATCATGTAGCGCAGGCCTTTGGCGTAAAGTTGTACCAATTCCTGCTCACGTTCAGACAATTTGCTCACTAATACGTTAGTGTACGTGATGGTGACCGCCCCAATGAAGAGCGCGACAATAACAACAAGGAACTTTATTCTGTTCTTTTGCGAGTAAATGGGAATCATGCGGTGAGCGCGAAAATTATCTGAAATTAGTATAAATTAATTAATAAGGGCAAGGAAGTTTCATTTTAATAATCATTACAGTAATTTTGCACTTTAGTATTCCGAACGTAAATTATGCTTCAGAACTTTAAAGCAATCAGCCTGTCATATAAGAAAGCGCCGCTGGATATCAGGGAACTGATTGCCTTAGACGAGAACTCGTGCAGGCAGTTTCTTCAGACGCTGAAAAGCTTTATTCAGGCTTCTGACATATTGGTGCTCTCCACCTGCAACCGCACCGAAGTGTATTATAATGCCGATGTCGATTACTCCACTGAAATTGTGAAGCTTCTTGGCATTACCAAAGGCATCGACAACATCTCCCAATACCTTGACTATTTTACCATCCTTAACGAGCACAACGATGCTGTGCAGCATTTATTTGAGGTGAGCATGGGTCTTGAGTCGCAGGTGGTGGGCGATATGCAGATTACAAATCAGGTAAAGCAGTCCTACCAATGGGCCGCAGACAACGACACCGCCGGTCCGTTCCTGCACCGCCTGATGCACACCATCTTCTTCACGAACAAGCGTGTGGTGCAAGAGACTGCCTTCCGCGACGGAGCCGCCTCTACCTCCTATGCCGCTATCGAGCTGATAGAGGAGCTGACCGCCGACGTGGTAGCCGAACCGAAAATACTGGTGGTTGGCCTAGGAGAGATTGGCGCGGATGTATGCAGACACTTGAAAGATAAAGGCTATGAGCATGTGAAAATCACAAACCGCACGCTTACCAAAGCCAAGCATTTGGCTGATGAGTGCGGCTTGGAAGTGCTCCCGTTTGAGGATATCGTGCAGGGCTTGAAAGAAGCTGATGTGATCATCTCTTCTGTTGCGCGTGAGACACCATTCTTCACCAAAGAAATGATCCAGCGCCTAAACGTGCTCACGTTTAAGTTCTTCATTGACCTGTCTGTACCGCGAAGCGTGGAAGCCGAAGTGGAAGCCGTGCCGGGCGTGCTGGTGTATAACATCGACACGATCCAGAACAAGGCGTCCGCCGCACTGCAACAGCGCATCAACTCAGTACCAAAGGTAAAAGCCATTATAGAGGAGTCAGTAGAGCAGTTTAATGACTGGTCGAAGGAGATGATGGTGTCTCCTACCATCAACAAGTTGAAAAATACCCTTGAGACCATCCGCCAAGAGGAGATGGCCCGCTACATGAAAAAGCTTGGCCCGAAAGAAGCCAAACTACTGGATAGTGTTACCAAGTCAATGATGCAGAAAGTTATCAAGCTGCCTGTACTGCAGCTGAAAGCCGCCTGTAAGCGCGGTGAGGCTGAAACACTCATTGACCTTTTGAACGACTTGTTTGATCTGGAAAAGCAACCTACTGATTCCCATTAAAGGTATAATCTTATACAATATTGAAAGCTGACCTAAAAAGTCAGCTTTTTTTATGCTTAAACTTGCAACATATAACTATTTAATTATATCTTTGCACATATAAATATTCAAATAACTTATTTGATTTAAATAGCCACTCGCACATAGTGCTTGCCGGAAAAACAAGAACCGATCCGAGCTACGAGAACAACAAGACAGAAAAACATCCTTATTACATTGAAATGAAAAACATCTCTACGCTACTCACTTTTGTTTCTGTTGTTCTGCTTCTCAGCTCCTGCACTAGTCACTCTTTTATGCTGACAGAGCGCGATCTGGCAAACGATGGAGTACACCCTATTCAGCAGGCTGAGTTCAAAACAGTTGCTAATAAGTCTAGCGAGGTTAATGTTGACGCAAACGCCAAGTGGATGGCTGCTTCTAGACCGCATGTAGTATCCACATCGGAGCGTATAGCCCGCCGCACCGAAGCCGTGGAGCTTTCTGCCGCTACCACTGTAGAAGGGCACGAATTGCTGAAACGAGAAGTGGGAAAGGCCATGAAGAAAGAAAAGTCAGCTCCTAAGTCTAGCACGCGCAAAGAAAAAACCAAAAAACAGCAGAAGGCTGAAGGCAAAGTCCTACTCTAAGCCTAACCCTCTCCTTTCTTGGTCTCACCTATCCCATTGTAGGGTATAGAACCTGTTTCCAATACTCCGTGAACAGCTAATTTAATTTAGTTAATAAAAAAGCCAAAGGTCCCCGCCAGCTTCATAAATTGAAGGGAGCGGAGACCTTTGGCTTTAGGGTAAGTGCAATTCCCGGTACCAGCGGTACCGATAGTCTAAGGCTTAAATATCAATGCAACATTCTTCCAGACAATCAATCACATCGATTAATTTCGGGATAGCAAGAGAGTAATAGATTTTAGTACCAACCTTAAAAGAGGAGAGCACACCTTTATCCTTCAGCGTGATAAGGTGCTGAGAGGCAATAGCCTGCGGAAGGTCAAGGTACTTATATATCTCCGTAACAGTCATTTTATCTTCCTTGCCAAGCAAGTCCACTATTGCCAGTCTTTTCGGGTGTGCCAGTACTTTCAGCATGGCTGCCGCCTTATCTATTTTTTTAGATTCAATTCGAGACAACAAACTTTTCATAATTAAAAAATATACCTAACAGTTTCTACATACATTTAAACAATACAATTCATATTAAGATATATACGGCAATAGCGACATTTGGCTGATATACCTTCAAATGATTTTTAAAATTTTCTTCTGAAGGCACTCATAACACAACACACTCCTTGTCAGACACATCCTGTAATCTGAATTGAATAGGTGTACGTAGAAAAATTAAAATTGGATATATAAAATACTTAATGTTAATAGATTACTATATGTGCATGTACAGATTGTGCACATCCACGAAACCACACATTTAATATACTCCCCTCTTTTAAGATTCTTTGTCAGAACCGTCTTTCAGATAATACTACGAATATAGTGCAAAACATATTGTGTGGGTAGTCCTAATCCATTTGGGCATCTATACCTTTCTGTAAGCTCTGAGGTATTTTTGTACCTTTGCGGTCTGTAAACCCTTAACGACTAACAAACGCATGAAAGAGCTTCTCGAAAAATTTGAGAATAAACGCCCTGAGATAGTATTTGAGTGGAAAGACGCTGAAACTGAGGCCGAAGGCTGGGTAGTGATTAACTCCCTGCGTGGTGGTGCGGCAGGTGGTGGAACCCGCATGCGCAAAGGCTTGGACAAACGTGAGGTAGAATCACTGGCCAAAACCATGGAAGTGAAATTCACCGTTTCAGGTCCGGCCATCGGCGGTGCCAAGTCCGGCATCAACTTTGACCCAAGCGACCCTCGTAAGCGGGGTGTGCTGGAGCGTTGGTATAAAGCGGTCATTCCATTACTTAAAAACTACTATGGCACAGGCGGTGACCTGAACGTAGACGAAATACATGAAGTAATTCCGATAACAGAGGACTATGGACTGTGGCACCCGCAGGAAGGCGTTGTAAACGGACACTTTAACGCCACAGAGCCCCAGAAGATAAACAAGATCGGGCAGCTGCGCCAAGGTGTGATTAAGGTGATAGAAGACCCGGCGTATACCCCCGAAGCGGCGCGCAAATATACCGTGGCTGACATGATAACCGGCTATGGCGTGGCCGAAGCGGTATGCCACTACTATACTATCTGGGGCGGTTCGTTTGAAGGAAAGCGTGCCATTATACAGGGCTGGGGCAACGTAGGGGCTGCGGCGGCTTTCTATCTGGCCTCTAAAGGCGTCAAGATTGTTGGCATCATCGATCGCGTGGGTGGTTTGGTAAAAGAAGAAGGCTTTAGCTTTGAAGAGATTCGCAATTTGTTCTTAGGTCGCCAAGGCAACACGCTATATGCCGAGAATTTGATTCCATTTGAGGAGATAAACAACCGCATCTGGTCGCTTCCTGCTGAGATATTTATACCTGCAGCCGCGTCCCGATTGGTTACCCGCGGCCAACTTGGGCAAATGATCGCCAGTGGTTTGGAGGTAATTTCCAGTGGCGCCAACGTGCCGTTTCAAGATCCGGAGATTTTCTTCGGACCTACAGGCGAGTTCGCCGACCAGAACATCTCTGTTATTCCTGACTTTATCGCCAACTGCGGCATGGCCCGTGTATTCGCCTACCTCATGGAAGATGAGGTGGAAATCACGGACGAGGCCATTTTCCATGACATTTCCAGTATCATCGGGCAGGCGCTGGAGAAGACGCATACCAAGAATCAGGCAAAGACCGAAATAGCCAAAACCTCTTTCGAGATAGCCCTAAGCCAGCTGCTATAACAAGTATTATGGAAGAACTAAGAGACTTTCTTTCTCAGGAGTTTCTGGGCAACAGGGTATCGGCTTACCTATGGGCGGCCGGCATCTTGCTGTTCGGCTTTATTTTCAAAACACTTCTTTCCAAGCTCATCACCAGCATTATTTTTAAGCTGGTAAAACGCTTTGCAGACGAAGAAGGCCAAGTTAGCTTAAAACGCTTCCTGATTCAGCCACTTGAAATGGTGGTCTTTCTGGTGTTTCTGTTTTTTGCGGTTAATGTACTGGATTATCCTGTCGGATTTGGCGGCCCGATGTTGCAGTTGCTGCTGTTCCGTATTTACCAGATCTTCATCATCGCTGCCATTACGTGGGTAATCACACGTTTTGTTGATTTTGTAGGGCTTATATTTCAGCGCAGGGCATCCCGCACAGCCTCTAAACTTGACGACCAGTTGGTGCCTTTCTTCATCGACTTCCTGAAGGTGATGATTTACATCTTCGCTTTTCTGGTGGTGCTCGGATCGGTGTTCAGCGTCAATGTGGCTGGCATGGTCGCTGGCCTCGGTGTCGGTGGTTTGGCTATTGCCTTTGCCGCCAAGGAGAGCTTAGAGAACCTGCTTGCCTCCTTCACTATCTTCTTAGACCACCCCTTTGTTGTGGGTGATTTGGTAGAGGTAGACGGCATAACAGGCGTTATTGAAAAGATCGGCTTCAGGAGTACACGAATCCGCACACTGGAGAAAACGTTTGTGACCGTGCCCAACAAGAGCATGATCGACAAACCGCTCAATAACTTAAGCCTTCGCACCTTCCGCCGTGTGCAGTTCGACGTGAATCTTACTTACGATACCACCTCCGCCCAGATCAAAGCCATCACGACGGAGCTGCAGGAGTATATCGATAACCACCCGCAGACGAATCAGGATGGCCGTATCCGCTTCCAGAACCTTGGGGCAAGCTCAAAAGACGTGATGGTACTGTACTTTGTAGAGGCCTTGGACTGGAATGATTTCATCGATATAAAGGAAGAGGTGGCCTATAAGGTTGTGGAAGTGGTCGAGAAGCACGGCGCTGACTTTGCCTTCCCGACCCAAACGCTGCATCTGTTTAACGAAAGCAAGAAGGCGACTCCAAAACCACCCGAAACAGCGCATTTCCCATCCACTGATTTCCAGTAGGTATAAATAAAAAAGTCGGAGAAGCTCCGACTTTTTTTTCACCCTTATATTTTCATACTGTGCTGGCTTACCTCTCAAGATTGTATCTTAACAAGGGGGCTCACAGTTCATCTCATTTCTATTCCCAAAAATCAACACAAATCATTATTGTAATTTTGATCTCTTTAACGGTCAATGTATGGTTGGGTTATACAACAAACAGCATTTTTTTAACAAAGCAGACACTTTCACCGGTAAACACCGGTTAACAAAGGATGTAAGTAAAATATAATTTTTACAATACTCCTGTCAACCACCCCGTATCTAGCAAAATTGTTAGCGATAAGTAAGAAGGAAAATCGCAAAAGAAGGGGTTCAAGGCAACGACTATTCCGGGCCTAATCGAAGTCAAAGTACTCGCCTTCCTGCAGCTCTACTTTCTTCTCCTGCTTTACAGGCTTCTTGCCGCGCAGCAAATCCTTTAGCACCTGTCCTTCCTGTTTGAGGTCTGTTTTGATCTTCTCCCGAACACGCTCGTTGTCGTAGGCTATCTTAAAGTCGCTCTCCTTGCCCTTTAGCGTCAGAAACAGCATGCTGTTGCCGGCATCGGGGTCTTCTGCCACCACACCGTAAACCGCGTCCCTGTCAGGACGGCTACTCTTAAGCAATGGCAACTTTATGCGGTAGTCCATATCCTGATCGAAGGTATGCGTGCCCGCTATCGACATAGTTGGCATAGCCGAGAGGTTGGAGCGAATGTCCATTTCAGGTATAAAGATCGTGCGTTGCTGTATCCAGAAGTTGTTGCTCAGCTCTGCAAACTTCATATTAGCCAGCTCCGAGCGTTTCACGAAGGCCGACATCTTCTGCATGGGTTCAAAATTGATCAACTGTCCATCACGCACGGTAGCGGCAATCTCTGCCTGCATCAGGTCCGTTTTGGTGTTCAGTTGACTGTCGAAGTATACTTCCGATACAATGTTGGCCGTGAGTTTGCCGCGCAGGTGCCTGTCTACGATAAAGTCTTGCCCGAAATTCTCGAACACATAGAACAGGCTGTCCACGCTCATGTTGCTGAGCTTGGTAGCAGTGTTTACTTTAATGTGGTCACGGGTGCGTGCATCAAGGTTGCCTCGCACGGCAAAGTTGCCTCCGATAGCGTTAAATGATATGTTAGGCGTCGAAATCACTTGATTGCGCAGCTTCACCTCTCCCTTGATGTGCTCCCCTTTAAAGCGCCTGAATTTAGCCTTCCGAATAGAAGCACTCAGATCGAAGGCGATATCCGGCGATACGTTAAACTTGTAGGCAGATGCTCCGCTGGCATTTCTGGCTTCTTCCGGGGTATTCAGTTCTTCGCTCAGCAATTGGTCGAAATCGAGGTACTGGCTGTTGAAATCGGCCTCTACCAAGAGGCGCTGTTTGTCGAGCAGGAGCCACGCCATCACATTCCGGAACATCCCGTTGAGCACGAAATCAGAGTTGCCCAACTGCCCCTTGAAGTCAGACACAGCCACATCGTTCTTCTTGAAAATAAAATTGCCATGCAGCCCTTTGAGCGGCATCGGCAGCTCTTTTAGGTTAAGCGCCACATTATGCAGCGTCACGTCTCCGCTTGTATTGAGGGTACTGTTCCCCGGCTTTGCTTTAAACTCCTTCAGGTTTCCGGCAAAGACGATGTGCACGTCAGCCAAGCCGCTCCCACTGCGAACTTCGTCTAGCTTGAGCAAACCTACTACATAGCCAACATCCAGCATCCCTTTCGCGCTAAAGGCCAAATAAGGGTTGTCGAAGTTGCGGTAGGTCAGGCTCCCGGAGAAGGGCCGCTTGTTCAGCACACCTTCGAGCTTTTTGAGCTCCAGTACCGAAGTGCTGGCATTCTGTTTGGCACCGTTTGTAAAGTAGCCTTCTAGGTTAAGACTTTCTACTTTCTGTTTGATATCCGGATGATAGAAAGAAGCATTGCGGCAACCAAACTCGAAAGCCACCTGCGGATTGTCTCTGGCTGACACTTTACCCTTCACCGTACCTTTAAAGAAAATATCGCCTTCGCTGCGGTATTGGCTATACTCTTTGGTTATATGCTGTGGCAGCAGAGAAAGCAGCGACTGTATGTTGGTATCCTTTCCCTGCAGTCGCAGGTCAAGCTCCGTAGGGCCGCCATACGCAATGTTCCCTCCCACTTCGTAGGCAGCGCCCTCCACTTTCACAACCGACGGCTGCAGCGCGATGGTATGCGCATTACGATCGATCACTAAAGCGGTACTCAGGTCTACATGCTTGTCTTTGAAATACTCCCCCTCCCCAATCCGGATCGCGCTTATGGTAGCGTCACCGGTGGCCTCTAGGTCTATTTTATCAGAGGTGATGGTCATGGCCGCCACGAGTTGCTTTGCGTCAGCCTGAATGTCGTGGTTGAGCTGCAGGTCGGTGTAGCGTACCGCCACGTTACTCAGGTTTATCTTCTCGAGGTTGAAAGCGAAATCCTCGGAAGCGGCGGTGGTATCGGTCACAAGGATGTGGTAGTTGGGCTTTCCATCTTTCAGCACCCGTACATGTAGCTCGCCCTCCTCCATGTACAGTTGCTTCACGCTATACCTGCCCCGGATAATGTCGAACACGCTGAAGGTAAAGTATAGCCGCTCGGCCTTCGCCAGTGACACGTCGCTATCCGGTATACCTTCTATTACATTGACCTGATTGAGGGCCACGGCCACTTGCGGGAACTTCTCGAAGAGCGAGAGCGATATTTTGGCGACTTCTACCTTAGTTTTGATGTGCTTATTGGCCTCGGCCACAAAAAGACCAATGATTTTATCTTGATACGCATACACCAAGCCCGCGGAAATGCCAGTAATCGCCACTGCAGCAATGGCGATATAAAATAGCACTTTTTTCACAACACGATTTCGTCCCAAGAGAAAGTTCAGATTTTAAGCATCTTACAAAAGCTAAAGGTACTGCAGTAATTACAGGCGAACAATAGGCACCACGGCTTGAAAAAAAATTTTAAGATTTTTTTTCTGAATGTTTTGCAGTTTCAAAAAAACACCCCATATTTGCATCATCAAACGGGGACAACAGGTCAACGAAACGATAAAACGGGGTGTTAGCTCAGCTGGTTCAGAGCACCTGCCTTACAAGCAGGGGGTCACTGGTTCGAATCCAGTACGCCCCACAAAAGGACAACGTAAAAGTTGTCCTTTTTTTATGTCCATACTTTTCTGAAAGCCCTGATTTTCACGGCTATACACCAGTCTATTTTACAGGCCTCCTAGCGTCAATCCTACGTAGTGAAGCTATGCAAAGCAAGAGTTGAATTTGCCCTTGAGTGAATAGTTTTCTATAGCACTCAACAGTCATACCCCATCCCTTCTACACTCACCTTTTTAAACTAACGAACCAGTCGCTGAACATGGTATGAATTCCCCAGCTAGTTGGTGGCGGTTGAGTCTATCTGGCTTTATCAGATATACCCCTTGGCCAATTCATTCAATTGAATATGGGTATCAGATGCTTTACTTCTTCCTGAATCCCTCTCCGAAAAATTCCAGTATCTCTGCAGGATAAATAAGGGTGACTCATAAAAATCATAAAAGGCCATACCCTCTTGGGCTGGCCTGCGTCTAATTTTTCTAAATACTTTTGATTTATCCTTTAGAGAGGAACTCCTGATGCAAGGCGAGCACCTGCGGGATGATGAGTTGTTTCTCATCATTGTAGACAACATGCTGGGCCCGGGCTATCTTCTCCTCCTCGCTCAGCTGTTTGGCGATAATGGCTTTGATGTCGGCTTCCGTGCGGTGGGTATCGCGCTTGAGGAGTCGCTTCAGACGCACGTCCAAGGGGGCCGACACCACTATGATCTCGTCCAGCTGCCGCCAAGATTCCGATTCAAACATAAGCGCCGCCTCTTTGATCAGGTATGGCGCACTGGCATTGGCAGCAGCCCAGCGCTCAAAATCGGTACCTACGTGCGGGTGCACCAAGGCATTGAGTTGGTTAAGGCGTTCTTGGTTGTTGAAGACAACAGAAGCGAGGTAAGTGCGATTTAGCTGCCCCTGTGGGGTATAGGTTTCCTCACCGAAAGCTTCCTGTAGTTCTCGCTTCAAGGCTTGGTCATACTGCATCACCCACTTGGCGCGCGTATCGGCATCGTACACGGGTATACCCAGCACATCGAACATACGGCACACAATGGTCTTGCCCACGCCTATACCTCCGGTTACACCTATTTTCAGCATGGAGTTAACTATCTTTCTAATGTGGCTTTGATGCGCTCTGGCCAAAGCGTAATGTTGCGGGCTCCGGCAGGCTTCTGTACCAGCTCAGGCACGACAGTTGAATCCAATCGGTTATACCTAGAGAAATCGACTACCGCCTTAAATGCGTCCGAGTTGATAAAAGCACTGGAGTCTTCAAGCGCCAGATAGCGAATCAGGACAACCTGTGGGCGCAAGGTTACTTCTGTTCTCAACGGTACGTTTACCAACTCAGGTGTCACCTGCAGTTCACGTTGTTGCAGCGGTTTTACCCGCACCGCAACCGTTGCTTCACTTATATCAGCCTTCACCATCGACTTGTTATCGTACTCAATGGGCACTACTATCTTAGCTGACTCAGTTAGGTTGGTAATAGGCAGACGCAACAGGAAGGGGTCTGGAAGGCTGTCGACCATGGAGGATGGCCCTTGAAAGGAAATAGTATCAGGAGAGATGCGGACCGGGCGCAACATGGCATGCCGATCATCGGTTACTCTTTGTTTCGGGTCGAGCTTGAGTGGGATGCGCCGCGTCACTCTTGTATTGAAATCGAAGAACAGCGTATCCGTTACCACGAAATTCAGCTGCAAACCATCCATGGCATTTACCAAAGCGGGGCGCAGGGCAGATCCTAACAGATAGTTGTTACGGGGCAGGTTGCGGATGTATACCTCGGCAGGTTGTACTTCTACCTTCAGCGACTTGCGGAGCAATTTCCAGCCTTTGCCAGTCACATTCACCATCACTTCCTCTGGCAAGGGCTTGATAGGCACAAGGCGCTGGTCGCTGTACACGAAACGCACCGGGTAGGTGGTTTGGGTAGAATAGCTTTTGTTAAGGGCATTGAGCAGCCAGAAAGTAGAGGCTGCCACAAAACAGAGCACTACAATTCTCCAGTAGTGCTCTGTTTGGGGCTTAAATGGCCTTACAAACCATAAAATGATATTTCGGGCTTTCTCAAACGACAAGGTTTCTTATCCTTATTTCACTTTTGCAGTAGCTTCCAGCGAGATAGCGGATTTCTCGAACACAAGGCGTATACCTTTGTCTACCTCTATCTCTACGGTGTCATCGTTTACTGCTGTTAAACGACCATGCAGTCCGCCTATTGTAACAACTTGCATGCCTTTGGTCAGCTCTTCACGGAATTTTTTCTGGTCCTTGGCTTTCTTCTGCTGCGGACGGATCATGAAAAAATAGAAAACAAGGATAATAGCGCCGAACATTAACAGCTGAGGCAGCATGCCCCCGTCTGGTGCGGCTTGAAGGAATATCGTTTGCATAAAAAAGGTTGTACTCTTATTAAAGAGTGGTTCTTAGTTGAGTCTTACCGGGCCATCAGCGCCCGCAGTTGGTATGCTAGAAGAGGCTACATTGCCTTTCATAGACACTCGCATGATGTTCGGCTCCGTGTTAGCACGGATAGTCACCGTAGGCGACTGCTGTCCAGGCTTGTTTCTGCTGTCGAAGCGTACTTTCACTTGGCCTTCCTCACCCGGTGCAACAGGAGTTTTAGTCCAGTCAGGGGCGGTACAGCCACAAGAAGCCGAAGCACTCTCGATGATCAACGGAGCTTTACCCGTGTTGGTAAACTTAAAGGTATGCTCTACCACTTCACCTTCTTTGATAGTACCAAAGTCATACTCAGTTTCTTGGAAAGACATCACAGCGGCGTTCTCGGCATTGGCAGTTTGGCCAGTAGCCACCACGTTCGGGTTTTCAACTTGCTGTGGCTGTGCTACCGCTGCGGTTGTTTCAGCAGTAGTTGCCTCTGAATCTGTCGTGTTGTTCTGGTCGCAGCTGGTCACTGTCATGGCAGTGCCAAGTGCTAGGGCTAATAAGAAATTCTTTTTCATATCAGGTAAACAGCTTTAAGCTTAATTATAGTTTCGAAATGATGTTTTGAGCAAATTCCATCGTGCTGGCACTTCCGCCCAAGTCGCCTGTGCACTGCTCTCTGTTAGCAAGTGTCGCATCCAAGGCTTTCTCTATGCGCTCGCCCTCTTCTTTCAGATCGATGTGGTGAAGCATCATGATGGCAGAGCGTAATAGGGCTGTCGGGTTTGCTTTGCCTTGACCGGCAATATCAGGAGCAGAACCGTGTACCGCCTCGAAGATAGCCATGTCGTTGCCGATGTTGGCGCCGGAAACCACACCCAGACCGCCTACCAGACCAGCGCACAGGTCAGACAGAATATCGCCGAACAGGTTGGTGGTTACGATCACATCGAACTGCTCTGGCTTAATTACCAGCTGCATGCACATGTTGTCGATAATCTTGTCGTCGTACTGGATGTGCGGATATTCTTTCGCGATCTCGCTAGCCTCACTCAAGAACAAGGCGCCGGCGCTCTTCAGGATGTTGGCCTTGTGCACCGCTGTTACTTTCTTGCAGTTGTGCTTGTTGGCATATTCGAAAGCAGCACGTACAATCTTGCGGCAACCTACACGCGTCAAGCGGGCCACAGAGTCAGATATCTGCAAGCGCTCGTCGAACATCTCTAAGCCAGAGTACAGGCCTTCGGTGTTCTCGCGGAACAGCACCAAGTTTACGTTCTCGAAGCGGGTATTCACGCCGGGCGTGGTTTTGGCGGGACGCACGTTGGAGTACAGGTCGAACATCTGGCGCAGCTGCACATTGATGCTCTTAAAGCCTTTGCCTACCGGCGTGGTAATAGGGCCTTTCAAAGCCACTTTGTTCTTCTTTAGTGAGGCTATTAGTGTAGACGGAATCAGTTCACCAATCGAATCGAAAGTGGTCTGTCCTGCATTTTCCTCTTCCCAAGTCACAGGCACGTTAGCTGCACTAAATACGGCTTTAACTGCTTCTGTGATCTCTGGTCCTATCCCGTCGCCGGGAATCAGTGTAATTTCTCTCATGGCTATATTTCTTTCCTGCTATTGATCTCGTTGATAAGTGAATCCACATCGCCCAGAAGCTTCTCGGCTTTGTCCTTGGCATCCTGTATCACACGCTGGCCTTCAGACTTGGCGCTTGTTGTTACCAAGTTACGGTCTTCCACCAGTTCTTCCAGCAGGTCTGAAAGGGTATCACGGTATTTTTCCAGTCGGTAGCTCAGCCAGCTGCGCGTCTCTCTGCCTTTTTCGGGGGCAAACAGAATGCCTGCCACGGCTCCCACAGCGGCGCCTGACACAAAAAACAGTATATTGCTCGTCTTCTTACTCATAGGGTTATCTATATACTTATATATTGGGTACGTAATTTCCCCCTTTTACGATATAACAGCCTTTTTAGCCGTTATATACTTTATTTGTTGTCGATAAGACCACGACCTGACTTGCGTATGTCGCCCTTAGTGGTCAGCTCCTGCGCCATCTTATCCAACACACCGTTCACAAACTGCTTGCTCTTTGGCGTGCTGTATAGCTTGGATATCTCAATGTATTCGTTGATGGTCACTTTGACAGGTATGCTTCTGAAGATGTGCATCTCACAAAGCGCCATTTTCAGGATGATTTTGTCCAGCAGGGCCACACGCTCCACATCCCAGTTTTTCACGCTTGCGGCAATCATAGCCTCGTACTTCTCGTCGTCCTGAAGGGTCTGGTGAAAGAGTTCCTCGAAGAAAGCTTTATCGTCTTCCCAGTTAGCAGAAAGGTCCAGCAATACCGGCTCCTCTTCTGTCTCTTCGCCAAACATCTTAACAGTCTTGTTAACCAGGCTTTTCACAATGGATTTGTTCTCCACCCAGTTCAAATCCTGCTCTTCAAACAAAGATTGTAAGTTTTTTTCTTTAAAAATAATGTTTTTGAAAATATGTTTCACCACTTCCAAGTCCTCCTCAAGGGTGGGCTCAGGCAGTGCCAAGTAGTTCAAAAACACTTCATCCTGCTTCAGAATGTTTTTATAAACCGCGCGGATTTCGCTGATGTCAGAACCCCAGCTAATGTTGCGGCGGATGATGTTTTCCTGATAAGACTTGTTGCTGAGGATGCGCTGTGCCACGCGGTTGTTTAGGAAACGCTTCACATCTGGGCCTTTGGCCTCCGTGAAACGCTTTTCTTTCTTTTCTTCTTCGTCTTCCACCAACTCATTGAGCAACTGCAGTATCTGCAACGTGCCGAGGTAGTGATCATAAATCCGCTCCACAGCACCCATCATCTGGTTGCTATAGTGCTTGTAATCCTTTTTGACGGTGTTCTGGTAGTAGACGATGGCTCTGTTTACCGCATCGATTATCTCCTTGTCAGTCTCCTCTGTCTCGAACTGCCCGGTTTCGTGCCATTCTTTGAAGAGCAGCTGAGCGATTTGCTTTCTGCCTTCGAGCAGTTTCTTGTCCTGCACCTCCATGGAGTTCAGGTCTGGAGCGAAGTCATCGGCTATCTGGTCGAGGGCCAGCTGGTAATCTGAACCTTCGGCCTGTTTGTAGGCATAGATGGCTTGCATAGCCTTGATTCGAAGTGTTCTGCGGTTGAGCATAATAGTAATTTAAAGAACGTATTGGTTGATTGTATTATTACTGCAATAGACGCCGAGGCATCGGGCACAGCAAAAGTCACTGTGATAAACTTATACGCAAAGGCAGGCCTGTGCGCTAAAAAATAGGGTAAGTGTAAAACAAAAGTGCCACAGGTTAATGCAGCACTTTTGTTTTATTCTTTTATCAAAAGGAAGACCTTAGAAAGTAGATCTTACTTTGCTGATGCTGTTAATACGCTTCTCAGCCATTTTGGTGGCAGCCAGCTGCGTATACATGCCTTCTTTCTCAGCCATCTCGAAGATGTCCAAGGTATAGCCGTAGATACGCTCCGTCTGGGCATAGGCGCTCTCACGGTTGTAGCCGTGCAGCTCAGAGTATACGTTGATCAAACCACCTGCATTGATCAGGAAGTCCGGTGCGTATACGATGCCTTTGTCTACCAGCGCAGGTCCATGCACTGTCTCGTCGCGCAGCTGGTTGTTTGCGCAACCCGCAATTACCTGGCACTTCAGACGACCAAGCGTGTTGTCGTTAATGGTACCACCCAAGGCGCAAGGCGAGTAGATATCCACGTCTAAGTCGTAGATTTCATCCATACCCACGATTTTGGCGTTGTATTTGGCAGACACTTCACGCAGACGGTCTTCGTAGATGTCGGTAATGAAGATTTGAGCATTCTCTTTGGCAAGCAGCTCCACTAGGTAGCCACCAACGTGACCAACACCCTGCACAGAGATTTTTTTGCCGGAAAGTGAATCAGAACCGAAGGCCTTCTTGGCAGCGGCTTTCATGCCCATGTAGGTACCGTAAGCCGTTACCGGAGACGGGTCACCGCCACCGCCCATAGACTCAGGAAGGCCAGATACGTGCTCAGTCTCCATGCGGATGTACTCCATGTCTTTGGTTGTCATCCCCACGTCCTCAGCTGTGATGTAGGCACCGTTCAGGTTTTTCACGAAACGGCCGAAACGACGAAGCAGGGCTTCGTTTTTATCTTTTTTGGCGTCGCCGATGATCACTGCTTTACCACCACCTAGGTTCAGACCAGAGATAGCGGCTTTGTAAGTCATACCTCTTGAAAGACGCAACACATCGTCAAGCGCCTCAGCCTCAGAAGCATAAGACCACATACGAGTACCACCCAACGCTGGGCCAAGTACAGTGTTGTGGATACCGATGATAGCTTTCAGGCCAGTTTCTTTGTCGTGGCAGAAAACTACTTTCTCATGGTTATACTCTGATATCTGACCGAAGACCGACTTGTCCTTCTTCAGTTCAACTTCTTTTAGTTCGACCATTTATGAATTTGATTAAGGGTTATTCTATCTTTGTAGTAGTCAGGAAGAGACGCCTCCCGTTTCGTGCTGCAAAATTAATTCTTTTTTTGATTTATTCAATTTGTAGGTCATAACTCTACGTAAAAGCCTCTGAGTTCCATATTCTTGCTGTGAAATCACTTCGTTACCTCAATAAATACCTCCTCAAGTATAAATACCGCCTCCTGTGGGGGCTGGTGTTTATTATCATTTCCAACTTTTTCCAGATTCTGCCCGCGCAGGTGGTCCGCCATGCTTTCAATCTGATTAAAGAAGGGATTAACCTGCACAACCTCTTTGAGGGTATGGCGCAACAAGATACGGTGTATGACACCTTCGCCAGTAGTATTTTGGTGTATGGGGTAATCATTCTGGTGATGGCGCTTTTGCGTGGCTTGTTCCTGTTCTTCGTACGACAGACGATCATCGTGATGAGCCGCCTGATTGAGAATGACCTCAAGAATGAGATTTACGAGCACTACCAGAGTCTGCCGCTCAGTTTTTACCGCAAAAACAACACAGGCGACTTGATGTCTCGCATTTCCGAGGACGTGAGCCGCGTGCGCATGTACCTCGGGCCAGCCATTATGTATGGTATTAACCTTGTGATCCTTTTCCTGATGGTTATACCTTACATGCTGTCGGTGAACGTGAAGCTCACGCTCTATACCCTGATTCCGCTTCCGATTCTGGCCATCAGCATTTACTACGTCAACAACATCATCGAGCGCAAGTCCGACGAGATACAGCGCAGCCTCTCCGGTATAACCACCTTTGTGCAGGAGGCTTTTTCAGGTATAAGGGTGCTCAAATCCTTTGTGCGGGAAGACGACTCACACAATAACTTTACCAAGGCCAGCAACAACTATAAAGACAAGTCGCTGGAGCTGAACTTTGTGAACTCGCTCTTTTTCCCGCTGGTGCTATTTCTGGTAGGTCTGAGCACAATTATTACGGTATACATTGGCGGTCAGGAAGTGATGAACGGTAGCATTACCACAGGTAATATTGCCGAGTTTATCATCTACGTAAACATGCTCACGTGGCCGGTTACCTCGCTCGGCTGGACGGCCAGTCTGGTGCAGCGAGCAGCCGCTTCGCAAGCCCGCATCAATGAGTTCCTGAACACCAAAAACGACATTGTATCACGCGAGAACCTTAGCAAGCCTATTGAGGGCGATATAATTTTCGAAAATGTAGATTTTGTATACCCTGACACCAACATCCATGCGCTGAAGAACATCTCGTTCCGCATCAACCACGGTGAGACGCTCGCCATAATCGGTAACACGGGTTCGGGCAAAAGCACCATTGCTACCCTCTTGCCGCGCATGTACGACGCGACTAGCGGCCGCATTCTGATAGACGGTGTAGATGTGCGCGACTATAATTTGGAGAGCCTGCGCAGTCAGATTGGCTACGTCCCGCAGGATGTGTTCTTGTTCTCCGACTCCATCCGCAACAACATTGGTTTCGGGTTGCCAAGCATTACGGAAGAGCAAATGGTGCAGTCCGCCAAAGACGCCGATGTGTACGAGAACATCATGCGCTTCCCCGAGCAGTTCGATACAAAACTAGGCGAACGTGGCATTACCCTTTCCGGCGGCCAAAAGCAGCGTGTCTCCATTGCCAGAGCGCTGGTGCGCGAGCCAAGTATCCTCATCCTCGACGACTCACTCTCGGCTGTGGATACCAAAACGGAGAATGCCATCCTCAACAGTTTGCGCCGCATCATGGCGAACCGTACCTCGATCATCATTTCGCACAGAGTGTCTTCCGTAAAACTGGCGGACAAGATTCTGGTGCTCGACGACGGGGAGATTGTGCAACACGGTACGCATGAGGAGTTGATACAGCAACAGGGCTTGTATAAGGTGCTTTATGAGCGCCAGTTGCAGGCGGAGGATTCGCAGTAGCCATAATCGCCTGATCTACTTTTACTTTGAAAACCAAGCATTTACAAAGTCTGTGTTTAGAGCTCGGGAATTTTTTGATACAGAAACTGTTATAAGTACGTATAGCAATTTTATATGACCTTCTAACACTCTATCTATGGCTATTGACTTACAGCAAATCGGCAAAAGGTTCCGTTTCTATACGAACATCAAAGAATTGGAAATGCCGCAGCTCTTGGAGATGACGGGCAGCGACGAGACCACGCTCTCCAATATCATCTCTGGTAAAAACTACCTCTTGGATGAGTTGGTGGCTATCGTGAAACACTTCCATGACCTGAATTCGCAGTGGCTCATTTATGGCGAGGGCAGTATGTTTAAGCCGATGGACGAGAACGGTGCCTGCAAAGACAATCACAAAGGCTGCCTTAAAAAGGACAAAGCCGCCTACCTGAAGCAAATGCAGAACATGCTCATCGAACTCGACGCTGCCGAAGTAGCCAAAGGCCACCACGCCGATGTGGACGCGCTAAAGGCGAAACTAGACGAATACAAAGCCAGTCACCCGCAGGACTAGCCTCCTGCATTTCCGGGCATCCAACCGCCCACACCCAGCACCCCATTTTATGAGAAGTTTCTAGCCTGAACAGGCCTGATATGATTATGCCCCAATGTAAGCGGTTTGCTTAGGTTGGGGCATTTTTGTTATTTATATCTTTACCCGTATACCTTCCAAAATCAAATTCACGGTAAACAGCACCTCCCGCTCTATCTTCTCAAAATCGATGGAAGGGAGGTTGTGGAATTGGGCGCGTTGGAATTCTTCGAACTGAATAAGGTCTTTGACGACCATAATGGAGTAGCCCACCCGCTCTGCTTCGCACTCGATAAAGGTGCCATTGGCTATACCTTCTTTGATAACGGAGGCGTAGAAGTTTGACTCTTTGGCGCGCGACTCTTTGAACAGCTCCTGAAACATAATGCGCGTCTCGATGAGCACTTTGATGGAGATGGTGTGCTGCGTTACGATTTCCTGATAGTAGCGCAACGAGGAGCGAATGTATAGCAACAGGCGCTCTCGGGGGTCTTTTTCCTGTTCAGCTGTTTTCTTTAGGCGGGAAAGGCTCTCTTTCCACTCCTGCGAAAAGGCCTCAATAAAGAGTACCTCCTTGCTCTTGTAATAGTAGTAGAGTGTTGGTTTCTTGAGGCCGATGGCATGGGCGATATCGTCCAGCGTGGCTTTGCTGTAGCCCAGCTTGCCGAACACCGACTTAGCCGCTTCCAGTATCAGCTCCTTTTTTGCCTCTGCCTTTTTGCCCAATTTGCTTTGTTGCTATCGTTCCACGGGGAAACTCCCCTATCACCAAAGATATAGAGATAATCTATACTTGCAAGCTACTCCTTAATCGGCACCTCTACTATACCTTGGTGGTCCTCCGGGAACCACTCCACATAAAAGGTTTCCAGCTCTAGATTCTTCTCCTTGGCGTAGTCAAAAATGGCTTCGTAGAGTTTGTTCGGGGCCAGCATGTAGTGGGCGTTCACTTCGCCACGCAGGGCACGGCGACCACCCGGCACTACCCGCAGTTCGTAGTCGGCCGGCAACTGCACCGAGCTGTCCGGTATAATCACTCCGATAAAAGCGTTTACACTGTCGGCACGCCCCTCCGGGTTATTGTAATAGATATTGCCCAGCATACCTTCCAGCTCTTTTTTGTCTAGCACCTCGGCGGCTCTGCGGAACGAGTCGTTGATGAGATTATCCGTAACCGAACCTTTAAAAGCGCGGCCCGCCACAAAGAGTTGCTCGGAGCTAACTTCTGATACCTTGGCTGAACTGAAACCTCCCAAATAGGCATAGAAAGCCCCTACGATAACGGCGAGCACCGCCATCACTAACAAGAATTTCTTGTTCATAAGTCAATCATGTTTTTGTACTGCATGTTGTAGAGTTGGGCATAGTAACCGTCATGGCGCAGCAATTCCTCGTGGTTACCCATTTCTTTTATCTCGCCCCGGTCCATCACAATAATCTTGTCGGCCTTCTGGATGGTAGACAAACGATGAGCAATGACGATGGACGTACGACCATGCATGAGCTGGTCGATGGCGTACTGTATCAGTTCTTCAGTTTCGGAGTCGACGCTGGAAGTGGCCTCGTCGAGGATGATGATCTCGGGGTTATACACCATGGCCCGCACAAAGGAAATAAGCTGGCGCTGGCCTACCGAGAGCGTTGCCCCGCGTTCCATTACTTGGTAGTGCAGACCACCCGGCAGTCGCTCGATGAATTTGCGGGCACCTACCAAGTCGGCGGCATGCCACATTTGCTCTTCGGTGATGGCTTTGTTACCCAGACTGATGTTGTCAGCGATGGTGCCTGAGAACAGGAACACATCCTGTAACACTACCCCAATGTGGTGGCGCAATACATCCAGGTTGTATTCTTTAATGTCGTGCCCGTCAATTAAAATCTGGCCGCTGTTGATCTCGTAGAAACGGTTGAGCAAGTTGATAACAGAGGTCTTGCCTGCACCTGTCGCACCCACAAAAGCCACTGACTCCCCGGCCTTTACATCCAAAGAAATATTGCGCAACACCCAGTCCTCGTCTTTGTAGGCGAACCACACATCCTTGAAATTCACGTTACCCTTGATTTTTTCTGGTGCATAACTGCCGTTGTCTGGAATCATCTCTTTGCTGTCGAGTAAGCGCATGAGGCGTTCCGTACTCACTACGCCCAGCTGGAGCGTATTAAAGCGGTCGGCGATCATGCGGATGGGGCGGAAGAACATCTGGATGTAGAGGATAAATGCCATCAGCGTACCCAGCGATACATCGTTATCGATCACGCCGTGGGCGCCATACCACACAAGCAAGCCAAGCCCTGCCGCACCGATAATCTCGGCCACTGGGAAATATACCGAGTAGTAAAGCACAGAGCGCACGTTGGCGCGGGTATGTTCCTTGTTGATTTCCTTAAACTTCTCGAGCTCGCGCTTCTCGTTGTTGAAAATCTGCACAATGCTCATCCCCGTGATATGCTCCTGCACAAACGAGTTAAGCCGCGCCACCGCTGTCCGCACATCCTGGAAAGTATCCTTTATTTTCTCTTTGAAGATATAGGTACTAATCAGCATGATCGGGAAAGTAGACAGACTAACCAGCGCCAGCTCCCAATCGATGTAAAACATGAAACCGAGGATGAACACCAACTGCAGGATGTCACCGATCATAGCGGCCAAGCCTTCACTGAATACATCGGAAAGCGTCTCCACGTCCGACACATTGCGGGTCACGAGTGTACCGATTGGCGTGCGGTCAAAAAACTTAAGGCGCAGGTTGAGAATGTGGCGGTAAAGCTGCACCCGGATGTCGCGAACCACGTGCTGCCCAAGCCAACCCGCAAAATAGGTATGGAGGTACTGCACGATGGCATGCCCCACTAAGAGCACCGCGAGTATCACGAACATCTTGTTCAGGCCCTCCCAGTCGTTCTGCAGAATTTCGTTGTCGACGGTATACTGAATCAAGAAAGGACGCACGGCAGCCAATATGGCCGAGGCAAACGTCAGGAACACGATGAAGTAGAACGTCTTCAGGTAGGGCTTCACAAACGTGAAAAGCCGCCGGATGACGTCTGCATCGAATACCTTGCCTGTATTTTGTGGTTTATCTTCCAAGTTTGTTGTTCTGTTTTTGTTTTCGGGGGTTAGTCTGTCCCTTTTCTTTTTGCCTGATTCAGGATTGAAGGTTTATAAGATTCTGGTGCACGATTAACATCCCCCTGCCCCCTTCAAAGGGGGACTTTTTTCCTACTGCCAGTTCTAAAGTACAAGCCTTGTAGTTTCTGTTACTCCACACACCACTGGCACGCATTGCAAAGTAAATTGCACTTGGGCTACAGAGCGATGACATCAGCCAAGTGCACCTTTTCGACGCTCCACTGTTTGAGCGTTCAGCGAGTTTGGAGCGTCTTGATTTTTTTGCTTACTTTTTTCATCAAGGAAAAAAGTAAGGCCCGGCTGGCCAAGCCAAGCTATGAAATAAGGCTAATTGCTATACCTACAACTGTAGCTATACCACAGGGCCAGAGGCCCCACAATGGTAGACACGAGCGTGGACGCTCGCGCCATCACCGGAACCGCCGCTACACCAGTTACAAACTGGCCCCATGCCAACCACAAGTTACGCTCGCGCTAAACTTGCGGCATACACGAAACTCCCAGTATAAACAGCAACTCCTACTATACGACAGTCTATACCTAACCGCCTGCAAAGTTAATGGTTTTTGCATCAGGATTTTCGGGATTTATCAGGTATAGCCATTACTCCTAAAGGCATAAAAAAACCCTCCCCTGTTTTTAAGGGAGGGCTTTAGAAATAAAGTTTATACCTATACCTCCGCTTCTACAGGCACAGCAACTTTCTCGAGCGCCTGCGCAATATCAGAGATAATATCCTCTGGGTGCTCCACGCCTACCGAGATCCGAATCATGCCCTCACCTATACCCATCACAGCACGGTCGGCCAGACAGATATCAGAGTGGGTCATAGAAGCAGGGTGCTCGGCCAGCGACTCGGTGCCGCCGAGGCTTACCGCCAGCTTAATCAGTTTCAGGTTGTTCAGGAACTTAAAGGCTTCTTTCTCGCCGCCTTTGATGTCGAACGAGATCATAGAGCCTGCTGCCTTGCACTGTTTGTCGTAAATGGCCTGTTGCTGAGGATTGTCCTGCAGGTAGCCTAGGAAGTAAATCTTGTCCACTTTCGGGTGTTCTTTCAGGTAGGCGGCCACTACTTCAGCGCCACGAGCCTGACACTCCATGCGTATTTTCAATGTCTCTAAGCTGCGCATCAGCATCCAGCCTGTCCACGGACTCGCCATAGAGCCCATGAACGTACGCATGCCTTTCACTTGCTTCATCAGGTCAGCCGGGCCGGCGCAGGCGCCAGCAATCAAGTCGGAGTGACCACCGATGTACTTGGTGGCAGAGTAGAGCACCAAGTCAGCGCCGTGTTTGAGTGGGTGCGAGAACACCGGGCCTAGGAACGTGTTGTCCACGGCTACCACTACTTTCTTGTCGGCAGTCGAGTGCTTCTTGGCCATGGCGGAGCATGCCTCGATGTCAACCAAGTGGTTGGTCGGGTTGGCTGGGGTTTCGATGTAGACCATCGCCAGTTTATCGGCCATACCTGATTCCTCGAGCATTTGCTCTACTTCCTCAATTGGCGTATTGGCACGGAAGCCCATGCTCTTCACGCCGAACTTTGGCAGAATGTTTTTGATGTAGTAGTCAGAGCCACCGTAGATAGGTTCGCTGTGCAAAATCAGATCGCCCGGCTTGAGCAGGGCTAGGAGCGTAGTGCTGATGGCGGCCATACCGCTGGCGAATACGGCTGCCTCTTCGGCTCCGTCCCAAAAGCGGAGGCGGTTCTCCAGTATCTCGAGGTCTGGGTTGTTGAGGCGACTGTAGATCAGGCCAAGTTGTTCTTCGGCGTGCTTCTCGCGCAGTCCGTAGGCTAGTTCAAAAAATGCCTTGCCTTCTTCCGCGTTCTTGAAAACGAAAGTTGAAGTCTGGTAAATCGGCGCTTTCACGGCCATTTCTGACCACTCCGGATTGTACCCGTAGCTCATCATCAAGCTTTCGGGGCGAAGGTGTTTGCCATTAAGATGGGGACCGTTCTGGTCTTCAGGTAATTGCATGCTATAAAGGGTTTGTTTTGGGTGATATCTTGAAAATATGCTCCGGATACGACACCTTGGCAAGGTATAACCCCTCGGAAGGAGCCGCCCCGCTGGCCTTGCTGCGGTCTTGACTGGCGATAATCCGCTCAAAATCGGCTACAGAAAGCTTGCCGCGACCTACGTCCAGCAAAGTACCGACCACCAGTCGTACCATACCCCGCAAAAAGCGATTAGCCCGGATGGTAAAGACCAGCTCGTCGCCTTGCTGGCGCCATACAGCTTCGTATATGTTGCAGCGGTAGTGCTTGGTGTCGCCTTTCACTTTGCTAAAGGTCGTAAAATCCTCGTAACGAAGCAAAACAGCGGCCGCTTCATTCATCTTCTCCACATCCACGGAACGCGGCAAGTAGGTGGCGTAGTATCTTTTGAAAGGGTCTTTGGCAAGCGTAATGTAGTAGTGGTAGGTACGCTCAAAAGCGTCGAAGCGGGCATGGGCCTCGTCGGTGACAAGGTATAGGTTCTTCGCCACAATGTCGTCGGGCAAAAGGCGGTTGAAACGGTAGACCATGTGCTCGGGGTCTAGGTGCTGTTCCACATCAAAGTGCACGAATTGCTGGCTCGCGTGTACGCCCGTATCGGTACGGCCGCTACCTGTCGTGCTAATGGGCCGCCGCAGCACTTTGCTTAGGCAATCTTCGAGCACTTCCTGCACAGAAAGGGCATTAGGCTGTACCTGCCAACCATGAAAACGAGTGCCGTCATAGGCTATTTCTAGAAAGTAGCGCATGGGCAAAGATAACAAAAAAGGCTGCCTGTATGCAGGCAGCCTTCAAACTATGGTAGTCGTCTTCTTCTTATTGCAAACAAAGCTATTTATCTTTTGTTTTGGCTTCTGTGCCGTTCTTCCAGTATAACCTTCGCAATGGCACGGTCTCGCGCCTCGCGATTGGTTGGTGCATGCCGACGGTCTTCTACTCTACCTCGGTGGTCACGGCTACGGTTATGGTCTCGGTCCCATCTTCTATCGTCTCGGCTATACCTGTCATTGTGGGGTGAGCAGCAGCTTTTGCCGGTGTAGCGCTTATCACGATGACTTTTGTAGTGCTTGCAGTCGTCGTGGTCGCGGTATTTCTTATCTACATATACCACTTTTCCTTTCGAGTGATGTTTGTCTTTGCACTTCCGGTGATCATGGTCCTTTGCCATAGCGGCCTCTCCTCCAACTACCATCAGCATGGCCATCAGCACAATCGTCAATATCCTTTTCATAAGCTTGAAATATTAGTCTGATAACATTCAAATCAAAGTATATGCCAGAATCCTATATAGCCCTACCTAATATTTCCTACTTAGCGGCATTAAAAGTAAAAAGGCCACTCTGCTTGCACAGAATGGCCTTTTGAAGAGAAAATGTGTAGACTATAGCTTTTCGTAAATAATGGCCGCCCCCTGCCCTACGCCCACGCACATGGTTGCCAGACCGTAGCGCACGTTTTCGCGGCGCTTCATTTCGTGCAGCAAAGTGGCTGAGATACGGGTACCACTGGCTCCGAGCGGGTGACCGATGGCAATAGAGCCGCCATTCACGTTCACGATCTCCGGGTTAATGCCAAGCTCCTGCACGCAAGGGATAGCTTGTGCCGCAAAAGCCTCGTTGATTTCTGCCAGCCCGATGTCGTTGATGGTGAGTCCGGCTCGTTTCAGGGCTTTTAAGGTTGCTGGCACAGGACCCATACCCATGTAGGCTGGCTCCACCCCTGCCACGGCCGCTGACACAATACGGGCCATTGGCTTCAGATTGAAACGCTTTACGATCTCCTCACTCACCACCAGAGAAGCGGCCGCGCCATCGTTTATACCTGATGCGTTGCCTGCCGTCACGGTGCCGCCTTTTTTGAAGGCCGCGCCCAGTGTACCCAGTTTCTCTACAGAAGAAAGGCGCGGGTGCTCATCGGTGTCGAAGATGATTGGATCGCCTTTGCGCTGCGGAACAGGTATAGGTATAATCTCATCTTTGAACTTACCTGCTTCTGCAGCGGCCTTGTACTTGATCTGCGAGCTGTGGGCAAACTCGTCCTGCGCTTCACGTGAAACACCGTAGCGCTCCGCCACATTCTCGGCGGTCTCGCCCATGGTATGCGGGTAGTGCATCGAGGAAAGCGTGTTGTTCACGAAGCGCCAGCCGATAGTAGTATCATAGATCTCGGGGGTGCGGGCGAAAGCGGTTTCGGCTTTGGCCATCACGAAAGGGGCACGCGTCATGCTCTCCACGCCGCCAGCTAAGTATACGGCCCCATCACCGCAAGTAATAGCGCGCCCCGCGTCGATGATGGACTGCAGCCCGGAAGCGCAGAGACGGTTCACGGTCACACCACCGATTTCGTGCGGAAGTCCTGCCAACAGAAGCGCCATGCGAGCTACGTTGCGGTTGTCCTCCCCGGCTTGGTTAGCCGCGCCCAGCACCACGTCTTCAATCAGGCTCGGGTCTATCTGCGGATTACGGGCCATTAACTCTTTGAGAATAAAGGCCGCCATGTCGTCGGGACGGACAGTACTGAGGGCTCCGGTAAACTTGCCAACGGGTGTTCTAACAATATCAATTATATAAGCTGTGCTCATCAATTTTTGTTTTACAGGTCTTTGTCTAATTTTGCATCTCTTTGCAAGTTAAATTAACCCCTTTATGATACAAAGAATTCAAACCGTATTTCTGGCACTCATCGTGATTGCGATGGTGTCTTTGCTGTTTTTGCCACTCTGGTCTAAGATAGATGCCGTGTCTGGTGAAGAAGTCGTGCTTACCGCTTGGGACCTGTCTTTTCAGGCGCTGAATGCTCAAGGTGAAGTAGCGCAGGCTGGCGCACAAACAGGAACGAGCACTATGGCCATTGGTATACTCGCTATTGTAGCCGCAGGTGTAGCCCTGTATGAGATCTTCCAGTACAAGAGCCGCATCACCCAAATGAAGTTCGGCCTGATCAACACGCTGGTACTGGTGGCGCTCTTTGGCACGTCATTTTACTATGCTAACTACGTGGGCAACGTGATGGTATCTGGTAACGAAGGTAACTACGAGGCCGGCTTTTACATGCCTGTGCTGGCGCTACTGCTTAATGCACTGGCAAACCGTTTTATCAAGAAAGACGAGGACTTGGTAAGGTCGGTAGACAGATTGAGATAAGGTATAAGGCCTTGCATTAAACAAAAACGGCTTCTGTGATGAACAGAAGCCGTTTTTGTTTATCAGGTGCACCAAATCATTTTTATACCATTCTGTAAGAATATTGGTTACCAACTGCTATAACCTATACAACTTGTACACAAGATCCCCCGAAGCAAGTTCGGGATTTTCAACTTTCAGGATGACAAACTAATTATAGCTACCTTCTCCTACTGGTATAGCTCTCCAGTTCCCGCACGTGGTGGTCGAACTCAAAGATGTCGTAGATGTAGTAGAAGCGCTCTTTGTCACAGACGCTGTCATAGGCGAATTTGGCAAACTCGAGACGTGTACTCTCAAACTCAAACTGCAGAAGCACCCGGCGCAGGTCTTCTGACAGGATACTGCCGTTGCGCACCGCTTCCCGGGCAATGGTAAGGCGGGTGCTTTCGAAGTCGCGGCCCTTCATGGCGTCGATGAGGCGGTCAATGTCATACTTGTCCAAAAGATTTCGGCAGGCATCGGCAGGCTCTTCGTAACGGGGTGGCACCGGCTCATAGCGTGGGGGTACGGGCTCATACCTGTCGGGGTAGCGCGGAGGTGGTGGCGGCACTACGACAACGGGCGGCGGACCCAGCGGCACTTCGCTGATCACCCGCAGGCTCACTCTTCGGCCAGATACCCGCACGGCGTAGTTTGTTTCAAAGCCAGCGCGGGCCAGTACGTTTATACCTGTTCTATATATGCCATGACGGCCTCTGATTCTGAACTCCACGTAATGGTTACCGGGCCGCAGGTGCGTGATGCGCACAAAGTTGGAGGCCGTGCGGTTGATCACACGTCCGTCCAGCGCCATCTGGAAGGGTTCGCCCCGGTGGGTGGTAAAGGTCACAACGGTGGGTTGAGCGAAAGCCGGCAGCGCCAGCAGCACAAACAGAAGCGGAAGTAGAAGCTTTTTCATGGCTTATAGGTTTTAGCGTATACTTTCGCCAAGCCAATTATTGTGCCAGTTTATGGAACTAAAGTGAGAAGGAGTTTGTCTGCGGGGACTTCGTTGGTTGTAGGTATAAAACAAAAAACCACAGGCGCTATACCTGTGGTTTCTCTTTATAACTTATGCGAACGTCTATCCTTCGTAATAGAACTCTCCCTTGTCGCTCTTAATCGTGAGTTCATTGCGCTCGCTGGCCTCTACACGGCCTACAATCTGGGCATCCACCCCAAAAGACTTTGAAATGTCAATCAGGCTTTGGGCGTGCTGCTCCGGTAAGTAAATCTCGAGGCGGTGGCCCATGTTGAAGACCTTGTACATCTCTTTCCAGTCGGTGTGGCTCTGCTCCTGTATGATACGGAACAGCGGTGGTACCGGAAAGAGGTTGTCTTTGATGATGTGTACTTTTTCGGTGAAGTGCAGCACTTTGGTCTGAGCGCCGCCACTGCAGTGCACCATGCCGTGTATATGCGGACGGTGTTGCTCCAGTATAGCCTTCACGATCGGCGCATAGGTCCGCGTTGGTGAAAGCACCAGTTTTCCCACTTCCATACCTGTTTCTTCTTCCACATCTGTTAGCCGGTAGTTGCCAGTATACACGAGGTCTTTTGGCAGTTCCGGGTCGTAGCTTTCTGGGTAAGAAGCTGAGAGATATGAATGGAACACATCATGGCGGGCAGAGGTCAGGCCGTTGCTGCCCATACCGCCGTTGTACTCGTCTTCGTAAGTGGCCTGCCCGTAAGAGGCAAAGCCCACAATCACATCGCCAGGTTGTATGTTGTCATTTGAAATCACTTCGTCGCGGCGCATACGAGCCGTCACGGTGCTGTCTACAATAATGGTGCGCACCAAGTCGCCTACGTCGGCTGTTTCGCCTCCGGTGCTGTAGATGCCGATGCCGTTATCACGTAGCATTTGCAACACCTCTTCGGTGCCGTTGATGATGGCGGCAATCACTTCGCCGGGTATCAGGTGCTTGTTGCGGCCGATGGTAGAAGAAAGCAAAATGTTATCCGTCGCACCCACACACAGCAGGTCGTCGGTGTTCATCACCACAGCATCCTGTGCTATACCTTTCCATACGCTTAGGTCGCCGGTTTCTTTCCAGTACATGTAGGCCAAGGCCGACTTCGTGCCCGCGCCGTCAGCGTGCATGATGGCGCAGTACTCGGGGTCACCGGTGAGGATGTCGGGGATGATCTTGCAGAATGCTTTCGGGAAAAGCCCTTTGTCGATGTTCTTGATGGCGTTGTGTACGTCTTCCTTTGAGGCGGATACGCCACGCCGGAGGTATCTATTTTCCATAGTGCTGGTCTTACTTGCTCTACAAATTTAAGAAAGGCCTTGGTATATACGGCAAAAGAAGCGCTTTAAAAAAGCACTAACAGCAAATTATAAGGCATCTTGACCGGTTCAAGCGCGCACCTGCATAGCAAAGCGCACTCCTTATATAAAAACCCGGCGGCCATAGTATAATGCTACAGCCGCCGGGTTTTTATTTTAATAAGGTATAGCGTTATACCTTATAGCTGTTACTCCTGAATACGCACCACCTTAAACTCTGTGCGGCGGTTGCGCTGGTGCTCTTCCTCTGTCTTGGCGTTGCGCACCACCGGGCGGCTCTCGCCATAGCCACGTGCCGTAATGCGCGAACGGTCTATACCTTTGGAGATGATGTAGTCCACAGCAGACTGTGCGCGACGCTGCGACAGGTCTTGGTTATATACGTCAACGCCACGGGAGTCAGTGTGCGAGCTCAGTTCGATGGAGATGCGCGGATTGTCTACCAGTATCTGCACTAGTTTGTCAAGTTCCTCAGCCGCGTCAGGTCGGATGTCGGCTTTATCGAAGTCGTAGAAGATATTCTCCAGCACAATAGCCTTTTCTTTCACAATCTCGGTTAGCAACAGGTCAGCAGTCAGGCGTACCTCGTTCACTTCGTTTGGCAGCTGGTTTTGCGACGGCATTTTGCCTACGGTGGTCACACGCTGGCGCGCGGCGAAGAATCCCGATTTCTCAGCAAGCAGAGAGTATGTTGATGCGCTGTCAAGTTCAAAGGTGAACTTACCCTCGGCATCGGCTTTTGTCTCGGCCAGTTTCTGTCCGCGTGCATCCTGCAACACTACCGGGATGTTCGGCACAACGGTTTGTTGCTTGTCTTTATCGCGGCGCTGGTATACAGTGCCATCCACAAAGAAATTCACCAGCTTACGCGCCGATCTGGAGATGGCATAAATGTCGTCCCCCCCTAGGCCACCTTCACGGTTAGATGACAAGTATCCGGTAAAGGCATCCTGAAAGAAAATACCGAAGTCATCACCACTGGAGTTAACCGGTATGCCCATATTCACAGGCTTCCCATCTTCTATTTTGAATATATCGAGCCCACCCAGTCCCGGCAGACCGTCGGAGGCAATGTATAGCGTGCCATCCGGCGCAACATGTACATAACTCTCATTGCCCGGCGTGTTAACATCCGGCCCTAAGTTTACAGTCGCTGAGAAGCGACCGTTTTCATCGATTGTAGTCTTGTAGATGTCGTTGCCTCCCAAGCCGCCTCGACGGTCAGATGAGAAGTAGAGCGTTCTGCCATCAGGCGAGAAAGCCGGAGAAGAATCCCAAGCACGCGGGTCGTTGATGTTGAGAATCTTTGGTTCGGTCCAAGCGTTGGAGCGGTAGAAGGAGATGTACAGGTCCACGTTGCGGCGGCCTTTCTTGGTCCCTTCGTTTCCTCTGGCAAATACCATAGTATTGCCATCGTCGGCAAAGGTGGTCATGGCCTCATGCAGGTCA
This sequence comes from uncultured Pontibacter sp., assembly GCF_947499215.1. Classification (GTDB taxonomy): domain Bacteria; phylum Bacteroidota; class Bacteroidia; order Cytophagales; family Hymenobacteraceae; genus Pontibacter. The sequence goes on from NZ_CANMNI010000002.1 coordinate 935,005, forward strand.
TCAGTATTCACGCCTTCAAGTTTGCGCACCGCGCCTCCCATGGTAGCAGAGTCGCCAAGTGTAGTAGCGTAGATATTTAGAAAGCCCTCACCATTACCCAAGTAGGTTTTTCCCGGTCCGCGGGAAGACGAGAAAATCAGTTCGTTATTGCGCACATATGGTGCAAAATCAGAGCCCTCGGTGTTCAGCGCTTCCAAGTTCTGTATTTCAAAACCGGTGTTTTTCTTCAGGATACTGCTTAATTGGCTCAGATTCTCCACTTCGCGCAATGCCAGTGTTTTGAGCTCCTGCTTACTACCGATGCGGGCATAGTCCTGCATCTGGCCCAAGGCTGCCTCATACTTGCCGTTGGCTTTTAGGGCCATGCCATAGTAAAAGAAACCTTCTTCCTTGCGGTAGTTGTTATCCAGAGCGGCTTTATAGAAAGGCTCTGCCTCCCCTAGGCGGTTAGACAGGCGGTAGGACTCCGCTATGCGGTAGTTGATCTCCCCCGTGTTGTTGGCTCCTTTCAGCGCCTGCTTGTAAAACTCAATAGCCCGCTCATACTGCTCTTCCTGAAAGCGCTTGTCGGCTTTGCTCAGGTATCGGCCGGAGCCGCAAGAGCTTAGCATCACCGCAAGAAGCACCAAGGCTCCCGCAAGCTTAATATAGTAGGCCACTGACTGTCGTGAAAGCGTCTGCTGCATGGACATAGGGTTTGTGTTGCCGAATCTAAAAATACTTGGAGAGCCAAGTGTTCTGCACCGGCCTTGGCCATGCTTCCTGCAGCTCTCCATAATTGTTTACTAATGTATCAAAATATAAGGTATTCGCCTCAATATCACCAGAAGCTACTTTATTTTTCAGCTCACTCATAGCCACTACTTTCACTTCGCCGCTCTGCAAAAAGGCCAATTGGGTGCGGTCAAAAAAAGACACGCCCAAGCGCTGCTCCAACTCCCGCACAAAACTCACCGACTTATCGATAGAGCAACCACTGGCGGCGGTTACGGTCTCATTGTTGGCCAGCACCAGAAAGCGGTCGTGCAGCAAACTAGCCGAAGCCTGCAAGCCCGCTCCGTGGCTACTCCAGTCAGTAGCAAAACGCTCCAGCAATGGTTTTATTTCGGACTGCTCCGCCTCCGTTAAGGCCCTGTCTGCTTGGTATATCCAGAGCCGGGCATGCGGCGGCAGTTGATCAAAAGGGATGTACATTTTTTAATTATTGATTGTTGGTTGTTGATTGTTTTTAAAGAGAAACTCACTGATGTTAAGCCCGCGCTAAAGGCTATACCTTTCTTCGCATGTTGCCTAGGCAAATAGGTATAACTACAACCCGGATACAAAACATCAATCAGCAATAAACAATCAACAATCAGGTATTACTTACTCAGCCCCTCCGCTTGCGCGATCAGCTCGGCGATGTCAAAAACTTTTACGTTTCCTTCCTGTTCCTTGTTCTTCACGCCATCGCTCATCATCACCATGCAGAATGGGCAGGCTGTCGCGATCACACCGTTGCCAGTGCCAAGAGTAGCCAGCGCCTCTTCCGTTCGCTCTATGTTGATTTCTTTATTGCCCGGCTCCGCCTCCTTGAACATCTGGGCGCCACCGGCACCACAGCAAAGGCCATTGGCACGGCTGCGCTTCATTTCCACTAAATCGGCATCGAGCGCGGCCAGTACGTCGCGCGGGGCTTCGTAAATGTCGTTGGCGCGACCAAGGTAGCAGGAGTCGTGGAAGGTGATGCGCTGCCCTTTGAAAGCCTCTCCGCCCTGTACCTTCACTTTGCCCTCGTTTATGAGTTGTTGCAGAAAGGTGGAGTGGTGAATCACCTCATAGTTACCGCCCAGATCCGGGTACTCATTTTTGATTGTGTTGAAGCAGTGCGGACAGGCCGTCACGATCTTCTTTATATTATAGGCGTTGAGCACTTCGATGTTGGTGATCGCCTGCATCTGGAACAGGAACTCGTTGCCGGCACGTTTGGCTGGTTCGCCGGTGCAACTCTCTTCCGTGCCCAGCACGGCATATTTCACGCCCACGTGTTCCAAAATCTGCACAAAGGAACGTGTTACGCGCTTGTAGCGGTCGTCGAACGAACCGGCACAGCCAACCCAGAACAGCACTTCCGGCTCTTCGCCGTTTGCAGCCATCTCCGCCATAGTTGGCACTTTCACTAGTCTTTTATTTTCTTCCATCTGGTAGGGTATGAATTGTTGATTGTTAGTTGATGATTGTTGTTTCTACACTCCCTCAGGGTTGATACAATCACTCTTAACAGTCAACTTATAAGCAATTAACAATAAGCAATCAGTAATTAATTTTTAGAAGGCACGTATAAGTCTTCGGCCCAGTTAAAGCGGTCTGAAGGCGAGAAGGCCCATGGCGCTCCGTTGTTCTCGATGTTTGTGAACATGGCGTTTACAGAAGCTGGCGCAGCCGATTCCTCAAGCACCAAGTAGCGGCGCAGGTCCATGATCGTGGACAGTTGGTCGATGTTCACCGGGCAGGACTCCACGCAGGCGTTGCAGGTGGTGCAGGCCCAGAGCTCCTCCGGTGTAATGTAGCCACGCAGCAATGTTTTCTCGTCGGTGGTCTGCACACGCTCCTCTCCTAGTTCTTTGTAGTGGTTCGGGGCGAAGATGGCTGGATGTTCGCCTTTCTCCTCCATACGGTCGCGGGTATCCATCACGATCTTGCGCGGCGACAGGAGTTTGCCAGTCAGGTTGGCCGGGCACACAGAGGTACAGCGACCGCACTCGGTACAGGTATAAGAATCCATCAACTGTTTCCAAGTCAGGTCTTCCACGTCTTTGGCCCCGAAGCGCTGCACGATCGGGTTGCCTTCGGCGTCCATCTCGGGAGCAGGCGGCTGGTAACTAGGATCCAGCATGGCTTTGATTTCGTGCGTAATAGCCGGGTTGGTCGTGAACTTGCCCTTCGGCCAAAGCTTGGAGTAGTACACGTTCGGGAAGGCCATGATGATGTGAAAGTGCTTCGAGCTTGGCAGATAGTTCATGAAAGCCAAGATGCCGATGATGTGGAACCACCAGCCGACACGCTCAATAATATGCAGGGCGTTTGGGTTATCGCCGAAAATGTTTACAAACATCTGGCTGATCGGGTAGCTTCCCGCTACTTCACCACCTTCTAGCTGCACCAGCTTGAGACCGGCAATATTGAAAGTGAAAAGCGCGAACATCAGCACGATCTCAGTCACCAGAATAAAGTTGGCATCCAGCTTCGGCCAAGCGCGCATTTCTACGCCACTGGCCAGACGAGGCACCTTGGTCACGTTACGTCTCCAGAGGAAGATCACACAGGCAACAATTACAAGAGCGGCCAGCACTTCATTGACAAACATCAGGGCACTATAAAGCGGCCCGAGGAAAGCAAGCACGCGGTGAGTGGCAAAAACCCCGTCGATCAAAATCTCGATCACCTCGATGTTGATCACTAGGAAACCCACATAAACAAAAAGGTGCAGTACGGCAGGCAGCATGCGTTTAAACATCTTCTGCTGACCAAAGGCCACCAGCAAGGTCTTGTTGATTCGCTCCGAAGGATTGTCAGTCAGATCGACGTCGCGACCCATCAGAATGTTCTTGCGGATTTTGCGAATCTGCCACACAAACAGGCCTATACCTAGGCCCGCTACAATTAGGAAGATAATGTTCTCGAGTTGAATCACGGCAAATTATTCGTTATACATACCAATTCGTAGATAAAGATAGCAGAATAGTGAGAATAAACGTGCACAGGGCCTCTTTTTTAAAATATTTTTGCCAGAAAGTTTGCGTCTTCAATTTTGGTTACTACTTTTGCATACCCTTTCGGAAGACGGGGTAACAACAGAGCTGGTGATGTAGCTCAGTTGGTAGAGCAAAGGACTGAAAATCCTTGTGTCGTTGGTTCGATTCCAATCATCACCACCAGCTTAAACCCTTACCTACACAGGTAAGGGTTTTCTGTTTTTATACCCTTCTCATTTCCACTGCCCCTACTATACTTCATAATAAGCCACTGGTTGCCTAAAATGTTTTAGCCCGGGAATTTTGCCTGTGTTTTCATATCTTAGCTGTTACAACATTTACTGCCGCCATGAAGAAAACCTACTGGAGCGCTATTTTCGCAGGTATGGCTGCTGGCATTGGCACCGTGCTCTTACTTGCGCTCATTTATATGTATTTCATCCAGAACATCCAAGTATAAGCCATGACCCGCCGCCAAACATTCTGGGCTTCCTATGCCGTGGGCTTCGCTGTTGCTGCTCTTATTGCGGCGTTCGCCTTTTATATGCTCCATCAGACGGTGCCGCAGCGCGTAAGCTGGCAGGCGCTGCAACTTACCAGCCTGCAAGGCGAGCCAACATCCATAGACCAGTACAAAGGAAAAGTGGTGGTGCTGAATATCTGGGCGACTTGGTGTAAGCCCTGTCTCGAGGAGATGCCATCCATGGATCGGCTACAACAGCTCTATCCTGATAAAATCGCTGTGGTCACCATATCGGATGAGGACATTGGCAAACTGCTCAAGTTCAAAAGCCGACAGCCTTATACCTTCACCTACCTCAAGGCGAATACCCCGCTTTCCCAACAGCGGATTACAGTATACCCCACCACCTATATCCTCAACTCAAGCGGCGAGATAAAGGAGATATACCTTGGCAACCAAGCATGGGACAGCGATCGAATGAAGAAGAAACTCCTGAGATACTTCTAGCGACAGATAGCCCGCAGTTCCAGCAGAGCCGCGGAGTAGCCCAACCGGTAGGCCTCGTTAAAGTGAGCGCAGGCGGAGTCGGGCTGGGCCTGCTCCAACTCGGTGCGGCCAAGCAGGTAAAATACCCGGCCATTGGCGTTATCAGCCTGTAGCACCTGCCGGTAGTCCGCCTCCGAGGCGGCATAGTCACCTGTTTTGTAGTACCCAAAGCCTCGGAAAGTCAACGCATTTGCCCACGACTCGCCTTTGGAGGTATGGCGCAGAAAGCTGGTAAAGTCGGCTATGGCTGGTTCAAATTTCTGAAGGTAAAACAAGCGCACCTCCCCCCTATCCAATTGCGCTGTGTGCAGCGTGCTATCCAGCGTCAGGGCGATGCCAAAATCTCTTTCAGCCTCTTTGTACTTCTCAAGTTTGGCCAAGCATTTTCCTCGCATCATAAATACATTCGCCGAGGGTCTGTCTTCCAAAGCAATGACTTGATTCAGGTCCTCCACGGCAGAACGGTAGTTCTCATACACGTTCATGGAGATGCTCGCCCGTGTCAGGTAGGCATCAGCATGCTTTGGTCGGAAATAGATGGCATCGGTCAGCAGACTATGCGCGCTGCTATACTTGCCGTGCTCTATGTAGCTGAGCGCTGTTTTATACCTGTCCTCGCCTGTTATATAGTCCATAGTGGACTTGAGCAGTACACTGAAAACGAACATGAAAGCAAAAAAGCCCAGAGTAATGTACAGGTCTTTGCGTACGAAGCGGCGTTCCTCGCGCCGTGGAATATTCTGATAATAGCGTTCCGAAACAGGTGCAGGCGGACGCGTTTGGCGATACCGTGCGTGGTGGTGGGGCTGGTGCTGGCGTATGGCCTGCCGCTGCTCGCGCAGGTACTGCAGCCGCAAGTCGTAACGGGCGCGCTTCGATGGATCGGAAAGTGTTTGATAGGCGGAATTGACCACCTTGAAAAGCTCCTCGGCGCGTGCGTCGCCCGGGTTGCGGTCAGGGTGGTACTTCAAAGCCAGCCGCTTATAGGCCAGTTTGATCTCCTGCGCCGATGCGGTAGGGCTAACGCCTAAAATGCTATATAAATTATGCTCCAAGGGGGCTCCTGTAACAAAAAAACTCTACTTAAGTTAAGTAAACACGGACAAGATACAGCAAATTCCGTACTACAACTCTAACTGAATATAACTGCGTAAATTTTTTAATATACTACCGTATACAGATAAAGCACTAAAAAGCTGGGCAATATGAACGACAACGGCACGAAAGAAAAAAGCACCAATCTTATCGAGAACCTGATGGGTTACATCGATACCCGCATAGACATTATACGCCTCGAGATACAAGAAAAGCTAAAAGCTTCCTTTGTAAGTTTACTGCATGTGGTGCTTCTCGGTTTTTTTGGCCTTATGAGCTTACTTTTCGTCAGCATTTTCCTCGGCCTTTTGCTCAATCACCTGCTCGACAGCTCTTTCTGGGGTTTCGGCATAATCGCACTGTTCTACGTGGCAGTGCTAGTTGTACTGTTAGTAGGACTTGACAAAAAGGTATTCGAAGGTGTAGCCGACAAAGCATTTGACAATACGATATATAAAACAGACAAACGAGAAAACCAAGTATGAGCGAGACAAAGAATCCCTTGTTTGACAACGAGCGGGAGTTACTAGAGCGCCAAAAAGAAGAATATAAAAACGCGCTGATGGGTGACGTAGACCAGATCAAGACCCAAGGACAGCAAATCGGTAAAAAAGTAGCCATTGCAGGTGGCGTACTGGTAGCCGGACTGTTGCTGAGAAACTTGTTCGGCGGCGGCAAAAAAAAAAGTAAAAAGCTGAAGAGGAAAGAGGCTTTAAAGCAACGGAGTTCCCACGGAAAACAACCAGACGCACTCGGGTTCAATGCCTATGCGTATGAGCAGGAAGACAGCTATACTGCAAGAAATGCAGACGTGGCGGGATATGACTCTTTTGTACACGAGCAAGAGGATGACTATACCTTGTCTTCAGAGCGCATGCCACATGCACAGCATGAATCGCAGCAACAAAGCGGCGTAGCCAAAAGCTTTAGGAACTCTGAGCTGACGCAAGTGGTCAGCCAGCAGTTAATGGCCTTATTACTTGTCTACCTCACTAAAAAGGTGGAAGAATACTTAAGCAGTGTTTCTAAAAATAACGATATTGCAGCAGCACCCATTGAGGTGACTGAAGTAGAAACCATTGCTTATACCATTCCACAAGAGGATGCCATTCAACAATCTTCGTAACAGACAGCAACATGAGTCAGGCAGGAAGCACTTCGCCGTTCTGATCGATCCCGACAATCTGGATGAGGCTTCCTGCCTGAACCTGCTCTCTCTGAGCGAAACCCATCAAGTGGATTTCTTCTTTGTCGGCGGCAGCCTAATCACCACCGACAACCAAGCCGACATTATTCGGCTCATCAAAGAAAACAGCAGCATACCAGTTATCCTTTTCCCGAGCAACAGCCTGCACATCGACAAACAGGCCGATGGTATTCTGCTGCTCTCCCTTATCTCGGGCCGCAACCCGGACTTTCTCATTGGCCAGCATGTACTCTCGGCCCCGATACTCAAAGCCAGCCAGTTGCAGGTATACCCTACCGGCTACATGCTCGTGGACACTGGCCGCCAGACTACGGCCTCGTACATGAGTGGCACCACGCCTATACCTTACGATAAACCGGCTATTGCCGCCTGCACTGCCATGGCCGGCGAAATGCTCGGGCTGCGCTATATCTATCTTGACGGCGGAAGCGGTGCCATGCAGCCCATCAGCAGCGACATGATAGCGGCAGTGCGCCAAGCCGTGGATGTGCCAATTATCGTGGGGGGAGGAATTAATACAGCAGCCAAGGCTAAACAAGCGCTTGAGGCTGGTGCCGACGTAATTGTGGTGGGTAACTACATAGAAAAAAACCCCGGCTTTTTGGCCGAGGTTTCTCACACTGTTTATTCTTATAATCTTGCCTTAGATGTTCATCGCTGATTCGCGACGACGCATCTTGCCGGCAGGGATACCAAACATCATCTTGAAACGACGGCAGAAGTAAGCGGTGTCTTTGTAACCCACATCTTTGCCGATTTCGCGAATGCTCTTCTTCGTAGTACGAAGCAGGAACACAGCGCGCTCCATACGCTGGTATTCAATATAATCCTGAGGGTTGATGCCTGTCAGCATTTTAAAGTACTGGCCTACATAGTCCTCCGATACGTTGGCAACATTAGAAAGCACTTTGTTAGACAGGTCGCCGCCCAAGTTCTCCTTAATGTAGTTGAACAGGTCGATGAGGCGTGGATCTTTGAAGTAAGTGCTGTTTGTAGCCAACTGCTCCACGAACATCTTGTTGCGCAGGATGTGACGAACGATCTCTACCACAATGTTCTCAGTGTAGATGTTGATCAAACGCTCCTTGCCCGGCAGGTCCTGCATGCTCTCTTCTACCACCTTGATCACAAGGTTAGCCAGTTTGTTGTTACCTGAGATCAGGAACGCTGGCAGGTCAAGCGATGCAAAGAAGTTAACCGAGTCAAACACTTTCGCTTCGAAGCTCACATAGCTGTGGCTCTCTTCGGCATCACCGATAAGGTCGAGGTCATTGTTGTTCTTAAAGAACTTCTCTCTGTTGGTGATCAGATCGTCATTGGAGATAGTTCTGCCTTCACTGGATCCGTAAGTCACCTTCGTGCTTCGTCCACCAGGTATAAAGAGCAGTTCACCCTCCTCTACCATCTGTTCCTCCTCACCAAAGAAAATTGTACCTTTATGAAGCAGAATCAGGTTGTTGCCTACATCGTAGTAGTTGCGTACCGAGAACGGCTGCTGCAACACCAGATTTTTCGCTTTAATGAACCGCACCCCAAGCGACTCAATAATCTTATTGTAATCTTCCATGTGTGTTACCAACTAACTTTTATACTATAAACCCTTTTATTTTGTCCTAAAGCTAGGCTAATCTTTATAAAATTCAAAATATTTTAAATATTTAATTTTAATTCAATAAACCCTATCCTTAGCCTAAATAACACAATAACAAAGGTTTAAGTGCCAAATTACTTTAACAATTCTCTTGAAATTACTATTTTCTGGATCTCAGAAGTGCCTTCATAGATTTGTGTGATTTTGGCATCGCGCATTAAACGCTCTACATGGTACTCTTTCACGAAACCGTAACCGCCGTGAACTTGCACCGCTTCTACTGTTGTGTCCATGGCTACTTTGGATGCGAAAAGCTTCGCCATTGCACCGGACATGCCGTAATCTTGGTGCGTATCTTTGTGGTAAGCGGCCTTCAGGCAAAGCATGCGAGCCGCCTCAATGTTGGTAGCCATATCAGCCAGTTTGAACTGTATAGCCTGATGCTTAGCAATCTCCACACCGAACGCCTTGCGCTCTTTTGAGTACTTCACAGCCAATTCGTAAGCACCAGAAGCGATACCCAGCGCCTGCGAAGCGATACCGATACGGCCGCCGGCCAATGTAGACATCGCGAACTTAAAGCCGAAGCCATCTTCGCCGATGCGGTTTTCCTTAGGCACTTTCACATCCGTGAACATCAAAGAGTGCGTATCAGAACCGCGGATACCCAGCTTGTTCTCCTTCAGGCCAATTTGGAAGCCTTCCATGCCCTTCTCTACGATAAACGCATTAATGCCACGGTGCTTCTTCTCCGGATCGGTCTGTGCAATTACAAGGTATACAGAAGCTGTGCTACCATTTGTGATCCAGTTCTTGGTACCGTTCAGCAGATAGTAATCGCCTTTGTCTTCGGCAGTGGTGCGCTGTGAGGTAGCGTCAGAACCAGCCTCCGGCTCAGAAAGACAGAATGCACCGATGATCTCGCCTGTGGCCAGACGCGTTAGGTACTTCTGCTTTTGCTCTTCGGTACCGTATTTCTCAAGACCCCAGCATACCAGCGAGTTGTTCACCGACATAACTACAGAAGCGGAAGCGTCTACTTTAGAGATCTCCTCCATGGCCAGTACATAAGAGATGGTATCCATACCGCCACCGCCGTACTTCGGATCCACCATCATACCCATAAAACCCAGCTCTCCCATCTTCTTGATCTGCTCAGCCGGAAACTTCTGATGCTCGTCGCGCTCAATTACGCCCGGCAATAGTTCGGTTTGTGCAAATTCACGGGCGGCAGCCTGTACTGCCAAATGTTCCTCTGTTAATTGATAATTCATGCTTCTATATAATAAAAGGACGTGATTAATAAATTATAGTGCAAAAATATAAAATTCGATAGCATTCAGATAACTCGCCTAACTAATATTTGTTAGGCAAATTTTTAGTCCTATACCTGTTACCTGAAAATAATAGCGCCATCCGCTCTTAACGAACGGATGGCGCTATACTTAATAACTGTGTAATACGTCAGCTAGATTAGTCACGACGGCCCATTAGCAGTGACACATAGTAAAGCAAAGTAGCCAGTGAACCAAGCGCTGCGACCACGTAGGTCATGGCTGCCCACTTCAGTGCGTCTTTCGACATGGCCAGTTCCTGCTGTGTTACAATGTTGTTAGAGCTGATCCAAGCAAGCGCTCGCTTACTGGCGTCAAACTCCACAGGCAATGTTACGAAGCTGAAAATGGTCGTAAGGCCAAACAGCGCTACTCCTATCGTAAGTGGAATTGGGGTAGTCTGCAGCATGAAGATACCGATCAGAATGATCCACTGCATGTAGCGCGAAGCAATGCTCAGCGCTGGCACCATGGCCGAGCGGAACTTCAGGAAGCTATACGCTTTGGCATGCTGCACTGCGTGACCGCATTCGTGTGCTGCAACGGCTGCTGCAGCGGCGCTGCGTGCTTCGTATACATACTCACTCAAGTTCACGGTCTTGTCAGCTGGGTTGTAATGGTCTGTCAGTCGGCCAGCCACGGATATCACTTTCACATCGTGTATACCATTATCGGCCAACATCATTTCAGCAATCTCGCGGCCTGTATGGCCCGATTGCAACGGAATTTCAGAGTACTTTTTAAACTTGCTCTTCAGTCTCCAGCTTACCCACATGCTGAGACCCATGAAGAGGATAACGATAATATATATTCCCATTTTTCTTTTAGCTTTTAAGAATTTGGTCGGTTTTCTATTTTTTTAACAACATTCGTGGTGGAGTAGCCCTTCACGAGCGGCACGGTTTTCACCTCGCCTCCTCTTGCTGTAACGACATCCTGCCCCACTATATTTTCGATGGCATAATCGTCGCCCTTTACCAGTATATCCGGCTGCACAGCCTTTATCAGTTCGAGCGGCGTATCCTCATCGAACAATACTACAGCATCCACAAACAAAAGGGATGCCATGACGCGCGCGCGTGACATTTCGTCCTGCAACGGGCGACTTGGACCTTTTATACGGCTTATTGACGCGTCTGTGTTAAGACCGAGCACCAATTTATCGCCAAGTTGTCGTGCTTTTTCTAGATAATCGACGTGACCAAGGTGCAGAATATCAAAGCAGCCGTTCGTAAAAACGATCTTCTGCCCCTGATTGTGCCATGCCTGTACAAGCGCTTGCAGGTCGGGCAGGGATAGGATTTTATCTTTCGAATTCATGTATAGGTGGGTTTGCCGGCATGTGCTCTTCTGCCAAAGCAGGCTTTTGCAACATTCCTGCTATAAAGCTAAGCACTCCCATGGCAACTACCAAAAGCGTTTGCGAAGTATGCGCTACCAAAGCGTAGGCCATACCTGCCTCTTTGGGTATTCCGTACAGCAGTAGCACAGTCTGTACCAGCAGATGGTACACCCCTACCCCGCCCTGCACAGGTGCTGCCATACCTAGCGTACCTATTACTAGCACCGAGAGCCCGGCTACCGGCGTTAGCCCCGATGTGGCAGGTATAGCATAGAACACCACGAGGCTCATGCCGTAGTACATGGCCCACACAAACAAGGTATGACCCCAGAAAGCGGCTTGGTTTTGAATCTTGGTGATGCTGAAAACACCCTGCAGCATACCGCGCACAAAGGTGACGGCCTTTCTGAAGAAAGCGTTTTGCCGTAGCCTGTTCAGGTAAATAATTCCCAGTACCAAAAACACAGCCCCAACGGCCATTACCAAGATCACCAACAGGTATAGCGATCCGAAGCTTTGCTCCAGACTGGCATACTTGTCTGTGAAAAGACCGAAAAGAAAATCGCGGAGGCGGTTGACCTCGAGCAGAAAGGTAAGCCCCAAAAAGAGAAGCAGCATAACCATATCAATGATGCGCTCGGCGATGACCGTGCCGAAGGCTTTATTGACAGGTATGCCATCGCTACGTCGGAGCATGCTGCAACGCACCACCTCTCCCATACGGGGTAGCACGAGGTTGGCCACATAGCCCACCATCATGGCATTGTAGGTATTCTTGAAAGAAGGGGTATAGCCCGTAGGCCGTATTTGCATGTACCAGCGGTACGCCCGACTCAAATAGGCCGCCAAACCCATCATCAGGGAAAGCGCGAGCCAGCTGTAGTCGATGTTTTGGAGCTCTGTCCACAATTTTTCGAAGTCAAGCTCTTTGAGGGCATACCACATCAGAAATGCGGAAAGCCCCAGAAGCAGGCTGTACTTCAGAAAAGAGAGCAGTTTTCTCATGCAATGGCGTTACACCAATCGGTTGTGCTGATCAGGGAATACGAGCGTCGGCTGGTGGTTCTTGGCGTCTTCGAACTTAATGGAGCAGTAAGAGATCACGATCACGATATCGCCCACCTGCACTTTGCGGGCGGCCGGTCCGTTCAGACATACCGTGCCGGTACCTCGCTCCCCCTTAATCACATAAGTCTCGAAGCGCTCCCCGTTGTTGATGTTGACGATCTGTACTTTCTCATTCTCCACCACGTTGGCGGCATCCATCAGGTCTTCATCAATAGTGATGCTTCCCACATAGTGCAACTCAGCCTGTGTAACCCGGCAACGGTGAATCTTGGATTTTAAAACCTCAATATACATGGTTTATTTTTGTAATAAGCCGCAAAGTTATGCAATAAGCTGCAGATAAACTACCATGCTTTTGCATCTTCCTAAGCCTTTACAACACCAAACAAATCAGTCCTCTTTTAGATTCACGACCATGTTGTCGATCAGGCGCACTTCGCCTACAAAGGCAGCTATGCAAAGGGCCACTTCTTCCTGTCCGCTTACATCGTGCAGTGGCTGTAAGGTAAGAGGGTCCACTATCTCGAAGTACTCCAACTCCAGTTCGTCTACTTGTGTTAAATAGTGGGCCACTTCGCTTTTAATGGCTGTTACGGACTTTTGCTGTAGGTCGCGCTTGGCCATTTTCAATGCCTTGTATAGCTGCGGAGCCAACTGTCGCTGAGTGGCATTGAGGCGCTTGTTGCGCGACGACATGGCCAGCCCGTCGGCTTCGCGTACGGTTGGGTGGCACACCAGCTCCAAATCGAAGCTCAGCGTCTGCACTAATTGCCGCACAATGGCCACTTGCTGCAGGTCCTTTTGTCCGAAGTAAGCCTTGTGGGGCTGCACGATATGGAACAGCTTGCTCACAATAGTCGCAACACCATTGAAGTGCCCCGGGCGATGAGCTCCTTCCATCACGGCTTCAAGCGCACCGAAACTAAACTGTAACACAGACTGTTGTGGGTATACCTCCTCCGCATTAGGAGCAAAAAGGTAGTCGCAACTAACGGTTTGCAGCAGGCTGATGTCCTGCTCGAGTGTGCGGGGATATAGGTTATAATCAGACGCGTTATTGAATTGAGTCGGATTCACGAACACACTACAGATTGTCACGTCATTCTCGCGGGCCGAGGCGCGCAACAGCTGCAGGTGCCCTTCGTGCAGGGCGCCCATGGTAGGCACAAAACCAATGCGCTTACCGCCGCAGCGCAGCGCCGTCACAATGGCCCTGAGGGTTGACACCTGCTCTATAACTTCCATATTAATAGGTATAAATGATGCAATTGCTGAAAGCCGACAAAAGTAGGTTATAGAACATTAAATTGAAAATTAGAATAAAAAATGCTAATTTTGCACGTCCCATTACTGTTGCTTAATAATTTTTAATTACATACTCATGTCAAAATTGCGAATCCTTTACGCCGCCACCGAGATCCTTCCTTTCTTACAAACCACTAAAGTAGCAGAATTTCTGAACACACTACCACAGGGCATGCAGGAGCGAGGTATGGAGATCCGTATCTTTGTCCCGAAGTTCGGCATAATAAACGAGCGCAAAAACCGTTTGCATGAGGTAGTTCGCCTATCGGGCATTAACATCGCCGTGGGCGACGACGAGAAGCCGCTTGTTATCAAGGTGGCCTCTATTCCGAATGCCAAATTACAGGTATATTTTATCGATAACGAAGACTATTTCCAGCGCAAGTCCGTTTTTGTTGACAAGAACAACAATTTCCACCAAGACAACGACGAGCGTGCCATCTTCTTCTGCAAGGGTGTGCTCGAGACGGTGAAGAAGCTTGGCTGGCAGCCGGATATCGTGCATTGCAACGACTGGATGACCGGTCTGATACCGATGTACCTGAAAACAACTTACAAGAAAGACCCGATCTTTAAGGATTCGAAGTCTATCTTTACGGTTTACAACCACGAGTACAAGCACAAGTTTAACGGCGATCTGCTCGAAAAAGTAAAAATGCTTGATATTGATGACAGCATGCTAGCCTCTTTGCAGGAAGCAGACTTGGACAGCTTTATCAAGGTAGGCATGGAGTATGCTGACTCTGTGATCAAGACAAACGAGAACTTCGGCGAGAATATCAACGCGCTGTTCAACGAGTTTGTGGAGACAAACAAATGCATCAATACCATCAGTGCCGACGACAACCTGTGTGACTCATACTACAACCTATATAATGAACTCAGCGAACTCAGCCGCTAGAAGATTATTTCTTTTCTTCTTTTCATTTGCCGCCCTTACAGCCTGCGAAGACCCAAAAGACATCGGAATTGACCTGCAGGACGAAAACCTGATAGGCACAGAGTTTACCGACGACCTTACGATCCAGACCGGAACCGTATTGCAGGGCGACTCTATTCTATCTTATCGCACCTCTACTGCCCTTGTGGGGCAGTATGCGGATCCTGTTTTGGGTATTACACGCTCTGTAGCTTTCGCTGAGGTGGGCCTGAATGGCACAAATGTTTCGCTCGGAGAGAACATTACAGCAGACTCGCTTGTACTCACGCTGGACTATAGCTTTAAGTATGCCGACACACTTCAGGCCATGCAGTTAAACGTCCACCGTGCTACTAGTGCCTTCGACGAGAGAACGTCGTATTTTACGAACACCCCTTTCACCTACGACCCGACCCCAATCGGTACAGCGGCTTTCCAGCCGCGCGTCGAAATGGTAACCAAAGAAGGCACTTCAACCAAGACAACCAGACTGGCAAAAATAAAGCTAAACAGTGAGTTGGCTAATGATTTTGCGGCCCAGTCCGGCCAGCCTGCGTTTGCCAATCAGGCCAACTTCCTGAATTACTTCAGAGGGATTGCTTTGGCGGTTCCTGAAGATGAGAACGGCAGTTTGGTAGGCTTTGCGCTTAACTCAGCCTCCTCTAGCCTTGTGCTTTATTATAAAAAGGGCGATGGCACACAGGGCACCCATTCATTTTTACTGGGAACAGGCGGTTACTTCAGTCAGATCACAACGAACCGTGCCGGCACAGGTATAGAGGAACTGCAAAACAAAGGCGACTTTAAAGCTGCCACTGAAACCGGCGGTGACTCTTATGTACAGGGGGGTACTCAGCTACTTACAAAAATCACCTTCCCGGATCTGTTGCAGCTAAAAGAGGAGCAGGGCAATATTATTATCAACCGCGCTGAACTGATCATACCTGTAAAAGCGGCATCGACAGGCAACAACTTGTCAGTTCCGCCTCAGCTGGCCCTGTATGAAACGAATGATGCGAACAATATTCTTCGTGATCAAGGCGGAAGGTTCAGAACAGTACAGCAAGATGGGGCAAATCCTTTTGTATATACCCCAGCTCTCCTAGGCTTCAATCGCAAAAAGGGCAAGGAATATTATAACCTTAACGTTACAAGCTACATACAGGGGATTGTGATGGGGCTCAAGCCTAACAATGGCCTGTTACTCGGGGCTGTTATCGCAACAACTGATGGGAACGGAAATCGTAGCTTACGTCCCGAAATGCACCCTTACCGCGCTATCGTTACCAACAATGAGGCGAATCCGGTAAAATTGCTAATCTATTATTCGAAGTTACAATAGTATCACTCAAATATCTACAGATATTTTATACATTCTAAAGAAAAGGGTACCTTTGCAGGTACCCTTTATTTTTTTAATGTAACATAAATACATATGTGCGGAATTGTAGCATACGTAGGGCATAGAGACGCTTGCCCGATCGTCTTAAAAGGCTTGAAACGACTTGAATACAGAGGCTATGACAGCGCAGGCATAGCTCTGATGAACGGAGGCCTGAACGTCTTCAAAAGAAAAGGCAAGGTAAGCGACCTAGAAGAGTTTATTGCAGATAAAGATGTGCATGGTCACATCGGCATGGGGCATACCCGATGGGCTACCCACGGTGAGCCAAACGATGTAAATGCACACCCGCATTACTCTAGCTCCAAAAACATTGCGATCATCCACAACGGCATCATCGAAAACTACGCTGCTCTAAAGCAGCTTCTAATCGAGAAGGGCCATACCTTCCAGTCTGAAACGGACTCGGAAGTGTTTATTAACCTGATCGAAGATATCAAGCAGAACAGCGGCTGCTCACTTGCTGAAGCAGTGCGACTGGCCCTGCACGAAGTGGTGGGTGCTTACGCCATCGTGGTGCTTTCTAAAGAAGACCAAAACCAGTTGATCGCCGCCCGTAAAGGCAGCCCGCTGGTGGTAGGTATAGGCGAAGGCGAGTACTTCCTTGCTTCTGACGCCACGCCTATCATTGAGTATACCAACGACGTAGTTTATGTGAACGACTACGAGCTGGTGGTGATCAAAAACGGTGAGTTAGAGATCCGTACGAAAGAGGACGTGGTGCAGACACCTTACGTGCAGCGCCTCGAAATGGCGCTGGAGTCGATCGAGAAAGGCGGTTATCCGCACTTCATGCTGAAGGAGATTTTCGAGCAGCCACGCTCTATCCTCGACAGCATGCGCGGCCGTATGATTGCAGAAAGTAACCACCTGATGATGGGCGGCATCCGTGAGTTTGAAAACAAATTCGTGAATGCGGACCGTATCCTTATCGTGGCTTGCGGAACCTCTTGGCATGCTGGCCTTGTAGCTGAATACCTGATCGAAGACCTCGCCCGCATACCTGTGGAAGTGGAGTACGCGTCAGAGTTCCGTTATCGTAACCCGATCATTAGCGAGCGTGACATCGTAGTGGCCATTTCGCAGTCCGGCGAGACAGCCGATACATTGGCAGCATTGGAGCTTGCTAAGTCGAAAGGTGCCACGATCTTCGGCATCTGCAACGTGGTAGGTTCTTCTATCGCCCGTGCTACCGATGCTGGTGCTTATACGCACGCTGGTCCTGAGATTGGTGTGGCTTCAACAAAAGCCTTTACCGCACAGGTAACAGTACTTTCGCTAATCGCCATGATTCTGGGCAGCAAGCGCGGCACACTGGAAACTACTAAGCTGCACCAACTCATGGTGGAGTTGGAGAGCATTCCGGCCAAAGTAGAGAGAGCATTGGAGCTGAACGACCAGATCATTAAAATTGCTGAGCAGTACAAAGATGCTACGAACTTCCTATATCTAGGCCGTGGCTACAACTTCCCGGTTGCACTGGAAGGCGCCCTTAAGCTTAAAGAGATTTCTTATATCCACGCCGAAGGTTACCCTGCCGCTGAAATGAAGCACGGCCCGATCGCCTTGATCGACGAGCAAATGCCAGTGGTTGTAATCGCGACGAAAGACAGCTCTTATGAGAAGATCGTATCGAACATACAGGAGGTGAAAGCCCGCAAAGGCAAGATCATCGCGGTTGTGACGGAAGGTGACACGACGATCCCGTCTATGGCGGATCACGTGATCGAGATTCCGGAGACGAGCGAGCACTTAGTGCCATTGCTGTCAGTTATTCCGTTGCAGTTGCTGTCTTACCACATTGCGGTAATGCGCGGCTGTAACGTAGATCAGCCTCGTAATTTGGCGAAGTCTGTAACAGTTGAGTAATCAACTTAGACATAAAATAGAAAGGGGGGAAGCCAAATAGCTTCCCCCCTTTTTTTGTTTTAGAGAGTTTACTATAATTCTAGATCCAAGAAAACCTAGACCTCAAACTTCTCCCCTCTCAGATACTTGGTCTTGAGCAGCGGACAAATTTTGTAGCGTTCTTCTTTAGTGTCTTCATGCATGGCTTCAAGCACTTGGTATACATTGGCTATACCGATGGCATTGGCCCACTCGAACGGTCCGTGCGGGTAGTTGGTGCCGAGTTTCATGCCTAAGTCAATGTCTTTAATTGAGGCGGTGCCCTCCTGTAAGGTATAGCAGGCTTCATTGATGATCATGCACAGAATGCGCGGTGTGGCCATACCTGCGCGGTCTTCTACCAATTGGTACTCTGTGCCGAGTTGCTCACAAATGCTGTGCAGCTTCTGGGTGTCGCTTTGTTTATACAGACTCACCTCCAGTACGGGGCGGTTGAAAAGCGTCGGCAGGCCGTTGAAGCCGAACAAGGTACAGCATGTGTCCAAACCTGACTCACGCACCAGCGCTGCCAGTTGCTTTGTCACGGCTTGGCAGAACACCACCTGACCCGGTGCGTAATCACTCAGGCGCTCCGGCTCTTCGTGCAGCAGGAAGTCGAAAACCACATCATCGGGACCCAACTGTGCGTCGGTGAGGTGGCGGCTATGCAGAAAGGTATAGGTGTTGTCGTTTGCTCCTTCCGGAAATTTCTGTTGAAACTCAGCGGCCATTTCATCGCCAGACAAAACAAGTATGTGCATATTTCTGTACTTTTGATCAGTAAAGATACACATTAAAACTAATCGGACTATGAACCATACCATTATCAAGTCGGCCAACGCGCCAGCTGCTATCGGACCTTACAGCCAAGCAACGCTTCACAACGGCATCATGTATGTTTCGGGACAAATCCCGCTGGATCCACAAAACGGCGAACTGGTGAGCGGCACCATTGAAGAGGAAACGCACCAAGTCATGAAGAACCTATCCGCCATCCTGCAGGAAGCTGGCATGGGCTTCGACAATGTACTCAAGTGCACCATCTTCGTGAAGGACCTTAGCAACTTCGGCGCCATCAACGAGGTATACGGCAGCTATTTCAAATCCAATCCGCCTGCCCGCGAAACTGTGGAAGTGAGCCGCCTGCCAAAGGATGTAAACGTAGAGATTTCCTGTATTGCGGCTTTATAAGAATTATTGATCTATAAATTTATATCTACAGCCTCGTCTTTTGATAGCGGGGCTGTAGATATAGTTTGAGGGATATATAGTATATTCGGTAATCCGGTTCCGGTTATCTGTTAAAAATGACGAAAAACCGGATGTTTATTCCGTATAGCTACAAGTTAAGCAAAACTTTAAAAGCACATGCAACCTACTAGGTAGTGATGGGGTCATAACAGTAATTGTCAAAGAATAAAGACTCAAAGATGAAAAAGTTTAGCCACATCCTGTATGGATTACTATTATTTGCTCTTCTTTCCTGTAAAAAGGAAGAAATTATAGCTGCGGAAGCTAATTCCGCAAGCGCCAGCAGGGCCTTGATTGGTACATGGTATCAAGAAGCCGGTCCTTATGGTGCTTTGAGACTTAAGAGAGAATACAGTTTCAAGACGGATAACAGTTTTGACCGTTATGAGAAGGTAATCAACTCATCTGGGGATGTTGTTGGATTTAGGCAAAGAGCTACAGGCAAATATGAGCTTAAAGGAGATAAGTTAACCATGGTTTACCTACAGTTCTACAATTCTGATAAAAGTAAAGACATTGATTCATACGAGGAGGAAATTGATGATTTAATACCATCAGGATCAATAGATTATCAAGAAACAGTCACATTGGAATATCATCAAATGAAAAATATAATGATGTTCAAATACCCTCCATGCCCTTTTGATCATTCCTGTATTGGTAATGTGATTCTTTTCAAAGCTTAATAAACAGCTTTGCCTAACCCAGTACATAAGCTAAGCTTCGGCTGCGCCTCGCTCTCCTTATGTACAAGTCCGTTATACGTCCCCTCAAATCCCCTCCCCCAGCGACTTATCCTCCTCCGACTCCTTCGCCTCTTTCGCTTCCTCTTCTCCATAAATATCCTTCGTAAACTTACCCGGCTCGGCGTTCACGGCCGTGTGGCCCACTTCTATTTCCTGCCGAATAAAGCGCACGGCATACTCTGCCGGATAAATGTTGAAACCATACTTACGGGAATACACGAATGTGAACACTGCCCCGAAAAAGATGATCTGGGAGGTATAGAAGACCCACAGCAAGATGACAATGACCGAGCCCGCCGCACCGTAGATGGAGGTGATATTGCTCGTACCGAGGTATAAGCCGATGATTTCCCGACCGAGGGCAAACAGCACAGAAGTCACTACGGCCCCGACCCACACGTCGCGCCACTTGATTTTGGCGTCGGGCAGGAAACGGTAGATGCTGGCAAACATAAAAGTCATCAGCACGAAGCCTGACACCAAGTTAACACCCCGCAGCACATACACAAACCAACTAGCCAGCCGGGCCGCTAAGAAATCGCCGATGGCTACCAAGATCGTGTTGGCCAGTAACGATACAATGAGCAGAATGGCGATAACCAGAATCATACCGAAGGATAGGAAACGGTCGAGAATCAGCTTCAGGTAACCACGTTTAGGGGCAGGCCTTACATACCACACCTCGTTGAGTGAATCCTGCAGCGACACAAACACTCCCGTAGCCGCGATAAACAAGGTGAATACAATGATGATGGTGGCTAGATTAAAGTCCGTGATTTCATTGATATTCTCCACCATGCGCTGCACTGCGAAGGCCCCCTCCGAACCGATCAGCTCTCTTATCTGGTAATAGATCTCGCCCGAGACGGCCTGTTCTCCATAAAAGTACCCTGTGGCATTGATGATGATAAGCAGGATGGGCGGCAACGCGAAAATGGTGTAGTATGCCAGTGCAGCCCCCTTCTGGAAGGAGTTATTTTCTATAAATTCAAGGCCGGCCTCCTTGAGCAGGCACCATATCTTTATGAGTGTAGTACGGGGCATGGAGCAGTGTGTGACACTATTTAAACTGATACGCAATTTTCAGGTTATGTTTATGTAGTTCCTTGGTACAGGCAAGTATCACAGAAAGCAAGTCCTTACTGAAACGAGAATTTATTTTGTACCTTTGTGCCTTAATTAGCAATGCCTTTTTGAAATAACCATACATGGAAAGAGAAGTTAGAGTACGCTTTGCCCCAAGCCCGACAGGGCCTCTCCATATCGGCGGTGTTCGCACGGCCCTTTACAACTTTTTGCTGGCCAAGAAAACCGGCGGCAAAATGATCCTGCGCATCGAGGACACGGACCAGAACCGTTTTGTGCCCGGCGCTGAAGATTACATCCGCGAGTCGCTGGAGTGGTGCGGCATTGAGCTGGACGAAAGCCCATGGAACGGTGGCCCTTATGCCCCCTACCGCCAGTCGGAGCGCAAGCCGATGTACATGCAGTACGCCATGCAGCTGATCGAGAGCGGCCATGCCTACTACGCATTTGATACGGCCGAGGAACTGGACGAAATGCGCGAGCGCCTGAAGGCTGCCAAAGTAGCCACACCACAGTATAACTCCATCACCCGCATGACGATGAAAAACTCGCTCACGCTGCCGGAGGATGAAGTAAAACGCCGTCTGGAGTCAGGCGACCCGTACGTGATCCGCTTGAAAGTGCCGCGCAAAGAGGAAGTGCGTTTGAAGGACCTGATCCGCGGCTGGGTAATGGTACACTCTTCTGCCATCGACGATAAAGTACTCATGAAGTCGGACGGTATGCCAACCTACCACCTAGCCAACATCGTGGACGACCACCTGATGCAGATCACGCACGTGATTCGTGGCGAGGAGTGGTTGCCATCTGCGCCGCTGCACGTGTTGCTATACCGCTACTTGGGTTGGGAAGACACCATGCCAGAGTTCGCGCATCTGCCGCTTTTGCTCAAGCCAGACGGCAACGGCAAACTGAGCAAGCGCGACGGCGACAAGCTGGGCTTCCCGGTGTTCCCACTGCGTTGGCAAGACCCATTCTCAGGCGAAATATCTTCGGGTTATCGAGAGGCGGGCTACATTCCGGAGGCATTCATTAACTTTCTCGCCTTCTTGGGCTGGAACCCGGGCACGCAGCAGGAGATTTTCTCCATGGAAGAGCTGGCTAATGAATTCACGATTGAGCGTATCGGCAAGTCCGGTACACGTTTCGACATACAGAAAGCCCGCTGGTTCAACGAGCAATATCTGCGCGCTAAGCCAGACGCGGAGCTAGCAGGTTACCTATTGAAGGCGCTGGAAGAGCACAACATCACTTGTTCTCCTGAGAAAGCCGAGAAGATTGCCGGCCTGATGAAAGAGCGTGTGAGCTTCCCGCAGGAGTTCTGGCGCGAGGCTGCTTACTTCTTCGTGGCTCCTACCGAGTATAGCGAGAAAGTGGCTTCCAAGAAGTGGAACAGCCAGTCTGTGGCCGTTTTCACCGACTTCCGCAATGAGCTCTCTACTCTGAGCGACTTCAACGCCGACACGGTGAAGGACCTTCTGGTAAGCATTCTGGAGCGCCACGGCATGAAAATCGGTATGGTGATGCAGGCGCTTCGTCTGGCTGTGACCGGTGCCGAGGCTGGCCCTGACCTGATGCAGATCATTGAGGTGATCGGCCGCGAGGAAACTCAGAACCGCATAGACGCAGCCATCAGTGCCTTGAGCCAGTATGTAACGGCCTAGGCTACATCGTATACCTAGCAAGAGCGGCTATTCCGAAAGGAGTAGCCGCTTTTTTTATACCTGTCCGCTATACCTGCCTGTAACTATTTAGCCGTTTCGCCTTATACTTCAGTGAGAACAAAAGGACCAGACCATGGCTAAGAATAAAAAAGAGAACAAAAGCTCCAAAAAGAAAACGCGGGTGCACAAAGACCTCGAGGGTTTTGAGATCAAGGTAAACCAGCAGGGCGAGATCATGTCGAACTACTCTATCGACCAGATCAATGAGTTTCTGAACAAGAATGTGGAGGACAAAAAATTGGTAAAGCGGGATGCCGCTGAGAAGGCAAAAAAAGAGGAAGAAGAGTTTCATATAGAGGAGGGCGAAGAAGTAGAAGAGACCGACGAGGACTTCGTGAAAGGCACCAGTTCCGTTTCTGATGACGAAGACGACAAGGACCTGCCCAAAGCCCGCCGCAAAAAAGGCAAAGATGAGGATGAAGACGATGAAGAGGATTAGATAAATCGCTATATTGTCTGTCTGAACATAAAGTCCTAAAAACTATGAGAAACGCACACGAAATCGACTTCCGTATATTCGGTAACGACATACAGGTACTTGAAATCGAGCTCGACCCCAATGAAACCGTGATAGCCGAAGCCGGCGCCATGGTATACATGGAAGAAGGCATCGACTTCCAGACCAAAATGGGCGACGGCTCCAATCCCAGCCAAGGCTTCTTGGGTAAGTTAGTATCAGCTGGCAGCCGCCTGATCACGGGTGAGTCACTGTTTATGACGCACTTTACGCACCGAGGCTATGGCAAGAGCCGTGTGGCTTTCTCGGCCCCCTACCCCGGCACCATCCTTCCGCTTGACCTGCAACAACTTAGCGGCAACACGCTTATTGCGCAGAAGGATGCTTTTCTGGCAGCGGCTTTGGGTACGAAACTAGCTATGCACTTTAACCAGAAGTTGGGCTCCGGCCTGTTCGGTGGAGAAGGATTCATTCTGCAGCGGCTCTCAGGAGACGGCTTGGCCTTCCTGCACGCGGGTGGCACCATTGTAGAGAAAGAGCTCAATAATGAAACCCTGCGCGTGGATACAGGCTGTGTGGTGGCCTTTGAGCAAGGTATAGACTTCAGTATTCAGCGTGCCGGCGGACTCAAGTCTATGATCTTTGGTGGCGAAGGCATCTTTCTGGCCACACTGCGCGGCACCGGCAAGGTATGGCTACAATCCATGCCAGTGAAGAAACTGATCGAAGCCTTGGTGCCTCGTGGGGAGAATGCAAAGAAGGAAGGTGGTTTTATGAGTAGTTTTTTGGAGTAAAGCAGGATTGATGAATGAGTAATTGGGAAAGCTACACCGCTATACCTTAAGTATGGCTTTACAATAAAAATGCCCGACAGGTATGAACTGTCGGGCATTTTTATTGTATTTTCTAACACTAGTGAGAAATCCGAAATATTAACTGCTAACCACTCCAGATTTCTCGCAAAGGACCGAAATGACCTACAGAGAGAAATCACACTTTTAACTCTCCACCAGATTCATAATCTCCTCCAAATACTCTCTGGTATTGCTGAGCCTCGGCACTTTATGCTGACCGCCCAGCTTTCCTTTTTTGCTGAGCCAGTTCATGAAGGTGCCTTTGGGGGCGGCATGCACGATGGGTTTTTGCAGGGCGATGTCGTTCTGGCGCTTGGCGTCGTAGTCGGAGTTGATTTCACGTAGGGTTTCGTCTAGCACTTGGGTGAAGCGAGGCAGGTTGTCAGGCGCCTTTTCGAACTCAATCAGCCATTCGTGCCCGCCACGCTTGCCGCTCTCCATGTACACAGGTGCAGCCGTAAAGTTTGAGATGATCGCGCCAGTGGCTTCGCAGGCCTTGGTAATAGCCTCTTCGGCATTCTCCACGATCACCTCCTCACCAAAGGCATTGATGAAGTGCTTCGTACGGCCGGATATTTTAATGCGGTATGGGCTGAGGTTGGTGAAGCGTACCGTATCACCGATTTTATAGCGCCATAGGCCCGCGTTGGTGGAGATGACAATGGCATAATTCTTACCCAGTTCCACCTGATCAAGCGTGAGCGTTTTGGGGTTTTCTTCTTCGAACTGGTCTATCGGGATAAACTCGTAATACACCCCATAGTCCAGCATGAGCAGCATTTCGTCTTCGGTGTCCCGCTGGTCCTGTATCCCAAAGAAGCCCTCAGAGGCATTGTATACCTCTAGGTAGTGCATCTGAGCGGAAGGGATGATTTCCTTGAACAGCTGCCGGTACGGACCGAATGCCACGGCCCCATGCGTGAAGAGCTCCAAGTTAGGCCATACCTCTAATATGTTCTTCTTGCCGGTCACTTCCAGAATACGCTTGAGTAGCACATAAGTCCATGTTGGCACACCGCTCAGACTGGTCACGTTCTCGGGTACGGTCACCTCCACCATCTTCTCGATCTTCTCCTCCCACTTGTCCATGAGGGCCACCTTGAGCGGCGGAGTTCGCATAGCCTCGGCCCAGATAGGCAGATTCTGCATGATCACTGCCGATACGTCGCCACATGAGGTCTTGGCGTTAAATTCGTTCGGATGGTGGGTACCTCCTATAGAGAGCCCCTTGCCTGTGAAAAGCTTGGTATCTGGGTAGTTGTTGACGTAGAGCGAAAGCATGTCTTTGCCACCCTTGTAGTGGCAGTCTTCCAGTGACTCCGGGCTGACAGGTATAAACTTACTGCGGGCGTTGGTAGTGCCCGAGGACTTGGCAAACCACTCAATTTTGCTAGGCCACAGAATATTCTGTTCGCCCTTCATCACCCGCTCAATGTATGGGTATAGATCTTCATAAGTGGTAACAGGCACTCGCTCCTGAAAGGCTTTCACCGACTTTATATCGCTAAAGCCATACTTCTTCCCGAACTCCGTCCCCTTGGCCGTGCTGATCAGGTTCTGAAACAGCTCGTTCTGCACTTCATGCGGGTACTTCCGAAACAGATCAATGTCATGAATCCGCTTCTTCATTACCCACGTCACAATAGAATTAATAATTTCCACTTTTGCAGTTAACAGTTAACAATAAACAGTAAATAGATTCTACCTCTACCTCCCACTATCTTTTAGAGTTGATTCTTGTAGACTTCAATATAGAGAATAAAATCTTACTAAGTTCATCGGCGTCAATTAACATACTTTCGGCAACCGGAGCTTCCAGATAATTAGTGTCTCTTAATAAGCTTAGCCAGTACTTTGTTTCCAGACTCTCTTTATAAGCTAATGATATTTTTGATGAGAAGTCTGCGACAGATATTCCACCGTTGGCTTCTGCCACATCAGCCCCAATGGATGTACCACTGCGCAAAAGCTGTTTTGAAAGTGTAAATTCTCTTTTCTCTGTACTCAAGTGTTGATGTGCCTTTACGATCCTAATAGCAAAAGCATAGCACTTTTTATAAAGGTTGTTGCTGTCCATAATCGCTCGCGATAAGCTATACCTATCGGAATAGACAGCTGAAAGTTGTACAATTGTTTACTGATAATTGCTAACTGTTCAGATCTTGCGTTTTAATTCGAAGTGCTTGCCAAGGTATACGCGGCGTACTTGTTCGTCGGCCGCGAGTTCTTCGGCGGTGCCTGACTTCAGAATTTTGCCTTCAAACAACAGGTAGGCGCGGTCGGTGATGGAAAGGGTCTCGTTTACGTTGTGGTCGGTGATCAGGATGCCGATGTTCTTGCTCTTGAGTTTGGCTACGATACTCTGAATCTCTTCCACGGCAATAGGGTCTACACCAGCGAAGGGTTCGTCGAGCAGCACGAATTTGGGATCTACGGCCAAGGCGCGGGCGATCTCGGTGCGGCGGCGTTCCCCACCAGATAGCACGATGCCTTTGTTTTTGCGCACGTGCGTGAGCGAAAACTCCTCCAGCAGTTCCTCTACTTTCTCCAACTGCTCTTTCTTGGGCCGGTCAGTCATTTCGAGCGGGGCTAGGATGTTCTCCTCTACCGTCAGCTGGCGAAACACAGAGGCTTCCTGCGCCAAGTAGCCTACACCACGCTTAGCCCGCTGGTACATCGGCAGATCCGTAATATCCTCATTGTCGAGGAATATCCTTCCTTCGTTTGGCTTCACCAGTCCCACGATCATGTAGAAGGATGTCGTTTTACCGGCACCATTTGGCCCCAGCAAACCCACAATCTCGCCTTGGTTCACTTCCACGCTCACGTCGTTTACGACCATGCGCGATTTATATTTCTTATATAGATGTTCTGCTCTTAATATCATCGGGCTAATTTAAGCATAATAGACCCATCCTGCAATGCAGTTATCTTGCCAAATCGCTGCCACTTTTGAACGGTCTTTATTGGGAGCATGTTGTATAGCATATTCAAAAATTTCTATTTATGCTGCAAAATATTTCGTCTCGAAAAATTGTAACTATCGCTTCTTCTTCTTAGTTTGGATTTCCGATTAACCAGCCTTTATGATGTTTTCTTTACTTTTTATGGTCATCCAAAAAATGGCCTATTCCAACTTATTGCTTTTGCTTATGTTTACGGGAGGTTCTTCCGGAAATTCCGATAATGCAAAAAACACGAATGCCAATGCCAGAAGCACGGGTGCGACCACTAAAACTACACTCATTACTTCTTCCAGTCTGAAGGGCATTGACGTATCAAAGTGGCAGAAAGAAGTGGATTGGGATCAGGTAAAGGGAGCGGATGTTTCGTTTGCGTTTGTAAAGGCTACGCAGGACGATTACCGGCTGGACCCATACTTCGGCCGTAACTGGGAGGAAACAAAGCGTGTGGGCATCAAGCGTGGCGCTTACCACTTCTTTATACCTGCCGCCCCGGTGCAGGGCCAAATCGATCTTTTCATCAGTACAGTAGAGCTTCAGGCCGGCGACTTGCCTCCGGTGCTGGATGTAGAAGTAATAGAGAAGCATACCTCCGGCGCCGAAATGAGGAAAAATATGCATATCTGGCTGGAGGCCATTACAAAGCATTACGGCGTGAAACCCATTATCTATACCAATCAGAATTTCTACCGCCGTTGGCTGCAGGGGCATTTTAAGGATTACCATTTCTGGATTGCCCGCTACAATACTATTGAGCCTGAAATTAACCAAGAGGACAAGTGGCTGTTCTGGCAGTATACTGACACCGGCAAAATGCCCGGTGTTAACGCGGCCATCGACCTCAACTTTTTTGCCGGAGACATGAATACCCTTAACCTGATGTGCGTGCCTGAGAGATTAACGCCATACCCTGAGAAGGTAATCATCGCTGAGTTGGAGCAACTGCCTGCCGTGAAGCTTTTAGCGAACAATATCGACTAGTTATAACACACCATAAACGGAGCGTGCCCTACATCTGTAGGGCACGCTTTTTATTTTTGCGGGTTGTCATTTGCTTAGGTTTGTGAAAAAGGGAGTCGCCCCCAAGCGCACACTATTTCATCATCCGGATGTCCTTGATGCGCAGCTGCAGCGTCACATTGCCGCGGAATTCGTTTTCCTCTACGGTATAGCAGACATCAAAAGGTATACCTTTGGAGATGTACTTGAAATAGTCGCCAAAGCCGAAGCCAATAGCGTCGATATCATAAAAGCCATCCTGTGTTAAACGTAACTTCAGGTGACTGTCACCGACCACACGCACGGCACCGGTATCATAGACACACTCCGACACGAACACTGGCTTCATGTTGCCCGGTCCGAACGGCTCCATTTGCTTCACGATGTTATAGAAGTTGCGGGAAATCTGGTTTAGGTTTATCCGAGCGTCCACCTCTATCTGCGGAATCTTCTGGTCTTCGGTAATGGTACTGGCCACCACCTCCTCAAATCGTTGTCTGAAGGCCGGTACGTTCTCAATAGGCAGTGTTAAGCCTGCAGCATACATGTGGCCCCCGAACTGATCGAGCAGGTCGGAGCAGCTCTCGATGGCATCGTGCACATTGAAACCATGCACCGAGCGGGCCGATCCTGAGGCCTTGCCATTAGAGTGCGTCAGGATGATGGTTGGGCGGTAGTAATGCTCAATGCAGCGTGAAGCCACAATTCCAATCACGCCTTTGTGCCAGCTCTCCTTATACAGCACAGTGGAGTTGGCATTGCGCAGGAATTCATCGTCGGCGATCATCTGCAGCGCCTCTTTCGTGATATTGGAGTCTTTATCGCGGCGCTCTTTGTTGGACTCGTTGATGATGTCGGCCATCTGGAAGGCTTCTTCCTTGGTCTGGGCCAGCAGCATCTTCACGGAGCGCTTGGCATCACCCATGCGCCCTGCCGCGTTAATGCGAGGTGCAAAGCCGAACACAATGCTCGTGATATCCATCTCAGCGGTTATACCCGCCAGTTCCTGCAAAGCCGCCAAACCGGGACGCGTGGGCGCCGGACCATTGATGAGCTGCAAACCATAATAGGCCAGCACACGGTTCTCACCCGTGATCGGCACGATATCGGCGGCTATACTCACCACCAGCAGATCGAGCAGTTTGAAGGCCTCTTCCTGCAGTATACCCTGCTGCATACAGAAGGCCTGCGCCAGCTTAAAACCAACGCCGCAACCTGAAAGCTCTTTGTAGGGGTATAGGCAATCCACCTGCTTGGGGTCGAGCACAGCTACCGCCTGCGGAATGTCTTCGTCGGGCAAGTGGTGATCGCAAATGATGAAGTCTATACCTAATGAGGACGCATAAGCTACCTTGTCGGCAGACTTGATGCCGCAGTCGAGGCTAATGATAAGCGTAAAGCCCTCTGCCTTGGCATAGTCTATACCTTGTGTGGAAACGCCATAGCCTTCCTTATACCTGTCGGGAATGTAATACTCTGTCTGGCCGGGCTGGGTAAACTGTTGCAGGAAGCTGTACATGAGCGCCACAGAAGTCGTACCGTCCACATCGTAGTCGCCGTATACCAGTATTCTTTCGGAGTGGTGCAGGGCCTCTGCCAAGCGTTCAACGGCCCGCTGCATGTCCTTCATCAGGAAAGGATCGTGCAGATCTAGCAGGCTGGGGCGGAAAAAGGCTTTGGCCTCCTCGTAAGTGCAGATGGAGCGCTGGCACAGCACATCAGCCAGCGTAGCGCTGATTCTCAGCGATTCGGCCAAGTGGTTGATCACTTCCGGCTGCGCACTTTTGTTGTATACCCACCTTTTCTCCATATGCTGCTTCACAAATAAAACCGATTGCAAAGGTAGTCAATTATGCAGGATTTTGGGGCAGGTATGGCTCATGACAAGCTACCTTTGCCTGATTTTCTGTACTTTTGCAACAGTACAACATTTCAGCCCATGAAACGATTCAGAGAAATTTATGAGAAGTATAAGAACTACTCGCTGGATTTGATAATGTATGGCTTCTTTATCATTTTCCTGCTGATCCTCTTTGTCTTCTTCTCTTGAGCACGCTTTAGTTTAAGACCGGGCCATCGCCACGCAGCTTGCGGAAACGCTTACGGGCCTCCGCCACGAAGATGCTGCCTTTGTGCTTCACCAGAAACTCGTTGTACAGCTCTTGCGCCTTCGCGGTGTCTTTCAGGTTCTCCTCATAGATATAGGCCATCTTAAACAGTGCATCATCACTCAGAATATCAGTCGGAACATTCACGACCTTCTCCAAACTGGCAATGGCTTTGTCAAACTCGCCTGTACGCTCATAGATGGTGGCTTTTCGGAAATAGATCTCATCGGTCAGACTGTGGCCGGGAAACTTCTGCAACATACCGTCCAATCTTGTTTGGGCCTCATTCAGCTTGTTCTGGAAAATGAGCAGCTCAATAGCGGCGTATTCCTCCATGGCGGTGGTGGAGGTATCCAATCCGGTATTATCGGTGATGAGCAGACTCAGGTCCATGGCGTCGTTGGCTATCTCGCGGCTGGTGGCCAGTTTTAGGATGTCGAGGTGGGCCTGTGCCAGTTCGAAGTCGCCTTTATAATAGTTAAGACGGGCGTTGCGCAACTTCGCCTCGTGCCCGATGGGTGTTTCTTTGTGTGATTTCTCGACCTGCGAGTATAGCAGCGTCGATTCCCAAGGCTCTCCCTTCAGCAGGTATATATCTCCTAAGGTAAGCTTGCTTTCGGCTACGAAGTCAGGCTTGGCACGCGGCATACCGATGGCCTCGTGCAGCAACGCAATGGCCTTGTCTTTATCATCTAAGTGAAAAGCGTACAGGTTAGCCATGTGCTGCAGCACCTCCACTGTCTGCGCATTGCGCCCCACTTCCGAAAGCAGCGCCTCATAGTCCGATATCAGCACCCGTATCTGGTCCAGATCGACTGGAAAAGTATTCTCCACCTGTTCTTCCCGGGCATGGATGAGCCGCTGCCGCGCAATCAGGTAGTATGGTCCATCCGGATACTCTTTGATGATGTACTCATAGGCCTCGATGGCGCCCTGATAGTCTTGGTTGCGAGCGCTGATAGCTCCCAGTTCCATCACTCGGGTACCACCGCTGCGGGTGCGCTTGTCCACGGAGCGAGCCTGCAGCAGCGCACTGTAGAAGTCTCGGCGCTGTATGTATAGCCAAATTAGCAGTTCGTTGTAAGCCAGCAGATCCGGGTTCTGTTGCACGCGTGTGATCAGCTCTTTCTCCAGTGCGTCAAAAGCCTTTTCATCCTGCAGACTGTTCTGTAGCATGTTCTGCACGTAAATGAGCTCACTCTCATTTTCCTGCAGTAGGTTCAGTGCCTCCCCGATCAGGTTTTCGTGCTTCTGTCGGTAGGTATAGAGCGCAATCAAAAAACGATTGTGCTCATAGGGATTCTTGCTCAGTTCACGCCCACGCAGATAGGCCTTTTCGGCATAATCAAACTGCTCGTGCTGTATAAAGGCGCTGGCCGCCGCAATCACTTCCTCAGCCTTCAGCTGCGCTATGAGCTTATCGAAGTGCTTTTCTGCTCCGCTCTTGTCCCCTGCCGCGTGGTACACCATGCCCAAGTCAATGTTGTAATTCACCTGTCCCGGATAGCGTTTGACGGTTTTCTTCACCAGTCTTTCGGCTTCCTTGTAGTTGTTCTGTGCCAGCAGGGTTTTGAGATAGTCGGGGTAAACAGCTTGGAACAGGCGCTGGTCGTCAATCAGCTTGCTGTAAATGGCTTCCGCTTTCTGGTATTCCCCTTTGCTGAAGTACTCCCTAGCCAGAGCCAGTTCTTGGTTCTGCGCCATAGCCGCTGGGGCCAACAGCAGGAGCGTCAGCATCAAGAGCAAGCGGGAAAGTATGTGGGCAGGTATAGGCATCTTTTATTACAACGTTGATACTATCATTTTGATGTTGGGTTGCCACCGGAAAATGAAGATAGCCAATAATTTTCAATAGGCCATAAACAGAAAAGGGCCGCCCCTGTTGGAGCAGCCCTTTTCGTTATACCTCAAGCAGGTCTTAGAAGAACCTCACGCGGTTGTCTTTGATATCCGCTTTTTCTTTGATCGCTTCAAAAGCGTTCGTCTCTACGCGAGAAGAGCGCGTGTTGGCCAGCTGTGCTTTCACACCAGACAGGTCCTGTACTTCCGGAGCCTGCGTCAGTTGCAGCAGTTCTACCACAACCACACCGCCCTGTCCTTCGATTGGCGCTGTGCGGCTGCCCGGCTTCAAACCGAAGGCCTTGCCGATAGCCACTGGCTCCAGTCCAAGACCCGGTAAGGCACCAGAAGCAAGCGATACTTCCTCAGCTTCTCTGATGATGGCATCAGGACCGTAGTTTGCGGCGATCTGATCCAACGAACCGCTAGCGCCTTTCAGCTTCGCGATGATCTGCTGTGCCTTCACTTCATTACGAACGGCGGCTGTTACCTCTTCTTTTACATCCTCTAGTTTCGCATAGCCTTTCTCGCGCTCACCAGTAAGGGCTGCCACTACGTAGTTGTCATTGATCTCAAACACTGGCGATACATCCCCAACTGATCTGTCGTTGGCATAGGCCCAGCGCACCAGTTCACGGGCGTTGCTCAGGTTACCTACCAACACGTTGTTCTTGCCTACATTATCAGCTTGCTCAGGTGTTAGAGCTTCATTCTTTTTCACGTTTGCTCTGAACTCTTCAAGGCTACCACTAGTGCCTGCCAGTTCGTCGGCTATGGCATAAGCTTGGTCACGGCTTGTTTCGCTGGCTTCCAAAGAGCGGTGCACAGCGGCCAGTTTGTAAGTTCTCTTCGACTTAGGAGCCGTAATTTTAATGATGTGGTAGCCATACTCTGTTTCCACAGGGGCAGGCAGTAGGCCTTCGGCAGTGGCACCAAACACGGCTTTCTCGAAAGCCGGCACCATACGGCCTTCTGTGAAGTAACCGAGGTCACCGCCTACAGCGGCTGTTCCGTCCGTACCGTGCTGCGCAGCCAAAGCCGCGAAGTCAGCACCACCTTTAATCTGAGCCAGCAAATCTTTTGCCTTGGCAAGCGCAGCAGCTTTCGCTTCTGGCGAGTCGTTCTCAGGCTTGATCAGGATGTGGCTCGCACGCGCAGTATTTACACTGCCGTCCTTGATGTCCATTACCTTGAACATAGCGTGTGTGTCGCCTTCGCTGTAAGGGCCGTATACCTTGCCTTCTTCCAAAGGAAGCTGCCCGTGCAGTTTCTCAGGCAGCTCGGCCGTGTGCAGGTAAGTGCCGTCGTAAGGAAGGTCTGAATTTGTGTTCACAAAAGCCGAATCGTTTGTAGCGGCAGCGAACTGCTCTGTCAACTGCTTCAGCTCATCTTGGAAATAGTTGATGTCTTCTGTTGAAGCTGCAACCGGAATGGTCACGAACTCCATTGAGCGCCCGTCTTCTACTTTGTAAAGCTCTTTGTTGCGTTCAAAGTAGTCCTTTAGTTGCGCGTCTGTCACCTTTACGGCAGAGTCAGCAACAGAGACGTAAGGCACATACAACACTTTCATATTGGCCAGTGTGTTCTGTGCTTCGAAATGCTTTTTGGCTTCAGCCGCTGTTACGTACACAGACTTGCTAAGCAGGTTGCTGTATTTTGTCTGGATACGGTCGCTATGAATACCCTGCTCGAAGTTAACCCACATAGGGCGGGCGCCCATCTGGTCGAGGTTCTGCAGGTATTGCGTTACTTGGTTGCGGTCAAACTCGCCTGTCTGTGGGTTAGAGAATGCCTGACGAACGGATGGGTGGATGTTGTTACCCTGCACCATGTCAGCCAGTTCCTCATCTGTCACCTCAATGCCAAGACGGTCATATTCTTTCTGCAAGGCAATCTGGAAGATTAGCTGGTTCCAAGCCTGCTCGCGCATCATCGCCATTTCGCTCTCGGTAGCAGCGCGCTGTACCTGTCCTTCATACTGGGCTTTGATCTGCTGGAACACCATATCGAAGCGCTGGTAATCAATTTTCTCACCGGCTATTTCGCCTACGGTAGTAGTATCGTTACCTAAAAGTCTTGAGTTTGGCCCTAATAGGTCGCCGCCTACTACAAATACGCCAAGTCCGATGGCGATAGCGCCAACAGCCCAACCCGACTTTTCTCTAATCTTGTTAATTAATGCCATGTGTTATACAAATGATAAAGGAACTGCAAAATAAGGGTAATCGTGTAAAAATTCAAAATTTTGTGCGCTTCTGTTTAAAATACGCCATCTGCCTGTAAATCTGGGTTTTTAAAGAGCTTCACGGCGTTGATGCGGTTGTCATCCATTGACAGGATGGTAATGGCAAACGGCGGCATCTCCACCACATCGCCGGCCTTGGGTATCTCTCCCAACACCGAGAAGATAAGTCCGCCCAACGTCTCGTAGTCGCCCTCGGGCAGGTTCAAGTCGTATTTGTCGTTGAGGTAGTCTATCTCGTGGCGGGCGCTGAGCAGGTATAGGTTCTTGGCCGGGAACACTTGCTCGAGCAAAGCCTCGTAGTCATACTCATCCTGTATCTCGCCCACAATCTCCTCAATCACGTCTTCTACCGTCACAATGCCGGATGTGCCGCCGAACTCATCCACGACCACGGCTACGGTACGGTGCTCGGTGCCGAAGCGCAAAAACAGCTCACTGGCCAGCATACTCTCCGGCACCAGACTTACCGGCGACAGGATCTCGCGAATCTGGCGTGGCTGCTGGAACATGGCCAACTGGTGGCAGTAACCGATTATGTTGTCAATACTGTCTTCGTATACCAGTATCTTAGAATGCCCTGTGTTGATAAAGGTATCACGCAGTACCTCTACCGGCTCATTCACTTCCACGGCCTCCACCTCGGTGCGGGGTACCATGCACTCCTTTACACGCACTTTTTTAAACTCGAGCGCATTATGGAATATCTCTTGGTCGACTTCCGGTGCCCCCTCCTCTACCGGATGGTATAGCCTGTTTTTGATGTAGGCGTTCAAGTCTGTGATGCCGAACACGGGATGCTCATCTGAAAACTCGATTTTGAGTATCCGCTCGGCAATCCACTTGCTCAAGCCCACTAACAAAAACACCACCGGGTATAGCAGGTAATGGAACAGCAGGATGGGCACTGCCAGCACGTCCAGCATGCGGTTGGGGTTAATGGCAAACAGGCTGCGGGGAAGAAACTCAGCGGTGAGCAACACGATAACCGATGCCACCAGCACCTGCAGCACCAGTATAAACGGAGCCAATTGCAAAGACTCCGGCAGATAAGTCTGCAGCAGGGTATGCAGTATACCTGCTATCACAAAACCATAAAGCACAAGAGAGATCACATAGCCGATCAGGGCTGTGCCCATGAGGCGGGAAGGGTGCTGCAACAGGTGCGTTAAAATGCGACCGGACAGCACATTGTTTTTCTCGTCGAGCTCGATCTGCAGCTTATTGGCGGCCATGAAAGCGATCTCTATACCTGAGAAAAAAGCACAGGCCAAAAGCGCGAAAAACAGCAACAGTATCTGGTCGGGGTCTATCATAGGGTGTTACAGACTACTCAGTCTGTTTCTTCTTGCGATAATGGTACACGATGTACAGCATAAAACCGATCATGTAGATCCAGTAATTGCCTGCAATATCGGACTCCTGTATGCTCCTGTGCACACCAATGACCATGGCTACAAAAGCCAACGACAGTAAAATAGTATTAACCAGTTTTTGGTTCATTATTCCTTCAGGCTGAAAACGCCTGTCACTTTTTTGATCTTGTAAATAGAAAAATCTTGGTTCGCCTGCAGGCCGTGGCCCATCAGAATCTCTTCGGGCGTGGTGATCTTCACGAATTTATCGGTATAAATTTCCGCCTTTGCTTTGTTCCAGTAAAGTTCTTCGGTTTCGAGCTTTTCTTTTTTCTGCAGGTTCTCCACTATTACGTTGCCACGCACGAGGTAAAGGTCCTTGTTGCGCTCCTGCTTACCATAGTTGGCTCGCAGCGTAGAGGTCACTGCTCCCCCCTCCTCATAGAACTCCACATCAATGCCGTCCGAGAAAATGACGTCGCCATTCTCGTAATCCTCTTGCATGGGAGCCTGCAGCCTGATGAGCACTTTGGCCGAGTCGCTATAAAGCGTAAGCACATTGGCTGTCTCCCTGAAAGGTCCTATGTGTTTCTTTTCCTGATCCGGGTCTTTCAGGTCCTTCCCGCAGCCTAGGGTTAGCAAGGCGAGCGTGGCTATCAGCACTGAAATAAAAGATTTCGGCATGTCACTGAGTACTTTTCGAATTGAAGTTAATAAATTAAAAAAGACCGCAACTAGTACGGCCTGTTTTAATAATGCTTTTATAGCCAGATTAGTTTATTCTATTCTGCGTTTTACGAACCAGCGGGTGTTTATTGTCACACCTGCGCCGAATTGCAGGTAGTTTTCAGCGATAAGCCCACTGTCCGTTGTGCCTCTTTTACCGTAACCGAACATCAGGTTCAGTTGGTAAGGCGGCTCAAAGTAACTGCCTCGGCCAATCGGGAATGTCATACCACCCGTCACAGCCATATCATTTATGTGCTGACCGTTGATCACGTATGGGCTTTGGGCGTAGCGGACGCCTGCACGATAAGTAATGCGCTTAAAATAGCTGTTGATGGCATTGGCGTTTGGCGTATACTCGGCTCCCAGACCTACTTTGTAGCTCTGCCCAAGCTCCTGCTCTCCATCTACGTTGCGGTAATCAGACCAATCTTGGGTCATGAACTCTGCTCCGATCGTTAGGTTTGAGCCATTGTCGTACCCCAGCGCAAACTGAAGGCTTGGCGGCAGATTCACAGAGCTCTCGACGCTATCAGGAAGCATCGGCGCATCCGTTAACCTGTCATCAAGGGTGCGGCGCTCATAAGAGGTTTTGCGCTTCGTAGTTAAGTCTGTACCCAACGTATAGACAGCGCCGGCACTTAAGAATGCCTTGTCCGCTATCTTTCTGCGGTAGTTTGCGCCTGTTCTGAACAGGAAATCGGTGTAGCGGGTGCGCTCTACAAATGCCACACGCTCCAAAGATGTGTTACTGATCGAGGTATCTGCCACGATGGAGGATGACTCTTGCGAAATAGTACCGAAAAGATAAGAAGCGCTCGCACCGATCGTCAGGCCATCTGCCAACCTAAAACCGTGTCCAAAATAGATCTCAGATATACCGCCTTCTCCGCTGTACTCGTTGATCACAATAGCCTCCGGTCGGTTGGGCAAAGACCCTGAATTTCTGATAGTGTAGTCTACGGCGCTGTAAGGGCGCAGACTTATAACGGAACTCCAACGCTTAGAAATCGGTACGCCCAGCGTCAGGTAGCTGAGGTTGGCATCGCCATCGCGCTGCGACTGCTCCGCGTTTTTGAGTGTCTTGTATTTGCCCGCTACTCCTACATCAAAAATGGTGATGCTGTTATAGTATAGCAAAGCTGGGTTAGCTGTATTCGAATGCAGACTGCTACCCGCGCTCACGCCTACATCGCCCATACCTGCCGTTCTTATGTTGCCTAAGTTTGTGTTGAGTTCCCCCAGACCATAGCGGGAGTACGGCGAGTTACCAATGCTTTGCGCCTGCACGCCCTGTGCTAGGCACAGAATGGATGCGCAAAAAAGTAAACGGAGCGTTTTATACATTATGTTTTAATATTCTTTGAAGCCCAATCAGGACCAGTTCAGGAATTACAAAGATGGGGTGTTTTATGTTACTTTCAAAAAATCCTGCGTCTCCCCCGCAAAGTATAACCACCAGATGATCTGTTTTTTGCCTGTAAGCTTGGATTATACCCTCCACTTCTGCCACTGTTCCGGCCAGAACGCCGCTTTCCAGCGACTCTTGCGTAGTTTGCCCGACTAGGGGGAAGTTTTCTTTAATTCCTTGTACTAACGGAAGGCGCCCAGTAAAATTATGCAGTGCTTTGAATTTCATCTGGATGCCGGGTGCTATACCTCCACCTTGGTAATGCCCTTGTGCATTAATAAAGTCGTAAGTGATGGCTGTGCCTGCATCGATGGTTAGGCAATTGCGGTCCGGGAAGAAATAATTTGCCGCCACAGCCGCCGCGATACGATCCGCGCCCAGCGTCTCAGGCGTTTTGTAATCGTTAGAAACAGGCAGGGCTGTCTGTGCTGAAAGCTCAATGATGCTTCCGGACACTGACAGCCCTGCTTTAATATGTTCTACTGCGCCACCGCTCACTGAGGCAATAATGGCATGATCAAAGGATTGGGCCGCCACTTGTTGCGGCAGCCCCTCCTGTTCTTTGAAATTACCTTGCGAGACAAGCGCATCCTTTTCGAAGATACCGTATTTGCCCCCCGTATTGCCTATGTCAAGGACGATGCTGCGCATGTGCTTACATGAAGTATTTCAGACGAATCACTTCTTTTTCGGAGAGGTAACGCCACTCGCTGCGCGGCAGGTCTTTTTTAGTAAGGCCGGCATACTGTACACGATCTAGTGTTACTACTTCATAACCTAAGTGCTCAAATATGCGGCGCACGATGCGGTTACGACCGATGTGGATCTCCAGTCCGAGGAACTTCTTGGAGTCACCCAGCATGGCCACGTCGTCTACCATCGCTTTGCCGTCTTCCAACTCCACGCCTTCCACTACTTTCTGGAAATCGTCTTTGGTGATTGGCTTGTCCAACTCTACCTGATAGATTTTCTTTATCTCATTGGAAGGGTGCGTCAGCTTCTGGGCCAACTCACCGTCGTTGGTGAACAGCAACAGACCTGTGGTGTTACGGTCAAGGCGGCCAACCGGGAAGATACGCTCTTTCGAGGCCTTCTCTACCAAGCTCATCACCGTTTTGCGACCTTCTGGATCTTCTGTCGTCGTGATAAAGTCTTTCGGTTTGTTAAGGAGCACGTATACCATCTTCTCGCGGCTCAGCACTTTCTTACCGTAGGTCACGGTATCAGAAGGCTGAACTTTGAAGCCCATTTCGGTTACTGCTTCACCATTTACCTTGATCTCGCCTGACAGGATCAGTTCATCCGCCTCACGACGGGAACACACACCTGCATTGGCGATGTAACGGTTCAGACGGA
The DNA here is from genome assembly GCF_947499215.1 of uncultured Pontibacter sp. Taxonomy (GTDB): domain Bacteria; phylum Bacteroidota; class Bacteroidia; order Cytophagales; family Hymenobacteraceae; genus Pontibacter. The sequence goes on from NZ_CANMNI010000002.1 coordinate 974,015, forward strand.
TAGATCCGTCCTCATCTTCGCCTTTGCGGTTGGTTTTCTTGATGCGCGGATTGTCTTTGTAGCGGCGCAGGTCGTAGTTGGGCGTCTCCGGGTTATGTTCTGAATCGGAGCTGCGGTCGAAGCTACGGCCCCGGCGCTCTTCACCACCTTTGCTGAATTTGTCTTTGCGGTCGAAAGATTTACGCTCGCCACCTTCACGACGATCGCCGTAAGGTCTGCGCTCTCCGCCTTCTTCTCTTCTATCACCCCCAAATGAGCGTCTTTCGCCGCCCTCTCTGCGATCTCCATATGACTTTCTTTCTCCGCCTTCGCGACGGTCGCCGTATGGTTTACGTTCTCTGTCACCTCCTTCACGGCGATCACCATAAGGTTTACGCTCTCTGTCACCACCGAATGAACGACGTTCTCCGCCTTCACGACGGTCGTTGCCATAGGAACGACGCTCACCTCTTTCTTCGCGGTTTTCACCGAACGAACGGCGCTCACCACCTTCTCTTCTGTCGCTACCGAAAGATTTTCTTTCGCCACGCTCAGAGTCGAAGCGACGCTCACCGCCTTCTTTGCGTTCGCCGCCTTCGCGACGATCACCATATGATCTGCGTTCGCCACCTTCGTTGCGGTCGCCATAAGACTTACGCTCACGGTCCCCTCCAAAAGAGCGGCGTTCGCCACCCTCTCTTCTATCACCGTAAGGCTTGCGATCGCGGTCGCCGCCGAAAGAGCGCCTTTCACCGCCTTCTCTGCGATCTCCCCCGAAAGAACGGCCTTCGCCGCCCTCTCTGCGATCTCCGTAAGGCTTTCTCTCACCGCCTTCGCGGCGCTCCCTGTCGCCTCCGAAGCTGCGACGCTCGCCCCCTTCACGGCGGTCGCCGTATGGTTTGCGGTCTCCGCGGTCTTCTCTTCTATCGTTTCCGTAAGAGCGGCGCTCTCCGCCATCTCTTCCTTCGCCTTTATCTCTTCTGTTAAAAATCTTCTTTTCGCCGCGGTCGTTATACGGCCTGCCTGACTCGTTTCTGTCAGATGATCTTCTGCCTTCGCCGTCGTTGTCGCGGGATGGTCTTTCGTTTTCTGTTGCCATTTTCTAAATATTAATGATGCAGTATCGCTACTGTACCTGTGTGTGCAGTATATATGAATTGTATACTCTAATAAGTGATGGGGTGTTCGCTAATCAGCCACCTCGCCGATCATGTTCTCTTCTGAGGCGAAGTCCTTAAGCTGCGGAAGGTCCTTGATGTGGTTAATACCGAAGTAGTCCATGAATTTCTGAGACGTGCCGTACAGGACGGGTCTCCCAATGGTCTCGGCTTTACCCTTGATCTCGATAAGTTCTTTCTCTAACAATTTGTGAATGGCGTAGTCACAGCCCACGCCACGAATCTGCTCTAGGGCCGAGCGGGTAATCGGCTGCTTGTAGGCAATAATTGCCAGCGTCTCCAGAGAAGACGCTGACAATTTCTTTTTTGACTTGTGTTTCAGGTAGGTGCTCACCGTCTCCTGATATTCAGGCTTGGTCAGGAATTGATACCCGCCCCCGATAGCATATATCTGAAAGGCAAAACCAGCTCCGGTCAGCTGCTCGTTGATGCTCTCAACGGCTTCCAGCACGTCGCTTACCAGCACCTCCATTTGCAGCGACTCCGTGAGGCAGCGCTGAATCTCTTCGATGCTTATGGGCGATTGGGCACAAAAAACCAGTGCCTGAATATGGTTCTGCAGTATATTCAAAGTATAAATTTACTAGTCTTTACGCTGAAGCTTGGCTTCGATGGTATGCTGTGTATGCGGCACGGCACGCAGTCTCTCTTTCGGGATCAGCTTACCCGTTACGATGCAGACACCGTAAGTGCCGTTTTTGATGCGGATAAGCGCATTCTCCAACTGCTGGATGAACTTCATCTGACGCGATGCCAGCTGGTTCAGGCTTTCCTTCTCGGCTGTGTCTGCTCCGTCTTCCAACACTTTGGTTGGAGAAGCTGTGTTATCAGTGCCCGAGTCGTTTTTGCGGCTCAGGGTTTCTTTGATAAACGATACTTCCTTACGCGCATTGTTCAGCTTCTCTTGAATGATTGCTTCAAATTCTGCCAATTCCTCACGGGAATACCGTTGTTTCTCTTCGTTTGTATTCATGATACTATCTTAGAACTAGGTTATAGTTTTTTGTCTCGCAAGCTAAAAAAACCGTCCCCGTATGGAGCTTTGCGCTCGTGCCTATCAACAGCGACGGGGTAGATTTAGTTTAAAGCTGAAATTTTAAACCCAAAAACCGAACCACTCTGATGTTCAGGTTATTATTTAAGCTAAATTTCGTGCAAAAATAGAAGTTATATCTATAATTTACTACCCGCCTTCTTTATTTTAATTTTAATTTTGTCATTCTCAACTTCTTTCAAACCTTCTGCAAGCTTGGAATGGAAGTTGCTACTAGGCAACCATGGCCTATTGGCTAGACCGACTACTAAGAAAATTCGCTTACACTTATGAAAAACAAAATACTTCTCACCGTTGCCGCTGCGGCATTTTTGATGGGGCCTTTACAAGAAACTCAGGCTCAGGCGCAACAGCCTAAGCGAGCTGTTATTAAAGTGAATCCACTCAGCGCCTTTGCCCTCACGGGGTCGGGCTTTCTGGAGTATGCTGTAACTGACAATATAAGCGCTCAGCTAGGGGCCTTTACGACTGGAGTTTCCATTTCGAATGTCAAATTCAAGGGTTATGGTTTTACGCCAGAGGTACGTTATTACTTTTCTGAAAACAAAGTGGCGCCCATGGGGCCTTATGTGGCTGGCTATGGCCGCATTCAAAACTTTAAGCTGACAGTGGAGAAGCAAGACGAGGAAGGCAACACTCGTGAATACAGCGCGACGTATGCACCTATTGGTGCCGGTGTGGCTATTGGTAACCAATGGATCTTTAACAGCGGCTTTACGCTCGACGCTTTTTTGGGTGCTGGTTACAATGGTGGCAACCTGAAAGTGAATGTCGGCACAGAAGAAGACTTTGACGCAGGTATAATTGGCGACATGATTTTGGGCGGGGGCTTCGGTCTTAGACCGGGTATAACACTGGGCTACAACTTCTAGGCATCATTTCCTCCAGCCTCAGCATAGGTTAAATTTTTATTATTTTGTGCAATTGCAGGAAAGTTAAAGCCTGCCCCTAGCGGGCAGGCTTTAACTTTTTAACAGGTATGGCATAGCTCTCTATACCTTTCCTGCTTAGAACCCGATTCATCAAGCTTGGAAAGTCCATTTAAAAACTTTTCAAAGAATATATAGAGGTGCATATATATTGATTTTAATATATATATTTGAGTACAATTATTTATCAAATCCAACCTTTATTAATTTTTCCAAGCATGAAAAAAGTATTAGTAATGGCCGCAGCATTTTTTGCTATGACCATGGGTGCTGCACAGGCACAGAGCAACATTGTAAAAGTAAATGTTTTAAGCCCGGTTGTTAGCACAGGCTCCTTCTTTTACGAGCGCACTATTGCTGATGACAAGAGCTTACAGTTGGGCCTTTTCTATACAGGCTTTAGCATTGGCGAAACAAAATTCAGCGGCTTTGGTGTTACGCCCGAGTTCCGCAAGTATTTGTCAAGCTCTAAGCAGGCTCCAGAAGGATTCTATTTAGCCCCATTCCTGCGCTACCAGTCTTTCAATCTTAAGTCAGAGTATAGCGACTGGTCAAGCGAAAACGAAGGCGAAACAACCACAGCAGAAGCCTCTTACAACACGATTGGTGGTGGACTTCTCATAGGCAAGCAGTGGGTATTTGCGGATCGTATCGTGCTAGACACTTTCTTCGGCCCTAACTACAACCACGGCAACATAAAAGCAAAAGACGGCTCTACAGAGGAGCAATTCGAAACCGGTGCATTCGGTGGTTTCGGTATCCGTACAGGTATAGCTCTTGGTCTTAAATTCTAGTATAGCATAATCTATACTAATAAAAAAAGAGTCGGCTCCAAAAGGGGCCGACTCTTTTTTATACCATACAACAACGGATAGTACCCCAAGGCTGACTTTTACCTAGAAGCTAAGCATATGTATTGCCGCCGCAGCCGCTTCCACACCTTTGTTGCCATGCTTACCTCCTGCTCTATCCAACGCCTGCTCTAGGTTGTTAGTGGTTACTAGGCCAAACGAAACCGGCTTATTGAACTTCAGTGACACATTGGTTAGACCATTGGCTACCGCGTGGTTGATGTAGTCGTCATGCTTCGTGTCCCCTTTGATGACCACCCCGATACAGATAACAGCGTCTATCTCCTCCTGCAGCGCCAGAAACTGCGCTCCTAAGGTTAGCTCGAAACTTCCCGGCACGGTGTTGCGGAAAATGTTCTCTTTCTTAGCGCCATGCTCCAACAGTGTGTCGATAGCCCCGGCGCACAGCACATCGGTAATGTCACTGTGCCAGTCGGCCACTACAATGCCAAATTTCTTTTCTGAGATATCGCCGAAGCCTTCTTTCTTGTAGTCGTTCAGGTTTTTTAAGGAAGTCGCCATGTTAAATTGTTGATTGTTACATTGTTGATTGTTTGGCTCACAGAGCTAAATCTATTTTCGTGACCTCAAACATATTAAAAAAAGAAGCGCTTTTGCCGAGTAGACAAAAGCGCTTTTAATGACTAGGCATTCGCCTAAAAATTCTTAGTTAGCTGTACCTGCAAGAGCCTCTGCACGAGCCTTATACTTCTTGGCTTCCGTTACTTCAGCTGCTGTTACAAAGTCTTTGATGATCTTATCGTACGTGTTGGCAGCTGCTTGGAAGTCGTTAGCGGCTTCGTAAGCTACACCGGCCTTCATCAGGTATTGTGGCGAGAAGTATTGGTTGCTATTGTGGGTAGCGGCTTTGTTATACATATCGGCCGCTTCTTTATACTTACCCTGCTCAGAAAGTGCATCTCCTGTTAGGCTGTAAGCACGCGCCTGCATCAGGAAGTCCTCAGACTCGAATTCCTCCAAGTGAGACTGCGCCTCCGCAAAGCTACCCTGCTTTAGCAAAGCGACGCCAGCATAGAAGTTTGCCAAGTTACCGGCATCCGTTCCGCTATACTCGTCAGCAATTTTCAACAGACCGTCATACTGTCCGTCACCGTTCAAGGCTTTGTTCAGCGAGTCAGCCTCAAAGTAATACACCGCTTGGAACATTGCCTCTTGTGCCTCTTGGCTCTGGGTAGTGCGGTGGTTGTAGTATAGGAAACCTGCAACGATGATAGCGGCAATGGCGGCAAACACACCGAGTAGCTTGGTTTTGTTTTTCTTCACGAAATCCTCAGAACCTGTTGTCAGGCGCTCTGCCAACGCATCCGGATTCTCTACCAGCTCCTCAAACTCGCTGTGCTTCTTTACTGTCTCTTTTGCCATTAGTTTAATTGAAATAAGAACTCAAAAATAGAAATTAAAAGCGATTCGTTCCAAATCTCATTAAGATCAGAACATCAAATTTATGTTTTTTAATTCCTAATCCTTAATTATTTAAAATTTAGTCCATTATGTATGGATAGTCCGGCTCCACGTAAATGTCAGTGTACAGCTCAGACGGATCCGGATATGGAGACTCCTCGGCAAATTTCACGGCCTCGGCCACGATCTGCTTCTGTTTCTCGTCGATCTCGTCCAGTTCTTCTTCCGTCGCCCAACCGTTTTTCAAGATAGTCGCTTTTACAGATTCTATCGAGTCGCGGCCTTTATAGTCTTCCAGTTCTTCTTTTGTTCTATACTTGGCAGGGTCAGACATAGAGTGGCCTTTGTAGCGGTAAGTCTTGAACTCGAGCAAAGTAGGTCCCTCGCCGGCACGGGCACGCTCAGCGGCTTTCGCTACGGCGTTGTGCACGTTCTCTACGCTCATCGCCTCTACTGGCTCCGATGGCATTTCGTAAGCATGGCCCAGCTTGTAAAGGTCGTTCACGTTAGAGGTACGCGTTACAGAGGTACCCATCGCGTAACCGTTGTTCTCGATAACGAAGATCACAGGCAGTTTCCAAGTCATGGCCATGTTCAGGGCCTCGTGGAATGCACCCTGACGCACCGCACCGTCACCCATGTAGCAGATGCACAGTTTGCCTGTCTTGTTATACTTCTCAGCGAAGGCCAAACCAGCACCCAGTGGAATCTGTCCGCCTACGATACCGTGTCCGCCTACGAAGTTTACTTCTTTGTCGAACATGTGCATCGAGCCGCCTTTGCCTTTAGAGCAACCGGTAGACTTGGCGAACATTTCGGCCATTACTGCGCCCGGCGATGTGCCAAGGGCCAATGGATGCGCGTGGTCGCGGTAAGCGGTGATCCACTTATCGCCTTTCTCGAGGGCTGTTACAGCACCTGCCACACAGGCTTCTTGGCCGATGTAAAGGTGGCAAAAGCCTTTAATTTTCTGCTGGCCATAGAGCTGGCCCGTTTTTTCTTCGAAGCGGCGGATGAGTTTCATCGACTCGTACCACCACATGTAAGTCTCTTTTGAAAATGTTGGTTCAGCCTGTACCTTTGCTTTCTGCGACTTCGCTTTTGCCTTTTCTTTCGTATCAGCCATGGGTATTTGTGTATCGTTATTGTTGTCCGTACAGCTTTTTTAGCGAGATTCGGCCCGCAATGGACGGCAAATCAGCTTACTGACGGATTTTAGCATGCGAAATTAAGGAAAAAGTAATCAAAGAAGAAACTAATGCTCCTCGAAAATCTAAGTCTGCTGTTTTTCAAGAACTACGACGAAGCTAACATTAGTTTCTCGCCGCACATCAATTGCTTTATCGGCGACAATGGCAGCGGCAAAACCAACCTCCTCGACGCCATCCACTATCTCTCCATGACGCGCAGCGCCTTCAACAGCTCCGACGCCCTCAACATCAAACAGGGCGAAGAGTATTTTATGGTGAAAGGGCGCTTTAAGATTGATAGTGAGAAGCACACCGTGACCTGCAGCCTGAAACAGGGCCAAAAGAAGACGGTGGTCCACAACAAAGTGGCGTATGAGAAAATGAGCGACCACATCGGCCGTTTCCCGGTCGTGCTGATCTCGCCTTACGACACAGATTTGATCCGGGAAGGCAGCGAGGAGCGCCGCAAGTACTTCGACAGCCTGATTTCGCAGCTCAACCATACCTATCTGGAGCAGCTGATCCAGTACAATTACATACTCAAGCAGCGCAACTCGCTGCTCAAGCAGTTTGCCGAGCGCCGCTACTTCGACCGCGACTACCTGCACATCCTCAACGAGCAGCTCGTGCCGCTGGGTGAGCAGCTGGCGCAAGAGCGTATGGCTTTTTTGGAGAGTTTTGAGCCGGTGTTCCAAAAACATTACCGCCACATATCGGACAGCAGCGAAACCGTGACACTCACCTACAAAAGCCAGCTGCCCGGCGCCAACTTTGCCCATCTGCTGGAACAGGCCGAGCAGAAGGACCGCGCCCTGCAGCGCACCACCGTCGGCACGCACAAAGATGACTTCGTGTTTCTGATGGACGGCAACCCCGTGAAGAACTTCGGCTCACAAGGCCAGCAGAAGAGCTACGTGATCGCCCTGAAGCTAGCGCACTTCGAGGTCATGGACGAGCGCCAGCACCACAAGCCCCTCCTCCTCCTCGACGACATCTTCGACCGCCTCGACGAGAAGCGCATCACTAAGCTCATGCAAATGGTCGCCGCCCATACCTTCGGCCAGATCTTCTTGACGGATACCCACTTGGAGCGGACGGATAAGATTCTGGAGAACCTATCGGAGCAGATTCGTAGATTTGAAGTGAAGGAAGGGGCGGTTGGTCTAATTGCTTAATTTTTAAATTGTTACTCTATTTATAGAGATAAATTGGTCTATGAAAAGCAAACATGAAATAGAGGAACACTTTTTCAACAAGCTAAAAGAACTATATCCTGAAATTCCTGAAGGTAAAGTAAGCAGACCTGAGCCTCCTGATTTCATTATTGAAACTGATGCAGAATCCATTGCTGTAGAAATCACTCAGATTCATAATGAAAAAGGGCTTAATGACAAGTTCCCTCCAGCTCAAAAGCACGCCACTGAAGATTTGATTTTAGAAAATGCTCGGAATTTGTTCTCAACGCGAGTTGGCCTATCGTTACACATAAGCATTGCTTTTACTAATAATTTGATTCTTGATGAGAAACAAAGACATGGGCTTTCTGACCATATTTGCGAAATAGTAGAGCGTGAAGTTTACGGAAGAAATCTTGACGAATATTTTTCATTTCATTTACGACAAAACCTACCTAAAGAGCTCATACGTGTAAGTGGCTATTACTCTCCAAATGTTGTCGCCGATTGTTGGTTCTCAGCAAAGGGAAAACTTGTACCTAATCTTACAAAAAGAGAAATTCTTAATGTCATCAGGACAAAGGAGCGAAAAATGAAAAGGTATCTCAATAAAGTAGATAAGGCTATACTTGTGATTGCAGAGGGAATTATCCCTAATTCGTGGTATGATGGTATTGAATCATTTGAGCAAAATGAATTTGTGAGTCAATTCCATAAGGTATTCATTATTCGTTATCTATCTGACCAGCTGATTGAGCTTAAATAAAATATAGCTTTTGCCTAAGTCATTATGGAGTACCTACTTCAAATTCACTAATTTGCACTCCATTTCACTCATACAAAACCACCCCCCGTGCGCTACTACAAAAAGAAAGAGGAGATTGCGAAGCGAAAGGCTGACGTGCAGACCATCGGTGACAGCATCAAAGGGTTGCTGAAGGCTTATCGGCTGCAGGGCAAGCTTAATGAGGTGGATCTGGTGCAGCGCTGGGAGCAGATCATGGGCAAACCCATTGCCATGAAAACCAAGGAGCTATACTTCCGGGATCAGAAGCTGTTTGTGCGCCTCACCTCTGCCCCGCTCAAGCACGAGCTCAATATGTCGAAGAGTAAGGTGGTGGAGCTACTCAACAAAGCCATGGGCGATGAGGTAGTGAAGGAAGTGGTGTTTTTGTAACCGCTATACCTGTCTTGTTTCAGGCGCTATATATCCGATGTAAGGTATAGCCCCGTATACCTGCCTGAACACTTCCTGAACACTTAAAACTCAACATGGCTATACCCGCATTCCGACCCGTTTCCTACTCCCGCACCACCCTCACCGAGCTCATGATCCCGAGCTATGCCAACTTCGGAGGCAAGATACACGGGGGCATCCTGCTCTCGCTCATGGACAAAGTGGCCTATGCCTGCTCCGCCAAACATGCCGGAAACTACTGCGTGACGGTGACGGTGGATGGCGTGCATTTCCTGCAACCGGTGGAGGTGGGCGAACTGATATCCCTCATGGCATCGGTGAACTACGTGGGCAATACTTCGCTGATGGTAGGCATAAAAGTGATCGCTGAGAATGTGAAAACAGGTATCGTGAAGCATACCAATACCTCCTACTTTACCATGGTGGCCAAAGGCGACGATGACAAACCTACTCAGGTACCCGGTCTTATTTTAGAAGATCGCGCTGATGCCCGCCGCTTTCTGGAGGCTCTAAAGCGCCGCGAACTGGCACAGCGCTACCAATCAGAATTCAATGAGGCCAAGAATGTGCTTACTGTGGAACAAGAGCTGCACAGGCTGGAAGGCGAGCGCTGTAAACTGGCCTTCCTGTAGACCGGTTTTTCATTCCTGCCGATTGCTGCTTATATTTAGAATCTCATTCTAACCTATTAAGCACCTAATTTACCTCACCTAACACAAATGACTTACAAGACAAAACTCACCCGACTGCTAGCGCTTTGCATGCTGGCAGGGCTATACCTTACCCAAACAGTTGCCGCACAAGCACCCACTACCCATGACGAAGAGATTCAGAAAATGGTCAGCGAAGTATCTGCGGAGAACCTGCGGGCACTAGTCGACAAGATGGTTTCCTTTGAGACCCGCCATTCTTTAAGTTCTACTACCGACAAGAAAAGAGGTATAGGTGCTGCCCGTGAGTGGGTGAAAGCCGAGTTCGAGAAATATGCCAAAGCATCCAACGGCCGCATGACTGTGGAGATGGACCGCTATACTGTAAAAGGCGATGCCCGCCGCATTCCGCAGGACGTGGAGATGGCCAATGTGGTCGCCACACTCAAAGGCACCGACCCGACCGACGACCGTGTCATCATCGTGAGCGGCCACCTAGACTCTCGTGCCACTGATGTAATGGACGCTAAAAGCAAGGCTCCCGGCGCCAACGATGACGCCTCGGGCGTAGCGATCGTGATGGAAATGGCGCGTGTGATGGCTTCACGTCAGTTTCCGGCTACACTTGTGTTCGTTGCTTTCCAAGGTGAAGAACAAGGACTGTACGGCTCCCGCCACATGGCTGAGCGCGTGAAAAAAGAAGGCTGGAACCTCGTGGCGGTGCTCAACAACGACATCGTGGGCAACTCCTACTCTGCCGAAATGGGCATTCATGACAATACCCGCGTGCGCGTGTTCAGCGAGGCAACGCCATCTAACGAAACTGAAGAACAGGCCCGCCTGCGCCGTACATTAGGCTCTGAAAACGACGGCCCGAGCCGCAACCTAGCCCGCTACATGAAAATGACCGGCGAGCAATACGTAGACCAGCTTGAAGTCGTGTTGAGCTATCGTCCCGATCGTTTCCTGCGTGGGGGCGACCAAACACCGTTCAACCAGCAGGGCTTCGCGGCGGTGCGCATGAGCGAGATGAACGAGGACTTTGACCACCAGCACCAAGACGTGCGAAAAGAAAACGGCAAGCAGTACGGTGACTTGGTTGAATTTATGGACTTCGAGTACCTGCGCAAGAACACCGCCGTGAACTTGGCTACGATGGCAAACCTAGGTATGGCACCGCATGCTCCCGAAAAAGTGGGCGTCATCACCTCTGGCCTAACTAACAAAACCGACCTGAAGTGGGAAGCCCCAACCAAGGGCAAGAAACCGGCTGGTTACTACATCCTCATGCGCGAAACCAGCAGCCAGACTTGGGATAAGAAGTTCTTCGTGAAAGAGACCAACGTAACACTGCCTTATTCCAAAGACAACTACTTCTTTGCCGTACAGGCTACCGATGCGCAAGGCCATACCAGCCTGCCGGTGCTGCCAGTGCCGGTGCGTTAGCAGAGGTTCCATGTGAAAAACAACAGAAAAGGGCAGCCCATAAAGCTGCCCTTTTCTGATTTATATGCGATGTATTCTCTTACATTTTGGATATCTTGGCCGCTGCTGATACATTTGACGATATAGATGGGTCGCCTTTGTAAGCTACTTTGGTAGCACCTGAAGCATTCACGGTCAGTTCATTTCTCGCGAATACCTTCACATTGCTGGCACCACTCGCCTCCACATGCACACGCTTGGACTCCAATTCCGAGGCATCTACTTTAGAGGCCCCTGACATATCCATGCGCACTTCGTCAGCAACACCAGAGAGCTCCACCTTACTGGCGCCGCTCATGTCGGCTTTCAGCTTTTTCGTGTCGATAGCAAGCTGCACCTTCGAGCCTCCGCTCATATCCAAGTCAAAGCTGTTTGCCTTAAAGGTGGAGTTACCCACCACTTTCACGCCGCCGCTGATGCTCACGCTGTTCAACTCTCTGATGGTGATATAGGCTTTCATGCCTTTGGTAGAGGAAATATTGTCAGAGGTATAGATGTGGAGCACGCCGTTCTTCACTTCCGTTTGGATGCTGTTGAGCAGGTTCTCTTGCGCCTCGATGCGCACGCCTTCATTGTTGCCTTGCGTGAGTTCCACCGCAAAACCTCCACTTACGTTGATACCTTTAAAGCCAGACGCATTTCTGTTCTGAGATACAAGTTCTCCTTCGCCTTTAATGTGTTGGCGCTGCGCAAGCGCTGGTAGGTTTGCCAGCATCAGGGCCAGTACTAAAACAGAAAGAATGCCTTTGTAGAATTTGATGGTGCTCATAGTTTTATCTTGATGATGTGGATAGATATGGCTTTCCGGAGAGCCTTTGACCTAATAGATGCCAAAATTCCAGAATGGTTGCTTGGGACCTGAAAAAAATCTCAGGTATTATTAAGATCTGGCAGGTGTGTTTGAAACACAGAGAGGCCTATTGACAGTAAAGTGAAAAAGAACGGCCCCTACAGCATAAGCCACCACATCGAGCCAGTCGGCGGTGTGTTTTTGGGAAAACGGAGGGAGTATCAGCTCAAAGAAAACACTGAAGGCCGCTACAGCGCCTGAAATCCAAGCAAGGGGAAGTACGAAGTCATCTTTCCGGAAGTAGATGCGCTCGGCTGCCAATATGATGGTGAGCACGATAGGCATGGCCAATAGATCGTCGAGGTAGCTGAAGAGCAGCGGGAAAAAAACGCCGGTCTGCTCCAATGCCTGATTCACGAGGAACAGAACTACACTGACCAAAAAGACCGGATGCCGCAGGGTACGCATAGGTTTTGCTATACCGCCACCAGCCCCACCATGAGCATAATAAAGCCCAATATGGCCAGAAAGATTTCCGTTGGGGTTAACTTCGGTATCTTCCATTTTTTCTTTTCACGCTTCGGCAAATACTGTCCGCAATTGGGACAGCGGTTCTTATGGGGCACTTCCTTCCCGCAGTGCGGGCAGGTGATCATCGGCATTCCGGTAGCGTCTTGGTAAGGCACGTAGGTAAGTTTTGATTAAGTGATTATATAACTACCTCAAATTGGTTGATCGGGTTATGATAGCGGTTTATTCTGGTATTTCGTTTACAGTAGCACTCTCCTCGAGCTCCTTGCCTTCCCGCAGCGCCTGCAGTTCTTGCACATACGTGCCAATGGCCCACAGCACCTGTTGCTGCTTTGGATGCATCCAAGGCTGGTTGCTCTTTATGTCGTCGCGCATCATCCGGTAGGAGGTTTTGCGCAATTGGGTGTAGTTTAGCAGTATCTCTACCTCTTTGGCCTCCTTTTCACCTAGGTCCGGCAGTTCTTGCAATGCGATCAGCTCTTTAATGCTTTCATCCCAAAGGCCTATACCTTGTTCCAGCCCACTCATATACTGATTTCCGTTGGCAAGGCTAGCTGTTTTCTCCATGTCCTGCATCACACCCATGGCCACTTCCTCACGCTCGCCAAAACGTTCCACGGCAGTCAGGTATTTGGCTTTGGCGGTCGGGATCTGTAGGTATAGCCCTACAAAAGCCCCCAGCATCAAAGCGACCGTCACGACGCTGCCGCGCAGACCGTAGCCGGGTATGAAATACCTGCCAGAGCGCAGCATCAGCACGCCACCGTACACAACGCCCAGCACCAAACCGCCGGTATGGGCCGCATTGTCGATGCCACTCTGCAAGCCGAACAGCAAATTGAAGGCGATAACGCCCAATAGGTTCAGTACGATGCCTTTCTTCTCCTGCCAGCTCATTTGCCGCTCCAAAAGCATCAGCGTCATAAACATGCCGAACATGCCAAAAATAGCACCCGAGGCTCCGGCGCTGATCCGGAACTGGTCCCACCACAGGCTGCCCAAGCTGCCGGCCAGACCTGCCAGCACATAAGCTATGATGAACTGCTTGCGGCCTACTAAAGGCTCCAATGCACCGCCTATGCTGGCCAGCGCATACATGTTCACCAGCAAGTGGATGATGCCGATGTGTAAGAACATGGACGTAAACAGTCGCCACCACTCCCCGGTCAAGGTATAAGGCCCGAAGTTGGCGCCCACAGCCACCAGATCCTGTCCTTCGGGAGACAGCATGTGCATGCCTGCCAGCACTAGTACCACAAAAATGAGGATGTTGATAATAATGAGAATAGGCGTGACAAAGTAGTGCCGCTGTGGCACAAAAAGTGTCCAGAAAGTTTTAAGCTTATCGGTAAGGGAAGTAGGAGCAGGCAAGTTTGTCTCCGGGTTCATGTGCTTTTCCTGCAGTTCAAAGGCTTGCAGGGTCTCTTGCTTTATTTGTTCCAGATTCGGAACGGGGATATTTCTTCTCTCAATTTCGGCAATGACGGCCAATATGGCCGCGGGCTCGTATTCTGTGTGTTCTTCAAGTATCTGTAGCAGTTCTTCGTCGTTTTTGCCCGAAGCCACCACTGCGTAATCATTTTTCATCTACGTACCTTAATCTTTGTAAAGATAAGGTACAGTCTTCATATTACAAGATACAGAAGGCTCTTCTAATCAGCGGGTATAGGCCACTGCCGCCCCGCCTACCAGTGCCGCTACTACCAATCCAATTGCATACCAAAAGCCTAGGGACAGCACTTCAGGCAGGTATAAACCGCCTTCCCGAAGGTATTGCATAAGCACAGCTAGCAGGAAGATGGCAATCACCATAATCGAATTTCTGTAAAACTGACGCATAGGCATCTGAGATTGATATTAGAACAATAAATATATAGCTATACTTTGTAATATACTGTTTTGTTATAGTGTTTTAAATGTATGTAATTCAGACCAATCTTCAAACTATCTTGTGTTAAGCTTTTTACAAAATAACCTTAGGTATACATATCGGGTAAAAATCCCTAAAAAGTATTTATGCCTGACACAAAACAGCTCCAACCCTATTATACCATCATTTCCGGCCAAAGCCCCCTAATCGCCACCGCCATACACGACGGCCACACCGTGCGTGACAACATCAGCAGCCTTTTTTCGCTCACTTCAGAGGAGCGGATGCGCGAAGAAGACCCTTTCACGGCGGGCTGGGTAAGTATAACCGATAACCAGATCATTGGTTTAAACTCCCGCTTTGAAATGGACCTGAATCGCCCGCGGGAGAAAGCCATCTACCGCAAACCCGAGGACGCATGGGGCCTCACCGTCTGGAAAGACGAACTGCCCGAGGAGCTGGCACAGGAATCATTGGCCTGCTACGACCAGTTTTATGCCGCCGTGAAAAAGATGCTGCAAGGTATAGTCGACCGCCATGGCTGCATTGTGGTGTATGACCTGCATACCTACAACCACCGACGCGACGGCGCCGACGGACCAGAGGCCGACCCGCAGGAAAACCCCGAGGTAAACCTCGGCACCGGAAACATGAACCGTGCCCTCTGGGCGCCGGTGGTTGATGCCTTTACCCAAAACCTGCAGCAATACGACTACCAAGGCCGCCACCTCGATGTGCGCGAGAACGTGAAATTCCAAGGCGGCCATTTCATGCGCTGGATTCACGATACTTTTCCCGACCGCGCCTGTGTCATCTCAATCGAGTTTAAGAAGTTCTTTATGGACGAGTGGACAGGCAAACCTGACGAAGCCCAGCTGCGGGAAATCAAAAAAGCGCTGCAAAGCACGATAGAGCCTGTATTGGCAGCGCGCGAACAGGTATGCAAAACCCTCTCGCCATGACCGACACCATTTCTGACATTTTCATAAAAGGCATCGTCCGGAGTCTGAAGCGTGGCCGGCAGGTACGCCGACGGCTGCCCGATGGGGGCTTGCTGCACATTGACAGGCCGCTGCCCTTTCTGGTGCTCTACCGCCACCCGGCTGGCCAGCCCGACCATGCCACCGCCGACTTCGTGAAAGCCGAGGCGGCTTACATCATCGCCCGCGAAGAGCAGACACCCGAACTGCGCCGACTGATAAGCGAGATAGTCAAAGCCATGGCCGACGAGTTTGGCGCTTTTATGGTGCTCGAGCTATTTGCGGCTCCTGATATAAGCGCAGCTAACAGCCCGACTTTTCGGGTATTGGGGCCGGAACAGGCGCTGCCCGCCACCATTCGCACGCTCAAAGATGAGCTGGCTAAGATAAAGATCAGCAACCTGCCCGTTTCGGTGGCTACGGCCTCTAACCAAGCCTTACTGGAAGGACCCAACAGTCTGATGAGCGAAGAAGAACTTAAACAGCACAGTGCGCTCATGCTCGGGCTTGAGTTGAAGCCCATCTACCGCCAAGCCAGTTCCGGACAGGTATACCCTTTGCTGCAACGCACGCTCCGCACCCATGTGTCGAGCGCCATCAAAAAGGCCGTGTTCGACTTTGTGCGCGTGCAGACCTCGCATCAGCCGCAGCACTTTCAGGCGCTGGGCAGGCAGGCCGTGGTGCCCGCCGTCTGGCGCATCGACAAGCAACTTACCGCCATTAGCGATCAGTTCAGGTTTCTGTTGCTTATCACGCCTATCAACGCAGATGATGCTTGGGAGGAGTTTCGTAAAAAGAAGTTCAAGCACGCGCCCAACTTTCACTACCGCCTGATGCCCGTGGACGCAGACATGCTCAAGCGAAAACTCTACAACATACCCATCGAGAAGGTGGAGGACCCGACGCTGGCTTTCCTGTTCCGGGACAAGCGCCACGAGCTCGACAAAACCCTGAGCATGCTCGCCGACCGCAACACGCCCCATTTTCTGTACAGCAGCCTGCAGCTGTTTGGCGGTGTGGATGAGCATTTGCTGAAAGTGGCCGAAGGTATACTGGCCGCTATACCCGAGCCTACGCGCGACGAAAACGTGCCGCTTATACCTGTAGATGAATTTGCCGCATTGGCCGAGCAGGAAATCGCTTTTCTGAAAAGCCAGTACCCGAAACTCGACTCGGGCGTGGACATCCGCAAAGACATTGTGGGACTGATCGTTTCCAAGGGCAGACTCAACATCGGAACCGACGCCAAAATACCGCGTCACCGTGCTGAAGCGCTGATACAGCACGAAGTGGGCACGCACATCCTCACCTACTTCAACGGCAAAGCCCAGCCGCTGCAGCAGCTTTATGTGGGTGTGCCGGGCTACGAGGAGCTGCAGGAAGGACTCGCTGTGCTGAGTGAGTACCTCGTGGGGGGACTAGACCAAGACCGGCTCCGCATATTGGCCGCCCGCGTGGTGGCGGTGCATCACCTTACCAAAGGCTGCAGTTTTACCGACAACTTCTGCCGCCTTAAGGAAGAGTATAGTTTCAATGACGACACGGCCTTTAACGTGGCCATGCGCGTGCACCGGGGCGGCGGACTCACCAAAGACGCCGTATACCTGCGTGGGCTCGTGCACCTGTTGCATTACCTCAAGGAAGGACATGAACTGGAACCGCTCCTCATTGGCAAAATACGGCAGGAATACATTCCGATAGTACAAGAGCTCATCTACCGCCAAGTACTGCGGCCAGTACCCATCCGGCCGCGCTACCTTACCGACCCGGCCGTGCAACCCAAATTGGAAAAACTAAAAGCAGGGATATCAGTATTTAACTTACTGGAAAATTAATCCCAACAAATACTTATATATAGACATGACAATAGGATTCGTAGTAAACGATGTAAATACAGAACAACCCGGCCACACCACTATTTTTATAGCACAGCGAATGCACAATGCAGGGCATACGGTGGTGTTGATGGGCGTAGGTGACCTTGCCTACTATCCCGACGGCTACATGGGCGCCAATGCCGCCATCGCCGATATGAAGCATAAGTATAAATCGCCGGCCACATACCTAGAAGCCATACAAGGCTCGAAGGCAAAGCGCACCCGCATCACGGCACCCGAACTGGATGTGCTCATGCTCCGCAATGACCCTTCTTCAGAAGGTGAAGGCCGCGGCTGGGCCCAGAACGCGGGCATTATTTTCGGTCAATTGGCTTTGCGCCACGGCGTGATCGTGCTCAACGACCCGACTTCACTCTCCGATGCGGTGAACAAGATGTATTTCCAGCACTTTCCGGAGGCGGTGCGCCCCCGTACGCTCATAACCCGCGATAAGGATGAGATTAAGGATTTCTTCAACGAGCAGAAAAACAACATTATCCTGAAGCCACTGCAGGGCTCAGGCGGCTCGGGTGTGTTCATGGTGAAGAAGAACGACGCGACCAACCTCAACCAGATCGTGGAGGCCATCAGTCGCGACGGCTACGTGATTGCACAGGAGTACCTGCCACAGGCCACTGAAGGCGACATACGCCTCTTCGTTGTGAATGGCGAGGCGTTGCAGTACAAAGGGAAATACTGCGCGCTACACCGCGTAAACAGCAAAGACGATATCCGCAGCAACATACACGCCGGTGGCTCCGCCGTGGCCGCCAAAATCACCCAAACCGCATTAGATTTGGTAGAACTGGTACGTCCGAAACTGATACAAGACGGCATGTTTATGGTAGGCCTCGACATTGTAGGCGACAAGTTGATGGAGATCAACGTGTTTAGCCCGGGCGGCATGCCGACTGCCAGCAACTTGGAGGGTGTGGACTTCTCCATACCTCTCATTGAAGCGCTCGAGCGCAAGGTGCATTACAAAAACACCTACGGCACCCAGATTGATAACAAAACGGTGGCGATGATCTAGTCTCTAGAGAAGAAACAAATTTAGAAGCGCAGGGCAAGCGGGGAAGCTGTGAAAAAGCAGCGGACCGCTTGCCTTCGTTGCTTTAAAGAGAAAGCAGCAAATTAAGGAGGTTAAGCATCCACTTCCGTGCGACTCGAAACAAGGTATAGAGAAAGGAAGAAAGCCGGCTATTTTTAGGTTACTAAACGAGCCTACCCATACTTATTTTGTCAGGAAATAAAAATTATTCGCCTGACAGTCAGGTATATACAAAAAATGCAAAAAAATTTGTTCGCTTTCCTTTCTTTTAGGAAAACAAAATCATAGTTTTGCACCCGATTTGAGAGAGACACATAAACGGAAAGCTAATATGTAAAGGCATTTTCATTTATGCAAATCTCACCCAGATTTTCTTGAAAGTTATTGGCTGCGTCCAGCACCGTAATAAAAAAATGATATACGATCTGCCTCGGCAGGTATAAAGATAAGGTTAGTTAAAGTTTAGATTAGTTTGTTTTAAGGTGAGAGAAGGCCCCAGTCATTTTGACGGGGCTTTTCTCATTTTAAGACTTTCCTAGGTCGCACATTCTGTGATACTATCCAATAAAATTTTAGTCTCCGTTTTTTCAGAAAACTGATCAAGCATAGAGCACATAAGCCACGGCCACGGTCATAGGTATAGCCGCCAACAATAGCTTAAGAATTAATCCCGGAGAAGGAGTCCCTTTCCCCCATGGCAGTTCTGATTTGAAAACAAAGCGCAGACTCGTCATTAAGGTGACCATGGCCAGCAGACCCGCCACCAAATGGACAATGGCTATAGCGTTGTCGAATGCCGTGTCCTGTGCCATGCTGTGCTCGGCCGTGCGCAGGTTCCAGTAAATCAGCACCAGTAGAGAAGGTAGAGATATCAGCGCGCCAATCCGCATAGTGAAAAGCGTAAGCCACGACGAGAAGGCAAATAGTGGCACGGCTGCCGCCAATCCCATGTTTCTGTAAAACAGGGCATCGTCGCCTGTCAGGTCTGTGTAGAGCAGGATTAGGAGTGCGTGGGCAAAGCCCGTCAGGAAAAGCAGCAGATAGCGCGTCATACGCTACTATACTGCAGAAGCCGGGTTTCAGATTTCCTCGAGCGTGTAATAGGTATAGCTACTGCGCAGGAGCGGCAGCTTTTCGGGCAAATTGGTATTGTAGATCAGCACTTGACTGGCTTGGCCGCTTGCGTTGTAGATATACTCTTCCTGTATGTAAGGATTGCTGCTCCGAAGAATTGTGCGTTTGGATAGTTGTCCGGTTTCGTTGTAGGTAAAGTTTATCTTATGGGTTGCTCCATACACCTCTCTGATGCGAATCTCTTTTAAACGCCTAGCTACATCGTAGTCAAACGCCATGTGCTTCTGCAGCAATCCATCTCTGTGCAGTTCCCGCTCCACCACAAAGCCTTCCTGTTGACGGTGTGTCCAGCCAGCCCCTTTTTCTTTAAGCGTGCGCAAGGTATACGGGTGAATGTAATTGTTATAAATCACCGCTGCACTTTCATGCATCTCTTCTTTCGCTGTTATCTCTCCCCCCGGACTGAACCGGAGCGACAGCAGTGGATGGAAGGTACCGCTTACGGCGTCGTACATCTCTATGTCTTGGGACTTAGGAAGCAAACCTGTATCTAGGTTCTTCTTGTACTTGATGCCTATACCTGATAAGCTGCTTAGGGTTGTAGTGGTTACCCTGTCCGTGATAATTTTAGTATGCACATCCGAGATTTCCTTCTTCTCCTGAACCAAAATGGCATCAGCACCATAGGCTCTGGCTTTTGCCTGCAGGCTTTTAATCAATGTAATGTATGCACCTCCACGGGTTTCAAGGGCGGCAACTTTTACATACTCCTCTTTGGGCAACTCGCCTGCGAAGAATAACTCAACTTCGTTAGCATGTGGTTGAATAGGAATAGAAGTCAGGCGCTCATCTACTTCGGGGTATAAGTCTGAGGCACAGCCACCCAGCATGCCTGTAATCAACGCCAGCGCAAAAAGTAATGGGTTTTTCATAGGATTCGCTTTACCAGTTCATAGTGAAACCCCATTCAAACACCGTGCTGTATTTTAGCCAGAGTAGACTTGCACTTAAAAAATATAACGAAAATCTATATTGTGCTGGCTTGGCTACCGTATGGCTGACACTCTAAACTCTTAATGAATTGCGAACCGGATCGGCAAGGTATAGCGCACTGGCACAGGTTCACCCTCTAATAGGCCGGGCTTCCAAGTGGGCATTCCTTTTACGACACGCAACGCCTCGGCATCTGCATCAGCATGAAACCCTTTTATCACTTCCGGATTGCCGATATTGCCCTCTTTGTCTACCACAAAAACGACGAACACCACGCCTTGCGCTTTTGCCTTGCGGGTTGTTTTCGGATAGCGCACATAGGTCGCCAGCCATTGCAGCATGCGCTTCTCACCGCCCGGAAACTCCGGCATCACCTGCATCGGGAAAAAGGTAAGCTCTTTGCCGGCTTCGTCGTATACCTTGCCACTTAGCATCTTGCCATCGGCATATACCTCTTGCCTGCGCAAAACCCCAGTTTCGTGGTAAGCCTTGAGCGTGTCTATGGGCATACCGTTACGATACTTTCGTGTTTGCTGCAACTTACCGCTCTCGTACCAAACGGTATATTTGCCCGACAGTTCGTTGTTAAGATAGTTAGCCTCTGTCACTAGCTGTCCGTTTTCGTACCACTCCAGACTGGGGCCGTGCTGTACACCATACCCGTACTTGCCTCCATCGATGCTACTATAAGTGGTCAGGCTTAGCTTCTTATTGGTTCCTATCTGGAACTTGGTGCGGGTACCTCCCCCGAGCGAGTCTTTTTTCGACACGATAAAGTAAGCTGCTTGGTCCGGGCTCACTTCTTTGCCATTTTCGCTTATGTATTTTGTGCTGATTTCCGGATACTGGGCCTGTGCATTATGTCCTGTAAGCAGCAAGGCAACAACCCATAGGAAAGAGTAAATGTGTTTCATCGCCTAAAAATAAAGATAAGTTTGAAAATAGCACCTGTGTGCAGACTTAAATCCTACAGCTTTTGTTATGGTATTGCACCGAGACGAAAACATAAGCCCATTATTTCGGTATAGGTATAGGTTTCAGGTATAGATTAACGATGAACAGACCAATCAAAGGAGCCCGGGGGGCGAATCAGGCAGACGACAAAAAGAGCTTCCGCGAGCAGGTGGGCGCCCTGAAAAACCTGCCCAAGTTCTTCCGCCTTATCTGGGAAACGAGCAAGCGCATGACCATCGGCAACCTCCTGCTGCGCCTCATCAAGTCCGCTATACCTTTAGCCATGCTCTATGTGGGCAAACTGATCATTGATGAGGTGATCGGGCTGATAGCCGAAACCGGCGAGCGCGACCTGAGCTTTCTGTGGATACTGGTGGCTATGGAGTTAGGGCTGGCCATCGTATCGGACCTGATCAACCGGGGTATCACGCTACTGGACAGTTTACTGGGCGACCTGTTCTCAAACAGAACCTCCGTGCAACTCATAGAGCACGCCGCGAAACTGGACTTGGCGCAGTTCGAGGACGCCACTTTCTACGACAAATTGGAGCGGGCCCGGCGGCAGACCATCACGCGGGTAGTGCTCATGTCGCAGGTGCTCTCGCAGCTGCAGGATATGGTGACGATTGCTTTTCTGGCGGTTGGTCTGATCGCCTTCAACCCGTGGCTCATCCTCATCTTGCTGGTGGCAGTCATCCCTTCTTTTCTAGGCGAGACGCACTTCAACGAGCGCACTTACTCCCTCTCCCGCTCTTGGACGCCCGAGCGCCGCGAACTTGACTACCTGCGCTACATCGGGGCCTCCGACGAAACAGCCAAAGAAATCAAGACCTTTAATCTTTCGGGCTTCTTGGCCAGCCGCTTCAAGCAGCTCTCGGACCGCTACTATGCCCTCAACAAAAACCTGATCGTGCGGCGGGCGGTATGGGGCAGCGCCCTGTCTTCGCTGGGGACACTGGCTTATTATGGGGCTTACATTTTCATCCTGTTTCAGACCGTAGCAGGAGCTATTACGGTGGGTACGCTAACTTTCTTGGCGGGCTCGTTCAGCAATATGCGGGGTTTGTTGCAAGGCATCATGACCCGCTTTTCGCAAATTGCCGAGAGTGCGCTATACCTGCAGGACCTGTTCGATTTTCTAGAGTTGAAGCCGCAGATTACCCCTCCTACCAATCCGCTTCAAATACCGCGTCCAATACAAGAGGGCTTTACGTTTGAGGATGTCGGCTTCAAGTACCATAACAGCGAGAACTGGGCGGTGCGGCACCTCTCCTTCCACTTGCGGGCCGGCGAGAAGCTGGCGCTGGTTGGTAAGAACGGTGCCGGCAAAACAACCTTGGTTAAGTTACTGGCCCGACTCTACGAACCCACCGAAGGCCGCATTTTGCTCGACGGCGTAGACCTGCGTGAGTACGACCTCAATGACCTGCGCCATCAAGTCGGCATTATCTTTCAGGATTACGTGCGTTTCCAGATGTCGGCCTCCGACAACATTGCTATTGGACAGATTAGTAACATCACCGACCGAGACCGCATACAGGGCTCGGCGCAGAAAAGTTTGGCCGACCCCGTGATTCAAAGGCTGCCAGACGGGTATGAGCAAGTGCTGGGCAAGCGCTTTAA
The DNA here is from genome assembly GCF_947499215.1 of uncultured Pontibacter sp. Classification (GTDB taxonomy): domain Bacteria; phylum Bacteroidota; class Bacteroidia; order Cytophagales; family Hymenobacteraceae; genus Pontibacter. The sequence goes on from NZ_CANMNI010000002.1 coordinate 996,869, forward strand.
CAAAGGTGTTGAGCTATCGGGTGGGGAATGGCAGAAGGTGGCGCTGGCCCGCGCCTACATGCGCGACGCGCAGTTGCTTATCCTCGACGAGCCTACCTCCGCATTGGACGCCCGCGCCGAGCATGAGGTGTTTCTGCGTTTCTCAGAGCTCATTGCCGGCAAAACCGCTGTGCTCATCTCCCACCGCTTCTCGACGGTGCGCATGGCCGACCGCATTCTGTTTCTGGAACAGGGTCAGCTCAAAGAGCTTGGCTCCCATGAAGAACTCTTGGCCCAAAATGGCAAGTATGCTGAGCTATTCACCCTACAAGCGAAGGGGTATTTGTAAAATTACAGGCTGTGTTTCACGTTCTTGAGCAGAAGTTTCTTATTTCATGGAATCCTCATCCTCTGCCATAAAATGCCAGATCAGCACCACGCTTACCAGACTCAGTATCGCCAGAAAGATCAGAAACAGGTCTTCTCCCATAGGTTTGATGCGGTATGAACTACATGTATACGTTATACCTCTCCTTTCTGTCCCACGTGGAACAGTTTAGAAGGGAAAGAAAAAAGGTATAATGAGCGAGGCCACTAGCCAAAACAGTATGTTGAGTGGCGTGCCCACACGCAGGTAGTCCACAAATTTGTAGTTACCCGGGCCATAGATCATGGTATTAGTCTGGTAGCCCATAGGCGTCATAAAGCTGAGCGAAGCCGCAAAGGTCACTGCCACCAGAAAGGGTCGCACGCTTACGCCCATTTCTTTGGCCGCCACAATGGCGATGGGCGCCAACAGGGCCGCTGTCGCATTGTTCGACATAAAATTGGTGGACATGAACGTGATAAAGAAGAAAGCCGACAAGAGCGCATGCGGCCCGTAACTGCCTATTGACTCTACCAGATAGCTGGACAGCAGACCGGCCGCACCGGTCTTTTCGAGAGCCGTACCCATCGACAGCACGCCTGCCAGCATAAAGATCACTTTCCATTCAATGGCCTTGTAGAGCTCGTCCAGCCGGATGGATTTAGTTAGCACCAACAGCACCACCCCTACCAAGGCGCTCAACACGATGTGCGCTATACCTAGGGCAGCCGTCATCACAACACCTGTACCGATCGCCAATACCGGAATAATCTTGCTGAAGTCGTACTGGCTGCGTTCGGTTTCGGAAATCAGGAGGATGTCTTCGTTATTGCGCAGGTTAAGCGCCTGATCTTTATCAGCGGATATAAGGAGCACGTCGCCAGCCGAAAGTCGGGTATGGGTTAGCTTCTCGTGCAGAATCTCGTCGCGGTGCCGGATGGCCACCACCGTAGCACCGTGGTTGTGCGCCCGAAAGTCGAGTTCTTTCAGAGACTTGTCTACCATGTAGGAACTCGGAGTAACAATAGCCTCATAAAGCTTGGTGTTTGTACTGTTTAGGTCTTCCTCATTGAGTTTCCGCTCCGATTTTAGTTTAATGCCCTTCTCCTCCTTCATCTTTTTGAGCTTCTCCACATCGCAGCGCACCTTTAGCACGTCGTTAGCCCGCAGCATGGTATAAGGCGTTGCATTGAGTCTGTACTTGTCGCGGGTCACCTGCAGTACGTCTATATCGAGGTTCTGCACCAGACTGGAGCTACTCAGCGGCATACCTACCGAGGGTGAGTCGGGTAGCAGTATAATCTCGGTCAGGTAGTCACCCATGTTGAAGTCATCGGTCAGGTCGTCGGCCACCTTGCGACTCGGCAACAGAAACCTACCCACGAAAAGCATATATAACACCCCGACAATTAGAAACCAGATTCCGGCTGAAGTAAGCTCGAACATACCGATAGGCGGCTCTCCCTGCGCTTCAGCGATACCGCTGACGAGAATGTTGGTAGAAGTACCGATGAGCGTACAGACGCCGCCTAAGAGCGCTCCGAAAGAGAGTGGCATAAGCAGCTTGGCGGGGCTGATGCGCGTATCGCGGGCTACCTGAATAACCACAGGCATGAGTAGTGCTACCACCGCTGTGTCGTTGATGAAAGCGGATAGCAGGCCTGCCACCAGCATCACAGCCAGCAGACAGAGCAGGTAGTTTTTTCGCCCCACACGTGTCAGTAAATAGCCAACGCTACTCAGTGCCCCCGATTTAAAAATGGCTGTGCTGATTACGAACATGCAGGCAACCGTGATTGTGGCGGGATTGCTGAAGCCGGCAAGCCCCTCTGCCGGGGTGAGTATGCCGAGCATCATGAAAAGAGACATGACCAGAATAGCCGTCGTGTCGATAGAGAGCTTCTCGCTTACGAAAAGCACTATAGCTACCGCTATCACAGACAGAACAACGCCAATCTCGAAGGTCATGCAACAAAAGTTAAGAACAGAACCGGCCTCGTATGCTGCCGGGCAGAGGGTATAGCGCAATTTCACCCTGCAAGGGTGGGCTAATTGGTAGCTATAACTACATTTATACCTAAACGGTTACAAAAGATAAGGAGAAGAAGACAGGAAAAAAATAGAAGCCTCAAAAAGACGTGTGTCCCGGTATACGGTGCTAGGCGCTAGGCTGATCAAGCCACTTGTCGGCAGCCTCAAAAGTATCAAACGTTTGTATCTGCATATTGCTGCGCAAAACTATTTCGCCTACCTGCAAACTGGCTATTTTATCATCGGGCATGACATTAACCACACGGCTTACATGCGCATCTTGGGCCATTTGCATAAACTCTTCATGTAATCCGTTGAGTTCTTGCGGGTGTGTAATCATCGTTCGCATGTCAACAAGCACCGTAAAGCCCGGACTTACCAAACTCAGGGCCTTTTCCCAGTCATGCAGCAAGTCAGGTACGCTTTCTTTGTTCTTCCAAAAACCGAGCACGTTAAAGTATAATCTGTTTTTGGTTTTACTATAGGAGATCTCATAACACTTGTTGCGAGCAATGTGCTTTAGGTTATTAGCCTCGGAAGCGATATTTGGGATGTTTTCCTGCATTTGGGGACCTCGTATAGCATACGCAACCTGTTGCAAAACGCTTTATACCTATCTAAGTTTAAATGTGCGATTTCTATGCAATACAATTCCTAAGTCAATGCAAAGTCTTTATCTAAGGCTGTAAAAAGCCTTCTATTTCCTGTACGATACCATTGCGAAATTCCTTGTCGCCCGCTTGTAATTTCACCCCATTCAGCAGGGTACTGCCTTTTCTGCGGCATACGTACAGTGTCTCCCCCCCATAGGTTGGCACCTTGGCTCCTTCCTTAAAATCAGTGGCTTTATACTTTCCTTTGATGATATGCATGGCCAACACCGAACGAATTTTCTCGGCGGACTGCCCTTTGAGAACCTGCAAACTTGCTTCTGGTGGCGCAAGCAAGGTATAATCGGTGCTTCCGGATAGGGCAGGAGCGAGTCCGGCTGTTGTAAGAAGTTCGGCTAGCACTGGCCGCTCGTTTATCACGTGTTGCATTAGCGTGATTCGCTGAGAACCGGTTTCATCTTGGGCTCTAGCAGACTCAGCGGATAGGAAAAATGCTACTAGTAGCAATAATCCAAGGTATATATAGTACAGTTTTGATTTCATCATTATACATGCTTACTTATAGCATATATACGGATTTACACCTCTTGCGTCTTATTTCGGATGAGGTAATAAATCAAATAAAGTACAATTATACCTGATTCCCTAGAATGGTAAACGCCAGTTAGCGATCTGTTCGATGAATAACGGTCCCGCCTTTGGCACCAGCGCCAAACTGATCACCATACCATACACAGCACCATAAAAGTGGGCATCGTGGTTGATATTGTCGCCCATGCGTTTGCCTTGGAAGTAAGAGTACATCAGATATAAGATACCTAAGATAAAACCGGGAATACACAGAATAGCATAGAGGCAGATGTCCTGTGTTGGGTAGAACAGGATACTAGAAAACACCACCGAAGCCACCCCGCCAGAAGCCCCTAGAGCACGATAGGCCGGATCATTACGGTGCTTTAGGTAAGTAGGTATATCCGATACGATAATACCGCCCAAATAAATCAGCATGTAGATAAGTATACCTGTCACATCCCCGAAAATAGCCCCAAACGTCATCTCAACGGCATTTCCAAAGAAGAATAGCGTGAACATATTGAAGAACAGGTGAGTATAGTCGGCATGCAGGAAACCTGAGGTCAGGAAACGGTGCCAAGAGTTGTCACGCGCTAGTGAATACGGATGGAAAATCCAGTTTTGCATTAGCTCATGGTTCTTCCAAGCATACCATGATATGCCTACTGTAATGATAATCAGGATGACAGTAACGCTCATTTTATTTTTGAATGAGTGATTTAGTGAATTAATGGTGAATGATGAATCCGATTCATTAATTCACCCTAGAATTATGTTGAAACCAGTGTCTTAACTTATGAAGAGCGAATAGTTTCGGGACTCATCAAAGGCTTTCAGGCACAATGCTATAATGGCCAATGCTATACCTGCAAATATACTACTCCATATCTGAGAATATTTACCTGAGAATTTAATCCCTGCGAATCAACAATTTAACAATACAGCAATTTAGCAATTCTACGAATCCCTCTCCATCAGTTGCAGTGCCAGCCCATGGATGGTTGCTTTGCGCTCCACAGGTACTTGCACGGCGTCCAAGTGGTGCAAAGCCCGCTGGAAATAGAAATCGATTTGCTGTTCGGTTTGCTTGCGGATGTTGAGCTGGTCGTAAACGGCTGTGATGGCCTGTACCTTTTCTTCGGCTGTTTCGGCATCGGTGATGTTGCGCCAGTCGAGAATAGTTTGCAGTTGTTCGTTGTTGGCTTGCTCCAAAGCCGTCAACATCAGGAACGTCTTTTTATCAGACAGGATATCGCCGCCTACCTGTTTGCCGAATTTGTCTTTATCGCCATACACGTCAAGCAGATCGTCGCGGAGCTGGAAGGCGATGCCTACGTTGTCGCCAAAAGCTTTCAGGTGCTCGGCGTCGCTATCAGGGGCTCCCTGCAGGATGGCGCCTAGTTCCAGACTGAAGCCTAATAGCACTGCCGTTTTCAAGGTGATCATCTGGATATACTCCTCAATGCTCACCTGTTCGCGGCGCTCGAAATTCATGTCGAGTTGCTGGCCCTCGCATACCTCGGCAGCCGTTTTGCTGAACAGCGTGAGTACCTTGCCTAGCTTGTCGGGCGCTATACCTAACATCATTTCGTAAGCACGCACCAGCATTACGTCGCCGCTTAGAATGGCGGTGTTGGCGTTCCACTTTTCGTGCACGGTTTGCTGCCCGCGGCGCAGGGGGGCCTTGTCCATGATGTCGTCGTGCATGAGCGTGAAGTTGTGGAAAACCTCCACTGCCGCAGCGGGCAATAGCGCGTTTTCCACATCATCAGCATACATTTTTGCAGCCAGAAGCACCAGTAAGGGCCTTATCCGCTTTCCGCCCAAGGCCATGATGTAGCGAATGGGCTCGTAAAGTTCCGCCGGCTGATCGCCGTAGCGGAGGGTATTCAAGGTTTGGTTAATCTGGGTTGAAAGCTGCGTAATATCCACAGGGGTGTTAGTGTGTTTTAAGGGTTTCTACCAGTTCCATGTCGATGGTGCGCTCGGCCATGTTGGCGCCCACAATCTCGACCATCACCTCATCTCCAAAAGAGATAATGCGCTTCGACTGACGACCAATAATGCGGTAGTTGTTGGCGTCCAGTTCGTAATAGTCGTCGTTCAGACTCGACAGGCGCACCATACCTTCGCACTTGTTCTCTTCAATCTCCACAAATATACCCCATTCTGTCACACCAGACACAATTCCTTTGTATTGGTTGCCGATGGTGTCCTTCATGAATTCCACTTGCTTGTACTTAATGGAAGCACGCTCGGCATCGGCGGCACGTTTCTCCATTTCGGAAGAATGACGGCAGCGCTCTTCGTAGGCTTCTTTGTCCTCCGACTGACCACCGTCTAGGTAATGCTGCAACAGGCGGTGCGCCATCATATCGGGGTAACGGCGAATCGGTGACGTGAAGTGCGAGTAGTGGTCGAAAGCCAGACCAAAGTGGCCCTCGGGCTCGGTGCTATACTTGGCCTTTGCCATGGTGCGGATCGCCAGATTCTGCAGCACGCTCTGCTCCGGCTTGCCTTCTATTTCGTGCGTCAGGTTGTTCAGTTCTTCCGAAATGTCGCCATCCGGGTCTACTTTGTAACCGAACTTGCGAGCAAAGATCGAGAACGTACTCAGCTTGTCTGGATCCGGGGAACCATGCGTACGGTATACCATGGTGGGGCGCTTCTTGCCTTTGCCCTTGTTGTAGACAAACTCGGCTACCTTGCGGTTAGCCAACAGCATGAATTCCTCAATCAGCTTGTGGGCGTCTTTGCGCTCTTTTACATATATAGAGAGCGGTTTGCCGTTCTCGTCTAACCTAAATTTCACTTCAGTTGTCTCAAAACTGATAGCGCCGTTCTTGAAGCGCTTCTCCTGCAGCTTTTTGGCGATGTTGTTCAGGATATTGATCTCCTCGGCAAAATCACCCTCACCTGTCTCAATGCGCTCCTGTGCGTCTTCGTAGGCGAAGCGGCGGTCAGAGTAAGTCACGGTGCGGCCATACCACGTATCGTAGAGCTTACCATTGTCATCAAGCTCAAACACCACCGAGAAAGTGAATTTCTCTTCGTTCGGGCGAAGCGAACAAAGGCCGTTTGAGAGGCGCTCCGGCAACATTGGGATGGTTCTATCCACAAGGTATACCGATGTGGCTCTGTGGAAAGCTTCCTTTTCGAGCAAGCTGCGCGGGTGCACGTAATGGGTCACGTCGGCAATATGCACGCCGATTTCCCAGTTACCGTTCTCGAGTTTCTGTATCGACAGGGCGTCATCAAAGTCCTTGGCGTCGGCAGGGTCGATGGTGAAAGTAGTCACGTCACGCATGTCGCGGCGCTTGGCAATCTCACCCGCAGGTATCTTGTCCGATATCTGATTAGCTTCCTCTTCCACTTCCTCTGGGAATTCGAACGGCAGCCCGAACTCGGCCATGATGGAGTGAATTTCAGCTTCGTGCTCACCGGCCGGACCAAATACGCGGATTACTTCGCCTGTTGGGTTCTTGCCGGGCTCTTTTGGCCACTCCACAATCTTCACCAGCACCTTGTCACCAGACTCGGCTCCGTTTAGACCACGCTCTCCCACGAACACGTCGAAATAAAGTTTCTTGAAGTCAGGTACTACAAAGCCGAAGTTTTTCGACAACTGCATAATGCCCACCAGTTCGGTGCGGGAGCGCTCTAACACTTCCACCACGATGCCTTCGGAACGGCCGCCCTGCATAGTTGGCAGCACTTCCACTTTTACTTTATCGCCATCCATGGCGTACTTCAGGTGTTCGCGGAACACGCGCACGTCGTCTTCAGTCTCCTCAGACACAATGTAGGCGTACTTACTATTGGCAAGGTCCACGCGGCCCGTGATGATGTTGACGCGCAGGTTGAGCTGGTACTTATCGCCGTCTATCAGCAGCAATTTGTTTTCGCGCACGAGGTTGTTGACAATAACTTGTAGCTCATCGCGGCCTTTCTTATCCACCACACCCAATCGGCGGTTCATCTGGCGCTGCGTGAATACGGTGTCTGGGCTGCTGGAGAACATCTCTAGCACGATGCCTTTAGCGGATCTGTCTCTTCCGCCTTTGCGGCCTAAACCTGATGAATCGCGTCTGGATGAGTCTCTGCGGGACGATGAGCCCCCTCTTGGTGATGAATCTCTTTTGGAAGAGTCTCCTCTGCGGGAGCCTCCTTTTTCGCTGCGGCCTTCGTTATCCTTGCCGCCTTTGCTTGGTCTTTTACTTCTCATGTATCTTGCTATGTATCGCTGGCCTGGTACGATTTGCACCGCAGCCATTACAATCTTTAATCCAAATAGTTTAGCTACTATACGCCTACAGCGTATGCTTGGGTTAAAGAGCGCACTAATTTCAGGTGAATTTATATAGAAAGATCTATATATGAGCTATGATGAGGGGTATTAGTTCGCCACAACGGGCACACCCGCCTTCATAGCTTCCCGCTTTTGCTGGGCTAGGATGATGGCTTCGGGCTCACCACTAGGTATGGCGCTGATGAGCGAACGGGTATAGTCATGTTGCGGATTTTGGAAGATTTGGGCAGGTATACCTTGCTCCACAATGCGCCCTTCGTGCATCACCAGAATGCGGTCGGCCATGTGCTTGGCCACGGCCAGATCGTGTGTGATGAAGATGTACGTCATGTTGAACTCCCGCTTGAGTTCGTTGAGCAAATTGAGCACCTGCGCCTGCACCGACACGTCCAGCGCCGACACGGACTCATCACAAATCAACAGCTTAGGCTGCAGTGCTAAGGCCCTTGCAATGGCAATCCGTTGCCTTTGTCCACCTGAAAAGGCCTGTAGATAACGCTGTGCATGCTCCGCACTAAGACCCACTTTATCAAGGAGTTCAAACACCTTTCCACGGCGTTCTTTTTCATTTCCGTATAGCTTATGCACACGCATCGGCTCCAAAATGGCCTCGCCTACGGTATGCATGGGGTTGAGTGAGGTATAAGGGTCTTGGAAGATCATCTGGAAATGGCGGCGGTTCTGGCGTAGGGTTTCAGCGTTCATGCTAGCAATGTCGCGCCCCTCAAATAGCACGCTTCCTTTCGTCGGCTCCACAAGTCTTAGTATAGCTCTTCCCAAAGAAGTCTTACCACTCCCTGACTCCCCTACTAGCGCAATGGTTTCACCATGCTTTACGTCAAAGCTTACTCCATCCACGGCTTTTACATAGCCTGACACCCGGGAGAAAATTCCTTTCTTGATGGGAAAGTATACTTGCAAGTCCTGCACCTGCAGCAAATGTGGTTTCTGGCTGTTGTCGCGCTGTTGTTTTATACCGGACACCGTACCCACGTAGGCATTCACCACGTCCACTAAAGACGGCTCGTATACCTGTGGCTTCTTTTCACGGATATTGCCTTGCTCGTCTTCCTCCATGAAGTCTGCCACCGTGGGCAGCGTGGACTGTGCTTTCGTGGTGAGTTTGGGGCGACAAGCTAATAGTCCTTTGGTATAGGGGTGCTGCGGATTGGTAAAAATGTCTAGCACTTTGCCTTGCTCTACTATCCTGCCCTTGTACATCACCAGAATGCGGTCGGCGATTTCAGCAACTACGCCTAGGTCGTGCGTAATGAACAGCACAGCGGTGTTTTCCTTGACTCGTAGCTCATCAATGAGCGACAGCATGTGAGCCTGTACAGTCACGTCCAAAGCGGTGGTCGGCTCGTCGGCAATCAGGATGGAAGGTTCGCAGGCCATGGCCATGGCGATCATAACGCGTTGCTTTTGTCCGCCTGAAATCTGGTGTGGATAAGTATCGTAAATTTGCATGGGCCTTGGGAGCCTAGCCTGCTCAAAAAGCTGTATAGTGCGCTTTTTGGCTTCTTTTTTGGAAATCCGTTTGTGCAACAAAAGTACCTCCGCCACCTGTTGTCCACAGGTATGTACGGGATTCAGCGACGACATCGGCTCCTGAAAGATCATCGATATTTCATTACCGCGAATTTTCTGCAGTTGCTTTTCAGGAAGCTGCAGCAAGTCCACCTGCCCCAGCTGAGCCGACTGAAAATCGACCTTCCCTCCCGCTATTATTGCTGGTGGGGTATTTAAAAGCTGCATCAGCGACAGCGCCGTCACCGATTTCCCTGAGCCCGACTCCCCCACGATAGCCACCGTCTCCCCCGGATATACCGCAAACGAAACCTTATCCACGGCTCGATTTATACCTTGGCGCGTTGCGAAAGTGGTTTCAAGATCCGTGACTTGTAATATGGGAGTAGGTATAGGCAAGGGGGATGGGCTAGGTACTTTGGTAAAAATAAGCGATTATGGGTAATTAGCTAGCTATTGTGTTATATCTATTTGCTTCCCGTCAGCTGTATAGGCCTGTACTATACCTATGCCTTCTTTTATATAAATGCCTTTTATATAGTCTAGCGGGTAATGCTTGAGAAAGTATGTTTCATCGGCGGTATACTGCGGGCTGTTCAGGTACAGGTGGTACACATTCTGATGTTGTACACCATTTAAAGTTATAATGGGTACAAACTCCTGTGTTATGTCACTGTGCTTATAGATCAAGTTGGTAGGATCTTTAGCTAAAGTAAAGGTGCGGTACAGCATCAAATTATCGTAGCTGCCCATTCCGCGCGTTACAGTTGTGGGGAATTTGTTATCAAATCCAACTGTGAATAGAATTACATCAGCTACCTGTTCTTTGTTTTTAATATCATTAAAACCATGCTGGTTCGCGTCCTTAGTATACCTCATCATGATGCTTACAGGTAGTATACCTTCTACATAAGTCCAGTATGCTCTCTCTTCCCCAGAGTAATATTCTTTACAATTGTAAGTGCCTAGTTTGCCTGTTGTTTGTGTTTTACCTGTTTCTCTTACAAGTATCTTCATTGGAGAAAAACCATCTGAGGCATGGTAATACATCAACAGTTTTGTATCCCCTGAGCGAATGACATATTTATTGTCTGGACCAATCTCAGCTGGCAGATAAGGTATTAGCTCACCTGTCAGTTCCACCTTACCCAAGTGCACGTCTTCACAAGTACAGGAATAAAGGCTGATAGATACTATCAAGGCAGCTACTAGTTTTCTAAATTTCATTATCCAAAAATATGGGATTGCTACTGCAGCAAAAAGGCATGAAATATAAGTATTTGTCAAGTAATTGTAACTATAAGATTTGCACGGATTGTATGGACGATGAAGTCGTAATTCAGTACAGTTAACCTTAAACAAAAAAGCGGCTGCTCCACATGGAACAGCCGCTTTTCTTTTATATTTACTTATACCTTAAAACCCCTGTTGTTCTGCCGCTGGCTTCTTAACAGGCTCTTCGTGGTGCGCAAAAAAGCGCTTCTGATTGAAGAGGATGATCAGTACCCCAACGAAGATGGCCGAGTCCGCTACGTTGAAAATAGGCCACAGCGACATCGGCTTGCCACCCAGCAACGGTATCCAGTGGGGAACGATACCTTCCCATATATCCACATAGAACATGTCAATTACCTGCCCATGAAACCAAGGAGTTGGCGAGCCATAAGGATGGTTGTCGAACAATACACCGTAGAACGTACTGTCAATCAAGTTGCCAATGGCACCACCCAAAATCAAACCAATGCACCAGATCAGACCCTTAGGAGCTTTCGTCTGAACAAGGTGGTAAATGTAGTAAGCGATACCAAACACTGCCACCAATCGGAACAGCGACAGCATCAGCTTGCCGTAATCCGAGCCGAGTTCTACACCGAAGGCCATACCCGGATTCAGGGTATAATGTAGCTTCAGCCAGTCGCCTAAGAGCACGATTTCGCCCGGCATACCCATTTCCATGTTATAATGCACGATAAGCTTCACAACTTGGTCGATGATGATGACGATAAGGGCCACCAGGTAGTACTTCCAATATTTCATGTTTCGTCAATTAGGCTGCAGGAGTTTTATAAAGCCGCTGCAGGATAATGTATAAGGTATAGCCCCGGCTATTTGCAGCCGGGGCTTATTATTCATCTAAGCTACAATCGCTTCCGTGCGAATGTGGATGTTTACTTGGTAATCGTCCACCTCTAGGATAGTGCCATCTACCACATTATCAGTCAGTTCAAGGCTCAAAGCCTGTGTCTCGGCCTGTATGTAGTCGCGGAAGTTTTCCACAGCGGCATTGACCTCTTGCACCGACGCCTGCAGCACGATGTGTATCTTGTCCTGCACCTCCAGATTGCTGTCTTTGCGCAGGTTCTGGATACGGTTCACCAGTTCGCGGGCGATACCTTCCTGCTTCAGCTCTTCGGTGATGGTCACGTCGAGCGCAACAGTCAACCTGCCTTCGCTAGCCACCAACCAGCCCGGGATGTCCTCCGAAGAGATTTCCACGTCCTCCGGAGTCAGCACAGCAGTTTCCTCATCGCTGATTTGCAACTCGATTCCGCCTTCACGCTCCAAATGGGCGATGTCGTCTTGGTTCATTTGCTGCACGGCGGCGGCTACCAGTTTCATCTTCGGACCGAAAACCTGACCTAGCTTCTTGAAGTTCGGCTTGATTTTCTTCACCAGAATGCCTGATGTATCGTCGATGTACTCCACGTGCTTGATGTTCACCTCGCTCATAATCAGGTCTTCCACCGCCTGAATTTGCTGGCGTGTTCTGTCGTTGAGCACAGGTATAAGGATGCGCTGCAACGGCTGACGCACCTTGATGAAGTGCTTCTTGCGCAACGAGTGCACCAGCGACGAAATAGTCTGGGCCAGCGCCATGCGCTCTTCCAAATCCTTGTCGATAGCCGAATGCTCTACTTCCGGGTAGTACGCCAAGTGCACCGATTCCTCTTTGTGCTTGCCGCTCACTAAGTTCAGGTCGCGGTACAATTGCTCGGCATAGAACGGCGCGATAGGCGAAGCCAGCTTGGCGATAACTTCCAGACAGGTATAGAGCGTCTGGTAAGCGGCCATCTTGTCTTCGTTATACTCGCCTTTCCAGAAACGTTTGCGGTTCAGGCGCACGTACCAGTTGCTCAGGTCGTCCACCACGAAATCCTGTATCGCACGGGCGGCACGGGTTGGGTCGTAATCTTCCAAATAGGAATCTACGTCGGCAACCAGCGTGTTCAGCTTCGAGATAATCCAGCGGTCGCTTTCTGTTCTGCGCTCCAATGGCACTTCGTCCTCGGCAAACGTGAAGTTATCTAGGTTAGCGTATAGCGCGAAGAAAGAGTAGGTGTTCTGTAGCGTTCCGAAGAATCGGCGCTGTGTTTCCACCACACCCTCTGGGTTGAACTTCAGGTTGTCCCAAGGCGGTGCATTGGCAATCATGTACCAGCGCACAGCGTCAGGACCGTACTTGCCAATCATCTCAAACGGGTCGATGGCGTTGCCAAGGCGCTTGCTCATCTTGTTGCCGTTCTTGTCGAGCACCAGACCGTTGGCGATTACGTTCTTGTAAGCCACGCTGTCTTCCAGCATCACAGCCAGTGCGTGCAGCGTAAAGAACCAGCCGCGTGTCTGGTCAACACCCTCGGCGATGTAGTCTGCCGGGAAGTTCTGTTCAAATATTTCTTTGTTCTCGAGCGGGTAGTGCCACTGTGCATAAGGCATGGCGCCCGAGTCAAACCAAACGTCAATAAGGTCTGTCTCTCTGTGCATTGGCTTTCCGGAGTGGCTCACCAGCACGATGTTGTCCACATACGGACGGTGCAGGTCGTTTATCTCCACAGCGGCATCCATCACGCCAGCGTCCACGGCACGGTCTATCTCGTCGCTCAGTTGCTGGATAGAGCCAATACAGATTTCCTCCTCGCCATCTTCTGTTCTCCAGATTGGCAGCGGCGTGCCCCAGTAGCGCGAGCGCGACAGGTTCCAGTCCACCAGGTTCTCCAGCCAGTTACCAAAACGGCCCGTACCGGTAGATTCAGGTTTCCAGTTGATGGTCTTATTCAGCTCAATCAGACGGTCCTTCACCGCAGTGGTTTTGATGAACCAGCTGTCCAGCGGATAGTATAACACGGGCTTGTCCGTACGCCAGCAATGCGGGTAGGTGTGCTCGTATTTCTCTACTTTAAAGGCTCTGCCCTCTTCTTTGAGTTTAATGGCAATCAGTACGTCGGTCGGCTTGTAGTCAGGTGCTGACTCGTCCTCTCCGGTGTAGTTCTTCACGTACATGCCGGCAAAGTCGGTTACTTCTTTCACGAAGCGGCCTTGCTTGTCTACGAGCGGCATCGGCTTGCCATTCTCATCCTCTACCATCAGCGCCGGGATGTCGTTCTGGGCAGCTACCCTGAAGTCATCCGAACCGAAGGTTGGGGAGATGTGCACGATACCTGTACCATCTTCCGTGGTTACGAAGTCGCCTACCACCACACGGAACGCAGGCTTCTCCGGCTGCACGTAAGGCATCAGCTGGTGATACTCCACACCGGCTAAATCAGCACCCGTGAATTCTTCTACTATCTTATAAGGAATCAGCTTGTCGCCGGAGCTGTACTCGGTCAACGGTATACCGTCTGCCTTCGGATTGAAGAAGCGGCTTACCAAGTCCTTGGCGAGTATCACCGAAATCGGCTCGTAGGTATAGGGGTTGTAGGTACGCACTTTCACGTACTTGATGCCCTTGCCTACCGCCAAAGCCGTGTTGGCAGGAAGCGTCCAAGGCGTCGTCGTCCAAGCCAAGAAGAACACTTGCTCCTCCTCGTACTCGAACAGGAACATGTTGCGGGTGATTTTCTTCACCTCGAACTGCGCCACGATGGTCGTGTCCTTCACCATCTTGTAGCAACCCGGCTGGTTGAGTTCGTGCGAGCTCAAACCCGTACCCGCGCCTGGCGAGTAAGGCTGGATGGTATAGCCTTTGTATAAGAAACCTTTGTCGTACAGGCGCTTCAACAGGGCCCAAATTGACTCAATGTATTCGTTCTCAAAGGTGATGTACGGATTGTCAAGGTCCACCCAGTAACCCATCTTCTCAGTCAGGTCGTCCCACTGGCTCTTGAAGCGCATCACCGTTTCGCGGCAGCGCTGGTTGTACTCCTCTACCGTTATCGTCTTGCCGATATCCTCTTTCGTGATACCCAGCTCCTTCTCTACCTGCAGCTCTACGGGCAGACCGTGCGTGTCCCAGCCGCCTTTGCGGTTCACCTGAAAGCCTTTTAGGGTCTTGTAACGGCAGAAAATGTCTTTCACGGCGCGGGCCATCACGTGGTGAATACCCGGCGTACCGTTCGCCGACGGCGGTCCTTCATAAAACACGAAAGGCTTGTGCCCCTCTCTTGTCGATACTGACCGCTGGAAGATGTTATGTTCTTTCCAGTAAGCCAGTACGTCATCGCCTACCTTGGCGTAATTCAGGTTTTTGTATTCGTTATACTTTGCCATGTTAAGCACTTACTTCTTCAGGTAATTCGTCTTGTAATTTCAACTTCAGCTGGTTCAGGTCAAGCTCCTCGTCCTCGTGCTCCAGATAAAACTCGTCGTAGTGCTCTATCAGGGCATACGGGTCGCGCTTGTACTTGCCGCTATCAAAGCTCATCAGCAAAGTTGGCAATATAATCAGGTTTGTGAATAATGCAATCAATAAACTCACCGACATCAGCACGCCCAAGGCCTTGGTTCCGCCAAATTCGGAGAAGGCGAATATCACAAAACCGAAGAACAGGATGATGGACGTGTAAATCATACTCGTGCCCGCCTCCGTCAAACTGGTCGTGATGGCGCGACTCACGTGGAACCCGTTGCTCAGCAATTCGCTGCGGTACTTGGCCAGAAAGTGAATCGAGTCGTCGATGGCTATACCTAGCGCGATGCTGAAAATGAGCGCCGTGCTCGGCTTCAGCGGTATGTTGAAAACCCCCATCAGGCCGCCTGCAATCAAAAGCGGTATCATGTTGGGAACCACCGAGATAATCACCACCCTTGCCGATTTAAACAACAAAGCGATGACAATAGTTACCAACACAAACGCCAGCAGCAAACTCGAGCGCAGGTTGTTGATTAAGTATTCGTTTCCTTTGATGAAAAGGAGCGTCGTGCCCGTCAGGCTCACCTTGGTTTCAGCGCCTGTCTCGTCGCGGGTAAAGGTCATCGTGTTGCCCTCTTCCGTCACGGTCACGCCCTCGCCGCCGTAAATCTCGTGCAGCTCCGGTTTTATTTTGCTGATGATGAGCGTGTCGAGCTCTCTGGAACCCGCGTCAGCCACTTTCAAGGAGATACGGGCCGTCTGCCCGGTGCTGTCCACGAACGAGCGCAGGAGTCGCTGGTTGTCGCCGCTGTCCTGTTTGGCCAAGTAACTGAACACAAAGTTGCGCTCGGTATTGTCCGGCAGTCGGTAGGAATTCGGGTCGCCTTCGTAGAAAGCCTGCGTCGCCGTCTTCACCAAGCCCACTATAGAAATAGGCGCTGACAGAATTGGCTGTGTGCGCAGGAAGTCTTCGAGCTGGTTGAGCTTGTTCAGGTTCGGCAGCCGCATGACGCCTTGCTTTATACCGGTGTCCACGATAATCTCGAGCGGCATCACCCCACTGAAGTGGTGCTCAAAAAAGGCCAAATCCGCATTCACGCTACTCTCGGCTGGCAGGTCGTCCACCATGTACGAGACTGTCTTCACCTTGTAGATACCCCAGAATGAAGCTAGCAACGCCACAATGGTAAAGAAGTAGACCAAGTGTCGCTTGTGGTGCACGATGTGGTCCAGAAACTCCAGAAACTTGTTGAGCGGCTTGGCATCGAGGTGGCGCAGCTGCCGTGGCGTTGGCGGCGGCAGGTACGAGAACACCACCGGTATCAGCACGATACTGATGATGTACGTCACAAAGATGTTGATGCCGGCTACGATACCAAATTCATACAGGATAGCCACATGCGTGAAAGTGAACACGATAAAGCCAATCGCCGTGGTCGTGTTGGTCACCAGATTCACTACCCCAATTTTGCTGATGACCCGCGCCAGCGCCATGATTTTGTTGCCGTGCCTGCGGTAGTCGTAGTGGTAGCGGGTGAGTAGGTAGGTGGTGTTAGGTATACCTATCACCACCAGTATAGCAGGTATAAGCCCTGTGAGAAGCGAGATTTTATAGTCGAGTATCGCCAGCGTACCGAGCACCCACACCACCACCATGCTGATCATGAGTAACGGGAAGATAACGGCGTAGAACGAGCGGAAGAAGATGAAGAGCGTAATGCCTGTCACCAGCAAGGCCAGCACCAGAAACATCTTCATCTCGGCCGCCACCTTGGTCGTCATGACGGCACGCACAAAAGGCAAGCCCGCATAATGCAGCTTTATGCCTGTTTTCTTGGCGAAAGCCTCGGTATGCGCCATCACATCGTCCATCACCTGCACCCGCCGTGCGGAATTCAGGTAGGCTGGATCAACTGTAACAGCCAGTAGGGTCGCTCCTGTCTTCTGGTTGATAATCTGTCCGTCGTAGAAGCCCTGATTGCGCACCACCCGCAGCATGCTGTCGAGCTGCACCTGCGTCTGCGGCATGGGGTTGAAGATGGGTGCCGTGGTGAACTTACGGTCGGCAGTATCTTTTACGACCTGTATCAGGTTAGGCAGCGAGATAACGGCCTTTACTCCTTCTACCGTGTTCAGCTCGTCCGATAGATTCTTTAGCTCTTGAAAGTTCTCCAGCTTATAAGCTTTGGTACTTTGCATGCCCACCACGAGAATGTTGCCATCTTCGCCGAAGGTCTCTTTGAAACGCTGGAAATATACCATGTCAGGGTCATCCGGCGACACGACATTGGCGAAATCATACGACATCTCTGCGTCTTTGGCCTTGTAGCCCATAAACGCAGTAAGCAAAGCAAGCAGGATGAGCAATCTCAGCCTGTTTTTAATAATGAAAATGGCAATCTTATTCCACATGGTCCCCAATAATTCGGCAAAGGTAAGGATTTTTAATTTTTTGTGTCGCCTTACCGTTTACCCTATCTCCCTTTTCTACAATTTCCATGGCAAAAGTATCAACCTGTTATCGATTGTGGATTACTCGGCCTTACTATGAATGTATAATTTTGTCTATCAGATTCTTAAAAGAATATGGCTTCAAAGGTTAATATCTTAATCCACATATATTATTCACTTAATTTTACATAACAATCCAACTAACTGAGCTTTTAGGACAGAGTATTGCATGTTTTATAGTAATTAGAAAGGATTCGCCTAAAAACAGAATAGCCCAACTGATAACCAGTCGGGCTGTTCCCTATACTTCTTATACCTAGACCTTAGGCTAGCTTCTCGAATATGCTCTTGAAGTTAACGGCTTTGTCGATGTAACTGTGTAGCTCGCTGATTGGCATGCGCACTTGCTCACGAGAGTCGCGGTCGCGCACCGTTACGGTGTTGTCTTCCAGCGTCTGGTGGTCTACGGCGATACAGAACGGCGTACCTATCAGGTCTTGGCGGGTATAGCGCTTGCCGATTGAGTCACGCTCTTCGTAGATCATGTTGAAGTCGTAACGCAGCGAGTTAAAGATTTCCGTTGCTTTCTCCGGCAGACCGTCTTTCTTTGTCAACGGCAGGATAGCCGCTTTTACAGGAGCTAAGGCTGGGTGGAACTTCAGGAAGGTACGGCTCTTGGTAGAATCTCCTTCTGTGATTTCTTCTTCGGTATACGCACTGCACAGTGTCATCAGGAACAGGCGGTCGGCGCCTACTGATGTCTCCACCACGTAAGGGATGTAGTTGCCGTATGGCTTGCCGTCCTCGTTCAGGTCGTTGTCGAAGTACTGCATTTTCTTGCGGCTCAGCTCTTGGTGCTGCGTCAAGTCGAAGTCGGTGCGGGAGTGTATACCTTCAACCTCTTTGAAACCAAA
Source organism: uncultured Pontibacter sp. (assembly GCF_947499215.1). GTDB lineage: Bacteria > Bacteroidota > Bacteroidia > Cytophagales > Hymenobacteraceae > Pontibacter. Next base: position 1,015,203 of record NZ_CANMNI010000002.1, read on the forward strand.
CGGGAACTTGAACTCGATGTCCACGGCGGCGTTGGCGTAGTGGGCAAGTTTCTCGTGGTCATGGTAGCGCAGGCTTTCGGCAGGAATACCGATGGCTTGGTGCCACTTCTTGCGGGCTTCCTTCCACTGGTTGTACCATTCCATCTCAGTGCCAGGACGTACAAAAAACTGCATTTCCATCTGCTCGAACTCACGCATGCGGAAGATAAATTGTCGTGCCACGATCTCGTTACGGAAGGCCTTACCGATCTGCGCGATACCAAACGGCACCTTCATGCGGCCGGTCTTCTGCACGTTCAGGAAGTTCACGAATATACCCTGAGCCGTTTCCGGGCGCAGGTAAATGGTGCTCGAATCTTCGGCCACAGAACCAACCTGCGTCGAGAACATCAGGTTGAACTGACGCACTTCGGTCCAGTTGGTGGTGCCGGAGATCGGGCATTTGATGTCTTCACGGATGATGAGCTCGCGTACCGCGTCTAATTCCTCGGCACCCAATAGCTTGCCCATCTCCACGAGCAACTCACTGGCTTTGTCGTAGTGGCCGTCGGCTTCGTACTGGGCGGCTTTCTCTTCAATCAAAACATCGGCACGGTAGCGCTTCTTCGAGTCCTTGTTATCAATCATCGGGTCGTTGAAGCTGTCCACGTGACCGGAGGCCTTCCAAGTATGCGGGTGCATGAAAATGGCGGCGTCTATACCTACCACATTCTGGTGCAGCTGCGTCATGGACTTCCACCACAGGTTCTTGAGGTTGTTCTTCAGCTCTACGCCCATCTGGCCGTAATCGTACACGGCTTGCAGACCATCATAAATCTCACTTGACGGGAATACGAAGCCGTACTCCTTTGCATGCGAGATGATATCTTTCAATTGTGCGTTTTCTACAGGGGTTTTCTCTTGTGTCGCCATGCTGCAAAGATAGAAGATATAGGTGTGATTCTGCCATACGTCCATTATAGTTTTTTATTCATACAGGTTGGCACTGTACCCACTCGTGCTTAGCCATTTACAACGCTATGTCTCCAAACAGGTATATGGTTGCATCTGTTAATAATTTCTTAACATTGGATAGCCTGACCTACACACCAAATTGTCATAACTTTGCGACGTTTTTAAAATCTCACCCAATTTCAAAAAATGGCTAAGACTAAAAAGGGTAAAAAAGTATCTGTTTCTACCCAGCCTTATAAGTTCAGAAAGCGCTTTAGCTTACTGGATGTACTTTTCCAGAAAGAGAAGAAGTTCCTTTACTTTATTGCCTTCTCTTTCATTGTAGCCGGTATCGTTTATCCGTACGCTTCCATTGCGATGTGGGTAGGCTTCCTGTTCGCCGCTTACTCGGCTATCGCTAACGACAGTATCCAGACCATCGGTACCTTCATCGTTTCCAACGAAAAGCGGGCTTGGTACTGGCAGTGGCTCTTCATGGGTTTGATATTCCTAGGGACCGTTTTTTACAGCTGGTATATGTTCGACGGTGACGTAACCTATCAGCGTCTCTCATCGAAAGGATTTGACCAGACACCGGATAACTTTGTGTTCCTGCAACTGGCCGCACCGATCATCCTCTTGCTTCTCACCCGCTTCCGTATACCTGTCTCGACCACGTTCATGCTCCTAAGCGTGTTTACGGTAAGCTCAGGTGCCATTGTGGGCATGATCAACAAGAGTTTGTTGGGCTATGTGGCTGCTTTTGGCACGGCACTTATCCTATACCTTATCCTTTCGAAAGTGATCAAGCGCTTTGTAAAGGGCGAGGCACACGGCTTCTGGACCGTTGCGCAGTGGCTTGTCTCAGGTTTCCTGTGGCACACATGGCTGGCGCAAGATTTGGCGAACGTAGCCGTATACCTGCCACGTTCCCTTAACATCTGGGAGTTTGTCGCTTTCGCCGGTTTCATTTTCTTAGGTATGGGCTTCCTTTTCTTTAAGAAAGGTGAGAAAATACAGGAGATCATCAATGAGAAATCAGATGTGCGTGACGTGCGCAGCGCCACTATCATTGACTTGATATACGCCATCATCCTTTACTTCTTCAAAGAGCTTAACAACATGCCAATGAGTACCACTTGGGTGTTCATCGGTTTGCTGGCAGGTCGTGAGTTAGGTATGCGTATCAGAGCGCAGGAAGGCAGCGCCAAACTTGCCAAGACTTTCGGCCTGATTGGCAAGGACATCCTGTCTGTAACCATCGGTCTTGTTATCTCGGTTATCATGGCCATCGCCATCAACCCGGTTATTCAGGAAGAGATCATTAACTTCTTCTTTAACTAAGGTTATACTTTTGTTCTAATATTGAAAATGCCCGGCGTTTGTCGGGCATTTTTGTTTTATACCCGTCATAGCTGTGTATAGTGTTTCATAAAATCAGCTTGGAGGCTCTTATAATGGCATTCCTGTTCCTTTTTTCCACAGCAGTAATTGTTTGCTGTTTCCTCCTTTCATTGGTATAGAGCCAACATGATTTCTTATTAATCCTCTCCTTCCTCAGAAAGATCAACTTGACTTTATCGCTATATGCTATCGCCTGATGAAATAAAAAATCCCGGCTCCTTTGCAGAAACCGGGACTTGTGTAGCAGTGTTATTCACTTACTTCTCTGGCCAAACAACCTCTAAGTTGTCGTTGATGAAAACACCGAAGTTTACGGCGATGAGCTGGTCTTCATCGAAGTACAGGTCGATCATTTCCTTCTCGTAGGAAATGCGGGTCTCGCCCGTCTCCATTTCTTCTTCCTCTATGTCTTCGTAGCCGTGGTCAGCGAAAAGCCGTTTCAGTTGTTCTTGGCTCATCTCAAAAATACGCTCTTCCCAGAGTTTCACTTCGCGGTTGGCCGTTTCAATGCAGCTCAGTTTGTAATCATCTTCTTTGTCGAAGTATAGGGAGTAGCCTTCTTCCCAGTAGTTCCAAGCCTGATGCTCAAATTCATCTTCTTCATCAGACTCTTCAATCTCCTCAGGCTCGCCTAGTAGTTCCTCTACTTCTTCCATTGTAAGGCCAAACTTGATCTTTCCAAGCCCTTTGCCTAACCTGATTTCTTTGTTAACCATGTTGTTCTCTAGTTTTATCTTGTTTGCAAAGATATGTGATTTACTAATTTCGTCATTAAAAGGTTAATGCAGATCCTTCCTTTTCAATTTTTTCAGGACTCATACTTGTCCCTGAATTCCTTCATCAACAGCTGATATTCCTCGTTCTCTTTTGCCTCCTCCCACTTTGCTTTGAATATCCGTGCTGACTCCGCTTTCACAGGATCCGGGTCCAATGGTAACTGATCCCGCCCATGGGCACCGCTCTGCCCTTTCTTATCGTCCGGCACAGGTCCCTTGTATTTCTGCCCGGTGCGGTGGTTGGCATAACGGCGGGAGCGCGTATAGCCCATCTGCAAAAACTTGCGTGCCATGTCAGCGCCTACAAAGTCGTTCTGCCGCACGTAGTCCAGAAACAGCCCGTAGATATGCTCCGACGACTCGCGTGCGATCTCGGGCGTTTTAAAGCGCCAGTGCGGCAGGATCTCCGACTTATACGGTTCTACCAGTAAAACGCCCTGCTCCCCTTTCCCGATACGGTATAGCTCCGGATTTTTTCTGAAATCGGTATTATTGAAGTCCAGTTCGTAATTAAAAGTTTTCCTTTTCGGCTGTTTCACTAGTATACCCTGTCGTCTTTATTTGGTTATCCTGATACAAGTTTGGGTACTGCTCCGGATAAATGATGATAAAACTGTTGTCTTTGTAGTTACGTGATAGTACGCGCGGCACTGTATCCAGCGTGCCGTTGTAGGACACCGTGGATTTGCGCGCTGACACTACCACCACCATGTCATCTTTGCTTATGCCCGTCTGGTTTTTCTCAAATTCGGCCATGGTAGGACGTGGCATGTATGTAGCGTCTATGGCAGGCTTGCTATTCTTCACAACTGCCTTAAGCCTATTCAGTGTTCTTCTGCCAGTCATGAACACAACTTTGGCCCCCAATTGTGTTGCCAATAATCGGATCGCTCTCATCCACCTTAAAAAGCCTCTCTCGAGCTCGGCGTTCGCCGGTACGATTACCACTAATCGATTTGTGGTATTCAGTGGCTGCATGATTTTGCATACCAGTATCATCTGCTCTGTGTTGTTGAGCAGGTTATCAAGTATAGTACCGAATATCCTGTCTCTGGTAGTGATTTTGGCATTCCATCCTAAAACCACCTCTGTGATCATGAGTTCCTTGATAGCGCGGAGTATACCGCTTGCCACGTTGATATCTATTTTTGATACAAGCTGTACGTCATGGTCTGTTGCTGATGCGTGTTTGATCGCTTCCTGCAGCATTTTGTTCTTCTTGTATATCTCCTCCTCTGCGTGCTCATCGTCTATCACGACCGCCAACGGATATATCGGTTCATGGTACTGTGGGTTTTTTAGCATGATGGCCAGATCCACCAAGCTCTCGAGTGTTTTCGGATTGCCGATTGGCACCATAATGCGATCTGGCTTATCGCTCAGATTCGGCTGTTTCCGGCTTTCAATAATCGCTAGTATCCGTGCCGCTTTTTCTGTAATAAAAGAACTACCCAGCGAGGTGGCCAAGATAAGAACCACAGTCAGGTTGAGAGCCGTTTCCCCTATTATCTCTAACTCATACCCAACCAGTATCACTGCAAGTGTAGCCGCGGCTCTCGCCGTACTGAGCCCAAACATCAGATTTCGCTGTGTGATGGTATAGCCATATAACTTTTGGGTAATGTAGGCCGGAACCCATTTGGTAACCAGCGCCAGTACAATGATGACGATGGCCATTAAGATGATCTCTACACCCTCGAACAATACTGTCACATCCACTAGCATTCCCACGCTAATCAGAAAAAACGGAACAAAGATATTGTTGCCTACAAACTCCAGTCGGTTCATCAAAGCTGATGTATGGGGAATGAGTTGGTTTAGCGCTAAACCCGCTAGAAAGGCTCCTAAGATAGCCTCCACACCTGCCAACTCTGCTAGAAACGCAGCTGCAAATACAAGCGTGAGCACAAAGATGAACTGTGCGCCTTTCTCACTCTCTATTTGCTTAAAGAACCATTTTGCTAGGATGGGAAACACAAATACCACTATGGCTACGAAAACGGAAAGCGATACCATCAGCTTTATCCAGTAACCTACTCCGATATTACCTTGGGCTACACCTGCCACCACCGCCAGCACCAGAAGCACGGCAGTATCCGTAATAATAGTTCCTCCTATCGTTACAGTCACTGCCTCATTTTTTGTTAGTCCGAGTTTACTCACAATCGGATAGGCCAGCAAGGTATGGGAAGCAAACATGCAGGAGAGCAGCACTGCTGAGTTTATCTGGTAATCGTACCCATAGAAGAAGAGTATTGTGCCTGATATCATCGGTATTAGAAATGTGAGGGCCCCGTAGACTATGCTTCTTACTTTTGTCTTCTTGAAGCCTATCATATCCATTTCTAACCCCGCCAGAAACATGATATATAGGATGCCTACCGTTCCAAACAGAATCATGCTGGCGTCCCGCTGTAACAGGTTAAAACCGTTCGGTCCTACAATCACTCCTGCCAGTATCATACCCACTATGCCCGGTATCTTCAGCCTGTTCAATAAAATTGGTGCCACTAATATGATCAGGAGCACCAGCGTGAATATCAGAACCGGATCCTCAAAGGGAGGAACCAGTTTTAAAAGTAGTGTCATATTTTCGTGTTTGTGTATATTCTTTTTGCTGTATAAATATAAGATTTAATTTTTTAGGCTTCTTTCCGCTCTGTCTTCTTCCTCCTTATTCTCTCCCTAATTTTTCCTTTTCCGGCCCTAGTTTTCCATCTTTCCACATCTTACCTGACCTTATTAATTTTAATTAGATAAATTCTTTAAATAAATCTTCTTTCATCATTAAGGCTGTTTAAAAGTTGATAACTGTGGAACATCTCGACTTGTCAACTCTTATATTTTGTATACTTTCTCTCTTCACTTCTTTTCCCACAATTATTTTTTACACTGTTTTATGGCTATCAGTGTTTTAAGTCTCTTTTCCACTTTTACCCATTCTATGTGTGTATCTTTTTTCACATTGCGCATGCTCCGTGGAAAAGCTTTTTTTCATGGGGTACTTGTGCACCCCTTTCCACTTTTTTGGTGTTCCATGGGGTCTTTATGCGTAGTGTGGAACATCCACATTTTGAGTTATCAGATTTAACCCACCTTTGTCCACACTTATACCCACCAAATATGTGGATTTCTAAACATGTTTTTTGAAATCATCATTCAGCTTAATTTTTCTTCTGTACTGCTCCTAATTTAAGTTAGTACGGGAGAACCTTTTTATTATTTGCGGCTTCCTACTTTTGTTTACTCGTGTTTTTCACGCACTATGGTTCAGTGTCTGTGTAGTCAACTAAAGCTACAGGCGTAAGCTAATGTTGAATGGATGCTGGCTTTGAATACGAAGCTTTCTTGTGTTCATGATTTGTGTATGCGCTAAGGAGGACTTATCTTATTATAATAAATTTGATGTGCCACCATGTTATTCCAACTGGCATACCTTCCATACTTAATTGATGTCTTTACAACTATGATTTCGTGTCTGAGAGTATCAGTTCTACTAGTTCTGTGTAACAGTTCATGGGCCACATTTTAGGTCATGCTCCCTGTATACTTAGTTAAGGTTTCTTTCGCTATACGATCTACTACGCTTATTCAGGATTTCTCTGCTGTTGACGAACTCGGGGCTTAACAGCTTTCTTTTAGCTTTGAGCTATTTTGCTTCGGTGATATCCACGCATTTTTGGTTAGACATTCTATAGTTATGGGCATAAAAAAAGGAGCTTCAGCAGCTCCTTTTTTGTTAAAACTCGATGTTCTCTTCCATTTCCCAGTTGGCCCTTATTTCTAAGGGTTTACTATGTATGTATACCTGCTCAGGTTCTTTTAGGAGTTCCGGGTCTCCTCCATCCCACTTACCATTATTGTTGGCATCTAAAATTACACGAATGTAGTAGGTACCGGGTTCTATGTTTCTAAAATCATAGGCTTTTATATTGCGTGCCTCCCGCTTTATCCTGAACTGACTGTCAACCAACTGTACGATGTAGTGTTGCTGCTGCGTCTTAACTGCGCCTCTCACATTGCCGGCTCCTTTCGCTTCGGCCACCGTCACCTGCATGGCAGGGAAGCTGAGTTTTTCGCCTTGCACAGGGGCAATTCCTACGCTATCGAGCATAATGGTAGCCTGACGGTTATTGCTTGTCCAGCGCGGCATCACGAATATCAATTCTGTGCCTGTCTGGTCGAGTATTACCTGATTAGGATAAGTTAAACGGGCCACTTCTATGGAGTCAATAAGTAGCCTAACAGGTTCTTTTGAATTTATCCTGATAGGTGTTTCCAATTCTATTACCACCCGTTGGCCTTCATTAACTGTGCCGCCGGCTGTTCCATTTGCTTTTAGTTGGGCTCCTCTTACTTGTTGGGCTCTTTTGCCTTCAAAGGCTATCTGAACAGTATCCACTGCGCGGTTAGCAGCTGAGTCAAGTGCCGTTAAGATTGCCATGCCTCCTGTAAACCTGTTGTCACCGAATAGATCGACTATCTTACCGTCTGCTGATATTTTATGAATTAGGGTATCTTTAAGTGACTCTACCGGTCTCGCTAAGAAGCTTTCTACCCCTTCATTGTAATTGGCTATAAAGCGATCGGTATACCTTTCGCGACGTTGCAGGATTGGTTTCTTCGTATCTATTCTGACAGTTTGCAGCACTACCTCCTGTGGCTTGCTTGTTACCTGTATAGGTTCTGACCTGTAGGCTATGCGCTCATCTTCGCTATCGTAAAGTGAGTTATCGTTTTTATCAGTTAATGCGAAGATCCTATACTCTCCGTCTTTTAGGTTTTCGAAGTTAAACTCTCCGCTAGCATCCGTCTGCGTCTGGTAGTATGGTCGGCTTTTCCGGATACTCAGTGTGTCATTGGTTGGGTACAGCGCTACTACTGCTTCATTTTCTGGGCTCTGGTTTAACAGCTGCACCACACTCCCGCCTATCCGGCTTGAATCTATGAAGCTGCCTGTGCTAAATGTAAGCAACAGCCCTTCTGCAGTGTTTTTTTCAGTTATATCTTGGATGCCTTTTCTGAAGTTGAAGGTATAAGTAGTGTTCTGCTCAAACGGCTGATCGAATATTAACTCTAAGGTAGTGCGACTTGACTTTACGCGGTACTCGTTATCTGTGAAGGGCGTGATGAGAAGCTCCTTGTTTAAATTGTTTGGCTGGACTTCTTCGTCAAAAGTAAGTGTGATTGTATTGGTGCTTACATTCAATTCCCGTGGTTTTGGATTACTACTCAACAGTTGCGGCGCCTCCTCGTCCTTAGGGCCTCCTTCTGGATTGTTTATACTCGCACAGGCTGTAAGTGCCGCGATGGCTGCAGTGGTCAATACGCTGTTGAAAAATTTCATCTAATCTTCGTTTAAATGAAAAACAGGCAAACTTTCGCTTGCCTTGTTCTTATTTATTAACACTCTGGGAATGCTCGCTTATTTCTTTTTCGCAACAAATATAAGACTCGAATAGTCATTGCCGTTTTTCTCTGCATAGCTATTCGACTTATACCCGTTTACCACACTACTGATCATTTTTGTCTTCCCCTCTTTCTGCTTTTCGCTCAGCATGCTTACATAGTAGGCATCAAATTTCATTGGTAACACTTCCTCTAGCATCATCTTGTGCTTTTTAAGTAAGCGCTTCATTGTGGGCTGCGTGAAATGGTAAAGGTGGCGCGGCACATCATAGGCTGCCCAATTTGCTTTGTACTGTTGTGCATCATGTGAATCAGCATTGGGCACGGCTATGATTAATGTGCCGTCGTCCTGCAAAAGGTTGATCAACTCCACCATCGTTTCATTTAGCGTATGGATGTGCTCCAGCACATGCCATAAGGTAATAACCTCAAACTTCTCCCCCGCTATTTCACTTAAATCTTTTGCTATCAACTCACCCGTCAAGGTAGAGGCTTCCTCGCGGGCGCGTGCATTAGGTTCCACACCTCTTACCTCCCAGCCGTCATTCTTGCAGGCACCTAGAAAAACACCGGTTCCACAGCCATAGTCAAGTATAGCGCCTTTGGCTGGAGCATATCTGTTTATAAGCTCTACCTTTTGCTTCGTTGTAATGGAGCGTACCACATGATAGGCTCTGTTGATAATGCCTGTCTTAATGTTGCTGTGCGATATGTATTCCTCGGATTCGTAGTACTTATCAATACTATCGACGTCCGGTCGCGGGTTCGTGAATTTGAACGAACAGTTCTCGCATTCCACAATTACAAAGCTCTCTTTTGAGACAGCGTTGTCGGTTACTACCAAGAAGTTTTTAAAGTCTTCTTTGCCGCATATCGGGCATTGCTCCAGTCTTTCGTAGCTCATCTATTTGCCAAGGTATACCATAAGTACCGAAATGTCAGCCGGCGACACACCGCTTATGCGTGATGCCTGTCCGATTGTTTCGGGCTGTACACGCAATAGTTTCTCGCGTGCTTCAGCCGATAAGGCCGGTATATTACGGTAGTCGATTTTTTCTTTAATGTTATAGTTCTCGAGTTCGCCCATCTTAGCAGCCATCGTGTGCTCTTTCACGATGTAGCTCTCATACTTTACAGCTATCTCAGCTTGCTCTACGCTATCGGCCTTGAACTTACTCAGGTATTCTTTCACGGCAGGAACAGCTTCAGCAATATGCTGAATTTCAATATTCGGTCGTTTGATCAACTGACCGGCGCGCTGCTTTTCTACAATTGGAGCCGATCCCATCTGCTCCAGCATGCTGTTGATATCTCCCGGCTCGATCGGCTTATTATTTAAGTAAGCGATGATTTCTGCTGTTTCTGATATCTTCTTATCCACAGCTTTCAGACGGTTTTCATCGGCCAATCCGAGTTCATATCCTAGCCTTGTTAATCTGATATCGGCGTTATCCTGACGCAGAAGTATACGGTGTTCTGCTCTTGATGTGAACATACGGTATGGCTCTTCTGTCCCCTTATTCACTAAGTCATCGATGAGCACGCCAATGTATGCTTCGGATCTCTTCAGTATAAACGGTGCTTTCTCGTTTATCTTGTTGTGTGCATTTATACCTGCCATCAGACCTTGGCAAGCCGCTTCCTCATACCCTGTTGTACCGTTTATCTGACCCGCAAAGTATAGGTTCTCCACCAATTTGGTTTCGAGTGTCAGATTAAGCTGGGTAGGTGGGAAAAAGTCATACTCGATGGCATAGCCCGGTCGGAACATTTTGGCGTTCTCAAAACCTACAATCTTGCGAAGCGCTTTTAATTGCACGTCCTCCGGCAGTGAGCTTGAGAAACCATTCACGTATACCTCTACTGTATTCCATCCTTCCGGTTCCACAAAAATCTGGTGACGGTCACGATCGGCGAAACGGTTGATCTTGTCTTCTATGGATGGGCAGTAGCGTGGACCTAATCCCTGTATGCGTCCTTGAAACATCGGCGATTTCTCAAAGCCTGTTTTCAAGATCTCATGTACATCTGAATTGGTATAGGTAATGTAACAGCTTCGCTGCTGAGCCAATGGTGTAGTTTCGGTATAAGAGAACTTAGATGGGTTTTCATCTCCGAACTGCTCTTCCATTCTAGAATAGTCAAGTGAGCGTCCGTCTACGCGTGGAGGTGTTCCTGTCTTCATGCGACCCGCCTCAAAGCCAAGTTCGATCAACTGTTCTGTCAGGCCTTTCGCTGATTTCTCTGCTGACCTGCCACCTCCCATCTGCTTTTCGCCGATGTGGATAATACCATTCAAAAAGGTGCCATTGGTTAAAACAACAGCCTTTCCACGTATAGTTATCCCCAAGCTGGTACGTACGCCAACAGCTCTTCCATCCTTCACTTCTATACCTGTTATCATTTCCTGCCAGAAGTCCACGTTCGCCGTTTGCTCTAGCGTCAGGCGCCAAGTTTCGGCAAAACGCATGCGGTCACTTTGTGCTCTCGGGCTCCACATGGCAGGTCCTTTCGATTTGTTGAGCATGCGGAATTGGATCATCGTCTCATCGGTGATGATACCGCTCATACCACCAAGTGCATCGACCTCTCGCACGATTTGTCCTTTTGCCACGCCACCCATTGCCGGGTTGCATGACATCTGGGCGATGGTGTTCATGTTCATGGTTGCCAACAGGACTTTGGATCCCATTTTGGCAGCTGCGGCAGCGGCTTCACAACCGGCATGACCCGCGCCTACAACTATGATATCGTATTCTGGAAACATGTAATTCAGGATTTAGAGATGTTTCACGTGAAACATTAAAGGGAGGTTGGTAATTCCCTTATGCGATTAAAATTTCCGCAAAGATAAGGAAGAATCTTCGAGTTTGCGCATAGTGACCTCCTGCTCAGGGGTCTTATCTTTAAAACCGAGTAAATGGAGTACGCCGTGGATTAGGACGCGGTGAAGTTCGTCTTCGAAAGAGGTATGGTGTGTGGCAGCATTGTCGCGCACACGATCTACGCTTATAAAAATATCACCTTCGATAGTGCCCTTTATGTCGGCATTGTCGAAGGTGATAATATCAGTGAGTGTATCGTGGTCTAGATACTCCAAATTGATCTGGTGCAAGTAGTCATCGGAACAGAAGATATAAGTCAGACTTACAAGTTCTTGTTCGTGTTGTTCAATAATAGCTGCAATCCAGTCGGAGATCTGCTCTGGGTTATCCAGCGAGAAATCAATGTCCTCGCTGAAGAACTCAATTTGATGATCCATTCTGTAATGATTCGATGTTGAATATTAGCTGCACCTTTTTGCCGTTATCCAAAAAGTTAACCTCATCACATAAGTTGCGCATCAAAAAGATACCGCGACCGCCCGGGTTTTCAAGGTTCTCGGGTGCTGTAGGATCAGGAAGCGTGTCATAATCGAAGCCGGGACCTTCGTCCTCAATTTCAAAAAGCAGCTGGTTATTCTCTACCTGAAGCGTAAGGTATACTAGTTTTTCTTTATCGAATTTATTGCCATGTCGAATGGCATTGTTTACAGACTCCGTAACGGCTACCATGATGTTGCCATATACATCGTCTTCAAACTCGAATTCTTCCTTTGAATTGTCTATGAAGCTTTCTATTACTCGGATGTTCTCGATTAAGGAAGGAATCTGAATTTTAACCTGATTCATATTACTTGTTAGTGTAGCTATAAGGTGCGTATTAGTTACTCATATTCTGGAAGTACTCGCTGACCTTCTGTTTATAATAAGGCGACAGTGCCGGTGGTACGGTCTGCAGTAATTCCGTTTGTTTTTCTTTTGTTCTTAAATATTTCTCAAATGATGGGGGGACCTGTCGGGCAACATCCTGAGCGCTCTTTGCCTCACGTTTGTTATCCAATTCCCGCTCCTTCATTGACTTCTCAGTTTCCAACAGGCGGGTCAGTATTTCGCGCTGTCGCATGATGGTCTGCTCAGTCAAACGTTTATTAACGAGATCAGTCTCGCTTTGTTCCATCATCTTGCTGATATTTCCCAACTCGCCGTTACCGCCTTTTTCGCTAGGTTTCTGGCCTTGTTTCTCCAGTTCCTTCAGGGCGTTCCGCAAAGCCTCCTGCTCCGCAGCTAATTTAGCTAATTCTTCAGACAGTGCCTTACCTGATTTGCCACCTTTTTTCAATTCTTCAATTTTTTTGTTCAAGGCGTCCTGCATCTGTCCAAAATCGCCCGGCTGTGGCTTGCTTCCCTTCTGTTTGCTGGCCATACTGCCCTGCATTTGCTGCATCGCCTGCTGCATCTGCTTAAGGGCATCGTTGAGCATAAGCGCCAGATTGTTCATGGAGGTCATGGCCAGTTGCTGCTGACCGGTGGCACGGCCCACGTTGCGATCGCGCAGTTCTTTCATGCTGTTGTCCATGCTCTGATTCATTTGGGCTACTTCGCGCGTGACAAAAGACTCTAACTGGAACACTTTTTTTGCAAGAGCAAACAAACTATCCTCAATTACTTTGGCATTATCGCGGAGGGATAGCTGTTGCTGAGACAAGGAGATAAAGCGTGGATCGCTCTGGCTGACTCCTCTGAAGGATTTCATGAGCTCTTCCTGATCAAAGGAAAGTTTGATAAGATTCTCCAGTATGTCGCGCAGGCCGTCAAGGTTTTGCTGCATACCGTCCATACTCATGCTGCTTTGCATCTGCTCCATTTGTTGAGCCATCTGCTTCATCTTCTCCCCTGCCTTCTGCTGTGACTCGCTTGCTTTTTTGTTCTGGTTCTTTTCGAGCTGCTGCTGGCCTTGCTCCATGTCCTGCTCTATTTGCTCCTGCTCTTGCTGCATTTGCTCTTCATCCATCTGGTTCGGATGCTGCATCTTATCGTTCAGGTCCTTTAAGTCTTTTAGGTCCTGCTTTAAGTTCTCGAAGTCCTGCTTAATACTTTCTTGCTCTTGCTGCAATTGTTTGTTGTCCTCTTTCTTCTGTGCGGTCTTTTCAGCTAGCTCTTCTTGGTCTTTGGCCATTTCCTCTAGCTTGTTGGTGATGTTATCGAGCTTCTGTTCGAACTGCAGTTGCTTAAAGAGCTCCAAAGCCCGTTCCAATTCCCGCTCTAGGTTTCGTTCTCGGTTATCAAGTTTGCTCAAAAGCTTTTGCAGTTCGTCATCCTTTGGCCTTTGCTCCTGCAGTAGCTTCTCTAGCTCTTCGTAAAGTTTTTTCGTCTCCTCATCCAGCAGACTTTCCATGAGTTTCTGCAGCTCCTGTGCTTTTTCGGCCAGTTGCTTATCCTGCTCGCTCAGCATGTTCTGCTTCTTATTAAGCTCGTCAAAGAGTTCTTTCATGGAGGAGATGTCCTGCTCTAGCTGTTTGCGTTTCTCGGTGAGTTCCTCCAGCTGCTTTTTGTCTTGCCAGTTCATGTCTCGCTTCGTTTTCATCTTCTCTTCAGAGCGGGCCAGCTCTTCTTTCAGCTTGGTGCTCTTTTCCAAAGATTTGCTTAGATGGCTCTCTACGGATTGCGCATTGCTGACCAACTCCTTCTCTAAGTCGCGCTTGCTTGGTACCTTTAGCTCATAAGTGCGGGAACGGGCGCTCTTAGGGCCCTGCAGTCCGTCATTGTCCCATACCTGCACAAAGTACTCCAGTTTGTCACCGGGGTTGAGTTGTAAGCCGGCTGTATTCCACTGATGATAATAGGTCTGGTTAAGCTGTTGCTTGTTCAGACCAAGAGCAACGCTTTTATATTTTGACTGCGGATTCTTGTCGTTCGTAATCTTATAGTTGAGGACTAATCGGGTAAGGCCATAGTCATCTGCTACCTCTCCCGCCAACACAACAAAGCGGTACAGGGCTGAGTCGTGGTATTGCTCCAGCGTAATCTGGGGATTACGGTCAGGTATAGCCGTAATTTGGTAGTTGATCTTATCCTTGTTTGTGCTGTGCGCATTGCGCAGGTCAACACCATAAGTCAGACTTTCTTTAATCTCTTTGCTGGCCTTAAATTCGGAACCTTCTTGTTTGGCTTCCAGCAACTGATCCTGATTTTCAAAGTTAAGCTCTATACGCTCCGTCTCAGTGGCATCAAATTTCCACGTAATCGTGCTGCCTGCGGGTACGGTAGCATTGCCTGTGTTCTGGATAAGGTCGGGCTTACGTTTTAGGTAAGCAGGATAGGCCACTTCCATGTAGAAGTTCTTCAGGTTAGGACGTGACAACAAACGCAGAGTATAGTCATCAGACATGAAGCCAGAGCCCTCCAACTGAAATTCTACCGGTTTTTGAAGTTGCTTAAAGGTATAGGCATAGCCATTGTTGCCATCCTTTTGGAGGCGCTGTCGCCTGCCGTTATAGTGAATGTATACCTCATTGGGTATGGCATTTCCCTCCAAATGTACCTTTAGCTGAAAGTCTTCTCCCCTGTAGGTCTGTAAGGACTCATTCTCGACTACAAAACGGAAAGGAGCCAGCGGGGTATAGTGTTTCTTGTAATTAATGATGCGCTCCGTACCCTGTACAAAGATGGTGGGGTAAATCACCGCGATAAGAAGCAAGATGATAGCCGGAAGGGCAATGTATTTCAGAAGGGGTTTGTTCTCTCGGTAAGTGACAGCCTCCTCAAAAGGATAATTTACCAATTGGCTGGAGCGCTGCGCTATACTGGCGGCAATCAATTCGTTGGTGCGGTCAAAATATTTTAACTGAATGGCATTCAGCAACTTGTCTTTTATTTCAGGGTAATGCTGCCCTACCCTTAATGCAGCTTGTTCGTCAGAGAGAAGCTTGCGCAGGTTGGCAAGAGCAGACAAAGGCATGATGATCCAACGGACTAAGGCATAGATCACTAAAGCAACAAAAGAGAAAAGAAAGAAGGCGCGTACAAATGCCGGGAAATAGAAAATGTACTCCAGAAGGCTGTAGACAATATAGATGGACATGAGCAAGCCGACCGCGAAAATGCTCCCTCTCAACAAAAGGTTGAGATAGAACTTCTTCTTGAAGGCCTGCAGCTGTTTCAATAGCTGATCCAACGCATCATGCTGACTCATATGCCTACTGGTTTACTGTTACTGGTTCATGCCTGCAGTGAAGGATTAACCCTTGTGGGGTAAGTTGTTAAAATATAGAAATTTAAGGCAAGCTCCTAGCGCTATACCTATTTAACTGTCTGCACGGCCCGTTTAGTATACGGAAAGTACAGTCTACTATATAATATCCAATAAAACCGGGCAGTGATCGGAATGTTTGGCTTCTGGCAGGATGGCGGCACGCTGCATGCGCTCCTGCAGATTGCCGGACACCATGTTGTAATCGATGCGCCAGCCCAGATTCTTTCCTCTTGCCCCGGCTCGGTAGCTCCACCAGCTGTAGTTGTGCGGCTCCTTGTTAAAGTGACGGAAGCTGTCCACAAAACCACTTTCAATGAACTTGGTCATCCAATTGCGTTCCTCAGGCAAAAACCCTGAGCTGTTGGCATTGGATTTTGGGTTATGGATATCGATGGCCTGATGGCAAATGTTGTAATCGCCACTGATCACGATACCGGGCAACGTTTCTTTTATATCGCCGACATAGCCGTAAAAATCGTCGAGCCACTGCATCTTAAAGCCCTGTCGCTCCTCCCCGCTCGAACCGGAAGGCATGTATACGCTCATTACAGAAAAATCGTCGTAGTCTGCCCGGATGACACGGCCCTCGTTGTCGTAGCACTCCATGCCACAGCCAATCTCTACGTGTTTTGGTTTTTCCTTAGACAGTATGGCCACACCACTGTATCCTTTTTTGACAGCCGGATGCAGGTATACGTTATAACCCAAGTCCTCAAAAATGGCGCGGTCAAATTTATCTTCGCAGGCCTTAATTTCCTGCAGGCAAAGAACATCGGGGTTGGCGGCCTTCACCCAATCCTGAAAGCCTTTAGAAATAGCGGCGCGGATGCCGTTTACGTTATAACTGATAATCTTCATTAAAACTCTTCGCTTCGATCAAAATACTCTATAATGTGCCACTTTAGCATGCGGTCCTGTTCTTTCAGGTTGGCAAAAGGTATAGGTTTTACAGAACGGTAATGCGGCCAGCCCTCTTCGTCAACCCGCTCCAGCTCATAGAAACCTGATAAACTGAATACCTTGCAGGTGGCAATGTGCATCAGATCCTGTTTCTCTTCCTTTGTGAAATTGGTAACGCCTTTACCAAGCTCCTGTATACCTATCAAAAACAGAATGGCATTCAGGTCAGGCTTCTTTCCGAAAGTCTTCATCATAGAAGCCCGCAGGTTAGTCCATCTGTGCTCAATATTTGATGATTCTTCAGACATATATTTAATTGTTAAATGGCTGAGTTGTTCAATGGCTTATCCGCAGAAAGTCTGCCTAGTAGAGGAAAGCAACAGTTGAACAACCCAGCATTTGAATCACTTTTTTTAGGAAGCGCTTTCCTGCGCTTTAAGTTCCTCCCAGTACTCCACCGCTCTTCTAAAATGTGGGATAACGATAGAGCCACCTACCAGATTGGCAATAGAGAACACCTCGAACACCTGCTCATCACTCACACCCTCTTCGAAACATTTACCTAAGTGATATTTAATGCAATCGTCGCAGCGAAGCACCATGGAGGCCACCAAGCCGAGCATTTCTTTTGTCTTTACATCGAGGGAACCCTCCATGTAAGTATTGGTATCAAGGTTAAAAAAGCGCTTGATCACTTTGTTGTCGTATGACATGATGCGCTCGTTCATGCGGGTACGATATTCGTTGAATTCTTCTATCTGACTCATTGTTGTGTGTGCTATTACTGTTTTATGCTTTTAAAAGTATAAGAGATAAAGTTAAGTCAAAATATCTAGAATACCTTAATTAGACCTCTGTGCCATGCTGCAGGATTTTCTGTCGTTGCTTTTTCCTGAGATATGCCATGCTTGCGACCAACCGCTGGCTCGTGGTGAGCGGTTCATCTGCACAGAATGTAATGTGAAGCTCCCCTATACTGACTTACACGTGCATGGCGCAACCGAGCAGAACATGCTGCAACAGCGCTTTTGGGGCAAGGTACCCGTTCGCTTTGCGTTTGCTTATCTGCATTTTCGCCCGAAGGGAAGAGTGCAAAGACTGTTGCACAAGCTCAAGTACAAAGGAGCTCAGGAATTGGGTGAGCACTTAGGCAAACGGTATGGTGCGTTGCTTTCCGACCATCAGTATGCTGAGCACTTTGACCTCATTCTGCCCGTTCCCCTGCATCGCCTGAAGCTTCGGCGGCGTGGCTACAACCAGTCCGATGGATTTGCGAAGGGATTAGCCGGAGCTATGGAGCTAGAGTGGAGCAATCGGTTACTAGTGCGGAACATAGACACTGACTCACAGACTAAGAAGAGCCGACTTGATCGCTGGCAGAACGTGGAGAGTGTATTTGAGGTGAAAAGCCCTGAGAAAGTGAAAGGGAAACGAGTGCTGTTAGTTGATGATGTGCTAACCACGGGGGCCACATTGGAGGCCTGCGCACAAGCCTTGCTTAACAGTGGTTGTGAGGAAGTAAGTGTGGTTACGATTGCAGCGGCCTAAATATCAACTTGACCTAAAAAGAAAAAGCCCGGGTAAACCCGGGCCTTTAGCATATTAGTATTAACTGTTAGTTCTTATTTGTTAGAACCGGCGTTGATCATCGCGCAACGGAAACCGATTGTTGCAGTAGATGAATCCTGTGCCATGAATCTTCTAGTACCTGGAGACAGCCAGTAAGCTACGTCTTTCCAAGAACCGCCTTTGAAAACACGAACCTCGTTGTTGATCAAAGAGTGGTAGCCTTCGCTAGAGTCATACTGATCAGCCTCGTCCAAGTAACCGTCTCTACGGAATGGATTCAAGTCTTCCACGTCTTGGAAAGAAAGCGGACGGTAGATGTCCTGTACCCACTCGTTTACGTTACCAGCCATGTTGTACAGACCGAAGTCGTTTGGAGGGTAGCTGTAGATATAGTCCGTAATCATGGCGCCATCGTTCAGTGAGCCAGCCACACCGGCATAGTCACCACGGCCACGCTTAAAGTTAGCTAGGAACTGGCCCATCTGCTTGCCGTGCGGGTTACGCAGTTGGTGTCCATCCCAAGGGTAAAGTCTTCTATTATTCTGGTTTTCGTCTTCGTTGTACTGTGTACCGATCAAAGCCTGTGCAGCATACTCCCACTCAGCCTCCGTTGGGAGACGGTAGTTCGGAAGCACGTAACCTGACTCGATAGAAAGTGCGGTAGGCTCGGTAGGCTCTTGTGCGGCTCTTCTGCCGAACAAGCCTCTTCTTTCGCTGCTAGCACCACCAGCTTCTTTAGCTAGGTTTTCGTTTACCTTAGCCGTACGCCAAGTACAGTAGTCGTTAGCCTGCAACCAGCTTACACCCACAACCGGGAAGAAGCGGAAACCAGGGTAACGCAGGTAGTACGTTACATAAGGGTCATTGAAAGAAAGCTGACGGGACCATACGGTTGTATCAGGCAAAGCGGCCGTGTATACCTCCGGAATAGAGTCTCTCTTCAGGTAATGCAGGTACTCCAGCCAGTGGATGTTAGCCACTTCTGTTTCGTCCATGTAAAACGAAGCAACAGTCACCGTGCGCTCAATGTTGTCACGGGTCATGGCGATGTCTTCCTCCATGGAGCCGAGTGTGGTGCGACCACCCTCAATAAATACAAGACCCGGAGCCTGAGGGAAGTCTTCGTAATCGTTTACCTGAAACGCGGTTTCATCCTCGTTGTACTCTATACCCGTGGCCGAGCTGTAATCGCCTGGGTCAGTGCTCGTTGGATAGCCGCCCCCTCTACCGCACGATGCAAGGAGAGCTCCCCCTACAACAACTGCTGATACATACTTAATAAGCTTCATAGATTAGGACCTACTAATGATAAGGTTCTTTTAATGTAATTTAACGTGCAATTATAACTAAATTCAGAATGCCGGACAAACAATGTTATGGTTTATTTTGGACAAGCGGCGGCCTGTGAACAAATTATTTAGATCAAGTTGTTCAAAAACCAGCGAAATTTCGTTCGCACCTCCTGCCTGCCGACCGAATCCCCTCACTCCCACGTCGTGGCTAAAGCCTATGCGGAGTTGATTTAGGCTAATACCGGCGATCAGGGCTAGGCTTTGGTCCTGCTCTGCACCACCGGTTACTGGTACTCCTTTATATATTACTCCTAACGCTAAGGGCGAGTAGATAGTATACAAGGCAAGGTCAACACGACTAAAATTTTGCTGATGTGTGAAATTAACGGCAGGGCTGATGCTAAACTCCTTATTACCGCGCCCTAAGCCAGTTGGTATGTAGAACTTATAACCTGCATTGGCGACAAAACGCAGGGGCTGCTTTGTAGTCTCATCGAAGCCGAAAGAGGGTTGGTTGAGATGCGATACACTCAACCCAGTCCAGAACTGATTATTATACAAAATGCCGCCCACGGCAAAGCTCAGGTAGGAAGCCGGGTCAAAATGAAGCGCTTCTGCCGAACTCAAAGCTGTCTGGCCGTTGTCTGTTAGCTGATCCCCGAATACCAAGTTGTCGTAATTGACACGCAGTGAGGCGAGAGAGGATTGCAAACCGGCTGAAAAGGCGAGATTTTCCGTTAAACCAGTATGGTAGGCATAGGCCAACGAGGCCTGTAGTTTTTGTAATCCGCCAATACCGGCTCGGTCTTGCTGTAGTACCATCCCGATTGCACTTTTAGTGCCCTCGAAACGATAGTCGCCGGCAACTTGGTTGGTAACAAAAGACCCATTGAGGGAGGGCCATTGGTTTCGGTGGGCCACCGCCACGCTCCAGCTGCGCCCTAGCCCATTAAAGGCCGGGTTTAGGTATAGCCGGTTGGCGTACTGCTGCGTGAAAAGCGCATCCTGCCCTGTCGCCTTTAAGCTACACAGGCAGACGAACATGCAAAAAAGAAATTTTGTCAGGGCTTTACGCATACTTTTGTAGCTCTTCAACGATTAAAGATTGAGAGCGTGATAAATTCCGCATGGTTTTCGCTATAAATTATCATAGCTTAGCTTTTACTAAACGCAACCACCTATATGAAAAAAGTAGTTATTGGTTTCTTCGTCTTCCTAGCGATTTTACTTGCGGCGGCGGCACTGGTGCCCCTGCTGTTCAAAGATAAAATTAAAGAGGCCCTTGACAAAGAGATCGCCAAGAATATCGATGCTTCCGTTTTTTACGAAACGGATGACGTGAGTCTTTCGCTTTTCCGCGACTTCCCGAACATGTCCCTAGGGGTTGAAAATCTGCTGGTAGTGGGACAGGACTCCTTCGCCACCGATACACTCGCCAAAATTCCTTCGTTTCGGATGGGCTTGGATCTGATGAGCGTGATCAGCGGAAACCGTCTGAAAATAAACAACATTAAGCTAGATGATCCAACCATCCGCCTGCTGGTGCTTGAAAGCGGCAAGGCTAACTGGGATATCTTTATTGCCGATACCACTGCGGCAGCCGAGGCCGACACTGCGGCCAGCGATTTTCGGATGGCTATAAAGAAGTGGGACGTTAACAATGGAACGCTTTATTACGATGACCTGAGTATACCTTTCGGACTGGCTGCTTACAACGTGCGCCATACCGGTAGCGGCGATTTCGAAAAAAGCGTGTTCGACATGAAGTCGCAGACCCAAGCTGACCGCTTCGTAATGACTTATGATGGGGTGAATTATATCGAGAACGCCGTGCTGGATGCTGACGTGACCATGGCGATGGACCTTGATCGTTACCTCTATACCTTCAAAGACAATAACATCCGCATCAACGAACTGCCTGTTCAGTTTGCCGGCACTATTCTGATGCCGGAAGATGACATTGACATGGATCTGACCTTCAAAGCCGCTAACACAGACTTCCGCAGTGTGCTGTCGGTGGTACCGGGTATGTTCCAAGAAGATTTCAAAGACATTAAAACAGAAGGTAGCCTAAGTTTTGACGGTTACCTGAAAGGCCGCATGAACGACACGCTTATGCCGGGATTCGGGACAGAGCTAAAGGTAGTGGATGGTATGTTCAAGTACCCGGATCTGCCGCAAGCCGCCCGTAACATCAACGTAGATATGCGCATAGACAACCCGGACGGAGACATGGAGAATACCGTGATCGATGTGCGCAGCTTCCACATGGACATGGGCAAGAACCCGATTGACGCCCGTGTGCTGGTGAAAGGTATGGAAGTGATGCAGGTGGAGGGCAACGTGAAAGCCAATATCGATCTTGATGAGATGACCAAGGTTTTCCCGGTGGAGGGTATGACCCTGCGTGGTTTGCTGAAAGTGGACGCCGATGCAAAGGGCACCTACAGTGAGAAGAGCATGCCGGTAATTAATGCGGATATGCGCCTGACCAACGGATATGTGAAGTCCGCGGACTTCCCCGCCCCTATCCAGAATTTGAATGCGGTGATTAATATATTGAATAAGACCGGAAACACAGACGATACTCGCATCAACATAGAGCGCTTTAACATGACCTTGGACGGTGAGCCGCTTGAAGGCCGCATGCTGGTGCAAGGTATAGAGCACCCGGCTTTTGATGGGCAGATAAAAGGTATACTGGATCTGGAGAAGCTGACCAAAATCTTCCCGCAGGAAGGTATGACGGTGACGGGCCGCATCAATGCCAACGTGGCCGCCAAGGGCAAGATGTCGGATATCGAGGCTGAAAGGTATAATAATGTGACCGCCAATGGCACCATGGGTATAAGTAATCTGAACTTTGTAAGCACGGATATGCCACAGGGTATCAAGATCAGCAAAGCCGATGCCGTGTTCAACAATGAGCGTGTTCAGCTCAACAATATGAACGGCTTCTTGGGTGAAAGCGACTTTAGGGCCAACGGTTCGGTGTCGAACTACATTGGCTATGCCATGTCCGATAACCAGTCGCTGCGAGGTAACTTTAACCTGAGCTCTAACAACTTCAATGTGAACGAGTGGATGGTGGATGAGAATACCGGACAGACGACGGATGCCAGCACAGAGGCAGAAGGCGTGGTGGAGGTGCCTGCCAATTTGGACATCACACTGAATGTGGATGCTAAGCAGGTGCTTTATGACAATCTGAAGCTGAGTAACGTAGGCGGCCGTGTACTGTTAAAAGACAAGATAGCACGCTTAGATGGTGTGAAGTTCAATACATTGGGAGGCGCATTTGTGACTAGCGGTAGCTATAATACCCAGAACTTGAAGCAACCGCTCTTTGATATGAAATTGGACGTGCAAAACCTGAGCTTCAAGGAGGCTTTCAATGCCTTTAACACGATCAAGGTAATTGCTCCGATAGCCGGTTTGCTGGACGGCACTTTCTCCACTAACTTTAACTTCGCCGGTGAGATCGGTGAGGATATGACACCGGTGTTTAAGACGATGGATGGGCAAGGTATAATACGGGTGGTGAAGGCGGCTGTGCGTGATGTTAAAATATTGGAGCAGATCAGCGCGCTGACTCGATTTGATGAGTTAAGCAACTTCGTGATTGAAAACAGAAAGATAGATGCCCAGATCATTGATGGCAGTCTGGTGATTCGCCCGTTCGACTTGAAAGTGGGAGATATTGAAATGACTGTAGGCGGCTCTAACAATGTAGATGGCAATATCGACTACGTAACAGCGCTTAACGTACCGGCTGGCAAAGTAGGTCGTGAGTTGAATACCCGATTGGGCAGTCTCATAGGGAACGAGGCACTTAAAGCGTCAGAGCGCATTACGCTTAACCTGAACATCGGTGGCACGCTGGCAAGTCCGAAAGTAGCGCTAGCTGGTGGTAGTGCCAAAGGGCAGGCTAGGGATCTAGTGGAAAGTGTCGTGAAAAGCAAAGTGGACGATGCAAAACTGCAACTAGAGCAGCGTAAGCAACAACTACAGGATAGTGTGAAAAACGAGCTGGACCGGAAGAGACTAGAAGCCGAAGATAAAGCCAGACAAGAGTTGGAGAAAAAGCGGCAGGAAGCAGAGCAACAGATAAAAAAACAGGCAACAGACAAAATTACGGACTTCCTGAGGCCAAAAGCCAAACCTGCCACGCAACCGGCTAAGCCAGATACTACTAAGTCAGTGAATCAATAATATTTTTCTTTAACAAATTCTTTAAATAGCCGCTATTACATAGATAGCGGCTATTATTTTTATATAGCGATATACTTTTGTGCAACAATATCCCGTTTATCCGTATAATGGTTGCCATTTGGCGCCAAAGAGGTTTAAACTTAATCCAATTTCTATGAGAACCAAATTCTTGATTCCTTTTATGATGTGCGGCCTTGTATGGTTCAGCTCATGCGACAGTGAAACTGAAGGTACCGGCACGGCCAAAATGGAAGTCCGTATGACCGACGCTCCTGGCGACTACGAAGAAGTTAATGTAGACGTCCGTTCCGTGCAGGTTCATAAGGAAGACACAGACAGCGAAAGCGGCTGGATGACACTCGACCACATCAATCCGGGCGTATACAACCTGCTCGACTTCGCAAACGGCCGCGATACGCTGCTTGCTAGTGCAAGCCTCCCGGCTGGCACCATTTCCCAGATTAGACTGGTACTTGGCGATAACAACTCTCTTAAGTTGAAGAACGGTGACGTTGTAGACCTGAAA
Source organism: uncultured Pontibacter sp. (assembly GCF_947499215.1). Lineage (GTDB taxonomy): Bacteria > Bacteroidota > Bacteroidia > Cytophagales > Hymenobacteraceae > Pontibacter. Next base: position 1,039,298 of record NZ_CANMNI010000002.1, read on the forward strand.
ACGCCAAGCGGGCAGACATCCGGCCTGAAGGTGCAGATAAATGCTGAGCTGAAAGAAGACGTGACGTATGTAGTGCTGCTGGACTTTGATGCAGCAAAATCGGTAGTGGCCAGAGGCAACGGGCAGTATAACCTGAAGCCAGTAATCCGCACGATTACGCAGGCTATCGCTGGAGGTATCAAAGGCAAGGTTACGCCTGCTGAGTATAAGCCGGGTATCTATGTGATCTCCGCAGCCAACGATACTATTGGTGGTTTCGCCAATGAGAACGGTGACTTCCTGATCAAAGGTGTGAAGGCAGGTACTTATACTGTGAAGTTCTACACGGAGAACAGTGAGCACGATAAAACGCTCGAAAACATCAGCATCTCACAGGACGAAATCAAAGACCTCGGCACAGTAGACCTGTCGCACGAGTAATTTGAGGGCTAGAGACACAAGATGCAGGAAGTAGTTTCAAGCCGCTGGCTCATTAACTGGGAAACTCGATTTGTGGCTTGAAACCTAGAAACAACAATCTGCCTTAAACAAAAAGGAGCGCTTCATAATGAAGCGCTCCTTTTTGTTTACAAGCCTAATATCTCTAATATACCTGACCCATCAGTTCACGAACGTAGGTCACATAATCGGTGTTAGGTGGTGTATGGCCGCACTTGCGCAGATCAGTGGCTACCTGAGCGCGGTGGTATGTGGCGTGGTTAAAAGCATGCGTTAGGATGTCGAGCACCCGGGTGCTGTATTTGTTGCCTTGGCTGTTGGTATAGTCTATCAGTCGGTTGAACTCAGCTTCATCGCTATTGGCCACCAGTTCGGCTATTTTATAGGAGGCGTACTGATGCAGTTTATGCAGTTCTTCGAGCGTGTGCTCTTGCCATACCTTCACGGGGCTTTCGGTGCCGGTGATACGGGCAATCCAAATAGCCTGTGCATTGAGCGCGTGGCTGAACAGGCGAGCAGAATTGGAGGGCAACTCTGGGAGGCTGTCAAACACGTTAAGCATGGTCTGGTTTGCCCAGATATTATATTCTGAAAGATTCTTTAATACGTCGTTTCCTGTCATCTTTAATTAGCTTTCTCTTTTATCTTCCCAAATTAAGGTCTCGTTTGTGCGGACATCTACAAAATCGGGGCAGCGTCCATCGCCTTTGCCCGTAATACCACCGTCTGGCTCGCACAGCAGGTTACCTTCCACATCATACAATTTGCCGGGAATGTCGCAGCAGCGACCGGTGAGGTAGTATACCTCCTGCTCGTTGTAAAGGTAGCGGTATACTCTTGCAGGCGGGTTAGCCACTGGCTCTTGCTCCAACTCGCGTACAAGTTCACTAAGCCAAGCCGTTTGTGCCATATCTTTGTCCTTCTGTTCTGTGTTAGGGGCCGACTTTTCAGAAGTCTGGCAGCCAGTGGCCAAAATCAAAAGTGCAAGCACTAGGCCCGATGGTATGTATGCAGCCATTCGATTTTTTAAAACGGAGCGCAAAGGTATAGATTTAATTCTAAATGCTAGCATCATGCCCAACAGGCGTACCGTGCAGCTGTATCAGGCTAGAACTATTTTGCGCTGATTACAACTCAATGTTTACGTAGGAGATCCAATAAGGTATAAAGACGAACAGGCCAACAGCCACAGCGGTAATGGCTGCCATAAGGACGGCTCCTGCGGCTAGATCCTTGGTTTTGCCCGCCCAGATGTTGTGTTCCGGCGATACCAAGTCGGTCAGCGTTTCGATGGATGTGTTAAAGATCTCGGCCACCCACACCATGCCGATGCAGAGTATGAGCAGGCACCACTCCACCCGTGTCACTTCAAAACGATAGGCCATTACCAGCACCACAATGCTGGCCAGCACATGCAGGTGCATGTTCGGCTCAGAGCGAAAAACAGCAGACAAGCCTTTGAAGGCAAAGCGGAAGCTGTTGTAGCGGCTTTTGATAAACGATGGACGGCTCATAGGGCACTGTATAGAGGTGAGAATATTCAGATTTCGCTATCGTATACTGCAGACTGCGCCATAAAGTTAAAAGGGAAGAGAATCTCGCTATACTTCAAATCGTAACGAGTCAGCGTTGATGCAGTAGCGCACCTGCGTGGGTGTGCGGTTGTCTTGAAACAAGTGCCCTAAATGCTGCCCGCATTGGCTGCAGAGGAGCTGTATGCGATGCCGATCGTAGGTATAGAGCGGCTTATGGATTACGTTCTCCTCTATCTGCTCCCAAAAGCTCGGAAAGCCGGAACCTACCTCAAACTTACTGCTGGCTTCGAATAAGGGATGCCCGCAGCAGGAGCAGGTATAGGTGCCATGATGTTGGCTGTTCCTTGATACCTTGCCTCTGTGCTTAAACATGTGGAGGAAATCAATGCAAGTGCTACACGTCTTCCTTTTCCAAGTCTTCCACGGCCACGAACTTCATCGAAAGCGAGTTGACGCAGTGGCGGATATTCTTGGGAGTGAGGTACTCGCCTTCAAACACGTGGCCAAGGTGTGCTCCGCAGTTGGCGCATACAATCTCGGTGCGGTGCCCGTCTGGGTCTGGCACGCGCTTCACGGCGCCGGTTATCTCGTCGTCAAAGCTCGGCCATCCGCAATTCGACTCAAACTTATACTCAGAGGTATAGAGCGGGGCATTGCAGCGGCGGCACAGGTATACCCCCTCCCCTTTGAAGTTATTGTATTCTCCTGTACCGGGATACTCGGTGCCTTTGCGCACGATAATGCGCTCTTCTTCCGGTGTCAGTTTGTTATATTCTGATGGGTCTTTCGCGATTTTCATAAACTGTGAGTTTCTGTTAAGACAGTTTTGTTAGGAATATACACATAAACAAATAGTGAGCCGCTAAGGTTTGGGCTGACAGAGTGGCTGATCATGCTGATTCACTTTAGGCCCCCTGCCCCACATGCTGAGAAAGGCCACCGTCCATAAAGTAGCTTGAGCCGGTTACATAATCAGAATCAGCAGAGGCCAAGAAAACAGCCACTTTGGCAATCTCTTCGGGTTTGCCAGCCCGTTTCATTGGTATGTTCTGCTCGCTCTCTTTGCGGGCTTCCTTATCATCCATTGCCTCTTGGTTCATAGGTGTCAGGATCATGCCGGGGCATATGTTGTTTACGTTAATGCCGTCTTCCGCCAGCTCCAGTGCCAGTGTACGGGTAAGGTTACGCACCCCTGCTTTGGACGCGCAGTAGTCTGCCGTGCCAGCTGATACTATTTCTTCGTGCACAGAAGAGACGTTGATGATCTTTCCCTTGCCGCCTTTTTGTTTTCGATGCCTTATAAATGCGCGGCAGCAGAAGAAGGTGCCGTACAAATTAGTCTTGATCGTTCTGTCGAAAACCTCCGTGTCCATATCGGCTACGTTGATTCCAGAGCCGTTTACCGCCGCGTTATTCACAAGTATATCTAAAGAGCCGAACTCTTTAAGGGCCTGCTCAAACAGCTTTTCCACACTCTGCTCATCACTGATGTCCACCTTTAGGACAAGGCCTTTCCTGCCCTGCTTCTCCACCTCTTTCAGGGTTTCTTCCGCTCCTTCTTTGTCCGTGTGGTAGGTAATAACTACATCTGCCCCTTCCTTCGCGAAATCAATTGCAGTTGCTCGTCCTATGCCAGAGTCAGAGCCGGTTATTAAGGCTACTCTTCCTTTTAATTTATCCATGAGTTTACAATTTGGTATAGTGATGGCCTGCTATCAAAGCAGACAGAAAGCTTTAATAAACATACTGCCTGTGCCACTCATTGGTTAGAAGAGAGTTCCCGATTTGGATAAATAATTTATATTAATCAAATAATTTTTATACGTAAATAAAGAACAAGAGCAAAGTAGGCTTCGTTTTAATAGAGTATCAGCAATAAATCAATATAGATGAGTTGATGGATGAATCGGGCAATCTGGCGACTGCCTGCGAGGGATGATCCTTTTATATTATTTATTCATATCTAAAGTTTTAATGCTATGAGCTCTTTCACTTCCTTTTTCAGAAATTTATTTGGCCTTCAGGATCAACCTTCTGGAGCCAGAGAGCCACGCCGGGTAGTAGTTACTTCTTCTTCACAACCAGAGGTTCTGCAGAAAGTAATGCGGGAAGAAAAACTATCACATGGGGAGACAGTGATGGCAAACCTGTCTCCTGTACGCCTTGAGAAAAAACGGGGTAAGATGGTGCTGTACTTTTGCCCGATGAAGTCTTTGGAGATAACCGATACACTTACTGCAGGTGATGGAGGAAGCCTTCCTAACCAAGTGACGGTAGAGGACTTGTCTATACCTAGAGAATTGGAAGAAGGGCTGTATTCTCTCCATAATGTGACAGTGACCTCAAACGGCACAATGCAGGTAAAAGCAACGAATGAAACCGATTGGAAAGCTTTTCACTCTGATTTATACAGTTGGTAAGGGAGAGTGTAATAGGTTTGGAAGAAGTACGAAACACAGGTATAACCTGATCAAAACGAAATTCAAATTTAAGCTAAAGGAAGAGTAGCCCCTTCCGGAGCTGCCCTTCCTTTAGCTGTACAAGTATAAACTTGCGGGATAGTTAGCGTGATATGCAGGACCTACGCCTCACTTACCTGTACTTTCTCTTTCGCTTTGCGTTTGCCCCGGAAGAACAGGTATAAGTTTAGGAAAAGCATGATGCCGAGGTAGATAGAAAAGCCGCCAAGCTTGTAGCTGAGCGCTTCTATAAGATCTTGCGCCGTAAAAATCCTGTTCATCCTAAGTATGAGCAGGGCCGCCCCTATATTCATGAGGTAGAAACCGATCTCGAAGAGCCTGTTGGTGGCGAAAGCGATTTCTTCGCGTCCTCCGAAAATATCAAGCATAAAGATCTGGCTGTTTTTGAAAAGCGTGCGGGCTACCAGCACGGTCATCAATAAGGCGATTGGTAGATAAATCAGGTACCCTTTTACCATTAGTGCATTTTCCATGGCTTTGTCTGTTTATGGTTTAAGTATGTTGTATGGTTTGGTTTTTCCGATTGATAAAGTAGAGCACTGAGAGGTTGAAAAAGTGAATGCAGCCTAGCGAGATCAGGATGATACCCACCCTGCTGCTCAGCACTTCAATGAGTTGGTGATAGGTATAGATCGGCAGCTGCTGCACCATCAGCACAAACACATATCCCACATTAAGCAGGTAATAGCCCGTGAGCAACAGCTTATTGATGGGATCGATCAGCTTTTCATTCTGCTGAAAGATCTGTTGCAGGTATAGGCGACCGTTTTTGTACAGACTCTTGCCGACCCAGTAAGTCACAAAAACACCTATCGGTAGGTAGATGGAGTAAGCGAGTATGGTCAGATCTGTGTTCATGATTATTCAGTATTTTCAATAATTATTGAAACATATAATCAAAAAAATTAGCGCGTTATTTTGCCAAGGATCTTGAAGAACCAGTTTGAGTTAGACTGTATAAAAGTATTGATAACGGAATCAGCCTGCTTAGCAAAGCCTTTCAGGTCAGCAGTAACCTTCTTGAACTCCTTTACTTCTTTGCCTTCGCCCTGCACGGCAGAAACCTCCTCCAACAGTCTAATGATTGGGTCAAGCTCACGTTTTTTGCGCTCTTTGGCTACCTGCGTGGCGAGTACCATCGGGTCTTTATCAGTAGCGAAATACTCTTTCCGCTCACCCGGCTTCAGCACTTTCTTGGCAAGCCCCCAATCAAGCAGCGCCCGAATGTTCATATTGGCGTTACCTCTGGAGATTTTAAGGTCCTCCATGATTTCCTCTGTGGAGAGCGGTTCTGTTGCGATCATCAAGAGCGCGTGTATCTGGGCCATGGTGCGGTTCACCCCCCAGCTTGATCCTAGGCTGCCCCAAGCCTCAATGTATCGCTCTTTTGCCTCGCTGTATTCCATGACACAATGTTAATACTTATTTCATAACTTTCAAATATTATTGAAAATTAAATCACTCTGGATACGGACTATCATTAATTAAGATGCAAAGCACATTCATAAAATATAATGTCGCTATACTTATGAGATGTAGCTATTACTTCTCGTGCAGCTTCTGGTTGCTGAGGAGTTTTTCGATAGTTTGGACAATTCTCTCTACTTTGGTTTCGTCGGTTTTAGCAGAATAGATCCAATCTACAAGGGCTTTCTGTTCGCCGTCGGTGCAGTTTCGGAATTTGTCGTAGGCGGCGGGTTCATCCTGCAGGCACAGCAGCAGTTCTTCCGGCACTTCCTGCGGGGTGTTGTCGGCATAAAGTATAATCTGTACCCAGTCGCCTGCCTGCTTCTTTATCTTCTTCCTGATCTCCGCTCTTACCGGTAAAAACAGTTGCCCATTCCCCATTGGCATCAGGTGGTAGCCTTTTAGCTCATAGCCACCAATGGTGCCTTTTACCCTAACCCAACCAAAGTGGGCATGCTTGTCAGGTAAGATCTCCGGGAGAGCAGCATAAGTCCAGCCGCCTTTGCCGGGGAACTTCTCGAGTAGGTAATATTTATCGGTAAGTGGCTGATCTTCCATGCTTTAGATTTGATATAACTGTACTTAATTTATAAAAAAAGCAGCTCCTCTTTCAGCTTGCGGTGCAGGTGGTACGGAGAATAGCCGGTTACCTTTGCCAGTTCCTAAAGCGAGATGTTCCCGTTCAGGTGGCTGTTGATGTATGCAAGAACAGAATGTAGCATGGCCTTCAATTATTTATAACAAAGTTAAGCAGGCACAGGCAGATAAAATGTGCAGATCTTGCGGTTCTGTCATAACCCCCATCTCCAGCGGCAAGTATAAAAAGCTTTACGAAACTAAAAAACTATGAAGCTGAAAGACAAAGTAGCCATTGTAACCGGAGGATCGCAGGGAATCGGAAGAGCCACTGCGCTTGCACTAGCCGATGCAGGTGCCAAAGTGGTGCTGGCTGCCCGCCACACAGACGATCTGAAGAAAGTAAAGCAGGAAATAGAAGGCAAAGGCGGCGAAGCCACTATAGCCGAAACCGATGTAACAGACCTGAAGCAGGTGGAAGCCATGGCCCAAACCGCTCTGGATAAGTATGGCACCATTGACATACTTGTGAACAGCGCCGGACTAATGCCGCTATCTTACATGAAAAACCGCCACCTAGAAGAATGGGAGAAGATGGTAGACGTAAACCTGAAGGGTATTTTGAAAGCTGTTTACGCGGTGCTCCCGACCATGATCAAGAACAAAAGCGGCCATATTGTGAACATGGCATCTATAGATGGACGTGTGATGTACCGCGGCGGAGCTGTGTACGGAGCTACCAAAGCCGCTATCATCGCGCTCTCGGAGGGGCTACGCATGGAGCTTTCTCCTGATTACAACATCCGCATCACGTCTGTTGAGCCCGGCACAGTTGATACCGATCTACGTGAGTCTATAACGGACAAAGAGTTGCTAAACGATATGGATTGGGGTGACGGCGAATCGAAGATAGAACCGGAAGACATTGCAGATTCTATACTTTATGCGCTTACCTTACCAGCGCGCGCTAATGTAAATGAGATTTTGCTGAAGCCTGTCGGGAAGCAGTAAGGTGTTTTACAGTTTCTAAAGAGTGCTCATTCCGCAAGTTTGAGTGTATCAGTAGCCTACGGGGTGATGGTGTGAAGTTTAATTATAGCCGAACCCTTTTTGCATCAATGTTTCGATTCCACCCAGCGCGACTCTCTCCATAATTTCTGCTGCTCTTCGTCCAGGAAAGTCCAGGCAACGATGCGGCTGATTTTGTTGCCTTGGCCCATTGGTATGGTTTCTATAGTTTTAGCGCCGGCTTTTTTTAAATTATAAAGCACACTTTTCAGGTTGGCTGCTTTAGAGATAAGTGTAGTGAACCAGAAACACGAGGTGGCAAACTGCCGGCTCTCTTTTACCACGTTCTCCACGAACCTGGCCTCGCCTCCTTCGCACCATAGTTCGGTATTCTGGCCGCCGAAATTCAGTGTTAGCTTGGCTGTTTTCTTTTGCTGCAGGTTCTTGAGTTTGCGCATCGTTCCGGCCTGTGCCTCCGCCAGCGAACTATGGAACGGCGGATTACAGATGGTCAGGTCGATGTGCTCGTTTTGTTTGATAATGCCCTTGAAGATATGCTTTGGATCTGGCTGCAGCCGTAGTTCTACGTTTCCTTTCATCGATGGATTGGAGCTTACTATACTCTGAGACGACTTAACAGAGACAGGATCTATATCAGCCCCAATAAAAGCCCAGCCATATTCTTTGTTCCCGATGACCGGGTAAATACAGCTGGCACCAACACCCACATCCAGACACTTTACTTTATTGCCTGTCGGTATTTTGCCTTGGTTTGATGCAGCCAACAGGTCGGCGGCATAGTGTATATAATCTGCGCGGCCGGGTATGGGCGGTGTGAGGTAATGCTGTGGAATATCCCAGTGTTTGATGCCGTAAAAGTGCGCTAACAAAGCTTTATTAAGTGTTTTCACAGCTTTTGGGTCGAAGAAATCCACAGAGGCATCGTTATACTCATTCAGCCTTACAAAAGGCTTTAGCTCCGGGCAACTGGCTATAAGCTGCATAAAATTATAGCGTCCGCGGTGCCTGCTGCGTGGGTGCAGCTCCGATTTCTCTTTGGGATGTTCTTTCTTTTTAGGAAGCATTATACTGCAGGTGGTGTACTTGTGATTACGGCGGTTTTAGAGAATCTATAGTTGCTGCTATAGTTTATGAGGGGATACTTCTAGTGGCTTTAATGTAAGTTTTAGTTAGCACTAGCTTATAGCTTGTGTCTATATTTTTGCACATTCTATACCTTTTGTGCGAGTAACAGTACGAACTACAAGCTGGCACAATCAAGGAAATGTATCATATCTTTTACTCAGTAAATAATCTTTTATTATTAAAATAATGTGACACCAAATTGCTTTGACAGCAAACTATCAAGTTGCTTAATGTCCGCTATCAGATCTTTGAAGTCCTGTGTTGATGCTAATTCAAGCTCGTTTTTCTGATGGAGCTTTTTTATCTCGGCCATCTTAAAGTAAAATGATTGGGATTGTAGCTTGAGCTGTAGTAGCGCTAACTTTTCTTCAATAGCGCTCTTTCTCTGTTTAGCCACATCAATTATTTCAATAGCCGAAGTATGATCCAGTTCCTTTCGTAGGACATATTCCAGAAGTTTGCAATTGTAGCTGGCACACTGTTTCGGTCTGTCTAAGTAAATAGAGCAACCATCACAATATTTTTCGCAGGGCTGAATAAAAATCCCATCACTACTTGCCTCCTCAATATCCATTAATTCTCTTATCGCAGGCAACTCTTCATGGCTAAGCTGTACAAAGCCAATCAGGGTGCCGTCGCAACACAACCCACAAGCCAAACAGATATTGGTTGAATCAATCATACTTACTGAATTTAAGCACTCCTTTCATGTGCTGTTTGAAGGTAGCTTAAATTACAGCTAGCAATTGTATAAACGAGCCGCGACTACTTTTAGCCGCCATTACTTTCACGAGATTGAAGCTCGTACTAATATTTCTTGATTTTTAGAGTACGAACTACAAACTCGCGCTAGCGGGTACAGCTATTTTCTTTGTAACTCATCAAGAGTTATTCCACTTTTGTCTTTCCAGCTTGTCCAACCGTTGGTTGCCCTTCCTAATACGACACCACCAGCCGTACTTGGAGAATTGAAAATATAATCTTCCATAAATCTATACTTGCCATTAACGTTCATAACGATCTGCTCTTCTATCAGCTTTTTTCTCAGGTTTACCAAATAATCATGGCAAGAAGCAGTAGTGTTTGGCTTTAACCCTGATCCTTTAAAAACGACAAAACCATCGTCAATTAAATCTCCTTCCGCATAAAGATTGTCACCTTTAAGCATTAGAAGTTCTTTTTTAGTGATGGATTCTTTATTTATTTTATCAAACACAGGGAAGCCTAATGTAGAGAGCAAAATCTTAATTGTATCGAAGCTGTCTAATAAATCAGCCTCCATAGATTCAGTTACAAAAGGTTTGCTTGGAACTACCGTATTTTCTGCATCGAAGCGGTTCGCTTCTTTGGCTTCTGCCACAGCAACATGTTCCAAGTATTTAGCATGAGACTTAGTGAAAGCATTAATTTTAGAAACCATCACAACTGCATAGTTCCAAAATTCCTTTAACCTGTTGTGCTGCTTAATCCGATCCAGACAGTCTTCAGCTTCACCTATATAAACCATAGGTTTTGCTTTATCAGCACTTTCTCCGAATAGAAAATATACGCCAACATTTTTCAACTCGTCTCTACTAGCTATATACTCTAACTTATTTCTTGGAACCAGAACAGCCTTTACGACTCTGTTAGTTATTTCGGCAATTTTTACGCTACGTGGAGATCCATCAGGTAGAAAGATTTGAATCGTTTGTGGTCTGTTCATAGTCAAAGCTGTTACTGTATGAGCATAAATATAGCAAAACCTACATAAACCTGTTTGAAACAAAAAAAGCAGCCCCAAACGGAGCTGCTTTTCCTTTATCTGTTAAAGTATAAGCCTACTTCTTCAAGCTGCCGATCATGTCTTCTGGCTTCACCCACTCGTCGTACTGCTCGTTGGTAAGCAATTCGAGAGCGATAGCAGCTTGACGAAGCGTTGTACCTTCCTTATGTGCCTTCTTCGCGATCTTGGCGGCATTGTCATAGCCGATGTGCGGGTTCAGGGCTGTTACCAGCATCAAGGAGTTCTCGAGGTTCTCTTTAATGCGAGCCGTGTTTGGCTCTATACCTACGGCGCAGTGCTTGTCGAACGAGTCGCAGGCATCACCGATCAGTTGGGCGCTCATGAGCAGGTTATAGATCATCACCGGCTTGAACACGTTCAGTTCGAAGTGGCCGTTCATGCCACCAACTGAAATGGCTACGTCGTTACCAATCACCTGCGCGCATACCATGGTCATGGCCTCCGCCTGTGTCGGGTTAACCTTGCCCGGCATGATAGAAGAACCCGGCTCGTTTTCAGGTATAAGAATTTCGGCTATACCTGAGCGCGGACCAGAGGCCAGCAAACGAATGTCGTTGGCGATCTTCATCAGCGATACGGCCAGCTGCTTTAGGGCGCCAGATGTTTCCACCATGGCATCGTGTGCAGCAAGCGCCTCGAATTTGTTAGGCGCCGTACGGAAGTCGTGACCAGCGTATTTAGAAATCTTTTCAGCTACCAGTTCAGCGTAACCAGCCGGTGTGTTTAGGCCAGTACCAACGGCTGAGCCGCCCAGTGCGAGGTCCTTCAGGTGGTCCAGCGTGTTGTTTAAGGCTTTCATGCCATACTCCAGCTGCTTCACGTAGCCAGACAGCTCCTGACCCAGTGTAAGCGGCGTGGCGTCCATCAGGTGCGTGCGACCGATCTTCACCACATCCATAAACTCCTCCGACTTAGCCTTCAGGGTGTCATGCAGTTTCTTCACCATAGGCAGCGTGTGCTCTACCACCTTCTTGTAAGCGGCAATGTGCATGGCTGTCGGGAAGGTATCGTTAGACGACTGCGACTTGTTCACGTCATCGTTCGGGTGGATCTTCTTTTTCTCATCCATTAAGTCGCCGCCTAGCACCACATGCGCACGGTTGGCCACCACTTCGTTCACGTTCATGTTCGACTGCGTGCCTGAGCCTGTCTGCCATACCACCAGCGGGAACTGGTCGTTCAGTTTGCCTTCCAAGATCTCGTCGCATACCTGCGAAATAACATCGGCTTTGTCCTGTGCGAGCACACCCAGCTCAGCATTGGCCTGCGCAGCTGATTTCTTCAGAATAGCGAAGGCTTCAATTACCTCCTGCGGCATCTGCTGACCACCGATGGTGAAGTTTTCTCTTGAACGCTGCGTCTGAGCGCCCCAGTATTTGTCGGCAGGCACCTCGATAGGGCCCATCGTGTCTTTCTCTACGCGAACTTGCATATCGTTTATACTTAGGTTTAAAGAATCAATTTAACTGTGGCAAAACTACGAAAAATATTCATTTACGGCCGTTCCGTAGGTATAATCAAATAGTAGTGGAAGCCCTCCCCCCTATCGGATCACCCGCTTGCCGGAGCGGTCTGCCATAAGGGCGATCATGTCCAGCGAAACAGGCTTAAGAAAAGCCGTGTTTAAAGCTGTCTGGTCATCGAAACGAATTAAGTACTCCCCTTCCTTACCTAAATAATGGATGCTCTCAATTGATGCATGGGGGTATGAACGCTCCTGATTGAGCAGATTCGTAATCTTGACCTCGTTTTCATCTACCTTGATATGCCAGCGCATGGCAAACCAGAGTACCACGATCGACAACCCCATCATAATACCGAACAAGATGCTGTAAGCGCGAGTGGAGCGAGCGCCTTCCTGCTGTTGGAGGTACTGTTTGTAAAGCTCAAAATCTTGGTTGAGCAGGGTGCGCTGCGACATCCGGAGCGGCAAAAGAGCCATGGTAAGACCTAGCAAAAGCCCCGGCGCAAAGAAAGCGCGGAAATTGGGCGTCATGACAAACAGGTGCTCCTGCGATAGGTGCATGATGCTGGAGAGCATGGCCAGTGCGCCGGCAAAGAAGACGGAGAGCACAGAGGCGAAGAAGTAATAAGCAAGCGTGAGCTGCCATTCTTTTTTCTGCAGGTACTTGGACTCCTCGGGGTCCAGCTGCTGCAAATCATGCGCAGGCGACATTTTGCGCAGGGCGTAGCGCACCACCGGCAATAAAATGGCCACTGCAACAAAGCTAATCAACAGGCTCTTCAGGATATCTATCATGCGGTAAGGGGTAAGTGGTGTAAAATTAATACGCTATTCCCAATTTTGTATTAATAAATGTAAAAGCATCTGGCGTAGGTCTCTGAAGGCATGGAGCCGGCAAGCCTCCCCAGTACCGAAGCTGTCCCATATTATGGTTCTGAAATATTGGAATTGATGCAAAGTTTTAGTTATTTTTGAAGAACTAATCATTGAACTAAGTACTTCTACCGGCCGTTGTCATGCTCAGGGCCGGTGTTTTTTTGTAGAAGGCCGTTCATTTCATTTATGAAACTTTCCAAGTTGGTGTCGTTTGTTCGGGAGTATCTGATTGCGATAGCGTCTTTTCTGCTGATCTTTTTGCTGACGCTTTTCATTTATTCAGAGACCAGAAAGAAGGCGCTCGAGCGAAACGAAAAACTGTTTGAGCTAAAGGCCGCACAAGCTACGCAGGCGCTTGACTTGCGCATGCGCGACTACATGCAGATACTGGTGGGGGCGAAAGCACTGTTCGTTGCCTCCGACACGGTCAGTCGTGAAGACTGGGCGCAGTACTATGCCACTCTCAATCTGGAAGAGAATTACCCGGGCATTCAAGGTGTGGGTTATACCCATTTTATACATCCAAACCGACTTGACGCGCACATCCGCCGCATCCGTAAAGAAGGCTTCCGTGACTATTCCGTGCGTCCCGAGGGGGATCGGAGTATGTACACAGCCATTGTGTACATAGAGCCTTTTGATGATCGCAACAAGCGGGCCTTCGGCTACGACATGTTTAGCGACACGATCAGACGCTCTGCTATGCAGATGGCTCGCGATACGCGCAAGCCTGCCATGTCCGGCAAGGTGCGATTGGTGCAGGAAACCGGCGTGGATGAGCAGTCGGGTTTCTTGGTTTATCTGCCTATCTACGAAGACAATGCGGAGCCTGAGTCCATCAAGGAGCGACAGCGCCTCATCAAAGGCTTCGTGTACAGCCCCTTCCGAGCCAAAGACCTGATGGAGGCTACGCTGGGCAGCAACTACGCCGACCTTGACATAGAAGTGTACGACGGCACCAGTCTCGAGCCGAACTCCATACTTTTCAGTACCGACACTACCCTGCACTACCATGCAGACAAAAAACGAAAGCTCGATCTAATGAGCACGCTGAGCATCGGCAACCATACATGGCGTATCTATTGCTCAGCTAAGCCGTCATTTCAGCAGTCGGCTGATACGCAGCTACCATTCTTCATCCTGTTGGGAGGTACCATTATCAGTTTGCTGATGTTCTTTATCATCTGGTCGCTTATCAATACGCGCCGCTCCAATAGCCTGAAGCAGACTATTACAGACAATGCAACGGCGGCGCTTTTTATGATGGACGCCAAGGGCTACTGTACTTTTATGAATCCCGCTGCGGAAGAGATGACGGGCTATACCTTAGAGGAGATAATCCAAAGGCCGCTCCACAACATGATCCACCATACCCGCCCGGATGGTAGCCCATACCCGTTGGAGGAATGTCCGCTTGACAAGGCGCTGCCGACTAATAATAACATGCGCGCGCACGAGGATGTGTTTATTCGCAAAAACGGCGAGTTCTTCAGCGTGACAGTGGCAGCCCACCCGATCATTGAAAACGGCGTCCCGACTGCTACGATTATCGAAGTGCGCGACATCACCGAGGAGAAGCGCGCCCAGCAGGCGATCATAGAAAGTGAGGCGCGCTTCCGCACCATGGCCGACAATGCACCGGTAATGATCAGCATTCTCGACATCTGGAAGCAAAGCGTGTACGTGAACAAGCAGTGGCTTGACTTCTCGGGCCGTACTTTCGAGGATAGCATTAACTTTGGATGGCAGCAACTCATCCATCCGCAGGATTTGGCCGGTTTCGAGGAGCTCTATACCAATGCACTGGCAACAGAGAGCGGATTCCGGGCCGAGGTGCGCATGCGCCGCTACGATAAGCAGTACCGCTGGATGGTGGCTACCTGCACGCCGCGCTTCGGTGCCAATGGCGGTTTCCTTGGTCACATCAGCTCTACTATTGACATCACCGACATTAAAGAGGCAGACCGCAAAGTAAAACAGAACGCGGAGCTCCTGCAGAAACTCTTTGTTGAGGTGCCGGCTTTGGTGGGACTTGTGCGTGCTTCGGATCAGCAGTATCTATTGGCCAACCCATTGTATCGCAAACTGTTTGGCAATAGACTACTGGTAGGTAAAAACCTGCGCGAAGCGCATGCCGAGTTGCTCCACCAAGGTATTTTCGAGGAAATAGACAAAGTGTTTGAGACCGGCACGCCTTACGTGGGCAAGGAAGTGCCGCTCATAATCGATCGTCACAACAATGGCACCCTGACGGAAAGCTTCTTTAACATAGCGGTACAGCCGCTCCTCGATAGTAAAGGCAAGCCTGAGGCGGTGCTCATCTTTGCGGTGGAAGTGACCGAACTGGTGCAGGCCCGTACCAAACTGGTGTCGACCAACGAAGAGCTGAGTTACAAGAATGTGGAACTGCAGCGCACCAACAACGACCTCGACAACTTCGTGTACACGGCTTCGCATGACCTGAAGTCCCCGATCGCCAACATGGAGGGGCTCACGAACCTGCTGCGCGATATACTGCCGGGCAAGTTAGACGATGAAGACCAACAGGTGTTGGACATGCTGGCCGACGCCATCGACAAACTCAAGCAAACTGTAGCCGACCTCGCCGAGATAACCAAAGTGCAGAAGGAGCTGCATGCCAAGGTGGAGCCACTGGTCTTTGAGCAGGTGCTGCAGGACGTGATGGATGACATCGACGGGCTGATCAAAGAAACGGACGCGACAGTTCAGGCAGATTTCAAAGTGAAAGAACTGCTCTACGCTCGCAAAAACCTGCGCAGCATCGTCTACAATCTGGTGTCCAATGCCATTAAGTACCGGGACCCTCAGCGTGATCCGGAAGTGCGCATCAACACCTTCGCAGAAGGCGACTTCGTGGTGCTGCAGGTACAGGATAATGGTCTGGGTATCAAAAAAGGGCAGCAGCACAAGCTGTTTAACATGTTCAAGCGCCTGCACAACCACGTGGAAGGTACCGGTATCGGACTTTACATTGTGAAGCGCATCATCGAGAACAACGGTGGGCGTATAGAAGTGGAGAGTGAGCTGGGCGAAGGCACCACTTTCAGGGTTTATTTCCGACAGGAGCCGGTGCAGATAATGGCATAACAACCTGCGTAAAAAACAAGGTCTTTGTTCGTTAGAAGCAGAAGCGTTTTTTAATTCAATTATTGTTTTCAAAGCCTGCTTGCAATCAATGCGGGCTACATATAAAGCTGAATGGCTAAGATCAAAACCTCTTATTTCTGCCAGAATTGCGGGGCGCAATCCGCCAAGTGGATCGGCAAATGCCCTGCCTGCGGGGAGTGGAACACCTATGTGGAGGAAGTAGTGCAGCGCGAAGAGCTCACGCCCACCAGCGTGTGGAAAGTAGGCAACACCAGCAGTTCGGCACAGGTGGCGAACAAGCCAAAACCAATCGCTGATATCAGTTACCAGGAGCAGCAGCGCATCCAGACAATCGATCAGGAGTTGAACCGAGTGCTGGGCGGCGGCATTGTGCCGGGTTCTATGGTACTCATCGGTGGCGAACCGGGTATAGGCAAATCCACGCTTATGCTGCAAATCGCACTGAGCCTATCCGGCCTCCGGGTATTGTACGTGAGCGGTGAGGAGAGTGAGCATCAGATCAAAATGCGGGCCGAGCGCCTCAATGCCCAAACCTCCGACTGCTTTATCCTGACCGAGACCGGCACACAGAACATCTTCAAGCAAATAGAGCAGTTGCGACCGCAGGTGCTCATTATCGACTCCATTCAAACGCTGCACTCCTCTTTTATAGAGGCGGGGGCAGGCAGTGTAAGTCAGGTGCGGGAGTGTACCGCTGAGCTGCTCAAATTTGCCAAGGAGAGCGGTACGCCGGTTTTCCTGATCGGCCACATCACCAAAGAAGGCAACTTGGCCGGTCCTAAGATATTGGAGCACATGGTCGACACGGTCCTGACCTTCGAGGGCGACCGCCACATGACCTACCGCATCTTGCGCACCTCCAAAAACCGCTTTGGCTCCACTTCAGAGTTGGGAATATACGAGATGTTGGGTACTGGTTTGCGAGAGGTAAGCAATCCTTCGGAGATCCTGATTTCGCAGCGCGAAGACGCTTTCAGTGGCATTGCCATTGGGGCCACTTTGGAAGGCAACCGCCCCTTGCTGATTGAGGTGCAGAGCCTTGTGACACCGGCCACTTATGGTACGCCACAGCGCACTAGCACCGGTTTCGACGGTAAGCGATTGAATATGCTCTTGGCTGTGCTAGAGAAGCGTGGCGGGTATAGACTGGGCACACAGGACGTGTTCCTCAACATAGCCGGTGGTCTGAAAGTGGAGGACCCGGCGCTTGACTTGGCCGTTTGCGCCTCTATCCTTTCCTCTTTCGAGGACATTGCCATACCTAGCACCTCTTGCTTTGCCGCAGAAGTGGGCCTTGGTGGCGAAGTAAGGGCAGTCAATCGCATCGAGAATCGTATTACCGAAGCCGAGAAACTGGGTTTCCGGGATATTTACATTTCGAAGTACAATAAAAAGGGGGTGGACCTGAGCAAGTTTTCCATCAATGTGCATGCCTTCGGCCGATTGGAGGAAGTATTTGCCGCTCTCTTTGGGTAAAATTGTGCTTTAAGCAGGAACTTGTTCTATCTTTCGTATAAAATCAGACAAAGGCTGGGAAGTCGGAATTATAATCTATAAAATTAGTGTTCAGAGCATTATCTGCCCTCAATATAGCTTTTAGCGATATTGCGTGTAGCAGAGTTTAATTGGACCATAAAACGATAGTTATAGAATACATCTACCGGCCTTACCTATGAAACGAATGCTGTTACCCTTGCTGGCGATTTTGCTGGCAATCCCCTCTCTCTTTGCCCAAGGGAAAGTAACCCTG
This sequence comes from uncultured Pontibacter sp., assembly GCF_947499215.1. Classification (GTDB taxonomy): domain Bacteria; phylum Bacteroidota; class Bacteroidia; order Cytophagales; family Hymenobacteraceae; genus Pontibacter. Next base: position 1,056,954 of record NZ_CANMNI010000002.1, read on the forward strand.
ACAGGCAAAGTGCAAAAAGGCCATGAAAGCGATATTTTCATCGCAACTCTACCATCTTTGCTTTACCCCGAAGAGTTACGCACTATTGCCAAGCTGCAGAAAGGACAGTTTACCTTAGATATTCCAGTTGATAAACCCGTCACCGTGGAGCTGGTGTATGGCAATGAGTCGGTGCCGCTATACCTCGAGCCCGGCTTTGACTTGACAGTCTCTTTTACGGCAGGCAAAATGCTGAAGACGCTCAACTATAAGGGTAACGGAGCGAATGAGAATAATTACTTTGCTTTGCATACCCAGCGTTTTGACGAAGAGGAAGACTATCAGACCCTTCCCGATAATGTGAAACTGTCAGAAAAAGAGTTTCTTCAGTTTCTAGAATACCGCAAAGAAGACCAACTGGCCGTCTTTGAAAAGAAAGTGGCCTCCAAACCAGTGAGTGATTACTTTAAAGAACTCATATTGGCTGAGATCGAATACAGCTACGCCAACGATCGGCTTACCTTCTTCGATATGCGGGAGCGCATGATGCTGCCTGCCCGACTGACACCATCGGCTGCTTATTTCAGTTTTCTGGACCAGCTCGATCTGCAGCAAGTGGCTAGCTTAGAGAGTATGACGTTTCCGGCTTTTTTACGCAATTACATTATACACCTGACGCGTGAAGTACAGCTCAATCCCACAGACAAGCATTATTATAAGTACGCCTACGATCTGGTGAGTCAGCGCTTGCGGGGACCGTCACGCGGTATGGCACAAGCGCATGTGATCAGACAATCACTGCAGCAGGGCAATGTGCTGCACGTACCGGCTATGCTGCAGCACTATGAGAAAAATACCGGAAATCTGCTCGTGCATGCTGCGCTGCTACGGCAGTATGAGAGCCACCCCGGTTTAGGGATAGGCAGTCCAGCCCCAGCATTTACGCTGCGCAGTATCAACGGCGACACGGTAGCGCTGAGCGACTTTAAAGGAAAAATCGTATACCTGAGCTTTTGGCGCACCGACTGTGGCCTCTGCATGGTAGAGCAACCCCATGCGCAGGAACTAGGCCGTAAGCTGCAGCCCTATGATGTGGTAATGGTGAACATCGGCGTAGACGACAATGAGCAGACGTGGCGAAGTGTGGTGCAGTCAAGAGGCTTGGGCGGCGTGCAGCTATACCTGCAGGGACAGGGACATGAAATCGCCCGTAAATACGGACTAAAGGATGTGCCTGCCTATTTTCTGATAGACGAGGCGGGTACCATCCTGAGCACCAAACCCCGTAGGCCAATAGATCGTGAAGCCGAGAAAGAGATACTGCAGCATGTATTGAGCAACAGAGCCTCGCGCAAGTAAGCATTTTATACGCTATACTTTACAGAGCCGCCCGTCGTGATAGCATGATGGGCGGCTTCGTTTTTTAGTGCCCATTCCCTTCTTTCTGACAGCATCAATAACCGTGCATTTGATTAGCTCGTAATTAAAGCCTAACCCCCTACAAGAGCGGGGGCATCAAGAGGAATTGATTATTTGAGATATCCTATTCATTTAACCGCTAGAAAAATATGGCATTAATCAACAAAGGGGACATTGAGAAACTGCTCAACGTTCAGAACAACACGAAAGACGCACTTTGCATCTCTATCTACATACCTACGCACCGAGCTGGTCACGAAACCTTAAACGGACAGGACAACATACTTTTTAAGAACAAACTAAAAGAGGCGCGCGCCCTATTGGCAAGGCACGATGTTCCTGATTCTGAAATTGACGCTTACATGAAGCCTGCAGAAGAGCTCCTGAACGATAATGGATTCTGGCGTCACCAGTCGGAGGGCTTGGCCGTGTTCATCACCAAAGGCTTCTCTGCGCACTATACGCTGCCCACCACGATGCCAGATGTGGTATACGTGCTCGACCAGTTCTATTTCACACCGATATTGCCAATCCTGAGCCAGAACGGCCGTTTCTTCATCCTGTCGCTGTACCGCGAGCGCATTGGCTTCTACGAGGCCACGATCGACCGTATCCGTCAGATAGATGTGAGCGACTTCGCTCCTGAGAGCATGAATGAGGCGCTAAAGTTTACCATCAAGGGCCACGATCAGGATTTCCATAACTCTACCACGACCGTGAACGGCTCAAACATTGTGCATGGGGCGGGCGCCACCAAAGGCGATGATGAGCATGACGAGGTGATCGAATTTATTCATGAGATCGACAATAGCCTGCAGAAGATCCTACACAACGCAACAGAGCCTCTTGTGCTGGCGGGTGTAGACCACTACTGCTCGCTCTACCGTAAGTTCAGCAAGTATAAAAACATAGTGGCGCAAAACATTAACCTGAACGAGACAGCAGCAGGTATGAGTCCGCAGACAATACACGAGAAGGCGCTGGACGTGATGAAGCCACTAATGCAGCAAAGCCACTCTGACTCACTGAGCCGCTACGAGAATGTGGCAGGCACTGGCGTAACGTCTGAGGACATTGCCACCGTTGCCGCTGAGGCTGTGCATGGACGTGTAGACACATTGTTTATTGCTCCAAGCAGCCCCGTATGGGGACGCTATGACGCGAAGAGCGCTGTGGCCGAAGTGCACAAAGATTACCAGCGCGGCGATGATGACCTGATTAATCTGGCAGCTATCAAAACACTGGCGCAAGGCGGGAAGGTATACGTGAGCAGCTACAATGGTCTGGCTGAAGTCGGTGAAGAAGGCGGCAGTGTAAAGGCGCTATTCCGCTACTAGTCATGTGATAATTTTGGCCGTTAGCGCCATAAAGTTTAATTTAGTGGGGCAGCCTTTGTGGGCTGCCCTTTCTTTTGCATACCCATACATGAAGCTGCACCTAGCCGACAAGCTCAATTTCCTGTCTAAACTAACGCCACTGCGTATGCTCAATGCGCTGCAGGTAGCGGGCAGCTATTGGTATGCACGCATGTCGCGCAAGGCAGTGCACTGGGGTGACCCGCTCAGCATTTCGTTTGAGCCGACCACTTCCTGCAACCTGCGTTGTCCGGAGTGCCCAAGTGGACTCCGCTCTTTTACAAGACCTACCGGTATGCTGCAAAATGATCTTTTCAAAGAGACCATTGACCAGTTGCACAAGCGATTGCTATACCTGATCTTTTACTTTCAGGGAGAGCCATACCTGCACAAGAGTTTTCTGGAACTGGTGAAGTACGCCTCGGACAGGGGCATCTATACCGCCACCTCAACCAACGCCCACTTCCTCGACAGCGAAACGGCCCGCAAAACCGTGGAGTCAGGGCTGGACCGTTTGATCGTATCGATTGACGGCACCACGCAGGAAACCTACGCGGCCTACCGTGTGGGTGGCAAACTCGACAAGGTGTTGGAAGGCACGCGGCAGGTCGTGAAATGGAAAAAAGAACTGAAGTCGCACACACCGCATATCATGTTTCAGTTTCTAGTGGTGCGACCCAATGAGCATCAGATAGAAGAGGTGCAGGCGCTGGCCGACGAACTGGGTGTAGACGAAGTCGTATTCAAGACGGCGCAAATCTACGACTACGAGCAGGGTTCTCCGCTTATACCTACCATCGACTACTATGCAAGGTATAGAAACAACGGCGACGGCAGTTACTCCATCAAAAACAAGCTGCTCAACCAGTGCTGGAAGATGTGGCACTCCTGTGTCATTACATGGGACGGCTTGGTGGTGCCCTGTTGCTTCGATAAGGATGCCGAGTACCGTATGGGCGACGTAAAGGCCCAAAGCTTTAGAGAGGTATGGCGAAGTGCGGGGTATAACCAATTTCGCAAATCGCTGTTACAGTCACGGGAAGAGATAGAAATGTGTCGTAACTGCACCGAAGGTACGCGGGTATGGGCGTAAGGCTGCGCCAAATTAAAAATTAAAAATTAGAAATGATGCGAAGATAGACCTACCCATTTTTTGAAAAGAAATCTGTTTACGAAAGTTAAATTAGCGCGTGGGTAGCGTGTAAAAAAAAATCTGAAACGACACCGAATATTATATGAACGATATTAACAAAGCACTGTCACTTTTATTGAGCAAACTGGAGGACTGGGGGGAGCATTTGATCCTGATGCTGCCAAATCTATTTGTGGCGCTCGTTCTTCTGATCATTACCTTCTATGTAGCCCGTGTCATACGCGACGGCCTCGACAAAGTAATAGTTCGCTTCTCACACAGTCCAGCGCTTAACAACCTGATCTCGACGCTGCTATACCTTGCTTTGTTGATGATCGGCTTTTTCTTTGTACTCAGCGTGCTTCAGCTCGACAAGGTGGTGGTGTCTTTGCTGGCTGGTGTTGGTATCATCGGTTTGGCATTGGGTTTCGCTTTTCAGGACATCGCGGCCAATTTTATTTCGGGCATTATCATCGCGGTGCAAAAGCCCTTCGGAGTGGGCGATATGATCGAGACCAACGATTATTTCGGTGTGATTGAGCGGGTAACCCTGCGCACGATCGACATACGCAAACCGACAGGTGAACTGGTGAAACTGCCCAACAAAATGGTGTTTGAGAACCCTGTTACCAATTTTTCGAGCAACGGGATCAGACGCCTCGATGTGGAGGTAGGAGTATCTTATGGAGAAGATCTGGAAAAGGTGCAGCAGGTTGTGATAGATGCCCTGCAGGAAGTGAAAAATCGCGTTAAGACGCGGGATATAGAGGTAATGTATGATGCTTTCGGTGACAGCTCTATCAACTTCAAGGCGCGTTTCTGGATTACCTATTCCCGACAGATAGACTTTGTGTCGGCCAAGAGCGATGCCATTATTAAGATCAAAAAGGCTTTTGATGCGAACGATATCATGATTCCGTTCCCGATCCGTACGCTGGACTTTGGAATAAAGGGAGGGGAAAAGCTAAATGAGCACCTCGAGAGTCTGCAGGCCCAAATACAGAACGGCCGTAAGGTGTCAGACAATTAGGTGTAGCTTATGCAGGTATAAAACAAAAAGGGCCGATCAGTCGGCCCTTTTTGTTTTATTTATCTTTTTTATCAAGGTTCTTGCCAAGGTCTTCCAACTGTTTCAGGAAGTCATCTACTTTCTCATCGGCATAAGGGCCGTAGGAGTTGGAGATGGTGCCTCTCAGGCCAGTGCTGGTTTCCACAGCATAGAGTATCGACATATCGTCTGGGTTGCTTTCACCTTCGAAGCGGTAAAAGTCCACGATACGCACTTGGTCTGGTCCGAATGTGTGCTTGTCCTCCATGGTGCAAAGCTTGCCCTCACCCGATACTTTAAAGTCATAGGTATAGCCGTCTTTGCGCAGGCGGTTCAGCACATTCACCAAGGATCTTTCTTCTACTTTATCTTGCATAGCGTATAGTTTTAAGGGATGTTCTAGTTTAGTATAGAACTATACGCAAAATCGGCTTTGAGATACGAAAAAGGGACTGGAATAATTAGGAGGGGTCAGGTATGGCGGGCGCAAAATAATGTTGCTTGGGCCTTTAGAGCAGGCCAATAGGTATAGCGGCACCCGAAGATTAAGAATTTATACCTTAATTATATCTGACATAACAAGGGGACAGCTTATCAAATACAGCCTACGCTCCCTTCTTCTCGAGTTCTTTCTGGATTTTGCTGAAGTCGATGGCCGAGCAACTGCCGCAGCCTTTGGCGCAGCCCGCGTTCTTGTTGGGCATAAAACTGCGGTAAAGCACCCAACCCATGTAGGCCACCGCGACCGCGAAAATCAGGAAAATGATAATTTGCTGTACCATACGCTCTATCAACTACACAAATTTACAAAAAGTTTAGAGGCTACTTTGATTTTATTGTTGGAGGCGAAAAGGGGGTATTTAGGGTTTTGGCGAGACTCCTTTTGAGTGGCATAGCAGCGCTATGGCGCGATAAAGAGATGAAGCCAAGTTCCGAAAAATGCCCTTTGCAGCCCAATGAATAAATTTAAAATAGCCTCTTAGGGAAGCGGCTCTTTCCAGTGCTCGGCTATGGTGTCGAACATTTCTTGATGGATGTTGCCGTTGCTGGCCACGATCTCCCGCCCAAAGATATAGTCCCCGTCTTCCATGAACTTGGAAACACGGCCACCCGCCTCCTGCACGATAATGGCACCGCCTGCCACATCCCAAGCATTCAGGTTGAACTCGAAGAAGCCCTCAAAACGTCCCGCTGCCACATACGCCAGATCCAAGGCTGCTGATCCGAGTCGGCGCACGCCATGCGACTTGGCCATAAAGCTACCCAACACCTGCAGGTACTGCTGCGTGAGCCCAAATTCATAATAAGGGAAACCTGTGGCGATAAGCGAGTCTTTCAGCCCTTCGGCAGGCGACACCTTGATGGGGTTGTCGTTCAGGAAAGCCCCGCCGCCTTTGGTAGCATAGAAGCATTCGTCTTTGTTGATTTCGTACACGATGCCCAACACCACCTCGTCATCGTCGAGTAAGGCCACGCTTACTGAGAAAAGCGGCAAACCGTGTGTGAAGTTGGTGGTGCCATCCAGCGGGTCGATAATCCAGTTGAAGCGCTCGCCGCGGGTATTGTCGGTTTCCTCTTCGGTGATGAAGCCAGCCTCTGGCAGGAGCGTGCGCAGTGCATCCACCAGCTGTTGCTCTGCCTCCTTGTCCACGTAAGACACCAAATTGTTGAAGCCCTTCATCTCGACCCTGCTCTTGTCGAAGTTCTCGGCTTCGTGCTTGATGAAGGCTCCCACTCGTCTGACGATTACATTGGCATTCTGGCAAAGTTGCTGCAGGTTCATATACGCTCTTTTATTTTGGGATTGGTGCTACTTGCAGGGTTGACTTCCTTGGAAGCCCAAACCATATACGCGGCACGGAGGCCCAAGGCTAACACGATAGGGAAAACGGCGGTATGTAGTTGTTGTGGCCAAACGAGCCAAAGCAGCAGGGTAAGGCCTGCCAGCACAGCTGTTACCAGCATGTACTTCGGAAGCCAGTTAGGTGCCACGCGTCTGGCCAGAAAGGCCGCTGCTACCACATGGGTTGGTAGAGCCCACAGTAGGTTATAGTTATTGGCAGCCGCCTGATGGTCTGTGGCAAACCACAGCAGAAAGAGCAGTACTCCTAGCAGACCTGTTACAAGGAACAGGAATACATCGAAGGTGCGGCTGCGGGTTTTGCGCTTAAAATCAAAAAACGTGATGATTAGCACCACACCGAAAAACAGCCACCACACCAGCACGGGGTTAAAGAGGCTTCCTGCGCTGGGCGCTGGCGGCGTGTTCTGGAAGATCACTTGCGGTGCTCCCACCAGCGGCACACGTTGTCCGCCTTGTGTAATGGTAGCGCTGGCAAAGCCCTCGGACAGGTAGTCGGGCAAGAACATGTATTCATAAGCCTCCGCTTTCTGGTCAATCGGCGCTCCCAAGGCAAGGTCTATTCCGAAATCGGACCAAGGCTGCGGCGGCAGGTATAGATCGATGATGTTGCGGAAGCTCATGTCTTGGTCAATGTGATCGATATCAAAGGCGACCTGCTTCGGGAAAGTGGCCTCAATGCCGTCCCGGATGCGGGTAGCGCAATTGTCGAAAAAGAAATCGTAGAGGTAGAAGCGGTTCTCAGGAAGGTAGTTGTGCGTCAGGAACTGCCAATACTGCTGCTTTTGGTCCTCCGTCAGGTTAAGCTGTTGCTCGTAGATGGAGCGGTTGTCCATGGTATAGCTGTAGGCGAAATCCTGAAAATAGGCAATGGAGAGCTTGTAGTTGAGCTTGCCCCGGATAAACTTGAGATAAAAACCCGGCTCGTTGAAGTCGAAGGTGCCGTAGTTGAACACGATGTCCATACCGGAGACAGGGTCATTCACGCGCACGGCACTGTGGCCAAAGATGGCATACAACTCATCACCGGGAGAGCAGGTGATCAAACTGATCTTCGCCGTCGGTGACAGCCGTATGTCCTCAAACTGCGCCTGCGCCTGCAAAGTGACAAACAGCAGTGTAATAATCAGTGAAAGCTTTTTAAGGTATAGCTTCATATTTTCTTTATTCGTGTCGTGATCGATTTACTTTGCCCCCGCCCCGGAAACAACGATCACAAACTCCCCTTTAATTGCTTTGGTTGTGAAAAGCTCGATCAGCTCGTCCAGCGTGCCGTTAACGGTTTCTTCAAACATCTTCGAGATTTCACGTGAAACAGAGGCCATGCGCTCTCCTCCAAAATATTCTTTGAACTGTGTGAGCGTCTTGAGCAGACGGTGCGGCGATTCGTAAAAGATCATAGTGCGTTCTTCTTCAGCCAAACTGATCAAGCGCGTCTGACGGCCTTTTTTCAGAGGCAGAAATCCTTCGAAAGTAAAGCGATCGGTACTGAAACCCGACTTGACCAAAGCAGGCACAAAAGCGGTTGCTCCGGGCAGGCACTCTACCTTAAGACCAGCCTTGAGGCACTCCCGCACTAACAAAAACCCGGGATCAGAAATTCCGGGAGTACCCGCATCTGAGATCAGGGCCATCACCTCACCGCCTTTCATACGCTCCGCCAGATGGGCACTGGCCTTGTGTTCATTATGCAGGTGGTGACTGTGCATGCGCTTCTCTATACCTAAGTGCTGCAACAGCTTGCCGCTGGTGCGGGTGTCTTCGGCCAGAATAACGTCCACCTCCTTCAGCACGCGAATAGCCCGCAGCGTAATATCCTCCAAGTTACCAATGGGCGTCGGCACTAGGTATAGATTGGTTTTTTCAGGTTCCTGCATGTAGCAAAGATAAGTAGATTAATGACAAAGGTATAGCCGCGGGCTTTCAGAAAAAGGCCATGCGAAAAAGAGCTATACTTCTGAAGCTAGTAGCTCGTCGGCAATCTGGTCAATGCGGCGGGCCAGTTTCTTGTCCTTATCTGTTACGGTATTGCCGGCGTCGTGTGTGGTCAGCTCGATCTCCACTTTGTTATATACATTGCTCCACCACGGGTGATGATTGAGCTCCTCAGCCACGTCGGCCACTTTGTTCATAAAAGCCATTGCTGCTCTAAAGTCCTTGAACTCAAAGCTGCGGGTGAGTTTATTTTCTTCTTCTTTCCACATAGGTTAGTTTCATTTTAAGGTATAAACGGACAGACACCTGATTAGATGGTTATGCCGGGTAACTACGTCAAAAATGCAGGCGTATAGGTATGGAACTGTCTGCAGGCAGCGACCACACTAAACTATGAAAACTATGGCAAACAAACCAAAAGAACTACCCGCCCAGAAACAAGCAGAGCAACCGGGCAAAGAACATAAGATGACCCCGCAGCCCGAGTACATACGCGAAAATTACAAAGGCAGCGAGAAGCTGAAAGGCAAAAAAGCCCTGATTACAGGTGGCGACAGCGGTATAGGCCGTGCTGTGGCAGTACACTTCGCCCGCGAAGGAGCCGACGTGGCTATTGTATATCTGAACGAAGACAAAGACGCCAAGGACACGCTGAAACTGATAGAAAATGAAGGACGCAAAGGCTTGATCATAGCCGGTGACATAGGCGACGAAGCTTTCTGCAAAAAAGCGGTGCAGCAAGCCGTGAAGGAGCTCGGCGGATTGGACATACTGGTCAACAACGCCGCCGAGCAGCATGAGCAAACGGATTTGAAAGATATTTCGAAGGACCAGCTCCAGCGCACTTTTCAGACCAACATCTTCTCGATGTTCTACATGACCAAAGCGGCACTGGAGCACATAAATGAAGATGGCGCCATTATCAACTCTACCTCCGTGACCTCCTACCGTGGCAGTGACCACCTCATGGATTACGCCTCTACCAAAGGTGCTATCACAGCCTTTACCCGTTCCCTATCAGCCAATCTGGCCGAAAAGAAAATCCGCGTGAATGCCGTAGCGCCCGGCCCGATCTGGACACCGCTTATACCTGCCTCTTTTGATGAGAAGAAAGTAAAAGAATTCGGACAGAATGTGCCGCTGAAGCGTCCGGGACAGCCATCGGAAGTGGCACCAGCCTACGTGTTGCTTGCTTCAGAAGACGGCTCTTATATAACGGGCCAAGTGATACATGTGAATGGCGGCGAACAGGTAGGCAGCTAATCAGACTAAACCATAGCGGCCGAAATGGAGTAAAAACAGGTATGGCTCCCGAGCGGAGTATAATAAAGCTAGAACTATGGAAAACAAAGAAAACGATAAAGAGAAGCAAGGTCAGTCTAACCACGGCACTGGTCCGAAAGACAGACCAGTGCGTGTCATAGAAGACGATACAACCGATCAGGAGTTCCGTGCGGGGCACATCATTCCGGGTGCTGATCCGCCCAAGAACGAGCACCAGCGCGGAGGTTTCGGCAACCGCGACGGCAAAGAGGGCTTCGGCAGCGACACTGCCTCCGAAGGACCTTCCGCTACCGGTGTAAATGACTACGCCGACGACGGCACACCGCCACCTGATAATATGCGAACCGAGGACGAAGGTCGCGGGACTTGATTTTGAGGAGAACAGAATTTTACTCGAGGTGTAGCCGCATGCAGGTATAGTGCCGGGGCGGCTTGCCCATTTTATTTTTAACTTAATTACAAGGAGGACACATTATGCCATCATATAAGCATACCCAGCCTGGAGGAGAGAATTCAGGAAATCCAACAGGTAAGGGCCAAGACAAGTCGGCTGGTGGTAAGCCAGTAGATCCGAACAGCACACGTGCTGAAAATGAGGAGTTGGAAAAGAAGTATACCGTGGACGATGCGGATGAGACAGGGGCGAACGTACGCACCAATAATCCGAACCGTAACCACAACAAGCCGGGAATAGACAATAATAAGTATAACTAAGCTTAATAAGCTGAAAGGAATAGCACCTGCTCTAAAAACAGGTGCTATTTTTTTAGCACTTCCAAACCGACTCAGACCAGACGCATCCCGCCATGGCCCGATACGCGATCAGTGACATACACGGCTGCGCCCGCACCTTCAAAACGCTCGTGCTCGATCAGCTGCAGCTCAAAAAGACTGACGAACTATACCTGCTCGGCGATTATGTGAATAAGGGGCCCGATAGCAAAGGTGTGCTCGACTTTATCATCCACCTCCAGAAACAGCAATACCAAGTACACTGCTTGCGCGGCAACCACGACCAGATGCTAATCAAAGCCGCCTCTAAAGGCGAGTCAGCACTCAACCTCTCGGAGCCTGAGAAGCAAATGGTGCTGCAAAACTTCGGGATGAGCGATTTTAAAAAGCTTCCCATCCCCTACGCCAGCTTTATCGACTCTCTCCCCTACTACCTCGAACTGTCGGACTACTTTTTGGTGCACGCCGGCTTCGACTTCCACCAAACCGACCTCTTCAGCGACAAAGAGGCCATGCTGAATATCAGACACTTCGAAGTGGACTGGAAGCGCATTGATAATAAGCGACTCGTGCACGGCCATACCCCCACGGCTTTGCACACTATCAAAAAAAATGTTGCACACCAAAACGCCCGAATCAACCTTGATGCGGGTTGCGTTTACTACAAAAACGCCGCCTATGGCAACCTGATAGCATTGGATTTAGATACTAATTTATTGAATATTCAGTGCAATTTAGACCGCCCCTATGCAGTTCGCAGAAAGAGCTGATAATTAAATGTTTAAATCATTATAATTGCTGATTACGAATATGTAAATTATTGTAAAAACAGTGCTATTTTAGTGCAATTTGTAAAAAGCCAATAAAAAAAATAACAATAATTGCATGGATTTTTATATCCTAATAGCTAATATTGCCTTATATAAATAAAGAATTATACTTATTTATTTAAAGGCAAAACAAAATTCACAAATATTTCAGATGCGGTAAAGCCACTCAAAAAAGTGGATTGACTACTTATTGTCTTATAAGTAGTTAGAATATGCTGCAAGGTTTTTTTAGGCAAGATCAGTGCTAAAAATAACCCGAAAAGTATAGTGACTTTGACCGTAAGGTGGCCTTCCGCTCCTGAATGGGGCTTTCATCCTGAATTTTCTAATTTTTTCCGTTTTCTATATGAAACACTTCTACAACCTATCTTCGGCTGCTAACACCCTGCAGTCAACTACTTCGGCCTTGGGAACGGCTTTAAGTGGTAAAATCATTTCGTTACTGTTCGTTTGCTTTTTCCTGCTGGTAAGTGGGGAGAGCATGGGGCAGGGTGGGGTAACTGTTTATAATAATCCATTTACAACCCAAGCGCAACAGAATGCAACTGCGAGCTTAACTAAAGGTTTAGGGCCAACATATCCAAGTGGGGAATTGACAATAGAGACAACAGGATCGGGAACGAATGGAGGTTACCAAGGGTGGATTTACATATCTACAAACTATCAAGCTAAAATAGGGTATTCTTATACTTTTGCTTTAAATGCGAGGGTTAGCGGTAGTGGAACAAATAAAAATGGGGCATTTTCTGTAAAAGTTGGTAGCGATGCTACTAATTTTTCTACTGGGGGAGTGGTAGTGATTCCAACTACTGAGCTGAGTGATAACAATACCACCATGCAGAATTTCATTTCCTCCTCTATGCAATTTGCAAGTCAGCAAACATTGGTTGTCGCAATCTATATCAATGGAAGTCGTAATAACGCAGCCATTCACTTTGATGACATTGTAATTACAGAAACATGCGCTCCGGCAGCGCCACAGGTAACATCGGCAGCCACTTGTGCTTCGTCAGGGAGTTTGACGTTAAGTGCCACCGGCGCTACTGGGAGTGATTATTACCGTTGGTACAGAGTGGCAGAGGGAGGTACTGCTATAGCTGGCCAAAACGGTCCTCAGTATACCACTGAAGTTCTGACACAAACGACTACATATTATGTGTCAATTGTAAACGGTGTTGTTGATTGTGAGAGCCGAAGAGTACCTGTTACTGCTAGTATCGCCAAGCTTACGGCCCCTACAGTTACATCAGATGCACAATGTAGTAATGGCGCGCGCACCATTACATTTACTGCAAGTGGTGCAGGGGCAAATGAAGATTATAGATGGTATAATAGCAGTGATGTCCCAGTAGCAACAGGTTCAACGATAACTCGTTCAACTAACACGCAAGGTGATCCGGGGGTTTATTATGTTGTTAAGTTTAGCACTGTTACGGCAGGATGCGAAAGTGATAAAACCTACTTAGTCGTACCTACTAATGATCCGACTCCAAGTAAGCCTGCAAATTTGACAGCTAGCCGTTGCGTGGGTGGTTCATTAACTATTGAGCCTGTTGCTGAATTAGGTATGACATATAGATGGTATAACTCAAGCGGGCAATATTTAGCGGATGGTTTAACTTACACGATAGCATCAGTAAGTAGTGGTACCACGACTTACAGTTACAGGAAAGTAAACACTGCCACAGGTTGTATGAGCGATCCGGCTACAGTAACAGTTACAGGAGCTTCTGCTATTGCTGCAACAGGAGATATCGTGCAGCCTGAAAACCCTGTTGTTGGCCAACCTGCCACATTTAGTTTTACATCTAACATTCCGGCACAAGAAATAGCGTCATATCAATGGTTCTATCATGAAACTGGCAGCTCTGCTGACACTTGGGTGAGAGCAGCTAACACTCCTAATTTAACCTTTGGCTCAATGCCCGGGAATATTGATGGTGTTAAAGTAGAGCTAACGGTTAGCGAACAAAATGCTGCATGTTACACTAATTTGCTTTCCAACAGAATCTATGAAATTAGCAATGCCAGTATCACCCCCCTCCCAGTAGAACTCATTTCCTTCAATGCGCAGCGCCATACCCAAGGGGTAAACCTAACTTGGGTAACCGCATCGGAGTTGGATAACAAAGGGTTTGAGGTGCAGGTGTCAACCGACAGCAGAAACTTTACGACTATTGGATTTGTGGAAAGCAAAGTAGGAACCACTGTCCTGAAGCAGTACTACAACTTCCTCGATACCAAAGCCGTGTCTGGTACGCGTTACTACCGCTTGAAGCAGATCGACTTCGATGGTAAAAGTGCCTTCTCGAATATTAAGGCGGTTTCGCTGAACGGCAACAACGGTGTAATAGCCGCATATCCAAATCCATTTGATGATGTAGTAATCGTAACGCTAAATGGAACAGAGGCCCGTAATGTGCATGTCATCCTGACAAATACGATGGGTAAAGTAGTGCACGAGAGCTTGGAAGAAACTTCCGGTAACTCTATCAGCGTAGATATGACAAAGGCAGCGGCTAAAGGTATGTACATGCTGCACGTGATGGATAATGGCTCCAAGCATGTTTTCAAATTGATGAAGCGCTAAGTCTTATACAGCAATAAATAAAAAGGGGCTGCCTACATTGGCAGCCCCTTTTTATTTGTTTAGAGCAGATATTATTCGGTAATCATGATCTTGAAAGTCTGAACACCGAGCTCTGTTACCACTCTACCGATGTAGATATTGTTCGGGCCTATGCTGCGCTTTAGATCAAAATTCAACTCTTGTCCCTCGTTAGCCGGGCCATTGTGAAGTTTGCGCACCACCTTGCCATTCATATCTAGGATGTCGATTGTGATAATGCCCTGTACCTTGGCAACAACCCGCAGTTGAGATTGGTCTACCATTGGGTTAGGGAAGACAGCTACGGAGGCGCCTTCTGCCTTTTGGTTTGGTCTGCCTGATGAGATCTCGCTGCAATCACCCAGCACATCACCGTGATCTAGGTGAGCCTGAACAGCCTGCGGTGCTATGCAGATTGGTTTACCATTATGGCACACCACCACTTTGTCCATCTTATTGCCGCAACGCACGTCCTGTACGAATACAGTCACCTCATCGCTGCTTGTGCAGCCATATTGGTCAGTTATAGTAACAGTGTATACTGTGGTAGTGGAAGGGCATACCTCAATGCTCTGGGTTGTGGCACCTGTGCTCCAAAGATAAGAAACGGCGTTTGCACTGCTAGCCGTCAGTGTGGCGCAGGCAAAGCTGTTGTTATATCCTATAATAACTGTCTTGTCAGCTCCAGCCGAAACAGCCGGTGCGGCATTTACTTCTACTTCCTGAGAAGTTGTGTTGGTGCAGCCGTTCCCATTGGTAAAGCTATACGTGATGGTATGCTTGCCAAGTCCTGCTGCCGAAGGGTAAAATACGCCGTCTACCACGCCATTACCAGTAAAGGTGCCACCTGCAGGGCTGCCTACGGTAAGCGTAGCCGGTGCAGAATTAAGGCAGTAAACATTGTTAGTTAGATTGAAGTTAACCTGTGGCAATGCCTCCTCTGCAACCGTAACCTGAGCACTGCTAACACAGCCCTTAGCATCTTTCACAACGGCTTCGTAAGCGCCACCAGCCAAACCGCTGAATGTAGTTTCGGGTTGGAATGTTTGTCCGCCATCCAAAGAGTAGGTATAAGGAGCGATGCCGTTGCTACCCGATAAAGTTACTCGGCCATTGCTGCTGCCAGCGCAAGGCGTTTGATCTAGGGTATAGCTAGCCTTTACGTTGCACGCCTCGGCCAGTACGTTAACATACACGGTCATCTGGGATGAAAGCGGTACTACATCGGAGTCAGTAGCGGTGAACTGCACCGCGAAACGACCTACATGCTCCGCTTTAGTTGCCCAAGTAAATGTACCCTTAGCATTGGAGCCAGTGGCTGTCTGGGTGAAAGTGGCTCCCTTTTCAAACATAGAGCTGGTAGCTTGTAGCTTTATATTCTGCTCCTGTGCGTCTGTTGCCGCAACGTCAAAAGAAACAGTCTCGCCTTTCGTTACATATTGCTCTACAACTTTAGTAAGAACAGGGGCTGTATTGGTTCCGTCAGTTATGTTGAGGATGAAGTCGCGAAGAACAAAAGCTCCTGTAAATTCGCCGTTTACTTTTTCACGGATCTTCACATTTACAAGCCACAGGCCCTTTAGCGGGCGCTCCCAGTTAACAGCGCCATCGTTGCTGATACTGAATCCTGTTTCTTTCATGAGTTTGTAAGGGTCGCCGCTTATTCCGAAAGGAAGTTCTAGCGAATACTCCTGTTCATGTCCTTCCGGATCCTCAATATTCATACTGTAGCTGATGTTATTGTCAACAGTAAAGTTGAAGATAGGCAGGTCATAAAACTGGGGAGAGGAGCTTAATTGCTCAGGATTGTAGTCCACTGCCGCAAAAAGACCATTTTGCTCATCTCCAAAGTTGGATCCCTTGGCACGGCAGCAGCTTTTCCAAGACACTTGGTACAGGCCGGGTTTAGACCACGTAATACGCTGCCGCTGTACGTGCTCAATCGTCATACCATCAGGGAGCAGCGTTCTTGATACGGTCTGGCTGGGTGTATTAAGCTTTGGCGAGCCTTCGTATGATAGGATGATGCTGCCAACCGCGTCTTTGTCCCAATAGCCTTTGATCAGCATTTCATACTGACCTCCGCCAAGATACTTATAAGTTACTTGCCCACCTTTAAAGTGTGAAGCCATGGCCGAAAGGCTGGTCAAAAAGAGCATCAATAAAATTAAGTTACATCTCAGTTTCCACCTTGAGGGGCTCATTAATTGCACTGAATCTGAGGGCTTTTTTTCGCTTTGAAAAAAAGAATTAACGGGTAGAGTTTGTTTCATGTGCTTATAACATTTAAATGAAAAAATGTGATTTTTGTGTTTTGCTGATGTGCGGCTTTCCATAGAATGGAAAATCCGACCAGAAAATATATTGAGGGTATAATATATATACAAATATATGTCCCTTTATTTTATAAAAATGTTGATTAATTTATGATACTTGTGAGATAATTATAACATAGTGCAGAAGCACGTGAATTTGTATATAGTAGAAGTTTATATTTATAATGAGAAAGTGCTAAATGAGGTTTTTGTAGGTGATTATGAGATTGTTAGGTATAAAGAGACAGGAAATGTATCGTTGTCGTTATGCAAAATTGCTATGAGGTATGAGGAGGAGATTCATGAACTTGCCTATTCTAATTGTACAAGTTTGATAGGGTACTAAACCAAAAAAATTTTATATATAAATTTTTGACTAAGATATTTGTCTTTTGTTTTAACTTTGCACTATATTTATCGAGCAATATTAAAAAATACTAATATACAGGTGAGGGTTATAAGCTTTAAAATGAGATTTATTGTGTGAATGATTGCACAAAATATTCTCAAGAAATAGGCTTGTTTAAAATCAGCCTGTGTACTAAGTTTTAGAGCAGCATACAATCATATTCATATTACATACATTAAATTATTATTGGGTTATTAAATCGCTACACTATGGCACAAACTTCTACCCTTTTAAAATTCCTTTATAGGAAACACACCATGAAGCTGCTTTTGCTGTTTCTGCTATTCTGCTTTGCAAATGTTATTGAAACTCATGGACAAACAAATGGAATTGCCAATTTGCCGGCAAAATGGGAAGGTCCATGGCAAACAGGGTTGCCAACAGGATGGTCACAAGCTGGCTTAGGATTAGATAAAGAACCTAGTATAGGAACTAGTACAACAGGAGGAACTGCTACTTTTGATGGTGTAGGAGACCGCATAGAAATACAATTTGATGACGTTGCCGGCCAAGTAGGATTCTATTTGAAGGCAGATGGTGGAAGAAACTACAAGGGATTAACTTTTGATGTTCAAGAATCTTCTGATAGAACAAACTTTACAACAGTTGGTCAAGTTACTAATCCCAAAGCCACGGAAGTGAAAAAATATATTTTTAATATTTCGCCTTCTACAAGAGCAGTAAGGTTAGTATTAGCAAGTGTATCAGGAACATCTGTGTCAGTAGATGAGGTTATTGTAGCCAAGTTAGTACCTAAAATTAATGTAAAGCAGGGTAGTTCCGATATATTAAGTAGTACTGGAACGTACGCATTTGGAAGATATTCTCTTGGTAGTCAAAGTGATCCAGTATCATTTACTATCGAAAACTTAGGAAATGCAGACTTGATTCTTACTGACCCTTCTGTAATTACTATATCTGGTTATAATCCATCAGATTTTATATTAGACTTATCAAATACAGCAACTACTATTGCTCCAGGTGCTAGTACCTCATTTAACGTTATGTTCAAACCCGTTGATGTTGGTTCTAGGTCAGCAACTATAAGTATTGCCAACAATGATGAGGAGATAAACCCGTATACTTTTACGGTAACTGGAGAGAGTGTATACTGTCCTGTTATTGATAGATTAGATGTGTATGAGGGTGAGGTTGGTGATTATGTCTATGTTATTGGTTCTTATTTGGATAGAACAACAAGAGTTACAGTTGGAGGTGTAGATGCCTCTTTCTACATAGTGAACGCTGACACAATAGATGTGACAGTGCCGATGGGAGCTATTACAGGACCTATAGAAGTATTTACTTCTGAGTGTTCAGCTCAGAGTGCTACATTCACTGTGCTGAATCCAACTATAACAATTTCGAAAACAGGAATTAGTATGAGTGCGGAAGTTGGTCAAAGTATTGTTGATCAATATCAGGTGAGTGCATCATATATTTATGAGGGTGATAGTGTAGTATTAAATGTAGACGGTTTAGGAGGTCCTTTCACTATATCTAGAGACGGGGTCACGTATGGGCAGAGTATTATTTTCTCTTCATCAGAAATTATTGACGGATCTTTAGGTCTTACTACAATTTATGTAAAATATACTCCTATAGAAGAAGGTTCTCATACAGCAAATATTTCTCATAACTCTAGTGGAGCGGAAACACAAAACCTCACATTAAATGGAACAGCGACAGCACCACCAGTTTGTAGCATAACCCTAGATAGATTAGATATCTATGAAGGAAGAGTCGGAGACTATGTTTATGTTATAGGCTCAAACTTAAATCAGGTTACAAGAGTTACAGTTGGAGGTGTAGATGCCTCTTTCTACATAGTAAATGCTGACACAATAGATGTGACGGTGCCAGTGGGAGCCATTACAGGACCAGTTGAAATCTATTCAGCAGAATGCTCTGTGCAAAGCGATACCTTTACAGTAATCAAGCCGACCATCTTCCTTTCAGAAAATGAGATGAGCATAATTGCAGAAGTTGGTTCAACCGATACAAAATTTTACACCATACGTGCTGAGTACCTCAATGATGGTGCAAACATTACAGTAGACGTGAGCGGTACTTCACAAGACTATCTGATATCCAAAACGGGAGAGGAAGGGACTTTTGTGAGATCTCTCACGTACGAACCGAACGTGCAAATGGAAATTCAGGATAATTGGCTGAATGAAACATATTTATATGTACGATACACGCCAAGCGCAACCGGAACATCTTCAGTACAGATACTGCATGCTTCAGAAGGCGCTAACACAGAAATCTTAACTGTAAACGGGTCAACTCCAACTACTCCTCTCCCAGTAGAACTCATCGCCTTCAATGCGCGCAAGCAGAACGGTGGAGTATTGCTGACGTGGGCGACGGCTTCTGAGCAGGACAACGACTACTTCGAAGTGCAGATGACCGACAACTTTAAAGGTGAATTCAAGACAGTAGGTAAAGTACACAGCAAAGTAGGAACTACCTCGCTTCGTCAGGACTACAAGTTCGACCACAAGGGTGCTTTCCTCGGTACGCGTTACTACAGACTGAAGCAAGTGGACTTCGACGGTACTACTGACTACAGCAAAGTGGTAGAGGTGAAAGCAGGTCAGTTGGATCTGGCAGTTGAGCCAAGAGTTTACCCTAACCCGATCGCGCCTAACTCTAAGCTGGAGTACACAGCGCCTGAGGCTGGCAAGCTAAATGTTTCGGTAGTAAACATGAGCGGAACCAGAATCCAGAGCAAGTCTTACGACATCGAGGCTGGCGAGAACACCATCGAACTGAACCTGAGCGACAACCTGCCAACAGGCATCTACATCCTGATGACAGAGTTCAATGGCAAGACGCAGCAGGTGAAACTCCTGAAGCAGTAAGTCTAAGCACAACTCTTAAGAAAGCCCGCCAGCAATGGCGGGCTTTCTCGTTTTAATGCTTTGCCATCGGAGAGAATGCGAGAACAAATTTAAAAGCCAGAAATCCAAGGGCAGAGGCGGCTCCGTAGATAAACTTTTGAAACATTGGTTTATTCCGGCGCAAGCTTTAATTTTGAAGGATTATAAAACCAAAGCAGCCATGCAGAAAGACACAGCTATATTTGACCTGATTGCAAAAGAGAAAGCACGCCAGACCCACGGCATCGAACTGATCGCGTCCGAGAACTTTGTTTCGGATCAGGTGATGGAGGCCATGGGTAGCGTAATGACCAACAAGTACGCCGAAGGCCTACCGGGCAAGCGCTACTATGGTGGCTGCGAAATTGTGGATCAGTCAGAGCAACTGGCTATCGACCGGGCAAAAGAGCTTTTCGGAGCTAGCTGGGCCAACGTGCAGCCGCACTCCGGTGCGCAGGCAAACGCCGCCGTTATGCTGGCCGTGTTGCAGCCGGGCGATAAAATACTGGGTTTCGACCTGTCGCATGGCGGTCACCTGACGCATGGTTCTCCTGTGAACTTCTCAGGCAAGCTGTACCAGCCGTCATTCTACGGCGTGGAGCAAGAGACTGGCCTGATCGATTTTGATAAAGTAGTAGAGACAGCGCGCCGCGAAAAGCCGAAGCTGATCATCTGTGGTGCCTCGGCATACAGCCGTGACTGGGACTACAAAAAACTGCGTGCCGCCGCCGATGAGGTAGGTGCGCTCCTGCTGGCTGACATCTCCCACCCTTCAGGTCTTATCGCCAAAGGGCTTCTGAACGATCCATTTGAGCATTGCCATATCATCACCACTACCACGCATAAAACACTACGTGGACCAAGGGGCGGTATGATCATGATGGGCAAAGACTTCGAGAACCCGTTTGGACTTAAAACCCCGAAAGGCGAGGTCCGCATGATGTCTTCTTTGCTGGACGGTGCGGTATTCCCGGGAACGCAGGGTGGCCCATTGGAGCACGTGATCGCGGCTAAGGCGGTTGCTTACTACGAGGCGCTGTCTGACGACTATATGGGTTACATCAAGCAAGTGCAGCAAAACGCACAGGCGATGGCAAGTGCGTTTGTGGAGCGTGGCTACAATATCATCTCCGGTGGCACCGACAACCACATGATGCTGATTGACCTGCGTTCGAAAGGCATAACCGGCAAGCTGGCAGAAAACACACTGGTGAAAGCCGACATCACCATCAATAAAAACATGGTTCCATTCGATGACAAGTCGCCGTTCGTGACCTCCGGTATGCGTGTAGGCACGGCAGCCATCACAACACGTGGTCTGAAAGAAATGGATATGGACCGCATTGTGGAATTTATGGATGTGGTGCTAACCAACCACGACAACGAAAGCAAAATAGATACCGTGCGCAAAGAGGTAAACAGCTGGATGCAGCAGTACCCGCTTTTCGCCTACTAATCACCCTTTACTTTTAAAGCGCCATAATTTTGATGGACCAACCACAACTCGAGGGAGCGGAACAGCAGCAAGAGATGTCCTTTGTGGACCATTTGGAGGAGTTGCGGTGGCATATTATCCGGTCAGTGGCTTCGATCCTCGTCTTCGCTACGGCTGCGTTCTTGGCTAAAGGCTTCGTATTCCACGACATTATTCTGGCCCCCTCGCGCACAGACTTCCTAAGTTATAGGATGATGTGCGAGATCGGGCAGTATTTTGGCTCAAGCGTCCTGTGTATTGAGGACCTAGGGTTTACGATCCAGAGCCGGCAAATGAGCGGGCAGTTTTCGATGCACATCATGGTGTCACTAATAATCGGCTTAGCCTTGGCTTTCCCCTATGCTTTTTGGGAGATATGGCGTTTTGTGAGGCCCGGCTTATATCCACAGGAGCAGCAGAACTCACGCGGTGCGGTGTTCTGGGTATCGATTCTGTTTGCGATGGGCTTGCTCTTCGGCTACTATGTGGTGGCTCCGATCTCGATCAACTTCTTGGCTGGCTATCAGGTGGACCCGTCCATCCTCAACGAGTTTGACCTGTCATCCTACATCTCGACACTCACCACGCTGTGTCTGGCCTGTGCTTTTATGTTTGAGATGCCGGTTATCGTATACTTCTTTACGAAAGCAGGCCTGCTCTCACCGGAGATTATGAAGCTATACCGTCGACACGCCATTATCGTTATTCTGATTGTGTCCGCTGTTATCACGCCGCCGGATGTGATCAGCCAGTTGCTTATATCTTTCCCGCTGATAGTCCTGTATGAAGTAAGTATCAGCGTGTCAAGAAGAATCATCAAACGTGATCTGAAAAGGTTAAACGAAAATAACGACTAAAACTATGGGATATAAAATTGCCATTGGCGGCGACCATGCCGGCTTCACGTACAAAAACCTGTTAAAGGAGCAGCTCACCGCAGCTGGCCACGAGGTGACTGACTTCGGCCCCGGCTCTGATGCCTCCGTAGACTATCCGGACCACGTGCATCCGCTGGCTAAGGCGGTCGTTAACAAAGAGGCTGATTTTGGTATTTTGATCTGTGGTAGCGGCAATGGCGTGGCCATGACGGCCAACAAATACCAAGAGGTGCGTGCGGCCCTGTGCTGGCAAACAGAACTGGCTAAGCTTGCCCGTGAGCACAACAATGCTAATATACTCTGCATACCTGCCCGCTTTGTATCGCAGGAGGTAGCCGCCGACATGACACGCGTGTTTTTGGAAACTAAGTTTGAAGGAGGCCGCCACCAGAACCGCGTAGACAAGATTCCGGTTTGCTAAGGCAAGCCTGAGACTCTAACGAATTTTTTGATAGACTGCCGCTGTTTGCGTGGGCTCATAACCTTCGAAAACAGACGGCAGTTTGTGTTTTAACTGGGGCATGAGTCCGACTTGGTCCACAATGTAAGCCGGGCTTTCCTGTCGGAAATTCTGGTAGAGCTCATACACCGCCTGATATTCGTCTAAGCGGCCGAAGTGTCGCTGCGCCAGCTGCCAGTTCAGGTATGGGGTAGCCTGTTTATTGTGTGCGTAGTAGCTCTTATCCTCGCCGAGCACGAGCACGGTGGTGTTAGAAAGTCCCGGCACGGGCTGCGTAGGAAGAAGCAGAAGCCGGGAGTCATCCACTGGCACATACTGTGCTATACCTATAGGCTCCCGATAACGCAGCAGCAGCACCCCACCTAACAGGACAAAGAACATCAGATTGAGAATCCACTTCTTCGTGCGGCTGGTAAACAGGAACTCGCCAAAATAGGCGATGGGCGGAAGCATGATCAGGAAAGTGCCCACCGACAGCTGGTTACGTGTGATCACAATAATAATACTCACGAGGAGCCATACCGTCATCAGCTGCTGAAACTTGCCTTGAAAAACCAGTCGCTGCGGCAGGGAGGTGGTGCTGATGAGCGACAGCAGCAGCAAAATAGCCGGGAGCGCCAGCGCCGTGGCCAAATGCGCGGGCGGCAGCAGAAATTCGGCACCAAATTGCCAAGGCTGCAGCAGGTGCATCTCTAAGAAATAAGAAGTCGTGTTGGTGTACAGGTAATAGGTTATCAGGACCGCATATGGAAAGGCAAAACCGCAGAGCATGAGCAGGAAGCTGCGGAACGTATTAGAGGCGAACAGCACAACCCCAAAAGCTGCCACCAACAGGAAAATAGCCAGCGGCAGATAGCTCATTGCCGCCAAGCCCACCATGAAGCCTCCCACAAAAAGCCGGTTGTTCTCAAAACCCTCTCTGGAGATGGTAATGATATAAGGTAGCGACATGATCAGGAACGTGTTGCCGATCAGCAGCGGTGTGAGCATGTCGAACTCAGCCGTGATGCTCCCCAGCAATAGGTATAGCAAGGCAGGTATGTAGCCTTTGCCGGCGTATACCTGATTTCGGTTGAGCGTGGTATTGAGCAGCACTGCCTGCAGTAGCAGCAAGAAGGTCGCCGTCAGTCTGTAGGTCAGGTAAGAGCGCCCGGCCACCACATCAATGGTCCAGTACACAAAGGCGGAAAGCGGGGCGGTCGTGTCGTAAATGTCGCGGTACATGGCAAACCCGTCAGCCATGCGCTCGCCCACCAGCATGTAGAGCAACTCAGGAGCCGTGGCCGGAATACCCAACAGAATGAGCGGGATTCGGATAGCCAGAAACAGCAATATCAGGGCAACAAGACGGGAAGGCAGTATGCTTCGGAAGTAACTAATCAAAGGAAGACGGAGTTAGAAAGAACTATACACCAGCTTGAACCGAAATGAGCAGAGCTTATTTAAATTTCGTTTTTGCAAGCGAAAATTGGACCTATAGGGTTCTGTCGAAACGATTTATGAGTCGCATAGCAGCGCTATGGGGCGAATGAATAGTGATGACAGGTTCCTGTAGGAGCGATTTGCAGCGCAAAGGATGAATTTTAAACAAGCTCTCAGGCACAATTGGGGTAAAAATGCGAAATTAATATGATATTTGCATCTTCAATATGGAAAGTAAAAGACAACAGAAATTTTCGCGCCTAATACAAAAGGAATTGGCAGAGATCTTCCAGCGGGAAGTGCCACACCTTTTTAGTGGCGCCTTCATATCAGTGAGTATTGTACGCGTGTCACCCGATCTTGGCTTGGCACGCACATACCTGAGCGTGATGAACTCCAAAACTAGCAATGAGATGCTACTGCAGGAACTGCGCGCCAACACCAAGACGATCCGTCACTTGCTGGCCCAGCGCATTAAAAGCCAAGTGCGCGTTGTTCCGGAACTGGTGTTCTACCTAGACGACAGTGCCGAGTACGCCGCCAACATCGACAAGCTATTCTCCAACATAGACATCCCGCCGGCCCCAGAGGAAGACGAGGACGACGATACCTATACCCGCTAGCATTTAGCATCACCCTTATGCAGTATGACCCGATTAAGCGTGTGCTGGGCAATGTGTTCAACCAGACGCCTTTCCTGCGCCGCGTATTTTACAATTTGCTTGACCTGTTGCTGTTGCGCGCTTGGCATGTGCACAAAGAGCTCCGGGAGTGGGCCGACAATCGCAAAGGCGAGGAACAGCACATACTGGATGCCGGCTCCGGATTCGGGCAGTATACCTACTGGCTCTCCAGCCAGAGCAGCAAGTGGAGTATCTTGGCCGTGGATGTAAAGAAAGAGCAGATTTCGGATAGCAACCGCTTTTTCAGGGCGATCAATCGACAGAACGTACTGTTCCGTATTGGCGACCTCGTGAAGTACCGGGAGGAAAATACCTACGACCTCATTCTTTCAGTGGATGTGATGGAACACATTCTGGAAGACGTGGAGGTGTTCCGCAACTTTCAGGCATCGCTTGTGCCGGGCGGTATGCTGGTTATCTCCACCCCTTCTGACCAAGGTGGCTCCGATGTGCACGGCGATGACGAGACCTCTTTCATAGAAGAACACGTGCGCGACGGGTATAACATAAAGGAAATAGAGGACAAGCTCAAACTGGCTGGCTTCAGTAAGGTGGAGGCGCGTTACTCCTATGGCAAGCCGGGGCAGATCTCATGGCGCCTGTCTATGAAGTACCCAATGCTGATGCTGAACACTTCCAAGGCATTCTTTTTAGTGCTGCCATTCTACTATCTTCTTACTTTTCCGATAAGCTTAGTCCTAAACTGGCTTGACGTGAAAGGAAACCACCCATCTGGCACTGGCCTGATCGTAAAGGCGTGGAAATAATTGAATTGTTGATTGCTTAATTGTTAAATTGTTGATTCAATATATTTATGTACTTTATTTAACAATTAAGCATCTAACCTATAAGCAATTAAATGAACGTCCCTTTTCTCATAGCGAAGCGTTATTTTTTCTCTAAGAAGAAGAGGAACATTATTAGCATTATCTCCAATATTGCCATGATTGGTGTGGCGGTGGGCACGGCGGCACTGATTATTGTGCTGTCGGTGTTCAACGGGCTCGAGGATCTGATCCGGACCATCTATACCAGTTTCGACCCCAACCTAAAGATATCGGCAGTGGAAGGCAAGTCTTTCGAGACCGATACGGAGTTTATGAACCGCATACGCAACACCCCCGGGGTAGCACTGGTGACGGAGGTGATTGAAGACAACGCCCTGTTGCGCTACAACGACCGCCAAATGGTGGTAAAGGTGAAGGGCGTGAGTGAGAACTTCTTTGAACAGAACAAGATTGGTTCATCAGTGGTAGAGGGAGGCTACGACCTGTACGCCAACAATAATTACTATGCTTTGGTGGGCCGCGGGGTGCAGTACCAGCTCTCAGTCAGGCTGAGCAACCAGTTTACGCCTCTGCAGTTTCTGTATCCGCGCAACACCAAGTTCAGTCCCCTCAATCCCGAGGGCTCTTTTAACTCCCTGAATATAACGCCGGGTGGCGTGTTTGCCATCGAGCGGCAGTACGACGACGCCTATGTGTTCGTGCCGATACAATTTGCTGAGGAACTGATGGAGTATGGCCGGAAGCGCACGGCCATCGAGATTAAGGTGGAGCCAGACTTCCGGATAGAGACTGTGAAGAAGTCTTTGCAGAAAGTGCTGGGAGATGGTTTTAAAGTACAGAACAGCGACGAACAACACACCAGTCTGTTGCGGGCCGTTAAGGTCGAGAAGCTGTTTGTGTTCATCACGTTCGCCTTTATCCTGCTCATCGCCTCGCTCAACATCTTCTTCTCGCTCTCCATGCTTGTGATCGATAAGAAAAAGGACATTGCCATACTGGCTTCTATGGGGGCCACGAAAGAACAGATCCGCAATATCTTCCTGTTCGAGGGAGCGCTGGTAGCCTTTATCGGAGCCTCCTATGGGCTGTCGCTGGGTATGCTGATTGCGAACCTACAACAGACCTTCGGCTTTGTGTCGATGGGCATGGCGACCTCGGTAGTGGACTCCTATCCTGTAAAGCTCCAACTCATGGATTTTGTGCTGACTGGCGCTGCCATTGTCATCATTACCATGCTCGTCTCAATCCGCCCTGCCCGCAAAGCCGCCGCAATGTCGGTGCGCGACAACATCTAAGGAATACCTGCATTAACCAGTCCGATTGAGGCGGAAGTCTTTTAATATGAAGCTAAGTGATCAGTTTTATATAGAACAAGCAATATATATTGAAATAGAAAGTCGCTCATTCGCTGGTTTAGGTTATCTTCTTCTGAAAATATAAAAATATTTTGATTCACAGGCCTGTTTGGGGTGTTGCGAGATAGGAAATCAGGAGTTTTGGGAGTAAATTTGAAGTCCTAAAATTGTACCTGCATGAAAGTATACACCACACAGCCATTTCAGGTGATATACTCGTTGTTTGAGCACGAGTATCTGGGATATCTGTTCGAGTCTTTTGTGGTGCAGATAAATACCAAGGGCCAGCTGACTTTACAGCACCAGAATATTTCTGCCAAAAACGCCGATGAATTTGCCTCTCGCCTCGATGCGAAGGACTTTAAACTGATCGCACTGATCGACCAGATCCAACAGGACGCGGTGCTGAAGAAATTCTCTCCAAAGAAACTTTCCCCAATTGATTTTTTCTTGAAGGTATACGACCCTGAGAAAGGTGACAAAACCATGCAGGAGGCCATCAGCCACTACATACAGGTGCGCATGGGCAAGATTCTGGACATGCTCAGCGACCGCAGGACCTTCATTATGGGCAAGGACGGCGATCCGGCTTGGAAGGAGATACAGGTGGCACCCGAAAAGGCAAGCGTGCTGTTTCACTTCCGCCGCAACGAAGACAACACCCACTACTACCCTACCATCAAATACAAAGGCGAGCAACTGCACTTTCAGTACCGTAACGCGGCCCTGATATGCTATGAGCCCGCTTGGCTGATGCTGGATGGCATGATCTACAGTTTTGAAAAAGACATAGACGGCAAAAAGCTGCAGCCCTTCCTGAACAAGAAGTTTATTCTGATTCCACGCTCAGTGGAGGAGAACTACTACCGCAAGTTTGTGACAGCGCTGGTGGAGTCCTTCGATGTGCGCGCCACCGGCTTCGACATAAAATCGGAACGCTATACCCCAAGCCCCTACCTGACCTTTTCAGAGATAAAAGCTGCCGATGCCTCGGCCTTGTACAGCAACGGCAGCACAGATAACGGCAAGGCTGACCGGGCCGCAGCCGCTGCCGATAAAATCCTCTTTAACCTGTCGTTCAAGTATGGCGACTATGTCGTGGAGACGCAGGAGGCCAAGCGCATTAGCGTGAGTATGGAGAAAACGGAGGATTCCTACATTTTCCATAAGCTGATTCGCGATGCTGTGCATGAGAAACAGTATGTGAAAGAACTGGCCAAGCGCGAGCTGGAAGTGAGGAATGGGCAGGCGGTGTTGGACAAAAGCTCGGCTTTTTCGTGGCTCAACAGCAACCTGCAGGAGCTCGAAGAACTGGGCTTTACGGTGGCGCAGGGCGAGAGAAACGGAAAGAACTACTTTATCGGGGATATTTCGGTGAACGTAGGTATAACCGAGAACAATGACTGGTTCGACATCTATGGTACGGTGCGCTTCGGCGAGTTCGAAATTCCTTTCATCAAACTTAAAAACCACATCCTCACCCGCAACAACGAGTACCTGTTGCCTAACGGGCAGGTAGCGATTATACCTGAAGAGTGGTTTACGCAATACATTGAGCTCTTCGCTTTTTCGGAGGGAGAGCACCAGCTCACGCTGCGCAAGCACCACATGGCGCTGGTAAATGATTTGCAGAACGGAAATCTGGCGCAGGTTACCATGACCCGCAAGCTGGAAAAGCTGCGTGAATTTGACACCATAGAGGACAAGCCGTTGCCGGCAGGTTTTCTGGGCGAGTTGCGCCCATACCAGAAGGCGGGCTACAATTGGCTGCACTTCGTGAAGGACTTTAAGTTCGGAGGATGTCTGGCCGACGACATGGGTTTGGGCAAAACTGTGCAGACGCTGGCCATGCTGCAGCACCGCAAGGAGAATGGCGCTGAGTCGGCCACTTTGCTTGTTATGCCGACCTCACTGATTTACAATTGGCTGAACGAGGCCAAAAAGTTCACGCCGGAGCTGCGCATACTGACCTATACCGGCACGTACCGCGACAAGAACGTGGAACAGTTCAAGGACTACGACCTGATCCTGACTTCTTATGGAATTGTGCGCCTCGATACGGAACTGCTTAAGACCTATTACTTCGACTACATTATACTGGACGAGTCGCAGGCCATCAAAAACCCGGACTCCAATACCTCAAAAGCCGTGCGCTCGCTCAAGTCGCGCCACCGCCTGATATTGACCGGTACGCCGGTGGAGAACAGCACCATGGACCTCTGGTCGCAGATGTCGTTCATCAATCCGGGTTTGTTGGGCAACCAACACTTCTTCCGCAACGAGTTCCTAAAACCGATCGAGAAGGAGAAGGATGAGCATAAAACGCGTCGTCTGCATACGCTGATCAAGCCGTTCATCTTGCGCAGGCACAAGTCGCAGGTGGCCCGTGAATTGCCGCCGAAGATTGAGAATACCACCTTCTGCAAAATGACGGAGGAGCAGGAGCACGCCTACGAGGAAACCAAGTCCTACTACCGCAACAAGATCCTGACGAGTCTGGAGGAAAGCGGGCCGGGCAATACGCAGTTCATGCTCTTGCAGGGCCTGATGAAGCTTCGCCAGATCGCCAGTCACCCTTCTATGACTGACCCTAACTACGAAGGTGAGTCAGGTAAGCTGAAGGAAGTACTGCGCATGACCAAGAACATTGTGGGCAAAGGGCATAAGGTGCTTATCTTTAGCCAGTTTGTGAAGCATCTAGAGATCATCAGACAGGCGCTAAACGAAAAGGAGATAACCTATGCCTACCTAGACGGCAACACCAAAAACCGTCAGCAGCAGGTAGAGCTTTTCCAGAATGACCCGAGCATACAGGTATTCTTGATCTCGCTAAAAGCCGGAGGTGTGGGGCTCAACCTTACCGCCGCTGACTACGTGTTCATTCTGGACCCATGGTGGAACCCAGCCGTAGAGGCGCAGGCCGTGGACAGGGCACACCGTATTGGGCAGCAGAACAAGGTATTTACCTACAAATTTATCACCAAAGACACCGTAGAAGAAAAGATACTGGCCCTGCAGAACCGCAAGATCCAGCTCGTAACCGACCTCATCAGCACCGACGAAAACATCATCAAGAGCCTGACGAAAGAGGATATAGACAATCTGTTGAGTTAGAATGAATTGTTGATTATTAATTGTCGATTGTTAGTTCGATAATGAATGATTATACCAAAGCCGCAGCATGATAAGTGTTGCGGCTTTTTCTTTTATTGGGCGTAATAGGAATAGATAGGTATAACTTTGAAGAAAGTCAGCGGTTAACAACAGTATCTTAAAAACAACCAACAATTCAACACATGCGCCTCCACCTCCAGACAACCGTTCAACAAGACTACCTAAGCGTTTTCCACGCATTTGATGAGCGGCTTTTTCGGAGGCTGTCGCCACCCTACCCGAAGTTGAAACTTTTGCGGTTTGATGGCAGCGAGGTGGGCGATGTGGTGGAAGTGGAATTGCAGACAGGTATAAAGTCTTTCCGCTGGACGAGTCTGATTACGGAGCGGGAGATCACCGAGATAGAAGCTTGGTTTGTGGATGAAGGGCAGGAATTGCCCCCACCCCTACGCAACTGGCGACACAAGCACCTAGTCGCCAAGCACGGTGATGGTGCCATTATTCACGACATCATCGACTTTAGTACAGGCTTCAAGCCTTTGGACGTATTGCTATACCCGCTTATGCTGGCACAGTTTGGTATGCGGAAGCCGATTTATAAGAAGGTGTTTAAGAAGGTATAGCTTAGTAGTGCAACAAGGCGTTCGAAGGGCCCTTGATGCTCACTTGCTCCCCCAGAAATTTTGGCTTACGCTGAAGATTTACCTCCACAAAAGCGTTGACAGTTGCCAGCATTTCACGAAGCATGTTGCTGCGATATCCTCCATAATAGCCAGTATCCGCTGCATAGCCATAGCTATCCAGCCCAAGTGACCTGCCAATGTAAATAGCCCGATCGAGGTGGTAATTTTGTGAAACTAGCACAGCTTTATCGACCTCGAAAATTTCTTTTGCACGATACAGTGTAGAGTAGGTGTCGAATCCCGCAAAGTCCAGAAACAGGTCCTCTGCTTTCACATTTTTAGCAAGACAGTAATCCCGCATCACCTTTAGCTCATCGTAATTGCGACTTCCATTATCGCCAGATAACAAAAGGCGCTGCACCTTGCCGGCCTTGTATAATCTGATCCCAGCATCCAGTCGATCTTTTAAATACTTACTCGGCTTGCCATTACGTATACCGGCGCCAAAAACAATCGCTGTGTAGCACTCCGGTATATTTTCGGTAGAGCTATAGGTATAGCGGTTCGCTCTATGCTTAATGACAGTTATCAATGTAGCGAAAGCCACAGCTGCCACCATGAGTGCTGCTATGGATACTTTAACGAATCTCTTATTAAGGAAAGCTTTCATCGAAACTCTAGCTGGTTTACTAATGCAGGTATAATATATTATTTTTAACCTATATACAGAACATTTCGCACTAAATAGTGAAACTTGTATTAACCAAAACCTTTGCCCTACCCAAACAGTTAAGTGCAGGGAAGAAATATTCTGCGTAAATTGAGGTATGACGAAAGCGGCCATCATCGGTTCAGGTATAGGGGGCATCGCCACGGCTATTCGGCTGGCGGTGAAGGGATATGATGTGACCATGTTTGAAGCCAATGCTTCGTTCGGCGGCAAGATGCACCAGTTCGACCTGCAAGGCTACCGTTTTGATGCCGGTCCCTCGCTTTTCACGCTGCCGCACTTGGTAGATGAACTGTTCACACTGGCTGGCCGCACGCCTTCCGATTACTTTACCTATACCCGTCTCGATCCAATCACGCATTATTTCTGGCCGGATGGCAGTAAGCTCAAAGCCTATGCCGACCCAGAGGATTTTGCCGCAGAGGCGGAGCAACAATTGGGCGTACCAGCGCAAGATGTGCGTGATGTATTAGCTAAAAGCGCCCGGCTTTACGAAGGAACTGCCGACACCTTTCTGCACAAGTCGCTGCACAAGGCGGGCACTTACCTGAGCATTGATGTACTGAAAGCGCTGGGCTGTCTGTCGGATTTGGGCCTGACTACAACCATGCACGGTGCCAACGTCAAGCTGTTCGACGATCCGCGCTTTGTGCAGTTGCTCGACCGCTTCGCCACTTACAATGGCTCTGACCCGTATCAGGCGCCGGGCACACTTAACCTGATTCCACACTTGGAGCACAATATTGGCGCCTTCTATCCGAAAGGCGGCATTTACAGCATTGCCGCCAGTCTGGTGAGGCTGGCCGAAGAGCTAGGCGTGACGTTCAGGTATAACGAGCGGGTGGAGCGGATTATCACCCAAAACGGAAAAGCAACAGGTATAGCAACCAGTGCGGGCAGGTATAATGCTGAGGTGGTGGTGAGCAACATGGACGTAGTGCCGACTTACCGCCGACTTCTGCCCGACCAGCCGGCACCGGAACAGACCTTGCAACAACCGCGCTCCAGCTCGGCGCTTATCTATTACTGGGGTATAACCCATGAGTTTCCAGAGTTGCACCTGCACAACATCTTCTTTAGCGAAGACTACAAAAAGGAGTTTGAGCACATCTTCCAGCACAAGTCCATCAGCCCGGACCCAACGGTATACGTGAACATCACCTCTAAACTGGAAAAAGAAGATGCGCCGCAGGGTTGCGAAAACTGGTTTGTGATGGTGAACGTGCCACACCACCAAGGGCAGGACTGGGAGCAACTAATCAATTCAACCCGGGAGGCCGTGACTGCAAAGCTAAGCCGTATGCTACAGACCGACCTGACTAAGGTTATTGCTTGCGAACAAGTGCTGGACCCGCTGCTAATTGAGCAACAAACATCGTCATATGCCGGAGCGCTGTATGGCAGTAGTTCCAACAACCGTATGGCTGCTTTTCTGCGACACCCTAATTTCAGCTCAAAGATAAAGGGGCTGTACTTTTGCGGGGGCAGCGTGCACCCGGGTGGCGGCATACCTTTGTGCCTGCTTTCTGCCAGCATAGTGGGCAACCTCGTGCCTGTCGTAACACCAGCTAATAAGTCGAAACAACATGCCTAATACAGCCAAGACATACCTGCCTGCTATCCCTTTGCAACAGCGCCTGAAGCCCTATGCCTTTGCCGCAGCGCTGGGCGTGCTGGTCATTTTCCATGCCGTGGGTTTTTGGGGCTTGCTGTTCAGCGGAGAGCCTGAGAAGTTTCAGAGGCTCACGCCCATGAATCTGCTGCTCACCAATGCATTGCTCTTCGCCTTTCATATGCGCTGGAATGTAGCTTTTGTGTTGTTTGCTTTAGTGGTGATGTTCGCTGGGTTTTTTGCGGAAGTGGTGGGTGTGCATACCGGCCTGCTCTTCGGAGACTATGCCTATGGCGAATCTTTAGGTCTGAAATTCCTTGATGTGCCGCTGCTAATAGGGCTCAATTGGCTGATGCTCGTTTATACCACAGGGCATTTGATTAACTATACCTCCCTGCACTGGGTAGCCAAAGCCATTGCGGCCGCGATGCTAATGGTGGGACTCGATTTTTTTATGGAACCTGTCGCCATGGAGTTTGACTTCTGGGACTGGCAGGGCGGGCATATCCCATGGTCAAACTATGCAGGCTGGCTTGGTCTGTCGATCTTGCTGCAGCTCTACTTCCAAAAGGCCCCCATTTTTAAAGAAAACAGGTTAGCGCCTTACGTATTTCTGGTGCAGGTGGCGTTTTTTGTGAGCCTTTGGACGCTGCTATAAATGTTTCCTAATCATAGCCATGCATTGTTGCAGTACGCTGCTTATTGTTATACCTTTGCCTGTTCGATTCAGAACACAGAAATAATCTTAAATATACATTACCGCTATATCTTCGTAAGGAGTACTAACAATTCACCTTGTAGAATTTTGATGCGTTAGCTTACCACATGACTTTCCTAGAAACCATATTAGATGAGCTCCTGCAAATTTTTAAGCGGGAAGGCATAGAGGCGAATTCAGATGAGGAGCTGATCAGGAAACTCGACATCCGGCAGTCGACTTTTCACGAACTATTCTTTAGCAGGGAGAATATGGTGAAACAGGTGATCCTGTATGATATTGAGGTGCAAAGTAAACACCAAAGCGCTCTGTTAGCAAAAGCCACAAATCCTGTTGAGGAAATCATGATTTTGCTAAAGGACGGTATAAAAAATATACGGGAAATAAACCCTATTTATATCGCCGACTTACAGAAATATCCTGAGGCTTGGCAGATAAGCATGCAGAACGTGATTGATAACAACCAGCACGTGAATGCGGAGATCTTGAATAGAGGCATCTTACAGGGCTACTTCCGTAGAGATATCAACCTGCAGCTTGTTACCAAGATCATTCTGGAGCAGTTCTTTATGATGATTAATCCAGTTTCGTTTCCGCCAGACAAGTATGACCTTTCGGAGGTGTTTCGTAGCATCTTTTTGTATTATGTGCGTGGCATCTGTACAGATCAGGGAGGCAAAATGGCTGAAGAATTCTTCTCTAGAAACACGATCTAACAGCAATTCTACACTGTAAAAAGGGCCGGCCCGCAGCTATAAACTGCGGGCCGGCCCTTTTTACAGTGACTAAAGCGCTGCCTTAGCTGATAGACACGCGCACCTTTTTGGTGTACTCACGGAGGGCCGTTTTAAAGTCC
Organism: uncultured Pontibacter sp.; assembly: GCF_947499215.1. Classification (GTDB taxonomy): domain Bacteria; phylum Bacteroidota; class Bacteroidia; order Cytophagales; family Hymenobacteraceae; genus Pontibacter. The sequence continues at coordinate 1,091,459 of NZ_CANMNI010000002.1, forward strand.
ACTCCGTTGTCTTCCATATAGTTCAGAATCCAAGCGGCGGCTATCACGTGCGTCAGCTGTTCGCCTTCGTCGTTGCCTTCCACCTCAATGGCTAGCGGTTGCTCTTCCATTAGGGCCTCTTCGGCTGCTACCAGCGCCTCCAGCGATTCGTTTTCTACCAGTTTCTTTATTGCGGGAATCTTCATGGTATTTAGACAGTCAGTTTTGTGATAAGGTCACGTACGGCTTCCTCTTTGCTGGCGGCCACGGTGTCAACCAGTTTGCCGCTCTTGAATATGGCAAAGAAAGGAAGATTGGTAACGCCAGCCAGTTTGCGAGCCTCTGGGCTTGTCTCAGCGTTTACGTCCACAAAAGCTACGTTGGCAAAAGTCTCGTCGTCTGACATGCGCTTGAACTTAGGCGAAAACAGACGGCAGCTGCCGCACCAGTCAGCGTAGTATTTCACCACCACGTTCTGGTTAGAGTTGAGTACATTATTGAAATCGTTATCGGTTGCTACAATTACAGCCATGTTATCTTTCTTATAAGTTGAAACATCAGATCAGGTATAGCCTAATCATACTGGGTGCAAAGTTAAAAGTTTCAGACCAAACATGCAGTGACGTTCGTCACCAAAGCGTGGTCGTTCGGGCCATAAACAACTGCAAAGAGATAATGTTTAGCGTGGGCGGCGGCTTTTTTTGGGCTGGTCGTTGAGGTAGGCCACTAAGTCCGACTTGTCGAAAGTAAGTTGCCACACTCCCATTAGGTCACCTTTCTTGTAATTGATGGCTTGGTCATCGGGATACTTTTGCTTGATAATGGCATAGTCTGCCTCAGCGATGTCCTGACCCACGGTGCCGTGGCAGCGAAGGCAGCTTTCGTTTCTAAGATAGATCGGAGCGGTATACAGCAATTCCTCCTGATTGATCGCTTCTACTTTAGCGTTTCGCTCCTGCCCCTTGCTATACCTTGCCAATGCATCGTTTGCCAGTGCATCGGGCTTGTTTTTTGGGTTGCGTGGCTTCATGCTGATGCGGCGGGAAATGGCTCCAAACTTATCTTGTAAGGCCTCCACCTCTTCGTAATTCTCAGGCTGGCAGTAAGGCATGGCGGCGGCAACCCCACCCTGCTCTAAGTGCTCCACTAAGCGTGTGTCTTGCAGTCGCTGGGCTACCACCACTATGGAGTCGCCGTGCTTCAAGGCGGCGTTCAGGATGTCCTGTTGTGTAAGACGCTTGATCTTGTGGCGCTCCAGTTCTTGGGCGATTTCCTTGCCTCCTTCTATCGGTTTCACTTTCACGTCGCAGCCTGAAACTATAAAGGCGGTGGTAAGGGTTATAGTAGCGAGCAAAGAACGGGCTTTGAACATCTTTCTAAACAAATTTGTAGTAGGATAAATCAGTAATATAACAGCTGTAACCAGCACTAATGTTTTATTACTTAAACGCCAATTTAGTATCTTTGCAGCTTAAAACCATAACAGAGCGATGTTAGATAAATTAGAAGCCATTAATCACCGGTTTGAAGAGGTAAGCCAGCTGCTTATCCAGCCTGATGTGGCCAGCGACATGAAGAAGTTCAAATCGCTGAATAAAGAGTATAAGGACCTTGACAAGATAGTAGTAGAGTATAAGAAGTACCTCAACATCCTGAGCAACATCGACAGCGCCAAGCAGGTGATCGCGACGGAAAAAGACGAGGACTTCCGTGAGATGGCCAAGGAGGAGCTGGACGAACTGCTTCCGCAGCGCGAGGAAATGGAAGAGTTGCTGAAGGAGCTGCTTATACCTAAAGATCCGAACGACAGCAAGGACATCATCATGGAGATCCGTGCCGGTGCCGGTGGCGACGAGGCTTCTATCTTCGCCGGTGATCTGTACCGCATGTATACCCGCTTCGCTGAGAAGATGGGCTGGCGCACTGAACTGATCGATGCCACAGAAGGTACGTCAGGCGGTTATAAAGAAATTATCGTAGGCATGTCGGGTGAGGACGTGTACGGCAAGCTCAAGTTTGAGTCGGGCGTACACCGTGTGCAGCGTGTGCCTGCCACCGAAACGCAGGGCCGTATCCATACCTCGGTTGCCTCAGTGGTAGTACTGCCAGAGGTAGAGGAATTCGACATCGACCTTGACATGAACGACATCCGCAAGGACCTGTTCTGTTCTTCAGGCCCGGGTGGTCAGTCGGTGAACACGACTTACTCAGCTGTTCGTCTGACGCACTTACCAACAGGTCTGGTGGCTCAGTGCCAGGACCAGAAGTCACAGCTCAAGAACTTCGATAAAGCCCTTGCCGTATTGCGCTCGCGTATTTATGAGCAGGAACTTGCCAAGAAACTGGAAGCCGAAGGTGCTCAGCGCAAGAGTATGGTGGGCAGCGGCGATCGCTCTGACAAGATCCGTACCTACAACTATCCACAGGGCCGTGTGACGGACCACCGCATTGGCTATACCGTGTACAACCTGCCTAACGTAATGGACGGCGGTATTGAGGACTTTGTAGAGCAGCTGCGTATAGCCGAGAACTCTGAGCGTCTGAAAGAAGGTGCTACTGCGGAGTAATCTGCTTCCGTAAGATATATTTAGGAATGTGGTGCAGCCGAAAGCTGCGCTGCATTCCTTTTTTGTTTTATCTTGTTGAATGTTAGAGGCCAACCATTCTGAGAAATTAGGGTATGAAAAGCTTAATTTTATATGGTAGAGAAAGACTGAAGAATATAGGTAAAGCTGATAGTCTAATCAGGATAGGGTTATTCATCATAGCTGGAGCTGTTGGGACTCATAAGTACGGCTTATATGCTACTGCAGTAATCATATTCATTTTATACGCTGCCATTACATTGTTTGAGATTGTTTTTTCGGGAAAGGAAATATTTAACTTGAACAACTTAAGAAAGATGAACTCAGTCGAACAGGGCAGACTCTTTTACCATTTCATTGCTTTAATTATTGTTCTTTGGGGTATGTTTTACTTCCAAAGTAGAACGGTGTATGTTCTTACGGCTGCGCTCACCATTGTCTTATGCTTTGCGACAGGTGTTGGTCTGCTTTCTACCAGATTTAACAAATAGAATAACAGATAATCTCAATACTTTGAAATACCTCCTCGCCATTCTGCCCCTGCTCTGCCTGCTGTCGATGGTCGGCTGCGAACCGAAGGACGAGGTCATCACGACTGATCCGGATGCCGTGTTGCGTTTCTCAGCGGACACAGTGCTTTTCGATACCGTGTTTGTGACGCAGGGAAGCGTAACGCGACGACTCAAGGTATACAACACCAACCAAAAGGCTGTGCGCATCAGCAGCATCAATCTGGCGGGCGCAAACGCCTCTCCTTACAAACTCATCATCAATGGGGTCGAAAGTCCGGTAGTGAACGACTTGGAGTTGCGCGGACAGGACAGCCTGTATATTCTGGTAAGTGTCAACGTGAACCCAGCTGACCAGAACCTGCCTTTTTTGGTGGCAGACTCCATTCTGTTCCATACGAACGGTAGCCAACAAAACGTGAAACTGGTGGCGTATGGACAAGATGCCGTTTTTCACCGGAAGAGCGTATTGGGCACCACCAAGTGGGCTGCCGGCAAGCCGCATGTGCTTCTCGATACCGTGTTGGTACGTGAAGGAGCCACACTGACAATAGAGAAAGGTGCTCAGGTATTTGCCAGCAACAAAGCGGTACTACTCGTTAACGGCACCTTACGGGTAGAAGGCACACCCGAAGAGCGGGTGAGGTTCTCTGGTTTGAGGCGTGAGCCGGCTTATGTGAACGCCCCGGGCCAGTGGGAAGGTATACGCATCCTCACTCGCAGCGAAAACAATGTCATCCGGTATGCCGACATCCGAAATACCATGTACGGACTACGTATCGGCAACCCCGGTAAAGGTGGCACACTGTTGGAGGGCTGTGCTATACAATATGCTTTTCTCGACGGAATAGTGGCTTTTACATCAGACGTAAAGGTGGTGAATACGCTCATCCATAACTGCGGGCAGTATGGTTTCGGGGGACTTGGCGGCGGTAACTATGAAGTGCTATACTCTACTATTGTGAACTACAGCAACCAGTTGCAGCGCGAAACGCCCGCTTTTGTAATAACTGATTACATACCCGGCACTGAGATTAAGAACCAGCCTACGCAGTTGCGGCTTGTCAACTCCATCGTATACAGCGACGGGTCCAGTTATAAAAATGAGGTGCTGCTTGATGGCAGTATACAAGCTGAGATAGCCCACAATATCCTGCGGACAGAGGCGTACAAGAATACGCTAGATGTAAACAGTAACCTGCTGAATGTAGACCCGAAATTCAAAGAGGTGCGTAAACAGAACTTCAGCCTAGATACGCTCTCTCCTGCCAGTGGCGCAGCCACTCCTTTACAAGGTATAAACAAAGACCTCAGAGGTATAAACCGCAGCACCACTAAGCCGGACATAGGCGCTTTCGAGCGAACGATCGATTAAATAAATGAGCGAATAAGTAAATGTGAGTGAAAATCCAGCGGATGACAATTACAGTAAGATTGTCACGGCAATTATTCAATAATTGGGAAAATGAATTCACTCATGCACTCAATCACTCAGTCAAAATTAAACAGATATGTGGTTTCAGAAAGAAATACGCCTGCCGGCCGTGAAACGCGGCTTCCATTTGATCACGGATCTGCTGATGGCGCAGCTGCCAGAACTGGAGAACTATAAAGTCGGTTTGGCGCATATCTTTATCAAGCATACTTCGGCAAGCCTTTGCATTAACGAGGATGCCGACCCCACTGTGCGACAGGACTTCGAAAGCCACTTTAACCACATGGTGCCCGAGAACGCCTCGTACTACCGCCATACCTTGGAGGGACCCGACGATATGCCGGCTCACTTGAAAGCCGCTTTGCTCGGGAGTTCGGTGACAGTGCCCATCTCTAATAGGGAGTTTAATTTAGGCACTTGGCAAGGAGTATACCTATGCGAGCACCGCAACCACGCCTCTAAACGCACCGTGGTGGTTACCTTACAGGGCGAGGCATACTAATCGGTGCCAATTAGAGCCATTCTGCTATTTTACAATACTGATCTTTTGTACGGCGGTGCCGTTGGTGCTGGCTAAGCGCAGAATATACATGCCTGCCGGAAGCCCACGCACATCCAGCCGTACCACCCTGTCCTGCACCTGCTCGCTTAGCACAACCTGTCCGTAGCGGTTCAGCAGTTCCACGTGCTGTACCTGCTGTTTCGCGGCCTGCTCAATCGTAATGAAGCCGGAAGCAGGGTTCGGGTATACCCGCACATTATCCGAAGTCACATAGATGTACTTCTCCTTTTCCAAGGTATGGCTTGAGTTTGCGTTAGAAGTGGTAAGCGTGACGCGGTACTTGCCCGGCCGGTCATACTTGACGGTTGGGTTTTGTTCGGTGGAAGTAGCCGGTATGCCTCCTTCGAAATACCACAGCCACGAAGTGGGTTTAAAACCGGCAAAGGAACCTTGGAACTGCACTTGATCGCCGGGTGCCAGCAGTGTGTCTTGCGGCTGTGCCACTTGAAAGCGTGAACGCAGCTCGCCTGTGCAGCCTGTAGAATTGTAAAGATAACTACGCGCCGATAGTAAAATCCCTTGCATGTAGGAGGCTTGGCCCTGTGTGAACAGGTTCATACAGGCATCATCGGCATAATCCATGTAATTTTGCCACATATTGCCATAAGGGCCGTTGTCGCAGGATATCTCTATGCCGCTGGGGCAGCCTTGGGTTTGAGTCTGCTGGTTTGGGGTATCGTCTATGCCATCAGAGTCGTTGCAGGTTAGCCCATTCCCCCATATGTGTTTGAGCCCTAGCCAATGGCCGACCTCGTGGGTGCCGGTGCGACCCATATTATAATCCCCAAGACTGTTGTTAAACGGAGCGGCGCCTACTGTGCGGAAGTGCAGCACCACGCCGTCGCGCTCCGGGTTCACCCCGGGTGTCGAGGCATAACCGATGCTGGAAATACCGAGATTGCCGATCCATATGTTCAGGTACTGGGTCGGATCCCAAGCGTCTACACCTCCGTTGGCCGAGGATTTGATGTGATCAGAGAAATAACTGAAGCTTTCTTTGCTTGTCTGGGTGCGGGTGATACCGGATGTCGGTTCGCCGTTTGGGTCCACAATGGCGAGGCAAAACTCAATGCGGGTATCCGCCGCAAAGGGGCGAAAATGCTCCGGTGTGTTCACGGTGTCGGCGTTGAGACGGCGGAAGTCATCGTTCAGCACAGCTAACTGAGACAGCACTTGCGCGTTGCTGATGTTTTCGGCGCCCGCTCTGTACACCACATGAAAAACTACAGGTATGGTAATAGTGGCCTGCTGCAAAGCTTGGCCTAAAGAACGATGGCGCATGGCCACCTGTGCCGCCTGCTGAGTTTTCAGGCTGCGCTCTTCAAAACTCGGATCCTGCCGTTTGAGGTATTCCATATAGGCATCTGTGCTACAGCCGCGCCCCTGTTCTGCCGTTTGGCCATAAGCCAGTCGGGTAAAAGCAAGCAGCGAAAGGAGGAACAGGGTATAAATACGCATACACACAGATCAATCGGACAATAGCCACTTGCATGTATAAAGCGCAAGGCTTGAGTGGCTTAGTGTAGCAATATACAAATTTACAGGTTGGCGTCTATACGGTAGCGAAGCGAATCTCCAAAAATGAGCTTCTGCACACCCTCTACCCGGTAGCCTGTTAAGTTGCCGGAGCCGGATTCGGCAGTTAAGGTGATGTTCCGCTTAGAATAGAAGAGCATATTTTCTTCCAGTACAATAGCTTCGAGGTGTTCAAGACGTTGGAAGGGGGAAACCGTAAGTTGCAGACGTTCTACCGGAGCGGCCGCTTCGGCATCTTTGGTAAAGATGCTCACGGTACTACCGTTAGGTAGGGTGTGGCGCTCTTCTCGGTAAAAATCACGCAGGGCGGGCCGGCTCAAATCCACTTCCTGAAAAATAGCCAACTCCTTCTCCCAATCCACATCATCCATTTGGGTGGTTTCAGGCTGCTGACCTTTCGTGGTTACAGATTTGAGTACGGGTGGCTTCCGCTGCTGCAGGCGGGCTGTCTGCTCCTGCAGGTAGCCTGTCAGGTCATAGGCAGGCTCCGCCCCATTCGCAAGGCGTGGCGTTGGCCGCTCGCAGGCCGCAAAGCCCAACAAGAGAGCCAAAAATCCGATGATGCGAAGCCTGCCCATTTTATTGCGCCCGTTGAAGAAGTGATTCGCCTGTCATCTCTGCCGGCTGTTCTATACCCATCAGGTCGAGTATAGTCGGGGCGATGTCGCCCAGTTTGCCGGGCCTAAGCGTGCCGTTGTAGTCGTTGCTCACCAATACACAAGGCACCAAATTGGTGGTATGCGCTGTGTTTGGCGTGCCGTCTGGGTTGATCATGAAATCAGCGTTGCCGTGGTCGGCGATCACGATCGTGTCATAGTTGCTCGCTAGGGCGGCATTGATGACCGCTTCTGCACACTGATCCACGGTTTCGCAGGCTTTTACGGCGGCTTCAAATACGCCGGTATGGCCCACCATATCGGGGTTGGCGAAGTTAAGACAGATGAAGTCGGCGGTTTTTTGCAGCAGTTCCGGCACGATAGCGTCGCGTATCTCGTAAGCGCTCATCTCCGGCTGCAGATCGTAAGTGGCCACCTTCGGTGATGGGCACAGTAAACGCCTCTCGCCGTCGAAAGGAAGCTCACGTCCGCCCGAGAAGAAGAAGGTTACGTGCGGGTATTTTTCTGTTTCGGCTATACGGATCTGTTTACGGCCGGCGTCAGCCACTACCTCGCCCAGTGTATTGTTCAGATTATCTTTCTCAAAAATAGCATCTACGCCTACAAAAGTGTCGTCGTAGTTGGTCATGGTGATGTAGTGCAGGTTAAGCTTATGCATGTTCTGCTCCGGGAAGTCCTGCTGCGTGAGCGCCTGCGTGATCTCGCGGCCACGGTCGGTGCGGAAGTTAAAGCAGATCACCACATCACCTTCTTTGATGGTGGCGATCGGCTGCTGCGCGTCGGTCACTTTCACGATTGGCTGAATGAACTCGTCCGTAACGCCGGCATTGTAAGAGTCCAGCACCGATTTGATGAGGTTCTGCGAAGGGGTGCCTTTGCCGTGTACAAGCAAGTCGTAGGCCAGCTTCACACGCTCCCAGCGGTTGTCGCGGTCCATGGCATAGTAGCGGCCGATGATAGAGGCGATAGTGCCGGTCGTATTCTCCAAGTGCTGCTCCAGCTCGTTGATGTACTTCACGCCGCCTTTCGGGTCGGTGTCGCGGCCGTCCATAAAAGCATGGATGTACACATTACTCAAGCCATGGTCAAACGCTGAGGTACAGAGTGCCTTTAAGTGCTCAATATGTGAGTGCACGCCACCATCCGAAAGCAGGCCGATCAGGTGCACGTCTTTTCTGTTCTCTTTGGCAAAGGTATAGGCTCCGGACAAGGCGGGCATGGAGGCCAGCTTGTGCTCCGAGATGGATTTGTTGATGCGCACGAGGTCTTGGTACACAACACGGCCTGCGCCGAGGTTCATGTGCCCCACTTCTGAGTTCCCCATCTGTCCTTCGGGCAGTCCCACTGCCTCACCTGAGGCCTGCAGCGTAGTATGCGGGTAGGCCTGCATAACGTGATCATAGAAAGGCGTGTGGGCCTTATGTATAGCCGAAACCTCTGGGTCGGTGGTGATTCCCCAGCCGTCCAGAATCATGAGCATTACCTTTTTATCCATACTGCAAATATAGCATATTATGCGCTGCCTTACCGGTCAAAGCGGCTGATTTATACGTCAAGTCTGTGAAGCTAAGCAAGAATTGTTTAAATTGTAGCTGATCACGATGATTGTAAGCGGCATCGAGACATCGGAGTCTAAATTGACTTCGCTACTGAAACGTCCCGCATATTTATACCGTTACATCGGTATATATTGATTATTCCGGTTAAATTTAGGTCCTTGCTTGCGACTTTTGTTGGCATAGTTTTAGCTAATATGAGGACGAGATTACTTATACACCTTATGAAAAACTTTAAAAACATTGCTGTAGTACTTTTCTTAGCTTTTGTAGCTTCCATATTCACTACCGGACAGGCCGTGGCCCAGAAGGATGTGTTTGACGGAGTGGAGGCCGCCTTGCGGGCAGGGTCGGCTAGAGACTTGGCAAAACACTTCGACAGTAAAGTGAGCCTGTCGTTTGCCGATGAAAAATCCACAGACTATAGCAAGACACAGGCGGAGTTCGTGATGAAGAACTTTTTCAGTAAAAACCCGCCTGCCGGCTTTGCTTACAACTTTCCGACTCCAAGCGAGTCGGTGAGAAAAGACAAGCGCTATGTGATCGGCACCTATACGCATCGCAACGGATCTTATACAACTTTGATCCGGGTGAAGGACGTAAAAGGCAAGTTTCTGATCCATTCCATCGATTTCATAAAAGATTAAGCAGATAATAGTGAGATTTTTAGCAAGGCTCGGGATATATACCGGGCCTTTTTTTATTTTTGCACCGTGAAAGCATCATACCTGACAGAAAAAAGCATAGCTGAGTTTATATCCCGGGCCTTGGCCGAGGATATAGGCGATGGCGACCACTCGTCGCTGGCTTCTATTCCGAACGATGCCCAGAACCAAGCACGACTGCTGGTGAAGGGTGACGGCATACTGGCGGGCGTGGAGCTGGCCGGTTACATCTTTAATCAAGTGGACCCCGACCTGCAGGTGGAAGTGCTGCTAAAAGACGGTGCCGAAGTGAAGTACGGCGACGTGGCCCTGACCGTTAAAGGCAAGGCACAGTCCATCCTTACGGCTGAGCGACTAGTACTGAACTGCATGCAGCGTATGAGCGGCATCGCTACCTATACTCATTACCTGAACACGCTGATTGCCGGCACTAAGGCCAAACTGCTGGATACCCGCAAGACTACGCCGAACTTCCGCATCATGGAGAAGTGGGCGGTGTTAATTGGAGGTGGTGTCAATCACCGTTTCGGCCTGTTCGATATGATCATTCTGAAAGACAATCATGTGGACTATGCCGGCGGTATACGCGAAGCAATAGAAGCTACGCAGCGCTACCTGAAAGAAAAAGGCAAGGACTTGCGCATTGAGGTAGAGACCCGCAATCTGGAGGAAGTGAAAGAGGCGCTTGAGACGGGCGGCATCCACCGCATTATGCTCGACAACATGACACCGGAGATGATGCGCGAGGCGGTAGCTACGATTGGCGGTCGCTTTGAAACAGAGGCATCGGGCGGCATTACGGAGGCGACTATTGCCGAAGTGGCCAAGTGTGGAGTCGACTTTATTTCGGTAGGTGCCCTGACGCATTCTATCAAGAGCATGGACCTGAGCCTAAAGGCTTATTAATTGAACTTATACCTGCCCAATAGCGGGCAGGCGCTTATTTTATTTTTATGCAACAAAACCAACGTTACCGGATGCAGTCAAGTGCTGCTCCAAATGCCATTCGTACCAAAAAGTACCAACTGGAGAAAAACACTTTTACAGGTATAGCCTTGGCCAAAGTATGGCGCAAAGACTGGTGGATGGCCCTTATCCCATTGGTACTGCTCCTACTGCCAGCCGTGTTTGATTTCTCTTGGTGGTGGGTGACAGCAGCCATTTTAGTTACCCTTATCTTCGTGCTGCTGCGTTCGGCGCAGGTAATGGGCGTCACGCAAATGGAGCAGGGCAACCCCCTGTTTGAGAAGCTGAGCTATGAGATCGACTCCCGTCAGATCATCCTGAAGCGTAATGAACGCGAAGGCATGACTCTCACTTGGGACATGATCGGCACAGCGGAGCGCAAAGGCGAGTCCTATCTTCTCTGGCTGAAGCCTCCTACAGAAGCCCAACTGCCTAGCGGCTGGAAAGGCTGGCTGGCCAAAACGTTTCAGGCTCCGGTATTTGTGATGCTGCCATTCCGTATCTTCAACAATCCGAACGACATCAAATTGCTGGAGTCGATGCTGCGCCGAAAGAACCTGATTGCCTAGTTGTTTTACAACCTTAGGTATAAGAGCAGCCGTATTTAAAGATTTGTTTTGCTACCATGCTGTGTGGTAGCGTTTTAATATAAAGACTATAACCTAAAAAATAGAGATGAATAAGAACGTATTAGCTGTATTTTCCGCAGTATGTGGCTTGGCACTGATTTCATGCGACACACCAAAGGACCAAAGACCAAGTGGCAAGGCATCTGTAGGCGAGGTAGCACCGGGTACGCGTGGAACTTATAACGTATCTGACGCTGGTGGCGATGTAACTGTACATGAAGGCCATGGTGCGGATAAAGAAGTAATGCCAAACCATGACCAAGGTGCCAACACAATCCAGCTTGGCGATAGCATTCGCGAACGTGCTGAGACGAATACAGCAGCAGGCGCTGTTAAGCGTTAATCGGCCTCATACATTGAGTATCTGAAGTCTGCCGCCACTGTACGCTACAGTGACGGCAGACTTTTTTGTAATCAACTATACCTGCCTACGCTGCGTGCGTATACCCATGTTCTGAAAATAAAAGGTATATTTGCAACCTTATTGCTTTTACATAGCACCTATGGCCCAACAGGAAGAGTGGTTCAGCACTTGGTTTGACTCCCCTTACTATCACATCCTTTACAGTAACCGCGACGACCGCGATGCCCGGCTGTTTATGGATAACCTGCTGGCCTACCTACACCCAAAGCCTGAGCACAAAATACTGGATCTTGCCTGCGGCAAAGGCCGTCACTCCCGCTACTTAAATGAGCAGGGCTATGACGTAACCGGTATAGACCTATCGGAACAGAGCATTGCCTATGCCAAGCAGTTCGAGAACGAGCGGCTACACTTCGCTGTGCATGACATGCGGGAGGTGTATAAGCCCGAGTCATTTGACTTTGTGCTAAACCTGTTCACCAGTTTTGGGTATTTTGAGAGCGAAACCGAAAACGTAGTGGCCCTCAAAGCTGTTGCTGAGAGTTTGAAGCGCGGTGGCAAACTGGTGATCGACTTCATGAACACGGATCGCACCATTGAACGCCTTGTAACGCATGAAGAGAAAGAGGTGCAGGGCATATACTTCCATATTAGCCGCAAAGTAGAGCATGACTTTATTGTGAAAACCATTGAGTTCCGTGATAAGGGCCGCGACTATTGCTTTGAGGAGCGTGTGCGTGCTTTGCGGGAAGAAGACTTTATGGAATATTTCGGAATGGCGCAGCTTCGCTTGGTGGAGACATTCGGAGACTACAGCCTGCATCCATTCCATCCGGAAAATAGTGAACGTGTCATTTTCGTGCTAAAGAAGTAACGCGTCATGATCATAGCCATACTCGTCCTTTTTCTTACGGTAGTGCTTTCTAGCTTTCTGGTAAAGGTGTTCCCACCGGATAACAGCCGTTGGCTGAAGATGGCACTGGCCTTTAGTGGAGCGTACCTTTTCACCATTACAATTGTGCACCTCCTGCCGGATGTGCTGCTTGGTAACCCAAATCCACACAGTGTAGGGTACTGGGTGCTGGCCGGCTTCTTTCTGCAACTGGTGCTGGAGATTTTTTCGCATGGTGTGGAACACGGGCACATGCACACCAATCACCACCAGGGGCACAGCCACGCGGGATCAATGCCCTTCCTACTGCTCGGGTCCTTGTTCATACATTCCTTTCTGGAGGGTAGCATATTGGTGGAGGGCAATGAGCGGCATACGGGTCACCACCACGCAGGAGAAAACTTTTATGCGGTATTGCTAGGTATAGCCATACACCATGTTCCGGCCGCTTTTGCCCTGATGTCGGTACTTCTTTCCCGGATCGGTTCTTTTCGTAAAGCCTTCTTGTGGCTGCTCATATTTGCTGTCGGAGCTCCGATGGGTATATTGGTGAGCAACTACCTAATAAAAGACAACGTGGGAGGTGGCTTGGTATTCACGGCGCTTACGGGGCTGGTAGCCGGTAACTTCCTGCACATCTCTACGACTATTCTGTTCGAGACAAGCCCTGACCACCGCTTTAACAGAAACAAGCTGCTAGCAACGCTCTTTGGCCTAGGCTTAGCCTTACTGACAGATATCTTCTAAAAACAAAAAAGGCTGATGTAACATCAGCCAGAACAGAAACAGAAATGAAAATCTGTTACATGATGGTGGAAAGTAGTGTTGCCGCAAGTGCCTTCAATGCGAGCACAACTACGCTAGGCTTCACATTCACTTCCGATTCATCCTCCTCTACTCCAGACACATCTTTGAAAAAAGAGAATGGGCTCTCAAGAGCATCCGCATCCAGCACAGATTTTTGTTTTTTAGGCGCAGCAGGCTGTGCGGCAGTGGCGTTTGTCGCGGGAGCATCAGCTACCACAGTGGTTTGGGCAGATGTGTTTCCATTCTGAAGCTGTGCAGCATTAGGCGTAGTGGTAACGCCGAACAACAGGAGCGCTGCTAAACTTGCTGTAACAGAAATGGATTTCCACGATTGAAGCATGCCCAAAGTTAAAATTTAAACTGCAGTATTCCAAATGATTAATAGGAGTATTTGGAGAAGAGCCCTAACAATAGGGTAAAAGCGACTTTAATTTAGGTGAAGCAAAGCAGCAGTTTGTCTAGCGTGACGGAGCTGCTTTTATCACCTTAACTTTAACAGGCACTATACCTGTATCAAGGTAGTCCAGTCGTTTGGCTGCCGCTTCGCTTAAGTCTATTACTCTGCCTTTTACAAAGGGGCCGCGGTCTGTTATCTTTAGCTTCACTGTTTTGTTGGTCTGCAGGTTGGTTACCTTCACTTTGGTGCCGAACGGCAGCGTGCGATGTGCGGCAGTGAGCCTGTGTCGGTTATAAGGCTGCCCGTTAGCCATTTTGCGGCCATGCAGCTTGTTGCTATAATAAGATGCCTTTCCTTCCTCTGTGTAGCCCCGTTGGCCTGCTGTGGGCTTGGAAGTGGTGCAAGAACTACTCCCAAGCACAATGGCTACTAATAAAAGTGTGAGGAGAGTGTGGTGTAAACGCATAAATACTGGAATTATAAAAACCGAAGAACTAGCTCTTTAAACGACATGCTCGCTAAAGAATTGCCTTATCTCCCACTGCAACCGCTGCAGCTCGACTTGGTCTAAGGGGTGACGTGTATCAGGCATCACAAGAAGGCTGGCTTGCGGCAATTGCTGGTAGGCCCAAACTGTCTCCTGTATACCCACCATGTTATCGCGATCGCCTACGCTTACACGCACAGGCTTGTCTAATTGGGCGAGGGCGGCTTCGGTGAGCAGGGGCTGCCGGCCAAGCGCTTGCATCATGTCGGCTGTGCGGGTCATCACCTCTCGCCAATCAGTAGGGCTGTGGCGCTCTGCCAGTACAGTGGCAAAGGCTGGTACCTTTTCCTCGATCTTCTGTGGCTGGAGCATCTTAACCTCTTTAGCTGCTGTTTCAGGGCTCCAAGCAAACTTGGTGGCAAGTGTGAAAATACGCCCAACGCGTGCAGGATGCTGCAGCGCAAGGTATAGCGCTACGTAGCCACCCATGCTGTAGCCGAATATGTCAACTGTTTGTAGGTCCTGCTCCTCGAGATAACGCAGCGTATCTTCCGCAAAAGCTTCAATGCTGAAGGCATCCGCTGACAAATCTGTGCCTCCATGCCCGGTGAAGTTGAGCGTGTGAACGGTATAATAGGGCTCCAGCAACTGTTGCAGTGGTTGTAAGGTAGTGGCTGAGCCTAAAGCGCCGTGCAGTAAAAGAAGATGCGGCATGCTACTGTCTCACTTGGTAGTTGTATACATCAACTGCCTGCGTCAGCTTGTCTTTGCGGAACAGCTGAATGACCAGAGGGACTGCAATTAGGCCGGCTCCAGCGTATACGATGGGAGAGATGTTGACGTCATTAGGGTTGGTGGAGCTTTGCGAGGAAGACAGCAAGCCGTACGTCAGCAAGCCAGCGCCTGCTATACCCATCACTGTGGAAATCACACGCTCACGCTTATGGCGCTGGATGAGCACCATGCTGGAGGCGTTGTCGGCAAGCGCCTGCTCTAGGTTCTGCTGGTTAAAGGTCATGAGCGGCCCATTATCCTTGGAGAAGAAATAAATACGGCGACGGCTCGAGCGCGGCATGCCATACCCGTAGGGGTGGTAGCCCATGGCCGAGTAGTCAATAGTGGTGGTGTAGAACTTGGAAATACGCGGGCCTTCCAAGATTCGCTTGGCAAAAGAGTCGAAACGGTTGCCTGCCGCTACCCTTGCGAAGTAGCCGTCGCTGCTTTGGTATACATCCACTAGTTCCGGTGCATACTTTAGGGAGTCGTCGAGCAGGAAGAAGTCCTGTTTAAAAATGGGCGACTTGTACTGCAGCTTGTTGGCATACACTACTTGGCCATTCCGAAGCTGTATAAAGTACCTGCCCTGCTGGCGTTGCTGCTGATAATTGTCCTGTGAGTATTCCTGCGCTTGCAGACTGAAGCTAAGTATTAAGCCGGTTAGAAGTGCGATTATTGTTTTGTTCATGGGTGATTATGATTTCAGCTAAAATTCAAATTGGGCTTTCCCTTTCAGAAAATGAGCACCAGCATCAGGATCATGCCCACCAGCGAGAGGTATACCCAGCCCATCAGCTGGCCTCGGTGCTTACGGGGCACAAGGTTGCTTACCAGTACAACGGCTATCAATACGCATAAAATATAAAGCAGTATAAAAGTAACGGCTTTTACCCAATTTGGCACGATGGTGTTTTCGGCTTGATACTGGTTGCTCATGCCCATACCAGAGACTAAGAACTGCAGTGCAAAGAATACCACTACTTCAAACAGGGCGAAGTAGAACAGGCCATATAGCCAATTGGATTTGCTGTCAGCCATTTTTTTTAGCGTTTAGCTTAAAGGTTGAATCTGCTGTTTCTCCGTCATACCTGTGCTGCTATCTGCTCTAAGGCCTTTAGTTCAGTAACCCCTAGGGCCATATTGCGGGCAATTTTAGTAGGAGTGTCCATATTGTTTGCAAGACCTAATAAGTTTGAAGTCCCAAGGAGTGATTCACTTGTTAAATATAGTAATTGGTTTCGAAAAGCTACTATATAGACAACCGAGTTGGAATGACTTATGTACTTAGGTATAAGTGCCTACTGCGCTAAAGTTATATTTTGTACAGCTATACAGGTGTATTGGTGTAGTATTTGCTATTAATAATGAAGCACATATATAGCGTTGGGCATTAAGTCCGAGGTGTTATGTGAGTAAAATAAGTGCAATTTGTAGTAAGATTAAAAGAATATGATTGCACCTGAGTAATATAGTGAAACAATTTTAGCGGCTTAGCCCGTTAAAATACCAGATGATTGTAGGGATATGAGGTTATTGAAGAATGTTAAATTAGACAATCACTATTTCAACTATGGTGATAAGACGCGGAAGATCTTTAGCATTGGCTATGAAGATCTTCAGACGCTAATCTATTATCAGGATGCCAATAACAAGTATACGCTAGTGATTTCGAAAGAAGACGATCCACCGCTGATAGTAGAAAAAAAGATATCGCGCGCGGAAGCGTTCAGATTAATGAATACCCGGCCCTAAGCCGGGTATTTTTTTGTAGAGTCACAAAATGAAAGACTGGAATAAATATTATAAAATAGCCTTTTGGGGGGCTTTGGCAACTTTTCTGATACAGTTAGTGGTTTCTGTAACTGTGGATCCATATTTAGCGGCGGTATTCACTCCTTTTTTTGCCGTATGGGTAATCATATTTGTGGTTGGGTGGCGCACAGACCATCCCCGCCGATAGCCCCAGCTTATTACAGATGTTTGATGTCGATCTGATGCGGGTTAAGAGCCGAATCATGGTAAGGTAACTTCACGCGGAGTTCTCCATTTTTATAAACAGCCTCTATGCGGCTTAAATCAACCTGCGGCGGCAGCATAAAGATGCGCGTAAACATCGGAATAGCCATCTCTGGATTCTCCTCATTTTGAAGCACAGAAAAAACGGTGATTTGATTCTGATGTAACACCACCCTAAATGCCTCTGGGCTCACACCAGCAGCCCACACGCGTATAACGGCTCCCTTCTTCTTTTTCTTTATCTCTGTATATGTTTCGCTTACCCCTCCACCCAGTGTGTTAAGCAAGTCAATTTGATGAGCAATACTTCTTAAAAACTCTTTATTCTTTATTATTTTCATTTCTTTCTCCTCTAAAGTTTTCATCAAATTTTGATGCAAATCAGGTGCCAAGACCCCAACACGACAAATTGACTTGTTCTAGCGTAATGCTAATCTTCTAATTGTGTCAGTATGACCTGTTTTGGGCATATAATTCGAAGTGGCCTATTAGCGATGGTGTAGTTTAATTGAAACTTTATTTTGGCGATTAGTGCTGAATTTTAGTGCAATAGAGAATAATTAAAAAGAGCTTAAATGTTCCCAAAACGGTGCAATTCTTCCCAAGTATGGAATTTTGTAATTTAATGTCTTATTTAAAGCCAATTTTACAACTGTATTTATTGAAGTTTATGTAGGAGGAGTACAAGTGGGGTTTGCTACAAGGTGCTGTTATACATTATATTAGGTATACAAGATAATTGAGGGTTTCCGTATCATGTAGGACTTTATTAAAATAGAATAGAGCGATAGCTTGTTGGCATGCTTCTTACATAGAAAAGAGCATATACACTCAAGTTATGAAACACATTTACATCATTATCATTGCAATTTTAGTTTTATTAGGACCTGCCCAAGCGCAAGTTGATATCTACAGAAACAGCTTTACTTCTCCAGCAGATACCTCCAGTCTGCGATTCAGCTTCACTAAGGCTTTCAAACCTGACGAACCGGTTTCTATAGTCAACTCCACAACAGAGAGCCACCTCAGCATAAGAGGTAGTAACGGTAGTGGCGCCTCTAGAGGGTATACAGGGTTTATTACAATCAAAGCCCCTATCACGCTTTACCCGGGCACGACTTACCGAATTTCATTTAGGGCTAGGACTATTGCGCAGGATGCTCAGATACGTTTCCAAAGAGGGGCTTCAGTTCAGATTGCAGGTAATACGGGTGGAACAAATATAGCTGGTGTAGCTCCAAGTAATGTCATTAGCGCTTCAGTTGCTGGCTATACAAATTTCACAACTACATTGACTGTGAGTAGCGTTCAAACCGAATACTTCTCTTTCTATGTCAACAGTATTCTGAATGAAAGTAACACTAACAACGAGTATCTTTATATAGATGAAATAGCTATAACAAGAGCTTGTACTGTTATAGCAGAGCCTACTACCAATTCAGTAAGCCGTTGCGGAAGAGGAAGTGAGACTTTGCGAGCTAGTGGAGCTCCTGTTGGAGGCGGATACAAGTGGTACAGCGCTTCTACAGGAGGTACAGTTTTGGCCGAAACATCCAACTACACTACTCCTGTTTTAGAAAACACGACCACATACTACGTGAGCACCGTAAATGGCAATGGCTGTGAAAGTGCCAGAGTGCCGGTAACAGTTACAGTAAACCCTATCCTGTTCGGGCTGACTGAATTTGTAAATGAGAATTTAGAAGTAGGCAAACCCGGTACGTTAAAACTGAATTCAGAGCTTTTTGGAAAAGGCCATGCCGTGAGTATTATGTGGCAGAGTGTTAGAAATAATGAAACCACAATATTGGGTATTACTGAAGCGCCTGCGGCTTCCCCTGCGACATTTAACCTTGTAAGTGCTCCGGGTGCTGATACGTATTTCCGTGCTATCATAACCCCTATCTCGTCAGTATGCTATGACGAGTCATCACTTAATGTTACATCTCAGGGAATAGTAGCGTTGCCAGTGGAGCTAGTATCTTTCAAGGCGCAAGCTAACGCAGATGGCATAAACTTAACTTGGAGAACAGCTTCAGAGCAAGATAATAAGGGGTTTGAAGTGCAGGTGTCTACTGATGGCAAGACTTTCAAAAACATAGGTTTCGTGGAAAGTAAAGTCGGCACAACATCTTTGGTGCAAAACTACAGCTTCCGTGATGCTAAAGCAGCCTCTGGCACAAACTACTATCGTCTAAAGCAGATTGACTTCGACGGCACTTCGGAATACTCTAAAACCATCGCTGTAAACCTAACACTGGCGTCTGCATCTGCCGTTTATCCTACCTTGGCTACAAACGACGTCACAGTTAGATTGACGCGTACGGATGAGCAAGTGACCATACTAGTCGCTGATATCGCTGGAAAGCAACTAGCAGCCGTGCAAAACCCCTCAGACCGCCAAGTAGTGGTGCCCGTACAACATTTGCAGAGCGGTATATACTTTGTTACTGTGATTACTGGAGTGAACAAAGAAGTTTTCAGATTTGTGAAGCGATAAGTATAAACAATATATCGATATGGAAAGGACTAGCGTTAAGCTGGTCCTTTTGTTTTTTAAGCCGCTTCTACCTGAGTTAGTAAACATATGCTGTGGTTTGTTGAACGAATCATGTGTGGCAGCGTAGGTTTTAATAGGACTAACAACTAAATAAGATATGAGAAAAATAATAACATTAGCCTGTTTTGTATCTGCGAGTGCTTTTACAGCCTGCAGCGAGACCGATAAACGAGTTGAAAATGCTGAAGATGTGCAGGAGATGGCCTCGGCCGACACAGCTGTAATGTATGGCGATATGCCGGGTGTGACAGAGGCAGATGGCGCTGAAATAATTAGCGTAGATGATAGTTTCTGGTCGAATGTGGACTATGATGCCCCTGTGGTGACAGACCAAAACGTACAGGACCGCGATGTGGAAGTTCGAAGCAACCCGGGCTATACAGTCTACACCATGGATGACAGGGTGCTGTTTGACGTGGACAAGGCTACGTTACGTGCCGGAGCCGAAGATAAGCTACGCAGTATAGCGGAATCTATAAATGACCTGAGCAGCCGTGGGCCCATCAGAATAATAGGGCATACGGACTCTACCGCTAGTGCCGCTTATAACGAAAAGCTGGCTGAGGACCGTGCGAATGCCGTAAAAAACTGGCTGGAGAAAAATACTGACATTGCTGCCTCCCGCATGACAATTGAAGCAGCAGGACAGTCCAGACCAAGAGCTACTAATGAGACTGAAGAAGGGCGTCAGAAGAATCGTCGTGTAGCGGTGGTAGTGGCGACTAGAACTGATGCTGGACAAGGCATGCAACCTTAGTGAGTTGCTGGTAATTTGTATTCAGTACGCTTGGCTCTTATCTTTAAAGATAAGAGCCAAGCGTTTTTTATGGGGCAATATACCTCAATGCTATTTTCCCTATGCCAAGTAGCCTGCCTTAAACCACAGACTGGATAGAGCTCCTAGCGCTCTGTGTAATTTTGTAATGGCTGGAGGCATATTTTGTAGCCCCCTAAAGTAAAAGTGCAACTTCATTTGTCGTATGTATACTGCAACTGAGTATATTTGCACCCCGGATTTATTTGCAGGAGCAGTACCACTTCAACCTTTAAACAGCTTCTTTTTACTTATTTTTTTCAAGGGGGCACTCCTCATGCAACTTTACTTTCAAAACAGCTTTGTCAAGCTTTCTTACGATAAACATCTCCAATTAGGCAAAGCCGAGTGGAGAGGCCGCTTGCAAGGGGCGGAATTAAGAGAAGCTTATCTTCTGTGCCATGAAATGATCAACCGCTTTTCATTGGTAAGATGGCTGGCTGATGATCGATTAATGGGAAGCGTATCCCCTGCAGATCTAAAATGGAGCTTAGAGGTACATGTGCCGCAGATGGCTAAAAGCTCTCTGAAACGACTTGCCCGTATACCCTCCCAATTTGAGGAAAACCGCAAAGCTGTAGAGGTTATGATTAACAAAGGGTATACGTTTGATCTCAGCCTTATCCTTCGTGATTTTATGCACTTAGAAGAGGCTATGGAATGGCTGCTGGAACCATCCGAAATGGCCGTTCCTCAGAACCGGTTTGCTACCTAGCGTGTTACCAGCCGCTTTTTCCCATTACCCTTTCGAACTCAGTTTGGGCTTCTGCCATAATCTTTTCCTTGTTGAGGTGAGTAAGAGTGTGATTTCTTTTCACTATTCTCCCGTCTATCATGACCGTATGCACATTGGCTGGTTGCATGGCCTCCACAACAAGCTGGTGCGGTGCCGTAACATATCCTGCATTTAAGGTATTAGCCGAAAGCATGATCAGATCGGCGCGTTTCCCGGGACTTAACGAGCCGGTTTGCTCCGCAAGGCCGAGAGAGCGTGCACCTTCGAGCGTACCGACTTCCAGTGTGCGTTTGGCACTTAGCGCAAATTCACTTCGATTAAGAGCATTGGCCAAGTTCAGAAGCAGCTTTAGTGTGGCAAAAAGGTCAGCATTGCCAGTGAGGGTGGTGGTGTCTACTGATATACCAAGCGTGACGCCGGCATCTAGCAGTTCTTTAACGGGAGGAATGCCATACCCGATTCGCAACTCCGAAAATGGCGATAAACTGGCTACAGCACCCGCCTTTGCTATACCCTGTATCTCACTTGATGTGGCATCCTTGCAATGAATAAGCTGCATGCCTTTAAAGAGCAGTTGCTCTTGCATGAGCCCGCTAATCACTCCTGCCCTGCTGGCATGGACAGATACCGGAATCCCTAGCTGGCGAGCGGTTTTCAACTCCTTTATACCTTGTTCCCTTCTATCGTTTATACCCGGCCAAGCCAAGCCGAGGTGCAATGTGTCGCTGGCGAGTTTGTTCCAGTCTCTTTTCAATCTTTCGAGCAGCTGCAGGTCTACCACACCGCCTTTTCCTGCGGGCACGCCAAGTGAGTAGCGCGCCCGTATACCTGCCTCACGCAAGGCCTGCAGGCTCGCCTCCGCAAACTCCGGGCTTCTTGCGTTGTGGCTCCAGTCGTGTAAGGTGGTTATACCGGAGCTGATGGCTTCAGCGATTGCCAAGCGGCTGGCTGTATACATGCTTTCAGGGGTGTAATGCTGTCCTACTGTGCGGGTGACAGAGAAGTAGCCACGACCTTCTGTATCACCCGCCATGCTGCGGAGCAGCGAGGTCCAGAGGTGCCAGTGTGTTTCAACGAGGCCCGGCATCACGATCATCCCATCGCCTGCCAGTACCTCTGCGCCAGCGGCGTTCAGGTTCTGGCTCACTTGCTTTATCTCACCATCCTGCACCAGTACATCGCCTTGCTTTAAGTCGCCCAGTTTTGCGTCCATGGTGAGCACGTATGCGTTTTTGATGAGGTAATGGCCTTGTGGCGGAAGGCCTTGGTCTTGTTCCGGGGCGCCTTGTTCTGTTACACGTGCGAAGGCCCCGGTATAACCTACAACTCCCGCTGCCCCTAGTAGCATAGACTTGCCTAAGAAGCTGCGACGGCTTATGCGGGACTGGTTCCGGTCGTTCTGGTCAGGTTGTGTGCTCACAAGTTTGCTGCAGTATGGTGAGGTATAGCCTATTCTACTTTTCAGGTATAAAAGCTTTTACTGAAGCAAATTGTTTCGTGTTGTGGGTTGGGTGGTTTAGTTATGGGGCGGTATACTTGAGTGAATTCTTGTAGTCAGTTCATATTATGATATAACTTAATGTATCAGATAACCATCACTAATGGTAGATTTAAATGAGAATTTAAACTGATTCTGGATTTGAATCGATTAATAAGCTATATTATAGCTAGGTAAAGGTTGAGGAAGTAAAGGCTTTTTGTAATATATAAGTAGTTGTTCCAGTAAGCTTACTAAAATAGGCCCACCCTTTGTAATTATGAAGGGTAGGCCTTGAGGAAGTCTCTGATTTAACAGTAGCTAAGCAGCTAAGCATTTATTTTTTAAGTCATACACATTTACATAGATATTACCCATCATTTGAGCTGCCTTAATTTTTTGGTCCAGTACCTCTGGGAAAGTGTATTGCCCTCCAACAATAAGCGCTAAATCATCTCCATCTATCAATATACAATTGATGGGTTTGCCTCTAGTTAGTGCCTCAACTGACGTATAAGAAAAGCCATTTATTGATATGAAGATTCCTCTCCCATCCATTTTGCCGTTGACTTTATTGGCAAATTGATATAAAGCATTTGAAGCAATTAGCTTTTCCTGCCATTTTGCTTCAATAATGTAATAGTGGCCATCATGCTTCAATACTCCATCAATTTGCTCGCCAGGGATGCTCAATTTGTAATGCTCAGCA
Organism: uncultured Pontibacter sp.; assembly: GCF_947499215.1. Lineage (GTDB taxonomy): Bacteria > Bacteroidota > Bacteroidia > Cytophagales > Hymenobacteraceae > Pontibacter. The sequence goes on from NZ_CANMNI010000002.1 coordinate 1,114,534, forward strand.
ATTGTGAGTCCTTCATAAATGGCTAATTCCATTAAGAACTCCTCCAACAAGTATCCCCGTCTCTGAGAGCTAATTTCTATCCCATCCTCATCCATGCATTTATAGAGGAGGTGGTACTTTCTCTTAAGATTATCTCTTCTTATTATTTTCTGTGCCTCATTTTCGAGCTCCTGTCGTTTTTTTATTGCCGCACTAATTTGTAAGCCTTTAGCTTCTTGTAGCTCTTTTAGATGCCTAATCGCGTCTTTTGCTTTTTGTATATCTAAGCTTCCACCGGCTGCAAAATGAATATTGTTAAAGGATGACCACCCTTCTAATTCATGAATGATACTTCTTAACGGTATTATTCCATTATGTGTATTATTACATAGATTTTCTATAATGAAATCTATGATTGCTTTCCTTGACAATTCATCCTTTTTATTATAAACCAAGTTTAGAATATTGGATGAACAACCACATGATTTGAAAAAGTCTATCACATCCTTCTTGGGCCAGAAGATTGAAAGTATACACTCTCTTATAGAATCTAATATTTCCTTAGATATTATATATGGGTTCATTTTTAAATGAAAAGTTTAATTCAGCTAAAAGTCAAGACAACATAATTCCATCCACTGACGAGGAATCAGTGGTAACACAAGGTACACTTAGGTAGGGTAAAAAAGAAGGAGGGCAGTAAGCCCTCCTTCTTCAGTTATTTACGATCCGCAAGCTTCGCAAGCGTCTGGGTTATCCAGGGAGCAACTCATGTCGTTGCGATTCTGGTCCTGGTTGTTGTAGACTGGCTGCAGGGTCTCAGCGGCTTGTTTCTCTACCGTGAACTTGATAGCGTCTACAGCGGCTTTGGTGCGCAGGTAGTACATGCCTGTCTTCAAACCTCGCTTCCAAGCGTGGAAGTGCATCGAAGTCAGCTTGCCGAAGTTTACGTTCATTACGTGCAGGTTCAGCGACTGGCTCTGGCAGATGTAAGCGCCGCGGTCAGCACTCATATCGATCACCGTGCGCTGGCTGATCTCCCATACCGTCTTATACAGGTCTTTGATGTTCTGCGGGATGTTCGGGATGTCCTGTACCGAGCCGTTGGCTGCGATGATATCCTGCTTCATCTTGTCATTCCACAGACCCAAGCCGATGAGGTCCTTCAGGAGGTGCTTGTTCACGATCATGAACTCACCTGAAAGCACACGACGCAGGTAGATGTTAGAGGTATAAGGCTCGAACGACTCGTTGTTACCCAAGATCTGAGCAGTAGAGGCAGTCGGCATAGGGGCCAGCAACAGAGAGTTGCGTACTCCATGCTTCACTACTTCCTGACGCAGCTCTTCCCAATCCCAGCGGCCGCTGTCTGGTGTTACACCCCACATGTCAAACTGGAACTTACCTTCTGATAGTGGCGATCCTTTGAATGTCTCGTAAGTACCATTCTTCTTAGCCAAGTCCTTAGAGGCTGTCATGGCAGCGAAGTAGATTGTTTCGAAGATGTCCTTGTTCAGACCACGTGCTTCGTCGCTCTCAAACGGCATACGCAGAGAGATGAAGGTATCAGCCAAGCCCTGCACACCCAAACCGATCGGACGGTGGCGCATGTTAGAGTTTTTTGCCTCAGGCACCGGGTAGTAGTTGATGTCGATTACCTTGTTCAGGTTCATGGTCACGTGATAGGTCACGTCGAACAGCTTCTGGTGGTCGAACACCTTGTGGCCGTTCTCCTCTTTCACGTAGCGTGGCAGCGCCAAAGAAGCGAGGTTACAAACCGCTACTTCGTCTTCGCTGGTGTACTCCATGATCTCGGTGCAGAGGTTAGAGCTCTTGATTGTGCCGAGGTTCTGCTGGTTGCTCTTGCTGTTGGCGGCATCCTTATACAACATATAAGGCGTACCTGTCTCGATCTGAGACTCCAGCACAGCGAACCACAGGTCTTGCGCTTTCACGGTTTTGCGGGCACGGCCCTCGCGCTCATACTTCTCGTACAGGCGCTCAAAGTCCTGTCCCCACGTATCGCCTAAGCCTGGTGCTTCGTTCGGGCAGAACAGGCTCCAGTCGCCGTTTTGCTCCACACGCTTCATGAACAAGTCTGGCGTCCAGAGGGCGTAGAACAGGTCACGGGCGCGGTTTTCTTCCTTGCCGTGGTTCTTCTTCAGCTCTAGGAACTCAAAGATGTCAGCATGCCAAGGCTCCAGGTAGATCGCGAAAGCGCCTTTGCGCTTACCACCACCTTGGTCCACGTAGCGAGCCGTGTCGTTGAACACTTTCAGCATCGGGATGATGCCGTTAGACGTACCGTTGGTGCCTTTGATGTAAGAGCCCGTTGCACGCACGTTGTGAATGCTTAGGCCAATACCACCGGCGCTCTGCGAGATCTGCGCACATTGCTTCAGCGTGTCGTAGATGCCCGGTATACTGTCGTCCTTCATAGTAAGCAGGAAGCACGAAGACAGCTGCGGCTTTGGCGTACCGGCATTGAATAATGTTGGTGTGGCGTGCGTAAACCACTTCTCAGACATGAGATTATAAGTCTCGATGGCAGATTCGATGTCTTCCTTATGGATACCCACGGCCACACGCATCAACATATGCTGCGGGCGCTCCACAATCTTGCCATCAAGGCGAAGCAGGTAGGAACGCTCCAGCGTTTTGTATCCAAAATAGTCGTAGTTGTAGTCCCGGTCATAGATGATGGTCGAGTCCAGCGTAGCGGCATGCTTACGGATGATCTCATACACATCTTTAGCCAGCAAAGAAGCGTTCTCACCCGTCTTCGGGTCCTCGTAGGTATAGAGGCGCTTCATGGTGTTGGAGAACGACTTGCTCGTTACCTTGTGCAGGCTCGAAATGGCCACACGTGCCGCCAGCACCGCGTAGTCCGGGTGTTTGGTCGTGAGCGAAGCGGCTGTCTCCGCGGCTAGGTTATCCAGCTCGATCGTGCTTACACCGTCGTAAATACCGTCAATCACTTTCTTAGCCACCTCAATTGGCGACACATAGTCCATGTTCAGACCATAGCACAGCTTCTCGATGCGTGCGGTAATTTTGTCGAATTTGACGGATTCGCGTCTGCCGTCTCGTTTAACTACTAACATAGCGTATACATTTAGCGGGAGTCAAATGCCCGGGTTAATTATAAGGTGTAGGTATAAAGGAACCGATGCCGATGCAACGGGTTGAAACATGCTAATATTTTCATAGGGAGATACGTGAATATATACGTAATCCGTTGAAATACTATACTTTAACAGCTAAAGCCAATTGCTTTTACAGATTGCTGGGGCGAACGCCCCATCTGGCGGTTAATGCCAGCGTTTGATTCCGGTGCCAGAAACAGTCACGAAAGTAGCCATACCTGCAACGGAGTATTCAAGGTAATTAAGAAAGGGCCGAGCCTGATGCCCGGCGCCCTTTATCTCTTAAACTTACTAAGTATTTCAGTTTGTTAAAAGTCTTCGTCGAGCGAAAAAACATTTTTGTCTTTGTCGCCCATCACGCCGGCTTTCTGGTATTCTGCCACACGCTTTTCGAAGAAGTTGGTCTTGCCCTGCAGCGAGATCATCTCCATGAAGTCGAATGGGTTGGTTGCGTTATAGATCTTGCTGCAACCCAGCGACACCAACAGGCGGTCAGCCACAAACTCGATGTATTGGCTCATCAGCTTGGCGTTCATGCCGATCAAGTCGACTGGCAATGCGTCCGTTACGAACTCCTGCTCAAATTCTACCGCATCGCGGATAATTTCGTGCACGCGGCTCTCAGGCAACTTTTCGTTCAGCATAGAGTAGAGCAGGCAGGCGAAATCGCAGTGCAGGCCCTCATCACGGCTGATAAGCTCGTTAGAGAAGGTCAAACCCGGCATCAGACCACGTTTCTTGAGCCAGAAAATAGAGCAGAAAGAACCGGAGAAGAAAATGCCTTCCACAGCCGCAAAAGCGATCAGACGTTCTGTAAAGTTCTCGCTGTTGATCCACTTAAGTGCCCACTCGCCTTTCTTCTTCACGCAAGGCACTGTTTCCAGCGCGTTGAACAGGTAATCCTTTTCAGACTGCTTCTTTATATAGGTGTCGATCAGCAGGGAGTAAGTCTCAGCGTGGATGTTCTCCATCATGATCTGGAAGCCATAGAAGCAACGGGCCTCCGGAAGCTGTACTTCCTGCATGAAGTTGATGGCCAAGTTCTCGTTTACGATGCCGTCCGAAGCGGCGAAGAAAGCCAGGACGTGACTGATGAAATGGCGTTCGCCGTCATTCAGGTTTTCCCAGTCTTTTTGGTCCTGCGACAGGTCGATTTCCTCGGCGGTCCAGAAGCTGGCCTCTGCCTTTTTATACATCTGCCACACCTCGTCGTGCTGTATCGGGAATAAAACAAAGCGATTCGGGTTTTCTTGTAGTATTGGCTCCATGCGCGTAAACTTTAATGTTATTTAAACTAACAGCGACACTTCGTTACTGTTTTATATAGTGTCAAACTTAGTTGCCGAGACACCATTTGGTGAGTGACTTTAAGGTAACAGGTTTTCAAATATAGTGATAAGAACTTGAATTGGCCGGCTAAAGTTGTTCAATTTATTAACACTTTGTTAAGTGTTTGATTATGTGATTTTTGCCATTTAATTCACATGCTTATTAACATGATATTGTTGACATATATAATTGTTGAAATATAGCAAACCCAATATTAAATCATTGTTAAATTATGAAAAATGCAACATTAGTCGGCTTGCTAAAGAGTTAGCGGTATTTTTAGATAGTAAAATCCAAAACTTAACTAATTGAGTCGGTCTTTAAGAGGAGGGTTTATTTCGATTTGTCAAGCAGGTGTGGAAAACATGGTTTTTTCGGAAAGTAATCAAGGTGCTGCAGATTAGTGTGTTATGTGCGTTTTCAAAGGGTGCAAAATTATGGGTTTGAGATTTCAACATCGTTATCCACATAGTTGTGCATAAGGGTTGAAAAATCAGAAGGAATTAAAGAACAATGATTTGCATATTAAATTTAAGAGCACTAATTTTGCAGACTTAAAATTTTTTAAATCATACATTGAAGCTGATGTACGCAATTGTAGAAATCGCAGGTCAACAGACCAAAGTAGAGGCCGGAAGGTTCATCTACGCTAACAAGCTTTCCGGCAATGATGGTGACGCCGTTGAGTTCACCAATGTTCTTCTTACTGATGATAACGGCACGCTTACTGTAGGTGCTCCTTTCGTTAGCGGTGTTAAAGTGGTTGGTAAAATCCTTGGCAACGTGAAAGGTGACAAAGTAATCGTTTTCAAAAAGAAGAGAAGAAAAGGCTATCGCAAGAAGAATGGTCACCGCCAGCACTTCACGAAAGTCCTGATCGAGAGCATTGGTTAAGCAGTAAGAAGAAATTAAACGTTGAATTTTTCAGGTGTTTCATCACCCTGAGTAAATAGTTAAATAAAATGGCACACAAAAAAGGAGCTGGTAGTTCTAACAACGGTCGTGAGTCGCATTCTAAACGACTTGGCGTTAAGATTTACGGTGGCCAGGATATCATCGCTGGTAACATCATTGTAAGACAAAGAGGTACTGCACACCACCCGGGTGTAAACGTGGGTATGGGCAAAGACCACACACTGTTCGCTATGGTTGATGGTGTAGTTCAATTCAAAAAAGGCGTTAAGAACCGTTCATTCGTTTCTGTAATTCCTAAAGTAGAAGCAGAAGCTTAATTCTGACCGATACTGAAAACAAAAAGGGCTGCCACTACGGTAGCCCTTTTTGTTTTGCTCACGTATAAGAAGGTATAAAGAGTTATAGAGTGAAAACAATTAAACTCTTTTAGGAAAGGGACACTTCTGGTGTCCCTTTCTGTTTTTATACCTTTTGTGCGTGGTTGAAAGCCCTGATTCCGCACATCCTCCCGCTATCTTCCTATCCTGACGCAACCAAAATTCGCCTTTTACGGATAAGTATGTATCTTTGCAGCATTCTTATCAAGAAAGACCGAGGGACAGGGCCCTATGACGTCTTAGCAACCTTGTACCAGCTTGGTGCTAATTCCCTTCTCAGCCATACCTTGGCCGGGAAAAGATAAGAGAGTATATCCTACCTTGGGTGTCCTTCTTGATAAGCGCGTATGTAGACTTAACTAAGAGGGGGAACACCAACATGACCAAATCACATCCGATCCATACCTTGCTGCAGGAGCGCGTGCTCGTGCTCGACGGCGCTATGGGTACCATGATTCAGCGCTACCAGCTCACCGAAGCCGATTTCCGGGGCGAGCGCTTTAAGGATCATCCATCCGACCTGAAAGGCAACAACGACCTGCTCTCTATCACAAGGCCTGATATCATCAAAGCCATTCATACCGAGTACCTCGAAGCCGGCGCTGATATCATCGAGACCAATACCTTTAGCGGAACCAGCATTGCGATGGCAGACTATGGCTTGGAGCATGTGGTGTATGAAATGAACTATGAATCGGCAAGGATCGCCCGTGAAGCTGCCGATGAAGTAGAAGCGAAAGACCCATCGCACAAACGCTTCGTAGCCGGTGCCATCGGTCCGACCAACCGCACGGCTTCCCTCTCCCCGGATGTGAACAACCCCGGCTACCGTGCCATTACCTTCGACCAGTTGGTGGATGCCTACTACGAGCAGGTGCGCGGACTGGTAGACGGCGGCGCTGATTTGCTGTTGGTTGAAACCGTGTTTGACACGCTAAACTGTAAAGCAGCCTTGTTCGCGATACAGCAGCACGTAAACGATGGCGGCAAAGAACTCCCGATCATGGTATCCGGCACGATCACCGACGCCAGTGGCCGCACCTTGTCCGGGCAGACGGTGGAGGCTTTTTGGAACTCGATCTCGCATGCACCGATCCTAAGCGTGGGCTTTAACTGTGCCTTGGGTGCCCGCCAACTCAAGACCCACATCCAAGAGCTATCCCGCATATCCAATTGTTACATCAGTGCCTACCCGAATGCCGGTTTGCCGAATGCCTTTGGCGGCTACGACGAGACCGCCGAGCAGATGGGCGCCATTGTGGAGGAATACCTGAAGGAGGGACTGGTAAACGTACTGGGTGGTTGTTGTGGCACGACGCCAGTACACACCAAAGTAATCGCAGACCTAGTGCGCAGGTATAAGCCGCACGTTCCCTCTCCAGTAGCCCCTCTTCCCCGCTACAGCGGCCTTGAGCCCCTCACCATTACCTCTGATACCCTTTTTGTGAATGTCGGCGAGCGCACCAACGTCACCGGCTCCAAGAAATTCTCCCGCCTGATCGTCGACGGTAAGTTCGAAGAAGCCCTTTCCGTTGCCCGTCAGCAGGTAGAGGGCGGCGCCCAGATCATCGACGTGAACATGGACGAAGGTATGCTCGACTCGGAGCAGGCCATGACCGACTTCCTCCACCTGATCGCTTCCGAACCCGATATTGCCAAGTTGCCCATCATGATCGACTCCTCCAAGTGGAGCGTGATTGAAGCCGGTTTGAAATGTGTGCAGGGTAAAAGTATCGTCAATTCCATCTCTCTAAAAGAAGGCGAAGAAGCCTTTAAAAAACTTGCCCGCAAAGTGCGCCAATACGGGGCGGCTGTAGTCGTGATGGCGTTTGACGAGCAGGGTCAGGCCGACACCCTCTCACGCCGCATTGAGATATGCGAGCGCTCTTACCGCATCTTAGTAGACGAAGTAGGCTTCCCGCCGCAGGACATCATCTTTGACCCGAACATACTGGCCATTGCCACAGGTATAGAGGAGCATAACAATTACGCCGTCGACTACATCGAGGCGGTGAAGTGGGTCAAGGCCAACCTTCCTCATGCGCAGGTAAGCGGCGGTGTGAGCAACCTGTCCTTCTCCTTCCGGGGCAACGACTTGGTGCGCGAAGCCATGCACACGATATTCTTGTACCACGCCGTGCAGGCAGGTATGGACATGGGTATCGTGAACGCGGGTATGCTGGGAATCTACGAGGAAGTGCCGCTCGAGCTCCGCAATCTGATCGAAGACGTCATCTTCAACCGCCATCCGGATGCCACCGAGAAACTGGTGAACTATGCCGAGACGATCAAAGGAAAAGGCAAAACAGCCACGGCCGCCGACAATGCTTGGCGTGAGGCTCCTGTAGAAGAAAGACTGAAGCATGCGCTGGTAAAAGGGATTGTCGACTACATAGACGAAGACACGGAGGAAGCACGACAGAGAGCCACGAAGACACTCGATGTGATTGAGGGACCACTGATGGCAGGTATGCAGGTGGTGGGCGACTTGTTCGGAGCTGGCAAGATGTTTTTGCCGCAAGTAGTGAAGAGCGCCCGCGTGATGAAAAAGTCAGTGGCTTATCTTTTGCCGTTCATGGAGCAGGAGAAGCTGGCGTCCGACACGTCCAAGTCAACGGCGGGCACTATTCTGATGGCTACTGTGAAGGGTGACGTGCACGACATCGGTAAAAACATCGTGGGTGTGGTGCTGGCCTGCAACAATTATGAAGTGATTGACCTAGGTGTGATGGTGCAGCTGGACAAGATATTGTCAGAAGCCGAAGCGCAGCAAGTCGATGTACTGGGCCTAAGCGGCCTGATCACACCATCTTTAGACGAAATGGTATACGTGGCGCAGGAGATGGAGCGCCGGGGCATGAAGATTCCGCTCTTGATCGGTGGCGCGACTACCTCACGGGTACACACGGCCGTAAAAATTGCGCCGCAGTATAGCGGTCCGGTAGTGCACGTGCACGACGCTTCCCGCAGCGTGACGGTAGTGAGCAATCTGTTGGGCAGCAACCGCGATAGTTACATCGCCGAGATCAAGGCCGAATACGAGAAGTTGCGCGAAGACCACCTGAACCGTACGAAAGACCGCGCTTTTGCTAGTATAGCCGAGGCACGGGCCAATAAATATCAGGTAGACTGGGCTGCGACAGAAGTGACCAAGCCAAGCTTTATCGGCAACAAGGTATACACCAACTATCCGCTGCAGGAAATTATCCCTTACATCGACTGGACGCCTTTCTTTCATACATGGGAGCTCAAGCGGCAGTATCCGAAAATTCTGAACGATCCGGAACTGGGAGCGGAAGCAACCAAGCTGTTTGCCGATGCACAGACTATGCTGCAGGAGATCGTGGACAAGCAATTGCTCGAAGCCCGCGCTGTGGTTGGTTTCTATCCGGCCAACGTGGAGGCCGTCGACACAATTGCCGTATACGCCGATGATTCACGTGAAAACGTGCTAACCGAGTTCCATACCTTGCGACAGCAGGGTAAGAAAGGCGCTAACGTGCCCAACCTCGCCTTCTCCGATTTCTTGGCTCCGAAAGAAACAGGTATAGCCGACTACATTGGCGGCTTTGTAGTGTCGGCCGGATTTGGCATCGAGAAGCTCTTGGAGCAGTACGAAGCCGAGCACGACGATTACCGCAGCATCATGGTCAAAGCCTTGGCCGACCGCTTAGCCGAAGCTTTTGCAGAGCACATGCACCAGAAGGTTCGCAAGGAGCTTTGGGGCTACTCGCCGGAGGAGCAGCTGGACAATGACGGCTTGATCAAAGAGCAGTACAAAGGTATACGCCCGGCTCCCGGTTACCCCGGCTGCCCAGATCATACCGAAAAGATCACGCTGTTCAATTTGCTGAATGCAGAGGAGACTGGTGTAATCCTAACGGAGAACTTGGCCATGCATCCGGCATCCTCGGTGAGCGGTCTTTACTTCTCGCATCCGGATTCCCGCTACTTTGGCCTCGGCAAGATAGGCGAAGACCAAGTGGCCGACATCGCCCAGCGCAAAGGTATGACCAAAGAGGAACTGCAACGTTGGCTCTCGCCAAACCTGAATTACGAGCCAAAACCAGTGGCGCAGCAAGTGGTGTAGAAACCTCACCCCGGTCCTCTCCTAAAAACAGGAGAGGGAGTTAGAATGCTGGTTCAGGTACTTACTCTGAAATAGCAATGATAGTAAAACTAAAGAATCATTCACCATTCCTCATCTTCGAATTCACCCTCTCCTGTTTTTAGGAGAGGGCTGGGGTGAGGTAAACCATCCATACATACCTTGAAAGTAACCGAGCACTTCCAGAACGCCAATGGCAAGACCTTGTTCACCTTCGAGATCCTGCCACCCCTCAAAGGCGAGAACATGAGGACCCTCTTCAGTCATATTGACCCGCTGATGGAGTTCAAGCCGCCTTTTATCGACGTGACCTATCACCGCGAAGAGTACATCTACAAGCAGCGGGAAAACGGTTTGCTGGAGAAACGCACCACGCGCAAGCGTCCGGGTACGGTAGGCATTTGTGCGGCCATCCAAAACCACTACAAAGTAGACACGGTGCCGCACCTGATCTGCGGTGGCTTCAGCAAAGAGGAAACAGAAAATGCCCTGATCGACCTGCACTTTCTGGGTATAGACAATGTGCTGGTGTTGCGCGGAGACTGTGTGAAAAGTGAGCAACGCTTTATGCCGGAACCTGATGGGCATAATTATGCTTCCGAGTTGATAGGGCAGGTCGTTAACATGAACAACGGGTGCTATCTGGATGATGAACAAGCCTACCACAACAGTACCGATTTTTGCATTGGTGTGGCAGGCTATCCGGAGAAGCACTTTGAAGCTCCCAACATGACTTCCGATCTCCGCTGGCTGAAAAAGAAAATAGAAATGGGCGCAGAATACATCGTCACCCAGATGTTTTTCGATAACCAGAAGTATTTTGATTTTGTGAAGCGCTGTCGCGAAGAAGGTATAAACGTGCCGATCATTCCGGGTTTGAAGCCCATGACCACCAAAACGCAGCTGACCCTCCTGCCGAGTCTGTTCCATATCGAGATTCCCTGCGATCTAGCGGATGCCGTAGAAGCCTGTCCGGATAACAAAGCCGCCGCGCAGGTGGGTGTGGAGTGGGCGATACAGCAGTCAAAAGAGCTGATGGAGTTTGGTGTGCCCTGTCTGCATTACTACTCGATGGGCAAGTCAGAGTCAGTGCGGAAAGTTGCCGAAGCGCTTTTCTAAAGAAACCTCAACTAAACTAAACCTAACCTTAAGGCTGGGGCTCTTGGCTCCAGCTTTTCTTTTTTAGTGGGTATAGCTATACCTGCCGCACCACCTCACAGTGCGTCCCAGACCTTTGAGCCGAGGATACCGAAAGCTTTCGGAACGTCTTATCGGCTATAAAACAAGATCGCTAACTGGCAAAAGAATGAGTCTTACAAAGTCGGGAAAACAGGCGACAGCTTATACAGCACAGGCTTACTGGGGCTGGCATCAAGCTGTAGGCTCGCAATTTGGATGTTGAGCAGGTATAGCCCATCGTCGATGTGATTTGGCACATAGATCAGCTCGGTGATGGTGGCACCGCAGCGTGTGTTTTTCGGGTACTGCCAGAAAGCGTGGTGGCAGAGCAGCTTGCCTTCGTCTAGTTCACGGTCTACGGAGGGCAGGTCGAGCAGCAAGTGCTGTATACCTTTCTCGGCGAGGTACTGTCCGATGGCAGGCTCCAAATAAGGCGGGTTAGTGCCAGAATAGTGGCGGGTAAGCTTCTCGTCGGTATTGGGTAGCGTGCGTAGCACAACGGCCTCGCATTTTATGCCTTGCAGCTTGGCTTTTACATCTTCCAGCAGTACTACTTCGTCACCATTCTCCTGCTTTTGCGGCTGCACTGTGATGAGCTGTGCTACAAACAGGAAGCGCTTCAGACAATTGTGAATGGTAGCATGTTCGTCGGCAGAGATGTGGCCATAGCATTCGGTATGGGTACCGTTGCCGTGGGGTGTTACGTGTATTCGTTTGTAGTTCGTGCTTCCTCCTTCTGCCACGCTTCCCACAAAGTTTCCTACCCTGATCACCTCAAACGCTACAGGTTCCGCCCAGAAGCACTCTGGCTGCGGCTGTTTGTCGTGCAGCGGCATGGAGATGTCCAGCGGCTCCGTCGGGTCGAAGGTATAGGGTTGGTCGCTGTATGTGATGGAGGCTTGCATGGCTCAGGCTGTTTTTAGCAAGTATAAAATAAAAAGAGGGAAACATGCTCGTTAAATCGTGCAGATGTCTTCTCTGTCCGGATAACGAAGTTGCTTCCCTCCTTATGCAAAACTACAGCTTACTAGAGAAACGGATATGCTTCTCTGGTAAGCTGCCCGGCCTTACCTAGAAGGTATAGCCTATGTTAAAACCAAAGCCTCGTACGCCTGCGAAAGGAGCATTTCCTTTGACGTCAATACCCTGATCGGTAACATTGGCCTTTATGCTGGCTCTACCATCAAAATCTTCGTTCAACGACTCGAAATCCTGCTTCAGTTCTTGTTTCTCAGTTTCCGTCATGGTGCTTAGGTCAGTTCTGGCTGGCAGGTCAATGGTGGTTCTGCCGTAGTGAGCGCCCAGAATGTACCAGTCAAGCGTGAAGTTTTTGTAAAGCAGCCACTGGGCACCGATCATCAAGCCGCCCCCGATGCCTTGAATTTTTCCGTCGAAAGGCAGGGTGTATACATTTTCGCTACTAGACTCGTATTCGAGCGGGTAATTTATAGAGGTGTTCATGTAGCGGCCGTACAGCGATACATAGAAACCGCGCGCTCCCGGATGCTTACCTGCGTAGTAGCGCACCTCACCGGTAAGCGTGCTGTTAGCGATGTTAAAAGTGCTGAGGTCATTTATAAGATCCTCCTCTTCGCTCATCCACTTGTCTATGGCTTTGTCTACCACGAAAATAGAGGTCGCTTTGGTTTCGGGCATCATGCTGAAACCGGCAACAGCAGAGAATTTTTGGGCAAAGGAGCGCTCATAGCTTAAACTGTAGTTGTTGAAAGCCAGCGAGGAGAGGTTCACCTTTACCGTGTTCTTTCTGTAAGGGACGATCGACTCTGAAATACCGTTGGCAGCTGTAACGCTATATGCAGCGGAAGCGGGTATAACCTGCAATGTGTCTCCTGTTACAGCAACAGGCTTGGGATCTGTGTGCGCAAAAGATTGCACCACTGATAAAGAGAAAAGAAGGGTAAAAAGTGTTTTCATGAACAAGTTTTTTTGCAAATATAAATATATAGCTATGTAAAATAACATATCAGGTTAAATTACCATGCTATGTGTGTGGTTGCCCCTCAAAAAGAAATGGAATTTAAGAGTTGTCACGAAGCCATAGCAGGGCAGCTGCCTCGCTGGTGAAATTTTTCACTTCAAAATTAACAGCACCCAGAGCCTCAGCCCGTGTCATAACGGCTTCAAATGAAAGTCTGTTAAACACATTTTCGGGAAGTACCCGCGCCAGTTTTTTAATGCCTAGTTCCGATAGTGATTTGTAATAGGTGGTTGAGAGCCACTCTTTTGTGTGGGGAAGCAATTTGCCGATTTCGAGGGCGCTCAGCAGCAGCTTGTCTGCCTTGTTCTCGTGTAAAAACTCGTTGATCTTCTGGGCGGTCTGCACCATTTCCTCGTGGCCCACCGGTCTGAGCCACGTGTTGCTTATTACCTTGTTAGCACGATCAATGGCGATCCTGCTTAGGTCATTTTGGTAGAGTGTTTCCAATAGCTGCATAGATAGGGTGGTAGGTGCCTAGGAAGTAAATCTTTCACCATCAAATCTACAAAATAAATCGTTTTCAAGTATCGCATAAAATACTTATTCCACGAACAAGTCGAGTGTGATCTGGTCAGCCAGCAATTTACCCTGATCCGTCAGGTATAGCACGTCATTTTCTATGGAGGCTAAACCTTTCTGGCTGAGTTCCTGCAGGTAAACTTGATGCGATGCCTGCACATCATACCCATACCTGTCGCGCATCACCTGCAAGTCGCAGCCCCAGATGGTGCGCAGTGTGGTGAGCAGGTAATCATTGGCTTGGTCGGCAAGCGTGAGTTCCTCCACTTCGCAAGGTATAAGTTGCTGCTTAATAACCTCCGTATACTTTCTGTTATGAGACACGTTGTACTGCCGGGTATGGCCGTTGAAGGAGTGCGCGCTTGGCCCCACCCCGAGGTAGTGCACCCCACGCCAGTAGTTGCTGTTGTGCTTCGACTCAGAACCCGGTTTACAGAAGTTTGAAACTTCGTACTGCACATAGCCATGCTGCTTCATCTGCTCCAGCAGGATCTCGAACTGCTGTGCCGTAAATTCATCTTCCGAGGGCTTAAACGATCCTTTCTTGCTCCAGCGTCCAAAAGCGGTGTCGGGCTCAATGGTGAGGGCATAACAGGAAACGTGCTGCACGTTCAGGGAGAAAAGTGTCTGCAGGTCCTCCAGCCAAATGCTGTGGTCCGGCGCAGGTATACCGTAGATAAGGTCCACGGTGATGTTGTCGAAGCCGGCTGTCTGTGCGTCGCGTACGCACTGAAGACTTTCGGTGGCATTATGAGCGCGGTTCATCATACGCAGATGCGGCTCATGGAACGACTGCAGGCCAATGCTCAGTCGGTTTACACCTGCCCCTTTTAGCTCCTGCAACTTCTCCTGCGATAGGTCATCCGGGTTGGCCTCCAGTGTTATTTCAGCATCCTCCGAAACTATAAGCAGATCTTTGATGGTTTGCAGAAGAAGGCTTAGCTCCGCCTGTGTGAGCAGCGAAGGCGTGCCCCCGCCGAAATAGATGGTGCGTACTTCCTGTCCCTGCAAATAGTCACGGCGCAACTCCAACTCTTGGGCGATGGCCTGTATAGTGGCTTCTTTGTGCCCCATGGAGGTGCTGAAGTGGAAGTCGCAGTAATGGCAGGCCTGCTTGCAAAAGGGAATATGAAGGTATATGCCGGACAAGATTTTAATATGCTAGTTAGATGATGTGATCATGTGCTAATGAATGAATGTATAAAGGCGATGAATTGTTCAATCCCTATTGCAGAAGCAGGAAGAAACATTTAATGCTTTATCCTTACTTTTGCTAAAGTGCATCTTATGGCTGATGAATCAGGCAATTAAAAGATTATCAAATTACCACATTAACAAATTAGCACATTACCTGCGCAAATGTACAAAATCGCTGCCTTAGTCTGGTGCTTAATCGTGTGGCTGCCTTTGGCGCAGGCACAGGACACGCTTCTCGTGCCGCCGCAGCCGGTTCCGAAGCCGGTAGTACAGGCGAAGGCAGTGCTGCAAGTGCACACCTCCGAAAATGACCGGCAAGTGCTCCGCCAATACAACTACCAGTCCCAGCTTGCCGACACCGTGGAGGCCCGAAAGGAAGTGCGGGCACTGGTGCAACGGCTGCATCAGGATGCCTTCCTGCTAGCCTCGGCCGACAGCTCCTATACCCGCGGCGATACGCTCCACGTGAAACTGCACATCGGCAACCGCTTCGATTGGGCCGAACTGCGCAACGGCAACATGAGCGAGGGTATACTGGTCGAGTCGGGCTTTCGGGAGAAGTTTTACCGGAGTGTGCCCTTTAAGCCAGCGGAGTATGTAAAGCTGCAGCAGCGCATACTCGATTACGCCGAGCGAAACGGCTACCCCTTTGCCTCCGTCTGGCTGGACTCCGTCAAAATTGAAGGCAATCGTATATCCGCCTCCCTCATGGTCGAAAAGGCTTTTGTGGTAACCTACGACACGTTGCAGGTGGTGGGCGGCAGCAAGACGCAGCCAAAGTTTCTGATGCGCTACCTGCAGTTATACCCGGGGCAGCCTTATAATCAGGATCAGGTGCTCGCTTCGCAGCGCATGCTTACGGCGCTGCCATACCTAAAAGTCATTCGTCCGCCGCAGGTGCAGTTTGCCCGCGATAAGGCCCGGGTGGTATACTTCCTTGAGGACCGGCAGGCCAATCAACTTGACGGCGTGGTGGGCTTTTTGCCTGACCCAAGCCGAACCGGTAACAAGCTGTTGATCACGGGTGAGGCCAACATGAACATCCGCAACATCAAAGGCAGCGGCAAACAACTGGGTCTGCAGTGGCGGCGCGTCAACAAGGGTTCTGTGATTCTGAACGGTGAGTACCTGCACCCGAACCTCTTCGGCACGCCCTTCGAGCTAGGCACCCGTTTTGGACTACTGAAACAGGACTCGAGCTTCATCACGGTGCAGCCCCGCGTGCAGCTGGCATATAACACCATCCGGTATGGGCGCTTCAGCGTGTTCACCGAGTGGCGCAACTCGCGCATCCTCTCCTCGGCCAACCCGCAAAGCCTGCGTGCTCTGGATTTGGCCGATGCCCGTACCAACACCTATGGCTTGAATTACCTCTGGAATAACCTCGACGACTTCTATTTCCCGCGCAAGGGCCGTCTTGTGGAGCTGCAGCTGGCAGCAGGTCGCAAAAAGCTGTTGCGCAACCCAAGTCTGGAAAAAGAGTTTTACGACACCTTGGATATTAACACCACGCAGTTGAGTCTGGGTGTGCGGTTTGAGAATTTCTTCCGGATGGGCAAAAACAGCGCCCTCTTGGCGCGGTTGCGTGGGGAGGCGCTGCTCAATGATCAGATATTCCTGAACGACATGTATCGGCTGGGAGGACTAGCCTCTTTACGGGGCTTTGATGAATTTTTCTTTTTCGCCTCTACTTATGGGGTTGGTACATTAGAGTATCGCCTGTTCACAGCCGAGGATTCCTATGTACTGCTCTTCTACGATCAGGGGTACTACCGCAGTGACTTGGAGACTTCGAAGGCGGAAGGCCTGCCGTTGGGAGTGGGCGGCGGTATAAGTTTCAGCACCGGAGCAGGAATTTTTCAATTGGTTTATTCTTTGGGCCACTCAGAACAGCAGCGTATGTCGCTGAGAGCCTCGAAGATACACTTTGGCATCACCAGTAAGTTTTAAAACTGGGCAACTTTTTTTGTGGTTTTTGGTAAGTATAGCTTGCATGGTAAGTATGTTTGTACTACTTTTGTAACACAATAACAGTGCGGGATGGAGCAGTTGGTAGCTCGTTGGGCTCATAACCCAAAGGTCACAGGTTCGAGTCCTGTTCCCGCTACCCAAGGAAAACCCTGAATCGGAAACGGTTCAGGGTTTTTGCTTTTTATAGCCCTTCTATAGATTATATCCGCTAACAAAGTATTGTGGCAAAGTTTAAAATTATAATGTAGCTGATTTGCTATATTGCCTAGACTATATCTTTGATTACCGGATGAAAGCATTTCTACTTCTTGCCTCCTCTTTATTGTTATGCTTACCCCCTGCTTCAGCGGGTGCTTCTTATACCTTGCCATATACGAAGGTGGTCTTGGCTATTGATGCCCCTGCCACCCCCGAGGCCATAAAGGGGGAAACGACCGTGTGCGTCGATCAGACAATCTCTTACTCTATTGATCCTGTGGCAGGTGCGATCTCCTATGCTTGGACATTGCCCGCGGGTTGGTCAATTATAACGGGACAGGCAACGACACAGATTACGGTTAGGGCTGGCAGTACCGCCGGCACTATTAGTGTAGTGGCATACAATCAGTATGGGAGTAGCGGAAGTCGGGAGTTGCAGGTGGCGTTTGGCTCGGTTCCGGGAAAACCCGGAGCAATATTAGGTGCAGCTAGCATTTGTGCAGGCGCGCGAGCCACATTTAGTGTTGATGTCGTTAGCAGTGCGAAATCCTATTCTTGGACCATACCTGCCAGTTGGACTATTGTATCAGGGCAGGGTACACGCCAGCTGGAGGTAGCTGTTTCAGGTCAGGGAGGCTTCGTAGCCGTAGTTGCTGCGAACGAATGTGGTCAAAGCGAACAATCTAGAAGAGAAGTGCTGGTGATGAATGCCATCAGCAATAACAACATAGAAGGGAATCAGCAGATTTGCTTGGGCACTATACCCGCGCCGCTAACTGGCAGCATGCCAACCGGAGCCGATGGCACTTATGTATACCTGTGGGAGAGCAGCACAGCAAATGCCTCTGAAGGTTTTGCCCCGGCAGCGGGCACCAACAACATGCAGCACTATACGCCCGGCCAACTCACTACCACCACTTGGTTCAGGCGCAAGGTTGCTTCCGGAGATTGTACACATACAAGCGAGCCAATCAAAATCAGTGGAATGCCTGTTCCTGATAAACCTGCCATAGAGCAGGTAGGTAATACAGAGCTGCGGACAACTATACAGGGAGACTATTATGAATGGCGGCGGGATGGCGTGCTACTTGAGTCGCATGACCAATCCATCCGGCTGGATGTTGCGGGGACTTACGACGTGCGGGTGCGTCAGGCGGACTGCTTCTCACCCTACTCCGATGTGCTGCATGTAGTGCTGGCAGAGGAGTCTACAGCACCCGAGGTGATTATGTCGCTTCAGCCGGGGCGCGGACAATTGATCGTTTCAGCCAAAATGCCCTTGTCGAAAGTAGAATTGAAGCTGTTCAATCTGCAGGGGCGTGAGGTATATCGTAAAAATTTCCAGCTACTAAACGAGCCTGTTGCCTTGGAGTTGAGTCAGCTTCCGGATGGGATCTATATTTTATCGCTCCAAACGCCGGATTTATACCTGAAACAGAAGGTGTTACTGCAGCGCTAAAAAGAATTTTCATGGAGTTGAAGCTGCCCTGTAACAAGGCGGCTTTTCTCTTGTTATTAGGAGAATCGATGTAATTATGCATATATTAGTCCATCTAAATACATAAATATGCGATTGGTATTGTAACCTTTTACACGCCATCGCAATACAGGAGTACAGCATACATAGGCTCTGTTCGGGAGATAGGAGTCTGATGTTTAATTTTGATGTGCCTGCCTATTGCTTCCTGTGTCGGTGCCGAAGGCCGCTTTTGCCTTGTGATAATTTAAGCAAGGGTTGGTAAATCATAATTATTAAGAATTTCGTTATATCCGTGTAATAGCCCATTCACCCTTTAACCCTGATCCGATGCGCCGACTTCTACATAGGCATCTGTTCTTTAGTTTGCTTGCTTTTCTGTTGTTATCAAGTGGTCGTGCTTGGGCGGCTCCTTGCCCAAACACTGTACAGATTGTGGGACGTACTGTTCTGTGTGAAGGTGAAGAAACTATCTTAAGAGCTCCTGAGGGATTTACTTATGTGTGGTTTAAGGACGGCGTTCAGACCGGAATCACAAGCAGAGACTTGCAAGTTACTGAAACTGGCAGGTACAGAGTAGAGGTATCAGGTTCTACTTGCGACACAAACACTTCTTCTGAGATACCCATTACAGTCAATAGCCGCCCGGCGCCACCGAATTTCACTGTCACTCCCTCCACTGCAGCCTGTGCGGGCACTGCTTTAGCCTTTTCAGTAAACAACGCAGACGACGCGCTCTTCATTTATTCATGGGATTTTGGTGATGGCAACACGGCCCGCGGGTCCAATGTGACGTATGCCTACGACCTGCGCGGCACCGGTATAGAGGAGTTTGATGTAACCGTTTTTGCAACAAGCCGCGAGACAAGCTGTGAGTCTGAGCCGGTGGTGCGCGAAGTGCAGGTGCGTCCGCTGCCGGAGATCTCCTTTACCGAGGAAAACGACTTCCAAACCTGTCTGCCCGATACAGTTGCAGATGATGAAATAAGTGTAACGGCCATCATTACTAACACAACTGCAGAGCCCTATCTAAGCGACATCCGTAGCTATTTCGTGGACTGGGGCGATGAAAGTGGAGAGGTACAGTACCAAGCTTCCGCCTTTCCGATTTCTAACCCGAACCCTTACACAGAAGTGGGGGATTTTGAAATTGTGATCAGAGCCATTTCGGGCAACGGTTGCGAGGAGCTCTTCACACAAACCTACAGCGTCAGCCGCGAACCGACGGCAGGTTTTCAGTTTGAGCGAAAACGGGAAAATGAGACCCAACAGCCGCCTTGTGTGCCGATCATCGTAACAATTGAGGACACGGCTAAAGGAGGAGGTTTAACCTATGAATGGAGCATCACACCGGATCAGGGTTATGAGCTGGTATCAGGTACACTTACGGATCAAAATCCGGTCTTTAAGTTTTCCGTTTCCGGGGTGTACACTATAGAGCAGATTGTGACGAATGCCTGTGATGCGGATACGGCATCTCAGAGCATAGTAGTAGGGTGGCCACAGGTGCAGCCGCCACAGGGAGGCGTGTTTTGCGGTCCCACAACCCTAGATCTAAGTGGCTTTAGCCTTAGCGGAGGAGGCATTCCGGGTGGTGGAGGAGGTATCGGGATCGACAAGAACTTTGGTGAGAACATCACTGTGACGGTTGGCATCACCGGCCCCCAAGGTGCGACCACGCGAACCTTCAATTCTGATAATTTCACCTATGGATATGATTTTGACAGGCCCGGCACATACAACATATCGGTCGAGGCGGTGAATGAGTGCGGTAGCTCCAATTCCATTTTCCAAGGCCAGCCGCAGCCGCCTATACAGGTGATCATACTGCAGCAGCCGGGGCAGCCGACCATACAAAATCCGGGCATTGTCTGCGAGGGCGACTTTGTGGAACTGACGCCAACAGCACCGGGGCCAACTTATGCATGGTTTGATTCCGACGATCCGAATGCGACTCCTATTTTCATCGGACAGACTTTTACGACACCACCACTTCCGGCTGGCAACAACGATTACTTTGTCGCAGCGCGAGACTCAGCGCAAGGCGTTGTATGTATCGGGCCGAAAAAACGGGTAACGGTAACAGCCAACCCACGCATTGCAAACAACCTGATTGAGGGGGATGAAACGCGCAGTGTCTGTAGAGGTGGCGTAGTGGCCGCACTGACTGGCACGAGGCCATCAGGCGGTGACGAAACAACGCCTTACGCCTATACATGGCTTATCAGTACCACTGCTCCGAATAGAGGCTATGCCGCAGCGCCCGGCGTGAACAACAACCAGAACTACACCCCTACTCAGCCCATTAATGCAACCACTTGGTTCAGGCGGGTGGTGCGCTCGGCCAACTGCTCACCGGACTCCAGTAATGTAGTGGAGGTGATCGCCGTAGAGCCAGTGCCGTTAAGTGCCAATACAATTACGCCGACACTGCAGGAAATTTGTACAGGTGACGAGCCGGCCCAATTGATCGGGTCGCAGCCAAGCGGTGGCGCAGGTGGACCGTATACCTATCGCTGGGAACTGAGCACTACAGGGCCAGACGCGGGATTTGTAGCTGCACCTACTCCTAACAGCGGAGAGAACTACTCTCCTTCCGGCCTGTCTGGGGACACGTGGTTCCGGCGAATCGTTATTTCGGGTAATTGCGAATCTCCTTCTGAGGCTGTTAGAATCCGAGTATTCCCCGCTCTCACAAACAATACCGTAACACCGGCCCAGCAGAATGTGTGCACTGGCACTGCCCCTGCAGCGCTGACTGGCTCTGCCCCTTCGGGCGGAAGCGGCACCTATACCTATGAGTGGCAGATCAGTACGACGGGCGCCAGCGGCAACTTCACGGCAGCGCCGGGCACAAACAACCAGCAAAGCTATACGCCGGGCAGTATCACGCAAACCACATGGTATCAGCGAGTGGTGAGGTCAGGCCAGTGTACGCCAAGTATAAGTGAGCCAGTGGTTATCAATGTGCGACCAAGCATTACCGGGAACAGTATTTCGGCCCCGCAGGAGGTTTGTTCCGGTGTAGTGCCGGCGGCATTGACCGGTAGCACCCCTTCGGGCGGAAGCGGCAACATTACCTACCGCTGGGAAAGCAGTATCAGCGGACCTACTTCAGGCTTTAACCCGGCTCCCGGTAATAACTCAGGAGCCAGCTATACCCCTCCGGCACTGACCCGCGACACGTGGTTTAGGCGTGTTGCCCTGTCTGAAGGATGTGACAACGCCTCCGAGGCTGTGCAGATTACAGTGCTGTCACTGCCTGCGGCACCAGTGCTGACAGTGAGTGAGGCGCGCGCCTGTCCAGGTGGACCTGCTACCCTGACGGTCGCCAATGCGAATGGCAACACGATTGAGTGGTACGACGTGCCTACAGGCGGAACGCCGCTTTTTGTCGGCAATACCTTCGTGACGCCGGAACTGAATCGCAATACGACCTTCTATGTACAGGCCGTGAATAACAATCAGTGTGTTAGCGCAACGCGAACGGCTGCACCTGTCATCATTGTCACGCCACAGGCCGATGCCGGCCCAGATGTGACCATTATACAGGGGCAGACAACAGAGCTGCGTGCATCGGGTGGCGTTTCCTACCAGTGGGAGCCTGCTGCCGGGCTGAGCAATACGACTGTATCCAATCCGGTAGCCAGTCCGGAGGTGACGACGACTTATACCGTAACAGTGACGACCGAAGAAGGCTGTACCGCCACCGACGAAGTGACCGTAACGGTTATACCTGCCATCACGGCGCCTAACGCCTTCTCGCCGAATGGCGACCGGGTGAATGATGTGTGGGAGATTGAGAACATCCAGAACTATCCGGATGCCCGCATCGAAATATTTAACCGTTGGGGTAACCAAATTTTCAGTTCAACTGGCTATGCCACGCCTTGGGACGGTACATACAATGGCGAGTCCCTGCCTGTAGCTACTTATTATTACATTATTTACCTCAACAGCTCCGAAAAGCCAATTTCAGGGCATGTGACTATTATTAGATAATGACTATGAAAAAGCTGTCTCTCCTGTTGGTTGTATTGGTTGGTGTTATCATGCAGGCTTTCGCACAGCAGCGTCCGCAGTATAGCCAGTACATGGTCAATAACTTTCTTCTCAACCCCGCTCTGTCAGGTATAGAAGACTATGCTGATATAAGGGTGAGCAACCGCCAGCAATGGGTAGGGCTCGACGGTGCACCTGTCACGTACTACCTCACAGCGCATATGCCTCTCAACAAGGGTATGACCAGTACCAAGTATGCCAAAGCGCTTGCCCACCACGGGGCAGGTATCATTTTTCATACGGATAAGACAGGGCCCTTGCGCCGCACGGGGCTTTCCGGTACATACGCCTATCACCTGCCCCTTACGCGCAAGATCAACGCATCGGCAGGGGTAGCGGCGGGTATTATCCGCAATTCGGTTAACAATGCTGACCTGCAGTTCACTAATCCAAGCGACCCGCTGTTGGGCGGAGGGGCCATTAACCAAAACGTGCTTGATCTTTCGTTGGGCATCTGGGTGTATTCACGCGATTTTTCGGTCGGGCTTGCCGGTGCGCAGTTGCTAGAGAACGCCGGGACATTCCGCGCTGCCAACGAGAACAACGTTTCGCTAGACCTACAGCGCCACTACTTTCTGACGGGTAGTTACCGCTTCAGTACCTTTGACAAGATTGACTTCATCCCATCCGTTATGCTCAAACTGGCGGCTCCAAGCCCGCTTGCCATGGACTTCAACCTAAGGGCGTTATATGATGAGCGTTTTTGGGTAGGCGCGTCTTATCGGCATAAAGACGCCTTGGTCGGTATGGTGGGGGTATACATAAGCCCTTTGCTTGATATCTCTTATTCTTACGATGCCACAACTTCAAGTCTTAACCGAGTGAGCGCCGGCACCCACGAGGTGGTAATAGGCTTCAAACTACTCAACGATCGCCGTATAATCTGCCCGCAATGGGTATGGTAACGCTTCCTTTCCTTAGCGCTAAAGTGCAAATCTAAAAACGTCCTGAATGTGATATTTTTTTATATCGCTGATAAAGAGTATGCCTAATTGTGGCTACTTTTGCGGCCTGTCTAAATTAGTACTATTGAGACTGACTGGTAGGCTGTGGATCAGAGTGAGTAATACTAATATACCTAGGCAATAAGGAGTTAACAGCGCGCAAACCAATATAGGACTTTGATGTAATTAAGTTTAAACTTTAACTTAAAATTTGGTTTGTATCATTTTTTGTTAAATTTTAGAGCTTAATATAGCCCAAATTGTATGCAATATACTTTTGAAGCTTTTTAATGTACTTTTTAAAGTATATTATTGCGCCTTATTTGGCTGGTAGAGAGGAAGAAGAGAAGCTGACAGATGGGTGAGAGCAATCTGCGGCTAATGATGGTTGAAAACTTAAACGCCAAGTTCTATAACAAACTTATACTTACTGATTTCATGACAAGCTTCTTAAGTAAAACCTTGCCACTCGTGCTGGGTTTATGGCTGATTGTGTTTGGCGCTAATGCTCAGCAGGCTCCCAGTCTAGGTGCATTTTACGACTATAACGTTGTAGGCAATCAAAGGGTTGTGAATGCGGATAATTCCAACACAATTGTACGTGCCAAAGTGGCCTCTGTTAAGCAAAATGCACAGGGCTTCAGCGCCGGTTCCGTGTGGCGAGGCATTGAAAACAGGAATGCCCCCGCTGAGGCAGCCTTGCAGTCTGCCCTCTCCGTTTATAATACGGCCGCATCAACTCCCGTTACTACCACCCTTTCCGGACCTGAAATAGGCGGGCGCACATTTGCGCCTGGCGTATACGAACTTAATGGTAACGGCAGCATCACATCGGATATCATCTTGGATGCGGCTAATAATCCGAATGCAGTTTTTATTTTCATCATCAAGGGCAACCTGAGTATAGGGGCCAGTGTGGACATTGAGCTAGTAAAGGACGCCAGAATCGGCAATGTGTTCTGGGTAATCGAGGGAGGCCTGACAGTAGGCAACAGTGCGGAACTAAAGGGGAATTACCTAGCACGGCAGGACGTCACCTTGGGCGACGGGGCTAGCGTGAGGGGACGTGTGGCTTCACTTCAAGGAACAGTCAACCTGAATAATAACAACTTTTTCCTGCCTACGGATCTAGAGATCAAAATTCAGAAGACGGACGGAAATGCCGGTGTTGACCGCTACATCGTAGGGCAGACCATCACCTATACCATTACGGCTACCAACAAAGGGCCAGTAGACGACGACGTAAAAGTTACGCAACTTATTTTTACAGGAAATAATCACACCTATACCACGACCGCTCCCGGATCTACCCTGACGCTCGAAAGCGGCAGGTGGGTGTGGAATGTTGGAAGGGTTAACGTAGGCGAATCCTATACGCTAACGATAACAGCCACCATTACTGAAACAGGCCCCGGCTTTGTGCGTGGCACCATATCAGGAGCTGCAGATGACGAAATTTGGCAAAACAACACTGTCGAAATGAGCTTCTGCGCGGTGTTGCCTGATGCGGGTGTCATTACAGGTCCCGTTGAGCTTTGTGTAGGAACAACGGGCGAGTACAGAGTTGATCAAGTTGTGGGTGCCACAGGCTATACTTGGAGCGTGCCCAGTGGTTGGAGAATCGTCAGTGGCCAAGGCACCACAACTATTGTTGTGGAAGCAGTAGGCCGAAATGATGAGGCTTTTATACAGGTATCGGTAAACAACAGCTGTGGCGCCACGCCACCGAGCCGACTCAAGGTGAACAACTTCCCGGACCCGCCTCAAAAGCCGGGACCTATCACGGCAAATGAGGGCGTGTGTGCGGGAGAGAGCGGTGTGTATTCTATTGCCGCAGTGCCGGATGCCACGAAGTATAATTGGACGGTGCCGCAGGGCTGGAGCATAACGGCAGGGCAGGGCACAACTCAGATCACCGTAACTGCAGGCACAAACGCAGGCAAAATAATGGTGACAGCTGAAAACGTCTGCGGCAAAAGCGAACCGTCCGAACTCGAAGTAAAACCTTTTCTTCAGGCACCTGCTCAACCAAGCGCCATTTCTGGGTCCGGTACACTGTCCTTCTGTGTAACAACAGATCGCGTAACTTTCAGTGTGACAGCTAGCGACGATGTGGCAGAATATGTGTGGGAGTACCCATCGGCTTGGACACTAATAGAAGGACAGGGAACTAGCACTATAACGGTTAATCCGAATGGCGTGGGTGGCAAGGTGACTGTAAAGGGCCTTAACCCGTGCGGAACGAGCGCCTCTAGGGAGTTTGATGTGGTGCCAGTGCCGGGGCCACCAGCTGATCCGGGAGCAATTTCCGGTGCTTTCCCAGTGTGCCAAGGCAGTGTCGGCACGAAGTACTCCGTGGAGCCTGTCCCAACTGCAACACGCTACATCTGGTATGTGCCGGACGGCTGGACGATTACCTCTGGACAAGACACGCCTGAAATTACAGTTACGCTTGCTCCAAACGCAAGTGGTGGCCAAATTAGAGTGCAAGCAGTGAACGATTGCGGCACAAGCGGTACAAGTCGAAAAGATGTGACTACGACCACGGCTGCTCCAATTACGCCCAAGGAAATTACTGGTGCTGCTTTTGGCTGTACCTCTAAATCGACTGTTTACGAAATAGAGCCTGTCGCAGGTGCACAGGAGTATACTTGGTCGGTGCCTCCAACTTGGACGATCAGCAATGGACAGGGAACCACCCGTATCACAGTTTTGATCGGTACTCAAGAGGGGAATGTATCTGTGGTAGCATCTAACTCATGCGGACAAAGTGCCGCTGCCACCCTTGCCGTAAAGCCTTTTACAGCGGTTCCGGCAACACCATTCGCTATCAGAGGTCCTGAGGAGGTATGTGTAGGGCAACTGGAAGCAGTATACAGCTTGGAGCCGGTTGATCAAACACTCGAGTACATCTGGGCCGTGCCTTCTGGCTGGACAATCATATCCGGACAAGGATCAACGCAGATTTTGGTGAAAGTAGGCACTCAGTCAGGCGATATAACCGTTACAGCTTCCAACCCGTGCGGTGACAGTGTGCCGGCCAAGCTTCGTGTTGTACCTGTACCTAATGTGGCTCCCCCGATTCCGGGACCAATAACAGGTGAGGCCCAGTATTGTGCAGGCCTGAACCAAACCTACTCGATTTCACCTGTACAGGGTGCCAAGTCTTATCACTGGACTTTCCCGGGTGCGGATTGGGAAATTATAGAAGGCCAAGGCACTACCCGTGTTACGGTGAAAGCAGGTGCTGCACAAGGTCAGGTGACAGTGGCTACTGTTAATAACTGTGGCACAAAGAGTACTGCCTCCGCCCTTACCGTAAAATCAGTTGGCCAAGTGCCGCCTATGCCTTTAGCTATAACAAGTGAAAGCGAGACTTACTGTGGTAATGCCACGAATCTGGTCTTCAGAATTGCGGCTGTAGCCACAGCTACCAGCTACAACTGGACCGTGCCACAGGGCTGGACCATTGTTTCGGGTCAGGGAACAACCAAAATCACCGCCACAGCCGGTATTACTGGTGGAGAGGTGACAGTGAAGGCAATCAATTCATGTGGGCAGAGCGAAAGCGTGAAGCTAGTGACAGCACCGCAGCGCCCACTGGTAAATCCAGAGCCTATTGCTGGCCCAGCAATGCCTTGCGCCGGAAAAACAGATGTGATCTACTCAATCCCGGCTATCGATGGAGCGAATGTATATCTTTGGGTGCTTCCTGCTGGCTGGGAGATTCTGGAGGGCAAAGACACAAACAGGATCAGAGTGAAAATAGGTGCTAATGGCGGCGAGATAAAAGTGAGCGCTCGCAATGCCTGCGGCACAACGGCTGACTCTAAGCTTGCAGTGCGTGTAATGGAGAGCCCGCCGCTGCCCCCTACCGCAGTCAACGGACCGGATAATATTTGCGCCGCTAGCACGGCGACTTATACCATAGCGCAAGTATCCAATGCGGAGTCATACAACTGGACCGTGCCGCAGGGCTGGACCATTGTTTCGGGTCAGGGAACCACACAGCTTACGGTGAAGATCGGCACTGTTTCAGGTGAAGTGAAAGTGGCCTCGGTAAATGACTGTAATAGCAGCGACGCCACTACGCTGGCTGTTGCTGTGAACCAGCTGCCGGTCATCAGCCGCATTATAGACCGCACTGTCGCCTGCTCCGATATAGCCACTTACGAACTTGAATCAGACAGTCCAGCAAGCACCTTTACTTGGGAATTGCCAGCCGGATGGGAAATTTTGTCAGGTCAGGGCACAAGCGTGATTACCGTGATGCAAGGCAATGCAAAAGGAGAAGTGAAGGTGAGTGCTGATAATGGGCAGTGCCAGAGTGAGCCGGTGGTAATGCTCTCTGACCCAAGCCAGCGCGAAGCCGATCTGAAAGTTCCGAATGTGTTCACCCCAAATAACGATGGCGAAAACGACACATGGGTAATCGGTAACCTGTCTAATTACCCTGACAATGAAGTGACAATTGTGAATCGCTGGGGTAACGAAGTGTATAAGAGCAAAGCTTATCAAAACAACTGGAATGGCGACAGGCTCGCAGAAGGTACTTATTATTACTTGATGCGCCTGACGCTGTGTGATGGCACCGAGAAGGTGTACAAAGGCTATGTGATGATCGTCCGATAAGAAAACAAACGTATTAAGCTGATTACCATGCGAAAATTAGGGGTGCTTCTGGTGATGTTGCTGCTGGCCTGCAAAGGCTTTGCGCAGCAGGCGCCGCAATACACACAGTATATCTTCAACGAGTTAATAATCAACCCTGCCTATGCCGGCAGCAAGGAGATTCTGAACGCCAATGTAACCCACCGTAGCCAATGGGTAGGTATAGAAGGGGCACCGACCACACAGACATTCAGTTTGGACGGGGCCTCTCGCAGCGGCCGTCTGGGCTTTGGATTGAATGCGATGAACGACGAACTGGGCGCGCAGAGCCAAAGGGGACTGCACGGCAACTTGGCTGTGAGGCTGCAGATGAGCGAAACGGCAAAACTGTCTTTGGGCTTTGCGGCGGGTCTGGCGCAGTATACCCTAGACGGCACCAAGCTGAACACAGGCAATACAAGACCTGACCAAGTGCTTAGGCCAGCAAGGGTGTCAGAGCTTATGCCTGATTTCAGAATTGGCGCTTTCTTTAACACCGAGCGTTTTTACACGGGGCTTTCTGTTGCCAACCTGATCAACACCAAAGGAGATGAGATGGAAGTAACCATGCCCAACAGGCATTATTTTCTTTCGGCGGGATATGTACTCGATCTTTCCTCCACTATTATCTTCAAGCCGAGTTTCCTAGTAAAGGAGGACTTTAACAGCCCGACGAGTTTAGATCTCAATGCCTTCTTCTTGTTGGGAGAGCGTATCTGGTTAGGTGGCTCCTACCGCACGGCTGTAAAGACACACAGCAACTACTCTGACGAGTATCAACTGGACAACCGAAATGCGTGGGCCGCCATTGCCCAGCTGTACGTGACGCCTAAACTGCGTCTTGGCTACTCCTACGATGTGAGCTTGAACGCACTGCGGCAGCACGCCAGCCACGAGATATCGCTCGGCTATTCGTTCTTCAAAAAGCAGGACACGCGTATGCTGACTCCACGATACTTCTAACCACACTCTGAAAGCAGACATGAGAGTACGAATTATACCTTTTCTGATTCTTATTGCCATCACATGTGCTTGGCCGGTAACAGGGCATGCGCAGAAAAAAGAGATGAAGCAGGCGGAAAAGCATTTCAATAGCTTTGAGTACGCGTTGGCTTTAGAAAGCTACAAAAAGATTATGGAGCGAACCGAGCCGGATGCGTACCTGCTCGAGCGCATCGCAGACAGCTACCGCCTCATGAACAACAGCAAAGAGGCGGAGTTCTGGTATGCGCAGGCGGCGGGCTTTGCCAACGCCAACCCGGTCAGCACTTTCCACTACGCGGAGGCTGCCAAGCGAAACGGCAACTATACGAAGGCTAAAGAGTTGTATACCACTTACGCCGACCGTGTACCGGAGCGTGCAGAAATAGCCATGCGATTAGCCGCATCCTGCGATTCAGCTGCGCTTTGGACCAGACGTCCGCTATCCTATGAAATAGTAGCCGAGGACAGCCTCAACTCATCAGGGGTTGACTTTAGCCCGATCATTCTGCCCAACGGCGACATGGTTTTCTCTTCAGACAGACTGAAAGCTCCGGAAAAGAGTAAGAAAAACGAGCGCTTCAATTGGACTGGCAATGGCTATGTGCAGCTTTATTATGCCGCCTCCACATCTGATTCTACGTGGGCTGCGCCTAGCGCTCTAGGCAAAGAGGTCAACACGGACTACCACAATGGCCCAGCCTCTTACCTAGCTCAGGAGAACCTCCTGTTCTTTACGCGAACCAATAGTGTGAAGCGTGGGCGTGGGCAAGTGAATACCGACCCTACGAGCTGGGTGGGCGGTACAAATGCCAAGGCCGGAGATGTTATCAATCGCCTAGAAATCTACACAGCTAAACGCAAAGGAGATGAATGGGCAGATGTTAAGCCCTTTAAATACAACAAGCCGCAGGAGTACTCAGTAGGGCATCCGGCTGTAACACCGGACGGCAAAGTGCTATTCTTTGTGTCGGATATGCCGGGAGGTATAGGCGAAACCGACATCTACTACAGTGAAAGACAAGCAGACGGTGGCTGGGGAGAGCCCATGAATGCCGGTGAGGTAATTAATACGAC
Organism: uncultured Pontibacter sp.; assembly: GCF_947499215.1. Classification (GTDB taxonomy): domain Bacteria; phylum Bacteroidota; class Bacteroidia; order Cytophagales; family Hymenobacteraceae; genus Pontibacter. The sequence continues at coordinate 1,144,642 of NZ_CANMNI010000002.1, forward strand.
TGGCCGCGAGAGTTTCCCAAGTATAGGGGCTGACGGAAAGCTTTATTTTTCATCGGACGGGCATCTAGGCTTGGGTGGACTCGATATCTTTAAAGCAGAAGGAGAACTCGGTAGCTGGACTCGTGTGCTGAACCTGATGTATCCGCTCAACACCTCGCGCGACGACCTAGGTATAGCAGTTGACACTACCGGTAAGAAGGGCTGGCTTTCATCTGCCAGACAGAGCGCCACAGGCTTCGATAATATTTACAGCTTTAAGGAAGTGCCTGTGGAGTGTACGCTTTTGGGACAAACCTACGAAATGGTGGATCAGCCGGGCACGCACATCAAGAAGAAAGTGGTGGTTGACAATGTACTCCTGCAGCTCTTCGAAGAGAACATAGGAACTATGAATGAAAACCACTCCGACTCCGTGGGTGGCTTCGGCTATAAGGTGGAGGCCGGTATGCAGTATACCATCCGGGGCAGTAAGAAAGGCTATCTGACACAGACGATCCTGTTCACGCCAGACTGTCGCTTCAGTGTAGACTCGCTTCTGGTGCAGATGATCATGTACCGCGATACGCCAAACGTTCCGATCGTACTGGAGAACATTTTCTACGATCTCGATAAGCATGACATTCGTCCGGATGCGGCCATCGAACTGGACAAACTGGTTCGTGTGCTGAAAGCTAACCCGACTATCCGTATCGAACTGAGCTCGCATACCGACAGCCGCCAGACGCGCAAATACAACCAAGACCTGTCGGATCGCCGTGCACAGGCTGCCGTAGATTATATCGTTTCAAAGGGTATAGACCGCAAACGTCTTGTGGCCAAAGGCTATGGTGAATCAAAGTTGCGTAACAAGTGCGGCGATTACGTAGAATGTTCGGAAGAACAACATCAAGTGAACCGCCGCACCGAGTTTAAGATCATCGGTAAATAAACATTAAGGTATTACAAAAGACCCGGCACTTCCGAAGTGCCGGGTCTTTTGCTTTATAATGCTGTACAGGTATAGCTTACTGCGCAGACCAGCCGCCATCCACCGGCAACATAGAGCCTGTTAGTTGACCTGCCGCCTCGGAGGCAAGGTATAGCGCTAAGTTGCCCAGCGCTTCTATCTCCACAAATTGCTTGATGGGCTGCTTTTTCAACATCACCTTTTCAATCACATCCGATTCAGACATACCATGCGCCATTGCTTGGTCAGCTATTTGAGCCTCCACCAGTGGGGTGCGCACGTAACCGGGGCAGATAGCGTTGCAGGTAATGCCGAGCGGAGCGCCTTCCAGCGCTAACACCTTAGTTATACCTGCTACCCCATGCTTGGCTGCCACATAGGCTACTTTGTATTCTGATGCCCGCAAGGCGTGTGCCGAGGCGATATTAATGATACGCCCAAACCCACGTGCCTTCATGCCGGGCCAAACCGCTTTGGAAGCATGGAAGGTGGCCGACATATTGATGGCAATGATCGCATCCCAGCGGTCTTCAGGGAATTCCTCCACTGGAGACACATGCTGTATACCTGCATTGTTGATGAGCACATCTACCTGACCGAGCTCCTTTTCTGCCTGTTGTACCATCCCGCGTATCTGGTCGGGTTGCTGCATGTTAGCCGACGAAAATGTAACATCAACGCCATACTCCTGAGCCAAGTCATCGGCAATTTGTTGGCCGTTTTTCTCAAGTCCGTTCAGCAACAGGTTGTAGCCATGCGCTGCAAACAAACGGGCTATACCTAAACCAATGCCACTGGTGCCCCCTGTGATAATTGCATTCTTCATCTGTAAAGGTCTTGTAATTGAAATAAGCTTGTAAAAAAACAGAGCGCCCCTTAGGGGCGCCCTGCCTTCACCTTAATCTATCTACCTAACTTCGTTCTTATTTTTTCTGCCACCAAAGTCGAAGCGCAGTTCAGCGGAGTACAAACGGCCGATTACCGGAGAACCCACGAACTCGCGTTGCTCTGCATTGAACAGGTTGGATACGCTGGCACCCAGTGTGATCATCTGCGTGAACTTATAGCCGGCGCTCACATCCACAGAAGTAAAGCCGCCCAGCGGGCCGTAGTTGTAAAGGAGCGGGGCAACACGCTGCTCCCGGTTTTCGCGGGCTGCCACCTGTGACCCTGAAAAGAAGTCATATTCCGGGAGAATGCGCACATTCACCGAGCCGAAGAACTTGTTGCTGAACAGGTCACGGGCCGTGAAGTTGAAATTATAGCGATGCTTCGGCGCGTTGAGGCTACTTTCTGCCGGTGTTACTGTACCATCGCCGTTTGCGTCGTTGTCGAGGTTGTCACGGTCCGTGATATCGGAGTTGAAGTAAGAGTACTTGGCACCAATGCTGAAATTGTTGCTTAGGTAATAGTTTAAGCCAAGATCCGTGCCCCAAGAATTCACGTTGCCATAGTTGAGGTAGGTGAGGTAGTAATTCAGAGCATTCGCAGCTGCTTCGCTTACATCCTCATCACCCTTACGAATCACTTTCTCTTTGCCTAGAATAGGAGTAATGCCTGTTAGTGGCGAAATAAAGTCTTCTGACATCGAGTACCATGTGCTCAAGTCAACATAAAATTTCTCGGTTGGTGTGCCTTTATAACCTAGTTCGAAGGTCTGTACACGCTCCGGCTCCAGTTTTGGAATCTCACGAGTTGCACCTGTCTCGGTGTTCTGTATCGTCAGACCGGCGCCGCTACCCAAAATGGCCAAGGCACCGTTGTTCAGATAAAACTCTTGAAACTGGATAGAAGGGGCAGAATAGGCACGGCCGTACGTTGCTCTGAAAGTACCAGCAAGGGCATTCAGTGTAAGAGCCGCTTTCGGGCTGAACTGCGTGCCGTAGTTGTCATGGCGGTCGACACGGGCACCTACCACAGCGCGAAGGCGATCTCCCAATCCACGTTCAATCTGCGCCACAGCACCATACTGGTTCAGGATAATGTTGCCGTTACGGTCGTCGAGGTAGGTCTGACGGCTGTAGGCCACGTCACGCTGGAAGCTCAAACCCGTGATCACATCAAAGCCGGCGTAACTGTTGTTGTACTGCACCTCTCCGTTCAATCGGTGGCTCTTGTCGATGAAGCCTGGGAAAGCGATGGCAGGTGAGTTAGGGTAAAGTGAGCCTGCCGGAGCACCTGTCTTAGATTTCTCGTGGGCCACATCCTGTGACTGACCCAAGGCACGCAAGGTGTAGTAGTTATTAGTACGGGCGTTTATCTGGTAAGTATCGCCAGCGTCGTTCCATGTGTTGTATACCTGCGCGAAGATGCGTGGCGTCACGATGCGACCGTGCAGATATTGGAATGTCCAGCCGTTGATCTGATTGCGACCATTGTTGGTCACGCCGATGTTAGAGCCCTGTCCGATACCGTAATCCAGAATGATGTCCATGTTTTGAGTCGGGCTGTAGTATACGGCAGCATTGGCACGCTTGAAATTGAAGTTGAAGTCTACGTCATACTCAGGCAATGCGCCTAATGTAGCGTTATACACGGTGTCAATAAACTCAAAGTCCTTACCCTCTGTGTACTCTGCGTTTACTTTGTAGGCAAACTTGCTGTTAATGACACCGGCGTGGCGGGCACGGGCCGTAAGCACGTTTTGGTTACCGGCACCTACCGTTACAGTTGTGCCCGGATAACGACGCGGGTCTTTGGTGATGGTGTTGATGATACCGTTGTGCGCGTTCGGGCCATACAGTGCTGAAGACGGACCCAGAATTACTTCCACGCGCTCAATGTCTTCTTTGATCACGGTGTTGTACAAACCAGCCGGAAGACCTGTGCCGCCAGGCAGCATCGAGTTACGTCCATCAGTGAGCTGGAACATCTTCACGTTAAAAGCATTGTTGAAGCCACGGGCATTGATGCCGATACCGGCCACACCGGAGCGCACCACTTCTACACCCTGTACCTTGTTGAGCAGCTCTCCTACGTTGAAAGAAGGCAGCTCTGCCAAATCACGAGAGGAAATAACGCTGATGGCAGCAGGCGCTTCCGTTAATTTCTCTGGACGGCGGGAGGCGGTAACCACAATCTCTTCGCCCACCATGTTCGTCATGTTCATGGTGACAGTACCGATGTCGGTGGTGCTGCCTGATGTTACAGTAATAGACTGTCTGGGGAAAATATAGCCTACATAGGAAATGCGCAGGTTATACGTGCCAGTTGGTACGTCCATGATACTGAACTCGCCGGCAGCGTTAGTGGAGGCGCCTTTGGTTGTGCCCTCCAGCAGCACCGTGGCGCCATTCAAAGGCTCACCGGAGTCGGCCCCGAACACGCGGCCTTTGACACTGCCGCTTTGGGCGAGTGCCACCTGTGTCACTGCGAGGAGTGCGAACAGGAGTGTGTAAATTTTTTTCATGGCAATGTAGGTTAGATGTTTAAGGTTAGTATGTAGATGCTATTTCAGGAAGTCCCGAATCGCTTTGTTAAATGCTTCGGCTTGCTCATACTGCAAGAAATGGCCGGCTTCGGGTATCATTACTAGCTGGCTGTTGGGAATGCGCTCGCGGCCGGTTTCGCCCACAACTTGGGTGGTGAGGTCCGGGTTGAGGTAGCGGTTTGGTATAAGAGCGTCTTGTGCTCCGAAAATGATCAGCGTAGGTACCTGCACCTGCGGCAGCTGTTCGTACACCGGCTCGTCGACCATGGCAGCCACACTGCCTGCCACAGCGGTACTGTAAGCTCCAAATTCAGCTGATTCGGTCATTTTCAGGCGGTCGTCAATCATGTACTGCACATCGGCAGGCATTTGGTGGAAGTTCACTTTGAAGTTGGCCGCCACTTGTTCCGGAGTGGTTTTCTGCACGCTCTCCGGCGTCACGGTCATTTTAAAGAGCTGTTTCTGCTGCTCTGTGAATGTCTCAATGCCAGCCGGTGCCGCCAATATCAGGTGTTTGATGCGCTGTGGTTCTTTTAGAGCGGCGGTGATGGCAATCTGTCCGCCCATGGAGTGGCCGACTAGGGTGGCTTGCTTTATTTGGAGGGCATCCATCAGGGCCAGCACATTATTTGCATAAGTCGCCATCCCAGCCATCACGCCGGTTTTATCGGACTTGCCGTAGCCGGGCAGGTCGATGGCGATGCAGCGGTAATGCTGACTCAACTCGGCCACGTTCTTGTCCCAAGCGGGCAGGTAGCTGCCGAGTCCGTGGATGAAGAGAAGCGTTTCGGTACCCGTGCCTTGGTCGGTATAGGCGATGCGGTTGCCACTGGGCAATGTCACTTTTTTGACTGTATACTTGTAGTTCAGCCCCTCAAACACAGGGTCGGCGGCTGGTGTAGCGGCAGTTGTTTCAGTGCTGGCAGTTGCTTGCGTGCTGGCTGTTGCAGTATAGGTGTTGTTATCTATACCTGTCGAGGTGGCGGATGGCTGTGCCGACTGGCAAGCTGTGTGCAAGTACAGGAGGCCTAATGAAGCCAGTAACAGCTTAGTTTTTGAGCTCACTTTCATAAGTCGGTTCAGTTAAAAGTGAAGGATCTTCTGTGGTTGGTTCGGCGACAGGCTGTCGGAACACATAGTAAAAGATAAGGCCCACCGCTACGGATGCCAGTATGGCCAGCGCGGCAGCTATACCCGGGTTGCGCACAGGCGCTTGCATGTAAGTGGTCAGTCCGCCATAGTACACCCCAAAGTGCACAATGACTGACGTGATAGAAGCGGCAACCGGTGCGATAAGCGGCACACGCTTTAGGAACATACCAAACAGCACCGGCACAAAAGCCGCCGAGAAGTAAGCGTATACCCCGTTCTGCGCAAAAATCCCCACGCTTAGGTTTGGGTTCTGCAACTGGTCGAACGTCAGCCAAATAGTCACTGCCGCCAGCACCACAATCACGAGCCGGTTCACGACCACACCGCGGGCTGTAACGCTATCGCCCACTAGCGGGGTTAGGATGTCGGAGGTGATGGTGATCGAAAGTGACTGGATTAGCCCCTCCAAGGTAGATAGTCCCGCTGAAATCAGCCCGAGCACTAGCAACAAGCCCACGTATACCGGAAACTCCCGCACCACATAGGCCGACATGATGCCGTCGACGGGCAGGGGCTGTCCGTTTACTGTCAGATCCGGGAAAGAAAGTCTTGCATAGAGACCGGTGAACACGACTAAGAAGAATAGTGCTTCGGCCAGCACACCTGTCAACAGGTATAAGTTCACATCCTTTTCGTTCTTGAGCAAGAGCGACTTGGTGATGATGTGCGGTTGGCAGACAATGGCCACGCCGATAATCATCTGGCAAAAAATAATCTCGAAGTTATCACGGAAAAGGAAGCTCTGGGGATTAGTTGGGGAAACAAGCAAAGGGTCGATGGCCGCTAGTCTGTCCAGAAAGCCGTGCACGCCATCGCTGAAATGCTGGTAGCCGGAGCCCAGTAAGATAAAAGCCACGATCAGCATGAGCACCGCTTGGATCATATTGGTGTACACCATAGAGTTGGCGCCCCCGAACATCATGTAGCCAAACACAAACACCACGATGCCCACACAGACATACAGTTCGTTCAAATTGAGCACACTTGCCAGTACCTTGGTGAGGCCCACGCAAATCAGCACGATAAACGTGATGAGCAAAAGCGACAGAAAAGCGAAGAACATGGCATAGCCGCGGCTTTTATAGACGAGTCCCATCCACTGGGCCATGGTCTGGGCTTTTACGGCGGTACCCATCTTGCGGAAACCTTTGGTCAGCACCACCAGCGACACCAGTGCCGCAACCGGCAGGGCAATGGCCATGGAGATAACGCCGCTGATACCATAGAGCGCCACAAATCCCGGATTGATGATGAACGTGGCAGCACTGGTCATGGAGGCGGCTAATGCTAGGCCGACCGCCACCGGCGAGAAAGCCACATTGCCAAGGGCATAGTCGGAGATGGAGCGTATGCGCAGCGCACCCCGTATCACAAAAAACAGGATAATGCCTGCGTAGGCGAGTACAAGTACCCAACCGGCTGTTACAAGCTCCGATGATGCCAGACTATTCATGCGCGAATGGTATTATTGCTAAGGAAATCTTGAATAATTTAGCTAATAATAAACATTAACCGAAGCCTATACTTGCCAAACGGGAATAATTTGAGGTGAAATCGGGAATGAGGGAGGTGAGGCGGATTTGATTTAGTGATTGAGTGGCTGGCTAAATTGTTAAATGGTCAAATTGTTGATTGTTGTTCATGCACGATTCGGACAGGTCGCGACCTGTCCCTACGATATACCCGTAACTCGTGAAACAGAACTTGCGACTCTTGATTACTCTTAAACTCTCAAACTCCTAAACTTACAAGATTTGCAGTCGCTTCAGCAAGGCGTCGCGGTGGGTGTTGCCAATAGGGATTTGTTTGCCGCCGATCAGGATGTTATTGTCTTCGATGGCTTCGATGGCGGTGAGCTGCACGATGTAGGAGCGGTGTATGCGCATGAACTGGCTGGCGGGCAGGCGCTGTTCGAGGTTTTTCAGGCTTTGGCTGACCAAGTGCAGGTGCGTGCGGGTCTTGATGTTGCAGTAGATGTCCTGCGCTTCGGCCCACACGATGTCTTCAAGCATCACTTTCTCGAGGCGGTTGCGCACTTTTACAAACAGGGCGTCGTGTACCAGAAAATTATCTGCCTCTACCGTATCGGTGGGCTGGGTAGGTACAACTGCGGCTTGCTCGGGTTGCAGCTGGCGGGTACTCGCATTGTGAATGGCCAGCTCAATGCTGCTTTGCAGGGTGCGGGCATCAAAAGGCTTCACCAAGTAAGCATGCGGATTGGTTTGTTTGGCGCGGTCAATGGTTTCCTTATCCGAGAAAGCCGTCATGAAAATAAAAGGCACGCGTGTAGACTTGGCCAGCAAAGCGGCGGTTTCGATACCGTCGAGTTTACCGTCTAGGGTGATGTCGAGTATAATCAGGTCTGGTTGGTGTTGGTGTACCTGCAGTAGCAATTCCTCGCCCGAGCTCACGGCCTGACATACCTGGTAGCCCATCGACTCCAGCGAAAGCGACAGGTTCTGGGCAATTACCACATCGTCTTCTGCAATCAGTAATTTTAGCCGGGCCATAGGTATAAGTGTAATTGGTCAGGGATATCAGCTAAATATAGCAATTTGATTTCATTGGCAAAATGCCGGACTGGGAGAAGTATAGTATAATTGAGATTATTTTGTAAATTGTCGTATGCTTGCGCTTTGCTATACCTGCTGTTTGCGTCGCCTTAGTAGGGTGATTGCTGTGCTGCTATTCCTGATGGCAACGGGGCAAGCCCATGCCCAAGCACCCGATACGGTAGATGTAATAACTTCGGAACAACACATAGCGGAAGCACTGCAGGTATACCACGACCCCAGCGCAACGCTGACCGTTGAAAAAGTACAAGCACAGGCTTTTGCCCCAAACGACACGGATGCTGTGCTGCAGCCGGGCAAGACGGTACATTGGGTGCGGGTAGTGTTGCGAAACTCCACAGACCGAGAACAAACGCGGCTACTTTATGCCGGCGACTGGAGTCACTTGGAACTCTATCAGCTAAACGAAGCGGGCTATACCTTAAAACGCACAGGTCAACTCCTGCCCATCGGGGAGCGCGACGTGCCGAGCTACAAGCCCTACATTCGGCTTGAGTTGCTGCCTAACAGCGCCACCACACTGTACCTGCGTCTGCAAGGCGACATCAACCTATACAAACCGCAAGCACTACAGGTGCGATTGCTTACGACGGAACAGGTGAGCGCCGCCAACAGCGACCGACTGTTCGGGCAGGGCATTTTCATCGGCATTATCCTCGTGATGACGCTCTACAACCTCGTGCTCTTCGCCTCGGTGCGCGACCGAAGTTACCTCTACTATGTATTGGCGCTGCTCGGGACGGGGCTGTACTTTATGTTCTACCATGGCTTTGCCATCGAGCTACTCTGGCCAAACGCCCCACTTTGGAACGCACACAGCTTCCCGTTCATCGTCACATTCAACGGCCTGTTTCGGGTGCTGTTCACGCGGCACTACCTCAACACGCAGCGCACCATGCCGCTTTGGGACAAGATGCTGACACTGCTGGCGCTGCTTTACATTCTGCCCGTGGGGATGGGTCTATTGTCCTACCTCACCCCACTGGATTTGCTGCAGGCTTGTGTGAGTTTGATTGGCATCATCGGTGGTCTGGTGCTGGTGGCGATGGTGCTGACCAGTATACAGTCGCTGCACCAAGGGTATAGACCAGCGCTTTACTTCCTGATTGCCAACGTGTTTTTTGTGGTAGGCGCTTTGCTGTTCATCTTGAAAGAAAACCATTTAGTGCCAGATACCTTGGTGACCATGTATGCGGCGCAGGTGGGCATGGTGGCGCAGGTGGTGCTGTTCTCGCTCGGTCTGGCCTATAGGCTGAATACTGTGACCAGCGAACTCAACGCCAAAGTGCTCGAGAAAGAGCGACTCGAGCGCGAGAAAGAAACGGAGCGCAAGCTCTTGATTGAGCAACAGAAAAACGAACTCGAAGTGATGGTCGCCAACCGTACTGCTGCCCTGCGGCACCGTACGCAGGAGCTAAAGGATACGGTGCGCAAGCTCAAAGCTTCTGAACACAAGCTGCGGCGCCTCAACTATTTCAAGGACCGTTTCTTCTCCATCATCTCGCACGACATCCGCACGCCGTTGGCCACGCTGGAGTCGTTTCTGAACATACTCGTGAACTTCTCGGACAAGATGAAGCCCGACCAAATGCAGAAACTGGCGACACACACGCAGGTATCGGTACGCAACCTGCAGGCCCTGCTCGAAAACCTATTGCAGTGGTCCACCGCCCAAACCGCCTCGGGACACCATGTGCGCTTTGAGCCGGAAGTGTTGCCGCTGGCCGAGTTGGTAAACCGCAACGTGGCCTTGCTTAAAGACACGGCCGACACGAAACAAATTAGCTGGCAGGTGCAGGTGCCGCCTGCCTTGCAGGTACGCGCCGATGCCCACATGCTTGACTTTGTGGTGCGCAACCTGTTGCACAACGCCATCAAGTTCTCATACCCGGGCGGACTGATTCAGATAACTGCCGAAGGGAGTGCCGGGAATATGGCGACCATCGCCGTAACCGACCAAGGTACTGGCGTGAGCCCAGACGTACTGGCGACGCTCTTTAAGCTGGAAACGCCCACCATGGCCACCAAAGGCACCGAAAACGAAAAAGGCACTGGCTTAGGGCTGCTCCTTTGCCGTGATTTCGTGGAGCGGCACGGGGGTAAGATACAGGTCGAGACAGCCGTGGGGCAGGGTAGCAAGTTTTACTTTACTGTGCCGCTAGCCATACCTGAACAGGCTACCGACAAGCAAGTGCAGCTGGAAAGTGAGATTTGCTGATTGCGCCTATACCTGAAGCTACGCTTGCATACTATGGGGTATGATTTGGGGGATGCTGTACACCAAACTTTATACCCATACCAATCGACAGTTTAAGCAACGTGACTTGTGATGGCAATAGCAAATAGCCAAGCAGCTTAGGTATAGACAGCCGGTTTCAGAAGAAGTTTACCACGAAAATTTGTCCCTACACCTGATGTAGGTACGGTTTGACCATACCTCACACGGTGCTTTTTAGAATTTTCCTTTAGATTTGGTCATTATCTTCTCACTCTAAACCCACAGCACCATGCGACATCGCCTGCCCGACGGACTGGAACTACACTACGAACTGCACGGAAACGTTGACGCTTCGCAGGCCATGGTTTTTCTGAACGGACTCTCCCAGTCAACAGCGGCTTGGGCGGGATTGGTGCATGCGCTTGGCAAAAAGTATAGGTTAGTGCTGGTGGACTTGCTGTTTCAGGGGCAATCGGATGAAGCAGCAGAGCACCGCAGCTTCGAAGCCCACGCCGCTGATGTAGCTGATTTGCTCAAGAGTTTGCAACTGCCAGCCGATACCATTCTGGTAGGTATATCCTACGGAGGTGCGGTGGCGCAGCGTTTCTTAGTGAATCACTCGGACTTGGTGCAGCGGGGTGTGCTGCTCTCCACGTTCCCGTACAAAGACGACTATTTCGACGCCATTGGGGCCAGCTGGAAACAGGCTTTGTTGGCTGGAGGCTACCCGCTGATGCTCGACGTGATGCTGCCATTTGTGCTGGGTCGCAGTTATTTCCTCAACCCCATCATCACGATAGAGAACCTCAAAAACAGCAAAACGAGCCAAAGCCCAACCCCGGAGCGACTACTCAAACTAGTACGTGCCACCGAAGAAAGCGGCAATTACCTTGAAGCGCTAAAGAAGGTGCAGGCTCCCGTGCTGGTGGTGCACGGAGAGGAAGATATGCTCTGTACCCCGGAGATGGGTCGTGCTATGTACCAGTCGCTCCCACATGGCGAGTTGGAAATTATACCGAACGTCGGCCATACGCTAAACTTGGAGTGTATACCTGATCTGATCCAGTTGCTCGACACTTTTGCGGCGAAAGCACTGCCGATGGAGCATCGATAAGGTGTGAAAAGCGTGTTAAAGAACCTACAACTTCTCCTCCAGCCATAAAAAGCCACTGCTCAACACGAACAGTAAGAAGAACCAGATAAGGGGAATTTTCTCTTCCGCATAGGCCGTAGAACTTGTCCCTTTCATGCGGCGTTGCTGTGCGGCAAACTGCACGGTTGCTTCGCGTTTGGCTTGAATAGCCTGATGTCGCCATGTAGCGCTGTCCTGTACCAGAAAGTAGAACGGCTCCACCCCTTGTGACTCTACCACATGCCAGCCTGTGTGTTGCGGCCAGAATGTGCCTGTGTAAGTCTCCGGCTGGTGCATGCCCTGCTGCAGGGCTATACCTGTTCGGGTGGTATCGGCAGTGCTTCTGACAGTGGCTTCAGGGATTTGACTTGCTTCAGTTAAGGTATAGTCGGTGAATTGTAGCGTAACAGGTTGGTGTACCTGCGGCACTTGCGGTTTGCTTACTTGCCAGAACTTTTCCTGCACTTCCCGCTTGGCAACCGCCGAAAGCAAGTGCGCCCAGTAGCTGGCGTAGGTGCTTTGTTTGCCCTCCAACTGCCAGCTAAAAGTTTGCGGCACCACCGATAGCGCCACCGTACCCCAGCCTGCCTTACGGCCTGCGGCCAACAGGTTGTTGCTCTGTTCTTCTATCAGCCCCGTTACCGATTCGCTGCTTACCAAGGTATAGGGCGACACAGGTATAGCGGCGGCTGTAGTGCCGTTTGTCCAGGTCGCGCGGGCGCTTCGGGTATCTTGCTGCGAAAGTCGTTTGCTTTGGAAATTGGTGAAGAAAGCCGTCGTGCGGTTGCCCAATTGTTCGCTAGCAATGGTGAGCACGCCCAGCCCGTCTTCGGTTACGGCTCGCTGCAAGGCATTACGTTCTGAAGCGCTAAGCTCCTGCAAAGCCTGTGGCTCTGTAATTACCACGTCAAACTGCTGCAGTAATTTTGGCGTGATGCGGCTTAGGTTAGTCTGCGGCATGTTGAGCCACTCGCTTTGGTACATGCCCTTGCTGACGGTGCTGCGCAACGCCACTTTATGCTGCAGCTGCCCGAGGTGATTTTTCAGGAATTTGAACTCGAACAGCGGGAAAGATGATACTAGTAGCACAGCGGGCTTGGCGGCAGGATTTACCTGCACAGGCACTTGGCCAAGTGTGTCAGCTTTGTCGCCTGACTTAGCGACTAAGGTATAGGTATAGCGGCCTTCCTGCTTCGGGGTATAGCGCAGTTGGAAGGTATGCAAGCCAGTTTCATTTAACGTGATGGAGTCACGTGCCTGCCCAGCGGCCTGTAGGTAAAGTATGGTCTCTTCATCAGTTGTGTGGGTATACTGCCCCGCTACCGTCATGGCCTCACCCAGTGTAATGGTTTCTTGCCATGTGATGGAAGCTATACCTGCAGGCATACCAGACAGGTGCGGAATCACAGTAGTGTTTTTCAGGGCCTGCAATTCCTGTTCTGCCAAGCCATAGCCCAGTACGTGCACCGTTTGTACCTGTGGTTGCTCCTGTCGAAAGGTATACAGATCAGGTATGGCGGCTGCTTTTGGAACTTCGGTTTGGTAGGTATACACGAGCGGCCTAGGCTCCAGTCTGCCCAGCAAGGCATTGAGTGAATCTGCCTTATAGCCCGTGGTTAGCAAAATAGCGGTACTTGGGTCGAGTGCCCGCTGGTAGGTAGGCGGGAAAAGCAACAGCACCAGACTTATACCTGCCACCGCACTGGCTACTAGTCGCCATACCAGTCGCCTGCGGTCAGGCCTTCGCCACGCCAGCCAGCCAAGTAGGAGCACGGCTAGTAGAGCGAGAAAGTATGGAAAGTATGGTGTCATTCCTTTGTTGATTGTTGGATGGTTAAATTGATAAATGGTTAATCGTTTTGTGCACGATTAACCCAGCCCTACCCCTCCGAGGAGGGGAATACACAACACGAGTAAAATCCCATCCTCGGAGGGGCAGGGGTGGGTTAACTTCCATTAGGATGACTTTCTCAATTTAAACTTTTTACCTTTCTAACTCCTGTAAATAGCCTCTCGCCAACCTACTTCTCGTAGTGCCCTGCTTCTGCGGCGATGGCTTGGCTGGCGGCAATAATTCATACCATGCTCGTTCTACCGTTATCAAGCAATTACTGCATAGCGCCCGGTTTGCGTTGATATCGGCAATGAGGGTGCGGAGGTCTTGCATGGCGCGGAGGTAGCGACCGGGTTTGGCCAGTGCTTCCTGTGCCAGTTCTTGTCCGGCCCGCTCAAGAAGCGCCACATCTTGTTGGCTATATCGGCTGCCCTGTTTCTGACGCTCCAGCCACTGCAGGGCTTGCCGGGTATGCGGTAGCTTGGTTTCTGCTTCTATCGTGCGTCGTTCTGTTGGTGCTTTTATTTTGCTCAGGTCACCTGTCAGGCGCTTTTCAGGCTCCTTAAGGGGCGGCGGGTCGAAGCCGGTTTTGGCGGCGTAGGCACGGGTGCTTTGCTGCACCTCCTTGAGCATGCGCAGTGCTTTGTACTCATAAGGTAGCGCCTCTTTCGGGCGATGAGTACGCAACCGCAGTTCGGCTTCCCACATCTGGGCCAATGCGCCTTTTAGCTTGGCTTTCACGGCAGGCTCGAAGAAAGTAGCTGCTTCCTCTTGATCGTGTTTGTGCAGGTAGGGGTCGAGTAAGGCTTCTACGCTGGTCTGGTCTTCGAACTCAGGGTGGTCGTGGCCGTCGCCTGCGAAATGCTCTTCTTCCTCGTGGCCCTCTTCGCCTTCCGGTATGCCGCCGCCCGGGCCTATGCCTGACTCAAACTCCTCCCCCAAAAACTTGCCGTAACGTAATCGCAATAGCTTCTGGTCGACACCTAAGTTGTTGCCGCGCTCTTCAAAAACAGTCCGGCTTAGTGACTTTTGCTCTTTGATGAGTTTCTCGGTGTCGATGATAATTTGGCGCTGACTGCGGAAATACTCGGGCACGGGGTTCACGCCCATGGTCAGGTCGTCCATGCTCTCCACGATGGTCGTGTCCTCAATTTGCACGAAATAGGTTTCGGAACGGGTATAGCCACGGTGGTTGTCCCATGCCTGCACATAAAAATAAAGCTCATCGCCGTAGCTCATGCCCAGTTTTTGCAGGTCGATGGTCTTGTTCACGCTGAAGTTGCGATGCTGTCCGCTAAAGCCCAGACTGATCTTCTCTTCCCTGAACTTCACGGCCTCGCCCGAACCTTTGGCCACTGTGGCAATCATGTTGGCGTCACGCAGGCCGTAGTCATCGGACAGTTCGGCCCGTATGGTCACCCGCTGTGGGTCGCCGAACAGAATCTCGGTATACTGCTCCGGCTTCGTGATTTGGATGGTAGGGGCTTCGTCCGGAATGATTTCCAAGGTGTAGTAGGCCGACTTCTGCCCGTTAACCGCTATGTGATAGAGGGCAGGTTCTGTGAAGGCCTGCGACAAGGTATAGCGGCCGTTTTGAGATTGAAGCGGTATAGGTTTCCCCTCGTTAAGCACCAACTCTAAAGAGCGTGCAGGCCGGTTGGTCGCAATGCGCCAACTCACAGTAGCGCTCTGCTCTACCCGCAGGTTAGGCTGTTCTGCCTGATAGGCTTTGCGGCCGGTGTAGGCTGGCGGCGTAACGGTAATCTCGATTTCCTGAATGGCAACGGCCGTGTCAGCTACTGCTGCGGGCGTGTCAGGAAAGTCGAGCTGCATGGGTGCAGCTGTAGAGGCGTCGGCCACCGAAGCGGATGGCAACGCGGCAATACCTGCCGCTACAAGCACGGCTATACCTAGTGCCATGTAAGTAGGCTTCTTTTGCAGGTGAAAAACAGACTGCTTTTCAGGTATAGCTGTCTGTAATTGATTGGCTACCCGCTGCTGTTGCAGGCGCGCCAACAGATTGAGTTCAGAGGTGGGGCGAAGCAATAGTCCGGCGCTGTCTTCGAGTTGCGGATAGGTGCGGTTAAGGTGGCGGGCTACCTGCTGCAGGTCGGTTTGCTGTACGCTTCGCCAAGCCCAGATCAGGTATAGCACTCCGCCTGCCATAAGCGAAACAGCCGCTGCTACCAGCAAAGGCACTTCCAGTTTCCATTTATACAGGATGGCAACTCCTACCAAAACCACAGCCAGTGCCTGCAAGGTATACAGCCATACCTTCGCCCGGATATAATCCCGGCGGATATGCTGTAAGGTATGGAGGCTGTCCTGTGGTGACATTAGGCAGTTTTTCGTTTTGTGGCGATGATTCGCTCGGCTAAAAATAACAGAAAAGCCAACAGCACTAACCAAGGTATGAGACTGTAGAGTTGTCGTTCTTGCTTACTCTGTTTACTGACAGACTGCACCATGTCTGGCTTCAGTTGCGCTTCATCCAAAGCACGGGCATCGTAGAGGTTGGTGCTTGGTTGTGGCAGAAGCAAGGGCAGTAAAAGTTCAGGCAGTTGCGCACTCTGCCCTAATTGACTCCATGCAGGCCCCAAGCCGCTTCTAAAATGATAGACCTTGCCCAAACCCAACCTTTGCACAGAAAGCAAAGGCTCTCCGGTTGTTGTCTGCCAGATAGGAGCTGCCTCACTAAAAGATATACCTGCCGTTTTCAGCAAGCTATTGTTATTGGCTACACCTGTTGCAAACTGATGAATCCTAATTTTCTCTATACCTGCCGAAGCCAGTTGTGCGGCAACGGCCGTAGGTTCAGAAGCTGATTGCACCCACAGTTTGGCTCCCTTTTCCTGCACCTGCTTTAGCCATGTGTTGGGTACTTCATCGCTGCTAAGCCAAAATAACCAAGTTGCGGCAGTATCAGTTGGTGCATTCTTAGGAATTTGGTGCGTCTCGATAGGTATACCGGTATAGCGGCTAATCGCCTGCACGGCTGCTTGAATATAGCGAACCTCAGCTTGCTGCACCTTGTCATGTGCTATACCTATGCGGAGTGGTTCTTTTTGGATGGCAACAGTCTGCGAAGTGATGTTGCTCCACTGTGCTGCAAGGGAATCTCCCTGTAGGATCAGCCTAACCGAACTGCCATTGATGTTCGCTTCTCGGGTGGAAGCGGCCACCCTTACAGCGTTAAACGTAGTGCCATCACGGTTGCTTTGGACCGTGACGAGCAAAAGGCTGTCAAGACTAAGAGTATAAGCGGTCTGTACCCAATTGGTCGTGCTTTCCAATGCCACCGGTACCCAACGGATGTTCTCTTGCAATGCGGTTGGGGTTCCGGTAAAATGCCGCTGCTGGTCGGAGGTGAAAAGCCAGACGCTGTCTTCTGCTTGGTCATATCGTTGCGCTAAAGCTGGCAGCAAGCCCCAGTAATTGCCGCTGCTCACCACAGAGTCCGTCGGGTTGCTGCTCAGCGTCTGCCATTCTTCAGTAGGTATAGACTCGAAATCTGAGGTATAGCGGTGCAAGGTATAGCCACGCTGCAAGAGGGCGTCTACAGTAGGTTTGATGGTAGAAAGGGCGGTGCTCTGCAACAGTTCAGTACTAATGAACACTGCTTTCTGGACTGGCTGAGCCGTGGAGGCACCTTCCCAGACCGGTTTTGCCAAAGCTACTGCTAACACTATAAGTATACAGCAACGCAGTACCAGCAACCACACATCACTCAACTGAATACTACTCCAACGCCTACTCGACGATGGCTCCAGCCAGCGCAGGCTTCCTACCTTCACAGTTTTTCCCTGCCGCTTGTTCCACAAGTGGATCGCAATCGGAACCAGTATAGCCGACGCTGCAAATAGCCAGTATGGAGAGAGGAAAGTCAAAGAGTTTGGGAGTTAGAAAGTTTAGGAGTTTGAGAGTTAGAAAGTTGGAAAGTCTATAAGGGTTCAGATTGGTTTAGAGAGTTTAGAAAGTAAACCTGTAAGGGCAAGGTCGCGACCTGTCCGAGTTGTATAACAAACAATTAACAATTTAACTATTTAACAATTAAGCCATTCAGCACCTACTCATTCAAAATTACCCCAGCACCAACCGGTTCTTCAAAAAGGCCCGCAATGCCTTATCTAAGGGCTCGTCGGTAACGAAGCGGTCGTAGGTGATCTGGCGGTTGCGCATGGTCTTTTCAGTTTCCTGCAACCAGTCCTGCAGCTTGGTGAGGTAGGTTTTGCGTTGCTCGGCGGTACCTACCTGCATGGTTTGGCTTGTTTCCAGATCTTCGAAGGTAAGCGTGCCTTCAAAACTGAAGTCCAACTCGTTGCGGCTCATCAAATGGCACAGAAGTAACTCGTGCCGTTGCGCGCCCAGTTTGTAGAGGAGGTCCGTGATCTCGTGCTCATGCTCGTAAAGGTCGGTCACAAAAACAGTAAGTTCTTTCTGACGACGGTCCGAGAACATATTGTTGACTGTTGCTGCGTCGGGGAAACGGCCGCTGGGCTTGATTTCCGTCAACTGGTGCCAGAAGCGCTGCAAGTGCATGTTGTCGCTGCGGGGCGTCAGGTTGATGAGCTGTTGCTCATGCAACACGTAAAGGCCCACCGCGTCGCCCTGCGTGGTCGCCAGATAGGCCAACGACGCTACCAGAAAGCGGGCATAGTCCATCTTAGACAAGCCGTTTTCATCCTCATGCCCCATCGAGGCGCTGCCGTCCACAATAAACCTGACGGTAATGTTGGTGTCCACTTCGGCCTCCCGGATGTAGTAGCGGTCGGAGCGGGCGAACATCTTCCAGTCCAGCTGGCGCAGGTCGTCGCCGGGTTGGTAGCTGCGGTACTGGCTGAACTCCAGTCCGGCCCCCCGCCTGATACTCTGGTTCTGGCCGCTCAAAAAGCCCTCCACCACGGTTTTTGCCAACAGCGGTAGGTCTTTGATGGTCGCCAGTACTTTCGGGTCGATGAATTTCTCTTTAGACAAGGGTGCAGCGGAGTTTCAGTTTCTTGATCTGTGATTCTATAAAGCTCTCATTCAACACAACATCCACGCCCCCAATCAACTCCTGCCGGGCCTGCAGCATTACTTTTTTGCCATGCGAGTAAAAGACCATCGCACAGTCATGCAGCACGGTTTTCTCGCCGACGCTGTTGCAGTTCTGGTAGATCTCGATCATCAGGATGGGGTCGGAGAAAATGCGCAGACTGGAGAGTTTGCTGAACTGCAGGGCGCCTTCCTGCCAGAGCGGGGCGCTGCTCACGTTCACCTCGAACTGATAATACGTGGTAGCGTCCTGCGAAGACAGTCGGTAGTCGGCGCTGATGTTAATGTAGGTCCTGAACTTGCCGGGCACGCTATTGATAGTAGATAGTGCCAACGCAAAACCGCTAGCCCAGAACAAAAAGCTGCCGCCCGCTTCTTCTATCTGCAGTCTGTCAGCATAAAAGAAGTATATCCGCTCGCCGAGTACACTTCGCAGTACTTTCAGCTGCTCCTCGCTTATCTTGACTACATCTATTTCTTCGCGCACGCTATACCTTGATTAGTTTTACTCTTCTTACGCCAAGATGGCTTTGGGTAGTTTAATATGCTGCAATAATTCTTCTACCACATGGTCAGGAGAGATACGCTCTGCCTCGGCCGTAAAGTTAACCAGTATGCGATGGCGCAGCACCGGGTAAGCCATGGTCTGCACGTCGGCGGCCGTTACGGCGAAACGCCCCTGCAGCAAGGCCCTTGCCTTGGAGGTGAGAATGAGCGCCTGCCCTGCCCTCGGTCCCGCTCCCCAGCGCACATAGCTTTTGATGTGCTCACTCGAAGTCGTATCAGGTCGCGTGGCCCGCACCAGCTGGTTGACGTAGGTCAGCAAGTCTTCGCTGATGCTCACCTCGCGCACGAGTTGCCGTAGCTGCAGTATCTCCTCCCCCGAAATGGCGGGGTATACCTGTGCCTGCCGGGTGCCGGTGGTACTGGTGAGAATATTGAGTTCCTCGAGCTCGGTTGGGTATTTTATTTTGATGTACAACAGGAAGCGGTCCAGCTGCGCTTCTGGCAGCGGGTAGGTGCCTGCCTGCTCGATCGGGTTTTGTGTGGCGAGCAAGAAGAAGGGCTTCGGTAAGGTATAGGTAGTGCCCGCGTACGTCACTTCATATTCCTGCATGGCCTCCAGCAAAGCCGCCTGCGTTTTGGGTGGCGTGCGGTTTATCTCATCGGCCAGCACGATGTTGGCGAAGATGGGACCTTCATTGAACTTAAAAAAGCGCTTGCCCGTGGCATGGTCCTCCTCCAGTACCTCCGTACCGAGTATGTCGGTTGGCATGAGGTCAGGCGTGAACTGTATCCTGCGGAAGCCCAAATCCATCGCGTTCGCCAAGGTGCGTACCAGCAAGGTCTTCGCCAGCCCGGGCACGCCCTCCAGCAAGCCGTGTCCGCCAGCCAAGAGCGTGATGAGCACCTCATCTAGGACTTCCTCCTGCCCTACGATCACTTTCTGTATCTCCTGCTTGAGCTGCGGCAGCTTGCCAAGAAGTTGGTTTATGTCTTGTTCAGTCACGGGTTTTTAATTATTAATGACGGATGAATAATGAATGAATCAATTCGGAAGTTATTAGCCATTAATTATTGATAATCATTCATTAACTCGTCAGCGCATACATAATGATATTCACGCCAAACTTGGTATTGTCCTCTGCCAGCCAGCGCTTGTTCCTAAAGTCATAATCCCACTCGCAGCCGTAATCTTTGTTGCTATACAATACGCCTATCCTGCCGTTAATCTCGATTGCCTTGAGGTAGTCGTGCACTAGATCGTCGCCCCAGCCGTTGAGCTCAAACGAAGTCGTTGGCGGGCCATCCTCAAAGGTGAAAAAGCTGCTGTAGATTTTGTGGTTGTTCGGTATCTTCTTCAAAGCACTCTGGCCGAAAATCTGCTTCATCTGCTCTTCGAATGACCGTGCGAAAAGCCCGTCGATGTCATGGTTGCAGTCGTCCACAAATACAAAGCCGCCATTGCGCACATAGGTCTCGAAGTTCTGCCGCTCCTTCTGGTTAAACTGCACCAACCGGTGCCCGCTCATGTAGCTGAAGGGGTAGTTGAACAGCTCGGCACTTTCCAGCGAAATCACCTTCTCCTGCTCGTTCACCTTTACCGTGGTATACTCGATAAGCGAATGCAACAGGTTGCTCGGCATACGCGGGTCGGTATCCCAGTTGCCGGAGCGATACTGCAGTCGGACGAAGGTGAATGGTTGCAATTTGGAGATATGAGTTAAAATTGTTTGTAAAATGAATGCCGTACACAAATTTGCATACGGCATTCAAGTTATAAGCTGCTATGACTACACCGCGTCAGACAAGCTGGTGAAGGTGAAGTCGCGGATCTTCATCGGCGGTACCAAACTGCCGTTGATACGCTGCGGACGACCCAATGCCTCCAGATTGTTGAGCATGATAATCGGGCTCTCGTTGAATCGGAAGTTCTTCACCGGGTACTGGATTTTGCCGTTCTCAATGTAGAACGTACCGTCTCGGGTAAGGCCCGTGTAGAGCAATGTTTGCGGATCCACGGAGCGGATGTACCACAGGCGTGTTACTAGAATGCCACGCTTTGTACTCTTGATCATCTCTTCTAGCGTCTGGTTGCCGCCTTCCATCACCATGCCGCCCGGATTCGGTACAGATTTGGCGCCGGTTTTCTCAGCCCAGAAGCGGGAGTTGTACAGGTTCTGGATCACGCCTTTCTCGATCCATGTTGTCTTCTCTCTTGGGCGGCCATCACCGGCAAACGGAGCGGAAGGGATTTCAGGATGCGCCGGATCGGAGTATACCGTAATGCGCTCGTCCACCAGTTTCTCGCCTAGTTTTGTTTTGCCACCCGGCTTGCTTAGGAAGCTGCGGCCTTCTTCGGCGTTGCGCTGGTCCATGTTACCGAACATGTTGCGCAGCAAATCAATGGAAGCGGCTGGCTCCAGAATAACCGTATACTTGCCCGGCTCCAATGCTTTGGCATTGCGGGAGTTCACCGCTTTGCTGGCTGCGATTTGTGAGGCACTGGCAGTGTCCAGTTTGCTTACGTCGCTGAAGTCCTGCGTTACATAGCCCGAGCCAGTGCCGTCTTCGGTACGCATGGTCACCGAGAAGTCCACCACGGTAGACGGGTGGTAAGCAAACAGACCTTTAGAGTTGAGGCGTGCCATAAAGCCGGTCGAGTGCTCCAAGAAGCCAGCTGCGGTCAAACCTTTGTCTGCTGCCGCTTTTATACTCTTAGCCGCAGCGTCTGCTCTGTAAGCCGGATCAATTTTAGCCGTGGAGTCGAAATGCGCTTTGGTGGTGATGTACTTCTGCGGACCGAGCATGGGTACGTACTCCGGGCTTTCCGGCGCAATGCGCGCAATTTCCTCAGCACGGCGCATTACTTTCTCTAGGGACGCGTCATCAAACTCGTTGATAGTAGCCACACCGGAGCGCTTTCCAAACCGCGACTCTACTGACATAGCCACGTTTTCCTCGGTACCGCTGGTAGACACTTCGTTTCGGGCGTAGCGGATGTTTCCGCCTATGTTGCCGCTGAGCGAAACCTCGCACTCGTCGGCTTTTGAGTAAGCTAGAGCCTTTTTCAGCAAAGCCTCCGCTTGTTCTCTTGTGTATATTGCCATTTTACTTAATGCTCATTTTGAAGGTATAAGACTAAATTTTACGGGCCGTGTTGATCACATTCACGCCATTGAAGCGGGTATGGGAAGAGCCGTGCGATACAGCGCTTACCTGGCTTGGCTGGCCTTTGCCGTCGAAGAACGAACCGAACAGGCGGTAGTCGCTTTCGTCGCAGGAGCCAGCGCAGGAGTTCCAGAACTCTTGCGTGTTGCTCTGGTAGGCCACGTCCTCCAGCATACCTACAATCTTGCCCTTGCTGATCTCATAGAACACCGTGCCACCAAACTGGAAGTTGTAGCGCTGCTGGTCTATGGAATAAGAGCCACGGCCGGCAATGTAGATGCCTTTGTCCACGCCGCTGATCAGCTGGTCAACATTCATCTTTTGCTTGCCCGGCGCCAGCGATACGTTCGGCATGCGCTGGAACTGTACCGAGCTCCAGTTGTCGGCGTAGGCGCAGCCATGCGACTCTGGCTCGTTGATGATGTGCGCTTGGTCGCGTATGGCCTGATAATTCACCAGTGTGCCGTCTTTTATCAGGTCCCACTGCTTTGTCTTCACACCTTCGTCGTCCCAACCTACGAGGCCAAGCGAGCCCTTCTGCGTTTTATCCGCGAAGATGTGCACCTTATCAGAGCCGTATTTGAAGTTCTTTGATTTCCACTTATCCAGTGTGGCGAAGGATGTTCCTGCATAGTTGGCTTCGTAGCCCAGCACGCGGTCGAGCTCCAACGGGTGACCCACTGACTCGTGAATCGTCAGGCCAAGGTGATTTGGGTCGAGGATGAGGTCATACTTGCCCGCTGCCACTGACTTGGCAGTTAGTTTTTCTTTGGCTTGTCGGGCGGCCAAGGCGGCGTCTTCGAGCATGTCGTAAGCATAGCGGTAGCCCATTAGGCCAGTGCCTTCCGGTCCTTTTATTTTCTCACCTGCCTTTGGCACCATGTACTCCCAGCCCATACCCATTGGGGCGCTCAGGGCCTCGCGGGTTCTGAACTTGCCGCTGGCTTTGTCCACGGCTGTTACCGTAAAGTTAGGCCAGATGCGGTGGATGTCTTGATCGATGTAAGAGCCGTCAGTAGAGGCGAAATACTTTTGCTCGTTTACTTGGAAGAGCGCGGAGTTCACGAAGTTAGCCCCGTTCTCCATCGCCTTGGCATTGGCAGCCAGCAATAGGTCAGCCTTTTCGTTAATCGGCACCTCAAAAGCATTTTTTTCAATTGGTGTTTTCCAGCTTACCTCGCCCCAGCTTTTAACTGGTGCTAGTTGCACTGGCTCTTTCTGCAGCTTGGCATTGGCCTTGGCAATGGCCACGGCTTCGTTGGCGGCCTTGGCTATACCTTTGTCGCTCACGTCGGAAGTGGCGGCAAAACCCCAAGTGCCGTTGGCCAGCACGCGTACGCCTACACCATAAGACTCGGCGTTTACGATGTTCTGTACCTGCTTTTCGCGTGTGAACACATACTGTTGCAGGTAGCGGCCTATGCGTACGTCGGCGTAAGAAGCGCCGCTCGACTTGGCTGTATTGAGGGCTACATCAGCCAGTCGCTTTTTCAGGGCCGGGTCTACCTGCTCAAGCGCTCTCTCCGGGGAGATGATATCGCCGAACACAGGTATGGAGGGCATCATGAGCCCGCCAAATCCCAGCGCCGATAGCTCGATAAAATGACGTCTTTTCAAGTTCTTTAAGGTTAAGGTTTAGAGAAGTTTAGTTTTAGGTATTTAAGTTTAGCGATTTACCTGTTCAAATCAAAGTGTAGACAGTAGTTAAAAGCCCTACAGTGGGTTTTTATAGATGAAGCTTGTCTATGCCTCTATGAAACTTACAGTATATACTTAGAAAGAGGAGACAGAAAAAGGTTTAATCTGGGGCTATTTTGTCTGAATCAGGATTAGGGGAATTAGAAAGAATCTATAGGATTGACAATGTTGGTGGGGCGTGAATCTCACAGTGTCATTCATACCTGTCAGTATGTTGTGGCAATCAGGTATAGCTTCGTGGTTGCTGTTTTGTCATGCCTGCAGGAAGGCCCCACGCCTGCTCCTAAAACAAAAAAGCGGAAAACCCTTTGGGCCTTCCGCTTTTCGCTTATCAGTAATTTTCTAGTCTTTTAGGCTTCGCGAACCTTTCCCGCCAAACCTTCTTCTTCGAGTAGCTCGTTGAAAGCTTCGGCTTCGTTTCTGTTATTGAATTTACCGGCTTTTACCAAAACGATCTTCTTGCCATTTACCTGCTCCTCGGCTATCTCCAACGGGAGATGCTTGTCGAAGGCTTTTAGTTTCTGGCTAAGCGCGACTGCCTGCTGGTAGTCGGCTGTTTCAATCGTCTGGATGGTATAAGTATTGGCTTTAGATGCTGTAGCTCCTGAAACAGCGGCTACTTCAGACGCATCGATCACTTCTACTTTTACCTTGGCCACACCTCTTGCATGAATGTCAAGCTTGCGGGCAGCAGCCTCTGATACATCAATGATGCGGTTGCCCACAAACGGGCCGCGGTCGTTGATACGTAATACTACAGACTTGTCGTTGGCTGGGTTGGTCACTTTGACCATAGTGCCGAATGGCAGGGTTTTGTGCGCGGCGGTCATGTCGTTTTTGTTATAGCGCTCGCCGCTGCTGGTTTTTCTGCCGTGGTATTTACTGCCATACCAAGAGGCAGATCCGATTTGGGTTTTGTCGTTGCTTTGTGCGAAAGTTGGTTGACTAACTCCGATAAATAGAAAAATGATTACTGTTAAGATAAAGCACTTTCTATCGTTCTTCATATAGTTTTATGGTTGGTGAAGCCGCAAAGATACGGAATAATTTTCAACTGAGGCCTTATACGCGCTATCTCGCAAAAGGGTGGAGGGGGATACGCGCTGCCTCGCAAAGTTGCTATAAGTCACATAATGCATAAAATGCCTTTTTTGAATCGTATGAGCATATTTACATATATTGCTTTAGCTATAAATTAATTTTTAGGGATTGAAAATATTTTTTAGTTTCTCTCAATCGCTGCAGCCATAACGGGAACTTTTAGAGAGATATTTTGTTAAGGCCGAATCTTCTACTAAAGCGTATATTCTATAAAAACATAGTACCATGGATTTTGGAAAGCTCTCCGATATCAGCAGTATCGATTTTACCCTGTCACCCGATCATCCTGACACGCTGCCATTGCTAAACAGGTATAGCACAGGGATAAAGGAGAAGGCGAAAGTATACATTGGGCTGCCCGTATGGGTGAACAAAGCTTGGGTGGGCGAATATTATCCGGCAAGTATGAAGGAGAAGGAGTCGCTGCTGTGGTATGGCAAGCAGTTCAACACCATTGAACTGAACAGTACACATTATCACATCCCCGGCCCGGACACGATAGACCGTTGGCGCCATACCGTGCCGCAGGGCTTTGCTTTCTGCCCTAAATTTCCGCAACTGATTAGCCATGAAGGACCGCTCGTTAGTTCACTCGACCTGACGGCGACGTTTTGCGAGTCTATTGCCGGGCTGGAAGATAAACTCGGTTGCTCTTTCCTACAGCTGCCGCCCTACTTTGGCCCGAAGCAACTACCCGATCTGGAGAAATTTGTGCAGTACATACCTGAAAGCGTACCCTTAGCGGTAGAACTGCGTCACCCCGATTGGTTCGTGGACAACGTGGCCTCACTGGAGTTGTTTGAGGTGCTAGAGAAATACCGTGTGAGCACGGTGCTCACTGATGTGTCAGGCAGGCGAGACGTGCTGCACATGCGCCTGACCACCCCCACGGCCATGGTGCGCTTCGTAGGCAATGGCTTACACCCCTCTGACTATACCCGCATCGACGATTGGGTGACAAGAATCAAGGTATGGCTAGATGCTGGACTGCAACAGCTCTACTTTTTCGTGCACGAACCCGACAATGTCACGTCCCCGGAGTTAGCTACTTATATGATTGAGAAGCTCAACAAGGTATGCGGGCTGGATATTAAGCTACCCAAGAAGTTTGTACAGACAGTGCAGGGTGAGTTGTTTTGACAAGCTCAGGTATAGCGAGTGCCCGAAAACCTTATTATTAGGTATAGCTAAAATAAAAAAGCGGCGTGTCCTTCTGGACACGCCGCTTTGCTTTGGGTTATTGGGTAAAGGGTATTAGATTTTGAAGGCGTCGTCGCTGATGCCTTTGTTCACTTCCACGCTCTGTACCTCCGCTTTGATCACCTGAGGACCAACAACAGTCTCAATCACATGCGGGTATTTCACGCCGTCTACTTCTTTGTAGTTTTTGTAGCTCTTGGTCTGCGTGATAGCCCCCTGCGGTGTCTGCATGTTCTTCACATCTTTCAAAAGCAAGCCTGTTGCCTTGTCAAAATAATGAAGCGTCTTCTGACCGTTTGTGGCAGTAGCCTCTACAACGTAAGCGTCAGTGTCGTCTACTTTTTCCTGACCAGTTACAGCTGTCTTGATACCGAATTTCTCAAAACGTGTCATGGAGAACATGTCAGACTCGGCTTTAGAAGAAGCAAGCTCTTCGGCGCTCATGTCTTTGTTAACACCCTGCATAGGGGCTTCCATTTTGCCTTTGTCACCGTTGATGATCACACGCTGCATCGGATTGTTGTTCATCAGGATCTGAATCAGCATTTTGTCGGCGCCTTTTTGCTGCTGCTTGAACGTAAGCGGCATGCCTTGCACACTGGCGTTCATGGTCACGGTTACATCTTTCACTTTCTCGATGTTCGCTTTGCCGCCAATCGCCTGAATGTATTTGGAGATAAGCTGGTCGGCTGTAACATCCGTAGGAACCGCTTTGGCTGCAGCCATATCTACTTTCTCGCCAGTAGCGTCGAAGTAAGTGATGGTGTTATCATCTTTATCGAAAGCAACCAGTTTGTCAGCGATGTCCTTAGCATTACCAACGGCCAAGATGTATAGCTGGTCAGGACGCACGTACTTCTGCGCCACACGCTGCACGTCGGCTGCGGTTACAGCATCTACTTTCTTCAGGTAGTTAGTGTAGTAATCGGCTGGCAGTTTGTAACGGGCAGTCGAGATGGCGTACATGGCCACTGTACCCGGGTTCTCCAGACCACGGGCGAAGTTACCAGTGATGTAGGCCTTTGCATAAGCAAGTTCTTTATCCGTTACCTGCTTTGTTCTAATGTCCGTGAATTCTTTCATAAATTCCGTCGCAGCGCTGTCGGTTACGGCATTACGCACGCTGGCAGAGGCATTGAAGCGACCCAGAATCTTGTCAGATGAAAGCGAAGAGTAAGCACCGTAGGTATAGCCGTTCTTCTCACGCAGGTTCATGAACAGACGGGCTGTGCTGCCACCACCCAAGATGGTGTTCATCACTTGAGTTGCCACTACATCGTCAGCACCCGGCTTCAGCTCGGCTGGGTTCGTGAACGAAAGTACGCTCTGTACTGCGCTCGGACGGTCCACAATCACTACCTGTGTTTTGCCATCGTGCTTCGGTAGGTCGTAGTTATGAGAAGGAACATTGCCTTTTTTCCACTTGCCAAACGACTTGTTCAGCAGCTTCTTCATCTCCTTTGGCGTTACATCACCCACAACGGCTAAGTAACCAATGTTTGGACGGTAGTAGGTGTTGTAGTAGTTCTGTACATCGGCCAGTGTTACGCTTTCAATCGACTTCTCCGTAGTCAGCTCGCCGTTCGGGTGGTTCTTACCAAAAAGCAAAGTGTTGCGGATTTTACCTGCAATCGCGTCCGGGTTGTCTTTCTCAGAAGCCAAGTTAGCGGCCATCTGCTTTTTCACCTTGTCCAGTTCTTCTTGTGTGAAGTTCGGGTTCAGAAGGGCATCAGAAGTCAGGTCTAGCAAGGTAGGCAGGTTCTTCTTTAGGGAAGAAGCACTGAAGCCCGTAGAGCTAAACGAAAGGTTCGCACCGATAAAGTCAACCTGCTCGTCGAACTGATCTTTGCTGCGGGTTTTAGTGCCTGTGCGCATCATTTGGCCCGCCATGGATACGTAGCCTGCTTTGTCACCTTCCAAGATCGGGTCACGATCCAGAACCAGCGACATATTTACTACCGGAAGTTTGTGGTTTTCCACCACGTATACCTTCAGGCCGTTTTTCAGGGTGAAGTGTTCGTACTTGCCCAGTTCAATTTTAGGAGCTGGACCAGCAGGAGGAGGCGTTTGTTTTGTTTGAGCTGTGGCTACCGTGGTAAGCGCCAGCATCAAAAGG
This sequence comes from uncultured Pontibacter sp., assembly GCF_947499215.1. Taxonomy (GTDB): domain Bacteria; phylum Bacteroidota; class Bacteroidia; order Cytophagales; family Hymenobacteraceae; genus Pontibacter. The sequence goes on from NZ_CANMNI010000002.1 coordinate 1,172,748, forward strand.
AGTATATTGTATATTCTCTTCATCGTCATCTAAATTAATTGCTTTGTTGAGCTGACTTTGGCAGGTAGTGCAACACCACACGGTTGTTCTTGGTGAGGTACTTGTTGGCCACGCGCTGGATGTCTTCTTTCGTCACTTTCATGTAACGGTCGATCTCGTTGTTGATCAGGTTCGCATCACCATAATAAACATGATAGTTGGCGAGGTTCTCAGCACGGCCAGCTACAGTGCTGTTCTGCTGCACAAACTGGCTTTCCATCTGGTTGCGCAGTTTCTGGAACTCACGCTCTTCGATCAGTTCTTTCTTCACAAGCTCAATCTCAGCGTCCACAGCGGCTTCAAGATCCTTCACGTCTACGCCCATGTTAGCGATAGCGTAGGTCAGGAACAGGCCCGGGTCTTCGGTTGGGAAAGGAATAGAAAGGGCGGCTACCGCCTTCTGCTGCTTGTCTACAATCGCCTTTGGCATACGGGCACTCTTGCCACCAGAAAGCAAAGTCGTCAGCATAGACAGCGCATAGTGGTCTTCTGTGCCTTGTGCCGGGATGTGGTAGGCCTGAATAACGGCTGGTAGCTGGATATTGTCATACACGATCTTGCGACGCTCTTCCGTCTGGGCTGGCTCCACAATGTTTGGTCTTGGGATCGCCTGAGTTCCTTTAGGGATTTTAGCGAAGTACTGCTCGATCAGCTTCTTCGTCTCGTCGATGCTGATGTCGCCGGCGATAGAAAGTGTGGCGTTGTTCGGCACATAGAAGGTCTTGTAGAAGTCGCGGAACTCCTCGATTTTCGCGTTGTTCAGGTCCTCAAACGTACCGATTGGCGTGATCTTGTAAGGGTGCTCAGTGTAAGCAAGACCAAAGGTGTTCTCGAGGATAGTACCGTATGGCTGGTTATCTACGCGCATACGCTTCTCTTCCTGCACCACTTTACGCTGTGTCTCCACGCCTACTTCGTCTACTTTGGCGCCTACCATACGCTCGGCTTCCATCCAAAGACCAAGTGCCAGTTGGTTAGAAGGCAATAGTTCATAATAATAAGTGCGGTCAAAAGATGTGTTGGCATTGAGTGATCCACCCGCCGCCTGCACCATATTCATATACTGGCCACGCTCAATGTTCTCTGTGCCCTCAAACATCAGGTGTTCAAAGAAGTGTGCAAAGCCCGTGCGGCCTTTCACTTCGTTTTTGGAGCCTACATGGTACAGCACCGACACGGCCACGTTTGGTGTGGAATTGTCCTGATGCAGGATTACATGCAGCCCGTTCGGGAGCGTGTACTCCGTGAATTCGATCTTATTGCTCTTGGTTTGGGCAAAGGCTGTTAAGCCCGACGCAACCCACACAAGGCAAAGGATAAGCTTACGTTTCATAAAATGATTGTTTAGGAATGGTAATGCTCTATAACACGACTTGTGTTATAGAAACTATAAAATTAATCTAAATCTTGGAGGGGTTTTCCACAAATAGCTGAATACCTATGTTTGCTCTACTAATAGGGTGATAAAGTAGATGAATTGAGCGATTTTGCAGGTGAAGTAGGGAGTGCTTAGTCTATAATTTACTGGTACTCCTTTATTAGAAATCAAAATCCAATCCTACCTGTCGCAATTACTCTATGTTAATACATCCTCGGTAACTCAATCCCCTTTATCTTCCTGTACAGCCCCAGTGCGGCTTGGTCGGTGAGGCTGGTCACGTAGTCGGTGATGTGGATGATGCGCTCGTAGTCGGAGGCACCTTCGGGAAGCTGCAAATACTGTGGCGGGATGAGATCGGCTATTTTGCGGTGGTGCTTTGAGGCTGGACGGAAAGCGGCTTTCATACAGGCATCCAGCAAGCCGCCAAGCACCTCAAAACCGGCTGCCTCAATCTCCAATACAGGTCGGTTGCGGTAGATCAGGTCAATGGAAAGACTTTTAATCTCATCAAGTACCGGCTTGCAGGAGAGTTCGTTTACCAGTGGTTTGTCATAGGTGCCGGCCAGTATTTCCTGTTCGTGCTGCAGGAAGATCTGAGTGGCTTCATTGATGAGCTTGCCGATGATACGAGCCCGCAGGTAGCCTATCTCCTCACGCCAATCAAAGAAGGTGAGGGTGGACACGCGATCAGGTGCGTCTCCCAGAATCTGGCGCAACAGTGCTATACCTTGCTGATGCGGTACCAACCCGAGCTTCAGACCATCTTCAAAATCAATGATGCGGTAGCAAATATCATCGGCAGCCTCTACCAAGAAAGCAAGCGGGTGGCGGTGAAAGAAAACCTGATCGTCAGTTCCTTTTTTTAACAGCCCCAATTCCTGTGCAATGGTGTTGAACCAAGCTTTCTCCGTTTGAAAGAAGCCATACTTCTTTTCGCTGGTATCTCTGGTACCCGCTATCAGGGGCAGGGACTCTTTGGGATACTTTGTAAACGTGGCCAGTGTGGTATAAGTCAGGCTGAGGCCGCCGGGCAGGTTGCAGTGCGCCGGATAGGTATAGGTAAGCACCCGGAAACCGGCGGCATTGCCCTCGAATCGATGCAGGTCTGCTAATTGGGTGTCCGTCAGATTGTGTAGAAATGGCTGTGCTTCGTCACTCTGAAAATAAGCAGAGATAGCGTCTTCACCTGAATGCCCGAAAGGCGGGTTGCCGATGTCATGCGCTAGGCAGGCAGCCGCCACAATGTCTCCGAAATCAGCCTCCTGTATGTTTTTTTCGCCTGTAAGCTCCGGGTGGCGCTCCAGTATGCTCTTGCCCACTATACGACCCAGTGAGCGGCCTACTACCGAGGCTTCGAGGCTGTGCGTCAGGCGAGTATGCACAAAGTCGCTCTCAGGCATGGGCATCACCTGCGTTTTGTTCTGCAGACGGCGGAATGCGGAGGAGAATACTATACGGTCGTAGTCGCGCTGAAACTCGCCGCGAACCGATTCGTCGGAACTGTACTTGCTGTCAGCGGTTTCAAAGCGCTTTTTAGAAATCAGACGGTCCCAAGAAGTGGTGTGAGGCATGGTATTAGTTAAAATGGACTAGCTTAGTAGCACGCTGATAGCGACTGTACTTACAAATAAAACCAGTAGCGATAAAAGGTATACTATGCTTATAGGAAAAAACTTTACGCTTGTGCGTAGGTACGACTCTTTGTAAACACGCTTTAGTGCGAAGAATAGATAAATGGCAGAAATCCAGAAAACCCAGTTATCTACATCAAATCCTTTGAAAATAAATTCTGTCGCGAGCGCTAGGATGGTTATTAAAAAGAAGAAGGTATGGAAGTGTATAGAGAACATGAGATGCTCTACATAGTTACGCCGCTGTTTGTAGTAAAACAAGTATAGAATAAACCCAAAGAAAGGCATCAGCACAAACATCATAAAAGAAGTGTTCTTGAGAATCTTCTGTCTGGATTGTTCTTCGTCTTGGGTGAAGCGCTTGAATTTTTCAACAAACTCATTGCTAATCCCGGTTGTTTGCACCGCGGATACTCTTTGCTGCCCAAGGCGGTTTAGTGTGGTAGCTGTCAGAGAGTCCGCTTGCTGGAGTTGGGCTGCGGCTTCCGGGTCAGTCTGCCGGAGCTCCTGTTGTGCTTCTTCGCTGCCCATAACCATCTTGCTGTTGCTGGAACGCAGCGCGAGGGCGGTGAAAAATAAGATACTAACAAACACGTACAGGCGGAACGGGGGAACATAAGAGGCCCGCTTCCCAATGTTGAATTTCTCGGTAAGCAGCCCGGGCTTGAATAGCAAGTATTTCAATGTAACCCAGAACTTGTTGTCGTAATGCAAGGTGCCCTCCAGAAACTCTTCGGCTAAGTGTTTGACCGATACATTAAGGTCGTGATTCTCCTGTCCGCAGTTTGGGCAGTAATTGTTTACCTCCTCAAAGGTATAGCCGCAATTTGGGCATTGCGTAAACTTCCTTCTCTTTTTAGCCATAGTGTTTGTATAAGCGCTAGGCACGCAGTGTCAAATATAGAATATTTGCTATAACAAAACTACTATCCTGTATGCATGAGAAGCTTCGCAGAGGCTGGAAATTCCTTGTTGCAACAAATATTAATTTGTGAGGCGCGTTACCTTTTGACCAAAAATTGTGATCATTTAAAACGTATTTGGCTTTAAATTAACAATTTAAATTAATTTTTACTGTTTATTGCTTGTAAGTTTGATGTTACCTTTTGAGGTAAAATCTCCTTTTTATACATCTTATGTTTTACAACATTTGTATAGTTAATCGAGCCTATTCCAAGCGAAGAAAGCAAACAGGCCTTTCCAAGCTATGAAAACAAAAATGCGACCGTACTGACAAAACCCTACGTCAGGCACACACCTTTGCTCCTGAGGAATGTGCCTTGACTCCATGAAAACAAACCGTTTTATACAAAAGGCACCCAGAACGACTCACCCGTTCTTAGGTGCCTTTTTATTTTTATTATAAGTTAAACTATAAGAAAATCAAGTCGTAGAAATAATGATGACTGGCCTATACATAGATGGTGCAGCTCATCTTATGTATAACCTAAACCAAAAGGAGGTAACACTATGAAGCCAATGAGAAGAGAACGTAGAGGGGGTGAAAGCCTTGCTCCAAGATCATTCTTCACAGACTTTTTCAGCGACGTAGATCGTTTTTTCGAGAATGATCTGTTCCAAATGCCAGCCCAGTTAGGTCGCCAGCTGATGCGGAATATGCCCGCCACAAACATTCGTGAAAGCGAAAAAGAGTATACCATTGAACTGGCGGCACCCGGCATGGCCAAAGATGATTTCTCGATAGACGTAGATGAAGGTATGCTGACGATCAGTAGCCAGAAGGAAGAGGAAGTTAACAAAGAGGAAGAAAACTTTACGCGCCGTGAGTACAACTACAGTTCGTTCAGTCGCTCTTTCCGGCTGCCGGAGGGTGTGAGCCCAGATGAGATAAAAGCCCGCTACGAAGAAGGAGTGCTGAAAATAGCAGTGCCGAAACGGGAAGAGGCCACTGTGAACCGTAAACGTGTTAACATCGAATAAAAATATAGAAGTTCATAGAAAAGGGAGGCCCTACAGCCTCCCTTTTCTATGAACCTATAGCTTGATCACTTTCGCGACGCCACTGCTGTTCCCCTCGCTCCATCGCAGAAAATAAGTGCCTGAGGCGATGTCGCTCACATCAATTTCCACAGAATTGGTTCCGTCAGTCACGATCGCTTCCAAGTCGCGCACAAGCCTGCCCTGCATATCATAGAGCTTCAGGCTGAGATTTGAAGTAGTTCTCACCAAGTATTCAACTTGGATTATTTCTTGCTGTGTGCCGCTGGAGCTCGTGGTAAGCCCTACCGGGTTAGGGTATACCTTGAAAGTGCGCAGGTCGTCAGGGTTGATCACCGATGCCCTGCCCGAGAAAGCATCTGAGCCATCGCTGTAAATAACCCGCAGTCTGTAATAACTGCGACGGGGAAGCGGGTCGTTGTCTGTAAAGGAGTAATCGTTCGCTCTGCCACTGGCATTTACTTCGCCCACCTCTTCCCATTCTACTCCATTCTGACTTCGCTGTATTACAAAGCGGCTTATACCCTGCTCTCTGCTTGTCGTCCAAATCACATCTACGGCATTCCCCGATGTGAAGGAAGCATCGAACGTGAAGATTTCCTCTGCAAGGTTACATTCCCCGTCCAACTTGGGCGTCATAGGGGAGCGGCCCCCGCATGCGGGCGGGTTAAGGCTTCGGTTCAGTATTAGGTTAGCACCGGCTATATCAGGAGGCGTAAGGTCGCGGACCTGCGCAGTTTGTTCAATTTCATAGTTCATGAGGGCATTGGGCAGGATAACGTGGCCTAACTGGTGCGCGTGCCCTAGCTCATGCAAAATCACTGTTTCGAAATCAAACTGATTACCGGTGGGAGCTCCGGGGCCAAACTGCCACGTAATGCCATTGTTGATCTCCATATCGAATTCTGTGAGCCAAAAGATGGTGTCCCTGCGGCCGTCAGCGTATTCGATCGCACAGCCTCTGTACCTGCTGATGGTACGGGCCAACACATTATCACCGGTAACAGAGGACGAGGCAAACCGGATCACGCTCCTATTATCGTCAACAGCGTTTTCTATAGTAGTGGGAGCACCGATTTCCCAATTTACATTGGTGGTGCACACCCATTTATTCACGGCACGCCTAAATCCCTCCTGTGCGGCGGCTCTGCTCTGCATGCTAGGGGCAAACTGTAAGGTATAGCCTCCGCTTCTGTTCATATCGATAAGCACAGGCTGCACAGGGGTGTTGCCCCCTTCGGCAACCACATTGGAGTAGGCGAACTCAATTACAAGCGTCCCGGCGCTTTGCGTAGAGACGCCATCGGCAGTTACCCTTATCCTGCCAGTGCCGGCTGTGCCGCCCGCCTGGGTGAAAGAAGGAACCCGTACTCTAATCTCGGTATTGCTCCAAGAGAGATAATCGGTCGGGAAAGGTTTTACAGTCGTGGTGCCTCCCCTGTCAGCATCCGGAAACTCGACAAAACCGTTACCTTGGCTGTTACCGAATCCAGTTCCCCGGATAGTGAGCACGGCACCGGTGCCGGCGCTTGTTCTGGTCGGAGTGAAAGAGGTGATAACCGGGGCTTGGGTAGCCTGAGTGGCATCTTTTTGTTGCTTTATGCGCAGGCTTGAGTCAAGGCGCTCGTTTTCGATCACGGTGCTGTAGTTGCGGCCCGTGCGGGATGTTACGGCGCCGTATACTTCCTGAATGCTGCTGTAGTCATTAAACGGGTCTGCGGCGCTAGCCCGCTCCACGTCATACTTTACAAATCCCTGCCGGCTGGCGTAGGGGCTTGTCAAAAGTGTCGAAGGGCTGGAGACGATGCCAATACGCGCTCCTTTGGACAGGAGGAAAAGGCCTTGCTGCCCTTTCTGCAGACGAAGCGCGGAAGACACTTGGTGCATAGCCAAACCTACGGACCCTCCTTCTGTAACGATTTCTAGCTGCTTCTCTCGAATCTCACCTTTGAATACTTTGTAAAGCCGGATGGTATTAACCGTGTAGATGTTCTCTTGCTTGGTATCCCAAAAAGAGCGCTGGGCCACTACCTCGCCCTCCACAATAAAATCCGCCGCCTTGATGCGCTCTTCCAAAGAGAGAGGCACCATGTGCAGGCCTTCTGAGGCAAAGGCGTGAAACGAAAGCACCGAAAGAAAGAAAGCCATTACAAAGGCAGCCCTTCGTGACCGGAAGCGGTCGGGTGTTAGGAGTAAGGTGGTCATAGACAGGTGCGGGTTGTCAAATTTTCTGTTGATATGTTAAGGTAAACCATCCAAAAAACGGCTGTACCGTCTTCTTACGAAAAAGAACTGTCAGGGGTGTGATTGTCTCCCATTCAAATATAACAAATAGCGTTCATCCAAAAATGTTATAACCCCTGTGCTGTCTGTAATGTTAAAAGATAAGCGAAATGTTTTAATGTGCCAGTGCGGATTTTATGAGAATAAACTCATTGATATTGTCGGAGTTGATGACACCGGCCAGTCGTCCGTTTTCGAGCACCGGGAAAAGGGGTGCTTTGGTTTTCTGCAGCTCAGTGTAGGCCTCGGCGAGTTTATCCTGTGTATTAAAAGCCCGCACCTCCTGTGTCATTATTTCAGCCACAGGTTTTTCAATCTGCTCTTCTTTCACCGCCTGTATGAGTTGCATGCGCGTGAGCGTGCCCATCACCTGTCCGTCCTGTTCTACCACAAAGTCATGCTCCGAGCCTTTGAGCAATTTGCCTAGGGCGTCGCGCACGGTTTCGGTGGGGGCCAGCGTGACGAAATTTGTCATCATGCCCTCTCGCACCAAGTGGCCCCGCAGAAAATCGAGGTGCTGCACGATCATGTTCTCAGACCAAGCGCCAAAGAACACGAAGATGCCGATTAGGATGAGAAAAGGGTTGTAGAAAAAGCCAATGAACACGAAGAAAATGGCCAGCATCTGACCTAGGTTGGCCGCGATCTGCGTGGCCCGAACCCTGCCCAGTTTAAAGGCCAGCAATGCCCGCAGCACACGCCCCCCGTCCATCGGGAAGGCAGGTATGGCGTTGAAAATCACGAGCATTACGTTCACGAAGAACAGCAGGTATAGGAAGTTGGCTGGTGTGATGCGGCTGAAGAATTCTTCGCCCGGCAGCTCGCGCATGGGAGGAAGAATGAGCCAGAGCACAAAGGCGATGACTACGTTTACGGCAGGGCCGGCAATGGCGATCATCAGTTCCTGCTTCGGGTTTTCGGGTATGCGCTCCAGACTGGCCACCCCCCCGATGGGCAAGAGGGTAATCATTTTGGTGCTCACGCCATAGCGCCGTGCTGTGAGGGCATGGCCTAGTTCGTGCAGCACTACGCACAAGAAAATAGTTAACACAAAAGCAACCGACAAAATGGTGGAAGTCAGGTCGGAGCCGCGCTGCATTTCCGAAAACACAATCCAGCCAATCAGAATCAGGAATGTCCAGTGCACCAGAATTTTGATGCCTGCTATTCTGCCTAGGTTAAGTGACCATTTCATAGGATGCCTATACGTGACGTGTTATACCTATAACGTACTAACAGGCCATAGGTTAAATGCTTTTCGGCTCAGCCGGTTTACTGAGTTTTAGCTCAAAAACTGCGGTACCACCTTGTCGCCAAACACATCAATAAAGTGCTCTTGCTGCAGGTTGACGTTGTGCAGCATCAACTGACTGAAGCCAAGGTCGATGTCCTGTTGCAGCCACTCGATGTGCTGGTTTGGGTCTGAGGAGATGCGCACGTGCTCGCGCAGGTCTTCTTCGCGCACAAACATGGCCGCCTGCTCAAGCTGTTTGGCGGTGCGCATGTCGGCGAGCACGCTGCTCGGGAAGATGTTGGATCGCCACTGGTCGTGGGCTCCCTGCAGGGCCTCTTTTTCATCTTTGGCGTAGGACAACTGTACTTTCAAATACATCGGCTTGCCCTCGCCGCCGCCTCTATGGAAAGCCTCCACCATTTTCTTGAGCTCCTTGGGCGGTTTCGAAACGGTGATTAGTCCATCGGCCCAGCCTCCGACCCATTCTGCTGTCTCTTCGGTTATGGCGGCTCCTATGATTTTAGGCGCTATCTTGGGGCGGGTATAGAGCTTGGCCTCCTCCACTGTCACAAGACCGTGGTGCGTTACGGTTTCGCCGTCCCAAAGCGCCCTAATAATGTCAACACACTCTTTAAGGCGATCGTTGCGATCCTGTTTCACGGGCCAGTGATCGCCGGTGATCTGCTCGTTGATATTCTGTCCACTGCCCATGGCCACCCAGAATCTTTCGGGAAACATCTCGGCCAGTGTGGCCGCCGCCTGTGCGATAATGGCCGGGTGGTAGCGCTGCCCGGGGGCATTGACTATACCGAAAGGCAAATTAGTGGCCTGCATGGCTGCTCCGAGCCAAGACCACGCAAAGCCGCTCTCGCCTTGGTCGAGGCTCCAAGGAGCGAAGTGGTCCGACGACAAGGAAGCATTAAAACCAGCCTGTTCGGCCTGTTGCACAAACTTTAGGAGTTCACTTGGTTTAAATTGTTCGTGCGAGGCGTGGTAGCCGATTCGGAGTGTGCTGTCTTGTTGCTTCATAGGTATAGCCGCTTGGGTTTAAGTAGTAAGGCATACGGCTATACTTTGCGCTTTGGTTTCGAGAGAGGGGAAAGTCACGAAAAAAGGAGCGAGCCTTCGGACAGGCCAGCTCCTTTTCGTGACTAGGTAGAATGCCTACTTCAATTTAGCCATAAACGCCCTTACATGCTGGTGGAAAAGGGCCGTTTGCTCTTGATATGGGCAGTGGCCGGTGTCCATGGGGCGGTAGGTGGCATTCTTGAACTTGAACAGTTTGTAGTGCTCGGGGCCAACTGATAAATCGTTGTTGCCCGAGATAACCAGCACGGGCATTTTGAGCGATGCGGACTTGATGGTGAAGTCCTGTTCGTACTCTGAGAAGTTCCACACGTTGCTTCCAAAATCCCAGTTCAGGGTCGTGTCCATCACGGCGTTCATCTGGTCGAACATCTCCTTTTTCGGATACATCATCTTGTACATCAAGTTCTGTTGGTTGAGCTGATAAGCCACACCATTGAGGGCCTCACCGATAGAGCCGCCTGTTTTGCGGAACTCCGATTCGGGCTTGCCCAAGAGGCGTGCCCCGTTGGTAATGTAACTCTCCAGCGCATCTGGCAGGTATAGCGTCGAGTTCACGAAAATGGCCGCGTTCACGCGTTTAGGGTGCTGGTAGGCGTACTCAGTTGCGATGGTGCCGCCAAAGGAGTGGGGCATGATTGTCCATTTATCATAGCCGAGGTGCTCGCGTAGCTCTTCAAAGTCCTTCACCATACGGGCCAGTGAGTAATCTTTGGTCTCTGAGCTGGAGGAGCGACCGCAGCCGCGCTGGTCCACGTAAATCATGGTCATGTCCTGTTCCACCACATCGCCACCGAGGGCGTAGAAGTACTTGGTCCAAGAGCCGGGGCCACCGTGTATGAAGAGGCAGGGCTTGCCCTCGCCGGCCATGCGCACGTATAGCTGCACACCGTCGGAAGTCGTGAAGTAAAATGATTTGTTTACGGCCTGCGACACTTGCGGCAAGGCAAAAAGAGTCAGCAAAAGGCAGGTGAAAAGTAATTTTTTCATAGAGGATAGAAGCTGATTAAAAATTTCACAAAAGACGCTTGAAAATCTGAAAAGACGCATATTTGCTCTGGAATAATTGTGAGCAGGTATAAAAAGATGGTTTTCTGGCTGTTTTTAAAGGTATAGCATAGGGTATGGCAGACATAAAAGAGAGGGATTTAGAGCGGGAAATGAGTTTTCAAGCTTCACGAAGCGGTGGGGCCGGTGGGCAAAATGTGAACAAAGTGGCCAGCAAGGTAGAGTTGCGCTTCCATGTGGGCGATTCGCAACTGCTTAGCGACGAAGAAAAGTCGCTGGTACAGGAAAAACTTGGCAGCCGCATCAACAGCGAGGGCTACCTGCAGTTGGTGTGTCAGGCGGAGCGCAGTCAATTTCGAAACAAGGAACTGTGCATCGAGCGCTTTTACGAATTGCTGCGGCAGGCCTTTACCCGCCAGAAAAAGCGCACAGCCACCAAGCCCACCCGGGCTTCGGTGCGCAAGCGCTTGGAGAGCAAGAAACGTCAGTCCGATAAAAAAGCCAGCCGCGGCGGTGTCAAGGGTGGTGATTATTGAAAATCCCCTCGCAGTTACCATAAGAGTCACTGCGAGGGGATAGGAATTCTGCTATTGTCCTGAACTGCCGGCTTGGTCCGCTGGCTCTCCTTTCAGGTATGTGTCCAAGAAAGTAAGGATAGCGCTGTAGCCTTTGATCTCATTCTCCTTCTTCACAAAGCCGTGGCCCTCATCCGGGAATACGATGTACTCTACCGGCACATTGTTCTTCTTCACGGCCTCCACTATCTCATCCGACTCTACCTGCAGCACACGTGGGTCGTTGGCGCCCTGTAGCACGATCAGCGGCTTCTTGATCTGGTGGGCAAAGAACAGCGGCGATTTATTGTATAGGGCCGCGGAGTCTGTCTTCGGGTTGCCCATTTCCTTGTAAAGTGCCTCCCGGAACGACTCCCACCATGGTGGAATGCTCTGCAATGTGCGCAGCCAGTTAGATACGCCGAATATATTTACTCCAACAGCAAACTCATCCGGGGCAAAAGCCAGTCCGGCCAATACCATGTAGCCACCGTAGCTACCACCCATTATACCTATTTTGTCTTCGTCCACATAGCCGGTGGCGGCAAGGAATTTCTTAGACTCAATGCAGTCTTTCAAGTCTACATCGCCATGCTTTTGATCGTCGGCCGCGAAGAAGGTTTTGCCATAGCCCGAACTGCCGCGGTTGTTCACGGCCAGCAGCACGTAACCATGGTTCACGATGTACTGCATTAGCGGGGAGTAGTTCAAGCGTGTCTGTCCTCCGGGGCCGCCGTGTATCCACAGCACGGCAGGTCGCTTCTCGCCGGCCTTTATACCTTTGGGTTTATACAGCAGCGCCGGTACCTCCATGCCATCATAAGAGGTATAGCGGATTACCTCCCCCTCCACCAAATCATCAGAGTTGATACTCGGATTCATCGTGTTGGTGAGCTGGCTGGGAGCATTGCCGTCGAAACGGTATACAAATAGGTTGCTCGGCGACTTGGAGCTGTTCACAAAAAACGACATCAGGCGCTCATCATCCGAAAAATTTACCCCAGTGATATCGCCGGCGGGCATGGTGGGAAGTTTAACCGGCTGACCGGAGGCAACCTCATAAATCTTGATTTCAGTGCGGGCATCTTTGTTAATGCCGGTTACCCTGTACTTGCCGTTGCGCGAAAAGTAGGAGTACATGATGTCCCAGTCTGTCTGCTCCACGTCTTCCGTCTTGCCGGTAGCCAAATCATAGCTTTTCAGGGCCTGATACTCTCGGTCCTCATCGGTGAGGAAGTACATTTTCTTGCTGTCCGGGGTGAACGTTTCCGGTGAGTATTTCACGTCCCCTTGCCCTTTAGTCAGCTGCTTCAGCTGTTTGGTTTGGGTATCGTAGAGGTACATGTCCGACTTGTTGGTGTTGATGCTCTTCACCAAGCCTAAATAGCGCTTGTCTCTGGAGATGGCAGCCACGTCCAGCGCCTGATCGTTTTGGTAAACCAGCTTGGGCGTAAAACTCTTCAAGTCCATCTCATAGAGGTCGAACATGCGGGCGTCACGCTTATTGGAGATGTAGAAAAAGCTTTGCTTGTCGTGGCTCCAGCCTGCAAACCCCGCTTTTGCCTTGGCGTCAGGGGTCAGGTCGCGCGAAGTGCCGTCAAGGTTTCGCATGTACAGGTGCGTGATCTCGTTCCCGCCCTGATCGCTGGCATACAAAATGCGCTCATCAGCGGGAAAATAGGAAATCACAAAAACAGAATTGTCTTTAGAGTCTGTCAGCTGTTTTGGTTCTCCTCCACTGGTTGGCACCTCAAATGCATTGTAAATGCCGGTCTCGTTGCTGGAGAAGAGTATTTTGCTGTTGTCGGGGGAGATGGCATTGCCTCTGATGGAGGTAGTGGCCATAAACTCCTCGATGGAGTAGGTCTTGACAGGCGCGACCGCCTCTGCAGTGGCAGTCTCCGTAGTCTGGCCTTGCTCAGAGCCCGGGCTCTGGCAACCGACCAGCAGGGCTGCCAAAGCGGCCGCTTGAAATACTTTTTTCATGGTTTTTTGAGTTAGTGTGAGGTATAGGAAGCACCTAAGCTACTGAATCGCAGCATAAAAGGCAATAGCGATATAAGGGTTGGGGTATAAAGTTGTAATTTATTCCTAAAATCGAGTCAGTTATAATTGGGGGAGCGGTTTATTAAATGAATAGGTAAGATATTTGTTGAAGCAGGAAGAATACTCTTGAAGAGCTACATGAAGAAAATTTTTATCACGATAATTTTGATAGGAGCGGCGGTTTCGGCCAGCCAAGCTCAGAAATATAGAACGGCGGCAGGTATACGCTTAGGCGGTGACCAATTTGGGGCTACCCTGCAGCAGCGGGTGGCAGAGAAAAGCACCTTAGAAGGTATAGCTTTGGTGGGTTCGCGGGAGTATAGCGGCACGCTGCTCTACCAGCGGCACTTCCCGATACTGGGCAAGCGCTTTAACTACTACCTTGGCGGTGGCGGACACGTGGGCAACCTTAAAGACCAAGGGGTGTTCACGGGGCTAGACGCCATCTTGGGGGTAGAGTATAAAATTAACGGATTGCCTCTCCTGTTATCCGCCGATGTGAAACCCGCACTGCACTTCAACCACGAAGATTGGGTGAATCTAGCTACCGGCATCTCCATTAGGTATGTGATAGTGCCTGAGAAGAAAGAGAAGAAAAAGATTTGGCCGTTTGGCAAGCAGCAAGAGGAAGAGGAGAAATCGGGCTGGCCGTTTGGCAAAAAGAAAGAGCCGGAGCCTCCCAAAAAGAAGGTGTGGCCTTTTGGGAAAAAGGAGGAGCCCGCCCCAGAACCAGAGCCTGAGAAGCGCATCGATCTGAAAAAGATATTTAACAAACAGGACAACTAACAGAAAGCCCGGCCCAAAGAGCCGGGCTTTCTCAGGTTTGGGGGTTTCAGATTTTTACAGGCAGTTTGGTTGCCCGGCAGGGTGAGTCAGGCAACCGCAGGACTATATTTTTCCTGTGCGTCCAATTGGAACCGGACGGTACTGGGATCTTCAGTGTATGATTTGGAGTGGCTGGTTCCCCGTGTAAGCCTTGTTATCTTGACAGGGGGCGGGAGGGGAATTTACAGCATCGCAACTGTTTGTGGCGTGGCAGCCTGTGCATTAAGCGTAACGGTTCGCTCGGCCTGCAGGCGCTCTGCCAACAGTACTTGGGAGTCAAAAGTTTTCTTCATGGCGAAGCCTAAGGCGGCTACCAGAGCTAATAAAAGAAACACGATTTTCATGGTTTTACTTTGTACTAAAGGAGCGGTTAAGGTATTCAGAATAAAAGCAATTAGTCGATCAGCGAATCACGAGAGATGGTGATCACAACTTCAGGTAATAGGTTAGGATATTTTTTCAGAGCTTTCAACTCATTTCTTTGCTGGATCTCTTTCAGATCGTCAACTGTTTTTGTGCCGGCTGCGCCAAGAGCGGCTGTCAGGCCAAACAATAGAATCAGGATTTTCATAATTTCAGGGGTTAAGGTGACTTGGAATCAAGGTATGTTCAGATGCGGCACTATGCCCGTGGCGCTACGATTACCACTTCCGGAAGTAAGTTAGGGTAGCTTCTCAGCTCCTTCTGCTCTTGCTGCAGCTTATACTTGTCAGCTGTTACTTTAATGTCGTCTGCTGTCTTTTTGAAGGTAGCTCCGAAGCCGAGTACGATGGCGAATAATAAGATGATAAGTTTCATGGCAATTCTAAATTTAAAAAGGTTAATCTCATTCTGTCTAAGTACTTAATAGATAGCGCAATGAGGGGAAAGGTTGCTTGGGGGTATAAATATTTTTTTATTTAAGATGGAGATATTCCATTTTACGAGATTTAACCATAAAGTGCTGTAACTAAGTGTGTTCAAATTTGTTATGCATGTAACTGTAACTTGTGAACCAACCTAGGGTGACGGGAGCAAGTATACATAGCATTCTTAAATACCAACCAAATACGCACATATGCACAAAGGCACCTTAATAGCACTTGGAGGGGGATTCGATGATGATCTGATTAAGTTGATCAGATCTGAGATCTGTCCCGTGCAGTCCAACATTGAAGTGATAGCGACAGCCGCCACCCAGCCAAAAGAGTCTGGATCGGCTTATAAAGAGGCTTTTGAAGAATTAGGTTGCGGCCGGGTTCAGTTCATGCTGATAGATGAGGATCACGCTGCAGACCAGCCCGAGTACATCAGCCGTATTCAGCAAGCCGATGTGATTTTTTTTACAGGAGGCGATCAGGTTCGCTTGATAGAGTTCCTGAATGGCACGCAGCTACTGGAGATCATGCGCCGCCGCTATCATCAAGAACCCATCATCATAGCCGGTACCAGTGCGGGCGCCGCCATCATGTCAGACCGCATGATCTACGATGGGTATGGGCACTACTCGCTCATTAAAGGGGAGATGAAAACCACTATCGGGTTTGGCTTTATCAATAACGTATACCTCGACACGCACTTTGTGGAGCGCGGCCGTTTTGGCCGCTTGGCCCATGCCGTGGCCCACGATCCGGAATACGTAGGCATTGGCCTAAGTGAAGAGACTGGCATTATCATTAAGGAAGGAAACAAAGTGGAGGTGTTTGGCACGGGCGTGGTCACTATTATAGATGCCAGTAAAATCCGGTTCTCTAATACGCGCCAAGTTGACGAAAATGAGCCCATTGCCGTGGAGCACCTTATAATGCACATGCTAGTGGAAGGTTACCGCTATTGTCTGAAGGAGCACCTCTTTCAGCCGGTGGAGGGGCACATGCCCCGTCCGGCCGAAGAGGAAGCCAGCGATGCCGCCGCCAGTTTAGCGTAAGATCTAGGCCGTTTCCCGGTCTTCCTGTTGCAGTTCCATGTTAATGGCCACGCCGGCTTTAGCACCCTCGGCGGCGGCCACTATCACCAGTTGCATATCACGGGCGGCATCGCCGGCCACGTATAGACCCGGAATGTTCGCCTTTTGCAGGCGCCGTGTTTTGATCACGCCCTTGCCCGTAAACTCGCAGCCCAATTGCCTGCCGATATCCGACTGCTGCGTCGTTTCACCTGAAAAGAAGAGTGCCTGCTGCGATTTCGACTTGCCATTTTGCAGTACAATGTGCTGCAGCATACCATCCTTGCCTTCTACCCGGGCAATGGCGTCGGTGCATACCTTTACCTCGTTCAGTTCGAGCAGTTCCATGTCCTTGCGGTTTAACTTCTGCGTGCCGTCGGTGTACAGCGTTACATCATCGCTCCAGTTTTTCATGGCCAGTGCCTGTCCTATACCTGAGCGGTCCTTGCCGTACACCGCAATAGCTTTGTCCCGACTTTCCCAGCCGTCGCAATAAGGGCAGTGGTGCACACTCTTGCCGTACAGTTCCTCAATACCTTCTATTTCCGGCAGCGCGTCTTTAAGGCCCGTTGCTAAAAGCAATTTTCGGGAATGGAATACATGCCCTTCGCTATCATCCACTACATAAATGCCTTTGCTGTACGTAGCAGTGGCAACGGGTCGGTCTATTATCTGTATTGCATACTTCTTCAGCTCTTCACGTCCCTTTTGGATAAACTCTTTGGGATTCACCCCATCGCTCGAAAGGAAGCCGTTCATGCTCACCGCCCAGCGGTTGCGGGGTTTGCCCCCATCAAATAAAAGTACCTTGCGCCGGGACCTGCCCAGTATCATCGCGGCATTAAGCCCCGCAGGGCCGCCACCGATGATGATCACGTCATATATTTCTTTCATTGGTTTAGTCTGTTGAGAGTATGTAAACGCAGAATGCCGAATTGAGATGAGGTGACTCGGGAAAAAGTCTGTTTCTGTGAACCGAAAAGCCTTATTCGGGAGGTTATCGAGATTTTTCGACTATTATTGGTTTTTATTTGAAAAAAGGAGGCCACAGGGTTATTGCGGCTATGAATATTTTATATATTTGTTTTACCTTATTAACACCCTACATTTAAACAAGTCGCATTTTATGAAAAGCAAAATCTTAGCCTTATTGGGCAGCGCCCTGATTTCGGGGACAGCCATGGCCGGAGGATACCAAGTAAACCTAGCTAGCCAGCGCCAGATAGGTATGGGTCACACTGGTACCGGCTTGCTGACGGGCACATCCAGTATCTTCTTCAATCCCGGTGCCATGAGCCATATTGGCTACAATGGCGTAACGATAGGCGGTAGTGCGCTTATCTCTAAAATTGCTTATTCTGCACCTGAAAGCTATGGTGTAACAGCCAGAACGGATAACCCGATGGGTACTCCATTTCAAGCTTATGGTGTGTATAACATCACTGATAAACTATCCGCTGGTCTTGGTGTTTATACGCCCTTTGGCAGCACTGCTAACTGGGGTGATGAGTGGGGTGGCCGTTACGCCCTAAACCAGCTGCAACTGCAGGCTATTTTTGTGCAACCAACTGTCAGCTATGCAATAACAGATAAACTCGGCATAGGTATAGGTTTAACGTATGTAGCTGGTAGCGTCAATCTACAGCGTAGCGTGCCGGTGCAGAGCCAAGATGGTTCCGAGGGTAGTATTGAGCTAGACGGAAATGCCGAGCCGGCTTTCGGTTTTAATGCAGGTATTTATTTCCAGCCAACAGAAAAGCTATCGCTGGGTGTGAGCTACCGCTCAAAAGTGAATATGCAGTTAGAGCAAGGCGATGTGATGTTTAGCAACATCCCGGCTGCGGCTAGAGGCAACTTCCCAGACGGAACAACTTTCAATGCTGAACTGCCATTGCCATCTACTCTTTCGTTCGGCTTGGGCTTTAAAGCGACCGAGCGCCTGACGCTTGCGGCAGATGTGAATTATGTAGGATGGGATGCTTACGAGAGACTCCGTTTCGACTTCAGCCAGAATGTGGCTGGAAGCCCATTCTCAGAAGCTAACCGCAACTACGAGAATGCGTTTATCTACCGCATTGGTGGTGAGTACATGGTAAACGATGCCCTAGCCCTACGTGCCGGCGCCTACTTGGACAAAACCCCTGTGCAGGACGGCTACCTGACTCCTGAAACACCAGACTCAGACTCCCGCGGTCTTTCTGCAGGTATAGGTTACTCTGTTTCTGAAAACATCAGCATCGATGCTTCTTTCTTGTATATCAATAAGAAAGAGCGCACAGACGATGCCAATTTATCCAATGGCGTGCCGGGTACCTTCAAAGCAGTTGCCTACATTCCAGGCATCGGTTTGAACTTTAAATTCTAATTCTCTTTAACTAAGTATATGAAAAAGTATTTCTATAAATCGAGCATGCTAGCCCTAATGGCTGGTGTATTCTTGACAAGCTGCGATCCGGAGATTGACACTCCCGCTTCGAGTGCAGGACAAGCTGACTTCACTTCCTATGTCGCTGTAGGTAATTCTCTTAGTGCCGGTTATGCTGATCAGGGCTTAAGCCGAGCAGGTCAGTTGAGCTCAGTACCGGCCATATTGGCTGAACAGTTCAAAGCAGTAGGTGGCGGAGAGTTTAAACAACCGCTATTCACAGAAGCTCAAAGAAATGGTTCTGGTTACCTAAGGCTAGCTGGTTTTACACCGCAAGGAAGCCCTATACTATTACCAGTAACCACTGACTTGGCTATCAGAAGTCAAAATCCTACACTTTATGCTAAGTATACCGACAATATAAACAACTTAGCTATACCAGGTATAAGAACAGCTGATATCAAAACAGTAGGATATGGCAGTCCGATGGCTAATCCATATTTTGAGCGCCTGACCGATAATCCTATGCAGACATATCTCGCGTATGTACAGGAGCAAGCTCAAGCTGCAAATCATACCTTCTTCAGCGCTTGGATGGCGGAAAATGATGTGTTGGGCTATGCTACCTCGGGCGGTTTCTCTGGTAACCTTACTGATGTTGGCGTGTTTCAGACTAATTATAGTGAATTAATAGATGCACTCACTGCTGATGGAGAAAAAGGTATAGCTGTTACCGTGCCTAATGTTACTGCTATTCCATTTTTTACGACAGTCGGTCCAACCCTGAAAATGGGCTTGAAAGCTCAAGGAGCAACCGCTATTATGGCGCTGACCAAAAATACTCCAACACGAATTCCTCTTATAGTTGAGAACATCAAAGATGCTACAGGCGGTACAGCATTAATTCCTTTAACAGCTGCTGCTTATGCTCCATTAATTGGTACACCCACAGGAAAGTGGTGGAGTGATAACATACCAAGAAGCATCTTAGGAAGCACCTTAGAAGCATATGGCGTTGACACGCTGCAGGCTTTAGGTACACCGCAGAATCCTTGGCCAAGCGCTTTATTACTTGATGATGCAGAACAAGCCGATATTTTAGCTAGAACAACTGCATTCAATGACTATATAAAAGCAAATGCTCAGACTAAGAATTTAGCTGTATGGGATGCCTTCACCTTCTTTAGTAATATCCAGAGCGGCTTCTCAGCTGATGGTGTTAACTATTCTCCTGCTTACATTACCGGAAATCTGTTCTCGCTGGATGGCGTCCATCCAACACCTCGTGGCTATGCCATTATTGCCAATGAGATGATCAAGGCTATCAATGCGAAATATAACTCCAATGTTCCGCAGGTAGATGTAACTCAATACCGTACAGTGCAATTCCCTAACTAGTAAGGGTCGCTACTGTTAAACAACAAAGGCGCCTCCTTTCGGGAGGCGCCTTTGTTGTTTAAGGTATAACAGTCATAAGTGGCAGGTACAGCACTGAAGGCCAAAACTTGGTGGCTTAATGCGCCTCGAGCCAGTTCTTACCCACGCCAAGGCCCACTTCCATCGGCACGCTCAGCGGCAGGGCGTTGGTCATCAGTTCCACAATCTTCGGTGTCACGATGTCCACTTCTTCTTTCGGGGCGTCGAATAGGAGTTCGTCGTGTACTTGCAGAATCATGCGGGTCTTCAGGTTTTCGTGGCGCAGATACTCATGTATGTTGATCATCGCGATCTTGATAATGTCGGCGGCGGTACCCTGAATCGGGGCATTTACGGCATTGCGCTCGGCGAAACCGCGGACGGTGGCGTTGCGCGAGTTGATGTCGCGGAGGTAGCGGCGGCGGCCAAGCACGGTCTCTACATACTCTTGCTCCCGTGCTTTCTCAATGGCGCTGTCCATGTACTCCTTTACAGCCGGAAACTCCTCAAAATAGGCTTCAATGATATCAACAGCTTCGCGACGCGGTATACCTAGTCGCTCGGACAGGCCGAAGGCGGATATGCCGTAGATAATGCCGAAATTAATAGTCTTGGCTTTGCGGCGCATCTCGCTATCCACTTGGTCGAGTGGCACATGGAATACCTTGCTGGCTGTGGAGGCGTGAATGTCGAGTCCGTTTTTGAAAGCCTCTTTCATGGTCGGGTCACCGCTGAAGTCGGCCATAATGCGCAGCTCGATCTGCGAGTAGTCAGCCGAGATGATCAGATGCTTGCTGTCGCGCGGCACAAAGGCCTTGCGAATTTCGCGACCCCGCTCCGTCCGGATCGGGATGTTCTGCAGGTTCGGGTTGGTGGAACTCAAGCGCCCCGTAGCCGTCACAGCTTGGTTAAAAGAGGTATGCACTCTGTTGTCCAGTTCACAAACCAGCTGCGGCAGCGCATCTACGTACGTTGACTTGAGTTTAGAAAGTTCGCGGTGGTCCAGTATCAAGCGCACGATCTCGTGCTCGCCGGCCAGTTTCGACAGGATCTCCTCACCGGTCGCATACTGCCCGGTCTTGGTTTTCTTGATCTTGGCTTTGCCGTGGAGCCCCATTTTGTCGAAGAGTACCTCTCCAAGCTGCTTTGGGGATCCGATGTTGAACTCGGTGTCGGCGATCTCAAAAATACGGGTCTCTATCCCTTTGATCTCCTGCTCCAGTAGCATCGAGATGTCAGCCAGTGCATTGGCATCAATGGATATACCTTCTTTCTCTATACCTGCCAGCACCTGCACCAGCGGGTTTTCCACTTCATTGAACAGCTTCATCAGCCCCTGCTCTTGCAGCAGTGGTTCGAAGTAGTACTTCAGGCGCAAAGTGATGTCAGCGTCTTCACAGGCATAGTCCTTTACCTGCTCGGGCTTCAGGTCCGCCATCGTGATCTGGTTTTTGCCTCTCGGGCCAATCAGGTCGGTGATAGGGATAGGGCTGTAGTTCAGGTATGTTTCGGCAAGCACATCCATGTTGTGGCGCATCTCAGGCTCTAGTAGGTAATGCGCCAGCATAGTGTCGAAAATCGGTCCGTTCACTTCGATGCCGTAATTCTTCATCACCAGAATATCATACTTAATGTTCTGACCGATCTTGGCGATGTTAGTATTCTCCAGTACATCCTTAAACTCACCCGCAATGCGCATGGCCTCCTCAGCGTTATCGAGCGGCATCGGCACGTAGTAGGCCTCACCCGGCAGGTAACTGAACGACATACCTACCAGCTGTGCCGTGATCGGGTCGATGCTGCTGGTCTCGGTGTCGAAGGAGAACTCCTGCTGCTTTTGTAGGTAGCGAATCAGGCTTTGGCGCAGGGCAGGGGTATCGATGAGGTGGTAGTCCTGCACGGTGGTGGCAAAGCGCTGCAGCGGGCTTGGCTCCAGCACTATACCTTCAGATGATTCGGCTACAGCGGTTGCGGGAGCGGCCATGTCGAACAGAGAGGTCTGTTGCTGATTGCCGGCTTTTACGCGACGGCCTGCGGTTTTCACGGCCGGAGCCTCTGCCATAGAGTGACCCAGTACTCGCTGCATCAGTTGACGGAACTCCAGTTCAGCAAAAAGCTCGGCCAGTTGCTCCTCGTTAGGTCCATCGTAATGCAGGGCCTCGGCGCTGAACGGCACCGGCACGTCGCAGTGGATCGTAGCCAGTTCCTTTGACATCATACCTTGGTCGGCGAAGTTCACCACATTCTCTTTTTGCTTTCCTTTGAGCTGGTCGGCATTGGCGATCAAGTTCTCCACAGAGCCGAAGCGCTGGATAAGCGCCTTGGCGGTTTTCTCGCCGATGCCCGGTATCCCCGGTATATTATCCACGGCATCACCCTGCAGGCCCAGTATGTCGATTACCTGCTCAACACGTTCGATCTCAAACTTCTCCAGCACACGCTGCACGTCCCACACTTCCACGGCATTGCCCAAGAAGGCAGGCTTATACAGAAAGACGTGCTCTGTCACCAACTGACAATAGTCTTTGTCGGGCGTCATCATGTACACATCAAAATCATCTTTCTCGGCGCGGCAGGCCAATGTGCCGATGATGTCGTCGGCCTCGTAGCCGTCCATGATGAGCACAGGTATGTTAAAGGCTTCTACAATCTTCTTGCAGTAAGGTATAGCCAGCGAAATATCTTCGGGCATGGCCTGCCGGTTGGCCTTGTACTCGGCAAAGTTATCGTGGCGGAAGGTCTTAGCAGCCGAGTCGAAGGCGACGCCAATGTGTGTGGGTTTCTCTTTCTGGAGCACCTCCACCAAGGTATTGGTAAAGCCCAGCACGGCGCCGGTGTTCATGCCCTTGGAGTTGATGCGTGGGTTTTTGCTAAAAGCGAAATGCGCCCGGTAAATCAGGGCCATCGCGTCTAGCAGGAATAATTTCTTACGTGGTTCGCTCATTTTATAAAGGTATAGGCTGCCGGTCTCCTTTGCAAATTTCAAGCGCCAGACCGGTCGCAAGTTCTCAAAGCTTCGGACTTATACGTGCAATGAACTGCTACCGTGCAAAGGCCGATTCATTCAGTTAAAAATAAAATATAGGCTTTTCTTTATGATTGGAATAATCTTTGTAATTTTCTTATTCGAAAGAAAACAAATTAAAAGATTTTGAAAAGCTTAAAAATGCAACACATGAGTTTAAAGACCGCTGCGTTGACAATCGGCTTAATGCTGATCGCACTGGTAGGCCACAGCCAAGACCTTATCGTTAAGAAGAACGGAGAAGAAGTGGTGGGGAAAATTATGAAGGTAGGCGTTGACACGGTACACTATCGCATGCTAAGCGATACACAAGGTCCTTTGCGCTTTGTGCTCCGCAGCGATGTGGCTTCTATGCAGTTGGCAACCGACCCTAGCCAGCGACAGGTAGGTCAGCTACCACAGGTTGATTCAGGGGCTCACGAGTATGCCGTTGCATCAGCTGGGCGTACTGGCAGCACGCCTCTTAATGCATCCATGACAGAAGAGCTCATTTTAAAGGGTCGTCAGGATGCGCTCATGTACTACAAAGGGCAAGGTCCGCTCTGGGGTACGGCAGGTGCCACTTTTCTTTTCCCGCCAGCGGGTTTGGTAACAGGTATTATAACGGCGGCTGTACCGCCTAATGTTGACGACATGTTTCACCCGAACTACCAGCTGATGAAAGAACCTGCCTATCGTGATGCATTCAAGAAGCAGGCGCATAAGCGTAAAGTCGGTAAATCGGCGGCCGGTTTCGGTATTGGCTTTGGTGCGCTCATCGCACTTGCCTTAATGCTGGGTGCCTCTTAATAGATTAACGTTTTAAGGCATATCGCACAGAACTCCCCAAAGTGTGGAATTTTCGCTACAGTGTAGTTGCGGATTCCACACTTTGGGGAGTTTTGATTTATGTGTTAATATGCTAAAAATCAATATGTTGTGTTTATATATTTACTTGGCACGATTTTGACTAATTGGTTCTTCGGAAAAATTAATATTATTAGCGACAGAATAAAACTATGAAAAAAATAACCTACCTAGCAGCAGCCATTGCTTTCTTTGGCTTTGCTTCACTTGACGCCAGCGCACAGACTGATAAGAATAAGAAGAAGTCGAAGAAGAAACAGAAAGTAGAGCAAACTACTGAAGTGGAAACTGAAACGCAGGCTGAAACTGAGAATCAGGTAAACTATGAAGAGCAAGTACAGACTGAGACGCAAGTAGCAACTGAAACGCAGACTACAACTCAGACTGAGGCACAGGATGAGAACCTAAAGCGCGAGGCGATTACACAGGAAGAACTTCCAGAGCCAGTAAAGCAGACGCTAAGCGCAGCTACTTTTAGCAGCTGGCAGATTGTAGAAGTGTACCGCGTAACACCTAACGCCAATGCTGGTGGTGCCAACGCACAAGGTATGGAAAACCGTGCTGAGCAGGCCAACCAGAATGCTCAGAACGTAAACGCTCAAGCTAATGCTAATGTGCAGGCCAATGCGAATGCACAAGGCCAAGGTGCCAAAACAATGTATGAGATCTTCTTTACCAATGAGCAAGAGCAAAGTGCTAAAGTGCGCATTGATGAACAAGGTAACATTATCCGCGACCAAAAATAAGCCACATAGATTAGATATTAGCGACCCTAGTATCATGGAACGAGCCTCCGCCTAGCGGGGGCTTTTCTGTTTTATGCCAACTCCTTTGTATTTACCCCCAACCTTAACAGCGACTTTTCGGTAAACAGTCGGAATGCACGCCGGAATACGAATTCTTGGGCAAAATTTCCCCCCTGCCCCGCGGTTGTGTATCTTGCAATAGATTATGCCCAAAATACTCTTAATCGACGACGATCCTACTTTTTGCCTCATGCTGAGCACGTTCTTGAAGCGCCAGCAGTATGAAGTGAAAACCGCCTATACCGCTGGCGAAGGTCTTAGCCAGCTCAAAGCTGATTCCTTTGATCTGATCCTGACTGACTTTAGGCTGCCCGATAAAAACGGACTGGAACTACTTGAGCAGATACGCGTGCTGGATACAAAAGTACCTGTCATCCTGATGACGCACTATGCCGATATCCGCACGGCCGTAAAAGCTATAAAGATGGGCGCCTTTGAATATCTGGCCAAGCCCATCAACCCGGACGAGACTTTGCTGACCATTAAAAAGGCGCTTACTTATGGACGCGAGGGCGGCGTTGCGACCAAGCCGGTTATACCTCCGCAAGGCGGCTTTACTTTTGTGAAGGGAGCAAGTCCGCAGTCGACGCAGTTGGAGGAGTATATTGCGCTGATAGCACCTACCAGCATGTCGGTAATTATAGAGGGCGAGAGCGGCACTGGTAAAGAATATGTGGCCCGTAAGATACACCAGCGCAGTAAGCGCCACGACAAACCTTTTGTGGCCATCGATTGTGGTGCTCTGTCAAAGGAGTTGGCCGGAAGCGAATTGTTCGGACACGTGAAAGGTTCATTCACAGGTGCTATGGGCGATAAGGAAGGACAGTTTGAAGCAGCAAATGGCGGCACATTGTTTCTCGATGAGATTGGCAATCTCTCTTATGAAATTCAGGTGAAACTGCTACGTGCCATACAGGAGCGCAAAGTGCGCAAGATCGGCAGCAATACTGATCTCGATGTGGATGTGCGCATCATTGTCGCTACTAACGAAGACTTGGTGCAGGCCGTGAGCAGGGGCGAGTTTCGCGAGGACCTATACCACCGCCTCAACGAGTTCAAGATCAACATCTCCCCGTTGCGCGACCGTACGGCAGATATCATACAGTTTGCCAACCACTTTTTGCAAGTGGCCAACCATGAGCTGGAGCGCCATGTGACAGGCTTTGATGCTGCTGTGATGCTGGCTTTGGAGAAGTATAGCTGGCCGGGAAATTTACGAGAATTGAAGAATGTGGTGAAGCGGGCTGTCCTGTTGGCCAAAGGCACTGAGATCAGTCTCGACGACCTGCCACCCGAAATTGCCTACCACATACCGGAGCCAACCAGCATCTTGGCGCAACCGGATGCTACACAGGTGGCCCTGCCTGTAACGGATCTGCGTACCGCTACGGAGCGTAGCGAAAAGGAACTGATTCTCGAAATGTTGGAGCGCGTGAAGTACAACAAGTCCAAAGCGGCCCGATTGCTTAACATCGACCGCAAGACGCTCTACAACAAAATGCGACAGTATAACATCGAAGCCTAAACGGCAGCTTGTTCAGGTTTTTTACGCTTGCTGAGCTCGGTTTCGAGCGCTACAAGCACTCGGGTAGCCTCGTGCTGCAGTTGTTTGGCTGTGGCAGGCATGTCGTTGGTTGGCATGTTCGGCTGATGTAGTACTTGCTCGAGCGCATCAATGGACGGCAGCACGGTATGGGCCTGCAAGTGGCGGAAAGCGGTTTTCATCTTGTGCGCCAGTTCGCCCACCTGATTCCAGTCGGCTGCTTGTGCTGCGCTTTCCAACTGCGCCAAAGTGCTGCGGTTGTCCGCTACCAGCACCTCCACAATATCCCACAAGGCTTCCTGATCATCTCCCACAAAAGTGCGCAATTCATCCAAGGTATAGCTGGCAGGTAGAGCCTCGTTCGCCTGTTCCGCAGTTGCAAGCTCTGGTTCAACTGGAGTTTTGATTTCAGCTATACCCTCTGTTTCAGCTACAGCTTCTGATTCAGCTGTAACTTCAGTTGCGGGTGAGTCTTCAGGTATAGCCTGAGCAGATAATGCTTTGGTAAGTTTCAGGTATAGGTCCTGTTCTGTGAAAGGCTTGAGCAAGTGGTCCGATATACCTGTTTTGGCGAAGAAGCGCTTGTTGCTGCTCATAATATTGGCCGTGAGCGCCATGATAGGGATCGTGGCATTCTCTTTCCGGATCGCTCTGGCGACGGCCTTTCCGCTCATGCCCGGCAACTGAATGTCGGTGAGCACCATGTCAAATCTCTTCTCTTTGATGAGTTGCAGCGCCTCCTGCCCGTCGTTGGCCAGTGTGACTTGCATACCTTTGCGGCCTAGTATCAGCTGGCACAGGGTACGGCTGTAGGCATCGTCGTCAATCACGAGCACGGCTTTGCCGGCCAACACATCCGTGGCGGATGGCTGCGGCTGTTGTATAACCTCAAGTTCAGGGGCCACTACTCGTTGCATCGGCAGCACAATGCTGAATGTGGTCCCTTCATTCGGAATGCTGCGCAACGTGAGCGAGCCCTCCTGCATCTCCACCAGCTTCTTGCTGATAGACAGTCCCAAGCCTGTGCCACCATACTTCCGGATGATCGAGTCGTCGGCCTGATTGAATTCCCCAAACACGTGAGCGGTCTGTTCCATCGGTATACCTATCCCTGTGTCGGCTACCTCGATCAGCACCACGACACGGCTACGGCGTTGCGACTTAATTCTACAGCGCACCTGCACCTCCCCGTCGTGGGTGAACTTGATAGCATTATCCACTAAGTTGAAAAGCACTTGACGAAGCCGCAGTGAGTCGCCTAGTAGGTGGCCGCTCAGCTGGTCGTCTATATTGCAGGTAAACCCTATACCTTTGGTACTTGCCTTGAGTCTGAAAGTCCTCTCTACCTCAGTTAGCAGTTGTTTCATCTCGAAAGGCGCTAGGTGCAGGTGTAGCTTGCCAGCTTCGAGTTTAGAGAGGTCCAGTACGTCGTTCACGATGTGCAAGAGGTGCTGTCCCGCTCCATGTATAGCTTGCAGGTGCTCCTGTTGCTGGTTCTGCAGCTGGGTATGGCCCAGCTGTTCCGAAAAGCCCAGTACCACATTGAGTGGCGTACGTATCTCGTGACTGATGTTGGCCACAAATGCCTCTTTGGCGCGGGCCAGTTGAATGGCCTCTTTGCGGGAGCGCTTCAGCTCAGCCTTATACTTGCTGCTGCGAGTGAGGTCGCGCAGGATAATCAAAATAAATGCAATGCCGCTTGCCAAGCCGAACACACCTACCAGCAAGAGAACAAGTGATGTCTCTTTAGCGACTTCCTGCGCCTGCGCCGCACTAAGACGGGCCTTTTGCAGTTCGTACCGCTCCAAGTCGTATACCATGCGGCGCACTTGGTCCATTATCTGTTTGTCTTGTTGCAGTAGCGTTAGTTCTTTAGCCACCATGGCCTCTTGCTGCTGCTGCAGCTCGCGCTCCACGTCTTTCAGCACAATGCGCACCTTGGCAATAGAAGCCATGTTAGTTGGGGCGGCTTTGCTGGTATCGGCAGTGTACTCTTGCTTCACGTTAAGTTGCGGAACAACCACAGGCTGTGGCGGCTCCTGCGGCTTTGTCTCGCTGCGCTTGCCAAAGAGTTTGTTCAGTATCCCTTTTTTTTGCTCGCTTTGAGGGGGGGGAGTGGTGGCAGAGTCTGTATTATAAGCCAGTCTGTCTGATATGGTAGTTTTGGTGCGCTGGTTGATGGTAGTGGTGGCAGGTTGTTTGGAAGCGGCCGAGGCGATCTGCTTCAGCGCTTTGTCGGTATAGGCATTGTTGCCGCGCTGCTCTTTTTTCTTGTTTACATGCTCCTCCAAGCTCTTTTTCTGAGCCAGCAGTAAGGTCGACACGGAGTCGATCTGAGCCAGTTCGTCCGGGTTGTCCTGCATGAGGGTGCAGAGCGAGTCGAGCTGGCTGTTGATGTTGCCTAGATTATCGAGGTACTCCCGGAAGTGCTTGTCCTCGGTGGTGAGGGTATAGGCGCGAATGGCGCTCTCCGCTGTGGCAATGTCAGCGAGGGTGTGCTGCAGCTTGGCCAGTTTGGCATTCGGCTCGGCCAGTACATTAACAGAAGTAAGTAGCTGGGTGAAGCTATTATAAGTCAGGTAAATGGCAAAAACCACCACCGAAAGCGCCAGCGTGAAGCCGATGACTACCTTCGATTTAATGTTTTCGTTGTTTATTTTCATACGCGCAGACGCCCCTCCATTTGCAAAGGTACGGATTTTCGGGGAGCTATACTTTCTGTAACAATAAGAAAGCCAGAATTATAGGCTAGTCACAACACCGCTTGTACGAATTTGGAACGGCCGCGTTGAAGGAATCTCCGGATGAATTGCTTACAGGTGTAGCCGCCTACCAACTACTGCTTGCCCCCCCGCCGCCAAAAGAGCCGCCTCCGAATCCGCCGAAGCCACCGCCCCCACCTCCAAAGCCACCGCCGCCACCGCCAAACATACCGCCTCCGGTACGGAAAGTGCCAAAAGAGCCCGGCCCTAGGATTGGTCCCCCGAGGGTGCGCACGCCGCGGCCTCCTCTGCCGCCTCCGCCTTTGAAGCGCGACATAACAAACACCAGTACCATGACAATGATGATAATGGTTAGCAAAGAAGGGCCGTCACCTTCTCCCTCACTTGCTTGGGGATCAGCTTGGTACTCGCCGCTGGCCAGACTGATAATCAGGTTAGTCGCTTCGTTGAGTCCTTTGTAAAACTCGCCCTGTTGGAAGTTCGGTTTGAGTGTGCGTTCTGTAATACGTTTAGCAATGGCGTCCGGTATGATGTGCTCCATACCGTAACCTGTTTGTATGGCTACTTTGCGTTCATTTAGCGCGACCAGTATCACAAGGCCATTGTCGTTTTCGCTGCCGCCCACGCCCCATCGTTCCCCAAGTTCAGCGGCGTACTGATTCGCGTCGTAGTCGCCAATCGATTTGATGGTGACAATCGCGATCTGGGTGGAAGTGGTGTCGTTGTAGTTGACCAGTTTCTGTTCCAATGTCTCTATCTCCCCTTGGCTTAGTATGCCGGCGAGGTCGTTTACCAGTCGCGGTGGCGTAGGGCGCGGCGGGAAATCGCTGCTTTGGGCTACAGCCAAGGTGCTGATCAGGACAAGGTATAGGAACAGAATGGGTCGTTTCATGGTGTGTTATTTTCCGAACGAAATATCGTCGCTCAGTTCGTTAAGGTCGCCTTTGTCATTGTATGGGAAGTGCGATTTGAGTTGTTCGCCAGCCATGATAACGCCCTTGGCAAGACCGGCAGCATACTCATTTTTCTTAAAGTGGGCGATTACTTCGGCCGTAATGTCTTCCCAGAAGTGGTCAGGCACGATAGCGTTGATGCCAGCATCGCCCAGCACGGCAAACTGATGGTCTTTGATGGCCACATAAAACAGTACGCCGTTGCGCTGCTTGGTCAGGTGCATGTGGAGTTGGGCAAACACTTCGGTGGCACGGTCGAGCACTTCGCCTTCGCAGTTGTTCTCGATGTGCACGCGTATCTCGCCGGATGTGTTGCGCTCCGCCTCCTGAATGGCCTCCATGATGACCTTTTCGTCCGCGTCGGTTATGGTATCTTTTGGCATGACTTGAATTGTTGATTGTTTATTGATGATTGTTAATTGTTTCTCACTTTCCAGAAGAAAGCAATCAACAATTAACAATCATCAATTTTAGAACTGCACAGTAGGAGCTCGCTCGGCACCCGGGTCGGCTTGGAAATGGCCTTTGCGTTCGAAGCCGAAAATACCGGCCATGAGGTTGTTCGGGAAGGATCGCACTGTCGTGTTATAATCCTGCACGGCCTCATTGAACTTGCGCCTTTCTACCGAAATACGGTTTTCTGTGCCCTCTAATTGTGCCTGTAGTTCCAGGAAGTTCTGGTTTGCCTTTAGCTCCGGATAACGCTCTACTGAAACAAGCAAGCGACTCAGGGCACCTCCCAGCTCGTTTTGAGCGGCTTGGAAGCGCTGCAGGTTTTCAGGCGTCAGGTCATCGGCGCTAAGCTGCACGCTGGTGGCTTTGGCACGGGCGTTTATCACGCTCTCGAGGGTCTCACGTTCAAAGTTGGCGGCGCCTTTCACGGTGTTCACCAGATTTGGTATTAAGTCAGCGCGGCGCTGGTAGGCATTCTGCACATTGGCCCAAGCGGTTTCTACGGTTTCGTCTTTCTGCACCATTGTGTTGTAGCCACAAGATGACAGCGAGTTGATCATGAGGAAGCCGATCAGGTAAAAGAAGATTTTTTTCATGGTTATGGAAGGGTATGGTTTGTATACGATATAAGTACAAAGCTAAGCGATATGATTACGGAAAACATATAATGACGTTGTAAAATTGGTTTTTGTCGGTGTTGTATGGCTATTGCTTTAGCTGTTTGCAACTGAAGCTGTTTTATAGCTTAGCCTGTGCGGTGGGCACTCACTTTTTTCCTTGACACAAGAAGTAAGCTATACAAAGAAGTGGCCATCTATGTACTTATTCTGCCCAAAAAACCTGCTTTTCCTCTCCCTAATCCTCAAAAGTCTAATCAAAAATTACTATATTGCTGAAAAAGTGTAGTCTATGAAAGTCGTTATTCCTGTTGCTGGTGTTGGTTCTAAACTCCGTCCGCACACGCATACCCAGCCGAAGTCGCTGGTGCCGGTGGCGGACAATACGATACTGGGGCACATCGTGGAACGGCTGATTCAGGCCGGCGTACGGGACTATGTGTTCATCATCGGCTACCTCGGTGACAAGGTGGAAAACTATGTGCGACAGAAGTATCCTGAGATCAAGGCTGAGTTTGTGGTGCAGGAGCCCCGCGAAGGACTGGGCCACGCCCTCTGGATCGCTCGTGAAACCTACCGACACGAAGACAGCGTGCTCATCATGCTGGGCGATAATATCGTGGAGGCTGACATTCCTGCCATAATTGCCTCTCCTAAATCGGTGCTTGGTGTGAAAAAAGTAGCTAAACCCTCTCTATTTGGTGTGACGGAAGTGGGGATGGATGAGTATATCGTCAAGCTGGTGGAGAAGCCTAAAATTCCGAAGTCGAACTTTGCGCTGGTAGGGCTCTACAAGATCATGCAGCCTGAGAAACTGGTGCGTTCACTGGAGCATATTATCACCGAAAATATACGAACCCACAACGAGTACCACCTCACCGACGCGCTGATGCACATGATCCGGCAGGGAGAGAAAATGGTGACTTGGAACGTAGACAACTGGTTTGACTGCGGACGTAAAGAAACCCTTCTGGAAGCCAATGCCAAATTGTTGCGTCACCCCCGCTTTCGTGAGCTGGATTACTCGAGCGAGTACCCGGGCAACATCATTATACCGCCTGTAAGCATCGGTACTAACTGCAACATTACCCATTCCATTATCGGACCCAATGTGGCCATCGGGGACAATACCACCATTTCCCGCTCTTCACTAAGCAACTCCATCATCGGGGCTTATTCCGAGCTGCAGCACGCCGTCATGCACGACTCTATCATCGGCAGCGATGCTAGTTTCAAAGGTCTCAGCCACAGCCTCAACATCGGTGACAGCACCGAGATTAACTTTGCGCAGTAGTAGCTTGAAGATTGACGATGTATCAATTGACAGGGACCATCATAGCATCCTTTGTCTTTTATCAATTACAAAAACGTCAGTTCGTTCAGCTGGTCCAGCATCCAGCCGGTGAGGCTGTAGCGGTGGCGGTTGGCGGCGAGCACCTCATGCGGGATGATATCGGCGCGGAAACAGGCGAGGCGACCGGCAATGGGCAGCACGTCCACTTCTTCTTCAGAGCCGTCTTCGTTGGGCAGGTATAGGCGTAGGTTGCCGCCGTTTTCGGGTAGCCAGTTTTCGTTGAGATAGCAGATAAACGACAGGCGACGGTGGTCATTGGTCTGGAACTGGTCGAGGTGGCGCTTGTATACGGTACCCGGCGGGTATACCGTGAAATGGAATTCAAAATCTTTGAGGCCCAGAAAACATGTGCGGTTAATATAGCGCATCACCTCGTGCATACGGTCCAGAAACACCTGTGTAGGCGGCAGGGCCTGCGATGGCTCAATCCAGCGGATATAGTCGCCGCGCACCTGCTTGTCTACCGTGAACTGGTCGGCGGTGCCGATGCCTGCTTTTTTGAAAGTGCCCTGCTCCTGATGGTGCTGCAGCACCTCCAGCAGATTGCGCACTTCTTGCGGCTCCAGAAAATTATCGATGATCGCATAGCCTTTGTCAGACAAGCGGTCGGCTATCTGTTCAAACTTCTGTAATAGCTTCTCCTCTTCTACTTCTTCAATCATCTTCAAAATAGCCTAAAACCTTTATGTAAAAAGCCAGCAAATGTAATGCGCAGAAGCATCGCTTGTATATGCTGCATGCAAAGAATTTTTGGGCGGAACCAGCTGATTTTAAAGCAAAAGGAAAACTGCCCCAATAGGGCTGATAAAGAGCTTTTTGCTCTATTTTGTATAAAATGCGTATCTTAGGTGTTTGCTATACCTAAACCAAACAAATCAATAGGAAAAGCTATTATGAAAAAAACAACTGTTCTTTTGCTGGCAGGCGGCCTGACCGCTGTCTCGGCCTGCAAATCCACCCAAACCGATAGTACCGCCACTGGCATGAATACCGAAACTACCACGACTGCGCCCGTAGCGGCGGCTGAAACCCAACTGAATTACCCGGAAACCAAAAAAGTAGACCACACCGACGATTACTTCGGTACCCAAGTGGCCGACCCTTACCGCTGGCTCGAAACCCACAACGAAGAAGTGGACCAGTGGGTAGAGGCGCAGAACAAAGTGACCTTCGACTACCTCGACGACATTGAGTTCCGCGATCAGATAAAAGAGCGTCTGACCAAGATCTGGAACTATCCGAAGTATGGCGCCCCGTTCAAGAAGGGCGGTAAGTACTACTTCTACAAGAATGACGGTCTGCAGAATCAGAGCGTGCTCTACGTTCAGAACACACTGGAGAGCGAGCCGAAAGTGTTCCTCGACCCGAACAAATTCTCTACAGACGGCACAGTAGCTTTGACCGCCTTGTCATTCGACAAAGACGCGAAGTATGTTGCTTATGGCACCTCAAGCGGCGGTTCTGACTGGAACACCTACGAAGTGATGGAGGTGGCCACCGGCAAGAAGCTCGACGACAAAGTGGAGTGGGTGAAGTTCTCCGGCCCAAGCTGGCACAAGGACGGCTTCTTCTACAGCCGCTACGACGCCCCAACAGAAGGCAACAAGCTCGCCAATAAGAACGAGTACCACAAGGTATACTACCATAAAATCGGTACGCCGCAAAGCCAAGACCAGCTGGTGTACGAAGACAAAACCAAGCCGCTCCGTAACTTCTACGGCCAAACCACCGACGACGAGCGCTTCCTGATCCTGAACGTATCGGAAGGAGCGAGCGGTGCTAACGCCCTGTACTACCGCGACCTAAAAGATCCTAAGTCTACCATCAAGCCGATTATCGACAATTTTGAGTCGGAGTACAATGTGGTGGACAACGTAGGTGATAAGCTGTTGGTACGGACGAACAAAAATGCCACACGCTACCGTCTGGTGCTCATCGACCCGAAGAAGCCACAGGAGCAAAACTGGAAAGTAGTAGTGCCACAGAATGAAAATGTGATGAACGGTGTGTCGCTGGTGGGTGGCCGCATCATTGCCTCTTACATGAAAGATGCTGCCAGCGAAGTGGTGGTATACGACATCAACGGCAAGCAACTTAACAGCGTAGAGCTTCCGGCCATCGGTACGGTAGGCGGCTTCAGCGGTGAGAAAGACGACAAAGAGACGTTCTTTACCTTCACGTCCTTTACTTATCCGCCAACCATTTACCACTACGATGTGCCGAACAACAAAGTAACGCTGTTCCGCAAGACCGAAGTGGATGTAAACACGGATGCCTACGAAACCAAGCAGGTATTCTATACCTCAAAAGACGGTACCAAAGTGCCGATGTTCATTGTGCACAAGAAAGGCCTTGAACTGAACGGTGACAACCCGACCTACCTGTACGCTTATGGTGGCTTCAACATCTCCCTGACGCCAAGCTTTAGTATTGCGAACATGCTTTGGCTCGAGAATGGTGGCGTATACGCGATGCCGAACTTGCGCGGTGGCGGTGAGTACGGCGAAGACTGGCACAAAGCAGGTATGACGCCGAACAAGCAAAACGTATTCGACGACTTCATCGCAGCAGCCGAGTACCTGATCGATAACAAATATACTTCTAGTGAGAAACTGGCCGTGGGTGGTGGCTCAAACGGAGGTTTGCTGGTAGGCGCCTTTATGACACAACGTCCTGAGCTTGCCAAAGTAGCTATGCCTGCCGTGGGCGTAATGGACATGCTGCGTTTCCACAAGTTCACTATCGGTTGGGCTTGGGTACCAGAATATGGTTCTTCTGACGATGCAGCACAGTTCAAAAACCTGTATGCGTTCTCTCCATTGCATAATATTAAAGAGGGTGTAAAATACCCGGCTACATTGGTGAAAACCGCCGACCACGACGACCGTGTAGTGCCAGCACACTCGTTCAAGTTCATCTCTGAGCTGCAAGACAAAGGCGCACCGGGCAACCCATACCTGATTCGCATCGACGTGCGTGCAGGCCACGGCGCAGGCAAGCCAACTTCATTGGTTATTCAGGAGTGGGCCGATACGTGGGCGTTCTTCTACAAGAACATGGGCGTGAACCCCTATGCGAAACAGCAGCCGTAACAGGTATAGCTGAGAATTGAAATTAGAAAAGCCAGTGCTGCAGGAATGTGGTGCTGGCTTTTTTTATACTTATACCTGAAGTCCCCAAACCTGATTCTTCCGTACCTTGCAACACGAACCATCCGACAAACTATGAAATCAGTAACCGGGCAAAGTACATTTACTATCCGCTCCACCGAAACAGACCAAAATGGCCAAGCGACTTTGCCGGCACTGGTCAGTTACATGCAGGAAGCTGCTTGGGACAATACCGCCACCATGGGCATTTCCATGTATGAGTTGTTGGAGCGAGGTCTTACATGGGTGCTGCAGCGCATGCGCGTAGAGATGTTCCGCTATCCGAAACACCGCGAAAAGATTATGGTCGAGACGTGGGCCTCAGGTCGTGAGCGGGTGTTCCTGCACCGCGACTTTAGGGTGTACAGCGTCGACCGTGAACTCTTGGGACAAGCTACTAGCGTGTGGCTGGTAATGGATGTGGTGAAGCGCCAAATGGTATCGGTGCCTGATTTTATCACGGCTGTAGAGGTGGTGCCGGGCCAGGAGCCGCTGCCTTTTGCAAAGGGGAAACTGCCACAACTGGAGCAGGTCAGTTATGAGCAGCACATGCCTGTACGCTGGCACGACATAGACTTGAACCGCCACGTCACCAACACGCGCTATCTGCAATGGGTGCTCGAAACGCTTCCGACGGATATTCTTGAAAAGCAGCAGCTAACAGAAATAGACATTATCTTTAAGGCCGAAAGTACCCTCGGCGACACGGTAGTAGCCACCGCAGGACCAGCTGAAGCAGCTGACATATTCCTGCACAAGCTCACAAGCGCTGAAACGGGAAAAGAACTGGTGCAGGCCAGAACGAAGTTTGAGTGTTAGAAGGTTCGAAGGTATAAAGTCAGAAAGTAAAGGTCTCCTAAAATTTTAAGCTAAATTGCAGTAGGGCATTGCGCAAATTGCCTTATGGGGCTGGAAGACACTGTGAGGTCAACACGTTCTCTCAGACATTATTAACCCTGAAAATTTTTAAAAATCCTACAAATCCTGATTCAGACAATACACACATGCTAAACATCAGAAAAGGAACTATAGACGATCTACCGCAGGTACATGACTTAATCAAAGAGTTGGCAATATACGAAAAGGCACCCGACGAGGTGACCAATACTTTGGAAGATATGAAGTGGGATGGCTTCGGCGAAAATCCGATCTTTAAGTTCTTCGTGGCCGAGACTGAGCAGGGTATAGTAGGTATAGCGCTGTATTATATTGCCTATTCCACGTGGAAAGGTAAGATGCTTTTCTTAGAGGATCTGATCGTGACCGAGCGCCTGCGCCGCAGCGGCATCGGCAAAATGCTGTTCAATGCCGTAGCCCGCGAAGCCAAAGAGATTGGCGCCAAGCGCATGAAGTGGCAGGTGCTGGACTGGAACGAGCCGGCCATCGCTTTCTACAAAAAAATAGGTGCCGACCTGAGCGGGGAGTGGTTCAACTGCAACCTAACTGAAGAGCAGATCAAGGCTTATACCGCTGATTAAGGTGTAGTTCTTGCTTCGGTCTCACTATGACTTGGCAAAGCGCTTAGTGCGGCAACAAGGGTAATAAAAGAGGCCCGTGCTAAGATATAGCACGGGCCTCTTTTAATTTTGATTGAACTAGCTTACAGTTCACGCTCTGCATCCCTGCTTACAATTTCAAGCAAAGAACGGAAAGCTACAAACTTCTCCGGATAGCGCTCCAGCACTTTGGCCTGCAGGGCGGGCGCATGGTCGCGTTGGTATTCTTCCAAATCCTCTAAGTTGCGGCAGGTGTACTGCACGGCATAGGTCGTGCCGCCATTGTCCTCTTCGTGCAGCAGGCGGGCGATCTGGTTGTTTAGGAAATAGCCAGTGGCCATTACCTCTGGTATGTGCGTGCTCTTCATCCAGTCCAGCCACTCCTCGGCCACACTGTTGTCGATGTTAATGGTTACGTTGTATATAATCATACTCAAAATTACGATTTTAGCAGCTTTTTGTCAGGTATAGGTTTTAATATTTGTAAAAAAGCAGACCGCTATACCTGAAAAGCATCTGCCTGCCAGCCGTTACAATGGCTCCATGTAGTTCAGGTCCTTGCCGTATGTTTCGTCCAGCGTCAGGATGGAGTAGATAGCGATGGCCAGACAAAGCACGGCGAGCAGTATAGCACCCGGTACCAGCCCGACGCCGTCTTTTAGGTAGGTGAAGGCGATGGTGAGCGGTACCACCGCGCCCCGCACGAAGTTAGGAACGGTGGTAGTGACAGTAGCCCGGATGTTGGTGCCAAACTGTTCAGCCGCTATGGTTACAAACACAGCCCAGTAGCCCCCTGCAAAACCCAGTGCTACACACAGGGTATAGAAAGCGGTCAGACTGAACTCCCGGCCCATTAGGTATATGCCAATAAAAATACCGGTGAGCAGCAAAAAGGCCAGCACAATGTGGCGGCGGCTCTGGAAGCGTTGGCTCAGGAAACCACTGGCAAAATCACCGAACACCAAACCGAGGTAGCAGAAGGAAACAGCTCGTGCCGCCGACACCGTGTCTTTTACACCCAGTGCCACCCCAAACTCAGGCGAGAAAGTGATCAGAATTCCCACCACGTACCAGATCGGTACACCAATCAGGATGCATTTCAGGTATTTCCAGAAACGTTTGGCATTGGTGAAGAGCGACAAAAAATTACCCCTAGTCACATTGGTCTGCTTCAAGTTGTTGAACATGCCCGACTCGTATACCCCCACCCGCAGCAAGAGCAGCAGCATACCCAGCCCACCACCTATAAAGTAAGCCGTCCGCCAGCCAAAGTACTCGCCCACTATACCTGCCAGTATGGCCCCGGATATACCTATTGTAGCCACTACCATGGTGCCATAGCCACGCTTCTCTTTAGGCAGCACCTCTGATACCAGCGTTATACCTGCACCCAACTCACCTGCCAACCCCACACCCGCTACAAAGCGCAGTACCGCATACATGGGGATGGTCGTTACAAAACCGTTGAGTATGTTGGCAATGGAATAGAGAAAGATAGAGCCGAACAAAACAGAAAGCCTGCCTTTCTTGTCGCCAAGCACACCCCACGCGATACCGCCCACGAGCATACCTGCCATCTGCATGTTCAGGAGCATTACCCCGTCTTCCAGCAGTGCATTCGGGTCGGTTACGCCCAGCGACTGCAGGCTGGGTATACGCACAATACTGAACAGCACGAGATCGTAGATATCCACAAAATAGCCGAGAGCCGCTACGATGACGGCTGTGTTGAAGAGGTAATGCTTTTGAGGGGATGATTGCAGGGTGGGCATAAGGTTCAGGGTATGACAGCTTTAAATATAGCGTTTTGCCGATAACTATGAAAGACTATGCCTTAGAGGTGCTATCTTTTGATGATTTCTCTTAGATTAGAGTTCAGAATTCAATTAGATAAAACCATGCAGGATATTGGTAAGAAACTTCAATTCAAATCAGGGTGGCAGGTGCTGGTGCTTAACGCACCGACAGGTATAGCCGAGGCTTTGCAAGTCCAAGGTATGGAAGTGCATACGACCCCTGCCATAGGTACAACTTATGATGCCGTGCAGGTATTCGCTACCAACAGTCGAGAATTGAACTACTATGTGCCGATGGCCGTGCCCTCACTTAAGCGCAATGGTTTGTTCTGGGTGGCTTATCCCAAGAAGACCTCTGGTATAAAGTCGGACCTGAACCGCGATCATGGCTGGGAAGCGGTATCGGACTTAGGTTATGCTCCGGTTAGGCAAGTGGCGGTGGATGATATATGGTCATCGCTGCGTTTCAAGCACGAGTCAGAAAGAAGCACGCCGTCCAAATTTGGGGTGGATGCACCGGGTATAGACCGAAAGACCCGCACTGTGGAAATTCCGCAAGACCTGCGTGAGGCACTGGAATCGGTAGGTTTACTGGAAACATTCGAAAAGCTGGCTTTCACCCACCGCAAAGAGCATGTGCTGGCCATACAGGCAGCCAAGCATCCCGACACGCGGTCTAAACGGATTGGCAAGACCATTGAAATGCTGATGGGGCAGCAGGTGCGCCGCTAAACAGGTATAGAGCTCGCTGCAGATGTAGGCTATAAGAGGCGTAGGTATAAAAGCGAAAGACCGCAGCAGGTATAGCCCGCTGCGGTCTTTTTAATTTACTGTAGATATACCTTAGTTATTGAATGATCACATCAAAGTCAACTTCCACATCGGTTTCACCGGCAATAGAAGCGCCTGTTTTGAGGCCTCCCGGCTGGTGCTTCAGCACTACTTGCAGTTTGCCTGTTCCAGCGTTTGCACCAGTTGTGACCGTCGCTTCCAATCCAACAGGACGGTTGTTAGCATCCATGTCAGTGATTTGCACATTCATGTCTGTATCATTAGTCAATGAGTTGTAGTTGTAGATGAACAAATGCTCATTGCCATTCTGTCTAATCTCAGGCGTTCTATCTACAGCAGGTGTTTTGCTCTCATCCGAAAGGGTAATAGTGGCGTTATAGGTTGTATTAGCCTTTAGCGTAAGCGGGGCATCTTGCACATTGTTACCAGTGGTGTTGCGGATAGTCGCTTCTGCATCTTGACCTTTGCCATCATCAACGAGCGA
Source organism: uncultured Pontibacter sp. (assembly GCF_947499215.1). GTDB lineage: Bacteria > Bacteroidota > Bacteroidia > Cytophagales > Hymenobacteraceae > Pontibacter. The sequence goes on from NZ_CANMNI010000002.1 coordinate 1,212,536, forward strand.
TAGTGTAACGGTCGTAATTACTTCGCCCTCATCAATCGGATCCGGATCATCGTCGTCGCAGGAAGTGGTAAATAGCAGGGTTCCCATCAGCAAAAACGCGAGATACGGTCTCAATAGCTTGTTCATACAAATTAATATTTCGTGATAATAATTATAAATTAAAATATAAGTATAGACAATTTTACACAAATGTACGACAGGTCATCCGGATTTGCCCTATGGCTATACGGCTAATATCCGAATTTATACCATTTATCCATACGTAATTGTCCATCTGATCTACTTGAAAAGCACCTATTTACATGATGGTAAGCTTAAGTTGTAAAAAAACGGACACCATGGCTGATGTCCGTTTCTATTGCTATACCTGTTTATTGGAGCGTGATTGAATAGGTTACATCCACATCTGTTTCACCGGTATTGACTGTACTGTTATCTGTTTTCAGGCCACCCGGCTGGTGCTTGAGCACCACGTGAAGCGTGCCTGCTTGCGCAGTTTGCGAGGTTTCGATAGTACTTTCCAGACCGATTGGACGGTTGTTGCTGTCACGGTCGGTTTTCGTTACCGTAACTAGCCCTGCGGGTGAAGGCTCAAAGAAAAGCTCATGCTCGGCGCCTTCCGCTCTGATCTCGGCTGTGAGATCCTCCGCGTCATGTGAGTCGTCCATCAGTGTGATGTTGGTGTTATACACAGTGCCTGCCTGTAGCACTACATTGGCAGGCGTCATCACAGGATCATCGCCACCCCTGCCGTCAACGTCGCGGTAAGTGGCCGTGATAGGCGTGCCGCCATCTTGTGGAGTCATAGTAAGTGTTACTGTCGTAATCAGTTCCCCTTCTTCGTGGCTATGTGGCTCATCTCCATGGTCGTCGCATGAAGTGAATGCCAGAAGAGAGCCAGCGAGTGCAAGTGTCAAGTATGGTCTGAATATTTTGTTCATGATGATTCGTATTTAGATGATTTTTTAAAAACTTAAAATGATTTGATAAAGAAGAGACAGGCTTAGCGGCCACTGAAATTCAGCGGAAGTTTCACGCGGAACAGTAGCATGCTGCCCATGTCGTCAGTAAAGTACCGGAGTCGGTTCAGGTAGTCGCGATAGGCGGTGTTGAGCAGGTTAGTGCCCGTAATGCCCAGCTCCACCGGCTGTTTGCCGATGCGTACCGTCGTGCCGGCCTCCAAGCTAAGCAGGAAGTAGTCTGCCGGCGGGTCCATCGGGTCGAAGTCGCCCTTGGTAGGCACTCTGGTCTGCTCGGCCACATAAGTGCCGCCCAGCGCAAAGTAGGTGTCGGTCAGGTTGCCTATACCTGCCAGCTTGCCTGGCTCGTAGCGGAGCACGTTCCTATACCTGTCGGCGGGCACCCAGATCAGGTGGTCATCCAAATTGCGGTTGATTCCCCGCACAATGGAAGTTCGCGACTCAAGCAACAGCTTGGGTGAAAACCTGTATTCCAAGTCCAGATCCGCCCCGCGCATAATCGCATCGGTCTGCCGGTACTCAAATGTCAGGAAAGCCCCGCTGATGGTGAGGGTCGGTCTGTCGGGCAGCGGCACCAAGTAAATGTAGTTGTTGATGTAATTGTTGTACAGGGTAAGCTTGCCGTTCAGGCGCGGGTTGCCATAGTAAGTCACCGAGCCCTCCAAGTTGTAGGCCTGCTCCGCATTCAGGTTGCGGTCGCCGATCTCGTAGCTGGCCGTGCCATGGTGAATGCCATCGCTGAACAGTTCGTTAGCTCCCGGTGCCCGCCACGCCGAGGTCGCGCTCAGCCCGAAAGTCAGGTGGTAACCCACATCGTACAAAGCCCCCAACGTACCGGACATGTTGTGGAACTGGTACTCCGGACGGATAACGTCATTGTTTCGCTCCCGCTTCGTAATGTTGAGCTTTTTGTAATCGTAGCGAACCCCGCCCTCCAGCTGCAGTTTGTCCTTGCGCCACGTCTCGGTCACAAAGGCGCCAGATGTGAAATTGCGGAAGTACGGAATGAAGTAGCGGCCCCCGTAGGTGTTGTTCTGGTAAATAGTCGTGATACCTGCAGAACCTGTAAAGTTACCCACTGGTGCATGCTCCCATATCGCCTCAGCTATCTGGGTGGTAATGGCCAGCGAAAGCTGCGGGTTATTGCCCGTGAAGCGGTGCGTGTCATACTCCTCCCGCAGGTTACGCTGCAAACCGTACACCAACTCCAGCCTGCCCGCATTGCCCGTGTTCATAAAAGCCTTGGCTTTGAGCAGGTGGTGCGTCACGTCTTGGTAAGGCCGCTCAATGGTGTAGCTGAAGTCCTCGCGGATCTGCAAAGGTCGCTCGCGCTCTATGGCGGCATAAAGGTCCGTAATATTGCCGACGTGGGCGGCTCTCAATATACCCAGCTTCGTGTTAAACTGGCTATAGAATACCTCCGTTCCGTAGTTTTCTTTCTTATACCCAAGTGCTGCCGAGAAATTCATTTCTTGGAAGCCAGTGTTGTGCATGTAGTAATCTGCCGTTCGGGCATTGCCAGCACGCTTGGCCGTACCTTGCAGGCGCCAGCTGAAAGGCGATTGGCTTGTCGGCTTGCCTTCCAACGTCGCCGAAACGCCTCCTTGGTAGTTGTTGGTCGAGCCCAGCAGGTTCAGTTCGCCGGTTACGCCAGCCGAGTCAGGCAGGGCCCTCGGCTCTACGATCACTACACCGCCGATGGCATCAGCGCCGTAGCGCACGCCGGCCGCTCCTTTCACTACTTTCATCTCAGACGCTACAAAAGGATCGATCTCGGGAGCATGTTCCGTACCCCATTGCTGCCCCTCGTGACGCACACCGTTGTTGAGCAGCAGGATGCGGTTACCGTGCAAACCGTGAATCACCGGCTTGGAGATGGTAGGGCCAGTCTGAATAGTAGAAACACCCGACAGGTTTCTGAGCGACTCCGCCAGCGAAAGGCCGCGGGTAGCCTCCAGTTCCCTGCCCGAAAGCGAAGCGCTGGACTGCGCCTCTTCCGTCAAGCGGTTGCCCGTGATTTCTACCACGCTCAGCTGCCGCGCATCGATGTGCAGCGTCAGGTTACGCACTGTGGAAGTCGTCATCCTCACAGAAGGCTGCTCCGGCGTGTACCCGATGTAGGTGATCTTCAGCGTATAGCTTCCACGGCACAAATGGTGGAAGTGGTAGTTTCCGTACTCATCCGATAAGGTGGCACGCTGCAGCTCTTCTATGTAAATAGTCGCGCCGATGAGTGGCTCACGGGTATCGTGATCCAGCACCTTGCCCGAAAGCGTCAGGCCGCAGTCCTGCTCCGGATCGTCGCCGTCCGTGAACATTTGCCCCTGCGCTAAGGCCGGGCCGACCGCTAACAGCAGCAGCCACGCCAGCAGCGTGTTAAAAAAAATGGTTTTGAACACTGTATAGGTATAAGGTATAGTAAGCACCACACACCATGATTGCAAAAAAAGGCAACCGCAGGTATAGGACTCACGCAGGTCAATAAAAAACAATGGTAAACCAGACAGCAGTGCACGAAAGCCAACAAGGGCAATGGGTATGCTAAGCTGATTTAAAGGGATAGGAAATTAAGCCACGGCAGGCGGGCCGCGCAGCGTTAGGCGTGCATTTGAAGAAAATGCCAGATTATCGGTATACCGTGCGGTATGCTCCGGCAAAAAGGAAGGCTCTTGGAAGGTATAGACTTCGGTTGCGCTTTGGTAAGGCGCTCCAAACAGGTCTTCGACCGGACAGTGATTGTGTTTCTTCTCGACATGCGCCTTGTTATGGTCGCCTACTAAGTGGCTATGCTCGGTATGGGCATGGCTATGCAGACTGAGCAGTAACTGGTCCGGCACCATGGCACGCGTGAACAGCAACAGCAGAAAGAGGGCGATATATGTCGTGAAACGGTACACCTATAGTCGGTCAATCAAAACAAAGATAATCGTTTTTTAAACATTGTTGCATTTACAAACAAACAATTCGCCTGTTCTGGTTCGCGCATGTGGCGAACAGATAGGAAGAATCATGCCAAAACAACAAGTTTTATACCTGTGTGATGCTTAACGTGCAAGGTATAGCAGATGTTTTCTGACAACCTGTCACAAATGCGTTGCTTCTGCACCTGTGGAACAGGATTTGAAAGCGCTTGAGCAGGAAAACCACTGTCCTATTCAAGGCACTGATTTCGAAGACATCACTTATTAAAATATAGATTTTAAAAGTATAGCACATGGAAGAAAGAGGTAATATTTCGATTCACACCGAAAACATTTTCCCGATTATCAAGAAGTTCCTTTACTCCGACCACGAGATTTTTCTGCGTGAGCTCGTGAGTAATGCCGTGGACGCCACCCAGAAAATGAAGCGCCTGTCCGCCATCGGTGAGTACAAAGGCGATTTGGGTGAGCTGAAAGTGGTAGTGAAGGTAGACAAAGATGCCCGCACGATCACGATTTCTGACAATGGTATCGGTATGACGGCCGAGGAAATCAAGAAATACATTAACCAGATTGCCTTTTCGGGCGCATCTGAGTTCTTGGAGCATTACAAAGACGCCGGTGAGCAGAACCAAATCATCGGTCAGTTCGGTCTGGGCTTCTACTCGGCCTTCATGGTGGCCGACCGTGTGGAGATCGTTACCAAATCTTACAAAGACGAAACTGAGTCAGCGCACTGGACCTGCGACGGCAGCACAGAGTTTGCAATCGCCCCGGCGCATAAAGAAGACCGTGGCACGAACGTGATTTTGAACGTGGCTTCCGATTCAGAGGAATTCTTGGAGACAGCCCGCATCCGTACCATTCTTGACAAATACTGCAAGTTCCTGCCGGTGCCGGTGGAGTTCGAGGGCGAGGTCATCAACAACCCGAACCCGATCTGGACCAAGCAGCCGTCTGAATTGACCGACGAGGATTACAAGAACTTCTACAAAGAGCTGTACCCATTCTCAGAGGCCCCATTGTTCTGGATTCACCTGAACGTGGACTATCCGTTCAACCTGACAGGTATACTCTACTTCCCGAAACTGAAAAACGACTTCGAGATACAGCGTAACAAGATCCAGCTATATTCCCGTCAGGTGTTCATTACCGACGAAGTGAAGGACGTGGTGCCGGAGTTCCTGATGTTGCTGCACGGCGTGATCGACTCGCCGGACATTCCACTGAATGTGAGCCGCTCTTTCCTACAGGCTGACTCCAGCGTTAAGAAAATCAACACCTACATCACGAAGAAGGTGGCTGACAAGCTGAACGATATCTTCAAGAAAGACCGCACAGCTTTTGAGACCAACTGGGAGGACATCAACGTGTTCGTGAAGTACGGCATGCTGAGCGACGACAAGTTCTATGAGAAAGCCAAAGACTTTGTGCTCTTGCAGAACACCGAAGGCAAGTACTATACCTTGGAGGAGTACAAGGCATTGACCCAAGCCAACCAGACCGACAAGAACGGTCAGCTGGTATTGCTCTATACCACCGATGCCGACAAGCAGCACGCTTTTGTGGAGTCAGCCCATAACCGCACCTACGACGTGCTAAAGCTAGACTCTGTCATTGACAGCCACTTTATCGGTATGCTGGAGCAGAAACTTGAGAAAACGACCTTGAAGCGTGTGGACTCTGAAACGATCGGCAAACTGATCGAAAAAGACGAGGCCAAAGACAGTGTGCTGAACGACACCGAAAAAGAAGACTTGAAGAAGATCTACGAGGCTGCTATCAACAACCAGAACATGATGGTTGAAGTGGCCCCGATGGCTCCGGACGATGCCCCGGTGATCATCACGCTGCCGGAATTCATGCGCCGCATGAAGGACATGAGTAAAGCCGGCGGTGGCGGTATGATGTTCATGGGTAACATGCCAGATACCTACAACGTGACCATCAATGCGAACCACAGCATCAACCAGCGCATACTCAAGGCGAAGGATGACAACAAGGAGCGCATTGCCCGTCAGGCCTTTGATTTGGCATTGTTGTCGCAGAATATGTTGTCCGGCTCAGCCCTGACTGCCTTCGTGAAGCGCAGCGTGGACCTGATCGATAAAGAATAGCATTGCTTTTCATAATTATACTTAAAGCATAAAAGCGGCACCCGGCTGGGTGTCGCTTTTTGCTTTAGGGTAGCCTTACTTGTGAACTAAGCCGCCCGACGAAAAGTTATATTGGCTAAACTCATTGGCGGGTTGGCCGGTATATGAATTTTAAGCATATTTACGTTGCTTAGAAAAGGTTCTGTCCATTCACCATTCAAAGCGCATTGATTCAAACTTATACCATGAAGCACTTTCTTCATCTTGTCTGGCTTGGTTTATTGCTGGTTGTGGGGCTTGCAGGCTGCAAACCGAACGCTTACAACAGCGACTATAACCTGACCCGCGCCGCCCTGAAGCAGAGTGCCAAAGCTGAGGCCATCGCTTTGGCGGATACGGCCAAGCCATCGATGGAGACCGGTGAGGCTGAAGAGGTAGAAGAGAAACATCAGAAAAAACGCAAGAGAAAAGCTGACAAGCGCTATTTCATGGGCGATAGAGTGTCGCGTGGCTTTGTGAAGTCCGGTGGCCGCGGTGACCGTGAAGTGGTAGAAACCTTTAGCTACTTGGTAGAGCACAAAGAACCGGATCCTTACGCTCCTGAGAAGTTCTATTACGACATCAAAAAGCGTAAGCTCTACAAAACCCGAAATGAGGTAGACCCCGATCAACATAAGGTGCTACATGGCGCTTATAAAAAGGAATTGGGAGGCGAAGTAGTAGAAGAAGGCTATTTCTTTGTCGGCACGAAGCACCTGCGCTGGGAACGCTACAACCGCAACGGCATTCTGTTATCCAAAGAGCATTTCGAAAAAGGCTTCCTGCGCGATGCCGTGGTGACCTACTATGAAGGCACCAAGAAAATAAAAGAAGTTATACCTTACGCCTATGGTGAGGTACAGGGCACGTACTACCGCTTCTACGAGAACGGGCAACTGGAATGGACCGGTCAGTATCAGAAAGGCCGCAAAGTAGGCGTCTGGGTCAAGCATTTCGATTTCAGAGCCCGTCGCCAGTACGAGTACCAGTATCCTAAAACGCCTTACGAGCCCGCCATGGAGCCATACCTTGTGAAGCAGTACGACCGACACGGCACCCTGATTTTCGAAAAGGACAAGCTGGACAAACGGGCCTCGGCACGTTAATGAAAAGCGTCTTCGATGTGAAACAGCTCCGGCGGGTTCGTCATGGTGATCGCGATAATATCAAACCGGATGTCCTCCTGCCAGCCTGCTTTTTGAATGTAAGAATCAGCCGCGTTAAGGATCATGCGCTGTTTTCGACGGTTGACAAACTCCTCCGGGTAGCCAAAATGGTCATTGGTTCGGGTTTTCACTTCCACAAACACCAGTAAATCGTCTTTGCGGGCAATGATATCGATCTCAGCCTTTCCCATGCGGAGGTTACGCTGCAGAATGCGATAGCCTTTTTCGCGCAGGTGGTCGGTGGCGAGGTCCTCGCCGTTGAATCCGGTAGAAAGATGTGGGGCTTGTGGTGTCGTCATAAACTGGCTTTCCTTGCCTTAAACTAAAAAGCATCTATCGGGGTTTTCTCTTGAAGGTATAGCCAATAGGTATAGCGCCCTGTTTGCGTATGCCCCCTAACAGCAGTATCTTTGAGGAAATTTGGTGAAAGCGAGTTGTTTAACTCCGCTATACCTTGATGATGAACCAGCTTAGCATTGGTTAAACACATGTTTCAGGACAGCTGCAGGTATAAAGTCTTACGCCTGACGGCTTGATGCTTGTGTCAATTTCAAAAGAAACAACGTGGTACAGAACAAAACGATAAAGTTTGAGCACTTGGGTCTGATCGACTACAAAGAGGCGTGGGACTATCAGGATAAGCTTTTTACGGGTATTCTGGATATGAAGGCCAGCAACCGCAATGCAGAACCTGAAGCACAGCAGACGACCCCGAACTACCTGTTATTTTGCTCACACCCGCACGTGTATACCTTGGGCAAGAGCGGACATGAGTCCAATTTACTCATCAACGAAGCAGGGCTGAAGGCAAAAGGTGCCACGTTCTACAAGATCAACCGCGGTGGCGATATCACTTATCACGGCCCCGGTCAGATTGTGGGTTACCCTATTCTGGACTTGGACCACTTTTTCACGGACATACACAAGTACTTGCGCTTTCTGGAGGAGGCCATTATTCTGACCCTGAAAGACTACGGCCTAGAGGCCGGGCGCATAGCGGGCTTGACCGGTGTCTGGCTGGACCACGTGGAACAGAAGAACCCGCGCAAGATCTGTGCGATGGGCGTGAAGTGCAGCCGCTGGGTGACCATGCACGGCTTCGCCTTCAACATCAACACCGACTTAGACTATTTTAACAACATCGTGCCATGCGGCATCACCGATAAACAGGTGACCTCATTGGCCAAAGAACTGGGCCGCGAATTGCCGATAGCGGAGGTGGAAGAAAAACTGCTGCGCCACCTATCGGAGCTTTTCGAGGCGACTATCACAAAAGAGTAAATGAAAAAAGATATTGATTTCACCCCGGTAGAAGGTGTGGCCGTTGCGATTGCCGCCACAGGCGATATTCCGGAAGAGCGTACTTGGAACGTATACCTCATCAACTACAATAGCGTGGCGCTCGACAATGTGTTTGTTACATCCAAAGGCTATGGTATCATCAAAGATGAAGAGGTAAAGACATCGGTGCTGCGTCACATGTTTGAGCGTGTGGAGCCCAAGAGCTTTGTACAGGTAGAGGTGATCGATCCGTCGGTATTCAAGCTGAACAACGAATATTGGGTAAGCTATTACATTGACGGCAAGATCTATGACAAGCGCTTTGTCTTCGTGCCTGATTCCATCACCGAGGATCACCTCATCGACATTAGCATGCTCCAAATGCAGGGTGTGCTGCATTCTTAAGGTATACATCCTGCTTACGATCCTCTGAACGTGTTTTATATAAATCGCACAAGGTATAGCTTAGGACTGCTCCTGCTGTTTTTAGTGTTGGCGTGGCCCCTACGGGCGCAGGTGCTGCCACTCGAGCAGAAAAACACCCTAACCGGTGACTGGCAGGTATACGATGCCGGCTCAGGGGATCTTGTGCCCTATGCCGCCAATCTGCATACGGGGTATGCCGCCGTGCACCAGTGGGTCGCCATTGCCCCTACCAAGCCTTTTGTGATCGAGTTCACGGCAAAGAAAGACCTGTGTATCTTTCTCAACAATCAGTTGGTGTTTACCGCCGACTCCACCTCGTCCTACACCTTTGACCTTTCCTTATGGGGCAAAGAAGTGAAACCGGTTAACGGGCGGCACTTGCTCTCTGTGTGGCATCCGTCGCAGCAGCCGAATGTGGGCACCTTTCGGAACCGCGTGCAAACTGAGCTTAATAGTAACCCAGAAATGCAGGGGAGCTTCTCCGTTCGTTTGCGGGAGTACGTCAATCAGAACGCCTTTATCATCTTTATGCTTTTGATCGGCCTGCTCTACGGTGGGCTTAAAACGACATTCCCCTCCGATTTCCATGCTGTTTTTGGGCTGCAGTCTTTCTGGCGCACGAAGACGCTGGAAGAGGGGATTTTGACCAAGCCCCTTAGTACTTGGTCGAGTATGCTGTTCATTCTGGTCTTCTCGCTTTCGTTGGCCCTGCTCATTGCCGCCATCCACACCAATGTGCAGCACATCCGCATTTTCAACCGCCTGTTCCCCGTTTCGGAGTCAGCAATCACGACTAAGATTCTGTTCTATACTTTCGTGATTTTCTCGGTTATCCTGATAAAATACCTTTTCTTGAAAGTAATGGGTTACATTTTCGGGTTGGAGCAGATCGTTCAGCTTCAATTCGGTGAGTTTCTGCGTTCTCTGCTGTTTCTGGGCTTGTTTCTGCCAGTTATCATGTTGCTTTATCTGGCCCTAAACCAAGCGGCCCCTGACACATTGCTCACCATTTCGAGCATGGCGGTGCTTTTAGTGCTGGTAATCACCATTGTTCGGGTGTTCGTGACAGTAAATAAGAAGACTTCTGTGATAAATTTGCATTTATTTTCTTACCTTTGCGCCACAGAAGTGATTCCGCTTGCCGTAATGCTAAAATTCATCGTGTTTAACTTTTAAAAACACAAATTTGCGTGACGAGCGGATGTGGCAGGTTACAATATTATAACAGACTACCGTACTCTATGGCTGAAAGTAAAGAAAAGGCTTGGGCAAACCCTGAAAGACACAGTGTTCCGATTAAGAGCATACTTGTAACACAACCGCAGCCTACTACCGATAACTCACCCTACCTCTCTATAGCCGAGAAGTACGGCATCAAGGTAGACTTCAGAGCGTTTATTGAGGTGGAGCCTGTTTCTTATAAAGAGTTCCGCAAAGACAAAGTGGATATACTTGCCCACACGGCTGTTATCTTCACCAGTCGCAACGCAGTAGATCACTTTTTCAGAATTTGCCAAGAGAGTAAGATCGAAATGCCTGCTGATATGAAGTACTTCTGTATTTCTGACCAGACGGCTTACTACCTGCAGAAATACATCACGCTGCGCAAGCGCAAATTGTTTGTAGGCGAAAAAACGGCAAAGGATCTTTTTGAGGTGATCAAGAAGCACAAGAACGAGAAGTTTCTGTATCCTTGCTCTAACATCCGCAAAGATGATATTCCAGGGTTTCTGCAAGCCAACAAGATAAAGCACACCGAGGCTGTTATCTATAAAACGGTGGCTGCCGACCTATCAGATTTGGACGATGTGACCTATGACTGTATCGCTTTCTTCAGTCCGTCAGGAATTACTTCGTTGTTTATCAACTTCCCTGACTTTAAGCAGAACAACACACGCATTGCGGCATTCGGCCCAACCACGGCCAAAGCAGTGCGCGATGCCGGTCTGGAGTTGGATATAGAGGCACCTATGCCGAATGCGCCGTCTATGACGGGTGCTATTGAGGTGTACATCCAGAACCAGAAAAAATAATATCGCCTTAAAAAGGCAGAGTAGGAAACACAAAAACGCAAAGGCAAGTAGAATCAACCAACTACTTGCTTTTGCGTTTTACTGTTTAATATATATATTTGGTTCAATTCTGGCTTTAAACCGTCCAGTGCTTTCTTGCTTTTTGCAGTAGCCTATGAAAAAGATTATACCTGCCGTATTGTTGCTGTTTGTCTGTCACCTCACCACGTGGGCGCAGCAACAGCCTCAGTTTACCCACTATGGTTTCAATGGCATGTATATCAGTCCGGCCTACGCCGGCATAACCAACCGGCCGGAGGTGCAGTCGATCTACCGCTACCAGTGGCTTAACTACGATGCCACATTCGACGATGGCGGCTCGCCACGCACGCTACTCTTAACAGCCCACACTCCGGTAAGGCTCCTGAAAGGTGGCTTAGGTATAACCCTCGTGCAGGACCAGATCGCTAACACGCGCATTCAGCAGGCGGCCCTTTCATACTCGTTTCATCTTAACATCGGCGAGGGCAAGCTAGGCGTGGGCGTTCAAGGCAATATTAACAATATCAGAAAGGGAAGTTACCGCGCCATAGACGAGGGTGACCCGAGCGTGCCGTTCAATAGTGCCGATACGAAATACGACATGGGTGCCGGGCTCTGGTATGAGTCGGAGCAGTTTTATGCGGGAGCCGGAGTGACCAACCTGCTGCGCTCCAGCTATGAGTTTATAGACGCCGGTAACACAGGAAACGGACGTGTGGTGGGCGAAAACCACATCTATGTAACGGGCGGCTACCACTTGCCGCTTACCAACCAACTGGTGGTCACCCCGACCGCCCTCTTGAAGCACGACAAAGAAACTTTTTCGTTTGATGCGGGCGCCCGTGTCACTTTTGACGAAAAATATTGGGGCGGATTGAATTATCGTCACCAAGAAGCTGTTAGTGCGCTTGTGGGTATAGCGATGTTGCAGGACAACGCGCTGCGGGTAGGATATGCATTAGACCTCACTACATTTAACAGAGAAGCGAAAGCCCCAACATCACATGAAGTGATGGTTTCCTATAGATTACCTGAACCAGTTGTTAGGTTTAGGCCGCCAGTGCGAACCCCTCGCTACAACTTCACTAAATAAATTTTTTTAGTATTGTATTTATCGCTGAAAAGCTGTATTCTTGAAAAAATACACTTAAAATAATGTCGATATGGTATAATAATCTTGATATTGTACCGTTCAAAAATTATTAATAAGGCACTTATTTAATTGTTTTTGTTTTATTTCTAAATCTCAATATATTTGCTACACCAGAAATAGTGGGCATAAATCATTGCTAAAAAATTTACTTTTTCCAAAGTCATCATGAACAAACTATTAAAGCTGTCTTCCTTCGCTTTGGCGGTGGTACTGCTTGCGAGTTGTGGGTTGAGAAGAGGTCCTCAGGGCGACCTCGTAGGCGCACAGGATCGACCAGACTACAATCCACAAGCTGTACCTTACGGCATGGTAGCCTGCCCGGGCGGTACTTTCCACATGGGTCAGGCTGATCAGGACATTGCGGCAACTATGGCCAACCTGAACAAGCAGGTAACAATAGGCGGCTTCTACATGGATGAAACCGAGATCACAAACAACGAATACCGTCAGTTCATCGAAGTGATGGTTAATGACTCGATCGATGTGCTTGGAGAGGACTTTGTAATGACAAGTCTATACCCTGACACCACGGTGTGGGTGCGCGACTTTACCTACCACATGGGTGACCCACTCATGGAGTACTACTTCTCTCACCCGGCGTTTGACGAGTATCCGGTTGTGGGAGTTAACTGGTTTGCAGCCAAGTACTTCTCTGACTGGAGAACCAAGCATAAAAACCAAGCAAATGCCGATAACGGTATGGCGCCAATGCCAAAATTCCGTCTGCCATCTGAGGCGGAGTGGGAATATGCGGCAAGAGGCGGTCGCGATGTGTCTACCTACCCTTGGGGCGGCCCTTACCTGCGTAACGCAAAAGGCTGTCTGCTGGCTAACTTTAAGCCGGGCCGTGGCGACTACTACAGCGACGGATTTACTTACACTGCTCCTGTAGCCCAGTTCTTCCCGAACGACTATGGCCTGTACGATATGGCCGGTAACGTGGCTGAGTGGTGCGAAGATGCTTACGCTGACGCTACTGTTCCAATTACTTGGGACTTGAACCCTGTATACTATGATGATAATGAGCCTCGCAAAGTTGTAAGAGGCGGCTCTTGGAAAGATATTGCATATTTCCTTGAGACTGGTACCCGTAACTTCGAATATCAGGACTCAGCCCGATCTTATGTCGGCTTCCGTAATGCCATGATCTATCTTGGCCGTTCTTCAGGAAGAGAATTCAGATAATTAGAAGCATCCCCATTTAAAAAATCTATAAATAATACCCAATCGTTCACAATTAATTTTTGAAAACAAAATGAGCAAAGCTAGAGGTCGCAGTTTCTTGTACGACGTGTTGATGCCCAAAGTGTATGGTCTTGGTGCCGCAGTCGTAATTATTGGTGCATTGTTTAAAATTCAGCACTGGCCAGGTGCCGATATAATGCTGATCGTTGGTCTCGGTACAGAAGCCGTGATCTTTGCGCTAAGTGCATTCCAGCCACAACCGCATGATCCAGATTGGGCAAAAGTATATCCTCAGCTTGCTGATGACTATGCCGGAGACGCTCTTATTCCTGCAACAGCTTCAAATAACACGTCAGTTACTAAAGAGCTTGACAAAATGATGCGTGATGCTGATATCACGCCTGATACCATCAACACACTTGGTCTTGGTCTGAACAGACTGAGCGAGACTGCTGCGCAGATGGCTGATTTGAGCCAAGCTACTGCTGCAACAAATGAGTACGGCCTGCGCGTGCAAGCTGCCGGTGACCAGCTTGGTCGCATCACGGAAGCCTATGCTACAACAGCAGATGCACTTTCTAAAATGGCAGGTGCTACAACAGATGCACAGGAGTACCACAACCAAGTGCAGAGCATGACAAGAAACTTAGGTGCTTTGAACGCTGTTTATGAAATGGAGCTTCAGGATGCCAACAACCACCTGAAAGCAATGAACAAGTTCTACGGCAACTTGAGCATGGCCATGGAAAACCTGACTGATGCCAGCAAAGACACAGAGCAGTTCAAGCAGGAAGTTTCTAAGTTGACGCATAACCTACACTCACTGAACACAGTGTATGGTAACATGCTGACAGCCATGAAAGGTTAATTCCGACGCATTCCTAAATCAACAAGAAAACAACAGTAATTTAAGTATAAAATGGCTGGAGGAAAAGAGACACCACGGCAGAAGATGATCGGTATGATGTACTTAGTACTGACCGCACTTCTCGCCCTGCAAGTGAACTCTGCTATCCTGTTAAAGTTCCAGTTTATCGATGAAAGTCTTAAGGACGTAAACGATAAGACAATAACAGATAACAGCGGAGTTGTAACTAATATTAAATCAAAGGTCAGCGAAGGCGGTAACCGAGACAAAGACAAAGTTGTACTCGAGAGCGCTAATGCTGTAAGACAACAGACCTCTGAACTGGTCAACTTTATTCGTAGTACCCGTGACATGCTCGTACAAAAAGCTGGCGGTATGAATGAAGATGGAACAGGATACGCAAATCCAAGTGCAGAGGATTTAGTTGCCATCAACATGATTGGACCTGCAAGCGCTAAAAATGGCGCTGCTTATGACTTAGAGCAACGGTTGAACAACTATGCGAAGTTCATGAAGCAGTACAACCCGAACATGCCGGAAGTACTGGCTCGTGATGGAAAGACTGACCCAATGGCATCTAAGGACCGTAGCCAGCGCAACAAAGACTTTGCGCAGCTGAACTTCGAAGCGACTCCACTGGTAGCTGCACTGGCTACGCTTTCTCAGAAAGAAGCGGAAGTTTTGAAGTACGAAGCTGATGCCCTGCAGAACCTTGCGCAGAGAGTTGGTGCTGACATCATCAAGTTTGAGAAAATCTTCGCGATGGCACGTGCTGAGTCTAAGACGGTAGCTGCCGGTACAAAGTATAGAGCAGAAATGTTCATTGCAGCTTCTTCAGATGCCATAACACCAACTATGACTTATAATGGTAAGCCTCTAAATGTAGTAGATGGTAAAGGTATAGTAGAATTTACAGCTGCTGCCTCTAACTATGATGCAGACGGTAACTCAAAGCAGACTTGGAAAGGTCAGGTTATCATCGATAAAAATGGTGAAAAAGAGGTTCTGCCTGTTGAAGAAACCTACATTGTCGCGAAGCCAGTTATTCAGGTACAGTCAGCTTCCGTTCAAGCACTTTATTTCCAGTGCGCTAACGAACTGAACGTACAAGTACCAGCTCTTGGTGCGGTTTACGACCCTAGTTTCTCTGCAGCAGGTGGTTCTGCCATCAAAGGTGCTAAGAAAGGACAGGTTACAATTATCCCGAACTCTACCGAGGTGAAACTCAACGTGAGCAGCGGTGGCAATGCAATTGGTACTGAGACTTTCAAAGTACGTCCGATTCCTCGTCCATCTCTTGCTACACTGGTAAATGGCAAGCCTGTTGATCAGAAGCGTGGTATCCCAGCTCAGTCTATCAGAGCGGTAGAGATACAAGCGATTCCTGAAGAAGGTTTCAAACAATTTTTGCCTAACGAAGCGCGTTACAGAGTAACAAAGTGGAGAGCATTCTTGGTAAGAGGTTCGCAGCCAGTAGATCAGGCAGAATTCTCAAGCCCTAAAGGTGACTTAAGCAGATTCGCGGCCAAAGCTGGAAAAGGTGACAGAGTAACAATCGAGGTAATGGAAGTAAAGCGTCTTAATTACCAAGGAAACCCAGTGTCGGCAAATGCTGCAGGCGACGGTATCTTCACAATACCACTTAACTAACAAGATTAGAAGCTTACAAGGAGTATGAAACTAATAAAAGCAATAGGTGTAGCAGCGGGTATATTGTTCTCTTTCGGGGCAGTGGCTCAGCAAGTGTCTACCACGCAGTCAAGCAATCCATCAGCCAGACCTATTCCAGAGTCAGACGTTCTGTTCAAGAAAACAGTATGGCGTAAAATTGATTTGCGCGAAAAGCAAAACAGACCACTGTTTTCTGAAAACAGAGAAATCACCAAAATTTTGATCGAAGCTGTCAAAAGCGGCGAGTTGGTGGCTTACAAAACAGACTCAGTAAATGTGCCATTAAGCAGAGAAGAATTCCTTGAAAACATGACCGCCAAAGATATGGGCGGTGGGTTGACAGAAGAGGAAATCGCGGCTGGTTTTGGTCAGGAAGAGGAAGAAGAGGATGCTTGGGGTGCTGCCCTAGGTGCAGAAGCTACCCAAGATGCTGCTCCTGTAAGCAACGAATACTTTGCAAAGCAGCTATACCTGCTAGAGTTGAAAGAGAACGTAGTTTTCGATAAGAAGCGCTCTCGTATGTACCATGACATCCAGACAATCAGCATTAAAGTACCATCAACGCTTAATCCACTGGGTTTTGAGCAGACGGTAGGAAGCTTTAAAATGAGTGATTTGGTGAAGGTTTTCAGAAACAATCCTGAAACTGCCATCTGGTACAACGCTCAGAACGATGCACAGCACAAAAACTTGGCTGATGCGTTCGATCTGTGGCTGTTCAGCTCTTACATCACAAAGATCTCTAACCCGGGCGACAGAGCATTGGGCGATATTTACGGTGGTGGCAAGAAAGGCCTTTTGGCTGCGCAAGATGCACTGGAAGCACTCATCGAATATGAGTATAGCTTGTGGAGCTACTAATTGTAAGACAATCATAGAAAAGGGAGATCTGAAAAGATCTCCCTTTTTTTATTCCAATAGGTTATGAATACCAACGAAGAATCAGTTTAGTTAAAGTTAGAAGAATGGCAAAATCAGCATAGAGCAATCCTTGGATGAAACTAACGCAAAAAGTAATGTAGCAGGAAAGTGGCTAAGCTTAAGGGAGAAATTTTTAGAGCAACAAAAAGTAACAAATAGATAGCCGAACTAAGCAAGACCTTCTGAACCATGAAAATGGTCGTAAAGTATCTGCGCTTTACGCTGGCCTACTTCAGCGGTAAGTTCCACCAAAGTCAGTTCTTTTAACTTCTTTACTGATCTGAATTTCTGCAGCAGCGCATCAGCTGTAGTAGGGCCTATACCTTTTACTTCTGTCAGTTCAGTTTTCAAAGTGCCCGCATCGCGGCGGGAACGGTGGAAAGTGATGGCAAAACGGTGCGCTTCGTTGCGCAGACGCTGTATCAACATTAGCGACTCTGACTTCTTGTCGATATATAGCGGTAGTTTGTCTCCCGGATAAAAAATCTCTTCCAGACGCTTGGCTATACCTACGATCGCAATCTTTCCCCAAAGGTCAAGATCTTTGAGCGCCTTGACTGCAAAACTCAATTGCCCCTTACCCCCATCAATAATGATCAATTGCGGCAACGGCTGATTCTCTTCTATAAGCCTTTTATAGCGACGTGTTACCACCTCATACATGGACTCAAAGTCATTGGGGCCAACAACGGACTTGATATGAAAATGTCGGTAATCCTTTTTGCTAGGTTTGCCATTTTTGAAACAAACCATCGAGGCAACCGGATTATCACCCTGAAAGTTGGAATTGTCAAAGCATTCGATCTGACGAGGCAACTCGGTAAGGCGCAGATCCTTCTTCATGGTTTCCAATACTCGGATCTCTCGCTGCTCACTAAGACCCTTGTTCTGCTCTTGCCTGCCCTCGCGCTCTTTGCGCAGGTATAGGGCATTCTTGAGCGAAAGATTCAACAGCTTGCGCTTATCCCCTATCTGTGGCTGGGTCACGGTAATGTTATCAAGCGGAAGCGAGAGTTCGATGTTGGTGATGATCTCACGGGAAGTACTTTCAAACTCATGGCGCAGTTGTACGATCACAGAAGCCAGCAAGTCCTCATCCGACTCATCCAGCTTTTTGTGCAGTTCCAGAGACTGCGTCTGGATGATAGAGCCATTCATTACTTTTAAGTAGTTCACAAATGCACACTTCTCATTGGATGAAATGGTAAAGACATCAATGTTTGATAGCGTGTTGCTGACAACAGTGGACTTGGCCTGATAGTCTTCGAGCATATCCAGCTTCTGTTTATACTGATGTGCTACTTCAAACTGATACTCGGCAGCAGCCGTGGCCATTCGTTCTTTAAAATAAGTCTTAGCTATGGATAAGTTTCCCGAAAGGATACTCTTGATCTGGGCAATGTATTGGTTGTAAGTAGTCTCATCTACTAAATCCTCACAAGGACCTTTGCAATTACCAATGTGATATTCCAGACATACCTTAAACTTACCAGCGGCTATATTCTCAGGGGATAAGTTATAGGTACAGGTGCGCAGGGGGTATAGCGTCCGGATCAGGTCCAACACGATGTGCATGGTAGTACCGCTCGGGTAAGGGCCGAAGTAGCGGGAGCCGTCGTTTATCTTGTTGCGCGTGCTGATCACCCTTGGGAAGCGCTCATTCACGATACAAATGTAAGGATAGGTCTTCCCATCCTTCAGCAGGATGTTATACTTAGGCTGGTATTGTTTGATCAGGTTGTTTTCCAGCAGAAAGGCATCGGCTTCGGTATCCACAATAGTGAACTCGATGTCCTTGATCTTGGAGATCAGTTTAAGCGTCTTTTTGTTATGCTGGGCAGAGCGATTGAAATAGGAGCTAACACGCTTCCTTATGTCAATCGCCTTGCCTACATAGATGATGCCTTCATCATCAAAAAACTTATAAATGCCCGGTTTATGTGGTAAATGGGAAATCTTCTCCCGCAACTTCTCGTTTGCAGCCATGCTTAATTTTCATTAGAAAGCATCTAAGTCGATCGGGGCAGGTACTTGGTAGAACTCATCCTGCTGCAGGGAGTCTACCGACATGCCGTTGTTGTACTTAGAACAATCTAATTCTACCGATAAAGGCGTAGAAGGTTTAGGGAATGGGTCCTTGGATACTTCCAGCGTCTTGTCAGCATAAACTTTCTGCATGAAGTTTCCATAGATCGGCATGGCCAGTTTGTTACCCTGCCCCAGAGCAATGGTACGGAAGTGGATAGAACGGTCGTCACCGCCAACCCAAGCACCGGCTACCAAATCAGGGGTTATACCCATGAACCAAGCATCAGAGTAGTTCTGGGTTGTACCTGTCTTGCCGCCTATTTCATTCTTGAGGCCATTGCGGTGGCGCAGACCGTAGTAGGCGGTTCCTCCCGGCTCAGCGGCGGCTTTCAGCATGTGCACCATCATATAGGCAGTCTCTTCGCTCAAGGCATCAACTGTCTTCGGCACAAACTCTTGCAACACGTTGCCATGCTTGTCTTCAATGCGCGTAATGAAATTCGGCTCGGTCCAAGTACCGTTGTTTACAAAAGTACCATAGGCGCCTACCATGTCGTAAAGCGTTACGTCATTCACACCCAAGGCAAGCGAAGGGTTCGCCTCAAGCGGTGTGGTTATACCCATACGCTTGGCCGTTCTCACCAGCGTTTCAGCTCCTAGTTTGTTCACCAAGAAGGCAGAGATCGAGTTAACAGACTCCGCCAAGGCTTTGCGCAGCGTGAATTTCTCGCCAGAGAACTTGTTGTCAGCATTGTTAGGGCACCACATGGTGCCATCGCCCAAAGGTATACAGGTCTGCGTGTCGATTACTTCGTAGCAAGGGTAGTAGCCATTTTCGATAGCGGCCGTGTACAGGAATGGCTTAAACGTAGAGCCCGGCTGACGAGCGCCCTGTTTCACATGGTCATACTTGAAGTGCTTGTAATTGATGCCACCTACCCAAGCCTTGATGTGGCCTGTTTGAGGCTCCATCGCCAAGAAGCCTGTTTGCAGGTAGTGTTTATAATGCTTCAATGAGTCGAGTGGGCTCATCTCTACTTCCTTCTCACCATCATAAGTAAAGATGGTCATCGGGATCTTTTTGTTCAGGTAATAGTTAATGGAGTCCTGATTGCCTTGAAATTGCCTGTTAAGATTGCGATAGCGGTCAGTGCGCCTAATGGCAGTTTGCAGGTAGTTCGGGATTTCCTTGCCCTGACGGTCGATCCACGGGTTACGGCCTTTCCAGTGCGAGAAGAACTCTTTCTGGCGGTCTTTCATATGCTCTTCCACGGCCTCCTCCGCATAGCGCTGCATGCGTGAGTCGATGGTAGTATAGATCTTCAGACCATCGGCATACAGGTCATAGCCATTCTCGCGGCACCACTTCAGCAAATACTTGCTGGCTTCGGTGCGGAAGTATGGGGCAAGTCCGATGTTCTGGTTCTCGACGCGGTAATTCAACTTAATGTCAGTTTCTTTCAGGCCATCGTACTCAGCCTGCGTCATGAAGCCGTATTTCACCATCTGCGAAAGCACCACGTTGCGACGGCGCTTCGAATTCTCCGGGTTGAAGCGTGGGCTGTAGAAGTTCGGGTTCTTGAACAGACCCACCAGTACAGCTGATTCCTGTACTTCCAGATCGTTGGCATCCTTGCCAAAGAAAGTCTTGGCAGCAGACTGCAGACCGAAGGCATTGCTGCCAAACTCAAACACATTGAGGTACATGGTCATGATTTCCTGCTTGGTATAGGACTGCTCCAGCTTCACGGCCATGATCCACTCTTTGGTCTTGTGTATCAGCGTGCGGAAACCCGGCTTATCATTGAGATAACCACCATTTAACTCTTCGCCACGGGTACGGAACAGGTTTTTAGCCAGCTGCTGTGTAATAGTACTACCCCCACCTTTGGAGCTACCGATCATAAGAGAGCCAGCCACACGTGCCATGGCCTCAGGGTCTATACCAGAGTGCTCCTCAAAGCGGATATCCTCTGTTGCCATGAGGGCATGCACAAAGTTTTCTGGCAGATCCGTGAAGTCTATTGGCGTGCGGTTTTCGCGGAAATACTTGCCCAGTTCCTTGTTGTCGGCTGAGTAGAGCACAGAGGATAGGGCGCTCTTTGGATTTTCGAGTGAGCGCATGTTCGGCAGCTCCCCGAACAGGTTCAGGAAGTTAACGCTAACGGCGTATATGTATAGGATGAACACAGCTAGGCCGCTCAGGAAGAGGAGCCAGAGTGTGGAAATGATCTTCGGGAATACCGTTTTTGGTTTTGGGCGCGTGGTTGTTGCCATGTTAATTATTCGTTCTGAAGTAATTCAGATATTCTTCTACATCCTTCTTCTGAAGCAACTTCTGCCAGTTGTCGGATGATATTGCAAAGGTAAGGAATTCTACGCCTCGGATTCTGCCAATTGGAGATTGTGGCGCTTTTTGTTTTATGTTATAAGCCTGTGCCTCTTTCATATTCGGGAATGCCCGCAGCAGCAGAATTCCCCTGTTGCCATCGAATGGCTGCTCTTCTAAAGTAAGTGACTGGTTGCGGAAGTAGGTGTTGTTATACTTCTCGAATTTTGCAACGATGTCCTTAAAAGCAGCATTCTCATTCGGGTAGATCATAACAAAGTAATAAGCCGAGTCGGGTGCATTGGTATAGGCCATTGGATCGGTGGCTGGGCTCGGTAACTCAGGGTCTACAGCTGGGGCTGCCTGCGCTGTGGTATCCGGAGCCAAGGTCGTGCCAGAACTGATAGCCGATGTGGTGTCTGGGGTAGTGCCAACTGTTGGCTCAGGCACGGTATTGGCCGCAGGGCGTTGTGGGTTTCGCCCATTTAGAGCGGCATTGCGTTCTCTTGCTCTTGCCAGCGCAATGTTACTATTCACGCGCTGTTCTGGTGAGCGCTCGTCCACCAGCTGGGCGGTAGGGGGCGCCGGAACATCCTCGCGGAGCTGTTGCTTGCTTTCGAGCTCCTTATAACTGGCCAACAGCTGGTCGGCACGAGGTGTAAGTGGGCTCGAGGGGTACTGTTGCTTGAATTGCAGTAACTGTTCGCGGAGTAGCTGCGGTTTTTCGGAGCGAGCCGTGATCATCACACGCAAAAAGGCCACTTTATCAGGTATGTCGTTGAGCGGGTACATCCTGTTCAGGTCTGTTAATAGAGCGGTTGCCTGCTGGTATTCCCCTTGACCATATTGTGCAAAAGCCGAGTCATACAGCGCGTGCGCTTTGATGTTGTCGAGGGCGTTCTGGCTCATGTAGTTCGGGTCATCCACCAATTTGGCGTAGATGGTATTCGGGTACTGCTGCTTTATCTTATTATAGTAGGCGGTTTTCTGCTCACTGCCCGCACGGCTGTAGATCAGGTATAGGCTATAATGCGCCTCGGCCGCATACTCAGAGTGCGGGAAGCGCTGCAGGAACTGCTCGTAGGTGGCGGTGGCTTCTTCCTGAGAGTTTAGTTTCTGTGCATAGATGTTGCCCAAGCGGAACATCGCATCTTCCACCATCTTCTCGGATTGCTGTATGGCCAGTGTAGTGGTAGGAATGTTCTGCAAGTAAGTATCCACCTGTGTTTGTAGGCGAGCGCTGCGGCTTTCTTCAGTTTCACCAGCTTCTTCGGTTGGCTGTTCTGCAACTACGGTTTCTTCCTGTCCCCCGCCTGTTTCGCCTCGGCTCAGGAGGCGCCAGTTGTCCTGCAGCGGACGGTCACCCCAGCGGCGCTGGAACTCAGAGCGGGCTGTCGCCATTGCGGCGGGGTTGTCAAAATAGAAAACACCCGTGTTGCCTCCGTTTCCGCCTATAGTAGTGGTGTTGTTTCGTCCGCCCACGCTAACGGCTGCCTGTTGTTCTTGTGAGCGTCGGGCGCTGCGCTGTTTTTCCTGCTCTAGTTGACGAGCCTGCTCCTGCTGACGCATCTCCTCTTCCACTTGCACAAGGTTCTGCACAAAGGCCAAACGCTCTCCCTCGCTCATACGCGCCAGTTGCTGCAGGCTGTCCTGTGTCTGTATCGTATTGAACTGTTTGGCGAAGTCAGTGAGAATGTTGCGGCGCTCGAGCACCTGCTCATACTCCATGGCCTGCTGCGGGTATACCTGCACGGCACTGTCGTAATAGGCCTGCGCCAGATCGTACTTGTTCAGGTTCTCGAAATAGACCTCACCGGCCAACAGGTAGGTATAGGCTTTCTGGTTTGGAAGTGAGCCCGGCGTTTTGAGGGAAGCTTCAATGTTCTGCAGCGCTTTGTCGAAATGCTGCTGGCGGCGCTCGAACACGGCCATCTCGTAATAGATCTTGTCGCGGTACTCCGTGTTCTTCTCGTCGCGGAGCATTTTCTGATAATAGCCCGCTATGCGGTTCAGGTCCTGTGCGTCATCCAGTTCTGATACCTGACCAAGGTATAGCCTGCTGAAAAAACCAAGATCGTAAGGTGGATTGCGTTTCAGGATGCGGCTATACTGTTGATAGGCTTCTTTGCTTTGTCCGCGGTCCTGATACAGGCGTGCCAGCGAGAAACGCACACGCGATTGATTGTCTTTCTCAGTAAAGTTGGGCAGCGACAGTTCCAAGTTCTCCATAACGGCAGCGGTATCGCCCTGCATCAGGTGGTACTGGGCGCGGGCAAGGTATAGCTCGCGGGCATTGTCGCGGTTCAGGCGCTCCTTGCGCAGAAACTCTGACACCTGCCAAGCATTGTCCGTCTCGCCGAGTTTCATAAAAGAGCGCATCAGCCACACCAGCGCCTCATGTTTCACGTGGCGGTCTTTGCCGGTGGAGTTCACATAGCGGAAGGTCTGTGCCGCCTCCGGGAAGTTAAGCTCATAGAAGCGCACCTTGCCGATGAGCAAATAACTATCATCAATCCACTTGCTGTTGGCGTGGTACTGTATCGGGAAGGAGGCCTTTTTGATCACATCCTCCAGATCTGCGGCGTGTGCCTTATAGGTAGTGGAGTCGATGGGCGGAAATATGGGCAGCGGCCGGTTGAAGTCATACACGGTCTGGTCCTGTACGCTCTTCTCGATGGCGTCGAGTTTCTCTTTGGCTAGGAAATAGCCGTTATAGCGGGCCGTCGTGTTATGATAAGCCTTGCTGAGCGGATTGTTACGTTCAGCGGAACAGCCTGCCAATACGAGACAGACCAACACGAGGAGTATATAAAGCGAGTTTTTGCTCAAAATATCGATAATGTGCAGCGTGAGTTCGGCAACCCTATCACTTATTTATAACGCCGCGCCTATACCTGAAAGTATTCGGGCTATACAAGGATGAGAGGTTCTAAGCCATTTACAAAAATACAATAATATGCCAATTATGTAAGGGCCTGTGAAGAAAGCCTGAAGCTCGCTATTGAACTATAGAAAACCGGAAATGGTTTCAGGCGGAAAATGCCATTAGTGAGGCCATAAAATTTGGCTAAATGAGAGGGTGTTGCAGGTAAGCCCATGAAAAAAGCGTAATTTTGCAAATCCTTGAAAAACAAAACGGAGCATGTCACAGCCAGATGAACAAAAGCAAAAGCGCGAGGATTCTTTTAAGGGCTATCTGAAGTACTCAGGTCTGGCCTTCCAGATGATCGGGGCGATGGTGCTGGCCGCTTGGGCCGGGTCGAAGCTGGACGAGAGCATGGGTAATAGGAATCCGTGGATGACGATCGTGCTGCTGGTAGTGGCCGTGGTGGCGTCGATGGTGTTGGTAATCGTATCTTTAAATAAAAAGCAGTAATAAGTGAAGTTTTTCAGAAACCTCCTCATTTTTACGGGTATTGTGAGCATCGGCATCGGCTTGCTCTCCCATTTTACCGGCACAGCGCTGGTGCATTCCCTTGTCTGGTATATCCTGATTTTTTTTGTACTGGTCACAGCGCTTGCGTATTACGTGTCGCGGCTGGGTGTAAGCTATGACCCGGATAACTTCCAGTTGTACTACTTCGGCTCAATGGGCTTCCGGATGATTCTGAGCATAGCCGTAATCTTTATTTACGTGTTCATGTACTCTGAGAACGAGCTACAGTTCGTTTTCAACTTCTTTGCATTATATTTTCTATTTACCGGGTTTGAAATCTACAGCTTAATAACTAACTTCGCACCGCAATTGAAAAAGCAAAACTAGAAATAGCTTTTGCAGATTTTAACTTTGCTTCTAAATCTCTCTTAATGAAGAAGTTATTTATTTTACTGTTTTCCTTCCTGACGATCACTGCTTATGCAGAGGCTCCGGTTGAAGGCGGCGAGTTCAAGCCAGGCGATATGATTACCCATCACATCGCGGATGATTACAACTGGCATTTTGCCGATGGTGTAACGCTTTACCTTCCTGTTATCCTGATTGATAACGGTCAGCCACAGGTGTTTTCATCGAGTAACTTCTATGACGAGAACCACGAACTGGTGCCTTACAATGGCTACATGGTGAGCCATGGTCATATCTACCGCGCTGATGCCAATGGCCAGCCGGCGGCAGACCAGTCTTCTCTGATTGATATCTCTATTACTAAAAACGTGGCTTCTCTTTTCCTTAGTGTTGCCTTGTTGTTTGCAGTGTTCTTCACGATCGCCGGAAGCTACAAGACAAACCAAGGCAAGGCCCCAAGAGGCATCCAGTCTTTCTTTGAGCCAATCATCATCTTCATTCGTG
This sequence comes from uncultured Pontibacter sp., assembly GCF_947499215.1. Classification (GTDB taxonomy): domain Bacteria; phylum Bacteroidota; class Bacteroidia; order Cytophagales; family Hymenobacteraceae; genus Pontibacter. The sequence goes on from NZ_CANMNI010000002.1 coordinate 1,237,942, forward strand.
ATGAAATCGCTAAAGCGAACATCGGTCCGAAGTACGAGCGCTACATGCCATACCTGCTGACGGTGTTCTTCTTTATCTGGTTCAACAACCTGCTCGGTTTGATGCCGGGTGGTGCTAACTTGACAGGTAATATCGCGGTAACGCTGGTGCTGGCTACCCTGACGCTCTTGATTACCGTGTTTAGCGGCAACAAGGGCTACTGGAAGCACATCTTCGCTACACCAGGCGTGCCGGTATGGCTGGCTCCGATCATGATCCCGGTTGAATTGATCGGTATCATCACCAAGCCATTCTCCCTGATGGTTCGTCTTTTCGCCAACATCACGGCGGGTCACATTATCATCTTGTCTTTGTTTAGCTTGATCTTTATTTTCCAGAGCATTGCAGTAGGTCCTTTGAGCGTGGCGTTCGCTACTTTCATGAACTTCCTCGAATTGTTCGTGGCATTACTTCAAGCTTATATCTTCACGCTACTGTCAGCGATGTACTTCGGTGGCGCGGTGGAAGAGCACGATCACGTGGGCGATCATGGTCACGGAGACGGTACGCATCATTAATCTGTTTTCTTTTTTTTAACTATATATAACTATAATTATGTTAGCAATTTTGCTTCAAGCAGTAGCCGCTACAACTGACTTCGGTTTGGCTATCATGGGTGCCGGTATCGGCGCTGGTCTGGTTGCCCTTGGCGCTGGTTTGGGTATCGGTAGAATCGGTGGCTCTGCCATGGAATCTATCGCGCGTCAGCCAGAAGCTGGTGGTAAGATCCAGACTGCTATGATTATCGCGGCTGCCCTTATCGAAGGTGTTGCACTTTTCGGTGTGGTAGTTTGCTTGCTAATCTCTTTCAAAGGCTAATAACCTTTGTATTGGTCTCTCGTCCGGACGCATGGTCCGGACGGAGAGATCAAACCTTAGTTAAATAGTTAAGAGCAATGCCGGAGAAAAACCGGTGAACTGATTAGAACCTAATTATTCAAATTCATACACAATGGAATTAGTAACCCCAGGTATAGGTTTAATTTTCTGGCAGACGGTGACCTTCGTCATCGTGCTGTTCCTGCTTTCTAAGTTCGCTTGGAAGCCTATCATGACTGCACTGCATGAGCGTGAGGCTTCTATTGAGAATGCATTGAGCGCTGCTGAGAAAGCAAAGCTTGAGATGCAGGGCCTGAAGGCTGAGAACGAAAAACTACTGGCTGAAGCCCGTATGGAGCGTGACAAGATTTTGAAGGAAGCTTCAGACGCTGGAAACGCCCTGATCGAGACTGCTAAGCAAAAGGCAAACGAAGAAGGCGGCCGCATGATCGCACAGGCGCGTGAGTCTATCGAGAATGAGAAGCGTGCCGCTATCACGGAAGTGAAGAATATGGCTGCTGCTCTTTCTGTGGATATCGCTGAGCGTATCCTGCGCAAAGAACTTAGCAATCCGCAGGCACAGCAGGAGCTAGCCAAGGACTATATCAACGAAGTAACGCTTAACTAATCGTATCACATAGTCGGACCATTTAGTGGTGCGACCATAATAAAGCAATATGTCAGAAATAAGAGTTGCTTCCAGATACGCAAAGTCACTGATTGAACTGGCACAGGAGAGAGGTGTTTTGGAGCAGGTGAAGGCGGACATGGATTTGTTTGCAAAAACGCTGGACCAGAACAGGGACCTAAGACTCCTGTTTCGCAATCCAGTTGTGAAGTCAGACAAGAAACTGGCCGTAATCAACGCACTGTTCAAAGGCAAGGTAAACGACCTTACCTTGGCTTTCTTTGGCATTGTGGCCCGTAAAGGCCGTGAGTCGGTACTGGAGTTTATCGCACCGGAGTTCGTGAAACAGTACAACGTGTACGAAGGCATTACAACTGCCAGCGTAACCACGGCAGTGCCATTGACAGAAGAACTACGCAATGAGCTTGGTCAGCGACTGGTAACCCAGACTGGTCAGCGTGTGGAGTTAGAAGAGAAAATTGACCCGTCACTTATCGGAGGTTTCGTACTCCGCGTTGGCGATCAGCAAATAGACAGCTCTGTGAAGTATAACCTGAACAAGCTGAGAAATAAATTTAAAGACAACCCCTATATCAATAAATTATAATCATGGCAGAAGTAAGACCTGACGAAGTATCAGCCATACTAAGAGAGCAGCTATCTGGCTTCCGTTCTGAGGCAGAACTGGAAGAAGTTGGTACAGTACTGCAAGTGGGTGACGGTGTCGCTCGTATCTATGGCCTTTCCAAAGCACAGTCTGGTGAGCTATTAGAGTTTGAGAACGGACTTCAGGCGCTTGTTCTGAACTTGGAAGAAGACAATGTAGGTGCCGTAATGCTTGGCGACTACAGCGAAATCAAAGAGGGTGCTACTGTAAGAAGAACCAACCGTATCGCCTCTGTGAAAGTTGGTGACGGCATCATTGGCCGTGTGGTAAACACACTGGGCCAACCGATCGACGGTAAAGGTCCTGTAGCTGGCGACCTGTACGAAATGCCATTGGAGCGTAAAGCACCAGGTGTGGTATTCCGTCAGCCGGTAAACGAGCCAATGCAGACTGGTATCAAGGCGATTGACTCCATGATTCCAATCGGCCGTGGCCAGCGTGAGTTGATCATCGGTGACCGTCAGACAGGTAAGTCTGCCGTTGCGATTGACACAATCCTGAACCAGCGTGAGTTCTTTGAAAAAGGACAGCCTGTGTTCTGTATATATGTAGCCGTAGGTCAGAAAGCTTCAACTGTAGCACAGGTTGTGAAGTCCTTGACTGAAGGTGGTGCGATGGATTACACAGTAGTAGTTGCGGCTTCTGCTTCTGATCCAGCTCCAATGCAGTTCTTTGCTCCATTTACTGGTGCGGCTATTGGTGAGTTCTTCCGTGATACCGGCCGTCCTGCACTGGTTGTTTATGACGACCTTTCCAAGCAGGCCGTAGCTTACCGCGAAGTTTCTCTACTTCTTCGTCGTCCTCCAGGGCGTGAAGCTTATCCTGGTGACGTATTCTACCTGCACTCCCGTCTATTGGAGCGTGCCGCTAAGGTAAACGCATCTGATGAGATCGCTCGCAACATGAACGACTTACCAGAGTCAATCCGTCACTTGGTAAAAGGTGGTGGTTCTTTGACAGCTCTTCCGATCATCGAGACGCAGGCTGGTGACGTTTCCGCTTATATCCCAACGAACGTGATTTCGATCACGGATGGTCAGATCTTCTTGGAGACCAACCTATTCAACTCAGGTATCCGTCCTGCGATTAACGTAGGTATCTCTGTATCGCGTGTGGGTGGTAACGCTCAGATCAAGGCGATGAAGAAAGTATCCGGTACGCTGAAGCTTGACCAAGCGCAGTTCCGTGAACTGGAAGCGTTTGCGAAATTCGGTTCTGACCTTGATGCTGCGACTAAGCTGACAATTGAGCGTGGCCGTCGTAACCTTGAGATCCTGAAGCAGCCACAGTTCTCCCCAGTGTCAGTTTCTGAGCAGGTAGCCATTATCTACTGTGCTACAAACGGTCTGTTGGACAACGTGCCTGTATCTGAAGTTAGAACTTTCGAGAAAGACTTCCTGCGCACCATGCGTGCTCAGCACCAAGACACATTGAACGCGCTGTTGGCCGGTAAACTGGACGACGAGACGACAGGTGTTATCAAGCAGGTAGCCAGAGAGCTTTCTGCCCGTTACAAAAAGTAATATTTAGTTATGAGTTAGAGACTGCCGGCAAGAGGCGGTCTCTAACTTTATGCTCATAACATATAAAATATGGCAAGTTTAAAAGAGGTTAGAAGCCGCATCACATCCGTATCGTCGACTCAGCAGATCACCAAAGCCATGAAAATGGTGGCGGCTGCCAAGCTAAGACGCGCTCAGGACAACATTCTGAGAATGCGTCCTTATGCACAGCGACTGGGTGGCATCCTGACTAACCTGTCTTCCCTGTCCGAGGGTTCGGTGTCTAATATCTACTCTGAGAAGCGCGATGCAAACAGAGTGTTGGTAATCGTGGTGACATCTGACCGTGGTCTGGCTGGTGCTTTTAACTCTAACATTATTAAAGCAGCCAACTACTTGGCGCAGAATAAGTACCGCAGCCAACTGGAAGCTGGTAACCTGACTTTCCTGACGATTGGCCGCAAAGGCTTTGAAGCACTGAGCAAGCGTGGTTATAAAGTGATAGGTGACTACACCGGAACTTTCTCCAGTTTGTCATTCGACACTGTGCGCGTAGCCGCTGAGCGTGCTATGAACGGTTTTGTGGCAGGTGAATTTGACCAAGTAGACCTCATTTATAATGAGTTCAAAAACGTGGCCACTCAGATTGTGCGTACGGAGCAGTTCCTGCCAATCGAAGAGAAGCCAGTGGAAGAAACAGCCAACGCCACCATTCCGGACTATGCCTTTGAACCATCGAAAGAGCAGATCATAGAGGAACTTATACCGAAATCGTTGAAGATTCAGGTATACAAAGCCGTGCTGGAGTCTAACGCTTCGGAGCACGGTGCCCGAATGACCGCTATGGACAAAGCGACAGAAAACGCTGGCGAACTTCTGAAAGAGCTAAAGCTGACATACAACAGGACGCGTCAGGCGGCCATCACCAAAGAGATTCTAGAGATCGTGGGTGGTGCAGAGGCGCTTGCTTCAGAATAAGAAGAAAGTCAACCAATATAAAAGCAACGCCCATCAACTCCGGTGGGCGTTCTTTTTTTGGGGATATAATACACTTGTGTTATATTTTTGTTAAAACATCGATAGGAGTTTGCTACAGAGTGAAAAGACTGTAGTTCAACGCTATCTTTGAGGAAACCAACTACATACACATGAAGAAAGTACGATCCGGGTTAAAGGCACTTGTGGCAGTGGTGCTAGTAGTAAGTATGCAAGCCTGCGCTTCTACAACAAGCAACGCATCTGCTGACAAGACAGTAACTTCGGTACACGGTGTGGAGTCTCGCCCGAAACTGGTGGTGGGCATTGTGGTGGATCAAATGCGCTACGACTTTCTGTACCGCTACTGGGACAAGTATAGTGAAGGTGGTTTCAAGCGCTTGGTTCGCCAAGGCTATAATTTCAAAAATACACAGTATAGCTATGTGCCAACCTACACTGGTCCGGGCCATGCTTCTATCTATACCGGAAGCGTTCCGGCTCTAAATGGCATTATAGGAAACTCTTGGTATGACCGTAATACCGGTGCATCGATTTACTGTGTAGAGGACAAGTCTGTCAAGACTGTGGGGAGTACTTCAGACGCAGGATTAATGTCTCCCAAAAATCTGCTGACCACTACTATTACGGATGAGCTTCGCCTGTCGAACAACATGCAGTCGAAGGTGGTGGGGATTGCGCTGAAAGATAGAGGCGCCGTATTACCAGCTGGCCACACGGCTAACGGAGCCTATTGGTTCGACTCACCATCCGGCAATTGGATCACCAGCACGTTCTATGCCAACGAACTGCCTGCATGGGTGCAGGAGTTTAACAACCAAAAACATCCGGACAAGCTTTTAAGTGAAGTGTGGAACACTTTGCTGCCTATAGAACAGTACACTGAAAGCACAGCGGATGACGTGGAATGGGAACGCCCCCTGTCGGGTGAGGATCGCCCTGTATTCCCGCATAACATACCAGCCATACGCAAAAAAGATTATGAGCTGATCCGCTCTATACCTGCAGGAAACACGTTGACCACAGATTTTGCATTGGCGGCGTTGCAGGGGGAGAACATGGGCAAAGGAAACCACACCGATTTTCTGGCGCTTAGCTACTCCACCCCAGACTACACAGGCCATTCATTCGGCCCTAATTCCATCGAAGTGCAGGACATATACCTGCGTCTTGACCGGGAAATTGAAGAGCTGATTAATGTGCTGGAAAAAGAGATTGGGAAGGACAACCTGCTAATCTTCCTAACAGCTGACCATGGCGCGGCTCATGTGCCGGCCTACATGGAATCCCACAACATTCCGGCAGGTATAGCCACATCAAGCATCATGCGTGACTCCTTGGAGCAGCACCTGAACAAAATGTTTGGCAAGGGCCGCTGGGTAGAGCGCTATACCAACCAACAGGTATACCTAGACCGTAAGACGATAGAGGGTAAGAAGCTTAACAGAATTGAAGTACAGGAAGCCGCAGCCAACTACGTCATGCGATTTGATGGCATTGCAAGAGCGATTTCTGCCGATGCTATACAGCGTGCAGGATGGGCGAGTGGCCTGATGTCGCGTTTGGAGAGCGGCTATAACGCGCAGCGCTCCGGCGACGTGATCGTGGTACTGCAGCCGGGCTGGTTTGAAGGCTACGGCAGTGGTCCGCAAAAAGGCACGACACACGGATCCTACAGCAACTACGACACGCATGTGCCGCTGGTGTGGTATGGCTGGAAGGTGAAACCCGGTGAAAGCTCCATAGAAGCGGCCGTGGCTGACATAGCGCCTACCATCGCTTCGTGGCTTTACATACAGGAACCTAACGGAAGCGTCGGGAAGCCTTTGCAAGAATTTATGAAATAACATTATATGCTGGAGCAATGGGCTCGGCAACGTTTTTAGAATAAGATTATAATGATGGAGAATTTAGAAAGAAATAACCCATGGCATAGCGTAAGCTATGGTGAAGAGGCCCCGGCAGTCGTTACTGCCATTATTGAGATTCCGAAGGGTTCGAAAGCCAAGTACGAACTGGACAAAGAAAGCGGTATGCTGAAATTGGACCGCGTGCTTTTCTCGTCGGTGAACTACCCTGCCAACTACGGATTTATACCTAAGACATACTGCGACGACAAAGACCCGCTTGATATTCTGGTGATCTGCTCGCTTGATGTGGTTCCTATGTGTTTGATCGACGCGAAGGTGATCGGTGTGATGCGCATGATCGACAACAACGAGGAAGACGACAAGATCATCGCCGTGGCTAACAACGACATGTCGGTACGCCACATCAACGATATCTCTGAGTTGCCGCCGCACACGCTATTGGAAATGCGCCGTTTCTTTGAAGACTACAAAAAACTGGAGCACAAAGAGGTAATCGTAGAGCAGTTCCTCGGTCGTGAGCCAGCTTACGAGATTATCGAAGAGAGCATTAGACTTTACAATGCCACTTTCGGCGAAACCGAACCAAAGACAATCTAAGCCTTTACCTTTCCTGATAAGCCTGACGTAGCGTTACACCTGCATCAGGCTTTTTTCATTTAAGGATACGCTATACCTTTGAACGCTGCGCCCTATTTGCGTAATGCATAAGAGTGAGAGATAGAAACCATACCGTGACGGAAAACAACAGCAGTGCTGCGCTGGCTTGGATCAAAGCCGGGGTGGAGGCGTTGCTGTACAGCAGCGTGTTCATTTCGCTCTGCGCTTTTGGCCTCACAGTGGAAACCTATCTGCTCACCGGACTGGAGGTGTCTTTGCCGATGGCGGGCTTTGTGTTTCTGGCCACGCTCTTTACCTACAACATAAGCAGCCTACAGCGAACATGGCATGGCTGGAGCGCTGCACGGCATCACCAATCTTGGGTCATACGACACCAACAGCAACTGGCTATACTGGCCTTGCTGAGTCTATCCGGTGCCATTGCCCTGTTTTTCATCTACAGACTGCGGATTAACCTGTGGTTTGTGCTGGTACTGGCTTTCGTGTCAGTGGGGTATACGGTGCCGCTGCTTTACAAGCGCATCAGGCCTTTCAGAAGCGTGCCCTTGCTAAAAGTGTTTCTGATCGCTTTGGTGTGGTCTGCTGTAACCGTACTCTTTCCGCTGATAGATGCCGGAGTGACAACAGATAACGCTGTGCTGGTGCTCTGGCTGCGGCGCTTCCTGTTCATACTGGCGCTGGCGCTCCTGTTTGATATCCGAGACTATACCTACGACCGAAGTACCCGCACACTCACTTTTCCGGGGCTGATCGGGGAAGGCTATACCCGTTTGCTTTCACTAGCGCTGCTGTTGCTATACCTGTTGCTCATAATTGGTACAGAAGAAGGGAGGGTGATGGTTAGTCTGCTAGCTGGAACGCTGGTGGCGGGATTAATTGTGTGGAATGCTTCGGAAGAGAAGCCCAGAATATACTATGCCCTGTTAGCTGACGGCGCTATGCTGGTACACTTCGCCTTCGTTTATTTAGCCATCTCCTGAGAGCGGCTCAGGCACTGGAAAGCCTGCGGAAGCTGTTCGATCACATCAGAAGCGATTAACGAAATCTCCCCAACAGCAGCCTTGGCCAGATCGCCCGCCAAGCCGTGCACGTACACACCCAGTATACAGGCATCCTTCAAGCTGTACTGCTGCGCGACCAAAGCCGTGATAATGCCGGTCAGTACATCGCCTGTGCCTCCGGTAGCCATTCCCGCATTGCCGGTCGTGTTAAAAAAGATATCGCCGTCTGGTGTGGCAATAGCCGAGTGGCTCCCTTTTAGGACTATATAGCAGTGGTATACCCGACAAAACTCCCGCATCTCCTCCAGACGCTCGTACTCATTCTTGCTTTCGCAGACAAGCCGCTCAAATTCCTTTGGGTGAGGTGTGAAGATTACCTTGTCCTTGGGGAGTTGGGCTTTGAGTTTGTCGCTGCTGGCAATCAGGTTGATGGCATCGGCATCGATCACCAGTGGTTTATCGGAAGTCGCAAGAAGCTGGCCAAGCAGGGTTTTGGTCATGCGCTCCGTGCCTATACCCGGTCCTATACCGATGGCGTTGTGTTTGTCTATTTGCTCGGGGAGTTTAGATACATGCTTGCGGTGTTGGTCCGGTAGTAACATCGCTTCGGGCACGGCGGTCTGTAGCACATCATAACCGATGCTAGGTACTTGCACTGAAAGTAGGCCAACCCCGCTGCGCAAGCAGGCCCGCGCAGCCAGTACAGCGGCGCCTATTTTACCATAGCCGCCACAGATTAGCAGGGCATGCCCAAAGGTGCCTTTGTGCGAGAATTTGCTACGCGGCTTCAACAAACGCTGCACTTCCTGCTGTGTGGTATAATGGAAACTGGTATTGGCCTCCTCAATGTAGCCCGGACTTAACCCAATCGACACCACATGCCAATCACCCACATACCGCTCGTGCTGCGGAAGGAAGAAAGCCAGCTTGGGCAATTCAAAACTGACCGTGTGTGTAGCCTGCACCATAGCGCCTTCGCCGGGTGTCTGCTTGTCGGTGTAGAGACCGGAGGGTATATCAATCGCCGTGATAGAGGCCCTGCTATCGTTAAGGTGGTTAATAACATCGGCAAACAGGCCCGTGACTGGTCGGGTAAGGCCTGTACCAAACAAGGCATCGATCACACAGACTTCGGCAGGTATAGCGGGCAGGTCATCTTTGCTGTTGATGGTATGCGGTGGCACTTCGTGCGGCAATCTGTCGCGGTTGATCTGAAAGTCCCCGGAGGTCTTGCTCCCTTCGTTCACAAGGTATACCTGCACATCGTAGAGGCGCTGGTGCAGGAGCCGGGCAACCACCAGTCCGTCGCCACCGTTGTTGCCGGGGCCGCAGAAGATGTAGATAGGGCGCTCTGGTGTAAATTTGTTTTCAAACCACCCGGTAAAAGCCCTTCCTGCCCGCTCCATTAGTTCCACAGAGGCAATGCCTTCCTCACGGATGGTTTGTGCATCGGCTTCTCGGGTCTGGTCTGCAGAAAGGATCTTCATATCTGTTTTCTATACTATGGATGTGTAAGATGGTTGTGTTGGTAGCTGCAGTTGCCGCACCTTTCCTGTTGCCTAAGGAGAGGATTGGAGGATTACCCAGCAGGGCTAGATAGTTCGTTTCGAACCTCAGAAAGCGATCGTCGCTGTCAGCTTCAATTTCAAATTGTCCTTCGCCGTTGGCAGCGCATAAGGGCCGTAGCGGTAAAAGGCGCCAACGCCTACACCGGAGAAAGCGGAACTGATGACGTTGTTGAGCATGAGACCGGACTCAAAGAAACCTTTGCGCATGTTAGGGTACTCTAGCGGGAGCAGATCAGGTATAGGCTGCCGCAGATCGCCGATACCGATATTCTGCACGAGCACAAGGTCCGGTTTGAAGAACTTGGTGCGAAGCAGGCGCTTGCCCAAGTCCTGACTCAGGAAAAGGGCGGCGTAGCGGTCAGAGAAAAACTCATAGGGGCGCATCGTTTCAAAACCCTCACCGGCATACACGTTGTAAGTGGAGCTGTAACTGCCGTAGCCATTGTACAGACTCACGAATGGAGCATCGCCCTGCAACAGACCGCCTGCCAGTGTAACAGTGGTTTCGCCTAAGCTGCGCTGCCGGAACGTACCTTCAGCCCTTAAATCCAGCTTGTTATAGGTATAGCCGTCGCTGTTGAGGGCGTCTATACCTTGGGTGTACTGCAGCCACAACACTGGGTATGGCGTGGACATGGGCATCGTACGGTTAAAGAGCTGCATGTACTGCTCGCCGTAAGCAAAGCGCATGCCCACAGTCGCTTCTGTGATGTTGAACTCAGGTAGGCGCACATCCGAATCCGGAGCGAATAACGGAAGCGTCGGGCGGCGCTGCTCCTGTCGCAATCCGGCTTGCAACTGCACAAAGCGCAGCATACGGCCAGACAAGGCAACACTGCGCTGGGTGCTGTAATCGAGATGGTTCAGGATGGCCGGACGCAGATCTCTGAGTAGAGATCGCTCCCGGAAAGGCAGTCGTCTTCCGCCGGGCTCGTCCACATCCTCAGCAAATGCCGCCGAAAGCGTGAATTCAGAAGGTTTGTGCAACACAATAGTGGCATCGGCGCCGTACTTGTATTCTTTGTCCCGCAGGCCGTAGCCCCAGTAGCCGCCTACTGTGAACCGCTCCGAGAGTAGGTTATTTGTATGCGCCCCTATACCTAAGCGCATTCCCTCGAAGCGGCTTACCTTAAACAGGCGGTTTAGGTCGAGACTGATGGGGCCCACTGGGATCTGCTTGGCCATCAGGTACTCCATGGTCCGGATGGTGCGGTCGAGTTTCTGCTCTCGGCCCACGCTGTCGAGCCGCTGATAGGTAACCTGCTCCTTGCTTGACAGCGAATCGGGGCGGTACTGCTGCCAGAGTTGCTCGGGCTGTCGCCACGCGTCGGGCCGCTGCTCCAACGCGATAATGCCAAAGTCGCTTCGCCGCAGCGGAGGGCTGAGATTCACATTGGTGATGTAGGTGCGGATGTGGCCGTAAGGCTGGTGGCCCCGCATGTAGATCTGCTGCACGGTTATCTCCACATCCAACTCGGAGGGGAACCACTGGCGGTTGTCCACTTTCACGAACTGCTGCTGCAACTTCAGTCCCCGCTTGTCGTCGGCATAGGACTCTGCCACCACATTCTGTACGGCCCAGCCGTCGCTGTTGATGTAGAGAAGTCCTTTCAGCCCGTCGAAGTTTTTGCCTTGCTGTGGCGCATAGGAGATGATGAAAACTGTGTCCTGTCCCACCACTGCCGCCTCTTGCAGCACAAAGTCATACCGCCGGATGCTGCCGTTGCTCAACGGACTCAGGTAGCGCTTGCCAAAGAACACCGGCATGTCGTCATATACTGAGAACTCCCGCGCCTCTGCGGCCACTACCCCAAAGCTCGGCTGTTGCAGCCCCGACACACGGGTGGCCAGTATGGTCTCTTTCGAGAAGTTCGGACTCAGGTGCGCATAGTCGGTGATGCTCTCCATCAAAAAGAGGTGCTGCTTGGCTAGCAGGTCGCGCATGCGCAGGGTGGAGGAGTCCTCTGGCGAAAGGTTGAGTGTGTCGCTCAGGTCCAAGTCCTCGGGAGGATTGGCAGTGAGGATAAACTTGTTGTAAGTGCGGTAGGTGTAGGCCGGAATGTTTTCCGGTCGATTGCGGTCGCGATTCTGGTTGGCCAGCTGAATGATGCGGTGCGCCGGGTTCACGCCGGAGCGGATGACGACTTCCTTTAACTGGGCCGCGGCAGGGTATAGTGCCATGTCAATTTGAGAAAGGGAGTCAGGTATAGCCGTCTGCGCAGTATAGCCTACATAGCTGAAACGCAGACTCGTAATAGGCCGGCTGTGCCTGATCTGGTACTGCCCCTCTAGGTTGGAGGTGGTGCCTGTTTCGCCTTCGTTTACCACAATGCTCACAAAGGGCAGCCTTTCGCGGGTGTTGGCGTCGCGTACGGTGCCTTGCACAGCGTATACCTGCGCCGTGGCCATGGCGGAGTGCAAACAAAGGTAAAGCAGTAATAACAGGTGGCGTACAGGCATGCAGTAAAGATATAAAAAGAATTGGCGCCTACCCACAGCTGGAGAGGCGCCAAGTTATACCTTGTCTCAAGCAGTCAAGGTCTAAAAGGTCAGGGACATGGCCATACCCATTTGTCCGTTTGGCAGTACAACAGGATACATGGCTGTGTTCAAGCCGCCGCCTTTCGTTAGTTTGGCTTGCACCCAATAGACAGTATTCACGGATATGATACCTACTCCCGCGCCGGCCAACACATCAGAGAGCCAATGCGCATCGTTCAGCACACGCAAAACACCGGTACCGCCTGCTATGCCGTAACTCACTACACTTACCCAAGGGCTCTTGTGCCGGAACTCCTTATCCATAAAAGTAGCGATCGTGAACGCGTAGGCCGTATGGCCGGAAGGGAAGGCATAGGGCTTGCCGTTGGGCCTGTCTCTGTCTGTCAGTTTCTTAGTGGGCCAAACAATAGCCGATGCCAGTGCTCCGGAGGAGAGAAGCAGCACCGTCTGGCGGCCCAACTCGTGCCTGTTCTGCGATGATATGATATTAAAACCATAGAGGCCCACCAATGGAGCAAGCATAGCAAAGTCATCGGCATTGGTTGCAAACTTAGGGAAGACCCTGTGCCGGTAGTTAAAAATATCATCGCTGTTCAGGATACCGTGTCCCCCCATCGTATAAACGCCGGCACCAATAAGCACAGCGGCAGGTATAACGGCCCGCATCAGGTAGCGTTTGTTGTCACCCTCCAGTCGCTGAGACTCCGTAAAAGGCTTTTTCTGACCGGGGAGCACCGTGTCGGCAGGAGGAACAAAAAAGCGAGGATCTACGGAAATAGCCTTCAGTGTGTCCGGAAGAGGCTTTTTGGGAGGATGTACTTGAGCCACTGCCATAGCAGGGCCAAACAGGATGCTGATCCAAAGGAGATGTATGGTGAATAGCTGGTTTAATCTCATATACATACTACGTTCAGTTCATCGGGCTTTCGATGCGCGACAATAAGCACATTAATTAATTTTTAACGTTTCCTATTGCTATGAGTTTTGGGGGAAGTGATGATGTGTTGCAGGGCCCATACGCCGGGAAGCTGGTAAAAGCGTTTTACCTATCTATTTCACCCAATACAATGTCGATAGAGCCCACTATGGCGATAAGGTCGGCGACCATGCAGCCACGGCTGATTTCGGGCAGTACAGACAGATTTACGAAGCTTGGAGCGCGGCCGTGGCAGCGAAAAGGCACGTCGCTGCGGTCGGTGGTCCGGAAGAAAAAGCCCAGTTCGCCGCGTGGTGTTTCGCCCCGGAAATACAGCTCCTGCGTGCCGGTCATGCGCATCTTCTTGGGACAGGCCACCTGCGGGTCGAAATCAGGGGTACGCTGGTGCTCACCGGTTAGCTTGTCGAGGCATTGGCTGATGATTTTGATAGACTCGCGGCATTCGAGCGCCCGCACATAGTTGCGGTCCCAGCAGTCGCCGGTGCTGCCCATAATGCCTTCGCCGATCGGCACTTCAAACTCCAGCTCCGGGTATATGCTGTACCCATCGACGCGGCGCAGGTCATGGCGCAGGCCGGAGCCACGAAGCATCGGGCCGGAGCAGCCGTAGTTAATGGCCACATCCAGCGGCAGAATGCCCACGTTAGCCGTGCGGTCTATGAAGATTTTGTTGGTGAGCAGGATGGTGTCGAGCTCGTCGAGCTTGGGCCTTAGGTAGTTGATGAACTCGCTGCAACGCGTTTCGAAACCAATAGGCAGATCGTAGTACAGACCGCCCACCCATATGTAGTTGTAGAGCATACGGGCTCCACTTGTCCACTCCAGCAAGCGCTGAATATGCTCCCGGTCGCGCAGCAGCCACAGGAATGGCGTGAAAGCCCCGATGTCGATGGCATAAGTGCCGATGGCCAGAAAGTGCGAAGCCAGTCGGTTAAGCTCCGCCACGAGCACCCGGATATACTCTACCCGCTTCGGAATCTGATCGGTTATACCCAGCAGCTTCTCCACGCCCATGCACCACACATGCTCCGAGTTCATGGCGGCAAGGTAGTCCATGCGGTCCACGTAGGGGATGGTCTGGTTGTAGGCCATGCTCTCGGCGTGCTTTTCGAAGCAGCGGTGTAGGTAGCCGATATGAGGGGCCACTTCTGTCACAATCTCCCCGTCGGTTACCACTTCGAGGCGCAGAACACCGTGCGTGCTCGGATGCTGCGGCCCCATGTTCACGATCATCTCGCCCGCGCGCAGGTTGTCCAAGCTGAACTTGTTCGGCTCCGATTGCAGCAGGTAATCTTTGTGCGTGGTAGACAAGGACGGTTAGTTAAGAGTTTAAGTTAGGAGTTAAGCAAAGTTCGGAAAAATGGGGGAATTATGGAGGGTTTGTTTTAGGAGGATAATTTTAGACAACATATATAATTTTGACAATATATAGTATATTCGTTAGTCCAGTTACAGTTATCTGTCAAAAATGACAAATACCGTATGTCTATTCCCTTTATACACAAGTTAGCTGGCACTTTAAATAAAATATTTTGGGACAGATAAGCATAAAAGAGGTTGCTACCATAAGGAAGCCAAAAGAAGGTGAAGGTGCCGTTGGTAACCTTTTACATGTTTTGAGCTTACTTTTCTATCCTGTTATTTTATTGGGCGGGCTCATTTTAATGGCGTTTGCAGCCTGTCTGTCATTCTTCCAAAGCATGTCTAGAACTAAGGAAGAAAAAGAACGACTGAAAACCCAATTGAACGACGGAGCCGCAGTGCTGCAATGGACGTACTGGACGCAAATCAGCGACATAAAACTATCCCAGAAACTAATTGGAGAGATTCACTTCGGGCCAGCATATTTTGCAGTAAAAAGCGAGCCTACGATTTCTGAACTTGATAACAAGATATTCGGCGACTGGTTTTTTCATTACGAAAATGGATTGTTTATCCAGCAATGGAATTCAACCAAATCAGCAGATACAAATCTTTTACATATTGACACTAAGGATTTGCAGGTAAGCCTTGTAAAGGCAAGTATTCCTTCTGTTAATTGGAATATGCTAAAAACAGAAGAAAATGCGCTGCAATTGGAATGTGATACAGGTAAGGAGATATTAAAATTCGTGATTGAAACAAAAAAAGCGCTAGCTAACATTGTATAAAAATCATGCTTCGGCCGACGGCCTCGCCCGTTTTTTATACTAACCGTTACCAGCAATATCAATCACGAATGAAAAACCTTCTACTCGCAATTTGCTTACTGTTTTACTCATGTAGCCAACAGGCAGGTGAGAGAACTCATACCGTTGAGTATACAGGTGACTTTAAGGAGTACAAAGGAGTTGACACCTTAAGTACATATTTAGTTGATAGGTATATCATTGACCTAGATTATGATGGTAAGGCTGATACAATTGTATTGGAGAATCTAGAAGACCTAAAAGGAGACCCACAGCTGTTCACTATCATAAAAGTAAAGCTCGCCAGCAACAAGGAATATGTATACAAGAATGTGCAGGGGGCTTTGATTGACAAAAAGACAAAGCTAAAACTTCCAAACAGGCTACAGTCGGATAAACTCTACATACCTGAAACCAGTGGACAAAATAGCCTTGTGTTTGTATGGGACTACCAATATCCTGACTGCACCGCTCGACTTGCCATTTACCAACTCAACAAGAGCGGCACCAGTGAAAAGGTAAACCAAGACTTCTATGCTCTTGAAATAGCTGAGATGGAAAAAAGTAAAAGTGTTGTTGTCATTGGCAAGCCTGATTGCGAAGAAGAGACAGCAACAGATTCTATCCATGTCAGCTTATAGGTTCTAGGAAACAAAAAAGTAAAAACTACAGCTGGTAACAAGGTGCAGCATTTATACTCAGCTTTGCCTCGCACATCGTCTACACCAGACCGTTAATAAAAAACAAGAGCATGAAAACCAAACTTCTATTTTTAATTTCTCAAATAACGCTACTTAGCTGCCAGTCACCTGTTGCGGATACAGAGAAACAGGAAAATCGTTTTTCTGAAGTGAGTATAGATTCTACGCAGGTGGAGGAGTCGGTTACCGACTTGCAATCATCTGCAGAAGAGGAGAACAGCGAATATCTGGACTGGCAAAGTGTCCGCATTAACGGTAAACTTCCCCTAATAGCCTCTGTGAAGCAGATAGAAGCATTAATGGGTAAGGCTGACAGTGTTGTAACAATAGACTGGGATAACACTTGCTCTTCACGCTACAGAAGTAGTGATTCTAAAGATGCTTATTATGGTGGTTATGAATTTGAGCAGTTCGGAGACTCCCTAGATTTCCAAGGCGTCGACTTTCGTAAAGGTGAGGATGTGTTCCTGCAGGTTAATAACCTGAAGTTAAGCGGCGCTACTACATAAGAAGCGTTAAGAAAACACTTCCCGGAGGCAGTTGATGACGTAGGCAAGCTGGATGTGCATGAAGTAGGCATCGTTGATGCAATTGCGGTGGCTCCTTCCAAAGCCCTATCAGACGGACACTGGCTGTTGATGTTCCAGCAAGGGAAGCTAATTATCGTGCATTATTGGTTTCCGTGCTAAAGTATGCTTTTATAAATTACACCTCAACTTTGTATTAAAACACTGCATAACCGGCAACCAATGAAAACACTTAACCTCATCATCTTCTTATTGCTTACTACACAAGCATTCGCCCAAAATAAGCCGATGAAATACTATGGTGAAAACGGCAGAGAAGTATCGGAACAAGTCTTTTTTGAAAGCAGAAACTACAGCCAAAATTTAGACTTGTACTTTGAGGACGATTCTACCCACTATGGCCTACTAGTTACTAGGCAAAATTCAGGCAAACTGGACCAGCAGGTATTTGAGGAATTAAAAGCACACCTGACCCAAATAAGTGGTAAGCAGGTTGACGCGACTAAAAACATAGTAGTAAATTACCTTACCGCGTTTCCGGAAAAGATACAGCCGACAACGCCAAAGTCTGCCTGGAATATGTTCGATAAAGACTATCTGAGAAAGCTTCACAAAATAGCTGCTATTGAGCAGTTTTGGCTTAACTCGCCTGAAGCAGAGAATCTTGCTTATTACCACAAGAACAGTATAAACTGGATTGAGGACAAGGGTAGCCACTTCCAAAAAGTATTTTTCCCTTACGAAGTTGGTGTTGGAAATTTTGTCCTTTTAAAGCCCGACGGACAGTTCTATTATTATTTAGGCGAACATGGGAAACAGGAAGTGTGGGAAAAGGCACAAAAGTATTTCAAGTGAGTTCTATTGTTAACGTAGTCTACTTGCCCCTAATGCGAGCTTGCGAATTGTGCTTCTGCCCAGTCCCAATCAGTGCCTAGAACCAAGCTATAAGCTCAAGTTCACTGAAGATGCCATGCTATACCTGAAACGAACCAATTCAAATAATCCTGACTTTGTGGCTCTTGTAAGATTACTCGATGCTGACCTTAGAGCAGCCCTACCGAAAACTCAGCTAAATAGCCTTTTATATCAGATTAAGCCCAAATTTTAAAAGAACCTTGATAAGGCCCACTTAGAGAGAGCTATAATCGATATTGATAGAGATGGGAAAATCACGAACATAGTTTTTCTGGAAAAGCTTTTGAAATATGAACCGGAGAAAAAGTATGATGCAAGATTCCTTAAGTATATGCCAACTGATTCTCCAACCAGACTTCAAAAAGAAATTGTGAAGATACTGAAGTAAGGAAAGCCATGGATACCAGCAAGGTTCAGTGGAAGAACTGTTAATTCACGGGTCTACGCTAGCATAACCTTTAATACAGGTGAAAGACTTATAGTTTCTGATTTATATTGAATGCTCTAACCACACCTATAATATAGCTACGCCACCTCATAACCCAGACCGTTAAAACCAAAAATGGCCTGCTGTACAATTATAGCAGGCTGTTTTTATAGGTAAAAATATAATAACTAAAATACTATATTTGCAGGGTTTTTTGCGGAGTCTAAGCAGAGCTATAGCCTTGCAAACAACCTTTTAACTACTCGTCTAGCAAGTAAAAAAACTATGAAACTTTACCGTGGTATAGCTTTTACGACAGCTTTCCTGTTCGTTCTATTAAACTCTCTCCTTGCGCAGCCCCATCTTAAAGGTCATGTAGAAATTGAGATGAAGACTGGCCTGATCAACTGCAGCTTTAGCCTAAGCAATGTGCCCGCTCTGGAAAAGTATAGCATCCTGCTGAACAAAGGCATGAATGTGAAATATTTTAAAGACAAAGCTGGCAAACTGATGGACTATGCGGGGCACCATGGTGGAAAAACTAATGGCGAGGCTATTGCTTATGCCCTTACAGATGCAGCTAACGATACTATGGCGTTACCTTCGGCTTTTAGTGTAGAGTATAAAGGCGCTTTTCCTGTATATGCCGACAACGACCTGAATGTTTTTGACTACAAAGGCATCATCGCTTTTAACGGCCAAACCGTGCGGGCTACTGAGCAAACCAAATGGTATCCGGTTATTTATGACGCCGCCAACGACAGATTGCTGCACGACTACACTTACGACCTGACTGTTAGTATAAAAGACGGGTCCTCGATTTTTATAAACGGCAGCGCTCCACAGAAAAAGCAGAAAGCACGTTTTACCTCAACCAAAGCTTACCCCTTGCTGCTTTTTGCCGGCAACTATAACTTTCTGCGCAACGGCGGCGACTACATACTGAATGCTGACATCAGCCAGAAAACAGCAGAGAAAATCTTTAACAACATCGAATCGATAAAAGACGTGCTGGCCGCCAACCTGCAACTTGCGTTTACTGACAACATCTACTTGATAAGTCACAAGCCAGTGAACATGCGGCCTAAGGGTAGCAGTTGGGGATTTAACACCTACCCTAGCTTCGCTTTTACCGGGCTTAACTTTGAAGACCTGATCACAAAAGAAGATAAATTTCCGGATCATATCTATAAGTACTATGGCCATGAGTTCGGTCACAACTACTTTGGCAACAATGTGTTGTCTGGTAAGCTAAGTTGGTTTTGGTTGGAGTCTTTTGCCGAGTACCTATCCTATAACGTAGCCGAAGATATAGTTGGGCAGGACTACCTGAAGCAAACTTTAATTAAACAGGCCAAGCAGTTAGAAGGCAAATCGTTCACCCCCTTAAGTGAGGTAAAACAGCGCGAAGACATTGACAATACCTACCGCTATGTGTTGGCGCCTTTGATGTTAAAATGCTTCGAGGATGCATTTGGACGCGAGAAAATGAACGGGGTAATAAAATCGTTGCTGCATGCCGCCAAAACCGAAACCTTAACGCTGGAACACTGGAAGCAGGCTGCACTGCAACAAGGCATACCTGAAAAAGACTTCCGTGCTTTTGAGAAAGAGTTTGTGGAGAGCAAAGACTTCAAGCAAAATATCGTAGACGCGATCGTAAAGAAACACAGTTAAAAGGATAGTAGGTATATGCGCCGGAATTGCTCCATGACAACTTAGCTAGCCCCTGTTATATGATAGAGCTGAAAAGAACAGACTCTGATGATCCCGATTTCGTGGCGCTTGTGAAGCTGCTAGATGCTGACCTCGCTATCAGGGATGGGGAAGAGCATGCCTTTTATGCGCAGTATAACAAAATCGCCAGCATAAAACATGTGGTGCTGGCCTATGAAAACGGAAAGCCTTTGGGCTGTGGCGCTATAAAAGAGTTTGAACCGGGCACCATGGAAGTGAAGCGCATGTATGTTTCACCGGAAGGCAGGAATAAAGGCATAGCAAGCCAGCTGTTATTAGAGTTGGAAAACTGGGCGCGGGAGCTTACCTATACCCGATGTATTTTAGAAACCGGCCTGAAACAGCCCGAAGCCATTGGCCTTTACAAAAAGAACGGTTACCGACAAATTCCGAACTATGGACAGTATGCCGGTGTAGAGAACAGTGTGTGCTTTGAGAAGGTGATAAATCTCTGATGAGCTGTATCAATTGAAAATAAACTTACCTCAATCTTTATGACAAAAAATCTACTATGTTTGCTGGTGTTTATGCTGGCAACAATTCGGGTCGCGCAGGCACAGGCGGGTTACCCTGACTGGGACAAGAACTACCCTGCTATTGACTTTCAGCGAGTGCTTCAGTTTGAGCAGCGATATGCAGATAGCGTGGTGGCTGTGGATGGTGATATTGCCTACTATTTTAGAATGGACAAGTATCGTTTCTCAGCAACCTATTTGGGTCAAAAAAGGGCAATAGACCCAAAGGTGATGCAGTCGATGAAAAGAGTATTTAAGATGGTTTCCGGGGATCCTGCCCTGTTGGAAAGCTTGATGGAAAACGAATACCTATTTCAAGTAGGAGAAACGCAGATTTGGGTCCCGGTACAGAGGCAGCTGGAAAAGCCACTGGCCAAGGAAGTAAAGAAAGGGAAGAGCGCCCTTATCTACTGTCTGTTTCTGAACGAACGGTCTAGCGGAGGTCTATACAACTCGCTTCTCATTTCGGAGTTTTTAAAGGAATAGTGGTTCTTGCTATAGCAGACCGCCTAAACAATTTAAACTAAGCTTTACCTTAAGCCTCCGGTTTCGCCCGCTTATCTGTGAAAGGTTCCTCTGGATCAATCAGGCGAACAGGTTCACCCCTAAAGCCGCTGTACTCGTTGTGGTTATCGTAAGGCACCTTGATGCCGTGGTAGTAGTCCTGCAGTTTGTAGTCTTTGCGTAGCGGGTGACCCTCCCAATCGGCGGAGCAGAGAATGCGGCGCATGTCCGGATGGTCTTTGAAGAGAATGCCCACTAAGTCGAAGATCTCCCGCTCCTGCCAGTCGGCGGTGCGCCAGATGTGGCTCACAGTAGGCACGGAAGGTATCGGCTCGCCGGCGTTGGTGTTGCGCGGCACCACAACCTTGAGCATAAGAGAGTGGTCGTAAGGGATAGAGTACAGGTTATACACCACTTCCACAGTGCCAGTCTCAGGCCCATTGTCTATACCTGTCACGCTGGAGAGAAAATCGAAATAGGTCAGCTCATTGTCGTGTAGCTCGAGGCATACCTCCGCCAGCCGCTCTGTATCAAGCACGAGGTATGGCTGCAGGTTATCGGTATGTTCCGATACGATCACCTCCGCTCCAAACTGCACTGCTATAAAGTCTCTTATCTCCTCGAAAAGCATAGCTTTTTAATTAGTAATGATTTATGACGAATGATTAATTAAAAAGTCAATGAGTGATGATTGGTGGCTTTAAGCAGTTGGGTTTTGCTGACTTTTTAGCTCAATTTCATCGTTTCCCTCTACCAAAGGATTCATTTCTAATTCCCCATTTGTCACTTTTGATTCATCATTATTCATTAATGATTCCTCATTATTCATTCTTCTCGCCATAATCTGCTGCACGGCTCTTGGGGCACGGATGGTTTCCTGACGGATAATCTCCTGCAGTTTCAAGAAGCCTCCGATAAGGGCCTCCGGTCTAGGCGGACAGCCGGGCACGTACACATCCACCGGTATGATGCGGTCTACTCCCTTTACCACGTGGTAGCCATGCTCCCAGTAGGGGCCGCCACAGTTGGAGCAGCTTCCCATCGAAATCACATAGCGCGGTTCCGGCATCTGCTCGTAAAGGCGGCGTACGCGGTCCGCCATCTTAAAGGTAACCGTACCGGCCACGATCATCACATCCGACTGCCTAGGAGAAGCACGGGGTATAATGCCGAAGCGGTCGAGATCATAGCCGGAGGCATATGCCCCCATCATCTCGATGGCGCAGCAAGCCAGACCAAAACCCATCGGGAACAGCGAGGTCAGTCGCGCCCAATTCAGCAGGTCATCCAGTTTGGTAATCACCACACCGCCTTCACCCGTTTTGTCCTGTGGAATGTTCAATGGTTAATGAGTAATGGTTAATGAATAGTGAGTAATGCTGATTACTCACATTCTAATGTTAACTGATCACTGTTAAAGCTGTTTTCTGTTAACTGCTCTTCGTTCGTTCACGCGCTGGTATACATCCATCGGTATACGGGAGCGGCTTTGCGGCACGATCGGTTTTGGCTTTATCCAGTCGAGGTGGCCTTTGGCCCAAGCATAGGCTAAGCCCAGTGCCAGTACGCCAATGAAGATGAACATCTCGATAAGCGAGAACCAGCCCCATACCCCATCTGTCGCCTCGATCAGGTCGCGGCGGCCGAAAACCGTTGCCCACGGAAACAGAAAAGCCAGCTCGACATCAAAAATGATGAAGATAAGCGCCACCACGTAGAAACGTGGGTTGAACTGCACCCATGAGTTGCCGATTGGCTCCTCGCCCGACTCGTAAGTCGTCAGCTTTTCCGCATTGGGCCTGCTCGGGCGAATCAGCTTAGCGGTTAGCAGGCCGATCACCACGAATATAGCTCCCCCGATCAGAAAGAGCAGGATGGTCCCGAAATCAGAAAGGTAGGTCTCCTTCATAGCGCCGCAGCTGTTTTACACAAATTTACGATAAAATTTTCACCCCACCCCGAGCCTCTCCTTTTTTCGAGGGTTCCTACCCCCAAAACAAAGGAGGGAGCTGATTTGGGAACGATTAACCCGCCCCTGCCCCCTCCAAGGAGTGGAGCTTTCGAGCAGCATCAACATTACGCAAATAACACTTGAAATCAGTTCTAAGGCTGAAAACCTTTCGCTACACATACCTGTACCACATAAAGCACAATAGCCTTTAAC
Organism: uncultured Pontibacter sp.; assembly: GCF_947499215.1. Lineage (GTDB taxonomy): Bacteria > Bacteroidota > Bacteroidia > Cytophagales > Hymenobacteraceae > Pontibacter. The sequence continues at coordinate 1,260,748 of NZ_CANMNI010000002.1, forward strand.
GAAACACACCTATGCTTACCGGACGCGTCAATGCACCAGATATAAACACGCCCTATGGCTGGCTCAATTCAGAGCGGGCTTTGTCCATAAAAGAGCTCCGAGGCAAGATCGTGCTGCTCGACTTCTGGACGCTAGGCTGTATTAACTGCCAACACATTGTGCCGGACCTGAAGCGGCTCGAAGAGGAGTATGCCGATGTGCTGGTTGTGATTGGGGTGCACTCTGCCAAGTTCGATGCTGAGAAGCAGAGCGAAACCATCCGGCAGGCCATGCAGAAGTTCGGTATAGAGCATCCTGTTGTTAACGACGCAGACCTTGTCATCTGGAACCAGTATGGGGTGCGCGCTTGGCCTACCACCGTGCTCATAGACCCAAATGGCAAAGTAGTGGGGCAGCATGCCGGCGAAGGCGTGTATGATACGGTAAGGCCCTATGTTCAACGCATGAAAGAGGAGTTTAAAGACGAACTCAACTACCAGCCGATTCCATTTCATGTGGAACAACTGGAGAAGGGTGCGCTATACTTTCCTTCCAAACTCATCAATGACAGCGAAGGTAATCTATACCTGTCGGACAGTGGGCATAACCGTATCCTCAAGCTAAACCAAGAGGGGCAGGTGCTGGAGGTGATCGGCAGCGGGGAAAGGGGCTTCCAGAACGGGGGCTATGCAGACTCGGAGTTTAACGAGCCGCACGGACTGGCTTTGCATGGTGATACACTTTATGTGGCCGATGCCAAGAACAACGCCATCCGCAAAGTAGATCTGCAGCATCGGATGGTCAGCACAGCGGCGGGCACCGGTGAGTTGGAGTACTACTTTCACGATGACAAAACCGGAGAGGCGGTGAATCCGAACAGTCCTTGGGACTTGCTCATACATGGTGGTAGCATGTTTATAGCCAGTGCCGGAAATCACCAGATTCTGCGCATGGACTTGGAGTCGGGTAAGGTATACCGCTTTGCCGGCAGCGGACGCGAGGCACTGACCGACGGACCTCTGGATGATGCCGCATTTAACCAGCCCAGCGGACTTGCCATCAGGGGCGACGTGCTCTACGTGGCCGACGCGGAGGCCAGCGCCATCCGTACTGTTAACCTCAAAACTGGTATGGTGCTCACCCCACTCGGCCGTGGCTTATTCGATTTTGGGGATGTGGACGGGCACGTGGACGACGCCCTGCTACAGCACTGTGTTGGCCTCGAGATCATTGATAAAGACGTGTACATTGCCGATACCTACAACAATAAGGTGAAAGTGCTTGATATGGAGCGGCACCGGGTACGCACGCTTGCTGATGGGTTGCATGAACCAAACGACGTGCTTTTTATAAACGGCCAGCTTTGGGTGACGAGCACTAACAGTCATCAGCTTTTTAAAGTAAACCTGCACTCAGGGGAAAAGGAAGAAGTGAAAGTGAGGGAAGTTTAGGAGCCTGAGAGTTTAGGATTTTGAGAGTTAGGAAGTTGGAATGTAGCGACGTTACACGGTAACCGCAGTCCGTTCAAATCGGGCACAGATAATCGCTATACCTTGACAGGTACCTCGATGAGGTGGTTTCGGACCTTTTGGAAGAAGCGCAGCGTCACTTGGAAGATCGGACTCATGATAAAGGTATAGAAAAAGGTGGCAATGAAGATCGGTCCGCCAAGCACGTAGCCTATACCGAGGATAACACATTCCACCATAATGCGGGTGCGGCTAACCGACAGCTTGATCCGTTCCGAAAGGGCCAGCATGAAACCATCGCGTGGGCCGGCGCCCACACCTCCCGCTATGTACAGCCCGCCCGCTATACCTGCTATAATCACCGCCACGGCCAAGTTTATGTAATCGAGTGGCGTGTTGGTGGCTGATGGCAGAACGTCTAGCCACAGGAACATATCCATAAATGGACCAACGAGCAGAGCGTTCAGGAAAGTGCCGACGTTGATATACTTGCGGTTGATAAACCACGACACCCCCACAAAAAACAGACCGACAAGAGCGCTCCAAGTACCGATGGTAAAGCCCATGTGCTGAAACAAAGCGACATTAAGCACCTCCCAAGGGTGCAGACCAAGGTACTTCACCTTCACAGCGATGGCATTGGCAAAGCCAAACAGCAACAATCCGAGAAAGAAAAAACTATAGCTAACTACTTTTTCACGCATAATCCGACTGCCCTTTTTAATAGGGGCTGGGTTAGAACAAATTCGGGCGCAAGAAAGTTAAAATTGGTTGATAATCATTTGGGTTAAAGTTAAAACTTAGGCATAGTGTTTGTAATACAGCGGTTGATACTTGTCTACATACATTAAGTCAGTCTAAGTTGGGAGTACAGATTTACCCTAATCAGAAAGATTGTAAAGTCGATTTTACCGCATTGCCCAAAAAAAACTTATATTCAGCCATAAATTAATAACTAAGATGATGAAAAAAGGACTACTACAGCTAAGTTTTGTAGCAACGTTTTATTTTATGTTGAGCTTTACTGCCTCTGCCCAAGTGGAAATGATCCAAGACTTTATGGGACGGCCCATTGAGATAAAACAATATGTTGATGTGAAAGGCTCGCCATATTTAACTGATGATTGGCAGGCGGGCTCGGTGAAACTCGATAATGGTAAGATATTCGAAGGCCTCCAGTTAAAATATGACCAAATAGAAGAAGAATTGATGTTCCTCAACAAGGCGGAGGAGGCGCAACTTTTCGTAGATCCTATAGCAGAATTTACAATTATTGGAAGAACGTTCCGCAGAGGTTATACTCCAGCAGATGGTGCCACACCAAAGACTTTTTATCAAGTATTGGCTGATGGGGAGACGCAGCTGTTAAAGCGCACTAGCAAAAAAATATATGAAGAAGTGCCCTATGGCACTGCAACGAAAATAAAGAATATCATAGAAAATGAGACTTATTATCTAGCCGATGCGGAAGGTAAGCTAACGAAAATCCGAAAAGATAAGAAAGCGATCACCAATGCCTTGAGTAACAAAAAGTCAGAGCTAGAAGACTATGTTAAGGCCAACCGCCTTGACCTCCGACAGGAAGGCGATATGGCAAAACTGGTGACCTACTACAACTCGCTGTAGCGATTCATAAACCTAGCACATTCTTAAGCAGCTGCCTGATTAACGGGTAGCTGCTTTTTTACTTGTAGGGCCTGCTGCAAATGCCGTTCTTGGTGCAGCACCACAAACTCCAGCGTTTCCCCGATCCGCAGTTTCAGCAGTTTAAAAAATTCGACAGGTATAGCCTTTTTGTTAAGGTTGGTGCCCTTGGCTTTGTCCAGCAATTGCAGCAGCTCGGTCTGGTGGTCGAGGAACTCCTCCATCGTCTGGCGACCCAACTGGCTGTTGTTGGGGTTCATGTGTTTTACAGTCTTACTCTTTTTGCCGTTGTCCGGGCGCACAATGCCCAGCGACTTTTTGCCGAGCCAGCTGTAGCTGATCGTTTGCAGGTAATTGCCGTCGGAGTTGTTGGCAATAGCTTTGGCTAATATCGGGTTGTAATAGCGGCTATACCTGTTTAGGTGCTCCAAACACTCTAGTATGCTCCAGCTGTCAGATGAAGGTTTGTAGTTGAGTTGGGGCAGGACCAGAGGCACAAACGAAGCGATAACCGTGTGCTTTTGGTTATGGGTAAGCTGGGAGAGATGTTCTAAAGTGTTCATAGCGTTCATAGCGTTCATAGTTTTATTTTGTACGCAACAAAGGTATAGCACGGCTCAGCCCCAATCCTTGACCAGCATCAAGATTTACAGAAAATGACTGTCTATTTAATGCGGCTCAGTGTTTCGGGTGACATGCGCAGGTAAGAGGCGATATACTTTTTGGGGATGTGCTGGAACAGGTGCGGACTCCGCTGCATGACACGCTGCAGGCGCTGTTCCGGCTCAGGCAGCAGCAGGTCTACTTCCCGCTCTATCTTGCCAACCAAGGCCTTCTCGAGTTGTTCGTACCAGAAGCGCCGGATGTTTGGCCGCTGCTCCATTAGGCGCATAAAATCAACTTTACTTATACCTAGCAACTCACTCTTCTTGAGGGCCTGTATGTAATAGTCAGACGGTTTGCCGTCGACAAACGATGGAAACGAAACTAGCAAGGTCTGCGGATACCCGAAGCCCACGCAAATCTCTTCGTCAGGCAGCGGGTAGTAAATACGAAGCGCCCCACTTGTGACAAGGTATAGCCCTTGTTCCACCTGCCCCTGCCGTATTAGGAAATCATATCTGTTGAGTTGTACCTTCTTCTTCCAAAGCGGCAGGAAGGCGGCTATATCGTCTGGCGTGAGGTAGGGGACTTGGTTGAGGAGGGAGAGGGGCATGGGAGGTTAACTGACTGCGCTCACAACTGCTAGAACTGTGTTAAGTCTTTCTTCAACAATGTTATTCTTTACTCTTTTTAAGTGATTACTTAAAATTGAGGTATATTGCTCAATTCCAATAGCTTTAGCTATATAGCATTCATTGACGAGATTTAACCTATTAGTAATACAGCAGAGGCTATTTAGTACATCTAGTCCCTTAAAGCCATTATAATTAAAGGTGTCGATGTCATCATAATTAGCCTTAATTCTTTTTCTGTATAATAAGTCCATTATAGTTGTGTGGCCTAGAGAATCAGATACTTTCTTCCAGTCCAAGAAGTTAAGACTTTTTTTAGGTTTTCTTTTGGATGTTATAAACTTAAAATCTGATACCTTTTCCTTTAATCTAAGTTCTCTAGTAGATTTTAGAAATTGACATATTTGATTATTTATTGTTTCTTCCTTCTCTAACTCAATTTGTAAATTTTTGATACCACATGGTTTAGATATATTAACGAAATCAATGTGGTTTCTGCCTCCTGTAGAATAAAAACTCATCGACAGAGGTAGTTTGCTTTCTCCCATTAACTTGCCTAATTTCTTCAAAACAGCTGAATGGCTATTTTCTGTATGTCCAACAGCTTTAAAATGGGCAAGAAAAGAGCCAAATGTCGTGTAATAGGCTTGAGCAAATGCCCATTGCATTGCAAATGATTGTCCTGTGTTTTCGATTACAGTTTTATTTTCAGCAAGTACTTTTTCGGTATTCCAAGAGTTTTTAAGCCATTTATCTATTTCGGGTAATGGTGGATTTTTAGCTCCCCTTAAATTGACAAAGTACTTACTGTTAACCATGTCATTTTCAAGATCGGCTTGATTTAATTTAGTTGAAAGGGCTAAAAATTGATTGTGTGTAACATCAGCTCTAAACTTAAGATTATCTTCTTCTTTGAGAGATTTAATATAGAGTTCGAAATCAAACATATAGGAGCTGAATAATGGTTTAGTTACATAATTTTCTATATTTTAAAATTAATTTATTTTAATAGAAAAGTATTGATTAACGCCACGGAAAATTTTGTAAATCACCTCCTCTGCCTAAACCCAACAAACCCTTCCAACCCATTCTTCTCCTCCACCTCCACTTTCTCAACCCGCGCACGGTCGGGGCCTTGGTGTGCCCATGCTTCTAGTTCCTTTAGTGCCTCAGGGCTTCCTTCGGCTTCGAGGTATACGGTGCCGTCGTCTTCGTTCTGCACGAAACCGGTTAGGCCCAGCTCCAATGCTTTGCCTTGAGTACTCGCCCGGAAGAACACACCTTGTACCCTGCCGTGAACCCGCATCGCGACGCGCTTTTTGTTGTTGTTCATACTAATAAGGTTGTTTGTCTATAAAACGACCAAAAGGAGTAACGGTTAACGCTGATTTAAAGCAGTAAATTCGATTATAAACTAATAGTAAAGCCAGTGCCCTTTCAACTGCCCTTTCGAATTTACCTCGAGCGCCGGAAACGGGAGCTTTATAAAAAACATGCCTTTCAGTACCGTGTTAAGGAATTTGCTGTCCGTTTTTATCTTGGTCCAATCTATGTCGAGGGAGAGCAGGTATTGGCGGTAGCGTTGTGTTTCAGGTAAAGCCATCCCACGGTAGTAGCGCCTGTTCTGGAACTCCCCAAACATACCACCGGCGCTGTACCCAACCGCCACGTTTGCCCAGTCCGGGACTATGCTATTGGGCACTAACTTGTTTGCAGGCACACTCAGCCAGTAGGTATGCGAGTTATAGTCTAAGAGCATACTCTCCAGGTGGGTGTCGCCCAAATAGCCGTTAGCCTGTTTATAGTAGGGAGAAGGAGAGAAGCTGAACTTGAATTTGGCAACCTGTTCATCAAAAGCAAGTTCCTGCCCGATCACAAAAGCAGATCCGGCGGCATTGGCGATCATGTCGGGTACGGAAAAGCCCCAGCCTTCATAAAGCCCGTCGTATACTTCGATGGGCGTCTGCAACACGAGCCCCAATGTACCACCGTATAGCAACGCTTTGCCTTTAGGCACACCCGCATTACGCAGGAGCTTATACCCGATGTAACTCTCCACATAAGCACCGAAGGCATGGCCGAACTTGTCTACCTGCTGGTAACCTTTGGTGTCGTTATAGAAATGGAAAGGCACACGTTCATGGTCTTTATACCACACAAAATGCAGGTAAGACATGCCTGCCACATAAAATACTGCTTCTGAAGCTATAACAGGTATAAGTTTTCGGCGGTTAACGGTACTGGTATCTGTAGCGATACTATCAGCAGCTTGCGGGAATGCCAAGGTCTGGGCAAGCAGGAACACAGGCAGTAAAAACAGCAATTTTCTGAACATCATCCGGTATGGGAGCATGAATGGCTCCAGCCGCATCAATATAGCAGTTTATACTTATAAGATAAACGGGGCCTTGTTTTGTTGTGAGCTAAAAGAACGAATGACCCCCTTGAACTTGTTAGAAAAGCGGCAGCATATAGCTGATTCCTTAAATTTGGTTTATCTTTATCGGCCCCTCGCGCTTTGGCCGTAGGGTAGGTATAAGCAATACGATATGTCATTACTATTCAACGATTTTAAGAGCTGGGAAAAGCATTGCGCTGAAACCGGCGAACCACTATACCAGCCCGTGCTGGATTACGAAGTAGAGCAGAAGGGCCGCACCGAAGAGTTTATCTGGGAGAACATCGCCAAAGCCTACGAGGTGATGAAGGACGCCGTGCAAACGGGCCTTACCGAAGACATGACCTCCCGCTCGGGTATGGTGAACAACAGCGCCAAGAAAGTAGCCAAGTCACCGGTAACGGTACTCTCGCCAGAGTTTCAGATGCTGGTAACGCGTGCACTCGGAGCCAAGGAAGTGAACTCCTGTATGGGCCGCGTGGTGGCTGCCCCAACGGCGGGTGCCTCCGGGATACTGCCCGGTACGCTCACCACCCTGCAGGAACTGCACGGACTCGAAGATCGCAGCATACACGAAGGCCTGTTGGTGGCGGCAGGTATAGCCCTCATCATTGAGCAGAATGCCTCACTGGCTGGAGCCGTGGGCGGTTGTCAGGCGGAGACGGGAAGCGCGGCGGCCATGGCGGCGGGTGCCATCGTGTACTGCCTTGGCGGTAATGTGGAGCAGGTGTTCACGGCAGTGGCCATCACGATCCAGTGTATGCTGGGCCTTGTGTGCGATCCTGTGGCGGGACTCGTAGAAGTACCGTGCATTGTACGCAACGCCAGTGCGGCAGCCATCGCTTTCTCCTCAGCGCAAATGGCTATTGCCGGCGTAAGTGCCGTCATTCCGGTTGACCAGTGCGTAGCTGCTCTAGGCGAGGTAGGCGAGAGCATGGAGCGCAAATACAAAGAAACCGCCCTTGGCGGACTGGCCAACACCCCACGCGCCCGCGAAATTGAAAAGTTCGTGCTGGTGCAGGACGTGGAGATTCTACCCGACGAAACCGAGGAAAATTAATAGAGTTTAAGAGTTTAAGAGTTAGAAAGGAAACCCCTTAATCTCTCAAATAATCAAGAAAGGCAGTGGCTGTAAAAGTCGCTGCCTATTTCTTTTTATACCTATACCTGTTGTTCCGGAACCTTCATCCTGAAAATCCTTCAATTCTGAGGTTCGTGATCCACACAACTGGTTCATGGCATAATATATGATAATGCTATATTCACAGCCTGTAGGTTGTGAATACTCAGCTTATATACTATGAGAAAAGCATTACTAAGCGTAGCGTTGGCCGGAGTGCTGGTGCTGCCATCCTGCACATTGCCGAACATGGCAATGGAGCCGACTTTTAAAGAGCAGGCGCAGGAGCTGCCGGTAGAGGGCCGCAAAGCCTTTAAACCCAACGGGAGTTTTATGATAGGCGACTACCGAGTTGCCAATGTGAACCGGGGCTGGAAAAATGCCGGAGGCTTCAGCATATTCGGTTATGAGAACATCAAAATGAACCAGCGCTATGAGTTCAGTCTGCAGAGCCCTGCAGGCGAGCAGTGGTTTGCCTTCGGCGCCAGTCAACTACAGGAGAAAAATCTCCGCTCCGACAATGGCATTACACTCGCTGTTGGCAAAAACCTTGAGTATTTTGTGACGCATTTTACCTCGCCTGTTAGTGGGCCGTGGCGCTTGCTCACTGTGGATCCGGGGCAGTACCTCATGCGCAAAAAGTTTGAGGGGGAGTTGAGCAATGGAATTGATTCCTATAAAGTAGCCCCCATCTATAAAATGGAAGACTCCAAGCTGCCTATCGGTGACATAGTGGGCTATGAGTTTCTGCGCGAAGACGAGCGAATGGCAGCGGTGCAGGTTATCAACCATGGCAAGGTATGGCTGGCTCCGGATCTAGACGAAGATACGCGTATGATATTGGTTACTGCTGCTGCTTCTCTGTTACTCTACGACAAGCTGCAGGGTACAACCGATGAGATGGCCAACCTACGATAAACTTATTTGAACCTAGTTTAGAATAAGTGGCACTTAAAACTAAAGCCCATCGTTCTTAGTATAATTCCTGTTTTCAGTGAAGCGCCTGCAAGTCGTAGAATTCTTGCAGGCGTTTTTTTGTGCCTTGTTTAGGTATAAGCCCTTCGCCTGACTATGCAAAAATGCTGCAGACTTAGTATCTTGTTGCGTACTAATTCACAGGCTCATGACCGTTTCAAAAATGGCCCAGAACCTCATCGGCTCCGAGATCATCAAACTCGCCGGTGAAGTCAACGCAATGATTGCCAAAGGAGAGCAGATCTGCAACCTTACCATTGGCGACTTCGACCCCAAGATATTTCCCATACCCGGCGAACTGCGGGCCGGCATAGCCGAGGCCTACGCCGAAGGGCATACCAATTACCCGCCTGCCAACGGGGTGGCCGTGCTGCGCAAAGCCGTAGCCGACTTCACCCGCGACCGACTGGGCCTGACTTACTCTGAGAATGATATTCTGGTAGCCGGCGGCTCCCGTCCACTCATCTACGCCACCTATCTGGCCGTCGTAGACCCGGGCGACAAAGTGGTGTTCCCAACGCCTTCGTGGAACAACAACCATTACTGTCACCTCTCGAGCGCGACGCCTGTGATGGTAGAGACCAACCCAGAGAACAACTTCATGCCGACGGCCGCTGATGTAGCCCCCAACCTAAAGGGCGCTACCTTGCTGGCCCTGTGCTCGCCGCTTAACCCGACCGGTACCATGTTCTCTAAAAAAGACTTAGAAGACATCTGCGATTTGGTGATAGCTGAGAACAAAAGCCGTGGAGCTGACGAAAAGCCGCTTTACATCTTGTATGACCAGATCTACTGGATGCTGACTTTTGGCGAACACAAGCACTACGATCCGGTAAACCTGCGCCCTGAGCTGCGTGACTATACCATTTACATCGACGGCACCTCCAAATGTTTCGCCGCTACCGGTGTGCGTGTAGGCTATGCCTTCGGCCCGACCGTGATGATTGACAAGATGAAAGCCATATTGGGACACGTAGGAGCCTGGGCTCCAAAAGCAGAGCAAATGGCGACTGCCCGATTCCTGCACCAAGCCGAAGCGGTAGACGTGTTTCTGGATGAGTTCAAGCACAACGTGTGCGAGAGTCTGGATGAGCTCTACCATGCTTTCAAAGAGCTGAAAAACGAAGGGTACAATGTGGACGCCATCGAGCCGATGGGTGCCATTTACCTCTCCGCCAAACTCGACTTAGCCGGTAAAACCACACCATCTGGCCAAGTGCTGCAAACCAGCAAAGACATCAGCTTCTACATACTCGAAGAAGCCAAGCTGGCCGTCGTGCCGTTCTCCGCCTTCGGTTCAGCCCCTGAGCTTGGCTGGTTCCGACTGTCGGTAGGTGGCGCTTCTCTGGAAAGCATAAAGGGCTCGCTGAGCAGGTTAAGAGAAGCGCTGAAGAGGTTGAAGTAGGGTATAAGCATGGGCTTTATTTCCAGTTTTCTGGCTACAGATATAAGTAAGCGCAAGTGGCTTTCAGTTGCGCTTACTATCCTAGTGGCAGCACCATTAACGTGGTGGGGAATTTATGGGATTGGTGAGTATGGCATTGCGCTTTTCATCCTGACGCCATTCCTAATCGGCTTACTTTCAGTAGTGCTTTTTGGCTATGAGAGAATCATTACACTGCGAGAGTCAATTAAAATCGCCTTCCTAACTCTTTTGGTTTTCACGATTGGATTAGTAGTATTTGCTATAGAGGGGCTTATCTGTATTGCGATGGTAGCGCCAGTTGCCTTGCTGATGACATGGTTGGGAAGTTATTTTGGTTATGAGCTGGTCCGTAAAGCCCCGAAGAGTTCATCTACATTGTCGTTGCTGCTAATCTTCGCGATTCCATCAACTGCTTATGTGGAGAAACAGAGTGCCCCAGAACTTTCACCTGTCGTTACCTCCATTATCATCGACGCATCTCCAGAAGCTGTATGGAAAAATGTAATTGAGTTTCCTGAACTTGATATACCGACCGAGCTCATCTTTAAAACAGGTATAGCTTATCCCATTAATGCCCGAATTGAAGGGACGGGAGTGGGAGCTGTGCGACATTGTAATTTTACTACAGGAAGTTTTGTAGAGCCCATCACAGTCTGGGACGAACCAAGACTATTGAAGTTTGACGTAATTGAGCAGCCAGAACCAATGAAAGAAATTAGTTTCTGGGACATCGATGCACCGCACCTCCACGACTATTTTGTTTCAAAAGAAGGACAATTCAAACTAACGGAGCTTCCTAATGGGCAAACGAAACTAGAGGGAACAACTTGGTACTACCATAACATAAAGCCAGCTTTCTATTGGCAGCCTTGGAGCAACTACATTATCCATCAAATCCATGAGCGAGTGCTGAATCATATAAAAGTCAACTCAGAGAAATAAAGAAGGCTTCGCGAACTTGTCGGTTAAAGCCTTTTTTAACTTTAATCAAGCACGGGACTCAGTCCCGTGCCAAGGTATAAAAGCGAGTCTGTGACTCGCAAAACTCAAGCACTACTCAACCCCCACCGAAATCTGTCTTGTGATGCTTTCCTCCAACGAGATAAACGTCTCTGTGCGGTGCACGCCTGCTATACCTTGAATCTTCACGTTGAGCACCTCGCGTAAGTGCTTGGTGTCGCGGCAGATGATCTTAACGAACATGCTGTAAGAGCCCGTTGTATAGTGCAGTTCTACAATCTCAGGTATGTCGCGCATTTTCTCTACCACTTCTTTATAGGCAGAACCTTTCTCCAAAAATACCCCGATAAAGGCGCAGATGTCATAGCCAATAGCGGCCGGATTGATCAGTAACTGAGCGCCCTGCACAATGCCCATTTCCGTCATTTTCTTGAGGCGCACGTGTATGGTACCACCCGAAACACCCAGTTCTTTGGCAATATCAGTATAAGCGCGGTTCACATTCTGCATGAGCAGGTGGAGAATCTGGCGGTCGAGTTTATCAATTTGTAAATCCATGCCCAATATGTATCCTGTGTTTTAAAAATTTGTTAGAAATGTTGACTATATATTGATTATATATCAATAAAATTAATTAAATGTTAAATAATTTTCAATATATATTGTTGATAATTATGTTTGTAATACATCAATTCATTAAAATTAGATAAAATGGAATTGCAAACACTCACTGAACCGACGGCACTGGAAGCTACGATGAAGCACCTGAGCCGCGCGCCCCTGCCCAAAGTGCTTCAAGTACAGCAGGGAATCATCCGTGCCACGCACGACTTTATGTTCAAAAAAGGCCTGACGCAGCTAATGCCGCTCATGCTTTCGCCCATCACTGACCCGCTCAACCACGGCGTGGTAGATGCTTCTATTGGGTATGCCGACCAACGTTGGAGTCTCACCAAGTCGATGATCTTCCATAAGCAGCTGGCTTTGGTGAATCCCGAACTGGAAAGCCTCTACATTGTGTCGCCAAACGTGCGCCTCGAGTTCTCTGACCGCGCTGCTACAGGCCGACACCTCTTCGAGTTCACGCAGGTGGATTTCGAATTTCGTGGCAAAGACCGCTTTTTTGTGATGGAGTTTATGGAGGAAATGGTGAACTACATTTTTGCCCGTCTGAACAAAGAGATTCCGGAGCTTTTGATAGATTTGCGAGGAGAGCTGTTGCCACAATATGAGAAGTGGCCGGTATACCGCACCGAAAAGCTGGAAGCCGCTCTGGGTTCAGACTATGAGAAAATACAGTCCGAAGAGGCGACAGAGCCATTTTGGCTGATCAACCACAAGCGTGAGTTTTACGACAAAGAAGACCCAATCCGCCGGGGCACCTACCTGAACTACGACGTGATCTGGCCAGAGGGCTTCGGGGAAGGCTTGTCAGGTGCTGAGCGCGAGCATGAGTATCATCAGATTCTGAAGCGTATGGACGAAGTGGGCACAAGTAAAGAGACGTTCAAGCACTATTTGGAAGTTGCCAAAGCGGGGTTGTTGCCTAAAACTGCCGGTGCCGGTTTTGGTGTAGAGCGTATGACGCGTTTTATTTGCCGACTAAAGGATGTGGACGAAGTAACGGTATTCTCTCGTAAGCCATGCACACCCGCTATTTTTTAAAGGTATAAGGTATGGATGACGGTAATAATAGTAGCTTGGGGGACCAAGCACGCAATAGAACATAAAAGGCCTGCAAATGAGTTTGCAGGCCTTTTATGTTCTATTGCGCGAGCGTCCACACTCGCGTTATACATTGCCTACTTCCCTTCCCGCTCCTTCCAGAGCTGGTTAAACGACTTCGGCGCTACTTGCAGCGGCTCTCTCCGCTTACTCCATGTATCTTTCAAGACTTGTTTTAGCACAAAGTTCTTCACACCGGCCGGTGCCATATTCAGCAGCTTGCGACTCTTCATGGCCTTTAGCCACAGCTTAAAAGTGGTGCGCTCGCTCTTCTCCGTGAAGCCTTGCTCCACACTCTGGCGGCGGTTGAGCAGCAGCAGGTTGTGAATATTGATTTTGACAGGGCAAACTGACGTGCAGGCGCCGCAAAGCGAACTGGCAAAGCTCAGGTGCTTGTTCTCAGCCATGCCGTTGTAGTGCGGCGTAATCACAGAGCCAATCGGCCCACTGTAAGTGCTTTCGTAGGTATGGCCGCCGATATTCTTATACACCGGGCACACATTGAGGCAGGCGCCACAGCGGATACAGTTGAGCGCTTCCCGCTTCTCAGGCAGTGCCAGCAGCTCCGTACGGCCGTTATCAAGCAGCACCACATACATCTCCTCAGGACCGTCCTTTTCGTTTGGCTGGCGTGGGCCTGTGAAGATTGTGTTGTAAATAGTTACTTGTTGACCGGTACCGCTGGTGCTGAGAAGTGGCCAAAACAGGTCGAGGTCCATGACCGATGGCAGGATCTTCTCTATACCTACAATGGCAATATGCGTTTTCGGGAAAGCGGTGGATAAACGGCCATTGCCTTCATTTTCAGTAACGGCCACACCCCCGATATCGGCTAGCAGGAAGTTGCCGCCCGTTATACCTACTTCGGCCTCAGTATACTTGGTGCGAAGCAAACGGCGGGCAGTAGCTACCAACTCTTCTGCGCTATCAGTTGGAGCAATTTTGAGTTTCTTTACAAAAAGGTCGGCAATGTCCTTTTTAGACATGTGCATGGCCGGCGTTACGATATGGTAGGGCCGTTGCTCGGCCAGCTGCACAATGTACTCACCCAAGTCTGTCTCCACCGTCTCGATTCCGTTCTTTTCCAGAAAGTTGTTCAGGTGAATCTCCTCCGTCGTCATCGATTTCGACTTTACCACCGAGCGAGCACGCTTGCGCTTCATGATTTGTCCGATCTCCTTCAAAGCCTCTTCGGCATTGCGAGCCCAGATCACTTTGCCGCCACGGGCCGTAAAGTTAGACTCAAACTCCATCAGGTACTTGTCTAAGTTATTGATGGCGTTCGTTTTTATAAAAGAAGCCCTTTCGCGGGCGAGCTCGTGATCGCTGTATTGGGTAAGGCCACGCTGTACAGCGGCGTTATACTTGCCGATGTTGAACTTAATGGTCGAGCGGTGGCCCAAGTCAAATGATTTCGTTTCCGCGTCCTGCAGAAACTGTTTTAGTCTACTCATATAAATAAACCCTGCGGTTTTCCTGAAACGGCTAGTAATCAGGAAGTGCTATTAAAAGAAAAACACCCTTAAAGTTAGGGTGTTTTCCTCAAAGCTAACAAATGCAGCTCGTTTTTATGATAAACGGCCGCTTGTGCTGTTTTAGTATCTTACTTTTTGTTGCTGTCCACTACAATGCGGTTATCGCGGTTGGCCAGTTCCCATGTCACGTGGAACGCAAGACGAGCGGCTTTCTCAGCTTTCTCGAAAAGAATCTTGTCCACTGTGTCGCTTGCCTTGTGGTAGTCGGCGTGAACCCCGTTGAAGTAGAACACGATCGGAATACCGTGCTTCGCGAAGTTGTAATGGTCAGAGCGATAGTAGAAGCGGTTCGGGTCGTTCTCGTCGTTGAACTTGTAGTCCAAGCGCAGACCTACATGTTTCTCGTTCACCTCTTCGTTGATTTGGTGCAGCTCCGAAGAAAGCTTGTCAGCACCGATCACATAGATGTAGTTCTGGTCGTTGGTCTTCTCAGCGTCGAAGTCCATACGGCCAATCATGTCGATGTTTACGTTCGCTACGGTGTTCGCCAGCGGGAAGATCGGGTTGTTAGCATAGTACTCAGAACCTAACAGCCCCTTTTCTTCAGCCGTTACGAGCATGAACAGAATGCTGCGGCGCGGACCCATGCCGTCTTTCTTAGCCTGTGCAAAAGCCTCAGCCAGTTCTACAACAGCCACTGTACCTGAGCCGTCGTCATTGGCGCCGTTGAAGATTTCGCCGTCCTCTATACCTACGTGGTCGTAGTGTGCGGTTACCACGATCACTTCATCTTTCTTGTCAGTGCCTTCGATGTAGCCCAGTACGTTGTCAGATGGAAGTGCTTCGCTCTTGCGTTCAGTCTTTACTTTCACGTCTTTCACGGCAGTGAAAGTGCCCGGTGTTGGCTTGCCCGCTTTCGCTACGGCGTTGGCGTGAGCCAGCATTTTCTCAGGAGTAGTACCCAGCAAAGCGGCACCTACCTGTGGCGATACCATCATGGCTGCCGTAGCTCCGCCCTGTGCACCGTTGCCTTTCAGGCCGATTGACGGACGCGTCAGGAAATTGCGGTAGCGCTGTGTCATGGTGGCAAACTCACCGGCGTTGGTGCCTGTTACCACAAGCACGCTCTTGGCACCGCGCTTGGTGGCAGCATTGCGCTTGGTGCGGAAGTCGTTGCCCCAGTCAGATGCCTTTTCAGTGCCGCTTACCAGAAACTTACCGTCGGCGCCTTTTGGCTCACCGCCCAGCACCACGACCATTTTGCCGGTCACGTCGATGTTGGCATAGTCAGAGTAGTTGTCAGCGTCAATGCCGTAACCCGCAAATACCACTTCGGCGGTTTGCTCGGTCTGGTACGGTGAGGCACCTAGCACGAAGAAGTCCTGCCCCATCATGAACTTTTGCTTGCCGACCATGATGTATCCGTCACCCCACTGGCTACGCTCCAGCGCTACAGGCTGGTAATATGGGTTGGCGTTGTTCTTTACAGGACCTACAAGTCCATCTTCTTTAAACTCGCTGGAAATATAATCAGCGGCCATTTGCAGACCTTTAGAGCCTGTGTCACGACCTTCGTACTCGTCCGAGGCGAGTATGTGCAGGTGCTTGGACAGGTCGGCGGCCGTGATAGTGGCCGCATACTTAGGGGCAGCTTCGCGGAGTCGGTCAGCGTCTGCAACCGGGGCTTCAGCAGTTGTGCTGGTGCTTGTCGTAGTGGGCGTGGTGGCGCAACCTGTGGTCAGGAAAGCCGCCAGCGCATACACATAAAACTTGTTATACTTCATGTCTGCGTAAGGTGAAGGTAAGGTTAGTGATTGTTATTGTTTATATATCAGGACAGTTGCAAAAGCGGCTACGCCTTCTTTCTTGCCTACAAAACCAAGGTGTTCCGTGGTGGTGGCTTTGATAGAGAGGTCATGCTCTGGTATACCCATTACTTTGGCCAGACAGGCCTTCATGTCAGGTATATGCGGATTCACTTTCGGATCTTGGAGGCAGATGGTCGAGTCGATGTTGCCGATCTCGTAGCCTTCCAGCGAAAGCATGTGCACTACTTCTTTTAAAAGAATCTTGCTGTCGATGCCTTTATACTGCGGGTCTTTGTCGGAAAAGTGGAAGCCGATATCGCGCATGTTGGCGGCACCCAGCAAGGCGTCGCAGATGACGTGGATCAGCACGTCGGCGTCGGAGTGGCCCAACGCGCCGTGGGTATGCGGAATCTTAATACCGCCGAGCCAGAAGTCAAGCCCTTCCTGCAGCTGGTGCACGTCGTAGCCGAAGCCGGTTCTTATTTTAAATTTCATAGTCTGATAGAACAGATGTAAGGTATAGTCATCGCCTTATACGGCGGTGCAAAAAGTAAATATAGTCGCTTTTGCCCTTTTCTTGCTAGTAGCGGGTGCATTTTTCAAAGGGATAGACTCAAAACAGGTACAAAGGTTTAAAAAGCAAAAGCCAGCCACCGGTTAGGGCAGCTGGCTTTTGAAAGAGTATATATGAAAAAGCGCCTTTCGTTTAGGCTTTTACTTCCTCTAGTGTCGGATAATCGATGTAGCCTTCGGCACCCGGAGTATAAAATGTGTTTTTGTCAGGAGTCTGCAGCTCCTCGTTTTGGCGGAAGCGCTCCGGCAGGTCCGGGTTGGCGATGAACGGTACACCAAATGCCACCATGTCAGCCTCGCCCGCCTCGATCACGGCATTGCCTTTCTCCTGCGTAAAGCCCGCATTGATGATCAGGTTGCCTTTGTAGATCGGACGGTAGCGCTTGGCAATGTTTTGCTCAGCATGCGGCACATTGCTCACATCATTAAACGGCTCTGACAGGTGCAAGTATGACAGCTTGTAGTTGTTCAGCTTTTCGATGATGTAGTCAAAGGTAGGGATGGTTTCCTCGTCGAGCGTCATCCCGAAAATGCCGTGCAGACTCGGGTTCAAACGCACACCTACGCGCTCTACTGGCATTACCTCCTGAATCGCCTCGATCACCTCAAACAAAATGCGAGCTCTGTTTTCTTTGGAACCACCGTACTCATCGGTGCGGGTGTTGGAAGTGCCATTGAAGAACTGGTGCAACAGGTAGCCGTTAGACGAGTGAATCTCTACCCCATCGAAACCAGCGTCCTTAGCGTTCTTGGCAGCAGCTTTGTATTCCTGCACGATTTGCTTGATCTCAGATATAGTGAGCGCACGCGGGGTTACCGTTTCTTTGAATCCCTGTGGGGTATAAGCCTGCGCATTCGGGTTAATGGCCGACGGCGCCACAGGCAGCTCGCCGTTGTGGAAATCGGGGTGCGACATACGGCCCACGTGCCACAGCTGTGCGAAAATCTTTCCGCCCTCGGCATGTACTGCGTCAGTTACTTTCTTCCAGCCGGCCACTTGCTCCTGGCTATACATACCGGGCGTGTTGATATAGCCCACGGCCTGCTCTGAAATCTGGGTGCCCTCCGAAATAATCAGGCCCGCACTCGCGCGCTGGGTATAATAAGTTACCATGAGGTCGTTTGGCACATTGTCTTCGTTAGCGGCACGGCTGCGCGTCATCGGCGCCATGATCACACGGTTCTTCAGTTCTAAATCGTTAAGTTTTATTGGTCTTAAAAGTGGTTGTGACATTTTATTGATTGTTAATTTGCTGATTGTTGAATTGCTGGGAGGATAACCCGCCTCGCCATTTTTGATGGTTTTCCTAGAAGGAAGTTTTGTGCACGATTCGGACAGGTCGCGACCTGTCCCTACGGGTTGTGACGTGCTAGGACTCTTGTGCCCTCGTCCCGAACGCATTCGGAATGTGAGCATCTATTAGTCATTACTCATTATAATTTACTCGCTAAACCCTGTCCCAGTCCGGAGAGAAAGGTGGATTGACTACTCTTAGGTTATCCTTTTTAAGTTGGTCGATTTGGGCGACGTCTTCAGCGGATAGCTCAAAGTCGAAAATGTCGATGTTGTCTTTCAAGCGCTCTATTTTGGAGGTTCTAGGTATAGCCATCACGCCGTCTTGCTGTACCAGCCAGCGCAGCGATACTTGCACCTCGTTCTTCCCATACTTCTCGCCTATACCTTTCAGGACAGGGTTGCCGAGCACTTTGCCCTGCGCGATAGGGCTGTAGGCGGTCAGCGAAATACCATGCTTACGCAGATAGGTATAGAGCTTGGTCTGGTTGATGAGCGGATGATACTCCACTTGATTGGTAATAATGTCGGCACCCGTGGCTAGCACCTCATCGAGTAGGGCAGTGGGGTGATTGCTTACGCCGATGTACTTGGTGTAGCCTTTCTGCTGGGCTTCCATGAGTTGATCCATATACTCGGTCACGGGCACGTTGCGGTTTGGCCAGTGGATTAGCAAGAGGTCTACATGGTCAGTCTTGAGTTTGCGTAAACTTTCCTCTACTGATGGCAGGAACTCCTTTTTATACAGACTCTCGCGGAAAACCTTTGTGGTCAGGAAAATCTCGTCGCGATCTATACCCGCATCCTTAATGGCCGAGCCAACACCCGCTTCGTTCTGGTAGATCTGTGCCGTGTCGATGTGGCGATAGCCTTCTGAGATGGCAGCAGCTGTAATTTCGCGAGCCAGATCGTCAGGTAACTGGAACGTACCCAAGCCTAGCGCTGGTATAGTGGCGTCTTTTATAGTGATGTTCTTCATGCTTGTGTTTTCGGTTTGTACATTACTTGTATATACAAATATCGATATAAAAAAATAGCTCAGCCTCTGAGCTTGTCGAGCAACTTGCTCACTAAAACGGCTTCTTCCTGTGTCAGGTTATGGAAGCGCTGAAAGAAGCTAGGCATTTGCTCATCAATCTGTTCGAGTAGCGCAGTACCTTTCTGTGTCAATCGGACCTCAATCATGCGACGGTTGGACTGGCAAATATCGCGGGTCACGTAGCCTTTCTCGATCAGCTTGTCTACCAAACGGGTTACGTTGGAGTTACGGTCGACCATGCGCTCCTGTAACTCTCCGAAGCAAACCGGCTTAGGGTCTTGGCCGCGCACAATGCTCAGCACATTGTGCTGCTGCAGTGTGAGCCCAAACTGCTTAAAGAAAGGTATAAACTGCTGATTCAGCCAATTGTTCGTGAACAACAGATTGACAACCATCCGGCGGTGGTCGTCCTTAAAGTCTTTCTGCTGTATTTCGTCTTCTATGCGCATAGGCTGAATGTAAGTGCAAAGGTATAGCTGTTGTTTGTATATACAAATATTGCAGCATAAAAGTTGCGTGTAGCTCTGTCCGGATCAGGATTCTTAAGATTTAAGAGGGGCCCTACCCCCACGGATTTACAGGATTGGGTAATCTCATTTGGTAGGGACAGGTCGCGACCTGTCCGCTGTATGGCTTGTCTACGCAGAAGGAAAACATAAGCCTTGCAAGATGCCCTACCTAAAAATTGCCAATAAAAGGTTGCCTGTGCACGATTCGGACAGGTCGCGACCTGTCCCTACAGGGGAAACTGAACTCGAACCTATGCCTGTACGTGCTGCCGAGTTTTTGATAGAGATCACAATTTTACTTCTCAAACACCGTATCAAAAGTAACTCGTTTGGCGCTTCCGTTTACCGTAGGAGGCAGCGCAGTGACATCGGCCTTTACACGCCATTTGCCATCCGCCATTTTGGAGCCCTCAATCAGACCGCCTTCCAAAGGATAGGTGTTGCTGCTTACCCACGCGCCCCATTCTTGGTAGAAACCTTTGGCTGCAAGTAACTCGGCCCCTTCGAACCGAAAAGTTGTTGCGTCCTTGTCCACTTCGAATGTGAGGGTATAGCCCCATTCATCATCCATGGCGTTATCGCATTCTGCGGCGGTATGGCTATACCTGAAAACAAGGTTTTCGCCTGCTTCCACATGATAGTAATCCTGCTGGGCGTCTTCGTTATAACGTACTCCAATGGCCTTGTTCTCTTCGAAGCTGCCGCTGTTTCGAGCCAGGTTGCAGTCGTCCTTGTCGCAGCTGGTCAGCATTAAGGTGATGCCAAGGAACAAGAGGAGAAGTTTTCTCATTAGCTAAAAGTCAGTTTGTTTACATTATGGACCCTTCTGAAGGTCAAATGGTTGCAAGGCTATACCTGCAAAAATAAAAGCGGCTGTTGTTTCCAAACAGCCGCTTCCAATCAGATTAATTATACCTTGTCTACGCCTCCTGCTCCACCGGCTGGGCTTTCTTTTCCGCTTTATAAAGCAGCGTGGAGCAATTGTTCGGGTCAAGCACCTGCTTGGCGCAGCGCAGTATGTCCTGCGGCGTTACGGCCTGTATCTTCTCGCCCTCAGTGTTCACGAAGTTGGCATCGCCCAACAGCTTGCCGTAGGCCAAGTTCATCGCGCGGTTCAGGAGTTCGATTTCAGAGAACACGATTGAGGTTTCAGCTTGGTTCTTCACTTTGTTGAGTTCTTCTTCGTCCACCAGTTTTTCCATCAATTCTTTGTTAATAGCCTCAATGGCGGCATTGGCCTCCTGCAAGTCCACGCCTTCATTGAGTTTGCCTTGGATGATTAGCAAGCCCGGTTCGATAGAGCCAGTCACAGAGGCGGCGATGGAGTTGAAAAGCTTCTGCTCCTTTACCAACTGCTCGTACAGGCGCGAGGACTTGCCACGACCAAGAATATCACTGATCAGGTCGACTGCGTAGTAGTCTTCGTGGTTGCGGTGCGGCATATGGTAGGCCTTATAAATAGCGCTCAATGGCACATCGGCACTGGTCTCAAGCACGCGCGGTGCCTGCTGCTTCGGCTCGTTAGGTATGTGGCGCTCATACTTCACGCCCGCAGGTATTGGGCCGAACCATTTTTCGGTCAACTCTTTCGCTTTCTCAAGCGTCACGTTGCCGGCCACAACCAGTACGGCGTTGCTCGGAGAGTAATGTTTCCTGTGGAACGCTTTCACGATATCCATAGTGGCGTCTTCGATGTGGGCAATCTCCTTGCCGATGGTGGCCCATTTGTAAGGGTGCTGCTCGTAGGCCAGCGGACGTAGCTTCAGCCACACGTCGCCATAAGGTTGGTTCAGGTAGTTCTGCTTAAACTCCTCCACGACCACCTTGCGTTGCACTTCCAGTCCGTGATCGCTGAAAGCCAGATCCAGCATGCGGTCTGACTCCAGCCAGAAGCCCGTCTCGATGTTCTGGGCCGGCAGGGAGAGGTAATAGTTGGTGATATCCGGGCTGGTAAAGGCGTTGTTTTCACCGCCCACGCGCTGCAGGGGCTCGTCGTATACCGGTATGTGCTTAGAGCCACTGAACATCAGGTGCTCAAACAGGTGCGCGAAGCCAGTGTGCTGCTCTTCTTCGTCGCGGGAGCCCACGTCGTAGAGCACGTTCAGCACGGCCATAGGAGAGGTATGGTCTTCGTGCACGATCACACGCAACCCGTTATCCAGCGTAAATTCCTCGAACTGTATCATAATCTTCTTCTCTTTAAAGGACAGTAACTGATGTTACCTTTGCCTGATTTCTTTCCTGTCATTTCTTTTTCAACAGGTATACCTTGTCCCCTGTTCAATCAAAACCCGCAAATACTTGCAGGCCTGACAGGTTTTCTGTAGCTTTTGCTTTCTTTACGGACTTTCGGACGCCACTTGTTGCGTAGGCCGGGGCCGGTAAGGCACGAAGTACCGAACAAATTTATAAATTAGCACCATAATCGGCGGCTAAAGCAAACGTTATGCTGCCAGACTACAACGAATTTCCCTGTCAATAAGATGAACTATAATCGCAAAGAATACTCTGACGACGAACTGATCGCTTTATACAAAGGCATTCTGAAACCCCGCATGATCGAGGAGCGCATGTTGGTGCTGCTTCGCCAAGGCAAGGTAAGCAAGTGGTTTTCAGGTATAGGGCAAGAGGCCATCTCGGTGGGCTCGGCTATGGCGCTGGAGTCGGACGAGTACATTCTGCCGTTGCATCGCAACCTCGGTGTGTTTACTAGCCGTGAAATACCTTTGGACAGACTCTTTGCGCAGTTCCAAGGAAAGAAGACCGGCTTTACAAAAGGCCGCGACCGCTCTTTCCACTTCGGTTCCAACGAGCACCACATCGTGGGCATGATTTCACACTTGGGTCCGCAACTGGCCGTGGCCGACGGTATCGCTTTGGCCGACCTGCTCGATAACAGAGAGAAGGTGGCGCTGGTGTTCAGCGGCGACGGCGGTGCCTCCGAAGGCGACTTCCACGAGGCGCTTAACGTGGCGGCTGTCTGGAATCTGCCGGTTATTTTCATGATCGAGAACAACGGTTATGGTTTGTCCACGCCAAGCAACGAGCAGTTTAAGTTCAAGCATTTCACCGACAAAGGTCCGGCCTATGGTATAGACGCCCTGCAGATCGATGGTAATAATATCGTGGAGGTATACGACACCGTGCGACAGGCTGCCTACAGTATGCGTAAGAATCCGCGTCCGATGCTGATCGAGGCGATCACCTTCCGCATGCGCGGTCACGAAGAGGCCAGCGGTACCAAATATGTGCCGCAGGAGCTGTTCGAGAAGTGGTCGAAAAAGGATCCGGTGGAGAACTTTGAAAAGTACCTGCTCGATGAGGTGATCCTGACGCCAAAAGCCATAGAAGGTATACGCGAAGAGATAAAGGCCGAAATTGAGGAAGGGCTGCAGACGGCCTTTGCGACACCGATGCCGGAAGCAAACCGCGAAGAGGAACTGGAAGATATGTACCGCTCTTTCGAGCAAGAAGTGATCAAACCCGCTTCAGAGGCTAAAACCGAGAGACGCTATGTAGACGCCATTTCAGACGGCCTGCGTCAGAGCATGGAGCGCTATCCGGAACTTGTGCTAATGGGACAGGACATTGCCGAGTACGGTGGTGTTTTCAAGATCACAGAAGGCTTTGTAGACCAATTCGGCAAGGACCGCGTGCGTAATACACCACTTTGCGAGTCGGCCATACTAGGTATAGGATTGGGTATGTCCGTGAAGGGCAAAAAGAGTATGGTTGAGATGCAGTTTGCCGACTTTGTAAGTGCCGGCTTCAGCCAGATCGTGAACAACCTTGCCAAGAGCCATTACCGCTGGGGCCAAAACGCCGATGTGGTAGTGCGCATGCCAACGGGCGCCGGTACTGCCGCTGGTCCGTTCCACTCGCAGAGCAACGAGGCGTGGTTCTTCCATACCCCGGGTTTAAAAATCGTATATCCTTCTTCGCCTTATGACGCCAAAGGCTTGCTGAATGCGGCCATTGAAGATCCGAATCCGGTAATGTACTTTGAGCATAAGCTGCTCTACCGTTCCATCTCGCAGGAGATTCCGGACGATTACTATACCATCGAGATCGGCAGGGCAAAGCAAGTGGCTGAAGGGTCAGATATTTCCATCATCACCTATGGGATGGGCGTGCACTGGGCCAAGCAACTGCAGCAGGAGATGACGGACATCAGCTTCGACATACTGGACCTGCGCTCGCTGCTGCCTTGGGACAAAGAAGCCGTGCGCGATACCGTGGCCCGCACCGGCCGTGTGATCATCCTTCACGAAGACACCATGACCGGCGGTATAGGCGGTGAAATTGCCGCTTGGATCGGAGAGAACTGCTTCGAGCTACTCGACGGACCAGTGACACGGGTCGCCAGTCTGGACACAGCCGTGCCGTTTGCTCCGCCGTTGGAGCAGGAGTTCCTGCCAAAGCAGCGCCTGCGCGAGAAGGTGGAGAGCATCATGGCGTTTTAGCGGAAATTAACTTAGATAAACTTATATTGCAGTGTGATGCAGAAAAGTAGATATTGGGTACTAGGCCTGCTGTGCATAGCACTGCTATTCGGTACGGGCTGTCAGCGCAAGGGGATTATATCTTGTCCGAAGCCGGGGAAGACGTCCAAGGTGTCGGGTAAAAACGCCACTGGGCTGGAGTCGGTGAAGGTAAGCATGGACAAAAATGGCCGTGTGAAAAAGAAGCGAATGGGAATTTTTTAGGGGAGCAACCCCTATTCCCGAATTCAGTATAACAACTAAATACGGTGAGGTGTTATGAAGAAGCTGGGATTTGATACACGAGCAAAATGCTTGATGGTTGTAACAGGCCTGCTGTTATTCGCA
Source organism: uncultured Pontibacter sp. (assembly GCF_947499215.1). Classification (GTDB taxonomy): domain Bacteria; phylum Bacteroidota; class Bacteroidia; order Cytophagales; family Hymenobacteraceae; genus Pontibacter. The sequence continues at coordinate 1,285,206 of NZ_CANMNI010000002.1, forward strand.
GCGTGTCCTGCTATGGCGCAGATCAGCTACAAGACCACTGACAAGCACGAGCAGCTGAAAAGAAAGTCACTACGCGAAGCCAGTCAGGTAGATGCCACGTATAAGGACACGCATTTGAACATGGAGGCTTACACCTTCAAAAAAGGTGAGGCTGGTAAGTCCGACGCGAGGCCGCTGTCACAGCGTTTCCGCCCGCTCAATGCGCCAGACAGAGATCATCTGAAACAATCTTCGTCTAACAAGGAGAAAAAGAAATTCAGGCTTTTCCGAAAAAAGGAAAAGTAAACTAAATAAGAGATATATGAATTGGCATCCACTTACGAGTGCAGAACAGCTAGATACGGTTATCGAAGAGTCCAAAAGCACGCCAGTGGTGATATTTAAGCATAGCACAGCCTGTTCTATAAGCTCTACAGCCAAGAGCAGACTGGAGCGACAGTGGGCCGGGGCCGGGCTGGACCATATCAAGCCCTACTATCTTGACCTATTGCGATACAGACCGGTGTCGAATGAAATTGCAGAGGTGTTTCACGTGCAGCACCAGTCGCCTCAGCTCTTGCTGATCCAAGACGGCATGTGTACTTATGACGCCTCGCACCTGAGCATCAGCATCGATTCAGTAAAAAAGAGCCTAACAGCTTAGCAAGCGCTGGTAAAACATTGCGCTTGCACAGTAGTTTACAATTAACCGAGTAAGAGGAGGCGCACCAGTCAGCCTGACAACGGCCAAAAACTTACGATTAGCCTGTATTCTAAAACAAAACATACCTAACCCTAACCGTAGAGAGGTGGCAAAGAACCTGATACTCATAATCGCTTTGGCGCTGTTGGTAACTTTGCCAGCAGCTGCGCAGTCTGACGATGATTTTGACAATGAGTTGAGTTACGGCATCAACCTGAACTCAAACGGCGGGTTGCTGGGCGGTGCGTTTGTGCGAAAATCTTGGTTCTTCAAAGAAAGCTTCTATCAACTGGCGGGTTTGGAGATAGTTGAAATAAAGCACCCGAAAGAAAACCGCTTATACCACCCGAACTCAGGTGACAATTTTATTGCCGGTAAACAAAATCATTTCTTTTCTGTGCGTCCGCACTATGGACTGGAGCACGTGCTTTTCCGAAAAGCTGCGGAGAGCGGCGTGCAGGTGAATGCAGTTGTGGCAGGTGGCCCGTCGCTGGGTCTGCTGGTACCCTATTACATCCGTTACGACTATGGGGGAGGCTTTGGGGGCGATGTGCGAACAGAGGCCTATGACCCCAACAAGCACTTGAGCTTTGAGAACACGCTGGGTAGCTCAAATGTGTTTACAGGTTTAGGAGAAACCAACGTCAATTTCGGTCTGCATGCTAAAATGGGATTGAGCTTCGAATACGGCCGCTATCGTGAAAGCATAACAGGTATAGAAGTGGGCTTCATGTTAGAGCAGTTTTTCAAAGAGATGGTTATGATCCCGCAGACTGAGAATTACAGCACCTTCACCTCCGTATACCTCAACATCTACTACGGCCGACGCAAGTAAACCGGCTCCGAACATTTCTACTAATCCGTTTGTTCATAAGGGAAGCGCAGAGATTACTGTGCGCTGAGGCTAATATATTTCCTCGCGTTATTGCTTAAGTCTTAACGCATAAACCCCTATCTTTGCAACATGGATGAACTATTGACACTTCCGGTAATACAGCCCAATGCGCAGCCCGAGGGGCTGAATGCGCTGGGACAGCCTCGCAAGCCAAATTGGCTGCGTGTAAAGCTGCCGGTGGGGAAAGAGTACGCGAAGGTAAGAAGCATCGTAGACGAATATAAGCTGCACACGATCTGTGAGAGTGGCAACTGCCCGAACATGGGTGAGTGCTGGGGAGCTGGTACGGCTACTTTCATGATTTTGGGCAATGTGTGTACGCGCAGTTGCTCATTCTGTGCCGTGGCCACGGGCCGCCCTAACGAATATGACACAGATGAACCCCGTCGTGTGGCGGAGGCCATACAGCTGATGGGCGTAAAGCACGCCGTTATCACCTCTGTTAACCGCGATGAGTTGAAAGACCGCGGTGCCGCCATCTGGCACGAGACGGTGGCCATGGTGAAGCAACTCTCTCCTACCACCACCATTGAAACACTTATACCTGATGTAAAAGCCAACTGGGATGCGCTGATCACGATGATTTCCGCTGGGCAGGAGGTGGTGTCGCACAACGTGGAAACGGTGAAAGAACTTTACCGCCGGGTGCGTCCGCAGGCTAAATACGAGCGCAGCATCGAGCAGATTCGCCGCACAAAAGAGTATGGGAAACGCACCAAGACCGGTATAATGCTCGGCCTTGGCGAAACCAGAGAGCAGGTATACCAAGCCATGGATGATCTGGCAGCGAACGGCTGTGACATTCTGACCCTAGGCCAATACCTGCAGCCAACCAAGCTCCACATTGAAGTGGCAGAGTTTATACACCCTGATTTATTCGACCATTACCGTGAAGAAGGATTGAAGCGCGGAATTAAGTATGTAGAGTCCGGTCCTTTGGTTCGATCATCGTATCATGCAGAGCGGCATGTGCATGTATAAAGTTTTTTATGTAAACTTTTAAAGAATTTAGTAAATTTTTTATTGAATAGATTTATACCCCAACAACAATAGCTTATTGTTGTTGGGGTATTTTCTTATTGTACTGGTTTTCCTCTCAATATTTTAGCGATTCAATAACTATCTACAGTATTGTAAAAGAGGGGGATATAACAATAGTTGTACAATGCACTCCTTTCTGCAACCTCTGCAAGGTAAAATTAGTATATTCAAATATACTGTTTTGTAAAGTACCCATGGTTATGCTGATTTGAATTTGCACCGCTTTCAGAAGATCCCTGAAAAAAATTATCATAAAGTTGTATTAGAGTAATCCTATCAGATTGTTGTTGTAACATTCTCTGAGGGATTATATATTGTATTTTTTATATTGTATTAAACCTATCTAAAATATATAAGTATCATGATATAGTAAAAGTCTATAGAAATACTTTTATATTTATGCCAGATTTTCTTTCCCCTTTTAAATTGTCCATATGAGTAGAAATTTACTGCTTCTCATCCTTTTCTTGACTGCGAGCATCACCCTGAGCTTTGGACAGTCAAGCCCAGAATTAGAGCGTGCTGATAACTATGCTATTTTAGCATACAAGCGCGTCGTGAATTTTGGAAACACTGACGTTTATGGCAACTTGGGCTCTGAGACGAGCGGTGCCGTAGTAGATAATGGGAGCCTACGAGTATTTGGAGACTCCGATTTCAAATCCCCGATTATAACAGAAGCATTAAGAGATGCCCAGAATGTTTACGATCAGTATATAAACTACCCTAATCCTAAGCCTCTGTTCTCATATACACTGGGCAATCAGAAACTGGAGCCGGGTGTGTACAAGGTGAACAGAAGCGCTTCGCTAATTGGCGGCCTGACCTTGGATGGGCAGGGTGATCCCAACGCTGTTTTCGTTATAATCATTGAGGGCGACCTTACATCATCCGCAGACAAGACCTATATCAATCTGATAAACGGTGCCCAGCCAAAGAATGTGTTCTGGATTATAAAGGGTGCCGCCGACACAGGAAAGACAAGTCTTTTCCAAGGTACGGTTATAGCCCGCGATGATATTAAGTTTGGAACAGGTGGCGTGGTAATAGGGCGCGCCATATCGCTCACCGGGGAAATAACACTGGATAATAACCTTGTGTTTATGCCTAACATGATCATTGCCAACCTCAGTGTTCAGAAAGAGGCGGAGGACAAAGAGTTTATTTTGAACGGTGAAGTGACCTACACGATCAGGGCCACGAACCTTGGGCCTGACGATGCCAAAGGGGTGGTAGTGAGAGAAGAGGTGCCAGCCGGGCTGGAACTGATAGGAGTGCCTTTCATTTCCAAGGGAACCTACGACCAAGAGACGAACCACTGGTTTATCGGTAATCTCGCAGTGAACGAAATCGTTACCCTGAAGCTGACCTTTAAAATCGTGAACCTAGGCAGCATCAAAAACAAAGTTGTTATTATAGGCGAGAACCCAGACCCATCGCCAGATGAGGATGAGGACGAAGTCGAAATTATTGTTTCGGATATAGGTGTGACCAAAGAACTGGTCGATCCACAAGAAACCTATTATGTGGGCGACATGGTGCGCTATAAGGTGACGGTAAAGAACTACGCCGACCTGATAGAGAAGAATGTAAAGATAAGTGAGCAGCTAGCCGAGGGGCTTCAGTTTATTGACTACGAAGTGGTAGCAGCTGGAGCGGGGACTTACGACCATGAGGTAGGCATTATCCACATACCTGCACTGGCCAACAAGGGCGAGGTTACTTTCTACATCAGAGCCAAACTGATAAAAGCCGGGGAGATCAGTAACGTGGTGTCGATCATCAGCAAAGATCCTGTAAATCCTAATAACCCAAGCAATCCGGATGAGGACTACAAAGACTCTGATCCGGGAAATAACGACGATAAAGTTGTAATACCGGAAGTGCAGTGCCGTCCGAATCCAGAGATCACCATTTCGGTTGGCCCTACCGCTGCTTGCGCAGGTGCTGAGGGCTTGGTATTTAAGGCCACTACCGATGTGATAGGAGGTACTTATACTTGGACCTTGCCTGCAGGTTGGAGATTTGCGGAAGGTACAAACCAGAACAGCAATGAGGTAACGCTGATTGCCGGTCCTGATGGCGGAAGCAAAACCATATCGGTAACTGTGAAGGACCAGTGCAACCAATACAATGCCTCGGACGAGGTAACGGTGAACGTGACCGGCACACCAGACGCGCTGGAGATTACAGGTGGAACAACGGTTTGCTTTAACAGCGATGGCATTACGTTGTCTGCCGCCACTGTGGAGGGCCTTACCTATAAATGGACGGTTGATGAGACACTGGAAATAGTAGACGGAAAAGACACGGAAGCCAGTGTGGTGGTGAGACCTAAAAACCAAAGCCTGCTAGGAGGCAAGGTATACCTGACCGTAACCAATGGCTGTGATCTGAGCAGCATCAGCGAGAAAGTGCTGACTGTGACGCCTGCCCCTGCCACTCCGATTTCCATTATAGGTGATGCCACCGTATGCGCCGGCAAAGAAGTGACCTTTAGAACGGCGGCTATTGCCGGAGCTACCAGCTATACATGGACGCTGCCTACCGGATGGGCTTTCGCAGACGGTTCAGCGGATAATAACACGAATGAAATAGTAGTGGTGCCGGGCACAACAGGCGGCACCCTGCGGGTAACAGCAAATATAGACGCCTGCAACATCAGCAGTGCGGCAGCCGAACTGGAAGTAAGCGTTACTAACGTCCCAGTGGCTCCAGTAGCTATCACTGGTGCAATCAATCCTTGTATCGGTACACAAGTGACTTATACCGTGGCAGATGCGGTGGAGGGAGCCGAATATGTATGGACACTGCCTACAGGCTGGTCATTTGTAGGAAGCAGGACAGGCAGCAGTATTACAGTTAAGGTAGGCACCAGCGTTGCCTCAGGTGAGGTAACAGCCGCAGAGAAAAACGAATGCTTTACAGGACCTGCCGCTACACTTGCCATAACACCGAACAAGAAACCGGAAACACCGGGTAGTATCACGGTACCGGGATCGGATGTATGCGCTATGAGCACAGGCAATGTGTTCAGCATCGAACCTGTGGATGGAGCTACTTCTTATACTTGGACACTGCCTGCGGGCTGGCGCTTCACGGAAGGAACAGCACAGGACGGACCTGAGATTTCAGTGGTGGCCGGCACAGCTGGCGGCACAATCACCGTGAAGGCATCTAATGCCTGCGGAGACAGTGGCTTAAGAAGTATTAATATAAACGTGCTGTCACTTCCGACATTGCCAACAGCGATTGTAGGAAATGCTAACGTGTGCGAAGGTGCTTCCGTGACTTATGAAGTGCCTGTAGTGGCCGGCGTAACATACAACTGGAATGTGCCAACTACCGGTGGCTGGCAAATAGTAGAAGGCAACGGTACAGCGCGTGTGACGATCAAGATCGGAGCCGCCTCCGGCAGTGTGGAGCTGACCGTGACTAATAGCTGCGGTACCAACAGCGCTTCCGTTAGCCTGCCTGTGAACGTGACGAACCTACCAGAGGCTCCGGTGATCAATGGCGCTAGAACAACAGCCTGTATCGGAGAAAAGCTCACTTTTAGCATTGAAGCGCCTGTTAACGGTCTGACTTATACTTGGACTGTGCCGAATACTTGGGCTGCCAGCAGCACGACTGGTACCAGCATCGAAGTAACAGTGGGAGAAGGAAGCGGCGACATCACGGTGTTTGCTAAGAACCAGTGCGGCGATGGCGCTGTGGGACGACTGGCTGTTAGTCCGACGCTACCGCCGGCCACACCGGGTAACATCATCAGCAACATGAATGTGTGTTTGAACAGTACAGGTAATGCCTTTAGTATAACCGCTGTGGAGGGTGCCACTTCTTATGAGTGGGAAGTCACCGGTGGCCTGACAATTGAAGGGGACAACACGGGCACCAGCATTACGGTAGCAGCCGCTGAAACTGGTGGAGAGGTGCGCGTGCGGGCAATCGGAGCGTGCGGCATGAGCGACTGGTCTGTACTGAATGTCAACCTGAGCCTGCCACCGGCACCTGTTACCCTTATCACCGACAACAGCAATGTATGCGACGGCCTGATCTTTACGGCTGATCCGGTTGAGGGCGCTACGTCTTATACATGGACTGTGACAGAAGGCTTCACCATAGAGTCAGGTCAGGGCACCACCACCATTAAAGTTAAGGCCAGCAACGTGAACGCGACAGGCCGGGTGAGTGTGATCGCCTATAACGGTAGCTGCGAAGGTTCAGCTGAGTACAGCATCGAAATAGATGCCAAGGTAGCTGATGGCCAGTTGGACTTCCCGAAAGCCTTCAGCCCGAACGGTGACGGCAAGAACGATACGTGGCTGGTGAAAAACCTCGAGAAATTCCCGGACAATGACATGGTGATCTTCAACCGCTGGGGCTCTGAGGTGTTCAAGCAGAAAAACTACAAGAATGACTGGGCCGCCAAAGGGTTGGAACAGGGTACTTACTTCTATAAGGTAAGGGTGAAACTGTGTGATGGTGTATACAGAGACTACAGCGGTTACATCACCATCTTCCGATAAGAGAGCACAATGACTTTTGAAAAATTTATTACCATGAGAATACTTTATACCCTGCTGGCCCTACTGCTCACTTTCGGAGCTAGTGCCCAGCAAAACCCGCAGTACTCGCAGTACATTTTTAACAGCATGGCCATCAACCCGGCTTATACCGGCACGAAGGGGGTGCTAAACATCAACGCCTTCCATCGTTCGCAGTGGACGGGCCTCGATGGAGCTCCCACTACACAGGCCTTGAGTATAGACGGCATCAGAAGTGAGGGCCGCCTTGGTCTGGGCATGAACTTTACCCGCGACAAGATAGGTGCTTACTCCACTACCTCGGCCTACGCCAACGCCGCCGCCAGAGTAGCAGTGAGTGAGCGTGGTGTACTGAGCCTTGGCATCGCAGCCGGCGTGGTGCAGAGCATCATGGACGGAACGGAGTTTGGTGTGCAAGACGATCCGAGCATTCCGCCCACCAAAGACGTTTTCTATCGTCCGGATGTGAAACTGGGCATCTACTTTAATTCGACGCGATTCTATGCCGGACTTTCTGCTTCGGATATTATCCAGTACAAAGACGTTTTTCAAATTGAGCCGATCCGACACTATTACTTCACGTCAGGTTATGTGTTCGATGTGAGCAGCTTTGTGAAGTTGAAGCCAAGCATACTTATTAAGGAGGATTTTCATGCGCCCGCCAACGTGGACTTGAATGGTTTCGTGCTGTTGGGCGACCGCCTGTGGCTGGGCAGCTCTTACCGCACCAGCATGAATCTGTTTAACAAGAACCCCGAAATGGAACCTGTGAACAAGCGCACGGCCATGGCCCTGATTGCCGAACTGCAGGTAACCAACGCGTTGCGCCTAGGCTACTCTTATGACCGCATGCTCAACGACCTGAAAGGCTTCCACTCACATGAGATTTCGGTAGGCTACTACTTCTTCAAGAAGCAGGACACCAAAATGATGACGCCGCAATACTTTTAACAATAGCTCAATCCGCTTATGAATTTCAGACATATACCCTTATACCTGATAGCTGCCCTTATGCTGGGCGTGGCCCCTGCCGCAGAGGCACAGCAGGAGCTTCGCAAGGCAAACAAGCACTACGAGAAGTTTGAGTTTGCGCTGGCGCTGGAGCAATACCAGAAGGCCGCCGAGAAGCGCAAGCCCGATGTGAAAACCACAGAGCGCATTGCCGACTCTTATCGCCTGACCCGCCGCTCTGCGGAGGCAGAAAAGTGGTATGGGCAGGTGGTGGCTATGCCGGGTCGTGACCCCATGAATATTTTCCACTACGCTGAGGCGCTTCGCAGCAACGGTAAGTACGAGGAGGCCAAGCAGCAGTATATGCTGTGGGCCGAAGAGGTGCCGGAAGTGGAGGAACGGGCACAAGCCTTAGTGGAGTCATGTGACAAGGCGATTGTTTGGATGACGCGCCTTCCGTTAGCCGAGGTGCAGCGTCTAGACGGGCTGAATGCGCAGGGTTATTCTGATTTTAGCCCGATGAACTACGGTAAGAATGGCATTATCTTTACCTCTGACCGAGGTATAAACCAAGAGGACAAAACTGCTGGCACTTACGGCTGGACCGGCCGCCCCTACCTGCAGCTGTTCATGGCCAGCCGCGACGACAATGGCAACTGGGGAAAACCGACTGCCCTGCATGAAATGATAAACGATCAGTACCACAACGCCACCGCCTCGGCTAGCGAAGATGGGCAAACACTCTACTTCACGCGCACGCAGCTGGTGCAAAAGCGCAATTCCGGCAACTCCGACCCGACTAGTTGGGTGGACAATTCTCAGGCACAGACCTACATCAACCGATTGGAGATATTCGCGGCTCAGAGACGAGGCACTACTTGGGCAGATATTAAGCCGTTTAGCTACAATAATGTAGAGGAGTACTCAGTAGGGCATCCCGCCCTGTCACCCGATGGAAAGACCATGTACTTCGTATCGGATATGCCGGGCGGTATGGGTGAGACGGACATCTACTATACCTTGCTTCAGCCGGATGGAAGCTGGGGAGAGCCTGTGAATGCCGGTATTCTCATCAACACAACGGGCCGCGAGAGTTTCCCTTATGTGGATCAGAACGGCAAACTCTACTTCTCCTCTGACGGGCACATTGGCATGGGCGGCTTGGATATTTTCGCAGCAGAGGGCAAACACGCCGCTTGGACTGCCGTGAACAACTTGGGCTATCCGGTTAACTCGCCCAAGAACGACTATGGCATAATGTTCAACGAAGACGGCGAGACTGGCCTATTGTCCTCCAACCGCGAAGGGCAAAACGGAACAGACGACATCTACAGCTTCACGATTTTGCAGCAGCCTGTGGTGCTAGCTGTGACTACACTGGAGCGCAAGCAAAATGAGCAGAAGCGTAATATACAGGTAGCATTGCCGCAGGTGCAATTAGTGATCTCGCAGAAGAACCTAAATGATACCAGTGTAGTTACCACAAATACAAGGGGGCAGTACTTTATGGATGGCCGTAAAGGAAATTCCTACGCGCTGCAGGGCACTAAGCAAGGTTACCTAAACCAGAACACAACGGTAGAGGTGCCAAAAACGGCAGCTGATACGGTGCAGGTGGCGCTCGTTTTCGATCGAGATGAAAAGGACGTGGCGATTGTGCTAGAGAATATCTACTACGATCTGGATAAGTGGGATATCCGTCCGGATGCCGCCAAGGAGCTCGACAAACTGGCGGAAGTGCTGGAAGCGAACCCAACTATCAAGATGGAGCTGAGCTCGCATACTGACAGCCGCGAGAGTCTGAAGTATAACCAGTTGCTGTCAGAGCGCAGAGCGCAGGCCGCCGTGGACTACCTGATCTCGAAAGGTATAGCCAAAGACAGACTGACTGCGAAAGGCTATGGCAAGACTAAGTTGGTGAATGATTGTACGGATGGCGTGACGTGTCCTGAAGATCTACACCAGCAAAACAGAAGAACCGAGTTCCGAATCAGGTAAGAGCTCCCCGGATTAAAATTAAAGTTTCATTAGCTTTCATAGTTTGGAAAGGCTCCGCAGATTCTACGGAGCCTTTTTATTTGTTTTATTTTTTGCCGCCGGTATAGGCAACGCGATAAACCACACCGTTAGAGTCGTCAGTTATCAGCAAGGAGCCATCGGTATGTGTGACTAATCCAACTACACGGCCAAACTGCGCCTTATCACCGTCCACCAAAAAGCCGGTCACAAAATCCACAAACTCTTTAGGCTGACCGTTCTCGAACCGGATGCGGGCCACTTTGTAACCGGCAGGCTTGGAGCGGTTCCATGAGCCATGGAATGCCACAAAAGCATCTCCGTTGTACTCCTTCGGAAACTGGTTGCCGCGGTAGAAAATCATGTCGAGGCCGGAACTGTGGGCGGTGTAGGTAAGCAGCGGGTACTTGGTTTTCTTCTTATACTCCTCATAACTCATGTCATCGGGCTGATCGCCGGGGTTCTCTTTGCCTTCGCCGTAGATGTAGGGCCAACCGTAATCAGCGCCTTCTTCTATTTTGTTGAGTTCTTCGCGCTGCTCGTCATCACCGAGCCAGTCTATGCCGTGGTCCATGCCAAACATCTCGCGGGTTTGCGGATGCCAATCGAAACCGAGGGTGTTGCGCAGCCCTTTGGCGTATACCTTGCGGTTTTTGCCGTCGAGGTCGGCCTGCAGAATGGTAGCATGTTCTTTATTGGGCTCGTCACAGGCATTGCAGGTGCTTCCGATGGAGATGTAGAGCTTGTTGTCCTGCCCGATGCGCAGCGTGCGGTTCGGGTGTTGGCCGCCGTCTGGCAGGTCATCCAAGAGAAGTTGCAATTCCGACAGGCTGCCATCTTTGTTGATGTTGGCGGTATACAATTCCTTCACAGTGGCCAGCCAGATCTTGTTGTCCTTTATGGCAATGCCGTGCATGCGCTCTTTAGTAGCTACCACTTTCTTTTCATCGGCTTTGCCGTCTTTATTAGTGTCGCGGAGCATGGTTACGGTGCCTTTGTCGCGGTCCGTCACATAGACCACTCCATCGTTGCTCACGGCAATCATGCGGGGTTTGTTGAGTCCCTCGGCGAATTTAGTGATCTGAAAACCTGCCGGAACTTTGAGCTGTCTAACCCGAGCATCGGTGGCATCAACGCGAGCAGGTTTAAAAATGTGTCCTTCCACAGAAGCGCTGATTGGTTTCTCATCTTCCTGTGCAAAGACTGGAGTGCCGATAAGCGCCAGTGCCAAAGCCAGTGGAGCAGTGGTTGTAAGTATTTTCTTCATAGTTTTGATTCGGTTAAGTTCGCAGAGAATTAGTTGTATTTTGTTTTAACCGAATGCCAGCTATGATTGTTGCAATCCGATAGAACATAGCAATTCGTGCATAACTCTAACCCAAATAAGGAATAGCCCGTTTTGTTAGCAGCTAACTTGTCTACATGAATCAACCATTACTACCGTTCCGCTACTTCTTTCTGACCACCCTATTGCTTCTGCCCCTGCTTAGTTATGCCCAGCAGCGGGTAGCAGGCCAAGTTCTCAACGCCCAGACGCGGCAAGCACTGGAGGGAGTTACCATCACGGCCAATACCGGCGAGCAAACCTTAACCAGTTCCATGGGGCGCTTCGCGCTGGAAATTTCTGACAGAGCCGCCTTTTTACTGATATCGCACATCGGGTATGAGTCGGACACGATTTCTTTACAGCAAGCCCAACAAGGTATAGCGCTTCAGGTATACCTGCAGCCACAAGCGGCGAGTCTTTCAGAAGTGGTCGTGACGGGCTATGAAAGCAACCGCCCTTTGCTGGAAACAGCGGGTGCACTGAGCGTTATTGATCGGGAAGTGATTCAGCGCTTTGATGAGAGCTCGCTGGTGCGGGCCGTGAATACGGTGCCAGGTGTGCGGATGGAAGAAAGGGCTACGGCCAGCTACCGGCTCTCCATCAGGGGGAGCAGTTTGCGATCGCCTTATGGAATCCGCAACGTGAAGGTATACCTAGGCGAGATTCCGCTTACCGAATCGAATGGGATTACCAACCTGAACCTGTATGATGCCGCAAACTTCAGCCGCATGGAGATTCTGAAAGGTCCGACAGGCAGCATTTACGGAGCAGGAACAGGCGGCACGGTATTGCTGGAGCCTCGCAGGGCAGCTCCCGGGGAGAAGGTTTTTCAAGTTGGCACTACCATTGGCTCATTCGGACTGCAGCGCTATACCGCTAGCGCCAGCGTGGGCAGCGAGAAGCAGAGTATGTTTGTGCAGTATACCCGCCAGCGACTGGATGGCTACCGCGAGCAGTCTGCCATGGACCGCGAGACGCTCCTGCTCACTTCTACCTTCAACCCATCTGACCGAAGCACGATCCGGGCCAACCTAATTTACTCTGATCTTTTCTATGAACTTCCCGGCGGACTGACGGAGGAGCAGTATGAACAGGCCCCGCGGCAGGCCCGCGGCGGAATGTTCGGGAGCGTAGCCCAAAATGCATCCATGAACCAGAAAGGCGTGAACATCGGCCTATCACAGGAGTACCGCTTCAGTGACAACTGGAAAAACGCCACTGCCCTGTATGGCTTGTTCAGGTATAGAGATCACCCGTTTAACACCGACTATGAGCGCAACACCAACCAAGAGTATGGTGCCCGCAGCCGTTTTGTCTATAATACCAACTTTGGCGAGGTCGCAACGACGTTAACTTTCGGGGGTGAATACCAACGCGGTTTCGAAGCGGCCCGCACCTACGACAACAACCAAGGTATAACCGGTTCGCTCCGCACCGACGATGAAGTGCTAGCCAAGACCGGCTTACTATTCACACAAGCAGAGTTCGAACTGCCTAGTAATTGGATCGTAACCACTGCCCTGAGTCTGAACGACACCAAGTATGAGATCACGCGCCTGCACCAAGCCCCAACCGGCGAGCCTTACGAGTTTACCCGCGATTTCAGTGCCGTGCTTTCGCCAAGGGTGGCTGTGTTGAAACGATTGTCAGAACAGGTATCAGTGCATGGTAGTGTGAGTGCGGGCTTCTCGCCACCTTCTGAGGAAGAACTGCTTACCTCTGACGGGGCCTTAAACCAAGACTTGGAAGCGGAGAAGGGCATCAATTACGAAGCAGGTATACGCGGCTATACCTTGGGCAGAAAGCTCAGCTTCGATGTGGTGGCCTTTCATTTCCGGTTGCGCGAAACCATCGTGAGCCGACAGGACCTATCGAGCATTGCTGTTTTCCGTAACGTGGGGGCTACTTCGCAAAGCGGTCTCGAAACAGCACTGGGCTATACCTTGCTAGAAGATGCCACCCAGCCTATTAGTCTGCTCAAGGTATGGAGCAGCTATACCTACAGCCACTTCCGCTTCCGCGATTACAAGAAGGACGACACCGACCTGAGCGACAACCAACTCACCGGCGTGGCCCCACATACCTTAACCGCAGGTCTTGACATGGCTACCCGTTTCGGGCTATACCTAAATCTGACCGCCAATTACGTGGACGAGATTCCGCTTACAGACGAGAATACGGTTTATGCGGAAGCCTACCTTGTGGCAGGAGCACGACTCGGTTTGAGACGAGAACTGGGGAATCACTTCTTGCTGGATATCTTTGCGGGCTCTGAGAACCTGACCGATCAGAAGTATAGCTTAGGCAACGACCTGAATGCCTTCGGCGGACGCTACTTTCAACCGGCATCTCCACGTAACTACTACGGCGGCTTCAGTTTGTCTTATCGACTATAAGTTACCGTGAAACTGGCCTATTAGCTGCTGGTCTGTTAGGCGGGTACAGCGAGAGAATACTGATTATAGACCTTCTAATTTTGCTTTCGTCCGTCTGCGTCACATTGATATCGCCTACTGCGACGCCACGCCATACTAGTTGATTGGTGCTAGCCGAAATTAGATCAATGAGCATGGTTCCGGGCGTGTACTGCCCCACAGGTCTGTATTCCGGGAAATCGGTGGTAGTATAGTTGAAACGGTAGCCAAACCAGTAAGCATACCCAAAGTCAGGAGAAGCAGTAGCAGGGTCTTGCGCCACAGATACATCATAGGCAACAAGCAAATCCGGGTTTTCACTATCTGGTGTCAGGCCTTTTTTAACCAGCTCCGAAGCTATGGCATCGCGTACCCGCCTGTCGAGGAGTGGCTCATAGGTGTTGGGGTCGGCTGAAGAATTGCCCTCAACAGGCTCTAGCAACGCAAACGTTCGGTATACTTGGAAATCCACGCTCCGGTCGTGCGTGCTGTCAGCCATAATAGAGGGTATACAACCACTGAGGCCAATCAGTAAGGCAGGTATAAGGTATAGCCAATGTTTCAGGTTAGGTATAGCGTCTCGCATAGAACTGTCGGTTTATGTACACAATCAATACAACAGGTATACGGTATGATGCAACTAGTAGGTATAGAAGTAAGGGTAGGGACTTTGTCGGTATCTGGAAGTGATTAGCTATATTGTCATCTCGAAAGCATTGAAAGAACTTATCATCTGCATAATATTTTCAGATTTCTCCAAAGGCCGAAATAATATAAAAGCTTAAGTTGAAAGATTTGGGGTTTAGGAACGTTTGAGTGCTAAAGTGGAAGAAGTTAACTGACATGAGATCTACCCTCCAAAAACAAAAAAGCCTGACCGTTATGGTCAGGCTTTTCAGGTATAGGGTTGGAACGGGTTAGCCGATGGCTACCATCTCATTGCCATTTTCGTTGTATGCCTCGATCGGAGCGCAAGAGCAAACCAAGTTACGGTCGCCGTAAGCGCTGTCGATGCGGCTCACCGTTGGCCATACCTTGTTATCGCGCAGGAAAGCCATTGGGAATACGGCCTTCTCACGTGAGTAAGGCCGCTCCCAGTTCTCCACCATCGCTACTTTCAGAGTATGCGGCGCGTTCTTCAGCACGTTGTTTTTCTGGTCAGCCTTGCCAGCTTCAATCTCACGAATCTCCTCACGGATCGAGATCATCACGTCGCAGAATCTGTCCAGTTCTTCCTGTGCCTCCGATTCGGTTGGCTCCACCATCAGCGTGCCCGCTACCGGGAACGATACCGTTGGCGCATGGAAACCATAGTCCATCAGACGCTTCGCGATATCCTCTACCTCTACGCCGAACTTTTTGAACTCGCGGCAATCGAGGATCATCTCGTGCGCGCAACGGCCGTTGGCACCTACATACAGCACCGGATAGTGTTTCTCCAGACGCGCCTTGATGTAGTTGGCGTTCAAGATCGCCACTTTGGTAGCTTCTGTCAAACCTTCGCCGCCCATCATCGCGATGTAAGCATAAGAGATTGGCAGGATAGAAGCAGAACCCCAAGGAGCGGCTGAAATTGCGTTGATGGCCTCTTTGCGGCCTAAGTCAACCACAGCATGACCCGGCAGGAACGGAGCCAGATCTTTTACCACACCAATTGGACCCATGCCAGGACCACCGCCACCGTGAGGGATGCAGAAAGTCTTGTGCAGGTTCAGGTGACATACGTCAGCACCAATGTGCGCCGGCGAAGTCAAGCCTACCTGAGCGTTCATGTTGGCACCGTCCATATACACACGGCCACCGTTATCGTGAATCACTTGGCAGATCTCGATGATAGACTCTTCATACACACCGTGTGTAGACGGATACGTCACCATGAGACAAGACAGTTCATTCTTGTATTGCTCGGCTTTCGCACGCAGGTCGGCCACGTCGATGTTACCTTTCTCGTCGCACTTCACGATCACTACCTTCATACCGGCCATCACAGCAGAAGCCGGGTTGGTACCGTGTGCAGAAGAAGGAATAAGCGCTACCGTACGGTGATGATCACCGCGTGACTCGTGGTATGCACGGATAACCATCAAACCAGCGTACTCACCCTGCGCACCTGAGTTAGGCTGCAGCGACATCGCGTCGAAACGGGTGATCTCGCAAAGCCAAGCCTCCAAGTTTTTGAAGATCTCAGCATAGCCCTGTGTCTGATCGGCAGGAGCGAATGGGTGCAGCTGCCCGATCTCTGGCCAAGTCACTGGAATCATCTCGGCCGTGGCATTCAGTTTCATGGTGCAAGAGCCCAACGAGATCATGGAGTGAACTAGAGAAATATCCTTGTTCTCTAGGTGCTTCATGTAGCGCAGGATCTCGTGCTCCGAGTGGTGCTTGTTGAATACTTCGTGCGTCAAGTACTCGCTGGTACGGATCAGTTTCTCAGACCAAGTGATCTCCGTATCTTCCGGCAGTTCGTCTATACCCAGTACGTCAGCAGATTTTCCAGCTACTTTTGCAAACACCGCAAGTATAGCTTTCACATCTTCCAGCTCTGTGTTCTGGTGCAGGGAAATACCAATGAAGTTCTCTTCGAAATAACGGAAGTTGATACCTGCCGCTTCTGCTTCTGTGCGGATGGCTGCTTTCATGTCAGCACTTTCCACAGCAATTTTCAGCGTATCAAAATACTGTTCGTTCAATTGCTCAAAGCCAAGGGCTTTCAAACCTTTCTCAAGTTGCTGCGCCAATGCGTGCGTATTCAGACCGATGTACTTCAGGCGGCGTGGGCCATGGTACACGGTATACATACCTGCAATTACGGCCAGCAGTACCTGCGCTGTACAGATGTTGGAAGTTGCTTTCTCACGACGAATGTGTTGCTCGCGTGTCTGCAGCGCCATACGGTAGGCTCTGTCACCAGCGGCGTCTACCGAGATACCAATGATACGACCCGGAATTACACGCTTGAAGGCGTCTTTTGTAGCAAAGTAAGCTGCATGCGGACCACCGAAGCCCATTGGCACACCAAAACGTTGGGTGGTACCTACCACTACGTCGGCACCCATTTCACCCGGAGGTGTTAGGAGTGTTAAAGAAAGAATATCAGCAGCCACGGCTACCAGCATTTCTTGCTCGTGCGCTTTGCTGATGAAATCTGTATAGTCGAAAATGGCACCATCAGCAGCAGGATACTGCACCAGAGCACCAAACAATGTCTCGTCAGAGAAATCCATTTCGCGGTGATCACCAATTACCAGCTCAATGCCGATAGGAATGGCGCGCGAAGTAAGAATGTCCAGTGTTTGCGGCAGCACGAGGTTCGACACGAAGAAGCGGTTGGCATTCTTACGTGCGCCTTTGCGCTGGGCGTAGAACATCCCCATGGCCTCGGCAGCGGCAGTGCCTTCATCCAGCAAAGATGCGTTGGCTATTTCCATACCGGTCAAGTCCATCACCATAGTCTGGTAGTTGATCAGCGCCTCCAAACGGCCCTGCGCGATCTCAGCTTGGTATGGGGTATAGGCAGTATACCAACCCGGGTTCTCCATAATGTTGCGAAGAATCACTGGAGGCATAATGGTGTCGTTGTAACCCAAACCGATATACGACTTGTATACCTTGTTCTTTCTGGCGATCTCACCGAATTGCTTCAGGAAGTTGGTTTCAGAAAGCGCCTTTGGCAGGTTCAGCGGCTTTTTAAGTCTAATGGCGGCCGGTACGGTCTCCTCAATCAGTTGATCCAACGAGTCCACCCCGATGGTTTTAAGCATGTCCTGCATTTGCGCTTTGTCCGGACCGTTGTGGCGCTCCTTAAACGTGTCAGCAGGTTTTGTTTTAAGTATCATAACGATGAAGTATTGATTGGGAATTTGGGATTTTCTATTGCTCTGGAAGACAAGCCAAAGGCGCTCTTTCAGTAATTTCTACAAAAGTAATAGTAATTGTTTATTATATTGAAGCATGAAAGCTAAATAGTTCGGGGTGTGGCGACTGGCCTTTTACACTATTATATAAGGAGCACCTATATATAAGGTATGGCGGTCGGCTTTCCCCAGACTTTCAAACACATCTTGCAGCAGAACAATTCACAAACACGCACCTATGGAAAAAGTTAAGATTGGCATTATCAAGGAAGGCAAAATACCAGTAGACAAGCGCGTACCACTCACCCCAAAAAAGTGTGTGGAAGCCATGCAGGAGTTTCCAAGCGCGGAAGTGGTGATACAACCCAGTGATGTGCGCTGTTTTACCGACGAAGAATATGCTGAACTAGGTATAGCGCTGCAGCAGGACTTGAACGATTGCGACGTGCTGATGGGCGTGAAGGAAGTGCCCATCGAGCAACTGATTCCGGACAAGACTTATTTCTTCTTTTCCCATACCATAAAGAAGCAGCCGCACAATGCCAAACTCCTGCGGGCCGTGCTCGACAAGAACATCACTTTAATAGACTACGAGCTACTGACCAATGCACAAGGGCAGCGGGTAGTAGCCTTCGGCAGGTATGCAGGTATAGTAGGGGCTTATAATGGTATCCTGACCTATGGCAAGAAGTGGAAGCTCTTTGACCTGAAACCCGCTTACCTCTGCCACGAGATGGAGGACATGCAGGAAGAATACTTTAAGGTGAAGCTACCGCCGATAAAGATTGCCGTGACCGGTGGCGGTCGGGTGGCAAGTGGCGCCATGGAAGTGCTCGACAAGATGGGTATAAAAAAAGTGAGCGTGTTCGATTACCTGTACAAGCAGTTCAATGAGCCGGTTTATGCCCAGCTACACTCCGGCGACTACAACAACCGCCCCGATGTAGAGGTGTGGGACTCGCCGGACTTTTATGCGCACCCGGAGCTATACCAGTCCACGTTCCGCAAGTTCACCAAAGTAACCGACCTCCTGATGGCCTGCGCCTACTGGGACCCACGAGCCCCCAAATTATTCTCTGAAGAAGACACCCGAGAACCGGATTTCAAAATCGACACCATCGCTGACATTACCTGCGATGTGGATGGCTCTATACCTACCACCAAACGCGCCACCACGATTACAGAACCTGCCTACGATTACAATCCCGAGACAGGAGAGCTTGAGCCAGCCTTTAGCAGAAAAGACAACATCACCGTCATGGCCGTTGACAACCTGCCCTGCGAACTACCGCGCAACGCCTCCCGCGATTTCGGCCGCCACCTGATAGATAATGTATTCCCGCAGTTTTTTAATAATGATGAAGGGGGTATGCTAAAGCGGGCGACGATAGCTAAAGGGGGAGAGCTGACTGAAAGGTATAAGTACCTGCAGGAATATGCCGAGGCTGCGGCGGTGTAAGGGATAACGTTATATAATAGAAGAGTGACCAAAAAGGGATGGCCTGTGTAGAAGGCCATCCCTTTTTGGTATTGACAAAGCAAAAGAATGAGTTTAGAACAAGGGAAAGAAGAGAAATAGATACAGCCAAAAGAAACCTTTAAACTATATTTAAAATTTTGATGGTGCAACTCAGATAGTTAAACGAAACCAATAGAAAGAAAAGGCCAAAGTTGACAGCGCCCCCTTGCAGGTCCGGGATTTTTTCTGACCTTTGCACTCCCAACACGGTAAAGCGGGTCGGGGAAAGCGAGTGAGAGGGCGGCCGGCGGGGCGGCCAACGGATGATGAAAGCAAAGCCTGAGGCATCCGAGAAATTACTGAAAAAAAACTTTGCCTTGGTTGTTGAAGATGTCAAAACTCTTCCTACCTTTGCAGCCCGCTTCAGCAGGAGGCGTTTCGAGGGCGCGCTAACACAGGCCGGAGAAAAAGAGGGAAAAAAGTTTTCAAAGGGTATTGCAAGTTCGAAAAAGCTTCCTACCTTTGCAACCCGCTCGGAAACGAGCGCTTCTCCGAGCCGAACGGGCCGGGGAGAAAAGAAAAAAAAGATTGAAAAGTTGCTTGGAAGTTGGAAAGTTTTTCCGACCTTTGCACACCGAAAAACAACAGCAGGTTGCTTCGGGAAGCACAAGCGGCGCGCGCCCTATGAGAGATGGGGCGGCTACTGGAAGAGGAAGTCTTCCGAAAGTTCTTTGAGAGATTGTTGAGACAGAAATAGAAAAACAAGATAGGTACATCCGCGCGGGCGGATCTTCGGATTCCCACCGCGTCAATTCACGTGACATTGTCACAGAGAGTAAAAAGGAAAAGGCCGGGGTC
>NZ_CANMNI010000003.1 GCF_947499215.1 uncultured Pontibacter sp.
CCCGGGAGAGTAGGTGGCCGCCAACCCCAACAAGGACGGCCCCCGTTTCGAAAGAGACGGGGGCCGTTCCGCGTTTACACCCACACCCCGCGCCCGCACGCTCAAGGCCAAAAACGCGTGACGGCCCGGGGGCACTGCAGCCCAAGTATGATGAGCCTAAAGGAAATGCCTAAATAGCTAAAAGGTATACTTTAGTTTTCCTGCCACTCTTCACTTATCTATTTGTTAGCAGCAACGTATTGTAATGTTCAGCTTATTCGTTGCATTTTATATACTTCCTGTCTAACTTGTTGCTATGGCATTTCTGTATCCATCCTTTCTTTGGGCTCTTGCTGCTATCGCAATTCCTATCATATTGCATCTCATTCAGTTGCGAAGGGCTAAACGAATTGAATTTAGTAACGTCAAGTTTATACAGGTATCAAAAGACCTGACTGCCAGCCAACGTAACCTTAAAGAGCTTTTAATACTAATCTCAAGGATTCTATTTATTTTCTTCTTAGTCTTAGCGTTCGCGCAACCCTATATTCCGGCATCTGAATCCATACAACCTGTCGATGCCTCTCAGGTAACAATCGCCATTGATAATTCCCTGAGCATGCAGAATGTACATGCTAATGAAGATCTGTCTTTACTAACGGTGGCCACTGATCAGGCTAAACGTGTACTTGATCTTTTCCCATCTACCGCTGCTGTTAGTATAAACTCTAATGCTAATTACAATCGCTCTCCTACGGTAACCGCTGGTGAGGCCGTCCATGTGCTTGATCAGTTGGATTACTCTACTCGTCCATTCATAAAGAGGCAAGCTGTCACATCTGATCGCTCGTCGGCAGAACATGTCTTTCTTTTCTCTGACTTTCAAAAGTCCCTTTTTGAACCCGCACTTTTCAATAGCTTAGATAGTTCCCGTTTCTATCATTTAGTGCCAGTAAAAGCTGGTGCTGTTGAAAACGTCTTCATCGACTCTGTATATCTGGCTGATGAGTTTGTTCGTTCCGGTACAGAAGGAACCCTTTATGTACGGTTATATAATGCAGGTGACAAAGCTGTACCTGATTGTCCGGTTAGATTAGTAATCGATAATGTACAGACAGCTGCCTTAAGTATCGATCTTCCGGCTAAGCAAGTAACAGAAGCTGCGATAGGTTTTACTATTCGTGGAGAGGGCACGAAGCGGGCAGTAGTAGAGGTGGAGGACTATCCCGTCGAGTTTGATAACGCCTACTATTTCGTGCTGGCACCCTCGAACAAACTGCTTATCACCGAAGTAACCAATAGCAATGACAGTCCCCTGCAACGACTTTACCAGAATGAACCTTTATTTGAAACGTTGCGCTTTAGTGCGAGTAACATAGATTATCCTCGTTTAACCGCTTCTAATCTTGTTGTTTTGCAGGGCTTGTCAGATATACCGGCGGCTCTTGTGCCTACTTTGTCTGAGTTTGTTAAAAATGGTGGCACACTGGTAGTCGTACCTAGCGCTTCAGAGCAAGGCAATAGCTACCTCAGCCTGATGCAATCCTTATCTATACCTGCTTCATTTTCTTCAGCAAGTGCCACATCTTCTAAAACTTCACTTGCTATTCCAAACAGGGACAATCCTTTCTTCAGCACGATTTTTTCCGAATATGATCCTAAGATGCAAATGCCGGCCGCAACAAGAAGTTTAGTTTGGTCTAGGTCGTCGGACGATATTATGAAATACAGAG
Source organism: uncultured Pontibacter sp. (assembly GCF_947499215.1). GTDB lineage: Bacteria > Bacteroidota > Bacteroidia > Cytophagales > Hymenobacteraceae > Pontibacter. Next base: position 1,713 of record NZ_CANMNI010000003.1, read on the forward strand.
GAGGGGCTCCCTTTCTTTCGAGATTTGACAGGGGGCAGGGGCAGGTATACCTAATGGCCGCTCCGCTGCAAGCATCGCTAAATGAATTGGTGAATCATGCCCTGTTTGTGCCCGTCATGTACAGACTTGCCATTAGTAGCTATAAGCAGGAACAACAACTCGCCTACCGAATCAGCGATGTTTCCCTTAGTGTGCCTGTACAGGAGCAAATAGGTAGTGAAGGTATTTTCAAACTTGTCATGGACAGTGCTGCTTTCATCCCTGAACAACAAATTAGAGGTGGTAATTTAGTGTTTAACATGCCACCTGATCTGGAGGAGGCTGGTTTCTATGATTTGTTCCTTCAAGATACTCCAGTAGCCACCTTTGCTTTTAATTATAATAAGCAGGAATCTCTGTTAGATCAGTTCAGTCCTGATGAGCTCAAAAGCTTCTTAGGTACAGATCGTCCGAATGTGCAGGTATATGACTACAATGACAGCTTTTCGATGAAAGGGGAATTCGAAAAACGATTTTTTGGCGTCAAGCTTTGGAAATATTGCCTAATATTGTGTCTGATTTTCTTGATGGCAGAAATTGCTCTAATCAGATTCCTCTAACATGAAACTACTTCTCAAAGCAGTCCAGATTTACGACCCATCTTCAGCATATCATCTACAGCGCCAAGACATATTGGTTGAAGACGGTGTGATTGCCTCTATAGGGGCAAACTCAGTGGGGGCTGACCAAACCATTGACTTAGATGGGCTTTGTGTGTCTCCGGGCTGGGTTGATTTGTATGCACAAGTGGGCGAACCGGGTTTAGAACACAAAGAGGATATCGAATCTTTGGCAGAGGCGGCTGCGGCTGGTGGTTTTAGTGATGTACTGTGCATGCCCAATGTGCAGCCTGTTGTGCAAAGTAAAGGCGCTATCAATTTCTTGAAGGCGAAATCGGCTGGGCTTCCAGTAAATTTGCTTCCGGCTGGTGCTGTAACAGTGGATACGCAGGGAAAAGAACTGACTGAGATGATTGACCTGCAACGTGCCGGGGCAATGGCATTTACAGACGGAGCTAAGCCCGTGCAGGGAGCCGAGGTGATTGTGAAGGCTTTGCAGTATCTTCAACCGTTTAACGGCATCCTGATGAACCGACCTGAGCATACCCGCCTAACAGAGTTTGGGCAGATGCATGAAGGGATTGTGAGCACGCAGCTTGGCATGAAAGGTATACCGGCGCTGGCCGAAGAGTTAATGGTTACCCGGGACCTGCAATTGCTGGAGTATACTGGTGGCCGTCTGCACTTCTCCCTCGTTTCTACGGCTGGTTCTGTAGAGGCTATTAGAACAGCAAAGGCAAAGGGCCTGCAGGTAACTTGTGATGTGGCCAGCTACCAAGTGGCTTATACAGACGCCACCATGGCTCCTTTCGAAACCAATTACAAAGTGTCTCCACCTTTCAGAAGCAAGCAGGATGCTAATGCTATTTTGCAGGGATTGGTAGATGGCACGATCGATGCCGTCGTGTCCGCACATCAGCCTCAGGATACCGAAAGTAAAAAGCTGGAGTTTGATCTTGCAGAGTTCGGTATGATTAATCTCGAAACGGCTTTTGCTGTTGCCAACACTACGATGGCCCATGTCCTCCCGCTCGAGAAACTCATAGAGAAGCTAACCGTTGGGCCACGTCAGATTCTTAATCTGCCTGCCTGCAGCATAGCCGAGGGGCAGCAGGCTTGTTTGACGCTGTTTCATCCTCAACTTAAATGGACCCCAACACTGGGTGATACCCGTTCAAAATCAAAAAACTCACCTTTCCTAGGTCAAGAGCTAACCGGTAAAGCAATCGGACTTATCAACAAAGGGCAAGTGGTACTAAATCAATCTTTTTAATATATTTATCGCTATATTTCTGTCAGAATAAGGATTGTGACGGGGAGAAGCAAATAACGAATGCTGAATCAGACGATTGTAAGGGTGGGAGTGCGCTACGGCGTACTATGTGGCGTGGCATGTTTTGTCATTTTGATGGCGCTATACCTGATGGGGTTTAACCCTTTCGGTGATGCTGGAAGGTGGAGTTACTTACCGCTGCCAATCTTTATTTTTCTGGGTCTGAAGTACTTCAAGGGCTTTCACGATGCCGAGGTCGGTTTTTGGAAAGGGATGCGTGTCAACATGTCGATTACGTTTTACACGGCCCTTTGCACAGCCATGCTCATATACCTAATGATTTACATGGTGGGCCCTGAGATTATACAACAGCATGTGGCCGAACTTAGGGCACTGTTGGATGAGAGTAGGGAGGCGCAGATAAAACTCTTGGGCGAGCGTAACTTTGAAGAAGCATACAAAGGGCTAGATACTCTTTCGCCTAGTATGTTGGCAACACATGATTTTTTAAGCCGGATATTGGTAGGGATGGTGTTTTCGGTAGTAGCGGCCATATTTTTCAGAAAATAAATTTCCACTTTTATAAACCAACTCAAAATGACTGAAACCCAACCTTCTGTTTCTTCTGTGGCGCTAAAGTATGGCCTTATGGGCGCCTTGGCATCAATTGTATACTCCGCTATTCTGTTAATTAGTGGCGTTAATGTGAGCGGTTGGGCGGGTGCTATAGGTTATCTTATACTGATCGCTTTTATGGTGCTTGCCATGAAAGAGTACAAAGCCCAGAACTATGGCTATATGTCCTATGGGCAAGGACTGGGTATAGGCACGTTGGTAGCACTGGCCTTTGGTGTACTGGGTGGCCTGTTCATGTTTGTTTATACCTCGTTTGTAGATACTGAATATACCTCAAACCTGATGGATAAGCAGCGCATTGAGTTGGAGGAGAGAGGTATGAGTGATGAACAGATCGAGCAGGCTATCTCTATGGGTGAGTCTTTCTCTAGTCCTGTTATGATGATTGTCTGGTCTATAGTGGGCTACTTGTTTATAGGCTTTCTTCTGGCGCTTATAGTGGCTGCTGTTATGAAGAACAAGCGACCGGAGTTTGAATAGAAAAATGCAATACCCTTACGATATATCGGTGGTGGTTCCTCTTTTTAACGAGGAGGAATCACTGCCTGAGCTGGTACGCTGGATCAAACGTGTGATGCACGCGCACAGCTTTACTTATGAGATTATTTTAGTGGACGATGGCAGCACAGACCGTTCTTGGGATGTGATCACTGACCTGAGTGCCGAAGACAATACGGTGAAAGGCATTAGCTTTAACCGAAATTACGGTAAATCCGCAGCCCTGAACGAAGGGTTTAAGCGTTGCACTGGAGAGGTAGTCATCACCATGGATGCTGACCTGCAGGACAGCCCCGAAGAGATTCCAGCCCTGTACGACATGATCAAGCACCAGAAGTATGATCTGGTTTCTGGCTGGAAGCAAAAGCGCTTTGATCCGCTTAGTAAGACCATTCCGACCAAGTTTTTCAATGCCGCCACCCGCAAGCTATCGGGCATCCAGCTCCATGACTTTAACTGCGGCCTGAAAGCCTATCGGCAGCTGCTTGTCAAGAGCATTGAGGTGCATGGCGAGATGCACCGTTACATACCGGTTATCGCCAAGTGGCACGGCTTTACGCGCATTGGTGAAAAAGTGGTGCAGCACCAAGAACGCAAATACGGTACTACCAAGTTCGGACTGGAGCGCTTTGTCTATGGCTTTCTCGACCTGCTGTCCATCACGTTTGTAAGCCGTTTTAAAAAACGCCCGATGCACTTTTTCGGGACGTTTGGTACACTTTCCTTTGTGATTGGTCTAGGTATAACGCTGTGGCTCATTCTGCAGAAGATATTTGGGCTATACCCTAATGGCCGTGTGCGCGATGTGGTGGACCAGCCACTGTTTTATCTCTCTTTAGTCGCCGTTATTCTGGGGGTGCAGCTGTTTTTAGCCGGTTTTTTGGCCGAGATGATCTCAATGGCCTCCAATAAAAAGAACGAATACCTGATCCGGGACCGGGCTGGTCTGATCAAGAAGTAATGACTAGGCGTGTGATAATTGTGGGGCCTGCGCATCCGCTGCGGGGCGGTGGCATGTCCACTTTCAATGAGCGCCTAGCCCTTGCCTTTCAAGAAGCGGGCGATGAAGTGGAGATCGTCTCCTTCAGCCTGCAATACCCCCCCTTTCTTTTTCCCGGCAAGAGCCAGTATACCAATGAGCCTGCTCCTGCCGGACTGGTTATAAAATCGCTCATCAACTCTATCAATCCGATTAGTTGGGTTAAAACCGGGAATTACATTCGCAGGCAGCGCCCCGACTTAGTTGTTTTCAGGTTTTGGCTGCCTTTTATGGGCCCAGCCTTGGGCACGATAGCCCGTATTGTCCGTCGGAACAGGTATAGCCGCATACTGGCCATCACCGATAATGTGGTGCCGCACGAAAAGCGGCCGGGTGATGTTCCTTTTACCAAATACTTCCTGAGCGCCTGCCACGGCTTCCTGACCATGTCGCGCTCTGTTCAGCAGGACCTGTTGCGTTTCGAACCTGCCAAGCCCAACTTGTACCTGCCACACCCCCTTTACGACAACTTTGGCAAGTCGGAACCTAAGGCAGAAGCGTGCGCCACACTGGGTTTAGATCCAAAGTACAGGTATATCCTGTTCTTCGGTTTCATACGGGCTTATAAGGGGCTCGACCTGCTGCTGCAGGCCATGGCTGAACCGGCCCTGAATCAGCTCACGGATGTAAAGCTGCTGATAGCAGGTGAATTTTATGAAGATGCCGCCCCATACCGTGACCTTATTCAGAAACTGAAGCTGCAAGAGCGACTTATCCTGCGTACTGACTTTATACCTAATGCCGAGGTGCGCCACTACTTCTGCGCAGCTGATCTGGTAGTGCAGCCTTACAAACACGCGACCCAGAGCGGAGTGACACAGGTAGCCTATCATTTTGACAAACCGATGGTGGTAACCAACGTGGGAGGCTTGGCAGAACTGGTGCCGCACGGCGAGGTTGGCTATGTAGTGGAACCTCAACCTAAAGCAATAGCAGAGGCCATATTCGATTTTTACAGTACCGAAAAGGGAGCAACATTCATGCATAACATCAGCAGTTATAAGCAACGCTTCAGTTGGAGTAAGTTTATAGAAGCTGTGTATGAGTTGGCTGAACGGATAAAGCTGTGATACATCTACTTGATTAGCTCTTTTTCTATATACCTTTATTCTTCATATTCTATTTACTTGTAACGAATTGAACTATATGAACACACAGCACTATACCTTGGTGTTAGGAGCATCGGGTAACTTGGGTGGCAAAGTGCTTCAGGAGTTACTGAAGCGTGGTGAAAAAGTAGCAGCCATTGTCCGTAATAGAGAAAAGCTGCATGAGTTTGAGGGACAGATCGAAATACTAGAAGGTGATTTTCATGATGATAGGTTTTTGCAGAGCGCATTCAGTCAAGCGAAAGCGCTCTTCTGTACCATACCTGATGCAGCCCTTGGCAGCCCTGAAACCGCAGCGGAGCGTTTAATCCCTATTCTGGAGGCCAGCCCCATACAGCATATTGTGAACATCAGCAATGCCACACTAAAGCGAAATGGCGGTTATACCGCTTTAATCAGGTTTGAACGGGCTTTAAGTAAACTAAAGGGTATAGCCTTGAAGCACTTGCGCTGCGCCAACTTTTTTGAGAACTTAAACTGGGGTATCCATACGCCATACCTGCCGGATTTGAGACTCCCATATATTTCCTCCTATGAAATAGCCCATGTGGCTGCCAATTATCTGCAGCATAAAAATTTCGATGGCGTATCAACTGTTGAGTTGTTGGGAGAGCGGGACTACAGCATGTCGGAACTGGCGGCACATGTTGGCATCAGCTATACGCAGTTGCCTTACTCTGACGAAAACATTGGCTTCTATCAACCATTCAATGAGGGCAATTTTGAACTTGTTACTCGTACAGACCAAAACACCAGCTCACCCGCTGAAGAGCGATTTACTCTAGATTACTTTATCAGGCACGATTTAAAATTGTAATATAGGCTTGTACAAAACGCAAAAAAGCCTCTGCCAGCAAAATGTTGACAGAGGCTTTTTCTGTTTTTGGCTATACCTTACACCAACTGCACGCCGGTATAAGAATAAGGTGTTATCTTTTTCAACTCGGCTTTAACCGCATCGCTTACCTGTAGGCTATCGATAAAGTTGGAGATGGTCTGCTCCGTGATTTTCTCGTTTTTGCGGGTCAGGTCTTTCAGCGCTTCGTAGGGCTGCGGATAGCCTTCGCGGCGTAGCACCGTCTGTATGCCTTCGGCTACTACGGCCCAGTTCTCCTCGAGGTGATGGCGCAGCGCCGCCTCGTTCAATTCCAGCTTGCCAATACCACGCTCCAGCGATTTCAAGGCGATAAGTATATGCGCTAACGGAACACCGATGTTGCGCAGCACAGTCGAGTCAGTGAGGTCACGCTGCAGGCGGGAGATCGGCAGTTTGGCCGATAGATGCTCTAGCACGGCATTGGCTATACCTAAGTTGCCTTCGGCGTTCTCGAAGTCGATCGGGTTTACCTTATGCGGCATGGCTGAAGAGCCTACCTCGCCTGCTTTTATCTTCTGCTTGAAATAGCCCATCGATACATACTGCCACACATCGCGCGAGAAGTCGATCAGTATGGTGTTGAGGCGTTTGAGGCCATCGAAATAGGCGGCTAGGTTGTCGTAATGCTCAATCTGGGTGGTGTACTGGCTGCGGCGCAGGCCCAAAGCCTCTTGCACAAAGCGGTTACCGAACTCCGGCCAGTTAACATCCGGGTAGGCCACGTGGTGGGCGTTAAAGTTGCCGGTGGCTCCGCCGAATTTTGCCGAAAACGGCACTTGGCGTACTTGATCCAGCTGCGCCTCTAGACGCTCCGCGAACACCATGATCTCTTTGCCCAAACGAGTAGGGGAGGCAGGCTGTCCATGGGTATGGGCCAGCATCGGAATGTCTTTCCATGTTTGGGCCAGCTCTACCAAGGTCTGGTGCAGGCTCTGATACAGCGGCATGATCACACGATCATCAGCCTCGCGCAGCGAGAGCGGAATGGCCGTGTTGTTCACGTCCTGCGAAGTAAGACCAAAATGGATAAATTCCTTGAACTGACTCAGTCCCAATTGGTCGAACTTCTCTTTAATGAAGTACTCCACCGCCTTCACATCGTGGTTGGTGGTCTTCTCGGTCTCCTTGATGCGTAGGGCGTCGGCCTCTGAGAACTGCTCATAGATAGCACGGAGCTCGGCGAACTGATAAGGCGGTACTCCGGCCAGCTGCGGCAATGGCAGCTCGCACAGGGCGATAAAATATTCCACCTCTACCAGCACGCGGTAGCGTATCAGTCCGAATTCAGAGAAGTAAGCAGCCAGTTCGGAAGTGTTGCGGCGGTAGCGGCCATCCACTGGGGATATCGCCGTGAGTGATGTCAGGTTCATGAAAGAGAATGTTTCGTTGTTCAAAGATAAGCTTATTGCCAAAGTAAGCCAAAATAGAGGGGCCTATTTAGTAGGTTAAAGGCTCTTTAACGGTAAGCTGCCGCGATGGTGGCTGAAAAAGAACGGAAGCGGTGAATTTCCTGTTTGAAGGGTATAAGATACTGTAAATGAAATGATTGGTATCTTTATTGCTATGAGCACCCCCGGATAGTGCCTTTAAATAAATCTAATTCTACCCTAGGTCGTATGCGGGGTTAAATAACACAAACCGCACGCTCTTACGTATGGAGTGTGGAGTGCTATATTATATGGGCACTATATTTTAATACTTAATCTAATTAGCGTAATTCGCATCTCGATATTTTGGACCAACGATTGAAAAAACGAATAGTGATAGGGACCGGCATTGTGCTTGGTCTTTTCCTGATTCTCCTGATCTCCCTGTTTGCCTTTAGAAGTAGGCTGCTAAACTATACCATAAACCGTGTGGTGGAGAAAGTGGAGAGTCGGTACCCCGTAGATTTTACGATAGGAACAGCGGAGTTTACCGGTCTTACCTCAGTCGTGCTCAGTGATATATCACTGGTGCCGCACGGGCAGGATCAGCTTTTCAGAACTGACAGCGTACACGCCACCGTGGGCTTCCGTTCGCTCTTCAGAGGCCGTATTGTGCTCCGTGAGCTAGATGTGGCTAATGGCTACTTAACGGCTATAAAAAACGGTGACCGAAACAACTTTTCTTTTCTGTTTAGAAAGGACAGTAGCCAGCCCATAGACACTACTTCCGGTGGCCGTAATTATGGGGCGCTCCTCAACCGCGTACTCGAGACAGCATTCGATAACGTGCCCGAGCAGGTGGACTTCAGTAACTTGAACGTAACCTATACCTCCCCGAACCGCAACATTGACATCCGAATGCCATACCTGACCATAGAGGAAGGTAGGATCAATTCGCAGGTCTCCATTCAAACGGATTCGCTTGTAAACAATATGCTGGTGAAGGGTACCATCGATCCGCGCGATTATAACATGAGGGCCAGTCTGTACGCTTCCGATAACCAAGGTATACGCCTGCCTTATGTGCAAGAGAAATTCAGCGGAACAGTGGCTTTCGACACGCTGCACCTAGGTATAACAGACAAAACCTACCGACGCGAAAAGCTTACGGTGAAGGGAAGTGCCATGGTAAACAACCTTGTGGTAAGCCATGAAAAACTTGCCGATGAGGATATTCTCCTGAAAGAAGGAGCGGTTGACTATGTGGTGAGTCTGGGACAGAACCTTTTTGTGGTGGACAGCCTGACCGAAGTGCGTGTGAACAGGGCAAAAGCCAATGTATACGCCGCTTACAACAACGCCGATTCGAAAATAATTGATCTGAAAGTACGCACGGAGTCATTGCCGGCTAACGACTTCTTTGGATCGTTGCCTCCCGGTCTGTTTGAAACACTGGATGGTATACAGGCAGAAGGCGAGTTGCAGTACAAAATGCAGTTCCACGTTAACTTGGACAGTGTCGAGCGTGTCGTATTCGACTCAGATCTGGATGCCTCAAAGGACTTTAAGATTGTGAAGTGGGGCAATGCGAATCTGGATAAGTTGAAAGGACCTTTCATGCATACCATGTACGAGTATGGTAAACCCATTCGTACGTTCATGGTAGGGCCTGCCAATCCTTTTTACGCCCCGATCGGACAGATATCGCCCTACCTGCGCAACGCTGTCTTGACCGCTGAGGACGCTGGGTTCTACAGCCACAATGGTTTCCACGAAGAAGCTTTCCGGCAGGCGATCGCCACTAATATCAAAAAAAGGGAGTTTGTGCGCGGCGGCAGTACCATTTCCATGCAGCTGGTTAAAAACGTGTTTCTGACCCGTAAGAAGACAGTTTCGCGTAAGGTGGAGGAGGCCATTATTGTGTGGCTGATCGAGAACCTTGAGATCGTGTCGAAGAACAGGATGTTTGAGATATACCTCAACATCATTGAGTGGGGGCCGGATGTGTACGGCGCCAAGGATGCTTCGCGTTTCTACTTCGGCAAGCAGCCATCGGAGCTCAACCTGAACGAGGCGATCTTCCTGACCAGCATTATACCTAGTCCTAAGCGCTACCGTTCCTCGTTTGACAGCTACGGCAATTTGCGCAGTTGGAAAGCCGGTTACTATAGGCTTATCGGTGGCATGATGGCCCGGCGCGGACTTATTTCGCAAGAGGATTACAACAACCTGCAACCGAATGTGCGACTTTACGGGCGTGCTCGCGATCTGATCGTGACAGCACCCGACGCCGACTACGAAGACACGACCGAGTTTGAGCTCGAAACCATCGATATGCTTGGCTTTTAAAAACAAATGAGATGAGAAACAACGGCCGGCGTTTGTAATTGCGCCGGCCGTTGTTTTGTTTTGGGCTGTTCAGTATCGAAAAAACTACGTAGCTATACCCGCGCATTTAAGCTATACCTACATTGGAAATAAAACCGACCCCTCCACCTGATAAACCGACAGGTCCGGCCAAGCGACCCCGGCTGGGCATAGGCAGTGTGCAGGCCCTGCTGGTGCGCGCTGGTTTCGACTGGTTTCTGCTCGCGCTGATGGGGATGATCCTACTGGCCTACCTATGGCCGAAGGGGGGGATAGACCGGGAGCCTATATCCTTGGGCGATATTGCCAACTACGGTGTTTCCGTGATTTTCTTTTTTTACGGACTTCGTCTGAGCCCTGAAAAGCTTCGGGTAGGCTTGGGCAGCTGGCGACTTCACATGGTCGTGCAGACATCTACTTTTTTGCTTTTTCCGCTTCTTATCATACCTCTGCATGGACTGTTCGAGGGCACCTCAGGTGAGATGCTGTGGTTGGGCACCTTTTATCTGGCGGCGCTGCCGTCCACCGTGTCGTCGTCCGTGGTAATGGTGTCGATAGCCGGCGGCAACATACCTGCCGCTATTTTTAATGCCAGTATCTCCAGCCTGATTGGGGTGTTTGTAACGCCGCTCTGGATGGGGCTATACCTGACGGCTGGCTCCGGCGACTTCGATATGGGAGAGGTGATGGGCAAACTGGTATTGCAGGTGCTTCTGCCGGTTACGCTAGGCATCGTGTTGCACCGCTTTTGGGGAGCCTTTGCCGATCGTAACCGGAAGCAGCTTCGTTATCTAGACCAAACAATCATTCTGCTTATTGTCTATACCTCTTTCAGTGAGTCTTTTGCCCGCGATATGTTCAGTGGCTATAGCTTTGGTGACTTGCTGCTGTTGGGAGTAGCCATGCTAGGGCTGTTCTTTTTGGTGTATGGTATCGTGCACGTGATCAGCCGCGTACTAGGTTTCAATCCTGCTGATAGGATAACGGCTATTTTCTGCGGCTCCAAGAAATCGCTGGTGCATGGCACGGTCATGGCCAAAGTGCTCTTCCCGGATGCCAACATGGTGGGCATTATGCTGCTTCCGATCATGATTTACCATGCCCTGCAGCTGTTGGCTTCGAGTGTGATAGCCCAGTCCATGGCACGGCGAGCGGGCTTAGACGTAAAGGGTGAATAAAAGAGAAGGGACTGCAGCTGAACTGCAGTCCCTTCTTGGTACTTTGGCTAAAAAGTTGAGGGTTGTTGTTATGCAACCTGCTTCACAGGTTTTTCTTTTTTGACTTCCTCTTCCTTGAGTAATTTCTTGTCCAGAATAAATGGTCCGAATGGGAGCAGGGAGGCAACTACGGCCGCTGCGATTTTTTTAATGGACCAGTTGTGAGTCAGTGTCACTTCGAGCACTGATATCATGTAGAGTACGAACAGCACACCGTGGGCCCAGCCTGTGTATTTTACCATGGCTGGCATATCAGCCATATACTTCAGCGGCATCGCAATGCCTAGGAGCAGGAGGTAAGATATTCCTTCGTAAATACCGATGGTGCGTAGTCGTGAAATCGGGGTTCTCATATATTAAAGCTTGATGATGTTCAGCTACAAAGATACCACTTAACAGGAGAGGTAGGGTAATGGTGCCATTGGAATTAAAAAAAGATGGGGGATCTAAAAGTAGAGCTTTGTTGAGAGGGCGAAAAAACAAAAGACCGCCTTATGAGCGGTCTTTTGTGATAATAGTCTATTCTAATTAAAGAGTAGCAGTAGCAATTACTTCATCGCCTTCTTTAGCAGTCCAATCGCCAATTGGGTCCTCTTTGTCTGATTTCTCCATGCGGAAAGTCACATAGAAGGTGTTGCTGTAACCTGGCGTGAGGTTCAATTCAGACCACGATACAACAGCGTTATTGTTATTATATCTTACGTCTCCTTCTACTCCATCCGCTGACATCGCTACCACATTGCCTGTAATAGTTGCAGAAACACCTCCCTGAAGCTTTACATTGCTGTATTCTGTACAAGAAGTGAGGGTGAAAGCCACCTTGTATTCAGTTAAGCCACCTTCAACAGGATTAGCATAAACCTGCTGAGCAGTTAGGTTTGCACCAGTACAGATAGCAATAAAAGTTACATTGCCTTCCATATGGGCTGCTTTGTAGCCGCTGCCATTTTTTGGTACATACTGTGCTCTGAATGAATACTCTTTAGCTGTATTGGAGGTATAGTCATAAGTGAAAGGAGCCGTGGCATTCTCAAGGTTGAACACTCTTAGGTTGGTCCAGATCGTACTTCCGTCCAGTGCAACGCCTGTAGCTTCCTGAATGCGTAACTCACCACTAGTCGGTACTGCAGTGAATTTAGCTTCAATGGTTGTATAAGTACCTACCTGCGGCGTAGCATTAGAGAACTCAATAGCTAAACCAGTTTCGATAGGCTGGCTTCCACCTCCATTGTTATTCGGATTCGCATTTGTTGCTCTTACTGCCTCAGTAGCTGAGGAATTGAGGCCTACTTCGTCCAAGTCTTTTGTACAGCTTGTGAATGTGCCAGCTACAAGTAGTAGCGCTGTGGCAATAGAATAAAACTTCTTCATGATTTGACAAGGGTTATAGTTATAATTGTTTATAGGTATATAATAATTTTACAATCATTAGGCTTTAACTGATGTTATGGTAAAATTGTTTCAATTTATTTAAATATTCTAATATTTAAATAAAAATATTTTTAATAATTGTATCGAAAGTTATAATGAGTTTGCTGTGTGTAACTTTAAAAGTGTTGGAGGATTCTTTTCAAATTATTATAAACAAGGGGAAATCAAACTTGCAGAATACTGTGTATAAAAAATCGGAATGGTTAAAATTGCATCAAAAAAAATCCCTGCTACTGACTTAAAAAGCAGTAACAGAGATTTTTGGTAAGAGATGTATAAGAGATTAGGAACTCAAGCCATAGTTATACAAGTGGGTACGAGCATATTGCGAGCGTACTTCCTGAAATATAGTCTTCACAAAACCTTGGTCTATACCTGCAGTGTTAGCCTGATGCAAAAGGTTCTCCAATACCAAGTCCCAGCGCACAGGGTCAGGCAATGCAGACTGCTCAGCAGTAGGCTTTCCGAAGTTACCGAGCTCGGCTGTGACTTTGGTCCTGCGAGACATTAGTGCAAGCAACTCATCGTCCAGCAACTCTATTTCTTTGCGAAGCTTTTCCAACTGCGCGCCTTGCTTCACTTTTTCAGCCGAGGTTTTGTTCGGTTTCAGGGCCTGTAAAAGCATATGCAACTCCTGCGGCATAATCTGCTGCTGGGCATCACTCAGCGCCGCCGCAGGGTTGTGGTGCGATTCCACCATTAAGCCATCGTAGCCTAAATCAAGGGCGCGCTGGCTCACCGGGCGCAACAGACTGCGGCGGCCTGCTATGTGGCTGGCATCGCAGTACATGGCAAGGTCTGGCACCAACTGGCGAAGCTCCAGTGCGTGTTCCCACTTCGGGTGGTTGCGGTAGGGCGCGCTGTCCAAGGTAGAGAAGCCCCTGTGCATCGCGCCGAGGTCAGTTATACCGCTGTGGTGTAGCCGTTCAAGGGCGCCCAGCCACAGTTGCAGATCCGGGTTTACCGGGTTCTTCACCAGCACTGGTACTTGCACGCCCTTCAAGGCATCGGCTATTTCCTGCACCAAGAAGGGGTTTACAGTAGTGTGAGCACCTATCAGCAATATGTCAACACCGTGCTGCAGCGCCAGTTCCACCTGCGATGTATTGGCCACTTCGCAGGCAGTGCGCAAACCGGTTTCCTGTTTCACGGTGCGCATCCATTCCAGACCGATGGTGCCCACCCCCTGAAAACTGCCCGGACGGGTACGTGGTTTCCAGATGCCGGCTCTGAAGACGGTAACGCCTTTTACCTTTTGCAGGCCAAGGGCGGTTTGCAACATCTGTTGCTCACTCTCAGCGCTGCAGGGACCCGCGATCACCATTGGTCGCTTCTTGCTTACCAATTGGCTTTCCTGACCGGCTAATTTCATGCTGCTGTGTGCTGCTGTACTCATGGGTGTAATGTATTTAGTAGTATTGCCTTAAAACAAAAAAGCCCCGCTTGTGGCGGGGCTCCTGTGGTACCTGTGTATGTTCTGTTTTACCTAACGCACAAAGTTCTACCGCGGAGCCCCATCTGGAGCACCATCTTAGAATTTGTAAAAATATAGGCGTTAGAGAAAATCATTTTCTGCGAATTATCTTGCAATTGAAGTTATAAAAAATGACAAAAACAAATATCTGGCTAAAATTTTAGTGAAAAACATTGACGTTTTGCGTCCTAAGGTATAAAATCAGGAGGGGGAGGCAACGCATTGTCCTTCTTTGGAAACATGAGTGAAGCAACGATGGAAACGGTCAGGATGACACCCACCACCAGCAGCGCATAGCGCATGTCCAGTTCGTAAATATCGCTTAAGAGCAGCTTGGCGCCAATAAACACCAGAATCAGTGACAGACCATAGTGCAGGTAATGGAAAAGCTGCATGATGCCAGCCAGCGCAAAGTACAGCGCTCGCAGGCCTAGAAGGGCAAATACGTTGGAGGTATAAACAATGAAGGGATCCTTTGAAATGGCCAAGATGGCAGGTATGGAGTCGGCTGCGAAAACCACATCGGTGCTTTCCACCATGATGAGCACCAGAAAGAGTGGGGTCGCGTAGAGCTTGCCGTCCACTTTGGTGAAGAATTTGCCCCCAACGGCTGTTTTAGTGAAGCGCAGCTTTTGGCTCACCCACACAATAAATGGGTTCTGTTCGGGGTGTAGCTCGCCATCGTCTTTTGTGAAGGCCATTTTTATGCCCGTATACACCAAGAAAGCGCCCAGTATGTAAATGATGAAGTGGAACTTGGCTATAAGCGCCACACCCACCAGAATGAAAATGCCGCGTAATACCAAGGCTCCGATAATGCCCCAGAACAGGATTTTGTGCTGGTACTGCAGCGGCACCTTAAAGAAGTTGAATATAAGGATGAATACGAAAAGGTTGTCCACGCTCAACGACTTCTCTATCAGGTAGGCTGTCAGGAATTCTAGCGCGGGAGCAGGTCCCTTCCAGTAGTAGATGAATGCATTGAAAATAAGGGAAAGGGCGACCCAGAAAGCACTCCAGAGGAGCGCCTCTTTTATCTTCACCGCATGCTCTTTGCGATGGAACACAAACAAGTCGAGTCCCAACAGGAGGAGGATGAATATATTGAATATGACCCAGAAAAAGACGGTATCCATAAGCTACAGAATCAAAGCAGTAAAGCGTCCAACGGTAAGGGAAACACTACACCTAACTCGTAAAGTTAGTTTTTTATAGGTGTATCTGCAGCGATCGGGCAAGAATAAATTTGTGGCAAGCCAGATGCCGCAGCTGTAAACGTTGTGCAGCTAGTAGCGATCGAAATGACGGAAAATGCTGTTTACTTTCATGCGAATCACACCCAGCACGGCTTCTTTGAAAATGCCTGACGACATTTTGGACTCGCCCTTGGTGCGATCTGTGAAAATGATGGGCACTTCCTTTATTTTGAAGCCGTATTTGAACGTGAGAAATTTCATCTCGATCTGGAAGGCGTAACCCACAAAGCGGATTTTATTGAGTTGAATCGTCTTGAGTACCTTGCGACGATAGCATACAAAGCCTGCAGTAGTATCTGCAATGGGCATGCCGGTGATGAGGCGCACATAAAGGCTGGCAAACCACGACATGAGCACGCGGTTCATGGGCCAGTTCACCACGTTTACACCTTGTATGTAACGGCTGCCGATGGACATGTCATAGCCTTCCACGGCGCAGGCATGATAGAGGCGCACGAGGTCGTCGGGATTGTGCGAAAAGTCGGCGTCCATTTCAAAAATGAACTCATACCCCTTGCGCAGCGCGTACTTAAAACCATGAATGTAAGCCGTGCCGAGTCCTAGTTTGCCGGTGCGCGACTCTAAGTACAAGCGCTCCGGGAACTCCTGCTGCAGGGAGCGCACGATATCGGCGGTGCCGTCCGGAGAGCTGTCGTCTACTATGAGCAGGTCAAAAGGGTGGGGCAGTGACAGTACCTTCCGCACAATAGCCTCAATGTTTTCCTTTTCATTGTAGGTCGGTATGATCACCAGCGAGTCATTCATACCGCAAATATAGCTATTCAGCTATTGTGCGGGAAACAGCGCGGGTATTAATTTTAGCGGCAATATTTTTGGCTTCCCGCACACAGTCGGGAACGGCTACGCCAGCATGCCAGTTCGCCGAGATAAAGAAGCCTTCGCTCTCAAGCAGTTCTGCCATGTTATGGGCATCCTCTATGTAGAGGTCAAACTGGGGCATGGCATGCGGCCAGAGGTGCATATGCTGGAAAACAGGAGCTAAAGCCCGAATGCCGTAGGTGGCGCTTAGCTCTTGGTGTACCTGCTGCAGTAGGCTGCTTTCGTCAAGGTGCGCGTGTTCTGCAAAGCGGGTGCCTCCCACGTAGGAAGTAAATAGCACTTCGTGCGGTCGGCAACGGCCTTCGAACAGAGAACTAGTCCAGATAGAACCGGCCGTGAAGGTTTGTTCTTCCCAAGGATGGAGCGCGCCAAAGCCCTGCAACAGGTGGCTTACCTCAGCCCGGTTGTAAACCGTATGCACCACAGCCATAGGCGGGTAGTTGATATTCTGCAGCGCGGCCGACATACCCGGATAAGTGAATTCGATAAGTTCGGCGGCCTGATGCGCTGGAAGGGCTAGTACCAGTTTGTCATACTCCTCGTCATCGTGATCACCATGCGAGGCGCAACTGATGATGAATTTGCCTTTGATGCGGGTGATGAACTCTACTTTATGGTTCAGGTGCAGCGAGATGAGTTTATCAGCGATGGCTTGTGGTAGCGTGGCCATACCTTTCTGGAAGGAGAAAGCACGCTGGAACACGCCTCTTTTTTTCTTCTGCAGCATTCCTTCGAGCACCGATCCATACTTCGTTTCCATTTCCTTCAGTTCAGGGTGGGCTTTGCTAACCAGCAGTTGTCTGGGATCGCCACCGTATAGGCCACTAATCATAGGCGCGGCCAAGTAGTCTACCTGATCCACCCCGAAGCGCCTTTCAAAAAACTCGGCTATGGTTTCGTTCTCAATTTGGGCAGGGGGCACATTTCTTTCCTGCAGAATCCTGTACTTGTCTTCCCACGAAAAAATGTTGTTCCCCAGAAATGACTTAGGGCAGGAGGGCACGGGATGCAGGCTTCCTTCATGTAGCACGTACCTTTTGCTGCTGCGGGGCGTTACCGGCAGGAGTTCGGTTTCGAGTTTCAGCTCTGTGATGAGTTGCAGCAATTCCTCGTTCATCTGCAGGGTATTGGGGCCCATCTCTAAGGTATAGCCGTTTTTCTTTAGCGTACGCATATTGCCGCCCACTTCGCTACCGGCCTCAAAAAGATCGTAGGCTATGCCCATACGCTGTAAGTAGTAGGCCAATGCCAACCCCGAAATCCCCGCTCCTATAATCGCTACTCTCATAATAAATGCCTGTACTACAAAACTGTTATTTAGCCGCCGGTTAACATCAATGTGCAAGACGGCGTGCATATCAAACGTAATAATCCTAATTTTAGCGCCTGAACCTACCAAATACTGATGCAACAGAAGTGCGTGTTCCTTGACCGTGACGGGGTGCTTAACCGCGAACGGGGAGACTATACCTATACCTTGGAAGATTTTGAGGTGCTGCCGGGAGTGCCGGAGGCATTGGCGCTTTTGAAGCAGAACGGCTATTTACTGATTGTGGTTACAAACCAAGGCGGCATTGCTAAAGGCCTGTATACCAAGGCCGATGTGTTGGCCTGCCATCAAAAACTGCAGGATAGCTGCGATCATTTAATTGATGCGATGTACTACGCGCCTTCCCACCCGAAGTACTCCGAATCGCTCTCCCGCAAACCCGACAGCCTGATGCTCGAGCGCGCTAAAGCTAGGTATAACATAGACCCTGCGCAAAGCTGGATGGTAGGTGACTCCCACCGCGACTTGGAGGCAGCTGAGAAGGTTGGTGTGCGGAGTATTATTGTAGGGGATAAGTATGAACCGGAAAGCTATACTTGGCAGGTAAAGGATTTGTGGGAGGCAGCGCAGGTGATTGTTAAGCAGAATAATTCTTTACCTACCTCTGAAGTAATTAGATAGCATTTCTTATATTTAACATAAGAGGTATTACGTTTAGCCAACATGGGTTTGTTGAAAAAGCGTATGTTCCCGCTTTCGAACAAGTTAGGCTACAATATAAATATGAAAATAAGTTATCTCATTTTGCTTTTTGCTCTCATTCAATCAGCTGTTTTTGGTCAAGGAACGGAGAGGAAAAAGCTATATGTAGAAGGACGGATAATTTCAGAAGTAAACAATAAGCCGCTCGAAAATGTCATAACCTACTTGCAAAAAGAAAGAGTTTTTATAGCCACCGACAGTACTGGCTTCTTCAGAATCCCTGTTAAAGCTTCAGGTGAACATCGTCTGATTGTCATTGAGGGAGGATATAGTGAGTTAGATTCCTTAATTGTCATCAAAACAGAATCTTTAACTGATTTAAATATAGTGTTAGTAGCGGATTGCCCGTTCAATCGCTCTTCAGCCGAAAAGGATATAAAAAAAGGAAATCCGAAGCTTTTGCTTGTAGGAAGCATCGCTCCTGTAGTTTATACCGGACAAAATTATTTTGAGAGAAAATACAAAGTTCAATACTACGACTTTGGTTGTACACCTCCAGCCGACGCATGCATTGAAGAATATAACCAAAAGGTATTTGAGTTTTTGGACAAGAAATATGGCGACAAGTGGAGGAAAGAAGTTCGCAAAGACGTGCGCTTCTTAAGCAAAACCAAATAAAATATCGTAGCCTAACATTATATAAACGGCATCTCGGCCGACGGCCTCACCCGCTGTTCCCACGAGCCCGTTAGGCCAAATTTTGAGCAAGAGAAATGAAGAAAATATTTAGCTTTCCTCAACTGATAATTACTTTCTCTTTTCACTTGTCTGTCTGGTTGATTGAGCGCTTCAACAATATTGAAAAATATCAGAAGAAAGTAGCTAAGCTTCATGAATTAGAAGAAGGAACACTAGGAAAGGACATTGCTGAGTGCTTATCAAAAAATAATTTAAGACTTGTACCCGGTTATGAATCTCACGACCTCAAACACGTGCTTCTGGATTACAAAATGAATCCAGTTGACGAAATAAGAATGCAGGCTTTTATGATAGGCAATGGTAATATCTCAATCCCAAGTCTTGCCATCTTTTTATACGGACTCTTACTTCTTCCTCATAAATGGCCAACATTCTATAAAGACTTCAAAACTGGATTCGCTTCTCAACCGATAAAGAACTGGCAAATTGAACAGTATTCAAGCTTCAGCACGACAGATTTAAGGCAAAAAGTAGTTGGGACAAGAAATGTAGAACCTATTATTCAAATGAAAATGAAGAAATTAGCTTTGATCGGCTCTTGTATTTCAATGATTTTAGGAGCGTTGGGAATGCTTTATTGCTTGCCCTTTTTGTTCTCTAATGTTCTTGAAGATTTAGTAGGGGCAGGTTTCCCATTTGTAGGTGGTGCAATATTATTTGCAGCGGGATTAATTAGCTTCTCTATAAATAATAAAAAACTGGGCCTAACCCAGCCTATAAGTTATGCTTCGGGTCAGCCTCGCAAACCTTATTAGGCAAAGCCGTTGTACGTCATAAAAATCATGAAAAAATAAATGCCAACAATAGAAATAGTCTCAGTTGGTGCAGGCAGTTTGAAGTTGAACCAAAGCAACTTTGAAATAGCCCTTATAGAAGAAGACAAGCTTAAAAGCCACCGTGGACTCTTTTATGATTGGCTGATTCAGCAAGAAGGTGTGATTGTGCATCTCGGCAATCAAGAATTTAAAGAAGATAAAGCTGGAGGGTTCTTTGCAGGCGAGTTGATTGATTGGAGCTTCGAGCCAACTACCATTGAGCTACCTAACTTTAAGGAAGGAGAAACTGGAACAAACCAAATTTCGGCTTTTAGATTCTTGACTGACTATCAGATTGAAGTTGCGCTAATACTCAAAAGAGCAATTGACGCTTCACCCGAACACAAAGCTTACTTTCTGACTGATATTCAGTTTGGAGCAGACAAAGGGGAAATAGAAGATTTAAACCTCTCAGAATTCTGGAAAATTCATGATACTGAAGGTTTGAAATGGAACACTCTTTATAAACTGAAAAAGTAAAAAATTACGAGCGTACAACACAGTTTATACCTTATGTTTCGGCAAAGCCTCACACAGGGTATACACGAGCACGTTGGCTCCAATGTTAAAATAAGAAATGGCGAATACTCCGATAGAAAAGTACCTTGAGTATCTTGATTCAATATTTCAAGTAGAACCAGAATTCTTTAGAGAAGAGTCATTAGACAAAAACCTTCCTGGGGTTACAAGCATTGTCTACAGGGACGTTCCAGAAAAGGGAATGATTACCGCTTTGACTTACGGAGTTTCCCGTTCAGAGCACAAGGACTGGAAATTCGGCCGACCTGAACTTTGCATCACCGTGGAATCAGATGATATTTCTTGGGGACAAGTTATTGGCTACATCGGGAACCAACTTAGAGGCGAATTCAACTTTGGGTACGGACAAACAATAAACTTCAATGAGCAAATCTCTGATGAATCGGAAATGGATGCATTCCTGATTTTCGGACCATCTATACTTGACAAAGAAGATTACCTTGGCATAGACGTGGGGTTGGATTATAAAATCAATCTTGCTGGACTCTACCCGATTTACTCTTCAGAAATTGAGAAATATAGCAAAATTGGACTGGAAGAGTTTTGGAATCATTCAAACTTTGACCTGTATAATGTGAACCGTAAAAGAATAGAATAAAAAACACAGGAGCTAACATTGCATAAACATCAAGCCACGGCCGACGGCCTTGCTCGTTGTTTATACTACCCGTTAACCCCTCCCCCAAAAACAAAAAAACCGGCCTTAAAGCCGGTTTTTTTATATCCATAGGCAATCGCTCGGATTAGCCCTTGATAACTGCAGTTGTTTCTGTAAGCTCAGATGCTGGGGCGTTCTGATCGGACACCTCTACGCTGGCAAAGTTGTAGGCTGGGCAGTACGTCTTGCAAGAAGTCATACCCAGTGCCAGAATAAATGCGCCGAATGCTGCTAATTTCTTCATGGTAAAATATTTAAATAAACGATGGTAATCCAAAAATACATTTTTTACTATAAATGCAAAACAGTATACGCAAATTTAACGCGCTTAGCCTTAAATTTCGTATCCCAGTATGTTCAGCATCGACTCATAGGTCTGTTCCGGCGCAAATTGCCAGCTTTTTAACTTACCGTTTTCATCCTTGTCCACCAAAATATGCTGTGGTGAAGGGATGAGGCAGTGCTTGATACCGCCATAGCCGCTGAGCTGCTCCTGATAGGCTCCTGTGTGGAAGAACCCGATATAAAGCGGCTCCTGCTTTGGCGCTTTCGGCAGGAACACTTGGAAGGAGTGCATCTCCGAGTTATAGTAGTCTTGGCTGTCGCAGGTCATGCCGCCAAGCTGTATCTTACGGTACTCCTTGTCCCAATGGTTAATGGCCAGTAGCGGCCAGCGCTGGTTAAGTGCCCACGCATCCGGCAGGTTCGTAATAAACGAACCATCGATCATGTACCATAGTTCCTTGTCGTTCTGGAGCTTCTCATCCAGAATAGAGTAAATGTTAGCCGCGCTTTCGCCTACCGTAAAGATACCAAACTCCGTGAAGATGTTCGGCTCCGGCACACCTTCATCCTTGCAGATGCGCTTGATGGTGCGCAAAATCTCCTCGGTCATGTACTGGTAGTTGTAATCCGCCTGAATGGAGGTTTTGATCGGGAAACCACCCCCGATGTCGATGGTGTCGAGTTCCGGGCAAACCTTTTTAAGCTCGCAGTATTTGTGCACAAAGCGGCTCAACTCTGACCAGTAGTAAGAGGTATCCTTTATACCTGTGTTGATGAAGTAATGGAGCATTTTAAGCTCGAACCTGTCGTCCGGCTTGATCTGCTGCTCGTACAGGTCGATCACATCGTTGTAACGCACACCAAGTCGGGAAGTATAGAACTGGAACTTGGGCTCTTCGTCGGAGGCGAGGCGCATGCCTACCTTGGTCTTCACGTTTACGTGCTCCTTGTAGTACTCAATCTCTCCAATGTGGTCGAGTATGGGCATACAGTTCACAAAGCCATCGTTGATGAACTCTGTGATCCACTGGCGGTAGCGCTCACGCTTAAAGCCGTTGCAAACGATATAGGTGTTTTTGTTGATTTTACCTTTTTTGTAAAGGGCCTTCACGATCTGCATATCGTAACCAGAAGAGGTTTCGATGTGAATATCGTTCTTGAGCGCCTCTTCCATCACAAATGAGAAGTGCGAGGCCTTGGTGCAGTAGCAGTAGGTATAAGTGCCTTGGTAGTCAAGCTTCTGAATGGCGTCGTTGAAAAGACGTTTTGCCTTCTGAATCTGCGAACTAATCTTGGGCAGGTATGTTAATTTTAATGGAGTCCCGTACTGTTTGATCAGGTCCATCAGGGGAATGCCGTTGAAAAACAACTCATTGTTCTCTACGGTAAATTCGTCTGTGGGAAAATCAAAAGTTTGGTGAATTAGGTCGGTGTATTTATCCATTCTGGTGCTTGTGGGCTTAAGAAAACATGCAATATTGTTCGTTATTTACCATCTTTGCAAAAAGTTTGTTTAAATTATAAGAAACGTTCAGTAAATTATTCCTATCACGCTCTTTAAAGCGGGAAAATAATTAGGGAGGGATGTTCACGTGTGAACGATTGTCATCCCCTGCATCCTTTGAAGGGGGACTTGTCCTCAATAATGCAAGATGTTTAAAATGTACGCATATTGAGTATCCCCCTTTTAAGGCAGAGACGTTAAGTTCTAGCAAAAACTATCCCCTTGAGGGGATTATAGGGGTGTAATGCTGGTTGGAGAAGCCTTATGCCAAACGCCAACACCCCTCTAAGAGCTACGCTCGCAAGTTTCGAACTCACGTTCTCACTTGTCCTCAAGGGGAGAATCTAGATACCGTTGTGTCTAATGGTGTTGCCATGGACTATCGATATGATGTAGAACTTAACAGCTCTACCCTTTTGAAGGGGCAGGAGGATGACAAGCTTGGAAAGAAAATCTTTACCTGAACATTTCAAGAACACCTATTACCTATGAAAAAAATTAAACTGATAGAAGTGCGCTCTGAGCTGGGAGCCGGTACTCGTGGTGCGAGTATGGGCGTTGATGCGCTGCGGGTGGCCTGCTGGGACAAAGGTTGTGACTACTTCAAGCGTTTCAACTCTGTCAGCGTTCCTGACCTTAACTATACCCTTTTTGACAAGGACCTGTTCCCGAATGCACACCGCATCGATAGCATCCTGACCGTACAGAAAAACATTGCCAATGCCGTAGAGCAGACATTGGGGCTTGATATGTTTCCGCTGGTGCTATCGGGTGATCATTCCAACGCGCACGGCACCATAGCAGGTATAAAAGCTGCTTACCCTGATAAAACATTAGGTGTGATCTGGGTGGACGCGCACGCCGATATTCACTCACCGTATACCTCGCCTTCAGGCAACGTGCATGGCATGCCGCTGGCTATGGCCCTAAACATCGACAACCTCGATCGTCAGATCAACGACCCGGCACCAGAGACGGTGTTCTTCTGGAACTCACTTAAGAAACTTGGCTTCGACGGCCCGAAACTCAAGCCAGAGCACTTAGTATACATCGTGGTGCGCGACACCGAGGAGCCAGAAGATTATCTGATGGCTAAACATGGTATCAAGAACTTCACCTACGCCGAGCTCAGCCAGAAAGGACCTGAAAAGGTAGCGGCCGAAGCGCTGGACCGCCTGCGTGACTGCGACATAATTTACGTGTCGTTTGACGTGGACAGTCTCGACTCAAAATTCTCGAAAGGCACCGGTACGCCGGTAGAAGTGGGTCTGACTGTGGAAGAGGCCAAAGTGCTGAACTACCACCTGCTACAGGATCCGCGCATTGTGTGCTACGAAATGACCGAGATTAACCCGACGCTTGACACCGAAAATACCATGGCCGAAAACGCCTTCGATATACTGGAGACCGCCACCGACGCCATTTTACACCGAGAATTTAATAAAACAGCTATACATTAATCTACTTAATGCAACTTCAAAACGCCATCAGCCAGAGCATCAGCCAAGCATTGGAGGCTTTGTTCGGCCTTACTGTTGACGCTTCTGCCATCAGCCTGCAGCCTACCCGCAAGGAGTTTGCCGGCAGCTTCACGTTCGTAACCTTCCCCTATACAAAGCAGGCCGGCAAAGGTCCCGAGCAGATTGGGGAGGCGCTGGGTGCTTACCTAAAAGAGCACGCCGCCGAAGTAAAGAATTACAACGTGGTAAAAGGCTTTCTGAACCTCGAGATAGAGGAAGAGGTATGGGTGCGTTTGTTCCGCGAGCTGATGACCAACCCAAGTCATGGCCAAGCGACTGATTCCGGCAAGAAGGTGATGGTAGAATACTCTTCGCCAAACACGAACAAGCCACTGCACCTCGGTCACCTGCGCAATAACTTTTTGGGTTACTCCGTGTCGGAGATCATGAAGGCCAACGGGCATGACGTGATGAAGGCGAACCTCGTGAACGACCGCGGTATTCACATCTGCAAGTCGATGCTGGCCTACCAGAAGATGGGCAACGGCGAAACACCGGAGAGCAGTGGCATTAAAGGCGATCACTTGGCGGGCAAATACTACGTGCTGTTCGACAAGGCTTACAAAGAGCAGATCGACGAGCTGGTAGCGCAAGGTATGGACAAGGAAGAGGCTAAAAAGAAGGCGCCGCTTATTCTGGAAGCCCAGACCATGCTGCAGAAATGGGAGCAGGGCGACGAAGAAGTCGTATCGCTCTGGAAAACCATGAATGGCTGGGTATACGAAGGCTTCGATGCAACCTATCGCAACATCGGCGTTGATTTCGACAAGTTCTACTACGAGTCTGAGACCTATACCTTGGGCAAAGAACGTGTAGAGGAAGGCCTGCAGAAAGGTGTGTTCTTCAAAAAGCCGGACGGCTCAGTATGGGTTGACCTGACAGACGAAGGACTGGACGAGAAACTGCTATTACGTTCAGACGGCACATCGGTATATATTACCCAAGACATGGGTACGGCTGAGTTGAAACACAATGACTTTCCGTATGATCAGTCCATCTACGTAGTTGCCGACGAACAGAACTACCACTTTCAGGTACTGAAGGCGGTGCTTAAGAAACTCGGCAAGCCGTACGCCGAGGGCATCTATCACCTGTCTTACGGCATGGTGGACTTGCCATCTGGCAAAATGAAATCGAGAGAAGGCACCGTGGTGGATGCTGATGAGCTGGTGCAGGAGATGATCGACACAGCGCGCCAACAGACTGAGGAACTGGGCAAGATCGAAGGCTTTACGCCGGAAGAGGCTACTAAGCTATACCATACATTGGCAATGGGTGCTTTGAAGTACTTCCTGCTGAAAGTGGACCCGAAGAAGCGCATGCTTTTCAATCCGCAGGAGTCGATCGACTTCCGTGGCAACACGGGGCCGTTTGTGCAGTACACGCACGCCCGCATCTCGGCTATACTGCGCAAGGCTGGCGAGATGGGTATAGCCGTGGATGCCGCTTCGTTCAGCGATTTCAACAACCTGCACGAAGCCGAGCAGGAGGTGATCACGCTGCTGGTGAACTATCCGGAAGTAGTGCAGGAGGCAGGCAAGCTGTATGCTCCGTCTGTGATTGCGAACTACGCTTATGAATTAGCCAAGGCCTATAACCGATTTTATCAGGAAATCTCGATCTTCAACGAAACCGACGAACAGGCCCGTAACTTCCGCATTGCCCTCTCTGCCATGGTAGCCCGCTTCGTGCGCGAAAGCATGAGCCTACTGGGGATTGAAGTGCCAGAGCGGATGTAGGGTTGGGGATCTGTATAGGTGAATAGGTATGGCGCGAGTCGAAGATCCCGGACTCGATTCGGGACGTCTTCGCTCGCGCCGTAGTGAGTTAAAACAAAAACAAGATATTCCGGTTAAGCCGCATATACTTATACCTTACAAAATCAAACATGAAACGCATCGCACAACTTTTGACCGTAGGACTTGTATTAGGGCTTACAACAGCCTGCTCCGGAGGGTCTAACACGACAAATACAGACACTGAAACGATGACCACAGAAACAAGCCAAACGGCACAGGCCAGTGACTTTCACGCTTTCAAGATTGAGAGTCTAGAGGGTAAAGAGATCGACTTCTCGCAGTATAAAGGTAAGAAAGTGCTGGTAGTAAACACTGCTTCGGAATGTGGCTACACACCGCAGTATGCCGACTTGCAAAAGCTGCACGAAACACACGGCGACAAGGTGGTGGTATTGGGTTTTCCGGCGAACAACTTCGGTGGACAGGAGCCGGGCTCCGAGGAAGAGATTGCAGCCTTTTGCCAGAAGAACTATGGCGTTACTTTCCAGATGATGGAGAAGGTATCGGTGAAAGGGGATGACCAGCATCCGCTCTACCAGTGGCTGGCGAAGAACAGTCCGAACAACGACGAGCCATCTTGGAACTTCAGTAAGTACCTCATCGACGAGAACGGGAAGGTGATCGCTTTTTATCCGTCTAAAGTGAAGCCGATGGGAGAGGAGATCCTGACGGCGATTCAGAAATAATAGCAGACAGGTATAGCGCTTAGGTATACCCGCTGATTTTTGCATAACACATTGAACACAACGCAACACATCCCGCAGAATCCAAGTCTTGTGAAGGCTTGGATTTCCGCTTTTAGGCCGCGCACACTCCCTTTGGCTTTTTCTTGCATCGGTATGGGCGGTTTTATGGCCGCCGCATACAGTAGCTTCAACGCAACTGTCGTGGTCCTGTGCGTATTGACTACGCTCTTCCTGCAGATACTCTCCAACCTAGCCAATGACTACGGTGACTCCATACACGGTGCCGATAGCGAACACCGGGAAGGACCGAAGCGTGCCGTACAGGCAGGCCATATCAAAGCAGAGCACATGAAGAAAGGGATGGCGGTGTTCAGTTTGCTATCACTGGTGTCAGGCTTGCTACTGTTGTGGGTGAGCTTCGGAATGGAAGGGCTATACCTGTTTCTGATTTTTCTGGGTTTGGGCTTGGCTTCTATCTGGGCGGCGATCAACTATACCGCTGGCTCAAAACCATATGGTTATGCCGGCTTAGGCGATGTTTTCGTATTTGTGTTCTTCGGTCTGGTTGGTGTGCTGGGGACTTACTTTCTGCAAGCGCAGTCGCTGCCAGTGCTGGTGATTCTGCCGGCCATGGTCTGCGGATTCTTCTCCACGGCGGTGCTCAACGTAAACAACATCCGCGACATCAAGTCGGATGTGCTGGCGGGCAAACGCTCTATACCTGTGCGACTCGGACCTATGCGGGCACGTGTCTATCATACCTTCTTACTGGCCGGGGGCGTGTTAAGTGCAGTGGCTTATGTGCTGCTCAACTTCTACAGCGTATGGCAGTTCTTTTTTGTGCTGGCTGTGCCGCTGGTTATCGTGAATGGCGTGAAGGTATGGCAGAAGCAGACCTCTGCTGAACTCGATCCCTACCTGAAGCAAATGGCCATCACGACCATGCTGTTCGTGCTGCTATTTGGTATAGGCCAAGTGGTGGGCTAGGCAGCCGCTATAACAGATCGCTGCTCTTTATAATTTTCCCGCCGCTTGCCAGCATATCAGCACGGGCCGCCTCATATCCTTCCTGACTGATCGGGCGGGTAGCGTCTTCTATAAAAAATTTCTCGAAGCCTTCCGATAAGGCATCTTTGGCGGAGTAGTACACGCAGTAGTCCGCAGCCAAGCCAGCTAGGTATAGCTGCGTCACGCCTTTGCCGCGCAGGTAGTCAGCCAAGCCGGTGGACTTGAGACGGCCATTGTCATAAAAACCGCTGTAGCTGTCGATCTCCGGATTGGTGCCCTTTCTGAAAATAGCCTCAATCTTTCTAGCCTCCAGTGCAGGGGCCAAGTCTGCGCCGGGTGTGTCCTGTAAACAGTGGTCTGGCCAAAGCACCTGTGGAAGTCCCAGCAGTTCGGTCATCTCAAATGGATTCTTGCCTTCATGATTGGAGGCGAAGCTCTTGTGGTTGGCCGGGTGCCAGTCCTGCGTCGCCACCACCAAATCGAAGCGCTCCTGCAACTGGTTTACAATCGGTATGATCAGGTCTCCCTCGGGTACGGCCAAGGCGCCACCGGGCAGAAAATCGTTTTGTATGTCGATCAATAAAAGTGCATTCATGGACTCGTTCTCAGGAACGGCAAGGTATAGGTATAAGCTGAATTTTGCAACGGATTAGAGACCGTCCGTTAGGTTAGCCAGTGGTGGCTTGTGGTCTTCGCCGTAAATCTCAAAATAAACCGTATCGCCAATAGACTCGACCACATTTGCCTGCTTGATGACATCCTGATAGGTTTTGTAGCAGCTCAGGGCTTTTGTCAGGATCTCAATGTCTTCGGATCGTAGCCGCACTTCGCAGTCGATCAGACTAGGGTCGCTATGCTTCATGATGAACGTGCCTTGCTGCAGCGGCTGTTCAGTCTTGTTCGGTAAGGTCAGGAAGGCAAGGCGCTTGAGGTAATCGGCATCGCCGTCCCGCATCTCTAGGTATACCCGCTTGATGATGGCATGCATGACGAGGTGGTCGTGAAAGCCACTCACCCCGTGCACCGGGTAAGACACGATGACCTGTGGTTCAATCTTCCGGATATGCGCTTTCACTACTTTCTCTATTTCCCGAGGGTCCATCTCCGCCAATCCGTTGTCGGGCAGGTCAAGCACGGTCATACCTGTTAACCCAAGTGTTCGCTCCACGGCCAGCATCTCCTTATACCTAACGTCTCCCATCTCCTCCACACTCAGGCCAAGTTCGTGCCGCACCTTGGTAGCGCCACCTCGTGTCAAGGTGAGGAGATATACCTGATGGCCCTGCTCAAGTTGCTGCCACATGACAGGGGCAGGGCCAAAGGATTCATCATCAGGATGCGGGAAAATATAGAGGATGCGCATGTGCTTTGCATATTTAGGTTCGATTACTTAAACGGGCAAAAGCAAGGGGATGGTTAGATTGTCTGTTTGTGTAAAGTACCTGCTAGCCATAGATATTGTTTGCAGGTATAGAGGGTATACTATTAAAGCATGCAGGACTATCGTTTTTTGCGCTCCAGCCTTTTGAGTATCGGTGAGTAAAGTTCGACTACCCGAACTGTTATCTCATAAGTGTCATAATTTGTAGCTACTGGTGTACCTTGTTTTACATCTCTGATTTTGCCGCTGCGGTCGATAAAGAAGTTTCTTGGGTAGCTGGTGATGCCCCATTCTTTGAACAAATCTGTTCCGTCAGGCAAAATAAGGAAGTCGAAGGGATGTTTGGCGAGTAAGCTGTTGATCTTGGCGTCGTTTTCGGGTGCAATTGCAAGAAACAACACATCTGGGTGCAGTTCTTTCAGTCGGTTCAGATCGGGCATTTCCATAATGCAGGGCCCGCATGTGGTAGACCAAAAGTTGATCATGACCACTTTGCCTTCCAGCATTTTATTATCTACTATGGTGCCATCGAGTGCTTTTAGTGAAAATGTGGGCAAAGACTTGTTTTTATACTTGCGCACAAAGTCCTCTTCCTCATCTACTGCACTTGTAGGATTCCCGCTGTCAACAACAGGTATGGTCGGGGATAAAAGTAATGTTATGTACAAAAAATGAGGTACTAGTAAGAACAAAAGTTTGGTGCTCATAACTCACAGATTTGGCAGGTATATATGTATAGGCTAATATAATAAAAATGTGCAGTTAACAAAAGAGCCGCTCTGTTTGGAGCGGCTCTCTCATGCTATTAGTTATTGTCCTGCGGTACCGGTTGGCTGTTGCCTTGGGTGTTAGGGTCGCTCGGCTTATTGCGGTTTCTGTTCCGGTTGCGGTTCTTGTTTCGGTTAGGCTTACTGCCAGCCTCCTGTCCTTCGGCTCTCGGTGATGCTTCACCCTCTGGGCGTGGGTTCTGGTTGGCTAGCTTCACTGGGCGGTCGCCGTCTTCTCTGCGCGGGGCACCTGCTCCCTCCGGCTTCGGACCTCTGCGACGGTTGCGGTCTCTGCCGCCCCCTTCACTGGAGCGGCCTGCACCGCCACCTGATCTGCCACCACTGTGTCTACCACCGCCTTTGCCGCCTCTTCCGAAGTCGCGTCGGGTCGGATCGAACACCGGGGCAGCGCCAAAGCCCTCTGGAAGCGACAATTTCGGCAAATCACGCTCAATGAGCTGCTCTACCTTGCGCACGCGGTACATGTCGTTCTCATTCACGAAGGTAATGGCCATACCTGTAGAAGCGGCACGGGCCGTACGACCTACGCGGTGCACATAGTCCTCTGCGTCCTGCGGCATGTCAAAGTTCACCACGTGGCTCAAGCTGTCAATATCTATACCTCTCGAGAGAATGTCAGTCGCCACGAGTATCTGGTACTTTTTGTTTTTGAAGCCCTGCAGTGCCTTCTCGCGCTCGTCCTGTGTCAGGTCCGACATAATGCCCTCCGCCTCGAAACCCATCTTGCGCAGCGAGCGCACAATCTGGTTCACGTTTGACTTGCGGGAAGTAAAGATGATCATGTTCGATACCTCCAACTCACGAATCAAATGCTCCAGCAAAGGCAGTTTTTGGTTGTCGTACGTCAGGTACAGGCGCTGGTCTATCCCTTCGGCAGGCTTCGAGATAGCCAAGTTGATTTCAGACGGCTGTTGCAATATCTGCTGGGACAGATCGCGGATCTTCTTCGGCATAGTGGCCGAGAAGAGCAGGGTCTGTCGCTCCGTAGGCAAGGCGCGCACGATCTTAAGGATGTCATCCATAAAGCCCATGTCCAGCATCTTGTCTGCCTCGTCCAACACAAGGTATTTCAATTGGTCCAGTTTCACGTAGCCTAGCGCCATGTGCGACATCAAGCGGCCCGGTGTGGCGATGATGATATCGGCGCCACCGGTGAGGGCGCGTTTCTGTTGCTCCCACTCATCACCTTTGCTGCCACCGTAAATGGCGATCGAGCTGACAGGGGCGAAATAGCCGAGACCTTCTACCTGCTCGTCTATCTGCTTGGCGAGCTCACGGGTGGGCACTAATATAAGCGTGCTCGTGAATTCATAATTAGCATGCGAGATGCGGTCGATGAGCGGCAAAAGATAGGCGGCCGTCTTGCCTGTACCTGTCTGAGCGCAGGCGATTATATCTTTCTGCTCCAGTATGAGCGGTATCGCCTGCTGTTGCACCGGGGTCGGGGTGTTGTATCCCATCGACTCGATTCCGGTAATCACATCGTCGTGTAGGTTGAATGAACGAAAATCCAAAGTTATCTCCTTAAAATTATTTTATGGCCTAGCGGCCTCTAAACCGCATTTATTGTGGTAAAGATACGATTTTTATACCTTATTTAAGAAAAATTTAAAAGTTGATGTTATTTATATTGAAAATTATATTAATATTGCATCGTCATCAGCAGGGAATTTGTAATAATCTCTTAAAAAGTTGAAGACACATTTAAAATATACAAAGCATTAGAATATCGCTATATAGTTTAAATGTCTGAAATTCCGCTCCGAAATCATATTTGAAAACTAACTTATATCACTTAAACAATATTAAATTTTATTTACATAGAATTTTTTATATTAACGCCGAAACATTTAAAAAGGCTAGGCGTAAATAAGCCCAAAGTGACTTAAAAAGATCATTTTATAAACTATAAAAAAAGATTTATTAAAATTTAAAATGAAAAAAGCTATACAAGATTCGCCAAACTTCTATCTTCTTCTAGGTGTTAATATCATCAACGCAGTTTTTTTGCTGATATAGGAGTTCTTTAAATAGAATACATAAAAAGTAAAACATATGGGCAGCTATCCTTCGGGATGGCTGCCTTTTTTTATACCTTTTCGAAAAATTTGCCTACGGCCGATAGCCTAAGCACTAGATAAGCAAGTATGACGGAGCCAATCTTTAAAGATATGCTGGTATTGGAGCTGGCCAGTGTACTGGCTGGGCCTAGTGTTGGGCAGTTCTTCGCCGAACTGGGAGCGACCGTTGTGAAGTTGGAGAATGCCACCACCGGTGGCGATGTGACACGCACTTGGAAACTGGCCTCTGAGCAGCAGGACACCAATGTGTCGGCGTACTTTTCGGCGGCCAACTGGGGCAAGCTCTCCGTAGGGCTCAATATTATGGAGGCCGCAGCGCTATCAGCGGTGCACCGCTTAGCGGCCAAAGCCGACGTGATCATTGCCAGCTACAAGCCCGGCGACGCCGAAAAGCTTCAGGTTGACTACCAAACGCTGAGCCAACTTAACCCGAAGCTTGTCTATGGCCACATAACCGGCTACGGCACCGAGGACCGACGGGCGGGGTATGACGCGGTGGTGCAAGCGGAGAGTGGCTTTATGCATATGAATGGCGAATTGGATGGTCCGCCTGTTAAAATGCCCGTGGCGCTGATGGACATTTTAGCGGCGCATCAGCTCAAAGAGGGCATCCTGACAGCGCTGCTCCTGCGGGAACGTACCGGAAAGGGCCGCTATGTGAGCGTGTCGCTACTGGATGCGGCTGTGTCGGCACTGGCTAACCAAGCGACCAATTACCTTGTGGCGGGGCACAACCCGCAGCGGATGGGGTCGGAGCATCCCAACATAGTGCCCTATGGCAGCGTGTTTACCAGTCAGGATGGGCTACCGCTGGTGCTGGCCATTGGCGGCGACCGACAGTTTCGCAGGCTATGCGAGGTGCTAGGGGATGCAGGTATGGCAGATCAGCCCAACTTTGCCACTAATAGCGCCCGCGTGCGATACCGAGCGGAGGTAAACAAACAACTTAGCGATTTGATAGGCCGACATAACCGAGACGAACTGTTGAGACAACTGCATGCGCTGCATGTGCCGGCCGGGGCCGTGAACAGCGTGGCCGAAGTGTTTGAGCTGCCACATGCGCAGCACATGCTGCTGACGCAGGAGCAAGGCGGTAGTGGTGTCAGGCAGGTGGCTTTTGTGAGCGAAGGTATGGCAGCAGACGCCATTATGCCACCACCGCACTACGCCGCGCACACCCGGCAGGTGTTGGAGCAACTGGTGGGGCTGCCTCCTGAGGTGATTGCAGCCATCCAGCTGACAATTGATGAAGATAAAAGTATAACCGATTGATAAATAGAGGCAAGCGCTCCCTGAATAACTATTTGCATTACAAAGCAGTACAATTTATAGCCTTTGCACCCAAGATTAACTTTTTTATGAAAGATAGACTCGACGATATTATTACCGGCCTGCAACAGAAGTCCGCTACGAAGCAGGCCATCTACCGGAATACCTACGAAACCTTTTCGCGCATGAAGGAAATCTCCCAGGATATAGTGGAGGAGTTGACAAACCGTATAACCAGCCATAATGCCGATGTGGTGATCGAATATAGGGCCATCAGCGATCTCGAATTCCAGATCAAGTTTTCGGGCGATCTGCTTGTATTCGTTATGCACTCAAACATCGTTACTTTTCCGGACGACTACGAGATCATGCGGACAGATTATATTGATGAGGACTTCAGACGCCGTTTCTTTGGGCATATCATGGCGTACAATTTTATGGCTGACACCATTAAGTATAACCGGCTGGATGATCCGGGTTATTTGGTGGGCCGCATGCTCATCAACATCGAAAACCACTTCTGTATTGAGGGAGTGAAGCAGCTTGATCTGCCTTACGACCAAATTGCCCGCAACGTGGTAAATGACGATACGCTTCGCCTGATAGTGGAGAGCGCCATGATCGCCGCTGTGAACAATGACCTGATGGGGCAGGACGTGTCGGATATCGAGCGCATCACTTACAAGCAGAAGCTCGAGAACTCCCAACTGTCTAGACCGCGCAAGCTTGGCTTTATGATCAACCACGAATTGACGCACTAGCCAGTTAGCGACAAGGTAAATAATACCCCTCCGGTTAAGGTATAAGACTATGAGATCTGCCTTAACCGGAGGGGTAGTTGTTTTCAAGTCTACTTGACTTCAATCAGTGAGTCCTGCTCACGCAGTTTTTGCAAAGCATTCTCCAAGGCAGGCAGGCTTTCCAGTAACTGCTCAAAACTGCTGATGCAGAAGTACTGGCTCTGGAAAGTCTCCTTAATGTAAGGCGTGTTGAGTATCTGCTCCACGTCAAACTCAAACTTCACACTTTCATCTGATACAGACAGATTGCTTTCTCCAACAGATGATAGAATGCCGGCCCCATAGATCTGTGCCTTTTGGCCCGGCTTTCGGAAAAGCCCGAACTCAATTGTGTACCAGTAGATGCGTGTCAGGCGGTCGATGATGTCGGGTCTGTCTAGGTGGGAGAGGGCCATTTCGGAGAGTTTGGCCAGAAACTCGCAGTATACAGGTATAGTGAGTAACGGCACGTGTCCAAACACATCATGGAACATGTCGGGCTCCTCAAGGTAGTCGAGCTGGTCCATGCGACGCACCCATACTGTGGCCGGGAAGCGCTTGCTGGCGATCAGTTGAAAGAATAGGGCATCGTCGACAATGCCCGGGGCAGCCACTACCTCAAAACCCGTAAGGGGCTTTAGCTTTCGGTTGATTTCGTTGAAATCAGGTATACGGTCACGGTTGAAACCTACTTTCTGCAATCCCTCCAGAAACTCTGGTATGGCTTTGTCAGGTAAGTTGCGCAGTTGGCGATCGTAAAGGATGGTCCATACTTCGTGGTTCTCGGAGGTGTAGCTGCTGTAGTTCTGTGTCAGGTTCATGGCTGTTGTGTTTCTTAGTTTAAAATGGAATAGGTATAAAAAGAAAAAAGCAGAGCTTTCGCTCTGCTTCAGTTGTATCAGTTAAGAAGTGCCGGATGGGGCTTTTTCCTTTTTAGGTGCGGTTTAAAAATCGCCTGATTGCCTGAGAGAGCGCAGTAGAGCAGCGGTAATAATAACCGTAGCAATAATAGGCGGCACGATAGCAATCAGCGGAAATAGCATGCAGCAGCACGATGCCTAGTGGCATGGGCAAACGGAGGGTCGCTATGGCTGCTGGTGTATGCATGATTTTATTGATGGACGCAATGACGCGATAATTGCGATAAACGCAAAATTTTCTGCAAGGTTTTTCCTTCGCCGCCGAGACCTCGAGTGGATATGCCTGAACTTATGCCAAAGACGTATAAAAGGGTATAGCACAACGGGGGCTTTAAATTGCATCAGGTATGGAGGCACCAAAACGAACGGATAGTACTTCTGGTAGCATCGACTTAAGAAAGTGGTTGATTAATCTGTTCGTGCTCGTTCTGCCTGCCGCACTTGCAACCTGCACCGCACCGCCAGCGGGCACTGAGCCGCTCCGCACACAGCATGTGGTCATTTTGGTGATTGACGGCACGCGCTGGTCCGAAACATGGGCCGCAACTCCCGGCCTTATTCCCAACATGTCCACTACCCTGCGTCGGGAAGGTAGCTTTTTCCCGAACTTTCTAAACGACGGGTATACCTACACAAACTCGGGACACACGGCTATTATTACTGGCGTGAACCAGCCAATTGATAATTATGGCGATGAACTTCCGGCGAACCCTTCCATTTTTCAGTATTTTCTGAAGCAGTCTGGAAAACCGGCGACAGCCGCTTGGATTGTGTCGAGCAAAGATAAACTGCACATACTGGCCGATACCCAGCGACCTGATTGGAAAGGTACTTTTAATCCGTCTGTAAATGCCGGCGTCAATGGTCCCGGGACCGGCTACCGCATGGACTCGCTCACCTTGGTAGAGGCAAAGCGGATACTGACTACCCACAAGCCGAACCTGATGCTCATTAACTTTATGGAGCCCGATGGGTATGCCCATGCCGGCAACGAAGAGAATTACCTGAGGGGCATTGTTAGGACGGACAGGTATGCGAAGCAGCTTTGGGATTTTCTGAATGAGAACGAACCTTTTAAACGGAACACGACCCTTTTCATCACCACTGACCACGGTCGGCACTTAGACGGGATAAACGGCGGCTGGATGGAGCACGGCGACAACTGCGCTGGCTGCCAGCAGATTTATCTGCTGGCGCTGGGACCTGATTTCAACAAAGGGGAAATAGCGACCCGGCATACACTGATTGACATTGCGCCCACTGTTGCCCGTTTGCTCAACTTCGAGATGGACTCTGTGGTAGTGGTGCCGCGTGTGGACACTACTGTAGTAGAGCTTGCCATGGATACAACGATCGTAGCACCGAGGAGAGATTCTATCCGGTTAGAAATTAAAATGGATACTACTGTGCTGCAGGGAAGCTTCATAAAAGAGCTGTTTCCTAGAAAGCGTCTCAAAGAATTGGGCCTTTAAGCTCATCATTGCCTTATTTACTGAAACCCACAACTGACAGTCCTCCTACCATTCGTGCTACAAATGTAGCTTGCCACTGCGTGCTGACCGATATCTGATTAAAAAGCAGAGAAATGGCCTTAATTATTACATCAAAGCGAATACGTCGCAGGGTTGTCAGCTGTGTATACCTGCTGGTGTGGGCTTTGCTGCCATGGCAGCAGGTATGGGGGCAGCCAGAGAGTTCTTTGTTTACAGACGAGGAGGTGCTCCAGCTAAAACTGGTTGTAGACTTTCAAAAACTGCTCAAAGACAGGGGCGACGAACGGTCTTATCATATGGGCACACTGTCTTACACAGGCGCTAAAGGAGAAACAGTTGCTTTGCCGTTAAAAGTGATGGTTAGGGGTAACCGACGCCGCGATCCGAGAGTGTGCCGATTTCCTCCGCTCATGCTCAACTTTATCCGGAAAGAAATGCCGGAGGGAACCATCTTTGCCGGACAGAATAAAATTAAACTGGTGACGCATTGCATCGGGGACGAGTATGTGCTGCGGGAGTATCTGGTGTACAAGGTATACAACCTCCTGACGGAACAAAGCTATCGCGTGAGGCTGTGCCAAGTAGAATATGCCGATTCACTTGGGAAACGGAAAATTGAACAGCACTACGCCTTTATGATTGAGGATGACAAGGATATGGCTGCTCGGAGTGAGGCGAAGCTTATACCTAAGAAAAGGATCGTGCGGATGGAGCGCGCCGATCAGCGCGTGATGGCCCGACTGGCGCTTTTTCAGTACATGATGGGAAATACGGATTGGTCTGTGCCTTTCCGCCATAACATCGACCTCATGGCAACAGATTCGCTAGCGCCTCCTATACCTGTGCCCTTCGATTTTGACTATGCAGGGATGGTAGCGGCGCCTTATGCCACGCCGCCACCAGAATTGGGTATAAAATCTGTAAGACAGCGGTTATACCGCGCGTATAGTTTCCCTGAGAACATTTACCGAGAGACCACAAACACTTTTAATGCTCTCCGAACGCCCATCTATGCTATGTACAGGCAATGCGAGCCTTTAAGCAAATCAGGCCGAAAGCAGTCACTAAAGTATTTAGATGGTTTTTACAGCATTATAAACAACCCTCGCAAGTTCGAGCGGGAAATCGTGAAAGTAGGAGAACGGAATGAGCGGGAGTATGTGGCTGTAATTGGGCTGGAAAAGAAAAAGCGTTGATACGGAGAGACTCCCTATCAACGCTTTAATGTTTAGAATGGTCAAAGGCTTACATGATCTCTGAAAGTTCGAGCCAGCGCATCTCTTTTTCTTCTAACTGCTCGTTTATCTGCTCCAGTTCCATCGCCCAAGCGTTCAGCTGTTCGTGATCGGTGGTGGTGCCGGCATTCATGATTTCTATGAGATCTGTTTTACGGCTTTCCAGTTTTCCCATTTGCTGCTCGAGCTCTTCAAACTCCTTTTTCTCCTGATAAGTTGGCTTGCGCTTGCCTTCCGATTTTTCCTGTTTCTTCTCAGGTATAGCGGCAGGAGCAGCCTGTTTGGTTTCTTGAGCGTTTTTGTCCTGTTCTTTCAGCCACTCACGGTAGTCGGTGTAGTTGCCCGGGAAGTTACGGATCTTGCCCTCGCCTTCGAACACGAACAGATGTTCTACGAGTCGGTCCATGAAATAACGGTCGTGCGACACCATCAGCAGGCAGCCCCCGAAGTTGAGCAGAAAGTCCTCTAGTATATTGAGCGTGATGATGTCAAGATCGTTGGTGGGCTCATCGAGAATCAGGAAGTTGGGATTCTTGATGAGAACGCGAAGCAGTTGCAGCCTACGCTTCTCTCCACCGCTCAGTTTGCTCACAAAGGTATATTGCTGCGCCGGAGGAAATTGGAAATGCTGCAGAAACTGGCTAGCCGTGATTACCTCGCCGTTGGCCATTTCCACCACCTCGGCAATCTCTTTCACGATGTCGATTACCCGCTGGTCGTCCTTAAATGTGAGTTCATCTTGGGTATAGTAACCGAATACGGTTGTTTGGCCGGCATCGATCGTGCCACTGTCGGGCTGCAGTTTGCCGGTGAGCATGTTCAGGAAAGTGGACTTTCCAGCGCCGTTCGGGCCTACTACACCTATTCTGTCCTTTTTCTTGAAGACATAGGAAAAGTCGTCCACTATTTTCTTGTCGCCAAAAGACTTCGAGATATGGTCCACCTCGATGATCTTACCGCCCTGTCGGGTTGTCTTTACAGAAAGCTCCAACTGTGGGGCAGCTGTTTTCTTGGCGGCTTTTTCCTTCAGTTCCTCAAAGGCATCGACTCTATACTTGGCCTTGGTGCCACGGGCCTTTGGCTGACGGCGGATCCAGTCCAACTCCTTGCGCATCAGGTTGCGGGCTTTCTCGGTCTCAGCGGCGGCCATTTCCTCCCGCGACGCTTTTTTCTCCACAAAGTAGCTGTAGTTGCCCTTGTAGGTATAGAGTTCGCCGTTGTCGAGTTCCGCTATCTCATTGGCCACTTTGTCTAGGAAGTAGCGGTCGTGCGTTACCATGAGCAACGTGGTGTTTTGGGTAGAGAGCAGGCCCTCCAGCCACTCGATCGTGTCGAGGTCCAAGTGGTTGGTGGGCTCATCAAGTATAAGCATGCTCGGCTCTTCGATGAGCACCCGCGCCATGGCCACACGCTTGCGCTGACCACCGGAGAGGTGCTTTATCTGCTGGTCAAGGTTGTGGATGCCCAGTTTGGAGAGTATTTGCTTGACTTTGATCTCGAAATCCCAAGCCTGCAGCTCGTCCATACGCTCCATCAGCTCTTGCATCTTCTCGGCGCTGGTGTCGGCGTGGGAGATGGCCACCTCGTAGTCGCGTATCAGATCCAGCACTTCGCCCTGTCCTCCAAAAATGGTCTGCTGCACCGTCAGTTCCTCGTCAAACTCCGGGTTCTGACCCAGAAAACCGATGGTAACCTCTTTGCGCACGCTCACGCTGCCCTCGTCGGGTGGCAGTTTGCCAGCCAGCACATTAAGTAGGGTGGTTTTGCCGGAGCCGTTTACACCCACCAGTGCTACACGCTGTCCTTGGCTAATACCGAAGTTAAGGTTCTTAAAAAGCCAGCGATCACTGAAGCTCTTGGCTATATTTTCTGCGGATAGGTAATTCATAGGGCAAATTTAGTCATTTCTATGCTATGGCACAGTCAAAATAAAACAGGCCAGCCCTAAGGCTAGCCTGTTTAGTATACATAGTTTATGTGGACTATCTTACAGTTTCTTCATTTGCCATATTAGTTTTGTAGGCCCTGCTAGGTGTGCGGTGCGTAGTGAGTGACGCCAGCATAGAGAACACACCAAAGACAAGATGTGGCGTATACACGTAATCAGCAAAGCCAAAAATCCAAGGCGACAGCGCCAGTATAACACCTATACCAAAATCAAGCATCAGGTGGGTCTGCATCGGGATCTTCTTTACAAGTCCCACCTCAAAATCGGTCAGCGCGGCTTGAATGAGTACAATCGCACCTATTACAACGGCCACCCAAGTTTCGGCACCTCCAGCGGCAAAGCCGAATAGCCAAGGTGATGCTATTAGTAAAACACCATATATGTAATCCAATATACCGTGAAAACGGGTTGGGATAAATCTCATAAAGTCCTCCTTTCTAGTTGTATTACAAACTATAGTATACGTATATCGATAAGAGGTGGTAGCGTTGCTTCGTTGAATCAGTGCAATTTATTGCTCGGTCATGACCAGTGTGCGGGCTACATAGTCATGCAACGCTTGGCGACGGCGTGTGAAAAGAATCAGTATAAAACCCAAGAGCACCGGCAGCAAAGAGAGAATGCGCGAAAAGTACCGCAAATTCGCCTGCCAGAAAGAAATGCGTTTGCCTCGCAAGTCTGTCACTTTTAAGCCTAAGGTAAACTTGCCAACAGTGGCCTGTTTGGGAGAAGCCTCTAGCAGGGTATAGTACAGCCAGTGTAGTACGGGAAAGTACATGCTGAAAAAGAAAAGCTGTATCACGGATTGAAATTCCATCATGTCAAATCGGCCTGCTACGAGGATTTCTTTCCACGTGTCGAAATGCGCTGCACTGTCCGTAACAGAGTAGAGGATGATGGAATACCAGAATACCAAGATTGTCGTATCGATAAGCGATGCGACAAAACGACCTACAAAGCTACCGTAAAGCGGAGTACGCTTCACTACAGGTGAGCTTGGCGTGATGATAAAGGCAGAGTCGGTGATAGCAGTTGGCATAAGGGCTATACTTGATGGTGAATAATCTGCATTGCCGGCTGTATGGCAATGCCAACGGGAGGTGAAACTAACTGTCAGTCCTTTTCAGGTAGCAGTTATGCCTAGGTAGTACTGAATCACTAAATATATTAAATAATAATTTATTTACAAAATATATTTTTAAATTAATATTTAGTTGATTTGGTATATGTTTTTGTGTTGTTGAATTATAACCTAATAATAACAAGTAAAAATTCAAACTGATATTCATTTTGGGTAAACGTATCAAAAATATTGGTCAACATGAGAATTAGACGGTTTTAGCATAACTTCGTGCCCTATGGGACAGAATTTGAATCAGCAACCAATCGGGATATTCGACAGCGGGATAGGCGGACTGACTGTGGCTCAGGCTATTGTGCATGCGTTGCCGCAGGAGCGTTTGGTGTATTTTGGCGACACGGCCCACTTGCCCTATGGCGATAAGTCTACGGCGGCTATTCAGGCCTATGCCGTTAAGATTTGCGACCTGTTGCTGCGGCAACACTGTAAGGTTATCCTGATCGCCTGTAACTCGGCCTCGGCTGCGGCCTACGAACTCGTAAAAGAGTATGTGGGCAGTAAGGCCCGCGTGCTGAATGTTATCGATCCGGTGGTGCAGTACATAGGGGAGACCTACCCCGGCAAAACCATTGGCTTGATCGGGACAAAGCAGACGGTAAACTCCAATGTGTACCGAAAGAAGGTTGATGCGCTCGATCTAGATATTACCTTGAAATCACACGCCACCCCCTTGTTGGCCGCCATGATTGAAGAGGGTTTCTTTAATGACTCCATATCGGAGAGTGTTATTCACGCCTACCTCTCGGATCCAGATCTGCAAGGTATAGAAGCGCTCATACTGGGCTGTACACACTATCCGCTCATTAAGAGACAGATCGAAAACTACTACAAAGGTGAGGTGGATGTGTTGGATGCCAGCCAGATTGTGGCGCGTCATGTGAGGCATTTTATAGAGGATAACCAGATGGCTTCGGCTGAATTGGTTGGCGACCATTCTTTTTACGTATCCGACTTTACCAGGTCGTTCGAGGAAAGCACGCGCATATTCTTTAAGCGCGAAGTGCATTTGGAACATTACCCGCTGTGGGAGTAGAATAAGTTTAAGAGTTGGAGAGTTTAGGAGTTTGCGAGTTAAAATGTAGCGGCTCTACACTGTAACGTCGAGATTGGGATGGTAGACATCGATATGGGCTGGTATTGAGGCATGGTCTTTCGTAGGGACAGGTCGCGACCTGTCCGAATCGTGCACTAGTCACTGCTCAAATCGAACACCAAACAATTGGCAATTAACAATCAGCGATCACCATTCAACAATCCCTCGACTTCCAAAAATCCCGTAAAATGAGTACCTTTATACAGCAACGGAGAATTTCTTATGAAAAAGCGATATTTAACGATAGGAGACTTTAAGCGCAATGCCTTTATTGTGGCGGCTGCCGCTACGTTGGGGCTGACCAGCTGCGACTCGAACACCCGTACGGAAGATGAATGGAACGCTGGTACTGAAGTGCCTGCCCCAGATGGCATTGTGACGGAACTGACTGAAGAGGCGCCTGATCAGTGGAAGATCACAGACGAGCGCACGACGGCTCCGGGTCAGAGCATGGCCATCCTGAAGTACAGTGATGGCCGCGTGGACACGCTGCAGGGCTTGGCGCTGGAGAACCAGATGCGCGACATCGCCCAAAACGAGCAACAGTATACCCAAGGCGGCTTTGGGCTGGGCAGCGTGCTGTGGTGGAGCGGCATGGGCTTTATGGCCGGTCGCATGATGTCACCTAGGCCTGCTTATTATGCCAATCCGGGCGTAATGAACAACACCGCCGCGTGGCGCCAGAACGTGCAGACTTACCGACAGCAGTCCACTGCGCCGCGTTCAGGCCGAAGCGGCTACTTCCGTGGACGCAGCGGCGGAGCAGGAGCTTAAGCAAGCTAAGTCCATCAGTCAATAGGTACTGCCAAGATAGGAACAGCACATCATGTAGGTATAGCGCTATCTTTTTTGAAAGCCTATACCTTGTTGCGAAGGTATCAGTATAAGCCGCTATGCTTGTGCCGATACCTTCTTTCGCGTTTCAACCTTTTATATCAGAGCATTTCATGTTAGAAAATTCGAAGACGAACATACAGGTAAAACCCCACACAGGCGATGTGGAGAAGGCAGTGCGCGGTCTGGGCTGGGAGTGGTGCGTAGAAGACGGCTGCGCCAACTATGTACCCGGAGAAGCGGTGGTAATAACGGAGGACGAAGCCGAGGAACTCCTCGACGCCGCCAGCTCGCTTTATGATATGATGGTGCAGGCCATCCCGAATGATCTTCCGGATGCTTTCCTGAAAGTGCTGGGTATACCGGAGAACCTGTGGCAACTGGTCCGCCTGTCTTGGAGCGACGACCGCCAATTGCATCTGTATGGCCGCTTCGACTTAGCCATGACGCCGGACGGGCCTAAAATGCTGGAGTTTAACGCCGACACGGCCACCTCTATACCGGAAACTGCTGTAGTACAATGGGCGAGTCTGGCTGCTGCTGGGAAGAATGACGCGCTGCAATACTCGGGTCTGTACGAAGCCTTGGTAGAGCAGCTCAAGGTATGGCGCGAGCGCAATGAAGACTTAGCACCTGCTTTGCTGATAACCTATATTGGGGCTAGCGCCGAGGACGAAGCCAACTGTTCCGTTATCACACAAGCCGCTAACGAAGCCGGATTCGACGCGCATCTTTGCCCAATCGAGGAGGTTAGTTTCACAACAGAAGGAGAGGAGAAAGGCGTGTGGGCGCAAGTAGAGTCGGAGCAGTGGCGACATTTTCCGTTCCTGTTCAAACTCCTACCTTGGGAACAAATCGCTTGGGAAGAACCTGAACTCCTGCAAACGCTGACATTGCTTGCCCGGTCCCGTACCATCACGATTGCCAATCCCGCCTATACCTTGCTTTTCCAAAGTAAAGGGATGCTGGCGTGGTTGTGGAAGGCTTTTCCGTACCACCCACTCTTACTGGAGGCTGATATCGAGCCACTAACGGGTAAGTACATAAAGAAGCCATACTTCGGCCGTGAAGGGCAGAGTGTGGAAGTGATAGACCGGGGCCGTGTAACCAAAGTACGTGGGGAGTACGACAAGCAGCAGCAGGTATACCAGCGCTGGTGCGAACTGCCCGAAGACAGTAAAGGCTATCAGTACCAAGCAGGCGTGTTCTGGTCAGGCGAAGGAGCGGCCATCGGTTTCCGCCGCGAAAAAGGCATCATCACCAATCTCTCGCAATTTGTGCCGCATCTGGTGGAGGGGTGAAATAGATGAGAAAATTTGAAGATTTGAAAAACAGGAGATGCTTTTGTTGTATAATTTATTGGGACACTCATTTCCAAATCTTCTCATCTTCAAATCTCCAAATTAATAAACTACCTTTGCCCATTCACAAACCCTAACCACGTATGCTTGCCTTTCTGCTGACACTTATGCTATTGCTGGGTATCGTCATTGTGTTGGCGTACGCGGAGCGCAAGGTGGCTGCCTTTATGCAAGACCGCTTGGGACCAACCGAGGCCGGACCTTATGGCTCACTGCAGTCGGTGCTGGATGTGCTTAAGCTGTTGCAGAAAGAAGACATTGTACCTACTGCTGCAGATAAAAAGCTGTTCAAGCTGGCACCCATTCTGATCTTCGCCGCAGTATTCGCAGGCTTTGCCGTTATACCTTTCACACCGGATCTTATACCTGCAGGCATTGGCATCGGCGTGTTCTACCTGCTTGCCATTATTTCATTGGATGTGGTAGGTTTGCTGATGGCTGGCTGGGGCTCCAATAACAAGTACGCCATGCTGGGTGCCATGCGCTCTGTTGCCCAAATTGTGTCGTATGAAATACCAGCCGGGTTGGCCATTCTCTCTGTTGTGATGATCTGCCAGTCACTCGATTTTCAGGAGATCAGTTACCAGCAGGGTATACTGCTCAACCGTTTCCCCGGACTTGAGTTCGAAACAAACTGGCTTTTCGGCATTGAGGCCTTAGGTATAAATACTACAAACATAGGCGGCATCACAACGTGGAACATTTTCAGAGCGCCGCTTCTGCTGGTGGCCTTTGTGATTTACTTTATCGCATCTTTGGCCGAGAGTAACCGGGCGCCGTTTGAT
Source organism: uncultured Pontibacter sp. (assembly GCF_947499215.1). GTDB lineage: Bacteria > Bacteroidota > Bacteroidia > Cytophagales > Hymenobacteraceae > Pontibacter. Next base: position 46,350 of record NZ_CANMNI010000003.1, read on the forward strand.
ATACCAGAGGCGGAATCGGAACTAGTGGCGGGTTTTCACGTGGAGTACTCAGGCTTCCGGTTTGCGGTGCTGTTTCTGGCGGAGTACAGCATGATGGTGCTGGTCAGTCTGGTAGCGGTCATTCTTTTCCTTGGAAGTTGGAATACGCCTCTACCGAACCTGACCACGCTGAAGTTCGCTAACTGGACAACCGGCACGGTAGGGGAGTTGTCAGGTATACTGTGGGGCGGCTTCTGGTTGCTTAGCAAGACCTTTGTACTGCTGTTTCTGCAGTTGCAAATCCGCTGGACCTATCCGCGCTTGCGTGTTGACCAACTGATGCACCTGTGTTGGAAAGTGCTTACACCCATAGCGCTGGGTATAGTACTGCTGGCTGGCATCTGGCGGCTGCTAATGGTTTGAGTTTGAGAGTTAATGAGTTTAAGAGTTAGAGAGTTAAAAGTATTGGGTAATTTATTCCCCTCTTAGGAGGAGTAGATTTCAACTTATACTTGTAACATTTTAAAAATGGAGAAATCGTCCGTTCAACATAAAACCGGTTTTTGGGAAGTAGTGAAGTCGCTGCTGAGCGGCTTGCGACTGACTTGGCGGCATTTCCGGAATGCGGATAAGCGGCGTGCGCCTGTGCCGGTTATGGACGAGAACTACTTTAACCAACCGGAGGGACTTGTAACGCTTACCTATCCCTATGAGGCTATACCTGTGCCTGATAACGGCCGCTACCGCCTGCATAACGAGATCGACGATTGCATTGTGTGTGATCTTTGCGCTAAGATTTGCCCAGTGAATTGCATTACCATCGAATCAGTGAAGGCAACAGAGGAAATCGGGATGACTTCTGACGGTACTAAAAAGCGCCTCTACGCGCCTGTGTTCGATATCGACATGGCCAAGTGCTGCTATTGCGGACTCTGCACTACCGTTTGCCCAACTGACTGCCTGACTATGACACCTGTGTATGATTTCGCAGAAGTAGACATCAAAAACATGATCTACCATTTCACAGACCTTACACCGGAGCAGGCCGAGGAGAAAAAACAGCTGCTAGCCAAGCAGCAGGAGGAAATGGCCGCCGCCAAAGCAGCGGCATTAGCCGCTCGTAAGCAGCAGGGTTAAAAGATATTGATTATTATTAACTGATCACTGTTAAAGATGCTTTTCTACATTTTTGCCGCATTGGCAGTAATTTCGGGAGCCTACATGGTGCTCACACGCAACCTGCTGTACGCCGGTTTTTCGCTCTTGCTCACTTTGCTAAGTGTGGCCGCCATCTACGTACTGCTCTTCGCCGATTTCGTAGCAGTTACCCAACTGATGGTTTATGTAGGTGGTGTGCTGGTACTGATTCTGTTCGGTATCATGCTCAGCAGTCGGGTACACGATAAGTCAGTGATGTCAGAAAATGTGAATGTAGGCTGGGGCATCTCTATTTCGCTGCTTACGCTTATTGGGTTGGGCTATACCATCTGGCAGGCCAGTTTCAGTTCTCTACCTTGGATTCAGCAGGCTAATACGGATATATTGGCTGGTCAAAAGAGCACGGTGCAATATATAGGTATAAAGCTGATGACAGACTTTGTGCTGCCTTTCGAAATCGCTTCTCTACTGCTCCTTATCGCCCTAATGGGAGCCGCCTACATCGCCACTGACAAACAGAAGGTATAATGCTGACTCAGATTCCACTCGAACATATCCTGTTGCTTAGCGCCGTGCTTTTTAGCCTCGGCGTGCTGGCCGTGATTACCAAGCGCCATGCGGTGTTGGTTTTGATGGGTATAGAACTGATCTTCAATGCCGCTAATCTCAATCTGGTCGCCTTTAGCCGTCACGATCCACAGCTGATGCAAGGGCAGCTATTCTCGCTGTTTGTTATCATCGTTGTGGCCGCTGAAGCCGCCGTGGCCTTAGCCATTGTGCTGCGGGTATACCAGCATTTCAAAACAGCCAATCTCAATCAAATCGTGAGTAAAGAGAACACCTAAGTTTCCAAAACTCATAATTTCAAAACCCCCTTATCTCATTTCATTTTTCATAACGGTGGCTACCTGATTCCCTGCTGGGCTCAGTTGCCTTTTTATGTAATAACTTTTTGCTGCAGCCTTTTTGTTTAACAGGCAGTTACTCGATCCTATTAGAGTCTGCCGCTTAAACCACTAAAATTCAGTGTTTAAACACAAATAAAATTATTCTAAGATGGTATAGGTTTTTGAACTTTAAAAAGAAGCCTAAAGTTAAAGTACAAATTTTCATATTTAAAGCATTACTATAGGGATTTGTAACTTTACTTTTAGCCAAAATGAGAAGAAGTTTTACCGCGGGCCGATGGTCAGGAGTGGGTGTGTTGTTTGCAATGGCTGCAATTGCTAAACCTGTTGTCGCACAGCAAGTGGAAATGGGTAGGCTCGTCACCACCTATACCCAAGATTTTAATTCGTTGCCATCTACAGAAGGTACAGCTGAGTTGGGTGTTAATGCGTTTATTCCTGATGGTTGGACGGTTCATAGGTCAAGAGCCGGAACTACTATCAACATTAATAATGGCTCATCTAATACAGGTGGTCTTTACAGTTATGGACATACAAATTCGACAGATAGAGCACTAGGTGGTATTACTGCAGAGAAGCCTGGTGAGTTTACATATAACTTATTGCTGCACAATACCTCTGGCAGAACAATCACAGCACTTGACATTGCATTCGCTGCCGAACAGTGGCGAGTTGGGAGCACAAATACAGATGTGCAAAGGCTGCTCTTCACATATGCCGTTGCAGAATACTCTTCCTCTTTTAATACAACAGTTAAGCTCAATACACTTGGCTGGACCACTGTTTCTTCCCTTCAATTTAACAGTCCCCTTTACAAAACTAAAGCCGGCCACTATGATGGCAACTCACCTCAAAACCGAAAAGAATTCTCCTATACCTTGCCTGAGGCTATACCTGATGGATACTATGTCATGCTGCGCTGGTACGATCCTGACGAGTTAGAACAGGACCATGGACTAGCCATTGACGACGTAAAAGTTACTTGGAATTTCGAACCTGATTATATCCCGCTTCCAGTAGAACTTACCAAGTTTACAGCTCATGTAGTAGCCAAAACTGTTGAGTTAAACTGGACTACAGCCTCTGAGCAGGACAGCCGCCATTTCGAAATAGAGCGCAGTGCTGATGCAAAGCATTTCACGACACTGGGTATTGTGAATTCTAGGGGCACGACGAGTTTAGTCACGCATTATAATTTTCACGACCGAGAGCCACTCTTAGGCACGTCGTACTACCGACTCAAGCAAGTAGACGAAGACTTGACTTATACCTATACAAACATAATTGCTGTAACAAATCAGCAGGCCAAAGCAGCCTCAGTATACCCAACGCTCGCACAACAGGAGCTAAAAGTTGAGCTTCCGCTTGCTCACTTAACTTACGACGCGGCTGTGTATGACAAGATGGGGCGAGTGGTACTGCGACAAAGTCTGAAGGGCTATACCCACTTATTGGATGTAAGCCGCCTAGGTTATGGAAATTATACCTTGGTTCTCTTGAATGAAATGGGGGAGAGGCAAACCTTACGGTTTTTGAAGAAATAGCTATACCTGCCACAGGTATAGAAGCAGAAGGGCCAGCTATCTCTAGCTGGCCCTTCTGCTCTGTATAAGCTGCTGTTATTTTAAACAGAGAAGCTATCGCCGCAACCGCAGGTACGGGAGGCATTCGGGTTGTTAAAGTAAAAGCCCTTGCCATTCAAGCCGTCCGAAAAGTCAAGTTCGGTGCCAGCTAGGTATAGGAAACTCTTCATGTCTACCACTACCTTGATGCCTTTGTCTTCGAACTCTTGATCCATTGGCTTCACCTCGTCGTCGAAGTCGAGGTTGTAGGAGAGTCCGGAACAACCGCCTCCGGCTACAGATGCGCGCAGGCGAAACGTATCGTCGAGCTGTGCGTCTTGCTTCAGCTTCAATACTTTCTCTTTTGCTTTATCTGATACTGTTATCATAACAATTCTATCTTTAAGATACCGGATTCAGCACCACACTGAAAACAGTGATTGTGTTCATGTCGCGGCCAAAGTATAACTTGTCAAGCGCCTCGTACATATTGCGGGCTCGGAAGTAGGAAGTATTCAACTCCTTGTCTCCACGAGTCATCCACTGCACGGTATAAGGGCTCTCTTTTTCTTTATAACTCTGCACGTAGTCCAGCATTTTACGGAGCGCGTCCACTCTGTCATACCCAATTTCCGTGTGGAAGAGGAACGACTGCAAGTGGCGCGGGTTTACCGTAATCAGGTCCAGACGCACTTTGTTATCCATCGGTCTGAATTCGAAAAGCAGACTGTCACCGCTTAATCCTAAGTGGTTTTCAATCTGCTTTTGAATGCGTGCACTTTCTACGTGCACATCGGTCGTTGACTCCATGCGTGAGTCTGTGTCTTAGTGGTGAGACTTCGGCATTTCCAATGCTGGAAGGCCGTTCTTTACTCTGTAGTCGTTGATGGCAGACTTAATGGCGTCTTCGGCCAGCACAGAACAGTGAATTTTCACAGGCGGTAATGCCAGTTCTTCCACGATGTCCATGTTGTCGATGGAAAGGGCCTCGTCAACAGACTTGCCTTTCAGCCACTCGGTAGCCAGCGAAGAAGAAGCGATTGCAGAACCACAACCGAAGGTCTTGAACTTCGCATCAGTGATGATTTGGTTTTCGTCAACTTCGATTTGAAGGCGCATTACGTCACCGCACTCAGGCGCACCTACTAGGCCAGTACCCACGTTGTTCTTCGCCTTGTCAAGCGTTCCAACGTTGCGTGGGTTGTTATAATGATCGATTACTTTATCTGAATAAGCCATAGCTATTTATAATTACTAGTTTTTAATGATTAATGAATAATAATGGGGGAGAACAATTAATCATTATTCATTCCCCATTATTAATTAAAATCTTAATGTTCCGCCCACTCGATTGAGTTCAGGTCGATGCCTTCTTTGAACATCTCCCACAGTGGCGACATTTCGCGCAGTTTGGCAACAGCCTCTTTCACGTGGCCGATGGCGTAGTCTACTTCTTCTTCAGTTGTGAAGCGGCTCAAACCGAAACGCAGCGAAGAGTGTGCCAAGTCGTCACTTAATCCTAACGCTTTTAGTACGTAAGAAGGTTCTAATGAGGCTGATGTACAGGCAGAACCAGAAGATACGGCGATGTCTTTCACACCCATCATCAAGCCTTCGCCTTCTACATACTTGAAGGAGATGTTAGACACGTGCGGCAGACGGTGCTCTACTGAACCATTCACATAAGATTCTTCGATTGTCAAAAGTTCTTTCTCCAGACGGTCGCGCATAGCAGATAGACGGGCTGCATCAGCTGCCATTTCTTGCTTGGCTAATTCGCAGGCTTTGCCCAGACCAACTATACCTGTAACGTTAAGCGTACCAGAACGCATGCCACGCTCGTGTCCGCCGCCGTCCATCTGGGCGGTTACTTTCACACGTGGATTTTTGCGACGAACATACAAAGCGCCAATACCCTTCGGGCCGTACATTTTGTGGCCAGAGAAAGCCAAGAGGTCGATACCGTCAGCTTCCACGTCCACAGGAATTTTGCCTACTGCCTGCGTAGCGTCTGTAAAGAACAGCACACCGTGCTTCTTGGCAATGGCAGAGATTTCCTTGATCGGCTGGATAACGCCAACTTCGTTGTTGCCATACATGATCGAAATCAGAATGGTCTTGTCGGTAATCGCTTCTTCCAATTGCTTTAGGTCAATCAGACCTTCTGCGTTCACAGGCAGGTAGGTTACCTTGCCACCGATTTTCTCGATGTGCTTACAAGTGTCCAGTACCGCTTTGTGCTCCGTGGTAGCCGTAATGATGTGGTTACCTTTAGAAGCATACATCTCAAACACACCTTTAATAGCAAGGTTGTCTGACTCTGTAGCGCCCGAAGTGAAGATGATTTCTTTTGGTGAACAGTTGATAAGTGAGGCAATTTGCTCACGTGCATAGTCAACAGCCTCCTCGGCATGCCAGCCAAATGCGTGGTTACGGGAAGCAGCGTTGCCAAACTTGCTAGTGAAGTATGGCATCATGGCCTCCAGCACACGTGGATCCATGGGCGTAGTGGCGTTGTTGTCTAAGTATATCGGGAATGTTAGCATATCACTATTTTTTATCTCTTTTTGTACTGTTTGAATAACAGTTGTGAGAAATTATTAGTTTTGAATTCCCTGCAAAATTAACAAAAAAAGGTTACTTAGACTAATTACAAATTGAAAATGGTAAACGTAGAACATATAGGTATAGCGGTTAAAAATTTTAGCGAGGCAAATGCCCTGTATTTTAAATTGCTGGGCGTGGAGCCTTATAAAACAGAGTTTGTGGAGTCAGAGGCTGTAAACACCTCTTTCTTTAAAGTGGGCGGCACTAAAATAGAGCTTTTGGAAGGCACAACGCCTGACAGCGCTATCAGCAAGTTCATCGAGAAGCGCGGCGAAGGCATACACCACATTGCGTTTGAGGTGGAAGATATTCTGGCTGAAATGGAAAGACTGAAGGGAGAGGGCTTCATTTTACTGAACGAAACACCCAAAAAAGGCGCCGACAACAAGCTAGTATGCTTCGTGCACCCCAAAAGCGCCAACGGTGTGCTGGTAGAGCTTACGCAGGAGATTCGTTGAATGGTTGAAAGGCTGTGCCACTCACAGCCATTCAGCAATTAAACAATTTAACCATCAAAAACTATGAAACACTTTCTGAAAGAAGTACAGGCGGCAGAAGACGAGTTGCTGGTTGGAAACGTCATCCTATACCCGACCGATACGGTTTGGGGCATTGGCTGTGATGCCGAAAATGCGAAAGCTGTCAAGAAAATTTTCGAAATAAAAGAGCGCGAGGAGTCGAAGTCGATGATCGTGCTGGTGAGCGACGTGGCCATGCTGCGCCGTTACGTGCGTGATTTGCCGGAGGGCTTCGAAGAACTGGCTGGGGCACAGGAGCGACCTACGACCTTTGTGCTGTCAGGTGCACAAAATCTACCCAAAGAGCTAGTGGCTGAAGACGGAAGCATAGGTGTTCGCATTGCCAAAGACGAATTCTGCCACCGCCTGATGCAGCAAATCGGTAGGCCGTTGGTGTCAACTTCTGCCAACGTGAGCGGTGAGCCCTCGCCACGAACTTTCGCCGAAGTGTCTGATACGATAAAGGAGCGGGTCGACTATGTGGTGCAGTGGCGGCGGGATGAGGAAGTGGAGTCGCAGCCGTCTCGGATTATCAAGATTGATGAAAGCGGTAGGCAGACCATAATCAGAGAATAAGTTTAGGTATAGCATCCTTAGCATCGACAAGTTATACCTTGATTGGGTGCATCTCACCAAATTTTGCCTCCGCTCTAAATTTATCTCTTTATTTTTGTGCCTCGGGTGTGCGGGTATGCACTCCCCGAGGTTTTGATTTTTCTGAATGGATACGATAAAATTACCAGAGCACCCCATATTCGATACCGTGGCCGCAGCGGCTGCGGAAGTAGGCGTAGAAGCTTACGTGATTGGGGGCTTTGTGCGTGATTTGGTCCTGAAAAGGCCTTCTAAAGATATTGACGTGGTATGCGTGGGCAATGGCATTGAGTTGGCCGAGCGCGTGTCGCATAAGCTGCCGCATAAGCCTAAAGTGTCGGTTTTCAAGCATTTCGGTACGGCCATGCTGCGCTCCGGCGAGTGGGAAGTAGAGTTCGTAGGCGCCCGCAAAGAGTCTTATGTGGAGCACTCCCGCAAACCCGAAGTAGAGACCGGCACACTGGAAGATGACCTGAAACGCCGGGACTTCACCATCAACGCGCTAGGTATAAGCCTGAATGAAGGGAGCTACGGACAGCTGATTGACCGCTTCGATGGGATAAAAGACATGAAGCGCAAGATCATCCGCACGCCGTTGGAGCCGGGCATTACATTCTCCGACGACCCCTTGCGTATGATGCGGGCCATTCGTTTTGCCTCCCAACTTAACTTCGACATCGCTCCCGAGACTTTCGACGCTATCATCGACAACAAGGAGCGCATCAAAATTGTGTCACAGGAGCGCATCACCGATGAGCTGAACAAGATCGTGCTTTCCCCGAAGCCCTCTTACGGTTTCAAATTGCTATTTGCGTCAGGCCTTTTGCAGCTGATTTTCCCGAAAATGGCGGAATTGCAGGGCGTAGAGACTATTAAAGGGAATTCGCACAAGGATAATTTTTACCATACCCTGCAGGTGCTCGACAACGTGGCTGAGGTGTCGGATGACCTATGGCTGCGCTGGTCGGCCATTATGCACGACATTGCCAAGCCTGACACCAAGCGCTACCACGAAAAAGTGGGCTGGACCTTTCACGGCCACGAAGAACGCGGCGCCCGCATGGTGCCCAAGCTGTTCAAGGACTTGAAACTGCCCCTAAACGAGCACATGAAGTTTGTGCAGAAGCTGGTTCGACTGCATTTGCGCCCCATCGCGCTTGTGAAAGACACCGTAACCGACTCAGCTATACGCAGACTCCTGTTTGAGGCAGGCGACGACATTGACGCATTAATGAAACTTTGCCGCGCCGACATTACCTCCAAAAACGACAGCAAAGTAAAGCGTTACCTACAGAACTTTGATAAGGTTGAAAAGCGACTGATAGAAGTAGAGGAGAGCGACAAACTGCGCAACTTCCAGCCAGTGATTACAGGCGAGATTATCATGGAAACTTTCGACCTGAAGCCGTCTAAAACGGTAGGGGAGTTGAAAGAGGTACTGACGGAGGCGATACTGGAAGGGACTGTTAAAAACGAGTTTGGCGAAGCCTTCGCTTTTCTCCTTAAAAAGGGAGAAGAGATGGGGCTTCGCCAGGTAAACTCACCAAACAACTAAACAAACAAATCACTCAGGTATAGAACCTGTAATAGGGTATAAAGTTTTATTTTGTACTAAAGGGCAGGTATAGGAACTATGCGGACTGGCGTACTTGATTGTCCTCAGGGCATTAGGCGCAACAAGTGAGCAAATACTTTCGAATTGAGACAGAATTAAGCATCGATACTGTTGGGCACAGGCTTGTCTATTCGTACATCTGGAAAGTTACCGTGTTACTGGTTTTAGCAATACCATAATTTTCTTCATCTCTGAAATTCACCACACCAGATTTTATTGCTTCTTTATCTTCTCTAAGTTCCTGTGCTAGCTTTCCAATTTCTCGAGAAATTTGTTCTTTTTTCGCAGGAGTATAATCATCAAATTTGGGGTCGATATTTGATACAATCAATTCATTATTGTTTTTAATATTTATTTCAACTTTCTCTGTTTCATATTTTTCGGATATAGATTTTTTCAGTCGATTCATATATTTAAACTCTCCAGTCATTTCCGAACAGCTGAGTAAAGTAACTAGCAGAATCAACAGGACTACGGAAGTACATTCTTTCATTATTCTGGTTGCAGTATATCAATAAAGATTTTTTTAAGACTTACGTCCAACATGTATGTTATAGGTATATGAAAGGGATAAACCAAACGGCTTATCCCTTTTTTTGTAAACTTGCTACAAGCGTGAGATCTTGCTGGCACCCGATACATCCGTCACTACATTGCTTGGATTGCCTTTGTAGCGCACTTTGCTGGCACCCGATGCATCGGCGCGGAGGGTATTGGTAGCATGCACATCGGCAGAACAGGCGCCTGCGGCTTCAATCTCCACAGTGTTGGCTACCAATCTGGTAGCGTCCAGTTTACTAGCGCCTGCAATATCCATGTCCACGTTATCGGCACGTCCTGTGAATGTGCTTTTAGAGGCCCCTGCAATATCTGCTTGAAGTCTGTTCACATTCACATCCACGAAAGCCTGTGTCGCACCTGTCAAGGCAAGGTTTAGGCTGTTTGTTTTGATGTGTCCGATATCAGCTTTGATGGCACCGCTCAGGTCGAGGCTGCGCAGCTCAGGCACCGTCACTTGAATCAGTACTGTTTTCTGTCTGTCGAAAAGCTTGAACGTTCTGTCTTCGTGTTCTATCACCAGTTCACTGCCTTTCTTTGTGATTTCAAGTTTCTCCAGATCATCCGCATCGCCGCTAGCCGTCACACTATAATTGCTGCCCTGCGTAATTTGCACGTGATAAGCACCATTTACCGTGATGGCGTCAAAATCGCTGAAATCGAAGGTTTGTTTGTTAGAGCTATACTCCGACTCGTTCATCAGCACGCTTCCGCCAGCACCCATGGTAGCAGCAGAGTTGTAAGTAAAGTCGTTATCGGCAACGTCGAGCGTGTCAGCCGCGCAGGTGATACAGGCAAGTCGGTCGCCTTTTACCTGCCAAAGGTTGCGGAGGGTCTTTTCGCGACTATACTCTTCTTCGAAAGCACTGCTTGGCATCATGCGGAGGAAGTTGTTGGTCAGGCGCAGTTGCTTGTCCTGCGGTATCATCAACGTCACGTCCATGCGCTGGCTACGGTAAGCCGCTCCTGATGCAAACTCGAAGCCGTCATCGAAACGGATGGTGGAATCGTTCTGCACCACGCGGTAGGTTACCATGCGGGCATTTTCCTGTGCTTCAGCTTCGGTTTTTCCTTTGGCCTGCAGGCGTTGCTGTACTTCTACATTAGAGCCGTCGTGGCCCTGCACATCAAAGTAAATGCGATTTTCATAAGAAGAGTTCGTGTTATACCCATCCAGTGTGATAGTTGGGTATGGCCCCACCGGGAAAGACTGCGTTGTCACCACTTCGCCTGAGCGACGGAAGTTTTCAGCGTGCCCCGCAATGAAGGCAATCATGGTGAACAAGCTAATCAACCAAATGCCGAACAAAGACCAACCTACCAATGGGCGCATAAAGAAGCGTTTCGCCAATAGGCCGATGGACAACAAAATCAGGAACAAAATAGGGATAAGACCTACAAAAAAACCTGCCACCAGTCCGAGCCGGGGAAAGCCCTCCAGAAATACGGAGGCCGGTAAATCACCAGTATTAAACCAAATCTGATTATCTACAATGCCCAAAGACACAAACAGGGAAGTGAAAAGCGCTACCGTCAGCCCCAGTGAAATCACCAACAGGGTGATACCGGCAGCTACTCTGATCAACGTGATCAGGACGGCAAGTATCGGCCCAAGCGCACGGCCCAACCAGTTAATTATCTGCGAAATGATGCGAAAAGGCAGTAACAGCACCTTTGCCGCAGTGCTTTCCTCTCCATCATGGTCCTTTATGTTCAGATTCTCTTTCAGCGTGTGTTCAATGCTGGCCAGTGTAACCGGGTTTCCCTGCATCTGCATACGCTCGGTGAGGGTGGCTGCCTCTGGGACAGCTACCCAGAGGATGATATAAGCCAGCAATCCGAATCCGCCCGCGAAGATAAGGGCAAGGAACAGGATGCGGATAACGGCCACATCTACGCCGAAATACTTGGCGATGCCGCTCGCCACGCCTGCCAGCTTCTTGTCTGCCGGGTCGCGGAACAGCTTTTTCACCGTGATTTCAGGCAAGGAGTAGTTCACAGGCAGCGCGATCCAGAGGATGATGTAGAGAATCAGACCAAAAGAACCCGATATGCCGTCGGTGATAGGCGTGCCGATAACCAAGAACACGAAGATCAGACGGATCCAAACAGGGTCTACGTTCAGGTAGTTGGCTATACCTGCCGACACACCGCTTACTACCTTGCGGCTCATGTCGCGGTACAAGCGTCTTGGCCCAGCTGCAGTAGCAGCAGCGGCTGCGCCTCCTGCATCAGCGAACTCTGGCCTAGGAGCGCCGGCGGTGTATGCCTGTCTGGCATGCGGCATTTCTTCTTCCATAGGCTCGAGTATCTCGAAGTCGGTCACGTCACCCATCTGTGCGATCAGGGACTGTACGTCCTCCATCGTGATGACCTGTTTGCCCGGAGAAAGGCGCGTTGAAAAGATCTCCGCGATACGTGCCTCGATATCGGCCACGATCTCCTCGTGCCCTTCATAGCTCGAGAAGTAGTGACGAATAGAGGTAAGATAGCGGCTCAGTTGCTCATACCCATCCTCCTCAATGTGGAAGATGATGCCTTGCAGGTTGATATTTATGTTCTTTTTCATGATTACTGCGCTTTCTTGTTTTGAATGATGAACTCGGTGGAAGCTACCAGTTCGCCCCATGTTTCCCGGAGTTGTTCCAGAAATGTGCGTCCGGTCTCGGTCAGTGTGTAATACTTGCGGGGTGGCCCAGAGGTAGATTCGACCCAACTGTAGTCGAGAAGCCCCGCGTTCTTGAGGCGAGTAAGGAGAGGGTAAAGAGTCCCCTCCACTACTATCATCTTGGCAGCTGTCAGCTCCTCCAACATATCGGACGCATATACCTCACCACGAGAGATAATCTCCAGTATGCAGAACTCCAGAATTCCCTTCCGCATCTGCACTTGTGTGTTTTCTACTTTCATGATGATTCCGTTTAATGTTGAAGCAAAGATATTAAAAGGTACTATGTAAAACAAGGTACTGTTTAAAAATAATTACGAAACTTTTTTCAAAGGGTTTAAGCGGCAGCTATTTGTGGATAAAAATGATTATTTTTGGGTGAGAAAAAATGTCGCTCAAATTCAACTAATTCGTTTATTATAGTGTTAGGAGGCAGATTGCCAGACCTTGAACGGTGTTTCTCACCTCAGAAAATGAGGGAATTATTTTTTTTGGAAGAGCTTTGCTGATACCGTATTCCTGTGCCTATGAACAGATTTACCCTTCTTTTCTTTTTGTGCATCCTGTTTCTATGGGCCGGTAATGCCGACGCGCAGGTATCCACGCCTAAATACAGCAATGAGTTCCTGAACATTGGGGTAGGAGCCCGTGCTCTTGGAATGGGCAACGTGCAGGTTGCTGTTGCAGATGACGCCACGGCTGGGTTCTGGAATCCGGCAGGTTTACTGCAGCTGCGCAATAAGTATAACATCGCCTTAATGCACTCCGAGTTGTTTGCAGGTATAGCTAAGAACGACTTCGGCAGTTTTGCCATGCCTATTGATTCGAATAGTACACTGGCCGTTTCGGTTATCAGACTGGGGGTGGATGATATTGTGGATACCCGCAGGCTGCAGAACGAGTATGGCTACATCCAGTATGATAGCATTCGTTTCTTCTCCGTGGCTGATTATGCCATGTTACTTTCCTATGCCCGCAAAAGCAACCTTATACAAGGCTTAACACTGGGCGTGAACGCTAAGATTATCTACCGTAACGTAGGTGAGTTTGCCAACGCTTGGGGCTTCGGTTTCGATGCAGGTGCCCAATTACGCCGCGGTACGTGGCAATTCGGTGTCATGGCCAAGGATGTAACGACCACCTTCACGGCTTGGACCCACAATGTAGAGGCACTTGAGGCGACTTACCAGCAAACCGGTAACGATTTGCCAGAGAGTACGGCTGAGCTTACCTTACCGCGATTGGTATTGGGAGCCGCCAAAAACTTCACTTTTTCCGACAAAATAACTGGTATACTGGCCACCGACGTAGACTTTACTTTTGACGGCAAGCGCAATGTGCTGCTCAAGTCTGACTTTGCCTCTGTGGATCCGCATGTAGGGATGGAATTAGCCTATGCCCAAACTGTTTTTGTGCGCGGAGGTCTGAACAACTATCAGCAATTCCGGAATTTTGACGGGGGCACGTCTTCCAAGGTACAGCCAAACTTTGGGGTTGGCTTCGAGAACAACGGACTTAATATCGATTTAGCCATGTCGCGCATCAACGGACGTGACGGCAACACGGCCAATGCGGGCGGACTCTATTCGATCATCATTTCGCTGGGATATTCTTTCAATTAAACATATACGGTTCTAAGTTTTACAGCCGATGAAAATAAACAGACTCTTACAACAGTTTTTACTCGTTAGCGTGCTGGCATTCGGTATGCAGGCAACGGCACAAGCCCAGTCGCCGACACCCTATGGCAACGAGTGGATCGACTACAACAAAACCTACTATAAACTCAAAGTTGTAAACACAGGCCTCCACCGCCTTAGCCACGGTTTTCTGGACAGTTTAGGATTGGCCGGCACCAACCCGCAGCACTTTCAGCTTTTCAGAAGAGGCAAGGAAGTCGCCATCCACGTAGCTGGTGAGGCCGACGGTCGATTGGATACGCAAGATTTCATTGAGTTCTACGGCGAGCGTAATGATGGACGACTGGATCAGGATCTTTATAAGAATCCGGCGCATCAGCCGCATCAGTTGTATAGTTTATACACAGATACGGCTGCCTATTTTTTGACTGTTAATCCTACCGGTGGTAAGCGGATGCAACAAGTGAATCCTTCTCCGGCGGGTAAAACGCCAGAGCCGTATGTCTTGCAGAAGGTGACGCAGTTTTTTACTCAAACATACAATAGCGGTAAATTTCATGGAGATGCCTTATTATCATGGATGGATGAGGGGGAGGGTTATATCTCAACACCAAGGAATGTGTCAGCTAATTATGATATAAATTCTATTGTAAATGTAGTGGAGACTGGTCCAAAACCACAGCTGGAATTTACAATAAATAGTGTGAGTAGTGCTTCTCCAATTACGCACAAAGGTGTAATCAATCTTGTAACACCTTCGGGAACATCCAAAACTTTATCTGAATATAGTTTAACAGGGGCTCGATACAAAAAGGAACAGTTCATACTTGAGTTCTCCGAGATATTTTCTCAAGGTAAAATAACACTTCAAGCAGTGCCAGAATCTCGTCCGCCTCATCCAACTACTGGACTAGCTGATGAAAGAAATAGGATTGCATTTTCTTATGCTACGGTAATTTTTCCGCAGAAAGCTATTTATAGTGGTAGTCCAATGTTTTATTACACGGATTCATCTCGAGTTGATAATCCGTACTTTGTATTCTTGAATTCAAATAGCTCGATCGTCTCGTATGATGTTACAAATCCTTATGAAGTAATAAAAGTTGAAGGCCATAGCAATGGACAGTCTAAAGGATTTGTGATAAATACGCAAGGTAGAACTCGTCAAATACTCCTTACTAACTCTTCAACTCCTTTAAAACCGAGAGGGAAAGCTGAGAAGGTTACTTTTAGGCAAATAAGCTCTGATGCACATAATTACATAATACTAACTAATAAGAGGTTAATGAAACCTATATCGGGCTCATCGAAATCAGGGCCTATTGAGTATGCAGCCTACAGAGCATCTGCTCAAGGTGGGGGGTATGACACGTTACTAGTCCACATGGATCAAATCGTGGATCAGTTCCATTATGGAGAGTATTCTTCAAATGCCATACGTAAATTTATGGCTTACATGATGACTTCTAACCGTCAAAAGCATCTTTTTATTATCGGTAAGGGGATGAAATATGCAGCATCAGACTTTAGAAGTGTTGATAATAATAACAGCAGAGTCAGTCTGTATCATGTCGGCTTAAGATATAGTAAAGCTTATGAAGTTGATCTGGTGCCGACAGGTATGTTTCCATCCTCAGATGTATTCTTTACAGCAGACTTTAGAAACAATAGGTATGAACCTCGGGTTCCTACGGGGCGCCTGCCAGTAACCCAACCTGAGGCAATTATTGATTATCTTAATAAAGTTAAAGAATATGAGATGCTTCCTGAAGGACTAGCTTGGCGTAAGAATATTTTACACCTTGGTGGTGGAAGTACTGATACTCAGATAAAAGATATAAAAAGCTGGTTGGATATTTATAAAAATATTGCTGAGGGTCCCTATCTAGGAGCCAATGTGGTGGGTAAATACAGACAAGGGGTTAGTGCCTATCCTGATCTAATAAATGTATCAACAGAAGTGAATGCTGGTTTATCTATGATTACATTTTTTGGACATAGCTCAGCTTCAACTAGTGATCTTGAAATTGGCTTTGTGTCGCAAAATGTATATGGTTATCGAAATAAGGGAAAATATCCCGTTATTTTGATGAATGGTTGTGGGACCGGAGACGCATTTATTTATAATTATAAGTCTTTTGGTGAAGATTGGTTACTGACCCCTGATAGAGGTGCGATTTCATTTATTGCTCATGCTCATACAGGAGGAGACCACCCCTTGAACCATTACTCCCTAAATTACCACCAAGTAGCTTTTAAGGATGAAAAATTTTATGGAAGTACAATTGGTGAAATTCAAAAAGAAGCTGTTAGGCGTTCAGCTGACAAAGCTAATGATCAACAATATGTTGCCACTATGACCCAAATGGTGCTTCAAAGTGATCCAGTCATTAGGCCTTATGCACCCAGTAAGCCCGATTATGCTTTCAATAATTCAAGTTATTCAATAAAGGATAAAAATGGTGATATAGCTATTTCTTTATCAGATCCATTAGTGTTAAGTGTAAATGCTGTAAACCACGGGAAGGCTATCCAAGATTCGATAAATGTATCTGTTAAGCGTATCCTGCCTAATGGTTCAGTGCTAAATCCTTATATTATCAAAGTAAAGCCTATTTATTTTAGTGATCAATTAGAATTGGCCTTACCCAATACTGATACTACAGCATCAGGGATGAATAGGTTTGAAATCAAATTAGATGCTACAGATCAAATTGCAGAGCTTAGTGAAACTAATAATGTGCTTCAATTACAACACTTTCTTCCTAAATCAGGAATCTCAGTATTAGCACCTATAAATTACTCCATCGTGAATAGCAGTAATGTGAATCTAATGGTGCAATCAACTCAAATGGGTTCTGAGCCTAAAGGAGTGTACTTCGAACTTGATACAACAACAACATTTTCCTCTGCTCTTAAGCGCTCTCATACAGCTGTTGCTAGTATTATGCCTTCATGGGAAGTTAATTTACCTATTCAGCAAAATGCGGGAGATAGCACGGTCTTTTATTGGCGGGCTCGATTTGAAAATTACGCTCAAGGTGAAGATACAGTTTGGGTACAAAGCTCATTTAGGTATATACCTAATAACGATGGAGGATGGTCACAAAGTCATAAAGATCAATTCAAGGAGTCTGAAGTTGATGGTGTTAGGATTAGGAATGGGGCAAATAACTGGGAGTTTGATCCATTATATGCTAACATTGAAATTCGGACAATAGGAGGTGATGTAAGGTACGGACAACCTCCTTATGGTATATTCATAAATGGCACAGTAGCTTCACATAATGCATGCGGCAATTTTCAGGCATCGTCAGCCCCACGTATGTATTTTTTTATGCTTGATAAAGAAACATTGGAAAGAAGTGTAGTGCCGGGATTTGCGGGCTGTAAATGGATACCAGATATGTATCAATTTGGAGATCTAAATAATCCTACAGTAAGGGCTAACATGCAGCGGTTTTTAGAAGGTATCCCTGAAGGAAATTATGTGTTAGCAATAAGTATGAATAAAGTACCTTTCGAAATTTTTTCACCTGAATTGAGAGCTGCTTTTAAAAGTATAGGATCAGATCTAATACCTAATGGTATAGTTAGTGGTAAACTGAAAAATGGTTATCCCTATGCTATAATTGGTCAAAAAGGAGCTACTAGTGCCATAGAAGAAAGTACGGCTAACTTAGATGATTCAACTTCGCCTACTAGTCAGGATATTTTGATTAGGACTACATTGCAGTCTAAAGTACAAAAAGGCTCTATCACTTCTACTCTTATAGGTCCTGCCTTGAGTTGGGGTAGCCTACATTATAACATCGAACGGTATAAGACGGGTAATGATAGCTACAAGCTGAGTCTATTTGGCATTGATGCTGAAGGAAATCGCGCGTTGTTGAATGATGAAGTAACATCGAAGACACTTGACTTGAGCCAAGTAAATGCAACTCAGTACCCCCATTTGCAGCTGCAGGCTCAGCTAACTGATACAGAAAACCGAACAGCGCCACAGTTGAAACAATGGATGGTTTATTATCAAGCAGCTCCAGAAGGGGTGATAAGGCCTGACTTGGTAGAAGTGAGTGAGAAAATTTTAACGAGACAAGCTGAGCGGGGTCGGATCGAAATGCCCATGGCTTTCCAGAATGTGACGCCTTATGCGTTCCGCGACTCTATTACGGTAGAAGTGACTTTAACAGGCGAAGGAATGGAACCGCGGGTGTCACGGTTCAAAATTGAGGCCCTCGGAGGTAATAAAACAGCCATGTTCAGGTATACAATGTCTGCGCTCGAACTAGATGGCAACTATAAGCTGACCATGTACGTGAACCCGCAATTGCAGCCAGAACAACAATACCAGAATAACATTTATGAAGTGAATTTTGCTGTGAAATCGAAATTACACCCAATAATGGATGTGGCTTTTGATGGGGTACATATCATGGATGGAGAACTAGTCTCGCCAAGCCCGCTGATTAGCATTACGATTAAAGATGAAAATAAGCATGTATTCTTAGAAAATGCAGATGCAATGCAGGTCACGCTTGATGGACCAAACATGCTCGATTATGACGTAATAAAATCTGCTAAGTCAACTGAACTAAGCATAAGCCCGGCCGATGAAAAGAATGACTTCCGGTTCGAATACAAACCAGAACGCTTAGAAAATGGCATTTATACCCTAGAGGTAAAAGGAAAAGATGTTACAGGAAAAGATTCGGGTGTTTCTCCTTATAAAATCAGCTTCGAAGTAGAAAACGAGTCTAAGATTACTAACTTCTATCCATACCCAAACCCATTCTCTACGAAGACACAATTCATCTTCACCTTAACAGGCGGTGTGATTCCAGACCAATTCAAAATCCAAATTATGACCGTGACAGGTAAAGTCGTGAAGGAAATCATGCGGGAGGAAATAGGGCCGATTCGTATTGGTAACAACAAAACGGAGTATGCCTGGGATGGCACCGATATGTATGGCGACAAACTAGCGAACGGTGTATACCTGTACCGTGTCGTGATGCCGAAAGAAGCTGAGGAAATGAAGCATATCTGGAAGAAAGGTGATAAAGGCTTTGTGAACGGCTACGGCAAGATTTACATTCTGCGTTAAGGAAAATTAGCAGTACTTTCTCAATATAAAAAAGGAGCACTATTAGGTGCTCTTTTTTATTAAAGCTTTACTTGGATTACTTTCTTCGCAGTTCCTTAAAAGTATACCTATACTTATTTTTCTCATCTGGTTCGTGGCCTTCTGCACTTACTTCCTGCCATTCCTCTTCCTGTAACTCCGGAAAAAAAGTATCGCCATCAAAGCTATGATGCACCTTGGTCAGGTATAGCGTGTCCACAAAGGGGAGGGCTTGCTTGTAAATTTCAGCGCCGCCGACAATGCTCACTTGCTCACTATCCAGCTCTTTACCTTTTGCAATCGCTTCTTCCACCGAATTCACTACGATGCAACCTTCCGCCTGATAGTTTTCCTGACGGGTGACAATGATAGTCGTGCGGCCGGGGAGGGGCTTGCCGATGGACTCGAACGTCTTGCGGCCCATAATCATGGGGTGGCCCATGGTCTTTTGCTTGAAATGGCGCAGGTCGGCGGGGAGGTGCCAGATCAGCTGGTTATCCTTTCCGATGACGTTGTTCTCGGCTATGGCGACGACGATGGCGATCATACTTGCTCTGTTTTAAAGGTATACCCCCGCAACAAATCCTGTACCGGCATGCGCTTTTTACCTTCCATCTGGAGGTCCAGAATCGAGAGGGCGCCTGCAGCAGTCTGCACGTGCAGGTAGGACTTGTTGTCAGTTTTAATTTGACCCGGTGCTAGGGTATAAGCAGTATTCTCCAACACTTCCGTTTTGAAAATCTTAAACGTCTTACCATCGAATCGGGTCCATGCTGCCGGGTAGGGGGAGAGGCCGCGGATGAAGTTGCGCACCTGATGGGCAGGCTGGTTCCAGTTTATCTCGCAGGTCTCCTTGAAGATTTTTGGCGCATGCTTTGTTTCGGCAGAAGTTAGCTGGGGCTGTGGTTGCACTTCGCCGCGCTCAATGGCCTGCACCGTGCGTACCGCCAGCTCGGCCCCTTTGTGCGTTAGTTTTTCATACATGCTGCCGAAATCATCCTCTTCCAGAATCGGCACACGGTCTTGGAAAATCAGGTCGCCCGTGTCGATTTCGTGCTTGAGGAAAAAGGAGGTGACGCCTGTTTCTTTCTCGCCGTTGATGATGGCCCAGTTGATAGGCGCGGCGCCGCGGTATTGTGGAAGCAAGGACCCGTGTATGTTGAAAGAACCCAGCTCTGGCATAGCCCACACCACTTCGGGAAGCATGCGAAACGCCACGATAATCTGTAGGTTGGCCTTGTAGCTGCCCAATTCTTCCAGAAAAGTCTCTGACTTCAGGTTGGTCGGTTGCAGTACAGGTATACCTTGCGACACGGCGTACTCCTTCACAGGCGATTGCTGTATCTTCTGGCCACGTCCCGCTGGTTTGTCGGGTGCCGTGATAACAGCTACTACATTATAATTATGTTCAACGAGTGCTTGCAGGGTAGGCACCGCAAAGTCAGGCGTACCCATGAACACGATTCGCAGTTCAGGCATGGTTCTATTCAAAATCAGGGTATAGCAAATAGTTTTTGCGGAGCACTTTGTAGTCCGACAGCTCCGGCTCCCAGCTGGCTCTTATTTCAGTTTCGGTTCTGCCGGCAATCACTTGCTTGCGCAGCTCCGAAGTGCCCGCTAGTTTCTCGAAGAAGTTGTTGAAGAACTTGTCCTTGTTCGATGAGTTGTTATACATCTCCAACAGGTATTTCAGCGTGAACGGCTGTGCATGCGACACGTCCGTCAAATCCATGCCGTAGCATTTCACGCCTTTATGCGGAGGATCAGTGGCTCCCGGTGTACTAACTGGTGTAAACGAGAAGTCTTTCTTCTGGTAAAACGGCGAGCCAATCACCTGAAACGGCGTTGGCGTACCACGGCCAACGCTCACGTTTGTTCCCTCAAAGAAACAGATAGACGGGTATAGCGCGATGGACTGTGGATTTGGCAGGTTCGGAGAAGGACGGACCGGCAGCTCGTAGGCCATCGTGTGGTCGTAGTTCTCCATTTTGATGACGGTCAGGTCGCAGCTTCTTTCGCCCTCCAGCCATTTCTCGCCGTTAATCATATCAGCCAGTTCGCCCACCGTAAGGCCGTGCACAATCGGAATCGGGTGCATGCCCACAAAGGACTTGTGCTCCATCTCCAAAACAGGGCCGTCTACGTAGTGACCGTTCGGGTTCGGGCGGTCGAGCACGAGCATGGACTTACCGTTTTCGGCACAGGCTTCCATGGCATAGTGCATGGTGCTGATGTAAGTATAGAAGCGCGTGCCCACGTCCTGAATGTCGAATACGAGCACGTCGAGGTTCTGCATTTGCGCTTTAGAAGGCTTTTTGTTGCTGCCGTAGAGCGAGATAATCGGCAGGCCCGTTTTGGTATCCTTCGCGTCTTTTATGTGCGCACCTGCGTCGGCCTCACCACGGAAACCGTGCTCTGGCGCAAAAATCGTGGTCACTTCCACGCCACGGCTAATCAGGGTGTCCACAAGGTGAGCGTTGCCAACCATCGAAGTCTGGTTCACGACCATGCCTACCCGCTTGCCCTCCAAGTGCTTCAAATAGCGGTCGAGTTGCTCGGCACCTAAGGCCAATGGTTTCATGGCAGGAACTTGGGTGGTTTCTTCGGTAGCTGGTGCGTTTTGCTCAGCGGCGGTGGCAGGCGCCTGTTTCGGTGCGCAGCCATTAAAGCTGAGCATAAGGGCGCTGCAAAGTATAGCAAGTGGTTGTATCATCGGTGTTGATTTTTCAGGGCCGCGTTTGGAGATTCGCTCACAAAAACGAAACTTTAACAGGCTCTAAGTCAAAATTCATACCTATCTTTAAGGCAGTTTAGACGCAAGCGAGTGAACGTATCCAAATTCATATCTGATAAGATTTCCGAAGTGCAGGCTGGTTCTTTCACCACGTCTGTGACAAAAATAGCAATTATAAGCATAGCTGCAGGCATTGCCATCATGATTGTGTCGTTTGCGATTCTGGAAGGCTTCCGCGACGAGATACGGAACAAGATTTTCAGCTTCGGCGCGCACTTGCAAATCAGCAAGTACGACACCAACAATTCGTTTGAGGGTGCACCTATCAGCACGGCTACAGGTATAAACAGCACCGAAGAAATAGCGGGAATCTACCACATCCAAGGATTCGCCCGCAAAACCGCTATCATTAAAACCGAAGATGAAGTGCTGGGCGTGGTGATGAAAGGCGTGGACAAAGACTACGACCTGAGCGCCATGCAGGCCAATTTAGACGAAGGCGGTGTGGTGAGTTTTACTGATACAGCTTCTTCCAAAGACGTCATGCTTAGTCGGAAAATTGCCAATAAGCTCCGCCTGAAAGTGGGGGACGAGGCGATTTTCTACTTCATTCAGAACCCGCCTCGAGCCAGAAAACTGAAGGTAGCCGGTGTGTTCAACACAGGACTGGAGGAGTTTGACGAGGTGTTTGTCATCGGCGACCTGCAACTGATTCGCGAGCTCAACAACTGGCCCGATACCTTGGTGGGCGGTGTGGAGATTTTGCTGAAGGATTTCGAACAGATTGACATGGTGGCCGACCAAGTGTTTGACCAGATGAACTACGACCTCCAGCTCGAGAAAATCACCGACCGCCATGCCCAGCTTTTCGATTGGCTGCAACTGTTGCGCAAGAACGTGGTCATCTTTTTGGTGCTGATTATTTTCGTGGCAACCTTCAACATGGTGTCCACGGTGTTTATCATGATTATCGAGCGCATCAGCATGATTGGCGTGCTCAAAGCCATCGGCGCCACCGATGCCCAGATACGGCAGATTTTCTATTTCCGCGGCCTGAGCCTGACGCTCAAAGGTATGCTGTGGGGCAACATCATCGGCTTGGGCTTCTGCGTCATCCAGTACTACTTCCAGGTCATCCCGCTCGACCCCGAAAACTACTACATGGACACCGTTCCCATCAGCTGGAACTTCGGTATCATCATCGCTCTGAACGTGATTACCCTCGTGATGACCATGCTCGCCATTCTTATACCCGCCGCCATGGTCGCTCGCATTAAGCCTGTGAGAGCGATTAAGTTTGACTAGAGGGAGGTTATACCCTGATTAGGCGGCATATGAAAATCTTCCTCTTAGTTTCTATTATCGGTTTTATAGCTTTTGGATGTAGTAAAAATATTACTCGTTCAAAGATTGGTAAATCTATTTTAGTAATAAGAAGAGTAGGAGCAATGGATACTTTAACAGTCAATGTATCCGGCAAAGTATTTTCACTTCTTTCGAAGTCAAGTATATCAGAGGCTGACGTAAGATTGACTAATAAAGAATATTCATTTTCTAGAACTTCTAATAAAGATGGTGAATTTGAATTTTCAAATATTCCATCGGGGAGATATCAAATTACAAGTAAATTTATTGGACACTACAGATTGACTGATTCAGTAGAGTTTAAAACAGGAGAAATAGTTGATATAGAAATTAAGCTGTGGGCCGGCTACTAAAGATACTCCGCTCAAAACTCTGTGAACTCTAGCTTCGGCAGTTTGCCTTGCTACAATTGGTGTCTACCTTAAACAACTGTTAGGATGTCTACAAAGCGAGAAGAGATAGATGACTTGTTTAGCGTGCAAATACTTTGAATTCTTAGACACAAGTAAAAACCTGATTCAACGGGAAACTATAGATAAGTTTACTTCAAACCCTAAGGTTATAGAAGCTCTCGGTCTTGACATTCAGAGGTTTGAATTTACTCCTCCAAATAAGTATCTCTTCTATTGCAATGGCTATGACAAAGTCGGAGGTGGTGAACTTGCTATAACAGCGGATAGGTTTCAACTATTTGATAAACATAGTTATGAGATTACTTTGGATAATATGAAAATCTGGAGTGAGGAATGGTGGTCGAAGATATTTGATAAGGAGTAAGATATTAATCACATTAAAAAGAACTTAGAACAAACCTAGATAAAGCATACCCACAAAAAACGGCGGCCCATCCCTGAGCCGCCGTTTCCATTTCCAATAATATATTACTACAAGCTATACCTGCGGCACCGCTTTCGGAGCCTGCCCATTACTTGAGTTTCCACCCACCATCTCTCTTCGTGGCACTGGCATTTGGATACCTTGCTCTTCGAAAGCGGACTTGGAGCGTTCGTTCATGTCCCAGAAGAAGGACCAGAAATTCTCTTTGTTCACCCATGTGCGCACACTCAACGTGAGAGAGTGCTCGGCAAAATCGGTTACGACAATTACTGGTGCCGGATCAGGCAATACTCTTTCATCAGCGTTGATGAGATCCTGCAGGATTTGGCGCACTTTGCCGATGTCGTTGTTCACCGATACGGCAAACTTCAGCTCTACGCGGCGGGTCTTTTCAATGGTAAAGTTCACCACCACACTGTTGGCTAGCGGACCGTTGGGTATAAAAATCGTTTTGTTGTCAGGCGTTTTCAATACTGTGTTGAAGATGTTAATCATGTCCACGGTACCTCCCTGTCCCTGCGCTTCGATGTAGTCGCCTACGCGGAAAGGCTTGATGGTAAGAATCAGTACGCCACCTGCAAAGTTGGAAAGGCTGCCTTGCAAGGCCAGACCAATGGCCAGACCCGCTGAACCAAGTATTGCGATAAACGAAGTCATCTCGACACCTAGCTGCGCAATCACCAGAATAATCAAGAGTACGCGCATCACAACGGCCAGCACACTCTTCAGGAACGGACGCAGCGATACGTCCACGTCTTTCTTCACCATCAGGTTAAACACCATGCGGTTTATCCAATTGATGACCCAAAGGCCGACTAAAAGGGTGATGATAGCGGCTACCAGACGCATGCCGTAGAGCATGACAAAATTGGTGACGGTGGCGCTGTAAGCTTCGAAATTAAAGAGTTCAGACATAAGGGTTGTCGTGGGTAAAACAAAAAACTCTGGCACCTATGCGAGGGTACCAGAGTTCAAATTTGGTCAATTTTTAGGGCAAAGGCAAAACTAAGCCAAGTGCCTACAGTTCAGAATCAGGTTCGGGTTGGGGCAAAGTTCTTCATACATAGCCTGTTCCGACAGGCGGGCTACACCCGGATAATCACCCTGTTTTTCGTCCATGGAGCATATCACCTGAAAGTGCAGGTGCGGAGGCCAGTCACCGTTCTCGGGGTATGGACCTACTTCTGCAATTTTGTCGCCTTTTCGGAATTCCTTGCCAACCGACAGTCCCTCCAGACAAGCCACATTCAGGTGACCGTACAAGGTATAGAACGTCACTCCTTCCAGCTCGTGTTCCAGAATGATGGTGGGACCATAGTCGCCAAAGTTGGCGTTGTCGGCGAAGCTGTGTACTCGGCCATCAAGCGGGGCAAAAACGGCCGTGCCGGCGGGTAGCCACACGTCTATACCCAAGTGCAGGTCGCGACTTTCTTCCGCCACATCAAAGTGCTGACTGCGACGGTAAATTAATCGGTTCTCCATGTAGCCGCCCACGCCGATGGTAGCGTTTTGCTCTTGCAACATCTGGTTCACGGCTTCATTAAAGACGGAGGTGTTACGCAGGTCGGTTTGCTGCAACAACTGGTTGGCTGCCGTAAAATCAAGACGGCACACGTGCTCGCCATTCAGGTCCGCATCGAGTACGGGCCCAAAGGCAACAGTGTGCCGTCTTAGAATATCGCTAAGTTTCTTTTCAGTATTCAGCATGTATAAGATAGGCGGGGATGTGCCGCCATGCAAGTATAAGAAGAATTATGCTACTTCTTCTACATACTTGGAGAGTGTCTTCAGGCTTTTGGTTTTGCCAAAAAGCTCTTCGGACTTCTTGCTGTAAGCCTGCGCAGCTTCCTGCAGTGTGTCGAACGTGCCTAGGTTGATGCGTTGCTTGTTATGGTGAATGATGGCGCGGTACTTCTGTGCTTCTTTGTGCACACCGCGTACGCCCAGCTTGTTCTCCGTTTTAGATGTGTTACGCACGATCTTGCAGAGTGGAGCCCACTCCAGATTCTCGCGGCGGCAGTCCAGCTTGTTGCCATTCTTGAAGTGCACATAAAGCTTGATGTTGCTTTCTGGCTTCTCGATCAGCTGTTCGCCAATCATCTTGTGCAGATAAATGGTTTCGTTGCGGTACTTGCCGTTTTTCAGTGGCCAGTTCTTCTGGAAGAAGGCGTAGCCGTTGGAGTGTATGCGCAGGTGCTTCAGGAATTCGATCTGTTGCAGGTAGGCATTGTTTTGAATATACTCGTAGGTGCGGTCATCCACCACTACGGTTTTTTCACAGTTTTTGAGAGTTAATTTGTAGAGCATTGGTGTTTTCAGTAATTGTATGGTAAAGAACGGAATGCGGGGGTTGGTTATTACCCGACTACAGCACAAGTGCGTACTATGTTACAAATGTGCAGCTTTTTTTTCATTCACCGTTCATTCTGTTAATGATTTGGTTATAATACGTGATTCGCGATTTCGGTTTTAAAAATTCACCGAAATTTTCACTGAACAGCTCAGATTGTCGTAACTTTCAGTGCGAAACGGAGTTTCCTTCTTATTAAAAGATAAAAAAAGCGATATGAGTAGCCCTTATTTCATGCTGAAGGTCGTGGAGATAACCCGCGAAACTTCAGATGCGATTACGATACATTTAGAACATCCCGATAAAAAAACGATTCCATATAAGGCAGGGCAATTCCTGACACTTATCATTCCGATTGAAGGAAAGAAAGTCCGTCGTTCCTATTCGCTTTGCAGTGCCCCAACAGAAGGTGCACGTCTTTCTGTTACAGTTAAACGTGTAGAGGGTGGTCTGGTTTCCAATTATTTGATTGATAATCTGAAAGTTGGACAGGAAATCGAGGTAATGGAGCCGATCGGAAATTTCAATCTGGTGCCAGACGCGAATACGAACCGTCAAGTAGTGCTTTTCGGGGCGGGTAGTGGCATCACGCCGCTCATGTCGATGCTCAAAACGGCGCTGCAGGAAGAACCTAACACCAAGGTTGCTTTGCTTTACGGAAACCGAAATGAGGACTCTGTAATCTTTAAGCAACAGCTGGAAGAACTGGAGGCCGCTCACCCGGACCGTCTGCATGTAGAGTACATCTACAGCCAGCCGCAGCATGACTGTGAGCACCGCGGTCGCATGAACCAGAGCATGATCCTAAAAATACTGCAGCGTCTGCAACTCACCAAGCCAGCCGAAGCACTTTATTACATGTGCGGACCCGATGGCATGATGGACGAGGCGCGCAAAGCCCTGAACCTGCTGCACGTACCAACCGATCGTGTTTTCCGCGAGAGCTTTGTGAGCAACAAGCTGATCGAGCAACAAGAGCAACAGGCCCAGCACGGCGATGTCTCTTCATCGGATGACGACGGCGAGATCAAAACCCAGACGGTGACCATCATTTACGAGGGCGCCGAATACAGTGTGGAGGTACAACCAGACCAAACCATATTAGAGGCTGCCCTTGATCAGGACGTGGACCTACCATACTCCTGCCAAGCTGGTCTGTGTACCGCCTGCCGAGGTAAGTGCCTGAGCGGAAAAGTGCATTTGGACGAACGAGAGGGACTTTCTGATGCAGAACTTGACGAAGGGTACGTGCTCAACTGCGTGGGGCATCCGCTAACTGACAATGTAGTAATTGAAATAGGATAAAAGATACCTGTTGTAACTTCAATTAAGCTGCACTATATTTTACATATATAGTGCAGCTTTTTTTTGCACTTTCAGGAGAAGTGTATATATTACCTTTTCTTATACAGAACTATCTATGAGTAAATCAGAAGCTATGATACAAGTGCCCACTCGAAAGAAACGGGTATACCTGTCGGAAGACTTTAAGATTGATACGTGGGAGACCATTCAGCCATACTTTGAAGAACTAAAAAGCCGTACCATTGAATCAGTGGAGGAGTTGGAAAAGTGGATGAAGGACCGCAGTGAACTCGAAAGCCTACTCTCCGAAGACCTCGGCTGGCGCTACATTCGCATGACCTGCGACACGCAGAACGAGGACATCACGAAGGCTTTCCAGTACTTCGTGTCAGAGATAGAGCCACAGATCGCTCCCTATGACCACGAGCTCAACTTAAAGCTCATGCATTCGCCCTACGTGAACGGGCTCGACAAGGACCAATACCGCATCTACTTGCGCGGCGTGGAGCGTGCGCTGGAAATCTTCCGCGAAGAGAACATCCCGCTCAACACCGAGATCAGCACCAAACAGCAACAGTATGCCGCCATAACAGGGGCTATGACCGTGACGCTGGACGGGGAGGAGATGACGCTGCAACGTGCCGCCGATCGCCTGAAGCGCAACGAGCGCGAAGTGCGCGAAGAAGCATGGCGCGCCATACAGGAACGCCGCACACAGGACCGCCAGAAACTCGACGACCTGTTTGACGAGCTCCTGAAGCTCCGCACGCAAGTGGCCCACAATGCCGACTTCGATAACTTCCGCGACTACATGTTCGCCGCCATGGGCCGCTTCGACTATACCCCGCAGGATTGCTTTGATTTCCACCAGTCCATACAGGAAACCATCGTGCCTTTGCTGACAGGTATAGACCGCGAGCGTAAACAGAAACTGGGTCTGGACGAACTGCGCCCTTGGGACTTGGACGTGGACCCAAGCGGAAGATCCCCGCTGGAGCCTTTCAAGTCCGGAGACGAATTGCTGGAGAAAACCATACAGATTTTCTACAAACTCGACACCTACCTCGGCGACTGTCTGGCCACTATGCGCGAGATGGGCCACTTGGATCTGGAGTCAAGAAAAGGCAAGGCGCCGGGCGGCTATAACTATCCGCTGGACGATATCGGCGTGCCGTTCATTTTTATGAACGCCACCTCGAGTCTGCGCGACGTGATCACTATGCTGCACGAAGGTGGCCACGCCGTACATTCCTTCCTGACCCGTGACCTGACATTGGGCGCTTTCAAACACCCGCCTTCAGAAGTGGCCGAGCTGGCATCTATGTCGATGGAGCTCATCTCGATGGATTACTGGGATACTTTCTTCACTGACGAAGACGAGTTGCGTCGTGCCAAACGCACGCATCTGGAGAGTGTGCTCGAGACCTTCCCGTGGGTAGCTACTGTGGACAAGTTTCAGCATTGGTTGTATGAGCACCCAGAGCACAAACAGGAAGAACGCCATCAGGAGTGGCTCCATACTTTCGAGCGCTTTAACCACTTGGAGGTGAACTGGAGCGGACTAGAGAAGTATAAGCCCTTCATCTGGCAGAAACAGCTGCACATCTACGAAGTGCCGTTCTACTATGTGGAGTATGCCATGGCCCAACTTGGTGCCATTGCCGTTTGGAAGAACTACAAAGAGAATCCTGCCGAAGGACTCGCCGCCTACAAGCGTGCCTTGAGTCTGGGTTATACTGTTTCGATAGGCGAGGTATATGAAGCGGCTGGCATCAAGTTTGACTTCAGCACCGATTACATCAAGAGTCTGGTAGACTTTGTGAAAGGTGAAATGGAGAAAATATAAGGTATAGCCATATCTTTCCGAAAGCCCCGCCGTTACCAAATTAGGTAGCGGCGGGGCTTTGTGTTTTGTAGACCCACATGTTGGGTTTGCCTGTTTTGTATCAAGGTTTTTAAGCCCTGTGCGGATCTTTTATAAGAGACATTTCTGATATTATACTGATGTGACTAAGCGCTTTAGTTATGTGAATTTTCAGATTTAAGCTTTGAGATAATGTACCCATTAAAACTGTTGATTCCCATCGGAATTTTGGTGCTGTGTATGGTCGCAGCCTGTTCTTCTCCGCAAGTGGTGTCCTCGCAGGGAGGAGAAGGCACGTCGAACGCACGGGTGGCACAAGTAGCGGTTGGTACTTGGGTTGGCACCATTCCCTGCGCCGACTGTCCGGGTATAGACTATACTTTGACCCTCAACCCAGATAGCACCTATCGGGAGCGGTTGGTATACCAAGGCCGCAGCGCAATACCTTTTGTGCAGTCGGGCACTTGGGGCGTGCGCGATGGGAGAGTGAATCTGAACAAACAGGGTACGGGTAATAACCAATTCGCTTTTGATGGCGAAGCGCTGGTTATGCTCGATGGAGAAGGCAACCAGATTGAATCGACCCATGCCGAAGCCTACCGCTTGCGCCGGCAGAACCCAGATGAACCGGAGGACAACCCACGGTTGTGGCGTGAGAAGTATGAACGCGGGATAGACTTTGCCGCTATAGGCAACGAACCGTTCTGGTCACTGGAGATTGACTTGGAAAAGATGATCGAATTCAGGGCATTGGACGAAGAAAACGGCAGCGTGCTCACGCCTGTGCCCGTCGCTGAAAAGCCTGAAACTGGGGAGGGTATCGTGTATAAAGTACAGACCGTATCGGGTAATCTGGAAATTAGGCTGATGAAAGAAATGTGTGTCAACACTATGTCTGGTCGCGAGTTTCCTTATACCGTAACGGTGCTGAAAGATGACATGGAATACAAAGGCTGCGGTATGTATCTCCGCGACTCCCGCTTGAATGGTACTTGGAATCTGGTGGAGCTACAAGGGAAAATCATTAACCAAAAAGATTTCGAGCGTAACCAGCCATCTCTGATAATTGATCTGGCTGAGGGCAGGGTGTCGGGAAGTGCGGGGTGCAACAGAATAACAGGTACGCTAGAGCCAATTGGCGATAGGATTAATTTCGGCCCCATCGCCGCAACGAAAATGGCTTGCCCGCAAATGGAGGTGGAGAATCAGTTTTTGAAAGTGTTGAGTGATGGAGAGTTAAGGTATAGGGTGAGTGAAGAGCGGTTGGAGTTGATGTTAGGTGGTAAGGGGGTTGCTGTTTTTGAGAGAGGGGAGTAGATGTTTCGATAGCTATACTTGACCTAAATAGCTATACTTGAGCTAAGTAAAGGGTGGATATTGTAACTGAGAGACATTTAAACAATTGTGCATAAGCGGTCAAAGGTTGCCGAAAAACTCACATCCCGAAAGCGTTCGGGGCGAGGGCAGCTAGTAGTTAATCTCTGTAGGGACAGGTCGCGACCTGTCCGAATCGTGCACGAAAATCCTATCAATCTTTAATTCCTAAAAACCCTTGAGGTAGAGGCCCTATATGGAGATTCAGACAAAAAAATCGCCTGTCGTTTACAACAGGCGATTTCTACTTTATTATTAAAGTCTTTATAGTGGCTTGAATTGCTCAAACATCTGCCGGCAGTCGTTGCAATAGTGCATGGAGCGGCAAAGGGTTGGGCCAAATGGCGTACGCATATCTGTATTTTCGCTATCGCAGTAAGGGCACTTCACGTGTTCCAGTATATCTAAGTCCAGTATCAGGTTATACTTAGGAGGTGGCGCCAGACCAAACTCTTTCAAATGCTGACGACCTTTTTCAGAGATCTTATTACTGTCCCAAGGCTTATCGAAAGACATTATGACGGTATGGTCAGGAATGCCATACTTATCCAAGGTGCGCTCCACATCCTTCTTCATGTAGTCCATGGCAGGGCAACCGGCAAAGGTCGGAGTCATGTTCACCGTCACGTGGCCTTCGTCAGAAATCTCCACGCCTGTGATCACTCCCAAATCAACCAGCGATAACACCGGTATCTCAGGGTCTTTCACCTCCTCCAATAGGGTCAATATGTTCTCTTTCGTCAACTCCATTATATTATTACCACTCCGCTGTCGGGTCTATCTTGAACACTTCGGCCATTTCATCCAGAAGCGGCTGCAGGTGCTCGGTGTGCTCGCCGTAGCGACCTCCCAGTTTTGGTTCGATCGTATTTAGGTCAGGCAATTTTAGGTCTGTCTTTTCGATCACCGCCTGAATACGCTTCAGCCACTCAGCTTTCACAGCTTCTTCGCCAGCATATACGCCTGCCTCAATCAGTTCCTGCTCATACTTCGACGGCTCGAACATACCCAATGCGTAAGGTATAGCTTCGTTCAGGGAAGTCTGCAGACGCAGGATAGCTTCTTCTGTCGATGAACCCAAGTTCTTGATCCACGTGTTGGCGTGTAGCACATGGTACTTCACTTCGCCTTTCAGCTTGGTGGCTACCTTGGCGATTGGCTCGTAACTCGACTGGCTCAGCATCTCAAAGCGGATGATCTCGGCGTTGTCGTACAGGAAATGGCGGATCAAGCTGAAATCGTACTCGCCGTTCGGCAACTCTATTAACTGGCTGTTGTGGAACTGGTTGGCGTTGCGTGTAAAGGCAACTGTGTCGGGCTCGGCTTCGCCAAGTTCTTGCAGCAAGGTATAGAAAGCCAGACTGTGGCCAATCTTGTCCTGCGCCATCGACGAGAAAGCAATGTCTTCTTCGAGGATCGGGCCGAAACCGGTCCACTCGGAGTTGCGGTGGCCCAATATCAATTGGTCATCGGCCAGTTTGTATAACAGGTCTTTTATCGCTAGCTCGTTCATTATAGGGCAGTCGTTTTGTGTTCTTCTTTATACTTCGTGATTTTGTCCATTACTTTGTAAGCGATGGCTTCGCGGTACTTCTTTTCAGGTATAGTAGTCCACATGTCCTTGTCCTCTTCAGCTGACTGCAGCACATGCTTCGACTTTACTACCCACACGTTCACAATCGGGCCTTTCTCGCCAAACTGATTGCGTGCCTCTTGTAAGGCTTCTTGGTAAGAAGTCGCCATTACACGGCCGGCATGGGTATGCGCTTTCCCGCGTTTCTTTAAATGGAAAATCTCGTACGCTTCCGCCTCTTCGCTGCGTTCGGTGGGTTCTTCCACCACACGCATCATCTCGTACACGTTCTCACCATCACCTACATAAGGCGTTACCTGAATGTGTTCGGTGCGCGCGATCCAAAGGCCTACGCAGGCAAAACGGCGGCTATACTGCTCTTTGGCGAACAGGAAAGCCACGTCTTCGTTTGGTGCGTGCACAGGGCCTACATAGGTATGGGCAGCGCCTTCTTTCTTCTGGTGGAAGGCCTCGTATGTTTCAAACTGGTCCAGCTCTGGCTTCGGCTCAATGGCTGGTGTCTCACCTTCCGGCAGGTTCAGTCGGGTTACTCTTGGGTCAAGTGATTTTAAGCTCATCTTTCTTAATTTGTCACAGGCTATGCCAACGGCTTCACATACTTTGCTTTCGGGTTGAGGAGGGCTCTGCGAACCCATGCGCCGCGTTCTTCCGCGGTACGGCGAACGGCAAGGCGCTCGGCATTGCACGGGCCATCGCCGTTGATCACGCGCTTAAACTCATCCCAATCCGGCTCGGTGAATTCCCACTGGCCGGTTTCCATGTTCTTCTTCAGGTTCGGATCCGGCACAGTCAGGCCAAGTTCCCAGATCTTCGGCACGTACATGTCGAGGAACTGCTGACGGCACTCGTCGTTAGAGGCCATCTTCACTTTCCAGCGCATTAGCGTTTCAGTGTGCGTACTCATCTTGTCGGACGGTCCGAAGAAGGTCATGATCGGCGGCCACCAGCGGTTAAGCGCAGCCTGAATCATTTCGCGCTGCTTAGGTGTGCCTGTTGCCATATGCACCACGGCATCATGTCCATACTTAAGGTGGAAAGCCTCCTCAGCGCAGATACGCTCCAGCGCACGGGAGTAAGGGCCGTAAGAGCCTTTAGCGTTGGCCATCTGGTTCACGATAGCACCCGCATCAATGAGCCACGAAATGATGTTGGAATCTGCCCATGTAAAGGCCGGGTAGTTAAACACGTTGGAGTACTTGCTCTTGCCATTAATCAGGTCAGTCAGCATTTGCTCCCGTGTTTTGCCCAGTGTCTCGGCAGCACTATATAATAACTGTGCGTGTCCTACTTCGTCCTGTACCTTGGCCATTTGGGCCATTTTACGTCGGAAGCCCGGGGCACGGGTAATCCATGTACCTTCCGGCAAAGCACCAATAATCTCAGAGTGCGCATGCTGCTCAATCATACGAATCAGCTGCTTGCGGTATAACTGCGGCATCCAGTCGTTTGGCTCTATCTTCTCGCCACGAGCGATGCGCGCTTCAAATTCGGCCAGCTTTGCAGGATCTTCCGTCTGCAGGTCGTCGAATTTGGTAGCTTCAAAAACGTTTCCTCCTCCGTACATAATATCTTTAGTTTTAAGGTTCAGTAATAATTGCCGAACTGTTAAGGTGGGCAGTCCGGCAAAGGTTAGGATTAGTTAGCGTGTACTAGGTAAAGGTTAGGTATAGATCAGTTTAATTAAGGTTCGTCTTTAGTCCGTTCAGCAACATCGCCGACAGGTTCTCCGCAATCTCGGCTGGCTTCATTTTCCCTTCGGGCTTATACCATGTATGAATCCAGTTCAAGCCAGACAGGATGGTTAGCACAGCAAACTTCTCATCCGGCACCTGAAACTCTCCGCTGGCTATACCTTTTCGGATGATCTCGCGGAAGTAATTTTCATACCGGTCGCGCAGTGCCAAAAACTCCGTATGGTACGGCTCGCTCAGGTGGCGCCACTCCTGCAGGAAAACCGCCGATGCCTCCGTGTTGCGGGTGAGCACCTGCACATGGGCCGAAATGGCGCGTTTCAGTTGCTCGGTAGCGCTGGCGTTTTCGTCTTTCACCGCCTCGATCGCCCCAAAAAACTCCTCTGCCATCCGGAAGCATACCCGCTGCAGAATCTCTTCTTTGGAACGGATGTGCGAGTAAATGCTGGCAGCCTCTATGCCCAAGGCATTGGCCAAGTCGCGCATGGACGTAGCCGAAAATCCTCTGGTCTTAAATAAGGCCGTTGCCGTTTGCTCTATCTGTTCTTTTCTGCTCAATGTATACTCCTTATATAGATAACAACAAATGTAAGCAACCTAACGTTCGTTAGCAAATAAATTTTACGTGAATCTTATCTTGCAAGTTGTTGGTTTACTGCATGCTGAAAAGACATGGGTGAGTTGGTATCGCTGCCTATAACAACTTTGTTATGATGTATTTAAATTGGATACAAGCTGCCCTTGCAACCTTGGATCATTTTTTGTGATCTGTTTACTAGAAGAAATCGCATTAAAAACTTTAAAATAGCGGACGTTTCCTTATATTAATGGAGCATTACCGAATTGCTCGCGTATACTTGAAACCGGCTTGCCGGTATGTGCAACCAAAATTTAGAAGACAACACTACCATGACTGACACGACACAACCACCTATCACGCAAACCATGGATTTCGTGCACTACGAAGTGAAGGAGCGTGTTGGGTATATCACCCTAGCCCGATCTGAGAAGCGCAATGCTCTGAACGCCGAGGTGGTAACAGAGCTGAAGCGTGCCTTTGCCGCTGCCGAAGACGACGAGACTTGCAAAGTAATTGTGCTGCGCGCCGAGGGTAAGGTGTTTTGCGCTGGTGCCGACCTAGAGTACCTGCAGCGCCTGCAGCAATACGACTACCACGACAACCTTGCCGACTCCACCCACCTGATGGAGCTTTTCCGGCAAATCTATACCTTAAAGAAAGTGGTGATCGCCCAAGTACATGGCCACGCCATAGCCGGTGGCTGCGGTCTTGCCGCCATCTGCGACTTCGCCTTCACGGTGCCGGATGCCAAGTTCGGGTATACTGAAGTGAAGATTGGCTTTATACCTGCTATCGTAAAGGTGTTCCTGTTGCGCAAAATAGGGGAGGCCCGCGCCAAACAACTCTTGCTTACCGGCGACCTGATCTCCGCTGAGGAGGCACAGGGCTATGGCTTGGTGAACTACGTGGTACCTACCGAAGAACTGGAAGGCAAGGTGTTTGATTTTGCCCAGAAGCTTTGCAAAGAGAACTCACGCCAGAGCATGGAGGTGACCAAAGAAATGATTGCCCGGGTGCAGGAGATGTCTCTGGAAGATGGACTTCAGTATGCGGCTGAGATGAACGCTGTGGCACGCGGTAGCGAAGATTGCCAGCGCGGGATAGACGCCTTTTTAAATAAACAGGCGCTGACTTGGTAGATTTCTGTTAAACTTTCAAAACCATTTGTTAAACTTGTTGTTTGATGAGTATGCTGATGGGCCTTGGAATCATGTTGATTACGTTTGTAGCGATGGAGGGCGTGGCTTGGGCCATGCACAAATACGTGCTGCATGGGTTTCTCTGGTTCCTGCACAAGTCCCATCATACGCATCATAAGCACGCCTTTGAGTGGAATGACCTGTTTTTTGCCTATTATGGAACGCTTGCGATGCTGTTCTTTATTTTTGGCAGCGAG
Source organism: uncultured Pontibacter sp. (assembly GCF_947499215.1). Taxonomy (GTDB): domain Bacteria; phylum Bacteroidota; class Bacteroidia; order Cytophagales; family Hymenobacteraceae; genus Pontibacter. The sequence goes on from NZ_CANMNI010000003.1 coordinate 82,372, forward strand.
CCTATCGACTATAGGTTCTGGATAGGCGCAGGCATTACACTGTATGGGGTGGCTTATTTCCTGATACACGATGTGTTTATCCACAGGCGCATCAGGCTTTTCGGTAAAACGTCTAACGTTTACCTGAAAGCCTTAAACATGGCGCACAAAGTACACCACAAGCACACGGGCCGCGACGGCTCTGAATCTTATGGTATGCTGTGGGTGGCACCAAGGTACTTCAGGGCGGCATACTCAATTTTACAGAAACGACAACAAGGGGAACAGACGTGGCGCAATACACCATTAAAGAGCTAGAGCACCTTTCCGGTATCAAAGCTCACACCATCCGCATCTGGGAACAGCGCTACAACGTGCTTTGTCCCCAGCGCACCGACACTAACATCCGCTATTACAGCGACGCTGACCTAAAGACCCTGCTTAACATTTCACTTCTCAATGAGCAAGGGTATAAGATCTCTAAAATAGCCAAGATGAGCCCCGACCAGCTAAAACTGACGGTGCAGGAACTGGCTGAACATGATCAGTCTACGCTCTCGCATCATATCAACAGCATGGTCACGGCTATGGTCGACATGGATGAAGAGCGATTCGATAAGTCTTTCTCCACGGTTACGTTGCAGTTGGGATTTCAAGATGCGATGATGCAGGTGGTGTATCCTTTTCTACACAAGATTGGGATACTCTGGCAGACAAATAACATCAGTCCTGCGCACGAGCATTTTGTAAGTAATCTGGTGCGGCAGAAACTGATCGTGGCCATTGACGGGCAGGTCGTGAGGCGCAAGGAGGGTACGCCGTCTTATTTGCTGTACCTACCGGAAGGGGAACTGCATGAGATCGCCTTGCTCTACATGAACTATCTGATCCGGGCGCACCATCAACAGGTTATCTATCTTGGGCAGAACCTGCCTTTTGAGGACCTCAAGCGGACCTACGATTTGCTGAAACCAGAAATTATCTGTACTGTGCTGACCATTGTGCCCGAGCGAGAGCATGTGCAGGAGTATGTCGATAGACTGGCCGGCACTTTTCCGGCGGCTCAGGTTTATCTATATGGTTATCAGGCGCAGTACGACTTTCTGAAATTCCCGAAAAATATACATCGCACCAGTTGCATTGCAGATTTTATAGCAGTGTTAACACAAACTAACTAATAAATTATTCAAAACTATATAGCCGCTATTGTTCAACAAAATGGGCCAAATCCGAAAGGGTTTGGCCCATTTTTATTTTAAAGTTCAATTTAGAGAAGATATAGGGTGGATTATATGTTTAATTATTTAAAAAAAACATTAAACAGAATTTGACCTTTAATTTTAACTGTCGTATAATTGTTTAGTGATTCATTTAAAAGATTAAACATTATGACTGCATTAGAATTCTCCAACCATATTCAGTTAGCTGCAGGTTCGTTGAAGCCAGTGGCCATGAATCTTACCCGTAACGCGGACGATGCCAAAGACCTAGTGCAGGAAACACTATTGAAGGCATTATCAAACCGCGAGAAGTTTAACGCCGGCACCAATCTCAAGGCTTGGCTTTACACCATCATGCGCAACACGTTTATCAATAACTACAACAAGATTACGAAGCGCAGTAGCAATATTGACAGCTCGGAGTATCTGCAGTACCTCAATACAGACGACAGTTTCGTGACGGTGAATAAAGGCACGGCCGCTTTTGTGATGAGTGATATCAAAGCGGCTATTGCAAAACTAAATGAAGAGCACCGCACACCTTTTATGATGTATTACATCGGATTTAAATACTTAGAAATTGCTGAAAAACTGAATATTCCGATCGGAACAGTGAAGAACCGCATTCACATTGCCCGCAAGGAGCTGAAGAAGTTGCTACAAGTTTATGGTGACTAGCTACAACTTAAACCAGAAAAATTAGTAAATTTCTAGATGATGCATAAAAAGGTAATAGTAATCGGTGCAGGTTTCTCGGGGCTATCGGCTGCCACCAGTCTGGCCGACCAAGGGTATGAGGTGACGGTGCTCGAGAAAAATGCCACACCCGGTGGTCGCGCCCGCAGCTTTGAGGCCGATGGCTATACCTTCGACATGGGACCGAGCTGGTACTGGATGCCCGATGTGTTTGAGTCTTACTTTAACAAGTTCAACAAAAGCGTTTCCGATTACTATAACCTTGTTCGCCTTGACCCATCTTATACCGTGGTGTTCGGCGAAGATGACTTTGTGGATTTGCCCGCGTCATTAGATGAACTAAAGGCGCTGTTTGAAAACTGGGAGCCGGGAAGTGCCGCCCGCCTTGACAAGTTTTTGGAACAGGCCGCTTATAAGTATGAAGTAGGTATAAACCAGCTGGTGTACAAGCCCGGCCGCTCCGTGAGTGAGTTCATGAGTTTGCGCTTGCTCTTGGATGTGCTTCGCATGGATGTATTCCAATCGATACACACGCATATCCGCCGCTTCTTTTCCCATGAGAAAATTATCAAGCTGATGGAGTTTCCGGTGCTGTTTCTCGGAGCGCTGCCGCAAAACACCCCGGCACTCTATAGTTTGATGAACTACGCCGATATTAGTCTCGGGACGTGGTACCCGATGGGTGGCATGTACAAGATCATCGAAGGCATGGTGCAGTTGGCCGAGGAGAAAGGCGTGGCTTTTCTGTATAACCAAGATGTGCAGGAAATAGAGGTAGAGCAAGGCATAGCCCGTCGCGTGCGCACCGCTACGGGCACTTTCGAAGCCGATGTGGTGGTGGCTAGCGCCGATTACCATCACGTGGAGAAGAATCTGTTGGCTCCGGCCTATCAAACCTACACCGATAAATATTGGGAAAAACGTGTGATGGCACCTTCCTGCCTGATCTTCTATCTGGGTATAGATAAGAAGCTGGATAACCTGCGCCACCACAACCTGTTCTTCGACGAAGACTTCGGTCCGCATGCGCACGAAATTTATACAGACCCGAAATGGCCAGCCAAGCCGCTGTTCTATGTGTCGGCTCCGTCGGTAACGGACGAGAGTGTAGCCCCAGAAGGTTGCGAGAACCTGTTTGTACTGATGCCAGTGGCTCCGGGACTGGAAGATACGGAAGCACTGCGCGAGCAATACTTCAACATCATCATGGATCGGTTGGAGTACCTGACCAAACAGGATGTGCGCAGCGCCGTGGTGTACAAACGCAGCTATGCCCACCGCGATTTTATAGCCGATTACAATGCCTTTAAAGGCAATGCCTATGGTCTGGCGAACACGCTGTTGCAAACAGCTCTGTTAAAGCCCAGCCTGAAAAGTAAAAAAGTGAAGAACCTGTACTATACCGGTCAGCTGACTGTGCCGGGGCCGGGGGTGCCACCATCCCTTATCTCGGGGCAGGTGGTGGCAAAGGAAGTGGCGAAGGATTATGCGTTGGCTCCGGGTCAGCGATTACCAGTTAGTAATTAACTCCCCTGAATCTATGGAGCTTTTCAAAGACACCTGCCTGAAGTGCAGCAAACTGATCACCGAGGCGTACAGCACCTCTTTTACACTCGGCATCAAGACGCTGAACCGCAAATTCCACGCGCCCATCTATGCCATATATGGCTTTGTGCGTTGCGCCGACGAGATTGTAGACACCTTCCACGATTACGACAAGCGCAAGCTACTCGACGAATTCAGCCGACAGACTTATGAGGCCATTGAGCAAGGTATAAGCCTGAACCCGGTGCTTCATGCTTTCCAGTGCGTGGTGAACGAGTATAACATCGACCGTGAATATATCGAGGCGTTCCTGAAAAGCATGGCCATGGATCTGGACGACCATGTGTACGACCCGGCCTTGTACAAAGAGTACATCTATGGTTCGGCCGAAGTGGTGGGGCTAATGTGCCTGAAAGTGTTCTGTGAGGGTGATGAAGAACAGTTTGAAAGACTCAAAAAACCGGCTTGTAGTCTGGGGGCGGCCTTCCAGAAAGTAAACTTTCTGCGCGACATGAAGAGTGATTTTAAGGACCGTGGCAGGGTTTATTTTCCGGCCGTGGATATCCGCACGTTTAACAATGCCAGCAAAGAGGAAATCGAGGCTGACATCGCCAAAGACTTTGAGGATGCCTACGCCGGTATACTGGCTTTGCCGCGTTCTGCACGCATGGGTGTATACCTTGCCTACGTCTATTACCTCAAGCTTTTCCGGAAAATCAAACACTTGCCGGCAACCCATATATTGAATGAGCGCGTAAGAGTACCTGATAACACAAAGTTTGCCTTACTTTTGGGCTCCTATGTCAGGTACCAACTAAACGCCATTTAATATCGTGAAGAATAGCTTAGCCATACTTTCCGCATTACTCTTTTTTTGTTTTACGGCACTAGCCGATAATTCCAAAGCTTACAAGTTACCCGATCTGCGCGTGCAGTTCCTAGAAGCCAGCAAAGACAGCAAGGCCGGCAAGGAATTTCATGAGCTGATGAGCAATTACGAAGACAGCAATCCTGTGGTAATTGCTTATAAAGCCGTGTCAGAAGCCATTATGGCCAAGCATGTCTGGAATCCATACTTCAAAATGAAGCATTTGCAGGCCTCTTCCGAAATTTTTGAAGAGGCGGTGAAGCTGGATCCGGCCAATCCTGAAATCAGGTTTCTGCGCTTTACAGTGGAGCATTACGTGCCTCGTTATTTGAACATGAGCAAGAATCTGCAGGATGACAAGGCTAAGATCATCTCTGGCTTGCAGCGTCACCCTAATTCGGGGTTGTCGACAGATATGGCCCGCAACATGCGCGATTTCTTACTGACGAAGGACCACTGTACCGAACAGGAAAAACAAAAACTCAAAAGTATACCGATATAAACCCCAATGCCGCTATACCTGTACCTGAACATATTCACCATTCTGTTTCCCCTGTTGCTTTCATTCGACAGGAAAGTGGCTTTCTATAAAAACTGGCCATACCTGTGGCCAGCTATTATCATCAATGCGGTGCTGTTTATCATCTGGGACGAGCTTTTCACGCAAGCAGGTATATGGGGCTTTAATCCGGAGTATCTGGTAGGTATATACATCTTTAACCTGCCGCTCGAGGAAGTGCTCTTCTTTATCACGGTGCCTTACGCATGCGTCTTTATCTATGAGTGCCTGAACGCCTACATCACCAAAGATTTGTTGCAGCCTTATGCCAAGGGAATAACCTTTGTGCTTATACCGGTGCTCTTACTCTTGGCAGTCCTTAATCTCGAAAAGCTCTATACTTCTATCACCTTTACCTTGCTGGCCGCCATGTTGGGCGCGCATTACTACTTTTTCAATACCCAGAAGTTAGGGCGTTTCTATCTGGCTTATATTGTGCACCTTGTGCCGTTTTTGCTGGTAAACGGTGTGCTAACCTATCTGCCGATTGTGTGGTATAACAATAGTCATAACCTGAGTCTGCGCATTGTATCTATACCTGTGGAAGACACAATGTACTCCATGCTCATGCTTTTGTTGACAATTTCGATTTACGAGGGCTTAAAACAGCGCTTCGCCGTTAAACAATATCAACGCTTGGCTGTATAAAGGTATATGCGGAACCTTCAAGTCACCATCGATTCTAACTCAGGCTTTTGCTTCGGCGTGGTCTATGCCATCCAGATGGCAGAAGACATTCTCGATGAGCAAGGGTATCTCTATTGTCTGGGTGATATCGTGCACAATGACGTGGAGGTAGAGCGCCTGCAAAAACGCGGCCTGCGCATTATCGACCATGATCAACTGCGAGAGCTGCGAGACGAGGCCGTGCTGATTCGCGCCCACGGCGAGCCGCCTTCCACCTATCACATTGCCCTGCAGAATAATTTAACGCTCATTGACGCTTCCTGCCCGGTGGTGCTCAAGTTGCAAAACCGGATCAAGACGTCCTATGACAAAGACGAGCGGATTTTCATTTATGGCAAGCACGGGCATGCGGAAGTGATGGGACTTTTAGGGCAGACGAGCAACAAAGGGGTGGTGTTTGAGAACGTGGAAGAGTTGATGCAGCACGATCTGCCGCCAAAAATCACGCTCTACAGCCAGACCACCAAAAGCACCAACAGCTTTTACAATATCAAAAACACGCTCGAACAAAAAGGCTACGAAGTAGACGCCAACGACACCATTTGTCGGCAGGTATCGAACCGCGACAAAGACCTGCGAAAGTTTGCCGCGCAGTTTGACAAGATCATCTTCGTGTCAGGTACGAAGTCGAGCAACGGCAAAGTGCTCTATCAGGTATGCAAAGACACGAACCCGGCTACTTACTTTGTTTCGAAAGTGGAGGAGATACAACCTGAGTGGTTTGCCGATGGCGACAAAGTGGGCATTTGTGGCGCGACCTCTACACCGATGTGGCTGATGGAGGAGGTGAGGAATATTTTGCTGGGGGAAAAGGTATAGTCAGGTTTAGCTCAAGATGGGCAGTAGAATCCGCCATGTACAGTAAGGAAATTTTTTCCGTCCTTTGTCAATAAAACGATGGCAAAAACAATCAAGCGAGATAACAGGGGTATAACCATTGCAGCCATCATCGTGGCATGCTGGTTCGGCTTACTCGTATATTTGTTGCGCTTCCCCATTGATTTCGCTTCGCCGCTGCCATACCTGTTTTTGTTATTGCAGACGCACCTGTATACCGGGCTTTTCATAACCGCTCACGACGCCATGCACGGTGTCGTTGCGCCCGGGAGACCCAAGTTGAACCATTTAATTGGTACTGTCACCGCTTTTCTCTTCGCCTATAACTGGTACCCGCGTCTTCTGCCCAAACATCATCAGCACCACAAGCATGTGGCCACAGAAGAAGACCCTGATTACCATCATGGGTCGTTCTGGCCTTGGTACTACAGTTTTCTGAAGAACTACATCACGTGGTGGCAGATCGTGCTGATGGCCATTACTTACAACGTGCTGCAACTGATCTTTCCGATTGAGAATGTGGTTATGTTCTGGATGGTGCCAGCTATACTGGCTACGTTTCAGTTGTTTTACTTCGGAACCTACCTGCCGCACCGGGGCGAGCATGCGCCGGATAATAGGCACAAGTCGGGTACGCAGTCAAAAAACCACCTGTGGGCCTTTGTGAGCTGCTATTTCTTCGGTTACCACTACGAGCATCACGACAAGCCATACTTGCCGTGGTGGCAGCTGTATAAAGCAAAAGGGTAGCCAATAATGTATCAGCTACCCTTTTCTATTTTAAAGGTTTAAGCGGCTTAGTGCGCGCCAGCTTCCTTGCGGCAGCAATCGTCTAGTTTGTTGTAAGCACGTGGTGTGGCTGGCTTGTCGTCAGCATCGTAACCGGTTTCATTCACCGCCTTGCGGATCTTGTCTTCGTTGGTCTTCTTGCTGTCGTAGGTTACGGTTAGCATTTTGGAATCCACGTCCAGTGTCGAGGCTTTCACACCCTTTTCGTAAGCCATCGATTTTTCAATACTCTTCTTGCACATGCCGCACACAGCCGAGGTTTTAATTTGAACCGTTTTCTCGTTGCCATTCTGGGCTTGAGCGCTAAATGTAGCAAAGAACATAATAAGTGCTAATCCGAGGTTTCTGAAGATTTTCATAATGTGAATTATTATTGATGAATGTTAGATGTATGATAATGATTTGATTTCATTTAGTGCCGAAGGAGCAATACAAATGATGTGCCTTTATTCTATTTTAAAGCGCATGCCTGCATAAATTACCCGGCCGGTAATCGGCCCCCAGACCATACTGGCATCGAAGTTGGCGCCGAAGGGATTGTCTGCTCCTCTGATCGCATCCGGCTGTCGGAAGTTCAACAGGTTCTCTCCGCCAAGGTATAGTTCCCAACGCTTGAAGGCCCGTGATACTTGTCCGTTCAAGGTATAGAAGGCATCGGACTGGCGCACGTTGGCTGCTCCGCCATGGCCTTCCATGTAGGCCAGCGGCATCTGCCCAAAGTACTGCGTGGTCAGGTCAGCGCGCCACTTGTCGAATGGTGTGGCAAAGCCTAGGTTCACGAAGAAGCGGTGCTGTGGTATCATAGGGCGCTGTTGCAACGTGCCGTTATAGGTGGTCTGTACATCGTAGTACTTATATGCCGTCTTCACATCAAAGCCTTTCAGGACTTCATACTGCAGCTCCGCTTGAAAACTGCGGGAGAAGGAGCGCCCCTGCAGGTTGTAAAAGGCTATCTGATTAGCGCTACTGTACATATCGGCAACCACTTGGTTCTGGAACGTGGTATAGTAGTAGTCGGTGATGAAAGCACCCGGACGACCGCCTAACTCAAAATACTGAGTGAAAGACCCGCCCAGATTCCATGCCTTCTCCGGCTCCAGCTCTTCCCGGAAAGTAAAGGCGCGGTTGCTGACCAGAGCCGCCGTGTTCTCCGCAATCGGGTTGGCCACCCGGAAACCCTTGCCTGCCGCCACCCTGAAAATTGTGTTCTTCGTGAGATCGTACTTCACGTTCAGGCGCGGGGTGAACACCGTGCCGTACAGGTTGTGGAAATCAGTGCGGGCACCTGCCACTACGGTCAGGTTCTCGGCATTGTTGAAGATGTACTCGGCGAAAATGCCCGGCACTTGCTCTGTGCGGGCCAGTCTGGTTTGCTCCAGTCGCTCGGTATAGTCATCATAAAGGAAGCTGGCGCCCACCTTGTAGGTATGGCCCGTATGTCCAATGATGGACTGGAAAATAAAGCGTAGGTCGCCAGTGTTCTGTTCTCCGTTGTACTGGCGACGGCCATAGAGGGAGTTGAACTTGTGGTGCACACCAGAGGAGATGAAGCCTATGCTCTGGTATGGTCTGCCCGGAAAGGTATAGGAGGTCTTGTTGTAAAAAGACGAACGGTCCGTCTCCGACTCAGTGCCATAGCGCTGGTCAGGACCAACTGGCTCTCCTTTCGTGTAATCCATTTGCCCGCCCAGTTTGGTCTCTCGAAGCGCGTTGATGCCAAACTCCGACACCCATGTGTCGCCGTGCGTGTACTTCCACTTATTATACACGTTGTGATGTGTGCCCAGCGCCAAGTCCATAAAGCCGTCTTTGTTGCGGTCTACACGGTTGCCCAAGTGGTCGGAGTGCAGCATCAGGAGGGTGCTCCATTTCGGACTCACCTGCGCCGATACATTCAGGTTGGCGTCGAACTTGGCCAGACTGTTACCATACAGGTTTAGATATAGCCGCTCGCTCTTCTCCGGATCTTTCAGCTTCACGTTCACCTGCCCCGAAATCGATTCGTAGCCGTTCAGAACCGAGCCCATTCCCTTAATAATGTCTATCGACTCGATGTAAGTGCCCGAGAGATAGTTGAGGCGATAGGGGGTCGACAAGCCGCGCAGGGCCGGCACGTTGTCGGTGGTGAGCAAGGTATAGGAGCCGTCCAGTCCCAGCATTTGAATTTGCTTAGCACCTGAAACCGCGTCGGTGGTGGTTACTTCTACTGAGGCATTGGTCTCAAAGCTTTCGGCCAGATTGCAGCAAGCTGACTTCTCTAAGTCGCGGGTCGTGATAATCTGTGAATTGGTCGGGGTGAGGGCAGAATAGCGCGTCTGCTGTCCTTCCACAACTACTTCTTTGAGGGATCCGGTGGAGGTCAGCCCGACAGTAATAGAGGTTTGGCCACTCACGTCGATCGTGTCCTGCTTATACCCTAAGTAAGAGACAATAATCTCGGGCGTAATGGCGTCAGCAAGTTGTAGTGAAAAGCCGCCTGTTGCATCGGTGGAAGTGCCTTTATTAGTGCCTTTCCAAACAGCATTGGCACCGATAAGTGGGGAATTGGTGGTTTTATCTACCACTTTACCCGTGAGTTGCTGGGCGGCGGCAGGTATAAGTATGGTAATGAAAAGTGCGAGTGTGCCGATCATTCGGCTAAAATAGCGCACAGGTATGCTATAATTCATGGATGCTTATCTTTTAAAATTTTGAATGCAGAAAAGTGCACAAGCCTATGGCTGGTGCAGAGATGGAGCAAACTAAAATTCTAGACGATGAGAATGTGCAAACGATGCAGTAGATTGATGCCGTACAGCGGGGGAGAACTGTCGGAGTAGGTAAGAATCCGCTGGTCAACAGCGATGGCTGGTGCCCAAGTGGTAAAAAGTGGCGTGAAGGCAACAGCAAAGAACACCGGCACCTCAAGCGACAAGCTCTTAAGTGAAGAGACAGGCTCCAGTTTTTCAAAGGACAGTGCTGTCGTGCAGCAATCATCTGTCTCAGCTTCCTGAGGGTCAGTCTCTTGACAGCAACCATCCATTTCTTCTAGTACGGCCGACGATTTCAAGCCAGTCATCAGACAAAGCTGCTCACTTAAGGCCACGCCAAAGGAGCCCAGCAAAATGCTTAGGGTCAGCAGCAATGTAACCGTATGGCGGATGGTCTGATTCACAGCACAAATATACGAACAAACTCCCCACTTTCACTACAAACTTTATCCACTCCCGGGATATCGCCCCACTTTATACCACATTCTCCACTTTGTCCCACTTTTGCTGAAAACACACCGTAGCCGGTGTTAGGTATACCTGTTTTAAGGGTTAAATAATTGATTTATAGCCATTTAAAATATATGCCCTCTCGTATATTAGTAAACAGGCATATTTTATGCAAATAAACTTATCCGCAAAATGAAGGTCCGAAATGTGGATAATGTGGATAAGTGGGGTGGATAACCGTAATTTATCCACAAAGTGGTAAAAAGTGGGAGATTGTGGTTGCGGTGTTTTGGTGAATCGTTACATTTGTATACTCCGAAAACTATACGGATATAACTGTCACAATCCATGAACTTCCTGTCTGGCGAATACGAATGCAAGATTGATCCGAAGGGAAGGTTGGTTTTACCTGCAAAGATAAAAACCAACTTGCCGGAGGCGTCTGGCAATCATGTCGTTCTGACGAGAGGCTTCGAACCTTGCCTCGTGCTCTACCCGAAATCGGAGTGGAAGACGATCTACGACAAGGTGGCGGGTCTGAACGAGTTTAACGAGGAGTATCGCCAGTTTCAGCGCAACTTCTTTCGTGGCAACACGGAGATCGAGCTGGATGGCACCGGCCGCTTCATTGTGCCCCGCACCATGGCCCGCTTCGCCGATCTGGAGAAGGAGGCGATTGTGGTAGGCTTAGGAAACCGTGTCGAGATCTGGAATCCGGACAAATACGAGGACTTCCTGATCAAGGACCAGCAGAGTTTCTCGCAACTGGCCGAGAAGTTTTTAGGAGATAAACCGGCGGAAGCGCCTTTAATTTAATGGAGTACCACAGACCGGTCATGCTGCAGGAATGCATAGACGCACTGGCGATTAAGCCGGATGGCGTGTATGTGGATGTGACGTTTGGAGGCGGTGGTCACTCTAAGGTAATCGCCAGCAAGTTGACAACCGGTCAGCTTTACTCGTTTGACCAAGACCGCGACGCAGAGGAACAATCGAAGAAGATTGACAACCCGGCTTTCACCTTTGTGCGCGCCAACTTTAGGGATTTGAAAAAGTACCTGCGCCTATATCGTGTGAAAGAAGTGGACGGCATACTTGCTGATTTAGGCGTGTCGTCTCACCAGTTCAATGAAGCTGAACGCGGTTTCTCGACCCGCTTCGACGGACCGCTGGACATGCGCATGGACTCGGATTCGGGTATACCGGCGAGCGAGGTGGTAAACACCTACAGTCAGGAACAGTTGCACAAGATCTTCGGCATTTACGGCGAAGTGAAAAACGCCAAGACGCTGGCCGGCGTGATCGTGTCACAACGGGCACTCAACCCGATCGAAACGATCGGAGAGTTTAAGCAAGCAATCAGCTCCTGCACCCCGCGAGGGAAGGAGAACAAATATCTGGCGCAGGTTTTTCAGGCGCTGCGCATAGAGGTAAACGACGAGCTGAAGGCGCTCGAGGAAATGCTGGAGCAAGCGGCCGAGGTACTCAAGCCCGGCGGACGATTGGTAGTGATGTCTTACCACTCACTTGAAGACCGGCTGGTGAAGAACTTTATCGCCAAGGGCAAGTTTTTCGGGGAAGTGGAAAAGGACCTTTTCGGGAACGAGAAAAAACCGCTCGACGCCGTTAACCGCAAGCCGATCGTGCCCTCCGAACAAGAGTTGCTCGAGAACAGTCGCTCACGCAGCGCCAAACTAAGAATCGCAGAGAAGAGATAGCGAATGCAGAAATAGAATAAACAACAGTGTAGTAACCTAAACTTAACTATGGCTCCTAACCTTATGACTAAGACAGCTGCCGCGCCCAAAGGCAACACGCTGCGCGTGAAGCCAGAGGAAGAGGCAAAGCCGGAGGTAAAGGCTAAAAAGAAAGGGTTCAGCCTGTTCAAGTGGCTGGATAAATACACCAACGTTGATTTTCTGTTTCAGGAAGGGGTGCCAACCCGTTTTCTGCCGCACGTACTTTTCATGACAGGGATTACCCTGTTTTACATCGGCAACACGCACTACGCCGAGAAGACCATTCGCAAAATTGCTAAGATCAAAGTAGAGACAGAAGACCTCCGGGCGGATTATACCACCCTGAAGTCGGATTATATGGGCGCCAGCAAGCAGTCTGAAGTGGCACGCAACGTGGCACCGCTGGGCCTAGTTGAAAGTTCATCTCCACCTTATCAAGTTGAAGTTGCGGAAGATGAATATTAAGAAGGAAATCGTACTGCGTGTGCGGATCGTGTTTTTGCTCGTCTGCCTCTTTGCGTGTGCTATCGTGTACAAGATCGTGCAGATACAGGTGCTGGACGGAACCAAGTGGAAGCAGATCTCGAAAGAGCGCCGCATTCGCTATCAGCCGGTGCCGGCTACCCGTGGCAGTATCTACTCCGACAACGAGAGTATTCTAGCCACGTCACTGCCGTTTTACCGTGTGGCCTTTGACCCGACCATCGCGCAGGCGGAAGCTTTTAACGGAGGTATAGATTCGCTGGCCATGTTGCTGTCTCGCTTTTACAAAGACCAGTCACCGGAGCATTATCGTCGCAAGATCAAGAATGCGCGGCACGCCGGCAGAAGGTATATCCGACTGAACAGCCGCCAGATCAACTATCAGGAGAAGAAGCTGATGGCGAGTTGGCCGATCTTCCGATCTGGTAAGAATAAAGGCGGCGTGATCTTCGAGAAAGTGGAGAAGCGCTTTAAGCCTTTCGGTATGCTGGCTGAGCGTACCATCGGTTTTATCAACGAAGACAAGAACGGTGCTGGTTTGGAGTACAGCTTCAACGGCGATTTGGCGGGCACCGATGGGGAGGCCCTTTTTGAGCGTATAGCGGGCGGTAACAAACCGATTTACGACGGCACGGAAGTGGCCCCGCAGAACGGCTACGACATCAAAACCACCATCGACATCAACCTGCAGGACGTGGCGGAGAACGCGCTCTACAAAGCTTTGGTGGAGAAGAACGCTGACTACGGTTGCGTGATCCTGATGGAGGTGAAGACAGGTGAGATCAAGGCGATGGCCAACTTGGGTAGAACCAAGGGAGGTTACATCGAAGACTATAACTATGCGGTTGGTAACCAAGGACGTACAGAGCCGGGCTCTACTTTCAAACTAGCTTCCATGCTGGCTTTGTTTGAGCATACAGGCCTTGATTTGACCGATTCAATAGATACTGGTAACGGTACCTATCGCATTAAGAATACGACCATGACTGACGTAAAAATCGGCGGTTACGGCAAGATTACCACGCAGGAGGTATTCGAGAAATCGTCTAACATCGGGGTGGCGAAACTGATACAGGAGAACTTTGGTGACAATCAGCAGGCTTTTGTGGACTATCTGCACAAGTTCGGTTTGAGCAGCACGCTAGGATTTCAGATGGATGGCGAAGCAAGGCCTTATATTAAGAACACAAGCGATAAAACTTGGTATGGCACCACACTTACCTCCATGTCGATTGGCTACGAGATGAAGTTGGCCCCGCTGCAGACATTGGCGCTTTACAATGCCGTGGCGAACAATGGCGTGAAGGTGCAGCCGATCATCGTGAAGGAGATCCGTCGCGCCGATCAGGTAATCCAGACCTTCCAAACGCGGGTGCTAAACGAGCGAATCGCTTCGGAAGAAACTATTAAGAAGGTACGTGCCATGCTGGAAGGCGTGGTGCAAAACGGTACCGCCAAGAACATCAAGAGTGCCGACTATAAAGTGGCTGGCAAAACCGGAACAGCCCGCAAGGTAAAGGACGGTAAGTACGTGAAGCTTTACTCGACTTCGTTTGCAGGCTATTTCCCGGCAGACAACCCGAAGTATAGCTGCATTGTCATCATCGACAGCCCGAGAGGGGTGAATGTGTATGGTGGCGATGTGGCCGCGCCGGTGTTTAAGGAAGTAGCTGACAAGGCTTATGCCCGCGACTTGGCGATGCACCAGCCGTTGCGTGCCCGCGTGGTACCGAACAAAGACAGCCTGCCACAGGTGAAAGCTGGCAGCTTCGATGACCTGAGCCTGATTCTGAATAAGATCGGTGTCAGCAATCACTCTACGGCGACCAATGACGACGAGTGGGTGCGCGTGACGCCGCAAATGCGCTCGCTGAAGTTTGAGCCAAACCCGGTAAGAGGCGGTCAGGTACCTGACGTGACCGGTATGACATTGCGCGACGCACTGTTCATTCTGGGCAATCAGCACCTGAAAGTGAGTGTGGAAGGCATGGGCAAGCGTGTACAGAAACAGTCTGTGCAGCCGGGAACTGAAATTAATAAAGAAACTAAAATTACGATTGTACTGAGCTAATGCAGCTATTGCAGGACATATTGAAAGACGTTACCGTGCTGGAAAGCCACGGCCCGCTGGATGTGCAGGTTGAGTCGATTACGTTCGACTCACGTCAGGTACAGCAAGGGGTGCTGTTCGTGGCCATGCGCGGCGTGCAGGTGGACGGACACGACTTCATGGCGAAAGCCGCGGAGGCGAAGGCCGTTGCCATTGTTTGCGAAGAATTACCAGCAGAACTGGCCGAAGGTGTTACTTATATCAAAGTAAAAAACAGCGGTCAGGCCTTGGGCTTGATGGCTTCTGCGTTTTACGGCCATCCGTCCCGCAAACTGAAGTTGGTGGGCGTGACGGGTACCAACGGCAAAACCACTTCGGTGACCTTGCTGCACAAGCTGTTCCGTGAACTGGGCTACCACGTGGGCATGATTTCCACGGTGCAAAATCAGATCGACGAGGAGGTGATCCCGTCGACGCATACCACGCCTGATGCCGTGTCGCTGAATGCGCTGTTGGATAAGATGGTGAAGGCGGGTTGCGCCTATGCTTTTATGGAAGTGAGTTCACATGCCATGGTGCAGCAGCGTGTGGCAGGTATAAACTTTGCAGGCGGCGTGTTCACCAACATCACCCACGACCACCTCGACTACCACGGAACCTTCGACGAGTACATCAAAGCCAAGAAATCTTTCTTCGACATGTTACCGGCTGGTGCCTTCGCTTTGATTAACGCCGATGACAAACGCGGTCCGGTAATGGTGCAGAATACCAAAGCGGACGTGCGCTATTTCTCGCTGCGCAAAGTAACTGACTTTAAGGCCCGCCTGATCGAAAACACGCTGCAGGGTTTGCATCTGGAGATAGACGGTCACGAGATCTGGGCGAAATTGATCGGAGCATTCAACGCTTACAACCTGTTGGGTGCGTATGGGGTGGCGGTGTTGCTGGAAGAAGATCCAATGGAAGCGCTGACAGTGCTTTCGAGTCTGGATACAGCAGCGGGTCGCTTCGACTACATCGTGTCAGAGACCGAGCAAATTACAGGTATAGTGGACTACGCCCACACGCCGGACGCTTTGGAAAATGTATTGAACACGATTCAGCAAATTCGCACGCCGCTGCAGAAGGTGATAACAGTAGTTGGCTGTGGTGGCAACCGCGATGCGACTAAGCGCCCGGTAATGGCCGACATCGCCTGCCGCCTGAGCGACAAGGTGATTTTGACGTCGGACAATCCGCGTTTCGAAGAACCGCAGGCGATACTGGAGGATATGCAGAAAGGCGTAAAGCCGCTCGACTTCAAAAAGACACTGAGTGTGTTGGATAGGAGAGAGGCGATTCGCACGGCCTGTATGCTGGCCGGCAAGGACGATATCATTTTAGTGGCGGGCAAAGGCCATGAAACTTATCAGGAGATAAAGGGAATAAAGTACCCTTTCGACGATAAACAAGTGCTGCAGGAAGCCCTGCAACAGCTTGGTAAATAAGCTATAAAACAAAGAAAAACAGGAACAGACGATAGATTAAATGCTCTACCATCTCTTTACATACCTTGACCGTGAATACGACCTTTTGGGGGCGGGTGTATTCCAGTACATCTCGTTCAGGGCGGGTATGGCAACGCTGACATCCTTGCTGATCGCAATGATGTTTGGCGGACGACTGATTAAAATACTGCAGCGCAAACAAGTAGGCGAAAGCATTCGCGACCTTGGCCTGGAAGGCCAGATGGAGAAGAAAGGCACGCCAACTATGGGCGGTCTGATTATCCTGTTGGCTATACTTGTTCCTACCTTGCTGTTCGCCCGTCTGGACAACATTTACATTCTGTTAATGATCGTTTCGACGGTATGGCTGGGGCTGATTGGTTTTCTGGATGACTACATCAAAGTGTTCAAAAAGAACAAGGAGGGTCTGGCCGGAAAATTTAAGGTACTGGGTCAGATTGGCTTAGGAATTATTGTGGGTTTGACCCTATACTTTAGTGACGATGTTGTCGTAAGACAGTACATTTTCACCGATGGTTCTACTTCTGCCGTGAACGCCACGAGCAAATGGGTGGACATCAAATCCATGATTACAACCATTCCTTTCCGCAAAAATAACGAGCTCGATTACTGCAATCTGTTCTCTTTCGCGGGTCCGCTTTTCGCAGACTGGTCGTGCTACCTGTACATCCCGTTCGTGATTCTGGTGATCACGGCCGTGTCCAACGGCGCCAACATCACCGACGGCATCGACGGTTTGGCGGCAGGTACTTCGGCTATTATCGGCCTGACACTGGCGATCTTTGCGTGGGTATCGGGTAACACCATTTTCGCGGACTATCTCGATATCATGTTTATCCCGAACTCGGGAGAGCTGACCATTTTTGCCTTGGCCTTTGTAGGAGCCTGTGTAGGTTTCCTGTGGTATAACTCTTATCCGGCCCAAGTGTTTATGGGTGATACAGGTAGTTTGGCGATAGGCGGTATTATAGCAGTAATGGCCCTTATTGTGCGCAAAGAATTGCTGATACCTATCCTGTGCGGCATTTTCCTGATCGAGAACCTGTCGGTCATGCTGCAGGTGAGTTACTTCAAGTATACGAGAAAGAAATACGGGGAAGGCCGACGCATCTTCAAGATGTCGCCGCTGCACCACCACTACCAAAAGAACGGCTACCACGAGTCCAAGATCGTTTCGCGCTTCTGGATTGTGGGTATCATGCTGGCGATTTTGACATTGGCAACCCTGAAACTACGATAACGAGCATGAAACTAGCGATACTCGGAGCGGGAGAAAGTGGCGTAGGGGCAGCATTGCTGGCCAAGGCGAAGGGGCTTGATGTGTTCGTGTCCGACATGGGGCAGATCAAGGAGGTATACAAAGCCAAGCTGGCAACAGCGGCTATACCTTACGAAGAGGGCACCCATACCTTTGAGCGCATACTGGAGGCCAACGAGATCATCAAAAGCCCGGGTATACCGGACAAGGCGGCCATCATTCAGGAGGCGATCAAAAAAGGAATACCGGTAATATCGGAGATTGAGTTTGCCGGCAGGTATACCGACGCGAAGTTCATCTGCATCACGGGCACCAACGGCAAGACCACGACGACTTTGCTGACTTACCACTTGCTAAAGAGCGCAGGTATAAACGTGGGGCTGGCGGGTAACATCGGTGAGAGCTTGGCCGAGAAAGTGATTGACAACAAGCACGAGTACTATGTGGTGGAGCTGAGTAGTTTTCAGCTCGACAACATGTACCAGTTCAAAGCACATATTGGAGTACTGTTAAATATTACGCCAGACCACCTAGACCGGTATGGCTATGACATGAACAAGTACGCCGCCTCAAAGTTGCGCATCGCGCAGAACATGAGCGGCGCGGACTATTTTATCTTAAACAACGATGATGATATTATCCGTAATGCGTTCGATTCTGCGTCTTTTGGCGGAACCACAGTCCCATTCTCGCTCCAAGCAACGGAAGGTGCGAAAGTACTATGTGAAGGAACACATGTTAAAATAAACATTAAGTTCTTCGAGGGCGACATCGACGCGTCGCGCTCTGCCCTGATCGGTAAACACAACCAGTACAACACGATGGCCGCAGTGGCGGTCGCCAAGCTGATGGGCGTGGAAGACAGCCAGATTGAAAAGGGGCTGGAGACTTTCGAGAATGCTGAGCACCGTTTGCAGGTGATCACGGTGTCAAGGGAAGTCACCTACATCAACGACTCGAAAGCGACCAACGTGGAAGCGGTGTACTATGCCTTAGAAGGTATAAAGCAGCCGATCATCTGGATTGCGGGCGGCGTGGACAAGGGCAACGACTACAGCGTGCTGACCGAGCTGGCCAAGGAGAAAGTAAAAGTGCTGGTTTGTCTGGGTAAGGACAACGACAAGCTGAAAGAGGCCTTCGGGCGTATTGTGCCGGTAGTGGTGGAAACTACTTCCATGGAGTACGCGGTGCGCATGGGCAAATTGCTTTCCACGCCGGGCGATGTGGTGCTGTTGTCACCGGCCTGCGCGAGTTTCGATTTGTTCAACAATTACGAGCACCGGGGGCAGCGTTTCAGAGAGGCCGTGGAGAAGATAGTTTTAAGAAAGTAAGTTTTTAATTTTTAGCCAAGGGTAATATGATCAAGCAGTGGTTGCAGCGGAACCTGAAAGGGGACGCGGTGCTTTGGGGCATCGTGCTGATGTTCTCGCTTATCAGCATGGCAGTCGTGTATTCGGCTACCGGTACCTTGGCGTACAAGCAAAAGGACGGCAACACGGAGTACTTCCTGTTCAAGCACTCTTCGCTGATTTTCATTGGTCTGGCCTTTATGTGGCTGGCCCACAAGATCGATTACCGTTACTATTCCCGACTGTCGCTGGTGGCGCTAATTCTGTCAGTGCCCCTATTGCTCTATACCTTCTTCTTCGGTTCGAACATCAACGAAGCGTCCCGCTGGATTACCATCCCAGTGATTAACCAGACCTTCCAGCCTTCGGATTTGGCGAAACTGGCGCTGATATCCTACTTGGCCAGTATGCTTTCGAAGAAACAGAACCTCTTCGATGACTGGAAGCGCAACTTGCTACCGATCTTCGCCTGGACAGGTTTCATCTGCGCCTTGATCGCTTTGACGAACACCTCCACAGCGGTGTTGCTTTTCCTGACAAGCCTGTTGCTGATGTTCATCGGACGTGTGCCGATGAAATCGCTGGCCGTTTTTGTGATAGCAGGTGCCATGCTAGGTGGAGTTGGTCTGGGAGCCGGTCAGCGTCTGGGTACGGCGATCAGCAGGGTAGAGGCATTCTTTGACGAATCCGAAACCGCTTTCCAGCTCGAGCAGTCCTACATCGCGATCGCTACTGGCGGCGTGGTGGGTAAAGGTCCGGGCAACAGTGACCAGCGCGATATTCTGCCGCACCCTTACTCAGACTTTATTTATGCGATCATACTGGAGGAATACGGTTTACTGGGCGGCGCCTTGGTGCTGTTCCTATACCTTGCCTTGCTCTACCGTGGACTGGTCACGGTCACAAAGAGCAACGGAGCCTTCGGAGGCTTGCTGGCAGCCGGTCTTAGTTTCAGTTTGGTGCTGCAGGGCATGATTAATATGGGCGTAGCCGTAGGGCTTGGTCCGATTACGGGTCTGCCGTTGCCGCTCTTGAGTATGGGGGGAACCTCCCTGATCTTTACTGGTATTTCCATCGGGATTATTCTGAGTGTGAGCCGTACCGTGAAGGCTGAGGAAACATTGGGTGCAACCGCTAAAGTGACTGCCAATGCCTAAGCCGCAACGTCCATATCGTTTCATCATCAGCGGTGGCGGCACCGGCGGGCACATATATCCGGCCATTGCCATTGCCAACCAGATCAAGATGGTGCACCCTGACGCGGAGATCCTGTTTGTGGGGGCGATCGGGCGCATGGAAATGACACGGGTGCCGGAAGCGGGGTATAAGATCGTTGGTCTCTGGATCAGCGGACTGCAGCGCCGCCTCACACTGGACAACCTCTCTTTCCCTTGGAAAGTGATCTCCAGTATCCGGATGTCGAACAAGATTATACGCGATTTCAAGCCGGATGCCGTGGTGGGTGTGGGCGGCTATGCCAGCGGTCCGCTATTGTATGCTGCGACATCCAAAGGTATACCGGCACTGATACAGGAGCAAAATTCCTATGCCGGCATCACCAACAAGCTGTTGGCAAAGCGGGTGCAGAAGATCTGTGTGGCTTACAACAACATGGACGCCTTCTTTCCGGCCGAAAAGCTGGTGATGACGGGCAACCCGGTTCGCAAGGACATCATGGAGCTTGAGGGCAAACGCCGCGAGGCCTTGCTGCACTTTGGATTGACCTCCGAAAAGAAAACGATACTGGTGATAGGCGGAAGCCTAGGTGCCAGAACCATCAACCAAAGTATAGCCGCTGGACTGCAGCAGATCGCAGACGCTGGCTATCAACTGATCTGGCAGACGGGCAGGGCATATTACCCGCAGGCGCAGGAACTGGAGAAACCGTTTGCCGACGCAGGTATACGCGCCTTCGATTTCATCCGACAGATGGATCTGGCCTACGCCGCCGCCGATGTGGTGGTATCCAGAGCCGGAGCGCTCTCGATTTCGGAGCTGTGTCTGGCCGGTAAGCCAAGCATACTGGTGCCTTCGCCGAACGTGGCCGAAGACCACCAGACCAAAAACGCCATGTCGCTGGTGCAGGAGCAGGCCGCCCTGTTGGTGCGCGATGCTGAAGCGCAGCAACAGCTTATACCTGCCGCCTTGGAGCTGGCCGGTAACGAGGCAGAGCAGCAGCGTCTGACGCAAAACATACTGAAACTGGCGCGGCCAAATGCCGCTGTCGATATTGTAAACGAACTGTTTAAGTTGATCAAGTGAGACTGGAAGACTATAGCTATATCTATTTCCTAGGCATCGGCGGCATCGGCATGAGTGCCATCGCCCGCTGGTTCAATGCCCGGGGGCTTCCGGTATGGGGCTACGACAAAACGCGCACCCCACTCACCGAGGCACTGGAGCAGGAGGGCATCCGGGTGCATTATGAAGATGATGTAAACCAGCTGCCAAAAGAAGTACTAGAAAACAAGACGGCTACTTTGGTGGTGCTCACGCCGGCTATACCTGCTGAGCATACCGAATGGGCCTACCTGAAAGAGCAGGGCTATACTATCAAGAAGCGTTCGGAGGTGTTGGGCATTATCACAGGTTCAGCCTATACCGTGGCTGTGGCCGGTACACACGGCAAGACAACGACTTCCTCCATCGTGACGCATTTGCTGCACGAAGGCGGCGTGGACTGCTCTGCCTTTTTGGGAGGTATAGCGACCAACCTGAACTCGAACCTTTTGATCGGTAGCGGAACGGCTGAGCAGGAGACGATTGTGGTGGAAGCCGACGAGTACGACCGTTCTTTCCTGACGCTCTACCCGGACATCGCCATCGTGACTTCGGCTGATCCCGATCACTTGGATATTTATGGCGACAAAGAGGAACTGATCAGGACCTTTCAGAAGTTCATCAGTCAAGTGAAACCCGGCGGCTATCTGATTTTGCACAGCGCCATTGATCCGCGGTTACTTGAAAAAGTGCAGGACGGTGTTAAGGTGATTCGCTACAGCTTGAACGAAGGTGGCGGTCATGTACAACAGCTTGAAATACAGGGGTACAGCTTCTGTTTTGATGCCGAAACACCCTTCGGTAACATAGGTCGTTTGGTGCTCGCTTTACCCGGATATCACAATGTAGAGAATGCGCTGGCTGCCCTGATAGCGGGTCAGATCATGGGGGTGTCAGAAGATAAACTGCGTGAGGCACTGGCAACTTACAGAGGCGTGAAGCGCCGCTTTGAAATCGTGTATGAGGGGCAGGGCAAGATATACATTGATGACTATGCGCATCACCCGAAAGAGATCGACGCGTTCATGACATCTTTGCGTGCCATTTACCCGGACAAAAAGCTGACTGTGGTGTTTCAGCCTCATTTATTTAGCCGCACGCGTGACTTTGCAACCGAGTTTGCACAGAGTTTGAGCGCTGCGGATGAACTTATACTACTGGACATTTACCCAGCACGGGAAAAGCCAATTGAAGGTGTAACTTCAGAAATGATTTTGGGTTTGGTAGAAGGTCCAAAAAAACAACTTTTGCACAAAGAGGACGTGGCGGCTTATTTAGCTGAAAACGCTGATTTTGAGGTGCTGGCGACTGTAGGAGCCGGAGATATCGATACATTAGTGAAGCCTATAAAAAATATTTTAGAAAATAACTGAAATGGGCTTGAATAGTAAAATAAAATCTTTAATTTTTGCATGTTGTAGCGTGGTTACGATCGCTGCCCTTGCAGGATTTGCCTCTTCTCGCCAAAATGAAAAAAAGTGTGAGAAAGTGTCAATAACAATTGATAATGAGTACAATAATTACTTTATTGGGGATGAAGAAGTCAGAGACCTTCTGACCCGTGAAGGTGAGCGAAAATTGGAAGGCTTGCCCAACCAGCAGATCGATCTGAAAAACCTTGAAAAGCGCATCGAAGCGCATAGCTTTGTAAAAGAGGCGGAGGTGTTCAGAGGGCTCGACGGTAACATCCAAGTAAGCATAAAACAAAACAGGCCTATAGCTAGAATTATACGACCAGATCAGGATGTCTACATAGATGCAGAGGGAAACATGCTGCCCCTCTCCGAAAGATACACCGCTCGTGTTATACCTATTACGAAAACCCAGTCCGGCAGACCGTTCGGCAGGGATTTCTTTCAGGACTCTACAGGCCAAGCCTATCTTTCCTTACTGCGGTTCATTGAAACCGATCAGTTTTGGAAAGCCCAATTAGCCCAGATGCATATCGATGAGAAGGGCAGCGTATCTTTCCTGCCGCAGGTAGGGGAGCACACCATTGAGTTTGGAAAACCGGACGAAGCGGAACAGAAATTTAAAAAGTTGATGGTCTTTTATAAAGAGGTGCTGCCCGTGATGGGCTGGGACAAATATAAGAGAGTCAATGTGGAGTACGAAGATCAGATTATTTGTGAATAACATATACAGCATATGCAGAACGACAAAATAGTAGTAGGCTTGGACATCGGCACAACCAAAGTTTGCGCACTTGTTGGTCGGAAGAATGAGTATGGAAAGCTGGAGATCCTTGGAATGGGGAAGGCTGTTTCGGAAGGGGTGGTACGCGGTATTGTCAGCAACATCGACAAAACCGTAGAGGCGATCAGGAAAGCCGTTCAGCAGGCCGAGGATCAGGCGAGCATCAACATCAAGGTGGTCAACGTGGGCATTGCCGGGCAGCACATCAAGAGCCTGCAGCACAATGGCAGCATCACCCGTCAGGTAACTGACGACGAGATAACCGTTGATGATGTGAACCGTCTGACAAACGACATGTACCGTTTGGTGACGCCTCCGGGAAGTGAAATCATTCATGTGATGCCGCAGGAGTACAAGGTGGACTACGAAGAAGGAATCACCGATCCGGTAGGTATGTCTGGTGTGCGTTTGGAGGGTAACTTCCATATCATCACGGCGCAGTCAAATGCCATCAGTAACATCAACAAATGTATCGCCCGTGCCGGACTGGAGATTGACAATCTGATACTGGAACCACTGGCTTCGAGCATGTCAGTACTGAGCGACGAGGAGAAAGAAGCAGGGGTGGCTCTTGTGGACATTGGCGGCGGTACGACGGACCTTGCCATTTTCAAAGACAATATTATCCGACATACGGCAGTTCTTCCTTTCGGGGGCAATATCATCACGTCCGATATTAAGCAGGGCTGCATGGTAATGCAGAACCAAGCAGAGCAGCTGAAAGTGAAGTTCGGAAAGGCGATTGCCGACGAAGCCTCTGAGAATGAGATCGTTTCGATTCCGGGACTACGCGACCGTACACCGAAAGAGATTTCTCTGAAAAACCTTGCTTATATTATAGAAGCGAGAATGGAGGAGATTGTTGAACTGATCTATGCAGAGATTGTTAGGTCAGGATACAGTAACAGCCTTGCCGCAGGTATAGTAATTACGGGCGGAGGCGCGCAATTGCAGAACTTGGTGCAGCTGGTAGAGTACATCACCGGAATGGATACCCGCATTGGCTATCCGAATGAGCACTTGGGCAAATCGAAGATCGA
Source organism: uncultured Pontibacter sp. (assembly GCF_947499215.1). GTDB lineage: Bacteria > Bacteroidota > Bacteroidia > Cytophagales > Hymenobacteraceae > Pontibacter. The sequence continues at coordinate 106,655 of NZ_CANMNI010000003.1, forward strand.
TGCCGTGAAGAGCCCAATGCACGCAACAGGCGTAGGTCTTGTGCTGGCAGGCTATCAGTCACTTGACCAGCGCGAGGAAAAACACGTGGAAGTGCAGCAGCATGAAGAGTACAACAGAGTAGTAACTAAAACCGCAAGCAAAGAAAGCAGCGGCAAAGGTTTTCTCGACAGAATCAAAGGTCTTTTGTCGGACGACATAGACTAAATAGAAGCAAAATTATTAGAAACCCATAATAGCAGGAGATTTTAGCATGACTTCAATGTACAGTTTTGACCTGCCGGCAAACGGTAAGTCCATCATCAAGGTGATTGGCGTCGGGGGCGGGGGCAGCAACGCGGTAAACCACATGTATAGCCAAGGCATCAAGGACGTAGAGTTCGTGATTTGCAATACGGATATGCAGGCCTTGAAAAGCAGTAGCGTACCGAACAAACTTCAAATAGGCTTGAACCTGACCGAAGGTCTGGGTGCTGGAGCCAACCCTGAGAAAGGAAAGCACGCAGCCCTTGAGAGCAAGGAAGAGATACGCGAGTTGCTCAGCAATGATACCAAAATGGTGTTTATCACGGCCGGTATGGGCGGTGGAACTGGTACCGGTGCAGCTCCTGTAATTGCTAAAGTTGCCAAAGAGTTAGGCATCCTGACAGTGGGTATTGTGACTGCGCCTTTTGTGTTTGAAGGCAAGAAAAAGAAGACGGCCGCTGAGAACGGTATCAAGGAGCTGAGCGAAAACTGTGACACGATCCTTGTTATCCTGAATGACAAGCTGCGCGAGATGTTCGGTAACCTGACCATCCGTGAAGCTTTTGCAAAGGCTGACAACGTGTTGACCACAGCTGCTAAATCAATTGCTGAAATTATTACTGTTACAGCCGAAGTCAACGTCGATTTTGAAGACGTTAAAACGGTAATGAAAGATTCTGGAGCTGCAGTGATGGGTTCTGCAACGACAGAAGGCGAAGGCCGCGCCCTTCGTGCCGCAGAAGAGGCGCTTTCTTCTCCATTGTTGAACAACACCGATATCCACGGTGCGCAGAAAATATTGCTTTCCATTATGTCTGGTGAGCAGGCCGAACTGGAAATGGACGAACTGACTGAAATCACGGAGTACATCCAAGACAAAGCCGGTCAGGAAGCAGAAGTAATCTTTGGTCACGGTATCGATTCTTCACTGGGCCAGAGCATTCGTGTGACGGTTATCGCCACTGGTTTTGCCAGTGACGCGGAATCCATCATCGAGCCAAAAAAAACGATCTTCGACCTTAACAGCCAGAAGCCAATAGAGGTGGCTGAGCCGGTAAAGCCTGAGCAGCCTAAAATGGTGAACTTTGTGCCGGAGCCTGTGGTAGCCCCTGTTGTGACTGCGCCACAGCAGCCTGTACAGCAGCAGTTCGAGATGCGTCGCCCGGTAGTAGAGCAGCCACAGCCTGCCCCACAACAGCCGCAAGCTCCGCAGCAACAGCAGACACCTCAGCCGCAACAGCCACAGCGTCGTGTGTTCAACCTAGAGGGTTCAACCACACAAGAGTATGGCAATAACTTCGGTTCTGCCCCACAGCAGGAAGACTATGCCGCCCTCGAAGAAAAACGCCGTACTGAACAGCGTGAGCTGATGGACCGCAAAGCGCAGGAGCGACGTGAAATGCTAAAGAGACTTAGCGCTGACATGACTACCAGTGAGGCTATTAAAGAGAAGCTGGATGTTCCGGCCTACCTGCGTCGCAACGTGGCGCTAGACTCTGTTGCACACTCTTCTGAGCGCAACATCTCTCGTTTCAATCTCAATGACGACAACGAGATCTTGGGAGACAACCGTTTCCTGCATGATAATGTAGACTAATTATTCCTGTTTTCTAATAATGCAAATAGCCCGCACTCACTTGCGGGCTATTTTGTTTTATACCTATACCTGAAACTTCTATTTAGAATAGGGCTGAAAGAAAAATAGCAGGTATAAAAAGTAAAAGCAGTAGTAAGACAGTATCCTTGTAAATTGTAGCCTCTGGCTTGTGCATTTTCTTTAATATGGTCCAAACTGTTAGGTTGATCAGTAATAAGACTGGGTAAACAAGCATAAACAAAATCGGAGCCTTATCATTGCCAGTCCACACCTTATATACCAATAAAGCTACAATCGAAAGGTTAATCAATATAGCGAGTATAGCGTGTTTGCGCATGGGTATCCGCACAGGAGTTGAAGCGCTTGCTTTTAAAAATGGATGAACTGATCTATCTGCTGATTTAAAAGCTCAAGGTATAGCTCATTGGTGATGGCAGTACCGTCAAAGTGCTTCTCGATTTGGGCAAGGCGGGGCTTTAGTGCCAGTACGTGCATGCCTAAGTAATTAAAGATATCGGTCAGATGGCTCATGGCGAGCCCACTGCCTTGCACGCCTGAAGATATACCTACCAAAGCCGCTTTCTTGTTGCGGAAAGTATTTGGATAAGCTAGCCCGTCTATAAAGGCCTTGAGCACACCCGGAAAGGAGCCGTTGTACTCCGGCACCACGAAAACGAATTTATCAGAGCTCCCGATCAAACTGCTTAGCTGGTTAAAGGCCTCATTCGTTCCAATATTGTCGTACAGCGCTGAGCTGGTGAAATCTGCAGGCAGGTCAGCCAAGTCCAGAATCTGGTGAGGCTGTTTGTGCTGCTCTAATAGGCGCGCGTAGAGGTTGGCTACCGCTCTTGAATTAGATGCTGGTCTGTTGGTGCCGGTAATGATGGTAATCATAGAGTGTATCTGGTGTTTCTCTTTAAACAGGGAGTATGCTTCACTGTTTAGGATGGTAAAGGTATTCCTAAGATTTCGCTATCACAAAAAGCAAAAGGCGAGAACAGTTTCCTGCCTCGCCTTCCGAGCTAATAGAATCAGGCTAACTAAACGTTCTCTGAGCTTGCTTTTGCTCCAAGATACTCACGGTTCATCATGGCGATGTTGTCGAGTGAAATGCCCACTGGGCACTCAGCGGCACAAGCACCAATGTTAGAGCAGGCACCGAAGCCTTCCACGTCCATCTGGGCCACCATGTTTTCCACGCGTGTTTTGCGCTCTACCTTACCTTGTGGCAGCATAGCCAGCTGAGACACCTTCGCGCTCACGAAGAGCATAGCAGAGGCATTCTTACAAGCTGCTACGCAGGCACCACATCCGATACAGGTAGCGGCATCAAACGCTTTGTCAGCAATTGTCTTAGGTATAGCAATCTCGTTTGCGTCAGGTACACCACCCGTGTTCACAGATACGTAACCGCCGGCTTGCTGAATACGATCGAAGGCAGAGCGGTCTACGATCAAGTCTTTGTGCACCGGGAAAGCGGCTGCTCTCCAAGGCTCGATCGTGATGGTGTCGCCGTGGTTGAAGTGACGCATGTGCAACTGGCAAGTGGTTGTTCCGCGCTCTGGACCGTGTGCACGGCCGTTGATGAACAAGCTGCACATACCGCAGATACCTTCGCGGCAGTCATGGTCAAAGGCAACAGGCTCTTCGCCTTTCACCAGCAGTTCTTCGTTAAGCACGTCCAGCATTTCCAAGAAAGACATATCCGGAGATATACCGTTCAGTGGATAGGTTACCAGCTGACCTGCCGAGTTTTTATCTTTTTGGCGCCAAATCTTCAATGTGAGGTCCATTGGTTTAGCATTTGGATTACTTCCAGCCATTTCTTTATTAATTACGAATTAAGAATTATGAATTAAGAATTTCTAATTGCCTGCTGCCAAGCCCATTACTCATTCCTAATTATTAATTAATCATTACTTATAGCTACGCTGCGTTAGCTTCACGTTTTCGAACTTCAGTTCCTCTTTGTGCAGGATCGGGTTACCGTCGTTGTTGGTATACTCCCAAGCAGCCACATAGGCAAAGTTCTCGTCGTCACGCAGAGCTTCGTTCTCAGGCGTCTGGTACTCCTCACGGAAGTGGCCGCCACAAGACTCGTTTCTGTGCAGAGCGTCGTCTACCATCAGTTCGCCGAGTTCCAAGAAGTCAGCAACGCGATGTGCCTTCTCCAGAGTCTGGTTCAGCTCTTCGTTTACGCCGGTTACTTTCACGTTCTGCCAGAACTCATCGCGCAACTTGCGGATCTCCTGTTTGGCAAACTGAAGACCTTCGGCGTTACGGGCCATACCGCAGTAATCCCACATGATCAAACCAAGTGCCTTGTGGAAATCATCCACTGTGCGGTTTCCTTTGATAGAAAGGAGACGGTCAGTAGTGGCTTTCACGTTTTGCTCCGCTTCTTTAAAGGCAGGGTGGTCTACGCTTACTTTATCATAAGGAGTTTGCGCTAGGTAGTCACCGATGGTGTAAGGAATCACGAAGTAACCATCAGCCAGACCCTGCATAAGGGCAGAAGCACCGAGGCGGTTAGCACCGTGGTCAGAGAAGTTACACTCTCCAGTCGCGTACAGACCCGGTATGTTGGTCATCAGGTTGTAATCCACCCAAAGGCCACCCATGGTGTAGTGCACGGCAGGGTAGATACGCATTGGTTTTTCGTATGGGTTCTCGTCCGTGATCTTGGCGTACATCTCAAACAGGTTACCATACTTGGCAGCGATAGCCGGCTGGCCTTCACGCTTGATGGCATCCGCAAAATCAAGGTATACGGCTAGACCGGAAGCACCCACGCCACGTCCCTCGTCACACATCAGTTTCGCGTTGCGTGATGCCACGTCGCGCGGTACGAGGTTACCGAAGGCTGGGTATTTGCGCTCCAGATAGTAGTCGCGGTCTTCTTCTTTAATATCGTTAACGGTAATCTCGCCTTTGCGCAGGCGCTGGGCAATCTCAACTGTCTTAGGAACCCAAACACGGCCGTCGTTACGCAGGGACTCTGACATCAGCGTCAGTTTAGACTGGTATTCTCCGGAAACAGGTATACAGGTTGGGTGAATCTGTGTGAAGCAAGGGTTAGCGAACAAAGCGCCTTTCTTGTGAGCTCTCCAAGCCGCTGTGGCGTTTGAGCCCATTGCGTTGGTAGAAAGGAAGAACACGTTGCCGTAGCCACCGGTTGCCAGCACCACCGCATGCGCGCTGTGCGATTCTACTTTACCAGTGATCAGGTTTCGCACCACAATACCGCGGGCTTTGCCGTCCACCATCACAAGGTCAAGCATCTCGGTGCGAGGGAACATCTTCACTTTGCCGTAAGCGATCTGACGGTTCAGGGCAGAGTAAGCGCCTAATAGCAGCTGCTGTCCCGTTTGGCCACGTGCATAGAACGTACGCGATACCTGAGCACCACCGAACGAACGGTTGGCTAGCAAACCTCCGTACTCACGGGCGAAAGGCACACCTTGCGCCACACACTGGTCAATAATGTCAACTGACACCTGCGCCAGACGGTATACGTTAGCCTCACGAGCGCGGTAGTCACCACCTTTGATGGTGTCGTAGAACAGACGGAAGATCGAGTCACCGTCGTTCTGGTAGTTTTTAGCGGCGTTGATACCACCCTGTGCGGCGATAGAGTGCGCACGGCGAGGGGAATCCTGGAAGCAGAACGCTTTCACGTTATAGCCCAGTTCGCCAAGAGTAGCAGCAGCAGAAGCACCGGCAAGACCAGTACCCACTACAATGATGTCGTATTTACGTTTGTTGGCTGGGTTTACCAGCTTCACATTGAATTTATGTTTATCCCATTTCTCTGCTAAAGAGCCTTCCGGGATTTTCGAATCTAATATCATAGCAACTTTTGAAAGTTAATGTTATGCCGCGAAAAAGAAGTATATCGGAATGATGGCAAAGCCAAAGCATACCAAAACAGAAAAAATAACACCGAAAGTCTTAATGAACGGTGTGTATTTCTTGTGCGTCAGGCCAAGCGTCTGGAATGCGCTCTGGAAACCATGGATCAAGTGGTAAGCCAAGGCCACCATGGCGATCACGTAAATCACCACATACCACCAGATCTGGAAAGATTGCACGACCTTCAGGTATAGGTTGTCATAGTCTACATTGTCGATCACAACACCTTCAAGACCCTCAAGACCCGCTACACCGCCAAAGCGGGCAGGTACGAAGAAATTCCAAAGGTGGATGATCAGGAAAACAAGAATAACTGTGCCGAGCAGGCCCATGTTGCGGGAAGACCAGTTAGAGTTCTCCTGTGGGTGGTTTTCCGAATAGCCAACAGGGCGAGCCGTCTTATTGCGACGTGTCAGCACCAGGGCATCATAAATGTGGAAAACGAAGCCTAACACCAGAACAATCTCCATCGTGCGGATGATAGGGTTATTCGCCATGAAGTGTGAATATAAGTTAAATGTCACACCGTCATCACCTTTGAATAGCGTCAAGTTACCTATTAGGTGCACTACCAAGAAAGAACACAGGAAAAGACCTGTGATAGACATGATGATCTTGCGGCCGATTGTACTGGAAAACGTTTTAGTAAACCAATTCATCTGTATTTGTTAGAAGGTTAAGTAATGAATGCTTTTTAATGCCCAAAGGTACATGCAGAGCCCGTATAAAACAATTTAAATAGTATATTTTGAATCAATCTAAATTGCTATGCGTAGGACTGAAAACCATATAGTATAAACCCACTTTTCTTGCTTTTGTTGATAATAAAAAGGTAAAATATCAGTTTTCATTTTACCTTTGTTCAGCGCCAAACCTAATCCTACGCTTATGCCAAATAGTTTACGCTTGAGGTATTGCTTGCCTGGCCGCATTGCGCTGTTGGTGTTGATCTTGTTGTTGGGGTATGCATTCGAGGCACAGGCAACTCACATCAGAGCGGGTGACATCACTGCTCGGGCCGACAGCGGTCCAAATCCGAATCCTCGGAAATTCTTCTTCACCATGGTTATCTTTAATAAGATAAGCTCTCCGGCCGAAGACCCTTTTGTAAACATCTCGATGGGCGACGGTAATACCGTACGGGTAGACCGCATTGGCCCAACTGTTGTAAAGCCCGATGTAAACCGGGCGGTGTATGAATGGGAATATACCTATGCCAACGCAGGTACCTATACGGTAACATGGGTTGGCGAAAACCGAAACGGGGGCATCCTGAACCTCGCTGCCCCTACGGACCAGCTTACGTTCGCTATCTCTACGACTATCTCCATCAATCCTTTGCGAGGTCTGAACAGTACGCCAGTTCTGACCGTGGCGCCTATTGACGAAGCTACAGCAGGGGAGCGTTGGGTACATAACCCTGGCGCCGTTGATGCTGACGGCGACAGCTTGGCTTTTAAACTGGTTCAGCCCCAGTATCGCAATACGGCGGGTGTTATCACCAATGCCCCGGGTTATCGAGACCCAAATCTGGTCGGGAGTTGCCGTAACTCAAACAACACAGGTCCCGCTACTTTCACACTGGACCCTCTAACCGGTCAGCTGACATGGGATGCCCCCTGCCAACTGGGCGAGTATAACGTAGCCTTTGTGGTGGAGGAATGGCGCGTCACCCCCGGGGGAGGCGCCGTTTTGATTAGCCGTGTGGTCCGTGACATGCAGATCTTGGTAGTGGACGCCCGAAACCAGCCTCCTGTGCTGACGCCGCGCGACACCTGTATTGTAGCGGGCACGACCCTAAGCACGACCATCACAGCCACTGACCCTGATGGCCACCGCATCGTATTGACGGCGGCTGGTACTGGCGGTATCATACCACCGGCTACTTTCAACCAGACTGTAAACCAAGACGGACGCGCAGCCGGACGCTTGGTTTGGAGCACCACCTGCGAGGACGTGCGGGCGCAGCCATACCAGCTTGTGTTCCGTGCCGAGGATAATCCGCCGCCCCCTTCGAGGCAGCTGGCTGACCTGCAACCCTACCGTATTACGGTGGTGGGGCCGCCTCCGCAGAACCTAGTGGCAACTGCCCAAGACCGTACCGTCCGATTGACGTGGGATCAGTATACCTGTCAGAATGCTTCTACCATCCGCATCTACAGGCGGGAAGGGCCTTCTGGTTGGCGTCCGGGGCCTTGCGAAACAGGGGTGCCGGCAAGTACGGGCTATGTGTTGATAGGTGAAGTAGGCAAAGAACGCACAGAGTTTCTAGACGATAATGATGGGCAAGGGCTCCAAGCTGGTGCCGAGTACTGCTATGTGATTTACGCTGAGTTCCCTGCACCGGGCGGAGGCAAAAGTATTGCCTCTATAGAGGCCTGCGTGGCGCTCGATCGAGACATACCTTACATCACCAATGTAACGGTGGACCGCACGGATGTCAGCAATGGCCAGATCACGGTGCGTTGGACCCAGCCTGGCGCAGGCGTTGACCGATTGAACGCCCCGTTTGAATACAGACTATACCGCAAAGTAGGGCAGGAGCAGGGCGGCGGCTACCAGCGGGTATTCACCTCACGACGACTTACTGATACCGTGTTTGTAAACAGCGGTCTGAATACCGAGGAAAACGCATACCGTTATAAGCTGGAGTTCTATAGCACACGCACGGCGGGTGGCCCTACACCGGACTTGCTTCGCGACAGCACATCAGCCTCAAGCGTACGGTTGGCCGCAGAGCCAACCAGTACGCAGAATGACTTGGCTATCACCCTCAACTGGACCTACAATGTGCCATGGCGAAACGAGGCGCTGGAGCATCAGGTGTACCGTGTGGTCGGCAACGACCTAGTGGAAATCGGCAGTGTAACCGCTACCGCTACGGGTGGTACATTCACAGATCGCGGTTCCAGCTCGGCGCCACTCGAGCGGGGTCAGACCTATTGCTATGTGGTGCGCACACAGGGGACCTATCAAATTGAAGGCCTGCCGGAACCGCTTCGCAATTTTAGTCAGCAGGTTTGCGTGGAACTGCCGCTTATCATCTGTCCGCCGGAGCTAACCCTCGATATACTCGACTGCGAGGCCTTTTTTGCGAACCCAACCCAGCCACCGTATCAGAATGTGTTGAACTGGGTGCCACAGACAACAGGCGACTGCACCGACGAAATTGACTTTTATACCGTGTACTTCAGAGGGCCGGGTGAAACCGAATACCGCCAACTGGCGACAACCGAGGAGATGACCTATACCCATACCGGACTGGAGTCATTTGCTGGTTGCTACTATGTGACAGCGACGAGCTCGGCAGGTGAAGAGAGCGCTCCGAGTAACGAGGAGTGTAAAGACAATTGCTTCTTCTTCCTGCTGCCAAACATTATTACGCCTAACAGCGATGGTAAAAATGACGTGTTCCGGCCAGATCCGCGGGCGCTCTTTATTCGCTCGACTAATTTCTCGGTGTTCAACCGGTGGGGGGTGAAGGTATACGAAAGCAGTGACGACGCGTATATAAACTGGCCGGGTACCGATAGCGATGGCAATCGACTGAACGACGGTGTTTATTACTATGAAGCTGAAGTAGAATTTATAACCATTGACCCAGCTAGAGCGCGTAGCAAGTACAAAGGCTGGGTAGAGATCGTACGCTAATGACAAAAGAGGAAATGGAACGGCTGCAAGGTTTGCCCATCGTGTTTTACGATGGCACCTGCGGCTTTTGCCAGGCCAGCATCCAGCTTGCACTCCGTTACAACAAGCGTCAGAATCTGCATTTCGCAGCCCTGCAGTCAGGTTTGGTAGAGCAAATTGTGCCTCAAGAGCAAATACCTACTCCGCTGCCTGATTCCATTCTTTTTTATGAAAACGGCCGGCTCTACACCGAGTCCGAAGCCGCCCTCCGCATCGCCCGCCACCTCAATTTTCCGTGGGCAGTACTTTACTATTTCAGGTTTATTCCCTTATCTTTCCGCGATTTTGTGTACCGCTTCATAGCGAAGCACCGCTACCGCATCGCCGGCCGTGACGAAGCCTGCCTGCTGCCAAGCCCCGAAGAACGGGCGAGGTTTGTGGCGTTTTAAATTGAATCGTTTAATTGTTGATGGTTAAATTGTTGCCTAGCTTTTGCTTGGGGCAAGTTTTGGCTGCATTTGTGGGGTTTGTGCCTCAGAGCCAAGTATAAGTGGGATAGGTATGAACGACAGTGAGCATGGGCTATACCTGTATAATCATTCAGGATAGGTATAAACCAGACCCCCAAAGACTACACTCAGCCATTTAACAATTTAACCAATCAACAATCATCAACTGGCAATCAAATATTAACAATAAACATTAGCATGAAAAAGGCATACGTTTTCCCAGGACAGGGGTCACAATTTGTAGGTATGGGCAAGGACCTGTATGAGCAGCACGAAGCCGCTCGCCAGCTGTTCGATCAGGCAAACGAGATACTTGGTTTCAATATCACCGAGATCATGTTCAACGGCACCGATGAGGAGCTGAAACAGACCAAAGTAACGCAGCCGGCTATTTTCCTGCACTCCGTGGCGCAGGCAGCCGTTGCCACAGATTTTCATCCGGATATGGTGGCAGGTCACTCGCTGGGTGAGTTTTCGGCACTGGTGGCCAGCAAGGTGCTGAGCTTTGAAGACGGTCTTCGCTTGGTGTACAAGAGAGCAATGGCTATGCAGGCGGCCTGTGAGGCCAATCCATCTACCATGGCGGCTATACTTGGCTTGGAAGATGCGAAGGTAGAGGAGGTATGCGCCTCCATAGAGGGTGAAGTTGTGGTAGCGGCAAACTATAACTGCCCGGGCCAGTTGGTGATTTCGGGTTCTAACAAAGGTATAGAAGTGGCCTGCGAAAAAATGAAAGAGGCCGGTGCCAAGCGTGCCCTGCCACTACCGGTAGGAGGAGCCTTTCACTCGCCGCTTATGAAACCAGCCGAGGAAGAGCTGGCCAAGGCAATCAATGAGACGACGTTCAGCCAAGGTATCTGCCCCATCTATCAGAACGTAGACGCGATGCCACACACAAACCCAGAGGAAATTAAGCAAAACCTGATCAGCCAGTTGACAGCTCCAGTGCGCTGGACGCAGTCGGTTCAGCAGATGGTGGCCGACGGTGCCACGCACTTTGTGGAATGCGGACCGGGTAAAGTGTTGCAGGGACTGGTGAAAAAAATTGAGCGTACGGCAGAAGTAAGCTCTGTGGAGTAACCGGACGTAATTTATAACAAAAAGTCCCTTTTTGACTGATTTGTCGGAAAGGGACTTTTTCGTTTAGCTGATTGAGTGGTTCAGACTTAATTGATGGATAGGCTGATGTCGTTAACCTCTAAGGGCGTAACGCCTGCACTGGCCAGTTCGCCTGCAAGCCGGTTTATTTCAGTTAGAAGCAGGTCGCTTTGCTGTAGATTCTCCTCCGATAAGGAGAGCACTTTAGAAAGATAGAGCTCCTCGCGCAGATCCAGTTCCTGTATTAGCTTTTGAAGCAAGTCTGTGTCTTGGCCAATATACACCAAAGGGGATATCTCGATTTTAACCAGTTTGCGGCTGGTGTCTGCAATGTTGACCCGAAAGAAGTAGTCGCCGGCTTTGCCGATCAGATAAGTGGACAGTTCCTTGATGATAGAGTTGTATCCCTCTACGGCGCCATTAAAGTGCAGGGCAGTAAAAGCTGGAAGATCATACAGCCGCTTTTTTTGCAAAAGCTTTTCATAGTTGTTGAGCAGCGCTACGATAATCAGGCCCAACGCAAAAATTGCCGCATACAACATCGCATCCGGAAGAGACTGGCTGATGGTCTGAGCCGAGAATCCCTGTCTGGCTATGAAAGGAATAAAAGAAAAAGGAAGCACCAGCATAAACACAACTATAAAGCCACGGAGGAGGCTACTTCGTTCTGTATTAATAATGGTGAGTAGATCTTTCATGTGGATAGCGGCTGTGCCCGGGTGTTAGGTTTCCGACTTGCGGCAGTCTGTAGCTGCCGGTAGCAATTGGAGCAAGGTATAGATTTGCACGGATTAATCCGTTTCTACAAAGCTATAAATATACAGAATTTTTTAACACTTGTGTAGAAGCATGTTACTAAGTGGGTAGACCTGTGGGATTTTAGGCCAATGATGTGAGTCGCTGCTTTTTAAGGCTGCTCCAATAGCCGTACCTCCAAAGGATCCGGGCAGTTTTTAAGCAGATCGTCTATGCTTATACCTAAAACAGGGTGTGTCAGGCTAGGGGCAACTTCTGCGAGGGGCAGCAGCGTGAAGCGGCGCAAATGCAGTTGCGGATGGGGGATGGTGAGGCGCTGGGTCTGCAACACTAAGTTGTCGTAGAAGAGGATGTCGATGTCGATCACGCGTGCGCCCCAGTGCTCTTGGCGCACCCGGCCCAGTTCGTGCTCAATCTGGTTTATTCCCTGCAGCACCTGCTCGGGTGTTAGCGCAGTCTGTAGCTCGAGCACTTGATTCAAAAAAGCGGGTTGGTCTGTTTTTCCCCATGCAGCTGTTTCATACAACCCGGAGCTCTTTGTAATGGGGCCGATTTGGGAGGCAAGCAGCTCTCGTGCTTGGGTAAGATAGCCGATGCGATCACCGAGGTTACCGCCCAGCAGCAGGTATAGCTTAGGCATGCCGCTGGAAAAAAGTGATGCTCAAATCAGCTGCGGCACGGGCCGCTAGGGGGAGTTCCTCCTGCTCATAAGGGTGTTGGCCGCCGAAGGAGTGGTCGGCGCCGGGGAGCAAATGCAGCTCTGCGTCGGGCTTCCAAGCATGCAGGTCATGGGCCATTTGTACGGGCAGGGTCTCATCCTCCTCGCCATGCAGAATAAGCAGTGGCTGCTGCATTTTTTTGATTACTTTCGGTATCTCAAGCCGCTCCACGTTAGCTAGGTAGTCCTCCACAATTTGGTAATAGAGCGGCATTCGTATACCTGTGCGGGCATTGGTCACCCACTGCACGCCCTCCTTTTTCCAAGACTCCTTCTCCAGTTCGTCCCAGCGCTGGTCAAAGTTATTGACAGCCGCCCAAGTTGCCACGGCGCGCACGCGTGTGTCTTCGGCTGCTTTGAGAATGACAGAGCCGCCTCCTCGACTGTGTCCGATCAGGTAGATGCGATCCAAGTCCATTTCTTTCTGTGGCAGCGGACCCTCTTCATCATGCACCAAGTTGATGAGCGACTTCAGGTCTTCCAACTCTATGCTGAAGTTGTTGCGCCCGAAGGCTTCCATGTCGTGCAGGTCAGAAAAGTTGTCGATGGAGGTGCCGTTGTGGGAGAAGTTGAATTTGATAAACACAAAACCACGTTCGCTGAAATACTTGGCGAGCAGGTTAAAATGGCCCCAGTCCTTGAAGCCCTTAAAGCCGTGGGTGTAGATGACCACCGGCTTTTTGTTTCCGTCTTGGGTGTAGGTGGCGTCAGCGGTAAAAGGCCGCTCATGCTCCGGGTATACAACGAAGTCTACTTTGAGTGTATCTGCCATGGTGTTTTTGAGTTATCAGAGGGCAATATAGTTATTTTAGACGTGCGGCAAACCTGCGACTGACTGGCTTGTTTAGTAGGGGTGCGGCACCTGTTCTATATTCATATATTTAAACGCTGAATTAGAGCACTTGTTTGGATACCACACCTGCACATAGTAATATTGCGGAATAACACATGAGCATTAGCCTAAAGGAAATACAAGCGCCCATTGCGCAGGAAATGGAGCTGTTCGAGAGAAAGTTCAGGACTTCGATGAAGTCCAAGGTGCTGCTACTCGACAAGATCATGAGCTACATCGTGAAGCGCAAAGGCAAGCAGATGCGGCCGATGTTCGTGTTCTTTATGGCCAAGCTCTTCCGCGGCGACGCCATCGGCGATGCCACCTACCGCGGGGCGGCCCTGATCGAGCTGCTGCACACGGCTACGCTCGTGCACGACGACGTGGTGGACGACGCCAACTACCGTCGCGGTTTCTTCTCCGTAAACGCCCTCTGGAAAAACAAGATCGCCGTGCTGGTAGGCGATTACCTGCTCTCCAAAGGCCTGCTGCTTTCGCTACAGAACGATGACTACGAACTGCTCAAGATTGTGTCGAATGCCGTGAAGGAAATGAGTGAAGGGGAGCTGCTGCAAATCGAAAAAGCCCGACGTCTGGATATAGACGAGTCGGTGTATTTCGATATCATTCGCCAGAAAACAGCATCTCTCATTGCCTCCTGTTGTGCCGTAGGTGCTGCCTCTGCAGGAGCTTCGGTAGAAGACATAGAGAAAGCCCGTTTGTTCGGCGAAAAGGTAGGCATTGCCTTCCAGATAAAAGATGACTTGTTCGATTACGGTACCGCTGAGATTGGCAAGCCGGTAGGTATAGACATCAAGGAAAAGAAGATGACCCTGCCGTTGATCCATGCCCTCCGCGAAGCTGACTGGATGACCCGCCGCCGTGTGATCTACAACGTGAAGAACAACAACGGCGACAACAAGCGTGTGCAGCAGGTGATCGATTATGTGAAAGCCTCCGGCGGTATACAGTACACCATCGAGGCCATGAACCAGTATCACGCCGAGGCACTCGCCATTCTCCATACTTTCCCCGCCTCCCCGTCCCGCACCTCGCTGGAGCAACTCATCGCTTATACTATTGAGAGGGAGAAGTAAACTGAAGTGTTAAATTGTTGTGTGTTAAATTGTTTTAAGACGGTTTGACCTCAATATTCTTGCCCTCGCTCGCGTCCCGCGAGTGTGAGCTATTCGCAGGACTCTGGCCGCTTTTTCTATACCGCTTTTTTAAAATTCTCACGTGCTGTCTAGATATAGCCAACCACCTGCTGCGCTCCATCTTAAAGAATAGGCGAATTATCAGGCACGCATAGGGCTAGAAGATGCTATGAGGTCAGGATTCAATATTTATAAACTTCCTTTCAAAATCTGTAAGTCTTGTGCAGGAGTACGTAGGTAATTTTAAGCATGCAAAATAACCTATGAAAAAATGAGTCTCAACACCAACACTTGGAACCGGCTGCGCTATACGGTATACCTGCCCATTTACGACCTTGTCGCGGACCGTATCTTCCGCAAGTACCGAAAGCGCTCCATCGAACTGCTGCAGGCCCAACCTGATGACGCTATACTTATTGTTGGTGCTGGCACAGGGCTTGACCTCCCATACCTGCAGGGGTATACCCACATCACCGCTAACGACATCACACCCGGCATGATAGCTAAGCTAAAAGCAAGGGCCGCCAGCTTGGGTATACCTGTCGATGCTCACGTAATGGATGGCCAGCGACTAAGTTATGCCGATAGCAGTTTCGACACCGTGTTTCTGCACCTGATTATTGCGGTTATACCTGATCCAATAGCCTGCATACGAGAAGTGGAGCGGGTGCTGAAGCCGGGCGGCACCATTATGGTATTCGATAAGTTTTTGCCGGACGGCCAGAAGCCATCGCTGCTCCGCCGTCTCTTTAACCAAGTCTCCAGCACGCTCTTTTCAGATGTCAACCGCAGCATAGGGAGTATCGTCAGCCATACCTCGTTGCAGGTGGAGCTGAATGAGCCGGCTGCTTTCGGGGGCACTTTTAGGATTGTACGGTTGCGGAAACCTCTGTAAATCACAAAGGCCGCTACTTCACCAGTAGCGGCCTCTGCTATACCTGCCGATCCAACAATCAGTAATCAACAATCAACAATCGAAATTTAAATCTTCTCCGCGAGCAAATCGTCCATGGTCTTGTTAAAGTCCGCTACCCACTCTTCGTAGTATTGGCCGGTGCCGGGACCCGAGAAGCCGGTGTGGATTTTGCGCACTTTGCCTTGGCGGTCGATGAAGATGGTGGTCGGGAAGGAGAGGACGTGGTTAAGTGCCGGAAGAGCTTTGGCGGCCACTTCTTTGTCAGCTATACCTCCATAAAGCAGATCATACTCAATATTGAAACGAGCCTGCATACGCTTCAGCCTTGGCACGGCCTGCTCATAACCTTTGGTTCGCTCAAATCCCAGACCGATAATCTCCAATCCGCGGTCTTTGTTTTTCGCATAGTATGGGGCCAGAAACTGGGTTTCGTCCATACAGTTCGGGCACCAAGAACCCAGCAACTGCACCAGCACCACCTTGCCTTTGTATTTTTCATCTGATAGCGACACCTGCTTTCCATTTACATCCGGGAAAGTGAATTCCAGCGACTCATAGCCCGGCTTGAGGTAGGTTAGCTCATTGGCATTAGTTAGTTCAGCATTTTCGTTGCGCTTTGCTGTCCACGTTTCATAGTCGTAGAGACCAGCAAAATACTCGCCCTTCAGCGTTTCCTCATTTGTTGGCTGAGCCGTGAAAAGGTAATCATGGTTGCCGTCAAAAGTAGAGAGTTTGAGCTCATTGCCTTCTACCTGTCCTTCGAGGTAACGGTAGTCGCCTGTCTGCGTGATGAATGTGCCGGTTATGTAATTGTCCTTTTGCTCAAATACGCCAATGGCCGGGTAGGTCTTGCCATCTTTTTTCGTGAAAGTCACTTCCCATTTGCCATTGTAGTCGTAAGTTGCGGCTGCCGGATTTTCCTTGAAGCGGTTCGTCTGGCCATGTTCCGCCGTGAAAGGAACAGAATAGCGCTTGGCTAAATCGTTGCGAGTGAAGCGTCCGGCCATTTTATCCCCGTCTACTTTCGCGATCAGGTCCGCATCGAAAATATGGAGTCTGATTTTGAGAGAGTCGCCTTCCTGCTTGATGTCATCAACGAGTATGCGCTCTTCTCCATTTATCAGGTACAGCACCGTGTCACCGTCTTTTTCCGCTGCTTCCATAATAAAAGGAATATCTTGTCCCTGCGCCTGAAGCGCCACACGCCAAGGGCCGGTTCGGAGGGTGTTATCAGTAGATGTGGTAGAGCCACAGGAGCTTAAGAGCTGTGTTAACGATAAAGCAAACAACAAAATCAGCCTCATTGGGGTATTAAAACAAGTACGTTTCATGCGGCAAAATTACAAGAAGGATTTGTGAAAAACGAAACTTGCTGCAAATAGCGTGCGCAGCTGCGGAAATGTTATATTCATGCCCGCTAATGTTGTGCTTAAACACTCATATTTCGTACATTTGTAAACTTCACAACGAAGCATTAAAAATAATAACAATAGCAAAACTATGGCATTTGATTTAGGAATGATCAAGGCAGTTTATGCCGGGATGGCCGAGCGCGTGAATGCTGCCCGTACTAAAGTTGGCAGACCGCTTACCCTGACAGAAAAAATACTGTATGCGCACCTTTATGAAGGTCCGGCTACAGGGGCGCATGAGCGCGGCCAATCTTATGTAGATTTCGCACCTGATAGAGTTGCGATGCAGGATGCAACGGCGCAGATGGCCTTGCTTCAGTTCATGCAGGCTGGCAAGCCGCAGGCGGCTGTGCCTTCCACAGTGCATTGCGACCACTTGATCCAAGCTCGTGTTGGCGCTGACCAAGACTTGCAGGACGCATATGATGAAAACAAAGAGGTATACGATTTCCTAGCCTCTGTATCGAATAAGTATGGCATCGGTTTCTGGAAGCCGGGTGCCGGTATCATTCACCAAGTGGTGCTTGAGAACTACGCCTTCCCGGGCGGTATGATGATCGGTACAGACTCACACACCCCTAATGCCGGTGGTCTGGGTATGATCGCGATCGGTGTTGGTGGTGCTGACGCCGTGGACGTGATGGCCGGTATGCCGTGGGAGCTTAAATTCCCGAAAGTAATAGGCGTGAAGCTGACTGGCAAAATGAGCGGTTGGACTTCTCCAAAAGACGTAATTCTGAAAGTGGCCGGTATCCTGACTGTAAAAGGCGGTACGGGGGCTATTGTAGAGTACTTTGGAGAAGGTGCTGAGTCTATGTCTTGTACTGGTAAAGGTACTATCTGTAACATGGGTGCTGAAATCGGTGCGACTACTTCGGTATTCTCTTACGACAACAGCATGCGCGACTACCTGCGTGCCACGAACCGCGAAGAAGTGGTACAAATGGCGGACGAGGTAGCAGAGCACCTGCGTGCTGATGACGAGGTATACGCTGACCCGGCTGCTTTCTATGATCAACTGATTGAGATCGACCTGAATACACTGGAACCACACGTAAACGGTCCATTTACGCCGGATGCTGCTTGGCCAATCTCTCAGTTCGCTGCTGTTGTAAAAGAGCACAACTGGCCAGCTAAACTGGAAGTAGGTCTGATCGGATCTTGCACCAACTCTTCTTACGAAGACCTTACCCGTTCCGCTTCTATCGCGGAGCAGGCTGTGACCAAAAAACTTGTTGCACAGGCTGAGTTCACCATCACACCTGGTTCTGAACTAGTACGCTTCACGACAGCCCGTGACGGCTTGTTGGATACCTTCGCTCAGATGGGCGGTGTGGTGCTGGCAAACGCCTGCGGTCCTTGCATCGGTCAGTGGGCACGTCACACAGACGATCCTACTCGCAAGAACTCTATCATCACATCATTCAACCGTAACTTCGCTAAGCGTAACGACGGCAACCCGAACACACACGCGTTCGTGGCATCGCCTGAGATCGTAACTGCTTTCGCCATCGCCGGTGACCTGACGTTCAACCCGCTGGTTGACAAACTGATCAACTCGGACGGAGAAGAGGTAATGCTGGACGAGCCAAGAGGCATCGAATTGCCACCGCAGGGCTTCGCCGTGGAAGACGCAGGCTATGTAGCCCCTGCCGAAGACGGTAGCAGCGTAGAAGTAGTGGTTGATCCGAAATCTGACCGTCTGCAGTTGCTGGAAGGCTTTAAGCCATGGGAAGGCACAGACCTGAAAGGTCTGAAGCTGCTCATCAAAGCGCAAGGCAAGTGTACAACCGACCACATCTCCATGGCTGGTCCTTGGTTGAAGTACCGTGGTCACTTGGACAACATCTCCAACAACATGCTGATCGGTGCGATCAACGCATTCAACGGAGAATCCAACAAGGTATACAACGACATGACGCGTGGCTACGATACAGTGCCTGCCACTGCTCGTACTTATAAAGGTGCCGGTATCGGTACGGTTGTAGTAGGTGACGAGAACTACGGTGAAGGCTCATCTCGTGAGCACGCAGCCATGGAGCCGCGCCACTTGGGCGTTCGTGCCGTTATCGTGAAGTCATTCGCGCGTATCCACGAAACCAACCTGAAGAAGCAGGGTATGCTGGGACTGACATTCGCCAACAAAGCCGACTACGACCTGATCGAGGAGACCGACACGATCGATATCCTAGGTTTGGAGAACTTCACGCCGGGAGTACCATTGAAAGTGGTATTGACGCACAAAGACGGCTCTCAAGACGCTTTCATGGTTAACCATACCTACAACGAAGGTCAGATCGAGTGGTTCAAGGCTGGCTCAGCGCTTAACCTGATTCGCTTGCAGCAGAAGCAGTCAGCTAACGCTTAGTAAGTAGTTAGCTACGATAATAGAAAAGGCCCCGCTCATGAGCGGGGCCTTTTTATTTTAATTAATGCAATTTAGCGTCTTAAGGGCGAATAACTACCAAGCGCTTAATAAGGGTGGTATTCTCGCAGGTCAGCTGAACGATGTATAATCCCTCAGCCATACCTGATAAATCGAACATAGCCTCTTGTGGCAGGCGCTTTAGAACCGGCGGTGCGATTCGCCGGCCCATACTGTCCGTCATATAAAGTGTTAGTGCTGCATTAGCCGTAGGTAGCGTGACACGCAACTCATGCGTCGCCGGGTTAGGGTATAACTGGAACTGGCTAGCATTTACATTAGGCGCCTCCTGTGCCTTTATCACTTCGATCTGTTGTATGACCGAATCTTCAGAGCATCCAAAATTGCTGCCGGCAACAAGAAGCACCTCATACTTGCCGGGCTCAGAATATGTATAAGATGGTTCTTTTTCGGTGGAGGTGTCGCCATTCCCGAAGTGCCACATCCAGTTATCACCGTGTTTGGTTTCGTTACGGAAAGCGACGCGTTTGCCAACCTGTATCTCCTCTTCCTGCGCAATGCTAAAGCCCGCCTCCGGAGTATTGGCCACCACCACGCGAATTGGCACCAGCGGACTATCAATCACGGAATCTGCGTTGCACACAAAGAGCTCCACATTTTGGCTTAGGTCAAGCAGCTCCAAGCTCGGACCTGTGGCAATCAGGTTAGTTTTGGCCTCGTCAGCGTAAAACTTGAACCGTTTGCCATTGGAGGGAGCCACATGTAAACTTGTGCCGATGCAGACGGTATCGCTAATAGCCAAAGGAGTTGGCCCGGCTTTAAGACGCAGGAACTGCATTTGGGCCGCTTTGGCGTTATCCCGCAGACGCTCCAAGTCATCGCCGGCCACAATGGCGAATGCTACCAGCTGGGTTTCACCGGGGGACAGTTGCTGGGCGGTTGTGCCCACCACATGCGACACATCATTGCCATTTCCGTTTCCCCATGCCCGCTTGCGGCTTATACCTCCGGAAAGCGTTCTGTACTTTTCTTGGGCGTTAAAGCCATCGGCTATCGCGAACGTGGAAGATCCACCCGAAAGGTTGTCTATGGCATAGTAGGAGGGAGGCGTGTAGGTTAGCAGTTTGATGCCGGCGTAAGTTGCGGCATAACCCTTGTTATACACATAGCCCATTTGCGTCTGCTCATCCCAGTCGGCGATGTTAAGGTATGGGTCGCCGATATTCCAGTCGGCAAATATGCCGGCATGCAGGGTATGAATAGTATCCGGCGTGATGTTCTGGATCAAGTATTCCAATATGATGTAATCCGCATCCGGGTCTTCGCTCCAAGCCATACCTTTGTAACTGACGGCCACTCCCGCTTGACCGGGGGCGGGAAATTTATCCTTCATCAGACCATGCACTTCCTGCTTGTACGGTTGATTGTAGCGCATCCTGATCGGCTGTTGCGGCACAAAGTCGTTGTCGGTCTGCCAACTGGCGTTGCGCACGTTGTCTGAGATACGGTCCGGTGCCGACGCGATGAGTAGCCCGCCTTCGAAAAGCATGGAATTGCTGCCCTTGTATGTAATACCGATACCCTGTCTGAAATTATAGCCGTTGTACCCAATGTTGCCTTTGCTGTTTAGGGTCATGTGCAGGTTGTTGGCCGTGAGCGTGATGTAGTCTGGGTTCACGGGTATTTGGAAATACTGAAAATCTTGGTAGGTCCCGTCGATGAAACCAAGCCTAAAAGTAGCGAGGGCGTTGAGTGGCGCATCTGGCTGGACCACAAACCGGAATGGTGTGCTCTGGTTTTCACGGGAAGACAAGCTTGCCATGGCGCCCACTGTTAGCGCATCGTCCACGATCTTAATAAAAGGAGAAGGTGAAGTCAATTTAACCGCTAAAGCTGTGGTAGGGTCAAGGTAATTCGTCAAATTGATGTGGAGCAGCAGCGTGTCACCAATCTGAGCCACTTTGTCGTCAGCGATCCCAAAAGAGGTGCAGCGAACTGACTTAATACCTGTTTCGAGCAGGGCACGCTTCATGTTCAGGCGGCCTTTACCCAGCTTTTCGAAGTATGGCGCATTTTCAGGCAGGTGGTAGATGTCGTCGGAAGTGGCACGGAGGCGCTCCATCACCTGCATGGCATTGAGGTGGGGCAGATGTGAACGCAAAAGCGCCGCGGCACCCGCTACCTGAGGCGATGCATACGAGGTGCCCGTCCCTCCGCCATAGGAGTTATCGCGGCTTATGGTAGTGGTGTAAACACTGGCGCTAGGGGCTGTCAGGTCAATCTTGTAGTTCCATGTATGATTATTGGTTTTGATGTCTTTATTTATACCGCCCACAGACAACACATTGTCGTATGCGGCCGGAAAGATGTTGACAAAAGCGTTGGTGTTTCCACCCGACGCCACAATCACCACATCGCGGTCAAATACGGCATAGTTAATAATATCCTGCTCGTATTTGGACGAACCTTCGCCTCCCCATGACAGGTTAATGATGCTGCACCCCTTGTCAGCTGCGTATACAATGGCCTCATATCCCCCAAAACTGCCAGTAGACGTGGAGGGGAAAACTTTAAGAGGCATAAACTTCGTGTTGAACCCCGTACCCGCTATGCCTATGCCATTGTCTGCTTCCCCAATCGCTGTGCCGGCCACAGCCACGCCATGGCCACGGTAGGGAGTGTCGTCATGGGTGTTATTGTCTCTGTCTGCGAAATCCCAGCCGACAAAGTTGTCCACAAGGCCATCGCCGTCGTTGTCTATGCCGTCTATGGGATCGTCATGGTTATACTTGATCTTATTGCGGATGTCTTCGTGGGTCAGCCTAAAGCCGGTGTCCAGTATGCCGATAATGATATTGGTGTCGCCCTTCTGCACCGCCCATGCGCCATAGGCCTGAATTAGTTTTAGGTAAGCCTGCGTGGTTTTGGTTGAGTCTGAGGCGGGATCGTTGGGCTGATAGAGCGGGACGCGTTCATAGAGCGGCTCCACATACTCCACTAAACCAGAAGCCATCAGCACTTGTTGGACCTCCTCTAAGCTTTTGCTCGGCTCGTATGTGAGCTCATAAATAAGCGACAGGTCCACATGTGCCTTTCGGGTATAATGCGTGGGGGATTTTTGCGGAAATTTCTGTTGCACAGCCTTGGCACCCACCCGTTGAAGCGCTTCCTGCAGGGTACGGCCGTACGCCGGAGGCTGCTGGGTGACGGCGTGCCCCTTCAGTTTGTAAACGACCGTATGCGGTTTGGTGGCGTTCCCGATTCCCGTACCGGCCGGCAGCTGCTGAGCGGCTAGATGGGTAAACGAAAAACACACACAAAGGAAAGAAAGTATGCAGCGATTTAACACTGCCCAAGGGGTAAACATTATATCATATTAAACTATTAGGTAAAAGATGTCTCCCTTGCTTAGGCCAAGAAGACTGTTTTAGCGCATACAATGGGGCTGAAATTTTGAAAGCATCCCCATGCTTATCAAAAAAATACGTAACTTTCCAACAATTGATTCTAATATATGTGTTTAATTATATAAAATAAATACTATGACATCAGATTTGAAAAATAAACATCTTACTACTATAGAAACCGCCGTGAAAGCCCTGCACGAGCGCCGTTTTTTTGCCCAGTACCCAGAGAATCCGATGCCAGATATCTATGGCGAAAACGCTGACAAAGAGGGTCGTGAAAAGTACAAGCAGTTTCTGAACAACAGGTTTGAGGAATTGGTGCACGATGGTGCTGAAAATTGGGTTGGACAGGAGGAATCTCCTTACGAACAGCAGCAGCTAGGCGTGAAATATCCCTATTTCAGCGTAGAGACGTTGGTGTCGCGTGCTGACGAAGCCTTCCACCAGTGGCGCAAGGTAAAGCCGGTTGACCGTGCTGCGATACTGGTAGAGTCGCTGGAGCGTATGAAGGAGCGTTTCTTTGAGATCGCCTACGCGACCATGCACACGACAGGGCAGGCCTACATGATGTCTTTTCAGGCTTCAGGTCCGCACGCCGCCGATCGCGCGCTAGAGGCCATCGCCTCCGGCTATGAAGAGCAGACCCGCTTTCCGGAGAGCATGGAGTGGGAAAAGCCAATGGGCAAGTATAACCTGAAGCTGAATAAATCGTGGCGCGCTGTGCCAAAGGGTATAGGCCTTGTGATCGGCTGCTCCACTTTCCCGACTTGGAACACCGTGCCCGGTATGTATGCGAGCTTAGTGACAGGTAACCCGGTTATCATTAAACCACACCCGAAGGCTGTGCTCCCAATTGCGATCGTAGTGGCGGAGTTACAGAAAGTGCTCATCGAAAACGGCTTGAGCCCTTACATCTGCCAACTGGGCGTGGATGCCGATGACCGCTTGATCACTAAAGAACTGGCGGAGCACCCGAAAGTTAAGCTGATCGACTATACCGGCGGTACTGAATTTGGTAACTACGTGGAGAGCCTGCCGGGCAAGACAACCTTTACCGAGAAAACAGGTGTGAACTCGATCATACTCGACTCCATGCAGGACTTGGATAAGGTAGCGCAGAACCTCGCGTTTTCGCTTAGCCTGTACTCGGGCCAGATGTGCACCGCCCCGCAGAACTTTTTCGTGCCTGCGTCTGGCGTAAAAGTAGGGGAGGAGACAGTGCCTTACGAAGAGGTAGTGAAGAAACTCGCCGATGCTGTATCAGGTTTGGTGAACAACCCGAAGGCGGGCCCGCACATTTTGGGAGCTATCCAGAACCCGGCTACAAGCGAGCGCGTGAAAGAAGCAGCTAGTGTAAAAGGCAAAGAAGTATTGAGCACTTGCGACTTCAGCAACCCGATGTTCGCCAACGCCCGTACCTGCACACCGGTGATTTATGAAGTGGACGCCACGGATAAAGAAAGCTTTAGCCGCGAGCTGTTCGGCCCGATTGCCTTGGTGATCAAAACCGAGAGCACGGACCAGTCCATTGAGCTAGCGAAAGAAATGGCGATGAACTACGGTGCGATCTCCTGCGGTGCCTATACTACTGACGAGGCTACCAAAGAGAAAATCATGGATGAGATGGGACTGGCGGGAACAGCCGTGAGCTTTAACCTGACCGGTGGCATTTATGTGAACCAGAATGCGGCCTTCTCTGACTTCCACGTAACAGGTGGCAACCCGGCGGGTAACGCTTCCTTCACAAACCCGGAGTTTGTGATCAAGCGCTTTACTTGGGTAGGCTTCAGAGAGCCTGTTGCTGGCTAAGTTGGATCGACCCTAAAACAAAAAGCTCCGGCACTATACCTAGTGCCGGAGCTTTTTGTTTTTTACTTAAACAGATTGTCCATGTCTTTTTTGAGGTTGTCTAGGCCGTCTTTCAGGCCCTGCCATTTGCTTTGGCTGTCCTCCTCATCCCCCAGCTTCCTGGCGATCAACTCACGCTTGGTCTCCAAGGCCGCGATGTGCTCATGGTAAGTATGGTGAGAGTCGGCAGCCGTGGCGTTCACACGCCCCTTAAGGGTTTTGATTTTGCTGTCCAGTTCCTCAAGGCTTTTCTGAATTTCCTCACGAGTCAGATTATTGGGTGCACGCATATGTTCAGGTTTCAAATTGTAAGTGTCCATATCTTTCATGTATAGAATGATCGCTTCTACACCACTGTTATGTGGCGTTTCCTCCATAAATACTTAAAAAGAGCTTAAAAGGATGTAATGCGACGGGTATAGCATACGAATAGATGACTTTGGTCACTTATTTAGAAAATATCTAAATAGTTGTTTTGACTTATTGATTTGGTGTTTACTTTTGCAGCACTTCTTAGAATTAATCTAAATAAGCAAAAATGCACCGTATTCTTACCATCCTGTGCGCGCTCGTGCTTTTGGCACAGCAGGCATATGCACAGACAACAGGCCGCATAGAAGGCCGCATTCAATCAGAACGAGGCGAGGGAATTGCCGGCATCAGCGTTGGACTGGAAGGCACTTCTTATGGATCCACCACCGATGATGAAGGCAAATTCCTGATCAAAAGCATACCAGCCGGCAGCTATACCTTAGTAGCCTCAGGTATAGGCTATACGCTCCAGAAGCAGGAGATGCAGATAGCAGGCGGCAAGGCTGCTTTTGTGAACATCGATCTAGCCTCTTCCTCACACGCCCTTGGTGAAGTGCAGGTAACGGCCCACCGCAGCGGCGAATATCTACAGCGCACGGCCACTACCGCCACTAAAATGGAAGCCCCTATTAAATCGGTGCCGCAGTCGGTACAGGTGGTGTCGCGCAGGGCGCTGGACCAGTTGCAGGTGCTGCGACTAGAAGACGCCATGCGTAACGTAAGTGGTGTGTCCATGGAGACGGGCTTCGGCGGCCGTTCCGATATTTTCCAGATCAGGGGCTTCCGCACCGATATGCAGAGCGTGTTCAAAAACGGTTTCCGTAACACGGTGCGTACCTACCGTGAGAGTGCCAACATCCAGCAGATCGAGGTGATGAAAGGCCCGGCCTCCGTGCTCTACGGTGTGAGCGATCCGGGTGGTATGGTGAATATATCCACCAAAAAACCTACGGCCCATACCTTTCAGGACATACAGTTTACAACTAACAACTTCGGTTTGATCCGACCGGCTATCGATCTGGGCGGCGCTATCAACGAAAGCAAGACCCTCAAGTATAGACTGAACGCCGCTTATGAGCGTGCTGACAGCTACCGCGACTTCGTGAAGACGAACCGCATTTTTGTAGCACCCTCTCTTACTTATGACTTCTCTGACAAAACAAGCCTGACGGTAGAGGCGGAGTACCTAGACCATAGCCAGCCTTCTGACCGTGGCATTTTCTCCATCAATGGCCAGATCGCCCCCGTGTCGAGAAGCCGCGTGCTGATAGAGCCGGACAATACAGGCAAGTTTAAAAACCGATTGGTGCAGTACAACCTGCAGCACAAATTCTCTGAGGCGCTAAGCTTCCGCCATGCCTTCAACTACAACTACGCGACTGAGACCCGTGATGTGATCGAGCAGACAACCGCATTGAAAGACGGCTCCTTCCGCATCAACCGCCAGCATCAGGACCAAGACACCTACGACAGGAACTTGGCTACGCAGAACGAACTGTACGCGTCTTTCAACACTGGTTCTATGATTGAGCACAAAGCCGTGGGCGGTGTGGAGCTTTCCAGTTCGGTATTCGACATCTGGGTGAAGCGCGCGCCATACGATGTGTTCGATATTCAGAACCCACAGTACACGCCAAAGCCGAAAGACTACTCGCTGCTGACCTACTCGCAGGACTACCAAGACAGAGTTAACGTAATGGGCTTCTACCTGCAAGACTTTATCACGGTAAACCAGCGACTGAAAGTACTGGTGGGTGGCCGCTACGATTTCTGGGAGCAGGAGAAAGAGAACAGAATAAAAGAGGAAACCTCTGTGCAGAAAAACCGAGCCTTTAACCCGCGAGTGGGGGTATTGTATGAGGTATACGGTCCGGTATCCGTTTACGCGAACTACTCTAACGGTTTCCAGCCGGGTATAGGCCAGACACTGGAAGGGGAGGCTTTCAAACCAATAACTTCCACACAGTATGAGGCGGGAACTAAAATCGGCTTGTTGAACGATCGCGTAAACCTTACCGTGGCCTACTTTGACATCACACGCCAGAATGTAGTGGTGCCGCACCCAACGCAGAGCGGTGCCAGTGTGCAGCTTGGTGAGGTACAGAGTAAAGGTTTGGAAACGGACATTACCGGAGAATTGCTGCCGGGCCTAAACATGATCGCGACCTATACCTATACAGATGCCCGCGTTACAAAAGACGCGCTGAGCGCCGATGATCCGAAACGCACCGTAGGTAGACGATTCAGAGGAGTAGGGTATAACAACGCCAGCCTCTGGACCACCTACGAACTGCAGGAGGGTATCCTGAAAGGCTTAGGCATTGGAGGTGGTTTCACCTATGTGGAAGACAGACCGGTTGATGACGCCAATAGCTTTATGTTGCCGGGCTATACCCGTTACGATGCCACCCTGTTTTACAACAGCAAGCGCTACCATGCGGCAGTGAATGTGAAAAACCTGACGAACGTGGAATACTACGAAGGCTCTCAGTCTGTGACGGTGATTATGCCGGGTGCACCAACTACGATCCAAGGCACGGTAGGTGTTCGCTTTTAGAGGTAGATAAAATAAAGATTATAAAACTATCGGCGACATGTCCTTCAAAGGCTGTGTCGCCGATTTAAAGTTTAGGTATATGCGCAAACTGATGCTACAATTGCACCTCTGGATCGGTCTGACGGCGGGTGGCGTGCTGGCAGTGGTGGGCCTGACGGGTTCGCTTTACGTTTTTCAGCCAGAGCTGACGGTGGCGCTCTACCCTGAACTCTACAAAGCCTCCAACCCGGACGCAAAGCTGGTGGATGTGCGGGTCGTCGTAAAAAACGCGGAGGCAGAATTCGGTGGGGAGGTAACCAGCATTTTCTTCCCGGTGCGTGAACTCGGGAACTATATCGTGAAGGTGCGGGGAAATAAACAGTTCCTTTTCTTTGATGCCAGCACCGGCGCATACCTTGGCCAAATGGAAAAACGGCGCGGCGTGATGGACGGGATACTGGACCTGCACCGTCACCTGACCATAGGGGAGAATGGCGCGCTTATTACAGGGACCAGTGCACTGCTTTTGGCTTTTGTGCTGCTTTCTTCGGGGCTATACCTGTGGATGCCCCGCAAGAAACGTAACCTGCGGGATGGTCTTCGTCTGAAGGCGAATGCATCATTTAAGCGGCGCAACTACGACTTGCACAATGTATTCGGGTTCTACTTCAGTATCCCGTTGTTTCTGGCTGCCATTACCGGTGCGTATTTTGGTTTTCAAGAGAAAGCGCAGGGCGTGGTCGATACCATTACCATGGCGAAGGAACCTACTCCTTATGTCAAGAAACTGAGGTCAAGCTCTCAGGCAGGCAAACCTTCTCTGAATGTTTACCAAGTACTGGACTACATGGATGGTCTATACCCTGCTTATGTGCCACGAACCCTGACCCTTCCTGCCGACAGCATAGGAACAGTAAATCTAACCTACATGGCCTCTAAAAACTTGGAGGCGGGGCCACAAAACCGCCCGATGGTATACCTTGACCAGTACTCGGGCAGCATCGTGTACGACTACAACCCCAACACGGCCCCGATAGGCCGCAAGATCACCCGCAACTGGTTTGTGCCAATTCATTTTGGGGAGATAGGAGGTGTTATAACCCGTATTCTCTGGTTTTTCCTAGGGCTAATGCCGGCTTTGCTATGGATCACCGGAATTATCATTTGGAGGGGCAGAGGCAAAAAGAAGCGAAAAGGCTATGTAATAACAGGGCGCCATGTTACAGCCTGACTAATAACAGGTATAGAAGTAATCTTAAAATCTAAAACAATAGTGCGTCATAACAATAAATAAACTTTACACTTTCGGTTCAATAGTGTAATTTTGGCGCAATAGCATAAATGTTTGTACGCAGCCGTCATGTGGCATGGGTTACAAATTCAGACAATACTGAACATTAATTGTTTTTAATATGTTAGTGGCTCAACCGGATGCGGAATCGTCCGGGATAACCCGTGCTGTATATCAAAAGATAAAACGAAATCTGACTATGACGGAAGCATCTAATATGCTTGACTTAGTGCTGTTGGTGGATGATGACGATACGACCAACTACTTAAACAGGCGCCTTCTGACCGACATGAAGGTGGCCAAAGAAATAAAAGTGCTCAAGAATGGAAGAGAAGCGATAGACTACTTGAGCAAAGCCTGTACCGCCACACCTGATGCGACTTATAAATGTCCGAATCTGATATTTCTGGACATTAAGATGCCTATGATGGATGGCTTTGAGTTTTTGGAGGAATACCAGCGCTTAGGCTTGGATGCGGGCGATCACGTGATTATCCTGATGCTCACCTCCTCTGCAAGCTTTTATGATCTGGAGCGCATTAAGAGTTTTAAGAAAGTGAAAAAGCATTACTCCAAGGCGCTTACCAACCACGATGTAAAGGAGATCTTGAGAGAGTTCTTTCAGCAGCGCAACAAATAAGAAATCTCTGACCAGATAATAGCGAAGTCTGTTTACCGTAAGGTATACAGACTTTTTCTTTTTACTCGGCGTCCTCTTCTTCCCGCACAATTTCCTTGGCGGGCCAAGTGAATATGAAGCGGGCACCCCGTCCTTCTGATTCCACCCATACCTTGCCCGACTTCTCTTCCAGTATGCGTTTGACGATGGCAAGGCCCAGTCCAGAGCTATCAATCCGGTTAAGGTATTGACCGAGCGTCTCGTATTTGCTGAATATCTGCTCCTGATCTTCGGGATTTATACCGGGACCGTTATCCTGCACTATAAAATGAATCCCATCGGACTCGTAGGTGCAATATACCTGTATTGTAGCCTCTTCCGGTCTGTCATGGTACTTCACGGCATTGCCAATCAGGTTGCTGAAAATCTGGTAGAGGTAGATCTCTTGGGTATACAAAACAGGTAAGTCCTTGGCAATACTTATTTTGAAAGTTGCCGGAATGTACAGCGACTCAAGCACCTTTTTCAATACGGCATCCACAGCCACTATTTCGCGGTTAATGCTGTGATGCCCGGCGAGAGAGTAGGCCAGAATACCGGTGATCATCTTATCCATTTTGTAAGTCTGCTCACGGAGAAGCGGCATCAGGTAGGCCACATCTTCACTGTTGCCGGTATGCACACTGTTTTCAAGCAAATTAATAATGCCGCCCATATTTTGCAGCGGCGCGCGCAGGTCGTGCGACACGGTGTGGGCAAAAGCATCGAGGTCGGCATTCACTTTCTGCAACTCCAGATTGCGGCGCTCACGCTCTTCCGATAAGGTGTTGATCTCAGAATTATAATCCTGTAGTTGTAGGTTAAGGCGCCTGATTTCCTGCAGTTGCTGTTCGGCCTCTAGGTTGCGCAGGCGTAGCTTTTCCAAAAGCTCAAGCTGCTGCATGTTCTGCTTCTTAATCTCTTCGTAAGGCGAGATACCCGCCTCGTCCTGAAATTCCCGTAGCCAAAGCTCCAGCAGACTTTTGGTGATAATAGGGGACTGGGCAGGGATGCGTTTACGCAGCGTCACCTGCGTGCCCTGTTCGCTCTCAGTTTCTATTTCAAAGAAGTCGACCAGCTTTCGGGAGTTGACGATGCCCATTCCCCGACCGGTTGCAGTGTTGCCGTAACTTGCCCGCTCATAAATATAGTCGAGGTTACCAATGCCGCGACCACGGTCCGATATGTAGGCTTCGAGATAGTTATGACCACCTTCTCCCACAATGCTGAACTGTATGGAGCCATTGCCCACATGTTCAACCACATTGCGACAAATCTCAGACACAGCCGTGGCGAACTTGGTCTGGTTAGCCTGCGCCATACCTGTCCTTTCCGACAGCTGCATGGCCCGCTTGTAGGCCAGCACCACGTCCAGTTCATTGGCTATGTTTATCTTGAGAAGACTACGTTGCATAAGGCTATACTTTGGCTTTACATACGAGTACGAGGGTGTCGTCGGTGTGGCGGCTATGATCTTTGTAGAGCACGGCTGCGATGGTGGTAGCCATATGCCGGTGAAGGGTGGGGTAGCGGCTCAGGTCCCATCGCGACTTAAGGCCATCGCTGTGCACAATCAGCACTTTGTTACGGTTCCAGTCCAGCGTCTGGTTATTGAAATTCCCCGGTATGTTGTGCCCGAGTATGCCGTTATACGAGATTACATTTTTGTACGGCATATTACCTAGCGAGCTTTCTGTTGAGAACAGTTTGCCGGCGATATTGCCGATACCGCAGTAGCTAAATTTATTCTGTACTATATCAATACTGGCAGCAAAGCCCACAGCCCCACGAGTTCGCCTGATGCTGTTATGTATGGTGCGTAAAGCCAAAGCCGGGTCTGCTATGGGAGTTTCGCAATAGGTTTTGACGGCGAGTTGAGAGGCCTCCTGAGCGCTCGTGCCGTGGCCAAGTCCATCGAGGGCGAGCAGGTAAACGCCGCGTTCGTGGTGGATGACGGCATAACCATCGCCGCAGTCCACTTCTTTGGGTTTCGGCACCATGATGCTGCCTACTTCGTAGCGTCTTTTGGGAGAGGCGGCACTGCTGCTCTTGTATACTTGTGCGACAATCACGGTGCCCACCTGTGGTTGGGAGTAAAGGTCAAAAACATCGGCCTGCCTTTTGATAGCGCCAAGTCCCTCTCCGGCCGAGCCATAGGTAGAAACCCCGTCTTCCATCATGCGATCCGGGTCGCTCATGCCCGGGCCATTGTCTAGGCTAATGATCTCTATCCCTCTGATGGGTTTGCCGATCGCTTTTACAAGCAGCTCACCGCCATTGGTAGAGTGCTTTTCAAGGTTGGAGAGCATCTCCGACACAATGATATTGACTTTGCCAACGGCGGCCTCAGACAAGGCAAAGCTCTCGGCGAGTCGGGTAATGTCTTTTTTTGTTAAGCTTGCATAGCTTCTGTCAGGTATTAAGAAGCGGTAGTGTTGGTTAACGTCCATGTTTCCAGTGGATAACAGTAACTGTGGTGCCTTGGCCCGGTTCGCTTTTCAGATCAAACTCGTTGACCAGTCTTTTGGCGCCGGGCAGGCCCAGACCAAGGCTTCGGCCGGTCGAGAAGCCATCGCGCATGGCCATGGCTACGTCCGCTATACCGGGGCCTTGGTCTGCGAAGGTTAATCTTACGCCGGTTTTGGCGTTTAGGCTGATAATTTCGAGGATTACTTTGCCGCCGCTGGCGTATTTGAGCATGTTTCGTACAAGCTCACTGGCAGCCGTAATAAGTTTCGTCTGGTTCACCAAACTCATACCGATGCGCGTGCTGAACTCCCGGACGCGGTTCCGAAAAGGGACCACATCCTGTTCTCGCACGATCTCCATCGTGTCTTTAGTCATTACGATCATCCTGATCTTCCTCCTCTTCCTCGTCCTGCTCCCAGTTATTGATCAGTTTAGTGTTGAGCAGTTCCATGCCTTTTTCCACGTTCAGGGCGGTGTGCACGCCCTGCAATGTCAGTCCCAGTTCTACGAGTGTGATAGCCACAGCAGGCTGCATGCCCACCACTACGGTCTCGGCATCCATGATGCGCGACATAGAGGCGATGTTGCCCAAAATGCGGCCCATAAAAGAGTCGACGATGCTTACTGCTGATATATCGATTAGAACGCCCCGCGCCCCAGTCTGGCTTACCATGTTGATCAGGTCGTTCTCCAGCGTCAGGGCCAGCCTGTCGTAGAGGTCAATCTGAATGGTAACCAGCAGGAAAGGGCCCATCTTGAGTATTGGTATCCTTTCCATGGTGTTAGCGCATTATGTTGAAGCCTTTATTTTTGTCGTTTTTACGCACTTCGAGGTTTGTCATGCTGAAGGCAAGCTGCAGCGCGCTGGCCAGACTGGCCTTCGTCTTGATGTTAGACAGGTCAATTCCCAAGTGCACGATTGTCTGGGCTATTTCGGCGCGTATACCACTAATGATACACTCCGCACCCATCAGGCGGGTGGCGCTTACGGTTTTGATCAAGTGCTGCGCTACAAGCGAGTCAACGGCAGGTACACCGGATATATCCAGAATGGCGATGTTGCTACCCGTGTTCACGATTTCCTGCAGCAGGTTCTCCATCACGATCTGGGTGCGGGCGCTGTCGAGGGTACCGATGATAGGCAGTGCTAGGATACCGTCCCAAACACGAATCACAGGTGTTGAAATTTCGCTGATCTCATCGGTCTGGCGCAGGATCACCTCTTCACGGCCTTTGATAAACGTCTCGAACGTAACAATGCTCAGGTTGTCGAGCAGGGTATTGATATCCATGATTTCCTTATACAGGGTAGAAGGGTCATTGGCTCTTTCCTCTATCAGGACTTCACTAAGTGCCTTTTTCAGGCTGAGCACGTATGCGCCGGTCTCGCGCGGGCTAAAACCCTGACGGGCTCTTGTGATGGAAATATCGCGAAGCGTATCGGTTACCTGCTCAAATTCGATTGCGTAAATGTTGTCATAATTCTCTTTTGAAATGGCCCGCAGTAGTGCGTCAAGCATTTCTTTAGACTGACGTTGCAGCTCCTCATTGGACATCAGATCATCACGAAGCGAATCCTCTGATAACTGATTCTGCATCCATTTCTCAAGGATGCGACTTTTGTTTTTCTCTAATACTTGTGCTGTTGTGTTCATGATAGGGCCAAACGTAGCTTTTTGAGTGATAGTTTTAGAGTCGTCTTAAAAAATGGATAGAGGCATTAATCTTAGATGTTAAGCGCTCAAGTGCTAAGTTAGAGAATATTATTGGACAGGCTTCGAATATAGCTGCCTTTTAATAATTTATGGTATAAAAGCAAAGAGGCCTTCCCAGATTAGGAAGGCCTTTTTGTAAGTCGGAGTGGCGGGATTCGAACCCACGACCTCCAGCACCCCATGCTGGCGCGATACCAGGCTACGCTACACCCCGAAAATTTTCTGCAACATAGCAAAAACACTTCATTGCCGCAAGCCCCCTTTCCTGCGGTCTGCGCTTAATTTCAATCTTTAAATCTACTATCTTTGTTTGTGGTGCTGCAGGTATAAACCCAAGCTGCGGAGCAAGCTTAAAGGAACGACGAAGAATGAAATACAGCGACATAAAAGCCCTGTTTAAGATAGATATAAGTAAGAAGGACGACGCAAGGCTGGCGGCATTCACACATTACCTGCAAAACTACAAAGAGCCGGCTGGCGCTAAGTTCAGAGAGGCGGCGGCTAGGTATATAACGGAACGAGCGCAGGAACTGAAGCTGAAAGATGCACTGACGCTGGAATCGTTGCTGCCCATAACATGGGATGTCCCATTTCCTCCGAACCTCCGTCACGACTTTACCTTTATAGATCTGTTTGCAGGAGTAGGCGGCTTTAGGCAGGGCTTTCAGAACCTGAACGGCAAGTGTGTCTTTACCTCGGAGTGGAACAAGTATGCAAAAGTAACCTACGACGCCAATTTCGGCGAAGTGCCTTTTGGCGATATCACCGAAGTAAATGAGCGCGACATACCAGACCACGATGTGCTGATTGCCGGTTTCCCCTGCCAGCCTTTTTCACTTGCCGGCGTTTCGAAGAAGAACAGCCTCGGCCGTAAGCACGGCTTTCTGGACCAAACCCAAGGCACGCTCTTTTTTGATGTCGCCCGAATCCTACAGCATAAAAGACCGAAAGCATTTCTACTGGAGAACGTCAAAAACCTAGTCAGCCACGATAAGCGGAAGACCTTTCAGGTAATCCTCGAAACCCTTACGGAACTGGGCTATAGCGTGCATTTCAAAGTGCTGGACGGCAAACACTATGTGCCGCAGCACAGAGAACGCATTCTGATCGTGGGCTTCGATAAAAACAGATTCGGAGGAGAGGAGGCATTTGCCTTCCCGGAAATGCCAGAGGCAAACCACAGTATAGAAGACATTTTAGAAGCAGAAAGCGAAGAACTGGCCAACTATACCCTGTCAGACAAACTATGGCAGTACCTGCAGGACTATGCGGCCAAGCATCGGGAGAAGGGCAACGGCTTTGGCTTCGGGCTGGTCAACTTGGATGGTATAGCCAGAACGCTAAGCGCCCGCTATCACAAGGATGGCAGCGAGATTCTGATCCCGCAGGAGGGAGGGCTTAATCCCCGCAGACTGACGCCGAGAGAGTGCGCAAGGCTGCAGGGCTTCCCGGACAAATTTGTTATACCTGTTTCCAATACCCAAGCTTACCGGCAGTTCGGCAACTCGGTGGTGGCGCCGCTCATGGAGGCCGTAGCTGCTGAGATAGTGCATGCGCTCAATACACACAGAGAGCAGCAGCAAAAGGCGCAGGTACAGTTGTCACTTCAAATGTAAACCTTTACCGGTTCTTTACTTCAGATATATCGCGGAGTGAGGTGAGCTTCGGACAATTGCCACCCAGAAACGCAAGCAGCGGAAGATCCGGGAGGCTGCCAAATTCCCCTATTTTGCTAAACTCCCGCACCGCTATGTTGTGATAGTTTAAAAGACTATTACCGCCATAACTGGTTTTGGAAGGAGCCGTGTAAGTTTTCTCCGAGTGCATTTCACTACCAAACAAAGCTCCAAGCCAAAGGCATTTTTGTTTCAGCTC
This sequence comes from uncultured Pontibacter sp., assembly GCF_947499215.1. Taxonomy (GTDB): domain Bacteria; phylum Bacteroidota; class Bacteroidia; order Cytophagales; family Hymenobacteraceae; genus Pontibacter. The sequence continues at coordinate 141,933 of NZ_CANMNI010000003.1, forward strand.
TTTGTCAGAGTATAGGTGGATGGCCGGATAACTGTCATCCCAAATAGGTTTAGTTAGGATCACATGGGCCACTTCTACATCCTTTCCGGCGAGATAGCGGAACAGGTTCACCAAACCAGTATTCAGGCCAAAGTTGCCGTTCCGGATGGGATACTTCTGTTTCATCTCAAACCCGATCAGCCTCCCGTTGTGAAACGCAAAGTAGTCGATGTCCCAAGTAGGCGGACTAAGGTGAAAATTGGCAAAAAGGCGCTCCACCGCCGTCTCAAATAAAAGGCCTTTGTGCAGTATGTGCCTAATGGCGTCTTCTTTTCTTAGGTCACCAATAGGGGTGGGAAGAACAGCTTTTTTAGGTGGATGTAGGCTTCTTGTCTTAGGCCATTGCCGCACAAACTCACTCAGTTCCTGACCGATGAAAGCGCTTCCATAAAAATTGCCTTCGGTTCTAGCGAACTCTACCACGTAACAGCGCAGGCCTCTTTCATGCAGATGCATTATAATCTGATGGTCGAGCACTGTAAGTTCGTTAATGCCCTGTACGCAGAGCTTGATTACCCGATAACTGTCGCCAGACGATTGGAACCACCATCCGGCTGAATAAGCCTCGAAAGAAGAGTGGAGTAGGTGCTCCTGAAAGCAAAGTTCCGCGCAGATACCTTCCAGCTTTTGCGTTTTGTCGTGGCGCAAAACATTTCGCTGAGCCTCTTCATCTCTTATCAAAGCGAGGTAACTCTTGTGCATATACATTTGGGTTAGCTTCTAATTGGCTATCAATCAAATAGTAAATATGCTAGCTGCTTACGCAATTGCTATACCTATGGGTTAGGTTAGTAGGAAAGGGGGAATAGCTAATGTTTTATTAAGGTCACTTGCTGCTTACTTTGTGAAAGCAGCAAAAAGCTTGAGACGTATCCTCATTAAGATCCCAGTTAACCCTTTTAAGTTAATACTGCTACTTGCTACAGATTGTGGGAGTAATTCATAAACCGAAACTTCTAACACATCAGCAATTTGGTAAATTCTTCTTACTGTTATTTCTGTTTCTCCACGTTCCAATTTGGAGTAGGCATTCTGAGAAATATTTAATTGGAACGCCATATACTCTTGGCTATAGCCTTTTTGTGACCTGATACACCTTACAGTTGATCCTATCATATTTAACTTAAGAAAATTGCACTGACAAAGTAATGATTATACCCTAAAACCACAAGCTATAAATTAAAACTTATGGTTTTACCATTTGTTATTGTCATACATGAACTTTGTTTCAATTCCTGATAATGGGAAGCAACAAAAGTATAATTGTATGAAAACATTAAACTTAGATGAAATGGTGAAAGTTCAAGGAGGAAGCACAACTGCTACAGATTGTGGAACTGCCTTGCTGGCTGGCGCAGTGGCCGGAGGTATACTAGGAAACGGATTAGGCGCTGTAGTTGGTGTCGTTGTAGTGGGCACCAGTTCTTCTTGCTTAGATTGGTGGTAAACATTATAGTTTGGGAATTGGACGTGGCTATTACTCCGGCCACGTCCAATTTTTTTTGAGTATGGGCCTACCAGTGCCTATTAAAGCCTCCGATTATAACTTGTAAGGTATGCGGGTAATACAAGTAAGTGATTATAATACCAGTCAACCCGCCATAAAAATGACCATAGTGGTCAATACTATCTTTTTGCCTGTTTCTGGCAGCATATAGGCAAGCTCCCAAAATAATTAATAGATAGAGGAGGTTAGGTATTGGACCAAAAATAGGCAGTATTAACATGCTGTCAAGTGGGTACAGCCATGCAAATCCACACAGTGTTGCCAATGCCCCTCCCGAAGCTCCTGTAGCGCTATGCAAGAAGTCGTTCCGATACCGCAGGGTTGCACCAAGGTTACTTAGGATAATACTGAATACATACAGTAGCACTAACTGCAGACGTCCCCACTCGCTTTGTAACGCAAATTCCTTTTCAAGTTTGGATGCAAACACCAATACCACGAGCATATTTACAGCCAAGTGTAGCCAACTATTGTGTATCAAACCGCTGGTAAAAAGTGTGTACCATCTTTGCCGGCGCCAGATACTATAGGGGTGCAACAATAGTACAGACTTTAACTTGCCGGTGGAAAGCGAAGTAACGCTGACCATTACAGTTAGAACGATGATACCAATTGTTGCCGGCTCCTGTAAAATTTCCTGTCCCATTTAATTGGTCTAAGGGTGTCTTTAAAGATATTATGAGGAAGACAATGAGGACCTAATTGTAAGATACATTGTCAGAATCAGGTTGATTACCTAAAACCTATAGCTCTAAAATAGAGCATATGGGTTTAGCGAGTAGGCGTACCAGAAACCATCTTTGTTTTAAATAACAACTATAGCAGACGCAAAATAATTAAAAACAAGAAGTTACAAAAGCAATGGAAAAAGAAGCGATCGATATCGATAGGAGCAATAAGTTGCAAGATATTTTTAATAACAATGCTTGGGTTACTTTCCTGCTTTGCTGCTTAGTAGGATCTATAATCCTTTATGTTCAGCAAAATTTTGTACGAACAGAAGAAGTGTATTTTAACACTTATGGAGATCAGTTGACTCTAGAAAGGATAAGTGAGCTTATTCAGGTGCAAAAAAAATGGCATTACCTTTCTCACTTGCTTATTCCGCTCTCATACCTGTTGCAAATATCTCTTGTGGTAGTATGTGTGAGTATCGGTTTTGCACTGAATGGATTGAAAGTAGAGTTTAAAAAACTGTATGCTATTGTAACAAATGCAACGATTGTTTTTCTGATTGGCAAAGCATTAAACTTGCTAATTCTGCTTGTGATAGGGATTAACAGGTTAGATGACGAGTTAAACTTAGATAAGTTTTCACTGCTAGGTTTGATTGGGAAATCAAATGTAGATGAGCTGTTGTGGTACCCTCTATGGCTGCTGAATATGTTTGAAATTTTATTTATGCTGCTACTTGCGGTTGGATTGTGTTATAACTACAGTATGAATTTTAGGAAATCTATTGGGCTTGTTATATCAACTTATGGTTTAGGCCTTCTGGTTTGGATTATGTTTGTCTTATTCTTCCAGCTTACTTATAGCTAGAATTTTATATAAAGAAATTGATGCGCATCAGTAGAGCGATTGGCTACTGCTCTTTAAAAAGTAGCTTATTTTTAATTTCAATAAAATCCATGAGAAAATTAAACTACAATGAACTGTCCCTTATCGAAGGAGGGGAGCTGACAAAAGAGGAAATAGAAGCATTTCTTGGTGCAGCTGCATGTGTTACAGCATTCACGAGCCCATTTAGTGCGCTTAGTTGTGCTTACTGGGTATCTACCTGGTAATTAAAAAAAAATATTAAAAGATAAAAAAAACAATTAAATGAAAAAGTTAAATACAATTCAACTAGAGAACTTGAATGGCGGCTCAACTGAATCTGCAATTATAGCAGGTATATCTTGTGGCCTTACTGCCCTAACATGGGCCACCGTAATTGGACCACTGATTTTTGGACCAACTTGCGTTGGAACAGTAATTGGTACTGTAGTAGATTAAGTTTTATTTTCAGGCAAGGGCAAGATGCCCTTGCCTGAATTAAAATTCAGAATATACCTATGGAAGTAAAGCTTAATAGTGTTGGTAAATCCTTTAATAGTAAAGTAGTATTACAGGATGTCAGTTTTACGCTTAAGACTGGCAAAGCCTACGCGTTGCTAGGCAAAAACGGGGCAGGGAAATCCACTATTTTGAATTTAATAGTGCAGTTGTTGCAGCCTGAAAAAGGTAGTATTGGGTATGATGGTGTCATCTACAAGGATTTACCTACTGAATTAAAGCGAAAGGTTGGCTTTTTATCAGAACAAGGTAACATAATTGAAGATCTAGATGCCTTAAACTATCTGAAACTAATGGCCCTCCTTTATGGTCTCACACCAGCTGAGTCTGAAGACAGGATTAACGAGCTACTTCAGTATTTCTTTGAAGACGTGCCTTATAAGAAGAGAATGGCATCTTTTTCTACTGGTATGAAGAAAAAGGTCGCACTTTGTGCTGCTTTAGTGCACAAGCCTGATTTCCTGATTTTAGATGAACCCTTTACTGGCCTCGATCCATTCTCTGTCAAGAAAGTTATTGAGCTTATCTTACAGTACCAAAGCCCTTCAAGAACGGTTTTAATTGCTTCCCACGACCTCGCTCATTTGAGTAAGGTTATAACAGATGTGCTTGTTATAAGAGATAACAGTGTCGTGTTTGATGATACCATGGATGCATTTACAGACCATCAAGAAGTTCAATTTGAGGACAGGTACTTCGAATACCTTCAAACTGGAAAAGAACAAAACAGTAGCTTACAATGGCTTTAATAGGATTACTTCTTAAGTTAAAGGCTATAGGGTTTGTTAATAAGCTAAACTTGTTATCATCCTCCGTTTACCTATTAGCTGGATTGGGGATTTTTGTGAATTCTTATATCCTTGCAGTCTCCATAGACAGCCAAGCTTCCCAGACTTCACTGGAACCGATAGTAGACATAGGTATGGTAAGTATTTATATTATCACACTATTGTCGGCCTTCTTTCCTTCTTATACCCCTATGCAGCGATTTGTAACACTGGTTTACCCAGTCTCTCATAGGACAAGGTTTATAGCAAACCTACTGTTGGACTTTATCAGTGCTATAACACTTGTATTGTTTTTACTACTGTTCTTAACCACGCTTTTTTCTGAATATTTAGATTTTTATACAGGTCTTAGATGGCTGCTTGCTTTACTGTCGGCTTACCTATTGAAGAGGGTGTTGCTTATACTCTTTGGGCTTAAAAGGAAAAAAGGAGTATTTACAACGGTAGTTGTATTGATATTATCATTAGCAGCAGGTGTTGCGCTACTACTCTCATCCACAGTCATTATTAATGTAGCTTGTCTTTTTAGTCTTTTCGCAGCGACTTTCATCTTTGAGGAGCATTTATCCAGTGATCAGCCAGTCAAAGCCAGCAGCAGAAAAGTACTTGTTTTAAGCTTTTCAGCAGCTCTTTCTGTTTTAGTGAATAATAGAAAGATAATGCTGCCCCTGTTATTCGGCATTATTTTTAAAATATTTATTCTCTTTATCTATATATCGAAGGGCCATAGGCTGGATGGCCATGAAAAAGCGATCATGATGCCACTGTTCTTTGTAATGGCATCACCAGTACTCATTTTTAACTATGTTTTTAACAACGCGTGGGGGTATTTTAGGGACTTGTGGTATGCAATTGAGATTTCTAATAACTCAAAAGCGACACTAGCATTATTCTACCTAAAGTTACTGGCATTCCCTATACTATTAGATGCCGCCGTTTCTTTAGCTTATTTTAACTTCCTAGAGGGCAAACTGCTACTCCATATTGCTTATTATTTAACAAGCTTCGTTACGTTAATCGCGATAGGGCTGTACAGCTCCCTGCTATTTCCCATCTTCCTGAAAAAAAGTTTTTCAATGGGGGCTAATACAAACATACCCATGAGTTTGCTAGCTATGCTGACTGTGGCCAGTATGTATCCTATTGTTGCTTACTTAAGCGCCATATGGGTTTATTTCTTTATGGCATTGTATATTTTAATTGCTGCATTTGCTTTAATAAGCTATCCATTCTTATACATTTCACAAAAAGAGGCTTTATTTAAGAAACTGTATTACTAGATAATTTTACTATTCATGAGAACACAAAAAATATTGAAAGTTGCTGTATCATGTGTGGTGGTGGCAGCGATTCTTATTTTAAGTACACTAATAATTCAGAAAGCCAGCATTAGAAGTTTGGCCAACGAGACACGGGAAATTCTACCTTCCTTCTTGTTTACTGATGCATTTAGTGGCCAAGCTGTTTCGTCTGATGCACTAGTAAAAGGCCAATTACCTATTGTTATCATATATTTTCATCCTGACTGTGAATACTGCAAACATGAAGCAAAAGCCTTGCAGGATAACAAGAACTTGACTAAAAATATAATATGGGTGCTGGTGAGTGCTGCAGATAAATCTAAAATACAGGAATTTGCGACTGGCTATAACCTGCATAATGAAGCTAATTTTCATTTCTTAATGGATGATAAAGATGGTTTCTATAAGCACTTTGGCGTTTCGGGTGTGCCCAATATTTTTATTTACCAGAAAGATAAAACGCTTGTAAAACATTTCAGGGGAGAAACCAAACTATCAACAATTCTACATTTTGCCAATAGTGTAGGTGAGGATACAGACCCATCCAATTAGTGTAACACTGTACCAGCAAGATCTGGCTCAAGCCCTTATACTGCCCTCACATAACAAATATGATGACACCTTCTTTAAAATACGTCCGCCAAACCTTTAAGCGCCAGCATGATCAGAGCGACTGTGGTGTAGCTTGTCTATTAAGCATTATCAAATACCATGGAGGTAACCAGTCACTGGAGAAACTGAGGGAAGAAAGCGGCACCAGCATTAGTGGTACAACTATGTTGGGCATCTACCAATGCGCTGAAAAGAATGGGTTGAAGGTTGATGGAGTTGAGATGGATTTTGAGCACCTGCGGCAGCAACAGACACCATGCATCTTGCATGTGACCTTAGAGGGTAGGATGCAGCATTATGTGGTGTACTATGGAGAGTGTCAGAATTCTCATCCCGGACAAAGACGTTTTTTGATAGGGGATCCTGGAAAGGGTGTAGTAGAAATGAACGAAGCGGAGCTGAGTCAAATTTGGTGTAGCAAAGCAGCATTGCTACTAGTACCTGGCACTGACTTCATTCTTCAAAAAACTGAAATGAAGAATAAATGGCAGTGGTTTAAGAACCTGATAGAAGAAGATGTAAATATACTTGTTATCACTGTTGTTCTTGGTTTAATGACTACCATAGCTGGTTTATCTCTAGCCATATTTTCACAGAGATTGATAGATGTAATTCTTCCGGCGGGCAATATGAATCGTTTGATAGCAGGTTTAGTCATATTGCTCTTTATCTTGTTGTTAAAAAGTGGTCTCACTTATATCCGGCAGCTTTTTGTTCTGCAACAAAGCAAGGCTTTTAATGAGCGAATTACAGGCGCCTTTCTAAATTCTCTTTTTTTCTTGCCGAAGTCATTCTTTGATCATCGTAAAACTGGTGATATGACAGCTCGTCTGAATGACACGCAGCGCATACAGAAAAACATAGCTTATATTACTGGAACCGTAGTTGTGGACATGTTGGTGATCGCCATTACGGTAACTTTTCTCTTTATTTATTCTGTACCTATTGCTTTTGTGAGCATAGCATTTATTCCTATCATCGTTTTAACTGTTCTTAGGTTTATCAATCCGATTAAAAAACAGCAGCAACAAGTAATGGCCGCTTATGCCCGCACAGAAAGTATTTATGTAGATAATATACAAGGGGTGGCTGCAATTAAGGAAAGCAACCGGGAAGGATTCTTTGCTACCGCTACACAGCAAGTGTTTGAACTGTATCAAGTATCGGGATTCACGCTAGGCAAAATAGCAAATAAATTTATGCTGGTTTCCGAAGTGCTGGGGGTGACTATGACGGTTTCTATTTTATTTCTGGCTTCATACTTAGTGCTTGACGGGGAGCTAATGATAGGTGAAATGGTAGCGATAATATCCATGGTTGGAAGCCTCATACCCTCTGTGCATCGCTTGGCTCAGACAAATCTTCAGATACAGGAAGCGTATGTTGCGTTCGACAGAATGTACGAGTATGTATCCGTGGAACCAGAATATATAAAAGAGCAGGAGCCGGTATACGAGCTTGAAATTTTTGACCTAAACGTACAACAACTCTCTTTTCGCTTTCCGGGTAGGAAAGCTATTTTGAAGGATATTTCATTTGCTGTGAATAAAGGCGAGGTTATTGCCATTTTAGGCGAAAGTGGATGTGGCAAAAGTACCCTTTTACAGTTGTTACAAAAATTCTATCCTGCTGAGAGCGGCCATATTTTAGTCAACAACCAAGATGTCAGACAAATACCAACAACCGTTTGGCGATCTGCTATTGCTTCAGTGCATCAAGACATCAAAATCTTTAATGGCACCCTCTTAGAAAATGTAATGGTAGGTGGTGGCTCAGTACAAGAGTTTCATATGCTCTGTCAGCAGTATGGTTTCGACAAATACTTTTCGGAGTTGCCACAAGGCTACCTGACACTTATAGGTGAGGAGGGAATTAATTTGTCAGGCGGGCAGAAGCAACTGGTGGCTATTGCGCGGGCTTTGTTTAAACGCCCCCAGCTTTTATTGCTCGATGAAGCTACTTCAGCCATGGATCGACATACAGAACACTTTATCCTGAATTTACTACAAGTGCTGAAAGATGAGATGGCGGTAGTTATGGTGACGCATCGTATTCATACCGCTAAAACAGCCGACAGAATCTATCTGATGGAAGAGGGGCGAATAACCGATTCCGGGAGCCATGAGAAATTGGTTGCTAAAGACAATCTTTATAGCCAGTCTTTAATTGATTATACACTGTAAAAGTGCTTTTGCTACTATGGAAGCTACTGAACCGTTCTAGTTTGCCTCACCTGAGCTTATCACTCGCTTAACTTTAAAGCCTAGTAGAATTAATTATAGGAAGAAATTGTAATTCGCAAAACAAGCATTACAATGTCCTGAAAATTGAGGAAGCTTACATTTATTAAAAGGCTTTCTAATTAAGCGGTGTATAAACAAAGAAGCGCTAACCACTTTTAGAGTAGCTAGCGCCTGAAATTGTACTTGTGCACCCGAGAGGATTCGAACCCCTAACCCTCGGAGCCGAAATCCGATATTCTATCCAATTGAACTACGGGTGCTTTCCGTGTTGCAAAAATAGGAACAATGCGCTAAAAAGGAAATTTTAGTATCAATAATTATAATTCACAAAGGGGGCACAGAGCGGTATGAAAATAAGTAATGCTGTTAATTGCTTCATACCTAAAACAATACGAAGCCGTTCTGAGTTTATAAACAATATTTTAAAACACTCAATTGAATCTCAGAAAGCTATGGAGAAAGTATATACGGCAGAGGTAACTGCCACCGGCGGCCGTCGTGGCCATGTAACATCATCTGACGGAGTAATCGATATGCCGCTCTCATTGCCAGAAGGCATAGGAGGGGAGAAGGGAAAGTCTAACCCCGAGCAATTGTTTGCAGCAGGGTATGCAGCCTGCTTCCAGAGCGCGCTACTATTGGTGGCCGGTAAGCAGCACATCCGGTTAAATCCCGAGTCTACTGTGAAAGCCCACGTGGATCTGCTTAAGTCGGAGGACGGTAAATACGGGTTGGGTGTGAAACTGGAGGTGCACCTGCAGGGGCTTGAAAAGGACAAAGCAAAAGAGCTCGTAGACGAAGCGCACGAGGTATGTCCTTACTCTATCGGTACACGTGGCAATATCAAAGTAGAATTAGACATTGTATAAAATAGAAAGGGCTGCCAAATCTGGCAGCCCTTTCTATTTTTTTATGTTGTTGGAATTAAGCTCCTACTTCAGCTAAAACCTGCTTTACTTTATCAGCGGCTTCTTTCAGCGCTACGGCAGAATAAACTTTCAGGCCAGACTCGTCGATGATGCGAGCACCTTCTTCAGCGTTTGTACCCTGTAGACGAACGATGATCGGAACTCGGATGTCACCGATGTTCTTGTAAGCCTCTACCACACCATTGGCAACACGGTCGCAACGAACGATACCGCCGAAGATGTTGATAAGGATAGCCTTCACGTTCGGGTCCTTCAGGATGATGCGGAAACCAGCTTCAACCGTCTGCGCATTTGCCCCACCCCCTACGTCGAGGAAGTTAGCAGGCTCACCGCCAGAAAGCTTGATGATATCCATCGTCGCCATCGCAAGACCGGCACCGTTTACCATACAGCCAACGTTACCGTCCAGCTTCACATAGTTCAGGTTAGACTGGCTCGCTTCAACCTCCAACGGATCTTCCTCTGAAAGGTCGCGCAGGGCAGCTAGGTTCTTGTGACGGAACAGTGCATTGTCGTCTAGGTCAACCTTCGCGTCAACGGCCAAGATTTTGTTATCAGATGTCTTGAGAACAGGGTTGATCTCGAACATGGAAGAGTCTGTTTCGATAAATGCCTTGTAGAGGTTAGAAACAAACTTCACCATTTCCTTGAAAGCTTCGCCTTCCAGACCGAATGCGAAAGCGATCTTACGGGCTTGGAAGCCTTGCAAACCTACCGCAGGGTCGATCCACTCTTTGATGATCTTCTCAGGAGTTTTCTCAGCCACTTCTTCGATGTCCATACCACCTTCAGTAGATGCCATGATCACGTTGCGGCCTTTGGCGCGGTCCAGCAGGATGCTTAGGTAGTACTCCTTCGGATCCGATTCGCCAGGGTAATATACGTCCTGCGCTACCAGTACTTTCTGTACCAGTTTGCCCTCAGGACCAGTTTGGTGCGTTACCAGTGTCATGCCCAGGATGTCGTTGGCGATTTGCTTCACCTGATCTAGGTTCTTCGCCAGCTTCACGCCACCGCCTTTACCACGGCCACCCGCATGAATTTGTGCTTTGATTACATGCCAGCCTGTACCGGTTTCCTCGGTCAGTTTCATAGCCGCTTTTACAGCTTGGTCTGGCGTTTCCGCCACGATGCCTTCCTGTATGCGAACGCCGTAGCTTTTCAGAATCTCTTTAGCCTGATATTCGTGTATGTTCATGCTTTCAGTTTTAATGGACGCACGAAAGTAAGCCTTTATCGGCTTAAATTCAAGTAATCGGTTTTTAAAATATTAGTATCACACCCGCAAGGGAGGGCGTGCAACGAGGCGCTTTGCAACGATGTTTTTGCTTTTAGAGTAATGAGGAAGGTATATAGCTTCGGTCTATTATTTTCCTAAACAGCCCTTCATGCAAGATATCTACACCTATACCCGCCGAATTGCACTGGCAGCATTTATTTTCTTTCTGGTGGCGGCGGCCTTTTACCTGATCATTCAGCTCACGCATTTTCTACTGCTGGTGTTCGCCGGTATACTGCTGGCTGTGCTTTTCACGAGCCTTTCAGAATGGTTGAGTGCTAAGACAGGCTTTGGGAGGGGACTCAGCCTAACCATTGTGACAATATTGCTTTTTGGCATGCTGGTCGGCTTAGGCTTTATCGTGGCGCCAACTGTCGGGAATCAAGTCAATGAAATGAGTGATTCCATACCCCAAGCATGGGAGGATCTGAAAGAAAAGCTGCGGGAGACAACTTGGGGGCGGCAGGTGCTCCTAGAGGTGGAAAATGGGACGGGCAGGATGATACCGGAGTCCAAAGCCATCTTTTCGCGCGTCACGAATATGTTCACCTCCACACTGAGTATTCTTACTGATTTACTTATTGTTCTGATCACAGGCTTGTTTCTGGCTGCGAACCCGCTGCTCTACACCAAGGGTTTTGTGAAACTCTTTCCGGTCATGAGGCGCAATCGGGTATACGAGGTGCTCAGCCTATGCTACGACACCCTGCGGCAGTGGCTCTGGGGTATGTTTCTGGCCATGTGCCTCATTGGGGTGACAGTATGGTTGGGCTTTACAATCATAGGGCTGGAGTTGGCCTTGCTGATGGCGCTACTCGCTTTTTTCTTTGCTTTCATACCTAACATCGGACCTATCATAGCAGGGGTGCCGCCTATTTTGCTAGGCTTGCTGGACAGTCCGCAAATGGCGCTTCAGGTGATCGTGGTATACAGTGTCATCCAAGGTATAGAGGGCTATGTGCTAACACCGCTTATCTTCCAGAAAACGGTGGCGTTGCCTCCGGCGCTGCTGCTTTTCTTTCAAGTGCTGCTGGGCATAGTGCAGGGAGGCCTAGGGCTTTTTTTGGCGGCGCCACTGCTGGCAGTCGTCATGGTGATCGTGCGGGAAGTATACATCAAGGACGTACTCGAAGAGTCGGCATCGCCTGTACCGGATAATGTCGCTGGCGGCTCAGGTCGTGCTCCTGAAGTAGGTTCCGGCAAAGGCTGAAGCTAAATTTTGAAGAGCGGGTACCGTACTTATTCCTTTTGTTTTGTAGCTTTGGCAGACAGACATTGTATTTGAAGCCCACACTTATTATTGCCACATCGTGCTGCAGGTAGTTAACGTTCACAAGAAATACGGTTCACTGGAAGTGCTTAAAGGCATCGACCTGACCATCCATGCCGGAGAAGTTGTTTCTATTGTAGGTGCCTCAGGCGCCGGAAAAAGCACGCTGCTGCACATACTGGGCACGCTCGATTCGGCTGATACAGGCGATGTGCTTTTCGACGATAAGAATATCTCTCGCCTCAACGCTGCCGACCTCGCCCGTTTCCGGAACACGCACATCGGCTTCATTTTTCAGTTTCATAACCTACTGCCTGAGTTCACGGCACTCGAAAACGCCAGCCTGCCGGGCTTCTTGGCCGGACGCCCCGAAGTGGAAGTGACCGAGCGGGCCGCAGAACTGCTGAGTATGCTCAACCTGTCGCATCGCATGCACCACAAACCCTCCGAAATGTCGGGCGGTGAGCAGCAGCGCACGGCTGTGGCTCGCGCCCTCATCAACTCACCGCGCATTATCTTCGCCGATGAGCCCAGCGGTAACCTCGACTCCAAAAACGCCCAAGAGCTGCACGAGATCTTTTTCAAGCTGCGCGATGAGTTCAACCAGACTTTCGTAATCGTGACCCACAACGAGCAGTTGGCTACTATGGCGGATCGTACCCTCGTCATGAAAGACGGCCTGATCGTGCAGGAGGTAAAGGCCTAAGCAAAGGCACTTTTCTTATTTTCCGAAGTTTTCCCGACTACCTGACCGCTCAAGGTGCTCAGGCAATTGCCGCTTGCCCCAATAGTCCTATTGCGCTTTGTTAGCAGCCTTATCCTAATTGTACTTTTTTACGTATTATATATCCCCCCTTTGCTATGATTGCGATAATTTGGCAGAATTCGGGGGAGAACGTATTTAGTTGAAAATAATTTATAACTAATTGATTTACAGTTAGTTATAATGCATATTTTTTTGACTTTTTTGCACCATTTGAGGAGCAGGTATGTTTGATATATATACTAAAACCATGAAAGCTAACGAAAATGAGTCAAGTGAATAAAGAGACAAAAGTGGAGAAGAAGCCGAAGGTCGAAAGCTATGATATAGCGAAGTCCGATGAGACGCTTCACTTAGCTATTGACCTAGCTAAGTTTATAAAAGAGAATAGGTTATACCAAAATATACAAGGTAAAGAATACGTAAACGTTGAAGGCTGGCAGTACGCTGGTTCCCGACTGGGCATATTGCCGGTGGTGGAGCATGTGGTGAACATCAGCACCGACGACGAGATCAAATACCAAGCGAAGGTAAACCTATTGGACCTGCGCAGTCAGCAGGTGGTGGGTGCTGGCTTTGCGATCTGCTCTAACAAGGAGCAGGGCAAGAAGTACTACCAAGAGTTCGCGATTGCGTCTATGGCGCAGACCCGTGCCATTGGTAAGGCATACCGTAACATCTTGGCTTGGATCATCAGGGCGGCTGGCTATGAGCCTACCCCGGTAGAGGAGATGGACTACGCAGGCAATGATTCGTCTGCCAAGCCAGCTGTTCCTACCGAGAAAAAGGCAACCATGAAAGCTGCTCCTGCCACAGCTGCTGCTGAAGCCGCAGCCGCGGATGCTGAGCCGGCGACAGCTGGCGTGCGTTACGCTTCTGCCAAGCAGAAAGAGGAAATCATCCGACTGCTGAACAGCCCGGTAATCACGCGTCAGGAAAAGACCAAGATGCTGCTTAACATCAACCGTTTTGATGAAGAGCGTGCCGCGCAGGCCATCGAGAAGCTGAAGAAGGTGATCGAAGACCGCGAGGATGGTCAGTCCGCCGCCGCTTAAAAGCAAAATATACACCAGTGAAAGCCCGTCTCTTTTGAGGCGGGCTTTTTTTATGCCCGCTATACCTTATCTTCGCCTTTGTAAAACTCACACCCTTGCAAGACATCCACCACATACTTAAAACCTATTGGGGCTATGACCAATTCAGGCCCCTGCAGGAGGATATTATCCGGTCAGTGCTGGACGGTCAGGACACGCTGGCCCTGCTGCCGACGGGTGGGGGCAAGTCGATCTGCTTTCAAGTGCCGGCTATGGCCATGGAGGGTCTCTGTCTGGTGATCACACCGCTCATCGCCCTCATGAAAGACCAAGTGGAGCAGCTCAAAAAAAGGGGTATACCTGCCGTGGCCATCTTCTCGGGTATGAACCGTCGTGAGATCGATATTGCCATGGACAACTGCGTGTACGGCAACATCAAGTTTCTATACCTGTCACCGGAGCGACTGCAGACAGAGTTGTTTCAGGAGCGGGTGAAGCGTATGAAAATCTCTCTGCTTGCCGTGGATGAGGCGCACTGTATCTCGCAATGGGGCTATGACTTCAGGCCACCGTACCTGCAACTGGCGGAGCTGCGCGAAACACTGCCCGATGTGCCCGTTCTCGCTCTGACAGCCACAGCCACCGAACAGGTGCGACAGGATATTCAGGAGAAGCTGGCTTTCAAAAAACAAAACGTATTCGTTAAGAGCTTTGCCCGGTCTAATCTGTCTTACTCCTGCCTTTACACCGAGGACAAAGTCGGCCGCTTGCTCGAGATCCTGCAGCGCATGCCGGGGCAAGCTATCGTGTATGTGCGCAGCCGCCGGCAGACTGTGGAGCTGGCGCACTTTCTGCAAAGCCGCCGCATTGCCGCGGGAGCCTATCATGCCGGACTTAAGTTTGAAGAGCGCAACAAGGCGCAACAGGCTTGGATCGAGGACCGGGTGCGGGTCATCGTCGCGACGAACGCCTTTGGCATGGGCATTGACAAACCGGATGTGCGACTTGTGGTGCACTTGGACCTGCCGGAAAGCCTCGAGGCTTACTACCAAGAGGCAGGTCGTGCCGGACGCGACGAGAAGTATGCCTACGCCACGCTGCTCTACGGCCCCAGCGACACCAAGGACCTGCTGCAGAAAGTAACTGAATCGCACCCATCGATAGAGTTGATTCGCAGGGTATACCAGTGCCTTGCCAATTACTACCAGATCGCGGTGGGAAGTGGCTTCATGGGCAGTTTTGATTTTGATCTGGCAGCTTTCGCCAAAAACTATAAGCTTAAAACACTAGAAACGCACCACGCTATCAAGCGGCTAGAGGGGGAAGGCTATGTGCAGCTCAACGAGGCCTATTACAGTCCGTCGCGGCTATACCTTTTGCTGGATAACATGGCCCTTTATGAGTTTCAGGTGGCCAATGCCGAGCACGACGCGCTTCTGCGCCTGATTCTGCGCTTGTATGGGGGAGAGGCCTTCACCACTTTTGTTAAAGTTTCGGAGCGGAAACTGGCGGAATACCTTAAAAAGCCCGAGCAGGAGGTGCGTCGCAAACTGGAGTACCTGCACAAATTGCAGGTGCTGGTATACGAGCCTCAGCACGATGCCCCACAGCTTGTCTTTACGGCCACGCGACTGGATGCGGCCAACCTTCCCCTCAACCATAAAAAGCTGGACCAGCTGCGCGAGCGGGCCAAGCAACAAGCCAAAGAGATGGCGCACTATGTCGAAACGGGAGACCGCTGCCGCACCTCTTTGCTGCTCGAGTACTTCGGTGAGCTATTCGACAAGAGCTGCCGCATCTGTGACTATTGTCTAGCCCAGCGCAAGAAGGAGCGGGAAGGGCAGGAGCAACAGGCGCTGCGGCAAAAGCTGCTGACGCTGGTGCAGTCTCAGACGCTGCTCCCAAAAGAACTGGTGCAGCAGTTTGAGGCCAAGCACGCCGAAACGGTGACCGAGTTGCTGCGCGAACTCGTTGATACCGGCCTGCTCAGGTATAGCGATAGCGGTAAGCTATACCCAGTGCCGTAAGAGGTATAACCAAGTGCTGGTTCTGCGTATAGGAAACAAACGTCATCCAAAGCCCCACCGCCATGAACGTCCTCTTTTTCAGCTCCAAGGTATACGACAGCACTTTTTTTAACAAGTGTAATGCCGAATTCGATCACAAACTCACCTATCTGGAAGTACCGCTCAATAAAAGTACCGCCGTGCTGGCAAAAGGCCACGAGGCGGTCTGCATATTTGTGAACGATGAGGCCAATGCGGAAGTGTTGCAGGAACTGGCAGATCAAGGCATCCGGTTAATTGCCTTGCGCTGTGCCGGCTTCAACAACGTAGACCTTGAGGCAGCCCAAAAATTTGGGATGAAAGTAGTACGCGTACCAGCCTATTCACCTCACTCCGTTGCCGAGCATACCTTAGCACTTATCCTGACGCTTAACCGCAAAACCCACCGCGCCTATAACCGGGTGAAAGAAGGAAATTTCGCCCTGAACGGACTGATGGGGTTCGACCTAAACGGTAAAACCGTGGGCTTGATCGGCTTGGGCAAAATCGGGCTGGTGACCGCTCAGATTCTGAAAGGCTTTGGCTGTCGCGTGTTGGGGTACGACATTCTCAAGCGGGATGAGTTTGATGAGATAGGCATTGAATTTACGGACTTGAACAGGCTCTATGCCGAATCTGATATTGTATCACTGCACTGCCCCCTCACGCCGCAGACCCATCATATCATCAACAAGGAATCTATCGCTCGAATGAAAAAGGGCGTCATGCTCATCAATACTAGCCGGGGCGCGCTCGTGGATACAAAGTCGGTGATAGGAGCCTTGAAAAGTGGCCACATCAGCTATCTGGGAATTGATGTGTATGAGGAGGAGGCTGACCTTTTCTTCGAGGATCTGTCGGATCGGGTGATACAGGACGATGTGTTCATGCGCTTGCTCTCTTTCAATAATGTGCTCATCACGGGACATCAGGCTTTTCTCACAAGCAATGCGCTCGAAAGTATAGCCGCTGTCACGCTGCAGAACATCTCCGACTTTGAGCACGGACGTCAGCTGGAGAACGAAGTGAAAGCCTAGGAGTCCCGTCCTAAACGAAGCCTGCCGAGATGTCCTACCTCCTTTCGCTGTTGCCGATTCTGCTGCTTATCGTATTGTCCCTAACACGCGGTGTAAAGGTGGCGGTACTGGTAGTGGCGGTGGTTACCGGTGTGCTTTTCTTCTATTGGGGAGCGGGCGTGCCGCATTTCTTTGGGGCCTTGGGTGTTTCGCTGCTTACCACTATCCAAATTCTCATGATCGTGCTGGGCGCCACTTTCCTCTACAACATCATGTCGCGCAATGGGCTCATCACCCAGATCACGCACTCCCTCGATCAGCTGCACCCTTCCAAAGAGATCCGCTTTTTCCTGCTGGCGATCGGTCTGACCGCTTTTTTTGAGGGAGTGGCTGGTTTTGGGACGCCGGGCGCCATCGTGCCGCTCATCCTGATCGCGCTGGGATTTGAGGCGGTGCTCTCCATCGCGGTGGTGCTGCTTTTCGATGGACTCTTCGCCATATTCGGGGCGGTGGGCACGCCTTTGCTTACCGGTCTGCAAATTCCGGTGGGGCTGTCCGACGAGGACACAAGACATGTTGCCCTCTTGGCAGCGGGTATGAGCGTGCTGGCTGGTCTGCTGATGCTGTGGTGGGTATTCCGTATGGTGTCTCGCAGTCATGGCGAATTGCAGCACCGAAGGCAGGTGCTGCTGCTATACCTGTTCATCGCCGTGCCCTTTTTGCTGTTGGCCTGGTTCGCAGCCGAACTGGCCACCGTGCTGGGCGCGCTCACCATGCTGGGGCTGTCGGTGCTATACCTGAAACAGAAGGGAGTAAAAGTCGACCTGAAGCCGTGGCTGCCCTATGCGGCTTTGGCCTTCCTACTGTTGTTGCCCCGCCTATCAGGTGGGCTCCGGGAGTGGATTGGCTGGGAGCTGGCTTTCGAGGATTTGTTCGGCACAGGTATACGGGCGACCATTCGTCCGATGGCTTCACCGCTTTTGCCTTTTGCGGTGGTGGGCTTGGGGGTGGCGCTCCTGCAGAAAAGTAAATCGCTATACCTTGCCGAACCGCTTAAAAAAATGCTGACCGTATTTGTCGTGCTGTTCCCATCCATCGCCATCGCCCAGCTCATGATTTACTCAGGTGTCACGCAGCCCTCCATGGTGCGCTATATCTCCGAAATGCTAAGCGGTTTGGGTGCTGCGTATGTTGTGTTTGCGCCTTTTGTAGGTATCATCGGGGCTTTCATTACGGGCAGCACTACTATCTCGAATGTGGTGTTTGGCGCCTCCCAGTTTGAGACAGCCGTGGCGCTAGGTATAGACCCTGTTATACTGTTGGCCTTGCAACTGAGCGGGGCGGGCTTGGGCAATGCCGTCTGCCTATTTAATATCATAGCCGCCGCCTCCGTGGCCAATATCCAAAACTACAAAGCGATACTTTCTGCTAATATGATCCCCACCGTGCTTGCCGGTCTTCTGGTTGGTCTGCTTGGCTTTTTGCTGGTGGCAATCGCTTAACTAGTCGCTGTATTTTTAGAGCAATAGTTCGGTAATGGCCCTGTTTACTAAGTAGAGGGCAGCTTACATCCCTGTTTGGCAACAGTTCACCCAAAACAAGGTAAATGCCTTACTTTACTTTAAAATTGTGCTACTTTTTTCCGTTTTTTTTTGTTGTTATAAATGGTTGGGGTGTTTCGCAGGCAGTATCATGCAGGTGCTGCCGGTTGCAACATGATCTGCCGAAAATACGGGCTTTTAAAAAACTAGGAGGAAATGTAGAGAAATGTAAACGAGTGAACCGTGCCTAGAAATGAAATATTGACCTTTGATACGATTGCTGCCTTTGAGAAAAAAATAAACCACGATACACGGCCCTATGATCCGGGCCTCATGCTCCTGCCGGGAAGGCTAGAGGAAAGGCATCAGAATGTAGATCCAAAGCTGGGTATTCCAGCTTTAAGGAGAAACTTTAATCTGATTTACCTCCTGTTGGATGGTTTGCATGATATAAAACTCGATGACGAACACCGCTGGCTAATGCCCCATGATTTGATCATCGTACCCGAAAACGTGCTCTACGCCTCAAACAATATTGCCGGTTGTAAAGGGTTTTGCCTAGAGTTCAAGTCTGAGTTTCTAGCATCGGTTCTGCAAGGCACGCTGGCGGAGCAGTTTCCGTTTTTTGATTTGGAGGCTGAGCACGTGATCAGTCTCACGCCCCGAGAAAGCGAACTGGTACAAAAAGCCTTTAATGACATCATAGAAATGGACAACAGCAGTCTGCGGGAGAGAATGCAACTGCTCCGCGACTATGTGCACATCCTGCTGCTCCTGATCCGGGATTGCTACAAAGCACGCTATACAGTTTACATCAAAGAAAAAGCGACCCGCGCCGTACAAATCACAAGCGAATTTAAGCGCCTCTTGGAAAAAAAATTTGAGGAAATGCACGAGGTGCGCCAGTATGCCGCCATGCTTAACATCACGCCCAAACACTTGGCTGATGTAGTGAAAAGCACAACCGGCAAATCCCCGCACGAGTTTATCAATAACCGTTTGCTGCAAGAGGCCAAAGCCCTGCTTAAGGGTACGGATATGTCTGTGGCCGAAATCGCCTATCAGCTCAGCTTCGAGGACCAGTCTCACTTCAGCCACTTCGTAAGGCGCAAAACAGGGCAGACTCCTCTAGAGATTCGCCGAAGTTACTAGTCTGTACAAATCATTCCGAATTCCATACAATACTTTGGCAGGTATAAAGTGTAATTTTAGATTGAAATCAACCAAACTAAGCACTTAAACCACCTGAACTATGGACACCAACACGATTATACCGAAAGAGATCAGTACAAAAAAGATAGCAGATTTTGTACATCACCTGATGGATGACCTCAGCGCAGCCGAGCGGGTTAGAATGACCTATCTGGGCAGTCAGCTTGGCTTGTATAAAGCGATGGCCTATGCCGGCCCCATGAACGTAGGGCAACTTGCAAGACGCACAGGGTCGAGCATTAAACTGGTGAAACACTGGGTAGACAGTCTGGCGACTGAAGGTTACTTAGTGCACGAACCAGAAACCGATACCTTCTGCCTGCCAGCTGAACATGCCATTGCGCTCACCGACCCCAGCAGTCCGTACTACATTGGCAGCCGCTTTGAGAATGGCAGAGGAAGCAATACTACCCAGACAAAACTGGGCCGCAAGGCTGTCGAAAATTCTACTGAGTACATGCTGGCTGAAACTTGGCGCTTCTCGAATGCATCGGCCCGCTTTTTTAGCGAAGAGTATGTCAACAGCCTGTTCAATAGTTGGCTCCCCAGCGTGGAAGGGCTAACGGAGCGGCTGCGAAACGGCATTACGGTGGCCGATTTAGGTTGCGGTCGCCACGGAGCCTCCACTTTGGTCATGGCTGGTGCCTTCCCAAGTTCCAGATTTATAGGGTTCGACAGGTATGAATCCTCCGTAGAGCGCGCCAATTTGCTAGCCAAAGAAAAGCACATCACCAATGCGCACTTTGAGCTTGCTACTGCCGAGCAGGTATACGCCCAACAGTACGACCTGATTACGCTGATCGAGTGCCTCAACAGCATGGGAGACCCGCAGGATCTACTGCTGGAATGCTACGAAGTGTTGAAGCCCGATGGCGTGCTGATAGTGGCCGAGGCGAAAGACAGCAGTCGGGTAGGAGAGGAAATGTATCAGCGTATGCGGGCCTCCAAATTGCGACCCGTAAAAGGCGAAGAAATACACAGGGTAGAACTGGGAGTGGACGGACACGAGCATGAACTGCAGCATATGGCGAGTAAAGCGGGCTTCTCGCATTTCCAACGGGTAGCCGAAACGCACTACGACAAGGTCTATGAGATGCGGCCCTAAGCGAATTTCAGCCTACGCCTTGCCCACAAGGCATTATGCAAGGATATGGCTTTCTTTGAGCATGCTAGGCCGGTCTTTTCGATGTATTTTTGGAATCTGAGAGCGGCCTGACCATGTGCTGCGTGGAGGGAGTGAAGCCCAGTGATTCCCAAAAGCGTACTCCCCGAGGGTTTTGCACAGACACCTGCAACTCCAAGTGGTCCGCACCTTGGTCGCTTAGCCACTTGTGGGCGGCTTCGAACAGCTCTTTGCCGATGCCCCTGCCACGGTACTCCTCCCGCACGATCGTTTCCCCGATGTAGCCCTTGTTGGAGAGTTTAAAACCCGCGGAACCGGGGCGCAGACTGGCTACCAGCATCCCTGCCCAAACTTCTTCCTCTTGATACACGAACACACGCGTGCTTTTGTCCTTCACCCGATGAAGCAGCTCCGTCTTCAGGGTTTGCTCGCTGCCCGGTTTATACCTGAACACAGCATGATGCCCTTGGTGCTGGTCGAGCAGCAGACGCCACAGTTCGTATAGCTCGTCTATGTCTTCAGGCTGGGCTTCGATGATCATAACTGGATTTTAAAATAAGGTGGTCAGGTCGCTGACGCGCTCCAGACGGTGCTCGTATTCGCTCACTTCGCGGTAGCCGTAACCAGCGTGTATAAACGGCACGCCAGCCTTTTGGCTTGCTTCTAGGTCGCCGGGCGTGTCTCCCACATACACGGGAGCTTCCAAGCTGTTACGGTCAACAATGGCCTTCAGGTTCACATCCTTGGGGTCGCCGGTGCGGCCGGAGCACTCGAAGTCACCGAAATAACGGCCCAAGTCATGGCGCTCCAGAAAAGCCTCGATGTAGCCGTCCTGACAATTGCTCACGATAAAGAGTTTGTACTTGCTATGTAGGTAGCGCAGGGAGTCTTCAAGCCCTTCGTATAACTGTCCGCCATGCTTGCGGATGTGCGCCATTTCCTCTTTAGCGCTTACCTCCATCAGTTCCTGCTGCTGTTCAGCGTTCAGGTGCGGGAAGAGCATCGGGAAAATGAGGTTGTGCTGTGTGCCTGCAATGGAGCGAATCTTGTCAGGTGTGATCTCCTGTATTTCAAAATCGACTTGCTTGCGGGCGGCGCTCCAAGCTTTGGCCACGGTTTCGGCGGCGTCCCACAGGGTGCCGTCCAAGTCGAATATGATACTGTCTATTTGGTTATTCATCAAGTAGGTATAGGTAAATGTGCGTCAGGTATAGGCTTACTGATTGTGAGGCGGTATAAAAGTGACCTCCACGATCAGCCCATCCTTTACGCGGTATACGGCAATGGCGTCGGTGCGCGGTTCTCCTTTTTTGCGCTGCACCTTCTCCTGATCGATCACCACATCGCCTGCCACAATGCGGTTCACGATTTCGCAATGCAGGTCGGGTGTGTTGGCGAACATGGCACCATAGCGCTTGTGCAACTCCTCGCGGCCTTGGTAGGTAAGCACGCCCGGCTGTCGGTATACCTTCACGGTGTCGCTGAAGGCACTGGCAAACAGGTCGATGTCGCGGCTGTTGTAGCCCTTCAATTGCAGTTCTACCGGTTTCACAACGGCAGGTGTTTCGGGTTTGCTTTGGCTCATAGCTGTCAGGCTGCTAAACAAGAGTAGGAAAAGGAGTATCAGGTGTTTGATCATGTACAAAATTAGTCAAATTTGCGGGGATATACCTTGCCTGCTGCTATTGCGTATAAGCGGAACTATGCTAGAAGAACTCATCATTCGCGCACTTTGCGACACTATACCTGCCGAGCCGGTGGACGCCCTTTTTCTGTTCGGACAGACGGAGGACAACCAGCAGGCGGCTTTTGAAACAGCCCATCAGTTTTTGCAGAGCGGCCGCACAGATAAGGTGCTCTGCCTCGGCACCGAAGCCATGAGTGGTTATCCGGGATTTGAGGTATGGAAAAAGGAGATGGTAAAGCTAGGTATAGGAACGGAGCAACTTATACCTGTTCCACCTGTGCCAGCCGACACAGATCTACTGCATACCCTCATCGAGGCAACGTCGGCGGTGCGTTTCGCAAAAGAGCAGGGCTATCGATCATTGGCTGTCACGGCGGCCCCATTTCAGCAGCCCCGTGCTTTTATGACAGCCATCACTGCCGCGTTACGTGAGTACCCGCAGCTATACCTCTACAGTCTTCCGGGCAAAGCCATGCCTTGGCAAGAGGAAGTAGTGCATTCGCAAGGCAAGCTAGAAGACACCCGTGCCGGTCTCATCGCCGGTGAGATGGAGCGCATCCGCTGCTACCACGACCGCAACGACCTCATCTCGGTAAAAGAGGCGCTCGACTACCTGAACCGGCGGGACAAAAAGAAGTTAGGGAGTTAGAAGGTTTTATACCTGAACAAAAAATCACTTTCTAACTTCTCAACTTTCTAACTAACTCAATTTCTGAAACGAATGGCCCACATACCGCGCAAGTCACCCGGTTTGAAGCCAGTGGCGCGGTCTTCGGGGTATAGCTTCTGTATTTCGGCCTGCAGTTCTCTGGTCAGTGCTTCGCCCGGCACACCGTGGCAGGCTTGGCATTGCGGCTGTAGCAAAATCGGCTTGGCAAAAAGCACCTGCCCTTCATCGAGCATCACCAGCGTATCGGTCTGACTCAGGTCGCGGCCCTGCTCTTTCCAACTGGCAAAGGTGCTGAGCAATGCCTCTTCCTGTGCGTCGGGTTTGTTCTCCGGATTGCGGTACTGCAGGGAGGTGCGCCGGATGTGGGCATCGAACTGAGCCGAGAGCGAATCGGTAAGCGGGTAAGCCTCCACGTTACAGAACTGTAGCGCGTTCAATGGACCACCTTCTTTCATGGCCCGCATCAGGTTGTGGCTCAGCGTATCGAAGCTGGTTTTGGCTATGGTGCGGCCCTGCTGTCGATACTGCTCTAACTGCTCTTCTGACAGGGCGTTTTCTGTGTCGGCGCTGGCCTCTTGCTGCTCCTGCTGTTGCGGTGAGTTACAGGCTAGTACACCTGAAATCAAAGCAAGCAAGGCAAAGTTGCTTAGGTTTTTCATACGCTTTTTCTTTGCTGAACGTGCGGGAATTTAAGAAGTTGAGTCTCGGGTCCTGCGTTAAAAGTTGATCAAAGCAAAGGCTGTGAGAACTTAGCTCTCATTGTCATTCCACTACGCCCGATACGAGAGCCGAAGGGAGCAAGCGTAACACAGAGAAATCCGGGTATGGGCACGCCATACGTCAGATTTCTCATTGCATTCGAAATGACAGAATAGATATAACTCAGAACTCGAGACTCAGAACTCCCAATTATCCTTCAAAGCCTTCCACCGCGATCATGCGGGTGCTGGAGGCACTCTGGCGCAGGGCTTTGGCAGGGGCATATTCTTCAGACGACCACCAAGCTTTCGCTTGCTCCATGGTCGGGAATTCGAGCATCACGATGCGGGTAGGGTTCCAGTCGCCTTCCAACGGAGAAACGGCACCGCCGCGCACAATGAACTTGCCATCGAAAGGCTTCAGGGAGCCCGGTGTCAGTTTTTTGTAATCTTCATAAGCGGCAGGATTGTTCACCTCCACGTCTACAATAATATAAGCTGGCATAAATCTTAGGTATAAATTAAATAATAGGATGGCTGCATATTAGGGATAATCCGGATATGGTGCAAACCAAAAATCAAGCTGATATACAAAACAATTTTACCTTGAAAAATTAAAGTTTTAAGCTTTTTGTCTGTTGATTTCGTACATCGCACCTATACAAGCCCTTCATTTTATGACACAGACCAAAAACCTCGAAGTATGGCTGCGCGGTCCGCTGCCTGAAGTGCCCGCCCTGCTGCAACCGGTAGCCCATGCACTGCTGCAGGCCCGCGAAGAAGTAGAGAATTTTATGCAGGATTTTCCGGACGAACTGCTCTGGGAGCGGCCTGCCGGTGTGGCCTCGGTAGGCTACCACCTGCAACACCTCACGGGTATACTGGAGCGCCTGTTTGCCTATGCCCGAGGCGAACAGCTTACGGAGCATCAACTGGCCTATCTGTATGCCGAAGGCAAACCGGTGGGGGAGGATAAGCAGTCAGAAACACTGGTGCAGAAGTTTAGCGAGCAGGTAGACAAAGCCATGGAGCAGCTGCGGCAAACCGATGAACGGACCCTGACAGAAAGCCGACAGGTCGGCAGGGCGCAGGTAGATTCCACCGTGATGGGCCTACTTTTTCACGCCGCTGAACACAGCATGCGCCACGTGGGACAGCTGCTGGTGACGGCAAGGGTACTGCGGGAGCGTGAAATGATGAATGGTAATATGGTGGATTAAGGGATAGGGCGCTTAGGTCTTGAAAACGTCAGATCAGGGTGATGTTCTCTGGCTGAACCGAAAGGTATACCAAATCGCCAGCCGCTACATTTCTATCTTGTGTTCTGACTGAGATAATAGTGCCCTGTAGTTGTACCTGCACATCATAATAACCGCCATAAAAAGTCACGCTCTTTACGGTGCCTTTTAAAGTATGCGTACCTTCCGGTACCAGTCGGACATGCTCTGGGCGCACTAGCAGGTCGTGTCTACGAGCGGCTATACCTAGCTTGGCCGCAAACTCCGAAGCTACATCAGCCGGTATCAGGTTGTAGCTGCCAAACAACCCGGCGGTATAAGCATCCACCGGGTGGCGGTATACCTCCTCGGGCGTGCCTTCCTGTATGATTCGGCCACCTTTGAGCACGATGATGCGGTCAGCCCAAGAAAGGGTATCGTGCGGGTCGTGGGAAATGAGGATGCAGGTGATGGCGAGTCGCTCGGTGATGTCGTGTATGACCTCCTGTAGCAGTAGTTTGTGCCCCTTGTCCAGATTAGAATAAGGCTCGTCGAGCAAAAGCAAGTCGGGCCATGTACTGAGCAAGCGGGCCAAGGCGATGCGCTGGCGCTCCCCGCCCGAAAGCTGGTTGGTTTTGCGCTGGGCCAAGTGACTGATGCGGCACACCTCGTACAGGGTTTCGGCCTCATCGCCTTGCAGCATGTTAGCATAGCGAAGCACCTGCTCTACGCGCAAGAACTGTGGCAAATCGTAGTGCTGCGACAGGTAGGCAATCCCTTCGTGGCCCGGCACCAGTTTGTCGTGCGGACCGATCACACGCTTGCCTTCAAAAGTGATCTGCCCGGCGCTGGGCTGCACCAATCCGGCAATGGTCTGTAGCAGCGTGCTCTTGCCAGAACCGGTCTCGCCGGCAATCGCAATCTTCTCGTACTCGCGCTGCCCGAAAGTAATGTTGTGCAGCACAGTATGACCCTCCTCGTGCACACTGATTTCGGCTACCTCAAGAAAGCTCATACTTGAAATTTTATTTAGTAAGAAGAGCAACCGCCCAAACTAGCAGCCGCAGAAGATTTCGATCGAGACGTTTTTATCGGTCTCTTTGATCTCATAAAAACAGCCTACCTCTTCAGGCTCAAAGAGAAGGGGGGCAACCCAGCTGTTGTCAGGCTCTAGGTAAAGCGTCTCGATGAAAGAGCGTAAAGCTGTCAGGCTTACTTTAGGGAAGGTCACCATTTCGCTGATTCCCTTTCCCTCTTCGCAATTACTGATCGCGTAGCTGATTCCGGATTCAAAATTCTGCTGGAAGGCACAGGCTCTCTCCTTGTCCCACTCATTAAATATAACAGAGTTCTTCGGAGAAGCCGGCTTATAGTAGGTTTTTAAGTATAGATAGGTAAGCGACTCAGCATGGCCCACCTGCTCTTGCAGTGCTTTCAATTTGGCGGTATCGGGTTTGGCCAGCACAAAGCTCTGCGCTAAACTGAGGCTAACTGATAATGTATAAGCCATGAAAAAGCAGTAAGCCTTCAGCATAAAACCTAAAACTCGTCCTCGTAAAACTCGATCAGTGCACCGAAGTAGGCTTCGTTCCAGCCCTCCACAATGTCGTCGTAATCTTCATCGGGAATGTTGAGGTGACGCAGCTCGGCAGAGGTGCCGTGTTTGTGCGGGTGCAGCTTAATGGTCACGATGGATTTGGCCTCTTGTTCACCGAAGTACCACTCCTGCACGAGCATCTTGCCTTCCTCAAACTCGAGGTTCTTACCCACGATGTTGCCCTCAAAAAGTGAGAACTCCGAGCCCGGCTCCGTCGACATTTCCGCCGGATCACCGGACCAAAGCTGGATCGTGGTGGGGTTGGTAAGGGCCGTGTATACCTCTTCAGGAGAGGCCGGTACGATAAAGTATTTTTTGTAGTCTTTCATGTCTGCTCAGTTGGGGCGCTGTTATTGGTTTGCAAAGGTTCTGATGTAGAGCTCCTCTACTTTCTGCCTTGCCCAAGGCGTTTTGCGCAAAAACTTCAGACTGGAGTTAATGCTCGGGTTAATGTTGAAACTGTTGATGTTGATCTTGTACCCCAGTTCTTCCCAGCCATAATAGTCTACGAGCTGCACCAAGATGCGCTCGAGTGTTTTGCCATGCAAGGGGTTATTTTTCTGTTCTTCCATACGCAGGTGTTAGGGCTTGCAAGTTCCGCACATTATCGGGAATACGCAATTTAATTAACAGAAGCCGCTATACCAGTGTTCTGGCTAGATACCAAACTCAATCTGGACACCGGCTGTCCAGTGGTAGTCGTTGTTTACGGGCAGAAAGGGGTTAAACGACTGGTAGCCGACATTCGCCTGCAACTTAAGGCGGTGCGCGCGCAAGTACTTGGTCACGCCAGCCAGATAGGCCTCTTCGGTATTCTCCATGGAGCGCATCTCAGAGTTTGGTGTCACACGGGAGTAGCGGCCGGCCAGTTCCACATTGTTCGGAAAGATGTAACTCAGTTGGTAGTTCTGTCCCCGGCCAGTCAAGATATGGCGTTGCTCCCCAGCGGCATTGTAGGTGATAGGATTGTCTGCCTCCCGGGCCATGTACTCCGCATAGAGCGCCATGCCTTTGTACTTGAGCAGGCCGTCAAAAATGTAGGTCTGCATGTCGGTTTGTTCATACAGGTCGCGGCCGATCTGGCCACCGGTGCGGCGGGCGCTTTCGTTGTGGCTCATACCACCTGCCAGCGACAGTTTCGGGGTAGGCTCCCGCTCCAGATCGCCTTCAAAGTAATCGCCGCCATTGGTAAACTTGCCGAAGGGGAGAACTTCCACACGTCCGGTATAGGCCAAGCCTTTGTCGGTGCTGAACACATTGCGGCCCTCACCAGCAGTAAGCGCCCCTTTAAGCATGTAGTGAAGGCTGCCGATGTCGTTGTTGTATACCGCTTGAAAACCGAAGTCACGGTCTACGTTGAAGCCCACGTTCACAATAGAACGGTCGATGAACTGTTGGTCGCCGGAAGAGATTACCCGCTGGCGGTTACCCGGCAGTTTAGTCTGCCCGAAACCAAACTGCCATCGGTCGTTTGGTTTGTAGTACACCACGGCATCACGCACCACATTGGGGCTGGTATTGATGTTGGATTGGTCGCGCATGCTCCAGTCCATATCGCCACGTGAGAAGGAGAGCTGAATGTTGTAGGTTAGCTTTGGGGAATACATAAAACCCTCGAAGCGCAGACGCAGGCGACGCACCCGCATCTCATACTCCGACACCCCAAAATCGTCTTTCGCAATCGAGTTGTAAAGCGCCCTGCTCTGCATGCGGAAGCGCATGTTGATGGAGAAGGCACTATCCGGCGTAACCACACCAACCCCTCGCTTAAAATTAAAGAGCGGCGGGTTGCCTTCCGGAGTTTGGGCTATAGCCGTAACAGGGCAGGCCAGCAGGAATGCCAGCAACAGGGTATAAACTCTCATGTTTAGTCTCTGGCTCTTGTAAGTTTAATCCAGCCTTCAGAGCTTAAAAAGGGCTGGTGTGATTGGGTATAGATTTGAAGCAAGCAATAGTGGGTGAGAGAAGAACTACTGTTTGCTGTTTAACAAAATCCCCCGCTGCTGAAGAGCAGCGGGGGATTTGAATTTGGATAATTAGGTCGGTGCACGATTGTCCTCCCCCTGCCCCCTCCAAAGGGGGACACTCAATATGCGTACATTCTCTTTGTATTACATATTGTGAGAAAGTCCCCCTTTGGAGGGGGCAGGGGGAGGAAGCGCCATACCCTTAGCTTCATCCATTAATAATCATCCCGCTCAATAGCAGCCACACCCGGGAGTGTCTTGCCTTCCATGTACTCGAGGAGAGCACCGCCGCCAGTTGACACGTACGACACACGGTCGGCATAGCCCAACTGGTTCACAGCGGCAGCGGAGTCACCGCCACCGATCAGGGAGTAAGCCCCGCGACGGGTGGCATCTACCACGGCTTCGGCAACGGCTTCGGTACCCACTGAGAAGTTTGACATTTCGAACACACCCATCGGGCCGTTCCACAGGATCGTCTTGGAGTTGCGGATTACGTCAGCGTACTGCTCACGGGCGTTCGGTCCAATATCAAGGCCCATCCACATCGGCTTGATATGATGGCTGAGGGCAGTATCCACGTTGGCATCGTTGCTGAACTCGTCGGCGATAATAGAATCAACCGGGATCATCAGGTTCACGCCTTTTTCTCTGGCCATTGCGATCAGACGGGCGGCCAGTTCTACTTTATCTTCTTCTACCAGCGAAGAGCCGATCTGTCCGCCGTCCGCTTTCACGAAGGTATACGACATGCCGCCGCCGATGAGCAGGTTGTCCACGCGATCCATCAGTTTTTCGATGATGAGAATCTTGTCGGAGATTTTGGCACCACCCATGATGGCGGTATACGGGCGCTCGGCATTGTCCATGACACGGCGAGCGTTGTCGAGTTCGGC
Source organism: uncultured Pontibacter sp. (assembly GCF_947499215.1). Taxonomy (GTDB): domain Bacteria; phylum Bacteroidota; class Bacteroidia; order Cytophagales; family Hymenobacteraceae; genus Pontibacter. The sequence goes on from NZ_CANMNI010000003.1 coordinate 171,425, forward strand.
GTGCATCACGTAGCCCATCACTTTGTCGTTGGGGAAGTAGCGTGCAACCACGGCAGTAGAAGCGTGCTCGCGGTGCGCGGTGCCGAAGGCGTCGTTCACGTACACATCGCCCAGCGTGGCCAGCTCTTTCGCAAAATCCGGGTCACCTTTCTCCTCGGCTTTGTGGAAGCGCAGGTTTTCGAGCAACAGGATCTCCCCCGGCTGCAGATCGTGTGCCAGCTGAGCGGCTTCAGGGCCTACGCAGTCGTTGGCGAATTTTACGGTCGTGTTGAATTCCTGCGAGAGGCGGTCCACTAGGTGGCGCAGCGAGTATTTCTCTTCCGGCCCGGCTTTCGGGCGACCGAGGTGCGACATCAGAATCACAGCGCCGCCATCATTCAATATTTTTTCGATAGTCGGCACGGCAGCACGGATGCGGGTGTCGTCGGTGATGCGGTAGTCAGCATCGAGTGGCACGTTGAAGTCCACCCGGACCAAAGCTTTCTTGCCGGCAAAGTTATACGCGTCTACAGTTCTCATGTATTTGTCTTTTTCGTTAGTCTTACTCGTTTTTCGTTTTTACGGAGTTTTTGTTTCCGGTATGCGTAAATGGTTGTACAAATATAGAGAAAAGGGTATAAATTACCTCCCCCAGTTCTCCCCTTTGTCGAGGGCCCCTACCCCCAGAACAGGAGGGGGATAGCGGTATACGATTTGGGTAGGTATCGATCTGTCCCTACAACAACTGTCCGAATTAGGATTTTAGGATTGACAGGATTTTTGTGCACGATTAACATCCCCCTGCCCCCTTCGAAGGGGGACTTTCTCTGCCGTTGCCAGTTCTAAGGTAAAAGGCAATGTAGATACTACTACAAACCACTGGCACGCATTGAAAGACTAACTCTCACGGCAGCTATGCAACAGGTAGCTTAAGCCATGTGCACCAAACGGCGCTCCACTGTCTGAGCGGTCAGCGAGTTTGGAGCGTCTTGATTTTTTTGCTTACTTTTTTCTTTATCGAGGGCCCCTACCCCCATCAAGGAAAAAAGTGAGTGCCCGCCGCACAGGCGAAGCAATGAAATAAAGCTAGTTGCCAAGCACAACTGCAGCAACTACGCCAGTTCTAAAGCTGACAGCCCGTCAAACCACCCTCTCTTGGTTGAACATTGAATTTACACTCCACCTCCTCCGTTATACCTATACCGGGCATCATAAATCCCGATTTTGCTATGTATTTCCAATTGCATCCTGTATCTTTTGCCCCTTAAAATACTGCGCGTATTTGTTACCTTTGCATACCATGAGAGTAGGAATAATTTTTGGCGGACCATCCCGTGAGCGTGAGATCTCTTTCGCAGGCGGCCGCACCGTGTACGATAACCTCGATAAAGCCCTTTTTGAAGCCGTTCCGGTGTTTGCCGACAGCCTCGGTAATTTCATTTTGCTGGACTGGCAGTACATTTACAAAGGCACCATTCGCGACTTCTACCCACCGGTGGAGGCCCTGCCGGAGAGTGAGCACGGACTGCAGATCTATCTGGAGTCGCTGGGTGAACTGAGCATCGAAGAGCAGGACCGCATTATTGCGAAAGCGGGCAAGCGCCTGTTGCCGCACGAGTTTAAAAATCACTTCGACTTTGCTTTCTTGGCGCTTCACGGACCGTACGGCGAAGATGGTAGCATACAGGGCTTGCTGGAGTGGTACCACATTCCTTACTCTGGCTCAGGTATACTACCTTCTTCTATAGGTATAGACAAAGCCGCACAGAAGGAGATGCTCAAGCAGCATGGTTTCCCGACGCCGGATTACCGCAAGGTGCAGTATGCGGAGTGGAAAGACGTGAGCAACCGTCAACAGCTGTTCGAGTCGCTGGTAGCGGACTTGGGTCTGCCGCTGGTGCTCAAGGCACCGCATCAGGGTTCTTCTATTGGCGTTTCCATCGTGAAGGAGCACAACTACGAGCTCTTTGAGCAGGGCATGGACCGCAGTTTCTTTACCAAGAACATTTACAAAGCGCAATGGCAGGCGCTGGGTGAGGAGAAACAGTTGGGCAGCATGAAACAACTGGTTGACATTCGCGAGGGCATCGGCATGCCGGTCGTGCTCGAAGATGGCACCATCCTGTACCACCCGGAAGAGCTGTTAAACCACATTAACCATACCTTTACTACTACCGATATTGAAACTATCGTGCTGACTAGCGTGGAGCACGAGCAGCAGGTACTGGTAGAGGCTTTTATCAACGGACGCGAATTCTCTTGCATCGTGGTGCAGGACGAAACCGGTGCGCCAATCGCTTTGCCGCCAACCGAGATCGTGAAGGGCAGCGAGGTATTCGACTACCGCTCGAAATATTTGCCGGGTCTGGCCCGCAAGATCACACCAATCAACCTGCCAAGCGAGCAGATTCAGGAGATTCGCAAGAACTGTAGCAAGTTGTTCATCGACTTGGGCTTCAACGTGTACGCCCGTCTCGACGGCTTCATTACCGAAGAAGGCAATATCTTCCTGAACGACCCCAACACGACTTCGGGCATGCTGCCGTCGTCGTTCTTCTTCCACCAAGCGGCGGAGATCGGCCTGAACCCATCGCAGTTCCTGACTTACATCATCCGTACTTCGGTGGCCGAGCGCCTCAAGTCTGGCAAGGACACTGTGATGCTGACTAAACTATTGAAAAAGCTGGACGAGGCCATCCGCGAAGAGAACGCCCACCGCCACGACAAGGTCCGGGTAGGGGTGATCATGGGTGGTTATTCATCCGAGAGACATATTTCGGTGGAGAGCGGTCGTAACATTTACGAGAAGCTTTCTTCCTCAACCAAATACGAGCCGCTGCCGATCTTTTTGACAGGTAGCAACGAGGCCCATCGTCTGTATAGCATTCCGATCAACATCATGCTGAAGGACAATGCCGACGACATCAAAGAGAAGATTCATCACTTTGAAGAGGGAGGCAAGCCGCATCCGGTGCTACAGGAGATTATCAGCGAGGCCGAAAGCATTACCCGTAAGTATACCGGCAAGAGTTTGGACGAACCGCAGCGTCTTACCTATGCTCAGTTACAGAACATGGTCGATGCGGTGTTTATCGCACTGCACGGTCGTCCTGGTGAGGACGGTGCTTTGCAGCAGGAGCTCGAGAAGCTGGCTATACCTTACAACGGTTCTGGCATCAGCTCCTCGCAGATCACGATCAACAAATACGACACCAACGAGATCCTTGCCAAGCACGGTATACCGGTGGCACACCACCGCATGGCTTGGAAAGAGGACTGGCTGAAAGACAAAGAGGCTTTCTACCAGAGCCTTGAAACCGAGTTCCGCTATCCGTTCATCGCCAAGCCGGCCGACGATGGTTGCAGCTCGGCTGTGAAGAAGATCAAGAACCGCGCGGAACTGGACGCCTTCACCACGCTCATGTTCCGTGAGATGGAAGAGTTGGATCCGGCATGCGCCATGACCCTGTCGCTGGGCTTCAAAGAAGAATTCCCGAACAAACAGGGCTTCTTGGTGGAGACGCTCATCAGCAAAAACGGCGCGAAGCACTTTTTGGAGGTTACCGGCGGTTTGCTGACAAAGTATAATCCGGATGGCACGGTGGAGTACGAGGTGTTCGAAGCCTCAGAAGCCTTGGCTGAAGGCGAGGTACTGTCACTGGAAGAGAAGTTTTTGGCAGGGGAGGGGCAGAACATCACCCCGGCCCGCTATGCACAGGACCCGGAGCGCCGTCAGAAAATCTCTGACCAAGTGAAGGAGGACCTGAAGCGTGTGGCCCAGATCCTGAACATCGAGGGTTACGCCCGTATCGACGCCTTTGTGCGCGTGCTGGAGAACGACGAGGTGGAGACCATCATCATCGAGGTGAATTCCCTGCCGGGTATGACCCCCGCGACCTGTATCTTCCACCAGACCGCCATCAATGGCTACAAGCCCTACGAGTTCATCGACCGCATCCTCACCTTCGGTGTAGAAAGAAATGAGCGAGCCAAAGAACTGGAAGGGTATAAGTCGAGGAATGTGTAGGTAGTTAAGAGTTAAGAATAAAGGGCTTGTAGAAAATCATCCTCTTAGCCCTTGCAGTTAAGTACTAGCGGAAATTGTCCCCTTGAGGGGACCACAGGGGTGTAAAGCCGGTAGTGAAAGTCTTATGCCAAACGCCAACACCCCTCTAAGAGCTACGCTCGCAAGTTTCGAACCCACGTTCTCACTTGTCCTCAAGGGGAGAATCTAGTTTTCGCTATTTTCAACTTTGCTGCCCTGATTTGACGGGATAATTTAGAACTTAACAGCCCTACTCTTTAAAGTCGAAGATCCCGGACTTGATCCGGGAGGGGCAGTGGGATGACAATCAAACAACGAATTAACAAAAGCCCCGCAGGGGCAAACAATCAACAATCAATTAAATGTTAAGAACGAATTCTTTTGTGGGGGTGCTGGTACACTTGGCTCTGATGGGAGTGGTGGTCGCGGCGCTGATCTTTGGCTTCTTTTACTTATATCTGCCGAAGACGACCAATCATGGCGAAACGATCTCAGTGCCAAAAATCACAGGTATGCAGCTGCCTGATGCCGAGGAGTACCTCGAGGAGCAGAACCTGCGCTACTTCGTGAACGACTCCAGTTACCACCCGGAGTACAAACCTTTCGAGATTATGACGCAGGATCCGGCGCCGGGTGCCAAGGTGAAGGAGAACCGCAAGATCTATATCAGCATCAACATGAAAAACCCGCCGATGATCAAGATGCCCAAGCTGATCGACGGTTCGGTGAAAAACGCGGAGCTCATCCTCAAAAGCTATAGCCTGCGCCGTGGCCAGATCACCAATGTGCCCGATCTGCAGCATGGTGCCATCTTAAAGCAGTTCGTGGGAGGCAAAGAAGTGCAGCCGGGCGACCTCGTGCCGAAAGGCGCTGTGGTGGACCTGCATGTGGGCGATGGACTTGGTAACACGGAGTTTGAGATTCCGGATGTAGTAGGCATGCCGCTAGACGAGGCCTCGGTGCTCTTACTGGGCCAGAAGCTCCAGATCGGAAACATCATCTATGTTGCTGGAAGCGGAAAGTCGGATGGCACTATCGTCCGCCAGCGCCCGATCGCCGATGTGAAAGCGAAGATCAGAACAGGTGAACTGGTTGACCTCTGGGTGGCCGGCGAAGAACCTGTGCAAGGTATAGACTAACCATTTGCGCCCGTTACATACAGTAGCGGGCGTATTTTATTTAAAGCAAGGTATGGGTACAACACGGCTCCTGTTTACAATGGTCCTGCTCTGCTGCAGCGCTATGGCGATGGCGCAGGGCGTGCTCGCGCCCCTGCAGCAAGACCAGCAGCGACAAACTGTGCAGGCAGCTATACCTTCTTACCAGCTCCGACTACAGAACGATCCGGTTTCCCTTCCTTTTTTCGATGATTTTTCAGGCGCTTCCAACGCGCCCGATCCCAGCCGTTGGGTTAATGGGGGCGCTTACGTGAACAACCGTTTTGGGCTGCGACCCATTACCCGGAATGTAGCCTCCTTCGACGGGCTCGATGCACAGGGGCTGCCCTATGGATCCAACATCGCAGGCTCCGCCGATACCCTTACCTCACAGCCTATACGCTTGGGCGGGCTTAATCCGGCCGACTCCGTATACCTGAGCTTTTACTGGCAGGCCGGCGGACTGGGCAGCATACCTGTCCGGTCCAACGACAGCCGCTTTTTGCAGCTCGAGTTTAAGGATGCCGACGGTAACTGGCAACAGGTTTGGCAGCAGCCTGCAACTGGTACGCGCACCGAGTTTGCGCAGGCGTTTGTGGTTGTACGCGAGCAACGCTTCTTTCACAACGATTTTCAGTTTCGCTTCCGCAGCGCAGGTGCCCGTAATGGTCTGCTCGACGTCTGGAATCTGGACTATGTAGAAATGGACCGCAACCGGCGCAAAGGGCAGAACACGACCCGCGACATCGGCATCAGCGAGAGTGTTTCGCCGCTGCTGCAATTCTACACCGCCGTTCCCGCCCGACAGTTCCTCGCCGACCCTGCGCTATACCTGCGCGACGAAATCAGCGCCTCACTCAACAACCTAGGCGATCTGCCCGGCGCCATTGGCTGGCGTGCGTTCATACAGCGGGTCGGCACCACGCAAGCCGACACCTTTTTGCGGGAACAGGGGCTGGTACCCGGACAGGTACGACAGTTCCGACTCAACGCAACACCCCGCATCAGCAACCTCAATTTAAATCCGGAAGGCTTTGTGCTGCAGCACGGCTTCCTGCTCGATACCAAAGAACTCAACGCCCGCCAGCGAGCCAACGACACCACCCTGCTACGCACCGTGTTTGCCGACTACTTCGCCCTTGACGATGGCACGGCCGAGGCGGGGTACAGCAGCATGTACTCTTACGGCAACACGCAGGTAGCCCAGCTTTACGAAACGGCGTTACCAGATCAGGTGCGGGCGTTCAGAGTACATTTCCCGCGGGTTGGCGTAGAGCACCGCAATGCGTCCATTGTTTTCCGCATCTGGGCCAATGACAACGGCCGCCCCGGTCGCACGCTGCACGAGCAGTCATTCCCGATACAGTATACTGAGGGGCTCAATGCCTTTTATGAGGTAGAACTGCCGCAGCCCGTTTCGGTAGAGGGGACCTTCTTTGTCGGCTTCAGCCAGCCGGCTACCATGTACCTCAACATCGGCTTCGATCGCAATACCTCTGTCAAAGGCCGACTTTTCTACAGCACCGTCGTAAGCGACTGGCAGCAGGATACCACCAACGTGGGAGCCGTGATGCTGCGCCCCGTTATGACCGGTCAGGCCCTTGGACTCGAGGAGGAGCTGGAGGCCGAGCAGCTGCAGGTATACCCGAATCCAAACAGCGGGATTTTGCATTTCTCAGGGCCGTACCGTTCTTTTTTGCTGTATGATGCAACCGGAAGAGAAATTTTCCGTCATAAGGCATCTATATGGCAGGATCCGGTGCAGCTGCCGCGCCTAGCGCCGGGCCTTTATACCATCCGAATTGAAACCGATCAACATATATTCACCACCAAACGCATCCTAATAAATTTATGATTACAGCAGATATCACGGCCGAAGAGCTCAAGGAACGACTGGCCAAAGGCGAAACTCCCGTCATCATCGATGTACGCGAAGACTGGGAACATCAGGAAAGCAAAATCGAAGGCGCACAGAACATCCCACTAGGCGCATTGCCACAGCGTTTCGAAGAGCTGGAGGACTACAAAGACCAAGAGGTGATCGTGCATTGCCGCTCCGGTATGCGCTCCGCCTCCGCTAAAGCGTTTCTGCAGCAGCAGGGGTTTGGTAATGTTCGCAACTTGTTAGGCGGGATTACGGCGTATCAGGGGTAATCTGTCTGAATCAAGATTTACAAGATTTATGGATTAGCAGGATTCAATTTATTTGGATTCTAACATACCTGCATGAAGTCCCGGGCATACGTGCCCGGGACTTTTTGTTTTATGGATTGACCGGGTCCAACCACCCCTAGCCCCTCCTTGTCTAAGGCGGGGAATTTTACTTACTGCTTCTCCCTATCTTACTCATAGTAACCGGTCTCTACTCAAAAGACTCAGAGGAACACATATTTCAGCATTAACTATAACACATGAAATTAGCTTTAGGAATAGCAGGTTCCCCGCCTTAGACAAGGAGGGGTTAGGGGTGGTTGGATCCGGCATTTGAGAAAACCAGTTACAACAACGCTTATACCTGTAAATCGGCAGTGGCCAAAAGTCCCCCTTCGAAGGGGGCAGGGGGATGTTAATCGTGCACAACTCCCCCTCCTGTTTTGGGGGTAGGGGCCCTCGACAAAGGAGGGGGCTGGGGGAGGTCACCCAATCACAAACGGCGTCGGGCTAAAGCATAGCAGGAAAATAACGAAAGCAATTATACCCAACACTTTACGCCCCGGCGTAAGCGGGGACTCATTCGGGCAGGAGGGGTGGAAAATCCCCATAAGCCTAGAGAGTAGCAGGCCGAAAAGCAGCCAGCCCGTATAGCCATCGGCTTCCGGGAAAAAGAAGGAGATGAGCACTTGGGACCCCAGCACCACTGAGACAAGGTATAGCGTGTAGCGGAAGTTCGGGGTGGCTGGCTGCAGCACGAAGAACAGGTAGAGCACATAGAGGGGCCATACCCAGATGTAGGCCGTCAGCTCCGGGAAGGTTTCGGCCAGACTGTACTGCGCCAGTAACATCCCCAGCGCCGACATCAGGCCCAACCGGTTGTCCTGCAGGATGCCCCGGAAAGCAAAGAACACAAAGGGCGCCAGCACCACCAACAGCTCGTCCGCCCACAGGGGCTCCGCGTGGGGCGAGATCACACCCAGACCGGCATACACAATGAACAGTGAGAAGAAGATCGGGGAGAGCTGGTTGAAACGCTTATACCCGATCAGGCCGTAGAGCACATGGCCGCCGTCCAACTGACCGATGGGCAGCAGGTTGAGAGCCGTGAAGAACAAGGCTAGGTAGCCCGCGAAGAGCAGCGGATAATGGATCACCTCGTAGGCATTTGGCACCAGCGCGGGGTCGGCCACATACCTTTCAAAGAGCACAAACAAGAGGTTCTTGCCAAGCGAGAAATTGCCTTCGCCTTGGTATACATGCTGTGCGTAGTCCAAGCCGAATTGCCGGTACTCGGGGTGGATCGTAAAGATAAACTCCGGCTCCGGCAGGTGCGTGAAGCCGTAGAATAGCAAAGGGATGGCCACCACAAAACCGGCCAGCGGACCGGCAATACCGATGTCATAGAACTGCTGCCTCGAGAAGATGCGGCTCCTGATCCGGATGAAGGCCCCCATGGTGCCGATCGTGGACGTGATGCCGAACCACAGCGGAATGTAGTAGGGGAGCGTGACATCGGTGCGGTAGTGCTTCGCGGTGAAGTAGTGCCCGAACTCATGCACGGTGAGCACCCCCAGAAAAGGGATAGAGAAGTAAAGCCCGGCAGCCAGCTCGGCCCACGTAAACGTACCCGTGCCCGAGAAGCCCTCCGGCCCCCAGAAGAACAGCTTGCCAAAGCGCCACTCCGCTCCCGCAATCGTCGTGGTGACGAGCGTGAGCACAAAGAGCAGCAGGTGCAGGCTATACCTGTGCGGTTTAGGCCACTGCATTCCCGAATACCTCGTTAATGGTAAGCGGCGGCTTCAGGAAGAGCGTTTGCACACCCACCTTGTCGGCGCTTTCGATGTGCTGTATACTGTCGTCGATAAACAGGGTCTCTTCGCGCTTCAGGCCGTTCTGCTCGAGTATTTGCTCAAACACGATGGCGTCTGGCTTGCGCTGCCCGATTAGGTGCGAGTAGTAGGCCTGCTCAAACAGCGAATCGAGGCTCGGCATGGTAAAGCTGTGCTCCACCATCTCATTGAAGCGCTTCATGTGGATGGCGTTGGTATTGCTGAGCAGGAAAATGCGGTATTTTTTGCCCAGTTCGCGGAGCAGCTCAATTCTTTCGGCCGGAATGTCGAGCAGCATGGCGTTCCAAGCATGGTCTATCTGCTCGTCGGTCGCGTTGAGGTGGTAGGCTTCGCGCAGGTGCTGGCGAAACTCCTCGGGGCTGCTGTTACCGGTCTCGAAGAGGTCAAACAGGTGAGACTGTGCGCGTTGGCTGTACTCGATGGTGTGACCTTCGGTGCAGTACTGCTCCAGCTCGCGTATGCTTTTATGGTAATCTAGGTTGATGATGACCCCGCCGAGGTCGAATATGATGTTTTTAACAGTAGTCAGGTCCACGAAAATATTTTGGTCTTGCATTTGAAATTGTCAGCACAAATATGTAGAATTGCACTCCCAAATCAAAGGAAGCACATTCTTTTAAGGGAACGGGCCTATAGCTCATTCGGTTAGAGCAACTGACTCATAATCAGTAGGTGCCTGGTTCGATTCCAGGTGGGCCCACAGAAAATCAAGCACTTATCTCGCAGAGGGGTAAGTGCTTTTTTTTTGTTTATGCCCTGAATATCCTTTATGATAGCACGTATTATGGCTATACCTTACGTAATGCTTTTTAAACAACGAGCAGATGTTAAGAACCATTTTCATGTGTGCCCTGCTTGCCTTCGCTCTCAGCTCGTGCCGGGAAAATGACAGCCGTCCGGAAGTGGCGCAGGGAGATTGGGTGAAAGGATCGGAAGAGGAGCAAATCCGTCTTATTGAGAAACACTTCCGTGGCTTCGATATGGCCATGGTAGAAGTAGGCCATCGCTACCAATAGCTCTATTGGGCTGGGCAGGACCAGAACTGGGACTACGCCAAATACCAAGCTGACAAAATGGAGACGGCCATCCGGAACGGGCTGGAGCGCAGGCCTAAGCGAGCGAAGTCAGCGGAGCCTTTTCTGGCCGACGCACTGCCTGCCATGAAAGAGGCCATAGCGGAGCGGGATGCGGTGGTGTTCGACGAGAAGTTCCGGGCGCTCACCATGAGCTGTAACGCCTGCCATGCGCTGGAAAAGGTGCCTTTTTTCACTGTTAATCCTCCTGCGACAAGAGTTTCACCTATCAGAAGCAGCGACTAAAGCACCGTTTCAACCGGAGGGAAACCACCATGGAAATCGTCATCATCTCTTTTGCCGCCTTCATTGTCGCCATCCTCACGTTCTTCTCCGGCTTTGGCTTGGGCACGATCCTGACGCCGGTGTTCATCCTTTTCTTCCCCGTCGAGCTGGCCATAGCCCTGACCGGGGTTGTGCACTTCTTCAACAATCTTTTCAAGCTGGTACTGGTGGGCAGGCACGCCAACAGGCAGGTCTTGCTGCGCTTCGGTATACCTGCGGTAGTGGCTGCGCTGCTGGGGGCCTGGCTATTGTTGCAGATCACCGATTTGCGGCCGCTCTTTTCCTATACCCTCGGCGATAGGGAGTTTGAGGTGTCTCCCCTCAAGTTCATCGTGTCCGTCCTCCTGTTATTCTTTGCCAGCATGGACCTGATTCCCTATTTCGACAAGCTGAGGTTCGGGCCTGAGAAGCTGCCGCTGGGTGGCGCCCTGAGCGGCTTCTTTGGCGGCCTCACAGGTAACCAAGGGGCGTTGCGAAGCGCTTTCCTGATCAGGGCGGGGCTGTCGAAGGAGGCCTTCATCGCGACGGCTGTAGTGGTGTCAGCCTTTGTTGACTTTACCAGGCTCTCGGTTTATGCCACACGCTTTAGCAAGGCTGGTCTCCAGGAGAATGTGCTGCTGGTGGTCTGCGCCACCCTTGCCGGCATACTCGGCTCCTACCTGGGTAATATTTTCCTCAAGAAGGTGACGCTGAAGTCTATACAGGTCCTGGTGGCCGTTATGCTGATTGCCATCTCATTGGCCTTGGGAGCGGGGTTGATATAGGAGGGAGGAGATTAGTTTTGATGTTTAGGATTTAGAAGACAATTAGGTGTAAGCGGCAAGGCAATATGAAGTAATCACTAGGGATTAAATCATTTCTGAGAATATCAAAGGCCTAAAAAGCTTTTTCACTAATACTAGACAATGCTCAACTTGAAAATGCATAAGCAAAGTGGAATTATTTAGTATCATTGTCGATATAAAAAAGCAGGAGAGTATCTATGCAACAGAGCTGTATAGATACTCAACTATATAAAAAGCTTATTAGAAAGTAGCCTAATTAAGTAGATAAGGTTTATGGTAAAATTATTGCATGTATAAGCCTTTCCCCATGATATCTCTTTCGAAATTAGGGTTAACAATGATAATGTCTGAGGGCACATTTTCAGACGTATAATCCTTCCCCTCTACTCCTGCAAAATCAATTAAGCCTTTACGATATAAAGAGTTGAAGTCATCGATATCCAACCATTCATCAACAGACCCATCTATGTAAGCAACTATGCTTTCTATATCTTCTATTATTAAGCAGTATAAAAAATAAAAGTCTCTTATCGTTATCTTATACTTTATGCAAAGCTCAGTTATTCTTTTAGTGTCAAACTCCATGAATCTCTCATTTGTAATTTTAGAAGAATTTTAAACAATATAATATCAGAATGAAACGAGTATGCCGATTAACCCTTTTGTAAATTAATCTAACATTTTAAATCTTGCTATTATACCGCAATTTACTTTTCGATATTGATCATTTTCCAGCCCCACTGTTCCTTCTTAGGGTCATATGATTTCATTGCATGTCCTTTTATAGTCATTCCGGCAGTGAGCTTATTTTTACTCACTACTGTAGGGTTGAGGAATACATCTCCTACAAAGCCAAACTCCTTGCCTTCTGCTATTCTTACCTCACCCTCCACCACTCTGAAGAACTTCTGTTTTAGTCTTTCATCGGTGCCCTTTAAGGCAGTGAATACTTTATGCAGCCCGCTTTTGCTTCCACTCTGGAAACGTACTCGTAGGATGTCTCCAACATGTACCTTATCTAAGATGCGTTCATACTTAAAAAATCCCTTCTTTTCCTCAGAAACTATGAAGTTCAGCATCTTTTTGTCTGAATTTACAAAAGATACAAGCACACTCTCTTCCTTAATATCGCTGTATAGTAGACTATCCGCAACATCATTATACCTTTTGTAAAAGTCGTAGTTTGACTTCTGTACCGTAGCTCGCTTATACCACTCGCTGTTTTGCCAGCTTGTAATAGTAGTAGGGATAGACCAGCCTTTTGCAGTTCTGGCAGCTACTATTCTCTCTATCTCGGTTCTTGCTTCATCATAAAGCTCCTGAGTGATAAAGATAGTAGCCATTTTCTGACGAAGGCTAACAAGCATTTCCTCAGGACTGTTGCATGACAAGGCACGGCAGTAGCATGCTAAGACCTTCTCTTCATCGTCCTTGAAGGCTTCACTCAATACTTCCCATACCCAAAAGTCGTTCTTTTTCTTCTTAGCGAAGGGTAGGATTGCAGAAAGTATGTTTTCTGCATCTCCTAATGCTAACAACAGTTTAGCCTTGTAGTAAGCAGGGTACACATAGTTGGGGTAGTTCTCCACTATCTGATCCAGTTTGGGCATGAATGCGTCTACCTTCTCTTTGTTAAAGATTACCTCCCCAAACATCGTATGCTTAGGTAGGAGTTGTTTAGAGTAAGCAATATACGCCTGTTCAGCAATTGCCATTATCTCTTTGCCATTAGGCATCTTCTCCTTCTGATAATCTTTATCTAAGAAGTTCTCCAGTCCCCACCAGTCAGCAAAAGCAATGTATTTGTCAGTTTCCTTGTAGCCCTTGTGAAATGCTTGAAATAGGGAAGAGTACCACTTAGACGGTTTTACCAGTGGAAAGGTGCTTGCTTTTGAAAATAGCGCATCTAAGCTACTCAAGTTTATGTTCTGTTGTCCAGTAACATGGCGGACTGCCTTAGCAATCACAATTGAGAGGTTGTCATAAAGCATTTCCTCACTTTCTGGCAGCTCCAGCTTTTCCAGTTCCTCCAGTTTTGAAAGAAACTGATTGAGGTTATTTGCGGCCTTATCCAATTGACTATACAGTACCCAGCTCAAGTTGCGTTTCGCCCATAAGTTATCAGGCTCAGCTTCTAACTCAGCTTTTGCCATAGCATAGGCCTCTTCTAATTCTCCGGCTTGGCGTAACTCTTTTATTTCTTTAGCTGGCATACTGTGAGATTATATTTACTAATTGCTTAAGCTTATCATCCTGCTCCCCATTTACAGACTTAGAGATAGCTTTTGTCAGCTGTGCCTTTCCGTTAAAGTAGAACTGGATGTAAGAGCTTATTCCAGAAGTTCTGAGGTAATAGGTAACATAATACTTTGCTGGGAGCTCTATAATATTTGTTATAGCCACCTCAGCTATGTCACACCCCGCTTGTACTATAGAATAAAGTTTCTCCAAGTTGGGGTGCGATGGGGTATAATCAACCCTGAACTGCCTTTCATAAGGTTGGTTGATAATAAACAATAAGCTTTTCGCTTCTTCTGATTCTGCTCCAACTAAAACGAAGTCACTAAATATCCCTGCTCCATCGTGAAATGCTTGGGCACGAAGCTCCTTACCATCCAAATTGAAGTAGTAGATCTCTAAATGAGGTCTTGTTTCAACCCGATCAAGCGAAAAAGAGGTGTCAGCAATCTTGTCTGCAATCTCATGATACTTTAAACTCTTACAGGCATGAGAGCCTACCGCGTGGAAGGGTGACAAGGGAATGTTGTTAAACTGAATCGCCTCAATGGGAACTTTACCAATAGGACCAATAGGGGCAAAAGCGAGTTTGCTGAATGCTGTAAAACAAGGTGGGTTGATATTGTAGCATTTGTCTTTGGCTCTGGTAACAGCTGTGTATGACCAGCGCAGCTGAGCGTCCCTCAATCCCGTTCGACCATAGTAGTCCACAAACACCGTGTCCCATTCACCGCCTTGCGACTTATGACACGTGATGGCATAGCCATACTTGATGCGAAGAGCATTATAATAGGGGTCTGCCTTTAGCTGGTTTCGAAACTCCTCCGATCCTTCTCTGAATGTAGGTAATCCTTGTTCTTTCCTTCTTCTCTGCTCCTCATTGAACCGCATGATAAAATTGATGTACAGTGCTTTAAGCTCTGTTATCGATAGATCAGCGGCGGTATTGTTTAAGAGGTTGTCGAAAACTTTGCACTTGATATCCTCCGGATGGTTCGGAAGCTTAATAACAATGTCCCGAAAAGTTAATGTGACAGTTTTCTTTACCTTTTCGCGACCTTCAGTTACATAAACAGGAGCTGACTGCGTCTCAAGTCTCTCAGATACGGCTATAACTTTAGCCATATCGCCATTATAAAGCTCCGTTCCGTAAGTATGGTAGTTGTTATTATTGATCAGAATAACATCGCCAGCCACTATATCCTTACAGTTCGGGAATATCTTTTCACGGATAGCTTTATTGTATGACAGGCATTGGGCATTGCTAAAGGAAATTACTACACCGTTACCCACCTCAGGGAGTGGAAAGTGATTGGTATAACTTTCGGCTATCTCCTCAGCATTCGCTTTGATAAAATACTTGTTATCGAAATCTAATTCAAGCTCAGTCCTGACAGCATGTGCCATCAAATCTCTGAACTTTGAGGCATTGTGAAGTATAGGATTCTCAGCAGCCTGGCGCATCACGGTCTTCATCTCAGCCTCGGCTACAGAAATCTGGTGTTCTTCGAAATAGCTTTTCTCAAAGGCTAAGGATGTAGGATCCGTTACCGGCGGTAGCTGTGCAGGATCACCAACAAAAATGATTTTATTCTGCGAGGTCTTGATCTTAGAATAGGTGAGCAGATCGGATAGCAACTTTCCTGTGCCGAAAGTAAAAAGCTCATGCTGAACCTTTTTTTCGGCAATCATTGAGGCTTCATCCACAATGATTACTCTTCTTTCTTCAATTTCGTCCTTAATTGGGAAGTAATAATGAAAAGACTTTTCTGCTACATCCTCTGATTCAACTTCTTTTAACTGTAACTTCTCAAAGTTATAAATACCACGATGGATGGTCATCCCACGTCCAGTCCTATCACGTAATACCTTAGCCGCTCTTCCTGTTGGAGCCAACATAGCAAAGTCTTTCCCTGTAGCTTTTAGGTGTGTTACTAATCCTTTCAGAATAGTAGTCTTACCGCTTCCAGCATACCCCTTCAGTATGAATACCTGACTGTCACTGTTTAGGAAAGACTCAATCTTCTCTAAAGCGGTGCTTTGGTCATCATTAAGGGTTAGGTGCTGGAAATGGTAGAATATGCTCATGTTTTATCGATTACAAAACAAAGGTATAGAGCAAGTGTGCAGTGGTTCTGCATAGTTTTCTTATAGAATTATTTTATAAGGTGTCAATGATTGAGTGTACTAAGGTATAAATGTTATGAAATTCTTTAAGCAGATGGCAGATGAAGAATATCAATAATAAAGCTTAATATACTAGTGCATTTTTGGTAAGCTTCTATACTGCCTTGGTTATCAATTAGCTTTTGCTTTAAAATAACTTCGGTATTACTATGTATAAAGTCTACTTTGTTCCTATATCTATTTAATTTGTCTATAAATTCCGAGCGAACTCTGTGGTGAGTCCAGTTTTGTTGATACCTTAGAATACCACAGATTTGGTTAGATAGATTGATTTGGTATGCAGTTGTAGTAAGAGCTTTAGAATCTACTTTAACAAATTCATCTTTAATAGTAGAAAATTTCGTCTTAATAGTTCCATCGCTATCTACGGACTGTAAAACTTCACCATTAGAGGCTAAAATCCATTCTAAGTCTTTCTCATTTTCTCTCTTATAGTAGGAGTGCGAGATTTCTTCCAGAATTGACCAAAAAACAATAAAGGCTACAACTTCCTTATTAAACAATAAAGTTTGTTTTTCAATCTCAGTAATTCTTCGGAAAAGAATTCCATATCCTATTTTAAGCTTTTCTTCAATTCTATGTCTGATGTTTTGATTTTCGATACTTTGTTGACTGAGTTCATGAATCTGAATAATGCTTCTCCAAATCTCCTTTCTCTTGATGCTTTCAATTTTAAGGGTAGCGACTGAGTCTAACAGCTGACTATAATTCTGTCGAGAGAATGCTATATCATTAGCAAAATCTGGATGTTCCTTAACATAGAAGCTATCAGCTCCATTTTCCAACATTGAAAATATATTCCAAACTTTATTAGTGGCTGTAATTACAATTATGGGTGTAGAGAAATTAACATTGTAGAAATTTGATTTTATAGTTTTTAATATTTTATAACCGCCATAATCCTTTATGTTTCTGGAATTATGATCTTGTTCTCCAAATCTTAAATCCAATAATATGAGTTCGTATTCTACTTTCTCTACCTCTTCTAAAGCGCTGTCTAAATCAGAAATTGAGAATATCTCTAAAGTTAGAACTTGTTCTAATACCTCTTGCCAACCTCTTTCAGCTTCATCGTCTATTAATAGTACTTTCATCATCGCTTTCTTTTATTAGCAGGCAACTCGATTTTTCCTAGGATCTTTAGACCTGGTAAGCGTTCAGCATATTTTTGTTCTGCATTTATTACTTCTTGAGATCTTATATCTTCTATCCTATTAACAGCTAATAGCCATTTAAAGTAAATATGACTTAATTTTTCTTGTTGATCTTTCAATGTTTTGATTGAATCTGCTTTGATACCACTAACCTCACATAATCTATAGAGTCCCCACACATTTGATATACTATGCGAATCATAATAATTTTCAGGAACGTCAATTAGGATTTTTTTCAACTCTCTTAAAAGTTGACTGTGGTTTAATAGCTTCTTTTGATTTCTAAGGTGTTTAGAAATCGTCTCAATACTAAAATCAATTAAAGAAACTCCTTCCGTTAGCAAAATCTGATATAGGCTACAGAAAGACGTAATTTCTTCTAATGTTTCTGGGCCATATAGATATATGTTAGAATCTTGATTCAAGCCTTTTGTGGTTCTTATGTGCAACGCTAATCTAAGCCCAAGGTAATCGCTCACATTATCTCCAAAAGAAGTTGGAATAAAGATATTCGTATAGCAAACTGATAACTCAGTTTTTATGAGAGCGTCCATCCAGATGTCTATATTGGTCTTGTGATCTAGAAAGAGAATTTTTTCTTCTATGTCAACTCCAAAATCGCCTGATCTTAGAATAGATTTGTCTTCCCTAAATATTAAATTAATCATTTATGTAAAGTGTTATCAGCTTATTTATTCTATATCTGAAGAAACCTACCTCAACACTTTCTTGTGTTAACTTTTCAAGTTCTTTCTCTTTTCCTATTATTTTTAAAAAGTTATTGACAAGGAACTCGAACCGTTCATTTGTAGGAATCGTATCCGAATTTTTCTTTTTATAAAGCATTTTCCACAATTCATTTCTTTGCTGAGCAATGATTTCGAACTCATAGTTCTTCCCATATGCTAAATGCTCAAGCTTTTCATTTTGCTGTCTGTACTGTTCAGTAAAAAACTCGAGATTCTTGTATATCCATTCGACAGGCAGAGAAGCATAATTTTCATTTTTAATAATCCTATTATATGTTCCTCCGCTAAACAAGACTACCTTCATTTTTTCACTTAGTTGGATGATGTCTTGCCTAATTCGATCAACATTTTTTTCATGTTTATTGTACATGGTATCAAAGAAAGAATCATGGAACAGCACAATGTTGGCTTGGTCTGAGAAAATAGACGCTTTGGCGTTATCAAGTTCATCTTTTGTATAAATAGGCTTGATGAATTCTTTATATTCATCAAACTTCTCTGTTGTCCAAGAGTAGTTCTCCTGTCTTAGCCTTTTCTCATCTATAAGGTAAATCATGATAATCTATAAAATGTAAAATCAAATTGAACACCAGAGAAGTGCTTAAGTGGAGTGGCATTTTCTAACTTAGGCCATAGAGAAACTTTTGAGAACTCGTTATTCGGAAATTCTGCACTTAGCGTTAAATCAGACAGTCCATTTACTTGATTTTTAATGAGTCCTGTTGTTGTGCTACCATATCTATCTAGCCCCTTTGCTGTTTTGCCATAAACTGAGTTAATATGGTTTATGCTAAAAACTATTTTTATTTCTGTTCCATCGCTTATTTCTTTAAGTGATAAATTAAACAGTGGTTTTTTTTCTTCAAGGCTATGATTGTCTTGCCAGTGTTCAATACACATTTGAATTACTTTCTTATAAGCTTGGGAAACTTTTTCTACATCTGAATAAAACCTTATTCCTTCGTTGACATTATTAATATTGAAATCAAAGTCGGAGAAAACGGTTCTATTAATTCTTTTAATTATCTTTTTAAGATCTGTAGTATCTCTGAACTCTATTTGGCCTTTGAAATGTGAGATGACTTCATTAAAAGTGCTGAGGGGAGTACCATCTTGGAGTTCAAGAACCTCTTTTAAGGAACAGGTAGCATAGTTCAAGTCGAAGTCAGGGTTTGGACACTTCCCAGGATTTTGTTTACACCATTCTTCTATTTCCTGAGCCCCCCAACTAATCTTTAAGGACTCTTGTGACCACCCTAGGTTCTTTTTTAGAAACAAGAATTCATTGATTTTTCCTACTAAGGCAGAGTTGACAGTATATTTCTTAGTAAGAGCCTCGAACTCATCCTGAATTTTTTGCATGTGGACTTTATAGTCGTACTGATTAGTATTCAATTCATGCAGAAGACTCTCGAGGAGGTTTTTGTCAATCTTATGAGTAGTAGATTTAAGGACAATATTCTGGTTAAATTCATTTAAAAATCTTGCTGTGTTTCTTGGGTCAGTGTAAGAGTCTGGAAGCATCGCTTTTACATTGTTGTGCTTACGCTTAGTAACAGGAGTAGGAAGTTTTTCTTTATAAGGGTTGTCGGTAAAACCATTTTCTGATAAGATTTTTTTTTCTAACCTATCAAGCCTCTTTAAGATAATCTCATCGTTGTTTTCAAGCTTTTTTAACTCTACATGAGTAAGAGAAAATAACTTCTCTTTATGTTGATTAGTTAACCTCTTATCATTGAATAAATCGATGATAAAGTCAATTTTAGTTTTGTCCATTTCTCTAAGCCATTTACTAAACTAGTTGTAGGTATAGACTAAAAATTAATCAAGGAGAAGATCGTCTTCTGAAAAAGAAGAAATCTTAGTGCCTTTTGTCGGCTCATTATAAAATAGAGCCATCGCCTGTTCGATTCCTTCCTTTTCCCACACTTCAAGAATATGGGAGAAGAGTGCCGCTTTATCATATTGTAACTGATTTGTCACCCTATTATATCGCTCCACCAGTTTTAGATAAGCAGTATTATCCGCACCTTTTACCATCTTAAGATAGTCAAGTTTTCCCTTAATGACGTTGGCCATGTCAGGCTTACCCTTTTTGACATAACCTTTATCTGCTTTGTACTGCTGTACAAAGAAAGAATAAGCTCTATCATAGCCATACTGCTCCCAATAATAAAGCCACATGCGTAGCTGTTTAATATATCGCTTGGGCACATTCACATCATCATTAACCACAATACCAGTAACTTCCTGCCGGTATCCCTGTTTCTGTAGACGAGTCTTACTTGGCTTGATATGAAAGTTTTGGGCAGCGATAATGCGATGAAGTTCTTTTAGGAATTCGCTACCCTCCTGGTACACGTTGTGTTGCGAACTAAACGTAATATCATCGGCATAGCGGCTATACTTTAGGCTAAAGCGTTTGGCAACAGCACTAAGGTAAAAGTCTAGCTGCTGGCAGATAATATTGGTAAGAGTAGGAGATGTAGGCGCACCTTGTGGTAGAACATTTCTTACGACTTTCTGCCACGAAGCATCTGGCTGAATACGTTCTACTTCCATCTCATGGCAGCACAAGGATGCTATTAGATTTGCAAGCTTAAGCTTGTTGCTCTTCTCGTTGAGATTGAAAGGAGGAAACTTTAGCCTGCCCCATACACGTGCCTGATCAATGCTGGGGAAGAAGTCTTTTAAGTCAAGATTGTAGACGTAGAGGCTGTTGGTGTGTAACTTCGCATTATCTACAATAGACTTGCCTGGAACAAAACCAGTAGCAGCTTTATGCTGGTGTTGGGCATAGACGGTTTGCAGGATCAAGTTTAGGCACTTCTGAATAACCTTCAATCCTTTAGAAGGGGCATGTATTGTTCTTTCAGCGCCGGATTTCTTTTTAATAAAGAATACTGTGTAGCGGTTCTTGCTAGCCTTCGAGTTGCTGTGATAGTTGATGTGTTTTAGAGCAAAAGGAACAGCTTTCTCTCCATAGATGATAACTTTAGCATAATTGAGAA
Organism: uncultured Pontibacter sp.; assembly: GCF_947499215.1. Taxonomy (GTDB): domain Bacteria; phylum Bacteroidota; class Bacteroidia; order Cytophagales; family Hymenobacteraceae; genus Pontibacter. The sequence goes on from NZ_CANMNI010000003.1 coordinate 192,092, forward strand.
GACTAAGTAAGTCTTCTTTGCTCTTCATGCTGCTGAAGTTGGAAAGGATGTACTGGCTTTGTTCTTCTGTGATATTCATCTTGCTAGCTAAAATGCTCCTGAATGCCTGCTCGTGTTTTCTTTGTTTATAAAAACTAGAAAAAGAAAAAGAAATTAAGAGAAAAGACACTGCAACTTGTAATGCATATAGAAAGCATATAGATATAACAAATTGAGCCTTTTCAACAACTAAGAGAGCGTCGACAATGACACCTCTAACCTTCATCCCATATTGCTATGGGACACCAGCCGATTCTCACACAGGATTATTCCTGCGCGACAGCTGGCAAAAATCAAAATCTTAGAGCAGGCATTCAAAGAACATGTTGCAAAGTAAATATAAAACTGTGCAGTACAACTGCACAAATGTAATGTCTTATTTTTATTTTGCAGTTGGTTTGTAAAACATTTACATCACAAAGAGAATAGGTACCTGTGCAGTAGAGCTGCACTCTTCCAGCAAAAAGCTATGGCGAGAAACAAACATGCAGTAATTCGATATAAAGTGCTTGATAGGTGTTTTAGCAATCCAGGAAAGCGTTACTTTATTCAAGATCTTATTGATGAGTGCAATAAAGTTTTACTCGATATAGATCCTGATTCGAAAGGTATAAGCCGTAGGCAGATTTTTGAGGATATAGCTTTTATGGAGAGCAGTGAAGGCTATAGTATAGAATTAGAAAAGCACAGAGATAACAAGAAGGTATACTATAGGTATGCTGACAATTCTTTCTCAATTGATAACTCACCTTTAAATGAAGTCGAAAAAAATCAGCTCCGTAATGCTATGGCTATCTTGGCTCAGTTTAAGGGGATGCCACAGTTTGAATATGTGCATGAGATACTGGCTAAACTAAATCAAGGTATTGCTGGAGAACAGGAAGAAGAAGTAATAATTGACTTTGACAATAACCAATATTTAAAAGGCATTGAGTATTTAGGAGAACTGCACAATGCGATTTTCTATAAAAAGGTACTGCGTGTGAGTTACCAACCGTTTGAGAGCAATGTTCCTTATGATGTTGTTATTCATCCTTACTACCTGAAGCAATTTAATAACAGGTGGTTCCTATTTGGCTATAATCCTGACAAAGGACTTTATAACTGGAATCTGCCGCTTGATAGAATTGTGAGCATCAACGAGACCAATGGGAAATATACACTTAATACTGAAATAGACTGGTTTGAGTATTTTGATGAAATGATTGGCGTTACGAAGCCTGTCGGAGCTACCACCGAGCTAGTAGTATTGCATTTGAAAGGTACATCGGGGAAGTATGTTGTTAACAAACCTATCCACGGCTCTCAGCATGATAAGTGGCTTAAGCCGAATCTTTTAGAGGTAAAGCTAGATTTAGTAATCAACTTTGAGTTTAAGCGTCTTATACTGTCCTATGGCAAAGATGTGGAAGTGATAAGTCCAGAGTGGTTGAAAATGGAAATAGCAGATAACCTTAAAGTTGCTTTAAATCAGTATCAATCGGTTGCAAACTCTGATGGAGTGTAGAGATTACAAATCCATCCCAGCCCCATTCACCCGTAGCCAGTTCTTCCGCTCCCGGTAATCCGGCATCACTTTGTCTACCTCATTCCAGAAGGCTTCGGAGTGGTTGGCGTAGATCAGATGGGCGAGTTCATGTACGATGATGTAGTCCAGCACTTTGAGTGGGGCCATCATGCATTTCCAGTGGAAGTTAAGGTCGCCTTTGGTGTTGCAGCTGGCCCAGCGGTTCTGCAGCTCCATAATGCGGATTTCGCAGGTGGTAAGGCCCATCAGTTTTTCGTAGTAGCGCACCCGTTCGGGAATGCGTTTGGTGCCTTTCTCTTTGTAATACTGCTTGAAAATCTGATCAGCTTTAGGGGCATGCTTCTTTTGGAGTAGAAAATAACCATCCTTAAGCTTTAGAGGTGCTTCCTGCTGCTCCACCAGCTCCAATCTGTAGTTACGGCCTAAGTACAGGTAGCTTTCACCATTTACTGGTTCACGAGTTTTCTTTACCAGGTTCAATTCTTCCAACTGGGCCTGGTGCTTAAAAATGGAAGCTGCCTTACTATCCACCAGTTCGTCTATAGCAGTATCGGAAAGCTCTTTGGGAGCCATAACCATTACCTCGCCGTCACGCTCCACGTAAATGCTGACGGTTTTGCGTTGACTTCGCTTAAGATTGTACTGGATTAGGTGCTTGCTGCTCTTCATGTATCAACTCGTTGTGTCTTCGCCTGGCAAGATCCAGTAGGTCATTTATAATTTTCTCGCTGTTGGTAATGAGCGGCATCAAATCGGAATAGAGCAGAATGTCTGAAAGCTCTCCGTTCAATGATTTAATTTCACTGCCCTTTTCCCAGAAGCTGGCAAATTTAATGGTCTCCCGCATTTTCTTTACCGCTTCCTTCAGCGCAGCCTTTGCTTTCACTTCATCTTCTGCTGTTGGGGTTTTGCCTTTGAATGCGGTCTGCATCATCAAGTCATAAAACGGCGCCTCAGTAGCTGATAAACCTGCAATACCTTCTTTTCGGCCGCTTGAGGCTTCATTGCGAAGGTCTTCCAAAGCTTTCACCATCGCTGCCCAGTCATCCAGGTGCTGTTTCAGAAGCTTCTCCAAGCGTTCGCTCAGCTTGGTGTAGAAGGCTGGGTCATCGTCCAGATTTACCTTGATGTGCTTGCGGCTAGCATGCTCCATTTCAGAGGCCACGGCTTTGGGGTTGCTATTCTTTTTGGCTTCTTTCATGAAGTCCTTGGAAAGCAGTTCCACCGGCGGAATCTTCGGGTTGATACCCAGGCTGATAAGGTGCTCGTTTATGAGCTGGCGGATTTTCTCACCGGCACCTTCTATGTTGATAGTGTCGTCTTTGTAGCGGTTGCGGATAAGTATCTGCAAGTGGCCCAGTTGCTTGGCCGGTATGCGGTAAGGAGAAGCTGCAGGACGGGGAAGAACGATGTCCATACTCTCCATGAACTGCTTTAGGTATACGTCGAAGCTGGAGCGGAACTTGATGTCTTCGGCCAGCTCTATGCATTGCTCCTGTATCTTGAGCAGAGTAGGGATGTCCTTTATCTGTTGGGTGAGGTATTGTTCTATGTTCTTTACACCTTTGCCTTCAAAGAGCTGAATCAGCCTGCGGTAGCGTGACTCCAATATGGGTATCTCTGTTTCCACACCTTTGAGGTTATCAATAATCTCCTGAACCTCATCTTTGTTATAAATGCTAAGGGCTTCCTGCAGGTTTTGGGTGTTGGTGGCGTAGTCTATTACATAGCCACGGGTTTTGCCTTTGTAGGTACGGTTTACGCGGGCAATGGCCTGCAGCAGGTTATGCTCCTTCAGCTTCTTGTCCAAGTACATCACCTGTTCAACCGGAGCATCAAAGCCAGTCAGTAGCATATCGCAGACTACCAGGAAAGCGACGCCTGTTTCCGGTTTCTCATGGTTAAAGGCTTTCTTGAAATTATCTACAGCGTTAGCTGTAGCGGCTTCTTTGCGGGCCAGCGTAATGATGGTTTCTTCGTTGGTGCCCTGTCCGGATACTACCGCGTATACCTGCAGGAACTCGAGCTTTTTAATGAGTTCATCATCTGGCTTAGCTGCTGCTTTCTCAGTAGCTATCTTGGCCTGTATAGCATTGAGTAGAGCAGTTTTATAGCGCACGGCTGCCAGCACTGAGCTTGTTACTACCTGGGCTTTGAAACCGTTGGGCAGGATATTCTCGGTGTAGTGGTTGACAATATCCTTGGCTACGGCTGCAATGTGCTCTTCTGCTTCCCTTAAATCGCTGCCGATGGCGTACCTGCGCTTAATCAGCTCTTTCTCTTTCTGCTCTTTGCTGCCGAAGGCTTCTTCAAACTTTTGGTCCAGGCCGATTTTATCATTGATAGCATTGTCAGGTTGACGCCCTTCGTAAAGGATTGGGATGGTGGCCCCGTCGTTTACGGCATCACGGAGACGGTACTTGTCTATATAGCCGCCGAAGCGGTCGTGTGTTTTTCTTTTGTGGCGCTCTGTTATGAGCGGGGTACCGGTAAAGGCTATTATGCTGGTATTGGGGAAAGCTTCGAACAGGTTGTTGCCAAGGTCGCTGCTTTGTGTGCGGTGTGCTTCGTCAATCAGAATCAGGATTTTATCTGATGGGTTAACCTCTCCGAACACGTTGTAGTGTTTTAGTGGCTCTGCTGCGTGGCTTAGTATCTCGCCGGCTATACCTGTCAGCTTATACTCCTTTGTTTGAAACTTGTGCATCATCACCATCACCGCATTACTGGTAGGGGTGGAGAGCTTTGGTTTTACGTCTTTAATACTTTCGATATAATCTATCTTCTCGCCGGTGAGCATGGCGGTGTCGCCCAGCTGATCTTCCAGGTCAGTGCGGTCGTTTACGAGCAGCACTTTAAAGTCTTTAAGTTGTGGTTCAGTGCGCAGCTTTTTAATGAGCATGACCATGGTTAAGCTCTTGCCTGAGCCTTGCGTGTGCCACACCACACCTGAGCGCTCCAACGGCGTCTGGCCTGTTTTCAGGCGCTCTACTATCTTGCCCACGGCGCGGTACTGCTGATAGCGACATACAATTTTGGCTTCTTTGCCGCCACCTACAGGCATGAACAAGGTAAAGCTGCGGACAATATCCAGCAAGGTGGAAGGAGGGAGAATGCCCTGCACCAGCCGCTCCTGGCTGCGCTCCAAGTCAAGCGGCTTGATGTAGTTTTGGTAAGCTTCGGGGTAAATGTACTTCCACTCAGAAAAGAATTGCTCGTCCAGACTGGTGATAGTGCCGTAGCAGGCTTTGTCTCCGTAGGTGGCTACGCAGATCTGGTTGTACCAGAACAGGCTTTCTTCACCTTCCTTTAGGCCGGCAGCATGCGTAGAAGGGCGCTGGTTGCTGTAGCGCTGCAACTGCTTCAGGGCCTCGTGCAGCGGGTTGGTGGTAAAGGCGTTGGTGTTCTTACACTCTACTACTACAAGCGGCAGGCCGTTCACGAACAGCACCACATCGGGTATGATACAGGCCTTTGCCAGCCCCGGCGTATCTACCTTAAACTGGTTGATGGCAATAAAGCTGTTGCGCTCGGGGTGGTCGAAATCTATGAGTTTGACAGGACGTGGATCGGCTGGGTCGTCGTGGTAATCGGCGCGGAGGCTGTTATTGAGTAGCGTGTGCGTGAAGCTTTTGTTAGCCTCCAGCAAATGCATGCGCCCGAAGTCGCTGATCTCGTTGTAGAGCTCGTCTACCTGCTTATCGCTGAGCCAAGGCTGCCCATCCTCATCCAGGTTTATACTTTGTAGAGCTTTCTTCAGCACGCTCGGTAACAGCACTTCTTTAAAGTTGGTGCGCAGCGAGAGTGTTGCATCTGTAGGTATACTAGACTGCTGCTCGTATACCTGCCAGCCGAGGTTCTCCAGCTGCTTCAAGAAGGGTTGCTCTACTAAAGTATGTTCTGTCATAGCTAGTATGGCTTTGATTATAAGGTTTAGAAAGTATTCCTTACTGTTTTAGTGCTTCTATTCTGGTCAATGTCAAATAAAACAAATCCCTATAAGTATCAACCTTTACTGGCCAACCTAAATCAATTTTATGTTTAATCGACCACAATTTAAATGCTAGACATGCCATACCCCACAAGTTATCTTCTTCCTCTAAATCTAGAGACTCCAACGCTATTTTTAAGCGCTCGTCAGGGTCTGGATGATCTCCGCCACCCATCTCTGCGCTAAAAAAGATGAATGAGCAAATTCCTGCAATGATCCCCACACTAACAGTATGTTTATTAGTTAGATAGTCCGAGCCTTGCATGATTCTTTCAAATGCATATTTATCCGCATGATATTCATCTTGCTTTATTTCTGACTCTGGTGTTTTTATTCCTTTTTCTGAATTAAGGATGTCATTGTCTATATGTCCTAAATCTACATGAGCAAGTTCATGTAGAAGCACATAGTTTACTGCATTTAAATAAACACCATTAGCTTTTTCAATGTATTCATTGGCAGCTGGGTCAAATTCCTCAGGATTAGGCAGATTCTTATCCCAATAGTTAAAATTATACATTAATGAAAAACCATAATCAAACAACTTTAAGGCTTCATTGATTAGATGTTGTGCCTTACTATCAAGTGTATAATTCTCTATTGTTTGAGGCTTGTGTATATTTTCGTCAAAAAGAACTACAAGAGAATAAGAAAGTGACCACAAATAAGATAGAAATGATTCTTCAATTGATATTACCTTGTAGCTTCCTACAAAAGCCGGATCACCTATTTTTTCTTCTCTTTCTATAAGTCTTATTTCTTCATAAAGCCCTTTTTCCTTTATTGCTTTTTCAAGTATATCTTCTTTAAATTGAGGATAAGTGTTTTCAAACCATTCGGTAACATTTAATGATAATACTCTTACTGGCTGGTTACCCTTATGCCCAGAAGGATTATATGTTGTTTGTTTCATAATTGCGTTTTCGCTGATTACCAAATTATAGGTTTTGATGACACATTTAGTGATACTTAATTGAAGATAACTTCCTCATCTACCTGCACGCGTATTTTGCCTGAAAGCAGATCAGACATTAGACCTCTTTTAATTTGTATTAACTTTTTCAGGTTGTTTTCCTCGTTTCTTATTGTTGAAACAATGAGAAGAATTCTTTCCGTAATTTTTTCTTGCTCCAGCTTATTGTGAGGTAGTAGAATATCGAACTCTCTAATTTCTTCTAAATGAAGGTTGGTAACAGTCCCTTGCTTAGATCGGCGTCTGATTTGTTCAAACACAACAAAGCTGCTTATTTGATTGCTCAAGAAGTTGCTCAAAATCAGCCTGTGTTTGGGCTTTATCAAACAAAGGCTTACAAATACTGAGAATTCCCAATCCCAGTCCACTACCTTAGTTATGCCTATTGTGCCGTTTTTAGACAGGAGTATATCATCTATCTCCGGTTTACACCTTTTTGTCAGAAGTTGGTGCTCTTCTTCAGAGATGAATTTTATCCTTTTCTTGTCGACTTCATCTTGTTGAATGTCTGTAACTCTTAAAAAAGGCACGCCCCTCTCTGTATATTTAGGAGTGAAATGAGTGCCATCGATAATAAGGTTCGTCAATTCATTTAACTTTTGCACATCCCACTCCTTCGGAATCATACCCAGCGGAGAAGGTTTGTATAGTTCAGGAGCGTCTTGGTAGGGGGGACGGAGTTTGCCTGTGGCCACGTCTATACCTCGGGTGAAGAGGTCCTGCATAAGCCCTTGCTTGATAACTTTATACTTAGCAATGATAGCCTCCGTCTTCTCAATCTGCCCATCAACCGTCCGCAGGATTTTGGCTATTTTCTGCTGTACCCTAAGCTTAGGAATATTTACCTTTATTGTTGTTAGAAATTCAGGTTTAAATCTTACGTGGCTGTTTGTAGAACCAATAGCGTTAGACTCAAGCTGTTTGTAAAGGTTGTCCTGTTGTAAATAGTAATAGAAGTAAGTTGGATCAGCAGTTTCTTTAGGTCTTAAGACAACAAATTCTGTTGAGGAGACTCTTCTTTTTTTATCTACGTGATCAGCTAACCAAACCCTTTTGATTCGTGGATTTAGCTTTGAAATCAATATTGAACCAGCCTCTACTAAGAATTTGTTGCTCTCGATTTCTTTACCTAATGCTATACTTGGCTTTCCATTTAAATCGAAGTCTGGTAAGCTATAATAACAAAAAGCTTCGTTGGGAAAGAAGTTCGGCTGTATTCCTTTCTTATCTATTTCTAAATAATCTTTTACACGCTTATTCATAACCCAACTCCACTAAAAATTCATGTAAAATAACCTGTTCTTCTTCCCTGCTGCTTAAAAGCTCTTTCAGGTTCACCTGATACTTCTCAAACAATTTTTCCAGTTGTGCCAGCACCTCCATCTGGTTTTGCTTCAGGTGCATTTGCAGGCCTGCCCATAAAACATTCTGCCAACGCTGCAGTATCAGCTCTTCAGCATCGGCAGGTGTTATTTTTTGGCGGGCTGCTTCTACCAGCTCGTCTTTCTTCTTCTCTATCATGCTGATGTCTGCCTTTAGCGTCTTCAGCTCTTTGGTCAGGTTCTCATGCTTTGCCACCAGCGCTTTTATACTTTTATCTGTCTTGGCTTTTGCCTTCAGGTCTTTCAGTTGGTTCTTAGGCAGAGCACCGCTTTCGCTGTTTTCCCAGTCGTAATCTTCCACTTCGGCTTCTTCCAAGGTGCCCTCTATCTCAGTTATGCGAGCTTTGTACTGCTCTATCTTCTCAAGCTGCTCCGGAAACTGCGAGGCCAGTATGTCGGCATCAGGTATAAGCTCTGGTCCCCAGCCGCTGGCCGCCACCGATTTCAGGTCGCTGTTCAGGTCGCTCCAGAAACCGGCAAAAGCACCACGCAACTGCGAGCCGCTTAGCATTGGCAAAGGCTGAAAGAACTCCACCAGCGTATTGTAACCCTGCTGCTTCACTTCGTGTAATTTTTTGCCAGTTGGCAGCTGCTGTAGCTCCTGCTGGTAATCAGCCCACCACAACCCAAACATGGAATCATACTGCTGCAGCACTTCTGCCACACCCGTGTGCGACTCCACAAGTGGCTTTATGTTTTCCTTCTCGCTGATGTGCGGGTGGAACTGCAGGTAGCCCGGCTTCAGGTCGCAGAACAAGTCTTCTTTCAGACCATTGTAGTGAGCCATGCCGTTCTGTTGCAGTGCCTCCACCTCGCTGGCAGGTATACCGCCGTTCAGGTGCGCATGCACGTTGTGCGGCTCCGGGGCAGGGGAGTTGTCCACGTAGCGGCGGATGTTCAGGTTAAAGTCTTCTTGTGCAAGCTCCAGGTGAGAAACCAGTCTCGCGTACTTCTCCACCTGCTGGCGGTTATGATACACGTAGTTTATCTTCTCTATATCTTCGGGGCGCAGCTTGTTTTGGGCCTTGCCTTCTTTGTATTCTTTGTCTGCGTTAATGAACAGCACCTCTTTGCGGTCGGCAGCGTTCTGCTTGTTTACCACCAGCACACAGGCAGGTATACCGGTACCGTAGAACAGCCCCGGCGGCAAGCCAATAACAGCTTCCAGTAATCCTCTTTGCACAAGCCAAGTACGGCAGGCTTTCTCCTCACCGCCCCGGAACAGTACCCCGTGTGGCATTACCACCGCCATACGGCCTGTGGTTTTAAGGGTGCTTACCATGTGCTGCACAAACATAAAGTCGCCCTTCTTGCCGCTTTCCGGCATCCAAAATTTAAAGCGGTCTTTGTGCTGCATCTCCTTTGCGCTATAGTTCTGGCTGAAGGGCGGGTTCGCAATTACGCGGTCGTAGCGGCGCAGCTCTCCATTCTCGGTCAGGTGCATCGGGTTCTTGAGCGTATCTTCGTTGCGGATGTCAGCAGACCGGAAGCCATGCAACAACATGTTCATCCGGCAAAGTGCCCAAGTTGTTCCGTTGAGCTCCTGGCCATATAGGGACAGGTCACGGGTGTTTCCGCCCATTTCCTCTACATAGTTCTTGCTCTGGATCAACATACCGCCCGAACCCACAGTTGGGTCGTAGATATGCATGCCCTGTGTCGGCTCCAGTATAGTTACCAGTAAGCGTACCACCTCAGCAGGGGTATAGAACTCGCCACCTTTCTTGCCAGCACTGTCGGCAAAGTACTTAATCAGGTATTCGTAAGCAGCACCCAGCAAATCCGGGAATTCGAAGTTCGAATCCTTAAGCGGAATGTGCTCGAAGTGCTGGATAAACTCCACCAGCTTGGCATCATCCAAGGCCTTCTGCCCAATTTTTTTGTTGTAGTTAATACCCTTCAGCACATCTTGCAGCGTTTCCGGGTTCGCATCTTCAATGGCGGCCAAGGCTTTGTTTAGTGCCGTGCCTACGTCCTTTTTCAGGTGACGGATGTTGTGCCAAAGCGACTGCTCCGGAATATAAAAGTGGTATTTGCTTGGGTTGTTTAGCTGTACCTGTATCAGTTCTTCTTTCAGGTTCTGTGCTTCATAACCTTTTCGCAAGGCTGCTCTGTCTTCCTCAAACTTGTCAGACAAACGCTTCAGGAACAGCATTCCGAAGATATGCTCCTTAAACTCAGATGCATCCATGTTGCCACGCAAGATATCGCAGGCTTTGAGTAGGAGGGATTCTAATTTGGGTAAGGTAAGTTTATGTGTAGTCATTTTACTTTCACGCTTTATAGCGTGAAAGTAATGTAAATAAAGAAAACTAAATAATAGTTATTCTTATAGTTTTTTGTATTATGAAGAGTTTGAGGTTAAACACTTTTGGGCTGTATAATCAAAAGGTGGCAATTTATACTTGTTGGTGCTTTAGCCTGAAGAGTAGATCATCAACCCGCTCTAGCCGTGATTGTAGCTTATCAATAGGTTGTTCCTTGCTAATCAAACTTCTGGTTGGGTGGGCTACACTGTTTCTTAGCTCATTTGTAGAATCTACACTTTCCCATTCGGTCCTGCTATATCCTAGCGGTTTGTAGAGCTTAAACTTTTTAATAATTTTAAAAAAGTCTTTAAGAAAAAAGTACTCTGTAATATCTGCATCCAAGTCTGCATCTCTGAGCTCTATGTATTTTGTAAGATTCTTCTGTAGATATTCGTCATTAACCGCTTTAGCCTGTAAGTAGTCAAAAATCAGCTCTTCAGATAAGTGCTTTTTGATGAATTCGCTCAAGGACCTTTCTAATTCGCAAATCAGGCCGAAAATAAATATTTGAACATGCCGGTTATTCAAGTCGCTTATTGTTACCATGCCCGATATCTTACCATTGAGGGTCAAGAAGTAGAAAGCTCTTTCATTCATGGCAAAACTCCAGATGAGCTCCTTTATACTGACATCCAGTGGTAAGGTATCTTTGTAAGTTATGCGGTGCCTGTTAGCCTTGCTATAATCGTGTGGGGTAACTGTTTTAAAATACTCGTATGCCTGCCTATCGACAGCAATGATAGGCAGCACGTTAAATCTGTTTTGCTGCATGATCTGCAGGTATAGATCATCATTAGTATCAGCATGGTCTATAGAGGTCCAGTTATTTTTGCTAATGCCGATTGTGGCTGCAGTAACTTTAGCATTTCCATATTGCTGATAGTAGAGTTCTTCAATCATAGTTAATTTATCTTAGTTTTAAATCTGCTGGTATAGTTAGATAAAAAAATAGGAAAGAACTGCCCATGCTGCTCTTTCCTATTTTCAATAAAAGCTTACTATAGTTCTTCTCGTTTATTGAGACTAGTATAACTCATAATGATGTTTAGAAAACTTATTTTCAGGTGTGTTCTTCAATGAAAGTTCTTTAATATGCTCAATCAATTCGGCTATTTTTTCCTGCCTTACTCCATTCAGATCATCTGTTGTAATAAGGTAATCTTCTAGCCCATGATCGTTATAGCTTTTACGCCTTTCTTGCCAGTCGTTGTAGTACTTTCTAGTATCAAGCATTCCTAAATGTTCCCAGAATAACTTCTTGCCATTTCTGAGAATTATAGTGAAATCGGGATGAATCTTATAGCTCAGTTTCTCTAACTCTAAAGGCTCTTCGTATTTAAACTTCAACCCACTTTTCTGCAAAGCATTATAGATTATAAATTCAATTTTAGAAGATACAACTACTCCATGCTCGGGGCTGAATTTTCCTTTTTTATTGATAGGAGTTTTGAAAATAGAGGTATTGCGGTGTATTAAGTGTGAATTATTCTTTGCCTTCAACAATAAATTATCTTCACCATCTTGTACAAAGATAAATAAGCGATATTTTGATCTGGTTAATGCAGTATAAATTAACTCTTTAGCTAATAACGATTGCTTTTTGGGTATTACTAGGAACACATTCTTAAAATCGCTCCCTTGTGATTTATGAACTGTAATTGCATAAGCTAAATCAAAATTCTCTTCATCATCAACATAAGGCATAGGGTAGTCGGAATCTTTAAAATAATATTTTCTCTCTTCGTAGTTAATGGTGTCACCATCATCATTTTTAAAAGTCTTTTGTTTTGCGTTAACTACCCCTATTGATCCATTTGATAGATTTAATCTTCTGCTTTCACCCTTTCCTTTATACCAGTTATATAATCTAATAATCTTGTCACCATTGAGAAAGTAGTTATTGTCTTTTTCAAAGCCATTCTTTAATCTAAATTGTTTTTGAATTAGCTTATTAATTCCCAATGTGCCAAAATAGCCTGTGCGGTAAGGTGATAAAATTTGGAGATTCTCTAATTTTAAGGTTTCCTGAAAATTGTAACCCTGGTTATTTACATTGCCATTGTCATACAAACCAAATAGTAAGTTTAGCTTATTAAAGTTAGACAGAGCATCAGAGTCTTTTAACTCTAAGTCAAACACTTTATCTAAAGCTTCTGTAACACGCTCATTAAGGGTCTTCTGATTTTTCCATTTGTATATGAACAACCCATCACTTACTTTCCCCTCATTACTTTCAATGATATCAAAGGCCTCTTCATAGCAGCGAGTCTTATCAGTAAAGGCCTCCGCTAGTTTCAATATCTTATCATCATTCTCCTGACGACAATTAGATGCGAGGTTGATATAGTGATTACTAGCCAAAGCATCATTGTCTTGAACATACTCTATAATATCGTGGAATGGTTTGCCAAACCCTATTGGGGGAAGTTGATTTTCATCTCCAACTAGAATGATGCGCTTAGGATACTTGTCTGAGAATTTAATGATTGAAAGTAATAGTGTCAGCTTATTTAAGTCTAGCATAGATGATTCATCAATCACTAAATTATCTACACTTAATTTGTCTTCTTCAGGGATATGCAAAGCTCCCTCCCAGTCATCATAAATCCAAGCGAATTTGTTTTCGAAGATATACTTGTCGATTGTCTTGGCAGATATACTATTGAGGTTAGTATATCTCTTGATGTTTTCTGAGACACGTAAGGCAGCCTTTCCGGTGGGAGCCAAAATAAGTACCTCCTCACCTGCATTGTAGAGGTGTTCTATAACTTTACTAGTTTCATAAGTCTTTCCAGCACCTGGTTTCCCAGTCAATAAGAAAAATGATTTTTCGAAAATATTCTTGTATAGAAGCCGCCTTTCACTTGTAAATAGTTCTTTCTCCTCATTAGTTTTTACAACTTTAGCAAGTTTACTTAAGCTATCATTTATATGCGTCTCTACATCTATATTCTTTTGTTCGTGAGGATTTCTGCTTATAAGTGAATATACTAGTTCCTTTAAAAAGTCCTCTGATTGCTTTACAACCTTCAGATAAAAGTATTTTGCCTCTTTTGTTTCTACTATATGAAGCTTTTCAATAAAGTGAGATTTGTAATCATCATCCAAGTTTAACAGAGCTTCATCATCTAGATCAATGTTATTCTTATAAATGAGTGGGTGTTCATATAAATCTTTAAGTACTTCCTGAGCCGAATCATAACAGTGACCATTTTCTCCCATACGCTTCAAGTAATTTATAATCACTGATCTAACACGCTGTGGACTGTCCTCTCTTAGACCTTGAAGCTTTCTGTGACGATCAATGTACTTCTTATCAGGTATCATGCCCATATCGACTTTGAACACATCTATGGGCTCATCCTGCATATCGGGCTTATCTAAATCGTCTTCATCTGCTTTATATTCTTCATAAAGAGCGTATGGGTTAGATTCTATTGCTTTCAGCAAATCTTTATCCTGAATAATCTTCTCGACTTGATGTTTGGTCAAAACAACGAGAGATAGTTTCGCAAATGATTTGTAGTACTTTTTAAAAATTCTGTCATCAGCTAGGTCCAACAAATCATTTTCCCATGCCTCTAGCTCATCAGGTATATCCTCATTGATGATGTCCGCAAAAAAGCTTTGCAGATCATATTTCCGAGAAAGCAAAGGGTAGATTGAATTGCTAAGTTTTCTGGATTTTATGTTGTCTTCCAAGAAATGATTTAAGACATTAGCGAGGGATGGATAGATACCTCTTTTATCCCATACCTTTGCGATCATGTCATCAATACGACTTTCCTCTTCCTCTAATCCACTTTTTACAACCTGCTGATTGTGGTCTTGAATCTTCTTTATGGATTTTCGAATTTTGTATAATAAATATAGACACTTATCATCATCTATATCCATACTGACATACTTGAAGCCCCTTATTAGAGACTCTTCCTCAATAATTACTTTCACATCTGAGAGGAGTTCTTCAGTATCTGGATTTGCTTCAGTGTAAGCTACATATTCACGGTAGGGGAGCAGTACAGCTTTGTCTGGGTCATGAGTGAATTGTAACATCCAATTCATTGTAGGGAAGTTAGACATAGTAAGGTCTGTATATTTCTTCCCTGTTTTTTTATCCCTCTTTTGTTTGGGCGTGCGAATTTTCTTTAATACGGCTTCTTCAAAATTGAAATGCTTTGGTTCAGGTAACTCGCTGATTACAGAGCACCCTAGCAAAAGATACTTCATGTCATCAGCAGAAACAGGATTGTCGTAGTTGGCATAAAAAAAGATAATAGATTCGCTTGGCTTGAATTTGTTTATGTAATTATCAATCCGTTGATCCAAATCGGGCCAATAGTTACCATGTGCCTTCTTTTTGATGTCACTGTGTACGAATGAGAGCTTAAATGGCCATGTGATTACAGAGTTCTTCTTAACTACTTCTGGAATGGTCTCCTCTACCCAATTAAAAGCGTGATGGTGCTCTACCGAGAACTCCTGATCGCTGAATGCATTTATACTCCAGTAGCAGGGGGGAACACTTGTAGGAAGAAAGTTGCTGGCAACATATTCTCCTCTTACTCCATCTTGGCTTTCGTACTCAGTGTTTTTATTCTTTTCAATACGACCTGATAATAAGGAATGTGCGCCTGTACAATAAGTATTTCCTTCAGGATTGCAGCATACTTTACCGTTCCAGTTATTGTCGTGCCATGCCATTCGTACTGTTAAATGCATATATGTCTTGTTAGATGGTTGGAATGATTTATTGAGGACTCAAGAGGAATATCTATATCTAGTGTGTCAGGGATAAACCAAAGTAATTGTTAGGGTATTAGATATAATTAATAAAATAGGCTGTATGAATATAGTGCTTTACAGGTTTAAAAGCCAAAATTTTCAAATAAAAATTAAAATGATTTAAATTTTAATTAATGTCCTGAGCTTTTATAACTAAAGCTAAATCATCCTCAATTCACCTAAGCTACCTCAACATACATGTAATCCAAGTAGATAAAGGGGTGGTGGTTTCTGTCCATTTACAATCAATTTGCAATTCGCGAATCGCGAATTATACCCTCACCCCACCCAAGCCACTTCAAAATGCATCCCATCCTGCCGGGTAAAATGCCCGCCCCAGTAGAACCCATTCTGGTGGGCGATCTGTACGAGCTGGCGAACTGATCCCTTTTGCCCAACCAAAGCCGGTTGCGTGCCCAACCTGTTCCAAGCGTAGTTGATATCGAAGGCCGTGCCGAAAGCGTGGTTGCTGAGCACCGAGCGGCTGCCCCGGATGAAGCGCGGCACAAAGGCCCCTTCCCAAGTATGGACGTGGTGCAGCAGGTTTGCCTGTTCCCAATCGCGCCAAAGCTGCACGAGCTGGTCGGCGGCAAAGCGGTGGAAGTAGACCGTCGCGCTGCCTTTAACAGGTATAAGCTGCGGCACATGCACAGGTATGATGTGGCGGCGGTCCCAGCCGTCGGTGATCCGGATGTTCTCAGGGTTGCCGGGTATAGGGTGGGGGAGGAAGTTGAAGTGCCCGAATACCCGCGCCCGATCGGCACGGCTCAGCAGCGGCCGGAATTGCGGGCGCGGAGGCCAGTGGGCACTAAGTATGCCTGTGTGCTCGTCGGCCAGCACGCCGAAGCCCAAGGTCATAGCCATACCTGCGGTCTTGTTGCCCACAATGCCATCGGGCTGCAGGCTGTGCGCTAACTGAAAAGCGATGGTCGCGGCTTTGGTCCGCTCCCCAAATTGGCCGTCGGCTATACCTGTGTCGAAGCCCTGCCCAATCAAAAAGAACTGCCATTTCCGGACGTCATCGCCCCGGTCGCCGATTCTGAGTACCTGCATGTGTTGCGTATGTTGGTTTCAGCTAGCTGTATACGGGATGATGCGGGGAAATGCTCGGGGGAATGACGACGTTACGGTGTAACGTCGGTACGTTTTTTTTTATCTGTGCTTTCTCGCGCTCATCCCCCCAAACAAAAACCTCCCCGCACCAAGCCGTAGCCAATATGCGGGGAGGTTTCAATGATGGAATCTTTCCGGCTTACAGCGAATCAATCCATCGCTTCAGATCGCCTTTCGCTTTGCCGGTTTTCTGCTGGAGTTTGCCCAGCCACTCGTCCTGTCGGCCTTCCTCGTAAGTCAGGTCGTCGTCGGTGAGGTCGCCGTAGCTTTGCTTGATTTTGCCTTTCATCTCGTTCCAGTTTCCTCTGGTTCTATATTCTGTCTCGTTCATAGTTTTAGTCTTTAAGTTTATACTAGTATACCTAGGTTTACGGGTAAAACGAGTGGGCGTTATGGGCGGGGTGGAAGCCACTTTTTAAGCAGCCCGATCAGATCACTTTGGTCGAAGGGTTTGCAGAGGTAGTCGTTCATGCCGGCGGCCAGACTGTTGGCTATGTCGGTGCTGTAGGCGCTCGCCGAAAAGGCCACAATGGGTTTTGCGAACTGGTTCGCCCGGAGCACCTTGGCCGCCTCCAGTCCGCTCATGCCGGGCATCTGCACATCCA
The DNA here is from genome assembly GCF_947499215.1 of uncultured Pontibacter sp. Classification (GTDB taxonomy): domain Bacteria; phylum Bacteroidota; class Bacteroidia; order Cytophagales; family Hymenobacteraceae; genus Pontibacter. The sequence goes on from NZ_CANMNI010000003.1 coordinate 208,817, forward strand.
GAAACACCAGATCGAAAGGTTGGGAGCGGACCAGATCGATGGCTTCCTGTCCGCTGTGGGCGGTGGTGACTTGGGCGCCGTAGTTTTCGAGTACGGTTTCCAAAAGCATGACATTGATCTCGTTGTCGTCGACCACCAGTATGCGCGTATTCTCCGGAAGCCTGAACTCGCCTGCGGATGCTGCTTTTTCGGCGGCCGGGGCTCTCGGCTCCAGTTGCCGCAGCCGGATCGTGAACCAGAACATGGAGCCTTTCTGCTGACCCGGCAGGGGACTGACCACCTGCAGATCGCCCTGCAGCAGCCGCGCTAACTTTTTGCTGATGGCTAGGCCCAGTCCCGAGCCGCCGTACTTGCGCGACGTGGACTGGTCTGACTGCGTGAAAGACTCAAATACCATGGCCTGCTTGTCGGGCGGTATACCTATACCTGTGTCGATGACGGAGCACTGGAGCAGGAGCTCGTTCTTTGGAAGCAGTTCGGCCCGGAACTGCACCTCAATGCGGCCTTTATCCGTGAACTTGATGGCGTTGCTCACCAAGTTGGTGACCACTTGGTTGATGCGGGTAGGGTCGCCGATGGCCCAGTCCGGTACCGACGCGTCAAAATGCACCGTGAAGGCCAGCGCTTTTGTGGTAGCCAAGTGCTGGTAGGGCTGCAGGTTGGTGCTGAGGCTCTCGCGCAGGTGAAAGGGGATGCTCTCGAGGTGTATCTTATTCTGCTCCACCCGGTGCAGATCCAGTATGTCGTTGAGCAGTTTGGTGAGCGTGGAGCCGGAGGTCTTGATCAGGTCGATGTACTGCCGCTGGGTATCGCTGAGTTCTGTTTGCAGCAGCAGGTCCGTAAAGCCCATGATGCCGTTGAGCGGCGTCCGGATCTCGTGGCTCATGCTCGACAGGAAGTTGCTTTTGGCCTCGTTGGCCTCCTCCGCTTTTCGCTTGGCCTTGCGGAGTGCCTTCTCCGTTCTCTTGATCTCGGTGATGTCTTTGGCGATGATGAGCACGCCTTCGGTCTCTTTTTGATTGTTGCGGATATGCGAGAACGAGGCCGAAACCGGAATGTCCTGCTGCTGCTTGGTTCTGAAGAGCAGCTCCTTGTTCAGGCATTTTTCCTGGCTCTTGCATAGCTCTATGAGCGTGATCAGTTCAGGGAGGTACTCTTTGTGCAGTATAACCGAGAGCGGATTGCCCTGCAGCTCGCTTTCTTTGTAGCCAAGCGCCTCCTCCAGCGACGCGTTCACATTCCGGATCGTGAAGTCTTTGTTCAGCACAAGGAGCATGTCGGCCACGCCCCGGTAAATGCTCTGCATAAAATCCCGGGAAACGGTGGAGCTCTTTAGCTCTTGGCTAAGCATGTTGATACCGGCAATAACGGCGTCCAGCTCGTCCCCTGAGTCAGAAGGCGTTAGCTTGTAATCGAAATTACCGTTTGCCACTTCGGCAATGAGGGTAATGATCTCCTCTATTCTCTCTTTCAGTACTTTCACTTCAGTATATCTGATTGCTTGTAAGCTGTGCTTTTGTAAGGGCAGGGTTGTTAGGTTCACTTGAAGACTGTTCCTTTGTAGTCAGGGTCGTTTCATTCTCTGAGACTATCCCCTTGAGGGGATTATAGGGGTGTAAATTCGGAGTTAAATTGTCAATAATTGGCAAATTGTAAATTCACCCACAATTGTAAACACCCCTCTGCGCTCCCCTCAAGGGGAGAATTCCCAAGAGCGTAAAGGCCCCTAACCTTTAGGGGATCATAGGGGTGTTACTATTAGACGGAAAACATCTAATACTTCTGCTAGCTGTAGTTCTTCACAGATGTAGACACCCCTATAATCCCCTCAAGGGGATAGTTTTTAGCTTGAGATACCCTTAGTGTCCCAAGCTCGCAAGTCTCAAACTCCCGTTCTCACTTGTCCTCAAGGGGCTATTTTCTTAGCATAAACCGACACTACCCCTTCATGCTATCCTCTACTCAAGAAGCTTTTATCTTTATATAACGTTTAAGGGGGAATTAAAGTGATAACCTGTAGGTTGTCTATATCCATGCCTTATTTTTGCCTGAGGAAACAAATGGGCTGGAAGGCACCCGAACACAGGACGAACAAAAGAAAAAATGGCGGCATTTGATAAAGTGGAAAAGGCGGTTTCTGTGAAAACAGAGCGACTGGATCTCTCAATAGAAGATGGGATTCTGTATTGTGTGTATCAAGAAGTTGAGTTGCTGGACATACACCTCGCTAGCCTGTGCGTGCAGGATCGACTGAACTTTGCCGGAGGACAATCCTACCCAAGCCTTTTTGACATCACCCATGTGAAGCACTCCACCAAAGAGGCCCGCGACTACTTGGCCAACGAAGGCAACGAAGGGGTGGTCGCCAGCGCGATCATTGTCAGCTCGCCGATGCTGAAAATGGCCGCCAATTTCTACATAAAGGTTAACAGACCCAAGAACCCCACCCGCATGTTCACGGGCGAAGACGAAGCCATCCAGTGGCTCAGCCAGTATAAATAAAGAAAGCCCCTCCACATCGGAGGGGCTTTCTGTTTGTAAAGGGTCAGGGTAATTCTTTTAGTTCATGCCGTTGCCACCTTCGCCCTGCTTGGCGTCGTCGTTTCGGATCGAGCGCTTGCGTTTCGGCGGACGCTGCTGCTCCATTTTGCCGAAGTTGTAGTTGAAGCTCAGACGCACGCCACGGTTGAAGTTGTTCATGCGCACACGCTGCTCGTAGGCAACCGGGTTGGTCTCGGTGATAGGTGCGGACACATCGTTCTTCATGCGCATGTTCTCCCGGAATGGGTTGTCAAGGCCGAGCGTAATGCCACCACGTTTGTCGAACAGCTCCTTCTTAACAGACAGGCCATGGTACGAGAAGGCGGCGAAACGGCCCAGCAGCTGTATGCGCTGTGAGTTGAAGCCGCCGTAGAACTGGGCGCTTATCCCTTTGCCAAAGCTGTAAGACGAGTTCGCGTTGATGTTATACATCCAGCCGCTGTTTTTCAGGCCACTGCCACCGTTCAGGTCTACATAGTAAAAGTTGGAGCTGCCGCCGATGGTCCAGTCATTGGTCGGTTTGGTGTTGCCGAAAAGGCTCATGCCGTAGGTCTTGTTCTTGGCGATGTTCTGGAAGGTCAGCAAAGTCGCCTGTCGCTCGGAGCCGTCCGCTTCCTCCACCGTGATCAGGCTGGCAATCGGCTCGATGGCATTGTCAGTCTGACGCATGTAGCCGGTCACGCTCAGCGATGTGGTTTTGAAGAAGGTGCTATACCCCAGTTCGTACAGGTCGGTCAGTTCGGCATCGAGCTTGGCGTTACCCTGCACAAAAGTGTTCGAGGTCTGCTCTTGGCGGTAAGGGTTGAGGTAGAACATAGACGGACGCTGGATGCGCTGCGTGAAGTTCGCCTTGAAGGTATGCTTCTGCTTGTAGTTGTAAGACAGGGCCACGCTCGGGATAAAGTTGTCGTAGTAAGTGGCATAGTCCAGTTTGTCGCCTTTCAGGTCGGCGTCGATGTCGGTGTACTCATAGCGCCCGCCTAGCTTCACGTTCAGCTTCTTTTTAACAGCGAAGCCGTAAGTCATATAAGCGGCATACACATCCTGCTGATAGAAGAAGTCGTCGGTTCTGATGGAATCCGGTCTGCTCAGGAAACTGTCACGGTACAGCGCGTCGCTCAGCACATCCCGGAAGATCGTTTTACCGCCGAGCTCTAGCATGGTCTTGTTCTGGAACGGGTGGGTATAGTCCGCCTGGAAGGTAAGTTCCTTGTTGGCCCCGTCGTTGAAGTTGCGCTTCTGCTGGTAGGCTGGCTCTCCTTCGTTAAAGAAATCCTGCGCAATGTTATTCTCGGTATTGGTCACAGAGTAAAGTGAGAGCAAAGCCAGCTCCTGCCCCGGATTCTTGAAGGAGCGCACAAAGTCAAGGTTATAGTCCGTGCCGATACGCTCGTTGCGCATCAGGATGTTGTTACTGAAGCTTTCAATACCACGGAAGCTTTCAGAGTATACCTGTTGATTGTTCGTCAGTTTAAAACCGCCGCCATTGGTACGGAAGCCACCCGAAAGACTTGTCTTAGGATTGAAGTCATACTCGAAGCCCAACAGGCCGTTCATGAAAGCGCCACGCGGACGCGTTTCGCCCTGCTGGAAGTTGTAGGAGCTTTCATCCCATGGAATATTAGGATTTGCTGGGTCATACACCGTCTCCGGGTTGTCGAAACCGATGAAGGTGTTGGTCATGCTGCCGCGGTTGTAGAACGTGTTGGCCCCGAAGGTACCGTTGATGCCCAGTTTGCCACGGCGAATGTTCAGGCTGGCGTTGCCATTGCTGGCGCGCGTACCGCCTGTCACGGACACAGAGCCGGTCACACCCTGCAGACCACCGTCTTTTTTGGTGATGATGTTGATGATACCGGCCGTGCCCTCCGCATCGTATTTGGCAGAGGGGCTGGTAATTACTTCCACGGATTTGATCTGGTCAGCGGGGATCTGCTTAAGGGCGTCGGCCACGTTGCCAGCCATGATGGCGGACGGTTTGTTGTTGATGAGCACGCGCACGTTGGAGCTGCCGCGCAGCTGTACGTTCCCGTCATTGTCCAGTGAGAGGGAAGGCACCTTCTGCAGTACATCGGCGGCATTTCCACCCGAGTTCGTGATATCCTTTTCGGCGTTATAAACGGTGCGGTCAATCTTCTCTTCCACCAGCGGCTTCTCGCCCGTGATCACGACCTCGCTCAGCTTTTTGGAGTCGGAGGCGATGGCAACAGTACCCACATTCACGTTGGCATTATCAGAGGTAACCGCCACGTCTTCCACAAGCTTCTGCTGGTAGCCCAAGAAGCTCACCTGCAGACGGTATTTACCAGTAGCTATTTTGCTGATGGTGAAGCGGCCCTTGTCGTCGGCCATGGCTCCGTCGATCGGCTTGCCCGTGGCTAGGTTGATGAGCGCCACCGTGGCGAACTCCACCGGCTGTTTGGTGTCGGCATCCTGCACGATACCCGTGATGGTGGCATTACCGCGCGGCGCTGCCATACCTTGTGCAGCCTGCGGAGCGGGCTGCGGTGCCTGTGCCAAAGCTGGCACGGTGCTTAAGCCCAGCAGCATCAGCAGCAGGCTCTTTTTCATAGTTTTTTCGAATTGGCGTATACGTTCTGTTCCCATATCTCCGGTCTTCTGATTTTCTGTCTGACACAAAGGAAAACCGGGTTTTCGAGCTATGAAAATGGAATATACCAAGCCCCCGCATTTCTATATGAATAGGCATATATAACCTATCAGGCTTTCGTCGGGAGATAGGGGAGGTTGGTGGGGAGAATGGGGGAGGGGTAGGAGATTTTTGTTTATAGAGAAACTGTCCCCTTGAGGGGACCACAGGGGTGTAAAGCACCAAGCATAGGTTTTCGCTACTTGCCCAACACCCCTATAATCCCCTCAAGGGGATAGTCTTCGAGAGTGAAACGACCTTATTCTTGAGAGGAGCAAGGTATACTAACCACGCACAATCTCAAACGAATGCGTAATCGTCGCAGTCTTATAAAGTATAGCCGCTACGGAGCAGTACTTCTCCAGCGACAGCTCAATGGCGCGCTGCACTTTGGCCTCGTCCAGATCGCCACCTAATTTAAAATGCACGTGGATGGTGCTGAACAGGTTGAACTCCTCTACTTTCTGGCGCTCGGCTTTTACGTTTATGTCGAAACTGTCGATCTGCTGGCGCTGCTTTTTGAGGATGCTGATGATGTCAATAGCGCTGCAGCCACCTAGTCCCATGAGCATGAGCTCCATCGGGCGAGCGCCCTCGTTGTGCCCGCCGATCTCGGGATTGGCGTCTATGTTGATGGCCACGTTAGCGGCGCCTTTGGCCTCGAAATGATAGTCTTGGTTTACGCGGGTGAGGTTGATCTCCATGATGGTCTGTGTCATTTAATTGCTGCTCGAAGTTAGGAAATAATAGCCTCCCCACAAATTCTGCCTAGGCTGCCAGTGTTGAAACGTACTTCACCAAGGAGCGCTTGGCAATAGGCAGCAGCGCGCTGTCGAGTGGGCAGGGCACCTTGGCCACCACTACAAAAGTAGCGGGGTTGGGCAGCTCCTGATTCTCTTTCACGAGCTGTACCTTCAGGTTCTCGTGCGTCTGGGCCAGTCCGCGCCGGACGGTGCGCAGCAGTTGTGTGTTGATGCCCCGGTACTTCTCGTAGGTGTTCTCAAAAACGGTGATGCGGTAGACGTATACCTGCGTCTCTTTGCCCTGGAACGCGTCGAGGAACAGGTAGCCCTCGTTGAAGTACATCGGCGTGATGCCCACCGGGTTGATCTCGAGGTGGCGCTCAATGAAGTCGTACAGCTCCCTGCCCTCGTTCACGGCCTCTGAGAAGAGGGGCGCGGCGAACTGAATCACCTCTTCGATCTGGCGCATGGCCTCGTCGTCCTCTACGATCTTTTCATACACCAGTTCCAGCCTCTCGAAATCGGCGCGTGTTATTTTCTGAGGAAAGGACTCGTACACCAGCTTTTTGTGTTCCCGCACCTGCTGCAGGTTGCGGTAGTGCATAATCAGGTCAGAGAAAACAGGGTATAGCCGCTGCTGTCCGAATTCGGAGCGTGCGGTCTGCAGATAGGCCAGCAACCGGTATTTCTTGTATTCGAAGTCCAGTAGACCTTCGGTCAGCCAATTGTATGGTAATTGCAGCATATCGATTAGAATTGGGTGAACATCCTAAAAAACGCACCTTGCCGCCCTGATGTTGCCTTCAATCTGTGGTATGGTGGGGCAAACCTTAACGCGAAGCCTCCGTTTAAAATCAGCATCTGAGAAGCTGTGCCGGAAGGCCTTTCTCATTCAAGTTTAACCCAATAGAAAGAAGATGAATTATACAGAAAACTTTGAAGGCATTAAGATCGATGTGCAGGCCGTGGACATCAACATTTCGGACGATATTCAGCAGAACATCCGCACGGCCATTACCAAACTGAAGCGCCATGCCAAGAAAATAGACTCCGTGGACGTGTACTTTAAAGAAGAGGCCAACCATGCCACCGACTCCAAAAAAATTAGCATGCGCGTGGGTATACCCGGAAACGACGCCTTTGCAGAGGATAGCGGCGATAACTGGTACGAGCTACTGAAGAACGTGGAAGACAAGCTGAAGCGCCAACTGGAGAAAAGGTAATTTATTTCGCATATATTAGGCGGACCCGCTGCGTGGCACAGGTAGAACACCGGCCCGGCAGCGGGTCCGCTGTTGCTATACCTTGGCATAGCGAAGGGACAGAACGCTAATAGGGAAATAGAAAAAACATGAGTTACTATAAAGGCAAGGTGGTACTTGTAACGGGCGGGGCTCAAGGTATAGGGCTGGGCATGGCGCATGCCTTTGCGGAGGCGGGCGCCACCGTGATACTGACCGATGCCGACGCGGAAGCCGGCGAGGAAGCCCTTAAGGGTCTGAAAAGTGCAAAGCGCAAGGCCAGTTTTATACGCTGCGATGTGGGTGCCGAGCACGAAGTAGCCGCCTTGATGCAGGAGGTGAAAGACAAGCACGGCCAACTGGATGCGCTGGTGAACAATGCAGGTATAGCTGATCCTTTCATAGGAGATTTGGAGGAGATGCTGCTGTCGGAGTTTGACCGTGTGCTAGCTGTGAACCTGCGCGGCCCTGTGCTCTGCGCCAAATACGGGCTGACCTTGCTGCGACAGGCGGAGCACCCCGCCATTCTGAACATTACCAGCACCCGGGCCTTTATGTCGGAGCCCAACACCTTCGCCTATTCCGCCTCCAAAGGTGGCTTGGAGGCGCTCACGCATTCGCTGGCCGTCAGCCTTGCACCGGACCGCATCCGGGTGAACGCCATTGCCCCGGGTTGGATCGAGACGGGTCCTTGGCAGAAGGAGAGCCAGCGCTATGAACCCAAGCACACCCGTGAAGACAAAGAACAGCACCCGGTAGGGCGGGTAGGGGAGCCGCGGGACATTGCCGAAGCCGCCCTCTTCCTGTGCTCTGACAGGGCGGGCTTCATTACGGGGCAGCATCTGGTGGTGGATGGCGGCATGACCGTGAAGATGATCTATACCTAAAGCCTGAACCATTCGGGCCCTAATGCGGTAAACTAATGCAACAATGTATGAGCCTATGGTAAACAGTCCTTATAACCCCGTTCTACTTTATGTTACCGATCCCATGTGCGCGTGGTGCTATGGCTTTACGCAGGTGATTCGCCGTTTGCGGGCCCTCTGGCACGGACGGCTATCCGTGGAGGTCATTGCCGGGGGGCTGCATCCTTACAACCGCGAGCCTTTGTCGCACGAACAGCGGGAGCGTATGGCTGTAAGCTGGCACCGGGTGCAGGAGCGCACCAGTCTGCCTTTTAACTACGGTTTTTTTGTGCAGAAGGACTTTGTGTACGATACGGAGCCCGCCTCCCGCGCCCTGCACGTGGTGCGACGGCTGCGGCCGGCCCTTACCTTGGAGGTCCTCCGGGCCCTGCACTCCGCTTTTTACGCCGATGGCCTTAACCTTACCGATCCGCAGGTGCTGGCTCAAGTGGTGCGGCCCTTTGGCATCAACGAGAATCTGTTCTATACCTTGTTTGAGGCCGAGGAAATAATTGAAGCGACGGAAAAGGAGTTTGAGTTTGTGCAGATGATGGGCGTGACCGATCTGCCGAGCGTATACTTGGAGGGGGGCATGGGCCCCGAGCTGCTGGCGCGCGGCTTTTGCCAGCTCGACGAATTGGAAGAGCGCCTGCTGCAGCACTTGGAGATGGTGTAAATTAGTTAGCAGCGTATAACATGCTGAAAATGCCGCTTATAGACTGCCTGTTGAAGGCAAACAAACCACAGGGGAAAAATAGAATATTTGCTCCAATATTAAAAGATATGTATATTTAGCTGTAAATTAACGGCTCCGGCCAAAGAGGCCAATACATACCCTGTATGAGAAGCAAGATATCCACCAACCAAGTCGACGAGTACATCGATAAGCTTTCACCTGAAAGACAGCTACTGGCGCAGGCAGTGCGACGCATCATTAACCAGACCGCCGCTCATTTAGAGGAGTGCGTACGCTGGGAAAACCCATGCTATTTCTTTTACGGACCGGTTTGCTACTTCGCCTCTTCGCGCAGTGGTCTGCATTTCGGCTTCTTCCGAGGCAAAGAGCTTTCGGACACGGGCAAACGCCTCGTGAGTCGCAACGGGCAGCTGCCCCACATCAAACTGCGCACCTTAGACGACATAGACGAGGAGTATTTCAGCGAACTGGTGCGCCAAGCGGTGCAGCTCAATCAGAACTAAGTGGTGTCTTCCGGCGTGCAATGCTCCTGACTGCATTCCTGCCCCGGTAGTTCAAACTCCACGGTCACATGGTCAATGTGCGCGGCCTGCATCGCATCGCGTATGCGGTTCTTCAGTTCATGGGCCTCCACTAGATTCACGTTTTCGTTTACCACCGCGTGCAGGGTAAGCACATGGCTGATGCCGTCCAAGGTCCAGAGGTGCAGGTCGTGTACTGAGCGTATCTCATGCATGAGCTCGAGCTTCTGCCGGACATCACTTAGGCTGATGTTGGCGGGTGTACCCTGCAGGAGTATCTGCAGGCCTTTGCGGAGGTTGCGTACGACGTTGTAAAGTATGAAGGCAGTGATGAGGATTGAAAGAAGGGGGTCGATGATGGGCCAGTCGAAGAAGTAAAGCAAAACGCCGCCCACCAGCACCGCCGCCCAACCCAGCACATCCTCCAACAGGTGCAGCATGGCCACCCGCTCATTCAGCGACTCTCCCTTTTTGAGGCGCAGGGCCGCAGCACCGTTCACCAAGACGCCCAGCACCGCAAAACCGATCATACCCGGCGCATGCACCGGTTCGGGGTTTAACAGCCTCGGCACTGATACCCAGAGCACGATACCCGAGCCAAGCAGTAGCACCATCGAATTGATAACCGCACCGAGCAGCGAGAATCGTTTATACCCGTAGGAGAAATGCTGGTCGCTCCCTTTGTGTGAGAGCTTGTTAAAATACCAAGCCATACCAAGAGAGAGCGAATCGCCAAAGTCGTGCAAGGCATCGGACAGAATCGCCATGCTGTTGATCCAGAGCCCCCCAAACACCTCGATGAAGGTAAAACCAAGGTTCAGAAAAAACGCCACCTTGATATTGTCGCCGGCGTGGTGATGATGGCCGTGGCCTCCGTGCTGGTGGTGATCGTGTGCCATAAACTGTTTGTCTTTATCTAAAGTAAACAGATAATGGCGCAAAGCAAAGCGGTGACGTGCACTATTCCCCATTAATCGTATCTTGCCCTCATAAAACCAACACAGGTGACAGGAAACATGAAAATACTGCTGGTAGAAGATGAACCCAAAGTAGCCTCCTTTATCAAAAAAGGGTTGGAGGAACAGGCCTATGAAGTGGAGCAAGCCTATGATGGCAGTTTTGGCCTGAAGCTGGCCCTCCAGAATGAATATGACCTGATCATACTGGATATTATCCTCCCTAACATGAATGGCTTGGAGGTTTGCCGCGCCATCCGTAAGAAGAAACCGCTGGTCTCTATCTTGATGCTGACAGCCCTCGGCGCTACCGATGACAAGATTACCGGGCTTGACGCGGGAGCCGATGACTACCTGACCAAGCCCTTTGAGTTTAAGGAGCTGCTGGCCCGCATCCGGGCGCTTACCCGCAGGGTGGGTGAGAGCGGCGCCAGTGAGAAGCTGACCATAGCCGACTTGGAGATGGATTTGGGCAGCAAAACGGTGACTCGTGCCGGCAAACCCGTTAACCTGACGGCGCGGGAGTTTTCGCTGCTGCACTACCTGCTCCGCAACCGCGGCAGGGTGGTTTCTCGGGTCGACATCACGGAAAGCGTATGGGAGACCTCCTTCGATACAGGCAGTAACGTGATCGATGTATACATTAACTTTTTGCGCAAGAAAATTGATAAAGGCCATTCGGGTAAACTGATCCATACCTTGGTGGGTATGGGCTACGTGCTCAAGGAGGATGACGCATGACCATTCGGAATAAGCTGACCCTGCAGTTCGCCGGCATCTTTGCCCTTATTCTCGTTCTGTTCTCACTGGTGATCTACTACTTCACCTCTCTCTACCGGCTTGATGATTTTTACAAGCGCATTGAGGGGCGTGCCTATGACACGGCGGCGCACGTGCTGGATGCGGATGAGGTAAGTGAGCGGGCCCGCCGCAACAACCAGATCCGCTACTTTCGGGTGCTGCCCTTTGAGATGGTGAGCATTTACCGGGAAGACGGCACATTGTTGTTTTCGGATGGCGAGGGCCAATTGGAGGTGAAGCCAGATATTTTGGAGCGGGTGAAGGGCGAGAGAATGGTGCAGTACACACAGGACGAGCGCCAAGTGGTGGGCATTCTGTATGAAGACAACGAGGGGAACTTTGTGGTGCTTTCCTCTTCCGTGGACGCCTACAGCCTGCGCAAACTGCAGCACCTCAAGATCATCCTGATTGTGGGTTTTCTGGGCTCGATGGTGGTGGTCCTGCTGGCGGGCTGGGCTTTTGCCCGGGAGGCCCTGCGCCCAATCACCAAAGTCGTGAGCGAGGTGGAGAAGATCAGCGCCTCCGACCTGCACCTGCGCCTGAGCAATGCCGATGGCAAAGACGAGCTCTCGCACTTAACCCAAACCTTCAACAAAATGCTGGACCGTCTCGAATTGGCTTTCGAGATGCAGAGCACTTTTGTATCAAACGCCTCTCATGAGCTGCGCACGCCACTCACGGCTATGATAGGGGAGTTGGAAGTGGCGCTGATGAAACCGCGTGAAGCTGAAGAATACGAGCGGGTGCTCGCCTCGATTCTGGAAGACGCCCGTTTGCTGGCAGAGCTGTCGAATGGTCTGCTGCAGATAGCTCAAGCCAGCGTGGACACCTCCAAAATCAAATTGGAGCAGCTGCGTTTCGATGAACTCCTATGGATGGCCCACGAACAGGCAGTGAAACGGCACCCGAGTGCGCTGTTCGACATCGATTTTGCAAACCTGCCCGACGATGAGGATCGCCTGATCGTGAAAGGAAATGACGCGCTGCTGCTTATCGCTATTGTGAATGTACTGGAGAACGCCGCCAAATTTTCGCCGAAAGGGGAGTCTACTGCCGTGCGCTTGTCAGCCGACAGCAGAGAGGTAGTGCTGCAGGTGGCGGATAAGGGCTTGGGGATCGAGCCACACGACCTGAAACATGTGTTTGTGCCATTTTTCAGAGCCAACAGTGTGCGCAACATCACCGGTCACGGCATCGGGCTGCCGCTTACGGAGAGTATCATCAAACTGCACAAAGGCTCTATTTCCATTGATTCGAAAGTGAACGAAGGTACGGTTGTAACACTCAGATTGCCGCAGGCAATTGGTGTGATTTCAGCTAAAAACGCATTTTAATTTAATTTTAATGTCGTTTTAATATTGGCTTAATACCCCTCCCGTACATTTGTAAACATAAGGTGAGTATTCTGACTTGTGTTCCTGCAGTCGGCCTTAACAGGCTGGCGCGGGGATATGAGTTGGAAAACCTTTTTTAATTGCTCACCTGATTTTACTTGCTCACCTTTTTATGAAGAACACTGCTTTTAAGCCAAATTACATAGCCAGCCTTGGGAAAGATATTCCGGCTGGCTTAGTTGTATTCCTAGTTGCCCTTCCGCTTTGCCTTGGTATATCCTTAGCGTCCGGCGCACCGCTGTTCGCCGGTATTGTGACGGGTATTGTCGGTGGTTTGGTCGTGTCGTGGCTAAGCGGTTCGCATTTAAGTGTGAGTGGTCCTGCCGCGGGCCTGACCGTGATTGTACTCAATGGTATAGAGACGCTGCAGTCTTATGAGGCTTTCCTGCTGGCCGTCGTGTTGGCGGGTGTTCTGCAGGTGGCGCTCGGTTTTCTCAAAGCCGGTGTTATTGGTCTCTACTTTCCCTCCTCCGTTATTAAAGGGATGCTGGCCGCCATCGGTCTGATCCTCATTCTAAAGCAGATTCCGCACTTCATGGGTGCCGACGATGACTTTTTCGGCGAAATGAACTTCCTCCAAGCGGATGGTCGCAACACGTTTACCGAGATTTTTCACGCCTTCAGTGTTATTCAGGTAGGAGCCCTTATTATTGGTATTCTGTCGCTAGCGGTGCTGATTCTGTGGGAGCAGCCCTTCATGAAACGCATCAAACTGTTCAAGCTCGTGCCGGGCGCCCTGATCGTGGTGATCGGTTCTGTGGGTATCAACTATCTGTTTATTAACTATTTTCCTGAGCTAGCCATTGCAGGCACGCACTTGGTAAACCTGCCGGAAATTACCAGTGCAGAGGCGTTGGGGAACGAACTTCGCTTTCCGGCTTTTGAGCAACTGACCAATCCGTCGCTATACGTGGTGGCCTTCACCATCGCGATCATTGCCAGTCTGGAGTCTTTGCTGAGTGTGGAGGCCGTTGATAAGCTGGACCCGCATAAACGCCGCACGCCTAACAACCGCGAATTGAAGGCGCAGGGCGTGGGTAACATCATTGCCGGTATGCTGGGCGGTATCCCAATGACTGCGGTGATTGTGCGAAGCTCCGCTAATATTGCCGCCGGTGGTAAAACGAAAATGTCTGCCTTTATACACGGTGTGTTCCTGCTGCTTGCCGTGCTTTTCCTAGCTGGTTTCCTGAACCAAGTGCCGCTTTCAGCTTTGGCCGCCGTGCTGCTCATGGTAGGTTTTAAACTGACGAAGCCAACCTTGTTCAAAGGGCAGTTCAAACTAGGTCACGAACAGTTTGTCCCTTTTGTGGTGACGGTGGTGGCCATCCTGTTCACCGACCTGCTGGTTGGTATCCTGATCGGTCTGGCGGTAGGCGTGTTCTATATCCTGAAGGCCAACTACAAGTCGCCCTACTTCTATCACAAAGAAGAGCAGCGTGATAAGGATATTATCCGCATTAAGCTAAGCGAACACGTATCGTTCCTAAACAAGGCGAGTATCGTGCTCACACTGGAGCAATTGCCAGACAACACCCATGTGATCATTGACGGTGAAAATTCGGAGTACATTGATTATGATGTGCTGGAAGCTATACAGGCATTCAAGGAAACAGCCCATGAACGTGGTATATTTGTGGAAGTGCTCAATGTAAAGGAAGTTTCTGTACTGGATATGCACTAGCAGACAAAGCGTTTAAAAGAGACTATGAAGAAAATATTTGAGAATAATAAGAAGTGGGTTGAGCAAAAGCTCAATGAGGACAAGGACTATTTTAACAAGCTGGCTTTAGGTCAGGAGCCACGTTACCTTTTTATCGGCTGCTCAGACAGTCGCGTGCCGGCCAATGAAATTACGGGTACAGGACCGGGCGAAATGTTCGTGCACCGCAACATCGCCAATATGGTCGTGCACACAGACATGAACCTGCTATCGGTGCTGCAGTACGCTGTGGAAGTGCTCAAGGTGAAAGTGGTTATCGTGTGCGGCCACTATGGCTGCGGCGGTGTGGCTGCGGCGGCTGGTAATAAACAGTACGGTCTGATTGATAACTGGCTGCGCAACATCAAAGACGTGATTCGCCTGCATGAGAAGGAGTTCTTGGCAATTGATGATGAAGAAGCGCGTTTGCGCCGTTTGGTGGAGCTGAACGTGATCGAGCAGGTGCATAACCTCTCGAAGACTTCGATCATTCAGAACGCCATGCAGACCGATGAACCGCCAAAGCTGTACGGTTTGGTTTACGACATCAAAGAGGGTTACCTCAAAGACTTGAATGCGCTGGAAAATGACGGTTCAATTAAACGATATGAGCATATCTATAGCCTACTCCAGAGCTAGCAGATAGAAAAAAGACATACTACTACCTACAATTTCCCTAATACATACCTAGTTTAAACAAAACCCCCGCAAATGCGGGGGTTTTGTTTTTATAAAAGAAGTTTGAAGAGACTAGTGGCCCAGCAGGTAGCTCAGCATAAGGCTGAAGCCAGCATTGCGACGCTCTTTATCTGCAAAAAATCCTTCGTCATCAATGTTCTTTAAGCCGCCGGTGTAGCGTACCTCCAGACCCAAGCCGTTGCCGGCACGGTAGCCTAGTGAGCCTACGTAGGCGAAGTCGATGGTATAGGGGTTATCTGAGATGTCAGTCTTAGTCGTGACTACTTTGTCGCCTGCGTTGGAGTGCAGCTCATGAACGTGGCTTGCGCTGTAGATAAAGGAAACCTGTGGACCTAGGTCGAAGAACAGACCGCTGGCCGACACATGGAAAAGCACCGGCACATCAATGTAGTTCAGCTTAAACACTTCGGCAGACTGCAGGTTGTCCCCGATGTAAATCTCGCGGCGTGCGCCCTTGGAGGTATAGAGCGCCTCTAGTTGCAGGCCCATCATGTTGTTGATGTGCTTCTGCAGGAAAATACCGCCCGTATACCCAACTCTGTACTTGTAGTTGTCGGCATCAGGACCATTAAAGGTTGTGTAAGTGGCGCCACCCTTAAAGCCCATTTGCTGAGCGAAACCAGCGCCTGACAGCAACATGAGTGAGCATAAAACCAGTAAGGTTCTTTTCATAGGAAAACAATTTATTTTGGTTGGATTGAAAGGGGTGAAGTTAGCGAGAAGGTAATAACCGGTCAATGGAGGAAATATATAAATTGTGCTATTTTTTTAATGCAAAAAAGCCCGGCCTTTAGGGACCGGGCTTTTTAGGTATAGTATCAGGTTAATATCAGGTTAGCGGCTTATAAGCCGTGTGCCTGCTATCTACCATTCGTAATCTCTGCGAGATGATGAACCATAGGAGTACGGAGGTCCACTGTAGGTGTTACCGTAGCTGGTATGGGTTCTGTAGCGGCTGTTGTAGTCGCTGTCGTGCTCTCTATCGCGCATTTCGTCTCTTCTTCTTCTGCGCTCTGCTTCCTCGTCACCGAACCAAGACTTTACCTCGTCGCCGGCACGGTCGAAGAAACCTCTTTCATGATCTTCTCTGTCCCTATCCCAATCGCTGGAAGAGCGTCGGCTGCCATAGTTAGACGAGCCATAGTTGCTGCCACTGCCATAGCCACTGCCGTAGCTACTTGAGCCATAGCCAGATGAGCCGTAGCCAGTTGAGCCAGAACCGTAGTTCGATGAGCCGGTACCGTAGTTGGATGATCCAGAGCCATAGTTGCCAGAACCGTAGTTTGATGACGATCCTGAGCCATAGCCTGAACCATAGTTAGATGATCCGGAGCCGTAGTTGGAGCCACCATAGTTAGAGGAGCCGGAGCCACTGTAGCCACGGTTTGAGCGGTAGCTGTCACTGCTGCGATCGCGCATGTCGTCTCTTCTTCTTCTGCGCTCGGCGTCGTCATCGCCAAACCAAGATTTTACCTCATCAGAACCACGGTCCCATGCATCGCGGTCACCGCTGCGGTTAGAAGAATCCCAATCGCTGCCGCTGCTGTAACGGCGGTTGGAACCCGAGCCGTAGTTTGAACCTGAACCGTAGTTAGAACTGCCAGCTGAACGGCCGTAAGATGAAGTGCCGCCATAGCCAGATGAGGCGTGTGTGTCGCGTCCGCTGCCGAAGCCGCCCATGCGGGAGGAATCGCTTCTGCCGGAAGACTCACTTCCGTAAGAGCTTCTTATGCGGCTAGTCGGATCGTACTCACCAGAATAATAGTTTCTGCCAGATCCTCTGCTTTCGGACCTGTAGTTGTCATTGTATGGGTTTGAACCCAGATTTTCATAGCTTCTCATAGCTTTTTTTGTTTTAGGTTTTATTAAAAGAACAATTCAATGTGCCCCCTGAAATTAGGGTGCAACGGTATTTTTTACGGCTCTAATGCCTATAAGTTATGAATGAACTTAATGAGCGAAGAAGAGGCTGCGGATAGAAAATAAATTGTGCTATTGAGAGAATATCAGTGAAATTATTTGTGGTATGAATATATTGAAAAAGCAACTGTAGATATATAGTAAAAATGTAATTTTGTAAAGACGGTTTAAATGCGACTTGTTAAGTGTAGGTTGGGTAATTGCTTGAAAGTATGTGATTGATGAGTTTTGGAAAGCAGGGTTTAACAGATGTTAGTAGTATTGAATTTGTATATTATTGGTGTTATTGTTTTTATAAATTGGTGTGAATTAGTAACTTGCCGCTCGTTTTTGATTTATTACTAATACCTATTTAATGAAATTTAAAACTTTGCTGGCCTCGTTGGTAGCTGTTGCTTCGTTAACAGCGTGTGAGGATGTGTTTGAGGATGGGAGCCTGCAGCCAGATGGTTCAAAACCGTATTTAGTTATCCGGAATCCTACTCAGAACCAAGCACTCTCTAAGTCTGATGGATTGCGTGTGAAGCTCACCGCCACCGATAAAGACAAGTTGAAGGAACTGCGTGTAAGCGTGCGTGACAATGGGACAGGGGTTGACTACATCAACTTCAGCGCGTTCCCTGAGAAGAAAATTCTCGAGATCGATACGGTGCTGAATGTGTCCGAACTAAAACAAGGCGATTATACGCTTAAAATAAACGCTATAGATTTCCGCACAAATGAAGCTTCTACAGAGATTCTTTTCTCAGTAAAAGAGCAGGGTAAGAAATAGCGCAGAAAAGTTTAGCTAAATTAATTAAGAAGGTATACCACCTGCCAATTGTCATTGATGGTCAGGGCCGCGTCGAAACTGTTGCCGGTCTTGGCCGAAGTGAACCCTTTTATCTTGCCGGTTTTGCCTTTGGTCAGCAATGTGCCGATCTGTTTTTCAGAGAGCTGCTTTCCGCCCATCTCGAAAGGCACTACAAACTGACAGCCTTCCCGGAAGCGGCTGCAGCCATAGGCGGTCTTGCCTTTGAGCATGCTGCCCTGCTGGCACCGTGGGCATGTCGCGAAGGGATCCACCTCCGGTGCTTTCTCCGCTTTCTCGAGCACTACCTGCTTATTGCCGTCCAGTTTTAGTGTGGCGTCAAAACTGTTGCCCTGCTCGTCTTTAAAACCTTTTATAACCGGGGTCTTGCCTTTGCTAAGTAAGGCGGTGATCTGTTTGTCGGTGAGGGATTTGCCCTGCTGTTCAAAAGGGATCAGGAAGCGGCAGCCTTCTTTGAATCGGATGCAGCCATAGGCTTTGGAACCTTTGAGGATATGCCCTTCGCCACAGGCAGGGCAGGCGCCGAGGCCTTTACTAGGTATAGCCTCTGCTGCAGCCTTTGGTTTTTTAGCTACGGCTTTTTCTTTTCCGCCTTTGGCAGGAGCGGGCTCTGGCTGCGCCTCCATGGTCACGGTGGCTTTGTCGTACTTCACTTCCTGCACTAGGCTCACCACAAATTCCTGCAACTCCTGCAGAAAAGCCTCGGCCTTAAAGGAGCCCCCTTCTATCTGGCGCAGCTTGCGCTCCCACTGCCCGGTCATCTCCGCCGACTTCAGCGTCTGGTTGCGGATCACACCAATAAGGTCGATTCCCATTTGGGTAGGTATGATCTTCTTTTTGTCTTTGCGGATGTACTGGCGCTTGAACAGCGTTTCGATGATGGCCGCTCTGGTAGAAGGACGCCCAATACCGTTTTCTTTCAGCGCTTCTTTTAGTTCCTCATCGTCCATCTGGCGGCCGGCTGTTTCCATGGCGCGCAACAGGGTCGCCTCGGTGTATTCTTTCGGCGGATTGGTCCATTTCTTATCGAGTAATGGCGCATGCGGGCCGTGCTCTCCTTTCTCGAAGTTGGGCAGTATGCCGGCTGTTTCCTCTTCCTCTTTGCCGTCCTTACCGGTGTTGCTATCTGATTTTACATCCTCCGCGCCATAGAGCACCCGCCAGCCCGGCTCCAGAATCTGCTTGCCGCGCACCCGGAAGGTATAGCCCGCCGACTCCGCCATCACGGTGGTGTTGCTCACGATACAGTCCGGGTAGAAAGCGGCCAAAAAGCGGCGCGTAATGATGTCGTAAACATCGGCCTCACGACCATACAAACTGGCTTGTGCCCCTGTAGGTATAATGGCGTGGTGATCGGTTACTTTGTTGTTGTTGAACACCTTTTTGCTCTTCCGAATTTTGCTCTGCAGCAAAGGGGCCACTTCACTCTGATAGTTAGTGAGGCCCTGCAGGATGCCCGGTATTTTCGGGTAAATGTCATCCGGCAGAAATACGGTGTCCACACGCGGGTAGGAGACCACTTTTTTCTCGTAGAGGCTCTGGATGGTTTTGAGCGTTTCGTCGGCTGACATGCTCAGCTTGTTGTTACACTCGATCTGCAGTGAGGTCAGGTCGAACAGCTTGGGCGGACTCTCGGTACCTTTCTTAATCTCAATGTCGGTGATGGTGAGCTCATCCTGCTGGATGGCTTCGAGTATCTTCTGACCTTCTTCCTCTTTATGGAAGCGGCCGTTGGTGCTCGAAAAAGTGGTGTCACGGTACACCGTCTTGAGCTCCCAGTAAGCCTGCGGTACAAAGTTGGCAATCTCGTGGTGGCGGTTCACGATCATCGCGAGGGTAGGGGTCTGCACCCGTCCGATGGAGAGTGTCTGCCGGCCCTGCGCATACTTGAGCGTGAAAAGCCGGGTGGCGTTGAGGCCCAACAACCAGTCGCCGATAGCACGGCTCTTGCCGGCTTGGTAAAGCGAGTCAAACTCAGAGCCTTCGCGCAGTCGGGCAAAACCCTGCCGGATGGCGTCCTCGGTAAGTGAGGAGATCCAGAGGCGCTTGAAAGGTTTGCGGTAGTTTGCCTCGGTGAGCACCCAGCGCTGGATCACTTCCCCCTCTTGCCCGGCGTCACCGCAGTTGATCACCTCTTCGGCATTGTCAAGCAGCTTTTTAATAATGTTAAACTGCTGCACCACGCCTTTGTCCTGCATCAGCTTGATGCCATACCTTTCAGGCAGCATGGGCAAGTCGTAGAGGCTCCAGCGTTTCCACTCGGGACGGTAGTCGTCGGGTTCGCGCAGCGTGCAGAAGTGGCCGAAAGTCCACGTTACCTGATAGCCATTGCCCTCATAGTAGCCGTCCTTTCTGGTTTTGGCACCAATCACGTTGGCAATCTCACGGGCGACACTCGGTTTCTCAGCAATGCAGACTTTCAAGGTATAGGCTTATTTTAAGGTAACTCTAACATTCAAATTTACGCCATTTGGCACTTAAATCCGAATGCAGATGTCTACAAGTTTAGTAACTTTGACACCTTATTTTTCCCTTAGCACCAGATTCAACCCATTATGAAAGTCAGTGGTTTTACCTTCGTCCGAAACGCTATTAAGTATGATTACCCCATCATAGAAGCCATTCGCTCTATTCTTCCGATTTGTGATGAAGTGGTCGTGGCGGTAGGTAATTCAGAAGACGATACCCTGCAATTGATTAAAAGCATTGATTCCTCTAAGATCAAAATAATTGAAACCGTATGGGATGACTCCCTGCGTGAGGGAGGACGCGTGCTGGCCGTCGAAACAGACAAAGCCTTTGCGGCAGTGGCCGAGGATTCGGATTGGGCCTTTTACATACAGGGCGATGAGGTAATGCATGAAAAGTATTTGGATACTGTCCGGAATGCGATGCTGCTGCACAAAGACAATCCAAAGGTGGATGGCTTGCTCTTTAAGTACAAGCATTTTTATGGCTCTTACGATTATGTGGGGGAGTCGCTTGGGTGGTATAGACGTGAGATTCGGGTCGTGCGCAACCGCAAGGATATCTACTCTTACCGCGATGCGCAGGGTTTCAGAAAAGGAAAGAACCAGAAGCTAAACGTGGCGCTAATTGATGCGCACATCTACCATTATGGCTGGGTGAAAGAACCAAAAGCGATGCAAGGGAAGTTAGAGTCGTTCAACAAGCTCTGGCATTCTGATGATTGGGTGGAAAAGAACATAGCCAAAGCAGATGCCTTCGATTATACAGGTATAGATGCGCTCAGCCTGTTTAAAGAGAGCCATCCTGCAGTAATGTCCGAACGGGTTGCTGTTCGAAACTGGAAATTCAGCCATGATCTGAGCAGAAACCGTTTTAAGTTTAAAGATAAATTCAAACGCGCCATCGAAAGTGTGACAGGGCATAGAATAGGCGAGTATCGGAATTACAAAATAGTATAGGACAGCTACTAGACAATATGCAGCCACTCGGAAAATACATTGTGCTCATAGGTATCGTGATTGTTGTGATCGGCTTGGTTTTCTGGCTGGCCGGCGACAAGCTGGGCTGGTTTGGCAACCTGCCGGGCGACATACGGGTGGAGCGCAAGAATTTCCGCTTTTATATGCCGATCATGAGTATGATCTTGGTGAGCATCCTGCTCTCGCTACTGCTCTGGGTGTTCAGGCGCTTCTTTTAAGGTATAGCCTTTCAGGGATGCAGCGGCTTTTATACCTTTGCGGCATCTCCCATACCTGACAAACCGCTATGTTTTTTGTCCTTTCAAAGCTGCTGCAGTATTTCCTGATGCCCATCATCTGGATTGCAGTACTGCTCTTGCTGGCAATTTTCCTGAAATCGGCTAAGTGGCGACGCATCATCCTAGTGGCGGCTACGGTGCTGCTGCTGGTGTTTTCCAATCCTTTCTTGGCGAATGTCAGCATGCGGGCATGGGAAAAGGAAAGCGTGCCATTGAAGGAAGTTGGACACTACGACGTAGCCATCATCCTGACCGGCGTGACGGAAACGCGGGAATTCGCGCAGGACCGAGTGCATACAAGGCAGGGAGCCGACCGCTTTCTGCACCCGCTCAAACTCTACCGCATGGGCAAAGTGGACAAGTTTCTGATAACGGGCGGAACCGGCACTGTGGCCATGGACCGCAGGCCCGAGGCGGAGATGCTGAAAGAGATACTGCTGCTGGCCGGTGTGCCGGGAGAGGACATCCTCACGGAGACTCGCAGTGACAACACCTACCAGAATGCCATTTATACAGGCGACCTGCTACAGAAACATCCCGAGCTGAAGCGCCGTTTGCTCGTTACCTCGGCCTTCCACATGCGCCGCTCCAAAGCCTGCTTTGACAAGGCTGGCGTAGAGACGGACATTTTTCCAGCCGATTTCTATACCTCAGAAATCCGCTTTACCCCCGACGAATTGCTTATACCCAACCCCGACGCCTTCCGGCTCTGGCACCGCCTCATCCATGAAGTGACGGGCTTTGTGGTCTATAAGATGGTGGGGTATATTTAGCTAATCCAAATACTCTTCTGATTGGTGAACTCGCGTATGCCGATGTAGGAGAGTTCGCGGCCATAGCCTGATTTTTTGATGCCTCCGAAAGGCATTTCAGGTGTAGAGGCCACCATCGCGTTGACAAACATGGCACCTGTCTCTACCTGCCGGGCAACACGCAGGCCGCGCTCTTTGTCGCCGGTAAACACGGTGCCTGCCAAACCATATCGGTGGTCATTGGCTATTCGGATGGCCTCCTCTTCGTCTTTTACCACAAACACAATGGCCACCGGGCCAAATAATTCATCCTCGTAGGCCGGAGAGCCCGGCTTGGGATTTTGGATGATCATCGGTTTAAAGTAAGCAGAGTCTTTGCCTTCACGGCCGCCCTCCAGTACTACTTTGGCCCCTTTCTCAACAGATTCCCGTACTTGCTGCTCCAACTCCTCGGCCAAGTCTTTGCGGGCCAGCGGACCGTAGTCGCAGGTATCGGTAAGCGGATCACCGGTTCGTAGGGACTCCATCTTCTCCTTCATCTTCCCCAAAAAAGCATCGGCTATACTTTCCAGCACGATGAAGCGCTTGGCGGCTATGCAACTCTGGCCGGTGTTCACCATGCGGGATTTCACGGCTACAGAAGCAGCCTCTTCCAAGTCAGCGTCATCGAGAATAATAAAGGGGTCACTGCCTCCCAGCTCGAGCACGGTCTTCTTGATCTCGCTCCCAGCTTTTTCGGCCACTTTGGAGCCGGCTCCCTCGCTGCCGGTCAGGGTAACGGCCTTTACGATGGAGTTCTCGATGATCGCGTCAACGGCTTTTGACTCCACCAACAGGGTATGGAACACATCCTTCGGGAAGCCGGCCCTGTGAATGATTTCCTCAATGGCCAGTGCGCACTGCGGCACGTTGGAGGCATGTTTGAGTACGCCCACGTTACCGGCCATGAGGGCAGGGGCAAGAAAACGGAAAACCTGCCAGAACGGAAAATTCCACGGCATCACGGCCAGTACCACGCCCAGCGGCTCGTAGGCGATCAGGCTGCGGCTCGCTCCTGATACAACCTCCTCGTCTTTCAGGAAGTCGGCGGCGTTATCTGCATAGTAGCGGCACACCTTGGCGCATTTCTGAACTTCGGCAGTGGCGTCCTTCAGTGGTTTGCCCATTTCCAGTGTGATGATGCGGCCATACTTCTCGGCGTCTTGCTCCAGTATTTCGGCGCAGCGCAGCATGTGCTTGGCCCGCTCCTCAAAGCTTGTTCTCTTCCAGTTATCGAAAGCCTTGTCTGCCGCTTTCAATTTTTCTTCTACTTGAGCAGCAGAGTGCGCTTGAAAAGTTTTGATGACTTCGTCGGTAGCCGGGTTTATTGTTTGTATCGCCATGTGCTGTAGGTCTGTTTAGGTATGCTGTAAATATACGGAAGCTCTGAAAAGTGCGTCTACGAACTAATTGGTAAAATCAATTAATTGCCAAATCATGTGTTTAAATAGTACTATTTGCGGTTTTTTGCGTTTATGGTTACTTCTTTTGCAAATATTCCCTTTTATATAGTCTAATAATAGTTAAATTGCCCCAGAAGTGTTCTAGAAAATGTGATAGGCCGCACCTATCCGCATTAAGATAATACTTTAAATAACTTAAAATACCTTGGATACGCTGCTTCACGATACCGCTGTTTTGCTGTTCGCCTATACGGCCGAGGAGGAGGTAGGGTATAAGAACTTTTCTGAGTCTTATCAGGTGGAGGTGAATAGCCAAATCGCTGAAGCACTGCTACAGAATACGTTGTGTGTAGCCAAGAGCTCCGGGCTCCCGGTGATGCCTATTTTATCAGAACGGCAGATCGGGGCGAACTTCGGCGAAAGGCTGGCCAACGCTTTTCAGGAGGTTTTTGCGGCTGGCTACCAGCGTGTCATCTGCATTGGATCGGACTGCCTAACGCTCAGCCCAACGGATCTGATGCTGGCGCAAGAGGCGCTGAGCAAAAGCCCTGTGGTAGTAGGACCCGCTACGGACGGAGGCGCCTATCTGATCGGGCTACACATTGATTGTTTCGATCTGGGGGCCTTTTCCATGCTGAACTGGCAAACAGCAGAACTCCTCAATGAACTTGTGCTTTATTCTTACCGAATGCAAGCCAGCATGGGCCGCCTGACACTCCTCGAAGAGAAGGCGGATGTGGACTCCAGTGCCGATCTCAGGCAGCAACTGGAGGCGCTGCCCGTATACCATACCCTCAGCAGGCAGCTGACTACCATCCTTTGCAATCAGGAATCCCCCGTATACACACTTAGTTAAAAACAAGCAACACCTGCATTGTTTACTTGTTACCTTTACTGTAAATAAGACTTTATCTTTTTATGGAAAATACCTATTACAATCCTGCGGACCTCAAGAAGTTCGGGAACATCTCTGAACTTCAGCCAGAGATGGGCCGCAAGTTTTTCGACTACTATGGCGAGGTGTTTAAAGAGGGCGCCCTGACGGAGCGGGAAAAAGCGCTGATCGCACTGGCCGTGTCGCATGCCGTGCAATGCCCTTATTGCATCGATGCCTATACCTCTGACTGTTTGGAGAAAGGCGCTGACGAAAACCAGATGATGGAGGCTGTGCATGTAGCCGCCGCCATTAAAGGTGGTGCCGCGCTGGTACACGGTGTGCAGATGATGAATAAGATTAAGGAACTGACGATGTAAGGTATGGCTATACCTGTCAAGTCGCTTAAGGCGCAAAAGCACCAGTTTGCCAACCCTGCCTTCCAGCTTGATGTGCTGCAGCACGCGAGCACGGAGGAGGGGGAGTTTCCCTTTTTCGGGACGCGGCTGGATGAGCACGGGCTCTTTCCGCTTCGGCCAACAGGTGCCACGATCCTGCAGGTGAACGTGGGCAAGATGTGCAACCAGACCTGCCGCCACTGCCACGTGGACGCTGGCCCGGACCGCAAGGAGATCATGACCCGCGAGACCATGCAGCTCTGCCTCGATGCGCTGGCGCAATACCCCCAACTAACTACAGTGGACCTAACCGGCGGCGCTCCAGAGATGAACCCTGACTTCCGGTGGTTTGTGGAGCGGCTTTCGGCTTTGGGGCGACAGATAATCGTGCGCTGCAACCTCACCATCATTCTCGCTAACAAAAAATACCACGACCTGCCGCTGTTTTTTAAAGAACATCAGGTACAAGTAGTCTCCTCACTTCCTTATTTCTCCGCCTCACGCACCGACGCGCAGCGCGGCGACGGTGTGTTCGAGAAGTCGATCAAGGCCTTGCAACTGCTCAACGAGGTGGGCTATGGGCAGGAGGGGAGCGGTCTGCAGCTCGATTTAGTGTATAATCCGTCGGGAGCCTTTTTGCCAGCTGGCCAGAAGTCGCTGGAGGCGGAATTTAAGCGCCGGTTGCAGACAGGCTATGGCGTGGTGTTCAACAACCTGTTCTGTATTACCAACCTGCCCGTAAGTCGTTACCTTGACTACTTGATAGAAAGCGGAAACTACAGCAGGTATATGGAGAAACTGGTGAACGCCTTTAACCCTGTTGCGGCGGCTAACGTGATGTGCCGCAATACCATTTCGGTGGGCTGGGACGGTTTCCTCTACGACTGCGACTTCAACCAGATGCTCGAACTGAAAGTTCAGACCGGTGCTCCGCAGCACATCCGCGACTTCCATCTCGGTCGACTGGACCAACGCGCGATCATGCTGAACCAGCATTGCTATGGCTGCACGGCCGGAGCCGGATCAAGCTGCGGTGGCGAAACCACCTAATAGTCAAGCTATACTTTGTCTATGTCTCGTTCCCTATACCTGTCTGTGTTTTTCTGCCTGTTACTTCTTTTGCAGTCCTGCGGAAATTTGCACGACCAAGCTTATGCGCTTTTTCTCAAGGGATTATACAGCGGCTCTGTGCCGCTCATTAGTCCAGAGGAACTTCAGAAGAAGAAGACCCAAACGACCCAACTTGTGTTGCTCGATACCCGTTCAGAAAAAGAATACCGCGTCAGCCATCTTAAAGGAGCGAGGTTCGTGGATTATGCCCAGTTTGATGTGCGGCAGTTGCAGGACATACACAAGCACACACCGATTGTGGTGTATTGCTCTGTTGGTTACCGCAGTGAACAAGTGGGCGAAAATCTGCAGGCGGCTGGGTATACTGATGTTCAAAATCTGTATGGAGGCCTGTTTGAGTGGGTGAATCAAGGCAAGCCGGTATATGCTGCGCATGGCAAAACAAACAAGGTACATGGCCATTCCCGCTCTTGGGGAATTTGGCTGCGCAAAGGAGAGAAAGTATATGAGTGAGAAAAATCTGCTGATGCTGTTTGTCCGCAACCCGGAACTGGGAAAGGTTAAGACGCGCCTCGCCGCCAGCGTGGGCCCCGAAACCGCCCTCGATATCTACCTGCACCTGCTGCGCCATACCCGCGATATTACGCAATCGTTGCCTATGGACAAAGTGGTGTATTACGCCGGGAAAGTAGAGGAAGAGGACCTTTGGCCACGGCAATACTATAAGAAGAAACTACAGCCGGACGGTGACTTGGGAGAGCGGATGAAGATGGCCTTTGAGGTGGCTTTTGCCGAAGGCTATACCTCCGTGGTGATCATCGGGAGCGACTGCCCCCAACTGACCTCCGACATTATCAACCAAGCCTTTGAGGAATTGAAAACGCACGAAGTCGTGATTGGCCCAGCGCTGGACGGAGGCTACTACCTGCTCGGTATGAAACACCTGCATCCGGAGTTTTTCCGGAACAAGCGCTGGAGCACGGAGCATGTTTTCCCCGACACCCTTTACGACATAGAGCGACTGCATCTGAGCCATACCCTACTTCCCTACCTCTCGGATATAGACAAACTGGAAGACCTACAGGACAACTGGCCTGCTTAACTCACCGCCCCAGCGACACGTTCTCGAGTTTATCCTTGCCATAAATATCCTCCCTGAACTGCACGCCTAAGTCGTCGTCTACCCATGCCGTCATGTAGACGATGAGCAACGGGATGGGTTCTTTGAGGCGGATGTAATACTCGGGCTTGTCAGATTCTAAGATGCGTTCAATGCGATGGTCAGACAGCCCGGTGCGCTCCCGTAGCAGGTATAGCGCCAGATCCTCCGGGTTTTGCAGCCGGATACAGCCATGGCTGAAAGCCCGCCTATCGAGCGAGAACAGATGTCTGTCTTTGGTGTCGTGCAAGTACTGACTCACGCGGGTGTTGAAAAGGAATTTCATATAACCCAACTCGTTGTGCTCCCCGGTAACCTGCACGATCCTGAAGTCAAAGTTAGAGGCGTTCACCTCGCTCCAGTCAATTTTCCAAGGGTTTATTTTATGCCAGCCGCCCAAAGCGGAAGGGCGGAACAGCTCCATGTCGCGACTTTCCAAATAAGCCGGATTGCGCTTAATAATAGGCAGAATCTCTTTGGAGGCAATGGAGTGTGGGATGTACCAAGAGGGGTTGAAAACAATGGTATGCAGTTCGGTCTGGTTAACGAGCGTAGGCAGATTTGGCTTGCCCACAATGATGCGCATTTGCAGGAGTACCATGTTGTAATCGATCAGGCGCAGGGAGTAATCCGGTATGTTAATGACGATGTAAGGCTGACTAATGCCGCTGCTAAAAGCTTCCCAGCGGTCGAGGCTGTTCTGTAGCTGGCGGATACGCTGCGCCGGAGAAACGTTGAGGGCCGCCACTGTACGGGGCCCCACGATGCTATCAGCCTTCAGCGCATGCCTTGTCTGGAACCGCACCACCGCGGCAGCCAGCGCGCGGGTATAGCGTAGCGAATCGACCGGCGCGTCTGCTTGGAGTAGATCGGCTGTGAGCAAGAGGTTGGCCCGCAGGTATGGCACATGCTCGCTGGAGTCGCCGGGCCGGAGTAGCAACTTAGTAGGGAGGGAGTGCCATGTGCTGGAGTTGATCACCTCATACTGTTCAATGGCCTGCCTAATCTGCTGCTTCTGGTCTGAAGCCATCAGCCACACCTCCGTAGAATCCCCTCCCAGAACCCCGAATGGGGATAGGTAGATCAACAGCAAAAAGAGTAGGCGTGACATGACCGTGGGGTGTTTTTTACACTACTTTGTATACGTAATCAGGTGGTCCAGCAGCTAATCAAAAGACCTTAAGGCCCTGTATATTTGTAGTTTGTGTGAGTCAGGACAGCGGGTATAGAGGGAATGCCCACAAATTCACAAACAAAGCGGTTATCTTGGCAGTATAAAAGGCGATCATCAGAGTTTTAGTATAACAACCCAGCAGCCCATGGCGACAATCATAGAAAAGAGCACCATTCAATTTCTGGAGGACCTTACCAAAAACAACAACCGCGAATGGTTTCAGGAAAACAAACCGCGCTACGATGCGGCCCGAAAAGATTACCTGACTTTTCTGGATGAACTGATGGAAGAGATGGCCCTTTTTGAGCCGGTGGCGATCGGGCAGAAAGGGAAGGACTTGGTGTTTCGCATTTACCGAGATGTGCGTTTCTCGAACGACAAGCGCCCTTACAAAGACCACTTTGGGGCCTACATAGCCGAAGGTGGGCGCAAGTCCATCCTGCCGGGTTACTACCTGCACTTGGCTGCCAACAACAATTCCTTTGTGGCCGGTGGTCTGTGGATGCCGCCCGCTGACTACCTCAAAGCAGTGCGTCAGGAGATTGACTATAACATGGACGAGCTGGAGCGCATTATTCAGGCTCCTGACTTCAAAAAACGCTTCGGTAGCATACAGGGGGAAAAGCTCAAGACAACTCCCAAAGGGTACGACAAGGACAATCCGGCCATCGAGTACCTGCGCTTCAAAAGCTGGAACGCTGTGATGCCATTGCCGGACAAGGTGGTTCTCAGCAAAGACTTCATGAACGTGGTGCTGGAAGCTTTCAAAGCGGTGAAGCCCTTCAATGATTTCCTGACGGAACCCTTGAAAGATCTGGGTGAGGAGTAGGGGCGTGGTATAGATGGCAGCGGATGATACCATTTACACCATGTTGGGCTACTACGTAATAATAGATTACCCCACACTATGAATATCTAGCTGTGTCTCAAGGGTAACTTGCTCCAGAAAACCGTGACAGCAAAGGCGGCGATCATATAGTATAGCTTAAAGTCGGACTCCGTGCCCATCACAGGCAGACCATAATTCATAAAAGCATGAAACAAGGTCAGGAAAAGAAGATTTCTGGTTCTCAGGTATACCAAAGCCAGTATCACACCGCTCATAAACAGTTGCGCCTGTGTGCTGATGATGGTGGTGATGGCAACGTTATATCGGAAAAGATCTCTAGGGAGGTGAACTATGGCGAATAGCAGCTGAGTGAAAAGTACGGCGAGTAGTAGAGCTACCAACCTAGAACTTATTTTTTGCCGAAGTAGCAGGTAGGTTTGCGGTATCAGATATACCCTGAACAGCAGCTCTTCTACAAAAGCGTTGAGCATAATGTTGAACGTGAAAACCCCTAATGTTCTGGCAGTCGCCTCAACAGCTGCAAATTTAGCGTGCACCGCTAAGCCTTCTAGTCCTATCAGAACACCGATCGCCAGTGCGACCGTCACGGCAATGTATAAGATGGCTCCCACAGACAGCCCTCTGGTGACATCCGTGCCACGCAAACTCAGGTGCTCAAGTTGTATCGGGTCCCGCTTTTGCAGGAAGTACAGAAACACAAGCCAGCACAGGTATACTAGGAACACCATACTTATAAAGTAAAGCTGGTTGTCGAGCAAGGTGCGAAGCTTGTCAGAAATGAAAAGTAAGTTGAGCAGCGAAGTGATGCAGAGTATTCCTGCCAATACCAGTACAATGGTTTCCGCCCTGCTGCGGGGTATGTTTTCGAAGTACTGGTAAAGCTTTTCCATGAGTGGAATTATTTTGTCAGGTATGCAAATCGCTTCGGTTATGCGGCACTTTGCCGGGGCAGGTTCGCATGCTTTTTCTGCTGGCGGTACAGGTATAGCTCGGCTAACAGCCAGAGTCCCACCAAGCTATACTCTAACAGTACCAGCCAAAGGTTCTCAGTATAGGCGCTACTGCGGTAGGCGGAGTAGCTGAAGATGGAAAAGCAGCTCCAGACGATGGCGAAACGGAATTGGCTCATCGCTGTAAGCGCAACCAAGGTACTGATGTACCAAGGGTGCACCGTGGTAGACAGAAACAAGTATACGGTTAGGGCCGCCGCCATGTAACCGGCCAATCGGCGCACCGATCCCAGTTTTTTCACGGCCGCCATGGATAAGACGATGCCGACCGTGACTACGGAGAGAAGTGGCCCGATCACGGCGATCTGGTTATAGCCTGTCAGCCGGAAACCTAGCCAGCGCAGCAAATAGTAGACACTGGCATTAAACTCGAAGCGCTGAAAATAGAGGTCGATGCTCTGCCAGATGTTGTGCAGCACCTCCAATGAAAGGAGTGGGTAAAACAGCAGGACCAGCGTAACCAACAACACCCCGCTAAAGGCCGCAAAACGTTTGAATCCCAATTTGCGCCACACGAAGGGCAGGAACATGAGCGGCAGCAGCTTGGCTCCCACCGCAAACGCGAATGGCACTGCCGCGATCAGGTGGCGCTGGAAATGCAGCTGGTACAAAAACAACAGCAAAAAGAAAATGAGCAGCGCCTCCATGTGCAGGTTGCCCGTCAGCTCCAGTATGACAAGTGGATTAAGCGCATACAAGTGCACATACCTGTCGGGCAGCGCCATGCGGCGCAGTAGGCGCAGCAATAGCAGGATGGAGCCAGCCTCTGCAACCAGAATCACCACGCGCATCATCATAATACTGCCCATCAGACTGTCGGGCGAGAGCGCGGCAGAAAGCCAGAACACAGCCTGCAGCACCGGCGGGTATACCGAATAGTAGTCCGGTGAGTTGAGTTGTCGGAACAGTTCTGGCGTGATGCCGGCAGGGGACTGGGTGGCTCCACTTAGGAAGTGGGAGGGAAGGTATAGGTATGGGTTTTCGCCGGCCAAAAGCAAGCGGCCGTCCCACACAAAACGGAAGTAGTCGTCTGACAGCGCAGGTATGGCAAACAACAGGATAAGGCGGAAGAGCAGGCCGGCCCCAATGCCATGCCATACGTTCAGTTTCTGGTTTGTAACGTAGGCGTAGGCTCCAAACGCCAACATAGTGAGCAGGAGGAGCTGGGTGAAATTCTCACGCGGTGTCGCGTAACCCAATGCTAGGTATAGCAGGGCGGACAAGCCAAGCGCTGTGTAGGATGCTATGTGCTTTCGTTCCAGTATCATGCACGCCAGCTGTGGAACAGGGAATATAAGAACACGGATCCGAAGCCCAGCACCAGCATAACATGGAAAGGCAGCAGCCCGAAGTCTTGCAGCTGAAACGCTATCACAATGCCATACCCGAAGTATAGCGCCAGCAGCCCCTCCAACAGCGTTACTGGGTTAATACTGCGCACGGCATAGGCTTGTTGCCGCCATGTGCCACCACGCTGCACTAGATTATGCTTGGGTGTGCGGATAAACGGCGTCTTGCGTCCCATGTAGCCTTCCATCACGGCCAGACTGTTGTGCAGCGACAGCCCCATCGACATGGAAAGAAACAGAAAGAAAGACGGGACAAAATGCTTGGTCGTTTGCCATACCGAGCGGTACTGCTGGTACAGCGCAGTCCAGTAAAATGCGATGAGAGCCAGTAAGCTAACCAGCAGCAAAGCCCCGAGTTGAAAAAGCAGCTCCAATCCCGGACTCCGATGCTTGAGGAAGAGCATAGGGATGCTGAGCAAGGCCGTGAGGAGCACACAGATGAAGATGCCGCTATTGAGCAGGTGAAAAAGGGCGTGCAGACGGGTTGATAGTGGCATGCGGGCGCGAAGTACCTGCCCTAAGTGTTTGCGTGCCGTTTCGGCGGCGCCTTTGGTCCAGCGGAACTGCTGTGATTTGAGCGCTCCCATGGCAGCCGGCAGTTCAGCAGGGGCTTCCACATCCTCGAGGTAGCGAAAAACCCAACCGCCCAGTTGGGCGCGGTAGCTCAGGTCCAAGTCTTCGGTTAAGGTATCGGCCTGCCAGCCGCCTGCATCCACAATACAGCTTTTGCGCCACACCCCGGCCGTGCCGTTGAAATTGATAAAATGCCCGCCAATGTTCCGCCCGCTCTGCTCCACAGTGAAGTGGGCATTCAAACCAAAGGCCTGCAGTCTGGTTAGTAGGGAGTATTCTTGGTTCAAGTGCCCCCAGCGAGTCTGCACCACGCCTACCCGCTCATGTGAAAAGGCGGGTAGGGTACGTTTCAGAAAATCAGGTGCTGGCACGAAGTCCGCGTCGAAAATAGCTATGAAGTCTCCGCTGGCCCGTTCCAGCCCATATTGCAGCGCACCGGCCTTGTAGCCTGTTCTATCGGGTCGCCGGATGTGCTCCAACCTAACGCCAGCCTTGACATACTGCTGCATCTTTTGGCTGATCAGTTCGCTTGTCTCGTCAGTGGAGTCATCTAGCAACTGTATCTGGAGCAGATGGCGCGGGTAATCCAGTGCAGCCATGGCGTCGATCAGCCTTTCCACCACGTAGCGCTCATTGTACAACGGCAGTTGTACAGTCACAGCGGGCCAGTCTTTTTCTTCAGGTATAGGAATAGGTGTAGTAGGTAACTTTTTTCGGCTCCAGTACAGATAGGTGAGGTGGAGCTGCATTAGGCTATAGCAGAAAATGAAGGCCAGACACAGACCATACACGGCAACAAGAAGAAGCTGGGGGATTGTCATGCTGAGTTCGGCTACAGGTGCCTAAATATAGTCAGAATAATCTTATAGCCTGCCAGTACCGAGCCCTTTAGCGTGCCCGATACTTTGGACACTCCGATGCGTTTGCGGTAACTCACCGGCACCTCGGTATACCTCACTTTTTGTTTGGCGGCCTTTGCCTGCATTTCTACGGTCCAACCATAGTTGCGGTCGCGCATACCCAGTTGCTGTAGCGTTTCAAACCGGATGGCGCGGAAAGGGCCGAGGTCGGTATAACTGACGCCATAGAGCCAGCGAAGCAGGGTAGTGGCCAGCCAGTTTCCGAATATCTGTTGCGGCATCATAGAACCGCCTTCCCGTTCGCCTAGCGCCCGCGAGCCGATCACCATATCCGCCCTTCCCTGCACGATGGGCTCCAGCAACAAAGGCATTTCCTCGGGGTAGTCAGAGTAGTCGCCGTCCAAGAACACGATAATGTCCGGTTGCAGGGCGGCAGACTGTGCCGCAGCATAGGCTATACCCTTGAGACAGGCATTGCCATAGCCCGGTTTGGGCTCGTCGAGCACGGTAGCACCGGCGGAACGCGCCACATGGGCGGTGTTGTCTGACGAGTTGTTGTTTACAACGATTACTTCCTGCACCAACTTTGCAGGTATGGCGCTGATTACGTGTGAGATAGATTTTTCTTCGTTGTAAGCGGGTATAATGACGGAGATTCGGGGCATGTTGCAAGTTGCCTAAAATTTTTCTTGTAAACTATTGGGTGTCAGGTATGGCTTTTGTAGTAAGAAGTGTATTAACTTTGCAAATTGAACCTATCACTAGCTGAGAGGTTTTAGAATTAGCTTATTTTATATTATGAGTAGAGAAGTTGTTAAGATTGGAGACAAAGCCCCTGATTTTGAATTGCAGCGGTTGGATGGTGGCTTTTTCCGGCTTTACGAGTTGTTGAAAAAGAAAAACGTCGTACTGTACTTTTATCCGAAGGATAGCTCATCGGATTGCACCAAGCAAGCCTGCGAGTTCCGCGACCACTATGACACCTTCCGTGAGTTGGAAACAGAGGTGGTTTGCATCAGCTACGACAAGGCCGACGCACACAAACGATTTGAGCGCATGTACCGCCTACCGTTTACCCTGCTGAGTGACTGCGATGCGCAGATTCGCAACCTGTACGGGGTACCGCGCAAGTTCGGTATCATGCCGGGGCGCTCGATTTATGTGATTGACAAAGCCGGTGAGGTGCAGTATGTGTTTAACGCGCTCTCCAAACCAGCCGAGCACGTGCAGCAAGTGTTGGATGTGCTCTATGACCTGAACCACGAAGGTGTAGAGCAGTATGTTTAATTGAAAACTTTAAAAAAACAATAAAGAGGCCCGGTGCATAAACACCGGGCCTCTTCTGTTTTAACAGAGTAAAGCTTTATTTCAGCAACTCCAGTTTTTTCCCATTGAAAAGCTCCACGCCCAGAAAACCATGCTCTTTGTTGAAAAGCAATCGCTTGAGATTCTCAGTTTTGGAGCTGTCTGTTTTCACCACCTCAAACACATTGTTATAAGTGGTTTCGTTAATTTCATAAGTGGCGTGGGTAGCCTGCAAGGTATCTATTTTGTACTCACCTGCTAGCTCAACGTGCAGTGCCACATCAAAGCTGTTTTCTTTTTTAAGGAAGTAGGTCATCAAACCCGGATAGTCCTTTTCTGGGTCCTGTATAACGCTGTAGGCCTGTACATCAAAATGTTCGATGCAGTCGTCACCGGTGTTAAATCCTTCCCCCGGTACTTGCTCAGCCCTGAGAATGGTGTTCGTGTATACTACCGTATCACCTGCCTCATTTTTAAATTTTACTTTCTCGCCACGGTCGTAAACCAGCCATTTAACGTCGTTCTCGTCCATCTGCGTGGTGGTCGTAGGGTCGCATTTGTCGCAAGAACTGAAAAGCAGGGCTGCCAGTACAAAGGCGCCTGCAAGCTTAAGTGAGTGTGTCATGAGGGTAAAATGATAAAAAAATGGTAAGTATAAATAATATTGGACGCAGTTATAGTAGCTCCGCCAATAGCAAGATTCAATTAAGCGGCTGATGGTTG
Organism: uncultured Pontibacter sp.; assembly: GCF_947499215.1. Lineage (GTDB taxonomy): Bacteria > Bacteroidota > Bacteroidia > Cytophagales > Hymenobacteraceae > Pontibacter. The sequence goes on from NZ_CANMNI010000003.1 coordinate 243,665, forward strand.
CAGCCGGGTGCAAAAACTATAAAAAAGAACTTGGTTTTAAAGCTGAGGGGGGATGCGGGTAAGGGTACGGCCGTCGGAGAACTCCACATGCAGAAAGCCGAATTCTCGGTTAAACTGAATCAGTTTTACACCATCGGGACCGCTGTCCTCATTGGTAATTTCGAACACGTTTTGGTAAGTCACTTCCTCCAACGTAAGTTGGGCATATTGAGGCGTGTTGATATCTGGAATAGCTAAGTCGGCACGTTGGGCGACTACAAGATTTATCCGGATGGTTTCCGGCGTTTTTAGAGCCACTACCGTCAGGGCGGGGAACAGGCGAGGGGAGGCGGCATGCTGCATTACACTGGTTCTGCGGGTGTAGTACTGCTCAATGCAGGCGTCAGCCGGACCAAAGCCATCGCCCGGCACCGGATCAGAGTTGATGCGTGTGTTTACGAAGACGCGCACGATGTCCGTATCATCTACCATGAGCAGCGTATCACGGGCCTCGTAGACGGTCCAGTCGCCATCTCCGTTCTCAAACTGGGCCACTGAGGTGGTGCAATCGTTGCAAGAGCTCAACCAAAGCAGGCTGCAGCACATAATCAGAGTTAGAAATGAATAAAAAGCCTTCATGCGAGTATCATGCTATACTGCAAAGTAACGAAGTAAATCCGGTTGATGGTTTAAAAAATTAGCGAATAGTCGCGTAGGTGTTAAGCCACACAAAAACAGCCGGCCATTCATGGCCGGCTGTTTTATAAATTATGCAAAAAACAAAAATCAATTGTTTCTAACTCTTACCGGCACGGGTTCCAGTTTAAGCGATGGTCTAAACACGAGCCAAAGCACCGTGCCCAGTATCGTACCGGTCAGGAAAGCCGGCACCAGAATCACCCAGCCCATAACACCACGGCTCTCGGCATCGTGATACAGCCACACAAGCATGAAAAGGACCAAGAACGAATAAACGGCGAACGTTAGAAAGAAAAGTATACTGGCTATATTCGGCAATGCAGTTTCCATTAGTAAAGTTTTAAGTAACACATAGTTAGGGTAAAGTGAAACGCCCTACTATGTTAAACCCGAATCGGTGTAAATTGTTTATAACTATTTTTAGATAGGTATAGGATAATGAGTTAGATGAAAGTGCTATATTGTATTTAATTGTTAAGGTGGGTGTTAAAGAGAAAAGCCACCCTTATAGAAGAGTGGCTTTTGCTCGGGGTTTATTTTGACTTATTTCTTAATTATCACTTTGTGCGTGGTGGTTTGCTTGCCTGTGCTAATGGTGAAGTAGTATAGCCCATTCTGCAATTCTTCCAGCGAAAGCATAGCGCCACTGTTCGCCTCATCAGCTGAAATTTCCTGCTGACTCACCTGCTGGCCATGGGCATTCGCCACCGTAATCTGCACATTTCCTTCTGCCTTATCTGCCAGTTTCAATGTGATTCTGTTCTGAGCAGGATTAGGGTATAGGATCTCACGCGTGTCAGCCGCCATGGCCGTGGCAATGCTGGTCTGTGACAGGGTGCCTGCTTTCAACACCAGTGTTTCTGCACTGGCACTGGCGTCACCTCCGAAGCGGGAAGTCACATGGGCCGTGCTGTTAACCACAGTCGGGTTCGACACAACATCCACATTGTCCACATACCAGCCAGTGGCACCGGTCAGCACATCGGAACCCATTCGGAAACGGATAAGTACATTCTGTCCCTTGAAACTGCTCAAATCAGCGATGGTCTGTATGTAGCCGTTGCTGCCGCCCGTGAAGGCAGGACCATTTATAGTAGAGGCGTTAGCCAGCGGAATGTTGCCGTTATACCCGTTTTGGATCATTTTACCGCCCAAATCAGACCAGGTCAGTCCTCTGTTCGTGCTGATTTCAACTACGCCGCCGTCAAATCCTTCTTCCGTAGCGAAGCTGTGCCAGAAGCGGAGCAGCGCATTTTCGCCAACTGTAATAGGCTGCGCTGTGATCAGGTACTGGTCGCTGAAGGCATCCGGGTCCACGGCAAACCAAGAGGTCGTGCCGCTGTACGGGTTTTTAGTACTTAGCTGCCAGTCGCTCAAACCTACGCCTCGTGCTGTTTTCCACTTGCTGCCTCCGCTCTCCATATCGTCGTGGAAGAACACTGTGGTGCCGTCACCTTTGTTCACACGCACTTTGAAGGTACGCTCCAAGGTCTCTCCCTGAGCCATCTTAACTGATTTGAAGGTTACTACACCTTTGGTCAGTTTTGGCGCATCTGTGGTGGATTCCTGTACAAACACAGTGCCCTCAGGCAGCGGATTGGTGATCGAGACGTTGTTCACCGAGCCAGCCGTTTCGTTCGTTACTGTGATCTTATAAGTGAGCTCTTCACCGTCAGTAACCGGGGATGGGGTGGCCTGTAGTTGAATGTCAAACTGTGGCTCGCAAGATGGCGGCATGTCGAATGCCTCAGTGCCATCTGTCAGGTCGTTGTTGCTGCCCTGCGTGGCGCTGTAGCCGAGACCGCGCTTGGCAAATGCTCTCCAGATGTGACACTGGTTGGCGCCGCCGTTGTTGATGCGGTCAGCTGCCAAGATCGCATCGCGGGCGTCGATAAAGCCGGGACTGCAAGGCTGCAGCTTTAAGCCGTCGATTACCAGTTGCAGGGCGATATTATTACCGCCTTTGCCACTGTGCAGATCAGGGTCATAGCCATACTCTTCAATCAGGTTCCAAGTCATGTCCCATAGCATAGTGGCCCAGATGAAACCGACCCCGTGCGGTACTGAGATCTCTGGATTGGCAATCATGCGGTAGGTATAAGGGTTGATGCCCATATCGGTGCTGTAAGGCGCAGGACGTATGCCACCGCCGTCCGTATCTTCTGACATCACATAGGTGCCGATGCCGCGTCGCTTCGGACCGGTGTCGCCATCACGCATAGTCATGATCAGGCCGAAGAAGTCGCTCCAGCCCTCACCGCCCTGCTCAGCGCCCGAAAGGCACTGGGTACTTGGGCCACCTGTAAGACGTGTTGAGATGCCGTGCCCGTATTCGTGGGCGATAATGCCGTTGTCAAGGTCACCGTCACGCATGGGCGGTACGCCGCCTTCTAATCTAAGTGATCCTGTCAGGCCTTGAGCCAGTGCCGTCTTCAGTTTGTCGCCATCGGCTTTGCTAATCATAATGGCAGGTATAAGCACAGCGGTACCGGTCTCATCACCCCCCATCGACATGGCAGGACCGTCTATGTTGTTGACCACAATAACACCTGTAGCGCCGGAAGCCTGCGCATTCAGTGCTTTGGATATAAAGGAGCAGTCACCGCGGTCTACTAGCGCAATGTTGCCTGATATTTCAGCTTGGTTGTTAAATGGCAGCGGAACAGATCCGGCAGGAAGTTCAGGTGCACCATTACAACCATTGGACGGATCAGCCATCACAATCTTACCGGATACGCCGGTTTCATCCACGGCTGGTCCGAAGGCCGCCTGCACGCCGGTATAGGAGCCTGCCACTGCAGATGGTGTTGTTATGTGGAGTAGTTTGGCTGGTACGGAGGAGGTCCAGAGGTACATCTGCATGCGGCCCGGAACACCGTCCTGCAGCGTGAGGAAGTTGGCGTTGTTAGTGCCACCACCGTCTTGGGCTTCCGCCATTACCCCATCCAGTCCCTGTCCTTCGCCAGAAAAGTTAGTCTGCTGGAAGTTACCGCTTGCTTCGTCGAAGCCATAAAGGTAGAAGAGGTCGTGGATGATGTTGTTCCAGTAGAAAAGATTCGTAGTGGCAGCCTTTACATAAGTGCCGGGCTCCTTGGTTAGATCTAGCGGGAAGTCGAACACCAAGTTAGCACCGCCATCGGGACTAGTACCGGCATTGGCGCCGAGGCGGTCTTCGTAGGCGTGCACGTTGTTACCCTTTGTGATGGTATAAGACACAAGGCCGTCGTTGTGCCAACCCAATGGAGAAGCGGCGGCATTCTCTTTAGCTGTCACCAAAGTGCGGTCGCCATGGCTTGGCGTCTCAAACGGCGCATCGTATATGTTGTAGGTTCCACTGGCAGCCACTGCGGCGGCGGCCACACTGCGCGGCGCGAAAGCCTGTGTGTAGAAGTCCTGCTGTGCTTTCAGGCGCTCCACTTTTGATACCACACGGCTTTGGTTGTGCTGTCTGGCCAGCGCCTTTTCCTGATTAGGTTCATCTGTTACGACAGGCAGTCCCCAGTTGTCGTGAATCACCAAGTCTTCTTTCTTTAGTACTTGGCCGGTGGCTGCATCCACGCGCATGTTCCAGTAGTGCTGGGCATCGAGGTTGTAAATATCCACTTCCCAAGCAAGCAACACGCTGCCGTTCGGCATCGGCTGGTACACCAGTTTGGCAGGTATGGGCGAAAGCGATACGCCACCATCTGTCAATACCACCGCCTTAGAAGCGGCTGGTAACTTAGGACTCGGGGCTTTTCGCTCTTTTACCTTGATGGGTTGCTTTACGGTAAGTTTCAGGTCTGAGGCCGCGGCGTTGGCAGCCTGCTCAGGGGAGAGAGAAGCAGCACTGCTCTTGATGGCACCCCTCAGGTTGGGGATGAACCGGTTGCCCATGTTGATCACATTGCCTTCGCGGTCGATGTTGATGTTGATGTTGGCATCAACCACTTCTATGCCCTGAAAGCGCTGGCGCAAGTAGATGTGGGTTACACCGTTTTTCTTACTCACATACTGGTCAGTTACGACATAATCAGAGAGGTCGGCGGCGTTGAGTTTGTAAACGGCTTTTGTCTGGTCGATGTGCCGCAGGGCGATGTCGAGCGCGGACTGAGCGTTTGCAATTCCGGGAGCCAACGAGAGAAGAAGGCCCAGAAGGAACACCAAATTTTGCTTTGTTTTTGAATTCATACAAGGTGAGTTAAAATTTAAAAATGCTACATATGGTACTGTTTTTTGGGTGTTCTAAAATGTGTTGTTGTGTCGCGGTTGTACTTTAATAAGTATTGAGCCCGCGATTTAATCTATAACCTTATGTGTTTATACTGCATTATAACAAGGTGTAAACACAAGGCTTTTCTTTTGATAATGATGCATTTACGAAGGGGTTTAGCGCTGGGATTTGTGTGTCATAACACGGAAAAGAGGAGAAGAGGAAGTGAATTTGCACGTTAGGGAGAGTGTGGGCCTTTGGGATTATATTAAATCCACTTGAAGCAAATGAAAATAAAGTACAAACCCTAAATTCAGTGAATTAGCAGGAAACGCAGGAATTTCCCAAAAAATTGGTAAATTTATATTTTATAAATTTGTTTTATTAGGACTTTACCTATTTTTAAAAGATTGCAATTCTGACTTTGAATGGAAGTGGATTTAGTAAAAATGAAGTGATAGAGCTGGGGAGCTGTTAAGGGTTTATTGTATTTAAATGAGAGGTGTATTTTTTAAAACTTTTTGCTGATGTTCTTGTTATGCAGGCTTATCAGCGGTATAGCCGAAGAAGCCGGAGCAAAATATCGGTAAAGTAGCCCCCGCTTTGCGGACCATAAAAGTTCATATCCCGGGTTTCATACTTCTTTAGCGGATAGTGCTTGTCCGGTGTTATGTAGCCAACATAGCCGCCGTTAAAGCTAGTCACGATAACTTGTTGCCCCTGCTGCGATGCCTGTTTTTCTAATACTGGCAATAACTCACCTGAATAATCTGCCGGTACGCCCAGCAGGATCGTTTCGCCCAACTGCAAGCTGCTGATGTAAGCCGGATAACTACCGAACAAGCCATTAAACAAGAAAGGGGCAAAGCTATACGTGGTACTCAGCCGCCACTCCGGATCAGGAAGTTCGAGCGGGACTCTGGTGAAGCCGATCGTGGCGGTGTCACTTAATTGTACAGCGGCCAGCTCAGCCTCAATGGCATCGGCCAATCGCCTGCCGACGGCTTGGGTGCTCTCAAAAGTGTTGCCGTATGGCGCCTCCACGGCCTGACTGCCAACCGCACCGGCCGCAAAGGCGGCGAAATCGACAGTCTCCTCCAATTGGTCCACCAACTCGCCCGGATAGTCGCGTGATAGCACCGGGTCCATGGATGGCAGGATGGTCGGGTGTGCCGCAAAGGTGGCGAGCACGGCAGTACTGCCAGCGGTCTGTTCTATTTTAAGGAAGCGAAGGGTGGTATCACGGCCGCTCATGGCGCCAGTCAGGCGGTTGCGGACCAGCTCGGGGGCATATGCTATCCCATACCCCACACGAGCTGGCTGCTTGTTTTGCTGAGCTTTTCTTATACTCTCCACAATCCGAGCGGTAGTTTTCCGTACCAGCTCTTCGTCTTGGTTTCCCGCCATCAGCCAACCTACCAGCTTCTGTCCCCAGCCTCCAAAACTTGTGTGGGTATGGGTAGCTGTCAGGTATACCTGCTCCGGCTTCAAGCCGAGTGCGGCATATTCCTGTTCCAGCGCAGCCGTTATAGACATAGGTGCAAGCAGCATATCCAGCGTAACGACAACCGCTTGGGTCTGGCCATTGTCAAAAGCAAAGGACCGTACCCACACGGAGTCGTGCACTTCCTCGTAACGGAGGCCTTTCCGCTTGCCGTAACCGGCCATTGGCGTACCAACTGGTGGCGTGATATTCACTTTTGACCAGCCGACCTGCAGTTCGCCGCCTTCCTCTATCAAGGGAGGGGAGTTTTCAAGTTCCTGCAAGGTATGCTGATAGTAGTCGCTTTGCTGGAAGGGCGTATGGTCGATAGGCTGTACCATACAGGCCTGTATGAGCCACAAAATAAGCAGGCAGCAAAGGGCCAGCAGGAATAATTTGGAGGAAATGAGCTTTTTCAACGCTACAAAGATATGAAATATTAGGGCAACAGGCCTGTGAGTTTTTTTCAAAAATTGATTTACACAGCCCACTTCCTTTCGGTTTCAGGCAATATCGCTTAAATTTGACGTTCCTTGAGTGATGCAGGTATAGCAGAACACTTAAGATAAATTGTGCGGGAGAATCATGCAGGGCTATACTTATACCTTCCTTTGCCATTTTTCCCATCTGAACAGCTGATTATCCTTAAAAATACATGGAATTAAACCTTGACCATTTGCTCAAGATTGCCACTGAGCTCTCCATTACCATTAAACAGGTGGAAGCCACGGCAACCTTGCTTGACGAAGGCGCTACCGTGCCCTTCATCTCCCGTTACCGAAAAGAAGCCACCGGTTCGCTCGACGAAGTACAGGTAGCCGCCATCCGCGACCGCTTGGAGCAGTTGCGCGAGCTCGACAAACGCCGCGAAAGCATCCTCAAGTCCATTCGTGACCAAGAGAAACTCACACCGGAACTGGAGGCGCGCATTATGGCAGCCGAAACCATGGCCGTGCTGGAAGACATTTACCTGCCTTACAAACCGAAGCGCCGCACCCGTGCGACCATCGCCCGCGAGAAAGGGCTGGAGCCACTGGCACAGCGCATTTTTGAGCAGGGGAACATTGATGTTGCCACTGAAGCCGCCAATTTTATCTCTGAAGAGAAAGAAGTAAAAGACGCCGAGGAGGCCTTGGCCGGCGCACGCGACATCATGGCCGAGTGGATGAACGAGAACGCCGAGGCCCGTGCCACTATGCGCCAACTTTTCGAGAAAAAAGGCACGTTCAAGAGCCGTGTGATGATGGGCAAGGAAGCGGAAGGTCAGAAGTTCAAGGATTACTTTGAATGGGAAGAGCCGATCGAAAAAGCTCCCTCGCACCGCATACTGGCCATGCGCCGCGGTGAGACTGAGATGGTGCTGTTGCTGAGTGCTCAGCCGGACGAAGAAGAAGCTTTGGATAGACTGGAGCGTATGTTCGTGAAAGGCAACAACGCCGCTTCGGAGCAAGTGAAACTCGCCGCCAAGGATTGCTATAAGCGTATGCTTAAGCTGAGCATGGAAACGGAAGTGCGTCTGTCGTCGAAGAAGCGCGCTGACGAAGAGGCGATCCGCGTGTTTGCTGACAACCTGCGCCAATTACTGTTGTCGTCTCCGCTCGGACAGAAGACGGTGCTGGCCCTCGACCCGGGTTTTAGAACCGGTGTGAAGTCAGTGGTGCTCGACAAGCAGGGCAAACTCTTGCACAACGAAACGATCTACCCGCATACCGGTCAGCACAAGGAAAGCGAGGCAGCGCAGGCAGTTAGGTATATGGTGACCCGCTTTGAAGTGGAGGCCATAGCGATTGGCAACGGTACCGCCAGCCGCGAGACAGAGGCTTTCGTGAAGAGCTTGAAACTGCCGGCTTCGGTGCAGGTGGTGATGGTGAACGAAAGCGGTGCCTCTATTTATTCCGCCTCCGATGTTGCCCGTGAGGAGTTCCCGGATCAGGACGTGACCGTGCGTGGTGCCGTTTCCATTGGTCGTCGCCTCATGGACCCATTGGCCGAACTCGTGAAGATCGACCCGAAGTCTATCGGCGTAGGCCAGTACCAGCACGACGTGGACCAGTCAGCCTTGAAGCACTCGTTGGATGATGTGGTGATGAGCTGCGTGAACGCCGTGGGGGTGGAAGTAAACACAGCCAGCAAGCAGCTCCTGACCTACGTGTCCGGTTTAGGGCCATCGCTGGCACAGAATATAGTGGAGTACCGCAACCAGAACGGACCGTTCAGCAGCCGTGCCGAACTTAAAAAGGTGCCACGCTTAGGTGACAAGGCTTTTGAGCAGGCGGCAGGCTTCCTGCGCATCCGCAGCGCCAAAAATCCGCTCGATGCCTCGGCTGTGCACCCGGAAAGCTACCCGATTGTGGAGCAGATGGCGAAGGACTTGGGCGTGACCGTGCAAGATCTTGTGAAGAAAGAAGAGCTGCGCAAGCAGATCAACCTGAAAAACTACGTAACAGACACGGTGGGCCTACCAACGCTGCAGGACATCATGAGCGAACTGGCCAAACCGGGCCGCGACCCGCGTCAGACCTTTGAGGCTTTTAGCTTTACAGAAGGTATAAATGAGATGAAAGACCTGCGTGAAGGCATGAAACTGCCGGGCCTTGTCACCAACATCACGGCCTTCGGTGCTTTCGTGGACATTGGGGTACATCAAGATGGTCTCGTGCACGTCAGCCATCTGTCAGACCGCTTTGTGAGCAATCCGCATGATGTGGTGAAGGTAGGGCAGAAGGTAGACGTAACGGTATTGGAAGTGGACGTGCCGCGAAAGCGTATTTCCCTAAGCATGAAAGGCGACCCGAATGCAGCCCGACCGGCAGGTGGTGGCGCTAAAAAAGGCAACGCCAAAAAAGAGGAAGCCCCCATGGACGACTTCCAAGCGAAGCTGGCGATGTTAAAAGGCAGGTTTAAATAAGAGTCATGCCTTAACGAACAGGAGAGAGCCCCGGCGCAAATCGGGGCTCTTTTGTTTTGTCGCTATGTTCCTCAAAAACGCAATTCACATCATTAAAGTCCACTCACAGCAACTATAATAGACCCAACCCACGTATCCATTAAAACTGAATAGAACAAAACCAATAAGCTATGGATACATACAAACCCAATTACTCTAAAATGCTTCACACGGAGCATATTTTTCCACCGGCCACTGGATCAAGCCACATCAACGTAAGTCGTCCGGAACGTGTGCTTTCTGCAGTGGGAGGTGCTGCGCTGGCTTTGGTCGGACTGCGGCAACCCGGCACAGCCGGTGTCCTTTCTGCCTTAGCAGGTGGAGTGCTTCTTTTCAGGGGCTTTACCGGTTACTGCCCCATGAACCAAATGCTCGGGCGCGATACGGCAGAGAACGAAGATATTTCGGTGGATATCATCAAGACCATTACGGTGGAGCGACCACGCACGGAGGTATACCAGTTCTGGCGCATGCTCGAAAATCTACCTAAGTTTATGGAGCACCTCGAAAGCGTGCGCTCCAACGGTCCGCAGCGCTCGCACTGGGTGGCCAAAGTTCCGGGAGGGATGGGCACCATTGCCTGGGACGCGGATATCATCCAAGAAAAAGAAAACGAACTTATTGCTTGGCGCTCACTGCCTAACTCCGACATAGACAATGCGGGAGAGGTGCGTTTCTCTGATTCTCCAGATGGCAGGGGTACCATTGTGCAGGCCGTCATTTCATACAGCCCGCCAGCCGGGTCCGTAGGAGGACTGGCCGCCAAAATGCTCAACCCGATGCTCAAAAGTATGGTGGAAAAGGACTTGAAATACTTCAAGCGATTTATGGAGACAGGGCAGGACATCCACGAACCGCATCAGCCGCTAGGAGCGAATTAAGGTATAACGGCGCAGAAAAATCAACAAGAGATAAGAGACAGGTATGGCTTCCAGTTATACCTGTTTTTTTGTGGGTTGCCGGCTAGCTGTTTCCCCCTATCTGGTGCGTTATTTGCTATAACACGGAGGATGTATAAAAGAAGAATTGACATGAAAGGGATATACAAAGTGACTTTGCTTGTTATGTTGGCGCTGGCCGGTTTTTCTTGTAAGCAGGCACAGGACATACAGGCCTTTACGGAGGCGAAATATAGCCTGCAGAGCGTGTCTGACATAAAGCTGAACGGCATTGACGTGGAAGAACGCATACAGGAGCGCCGGGGCTTTTCACACGAAGAACGGGACAGTTTGTTGGCTGCCGTGACCAGTAACTCACTGCAAGTAAGCTCTACCTTGGCGCTGCACGTGGCCTTGCAGGATCAGACAGAGGAAGAACGCAACCTGACCATCACCAAGTTGAAGTGGCTACTGGAAGTAGACGGCGAAGAAGCCTTGACGGGCACGGTAGAGGAAACCATGGTGCTGCAGGAGGGTTTGAACTTACTCCCGATCCAAACGCCGGTGGGGCTCGTAGCTGAAGGAGAGATGCCGAGCTATACCGGACTGTCTCGTCTGATCACTTTGCTCGGCCAGCGAACGGATATACGGGAGCGGGTCACGCTCAAAATCAAACCTACCATCAAAACGCCTGTCGGTAACGTTGAATCACCGGCTTTTATCACAGTAAGCAAACCAACAGGGGCTGTAGCTATGCTTTAATGCGCTATTTTCTGAAAGCGCTAAAGGGCGCTTTTCTGGCAAAGAACTTGCTATAACAGGTATACCAGCTTCCGCCTGTTTTTCGTTTTGGGTATGCTGTGTTCATCCATCAACAGAAAGAGAAAAAAATGAATCATCTGAAGAAGATTAGCCTTTTGCTGGGTCTGGTGCTGGTCCCACTCTTTGGGGTACAAGCGAAAACACCGACAGTACCTGAGGCTGCCTACAGCGCTGCAAAGGTTGCTCCCCGAGATATTATTGGCGAGATCATCGACGTGGTAGGCTTGAAGCCGCGCTTTGAAGTGCGCACCGCCAACATAGAAAATGCGGCTGCTGTTATTTACAACGGCAAGCGCTATATCCTGTACAACGAACGCTTTCTTGCCGCCATCAACAATGCCGTGCACACTGACTGGGCAGGCGTGAGCATATTGGCTCACGAGATTGGCCACCACCTGAACGGGCATACCTTGTCGCGCCAAGGCAGCAACCATGCCGATGAGCTGGAGGCTGATGAGTTTTCGGGTTTCGTGCTCCGCAAGATGGGCGCGAGTCTGGAGGAGGCACAGGCCGCCATGAAGGTGCTCTCTGATGAACGCAGTTCCACCACGCATCCGGGGCGCAGCTACCGCCTAGCCGCCATCAGCAGGGGCTGGGGCAATGCCGATGCACAGATAATGGCCAGCAACAACGGGCAGGTATACGAGCCAAACCCAATGGCAAACGATACACGCCCGGCGCAGCGCGTACCGGAAACCGTAAGGCCGGAGCCAAGGACCACAACCGCCAAATCTGGGCTCGATAGCCGGCTGGTGCTGCGCAGGATAATTTTCAACAATGCACCTAATGAGCAGTTCTTTCTGACCACCCGTCTACAACTGGTGCACATGACCGATGGTGGAGCCCGGGTGATCGGCAAACTGGCCCGCACCAACAACCGCGACTATCCTTTCTATTTTGAGAGCGAGTATCTACAGGGTCTCTTCGTGACAGACCAAGGTGTGTTAGTGAACCAGCGGGGACAGCAGGTAGGGCATTTTGGATAAAATTTAGTGATGGTAGTAAAATATTGAGCGGATGGAATAGATGGTTTTATGCGACTGAAGCAAGAATATTTAACTTGCATAATCAATAAAGCTACATAAAACTATGAAATCTATTAATTTTAAACGTTGGATGCTTCTGCTTATCCTGCCTACTTTGTTGCTCGCCTCTTGCGGTGATGAGGTTGATTGTATAAGGGGAAGAGGCGACGTAGAGAGCCGTGAGTTTAACTTGGATGCGGTCAGCGGGCTGCGAGTGAACGGGGATACCCGCGTCTTTGTTAGACGGGGAGCCACGCAGCGTATTGAGGTGAGAGCCCAGCCTAATGTATTGGACGCGATCAATACCGATGTGTCGAATGGCGTGTGGGATCTGAGCTTTGATAAGTGCCTTCGCAGCCACAAGACGGTAGAAGTGCATATGACCGTGCCGGAGCTGAGCAGTGCCGAAATGATCGGGTCAGGGCGGATAGAGTTGCGGGATGCGTTTGAGACGAATGACTTCCGGGCGGTGCTGGATGGCTCAGGCTATCTTCGAATAAGCGTGTCAGCGGCCAAGGTGACCAGCAGGCTTACCGGTTCGGGCACGATTGACATGCTGGGAAATGCAGACGTTGAAGAGCTCAACCTCTCTGGCTCTGGCAGCATAAAATCCTTCGACCTGAGCAGCGAAAGTGCGGGTGTGGTACTAAGTGGCTCAGGCAATGTGGAGGTAAATGCGGCCACTGACTTGGCCGTTACGATCAGTGGAAGTGGAAACGTATATTATCAGGGAAATCCGACTATTAATTCAAATATTTCAGGCTCAGGCAAAGTAATAAAGCGCTGAGCATTTTTTATAGCATATGATCAAAAAGACAAATCTCTTAAGTATAGCCCTGTTGCTAGGTATAGCCTTGTTCGCATTCTCATGCGGCACCAAGAGCGATGTGGATGCTTTTAAAGAAGCGAAGTATAGCCTGTCCGGTATAAATGAGGTGAAACTCAACGGTGTGAACGTACTGAACAAAAAACGTCCGGAAGATTTCTCCTTCGGGGAGGCCGCCCTGCTTTTCACGGCATTCTCAGACAATAACCTGTCCGCCTACTCGAGCCTTGGACTGAATGTGGAATTGGACGAAGACAGCCGCGAACGTAGCATGACCGTGACCAAACTCAAGTGGCAGCTCATGCTCGATGGTAAGCAGACGCTCAGTGGACTGGTGGATGAACCAGTTGAGCTGCGCCACGGCTTGAATACGATCAACGTGCGCACGCCGATCCGCATTAGTGAGGAAAACGGTAAGCCCGGTTATAATAACCTGTTGCGCTTAGTAACCCTGCTGTCTAAAACCGACGGTACCAGCAGGCCCAATGTTGAGCTTCAAATCAAACCTACTATCCAAACATCGGTAGGTCCGGTGGAAGTACCCTCTTTTATAAGTGTAAAAAACTAAAATACAAATAGTTATGGTGTGAATAGGCTGGCAGAAATGTCAGCCTATTCTGTTTTGTAGGTATTAATAACGCTAAATCAGGCCATTTTAGAAGGTCTGCAATTTATTTCGAAAAAATTGTAACTCTAGCTCTTTGTGAACGTATGTGGCACGCTCCTTGTTTAAATACCATCTAAGAAACCATTTGTAAGACCAAAAAAAACAGGAAAGAACATGGAATTCGATGTAATTGAGGCGAGAGACTTGCAGACCCTAGTAAATACTGTTCAGGACTATGTGAAAACAGGCTGGGTACTAAAAGGAGAATTATTTGAGAAAGACGGCAGCTATACCCAGCAGGTAGAGCGTCAAGTAGCCAATCAGAATAAAAAAGCAGTTGTGCGCCAGAAAAGCTGGGTAGCATGGCCAGCTGTAAGTGCTTAAATATTTGCGGGCGAAATTGGTATTTATGCTAATTTCGCCCAAAATCATTTCTATGAAACGCCATCTCCTCTTAGCATTCTTATTTGCCTTTGTATGCCAGTTGTCGGCCACTGCCCAGAAAAAGGTGCTCGACACGCAACAGCTGTTAAAGGATATTAAGATTCTCTCCGCCGACTCCATGGCGGGGCGACTGAGTGGCACAGAGGGCAGCAGAATGGCGCAGGACTATATTATTAGCCGTTTCGAGCAGATTGGGCTGCAGTCCTATAACAACAGCTACCGCCATACCTTCCGCCTTGAGAGCAAGAGACTAGTAGTGGAGGAGGCTGTCAACCTGATTGGCTACATTCCCGGTAAAACAGATAAGGCCATTGTCATCACGGCGCATTATGACCATGTGGGCGTGCGCGACGGGGAGATCTACAACGGCGCCGACGACAATGCCTCCGGTGTGGGTGGATTGTTGGCCACCGCTTCTTATTTCAAGAAGCACAAACCCTACTATACCTTGATCTTCGCCGCCCTTGACGGTGAGGAGTTAGGGCTGCAGGGGGCTAATGCCTTTTTGGAGAACCCGCCACTGGCGCTAGATCTCATTCAACTCAACGTGAACATGGACATGCTCAGCATCAACCAGCAGGGCGAACTCTATGCCAGTGGCATGTACCATTACCCGGCCCTAACACCTTACCTACAACAGGTAGCCGCCCGTCCGCAGGCAAGATTGCTGTTGGGTCACGACCGCCCGGAGCAGGGACAGAACGACTGGACCAAACAGTCAGACCATTTTCAATTCCACAAGCGCCAGATTCCCTTCATATACTTTGGCGTAGAAGACCATCCGCACTACCACAAGCCTTCGGATGTGTACGCCAACATCAATCCCGTCTTTTATCCTGATGCCGCAGCGCTCGTTATCGACTTTATCCAAATTTTGAATAAGAAACGCCCGGATTTACGTTAGTCTCTTCAAAGGGAGAAGATTAATAGCTTTCTAACCTAATCCTATCGCCTTGTGTTATAAGGATTTGTATCTATACAATTCCTATATTGTGATGTATTTATACATTTTCGATCATCCTTTCTTTTGCCCTTGCGTAGATAGGGGAAAGAATAACTACACTGGTTGAAAACCACGTGGCTTCCCACACAAGAACAAGATGAAAAAACCTGTCTGGAGCATGAGCAGGAGCCTACAAGCCTTTTTACTACTGTTTGCCATCACCCTATCCATCAGCACTTCTGCACAAGCGCAGGATAGTGCGATTCGCCGTATGGGCGTAAGCAAAATACCAGAGCGTGGCCTTTCGGTGCAGGCAGGGGTGGGCTTGGCTGCCATCAAAAGCGATATTTGTGGTAGCTATGGCTGTAACGACATTGGGCCGGCGATGGGCATTGGCGCTTTGTTCAAGCTCAACTCCTATTGGGCCCTAAGCGGGGAGGTGAAGTACGCAAAACTAGGTGCTACTGAAAAGACACCCACCGATAACATCACGTTTGAGTCGGAGGTGATCGAAGTGTCGACCATGCTCGTGCTCAACCTGATGGACAGTTACGCCGGTTCAAACAATTACCGCTCATTACGCAAACGTTTTATCGTGCCTTATGTGAAAGGTGGCGGCGGTTTCGTTTACTATACCCCGAGTTCTTACCCTACTAACAGAGCCGAAAACTCGGACGTGACATACGACCGCATGCGTTCCTATCCGGCTATTGCCGGAGTTGTCTCAGGGGGCGCCGGGCTTCGTTTCCGGTTTTCTGATCAATGGAGCGTGGCACCCGAGTTAGTGTATAGTATAACCACTACTGATTATCTGGACAATATCGGCCCGCCTATAGGGTTTGAGCACACCAAGGACCATTACGGTACGGCTTCTGTCAAGGTCATCTATACCCCTATGCTTAAGAATGAGGTCTTCACCCGCAAAAATCAGGGGATGAGGTTTAAGAAAAAATAAGGTCCACCTACCTTTGTCGTTTCATCATCTCAACAAGCTTCTATAACGAGAACTCAGCCTTGATAGAAGGGCTTGTCGAACCCCCATGCCCCGTGCTCCCGTACATCCAAAAGCCGCTGTAGTGCCATAAGCGCTATACCGGCTTAAATGGCTATACCTTATCCCTTCAGACTATGGAAACAAATAACAAAAAGAACCTCTGGTGGCTGGCAGCCGGTGCGGGCGCCTTGCTGGCGGCACGGGCCATCAACCGAAAACTCAACGCATACGATTTTCGAAACAAAGTGGTGCTGATAACAGGCGGTGCACGCGGCCTCGGCTTCGTGATGGCGCGTCAGTTGGCCAAGGAGGGAGCCCGGTTGGTGCTCTGTTCACGCGATGAAATGCAGCTGGAGGATGCCCGCATGGAGTTGGCCGGTAACGGAGCCGATGTGATGGTGCTGCCCTGCGACGTAACACAGGAGGCGCAGGTGCAGGAGATGGTGGACAAGGTGCAGCGTGAGTTCGGCAACATCGATGTACTCATCAACAATGCCGGTATCATCACGGCAGGACCAGTGGAGGAGATGACCGTGCAGGATTTTGAGGAGGCCATGCAGACACACTTCTGGGGACCGCTCTATACAACATTGGCCGTGCTTCCCTCTATGAAAGCCCGAGGTGGCGGCCGCATTCTTAACATTGCCTCGATTGGCGGGAAGTTGGGCGTGCCGCATCTGGTGCCCTACAGCGCTAGTAAATTTGCCTTGGTGGGTCTGTCGGAGGGCCTGCGTGCCGAGCTGAAACAGTATAACATCACTGTTACCTGCGCTTCGCCGGGGCTGATGCAGACGGGTAGCCCGCGGCATGCCAACATCAAGGGGCAGCACGAAGAGGAATATACCCTGTTTAAGATAGCCGACTCGAGCCCGCTTACCTCTATCAGCGCCGAACGGTCTGCTAAGTCCATACTAGATGCCTGCCGCTACGGCGATGCCGAAGTGGTGACCTCTATACCTGCCAAGATCGGGGCCTTTGTGCATGGCCTGTCGCCGGAAACGACCACCGACATTTTTGCCGTGCTCAATCGCATGCTGCCGGGGCCTACAGGAGAACAGCAAGCCAAGAAAGGCTACGAAAGTGAAACACCGCTCTCTATGTCTGGTCTGACGGAGCGCACCCAAAAGGCGGCATTCCGAAACAACGAACTATAATACATAAACAACCTATACCTATAAAATGAGTCAAGCTTTAAGCTAGCATTGACTATCTTCGCCCTTATGGAAATCAAGAACAGGGAAACGGCCTACGACGGCTATTTCAAGATTTATAAACTGACGGTAGAACAGCACGGCCATACCTTTACTCGGGAACAATTCGACAGAGGCACAGCCGTAGCTGCCATGGTATATGATACCGAGAAGCAACAGTACATCCTCACGCGGCAGTACCGTGTGGGTCCAGAATCGGAATTGGTAGAGGTGGTCGCCGGTATGGTGGATGACGGGGAAAACCCGGAAACCAGCATCGCGCGCGAAATAGAGGAGGAGATCGGCTACAGCGTGGATAGCCTAAAGCACCTGCATACCTTCTATTCTTCGCCAGGTGGTACTACTGAAAAAGTACTCTTGTACTATGCAGAGGTATCTCACCAGCATGCCGACGGCGGAGGCAAGGACGACGAGCACGAGCACATCGAACTGGTAAGCTATACCCGTGAGGAGCTACTGAAAGAGACTTTTGCCGATGCCAAAACCATCATCGCCCAACAATGGGTGCAGCTGCAGGGCTAGTCATCAATTCAGGTATATAATAAAAAGCGTCAGCTCCTTTCGCAAGAGCTGACGCTTTTTATTTTGTCTGTTTTTATCTGCTGGCCTCAGGCTTGAGCTTGTCGGCAAACACTTTACGGAACTTGTCTACTTTCGGGCGGATAACGAAACTGCAGTAGGGTTCGTGGCCGTGCGTCTTGAAGTAGTTCTGGTGATAGTCCTCGGCCGGATAAAACTCCTGCAGGGGCTCAATGGTGGTCACAATCGGGTCAGGGAAGGCGCCAGATGTGTCTAGCTCTTGCATATACTTCTCTGCCAGCTCTCGCTGTTCGTAGTTGTGGTAGAGCACCGTAGAGCGGTACTGCGGCCCTATGTCGTTGCCCTGTCGGTTGAGGGTTGTCGGGTCGTGGGTTTTCCAGAATACCTCCAGCAACTCGTCGTAGCTGATCTTGTCGGGGTCGTAGGTGATCTGCAGCACCTCGGCATGGCCGGTGGTGCCGGAGGTTACTTGCTTGTAAGTGGGGTTCTCCAAATGACCGCCCGCATAGCCCGACTCTACTTTCTGTACGCCTGCCAGATCCTGAAAAACTGCCTCTGTACACCAGAAGCACCCTCCTCCAAATGTTGCTTTTTCCATTGTTCTATACTTGTTACGCATCCTTTCAGCCCTGTTGCTGTATCACGAGCAAGGGCTACACCTATGCAAAGGTATACGGCATAAACTGATGTGTCGCGGAAATGTTGTATAAAACACGCTTAGTTTCGCATGTTCCGCATCATACTTTGGGTATCGGCGGCACCTTCCAAGGTCAGGTACTCGGCCTGCAGGGCGCGCACTTTTAACCTGTCGCTGTTCGACATTTGTCCCTCGACCTGACGGCGGCGCTGGTTCAGGCGGCCGTATACGTTGTCCACGTAATCCCAGTCGCTCTGGGTCCAGTTCTTGCGTTTGGCGCGCACCACACCCATAAATGTAAGATATGCTTCCCGCATGCTCTGTGGTTCAATCGTTTCGATGTCGTCAAACTCGCGCAGAAGCTGTTCCTGCCACTGGCCCAGCTCGGCTGCGTCGAGCGGTGTGTTCTGGCGGCGCTCCTGCCGGTTCTCCCACCGCTCGTAGCGTTGCTTCATGCGGTTATACTCGACTTTGGAGTCGGCTGACAGACTGTCGAGGTTCTTTTCGATCTCAGCTGAGCGCTGCCGGAAGTCTTCTTTTATCTGTGGCATTTCGCGCTGTATGGCTGTGTCGCCGCGCTCCACTTTTTCGTTCATCCAGCCGCGCAGTGACTCTAGGCGCTCGTCTACGGTGCGGCCGGTACGCTCCACGCGGGCGGTGTCAGCTGGCACATCCACGGTGATCTCCTCAGTGTTTTCGGCGGTGCGGTTGCCCTCGCAGCCCCACAGGAACAGGCCCACGATCAGGGCGGCTGCAAATTTCATCGTTTTATAGAACATCTTTTTTCACAGTTATAGGGTTGGTGTTACAGGTTATACCCGTCTTTTGCCATAATACGCAAAGCATGGATGCAGGATACTAAGGACTTACGGCCAGAAAAGGCTTGTCTTTGCTGATGCCATGCCCATAGGCATAGTGACCGTTCACGGTAACGGGCAATTTGCCCCTTGCCGGAATCTTGCCGAAAAGCAGTTTGGCGGCCGCAATCTGCGCGTGGGCGTGCCCTTGGTAGGCCAGCACCAGCACCCGGCTTTTGTGTATGTCCGGAAACTGATTCAAGGTATAGGGGTTGTCGAACAACGTCATGATGGACTTGTTGGAACGGGCCAACTCTGTGACAAAAGCAGTTGCCTCTTTGGAGTAGCCCAAGCGGTTGCTTGGCGTTACGCTAGGTCCATAAAGCCCTACAATTACCAGATCATAGCCCCTCAGCTTCTGTTTCATCTTCTTTATTTCTTTTGCGCTCGCCTTGCGGGAGATCACAAAATCGGTTGTGCTGCGGGCGTATCGGCCTACCTCGCGTTGAAAGAGGCTCGGGCGCACCATTCCAAACGACAGCGTGGCCACTTTCTGACGCTTTTTCTGGCGTATGGGCAGAAAGTTCTTGCGGTTGTTGAGCAGGGTCATGGCCGCCTCTGCCAAGGCATGGTTAGTGCTGTCGGCCATCTGCGGGTTCAGGTCCTCGTATAGGTTCTCCAACTCGATCGGCTTATACCTGTCGAGCCCAACCCACTGCTTAGCGGCAAGCATTTTTTTGCAGCGTCGGTCAATCTCCTCCTGCGATATATCGCCTCTTTTAATGGCCTCCCGGATAGCCGTAATCGCCTTGGGCACACTGTTTAGTCGCTCCAGCACGTCGTTACCGGCCATGATGGCGCGCGCCTCCGCCTCACCCGGCGGGAAGTATTTGGTCACGCCTTTCATCACCATCGCATCCGTGAACACGAGCCCTTTAAACTCCAATTGGTTTTTGAGGAGGTTCGTCACGATTGGCTTCGATAGAGTGGAGGGCAGGTTTTGTGTGGTGTCGAGTTGCTGCATGTGCATGTGTGCCACCATGATGCCGCCGATGCCGTGCTTGATCAGTTCCCGGAATGGGTATAGCTCCAGTGAGTCGAGTCGGGCGCGATCGTGCGGAATCACAGGCAGATCATAATGCGAGTCCACATCCGTGTCACCGTGGCCCGGAAAGTGCTTGGCCACCGCTATGATGCCATTGTCCTGCATGCCGCGCATGTAAGCGAGGCTTTTGGCGGTCACGTCCAGCTTGTCTTCCCCAAACGCACGGTAGCTAATGATGGGATTGGACGAGTTGTTGTTGATGTCAGCCACAGGTGCGAAGTTGACGTGCATCCCCAGTCGCCTGAACTCGTGTGCCACCTCTGCCCCCATGCGGTAAATCAGGCCATTGTCCTCTATGGCACCCATCATCATCTGGAAAGGATACTGCACCGTGCTGTCGAGGCGCATCCCCACCCCGGTTTCGGCATCCATGGAGATAAGCAAAGGCACCTTGGAGGCTGCCTGCAAGCGGTTGTTTAAAACGGCTTGTCGTATCGGGCCACCCTGAAAATAAATGATGCCGCCCACCTTATACCTTGTGATCAGGTTCATGACATCGGCTTCATATTTTTCGCTCTTATCGGAAAAGGCCTCAATAATAATCAACTGTGCAATGCGCTCATCAGGGGTAAGGGTATTAAAGACGGAGTCTACCCAAGGAGATGGCTTTTCGATAGCCTCCAACAAAGAAGAGGGTCGAACATAAGGAGGCTCTGCTACTTCTTCCGGGAAAAACTCGTGGGGGTTCTCATCTTTGGCATAAACCCCTCTGCGGGTATCCGTGCTCTCGCAACTGCACACTAGCCAGAGTAAACTGGCAAGCAAAGCATAGCGTGCTATACCTGACAAAATAGTGTGAGGGCGATGAATGGGTGGGTACATGGTGCTTTTGGTGGTATACCACCTGTTAATACTTTTCAAATGTTATTTAAGTTTTGGCTGTACCTGTTTCCGCGTTAGGCAATAACAGGTATAGATAAAGCCGAAATGGAAGTGATACGTCAATTAGTTTTAAAAGTCTCGCATCTAGCCTTGATTTTCCGCTATACTCGTATCTTGCGCATGCATAGGAGAGCGGCTAAAAAGCTTATATCCGGCAATACGGATGTGCGTATAGCTTTAAAACTCTTTTATAATACGAGAACGACGCGCTGCGCAGTATATTCTGTTAGAACCTTCTATGACTCCCGCACCACCCGACATGGCACTGAAAGATTTGCAAGCTGAGAACGAACGCTTTGCCTACAGTTTCCTGCCGGGTACGCTGTTTGTGAGTCTTATTTGGCTGATTGCGCTCCTGTCCTACCTTGCCGATGCCAATCTGGCTTGGCTGGGAATCCGACCGCGCGATTTCCTCGGGCTCATCGGTGTTGCGGCCGGCCCCCTGATCCACTCCGGGCTCATCCACCTGCTTTCCAATTCCTTCCCGTTGGTTTTATTATCAGGTTTCATCCTGTTTCTGCACCGGGCAGTCGCCCTGCGGGTGTTTGTATTGGTATACGTGCTAAGCGGACTCTTTACATGGTTTATCGGGCGAAATGCCTTTCATGTGGGGGCTAGTGGCGTGGTGTATGGTATGGCGGGCTTCCTGTTGTTCAACGGTATTATTAGGCGCGACAGGGCAGGCTTGGCCGTCTCTTTGGCGATTCTGTTTCTGTACAGTGGCCTGTTCTATGGATTGTTTCCGTCTGAGGAGCGCATCTCATGGGAAGGGCACTTAGGCGGACTAGTGGCAGGTATGTTGGCCGCCTTGCTGTATGGCGAGCATGTGGATAAGAAAACAACAATTCCCGAACCTCCAAGTGAATCTACTAAGGTATTAATGCTAGAGCATCAGACATCTACGCTGCCACCCAATTCCTATACATGGCGCTATACCATCGGGTCTACGCCACCCGCCCAAACTTTTGAGCGTGCCTGTCGGATGAATCCTAAGTCAGGTATGCTGGAGCCTTTAAACCCCGATGGGCATCGCACGTCTAATAGAATCTAAATCAACTGTATGCAGCATACCTCTCAAGATAAAAACAAGGAGATAAAGCAAAGCAAACTGCCGCTCCTGATCACTGGTGCTATACTGGCTGCGTTGGTAGCCATCTATTTCATTTCTTCCAGTTTTCAAGCCAACGTAAACGAAGGTTGGGAGGTGCTGACGAGTGGCGACGAAGAACTGATCTCAAGCTGGGTAGGACAGTTTGGCTTCTGGGGACCGTTCTTTATTATACTAGCCATGGTGGCGCAGATGTTCTTGCTGGTCATCAATGTGGTGGCGCTCATGCTGGTGGCCATTATTGCCTATGGCCCTGTTTGGGGCTCCCTAATAGCGATTGTTGCCGTGCTGACTGCCTCCACCATTGGCTATCTGATCGGAAGAGGGCTAGGGGAGGCCGGTGTCCGGAAGATCATTGGCCATAAAGCCGAAGAGAAGGTGTGCGGTTTCGTCACGGATTATGGTGTCTGGGCCGTGATCATTGCGCGTATCTCGCCTTTCTTATCGAACGACGCCGTAAGCTTTGTAGCCGGACTTACTAAAATGGGCTATTTTCGCTTTATCGGGGCTACGCTGGCAGGCATCACGCCCCTTACTATTCTGTTGGCTTGGCTGGGGGAGGACGACGACCGCCTCATAAATGGGCTTGTATGGGTGGGGGCTGTTAGCCTTGTCTTGTTTATTGGCTATGTGGTATACGACAAGTACTTTAAAAAGAAAAACAGTTCAGCTTGATCCACTACTAGTCTATCATTATCTAGCCCTTTGTTAAAGACTTAGATTTAGCTTATTGGTTTGTTGTAAAATTTATATTTTTAACTCAAATAGTCTTTATAGCATACCAGATTTCAAGCAAAATTTATGTAACAAATATTATTTTATATTATAATAATTGGTGATAAATTGATTTTTTTTCTTGGGCTGAACAAATAGCATAAACTTGCTCAATTGCATGATCTGGCGCTAATTCAAGAACATAAACTGAAAAGAGGAAACCTAAAAACACAGGTATTTTAATCCATTAAGCAAAACATAATTTTAAGACAGGCCGTTTAAGCGGTTTATTGAATTTAAAATGATGTTTCACGAAATGGATGCCATATGTTTAGGGTCAAAATACTCGCAGTAGTGATTTCCATTTTTGTAACTTTTGTCGACGAAATGGCTTTCCTGAAGCCTGAAATTCCAAGCCCTCCGAACGAAGGGAAAGAACTGGAAATGATAACTCCCGCGAAGATAGAAAAAGTACAAGAATACCCTGATTACCCCGAATACCCAGAAACTTTTACCGTTACGGCCACAGTCTACTACCCAGAGAAAGGTCAGACTGACGGAAACCCCCTCATCACAGCCGACGGCTCCCGCATCAACCCCAGAAACCCCAAAAAGCACCGCTGGATTGCCCTCTCACGCGACATGTTAGCGCGCTGGGGAGGTGAAATTCATTACGGCGATACTGTGTGGGTGCGCGGTATATCAGACGAAATGGACGGGCAGTACATTGTCCGGGATACCATGAACCGACGCTTCCGAAACCACATCGATATACTGGTGGGCCGCAAAGACAACATCTATGGAAAGTGGGACAATGTGGAGATTGCGAAAGCAGAATTCCCCGAAGACGTTGAAATTGACTTCCAGCCGAGCTACTATGGCTTAGCCATTAACAAGTAAGGATAAAGCTTGTCTGATGCGCAGGTATAAGCTGAATTTATTAAATTCGGCTTTAAAAGACGTATTCCAATGACAAGACAAGAAGCCCGCACCATACTGGAGCAAATGACCACCAGCGAGAGCCTGTTGCGCCACGCGCGCACTGTGGAACTAGTAATGGAGGCCTACGCCAACAAACTAGGGGAAAACACCGACGAGTGGTCCATTGCCGGCCTTTTGCACGATGCCGATTACCAAGCTTACCCGGATAAGCACCCCAACGTGATCGTGGACTTGCTGCGTGAGAAAGGGGAGGAGCGCATCGCCCACGCCATCTCGGCGCATTATACCCACTGGGGCGTGCCCTACGAAACCACCCTCGACAAAGCGCTGATCGCCTGCGACGAAATAACCGGCTTTATCGTAGCCTGTGCGCAGGTACGGCCGCAACGACTGGAAGGGTTAGGTGCAAAGTCGGTGATAAAGAAGCTGAAGACTAGCGGGTTTGCCGCCTCCGTAGACCGCGAAGAAGTACGGATGGGTGCTGAGCTATTCGGTGTGGACCTGAAAGAGCACATCGACTTTATCATCGGGGTGCTGCAACAGCATCAATCTGAGCTACAACTCGAGCCAACCGAACAGAACGAGGTTTGATTATCTACCAGAATCATAAAAGCCGCGCCTGTGAAATTGCTTCACCGGCGCGGCTTTTCTTTTTTAAGCCAGATAGTATTGCAATGATTCCAAGCCCTTGGCATTGTCCTCGGCCTCTACTACCTCATCTATTACAAACTGGATTTCCTGTTCGCTCCAGTTCTCCTTCTCAGCGGCTCTCACAAATAGGTCGATGGCGGCGTAGCGGTTGGCGCCGGAAGGTATGTTTAATCTTACTTTCTTACGGATGTTCATGTCGTGTGCTTGATATCAGCAAGAATACACAGCCTTTCTTACAAAATCAATTTTTTTATGGCGTTACACGGAGCTGCAGGGTCAAGGCTGATCAATGTTATACCCGTGTTTGCATAAAAAGGCGGGTTGAAGGGACTAACCCTTTCCGGTAGTGGTCGTTACAATAAGCTATACCCCTGCACCAAGACGAGCCTATGGAAAAGGAAATTTGGAGAATGGACCATATCGCGGAGCTGGATAACCTGACTATCATGCATTATGCCGCGCCAATTATTGTGGCATCTGTGTTAATAGAATGGTTAGTTGGCTTGTATAAGAAGCGCAATTACTATGAGAAGAAAGACTTTATGGCCGCGCTTTGGATTGGAGCCGGCAATGCCATCGTGGGGGCGAGTCTGAAAATTGTGCTGTTTACTGTCTCCATGATGATATACAACGCTGTGCCGTGGGCTATACCCAGGTCATGGTGGGGTTTTGTAGGAGGGTTTATAGCGGTTGACTTTTTCAGGTACTGGGCGCACCGTATATCGCATGAGCAGCGGCTTTGGTGGGCGACCCACGTGACGCACCACTCCTCCGAAAAGATGAATTTTGCGATTTCCCTACGCACCAGTTGGACTTCCCCCATCAAGTTTCTGTTTTTCCTGCCAGTGCCTTTTATGGGCTTTGACCCTTTCACATTCTTTGTATGCCATCAGTTAGCGGTACTATACCAGTTTTGGGTGCATACAGAACTGATCCATAAGTTGCCTAGACCGTTTGAGTACATTTTCGTGACGCCCTCGCACCACCGGGTGCACCATGGCTCTAACCCCAAGTATATCGACAGGAATTACGGCTCTACCTTCATTATTTGGGACAGGATGTTTGGCTCCTTTCAGAAAGAGGAGGAAAGACCAAAGTACGGTCTCACAACGCCAGTTACCTCCTATAATCCCTTCTATCTGGTATTTCACGAATGGGTGGATCTTTGGAAAGACCTGTTGCATGCCAAATCTTTTAAAGAAGCGTGGGATATCCTGTTCAAACCCCCAGGAACTGTTGTGACGGCCCACCAACGGGAGCGGGAGGCATTGACGGTGCAAGAAACGGTTTCGCCCGAGGTGGCACCAGTCTTGAAAGTGGCCTCGGCTATACCTAATGACATGGAGATAGCGCAACCCGTAAGGCAACCGGAGAAACAGCAGGTGAGTTAAAATAAAAAAAGCATGGCGGCTGCCATGCTTTTCTGTTAATGTGCTATATCGTTCGGATTAGTAGTTGTTATCGTACTGTTGACCCGGGCCTTGGCTAGGGTTGCTTCTGGCCTCTCGCGGCACACCCATTTTCTCCTCCCGGCGTGACTGGTATTGGTCAAATTGCTGTTCTGTGAGCAGGTCTTTGATCTGCGAAAGCCTTGTCTGACTGATGATGTCCATCTGCTCGGCCAGTTTGCGCGGGTTATTTCGGTGTTTCTTACGTGCCTCTTCCGCGAACTTCATGCTATTGCGGTTTACATCCTTTAGCTCAGCGGCCTGTTTCGGGCTAAGGCGGAGGTTCTTCACCATACCAGCAGTAATATCATCGGCACGCTGTTCTACCGTTTTGGGCGCATTCTGAGTAGTGGCAGCCTTTTGAGCAGGAGCCTGTGCATACACAGCGGTTGCGGCAAAGGCAAATAACAAGGCGGCAAAAACTGACTTTTTCATATCTCTTTTAAAACTTATCATAGGTGCTTTCTACTCTATCAAATACTGTTCCGGTATTTTGGTGCAGGTCTCTCTGCAACACGACCTGCGCAGGTATAGTTTCTGAGCTGGCCCTGTGGGCAGATAACGCTAAGACTCGGAGTGGAAGTATACCTTGTAGAAATGCATGCCGCGCTCTTGATCAAAGCCACGCTCCACATACTGTTCACTTTGCTCCGGATTATACCCGCTGAACTTGATTTCGATCTGGGTGTCGAGCTTAATAAAGTTGCGAAACTTGCGCTTCATGTTCTTCACTGTGTTCTTGTTGATGGCAAAATCGGTGAAGCCCTCAATGTCACGCTCCTCGGCAAAGGCCTGCGTGTAGTTCTTGAATCGCTCGGCCGTCTCGGGCTCGTCGATTACACTGCTCGTGAACTCCTCCAGATCAAAGGTCTCACTTTTAGAAAAGTAGTCCACGGAGCGGCTGATAAAGTCCACCTGTGCTTTTTTGCTGTCCGTCTGGGCGAATACCTCCTCTGAGAAGTCTTTGCAAAGGTTTAGCGCCGTTTTGGTGTTGAAGTTGGTGTCCTTGAGCTCTGTTACGTGCAGGAAGTCTTCTTTCCAGAACACGGCGTCGGTGCTGTTGGCGTCCACGATCTTCACCCGAAATCCGTCTTCGGCCTCGGTGTTGAAGATCAGGCAGCCTTTGTCCACGCTCTTGATGTTCACCCCGAAGTGGTAGTTCATGTTCAGGTCATCTTCTTCTTCCTGAAAAGTCAGGAAGGTGTCTTTGTTCTCCGACTTGAAAATGCCGATCGCGTCCACGATGTCATCTTCCATTACGCAGCCCGACAAATGCACCACGTACAGCTCACCGCTCTTCACTTTAGGGTGGTCTGACTGTTCGTAGAGGTGGTTGAGCACATGCACCGAGTACTCCAGAAATTTGGCCGGCTCCGTGAACATCAGGGCCGAGTAGGCGAACATCTCGTTCAGGGCCAAATCAGAGGTATGGTGGAAGCGGAAAAACTCCTCTTGCTTAAAAGGCGCCAGAAAGTAATTGGTCAGCAAATCGCTCAGCTGTTCGTCCCGCAGGTCAACCAATTCTTTCGAAGCGATCACGCCCTCTTCCTTCGCTTTGTTGCCTACCCTGTGCACGGCCAGCCTGTTTAGCCGTACCTGTCTTTTGTCTGTCATCTGCCTATACCTTATACCTAGCCTTACTGTGGGCTATAGGGCTGCAAAGGTAAGGTGCAACCGGGGGTATAGCCAAACAAGTAGCGCGATTTAGCTGGCTTAGTTTTAGGGTGTTTTTTGTGTTTTAAAAAATAATTTAACGCTTAATTATCTGATTTTAAATTATTTAAGCCTAAATGTGAACTTTTTTCAAAACACCAGATCATTATTTGGCACGATTCTTACATCAGGAGAATTAAGCTGCGCAGCTTATTTCTTGTTTTTCAATATTTAAGGATAGGTGTGATGAAAAAGATATTTCTACTACTGGCCGTCGTTCTGGGAATGGCGGTAACTCAGGCAAATGCGCAGCAAAAGCAGCCCGTGCGCATCGGTATAAAAGCGGGTGTTAACATGGCCGAATGGCAGGGTCAAACCGTCAACAGTGCCCAAGACCTCATGGATATGACCAATGGCTCCCTTAGACGCGAAATGCGCGAGGGCTTTCATGTGGGCGGTGTGGTTTCTATTCCTATAGCACCGGGTTTTGAGATTGAGCCGGGCCTCCTGTACTCTCAGAAGGGTATGCGCATGGTTGGTAGAGTTCCGATGGAGCAGTTTGATTTCCTGAATGCAGGGGTAACGGTTACTAACAAAGCTGAATACATTGATATGCCGATTCTGGCAAAGATATTCATTGGCGATGGCTTCCACATTTTTGCAGGTCCTCAGTTTTCTTACCTAATATCAAATAAGGTGCAGGTACGAGCCGGAGCCTTGGGCTTTAATGCCTTAAACCAAGAGTGGGACATGAACAGCGGCTTCCGTGAACTGGATGTGGCGGCTACAGGAGGTATAGGCTACCGCTTTGCCAGTGGCTTTAACGTAAGCGCCGGCTATGACTACGGCCTGACCACCGTGGACGCCAACCGCAACTTCGACACCTTCAACCGGGTGATCAAAGCCTCTGTCGGATTTACTTTCTAAATAGATATTATTAGTAAAAGTTTACTGTTTGTTAAAGTGTTTTGGTGAGATATGCAGGCCGTTCCCTTTGGGAGCGGCCTGCATTGTTTAGTTATAGTCCATAAAAAAACCCGCAGGTATAGGCTGCGGGGTTTTTGTATTTATAGCGAAACTGAGTCGTTTAGATAGCTTCCAGTTATTGGCTATGTACGAATTAAGACTTTTTGTAAGGGAATTTCTTGGAAGAGTTTTTCATGAGAGCGTTTGACAGTGACTTTCTGCTGCTGCCGATGCTACCAGAGGCAGTGTAATCGTATTTCCAAAGCAGATCGCCTTTCTCGCCTTCGTGGATGGTGATGGAAGTATTCACGCTGTTAGTTGGGCCCCAAGCACCAACCAGTAAACCCACTGCAATGGCTGCTCCGTCAGACATAGGCTTCGACATGGTGGCCTTTCCAGAAATGATGGCATCAACACCCAGTATTTCGCAGATCTCATCTCTTGATACCGTGTTCATGTTCTCATACGTGATGCCAGCCTCTGACAGCAAGGCATTGGTCTTGCTTACATCCTGAAAATTAACGGTGTACTTGTCTTTGGACATTTGTTTCAGAAAATAGCCATACACGTCGCCCTGCAGGCCATAGCCATAGTCCTTTTGCTGTTGCTGTACCATTTCCGCTGTTACTCCTTTAGGAAGTCTTCTGGATTCGATGAGCACGTCGAAAGGCACAATGGCCAAGGTTTCGTGTTTCGCTTTAACCTCTTTGAAAGAGGCAGCGGTATAAATTTCGGGACCGCAAGCGGTAAAAGTTACCGCAAGCAAAACAAAAAGTAGAATTTTTTTCATGGGTGAAAATTGGATGTTGGTTAAGTTTGTTAAAAAAGTGGATCAAATATAATAGTCTTACTATATATATCTAGTGTTATGGCAAAATAAATTTTAGGTATAGCTATTTGGAGAATAGGCAAGAGGCAGAACTGCTCGCTTGACCTGCAGCCAAAGAAGGGAAGTTGAAGAAAGTTTGCTGTTGAGGGAGCTTACAGTTTTACTAGGCGTAGAGGGTTACAGCAACACGCCATTCTGGGCGCACAAGCGATATCCTTGGCCGTGTATGTTGATGATCTCAACCGTGGGGTCCTGCTTGAGGTATTTGCGGAGTTTGGCGATGTAGACGTCCATGCTGCGGGCCGTGAAATAGCTGTCTTCGTGCCAGATGCGCAGAAGGGCTTCTTCGCGGGGCACTACATCATTTAAGTGCTGACAGAGCAAATGCAACAGGTCGGTTTCTTTGGGAGATAGTTTCTGGATGTCGCCATTGTGGTGCAAAAGCCGCAACTTGTGCTGAAACCTATACTGCCCAATGCTATACTCGCTGACTTCAGGCTTTTCTGCGGCTGCATTACCACCTTTGCGGTGCATGATGGCTTTGATCTTGTAAAGCAGTACCTCCGAATCGAAGGGCTTGGTGATGTAGTCGTCTGCCCCGATCTTAAAGCCCTCGAGCATATCTTCCTTCATGGATTTGGCTGTCAGAAAAATCAGAGGCATATCCGGGTTAAGTTTCTTGATCTCACGGGCGAGTGTAAAGCCGTCTTTGCCGGGCATCATTACATCCAGTATGCACAAATCGAAGCTGCCCTGCCTGAAAGCCGTGATAGCTTGGCAACCGTCGGGGCTCAGTTTAACCACATAGTCGTGCAGCTCCAAGTAGTCTTTCAGGACGATGCCAAAGTTGGGATCATCCTCTGCGAGCAATATGCGTAAGCCGTGTTCTGCCATGATCTACTGGGTTTTTATATGCTGTTTCTCTATAGATACCGGTTTGACCCGAAAGGCTGCATCGGTACAGGTATACTAGGTGACAAAAGGTAGAAAAATTTCAAATCGACTGCCTTTGCCCGGTTCGCTCTGCAGTTTGATGCTGCCGTTGTGTGCCTTCACAATAGCTTTGACATAGCTCAGGCCCAGCCCGAAGCCTTTGACGTTGTGCAGATTGCCGGTGGGTACCCGATAGAACTTGTCGAATACCCGCAGCTGCGTGTCGCGCGTCATGCCCAAGCCGTTGTCTTCCACAGCCAGTAACATACCGCCCGCCACATTTTGTGTTTCCAGTAAAATATCGGGACTGGAAGGAGAGTATTTGTTGGCATTGTCAAGCAGATTGCAAATCACATTGTAGAAATGGACCTCATCCAGTTGCAGTTCCGTCTCCGGCGCTTGGAGTCGGGTCGTTAGCTTACCGCTTCGCTCTTCTATCTGCAGTCGGATGCTCTCTACAGCCTTACAAATGAGATGATGCAGATCCACCGTTTGCAGGTTCATGCGGTAGTCATTTTTCTCTAGTTGAGCGATCTGCAGCACGTTTTCCACCTGCACGTTCATGCGCTTGTTCTCCTGCCGGATGATATCGGTATAGTACTTTATCTTCTCAGGGTTACTGTAGATCTTAGGGTTGGTGATGGAGTCAGTAGCTAGTGAGATGGTGGCGATCGGGGTTTTGAACTCGTGCGTCATGTTGTTGATGAAGTCATTCTTCATGTCTGAGAGCTTCTTCTGCCGGAAAATGATGTGGATGGTCGTGCCGAAAGTGGCCACCATGATCAGGGTGAAGAGCGCCGAGGAGGCCAGCATCATCCAGAGCGATCTGATGGCGTAGGCCCGGCTGTCCGGGAAGTACACGGCCAAGTAATCGGACTTGTCAAAGATGTCGTTGGGGAACAGGCTGGCTTTGTAGGTGGCAAAGTTGCGTGTGCTGTTGTTTGGCAGGTGGGCCACTGTAATGGTGTCCTGCTGATTTGAAAGCACCCAGTAACCAAAGTCTAGGCAAATGCCTTTGTCCTGCAGTTCGCTTTGTAGCATCGGCTTCAGCTCCCCTAAGTTCAGGCGTTGCTCTAGCGGCACGTCCTTGGCCACATACTCCACCACCATCTTCTCTACCACATTGTTCAGCTTTTCTTTTTTCGCCTCTACTTTGGCCGGATCTGGGGAGGTAGCCAGTGTGCTCGTAGTCTTCACTGGCTTGTTTGTTTTCTGTGGCGCGTCAGCAGGTATAGAATGTGTCTGTTTTGTAGAGGGGCGCACGATAATCCGGGTAGCGGCATCCTGTGTAGACCTGTTATCTTCCGGTCTGTGAATATTGCTGAAGGTAATCTTGCCACCTGATGAGTTGATAATTTCCCGTGAGGTTTCTTGAAAGCGTGATGCCGCTCCCTTCTTTAAGATCAACACACTGTCTTTGCGTACATTGATAGAAGCTATTTCGGAGGCAGCCAGTGCTTGGTTTAGCAAGTGCTGGTGGCGCAAACTGTCCATATGCAAGGCGATATACTGCAGGGTGTCCACTGAAATGCGGAAGTTTCGGCCATTAATCTGGCGGGTATAACTTACGGCACTGTCTGCAAGGCGACGAATGCGCCGCATGTTGTTGGCATCCAACTGATGTCTGTGAGATCTCAGCGAATCGAGCGGGAGTCCCTGCCAAGCTGCCATGTGCCGCAGTTGTTCAGCTGGTATTATAGGAAAGCCCTGCCCGTGAAGAGCGGGCGGGAGCAAATGCTGCACCATCGAATCGAGGGCTTTATACTCAATCCGGAAACTCTGGCTGCCGGCTCCAGTGCCGGTTTGCCCATAATAAGTGACTGCACTAGTAGTATTGGCTGATTTAGCTTTTGACTTCGGGTTCGATTTTGCTTTCGCTTGGTGCTCGTCTCTAGGTATAGCCTGTCGAACTGGAGGGGCTGGTGTTGCCTTGTTAGGTGTATCCGAGGTGTTTTCTGTGGCGGAGTTGGCAACTGGCAGCATCTTGTACGTAGTCTGATCGGGCACATGCTGCAGCGAGGCCATGCCGCTTGCCACTGCCGATACCGCCTCCTGTGTTTCCAGCTTTTCGACCACGCGGGCCAGCGCTTCGTGCACGCTGCGGTCAAATTGCTCCTGCTTCACCTGTATGGCATCCGATATCCAATACAGCTGTAGCCCGATCATACCGAATAACGATATGGTCATCAACACGATAACCCCTATGATACTTGCTTTGCTCACATAACAAATTTACGTTTTTCGGCGGGCTTGTGTATTTATTTAACTTTTCCTTAACAGACTTTAACTTGGCTTTAACGCTAAGGGGCGCAACGGCAGCGTACATTTGTAGAAACGAATCGCTAACTCCTTATACCTCATTACTATGAATCTCTTCGTCAACTTCCAAACCTTGCTAAAGCTAGCCCTTGTTTTACTGATGGGGCTCTTGCCTTTCCATCAACTTGTGGCGCAGGAAAACCCCAAGCAGAAACACCAGATGCACATCAAAATAATAAAGGAGGAAAACGGTAAGTCTGTTCTGATCGACACCACCTTTACGGCAATTTCAGAGGAGGAACTGGCGAAGGCGATAAAAGGGGCACGCTTGGATACGGCGCACTTGCGGCTGTTGGATGGGAAAATGCGGGCCTATACCTTAGGCAAAGAGGGGAATGCAGCGTTCAGGGCAAGGGTACAAGGTATAGAAGGGGATAGCGCCATGCGGCGTGCCCTGAAAGAGGTGCGCTTGCTTTCCTTGTCAGCCGATAGCCTAAGCAAAGAGATGGTGAAGCGCATTGAGGTGATGCGAGGCGAAATGAAGAATATGACCATTGAGGGTAACCCGCAAATCTATTTTCGCTCACTTAATGACTCCACTGGTGCTTTTAGTTTTAAAGAAGGAGATCGCATGATGAGGATAGACCCAAAGGAAATAGAGCGCATCGTGGTAGAAAGTATACCTAGGGGCTTGCAAATTGACTCTTTACTGATGAAAGAAGGCAAGTCCTATATCAAAATCATCACAGACGGGGAAGACAACAAGATATACCGCATCGACCGGGACGGAAATAAAGAAGAAGTGTCGGGCGAGGAAATAGGGCTCCATATAACCAGACCCGGCCGTGCCATTTTTATGGTGCGCAAAACCCAAGTAGAGGACGTGACGGATGCTGAGAAAGAACAGCTAAAAGCCACCGGTGCGCCCGTGGAGATGAAGTCGCGGGAAGAGCTGAAAGTAGAGGAAATCAGCTATTATCCAAACCCGAACAATGGTCGCTTCAACCTCAAGTTTACGCTCAAGAAAAAAGGAACCACTGTGGTGCGCGTTTTAGATGAAAAAGGGAGAGAGGTTTTTGTGGACACGGTCGAGAAACTGAGCGGTGAATACGAACGCGAGATCGACCTGACGCCTTTTGGCAGGGGCATGTACTTCCTGCAAGTAGCTCAAGGAGGGCGCTACCATACCAAAAAGCTTGTGGTGCAGTAGATAGAATTTTGAGTAGTTCAGTAGAGAAGCCCGGTGCCTGCAGTGCCGGGTTTTTTGCTTGCTAAACTCTTGAGGCCTGCAAAGAGTAAAAAGAGCTAGTCTATACCTGAACTGAATGAAGAACTTAGCATACTCCCTTTTTTTACTGGCTTTTACCCTTTTTAGGTTCCCGCTTCTGGCGCAAACGCAGCCGGCTTACGATGCCAACCTGAGTGACTATGCCTATCGCTATCCGGTAAACTATCTGGAAGTGGAACAGGAGGGACAGAAGTACAGAATGGCTTATATGGATGTGTCGCCGCCCAGAAGTTTCAACAACCCGCAAACTGTGGTGCTGTTGCACGGCAAAAACTTTATGGGCGCCTATTGGCAGCAAACGGTGAACTTTCTGGCAGGGCAGGGCTTTCGGGTAGTGGTGCCTGATCAGTTGGGTTTCGGGAAATCAGATAAAGCGGAGGTACACTACAGCTTTCACCAATTGGCGCAACACACGCGGCGCTTGCTGGATCATCTGAATATAAATGAGGCAGTGGTTGTAGGGCACTCGATGGGCGGCATGCTGGCCACGCGCTTTGCCCTCATGTATCCGGAGGCAACGGCTAAACTGGTACTCGAGAACCCGATCGGACTGGAGGATTACCGACGCATGGTGCCCTTTAAAAGCTTGGAAGAGCTTTATCAGGAAGAGCTGAAACGCACCGAAGAGAGTATCCGCAGTTACCACAAAACCTATTACACATCTTGGAAACAGGCCTATGAGGAGTGGGTGCGTATACCTGCCGCTCAGTTGCGCGGTCCTGACCAGCCGCTAGTGGCGCGTGTTGCAGCCCATACCTATGCCATGATCTATGAACAGCCTGTGGTGTATGAGTTGAGTGACTTGCAGATGCCTGTGCTCTTGGCCATTGGGCTCGAGGACCGCACCGTGGTAGGAAAGGCCTATATTGAAAGCGAGGAGGAGCGAAAGCTGTACGGGCAGTACCCGCAACTGGGGCAGCAAACTGCAGGGGCTATACCGAATGCCAGACTGTTGGAATTAAAAGGAGTAGGCCACATTCCGCACATCGAGGCGCCAGATCAGTTTCATAAAGGGCTACTGGATTTTCTAAAGCAATAAGCATTGCCTCGAATAGTAGCTAATTGTTAATGGTGGTGGTGATGGTCATTGGGCTTGCTGTTGAGGTTTGCCACTGTTCCCAACGCAAAGAAAACGAGCCAACATAGGTATAGCGCCTCAAAGTTATCTACCATCTTGCCAATGACAAGCAGAATGATATTGGCCACGATCGTCATGATCAGGCCGGTCATGGCGACAAACTGATAGGAGTTCATCTCACGAGGATCGTATATTTTCGATAGTTTCATGTACCGTTTTGGTCTTGGTTATAGTCTGTAACGCAACTGGTGCGGCAGACGTGCCATTCAGGCAAAATAATTGGCGCAAAGATAGGAGAAAGAAATGGCTATAGTGGCAAAAGTTTCCGGTTGCTTATTTATGTTAAATAGGGATGGCTTGCCTAACTGAAGTGTCCCGTGAGCGTATACACATGTAAACTAATTACTAGCGACATGTCAAAAAGCGACGAAGATATACAGAACACGCCCAACAAACCTAAGAATGTGAACGATGAACACAGACAGGGCCAAACTAATGACAACAAACCCGACCCAAGCGCCAAGCGCAATGTCGGGTATGGGGGAGCAATGGAACGTGCCGATCAGAAAGACAGTCTGGAGAACCTGCACATTCAGGGCAACGAAACAACCGGCTACGGCGCCAATAACCCCAATAGCACAGAAGAGTTCGCACAAGGCCCCGGCTTTGAGTACGAAGGCAGTGACACGGCCATGGACGATGATGTAAATGGTATCCGAAGCCGTCCGCAGCCGCTCGGAGACGACGACACGGAGCCATCTGATAGCGATCAGAGTAGAATCTAAGGTATAGCTTATACCTGTTTGAAAGGCAAAAAGCCCCGTCATACAAATATGACGGGGCTTTTTATATACTGAATGGCTGGTGTTATGCTTCTCTGGAAGAAGTTCTGCCTAGGCCACTGCCTCTTGTGTTTTTACCGCGCCAAGAGCTACCACGGCTATTACCGCCTGAGCGACTGTCTCCGCTATTGCTTCCGCTTGTGCGACCATTAGAGCTAGAGTTCCCACCTGAACGGTTACCGCCATTGCTGTTTCCAGTTGGTCTGTTACCACCTGCACGGTTGCCGTTGTTAGAAGCTGCTCTGTTACGAGGTTCTCTGCCGGCCGGGCCTTTCGGCTTCTTTGCATGTTCCAGATTAACCGACAAGTGCTCAGGCAATCCAAACGGATGGTTTGCATCTACCTTGATCTGCTTGTTGATCAGCTTTTGGATGTCACGCAGGTAGGCACGCTCTTCTGAGTCGCAGAAGGAGAGGGCAACGCCAGCGTTACCGGCACGGCCCGTACGGCCAATGCGGTGCACATAGGTTTCCGGCTCATTCGGCAACTCAAAGTTGATTACGTGCGACAGCTCCTCTACATCTATACCGCGGGCGGCAATGTCGGTGGCCACAAGCACGCGGGTGCTGCCGGCCTTGAAGTTGCTCAAAGCACGTTGGCGGGCATTCTGTGACTTGTTGCCATGTATGGCCTCCGCCTGAATGTTTGCCTTGTTTAAGTCTTTAGCCACGCGGTCAGCACCATGCTTCGTTCTGGTGAACACGAGCACACGGTCGATCTCAGAATCGGTGAGCAGGTGACGCAACAGGTCGCGTTTGTCATTTTTCTCCACAAAGTACACGGCCTGTCCTACCTTCTCGGCAGTAGACGAAACCGGGGTTACTTCCACTTTCACCGGATTTATCAAAATGGTATCTGCCAGCGCCTGAATAACAGGCGGCATAGTGGCAGAGAAGAAGAGCGACTGACGCTGCTTTGGCAGCATTGGAATGATGCGCTTGATATCATTGATAAAGCCCATGTCCAGCATGCGGTCTGCCTCATCTAGCACGAAGAATTCTACATGCTTGAGTGAGATAAAGCCTTGTCCGATGAGGTCGAGCAAACGGCCCGGTGTTGCGATGAGCACGTCCACGCCACGTTTTATGGTCTGTACCTGCGCATGCTGCGATACGCCACCGAAAATAACGGTATGGCGCACGCCGGTGTTTTTGCCGTAAGCGGCAAAGCTTTCGTTGATCTGTATGGCCAGCTCCCGTGTAGGAGTCAGGATAAGCGTTTTAATGGTGTTGGATGCTCTGTTCTTCTGGTTGTGCAGCATCTGCAGCACAGGTATGGCGAAAGCAGCTGTCTTGCCAGTGCCCGTCTGAGCGCAGCCAAGCACGTCGTTGCCAGCCAAAAGGTGTGGAATAGCCTGTTCCTGTATGGGCGTAGGCTGCGTATAGCCCTCCGCCTGAAGCGCCTTCAGGATAGGATCTATTAAATTTAATTCGCTAAATGTCATGTATGATTGATTATTGCAAGCTGCAAAGGTAAGTCTATTTATCCGGCTTGCCCGATTTATTTATGAAACCCTATATTGCCGAGTGGCAGGTAAGACTGGGTTGATTAAGGGTACAACAGGAAGTGTAAGGTAATAATTCAAATGGGATATAATTAGAATCTTACCAACACATGCCTTTTGGGGCGCAGGCAAAATGTTTTGCTAGATTTGCGTAGGTATACCTAAGGCAGTGCCGGTAAGGAAGCCGTTCCCGTTCAGCCTATTTGCAGCCGTAAGGCTTTCAGGCACTAGCCCATAAAAAGCACTAACATGACACAGTCCCATACCTTGCACATCCGAAACATGGTTTGCCCCCGCTGCCTCAAGGCGGTAACCGAAGAGCTCGACAAGCTGGATCTGCACCCAGTGGCCATCCAGCTGGGCGAAGTAAAACTCGAGCAAGAACCCACGGCTAAACAACTACAGCGCCTCCGCGAAGCCCTATTAGAAAATGGCTTTGAGTTGATAGAGGATAAAAAGGCTGAGTTAGTGGAGAAAATAAAAATCGCCATTATCGAGTTGATCCGTTCGGGTAAAGTAGAGCACTTGAGCACCAACATGTCTGATTATTTGGCTGACACCCTAGGGCGCGATTACCATTACCTAAGCACGCTGTTTTCGGCAGAGGAGGGGCTCACGATTGCCCGTTACGTGGTGCTGCAGAAAGTAGAGCGGGTAAAGGAGTTGTTGACTTACAATGAGTTGACTTTAAGTCAGATCAGCTTTCAGTTGGGTTATAGCAGCGTTGCCCACCTGTCGGCACAGTTTAAGCAAGTAACCGGTATGTCCCCATCAGAGTATAAGAAAGCCGCAGCCCCTTCACGGAAGTCGCTTGATCAAATTACCTGAAATTAAAATTGCTATGGGAAAAGAAAATTACGGAAAGTTTATGCTCACGCTCAGCCTTTCCTTTTTGGTGATGTACGCGGTCATGTTCAGCAATGTGGCCGACTTGAGTCACATTCATCTCAATCTTAACCGCCTTTACATGACCATCTTGATGGTGGCTCCCATGGCATTGATCATGCTCGGCGTGATGCGCGCGATGTACAAGGACAAGAAACTGAACGCTATCATTGTGGTTATGAGTGTTGTGGCGACGGTAGGGGCTTTTATTATGCTGCGTAACCAAGCTTTTGTCGGCGATGATGAGTTTATCAACTCTATGATTCCGCACCACTCATCGGCTATACTGGTAAGTGAAGAAGCCAGAATAAGTGATCCGGAACTAAAGAAACTGGCAGAAGAGATTATCAAAGCCCAAAAAGAGGAGATAGCCGAGATGGAGCGAATGCTCAAGCGACTAGAGTAAGTATGGACAGGTATAAAACCGAAGAGCGCATGCTCGTTTTTTATTGACGTGGCATGCGCTCTTTCTATGATGTCAGGTTGTGTTATACCCGCATCAAAAATTCTTCTTTAATGAATTCGAGTATCTCGGGCGAAAGCGGTTTCGAGAAAAATTCCTTCACTTCTTTGTGGCTGCGGGCACACATGATATCCTTGCGGTCCACAGCTGAAGACAGCATAAACAGATTGCACTTCTGCGTGGCATACTCGGGCAGCTTGCGATACTCCTCTATAAAGTTCCAGCCGTCCATGCCGGGCATGTTGATGTCCAGAAAGATCAGGTCGGGAAAATTATCACTGGTGGTGCCTACAGATGATTTCAGAAACTCGAGCGCCTCTTCGGCCCCCTGAAAGCTCACGACATCGTCTGCAAAGTTCTCATTTCGGATGATGCTCTCGCAAACAAAGTTGTTCACCTCATCATCATCAATCAAAACTACTCTTTTCAATATATTCATTACTACTCGGTGTGTCTAAAGTATATGTTAAAAGTAGTGCCTACATTTACCTGACTGTCTACTTCTACTTTGCCACCCAGCAACTCGGCTTGGGTTTTGACAAGATGCAGTCCCAGACCACGGCCTTCGGCATGCGAATGGAATCGTTTGTACAGACCAAAGACTTTTCCCTTCTCCTTCCTTAAATCGATCCCAAGTCCATTGTCTGAAACGCTGAGACAAATATAGTTAGGAATAGTGAAAGTTTTAAGTCGTAGCTCTAAATTTCTGTCAGGTGATTGGTATTTCAACGCGTTGGTAACCAGATTGTGCATAATGCTGTGCACATAGCTCCGGACGGCAACAACATGGGGTGCCTTGTCAAAGTCAGGGAGGATGTGCATGTCTTTCCCCATCATCTCATCTGGCAGGCTATCAAGTACTTCTTCAAACACGTCGCTGAACCATACGTCCTCCCTGACTTTGCTAAGCTCACTCCGGATGGTGAGAATATCGTTTAGGTCCCGAATGGTGCTATCAAGCAGTTTGGCAGATTTAAACAGATTGTCGATCACCCGCGGGTTCATAGGCGAATCTGGTTTGTGCTTGTCATAGATAGTGGTGAGCCCCAGTATATTGGCGATCGGTGCCCGCAGGTTGTGTGACACAATGTAGGCGAACTGCTGCAGGTTCTGGTTTTGCTTCAGGAGCTGGTCAGTGAGCTCATCACGCTTGGCCTCCGCTTCCTTATACCATGTCATGTCCGAGGCAGAGCCATCGAGGCGGTATACCAGCCCGTCTTTGTCAAGCCTTGGCGATATACGTAGCATGAGCCATTTGATTTGCCTGTCTTTAGTGGTAATACGCACCTCGCAGTGCTGACGAAGCCCAGCCAGCAGTTCAGGTATAATGTTGTCCTCCACGGCCCTTCTGTCTTCATCGTGTATGGTGCTGCACCATAGGTTGGGATCATTTAGAAAATCCTCCTCGGTATAGCCTGTCAGTTCAAGGCACTGTGGGCTTACGTATAGCATGTTCAGTTCGCTATCAGCCGAAAAGATCATTTCAGGTATGTTCTCGAGCGTGGACTGTAAGAGGTTTTTGGCTTTGAGGGCTTCCTGCTCAGTCTGTTTGCGTTCTGTTATATCCTGCACGGAGCCGTGGAAGCGAATCAGTTTGCCTTGGGCGTCATACTCCGGCTCCCCAATCTCATAGACCATACGAACGCTTCCATCCGGCCGCACGATGCTGTGCTCCACCGACATGATTGTGCGGCTCTTTATTGCGTTAGCGAACGCCTGCTTGAGCGAGTCGCGCTCAGCATCTGGCACAAATAGCATAATGTTACTGAGCGTTGGTAAGAAGGCCTTTTTACTGACGCCATAGATGTCGTACACACTGTCAGACCAAGTAACGTGGTCATGCTCAAAGAACAGCTCCCAGTTGCCGAGTTGAGCGAGTTGCTGAGCCCGGGCCAACTGCTCCTCGTTTCGCCTGATAAGCTCCATGGCCAGTTTTCGCTCCGAAATATCGAGCACACTCAAGGCCACCGCCAGCACCCTGTCGTCAGGGCCGAGC
This sequence comes from uncultured Pontibacter sp., assembly GCF_947499215.1. Taxonomy (GTDB): domain Bacteria; phylum Bacteroidota; class Bacteroidia; order Cytophagales; family Hymenobacteraceae; genus Pontibacter. Next base: position 284,235 of record NZ_CANMNI010000003.1, read on the forward strand.
ACCGGGCGCAGTGACACCTCATGCCAGAAGTCACCGCGGCCCGTCTCATAGATCACGGTTTCGCCACGCAGTACTTTGGCATGTTGCAGCTTAAGGTCTTCTGCCATATCCTGGGGCAAGAACTCCAGAAAATGGTGCCCTATTTCCAGTTCGCGGAGCAGTGATCGGTAAACCTCTTCTTTGGCTACGCTATTGTACATCATGATGCGGAAAGAGCTGTCAAGTAGGTAGATGGCTTGGGGCGAACTATTCAGCAGCGCGCGCAGGTTAGCCTCACTCGTGACAAGTTGCTCCTGCGCGTTTTTCTGATCCGTAATATCGATCATAGTGCCGTTCCAGATCACATGGCCGGCGTCTTTTAACGTGGGCAGTCCGTGGGCCTGTATCCATTTTCGGGTGCTTGCGTTTGGCGGACTGATGCGGAACACCACCACCAGCGGGCTAAGCTTACGGTAGGAGCCCAGCAGAGCCTTCCGCACTGTGGCGGCATCCTCTGGGGCGATGTAACGATACAGAGCATCCGGGTTGGCATAGGCCTCCTGTGGATTTATCTGGAGCAGTTCTTTTATACCTTCGCTTATGAAAGTGAATGTGTACCGCAGATCGCTCTTCATCTGAAGTTGAAAAACGGCGCCGGGTATGCTTGAACTGACTTCGCGGAGCTGCGTCTCGCTTTTCTGGAGTTGATCGATCATCTGCTGACGCTCCTCCACATTGATGGCGACCACTAGCCGGGGCATGGAGTCCTCCCAGTCAGGCAGGGCGTGTGAAACTACCTCTACCTCGAAAATGCTCCCGTCTTTACGCTTATGACGTGTTTTACTGTACTGTGACTCTTTTTTATCTTGTTGCTCGAGTTTGTACTTGAGCAGGGGCACGTCCGTTTCAGGGCGAATGTCGAAAATGTTGAGTTGCAGAAACTCCTCCCGTGTATAGCCATACCCACGAAGGGTCGCCTCATTCACATCCAAGAAATGCCTGTTTCGCTGGTCGTATACCCACATCGGGATTGGGTTGGAGTCGAACAGGAGCTTATACTGCTTCTGGCTTTCCAACAGAGCTTTTTGAAGTTGAAGCCGCTCTTTTACTTCAGTATTTAATATCCGGTTATCAAGTCTCAGACGTTGGAATACGTTGCGTATCAACAGCACCGCAATCAGGCCCACGAGTAGGGTCAGGCCTAGCAGCAGTTTGTGGTTGTCCACAAACGAGGCGATAGACACTGCCGCCTGCTTGCCGCTTTGGTGTGCAGCGCCGCGAATGCTATCACTCAGTTGCTTTAAGTAGCCTTGGTGCTGCTGATACTCTGGGGTGATGACTTGTCGGTTAAAAGCTAGCGCCTCTTTGGGGTCACCACTTCGACTCAAGTCCAGCAAGTGAGCTATGAGTGTGTCATGGGCGGCATTCTCCTCCTCAAACTTGTCCAGCATATGTAGCCGGCTTTTGTTTTTCACAAGTCGTTTGAGCTCTTTGATCATGACGGAGCTTTGCTGCTGCGTCCCTCGAATCTCGCGTTCGTACTCTCTCTTTTCCTTTAAACTATTGGATGTCAGGTGCAGCAGCACCGCTTTATGCACGGCATCGTCGTTGCTCTGCAGGTCATCAATAAGCTCCAGTTCCTGCAGCAGCACCTCCAAGTAGGCACTCTGATCGAGCTGTACCTGACGGGCCTGAAAGAAGGTATAGGAAATGATGACAAGCAGGATGAGCAGCAGGCCGGCAAATGTGAGCAGCACCAACTGAATCGTGCGCGATGCTTTTGGCAAAGGCGACAGGTCGTTTGTTTTCAACATGAGGGTGCGGGGTCAGGTGCTATTAACTTTACGTTTGTCGAAAATCAAAATAGCTGAATTTGCACTAAAATTGCGCAGATTGTTTCACAACATAAAAAAATGAAGCATCAATAACAAAAAAAATATCAATTTCTGGCCCAAGGGAATTCTTTTAGCCGGGCTATCCAGAAATCCTTACAGGACTAATTCATCTCCGTGTTTTTCCGGAGCTTCATAAATCTGTAAACCTTTCAAAAGATAATGTAACACAGCTGGGGTATGGTATGCGTACCTTTGTATTGTTGGAAGGCATAATCAATTCGCATAGAATGGAGACGATCGAGAAAAAAACATATAAAAAGGAGACGTTCCCGGTGGAGGGAATGACCTGCGCCTCCTGTGCATCGAGCATCGAGAGTATGCTGCGCACCGTGGACGGGGTACAGGAAGCCAATGTTAACTTTGCGGGCAAAACCGTGCAGGTGGCCTACACCCCCACGCAGGTGCAGCCAAACCAGCTGCGTGACACACTGCAGGAGATAGGCTTTGAATTGCTCATAGAAGAGCATACGGAAGTAGAGCTGGAAGAGCGGCAGGCGGCGGCCCTTGCATCTCTTAAAACCAGAACCATTGCCGCGGCTGTGTTGGCGTTCCCGGTTTTTGTACTGGGAATGTTTTTTCACAATGCCTTTAGCTGGGGGAACTGGGCCATGCTGGCCTTCACGACGCCGGTGCTGCTCTGGGCGGGCCGCCACTTTTTTGTGAACGCATGGGGGCAGGCCAAGTACTTGCGCGCCAACATGGACACACTCGTGGCCCTGAGCACCGGCATCGCGTTCGCTTTCAGTTTGTTCAACACGGTATACCCGGAGTTTTTCTTGAGCAGGGGATTGGAGCCGCACGTTTATTATGAAGCGGTGGCCGTGATCATTGCCTTTATTCTGTTGGGCAAATACCTCGAAGAAGGAGCCAAAAGCAGAAGTTCTCAGGCTATTAAAAAGCTGATGGGGCTTCAGCCCAAGACAGTACGCGTGCTGCGCGATGGTATAGAAGCCCAAATCCGGATAGAGGAGGTGCGCATCGGGGATCATGTGCTGCTGCTGCCCGGCGATCGGGTTCCGGTCGATGGTGAAGTGCTATCCGGTACGACCTATGTTGATGAGAGCATGCTGAGCGGCGAGCCCCTGCCTGTGCAGAAGCAGGCGGGCGATATGCTCTTTGCCGGCACCATCAACCAGAAGGGAAGTCTGCAGCTAATTGCCCGCAAAACGGGAGGCGAGACCATGCTGGCGCACATCATCAAAATGGTGCAGGAGGCGCAGGGTAGCAAGGCGCCGGTGCAGAAGCTGGTGGATAAGATCGCAGGAATTTTCGTGCCAATCGTGCTGCTTATCGCGCTGCTTACCTTTGGGGCTTGGATAACGCTGGGAGGGGAGGCCTATCTGTCACAGGGCTTGGTGTCCATGATCTCCGTGTTGGTGATCGCCTGCCCTTGCGCGCTGGGACTGGCCACGCCGACCGCCATTATGGTGGGTGTGGGCAAGGGCGCTGAAAACGGCATCCTGATAAAGGACGCGCAGAGTCTGGAGCACGCCTATAAAGCCAATGCTATTCTACTGGACAAGACGGGCACCATTACACTAGGTAAGCCCTCTGTTACGGATGTGGTTTGGGCCGACCATGTAACGGAGCAGGAAAGGCTCTCACAGCTATTCTATTCCATAGAAGCCAAATCGGAGCATCCCATTGCACAGGCTATCTATACCTATTATAAAGAGCAAGGGATGCAGCCTGTGGAGCCGACCTACTTTAACAGTGTGACTGGTATGGGGGTGGAGGCTGCATTTGAAGGGCGGAAATATTTTGCCGGTAACGAGAAGCTGCTGAAACAGGAAGGGATAGGTATAGGCGCCCAGCTGCTCGAGGCAGCCAAACTACTGCAGGAAAATGCGAAAACTGCCGTCTACTTTGCGGATGCGAGTCAGGCACTCGGCGTGTTTGCCGTGAGCGACCCCGTTAAACCGGCTGCCGCCGAAGGTATAAAACGCATGAAGGAAGCCGGATTGGAGGTATACATGCTCACCGGTGACAATGCCCAGACTGCTGCTGCAGTTTCCAGACAAGTGGGTATTACCCATTTTGAGGCTGAATTGCTGCCGGATGACAAAGCCTCTTTTGTGAAGAAACTGCAGGCGGAAGGCAAAGTGGTGGCCATGGTGGGTGACGGCATAAACGATGCGCAGGCCCTTGCCACCGCCGATGTAAGCATAGCCATGGGGCACGGCACGGATGTGGCCATGGATGTGGCCGGCATCACACTCATGCGCTCAGACCTGATGCAGGTAGCTGCCGCCATCAACCTGTCGCGGGCGACAGTGCGCACGATCCGGCAAAACCTGTTTTGGGCATTTATTTACAATGTGATCTGTATACCGGTCGCCGCGGGCCTGCTGTTTCCATTCACCGGCTTCCTGCTAAACCCGATGCTGGCAGGGGCAGCCATGGCGCTTAGTTCTGTATCCGTGGTAAGTAACAGCCTGCGCCTGCGCGGCAAAAAACTTTATTAAATGAATTTGTTAATCAGTTTATAAATTATGTTAAATATGAAGACCTATAAATTTAAAACAACGATCAACTGTGGAAGCTGCATTAGAGCGGTAACACCCCATATGAACAAACTGGAAGGGGTGCAGGACTGGAAGGTGGACACAGACAATCCGGACAAAATACTGGAAGTGACCTCTGATAGCCTTGATGCGCAGACGATCAAAAGCACAGTGGAAAAAGCGGGTTTCAAAGCAGAGCAGGTGTAGTCGATGCTGACAGCTGAAAAGCTACGGGTAAGATTATAAAGATAGAAACCGATATGAATTAAGATGGGCAAACTGAGAGATCAGTTTGCCCATCTTTTTATGTGGCCCGGCTCATGGGGCGGGTGCAGACTTGTTTTCTTCTTAAAGAGGAGGGCGAGTAGTAGCATCGAAAAAGCACCGAAGATCAGCAGCGCGACCTCGCTAGCCGCCGCATTTTGCCAGAAATAATAAACCCCTGCTGTATAGGCCGTAGCGGCAATTAATAGCCATACCCTGCCCATGCGTTCGAGGGCAGTCATAAAGCTGAAGATAGCACCAGCTAAGTAGACCATAATCCACAACACCGCATCAGGGCGACTGTACTGCAAAGCAGCCGCCACCACGAGGCAAACTCCCAACGCAATTGCTATAACCTGTTTGAAAGCCATACGATTGATACTTTATACTGTATTTTGGAATACTGCAATAAAATATAAAAGTTTTGCTAAAAAACAAAATCTATAGAGCAATTTTCATTTGAAAGAGACTTTAAGTATTGTATACTACCAAGCCCACTGCGGACAAAGCACTTTGGAGGTGTTACGCAGCTTAAAACCGAGCACCACCTCGTGACTACCCGTGTTAGAATTGCCTAGCGGGGACACAATGGCATCGTAGGAATAACTCAGGTCCATCAGATAGCTGATGTTGATGCCCGCCATAACTGCCATAGACTCCTTGTGTCGGTAAGACGCCGCAGCCCATACTCTGTCACTGTACATGGCTTTCAGGGTGGCGTCCACTGACAACGGACTTGGCTGCGCCATCTTGAGCATCACTGATGGGATGAGCGCCAAATCCGGCGATACATCCAAACGATAGCCCCCGGTCAGGAAGTAGTGCTGCTGTAGACGGCCGCTGTTGTCGGTGGCCACGCCGGTGGTCAGATGTTCGCGCTTGCTGGGAACCAACTGCGTGCCGGCAAACCCGATATAGTAATTATAGGAGTAGAGCCACAGGCCCATGTTCAGGTCAAACTTAGTCTCATTCACACGACCGTCGTTTATGGCTTGGTCATTCGGGTTGATCACCCGTACAGCGGTTGGGTCCAAGTTATATTGAATTAGGCCCGGCGCAACACCCGCAGCCAGACGCAACGTACGCGTCAGGGGCTGGTGGTAGGCGTAGTTCACGTTAAAGCTGCTGCGCTTGAGCGGGCCTGTCGCGGTTGTCATGGCTACGGCGCCGATACCATGGTGTGCTCTAACGCGGCGGTAAGAGGTCGGCTTTTTGGTGGTGACCTCTTTTGGCACAACGCCGGTGCGCTGCCCAACGGGCACAGGGTTCACATCTTTCAAGATCGGGGCATGGAACGTGGCGTAGTAGGAAACAGGGGCTCCCTCCAGTCCAGACCACTGCTGCCGCGTACCAATCTTCACATCAGCGTAGTCCTCTATTCCTGCTATGGCCGGATTGAGCAGGTAATTGTTGAGGGTGTACTGCGTGTACTGCGGCTTCTGCTGCGCCATGGCCTGCGTGGCTAGCAGAAGCACAAAACCCAAAGCTAAAAGTTTGTTCATAGGCTGTTATTTGACAATGGTAATACTTCCTGAAAGTGGTTTCTCCTGACCATCCAACTGGATGAGATAATAATAAGTGGCTATTGGTAGCTCTTTGCCGTTCTGGCGACCATCCCATGGTATTTTGTAGCCCACTGAGCTAAACACCACATTGCCCCACTGATTGAACACTTGCACTTTACAATTCTGATACTGCTCGATGTTGAGAATCTCCCACACATCGTTCACGCCGTCGTGGTTCGGGGTGAAGGTGTTTGGCACGTACACCAGCTGCTGCACGGTTATCGTCACCTCGTCGGTCGACACGCAGCCCGCCTCGTTCGTCACAGTTAAGGTATAGGTGGTGGTCTCTTTCGGGTTTGCGTATGGGTTGGCAACGGTCGGGTCGCTTAAGCCCTCAGCCGGTGACCAGCTATACTTGGTGCCGCCGCTTGCCTGTAACTGCACGGTCCTGCCCAGCATGATGGTCGCATCCGGGCCGGCATTGGCACTTGGGCTAGGCACTGTAACGGTTACCGCACTGCGCTCGCTCGCACACGATAGCGCCACTTCCTGTACATAATAAGTGGTCGTTTTGGTCAGCACCGGTGTCGTGAAATTAGATCCTACCTGAATAGGATTCCCACCCGTAGGTTGTGCGAACCACTCCAATCGACCACCTTTGCCAGTGGCGGTAAGTGTCGTTCTGCTGCCGTGGCAGATTGTCTGGCCGCTGGCCGCTGGCATGGCCGGTAGCGAGGTCACCGTTACTTTTACCGCCTCACTCACCAGTTGCTCACAGGACTCAGAGGTAATCACACGCCTGAACCAAGTGGTCTGGGTGAGTGTAGCTGGCTGGTAGTCCTTGACGTTGTTCACGCCCAGCGCCGTGGTGTAGCCGTTATCTGGACCACTTGTGCTGCTCTCCCAACTATAGTTATAGTTGCCGCTTCCCCCAGTTGGCACAGTGCCCGCCAATGGCGACGGTGTCGTTCCGTAGCAAACGGTCTGGTTCGTGCTGATGCGGTTGTTCGCCATCGGCGGTCGCACGCTGATGAACACGGCCGCACTCGTGTCCGGTGTAGGGCCTGAGAGCACCACACGTCTGAACCAAGTTGACTGCGTCAGGGCGGCCGGGCTGTAATCCTGCCCGGTGCTGCTCCCCATAGCCGTTACAAATCCAGTTTTGGCACCTTTGATGCTCGATAGCCACAGGTATAGGTAAGTGCCGTCGCCGCCAGCTGGCATAGAGCCCTTCAGCGCGGCGGGCTTGTTTCCGGCGCAAATCACCTGATCGCTGTAGATGTTGTTGTTGACCACGCCCTTGTGTACTTCAATCAGAATCGGCGCCGACACGGTTTCGCAACCGCCTGAGAACACACGACGTCGGTACCAGACAGACTCCTGCAGCGCCTGCGGGCTGTAATGGCGTCCATCGTGCACACCGGTTGCCGGTTGGTAGCCACCCTGCTGGGTACTGCTGCTTTCCCATAGGTAGGTATAAGTGCCCGCACCCGCGCCACCCGACGGGCTTGAACCGGAGAGCGGTGCCGGCGTTTGGCCACGGAAAATGCTTTGCGACAACCCAATCGTATTGTTGGTGATAACAGGCGACACTGTAATGGTCACCACATTGGAAACATGCGCACATGGCCCAGACTCCACTATGCGGCGGTAGGAAGTTGTATAGGTAAGCGGACCGATGGTTAGGTCAGCCGAGTTGCCGCTCACTTTGCGGAACACACCATCAGTACCGGCGGCTTCCCAGAAGTAGGTATAGCTGCCGTCGCCGCCTGTAGGCTGCGATCCCGTCAGTTTGGCCGGAGAGCTTCCCGTACAGATCACCTGATCTTCGGAGATGGTATTGTTGGCAATGACTTCATTCACCAGCACACGCAACTCAGGCGTTACACTGAAACATTCGCCAGCTGTTACTTTGCGGCGGAACCAAGTGGTTTGGGTAAGCTTGCTTGGCTGGTAGTTCATGCCGTTGTTGACGCCAGCAGCTGGTGCGAACTCGCCGCCTTCGATGCGATTTTCCCACAGGTAAACAGGCTGCTCATTGCCGCCCGATGGTCGACTTGCTTTCAGCTCTTCCGGAGCCTCGCCGGCACAGACGGCATGCGCCTGTGTAATAATATTGTTGTTCGTGATAGCCGGCTGCACCGCAATCTCCAGCACTTGACTTATAGATTGGTTACAAGGGGCTGAGTAAACGATTCTTCGGAACCATGTATGCTCCACAAGAGGTGCCGGGGCTTGATAGTCTGCTTGGTTGTTGGTGCCTGCCGCGGTTGCAAAATGCTGTCCGTCACGGCTGCTCTGCCATAGGTAGGTATAGCTGCCCTCGCCGCTTCCGCCGCTAGGAACCGCTCCTTTTATAATAGGGAGTATGTCACCAGCGCAGATGGTGAACTTCTCGACCGCGATGCTGTTGTTGCTGATCGCCGGGAGCACCTCAACTTTGACAGCCGCACTGGTGTGCGCCGCACAAGGACCTGATGTGACCATGCGTCTGAACCAAGTGGTTTTCTTTAGCGCTTCCGGTTGGAAAGAGGCCGCTGTGGCTCCTTCGATTAGGCTAAATCCAGTATCGTCTCCTTTTTCGCTGCTCTCCCAACGGAAGGTATAGGTGCCCTCGCCACCTCCGCCTGTTGGGGCAGTGCCCGTGATGCTGGCTGGCTGTTGGCCGGCGCAGATCGGTGCTACCGCCACACTCAGAATGTTGTTATCCAGTCGCTTGTTCACGGTTACGGTCACAGGTTGGCGCTCACTGCTGCCACAGCCATTGATATTCACAGCCTCTACATAGAAGGTGGTGGTTTGGTCCAGTACCGCAGTTTCAAAGCTATACCCTTCGAAGAGGTGCTGCTGCGCAGCCGCATTGGCATACCAGCGGAAGGTATTGGTTGTGTTGCTGTTTACGGTCAGGGTGGCCATGCTGCCCTCGCAAATGGTAACAGCCGCTACAGCTGGAGCCGTTGGTAGGTTCACCACGGTTACTTCTACCACATCCGAGTTACTGATACACTCACCTGACACCACTTCGCGGATATACCAAGTAGTTTGAGTGAGAGCTGTTGGGCTGGTATAGTCCTTGCCAGTATTGCTACCGGGCGCTGGATTGAAAGTAGCGTCTGGACCAGTTGTGTTGGAAAGCCATCGGTAGGTGTAGCTGCCTTTACCGCCAGTCGGCTGGCTGCCAGACAGACTAGCCGTGGCAGTGCCTTCGCAGATGATTTGCTGACCCACCACTTGGATAGTGTTCTCCGCTATGGCCGGCTGCACACGTATCTCGATCTCATTGCTGATACTTTCTTGGCAAGGGCCGGCCGTTACCACGCGGCGGTACCACATGGTTTTGTCGTTGATCTGAGGCGTGTAGTTCAGGCCCATGCTATTACCCACCGCTGTTTCGAAGCTGCCGCCTTCGCTGCGCATTTCCCAACGGTATGTCTTCTGATCGGTTCCGCCTTGCGGTGTGCTGCCAATAATAACAGAAGGCGCATTGCCACTGCAGATCGTATTTTGCTGCACGGAGATGAAGTTCATAATAATAGGCTTCACCACATCTACCTTGACGGCTTCGCTGATGCTCTCAGAACAGGTGCCGGACATCACTTTTCGACGAAACCAAGTGGATTCATTCAGTACGTTTGGGGTATAGTGCTGCTCGCGATTGTTGCCGCTGGCCGCCCGGAAGCTTCCGCTGGTGCCGGTTGTACTAAACTCCCATAGGTAGGTATAGCTGTTGTCACCTCCGGTAGGCATGCTGCCCTCCAAGGTGGCCGCTTCGGAGCCCTCGCAGATCGGAGCGATGCCAGAGATGGTATTGTTTTCTACTACTGGCGTAACTTTCACAGCAATAGGGTCTGAGGTATGGCTGCAGCCGGCGGAAACTACGGTTCTTTTAAACCAAGTGGTGCGGTTCAATGCTCCCGGCTGATAAGTGGCTGCTGTTGCGCCTTGTATTGTCTCGAAACCGTCGGTGGTGCTGGTTACACTGCTCATCCAGCGATAGGTATAGCTGCCGTTACCGCCAGTCGGCTGGCTGCCGCTCAGTAGGGCAGGGGACTGACCAGTACAGATCACAGCCACTTCTGCTAATGCATTGTTGGCAAGTGCAGGCAGCACTGTTACCTGCGAAGCAACTAGTGGGCTGTAGCATCCATTGGTAACAGCACGTACATACAAGGTGCTGGTGCCTTCTGGTAATCCTGTTGTCGTGAAGCTTTTTGCGGATGCCACTAGCTGAGTGGCTGCCTCGTCGGCAAACCATTCGTAGGTGCCGGCATTGCCCTCTGCTATCAATGTCGCAACACTGCCTGCACCGCATAGGGTAACCGGGGCCACCACTGGAGCCGGTGTAGCAGGGTATACCTCCACTTTCACTGGCATGCGCACGCTGGAGCAGCCGCCTTCCACCGTCGTCTGCGCATAGAAGGTTGTGGTTTGATCAAGCAGAGAAGTGGTATAAGTTTCGCCTTCGTGCAGCAGATTGCCGCCTGTTGGCTGGTCATGCCACTGAACGCTGCCCTCTGGACTAACTACCTGCAGTAGCGCGGCTCCGCCCGGGCAAAGCGTAGCCACTGGTTGCACGGTTGGCGCATTGGGTAGGCTGTTAACGGTTACCAGTAGTGTTTCAGACACTTCGCATGTGCCCTCGCGATAGGTATAGGTTAGCGAAAAGTCGCCTACTTCAGCGGGATTGAATTTGCCGTCGGCCGATATGTGCTCTGAGCCGCTCCACACACCGCCTTCGTGCGAAGACTGTAGCTGCATAATGCCGCTGTTAAGGCAAACCACCTCTTTTGGCGCATGCAGCACCATTTCAGGTGTCGCCTCGATGGTAATCAACTGAAGAGTCGCTTCCGAATCGCCACACTCGTTTGTGGCGGTAACTTTTACTTCGTAAGTGCCGGGTTCGGTGAAGTGGATGCTTGGGAAGGCACTACCTGCGTTTGTTCCATCTGCAAATGCGATATCTCCCGGTCCGCTAATCTCCCAGCGGTACTGGTTTATCTGGCCGGATTGTGCATCATACACAGGCAAATGAAGCGGATTGCTTTCTGAAAATGATAGGGTCTGTGGACCGCAGTAAGCTGTGGCCTCTGGCAATGCTGCCAGCGGTTTGTGTATCACGACAATCTCAGACTCCTGACGGCTTACGGCGGAGCAGACATTGTTAGCCAACAAAGAAACGGTGTACTTTCCTGATTTATCGAAGCTGAAAACCGGGTTTTCAGAATTGGCATCCGTTCCTTCTGCAAAGCTCCAGCTATCAGAGCCGGTTACGGACCAAATATAGCGCAGGTCAGTTCCTGTCGAATTATTCTGTGCTCTGAAGATAGATGGGGCGCACACGCCGCCGTCAGGAGTAAGTTCAAAGGCTGCCTTCGGCACATCGTTCACTACAATGGTCTGCTCTACCGTAGTAGGCAAGCAAGTAGAGTTCGGATCCAATGGGTAGGCTGTCAGGCGAATCAGGAATTCGCCCAGTTCATTGAAGACGATATCCGGAGACAGTGTTTCGCTGTTACCGGAGGTGAATTTATAGCCTGTTGCCGGGAAGATCTCCCATTTCACGCGGTAGCGGTCCGTTCTGGCCGAAGCATCGTAGCCGTTTTTAGTCTTGTCGTTTAGCTTTACAGGTTCATTCAGGCACACATTACCCACAGTAAAGTCGGCAATTGGACCTTTGGAGATGCGAATACCGGTGAACGTGGCAATGGAAACGTTACAGAGGTTAGTGGCGGTACCGGTTAAGGTGAAGCCGTTCGGTTTGTCTTTGGAGGACTCCAAAAATTCGTGGCGCAGGATTCGGTCGGCTGGAAGCTCAGAATGCTTGTAGGTAACAGCAGGTGTGCCGTCATCAAATTGGAAGGTATAGACGGTGTGGGGTGAGTTTCCCTCCACGCCGGTGATCTTAAATCCGTAGGAGACAGGGGCACAGTCAATGTTATTGCCATCACTGGTTATACCCAAACCGGGGTTGCTGCCGATGAACATCTGCTCGGTGGAAGTGCCTGTGCAGCCATCGGCATTGGTAGCGGTTACCGTGATAGTATAAAGACCGGCGGCTGTATAGGTGTGGCTTGCCTGCGTAAAATCTCTCCCGAATGTGCTTGTTTTGCCATCTCCCCAGTTAATGGTATAGCCTGTGTTGGTGGCGACGGTTGTGGAGGCATTCTCTACATCCAGTTTAAATGAGTTGGCACTTCCTGTATAGCTGCAGTAGGTAAATTCGTAAATGGGATCCTTGATGCTGGCGTCAGGTGCGCCATCGATCTGTACAGGCTCAGATGTACCGGTGCAGCCGTCTTCTGAGGTGGTTGTGACGCTGTAAGTGCCTGCTGCTGTGACTGTAATATGGCGGGTGGTGGCACCGTTGGACCACTTATAGCTAGCCGCTTCACTGGCTATCAGGACTACCTCACCGCCTTGACAAAGCGATGATTGACCTGAAAAGGATATAAGAGGAGTACAACTTTGTGCTAAGGCGTTTGTACCAGAACACAGCACATAGAGTAGGGTGAGCACAGCTAGCGCAAGGCTCCTTTGTACCGGTTGCATATAGGGTTATGTATAAGTTTGCTATAGATTGATGCTTTTTTTACAAAATGCGGTTTACCGTAAAATTCAATTCAGTTGGGTTAGGCCATCTACACTAATTTACTTTCAGGTTACTAAAAGTAAGCTGCCTAAGACCTTAGCAGTTGCCATGAAAAACCTGCTTTAAAAGGTGTCTCATATTTTTTGATACCAGCTAAACATTTTACCGGTTTGTCCGTATTGTGCAAAATGTTTTTTGATGAGACTTGGTTCAAACAATTGTAAAATTTTTATGAATCTGTTTCTGGAAGGGTGTTTTTGATTTAGCATTTTACATTTATCATATCTTGTATTTCCCCTCAAATACGTTTCATATTCCCCTGTTTTAGACAATTACGAGCGGCAGGGTTACACGAAAGCATGTTAGGTATTGGATATTGCTAATATGATTTTAAATATTTATCAGTCTTGAGAAGATGATAAAATTTATACCTATGTGCGGATGTGAAGTGCTTTGTGAGCTATGCTTAAGAAAGAGGGTGTGTAACACATAGTAAATCTTAATGCACAAAAGGGGATTGAAAAAATAATAAGGCTACAGATTGGTTACACTACAGGGAGAAATTTTCAAAAATAGAGTATTAATCATCGAATAGTTATATAATAAAGATTAAATATGTAATTTATGGCAATTTGTATTTAAAAATAGGAATATGCTAATATTGTAACTTTCATTTTTATTAATGTTTTATAGTTAAATTAATAAACCTTAATATAAATGCTGTCGTATTTCAGTCTAAATTCTAGTTGTTAATCTTAAGGTCTGAAAGAGGCTGAAAGAAAAGACACCAAACTCAAAATATAAATTTTAAGCTAAAGGTGATTACGAACATAAAGATTGTCATGGGACCCCAAGGCATCGTGGGAATTGGCAAGGTGATTGAAGGACAGAGGAGTACGCACGTCAATTAAGGGTAAAAGGGAATTATGATTCAATAAGTACAATTATCAGGTTATGCACAAATACAGACACTATAATAGTTTTAATAGAATACTCTTATTAATACTAGACATTACATTGATAGCTTTCGCATTTAAGCTATCAAACCTTTTCAGATACGGTGAATTAGAGCTCACCCACCAGTACAGTATCTTCTTTGTGCTTTTCGCACTGGTTTGGTGGATCGTATCAGGCTTCAACAACTTCGTTTTCCGAATTGACGGTTTTTTGCCGGTTGGTAGAAAAACAGGCAATCTGATTAACGCTTTTGCGATTCACGCTGTGATTCTAGCGAGTTGTATCGTAATATTCAACTTGGAGCATCTGTCACGACTCCTGCTGTTGTATACCTATTTGTTTACAGCACTCTTGATCGGACTCAGCCGTGTGATTCTTTTCTTGGCACAGCGCTACTTCTCTAAGTCGGATATGGCTTACTCCCGCTACGTGATTGTGGGCATGGGGCCTGCAGCGATCAACCTGCACCAGACCTTCAGTAGCGATGAGGCACCGGGCCGTAAGTTCATGGGCTTCTTTTCAGACAAAGCCGACGAACTGAGCAAGCACAGCAGCATGGTGAAGGGTAACGTGTCGGATCTGCAGGAGTTCTGCCTTCAGAACAACATTGACGAGGTATACTATACCCTGCCGGTAAACGACAAAGAGCATATTGACGAACTGACTGAGTTTGCTGATGAGAACTTCATCTACTTCCGCATCGTGCCTGATTTTAGCGCCATCGTGCAGCGTGAGGTGAACATGTACTTCTATCAGAACATCCCGATGATTAGTGTGCGTAAGGAGCCACTGGAGCAAGTAACGAACCGTGTGGTGAAGCGTGCCTTTGACATTGCCTTCTCCCTGAGCGTGATTCTGTTCCTGTTCCCGATCGTAATGCCGCTCATCGCACTCGCTATCAAGATCAGTTCGCCGGGACCGATCTTCTTTAAGCAGCTGCGTCCGGGCAAGAAGAACAGGCTGTTTGTTTGCTACAAGTTCAGAACAATGCGTGTGAATAATAGCACAGAGCTACAGGCTACTAAGGATGATCCTCGTATTACACGGGTAGGAGCCTTCTTACGCAAGTCTAACCTGGACGAGTTGCCACAGTTCTTCAACGTACTACTAGGCGATATGTCGGTAGTGGGACCACGTCCAAACCTGGTATCGCAGCTTGACCACTACTCTAAAGTGATCAACAAGTACAAAATGCGCCACTTCGTAACACCGGGTATTACGGGTTACGCACAGGTGAGCGGCTTCAGAGGCGAGACCAAAGAAGTGCACCTGATGGAGAAGCGTGTAGAGTATGATGTAAAATACATGGAGAACTGGAGCTTCATGATGGACATGAAAATCATCTTCCTGACTGTCTGGAACATGGTGAAAGGCGAGAAAAATGCATACTAATCTAATGACCGATACAACCACAGTCGCTAAAACTGCAGCACCCTTGCAGCAAAAGCGTCGACTCTTGAAGTCTTACATCACGACAGGCAAATTCGCCGAATTCGTGGAGCAGGTCTTCTGGCTGACAGATAACAAAGAGTCATCTTATGTATGCTTCGCGAACGTGCACATGCTCGTGGAGGCCTACCAAGACCCTAGCTTTAACAAAATATTGAACGAGGCGGATGTGGCTTCGCCGGATGGCGGGCCGCTTTCTAAACTCATGAAAGTGCAGTATGGCCAGCAGCAGGACCGCGTGCCGGGTATGGACCTGATGCCGCGGCTGATCGAAGAGGCCGCCGCAAGAGGCAAGTCGGTATACTTCTATGGTTCAACCGACGACGTGCTGGAGGCTGTGGTGGCTACCGCCAATGCAAAGCACCCTAACTTGAGAGTGGCTGGCTATTATTCTCCGCCCTTCCGTCAGTTGACGAAAGAGGAAGATCAATCAATCGTGGATATGATTAACGCTACCGGCGCAGACTTGGTGTTTGTGGCCTTGGGCTGTCCGAAGCAGGAGCGCTGGATGGCAGAGCACAAAGGCCGCGTAAAGGCCTGCATGCTGGGTGTCGGGCAGGCATACATGACGTACGCTGGCTTAGAAAAGCGACTTCCTAAATGGGCCCGCGACTGGTCGCTGGAATGGACCTACCGCCTGTACCAAGAGCCAAAGCGCCTTTGGAAGCGCTATCTGGTTACCAACAGCACCTTCGTATACCTGACCCTCAAAGATTTGCTCTTGCCGGGCAATAAGCACAGAAAGACATCTTCTGTAACACTTAACTGACAATAGCCATGAATGCGCTACACAGGTTTCATCCCTAGGTAGCGCATTTTTTACGGACCTTTTCTTCAGTAACTACCGTTGCCACCACGCATACCAGAAACATAACTCAAAACCATAAGCATAATTAGAGGTATAAGTACAGCAAGGATGTTGCACCGCTCATGCTAGAGGCGTGTTATAACATGCAAGCTTCTGATAATCAAATTACTCGAACGAATCATGTCGGAAAATCAGCCTTAGCAAAATCAAAATATAGTAATTGTCGTATAGAGGACAAAATTCAAAATAGAACATTCACCCCAAACCCTTAGAAATAAATGAAAGCTGTAATACTGGCAGGCGGATACGGAACCCGCATCAGTGAGGAGAGTGGCATCAGGCCGAAGCCCATGGTGGAAATCGGCGGCAAGCCCATCCTTTGGCACATCATGAAAATATACTCAGCCCATGGCATCAATGAATTTGTGATTTGCTGTGGCTACAAAGGCCACATGATCAAAGAATACTTCGCCAACTACTTTCTGCATAATTCGGATGTGACCTTCGACATGAGCAACAACAGCATGAAGGTGCATCAAAATAACACTGAATCGTGGAAAGTGACCTTGGTAGATACCGGAGAGGGCACCCTTACAGGTGGCCGACTGAAGCGCGTGCGCGAGTACCTTGGTGATGAGACTTTCTGCATGACCTACGGGGACGGTGTAAGTGACATCAACATCAGCGAGTCCATCGCCTTTCACAAAGCGCAGGGTACACTGGCAACGCTTACAGCGGTACAGCAGCCGGGGCGTTTCGGAGCCTTTACGCTATCTGGTGGAGACACGCATGTGCGGCACTTCCAAGAGAAGCCAACCGGTGGCGACCAGCCTTGGATAAATGGTGGTTTCTTCGTGTTGGAACCAGCCGTGATCGACTATATTGAAGGTGACCAGACCACATGGGAGCGTGAGCCAATGGAGTATCTGGCCAAGGCGGGTGAACTAGCGGCTTACAAGCACACCGGTTTCTGGCAGCCAATGGATACACTTCGTGATAAGAATTATCTGGAGGAGCTAATCCTACAAGGCAAGGCCCCATGGTATAAAGTGATAAACAACCAACCTGTAAATGCCTAAACGGCGGAAGGTATACCGGAATGTTTGCCGCCTGCGTATAACATATCCTATACCTGACCCTTTAGCGAAACATAAGCTGATGAAGAGAGAATTTCTGCAGCAAACCTATCAAAACAAAAAAGTATTTCTGACGGGCCACACCGGTTTCAAAGGCTCTTGGATGTTGCAAATGCTGCACTCCCTTGGCGCTGAGGTAATGGGCTATGCCCTCGCTCCTGAAACCAAAGAGGACATGTATCAGCTGATTGACGGCGACAGCCTATGCGAGTCCGTGATTGCTGATATCCGGGATAAAGAAGCCGTGGAAGAGGCTGTGCTGCGATTTCAGCCAGACTTTATCTTCCATCTGGCAGCCCAACCGCTGGTGCGTCTATCTTATGAGTTTCCGTCGGAGACCTTTGCCGTGAACGCCGTGGGTACGGCCCATGTGCTGGATGCGGTACGGAAACTGGAAAAGCCCTGCACGGTAGTGCTCATCACAACCGACAAGGTATACGAGAACAAGGAGTGGGTATACCCTTATCGCGAGACCGACCAACTGGGTGGCTACGACCCTTACAGCGCCAGCAAAGCCTGTGCAGAGTTGGTGATCTCATCCTATACCCGTTCGTTCTTCCATCCGGAAGCCTATGACAAGCACCAGAAAGCGATTGCCAGTACCCGTGCCGGTAACGTGATTGGTGGTGGCGACTGGGCAAAAGACCGTATTATTCCTGACATTGTGCGTGCTTTGCGGGTAGGGGAACCAGTAACGGTTCGCAACCCGAATGCGGTGCGTCCGTGGCAACTTGTGCTCGAGCCGTTGGGTGGCTATCTGTTGTTGGGCGCGAAACTGGCCCAAAACCCGAAAGCCTTTGGCGGTGCCTGGAACTTTGGTCCGCAAGCCGGCGATAACAGCCCTGTAGAGGACCTAGTGCAAAAAGCGCTACAGGTATGGGGCTCGGGCAGCTACGACAAGCCGGAACTCAAAAACCAACCACACGAAGCCGGCTTGCTCAAACTCGACATCAGCAAAGCGCTGGTAGAACTGGGATGGACGCCAAAGTATAACTCAGCGCAAGCCATTGAGCGTACCATCGGTTGGTACAAGACCTACCATGAAGGGATAACTGACATCAAAGAATTCACGATGGGGCAGATCGCAGAATATCTGGGAGACGAACAGCCTGTACTGACATCTTAAAATCTGAACGACAGACACCTGTAAGGCAGCCCTTTGCAGGTGTTTTTCAAATACATCAACACACATGATCTTTACAGAAACCAAACTAAAAGGCGCTTACATCATCGACATCAAAAAGCTAGAGGATGAGCGTGGCTTTTTCGGCCGGGCCTACTGCCAGCAGGAGTTTGAGCAGTATGGTTTAAACACCAATCTGGTGCAGGCCAATGTGAGCTATAACTACAAAAAAGGCACCCTGCGCGGCATGCATATGCAACTGGCCCCGCACGCCGAGACCAAACTCGTACGCTGCACCCGTGGCGCCATCTACGACGTGATCGTGGATCTGCGGCCGGACTCTGAAACGTATAAGCAGTGGATAGGCGTGGAGCTGACCGCTGACAACTACCGCATGCTCTATGTGCCGGAAGGCTTCGCACACGGCTACCTGACATTAGAGGACAACTCCGACGTGATGTACCAAGTGACAGCCTTTTATGCGGCAGGAGCGGAGCGTGGCCACCGCTGGAACGATCCGGCTTTCAATATTCAGTGGCCAGTCGAGCCGCAGATTATTTCGGAGAAAGACCAGAACCATCCTTTACTGGAAGCTATACCTGAGCAGTCAGCTTTGTAAGCTCGACGAAGGTATAGCCTATTAAAAAGAAAGACTATGATCATTATAGATACCGCATTAGCCAAACGAGAAGCCGAAGGCCGACCTGTCCGTGTGGGCATGGTAGGGGCTGGATTTATGGCCAAAGGCGTGGCACTGCAAATAAAGAATCACGTGCCGGGTATGGAACTGGTGGCGATCTCGAACCGCACCATCGAGCGTGCCCGCGAAGCTTACAACGAGGCAGGTATAGCCGAGGTGGAGGAAGTGGCCTCTGTAGAAGCCCTGCAGGAAAACATTCGCAACGGCAGGTATAGCATCACCAACGACCCGATGCTCCTATGCCGTGCCGAAGGGATTGACGCTATACTGGAAGTAACTGGAGCTGTGGAATTTGGTGCACAAGTGGCTTTGGAGGCAATCCGGAATGGGAAGCACACCATTATGATGGATGCTGAGGTGGATGGAACAGTTGGTCCAATCCTGAAGGTGTATGCTGACAAGGCTGGAGTGGTGTTCACGAATGTGGACGGTGACCAGCCGGGCGTGATCATGAACTTGTACCGCTATGTGAAGTCCATTGGCATGAAGCCAGTGCTTTGTGGTAACATCAAAGGACTGCACGACCCCTACCGCAACCCAACAACACAGGAAGGCTTCGCTAAACGCTGGGGACAAAACCCGGCTATGGTAACTTCCTTTGCCGATGGCACCAAAATCTCTTTTGAGCAGGCCATCGTGGCCAACGGAACAGGTATGCGCGTTGCCAAACGGGGTATGCTGGGCCCCTACGCACCACAGGGAGCCAATATCAGGGAGTCGGTGAATCTGTTTCCGCTGGAAGAACTTACCAACGGTCCCGGCATCGTAGACTATGTAGTAGGTATAGCCGAGCCGGCTGGTGGCGTATTTGTACTCGCCACACAGGATAACCCGACGCAGCAGCACTACCTAAACTACTACAAGATGGGAGAGGGGCCGCTGTACTGTTTCTATACCCCGTACCACCTATGCCACCTCGAAGTGCCGCTCACCGTTGCCAGAGCTGTGCTCTTCAACGACGCTGCCCTCACACCGCTGGATCGTCCGTACGTGGAAGTGGTGACTGCCGCCAAAAAAGACTTGAAAGCCGGTGAGACCATCGATGGCATCGGCCACTACATGACTTACGGCCTGTGCGAGAATGCCGACGTGACCGAGCGCGAGAATCTCCTGCCGATCGGTGTAGCCGAAGGCTGTGTGCTGAAGCGTGATATTCCCAAAGACCAAGTGCTGACCTACGACGATGTGATCTTGCCAGAGGGTCGGACAATCGATAAACTGCGCGAAGAACAGCGCCAGTATTTTGCCGCTGCCTTTGCTGAGGCAAATGAACAGGAACCGAACAAAACCGCGTTGGCCTAAGCTGGCTTCTGGTTTTATAACAGTACAGCAACAGGCAAAATCCCGTCTTGGTCAGGTATGGCCTAGACGGGATTTTAGCTGATTGATATGCCCTCGCAAACAGGAGATAATTTTACACGTATCCTTTGGCAGAAAGCTATACCTCAAAACAAACACGATCCAAGCTTATAACAATAGCATTGCTTTAACTCATCCTTTCATGCGTATCCTTCAGGTTCACAATCACTATAAAATATCCGCTGGCGAAGACACCGTTTTCTATGCTGAGGCTGCATTGCTGGAAAGTCACGGTCATACAGTGGATAGGTTCACGCTCTCTAACGAGGATGTGAACTCGATTTCTGAGAAACTAGGTGCTGCGCTGGGAGTGGTTTATAACACTAAGAGCGCTCGCATGCTCAAAGCGAAGATCAAAGCTTTTCAGCCGGATATCATCCATGTGCACAACTTTTTTCCATTGATTTCGCCTGCCGTGTTTGATGTCGCCCATAAACTGGGTGTGCCCATTGTCATGACCCTGCACAATTACCGTCTGATCTGCCCGAGCGCATACCTGCATTACAACGGCCGCACCCACATGGAGAACGTGCATAAGACTTTTCCTATACAGGCCATCTTAGACAAAGCCTACCGCAACTCCATGTTCCAGACGGCTTCCGTTGTACTGGCTACCGGTGTGCATAAGCTTTTGGGTACTTGGCAGCACAAAGTGGACCGTTTCATCACGCTCACAAAAGGGGGCAGTGATTTGTTTTTCAACTCATCCCTCAAACCCAGACGAGAGCAGTTGGTTGTAAAACCAAACTTTACAGCTGACTTGGGTCTGAGTGAAGCCGAAAGAGGCGATCATTTTCTTTTTGTTGGCCGACTGTCCCCGGAGAAAGGTATAAGCACACTTCTAAAAGCGACTGAACTATACCCTTTCAAACTGAAAATAATAGGGGATGGCTCTATGAGAGCGGAAGTGGAGCAGCATGTTGCAAAATATCCAAATGTGGAGTATCTGGGCTATCAGAAGCTGGATAGGGTAGAACAGGAGCTTAAGACTGCTAAAGCACTCATATTCCCTTCTGAATGGATGGAAACCTTCGGCATGACCATCATTGAGGCCTTTTCGACCGGAACACCAGCCATAGCGGCCAAAATAGGCGGTGCGGAGCAACTAGTCGAAGACGGCGTTAACGGACTGCACTATACCCCCGGCAATGCCACCGAGCTGGCTGAGAAAGTGCAAATTTTAGCGGAAGACCCAGCATTGGTCTCCAAAATGGGAGCTGCGGCCCGCCAAAGTTACGAAGCAAACTATACCCCAGAAGCAAACTACCGCATGCTCATCTCCATTTATGAGGATGTGATCCGGGCCAAAAAGAAAAATGCCCCTACGACCGAAGTCGCAGAGGCGGGTTTATTATAGCCTAAGGCAGACTTTCGCCTACACAGTTTCAACATTACTCGTCTTTTCTGAGCTTTTGCGCATTTTATCAAGTATCTCCACCACTTGGTCTGTCTCCACGAACAAGTGCTGTCGCTGCCCTTCAGTGGCATCATGCACTTTTTTATCACCTTTGCAGATGATGTAGTCGTAGTCCAAGTCAATCTTGGTGGCGATGTCATAGAATGGCTCTATCACAAAGCCCTCGTGGAAGATCTCAATGATCTTGGTGCCGGGCTTGCAGAAGAACATACTGATCAGACCTGCTCCTGTGGCGGATACTACTACTTTGGCCTGCGAGAACATCCTGATTTTCTCCAAGATGCTATACTTGCTCGAAACAATAGATTTGAATTTATAAGCCTCCAAAGCTTCCAGTAGCTCTTTTTCGTTTAGCACATTGCGTATGGCGGAGTCGCTTCTGCTGATGTACAGGTAGGGCGCTTTCTCCTCCATAGTAGGTTTTTCGTTCTGTACTAATGGCAGGAAAGAGTCACGGACGTATTGCCCCAACCAGCGTGGCACCAAGGTATGGTTGCCGCGGGGAGCCGTAGAGGCTATGATCTTATCAGCGGTTAGGTGTTTGTACTCCACACCAGTAATAATCTTGTCAGCGGGTATTCCCAGCAGCTCGAGTGTCTCGGTTTGGTAGCTGTAGCGGGTGCTCGGCACTAGGAACCAGTCCACTTCGTCGTACAGGCCACTTTCACGGAGCAAGTGCAGTCGTGGCAATACATCTAAAAACCAGTGGCCGATGTTATTGAGGCCTGCACCACCTGTGAGCAAACTAAATACCGTGCCCTTGAAACGGGTAGGCGCCTGAAAATAGCTCTGATCAAAGATGTTGTTTTGTTCCGGGTCGGTCACTTTCCCGTCAGTCAAGCTTAGCGTGACATTCTCCACCACCCGGTTTAGCTGCGTCACGATTGCCACACTACTCTCATTATCAGTGTATACGCGGCCGTTTGGCACTTCCACCACTAAGTAGTCCGTGGTAACGCTGCGCTTAGGCTTCCAATAATCGGAGCAGGCCTTGTAAAGCTCCTCGCTGATCTCGAGTGGCGTCACCAGATTGGGATAAATACTGTGAACCTTCACTTCTGCATTGTTGCAGGTGCGTCGGTCGTTCAGGTTGATGCGGTACACGCCGTTGGGCCTAAAGCGGGTGTTACGAGGAATGACTCTGCCGAGTATCTTTTTTAGGCGCTTAGTGGATTTATCGTAAAAAACCTTTGGTTTCATGCTTTGATTTTAGATTTAGAGCTATACGTTCATTTACCGGATAAGGCTGTGTTATACCATCAATCTGTTTTTTTTACTAAGTGACGGGCATCTGACCTGTGTTCCGGTTGTTCGCCTTGCAAGTGCTGTGCCAACAGGCTTGCGGCAGCTTCCACCGCGATGTCGTTCCAATGTGCGTCATCTGCAGGGTATAAGGGTTTTTTCTCTTTATGGTACAGATGCTCAAACACTTGCTGTGTGTTTACAACCTCAATATTCCGTTTCTGCAACTCGGCCATCAGGCGAGGCAGAAAATCCGGCTTTTTGCGGGATGGAAGTAGCTGGTGGTAGATGTTCTCTTTGTTAGGAATGGGCATAAAAACAAATGCGATGCCACGTTCGGACAGGGCTTGTTTGTAGCTCTCCAGCAAATCGGCTATGTAGTCTATCTCCTCGTCGCTGAAGTCGCGGTTGGCGTACTCACCTTCCATAAAAAACTCGTCTTGGAAGGCGATGTACTCCTTACGCCCGAATTTACGCTCGATGTTGGCCAGTGTGCGGCGGTAGAGAGCTAGTTTGGAAACGCGGTCTGCCGTCACGGCCAGCCACGTAAGCACCGGCGAAGCATTGATAACAGATCCTGTCCGGTCTCTGACCTTTGAGCCTATGCCGGTTGCTCCAACAGGCTGCAGTTCAGGTATACGGCGCTCGATGCTCGAGACGATCACCACTTCCGGTGGACTCTCCTCAAAGCGCTTGGTGCCCAGAAACCTGTTTATGGTGGCCGGTGCGAAAGAGTATACTTCCTTGCCCAGTTGGCGCTCCAGCACCTCTGCCAGCGTTTCCTCCTGCGATAGCTTGGCACCTGTAATATTTGAGTCCCCAATCAGGAGCACTTCCGCCTTGGTGTCGCGGTTGCGGTAACCATAGGGGTCGGTATACCACTCCACCAGCTTTTTCTCGGCATATTTAGTGTGTGGTGCCAATTCTCCCTCTTCCTCCATTTTCATGTGCATGTTTGGGTAGAATGGGCCCGACATCACACGCATGGAATTCACAGAAATGGTTTCCCAAATCCTGAACGTAAAGAAATTCATGGGCAGCACAATGGCCTCAATAAGTGGCCATAGCACAAACGGGAGTACAAGCAGGGCCAGTTTTCGGAGTAATTTTTTCAAGTCTTTATTTTCCATCGTCTCCCATACCTAGAATTGGAAATAAATGAACTCCTGATGCCCAAACTGCCCGAACAGCAGCATGGTAATAATAGCCACATAGTAAAACGCCCAGCGCACTACCGCAGGCCTTCGGTTGATCAATTGCGACACGCTGCCATGGCGCTGTATGAGGTGAACCGTTTCCATGATCATGATGGAAATCACCGATACGGCAAACACTTTGAAGCCCTGATCCATGAACAGAATATGGTCAAGGTCAACGCCAGTAATCAACTGGCGGATGTTACCCAAGCCGGCAAAACTACTCTGTAGGATGTAAAAGGCCTCCCCAATGGAATTGGCCCTGAAAAAGACCCATGAAAATAGCACGAGTGCAAACACGCTCAGCACCTGTACCCACTTATAGAGCAGTGGCCTACTAGTCAGGCCCATGCTATCGGCTAGGGCATCGCGCTGTTTGGCGGTGACGATAGCAAACACTAGATAAAAGCCGTGCAGGGCACCCCACACGACAAAGGTCCAATTGGCTCCGTGCCACAGACCGCTCACCAAAAAAGTAATGAAAAGATTGTAGTACCAGCGCCATTTCACTACCCGGTTACCGCCCAGCGGAATGTACAGGTAGTCCCGGAACCAAGAGGAGAGGGAAATGTGCCAGCGGCTCCAGAACTCCGATATGCTCTTGGAGAAGTAGGGTCTGCGGAAGTTTTCCATCAGTCGGAAGCCCATGACTTGCGCCGCCCCAATGGCAATGTCGGAGTAGCCCGAGAAGTCGCAGTAGATCTGGAAGGCAAAGAAAATCGTGGCGATAATGAGGGTGATGCCTTCGTAGTCGGTGGGGTTATTGTATACCTGATTCACCATCAGGGCCAAGTTGTCGGCGATCATGATTTTCTTGAAAAAGCCCCACCCCATGCGCCTAAGCCCACCTACTATGCGGTTGTAGCTGAACTCGTGGTAAGCTTTAAGCTGCCCCAACAGGTTGCCTGCGCGCTCTATGGGTCCTGCCACCAGCTGCGGGAAAAAAGTCACGAACAGCGCAAACACCCCAAAGTGCCGCTCCGGTTTGATGCGGCCATGGTATACGTCGATGGAGTAGCTCATGGTCTGGAAGGTATAGAACGAGATGCCCATAGGAAGCAGCAGTTCAAAGGCCGGCACGGCATAGCTCATGTTCAGTGCCCCTGCCACTTCGCGGGCGCTGTCGTTAAAAAAGTTGTAATACTTGAACAGCCCTAAGATACTCAAGTTGGAGAGCAGTGAGATCCAGAGGAAAGGCTTGCGTTTCGCTTTGTCTTCGTCGCTATACTTACCCATGGCACGACCACAGCCGTAGTCCACAATAGTTGAGAAAATAAGGATCAAGGTATAAGCCGGCTTCCAAGAGGCATAGAAATAATAGCTGGCCAGCAGCAGGATGAGCCATCTGCGATTAGGAGGGGTTAAAAAGTAGAGGGTAACTACTACCGGGAAGAATATGAAGAATTCAGTAGAGTTAAATAACATACATTGATACTGTTAGGGGTGTGTGAGAACAGTATTTTCTCATGCCGTGTAGCTGCTCACCAAGTATCGTGGAATACAGGGAGAGAAAACAGAAAGCTTACTTCTCTATTATATTACCAGTCAGTCCAAAAGGTTTAGGAATCCGGTATATATTTTTCTGACTGTATAGTAAAGGCGTAATAATTGTGCAGGATTCTATACGGTGGGCAAAGTAAATAGCTGTTGCAAAAGACGTTTTTTTCAGTCTAAATTGGGTAGGCGCCTTGAAAGCAGGTATAGCTGAGGCGATGCTGTGTTATCTCTAATCAAGTGCTGGCTCATCTGGACATTGTTCCAACCGTAACAACCCCCTCCCGCAACGAGTCTTCTTTTGTATTATTTATTGCCTCCTACAGCCGAACCTCTCTGTCTTAACGGCGTAATATTATTGTACTCTAATACAACAGTTAATCTATACTCCTCGTAAAGGACAGGCGATGTTGCGAACTAGTATTTTGCTTAGAACAGCGGCTGTTCAGCTCTGAATTATACCACAAAACAACCCGACACTAATTGACGAGCATCAGCAAAATGCCGTGATACAGATATTTTTAAGCCTATATGAGAGCATATACCGTCAGGTACATTATTCAACACCTTCATTCATACCTATGGGACTGTAAGCGCAAAGTGGTCTTGGCAACCGTACTCGGTGTGCTGTTTAGCTTGGCGGCTCAGACAGTGGCGCTGGCTCAGTCTTCCTGCCCTCCGGGCTTGGTGCACTATTTCACTCTAGACGAAAAAGAAGCTGGCAGTTATATCGATGATGTAACTGGCATTCGCGCCACCTGTACAGATTGTCCCGTACCCGCTGACAGTCGCTTTGCCGGTGGGCAGCGCTTTAACGGTTCCAACACGGGATTGCTTATTTCGGACATAGAAAACTTTGAATGGAACCAGAACAGTAACTTCACGATGGAGGTGTGGGTGCAGGTTAACAACAAGTCCGAGAATCAAGTTATCATCGGGCGCAGGTCAACCAACGGACCAGCGGCTTGGTGGCTTGGCGTAAGTCCAGAGGGCTTCGCCGTGTTTGATATGAAAGACAATGCTGGCGTATCCCACACTGTGACCGATTACCAGAAACTGGTTAACCTTTTCGATGGCCAATGGCACCATCTGGCCGTGGTGCGGGTGGGTGGCCCTCAGGTTACTAAACTGTATGTAGACGGCTTCCGGGTAGACGATCTGCGCATCGATGTGAAAAAATACGGAGGAAGTTTTGAGTCTCAAAGCCCCGTAACCGTCGGGTATCTTGACTTGGGCAGTATGTTCCGCTTCGATGGCGTGACAGATGAGTTTAGTGTTTACAACCGGGATTTGCCTGAATCAGAGATGCGTGCACGCTACAATAAGGGTGCGGGCGATTATTGCGGATCACGCCAATTTGCCCCTGAAATTGTCTCAACCCCCATTACGTTTGCCACAGTTGGGCAGCAGTATACATACGAAGCCAAGGCCACAGGTAACCCTGCCCCAAGCTATACGCTCCTGTCCAATTTGCCGGGCATGCGGGTTGACTTCCGTTTGGGGGAAGTTAGTTGGGTGCCAACGCAGGAGGGAACTTTTACTGTTGAGCTAAAAGCAAGCAACAGTGTCGGTGACAGTGAGCCGCAACGGTTTGAAATAAACGTGCGGCCTGCTACGGAGGAACCCATCGGGATACTGCACCACTGGACACTGAATGAGGGTTCAGGTAATCGCTTCGCCGACGTTTATACACCTATCGATGCCGTTCCAGAAATAAAAAAACGGCCTGCTGCAGTAAAGGGTGCAGTAGGTATGGCGCAACGTTTCAATGGAAGTGACACGGGGCTGGATGTTATTGGTAGCCCGAATTTCGATTGGAAAGCGAACGAGAGTTTTACGATTGAGCTGTGGCTCCGCACGGAAACCAAAGAGGGTGCTAGCGAAGCCCAGAACCAAGTACTGGTCGGCCGCCATGCAAAAGACTCTCCGTCACAGTGGTGGCTAGGGCTCAATAAAGATCGAAAAGCTGCTTTTTATCTGCCCGATATTGGCTTTGAGGGTGGCTTTGTAGGTTCTGCGGGACCAAAGCTGAATGATGGAGTATGGCATCAGCTTGTGGCTGTCCGTGATGGTGGTTCCGGGGCTACTAGGCTGTATGTGGATGGTGAGCAAATTGCAGCAGGAAGTTTCTCCCATAATAATGGGTTTGCGAGCCGTTCGCCTGTCACTATAGGCTACTTTAATTCAAGTGTACTTGTCAGCTACCAATATGAGGGTGATATGGATGAGGTGAAGTTTTTCGGAAGAGCGCTTACTCCAGAAGAGATTAAAGAACGCTTCATAGATGTATACACTGAGCTGACAGAATTCCTGAGTTTTGAGGGACGCTATGCGGATGGGGAAACCTTCAACCAAAAAGCCGTAATTCTTGACTGGAGAACCTTTTACGAGCTTAACACAGACTTTTTCGAAGTAGAGCGTTCCGAAGACGGGGAAAATTTTACAGCCATTGGGCAGGTGAAAGCCTCCGGTACCACAACGGCTGCCATCGACTATACCTTTAGGGACGAGATGCCACTCAAAGAACAAGGGTATTACAGGCTCCGGTTGGTTCGTGTGGATGGTACCTTTACCTATTCAAATACCATCCTTTTACAGGACCGCTCACCTATTGCATCCTCATTCAGAATATATCCGAATCCTGCCGCGGTGGGAGAGGAGGTTACCATCGAGATTGCTAATCTAAAGGAAAGCGAAGAAGTGACTTTCATGATAACAGATGCTTCTGGAAGGCAAGTGCATGGGCAACAGGTACGAACCGATGCGTTTGGCGAACTAAATCTGACATTGCCAGTCGGAGCGGCTTTATCACCGGGCATCTATAATCTGACAGTGGCTGGCAGTAACAAAACGCTTAACCGAAAACTGGTGGTGGCCCATTAATGCTGTTTTTTATAAAAAATATAATTGCGATGCCTAGTTCTCAAACTCTGCAAAATGTAGTTCGTAATATGAAAGGAAAAGCACCCAAACCTATACGTCCTACTGGCGGACAATCTATCATTTAAGCTAAAATACCCTTACTTACATTAACTGTGATTTCTATATGAAAAAGTTATTGCTGATACCATTGTTGTTTGCCCTCGTTTTTACTTCATGTAAGGACGATGACGAAGAAGAATTTATACCACCGGTTTCAGATATTGATGCAACGATGCGTGGCGAATGGATAAACACGCAAATAAAAAGAGTGTACTACTCCATTGATGATGAAGTGATGTTTGAGGACTCAGTGCAGTATCAGACAGCATTCAGGTTCGACGGCAAACGCGTTACGATCTCTGTGCCAGGCAACGCTAACCCGGAAGTGCTAACTTACAGGTTCCCGGATCCTAACGATCCTAACATTATAGAAGTGCAGCAGGGCTCTCTGACGGGCCGGTATAAAATTCAAAATTTCTCAAATTCAGAAATGTACTGGGTAGAGGAAAAAGAATGGGCTGGCTTCCCCGAGGGCGCTCCAGATGATCAGAAAACAACATCCAGACTAGGTGTGTTTACCTGGAAATTTGATCGCAAACAGTAATATAAGATGAAACAGCCCAGCAAGTAAATCTGAGCTGTTTCATCTCAATAGGTTTAGGGGCCTTTCTTTCCTTGTAAAGAAGTGGCTTCTAAGCACCGATCTCAGCGTGATTGGAAACGTATGAGCTTATAAAAGTAAAGCGGTACAGGGAATCCCTGTACCGCTTTATTGTTTCTGGTTGTCAATGCCAACCGCTAGATTCTATTGGCTTACCCTTTAATCAATTTCAAGGTAATCTGTTTTTCGCTAAGCTGTGCTTATTCTTTGATCAGCTTAATGGTATTGCTCTTACCGGTAGTGTCTGTATACTTCAGGAAGTAAAGACCTGACCTTAATCCGGAAGCTGACAGGTTCATTACTAGCTTGTTGTTCTCCACTTTCAAGTTAGCCTCTTTGTATACCACTGCGCCAGCTTGATCAAGAATTACAACTTCCTGTAGTTTGATCTCCTCTTTGCCCAAGTCAAGTGTTACCACATCGTTGAAAGGATTCGGGTAAGCGCTTACTTTGTCGAAAGCGATGTTGCTATCAGTTGTCTCAGCCTGTAATGCAGATGTAGAGGATGCAACTAGACCATCAACTGCTGTAATCGGAGACAGTCTGTTTCCAGCGATCGGGCGCTCCAAGGCGCCGTCTGGCAGCTGCCAGCCCACGGCCAGGTTGTCGCCGCCGCCGCCCTGCAGCATCAGGGCCTCGATGTAGTAGCGCTTGCCGGCCTCCAAGGTGATCTTGGCAGACTGCTGGCTGGCGCTCTTGTTCCACTCGCGGGCGTTGGTCCACGTGCTGGAGAAGGCGATCTTCACTTTCTTGGCAGGGTCCTCGGAGGTGCTCAGGTATAGCTCGGCCACGTCGTCTGCCGCGATCCAGAAGGTGTACTGGCCCGATGTCGGTGCCGTCACGTAGCCTCTGATGCGCTGGCCGTAGTTGTTGCCCTGTCCGTTAGGCGCCTCGAAAGAGCTCAGCTCAGAGGTTGCAGTCGGCTTGGTGCCCACCGGGATCACGCTCACGGTCGAGCCGTGCACGTTGCTCCAGAAGTCGCGGGTGATCTTGCCTGCTGGCGTCAGTGTTGGGGTAGTAGCTATTGGAGTAGAAACTACAGGAGCAGTGCTGCCCATTTCAGATAGCTTGTTTCCAGCGATCGGGCGCTCCAAGGCGCCGTCTGGCAGCTGCCAGCCCACGGCCAGGTTGTCGCCGCCGCCGCCCTGCAGCATCAGGGCCTCGATGTAGTAGCGCTTGCCGGCCTCCAAGGTGATCTTGGCAGACTGCTGGCTGGCGCTCTTGTTCCACTCGCGGGCGTTGGTCCACGTGCTGGAGAAGGCGATCTTCACTTTCTTGGCAGGGTCCTCGGAGGTGCTCAGGTATAGCTCGGCCACGTCGTCTGCCGCGATCCAGAAGGTGTACTGGCCCGATGTCGGTGCCGTCACGTAGCCTCTGATGCGCTGGCCGTAGTTGTTGCCCTGTCCGTTAGGCGCCTCGAAAGAGCTCAGCTCAGAGGTTGCAGTCGGCTTGGTGCCCACCGGGATCACGCTCACGGTCGAGCCGTGCACGTTGCTCCAGAAATCGCGGGTGATCTTGCCTGTACCTGTTGCAGTGCTGGTGGTGCCACCTGTAGTTGGAGCTGGCTCTGTTGATGCAACCGGGGCAGTAGCAACTGGCTCAGTTGGAGCAGGTTGTGTAGTTTGAGTTGGAGCAGATCCGTTGGGACCAAGTGTAATACCGTTGCTGCTCAGCTTCGATAACCATGAGCTATACTCATTCTTCTCTTGCTGCTTTGTGATGTTACCACCGATATATGGGTTATTCTCATTTTTCACTAAGCCGTCAGGGAAATAGTTTTTGTCGAACAGGCTGCCTTGGCTCATTACGCCAGTAACGTTGTTGCGCATTACCGCATTGAAGGTAGCACCTTTCTTATAGTAGTCGTAACCATATATGCCTACGTTGTGTGTGTTCATGCGGGAGCCATCGTCAAACAAGCCAGAGTTTACACCGCGGTTGTTGAATACTTCGATGTTGTTACCACCAGCAATGGCGTAGTTGTAGTTACCGAGGTTTACAGTCTGGTTATCGTACACCTTCACGTAAGCAGTGGCTACTGAGGCCGGGTCGCCCATGCCGTCTTGGTACCAAGAGTCAGCGATGATACCGCCGCCTGAGAACTTAGTATCTGTTGCTGGGTATGGGTAAGCTCCCTGAATGTAGTTGTTGTGAATGCGGATAGGTGAAGCAGAAGTACCGCGTGAGTTAGACAGGTTGATGTTGTCTTCCACCAGCGACTTGTTCGGTTCGTTGATCACCTCGTTCCAAGCGATTTCAGCGTGTGGCAGGTTACCACGGAAATTGAACTGAGCGAACTGTGAGTGCTCACGCTGACCACCGTATACACGTCCGTCGATGTTCTTGGCTTTGTTATAGCGTATTTTTACCGTGTTGTTGGTCGATCCGTCACCTTCGTAGCGCGTGCCAACATAAATGCCGGCTGTGCCCTCCATGTAGCAGTTTTCTACCACCACATGCTTGAAATTATTAACTGTAACGAAACGACGTGGTTTTTTATAGTCGCGGAATGGCGTAGGAGTAAGACCGTAACCTTTCGTGTTTTTTACTGTAATGTTAGCTGAATAACCCCAGCTTTTGATCAGGTAACCGGCACCTCTGATGTTTGAGTTAACAATGGTTACTGGTTCGGAAGTACGTACATCTACAGCAGCTACCTCGGAATCCTTTGATTCCCAGTTGCCTGTATAGGTACCTCCTTTTGTGATTACTAATGGCCCACTGTAAGTCTGGGCATTAACGAAACCTGTCGAGAACAGAAAGGCTACGAGTGTGAGAATGAAAGCAGACAGAGTTGTCCCCGCCCACTTAGTCCCCTGAGTGGAAATTGTATTCATCTTTTTGGCTAAAAGTTGAAAAATTTAAAAAATATACTCCTTACAAGACACCAAGCATTTACTGTTTTCAAATAAAGAAGCTGATCTACTGCTTGGTGCTTTTTATGAAAATATTAAGCTTGGCGAACCGGTGCGTCTATCTTCATATATAAGTTGTTGCAAATATAAGTCGGAATATTTTAGAAAAACCAGTCTTTTTTGATTTATTCTTGAATAAATCATAAGTACTTTGAATATTTCAATTGTTAAGTGCTGCTATAAGTCTCATTTAAGCTTAAAAAAGGCGTTTTTGGACCTGCTGACTGACTAAAAAAGGTTACAAAAATATAAATAATACAAATTATATATTTAAATTAAAACAATATTTATTGTAATTATGTTAATAATTGTTAATTATAAATATAGAATACTAGCCTACAATTAGTATTAGAGGGATGTGAAAATGATAAATATATGAAATATAATATATTTAATAATAGTGTATTTCCTGTTTGGTCTTTTTAAAGGTGTTGTAACTTTGAATTGATTATGTTGAAACTCTCAGGAATGGGAGATGGTGCGGGTGATTTTGGATGGGGAATACAAAAACGGCTAGGTGATGGGAATATACATCCTTCGCCTGAGCCAGATTTCGGCCTGCAGATTTGCCGGCTATTGAATAGTGGACGGTTCAGTTGATTTTATGGGCTGTGCTAGAGAAGGACCAAGGACGATGTTGTTTCTTTCTAGTTTGGATTTCCATTTCTGATACTCAGCTCTTTCGCTTTGTTTTGTTATCTCACCTTTAATGAAGGTATTGCTGTGTTCACGCACTGTACCGTCCGGAAAGTAGTGGTTGTCGTTTCTACCGTCTTGTCCCATAATACCGATCACATTGCCATGGAAGGTATTGTTAAAGGTTGAATTCTTTTTGTAGAAGTCGTAGCCGTACAGCCCCTGTGTCCACATCTTAAATTTTTCACCGTTTTCAAAGCGGGCAGCGTTTACGGCGCGGTTGTTAAAAACCTCGATGTTATTGCCGCCTGCAATGGCATAGTTATAGTTACCAAGGTTTACGGTCTGGTTATGGTATACCTTCACATGGGCAGTGGCTACCTCCTTCGGATCGCCCATGCCGTCCTCGTACCATGAGTCCGCAATGATGCCACCGCCTGAGAACTCCTTGCTATCGGCCGGGTATGGATAGGCCCCTTGAATGTAGTTGTTGTGAATGCGGATAGGTGAAGCAGACGTGCCCCGTGAGTTAGACAGGTTAATGTTGTCCTCCACA
Organism: uncultured Pontibacter sp.; assembly: GCF_947499215.1. GTDB lineage: Bacteria > Bacteroidota > Bacteroidia > Cytophagales > Hymenobacteraceae > Pontibacter. Next base: position 317,542 of record NZ_CANMNI010000003.1, read on the forward strand.
AGTGACTTGTTCGGCTCGTTGATCACCTCGTTCCAAGCGATCTCGGCATGCTGTATCGGGTTCCGGAAGTTAAACTGTACAAACTGTGACCGGTACCAACCATCATAAATGCGGCCGTCAATATTCTTTGCCACGTTGTAGCGAATCCTGATGGTGTTGTCCGGACTGCCATTACCCTTGTAGGCATCTCCAATGTAAATGCCGGCTGTGTTCTCCATGTAGCAATTTTCTACCACCACATGTTTAAAATCGTTTACGATCAGAAACCGCCGGGGCTTCTCATACATAAACCATGGGGTGGGAGTAAGGCCGTAGCCCTTGATATTCTTAATGGTAATGTTAGCCGCGTGTCCCCAACTTTTAATCAGGTAACCGGCTCCCCGTATATTGGAGTTCTCGATAGTGACAGGCTCAGACGTCCTAATTTCCACAGCAGGCACTTCAGAGTCTTTTGACTCCCAGTTGCCGGAGTAAGTGCCTCCTTTGCTGATCACGATCGGGTCATCATAGCCAGCTGATGTGGCTTTGGCGCTATTTTTTGCACCCGGCAGGTGCCCTTGGGTATAGTAGTAAGCAAAAAGCATTGCTATTACCGCCAAGGGTATAGCAATGCTTAGTGTTTTGAGGTATGGAAAATCTTTCTTCAAATCAATGGACAAGTACGCCAAGTGGTGTTATCTTAAAAAATACCCAATTAGCCTGCGCGTATAGCCGTTTGCCAAGTGTAATGGAATATAAGGAGTGGGGCAATTCTTTAGCGTGAACCTAGTAAAGTCGCGCAAGTTCCCGCCACCTTTTAGGTCGAACAGGTGCTTGTAGTAATTTTTAAAGCTCTTTTCGCTTCTTATTTGCCGCTCCCCGCTTTCTTCCGGATAGGTGAGCAGTTTGGCGTCATAGTTTACATACAGTTCAAACCCAGCTCTTCTGGCAGTATGGGTATAGTCGTAATCTGCAATATAATGCGGGAACCTGTCTTGGTCGAAGAGTCCTATCTTTTCAAATATCGCCCGAGGTATAAGCAAGCCTCTTCCGGGGAGGTGCGTTACAGCATGCAGACCCTTTTGTTCATCTTGTGATAGGGAGGGCAGAACTTCGTCGATAGTGTTGAACAACCAGTTCAACCGCTCGCCCCCGAAGATCGGCTGTTTCGTATTGGCATCCAGTTCGAGCGCGCCCAGCAGGGCCATAGGCTTTTGCTCATGCCAGTAATACATTTTCTCGATCAGGCGCTCATCCGTGATCACGTCGTTGTTCATGGTCATGATGAGTTGAGCGTCCTGTTTCAGGGCATGCCGGATGCCCATGTTTACACCAGCTGTCCAGAACAGACTGCCACTGCCTTTGAGTACTTCAACTTCCGGAAACTCTTCCCGAAGCATATCTTCTGTGCCGTCTGTAGAGCCGTCGTCTACAATAACCACTTTAAAACGCTGGTCTGTTTGTTTGCCTAAAGATAGAAGGCACTCTCGTGTATATTCTTTTCTGTTAAAAACAGGTATGATGATGCTTATCATATGATTTGAATGTAATGCTGTTGTTAGGTGCAGATCATGCTGTCAGCGTTGCAGCTGAGCAGTACCATCTACGAAAATCAGAAGGGTTGTTATAGGATTGTTTTATAAATTAAAGCTCAGGATACTTTTAAGCTTTGAACTAACTTTGCCCTTGATCAAGTGGTTAAAGTTTTTTGTGTCTGATTCGATATCGCGCACTACGAAACGAGGGTGGCGCAGCGGGAAGGCGATTTCATTTTCCCTGATTTGTGCCTTGTTATCGTGAGTGTTAAACGTGTGTGTAGCATCTTCCCCAAAGCCGATATTGCGCACCAAGTTTACCTCCGGCACAATGCAAAGTCCTGAGTTGCTATACACTGTAAACTCCCACTGGTAATCCCAGATGTCGCCGTTTGAGATGCTGGCGAAAGCTTCTTCGAGCTTACTCAGGCGATAGGTTTCCTCAAACTTATTCAGGAACAGGCCTTTCAGGTAGCCTTTTGCCTTGAGTTCCGGGTATGCTTTCAGGTTGAAATCGAAAAGCTGCCATGCCCTGCGCCAAGTAGCCCAGCCCCAAGCATTCACCTTGTTTGAGAAGTAGTAGGAGTAGTCATTGTCTTTACGCCAGCCATTCAGGTAGTTGTTGCCGCTGATGTGCATGATGCGTGTATCGTTTTTGTACTTTTCCAGAAGCTCTTGGCAGAACCAAAAGAAGCTTTTGGAGGGCACGCAGTCGTCTTCCAGTATAATGCCGGACTCTTCATGCTCAAAGAACCAGCTGATTGCCGTGGCTGGAGCCACACCGCACTTCAAGTTTTTCTCTTGGAAGAGCGTTTTAACCTCGCACTCCCAGTCTACTTGTTCTACTATGCGTCGTGTCTCGGCGCATTTAGCTATATCTGTCTCCACGCCAGGTCTCGGGCCATCGGCGGCTACATAGAGTCGCGATGGTTTTACCTGTCGGATACGGTCGAATACTTGTTGTGTGGTATGAGCTCTATTGAATATTATTAACAGCACAGGTGTGTGCAAAGGGGTGTTCGGAATAGAATTACTCATAATATTAAGGTATAACAATATGTTTGTTTTATATACTGAAATCGCCGTCAGAAGTTACTGCTATCAGGCGGCTGTTAGCTTGCGATATTGACCGGTTGCTTTCGCCTTCCAGCGAGCGGCAAAATCGCGCAGATAACTGGTTGGCTCTACGCCATCTTCCTCCATTACAACAATTGCCCAGCCCAGTATGGCATAATAAAACACTGGCAGTACATACGAGAAACCATAGAGAAAGCCTGTGCTGATAAAGGCGATCAGGATAATCTGATTCACAGTCATGGCTTTGGAGCGCAGGCCCTTCGCGATTGCGTAAATAGGCATGATGGAGTAAATGGCAAGTCCGACAAATCCTGTGTAGAAAAGAATATCTACATAAAAACTGTGGAAGTGATGGCCTTGGCCGTCGTCGAATACAGGCTCGTTGGTGTCGTCGCGCCAGAACTGAATCGGCAGCTCAAAACCTTCGAAGCGCATACCTATTAGCCAGTTTTCCTGTATGAATGGCAGGTAAGACATCCACTGAATATAGCGCCAGCCTCCTGTTCCCTGTGAATCGAAGTTCTCTATGTCGGAGAAACTGTCCTGTATCTTGGTAATGATCTCCGGGTTCGTCGAGAATAAGAAAGCGCTACTGGCTATGCCTGCAATCAGTAGTACGATACCGATGGGCAGGAATTTACTCATGAAATTAATCGACAGGCCAGATTTAAATCTGATAAGCAGGTAATACACGACTAGTAACATCGCGGTGGATATCCACACGGTTCGGTGCTGGAAGAAGACGATGGATACCAAGATGAAAAATGCGATAAACAAACTTGTCATCTTGCCATGGAAGATGTACTTGCTCAGGAAGTAGATGAAAGGTATAACCAGCATGTACACAGAGGAGGCGTATACTCCCCGCTCATGTGAGGTAAAGGCCCCTAAACTAAGTTTATCGGGGTGCACTACAACCACACTAAGCCAGAAGCCCCCGAGTATAAACCAAACTACGTGCGAGAACTTAAGATGAAAATTGCCTTTGTAGAAGGTGTAGACAAAGAAACTGAAGTAAAAAAAGAACAGCTTCTGGAACACGTGCGGGTACACCATGGGGGTGTTATAGAAGTAGTATGACTCGAACACCATAGCCAGTACATACAGCGTAGTAAGCACGTAGGCCACCCGCATAACAGGCGACATGCGTGTAAAGTAAAGCGAGCTGTAGATAAAGGAGATGCCCGCCATGCCCTTCATCATCAGATTAAGCAGATTAGCTTGCACTGTGGTGTTTTGGGGTGCAGCCAACTCCGTGAACATGTTGTCCATTAACATGATCAGGGCAAGGGGGATGATAAATAGGAAAGAGTAATTAATCTTCATTTTAAAGGGTTGTCCCTACTTCTTTGATACTATTTGGCAGTAGGTATGGTGTTACGGTGGAACGCGTCTTCAGGTTTGTACTGTGGGGTGTCAGGCTGGACCGGCCTTCCCATAATCTCACTGTAATAAGCCAGATGCTTATCAATGATTACGTCTTCGGAGTAGTTAGCCCGTGCGAACTCACGCCCTTTTTGGGTCAGTTCATCCACCATTTGCTTATCCTCTAGCAGCTGCATGACCGTGCCGGCGATGTCATCCGGAGAGTTGATGTCGCATAGCAGACCTGCCTTGCCGAAGTCGAGCAGGTCCGGAATGAATCCGCTTTTGCTGCCTCCCACCACCGGGGTGCCAGCCACCATTGCCTCTAGCGGTACCATGCCAAAAGACTCTTCGCGAGAAGGGTGCAGCAGGATGCGCGCTTTGGCAATGTGCTGGTACACTTCATCAAAAGGCAAAGGCCCTAGAAACCGCACACCGTCTGTAAGTCCGTTGGCCTCTGCAAACTGGTAAGCCAGCCCGCCCTCTTCCATATCCACGCCGATCAGGTGATACTCCACCTCTGGATGCCGGGCCCTGATTTGGGCGAAAGCCTTTAAGGCCGTATCCACGTTTTTGCGGTGGGTGAAGCCCTGCACAGCCGTGGTGATGTAGTTACCCTTGATGAGCGGGTCAGGTATGTTCTCCTCCAGTTCGCTGGTGTAGAAGTTGTCGATGATACGCGTCTTCTTTTGTGTGCGCCTTACTAATTGGTTATAGGTATAGGATGAGTTGGCAATTAAATACTTCGCTTTTGTTACTACGATGGAGTTAATGAGCCAGCGCACCACCCGGAACATATCCGGAATGTTGAGCAGTATCTGGAAAGCAACGTCGTGAAAACTGACAGCGGTCGGCTTTCCCGTTCTTAGGGCAGCCCATGCGTACTCGTAGGACCAGAAGGCGCTGATGAAATCGGCTGGGTGCGCCTCCATCATGCGGTGCAGGTCCTTTACCTCATACAGGAAAAAGCGACGGCCGGGCTGCGCCTTCTCTCGGCTGATGCACACCTTCAGGTTGCCGCTCTCCAGCACCATCGGTTCGGTTATTTCGGTTGAGTTGGTATAAGCCACCACTTTGAATCCCCGTTTGAGCAGGGCATTGATGAAGTGGGAGGTAAGTGGAAAGGCATTGGTGGATGGCAGGTCTGTACCCGCAAGATCCCAATCTAATATCTGTAGATTTACAGGTCCGGCAACTCCTATCGTCATGTTGGTCTTCTTCTTAATGGTCTGGGGGCTTGTGTTTTAATTCTTCTCTAAGCGCTCTCGGGCTCTTTAACCAGCGTCTTTTTATACTTTGTTAGCATACGGCCATAGAAGGTGGTAGAGTTTTCCTGCATACCTGTACGGGAGAGTACCATGTGTAGCTGTTCTTTAAGTACAGGATGCGGAAAAAGCAATACCATTACAAGGAATACTACAGCACCAATGATCATCTGCGATACCAAGATGGCTAAAAGCGGTATATCCAAGCCACGCAGCAGGTTGCTAGCAAGGTATACGACTATAGCCACTGCGGCTCCGATCATCAAGCTAGGTATGTATACGCGCAATTGTTTCCAGTAGCTGATTTCCAGTACTTTGCGCATTAGGGTCTGGTACATGCCGATACGCACAAACTCACTTATGAGCAGGGCAAAGCCAAAACCTACCAAGCCATAGTCCCGAAGCAGGTAAAACAGGCTGCTGATCACTACGATCAGGGTAATGGTGATGACGATTTTCCAGTTGAGCACAGCCTTGGCGTCACACACAATACCGGCGAACATGGTAATAAAACTCAGCGGTATGGCCAAGCTTAGCACCTGCAGCACAGGTATGGCCTCTCCCCATTGATCACCTAGCACAATGTATACGATCTCGGGCGCAGCGACCATTATGCCTAGACAAACAGGAATGATCAGGGTGGCCAGCAGTGTCGTGCTGGAGAGGTAGACCCTCGCCAGTTTTTCGTTATCGGATTGAAGTTGGCTGAACGAGGGGAAAACCACGCGTGACACGGTACGGGTGAGGTTGTACATGGGCAGGTTCACGAGCATATAGGCCCGGTTATAGATACCCAGTTTGTAAGCGCCCAGCATCCGGCCGATTAGTAGTGTGGCTAACTCGGTGTATATGAATTCAAAAAAACTGATGACAGACATTTTGCTGCCGTAAGCGAGCAGCGCCCTGTAGGCATCCCACCGCACCACCGGCAGCACATTGTGGCGTGCCATTACGTAGGCGCCCAATGCAACCAGCGCAGACTGCACCAGTGAGGCGTACACTAAGCTCCACACACCATAATCCAGCCAAGCCAGCAGTATACCTATACCCAAATAGGATACAACATAGGAAGCCGTCTCTACGATACTCAGTTCTTTAAAGCGCATGTTGCGTTGCAACAGGCTGGTTGCCGTTGCGGAAAAACCGCCTATGACAAAGGCCAGTGACATCACACGCACGATCGGTACCACTTCGGGCATATCGAAAATCAGCACGGCATAAGGAGCCAGCACCCAAGCGAGCACCGTAAACACAGCGCCCAGTAGGGCAGAGGAAGTGAAAGCCGCCCTGATGTTCTCGGTGGTAAGCTCCTCTTTCTGGATGATGGCTTGGTTAAGCCCCAAGTTGGCAAAGTAATAGCCGAATCGAAGTATAACGGCAGACAGGGCCACCAGACCGAAGGCCTCCGGGGCCAACAGGCGGGCCATGGCCGAGGTATAGCCGATTTGCATCACGGCATTGGCAATAGTGCCGGCCGAACTCCATTTCAGTCCGCTTACCGCTTTCGATGCTAAATTTTTACTCATTCCCTAAATTCAGGTAGTCTTGCGCTCTTCAAAAAAGGTGCTGCAGGAATCTGCATCCTACAGCACCTTCTGAAAAATGCGGGTGAATGTTTGAGGCTAGCCTACTAGACGTAGTAGTAGCTGCCCTTTTTCTTGTATCCGTACTCGTATGTGTTGTTGTAGTCCAAGTCGTTGATCACCATGTAGATGTTCTTCAACTTTTTGGCCGCGTACAGCTCGTTCACCTGCTCCAGCATGTCTTTGCTGGTATACTTGTGCTTTACTACATACAAGTTGGTATCCATGTGCTTCATCAGCACGAAGTACTCAGCCACAAACCCGATAGGAGGGGTGTCGATCACCACGTAGTCATACTGCTCCTTTAGCTTGGCAATCAGTTCGACCATGCGCTTCTGCTCCAATAGCTTGATGGCGTTTTCCGGAATCGGACCGCAGGATATGATGTCGAGGTTTTCAATATCGGTTTTCTGGATCACTTCTTCCAGCGGCAGTCCTTGACCTAGGTACGAAGACAGGCCGGCGGCGTTGTGCGTGTTAAAGTATTTGCCGAAAGTAGGCTTGCGCATGTCTGACTCGATCAGGATGGTGCGTTTGCCCGACATGGCAATCTCACTGCTCAGGTTCACGGAGGTAAAGGTTTTGCCCTCGCCGGATACCGAGGAGGTGATGCCTATTACCTGAAACGGCTTCTCCGACATCAGGTACTGCAAGTTAATGCGTATGGACCTGAACGACTCGGCTATGGCCGAGCGCGGATTGTTCTTCACAGCCAGTTTATCAGTCTTGGTGCCATGCGCGATCACACCCAAGAATGGGATGTTGGTTACGTTGTTCAGATCATTCTTCCCCTGAATGGTGTTATCCACGTTGTCGAGCAACACGATCAAAGCGGCCGGAATGATGAGTCCAAGAATGAACGCCAGCATGAAAATCATCTTCGGCTTTACGTTCTGCGGACCAGCACCCCACATCGAGGCCTTGTCTACTATTTTCTTGTCGGTGGTGTTGGTAGCCAGTGCAATGGCTGCCTCGGCGCGCTTCTCGAGCAGGAAGTCATACTTCTGGCTTACAAAGTCAGCCTGATTCTGCAGGTCCATCAGGTGGCGCTCGTTTTCCGGCACCTTGGCAATACTAGACTCCAACTGGTTTATACGCCTGTCGGTGTTGGCGATGGATATATCCGTAGAGCGAATCAGGTTGCGGATGTTAGCGATAATGGCATTGCGCGTACTCTTGATCTCACTGTCGATTACCTTGATGCGCGGGTTGTCAGCAGTGGCACTCACACTGTAAGAAGCTTTCTGCTGGTTCAGGCGCGAAAGCTCCGAAAAAAGATTGGCCAAGTTCGGGTTTTGAACGCCAGCCACTGCCGGCGACACAGCCTGCGTAAAGCTTTCGTCGTCTTCGATCTGGTCGAGCACAGTAACATAGTACTGTTTCTCGGTGCTCAGCTTCGACTTCTCCATCTCCAACTGCGACAGCTTCTCATAGCTGATGTTAGACTGCACGTCAATGTTGGCAATGCGGTTGGATGAGCGGAAAGAGGACAGCGCCTGTTTGCTCTGACGAAGGGAGTCTGTAAGACTGGTGATCTGGCTGTCGATAAACTCCAGTGTTTTCTGTCCGTTCAGGTTCTTCTCCTCCAAGTCGCGGGACACATAAGTATCCATGAGCGTGTTGAGGAAGAGCAGTTCTTTCTCAGGTATAGCCCCCTTGGTGCTGAGACGCAGCACGCGGGCATCACGCTCAATCGGCTCTACGTGCAGACTGTTGACATAGTGTGCCACTTGGCTATCCATGCTATTGAGCACGAAATAGTGCTTTTTGGCATCTATTTTATCATCGGGGTTCGCGCGCTCCAGCGTGAAGCTAAGGTACTTGTCCTTGTATGGCTTACCGAACTCCAGTACTTTAGTGTACTCTATGTCCGGTACGATCTGCTTTACGGTATGCGTACTGTATTCATACAAAGGAGGGGTTTCCGCCTTTACTTTCAGCTCGTACTGCTTATCGTTAAGCACACGCACCTCCAGCGGAATATCGACCAGTTGCAGTGAACTTGTGTCGAGCCGCACAACGAACGGGGCATTGTCATACTGCTCCTCTTTTACCAAGTCGAAGCCGGTGTTGAGCCAGTGGTCTGATACTTTGAAGTAAGAAACCGAGAAATCAAGTTTTTTAAGTGTACTGCGCACCATGTCACCAGAGGTGAGAATACCGATCTCATCCTCTACTTTAATGCCCCTGTTCTGCACGTCGAGCAGATTGAGGAGTTCCTGTGCTTTTTTAGATCCGGTATGCTGATCCCCTAGCAGCAGGGTTGATTGAAATGCGTAAATACGGGTGGAGCTTTTAACAAACACATAAGCTCCGGCAAGCGCAATCAGTGTGAAAGCCAAGAACAGATACCACCTTGCGCGGAACTTGAACAGCCAGCTTCTCAGGTCTATTTCGTGCTCTTTATTTTTTCGTTTCATTGATGGTCTACTTAAAATAATTCAGAATTACGACAGCAGTTGATACAACTCCCAAGGCCAATGAGGCGACATTGAGACCTATCAGGTTATCACGCTTGATCAATTCCTTGGTTGGCTCTACGTACAACACATCATTTGGCTGCATGTAGTAATATTTAGACTGTACGAGGTTAGGGTCTTTGAGGTCTATTAGCACCACATCAGAACCGGATGGGGTCTGGCGCACCAGTTTTACGTTCTCGCGGCTGGCGCCACGGCTAAGGTCTCCGGCCATGCTAAGGGCTTCCAGAACGGTGGCTCGCTCATTGTAAATGAAGAACTGACCGGGACGATTTACCTCACCGAGTACACTCACCCTAAAGCTGATCAGCTTGACAACCACAGTGGCGTCGTTGATATAGCGGGATACGTTGCTTTGGATCAGTTCTTGGGTTTGCGCAACAGTCAGGCCCGCTACTTTCAGCTTGCCCACGTTAGGCAAGTTCACGAAGCCCTCCTCGTCAATGCTATATCCACTCAGGAACATGGTGCCCGGGTCGCCAAAACCAAAGGCGCTGGAGGGTGGAATAATATTATAAATGTTGGAAATCTCTGGTTCGTGGCTTTGTACTTTTACTGACAGTACATCATTCATTTGAAGTTGGTACGGTTTGTAAGTGCTTGGCACTGTAGTCGGGACGTTCTCTTTCAGGTTATCATTCTGAATGTATACGAGCTCCTTTTTGCTCAGGCACGAAGATGCACTTATCAGTAGGAGTAGGAAGTATACGACTCTTCTCATGGCTTTTAATTAAGGGTGTTTTGGTTTGTGATGATCGTAAGATTGTCGCGTTCAGCATATGGCATGCAGACCGCAAACAGAAATACAGCGGATTGCATTATCCAAAAAATTGCATCAGCCATATATACTGCAGGAGTCTCAAAAAGATTCTTATTTGACAAAATATTATGCCAATTTAATAGAGGGGAAGCTTTGTGATATTTTCATACTGCTGTAAATCAGTATGTTGCGTTAAGATAAAATAGATGATATTAAAATCGGGAATTAAGATGTGGGAGTGTATAGAGTGAATGCTTGGTGAATTATTTATATGAATAATGCAATTATAAAACTGACTGGCTATTCATGCGAAGATGTGGGAAGGCAAAGAAAAAAGAAGAAGTGCCTAATGTTATACTCCATGAGGGAAGGGCAAAAACAAAACCACCTCTTTTGGCCTAGGCACAAAAGAGGTGGTTTCCATACATATAGAAAGGGTGATAGTAGCAGACTATTCAATCCATTTGGTCCTGCGTTGCCTCGCAGCGACGGGAGCGGACTGGCGGTTCTTTAGTTTGTCAACGGTTTTACGTACCAACTGCTGGGAGAATCCATTAGAGTGTTCAGTGATTCCACCTTTAAGCTTCCAGCCTTGCGGAAAAAGTACGGCAACTTCTGTTGCGAGTGTCTCGAGGTTTGGGGCTACTACTATGTTGTATTCCATCTTTACATTAATAAACTAACTATAGAACTAATATAGCGGATTATAACATAGGTTGTATGCGAGGGGCTACGGAAAAATTAACATTAGGGTTACATTCGTTTAAAAATTTAGGGTATTATTGAAATGATGCTATAATTAAGCCACTTAAGTTGATTTTGTATCAATATAATACCAGTTTTAATACAGGCAAGTGCTTCTGGTTATCAGGATTCAAATGAAACTACAAAAGCAGTATGGCCTAAACTGTTGGGCGCCAACGAGAAAGAAAATCCATGGCTCATTAAAATTTCCCGAATCATGGTCAACCCGATGCCCTGCCCGGTCTCTTTGGTGCTGAAGAAAGGTGTGAACAGCTGTGGGCGCACGTGCTCCGGGATACCTTCTCCATCGTCTGTTATAGTGAGGCAGGCAGGGTGCTGTTGCAGCTCTACCCAGATGTGTCCGTTCTCTTGCACAGCCTCCATGGCGTTTTTCAGAATATTGAGTAAGGCCTGCTCCATCTGCTGCTCGTCCATGGGTATAAGCAGGGGCGCATCAGGCAGTCGCATACACATTTTGATATGCCGCTGCGCGAGCTGGGGCTGCATGAGGCGCTCCAGCCGGTGTAGCAGGTCCTGCACCGTAACTTGTTTCCTGTTGGGAGGTGGAAGGCGCACCACATCAGCGAAATTGGCCATGAACTTGCTCAGGTTGGCATTCCGGTCAATGGCCACCTGCAGGGCGTATGTAAAGTCTTCGCGCTGGTCTTCGGCGATCTGTGAGGTATAGAACTGTACCGAATCGAGGATGGAGTTGATGGCGCCGGTGGAGTTGTTCACTTCATGCGACATCATCCGAATCACCTTCTCGTAGGCCTGTCGCTCATTTTTGATGATGGCTTCTGTCAATTCCTCTATTAATATAAAGGCCCGCTGGAAACCCCGGTCTATGAATTGGGCCCGGTGGCAGCGGTAGGTGCGTATGCCGTTCATCCGGAAGGTATGCGACTGGCCGAGCTGCACTTGCACCAGTTCCCTTGCCCAAGCCTCCGGCAGGCTGCCTAGGGGTGTGCCTACTAGCTGCTGCGCTTTCTGATTGATAAAACGCTCCGCCGCCGGATTGATACTGTCTATGTTATTATCGAAGTCGAGCAGGATGATGCCGGCGGGGGAGGCCTGTATGATCTTTGCGAGCAGGAAGTGCTTTTCGGCTTGGGCCACACGCTCCTGCCGCAACTGCTCGATCATACGGTTGTACACGTCCACCAGCTCGTCTAGCTCTTGCTGTCCCACCGGCACAAATTTGGTGGAGAAGTCTTTGTCGCGGATGGATTCTATTCCTGCCCGGATCAGGTTGAGTGGCTTAAAAAAAGCACTATACAGCTGCACGGTAATAATGACCGAGACCAGCACGAGCACCTCCATACCTATGAACAGGAGTTTGTTTTCCTGCAGCAGGAAATAGGCCATGGCTGCCAGCAGACCATGCACCACGACCGCAAAGAGGATGAACTTAGTCCTGAGATTCATACGGGATGCCGAACTTTTCGAGGCGACGGTACAGAGCGGCACGGCTTAGGCCCAGTGCCCGGGCCACTTTGCTGATGTTGTTGTGGTAATAGGCCATCGATTTTTTGATCATGGAAGCTTCGAGCTCTTCCAGCGTCATGGTGCCTACGGCTGGCAACGCTTTGTCACCCACCTTCACAGGACCATGCTGCGCCTGTGCCTGAAAATCTTCGGCTCTGAGTACCTCATTCTCCGCCACCAGCACTGTGCGCTCCACAAGGTTTTTGAGTTCGCGGATGTTGCCCGGGAAGGGGAGCTCCTTCAGCCATTGCAAGGCTTTAGGGTTTATTTCTAAATCAGGGCGGTGGTAGGTTTTTTTCAGGTTCTCGACAAAGAACTGCACCAGCAGCGGGATGTCATCAGATCGCTCCCGCAGGGCAGGTATACGCACCTTGATCAGGTTGATGCGGTAAAAGAGATCTTCGCGAAACTTGCCTTCCTCGACCAACTGCTCCAAGTTGCGGTTGGTGGCGCAAACCACTCGGATGTCGAGCTTGCGGGAGCGGCTGTCGCCCAGCACCTCGTAAGTTCGGTCCTGCAGCACCCGCAGGAGCTTTACCTGACTGTTCATGTCCAGCTCACCGATCTCGTCGAGGAAGATGGTGCCTTTGTTTGCCATCTCAAATCGACCCACACGGTCGGCTTTGGCGTCGGTAAAGGCACCCCGCTTGTGGCCGAACATCTCGCTCTCAAATAGGCTAGACGAGATGCCTCCTAGGTTCACCTTTACAAAAGGTTGGGATTTGCGGAGACTGTTGCGGTGCACCGCCTCCGCTATCAACTCCTTGCCCGTACCGCTCTCGCCCTCTATCAGCACCGAGGCATCAGTGGGGGCGATCTGGCCGATCCGCTTCAGAATCTGCAACAGGTGCGGGTCCTGCCCTACAATGTTCTTGAAATCATACTGCTGGTCCAGCTTTTTGCGGCTCAGGCCTTCTTCTTTTCCGGTAGCCTGCTGCGATAGACTCAAAGCCGTGCGCACGGACTGCATCAGATAGTCGTTGCTCCAAGGCTTGGTGATAAAATCGGCGGCGCCGGCACGCATGCCCTCCACCGCCAAGCTAATAGAGCCCCAGCCCGTGATCAGAATGACGGGCACCTGCGGCAGTAGCTCCCTGAACTGCCCGAGCAGTAGCAGACCGTCGTGCCCCGAAGTCTCAATGGAGAAGTTCATGTCCATGATCACCAGCTGCGGTTCCTGCTGTCGGGCAAGTTCCAGCGCCTCGCGGGGTGAGGCGGCCTCTTTGGTCTTGAAACCCTGCTGCTTGAGCAGGATGCCAAGTGAGGCGCGAACCGCAATATCATCGTCTATAATCAGGATCATGAGGCTGGAGTTATCGAGTCAGGTATAAAGATAAATTTTTTAGGTATAAATTGCTATTACTCTTCATGCAGGGCAATGGCCGGATGAATGGCTGCAGCTTGGCGGCTTGGGTAGAAAGCACAACCCATAACCAGCAGGTAGATGATGCTGACCGCCATACCTAGCGCAATGAAATACACCGCCGACTCAACCTCAAATACCTGCAACAGCGGAAACTGCACGGCAAAAGCCACTCCCAGTAGCAGGCTAAAGGTGGCTAGCACCAGCACCTCGCCGATAAACTGGCGATAAATCTGTCCAGAAGAGGCGCCCATGGCACGCCGCAGCCCGATTTCCCCGTTGCGACGGCTGATGTTATACCACAGCACCCCGAACAGGCCAAGTGCCACGTTGAAGATCAGGAAGCTGCAGACCACTGCCAGTGCGATCAGAGGCACTATGGCGAGCTTTGACTTATTCTGACGCATCTTTTCGAGAGTAGATACCTCCAGCGTCCAGTCTTTGGTTATACCTGACAGCTCTTTTACCATCTTTTCCTCAAAGGCTACGCCTGTTCCCCGCTTCACCCGAATCAGGAGCTCACCGTAAAAAGCGTTCTCATTTTTTGGCAGATCAATACGGACAAAGAAGCCCGGCTCTTCAGCTGTGTACTCACTGCTCGGTCGGTAATGTTCTACTATGCCAACCACTTGGTAATTTAAAGAGTCGTTTCTAGGTATAAGCTTCCCTAAAGGATCTTCTCCTTCAAACAATTGTTGTTGTAGTGCCCTGTTAATGACGATCGGCTGGTGATGAGAGGCGTCGTCTTGTCGCCCAAACCAACGGCCTTGGCTCACCTGCACCTGCATGACTTCTTTAAAATCGTCCTGCACCAAGTACTCATTGGCCATTATTTCTTTCTGACCATAAGCAAGGTTATTGTTCATTTGACTGAATGCAAAAGGTGCATTGCTGGTAGTCAGCGCCACGCTTTCCACCTCCTGAAAAGCTTTGGTGCGTTGCAGTACCTGCTCTAGGTTCTGGCGGTTAAGCTCCGTCGAGTCGGAAGCGGGGCGCATTGTCAGCAGCCAGACGTTCTCGTGCTCAAAGCCAAGCGGTTTGCTGTAGTTGCGCACATTGTGCACGACTAAACTCAAGACTGCGAAGAGCACCAGAAAGCAGAAGAAAATCTCGGTGATCAGCAGGAAATTACTCTTCTTCCTGTTCCAGATCAGTTTAAATAGATGGCGTATCATTTTGTGCCTCCTTTCAGTGCCTCTACGGCTTTTAAGCGTGACATTTTATAAGCGGGGTATACCCCGGAGAATAAACCAAAAACAAGGCTCAGCAGCAGGCCCCAAGCAAACACCCGAAGATTAAGCCCCAGATCAGCATATACAATTACGCCACTGTCGTTGATAATCTTTAGCACGGCTGCAGACAGCAGAAAGCCCAAGATGCCACCTAAGAGTGTCAGAAAAACGTTCTCGACGATGAACTGCCCGATAATAGTGGAAGAGGAGGCCCCGAATGCTTTTCGTACACCGATTTCGGAAGAACGCTCCATGATGCGGCTTATGTTGATGCTAACCAAGTTAATGGTAGGCAGCAGCATAAAGAGAAATATGAGACCTGCCAGTACAGTATAAAGCATGCTCAGTCCGGCTTCCTGACCTCTTCCTAAAAAGGTGCGCGCAAAACTCTCTAGTATCGTGTCAGGAAAAGAATAAAGCTCAGTTCCCTGCTCGGGATGCTGGCGCTCAGCATGTTGCATCATGGCTGCATACTCCTCTTTTATTTTAGGTATGTCTGCGGAGTTTTTAGCCTTGATGGTGGCAAAGTAGCTGCCGTGCAGTCTCGCTTTGTTGAAATCCTGACTACGCAACGAGATTGGAACCCATACATCGGCGTAGGAGTGAAGACGCAGCACAGGCACATCTTCCACCACACCCACAACACGATAGGTCACTTGGTCCAACACAATGTCTTTCCCGACAACCTTACTAGAGCCAAAATACTGTTTGCGCGTGCTCTCGTTAATCACAGCCACACGGCTCGCTCCGTCTACTTCCTGTTGGCCAAATGGGGCGCCCTCCAGAAAGTTGAAATCCAGAATATCCCAAAACGCCTGATCGGTATGCTTGAGATCAAGCGCCAGTTTGCGGTTATTGACATAACTATTGACTGTCCTAAACACCGAGTTGATGGAGACATTTTCGGGCGTCTGCAGGGTGCGGACGTTATTGTGAAGGAAGTGGTAGCTGGGCGGGCCGCTCGTCATAAAGCCGCCTTCCTGTTTCTGCTCTCGCATGGTGTTCACGAAAAGCAGTTTATCCATTTCCCGTTCTGGCATTTGCGGACCAAAAGCATGGTCAAAAAGGGAGGTGGCCACCATGAGCACCATCAGTGTGAAACTGATGCCGAAGAGGCTGATGAAGGTGAAGAACTTGCGCCGCAAGAGCACCTTCCAAGCTATTTTGATGTAGTTCTTGAGCATGGCCTATACCTTTTGAAATTCGTGCGTGGCAGTTTTGGCATCGGATACCTGCTGCCCGTCAAAGAAGCGGATCAGGCGCTCGGTCTTGTGGGCCATGTTCTCGTCGTGCGTCACCATCACGATGGTAGTGCCATCCACACTGTTCAACTGGAGTAGGATGTTCATAATCTCTTCGCCCATCACGGAGTCGAGGTTACCCGTTGGTTCGTCGGCCAGTATGATCTCGGGCTGACCGATGAGTGCGCGGGCAATGGCCACCCGCTGGCGTTGGCCGCCGGAGAGTTGGCTCGGGTAGTGCTTGGTGCGGGCGCTTAGTCCCACTTTCTCCAGTGCCGTCAGAGCAAGTCTTCTGGTTTCGGCAGCTGATACGCCGCTGCGGTAGAGGAGGGGCAGTTCTACATTGTCGAGCACACTGAGGTCGTTGATGAGGTGATAGCTCTGGAAAACAAACCCGATCTTCTGGTTTCGCAGCTGTGACAGTTCCTTGTCTCTATACCTGCCGATGGGCGTGCCGTCTATCTCTACCAGCCCATTGGTGGGCTCGTCTAGAAGGCCCATGATATTGAGCAGCGTACTTTTGCCGCAACCCGACGGACCCATGATGGACACAAACTCCCCTTTGGGAATGTGCAGGTTGACATTGTGCAGGGCTACCGTCTCAATGGTCTTGGTCTGGTAGACTTTTTCGATGTTCTTTAACGTGATCATAGTTTTGTGTTTTTACCCCTCCCCAGCCCTCCCCTAAAAACAGGGGAGGGAGCTAAGTTAGAAGTTTATAATTTATAGGTTTTTACATCATTTAAATCACTCATATTAGTGTGTTAGCATAATTCATTTTCCAACTCCCTCCCCTGTTCTTAGGGGAGGGCCGGGGAGGGGTTGCTGTTCCTCAAAATCATAAAGCGTCAATTGCCTCAAGGTATAGTGCGCTATCCAGAAGGAGCTGAGTGAGGCGATGTGGGCGCGCCGAGCTTGGTCTTTCTCGCTTAGGGCGATGTTTAGGTCCGTGATGCTGATGCGGCCGATCACGAAGGTGTTTTTGGCGATCTCGTAGCGCTCTGCCGCAATAGCATCGGCTTCGGCGGTGGTAGCGAGACGGGCTTTGAGAGTGTTGTATTGGTTCACCTGCGTGAGCACGGCCTGTTCAAAATTGGCTTCCTCCTGATCCACGGTGTACTGCACCAGTTGTTTGTTCAGCTCCGCCACTTTGTAGATCGAGCGCTGCCGGCCCCAGTCCATGATCGGCATCGTAAAACCGATGCGGGCTCGCTGCTGGTTTTCAGGATGGGTATAGATATCTGTAAAAGAAGCCCCTCTGTTTGTCAGTCCAAAAGTGGCGAAGAGGCTGGCGTTTAGTCCGTTGTCACCTTTGGCTTTGGCGACCAGTCCTTCCGCTTCCAGCAGCCTTCTGCTGAAATTCAGACTCTCTTTTCGGTTCTTCTTTGCTTCTGCCAACGCCGGTACAGCCTCCACAATGCCAGCCGGTATACCTTCCGGTGTGCGCAATCGCAGCTCGTCGGTGTCTTTCATGCCGATGTAAGTCTTCAGGGCGAGGGCGGCGGTCTGCTGATCCAGCGCGGCCTGCGCCATGGCCAGTTCGGCGTTGAGCACGGCTAACCTCAGCTGCAACAGATCGTTTTTGGAAAGGCGACCCAGTTTATATTTTTCGTTGGCGATCTGGTAAAGCGTGTCGTTATTTGACTGGTTCTTGCTGGCGATACTGTGGTTGGTCTGAGCCAGCAAGAGGTCAAAGTAGAGCTCGGTGGCTTTCACAGCTACCTGCTCGCGCTCTTCCAGAAATTTGCGCTGAGACTCTTGGTATCTGAGCGGCTCAATCTTTTTAGCCCAAGCTAGCTCATTGTAGGCAAACATTGGCTGCTCGATACCGATAATGGCAGGGTTACCATTGTAGCGGGTCTGGCCACGGTCAAAGTCATCGAAACGCTGCATCAGCGAAGTCACAAACACTCGCCCGCCTGTCGGACCTATTACTTGGCTCAGGCTCAGTCCCAGTTCGGAGTTGTTGATTGACACCGGTTTGAAATCGGTGGTGCCGTCGGGTTGCGTAACCGGCATAATCGTGCGGCTGAAATCGGGTAGCGTTCCAGTTAGGCCGAGTTGTGGACGGTACTCAGACTTAAAGCTACGCCACTGCCAATAGCTGTTTTCCCGGCTAGTCTCTGCCTGCCGCGCCGCTGCTGACTGCTCCTGCGCCAAGGCAATCACCTCCTGCAGGTCCATTTGGCGAACTGCAGGCTGTGCCATACCTTGCACGCAGGGCAGAAGCATCATCACAAACAACAAACAAAATAGGTATAGCTTTTTCATAGTTTTATTCTGTACATAAGACACAAGACTTCTTCCAACTAGTGACTCAGAACTTATTCAATTTTGATTTTGTCGAGGTGCTGATATTCAGTCATATCTGAAATCACAATTTCATCACCGGCCATTACACCTGACTCCAGTTCCACAAAGTCCACGTTGCTGACCCCGATTTTCGCGTCCCTTCTGATAAGCTCACCTTCTTGCAGCACGTATACTTGTGGCTTGCCGGCGGACCTGAAGTAGGGGCCATTTTTCACACGAAGGGTATTAGGTTTAGAGACGGTACTCACATACACATCCACGCGCAAACTTGGTCGGAGCAGATGATGGGCTTTCTCTTCGAGCGCGACAAAGAAGGTGACGGTCCCGTTTTCGACAGTCGGTTTAATAGAGGCGATTGTGCCTTTCAGGTCCGTGTCGTTAATGCGGACGTTGGCACTGCTGCCGACGCTGATCTGGTTGGCAAAGGCGTCTGAAATGGTAGCCTGCACCCGGTAGCTGCTCAGGTCAGCAAGTCGGGCGATGATGTCACCGGCGTTTACGTTGCTGCCGATCTCATACTTCACCCAAGTGATCACGCCGGGCTGGGTGGCACGCACTTCTGCCTGTTGCATCTTGCGCTCCAGTTCTTCGATGGAGCGACTTTGCATGGCCAAGGTATAGCGCAACTCCTGTTCGTCGGCTTTGAGTAATTGGCGTTCCGTTACAATGTCGCGCTCGATCTGGTCCAGTTCCTGCTGCGCGATTTTTAGGTTCAGTTCGGCCTGCTTCACGCTCTCCTGCGTACCGCCGCCGATCTGGAGCAGGTACTTCTCATCTTCTAGCTGGGCCTGCAGACTACTCACCCGCATGCGCTTTATTTCCAGCTGCGATGCCAGTGCGTTGAGTTTCTTTTCGAGGTTCAGGTTGAGCTGCACCGTTTTGTGGCGGCTTTGTTCCTGCTCGTCTTTCAGCTTGTCGTAGGCCAGCTGGGTATAGGCCCTGTCGAGCAGCAGGATTTGGTCGCCGGGCTGCACCTGCTCACCGGTGTTGTGCACCACCTGCTCGATGCGCGCCTGAATGGGGCTGGTGATCACCTGCTCATGCTCCGGTACCACCGTGCCTGAAGCCGTGATGGTCGCCACCACCGGTCCTTCTTCTACTATTGCGGTTCGGAGTTCAGCGCTGGCAATGCTCGGGGCAATGAGGCTTCGAAAGCCAAACACAGCGGCTACCACGAGGGTAACTGCTATACCTATTTGCCAGATGCGTTTCCGCTTCTGGGCTTGTCTGGCGCTGGCTGATAATTCACGATCCATAGTTTTAAATTGGGTAATGCTCGTGAGGGTACAGCCAATTTAGATGCCAAATATGTATATAATTGATTTACAGCTATTTAAGTATTAAAATGCTGATTTTTAGGCGATTGGAAGTGTTCAGTAATGAACAGTTTGTGCGGTTTTGGGAGGGGAGAAATTCAATGTATAGAAGTGTAATAAAAAGATAAGGCTATATATGAAAAATGTTATGACTTTTGACTAACATTAGCTTTACTTAGCGATGGTGCTAAGTTACAGTGAGTCTAAGCCCGTTATAAATGCCTTTTGTACTTAAAGAAAAATTATGGAAAGAATACTGCTTATAATCCTGATCTTGATGGCTTCCCCATGCTTCGGACAGGACTTTAAAGCAGAGGTTGATGCGGCGTATGACTTTCATCCACACAAACTCTCGAAGAAGGAGCAAGCACTGAAGCTGCCAGCATTGGACTCATTGTTTGAGAAGGTGATTGCCGACACTGCTACTTATCTACCCCAGTTACGGGAACGGCTATTATCAAACGATCACTTACCTTATTTCTATTTTGATGGTGCTCATCTACTTATGATCATAAGTAAGCGTCAAGCTGATCTTAAGATTGCTGCTGAAGCTTTTTCAAAAAGTAATATTAAAGACTTGGACCCCAAGGTTTATGTTTCACTTTTGAGTCAACTGGCGCAGAATAATGTTAATGTGACTGATGCAGCAGTAAAAATTCTGGAAGACTCCACGTTTTCGTTCTTCATTCCTCAGCACGCGATGTATTTTAATCAAGGATACAGCCTAACATATTGTCTGTTGCCTCTTAACCCAAATGCTTATGTGGATACACTTATCACCATCTTCCAGCAGACACAGGACATTCAAGTGCAGAAATCAATTATAACGACTCTGTGGTTTTCATACTCTTGCAAAGGAGATACTTTCCTGCTTTCATTGAACGAGACTAACTCGCTTGCAAAAGAAGTTGCTTTTTATGCTAAAAGACTACTAGCAAATGATGAGCTAGACAGGAATTATAAAAGAAAGCTCAAGAAAATGAATGCAAATGAGCTAGAGGAGATGAAGCAATCAGCCCTAATGCGTTTTTCTGATGAGGCCATTTATGATTTGGATTTTGTGACAAAAGCAAAAAGGAAAAAGTCTGTTTGCCTCTAGAAATCCTGATTTTTTATATCACTGAATTAAATATCCTACACACATACATGAAGCAACAGCTACTCATTTTAGTTATTGGCCTATCACTTTTAACCATCCAAGCAACAGGACAATCCTTCAAAGACCAATTCCGGGACTTGGGGTATCAGCAGGACTCACTCGGACAAATCACCCTGCTGCAGAAGTGGGAGGCAACGGACAGCAAGGATCCAGAGCTGTATGTTGCGTATTTCAATTATTATGTAAAGCAAAGCGGGGAGGAGACAGTACAGCTGAGTGATAAAAAGCCGGCAGGGAAGGAGGCGCTGGAGTTGCAGGCTGAGGGTAAAACAAGTGGTGCACCGGCTGGCTATATGTATAGCGAAGTACACTATGAGCCGACACTCCTCCAAAAAGGGTTTGACTACATCGACAAAGGTATAACCCAATTCCCTAACCGGCTGGACATGCGCTTTGGGAAGGTATACATGCTGGGCGAGGTCGGAGACTATGCAAACTTCACAGCAGAAATAATCAAGGCGCTAAACCACGGACAGCAAATTCAGAATAAGTGGCTGTGGTCGGATCATAAGCCCTTGGAAGATCCGAAAGATGTATTGCTTGGATCGGTGCAGGACTACATCGTGCAGCTCTATAATACCGGCGATGATGCCTTGCTGGAGCATATGAAGCGTATTTCTGAAACAGTGCTAAAACACCATCCCAATCACATTGAAAGTCTGTCTAACTTGTCCATTGTGCACATGATCAGGAGTGAACATGACAAGGCACTAGAAGTTTTGTTACGGGCTGAAATGATAGCGCCTACCGACCATATCGTACTCAGCAACATCGCGCAGGCCTACAAACTAAAAGGAGATAAAAAGAAAGCTATTGCATACTATGAGAAGACCCTTAAGCACGGGGAAGGTGAAGTGAAACAGTATGCCAGAGAGCAGATACAGGCCCTGAAAAAAAGTAAATAGTCAGGCTATACCTGCGGAATAAAAAAGGCCTTCCCGTTCTTGGACGAGAAGGCCTTTTTACGATTAAAGCTATACCTATCTGAAGTTGTAGCGGATACCAAGGCCGCTCTGCCCGTGCATCCAGCCGGGAGCGTCAAACACCTCCACAAAAATGTTGGCATCCAAGAAGATGGAAAGCGGAGCGTTCGGGATGGTATACTCCAGACCCAGCACGCCGTCTATACCCAAGTCCAGATCCGTGAAACGCTCATAGTATTCTCTGTCGTCATACTTATAACGGTAGTGTACGTTGGTGAAGCGAGCCTGCGGACCAAGGCCGAAGTAAAACTGCAGCGCACCGTCATTGGACAGATCGTGGTGTTTCAGCCAATGGATTTGCAGGGCGGTTGTAGGACCGGCACGGTGTCCTTTGTAATCATAGTGCCTTCTGTCTTCGAAGCGGTCATAGCGGTAGAAGCGGTCTTCGTAGCGGTAGCCCCAGCGGTAAGAACTGCCTAGGTTCACTTCCCAAGCGGTGTTGCCGCTGTATTTTTTGAAGGTGATGCCAGCAGGGTCGCCGAAGCGGAGGCCTAGTCCGATGTTTTTGTTTGAGTCAGAAGAAGCAGACCTTTTGGAGGAAGTGGAACTACTGCTTTTTTTGGCAGTACTCGAAGACTGTCTGTTGCCACTGGTATTGCTGGAGAATCTGTTGCTTGAGCTGTTGCTGCGGGTCGGGCTGCTGCCCTCCTTTACAAGTTCTGAGGCCACATAGCCAGTCTGGCCGTTGTATTCCACCTTCACCCAGTTGCTGTTGGTGCGCTCAATTACCTTCACGTTAGCGCCTTGTGGAATTTTAGCGACAATGGCTTGGTCCGTTCCCGGGCCTTTGCGGATGTTTGCTCCTGAAGAGGAATTGATGTGAAAGCTCTGCGCATCTGCGGATGCTACAATAGCGAAAATACACACTACTGTAGCCAAAAGATACTTGTAAAAAGTCTTCATTTCTCATTTTGTTTAGGCCGCAAAGGTAGTAGGTAGGATGTTACGGACAACACGTGTCGCAAGAAGGGCTAAGACTACGGTGCAATTGCTGTGAAGCTACATGTTGATAGTCAAATTGTTGTGCTGATAGTGTGGCAAAAAATCAGTAAAAACAGACAATATAAACCCTTTGAAATCCAGCGTTATGGCGGGGTTGGGAGCAGCCGTAGCTAGTAAGCTTGTTGTGCCCTAAAAATGAAGCTTCCTGCGCATTTCTCCCCATCTTTCCTTAATTTGCCTCTTTCACCAAGCGACACGAACTATGAATCATAAGGAAAGACTGGCCGCCATACGCCAGCTGATGAAAGAGCAGGGCCTGAGCGCCTACATCATTCCCTCGGCTGACCCGCATATCAGCGAGTACCTGCCTGACCGCTACAAATGCATTTACTTTGCCTCAGGCTTTACCGGCTCGGCCGGTACGCTGGTGATCACGCAAGACTTTGCTGGTCTCTGGACCGATGCCCGTTATTTTGTGCAGGCCAAAGACCAATTGGATGGCAGCGGCTTCGAGCTGGTAAAACTGCAGGCACAGCACGCACCGGAGTACATTGGCTGGCTGGCCGATCGCCTAAACCAAGGCGATGTGGTGGCTTATGATGCGAAACTGATCTCGGTGGGACTGGCAGAACTGCTGGAAAATGAACTGGCACCATTAGGTATAGAGCTGGCCTCGGACCGTGACTTGCTGGACCCGATCTGGGAGGACCGTCCTGAACTGCCAACCTCCCCCGCATACCTCATAGGAGAGGAGACAAGCGGTCAGTCCACCACGGCCAAGCTGGAAGCACTTCGTAAAGCCCTCAAAAAGCAGAGAGCCGACTATCACCTTATCTCGTCACTCGACGACATGGCATGGCTCTTCAACCTGCGCGGCTCCGATGTGAAGTGCAACCCAGTCGTGCTCAGCTTTGCGCTGATCAGTCAGGACAATGCCATCCTCTTTATTGACCAGACTAAACTAAGTGAGGCCGACAAGAAAAAGCTAATGGCCGATGGTGTAGAGCTACAGCCTTACGAAATGGTAGAGCGCCTATTGGCCGAACTGACAGCCGGCTCTTCGATCCTAATCGACCCGAAACGTAATTGCTACGCGCTGTACAAGCAACTGCCAACCGAGGTGCGTGTGATCCAAAACACCAATCCGACGACTTTCTTCAAGGCTATCAAAAACGAGGTAGAGGTAGAAAACACACGCAAAACGATGGTGAAAGACGGGGTGGCCTTGACGCGCTTCTTCAAATGGCTGGAGGAGAATCTGGGCAAAGAAACGATCACCGAACTTTCCGTAGCCGATAAAGTGCTTGACTTCCGGGCAGAGCAGGAGGGCTTTGTGGGTGAGAGTTTTGACACCATTGCCGGTTACAAAGCGCACGGTGCCCTGCCGCATTATAAGGCTACACCGGAAAGCGATGTGGAATTGAAAGCAGATGGTTTATTCCTGCTGGACTCTGGCGGGCAGTACACTACCGGCACCACCGATATTACCCGCGTGGTTTCATTGGGCAACCTGACCGAAGAAGAAAAAACCGACTATACCTTGGTGCTGAAAGGCATGATTGATGGCGCCACCGCCCGCTTCCCGAAAGGCACCCGCGGCTACCAGATCGATGCCATCACCCGCAAACCGCTCTGGGACCACGCCCGTAACTACGGCCATGGCACTGGTCACGGCGTAGGTTTCTTCCTGAACGTGCACGAAGGACCGCATGTGTTCAATCCATCACCAACGCCAGTGGATATCGAGCTGGGTATGATCACTTCCGTAGAGCCCGGACTTTACCGTCCGAACCAATACGGTATCCGCATCGAGAACCTCGTGCTCACTATACCAGATGAAGTGAACGATTTTGGTGCGTTCTATACCTTCGAGCACCTGACCCTCGCCCTAATCGACACGGCTCCGGTGAAAAAAGAACTGTTGGACGAGCGCCAGATCAAGTGGCTCAACGACTACAACCAGTTAGTAGTAGACCAACTCGGACCGTACCTGAACGAGGAGGAACTGGACTGGCTGAAGGATAAGGCAAAGGCGATATAATTGTTGATTGCTAATTGTTAATTGTTAAACCGGCTATACCTTCAACAGGAGTAGCCGGTTTAATTTTTTAGAGTAAAACCTAAACCCAAGTTGTCTAGTTTATAGACCACTCTTTCCTGAAAAACGAAGTATATTTGGAAAAACTTCCTGCCATGAAACAGACAACCAGCACCATCCTAATGGTCGAGCCAACGGGCTTCGGGTATAACCCGGAGGCCGCCGCTACCAATGCTTTTCAAAAAGAACTGCAGGACTTCACTCCCGATCAGGTACAGGATATCGCCCTGCTCGAGTTTAAGAATGCGGTGGCTGAACTTCAGAACTTGGGCGTTGAGGTGATCACTGTCCGTGACCCCGATAATGCCGGCACCCCCGATTCTGTTTTCCCGAATAACTGGTTCTCTACCCATGCCGAGGGGCATCTGGTTACTTACCCTATGGCTTCTGCTAGCAGACGGAATGAACGACGCGAGGAAGTAATTGACAAGATAAAACATGCTTGCCAGTGCGGGGAGCATGTGGCCCTAGAGTTCTTTGAAGAAGACGATACACCCGTTTTTCTGGAAGGCACAGGTAGCCTAGTGCTCGACCGTATAAACAAAATAGCCTATGCCGCTGTGTCGCCGCGAACGAGTTTGGTAGCCTTGCAACATTTCTGCGATAAACTGGGCTACGAAGCGGTTACGTTCGAAGCCTATGGGCCGGCTGGCGAGTTGATTTACCACACCAATGTGATGATGTGCATCGGCGATACCTACGCCGTGGTGGCACTGGATGTGGTGGACGAACAGGACCGTGAAAAGCTGTACACCAGCTTGGTGGGAAGCGGAAGAGAGATTATCGAGATCAGCAAAGAACAAACCTACCAGCACTTTGCAGGCAACATGCTCCAGATCGAAAACGAGCAGGGCGAGCGCATTCTGGTGATGTCGAAGAAGGCATACAAGAGTCTGACACCTGAGCAATTGGAGCGTGTGCAGGCTCACAATGAGCACGTCCTATACCTGCCGATTCACATGATCGAGAAAGCCGGGGGCGGCAGCATCCGCTGCATGATCGCGGAATTGTTTAAGAAGGAATAAACAGCCACTGCTGGGCAATTAGAAATTCAAATTTAGAAATCAGAGGTTACGTATTGAGAGCAAGAGACAGGGATTGATTTTCCTGATGGGCAATACTATACCTTAAATTTTTAAACAATACCGTCCACAAGCTTCATTTCTAATTTCTAATTTCTAATTCCTCTACCTGCATGAGCAGCATCATCTTACTTTTTCTGTGCCTGATTATCGGGGTATTGCTGCGACGGGTACCGGCTTTTCCGAGCACTTCGCCGGTGGTGCTCAACCAGTTCATTATCCATATTTCGCTGCCGGCTCTGGCGCTGTACGCTATACCTGAAGTGGAGCTCGATAGCACCGTGCTACTGCCAGTGGGCGTGGCTTGGATCTGTTTTGGAGCTGCGGCGGCCTTCTTCTATACCTTAGGCAGGATCTATGGCTGGTCCAAAAAGCTGATCGGTTGCCTGATTCTCACGGCCGGGCTCGGTAACACCTCTTTCGTTGGCTTCCCGGTCATCGAGGCACTTTACGGCAAGCAAGGTTTGCAGACGGCCATCCTCGTTGATCTGCCCGGTACTTTTATGGTTGTCTCTACGCTAGGTATAGCCTTAGCCGCTTACTTTTCTAAAGGGCAGCCGGATTTCAAAGCGATCGGCCTAAAAATTCTCACGTTCCCGCCTTTTCTGGTGTTTGTGATCGCCTTTGCCATGAATGTGGCCAACCTCCATTTTTCCGATGACTTAAAGGATGTCTTCAACCGCTTGGGCAGCACCGTGACACCGCTGGCGCTGGTGAGCGTGGGTATGCAGCTGCGCATTGAGCGAAAAAGCAAGCACTGGCGTTTTCTATTCTTGGGCCTCGCGTTCCAGCTGATTCTAGCTCCCTTACTTATTTATGCGCTCTATGCAGGGTTACTCGGCATGCGCGGTCCGGTAGTGCAGATGAGTATTCTTGAGGCAGGTATGGCGCCCATGATCACCGCCTCTATAGTGGCCATTTCCTACGGTCTCAAACCCCGGCTGGCTTCCATGATGGTAGGCTTTGGTATACCGCTCTCATTCATTACGTTGGCCGTCTGGTACCTGCTGGTACAGAGTCTGTAGGTAGAAGAGGTTAGCTATTACTGAAGAATTCTCGTTATTTTACAAGATACAAATACACGGCTGAGCTATACCTTGGCCATTTCAATATTATGACACAGCACACATCCGACGGCATCCGCCTAAACAAGTTCATCAGCGACGCAGGCGTCTGCTCGCGCCGCGAAGCCGACAAACTGATAGAGCAGGGGAGGGTGATGGTGAATGGTAAACTGCCGGAAGTCGGAGCCAGAGTGAGACCCAAAGACAAGATACAGGTGGACGGCAAGACGCTGCAGATCGATCAGGTGGAGCCCGTATACCTTGCGCTCAACAAACCGGCCGGCATCGAAACCACCACCGACCTTTCGCAACGCGATAACATTATCCGATTTGTCAATTACCCGGAGCGCATTTTCCCGATCGGCCGCCTCGACAAAGACTCTGAGGGCCTGATTTTTCTGACCAACGACGGTGACATCGTGAATAAAATCCTCCGGGCCGGAAACAAGCACGAGAAAGAGTATATTGTGACGGTGGACAAGCCAATCAATGAGGATTTTGTGCAGAAGATGAGCAATGGGGTATCGATTCTCGGGGTGAATACCAAAAAGTGTTTTGTAGAGCAGCTGGGGCCGAACAAGTTCCGCATCATCCTGACGCAAGGCATGAACCGCCAGATCCGACGCATGACCGAGGCCTTGGGCTATGAAGTGCAGACCCTACAGCGTATCCGCATCATGAACATCACGCTTGCCAAAATTCCACTGGGCCAGTGGCGAGAACTCACTGAAACCGAGATTGCCACGCTCCACAGCTTGGTAGCTGACTCCGTAATGACAGAAGAAGGCTCCATAGGAAAGAAGAAGGCAGCCGCGAATCAGACGCAAACTTCGCAACCGGCTCGCAAGAAATCTTCGTCGGGTAGCAGACCGCCACGAAAAGAAGGCGGCGCGGGCAAGAAAAGCAGTTTCGGAGCGAGTGATGCCAAAGGCGGCAGAGGCCAGCGTGGGGCATCCAAAGGGCCGGGGGCTAAAAAGTCAGGGAGCAAGAGCAGTGCAGGTTCCAGAGGGGCCAGCAGAAACGCCCCGGCGGCCAAGGGTGGAGGACGTAAAAGACGCTAAGCTAAATACAAATAGCAAAAATCCAGTGCACAAGGTATAGGTATTCCTGATGCACTGGATTTTCTGTTTTATTTTTAAGAATGGTTTATAGTTTGTTTCCCTATATACAAACCACACCTTGAGCGTCCTTTTTCTAATTGAAAGTTCAACGCCCCAAAAAAAACTTCTACTGATTATTTTCTTCCTCTTCTTCAGAGTCTTCCTCAGGGTAGGCGTTCAGCTTGATCTTCTCGATTTGCAGATAGGTTTTAAACTGATGAATCAGCTTGTCCATCTCTTTCTCTTTCTGCTGTAAGGCATCCACTTCTTCGTCTGATGTCTGCAATACCGGGCGCAAACGGTTCAGACTTTCTTTCATTTGAGCGACGGCACCTTCCGTATGGTTGATCACATCTTGGTTCTGCTCGGCAGCCATGGCCAGTTGCAGCTGCCCGATGTACATTTCCAGAAACTCGACCATATCCCAAGGGTTATTGGGGCGGTTCCATGTGAAGCCTGTGTTGCAGCGGCGGCACTTATAGGTATTGCATTTCCAGCCGTGCTCGTTGGTAGTGGCACCTGTGCGCTTCAGCATATCGGCTTTGTTGCATTTGGGGCACTGGGCATTGTCCTCGATGATGTTAAGCAGGCGCTCCCGCTTGTCCATGATAGCGGTGCGGTTAGCGGCATGCGTGATCAGCTGCGTCTCCAAATTCTCGCAGGCGTTTGTCATTTGCGTATGCTCGGCGCTGAGTTCGCCTTCCTCCATCAGTCGCGCGGCACGCTTGCTGAAAAAGCGTATCAGTTTGATCAGTTCTCTCTCGTTAGGCTTCAGTGCAGGTTGTTTCATGTGACGTGTGTTTACTCAAAGGTACAAAATCCGCGGCAAAGCACGAATTGTTCAGTGGTTTAGCGCGGCTGCTTCGCTTCGCGTGTTCGTTTGTAGATGCGGATGGCTAGCATCAGCAGCGCCGAAAACAGCAGCAGTCCCACAATGCCCCATACCATACTCAACGCATTTTTGAGCACCACCAAAAACACGATGGCGATCAGGAAAACCGTGGCCACTTCGTTCCAGATGCGCAGCTGTGTGGAGCTGTATCGGATGATGCCGTTTTGCTGTTGCTTGAAAATGCTGTGGCAGTAGAAATGGTAGACATACAGCCCCACCACAAAAGCAAGTTTCCAAACGAGCCAGCCCGGAAAACCACCCCCGTACAAGTGCCACATGGTGAGCCCGAAAATAAGCGTGAGCACTGCCGAAGGCCACGTAATGCCATACCACAGGCGCTTTTGCATGATCTTAAACTGGTTCTGCAAGATGCTGCGCTCCGGCTCCGGCTTATCTTGCGCCTCGGCGAAGTAGATGAACAGGCGCACAATGTAGAACAAGCCGGCAAACCAAGTTACCACAAAAATGATGTGCAGGGCTTTCACGTAGAAAAAGGACATAGGCCGTCAGGGTGCTGTTTCTGCAAAGGTAATTAATAAATAGTAGTACATGTCAGAATCTCCACACAGCGCCCTTTCCTGAAGGATTTACAGTATTAAGAAGGATCGACAGGATTAAAAACCGTTTTGGGAACACGCTAAAAACAAAGTCCGAAGAACATAAGCTCTTCGGACTTTGCTGCTGGGTCTGCTTAATCAATCAAAAAAAACAGACCTATTTAACTCACCTTATACTGACTTACTAAAAATCGGCACCGTCATCTTGCCGGCCCACAGGCGGGCATCCAGACACATGGCAATGTTGCGCACAAAAGGCTTACCGGCCGGCAGCACCTGTATGTCTTGGTTGCTGTACTCTACCAGTCCATCGTCTGCCAGCGGTTGCAGGCGCATGAGGGCATCCACAAAATAAGGCAGTTCCTCAGGCTCCCAGCTGGTATAGTCGCGGCACATCAGGTTCTGGATGTGGGTGCGCAGCAGCATATCCTCTCCGGTCAGTTCGTGGCCTTTCAGGATAGGCAGGTGCCCCTCCAATACTGCAGCTTCGTAGGCCTCCACTTCTTTAATGTTCTGCATAAAGGCCGTGCCCGTGTCAGAGATGCTGGAGCAACCCAAGCCGATCAGCAACTGAGTATGGCGTGGGGTATAGCCCATGAAGTTACGATGCAAGGTACCGTTTGCCGCCGCGATGCACAGCTCGTCTTCCGGTAGGGCGAAATGGTCCATACCAGTTTCGATGTAGCCGGCCTCTTCCAGCATGGCTCTGCCCAGTTCATATAGACCACGCTTCACTTCAGGTGCGGGAAGGTCTGCCTCTGAGTAGCGACGCTGGCCTTTGCTCTTCCAAGGCACGTGGGCGTAGCTGTAGAAAGCGATGCGCTCGGGGCGCAGTTCTTTCACTTTCTCGATGGTATGGCGCACGCTGTTTGCAGTCTGGTGCGGCAGCCCGTAAATGATGTCGCCGTTGATGGAGGTATAACCGATTTCACGGGCTATATCAAAAATCTCTTTCGTCTTCTCAAATGTCTGGATGCGGTTGATAATCAGCTGCACGTACGGGTCGAAGTCCTGTATACCGACGCTCAGCCTACGGAAGCCTAGGTCGTAAAGCACCTGCAGCTGCTCGTGATTCGTCGCGTTGGGGTGCACCTCGATGCTGAAAGCCGCGTTCGGAGTGGTTTCGGTTTTCTCGAGCAGACGCTCCAGCAAATTCTTCAGGTTGGCTGCGCTGAAAAAAGTCGGGGTGCCGCCGCCCAAGTGTAGCTCGGTGATGCGTGGCTTTTCGTCAAACAGCTCTAAATACTGCTCCCATTCCTGTAGCAGGGCCTCTAGGTAGGGCGACTCTACCGCGTGGTTTTTGGTAATGCGCTTATTACAGCCGCAATAGGTGCACAAGGCCTCGCAAAAGGGTAGGTGCAGGTATAGACTGATGCCTTCTTTTTTATTCGTGGCTCGAAAAGCCTGCTGCACATGCGACTTCCAGCGGGCTTCGGTCAGGGGCTTTTCGTCCCAGAACGGCACAGTGGGGTAGCTGGTATAGCGTGGCGACGGTACATCGTACTTGGCCAGTAATTCAGCAGGAGTAGCAGGCGTGACAGCAGTTTTCATAAGCAATTTCTAAATTGTACACCGAAGCAAACATCTGCTTCATTACGTTTACAAAGGTCGGGCACCCAAGCCGCCCAAGAAATGACATTTGTCAGTCAGAGCGCTTTTTCTGAACTTTAAGGCAGGGCAAAGGGGTGATATTTGTCATGAAAAACGAATTTCAGGCGATAAAAAGCCCATCTTCTCCTGTTAACCTAGACACTTGGTGTACCCTTCAAAACTGAATTATATGCTTGACCATATCACACAAACCACTCTTTTGCTGGATGAGAAAAAATGCCGCCAAAACATCGCCATGATGGCCGAAAAGGCAGCACGCAATAACATCCGGCTGCGCCCGCATTTTAAAACGCATCAGTCGGCGCAGGTGGGGGAATGGTTTCGGGAAGCAGGCACGACAGCTATTACTGTGTCATCGCTCAAAATGGCCCGCTACTTTGCGGCTCATAGCTGGACCGATATCATGGTGGCCATACCTGTGAACATCCGTGACATGGCGCTGGTAAACGAACTGGCGGCCAAGGTCACGTTGCATTTGGTAGCAGTCAACATCGAAACGGTGCAGGCGCTGGCGGAGCGACTAACCCACCCGGTCAACCTCTGGCTCAAAATCGACACAGGCTATCGCCGCACGGGCATTTTGCCGCACAGCCACGAAGAACTGGATGCGATTGTGGCGCTTCTGGAGCATAGCGATAAACTGCAATTTACGGGCGTGCTCGCCCACGACGGCCATACCTACAAGCAGACCGATGCCGAGGCTATTCGCACCATCCACCACACCACGGTCTTTCTGCTGAATCTGGTGTGTGACAGGTATAAGGCGCGCTTCCCGGATTTGCAGGTTTCTATTGGCGATACCCCATCGTGCAGCATTCTGAACGATATCAGCGGTGTGGACGAAATCCGACCGGGCAACTATGTGTTTTACGACCTCACGCAGCAGCACATCGGTTCCTGCAGTTTCGAGCAGATCGCGGTGTGCATGGCCTGCCCAGTGATCGCGAAGCATCCGGAGCGCAACGAGATCATCGTGCACGGGGGCAGCGTGCATTTCTCCAAAGATAGCCTAGTGGGGGCAGACGACTCGCTGATTTTTGGTCTTGTGGTCGATTTGACCGAAAATGGCTGGTCGGAACCCTTGGAAGGTATAGAAGTGGTAGCGCTCTCACAGGAGCATGGCACAGTGCGAGCCAGCAAAGAGCTCTTCGACAGGTATAATATAGGCGACCTGATGGGTATACTACCGATACATTCCTGCCTTACCGCCGACGCAATGGGTAGCTATGTAACCATGGATGGAAAGCAGCTGGAACATTTGTCAGGTATAGCGCAGTAATTCTGTAATTTTTTGAGAACCCTGACGTCAGCAATTAGCCTGAAAGGCATATCTTTGCCCATCCCCCAACAGGTATGAGTACAGTTAAATCACCTCACCCGATTAAAGCCATCCGGACACCCAAGGCGGCGCAAGCCCCCAAGGTGCCCCGCCCCGCGCCTAAACGCAAGAAGCCCAAAAAGAAGCAGTCCAAACTGCCGTTCTGGATCGGGCTAGGCGTGTTGGCGGCTATTGGTATGCTGGTGCTTTACGTGGAGTTCTTCACGGAAAAGAAACAACCCGTCTGGCCGGAGGGGCACAGTCCGCTCGGTAACACCATTCTGGGGATAGACGTGTCGAAGTATCAGCGCAAAATAAACTGGGAGAAGGTGCGCGACAACGATGTGTCTTTTGCCTTCATCAAAGCGACGGAGGGCGTGAAGCTGAAAGACAGCCAGTTCGAGCGCAACTGGGAGGAGACGCAGCAGGTGGGCATCATCCGTGGCGCCTACCATTTTTACCGCCCCAACGTGGCTCCCGGCGAGCAGGCCCGCAACTTCATTGAAACGGTGGTACTGCAGCCGGGTGATCTGCCTCCGGTACTCGACATAGAGGTGCGGGGCCGACAGCCGCTCAACCACCTGCGCGGCGATTTAAAAGAGTGGCTTGTGCTTGTTGAGCGGGCCTACGGCGTCAAACCCATCATTTATACTGGATATAGCTTTTACAAAGACTATTTAGAGGGCTACTTTGATGAGTACCCACTCTGGATCGCGCACTATAACGTGAAAGAACTCAAAATGCAGCGCACCGAGCGGGCCCAACTCTCTTTCTGGCAGCACACCGACAAGGGTGCGATCGACGGCATCAAAGGGCCTGTGGACTGCAACATCTTCTACGGCTCCAAGCAGGAGATCCGAAAACTCTGTCTGCCGGACAGAGACAGCCCCAAAACAGGAAAGGCGCAGCCATAAGCTGCGCCTTTCCTGTTTCTTATCTTTTATACCTGCCTACCAGTCGGTGTTCCAACGGTTTCGGGCTGTGTTGAACTCTCTTGGTCGATGTTCATGCTGGTCGCGGTTCCTGCTGCCTTGGTCGCCTGACTGGCTTCTGGACTGCATAAAACCGCTGGAACCGTAGTCGCCTTCGCCATACCTGCTCGGAGTGTCGCGGCGATAGCTGCTGCCCATGTAGTTGCCTTGGTCGTCGCCATAATTGGAGCTGTAGTAATCGTCACGCTCAAAGTCGTAACTGTCCTGGCCGGGCTGGCCCTCAAAGCGGCGCGATACCTCACGGCCATACAGGTCTTCGCGATCGGAGCCATACCTGTTGTGGCGTCTGTAGTCTCGACTTTCGTCACTATACCTGCGCTGTGAGCCCATACCGCTGTCGTAAGGGTGGTCGGAATCGTGACGGCCACCACGTGTGTCTCCGAAGCCCTGCGCACCGCCGTAGCTACCCATATTGCCGTAGTTGCGGGACTGCTCAAAGCGGTCGTAAGGCGTCACGTTGATGTCAGAATAACGGTGCGATCCGCCCATTTCATTACCCTGATTTCCCCAAGTGCCTTGTTGGCTTTCGTTACCGTAGCCTCCTCTGGCAGATGATCCGTAGTCGTCGAAGCGGTGGCCGCTGTCGCGCTCAGGGTGGCGGTAGCGCTCCGAGCGACGGGTATGGAACAATCCTTCTTCGCGTCGGCCATAATCGCTGTCTGATGAGTGTCTGTTCATAGTTTTAATGGTTTAATGTTTCACATCAATACACTATTACTATAAACGGGAGAGGCTGGTATCCGTTGATGCAAATCACAGATTAGTGTTGCTTGCTCGACTAATCGATAACAAATGTGGTAGGAGCGGGGCTTATGGCCTGCAGATTTGCCGTAGACTTTTTAGCCGGTTTCTGAACAAGTGGACGGTCCTGTCTGTCAGATGTGTTATACGGCTTGTAGCCGAAGAACAGAAAACCCGCCGACACCGCCACCGAGAGCATGGTGATGACAATGGCCACGTAGCGGATGCCATCGTAAAAGCTGTGGCGCGTGCGCCAAATGGCCAATCGCAAGGGCTGCAGCACGGGCTGTAGCAGGCGGGCGTGCAGTACATTGTGGCGCACCCACTGTATGAATTTCTCTTGTCCGATCACTACCACACTTCCCAGTATGAATACATTCACCAAAGAGAACATCACCATCATCTGCACATACGGGTTGTCATACACGTGGCCGTACAGACGCTGGGAATAGGCGATGGCACCCAGCATGCCTAGCACCATCAGAATGTTGGGCAGGCTGAGCAGCCAGTTATTCTTCGGTTTATCGTCTTTCGGGGTCGGTATATAAGGCACTTTTACCCGGAAGATCGAATAGATCAGGCCCAGCATGAAAATCCACCACGTACCTGTTCGGAGGATACCCCCAAACATATGAAAGCCCTTCTCATTTTTTTCGTGCAGCCAGCGCTGCGCATACTGCCTAATTGCAATGGAAATGAGGAAAAACGGGGTGAACATGATCAAAAACTCCCCTAAGGACACATACCACGGAAACTCCGCCATGATAAGCGACACGGAAGGAATGAGAAAATCAAATAGGTTGAACAGCCCGAACAGGTAGTACATGGGCAGGGTGAGGTAGTGGATGCGCTGCCGCCACGTGAACTTGCTGAACAACTTCGGATATGTCGTAAACAAGAGCTCAAAGGTGCCGCGGCTCCATTTCACCTGCTGTTTGTAATAGGCGGCGAGGGTGCCGGGCACCAGTCCGCGGTTCAATATCTTGGGAACGTACACCGACTTCCAACCCTTGGCGTGCAGTTGCATGGCCGTGTGCATATCCTCCGACAGACCGGCCGCATGGCCGCCTATGCTGTCGAGGGCGCTGCGGCGGAAGGTACAGTTGGCGCCTATGGCCTGCACGGTGCCGTGGGAGTTCATGCCCATCATCATGGGGCCATAAAAGCTGTAGGTCTGCTCGGCGGCACCGTAGGCCACGAGGCTCTCTTTCTGGTTATAATAGGCCTGCACGCACTGCACATAGCCTATCTCCGGATCCTCAAAATAAGGCAGCACCTCATCCAGAAACTCCGGTACCGGTACATGGTCGGGGTCAAGGATGAGACAGATGTCTCCTGTGGCCTGCTGCAGGGCGTTGTTTATATTGCCCGCCTTGGCATTGATCTTTTTGGTTCTGGTAACATGGATTACCCCGAGCCGTTTGCACTGCTGCTTTAAATACGGGTCGTCGGCCTCGTCGCAGAGGTAGGTGGTGTGCGGATAGCGGATGCGCTGGATGGCCTCCAACGTGTTGATGATCATGTCGTAGGGTTCACCGGCACAGAAGGTGGTGAGCACGTCCACTTTGAATTGGGTGCGCAGCTTAGGCTTTACGGGTGTGCTTACGTCAAAATAGTGATACCATTCGTGGAGGGTGCGCAGCAGTTTGAAGCCGAGTGCGGTGGTGAGCAGTATGTAGAGCGGCATGTAGCCCACGTGGTCCTTATCCAAAAACCAGTACAAGAAAAGCACCATCGTGATCAGGCCCATCACGATCATAATCCGAATTGTCAAGACATCTTTTGGCTTGGGGACAATGCCGGGTATAGAGGAACGCTGGTCTGTTTGATGCCGAGTAGAAGTATACATCAGTAAGCTAACTCTTATTTATATATGGGTGAAAAGAGGCCTCCCAACACAGCATGTGCTGTGGGGATTAAAGTGTTGGGTGCAATAACATCTGAAGTTTATACTCGTATTAGCCTCAAAAGTTATATTGATTTACGCTACTATACCTGACCTTCACTTGTCAAAACCTACCTTTATGTCCAGCCATTTTTCATCTGTTGTTATCCTGAAAAGTTCAATTTTACCGCTGCTTATCCTGTTGGCTGGGGCCTGTTCTTTTAAGGCATCTGATGATCAGCGCTATGAAAAAATGGGTCGCAAAGTGGAAGTTGTGAAAGATGGGGATGCTTATACCTTGTACAAAGACGGAAAACCATATTTCATAAAAGGAGCGGCTGGCTACGAGCATTTCGACAAGGTGGCCGCCTATGGGGGCAACTCCATTCGGGTGTGGCACACCGACGATGCCCAGCGCATACTGGATGA
Organism: uncultured Pontibacter sp.; assembly: GCF_947499215.1. Lineage (GTDB taxonomy): Bacteria > Bacteroidota > Bacteroidia > Cytophagales > Hymenobacteraceae > Pontibacter. Next base: position 354,136 of record NZ_CANMNI010000003.1, read on the forward strand.
GGCGCATGCCAATGGGCTTACCGTTATGCTGGGCCTTTGGATGGAGCGTGAGCGCGAAGGCTTTAACTACTATGACAAAGATGACGTGGCCGCACAGAAAGAGCGTCTGCGGCAGGAAGTGCTTAAATACAAGGATCATCCGGCCCTGCTGATGTGGGTGGTAGGTAACGAACTTTACGCCGAGGGTTCCAACGTGAAGGTATGGGATGCCGTGAATGGCGTTGCGGAGATGATTCATGAACTGGACCCCGACCACCCGACCACGACCACCGTTATGAATGTGCCGGAGAAAGTGGTGAACCTGATCAAGCGGCGCTGTCCGGCCATCGACATCCTTTCCATCAACGCCTTCGGGGCCATGCACAATCTGGCAGATGAACTACGGGAAACTGACTGGGACGGACCATACGTGATAGCCGAGTTTGGCGGCAGAGGCTATTGGGAAGCCTATACGACTTGGTGGTACGCGCCCATCGAGCAGACCAGTTCGGAGAAAGCGGAGTTTGCCCGCACCAAATACGAGCGCACTGTGCTGGTCGACAAGGACCGCTGCCTCGGCGCCTATGTGTTTATGTGGGGTTACAAATATGAAACCACGCCCACGTGGTTTAGCCTGATGACGGAGACGGGAGAAGAGACTGCGCTGGTGCATACCATGCGCGAAATATGGACCGGACAACAGGATTTTAACAAAGCGCCTCACATCGCCTACCTGACCATTAAGGACATCTTTCCTACCGATCAAGTTTACTTACAGCCCGGTGAGGACTGTATCGCCAAAGTATATGCTACCGATCCGGATGGGGATACCCTACAAGTAAGATGGGAGGTGCTGCCAGAAACGGTGAGCGAGGATGGTAACGCGATTAAGGAGGAAAAACCGGATGTGATCAATGGAGTTCTCGGCACGTCCGACGGTACGCAGGTTTCGTTGAAAGCTCCGAAAAGGGATGGGCCTTACCGACTGTACGCCTATGTGTATGACGGACAGGGGAACGTAGCATTCGCCAATTTTCCGTTCTATGTGAAGGCCGGAAACACGTTTAGCTCTGCGCTGGATTTTTACTAAAGAACTCATGTTATAGTTCAATTCAGGGGGCCGTCTAACAAGGGGAGAACCATACTATTCTTGATCTGTTTGTTTATTTGGCAAGAGCTACAACCAATTTGGAGCTTCTGCAGTAAACCACTTACCTCAGTTTTAGATTTAGGAGTAGTACAATTTAGACTGTATCTGGTAAGGGCAGTCTTCAGGCCATGCTGTCTCCTGCTGAACATTTCAAAGATTATAGAGCCTGAATTTGACACATGAGCAAGCAACTGAATAATACAAAAATAAAAACAGACCAAGTTCCGGTAAAAACTACGCGGGCAGTAGCTAAAAATGGGCAGACTCGGCCTAAAAAGCTAGATGCAGAAGACTTTTACAAAGAAGCGCTGAGCCTGCTGATCAAGAGCGAAGCGAAGTTTCTGGTGGGTGGCGGACTTGCCCTTGATATGTACACGGGCATCAACAGGGCCACCAAAGACTTGGATATTTTTTGCAAAGTGGGTGAATGTCCCCGCATACTCAAGACTTTTTCTGAAAGCGGCTACTATACCGAGATGACTGATGCCCGCTGGCTGGCCAAAGCCAAAAAAGAAGATCACTTGATGGACCTGATCTTCAATAACCCCGCCAGCATGTGCCCCGTGGATGATCGTTGGTTTGAATATGCCACCGAAGGAGAGCTTTACGGTGTAAAAGTGAGGTTCATGCCACCTGAAGAGTTAATCTGGTGTAAGCTATATGTGCAGAACCGGGAACGCTATGACGGCTCCGATATCAACCATATCATTCTGCGCTGCGGGGAAAAGCTTGACTGGAACCGGTTATGGTCCTATACCGAGCAACACTGGCAACTAATGCTGGCCCAATTCATGAGCTTCCATTTTGTATACCCATCAGATCGCGACATTATACCTCGCTGGCTGATGGACGAGCTGCTGCTGCGGGCTAAAGAGCAGTACGATGTGGAGACGCCCAAAGAGAAAATCTGCCGCGGCCCCTATATTGACCAAACGCAGTACGGCCACGACATTACCGTGTGGGACTACAAAGCACTCACCATGCGGACGATATAGTAAACAAGAAGTTAAATCGATACCAAAAGGTATAGAAACAGCGAGGCCTTGCAACTACATGCAAGGCCTCGCTGTTTTAGAACTTATCACTTCGTCGCTCGAGCAGGATCGTGTTGCGCCATACCCCGTGCAGCTGGGCAATGCGATCGCGGTAGCCGATCTGCCAAAAGCCGTGCCGCTCCTGCATGCGCAGGCTGGTGGTATTGTCAGCGAAGGTGGAGGATTGCAGTGTCCAGATGCCATTGGCTTCACTTTCTTCTATCATGGCACGCATCAACCGGTCGGCTATACCTCTGCCCCGGTGTCTGGTGGCGATGTAAATGCTGAACTCGGCCACTCCCCGGTAGCAGGCTCTGGAGGAAACGGGCAGTAGCGCCACCCAGCCCAGAACTTCACCATCCTCTATCGCCACTAGTCGGGTATGCGGCAGGTGATTGCGGTCCCATTCCTCCCAAGTGGGCACTTCCGTGTTGAAAGTCGAAAAGCCTGTCTCGAGGCCCTCGCCGTAGATGCGGAGCACATCACATGCATGCTCCGGTTTCATTGTTACAAGCTGTATCATCGCTTATTTCCAGATCAGAATCAGGGTGCCGCACAAGATTACGCCCATACCCAGCAACAGGCGCGGAGTAAGCGGCTCGTTCAGCAGAAAGTAAGAGAGCCCCACCGTTACCAGTATACCTGCCCGGTCTATCGTCGCCACCACCGACACATCGGCCGTCTTGATAGCTTTGAAGTAGAGTATCCAGTAAACCGCCGTGCAAACTCCCGCCAGTATAAACCAAGTCAGTGTTTTGTTGTCGATGAGCCGGGCAGTCTTCAGGCCGCCGGCGTACAGCGCATGCCCCAGTACCATCATAAACAGTACCCCTGTGCGTATAACCAAGGCCAAGTGTTCGTTGGCATTGTTATTCATTCCCATCTTCGCAAACACCATTGCCACGCCCCCTGTGAGCATGGCAACGAGTGCGTATCCTAACCAAGATTCCATTATTCTCAAAATTTCAGGCTGCAATAGTACGACAGGTTTTGTTCTCTCTTGCTAACCCAAGCCGGAATTATTTGCCTGTCAAGCCTCCTGATCTTTTTTACTTTTTTGTGAGCTGTTTAGCGGTTCTCACCTGTGCGATTTCAGCTTTCATGGCCTCCAAGTCAGCACGGAATTTACGGCTCTTCATTAGCTCGTCCACAAACTGTCGGGCAAACTCCTTACCAGCCTCTGAGTCGCTTGGGTAATGCACGCCGCGTGTTTCTCTGGAGAAGGCCATGTCGCTGGCTACCCCCATGAAGTGATCTTTGTATTCTGGGAAAATGTGGCTCAGGATATAAGCATGCACGTGAGAAGCGGAAGAGTGTCCGCTAGGGTAGGAGGCGTGACCCGGGGCTTCAAGGTTCTCCAGACGGGCATCCAGCTGGTATGGTCTCGGACGGTTGAAGTCATTTTTGAGTGAGAAGATGTAATAAGTGGCATCCTGTATCACATTCTGCAGCACTTTTGATGTTACGGGCAGCTGCTCCGCGTTGAACCAAGGGCCCAGATCGCGGCCGATGTAGAACAGGCTGTTGATGTTGCGGGTATAGTCAGGCTCAGCCGGGTTGGTGGTCAGCGGATCGAAGTAAACAGCTGCCATGGTCTCGGCGCGGTTGATCGCTTCAGCATTGCGCGTCTTTTGCAGGTGCAGCAAAAAGTCGAGTTCGGAGCGAGTTTCGGCGGAGCTGTTGGCCGGGAAAGGCTTCAGTTTAAACTTGCTTACCGGCACATCCACATATACCGTGCGCAGCTTTAGGTAGGCGCCACGTTTAAAGTCCGCCTCCGGGAAAGTGATGTCATCCAAAGAGCGGATGGCGACGTCAGACTTGTTTTCTTTAGCGGGTTTGTTGTTGCCGCTCAAGACCATGGCAGTCTGGGCGAATGCTGCTGTTTGCAGGGCCATGCTGCAGAGCAGAGCTAAAACCAATGTGAGTAGGGCAGGTGCCTGTTTGTTTTGCTGCTCACAGGCAGTATTGCAGTTTTGCTGCGCAGCGTCCTGCTGATTATTTGGCGTTTGGCTGCTCTGTTCGGCTTTCTGATTTTTGATAGACGCTGGTGTTGCGAATTGATAAATCGGTTCCATATGATGAATTGTTTTAATGTTTTAGTTTCAAATTCATCAGGATGACGGGGAGGTGAGTGGAAAGACGCAGGCAAATTGAAAAAAATAAAATATTTTTTTGACGATGGTTCTACCTAGCAAATTAATCGGCTGTTGCGCTCTCCTCTTGCTGGGGCTTTCACCATAATCTTAGTACCTTAGCGCAACCCAATTTTATACCTGTCGACAACAGCTGTAATTAAAAAACCGCAATCAAAATAAAACCCCATACATGAGCACTGAAGTAAGAGCACTCGAACCGAAAGCCCTTTGGAATAATTTTGCCGACCTGAACGCCGTTCCGCGTCCCTCTAAAAAAGAAGAACGTGTCATCGCATTCATGAAAGAGTTCGGGCAGAAACTCGGCCTCGAAACTATTCAGGACGAGATCGGCAACGTCATCATCAAGAAACCTGCAACCGCAGGTATGGAAGACCGCAAGACGGTATTGATCCAGAGCCACGTGGATATGGTGCACCAGAAAAACGCCGACACCGATTTTGACTTTGACACGCAGGGCATCGACATGTATGTGGACGGTGACTGGGTGAAAGCCCGGGGCACGACACTGGGTGCCGACAATGGCCTTGGTGTGGCTTCTATTATGACGCTGCTGGCATCCAATGACATCGAACATCCGGCTATTGAAGCGCTGTTTACAGTGGACGAAGAAACAGGTATGACCGGAGCCCTTGGCCTGAAAGGCGGTATGCTGGAAGCCGACATCATGCTCAACCTCGACACCGAAGACGATACCGAGCTGACCATCGGTTGCGCCGGCGGTGTGGACATAAACGCCAGCGGCACTTACCAGCCGGAAGGTATAAGCGGTGACCTAAAAGGCTACAAAGTAAGCATCAAAGGCCTGACCGGCGGACACTCCGGTATGGACATTTACCTAGGTCGCGGCAACGCCAACAAACTAATGAACCGTTTGCTCTACCAAGCCGCTGAAAAACTTGGACTGCGCATCGGCTCCATCGACGGCGGCGGACTGCGCAATGCCATACCGCGTGAGTCGGTGGCTGTGGTGGCTATACCTACAGGTGAGGCTGGTGCATTTGAAAAGTTTGTAGAAGAGCTGACGACTACCCTCAAAACCGAACATGCCACGTCCGATCCGAATCTAGCGTTGACTATTGAGCAAGTTGAAGCTCCTGCACAGGTATTGCCAGCCGATTATCAGGCCAAGTTGTTGCGTGCGCTTTATGCTTGTCACAACGGGGTGTACCGTATGAGTCCGGATATCGAGCATCTGGTGCAGACCTCCAACAACATGGCCCGTGTGCTGGTGCAGGACGGTAAGCTAACGGTGCAGTGCCTCACCCGCAGCTCGGTAGACAGCGAGAAAATGGATCTGGCGGCAGCTATACAGAGTGCGCTGGAATTGGCTGGTGCTTCGGTAAGCCTGAGCGGCATGTATCCGGGTTGGATGCCTCGTCCGGGTGCCGGTATCGTGCAGTTGATGAGCGATCTTTACAAAGAGAAGTATAACGGCGAAGCCCACGTGAATGCCTGCCATGCCGGTTTGGAATGTGGTATTATCGGCGCTAACTATCCGGAGATGGAGATGATCTCTTTCGGCCCGAATATCCGCGGTGCCCACTCACCCGACGAAAAAGTGCAGATCAGCTCCGTGCAGAAGTACTGGGATTTCCTGCTGGATACCTTGAAGCAAATTCCTGCGAAGGCATAACAGAATTCTCAAGATAAACAGCAGAGCCGCTCCATTTAAGAGCGGCTCTGCTGTTTTTTACATCTTCTACTTACTCACTCTCATCACCCAGTCCATCTCTCGATCTACGGCCTGCAAGGCAATCCTTGACTCCACTATCAGCAGCAAACTGGCGTAGAACAGCAGGCCGGCCCCGATCAGGCTGAGCATGGTGATCGCCCAAGCGTAGGGGAGGTTCAGCACGTCGAACAGGGCAATGGCGATGCTGGTGGCGACGAATACACCGAGGGTCAGGTATAGGCTCGTCATGGCGCGTTGCAGCAGGCGGCACCGGCGGGTGGCGCGCATCAGCAGCTCCAACAGAAAACCCTTTTCAGCCAAATCTGATTGAGAGAGCGCTTCTTTGCCTGTCAGGGTGCTGTACTGGTCAGCCAGTTTGCGGACTCGTTCCATGCTACGGCTCAGGCGCTGGGAGGTAGTCAGGATAAGGGAGCCACTGGCCATGATCAGAATGGCCGGGGTAATCATAGCCGAGAGAATAGTGAGTGCTGCGGAGAGATTGTCCATACCTGTGCTATACCTTAGTTAGGGCGACTGGGTTAGACTATCGTCAGCGCAGATTAAATTCCTGCTCTTTACTGGTTGTTCTAATTTCAGGTTTGTTTCAGTTGCAGAGTGGGAATAGCTCCAAATAAAAAGAGCGCATCCTGTGCGCCCTCAAATTTCTAAACTTTATACTCTCTACGCTCCTCTCAGGAATATCCTGAACTCCGATCCTTTGCCCAGTTCACTGTCGAACTCGATCTTGCCGTCGCAGTTCTCTACGATCCGCTTGACGATGGCGAGCCCTACGCCGGTGCCTTCTACATGGGCGTGCAGGCGCTTGAACATGCCAAATACCTTGTCTCTGTCTTCTTTCTTCAGTCCGAGGCCGTTGTCTTTAACACGCAACACGGTGAAGGTCCCTTCCGAATAGGTGCTGACCTCTATCTCCGGTTTTCGGCCGGGAGAGCTGTATTTGATCGCATTTGAAACTAAGTTATAGATGATGCTGCGGAGATTCTTACGGGAGAAGACTATTTCGGGGGCTTCTGAAAAGTCCGTATCGATCGTTGCATCATACTTTAAGATCAGATCCTGAATGTTGAGTGTTATGTCATCGATCAGTTCTTCAAACCGAACGCTCTCACTCGCAGTTTCATCCTGATGCTGTAGCTTCGCCACTTCAGTCAGGTCCATCAGCGTGAGCTTGAACCTACTGATGGCATCCTGTATCATAGCCATGATGATGTTCAGTTCATCGTGATCAGGCTCCGGGCTATCGAGCACCTCTTTAAGGGCCACCGCCAGTCCCTCGATGTTGTTGATAGGGGCTTTGAGATCGTGCGAGGCGGTATACACAAAATTATCGAGGTCTTTATTCACCCGTGTGAGTTCAGCAGTGCGAGCCTTTACCCGTTCCTCAAGCTCCCTGTTGATCTCCTGCGCACGCTTGTTGGCGCGCTCCAGCTCTTTTTTTTGCAGATAAAAACGCACGAAGGCGGCTACTTTGGCTTTGGTGATAGCAGGGTGCAGGGGTTTGAACAGAAAGTCCACAGCACCTGCCTCAAATCCCTCAATCACGTGTACATCCTGTTGGTGAATGGCCGTAACAAAGATGATCGGTACATCCCTTGTTTTAGAAATGTCACGCAGGTAGCGCGCCACTTCATACCCGTTCATGCCGGGCATCTGCACATCCAGCAAAATAAGGGCGAGTTCCTCCTGAAGCGCCATTTTGAGCGCTTCTTCTCCGGAGTTGGCGAATAGGTATGTAATGTTATCACCTTCTTCAAACAGCAGGCTTTCAAGGCTGACAAGGTTTTCTTCCTTGTCGTCCACCAGCATGATCTTTACTGGCTGCGTGTCAGTAGGTGCGGTAGTTAGTTTCGTGTCGTGGTCAGTGTTCATGTAAGGATAGCAAATAGGCGTGTATGCGCTCAACATTCATGATACTACAGCCGGGTATGCTGTTAATGGCAGCAAGTGGCATAGTAGCAACTTCTGCCTCGGCCGGGTCCTGTGCGATGACCATGCCTCGTTTTTCAAATATAGCTTTTAATCCTGAACTTCCGTCTCTGCTGGCCCCACTAAGTAGCACTGCCACTGTATTTTTTCCAAAAACATCGGCTGCGCTGGTAAATGTCACGTCGATGGAGGGACGTGAGTAGTTCTCCAACTCGGAATCGTCGAGCGAGAAAGTATGGTCCTTTTCGAGCAGCACGTGGTAGTTGGCCGGGGCAATGTATACATGGCCCGATTCTATCGGAGTTTTGTCATCGATTTCGATCGCTTTCAGGGTCAGTTTCTTTTCGAAGAGCTCCTGCAGACTGCCTTCTTGGTTTCGCAAACGGTGCAGCACCAGCACGATGGGAATGCTGAAGTCAGCGGGTAGGCCCTGCAATATCTTCATCGAAGCCTGTATGCCACCCCACGAGCCACCTATCACAATCAGTTTGGAAGAGCTATCCATCAATTGGTTTTACGGTATATGCGATTGTTTTTGTCTACTAGGTCATAACTGTTGCTGATGCCAGACATGGACAGCGTTTCTTTTTTGCCGAGCGCCAGATAGCCCAGACTCACCAGACTCTCGTCGAAAAGGCGGTATACCCGCTCCTGTAACTCCCGGTTAAAGTAAATCAACACGTTGCGGCACACAATCAGGTGAAACTCATTGAAGGAGGTGTCCGTGGCCAGATTATGCGGATAGAACACCACGTTTTTGATCAGCGAGGAGTTGAACTTCACATTGCCGTAATTGCTGGTATAGTAGTCGGCAAAGTCGCGCTTGCCGCCTGCCGCATAATAAGACGCGGTATAGCCTGCCATGTTGGACGCCGAAAAAATACCTTCCTTTGCCTGACGCAACACCTTCTGGTTGATGTCGGTAGCGTATATTTTCGATCTGCCCAACAAGCCTTCCTCCTCTAGTAGAATAGCCAGTGAAAAAAGCTCCTCTCCAGTGGAACAGCCCGCATCCCAGATCTTGATGAAGGGATAGGTCGACAGAATCGGCAGCACATTCTCGCGCAGCGACTTGTAAAAAGTCGGGTCGCGGAACATCTCCGTCACGTTCACGGTAATTTCCTGCAGAAAATTCTCGAAGAAGAAACTGTCCGTGAACAGAAACTTCCGCAGGTCTTCGATGCTCTGCAAATGCTTCTGTCCCAGAAAGCGCTTAATGCGGCGGTACACGGAGGCCCGTGCATAGCCGCTGAAATCGTATCCGTACTGTGTGTGTATTTCCTTGATGAGCGCCTCTACCTCCTGCTCAAACAGCTCCTCATTCTCAAGCTTCATACAGCCAAACGCGCATCAGGGTGAGCAATTTGTCGGTATCCACTGGTTTGGGAATATAGTCAGAAGCCCCGGCTTCTATGCATTTTTCTCTGTCTTCTTTCATGGCCTTCGCGGTGAGTGAAATAATCGGCAGTTGCTTAAAACGTAAATCCGTCCGGATTCGTTTTGTCGCTTCTATACCGTCCATTTCCGGCATCATCACGTCCATCAGTACCATGTCTATACCTTTCTCGGTATCAAGCTTTTGCAGGGCCTCTTTACCATCGTAGGCGGCGACCACCTGCATGCCGTGCAACTCCAGCAGACTGCTCAGCGAGTAGATATTGCGCACATCGTCGTCCACTACCAGTATTTTCTTACCGCGCAGCACCTCTTCCGGCACGTGCAGCTTCATCTTGAACTCGTTGCCCGGCGGCAGTTTCTGGTTCACCTTGTGCAGGAAGAGCTGCACTTCATCCAGCAGGCGCAGGTAGGAGTACTCGTTTTTGATGATGATCGTGTTGGCGAATTCCTTCAGCTTGGTTTCCTCTTCTTCACTCAGGTCTTTGCCGGAGTAGATGATGATCGGGATGTCACCCAGTTTGGTCTGCGACTTGATCTTCTTCATCCAGTCATAGCCTTTCATACCCGGCAGGTTGAGGTCGAGGATGATGCAGTCCACCTTTTGCTTGGCCAGCACCTTCTCGGCCTCTTCAGCGGAGTAAGCGGAGGTAGACTTGAGTCCGTGGGCCAGCAGCAGTTCAGCCACGGCTTTGTTCTCGATCTCGTTGTCCTCCACGATCAGGATATTCTCAATAGCGGCGCCTGACTTCTCAGAAATAGAGCTGAATGCTTTATTGAGCATCTCCAGCGTGACCGGCTTTGGCAGGTACTCTTCATTCTCGACATGCTCCCCAATTACCTCCTTGTCGTAGGCGGACATCACATGCACGTTGATGTGGCGCAGGTCTTTGTCTTCGCGCACTTGCTTGAGCACGTCCCAGCCGGTCATGTCCGGCAGGTGTATGTCGAGCAGCATGGCGTCCGGTTTCTTTTCGCGGGCGAGTTGCAGACCCTCGGCACCAGTGAAGGCTTGGTGCACCTTAAAGTTCTTGGCAGCCGCAAAATCAGCGAGAATGTCGCTGAAGCCTTTGTCGTCTTCCACAATCAGCACGCAGATGTCCTTCTTGTCCTGTCGCTCCATGTTGAGGAACACTTGGCCCATGCTTTGGCTCTTTTGCTGTGCAGGTGATGAGCTTTGCACTGGGGCAGGCTGAGCGACTGAAGGGGTGTAGGCAGGAGCTTGGCGCTGCTCAGGTATAGCCGCTCCGTTTGTTGCGCCGAAAGGAACACGCGGCAGGTATAGCGTAAAGGTGCTGCCCTTGCCCGGCTCACTCTCCAGCATTAGTTCACCGCCCAGCAGGGTCGCCAGCTCTTTGCTGATAGTCAGGCCCAGTCCGGTGCCGCCATACTTGCGAGTGGTAGAGGTGTCAGCTTGCTGGAAAGCTTCAAAAACCACATCCTGTTTGTCCTGCGGTATGCCTATACCTGTGTCGCGCACGGCAAAGGCCACCACATCCTGCGTATCGCGCAGTTGTGCCGATTTAAAGGCAGGCCGCTGTGTGACAGGGTATACCTTAAACTCAACTTCGCCCCCTTCGTCTGTAAACTTAATGGCGTTGCCGATGAAATTTTTAAGGATCTGCTCCAGTCGGAAGCGGTCTGTGGTGATGTTGTCGAAGACACCCGGCACATGACGCTCTTTAAAGTTGATCTTCTTCTTGGCGGCCAGCTCCTTAAACATAGGCTCCATCGAGATGTCGGCCAGCTTCAGTTCCTCGGTCTCCAGTTTCACCATCCCCGACTCGATCTTGGACAGGTCCAGAATCTCATTAATCAATCTCAGCAGGTCGTTGCCTGACTTGTGGATGATCTGGGCGTGGTCAACCTGCTTCGTCGAGAGCGTATTTTCAGTGTTATCAGCCAGCAGGCGCGACAGGATGAGAATACTGTTGAGCGGCGTGCGGAGTTCATGGCTCATGTTGGCTAAGAAGTCGCTCTTATACTTGCTCACCGTCTCCACTTGATGTATTTTCAGTTCGATGGCTTCACGGGCATCTTCGAGGGCTTTGTTTTTGGCACCAAGCGCTTCGTACTGTTCTTCCAGCAGTTGTGCCTTCTCTTCCAGTTCGGCGTTCTTCTCCTGCAGTTCCTCTTGGTTCACGCGCAGCTCTTCTTCCGATGCTTTCAACTCGGCATTGAGCTGGCGCAGTTCTTCCTGCTGGGTTTCAAGTTCCTCGGCTTGATTCTGGGTTTCGTAGAGCAGTTCTTGTGTCTGCAGGTGCGCTTTCAAGGTATGGATGAGTACCGAAACACGTTCGGCGGCGGAGTCCAGCAAACGGCGCTGCACTTCAGAGTATGCTTTGCGCGAGGCTAGTTCCAGCGCACCGACTACAGTGTTGCCGAAGTAAAGCGGAATGATCAAGACTGTGGCTGGCTCAATATCCGTCAGGCCAGTGCGGATGCGTAGGTATTCTTCCTGCACCCCTTCCAATACCTTCACTTTACGCTCGCTTACAGCTTGGCCCACGGTGCCGGTTCCGATCTCAAACACGGGCAGCTGCTCTTTGTTTTGCTGCACACCATGGCTGGCGGCGGGCTCCAGTTTACCGTTGTTGTTGTGCAGGTATAGCACGCCCGCCTCGGAGTCGGTATAGTTGCAGAGGTAGGAGAGAGCATGCTTGGCCACTTTATCGAGGGTATTTTCGCCCCCGATCAGGTTGCTGAGCTCTGCCACACCGGTCAGCACCCAGTTGCGGTTTGCATTCTCGGTCGTAAAGCGCTGCAGGTTGTCTTTCATGTCCCGGATGGAGAGACTTAGCATATCCTCTTCGCTTTGCACATCCACCTCCACATCGTACCGGCCCTCACCAATGGCTTGTGCCACCCGAGACAGCGATACAGTTTTGTTCACCACGCCTCTGAAAGAAGAGGCCACACTGCCGATTTCGTCTTCACTTTCAATATCCACTTTCACGTCGGTAGCGCCCAGCCTGATGCGGTCGGCGGCGTTTTTGAGGGTGGCGAGTGAATTAGAGATTAGGCTGATGATGTAGTAGGAAAGCAAACCCGTAAGAGCCAGAATGAGCAGCAGCATAACGAACAGCATCTGCAGGTAGCGCTCCTTGTTTGCGCTCTCGTCCTCTACCTGTGTTCTGATGTTTTGGATCAGGTGTTTTTCAGCTGTTCGGAGCGCCTCAATATTGGTGGTATACAGGCTGTAAACCGTGCCGGCATTAACGTTGTTCAAATCAAAATCCGGATCCTGCTCAAGGCGCTGTACCACAGCAATAGCCTGTTTATAGGAATCTGACACCACAATTTCCTGCACCTCACCCACAGTGGCTTCGTCGGCGTAGCGGTAAAAGTCCTCTAAAGATGTCGTGTGGCCATTGTATTGAGTCATCAAAAGGGCATAATCCTGATAGGAGAAAATGCCTTCCTGAATGGATTTCATGAGCAGGCTGCGCATGCGGCCAAGTTGGATCTTGGCCTCAGAAAGACTTTTAAAACTGATCAGCTTGCGGCCAATCTCGGCATTGCTTATACCGGTGGCGCTGGCATCCATGCGGTTGAGCATGTTAAACAGCAGACCGGTGGAGTAGCGCCGGAAGTCCAGCACATCCAAGAGACCCTGATCCAGATCGTTGCGGTACTTGTTGAGATCTTGCAAGGCGGAAATGGCAGGGAAGGAGCGATTGGTTTCGCTCAGGAAGTCGACGAGGTCACGAGCGGCGGCATCGGTCAGGTTTCTTTGCGCCCGGGCATCGAGTATGAAGATAGAGTCGCCGGAAGCGGCTGCCAAGATGCGAGCCCGCTCCCGCTGAAAAGCATGCAACAGTGTCGATATTTTCTCTGATTCTGTCAGCTGTACGATTTCGTCCTGCAGTTTGTCATTCTCCTCGAGTTCGCGCTGCACCGTAACGGCTACAAAATAGATAAGCGGAAAGAGGAGCAGGGCCAGTAGGAGGAGGAGTTTATCCCTGATCTTCAGGTTTCGGATGATGTTCATCGAGCGTGCGTAGGGTTAAGCAAGGGTGAATAAGAACCTGTTGAAAATGCAAGTTAATAAAACACAGGGAATTTTGGGCGTAGGCAGAGGAAATGCCCGGACAAATTGATGCTGTAGCTTGTCTGGCGATGCTGACAGCTAGTAAGTAATAGTTAATTGGGGTTGAAGTCTCGCTGTGTAGCCTAATTTCACCGCGGAAAATTTTCGGCGTCTTTTAAAGCGTTAGGGGAGTCTGATTTTAACGTAGGTATAACCGTTATGTCACCTGTGGATTCCAAGATCATCACATCAATTTTGGACAAGTCTTCCTGCCCTTTGGAGCGTGCGGCGGAATTAATCTCTTCTATGGTGATGCGCTCTCTTTTAAGAATATCCTGTAACACTTCTCCTTTGTAAAGCAGCAGGGTAGGCTGACTGGTTATAATTCGCTTGACTTGCTTTACACGCACCGAGAGCCAAGTAATGGCGTACTGCAGGAAAATCAGTAGGAAAAATGCCAGTACACCATCTGCCAGCGGTACACTTTTGTTAAGCGAGACTGCGGCGAGTGCTGAGCCCAAAGCCACTGTTACAATAAAATCGAAGGCATTCATTTTAGAGAGCGTTCGCTTGCCCGATGAGCGCAATAGCAAAACTATGGCAATGTATGCCAGAATGGTGATGGTGAATGTTCTGAAAATACTGTCCCAGTTGTCGAAAAAGAATTTTTCCATAAGGTGCGTATGCCTTTGCTTTAAGTATAGGTGTACGCCCTCTTTTACTGGAACGAGCTTATGCGGTTGCAAAAGAGTAAAATCGGCTACTCGCTGCGTTTCATCATGAATCCGTTTTCCACTTTATCGAATCCCATTTTTGGGTAGTAATCCATTGCTGCCCGGGCAGAAAGTAACAGCAGCATTGTTTGCTCTCCGATGACTTCCCTTGTCAATGCGATCAGCTGCCTGCCGATGCCTTCTTTCTGGTATTCTTTGCGCACAGCAAGGTCTGACAGATAGCAAGCATAGCAGAAATCGGTGAGCGAGCGGGCTATACCTACGAGCTGCTCATCATCCCAAGCCGTTATCACCAAATTGGAATTGGCATACATCTTAGCGATGCGCCCGTGATTAGTTGTCGGGCGGTTTATGCCTGAGCTGTTGTAGAGGTCGATGATCAGCTGCGTGTCTGGCGTCAGGTCTGATTTGTAGGTGATTTCCATGGCGTTGTGAAGGCGTTTTTCAAGTTAATTTAAATGTGATAAATGGCTTCATTTCTTATCCCACAATTCCTGCCCAAGGTATAGGTGCTTGGTGAGCATCTCTTCGTATACCTTGTCCACATTATCACCATTTAAGAAGATCAGATACCCGTTTTTTGACTTTGGAAAAATAACGGACAGTGCGCTTACGCCCGGGTCTTTTCCTGTATGAAGCAAAGCATATTCGCCATTGCTAAACCCTGTCAGTTTTTCCCAGCCAAGCCCAAAGTAGTCATCTTTACGCAGTTGCACTTGACTTTTGTGCATCTCTTCTAAAACTGAAGCTGACAACTCTGCTCCGTTTAACACATAAGCCAGAAAATTTCCGAAATCCTCTACGGTTGTCAGAAGATTGGCCGCCGCATTGGCCTCATAATATTGGGTTGTGGGGAGCTGTGTCCCTTCAGCGTCGAAGTTATGCGCATACCTTGACTCGTCCATGGAGGTATTCCACCAGAACCGAGTGTCGTCTATACCTGCAGGTATAAACAGGAACTCCGCGGCAAGCTCCTCCATGCTTTTGCCCAGCTTTTTTTCAATCGACTTTCTCAGATACTCAAAGCCTTCGCCGGAGTACTGGTACTTTGTTCCGGGCTCAAATTCAAAAGCTAGCTTGTTAGACGTGGCCATATACCGCCAGTTTGGGAAACCTGTTTGGTGGGAAAGCACGAGCCTTGGCGTAAGTTTTTTATACCGCTTGTCTTTCTTGAGATCAGGGTCAATCCAATACTTATACAACGGCTCCTCTAAATCTAGCAAGCCCTTGTCAATAAGCTTTAGGGCGGTGAGCGCTACGATGGGCTTGGTTAAAGAAGCTACTTTGAAGATAGTATTGTACGGGGCTGTCTTTTTACCATCCAGCGTACCGTAGACTTCTACTTTGGTCAGTTTCCCGTTTTCTATAATGCCCAAGCCCATGGCTGGCACACGGTTCTCTTGTAGCAGCTGCCCTATCGCATCTGCCCGCTGTTTCTCTGGGCGTGGTTCATGATGGTCGTAGCTTAAGACTTCGCTCAGTTTCCAGTCGCCATTTTCTTGCACCCATACTGAGGAGAAGCGAGCTGTACCTGTCCAGAAGTCTTCTTTTCCTGCCTCTCTAATATAAAAATGGTGGATGCCATGCTGGATAGCTCCATATAGCTCTCCATTGTTGTAAAGCGGAAAGACTTCCAGACTCGCTTCGTCCAGTTTTCTGATGGGTTTTTTAGCAGGGTTGGAGCAGATGTTTTTTCTGGTGTTCTCCAGAAAGGCTATTCGGTCCTGATAACCGCCTTGGTCGTGAAAAAACTTTAGATCATCCGCAACAGCTTGCTCAAGGTATACCATGTTGCATTGGTTAAAACCTCTTTCAAAAAAGATGCTGTCCTGCTGCTTGAGTTCGAGAAAGAGGGGAGAGCTTCTGTCTACTTGGGCCCTCAAATCAAGGGAGCAAAGTAGAAGGAATAACGTGCTGAAAAATATACGCTTTGCCATGGGTATGTTTTTTTTTTTATGACAAAGGTCTGCAACTGGTAAGATTTTCAGAAAAAATTTGGCCGCCAATAACACGACAGGGACCCGCCAATGTGGCAACGGGCTTATATGATGCTGAAATTTAGTTTGATGTACAGCCGTTTGTTTTTGTCGAGCTCAGCCGTATTCCGGAGGATGATGAACACATTGGACAGTACTAACAAGATCATAATAACCATAGTGAATTTGTTTCCCAAGTCAAACCAGTTCTTCATAAATGCACCCAGCATGAAAATGATAGGTGACAGAATGGTCCACAAGATTTGAACAGACACGATTTGCTTGGTGAGTGGTGTAAACTCTTTCTTGGCAAACATGAGGATAAGCGGGAGCACGATATTGGCCGGTGGAATGATGGTGAACGGGAGGGAGGATAGGTTGATCAGCTTGAGCCATGTTAAGTCCGTTTGATCAGGTATAATTGTTTGTTCAGGTATAGTATTCTCGGTAAGCAGTTCGCTTTCCGTCACGTCGAGCGCCTTGGCCAATGCCTTGAGGGTATAGCCTTTGGGTTCAGTTCCCGATTCAATACGTTGTATGGTTCTCACAGAGATCCCTGACTTTTCAGCCAACTCTTCCTGTGTTAAGTTTGCCGTTTCTCTAAGCGCTAGTAGTTTGGACATTTACCGGAGTATGAACTTTAGGGGTAACGTTAGAAGCCATTTATGGTAAGTGGAGGCAAGAGCCGAGGCGTGGGGACAAAGCTTGGAAATTTGCATCACAAAAACGATCATGGCCCGCGTGCACCAGCATATGAGTAACGCTAGTTAGGTTACTGTTTAGTAACAACAACACTTGCAACAGTTTGCCAATTCTCAACAACTTGGTCGTAGAACGGTTCTTCATCAGATCCACCCTTCCAAATCACATACAGCAGGCTATTATCTGGCTGATTAAAGCTTCTTGCAGTCTGTAGTAACTCTGTCGAGATACCTGTCATAACTTTGTCTAAGTTAAAGGTGAAAGTCGCTTTGTATTCGTCGGAAGGATTGATTGTTATGTCTGTAACAGTAAGATCTGCCTCGAAGGGAAAGGAGCTTCCTACCCTTACATGATCTATTCCTCCTTTTGTATTTCTAAATGTTCCTTTTAGGTCAAAAGCCAGATCAGAATTTTTCGATTTGAGACAAAACAATTTAACCTTCACATCTTTGTAAGAACCTGTCGGTAATTTAATTATTCCCGCCAGAGCATCAGCATTGAAAATATCTATGTTCTTTTCAACGAAAATGACAGTATCAAGCAGGTTGTCACTTTTCCCAACAAACGCTATTTTTTCTACATAAATAGAGGCAGAGGACCACTCAACAGCAACGGTATTCATGGTGCCATCCGATTTATTTTCCCTTCTCTCTACACCACTACCCGAGGCTTTCGCGAAATAAGATATATTTCCATAGCTGTCTGCGTCTTTAACAGGAAAATCGTCTTTTTTACAAGCTGTTACTGTTGATAATGCCAGCAATACGATGAGTAAATGTTTGAGTAATGTAGGTCTCATTTTAGTTTTTGGTTTGATAATTCTTTTTAACCGGTCTCGTGTAAGGCACGTGGAGGTATTCAAGGATAAAAATTGTCCAATCGGGATGAATTCAACTATCTTCTATAAACGTAACTTATAATTATGTATCCGCCATTCACATTGCTATAGGTTTTTGATATTATCTTTTCCAATCTACTTTGTTAATTTCAAGTAGATTCTCTTGGATCCATTGCCCTCTTTTCAGATATCCTTTTTCAATATATCTTGAAAAGAACATCCCAACCTTTTTCAAAACCCGTTCGCTTTTTTTATTCCAAAGTGCATGACAAGCAACAATCTTATTTGCAGCCAAAATCTCGAATCCAAAATTTATTACTGCCTTTGTGGATTCTGTCATATATCCTTTGTTTTGCTGTTCCGGATGTGTCCAGAATCCAATATTCCATATGTCTGGTTCGGCTTCACGTCTAATAGATATTTTTCCTACAAGAGAATCCTCATCTTTGTTAATTATTGTAAAACTATAAGCTGAATCTTCATTCCATGCCTTTTCAATATTTTCATAGACAGAAATTAATTCATCAGGAGTTTCAGGGGCATCCCACACCATACCATCGTTAAACCCTTCAAATCTCGTTGCAGAAAATACAAATGGAATATCATCAACTTTAGAAATTCGCAGAAGTAATCTTTCTGTTTCAATGGTAAATGTTTTAGATATCCTCATGTAATCGTAGTTATTGCAATAGCCTACAACGGCTCTGCTATAAGGTGGCCTAGTTAACTTATAGCAGAGCCGTTGTGTTTTCGTTTTTTATTCAGTTCCAAACACTTTCCCATTTAGTGTGTGAGTACAACAATCACAGGATGGAGCCAAGTCTTTCGCACTTAGCTCAGGATTTGTTAGCTGTAATTTACCATCATTGTCAATGTACATTCCTGAGAAATAGGTAGATTCTCCAACTCTGACAAAATCTTTTCTCTCATCTTCATTCAGAGCGACTATCCTATATATAGGTTCAGGTTTATCCAAACGAGATTTGGCTTCGCTTAGGACTTCCTCCCAATCATTCCCAACTTTTGACAATAGAAATTTGTAAAGAGGTGTATAATCAAGTCCTCTTTCTTTTTTACCATGCATTGAACCTTTGGTTTGCTCAATTGTCTCTCGTTTTTTGTTCCTCGAATTTTTGAAATCACCACCAAAATTATGGCGAACACCTCTTGCTCTTGTATTTACCTTTCTAAATAGGGGTGTTTTATCTCTATTCATTTCTTTTTTCTAAATGAAACACAACGTCTTGGGCAGCTGGTGAGCGAGGCGTAGTCAAGCATAAGGGTTGAAATTTGTTAGGTGGCTGTTATTTTTTATGCTCATCCCACTCTTCTTTTGTAAAACCTTTAGAGCCAAATAAACCACCAGCTCCAAAATCACTGTCTCCGATGTCTGCTAATTCTCCTTGGAAGCCGCTACCAAGTATAAATTTTACAGTCAAACCAAACACTGTAGCTATTTCCAGAGCCTTACTTGTAGGATTAAAGGTTATCACGTCAATGAAGTGATTGTCTTTAAATTTGTCGTCTTCTCCTTCTAATACAATTTCTTTTATTCCTGATAATTTGATTAGAGATGTTTTGCCGCCAAAGCTGGTGCTTGTCCAAAACAAGAATTTCTTCCTTTTTACATTCTTGAAGCACCGTCTTTCTACTTCAATTTCAATCGGCTTATCTATACTTAAGTTTTCAAGGTCTTCAAACTTAACACTGGCGTCGAAGAGTAGATGGTTTAGACTCTCTAAATCTTCTAAGTCAATTTTATAAACCATTTTATACGATTTTAACACTACCTAACGGACTGGTGTAGACGATGTGCAAGGCTTTCAGCCACAGCATAGAGTATACACGTGGTTGTAAGGAGTACTTTTCTATGCGTGGGGAAAGGTTCCAGTAGGATAAGTTCTTTTTTTTCTTGTTAACTGAAATTCCTTTTCCCGTTTTATGCCTGTATCCAAGTCCTGCAAATACACAGTAACTTTAAGTCTTTTATTATTATCGATGATATAACTTAGGTTCTTATTCTGAAACCAGAATGATTTAAGTTTACCTATGTGGACTAACTCTAAAGTGTCTCCTGTTTCAGCAAATAGCACTTTTACATCAAGTATTTCTACCTTTTTTTCTGACTTTATACCCTTTAAGTGATCGTAGTAACCTTTTCCATAAGTAATGGGAGTATAAGCACCAATTATCAAGTAATCTTCTCCTTTAGCCCCTTGCTTTGTGCATTTCAAAATAAAGCCTTCGTCTCGAACATATTCTTCCTTCTTATGATGATTGTAAGACACAGCGGTATGGAAGGAGCAAGAGCTACAGAAAAGTAAAACGATAATTACAATTTTCTTCATTTGTATTTCTTACAACTATCTGCTAGCAGGAACACCTACTCCCACTATCTGCACTATGTGTGGAGTTTAACGGACCTTCCTATACCTCCTCACTCCGCACCAGCACGATTAGATCAGCCGAAGCCTTATTCAACGCGATGGGGATATTATTAAGTACCGCCGTGCGGATAAGCGTCTGTATATCGTGTTCGTGGCCGTGTGGAGTTTCGACGTCGATGAAGAAAATTACCTTTTGGATTTGACCCTGCAGCAGGCGAGCGGCCAGCAGAATGTCACCGCCGCTGGGGCCGTGTCCGAAGGGCTCGATGTTCATGTCCAGCAGTTCGTTGATCAGCTTAGAAGTATTGGTGGTGCCTACCAATTTGTATTGCCGCAGCGCCTGTTGGTTTTCCTTTACCCAGTTGAGCAATTCGGTTTTTTTGTTATTGTGGGCAATCAGTGCAATGGTTGTCATAAGGTATGCTGTATAGCTTGTATCAGCAACGCCACAGTGCAGTTGCTGTTGAGCTAGTGAAGATAAGCTTTTCATCTTAATAATTTAAATGCATAACAGAAAGATCACGTGTCTCGTCAAAAGAGTGAGGCAGCTTACAGTGCCTGATGTTGGAGGACAGGCAAGAAAGCACATATGATAGTAGACAAAAAAGTACAGAAAGATTGCGCAGTGGCTGGCCCGTTACGGCTGTGTCTCCATCGGGATAGTGTATATACTGCTTGGCAGCATGGCGATTCTGTCACTGTTTGGTAGGTCTGAGGACGATGCCGATGAAGAGCGTGCATTGGATTATCTGCTCGAATACACACTGGGGGAGGTGCTGGTCTGGGTAGTGCTGATCGGTATGGTCGGTTATATTGCTTGGCGGATATTCGAGGCCATAACGGACCCATACGAGTTTGGGAAAAATCTGAAAGGTATAGGCAAAAGGATAGGCGTTGCCTTGAGTGGCGTAGGCTATGGACTTATCGCCTTTTCAGCCTACGAAGTGCTGACCGGAGGAGGAGGGAACAGTGAAGAGGAACAGCAACTCATGATCGCCAGAATACTGGCTTGGGGCGCGGGTCCATGGCTGATTGGGGCGGCTGGAGTGGTCACTATGCTGACTGGCTTGGTACAGTTCCAGTTCGTGATACAGGGAGCCTATAACAAGCGCCTAGATCTAGACGAACTAGAGCCGTATAAAAAGCGCATCATTCACATGCTGGCATGGGCGGGATACTTTGCACGCGGCATTATCCTGCTCGTACTGGGTTATTTTCTGCTGCGAGGTGCTATCAAGCAAGACGAAAACGCGGTCGGAGATACCGATTCAGCTTTCGATTTTATAGGCGGCGGCATGGTGGGAGATACAGCCTTCTTTCTGGTGGCGGTAGGCACGATCTGCTATGGCTTTTTTATGTTTATCTTCAGTGTGTTTTATAAGTTTAGGAAAGGCTGATGGCAAGTTTATTCTTGCGCAAACACATCTGACAGGTTCTCCATGTACTTCTGCCCGGAACCGGTGTTGAGCAGGAGAATCTTTTCATCAGGTGAGATGCAGCCCGTATCGACCAGTTTGCGGGTGGCCATCCAGACGGCAGCACCCTCGGGCGCGACAAACAGGCCTTCGTTTGCGCCCAGTTCTTTCAGTCCGCTTATCATTTCGTTCTCGGAGATGCTGATAGCCGTACCACAGGATTCCTGAAGTGTTTGCAGCATCAACTGTTCACCCAGTGGTCGCGGCACGGCTAGTCCGTTGGCAATAGTGGGTTTACCTACGTAATTTTGGGCATTGGCCTGCCTGCCGTAAAAGGTCTCGACAAGTGGACGGCAGTTTTCGGCCTGCACCGCTACCATGCGGGGCAGTATGGCGTTTTCCGGAAGCCAGCCTATCTTCTTCATTTCCTTGAAGGCTTTCCAGATTCCGATCAGTCCGGTGCCGCCGCCAGCAGGGTATAGAATGACGTCGGGGAGCTTCCAGTTGCCTTGCTCGGCTATTTCATAGCCCATGGTTTTTTTTCCTTCGATGCGGTAGGGCTCTTTCAGTGTCGACACGTCCAGCAGCTCGCCATTGCTGTTGAGTTCCTTTGCCTTGGCGGCGCAGTCGTTGATCAGACCATCCACCAATACCACCTCAGCGCCATACCAGTAGCATTCTTCCCGAAAAGCCTTTGGCGTATGGCGCGGCATTACCACCACGGCACGCATACCTGCCTTGGCGCAATAGGCAGCCATTGCCACGCCGGCATTGCCAGCGGTTGGTACAATGCAGCCTTCCACACCATGTTCTTTGGCTTTCGAGATAGCCATGCTCAGTCCACGGGCCTTGAACGAGCCGGTCGGGTTCTGGCCTTCGTCCTTTAGCTGCAAAGAGCGCAATTCATATTTCTTTGCCAGATTAGCGAGTTGCAGAATCGGGGTATAGCCTTCGCCGAGGCTTACGATATTTTCTTCGTGCAGCACCGGCAACATTTCAAGGTAGCGCCACATGGTTCCTTCCCGGCTGTACAAAGCCTCTTTTTCAGGCATTACATCAGGGGCATAGCCGGCCAGCAAAGGCAGGTGGCAACAAGGCGAAACGGTTTGTTTTTCGAATGCGTCGTAAGGGTTGCCACAACCGGAACAAGTCAGGGTGCTAAGGTGGCTCAAAAGGGAATGTGATGTTGTTTGCATATCCGTATTTACGGCAAATAGCCTCTCCGATATGACGAAACAAAATAGCTTTTAGGAATAGCTTATTCCGTTTTGGAATAATACCTTTTGGTAAACTGAATGAAATTTTTGTAAGGGAAATTGTTCTCTGTGCCCTTCCGTTGGATGAAATTGAAACTCCGCTTGATCGTGAGTCCCTGTATGGGCACCTGCACCAATTCACCGGACTGCAGCTCTTTGAGCACCGCCTGCCGGGGCAGGAAAGAAAGGCAGGTATCGACTCGCACAAAATTCTTAAGAGCCTCTGTACCGCCCAGCCTTATCTTGATGGGCAGTTCGCCCAGCTTCACCTTTTTTTGCTCCAAGGCTTGCTCCAGAACGGCGAGCGTACCCGAACCGCGCTCGCGCAGGGCCAACGGAATGTCGTAGAGATCAGCTATTTCCAGTTGCTGTTTTTTAAGTGGGTTACGTGAAGAGCATACCGCGATGACCTCATCCGTCAGGAAAGGCATATAAGTGACGTTACTGACTTTGTTGACGCCCTCCACAATGCCTAGGTCAATTTCATGATCGAGCAGGGCCTTCAGAATATTCTCGCTGTTTCGGTTCTTGAGATCGAGCTGCACATTCGGGTTTTTCTGCAGGTATGCCGAGAGCACAGGCGGTAGGATGTATAGTGAGATCGTGGTACTGGCGCCGAGCACCATGTTCACTTGCGGAGAGAAGTTCTCGCTCACCTGTTTGAAATCCTGATAAAGCTCGTGCTGCAACTGTTTAGCAACCAGCAATTTTTCATACAGCAGCTTGCCGGCAGGTGTCAGCACCACATTGTTTCCCAGCCGCTCAAAAAGCCCCGTCTTGTAATACTCCTCCAGCGCCTTGACATGCTTGCTGACCGCCGACTGGCTGATAAAGAGCGTCTGACTGGCTTTGGTGAAGCTCAGCAGCCGTGCCACTTCCATAAAAATCTCGTGCCTGTGAGAGAGCATACCCGTCGTAATGTGTTTCTGCAAGTATAACGAAATGCATCGTGGTTTAGTAGTGGGGAAGGCGCAAAGAGGCTTAGCTCTGTTGCGCTATAATCTGTTTCACCAAGTCCTCATCCGACAAGGCCTCCATCCAATCTTTTGGCAGCTGCAAACGCACCGTCTGGGCGCCGCCGCTCGGGGTGCAGACCACGGTCACATCGCCGTTTGTTTCTTCGGTCAGCTCAGCTGCCTTGTCTGCGTTTTCCTGTGATAAATTGCCATAGGCCTGCACGCAGGTCCAGTTAGTGTTTTCGCTGTCGGTAACTTCTCGTTGTGTCATTATTCGTAATTTAAGGTATACCCTATACTCGTTTCTAGAAAAGAAGATGCCTTGAAACCAGAAAGCCCCGGCCTGATTTCCTTTAGGCCGGGGCTTTCTGGTTTAGCTACTTAAGAGATCTACTGTACCCGGATCAGGCGCAAGTGGTCAATCATGGCTTGGTTGATATCGCCGTTCATATTCTCGTTGGCCGGCTCGAAAGTAAGCGACAACTGGTTGGCGCCTTTCTCGAGCTGTACCCATACCTTGTTGGTATAGCCCCAGTCGCTCCACTCGCCAATGCCACGCTGTGGCAGCACGATGGCGCCGGCCATCTCCTTTCCTTTGCGAAGGGTGCGCAGAGCCGCTTTGTTGTCGGTGTTGATCGGGCCGTTGCCGTTAGCGTAGCGGAAGTCGATGGCATACAGGCCAGCTTCTGGAGCGGTTACTTTAAAGTTGATGGTTGTGTTTGCCTTTTTGCTCACTTCCACAAAGCCCTTGCCCGTGAAGCCTTTGTAAGGTTGTTTGGCTGGTCTGGCCACCGCCTCGGCTTCGTATACCTGTTCCAGTGCCTTGGCATACACCGCTACCGGTTCGCTCGCAAAAGAGCCGTAACCCGTCGCATCCGTCGCGATCACCTGATATTCGGCAAAGCCATCGGCCTGCACCGCTACACCTGTTTCAGTGGTTTCCTGCAGTGGCTTGCCGTTTCGGAGCACGGTATAGTTCACCGCGCCTTCCACCGGCTGCCAGCTAAGTTTGCCATTCGTGTAGCTCGTCGTTGGAGCGGGAGGCGTTACATGGTGGGCCACTTTATTCTGGCTGCCTTTGTCGCTTATTTCATCAGCCAGCACGATCTGCACCGTATGCTGTCCAGTAAGGCTGGCAGGTATAGCAGCACCTTGCAGCGGCTGACCGTCCAGTGTGATGCTGCGGATGCTGTTGCCAAAGCCCTGCATTTCGATGTCGAGCACAGCGTTTCTATACCTGAAATTAGTCAGGCGGCGGCTGCCTTTGTAACTCTCCGGCACAAAAGGCTTGAACACCAGTTGGTTCGCCTGAAAATCCATGCCGAAAAGCAATTTATAAGTCATGCCCAGGTATCCGGCCACGCTCCAAAGTTGACGGTCAGAGTTTACCTGCGTGCCGGCATAGTCGCCGTTGCTGGCCACGAAGTTCTCTTTGTTCGTCAGGAACAAAGCGGCTGGCCGGTAGAGTGCGTTCAGGCTCTCCACGGTAGCGGTTTCATTACCGGCTTTTGCAGCGGCCAGTGTCCAGTAGGCCTGCACAAAGGGCCATATGCCGTTGTTGTGGTAAGGCGGGATGTTCGGGATCTGCGGGAAAATGCTCGGCACACCAAAGTCGTATACTGGCGTGTTAGCCACAATTCGTTTTGCTCTGTCGGCATCGGCGATGCCAAACAGCACCGTGAGCGCCTCACCCAGCGCCTCCGCTCTTGGCGACAGCGACAGGTAGTTGCGGCCGTACAAGTACTGTCCGTAATAGCCTTTGTCTTCCTGCCATAGGTGCTGGTTTATACCTTGCTTGATGCGCTCGGCCAGCTGGCTATACTTGTCGGCCGCCTGTTTGTCCTGCAGCATCTTCGCCATCTGGCTCAACAACACATTGGCCTGATAGTGCACCGCGTTTGTCCCCAAGTTTTGTGAAGCGTAAATGTCGGCAGGCTGCATCCATTTCGGGTAGGTCTGTTCGCGCCAATCCAAGAAGGAAGACTCGCCGCGCATCATGTTTGTGCTCTGGTCGAAGGCGTTTAGCAAATCGTCTTCCATGGAGTTACGGACGATCTCATAAGACATACGCAGCCAGCTCTGGTCACCCGTCACCGTGTAGATTTCCCAAGCGGCCGTGGCCCACACAATGCGGTCAGTCGACACCGGATAGGCTCCGCCTGTGCCTGTGTCCTGAATGATGCGCTGGTTCTTCACTTTGCGCATCAGGCTCTTGCGGGCGATCTCCGGCTCGATGGCCGCCAATCCCAGTATCAGACTGTAGCTAATGTCGCGCGTCCACACACCGGCCCACTCTTTGCCGGTCCGGAAAGTGCTGTCTTCTTCGATGTTCTTCACCACTTCCTCCAGCGTCATGTTATAGAGTGCATCGGTGAGCACGTAGTCGGAGCTGTACTGCGGATAGTGGTCGATCGGCAGGCTCAGCTTCCAGTGGGAAGCGATCTGCTTTTCTTCTTGATGCGCATTCATGCTCAGGGTCACTTCATAAATCCCATCGCCATCAGGGTCTTCCAGTTCCATCCCTTCACGACTCGCTAAGTTGTCGAAATCCCAAGAGAGGGGAGAGGAGTTGCCTGCGATGTAAACGCCCTTGAAATCGTCTTTGTATACCTTGCTGCCATTGTAGGCGGTGTAGAAACCGTCCTTCTCAAAAGCTGCCAGCACATCGCGCATATCCACGCGCACCGTCAATGGCGTGTTTGGCGGTAGAAAAGCCTTTGGTGGTGCCGGAGCTGTGGCCTTCAGTTGTTGACCGAATTTTATGAGCGGGGTTTCGCAGCTTCCGCCTTCCTCGGCAAGGCAGATGAACTGGTGGTCCATACCCGGCGGCATCTCGTTGTCTTTGCTGTTGATGCTGAATTTAAAGAGCACCTCCGGCGACTGGAACTCATTGGCCGGGCTCTGGTAACTGGAGGTGATCTCCGTGGGGGAGAGCGCCTGCGCTACGTGCTCACCTTGTACGACGCGGTCAGGGTATATGCTGTAGGCTTGCGATTGCCAAATAGCTTGTTCTTTGCTGACAGCTGTGTCTGTTCCGGTTTCCGGCTGTTGCGTTTTGCAGGCTGTTGCAGTTAGTAGGACTGCCAAGCCGAGGGTATGTATGTATCTGTATTTGGTCATAATGCAATTCGTGTTGTTACATAGCGCGAGCGTCCTCGCTCGTGCTTATTATAGAGGGGCCTCTGGCCCAGTTGTGAGTTGTCTCGGCTTAGCACTAGGGGCCAGAGGCCCCACGATAGCAAGTCACGAGCGAGGACGCTCGCGCCATAAAGTTACTTCACCTCAAACTTATAAATCGTCGTTTCGCTGTACTTCTCACCCGGCCGAAGAATGCTTGAAGGGAAGCTTTCCTGATTCGGGGAGTCGGGAAAATGCTGGGCTTCGAGGCAGAGGCCGGCGTAGCGATTGTACGTCGTATTGTTGTGGCCAGTCAGGGTGCCGTCTAGGTGATAGGCGGTGTAGAGCTGGATGCCGGGCTGCGTGGTTTGCACTTTCATCACGCGGCCTGTGATTGGCTCTTCTACCGTTGCCGCATGCACCAGTTTTTCGCCGCCATATCGAACCACATAGTTCAGATCGTACCCGTAGCCTTGCAGATTGTCGATGCGCTCACCTACACGGGTTGGAGATGTGAAATCGTAAGGCGTGCCTTTTACCGGAGCTAACTCACCGGTTGGAATAAGCGTCTCGTCGGTAGCCGTGAACTGGTCGGCGTGGATTGTCACGATGTGGTTGAGAATGTCCTTTTCCTTGCCCGCGCTTAGGTTGAAATAGCTGTGGTTAGTAAGGTTAACCGGAGTGGCTTTGTCGGTGGTGGCTTCGTAGTCGATCTTCAAGGCATTGAAGCCGGTCAAGGTATAGGTGACCACCACGGTCAGGTTGCCCGGATAGCCTTCTTCGCCGTCTTTGCTCACGTAGGTCAGCCGGATCGCATTTTGCTTTTGCAAGGGCTCGGCCTGCCATACCACTCTGTCGAAACCCGTGATGCCGCCATGCAGGTGGTTGGGCGCATTGTTCACGGCCAAGGTATACTCCTGTCCGTCCAAGGTGAATTTGCCTTTGGCGATGCGGTTGGCATAACGCCCCACAATGCCGCCAAAATGCGGATCGTTGGGTACGTAGCCGTCCACGCTGTCGAAACCAAGCGCCACTTCACCTATGTTGCCATCACGGTCGGGTGTTTGAATGGACGTGACGATGGCTCCGTAATTGGTGATCTTCACGGTCATTCCCTCCGCATTGGTCAGGGTATAGAGCTGCACTTCCTGCCCGTTAGGGGCGGTGCCAAAGGGTTCTGATTTGATTTCCATGGTGCTTTCTTCTTCGGTGCTCGTTGTTTGTTCAGTCTGGCTGTCGCTACCGTTACAGCCTGTGAATGTCGCAGTCCCTAGATAGCCAAACAGCGCCATCATGAGCAAGGTATGGTGGCCTTTACGTTTTTTCATAAACTCGTTCCGGTTTGGTTTATTTTTTTAGGATAAGCGAACTATACGCTGGAAGCTTGACCGTACTTTTGTTCAGGCTCGCTCCATTGTGCTGGTGCATAAGCTGGCTGTGTTCCTGCAGACTGGCAGGTATGGTGATGCTCACCTCTTTGCCTGACAGGTTGTGCAGCACAAGCACCGATTCGTCAGCCACCGTGCGAAGGAAAGCGCTTACTGCTCTGTTGCTCATGTTCACCGGCTCAAGCTCTCCATGGGTGAGGGCTTTGCTGTTATTGCGCAGTTTGATATAAGCTTTGTAGTGATTGAGGATCGAGTTTGGATCTTGCGCCTGTTGAGCAACCGGCTCTACATTTTGCTCGGTGCTATACTCCGGCGTCACCCAGCTTGTTCTGCAATCATCATTGGCTTTGGTGTCCCACAGGAAAGGCTCTCGGATTTGTTCGTCCGGCTTTTTGCCCTGCATGCCAATCTCCTCGCCATAGTAAATATAAGGCGCTCCCGGCAAGGTGAGAAGCAAGGCGGCACCCATTTTGGCTTTGTTCAGATCGACGTTCACCTCGCTCATGATGCGGTTCTGGTCGTGATTGCTCAGGATAGTGGCATCCACAAAATCCGGGTTTACCTTCTGGTATGTGTTGACGATGCGATCATGATGGATGGCCAGCGAGTCGCCGTTGCCTGTTTTTAAGGCATCAAGTATCTTCCAGCTCATCTCAAAATTAAAGAGGGCAGGCAGGCCTTTGGTATAAGGGGCCACGATATCGGCCTCGGCCCATACCTCACCGACAAGGTATACGTCGGACTTCACCTTCTGCATCTCGGCTCTAAATTCCTCCCAGAAAGCATGATTATCTTCGGGTCTGTCATCCGGGAAAATGTGGCGAGCCGCATCTAAACGGAAACCGTCCACACCCACTTCCTCAAGCCAGTAACGACCGATCTTGTAGACCTCCTCGCGCACCTTCGGGTTGTCGAAGTTAAGATCGGGCATGCCGCCCCAGAAGTAACCGAAGTATTTGTAGTCGCTGCCTTTCACTTCGTGCCACTGGTGCACATTGTGGGAGTCGTCGCCTGTGGTTTTGCCTTCGCCTTTGGTCTGCGGATCGTCTTTATGCGCCCATACGTAGTAGTCGCGGTAAGGACTTTTCTCATCTTTGGCCGCTTCCAAAAACCAAGGATGCTGGTTGCTGGAGTGGTTGACCACAAAGTCGATCACCACCTTGATGTTGCGTTTCTGGGCTTCGTTCACAAACTCCTTAAAGTCCTCCATTGTGCCGTAGTCCGGATGGATGCCGGTGTAGTCGGTCACGTCGTATTTGTGGTAGGAAGGAGAGGGGCTCATCGGCATCAGCCAAATGCCCTCTATACCTAAGTCAGCCAAGTAATCAAGCTTGGAGGTCATGCCTTTGATGTCGCCGATACCGTCGTTGTCGGAGTCACAGAAGGACTGCACAAAGATCTCGTAGCTCACGCTTCGCGGCCATTCGCTGGCGCTGGCCTCCGGCTGTGTGTCGAGTTTAGCCGGTGCGCTGCAACCTGTCGCCAAGTATAGCGCAGGTATAAGCAACAGGTGATGCAGGTTTAGTTTTTTCATGGTTGTTTGTGTTTACCCCACCCCAGCCCTCCCCTAAGAACAGGGGAGGGAGTTAGGGAATGATTGGTCTTGTTATTCTTTTGCAAAAGAGCAATTGATTACTCTAATTTCTTATCCTTTCAGGTTGTAAGCCCTTAGCCCTTGCCCCATAATTCATCGGGATGGGGGCTTCATCTGGACTCCCCCTCCTGTTTTGGGGGTAGGGGCCCTCTACAAAAGGAGGGGGCTGGGGGGAGGTTACCCTTAAAAGCCGACAGTGAAGCGCCCGTTGTCATTACGCACGACCATGCTGCGCACCTTATACCCAATTTGCGGGTTGGCTGTGCCCTGTGGATCGAAGCGGGAAACCGGATCTATGAAAGAAGCGAAGTCTTCCTGCACATCAGCTCTTTTGCCATTGAACCTGAATCTGGCCTTAGAATCATAACCGTGCAGCATTACCTTCACGTGGTTGAACTTGGTCTTGAAGTTGCCTTCCACATCGCCAAACGTTATGGTCTTGCGGCGTGGGTCGTAGGTGATCGTTCTTTTGTAAAAAGCTCCCTTCTCGTAGTCGTAGCTCTCGCCATCGTCTTCGTAGTACACAAAGCTGTTGGCCACATCGCCGCGGTATACATGGATGGTCAGCGTGTCAGTAGGCATCTCGCCGGTGTGCTGCACCAGTGACTGCATCGGAATGATGCTGCTCTCCTTCACGTAGATCGGCAGTTTGTTGTATTGCACCCCGATCATCTCCTCACGGTTGCCCTGCTTCACTTCGCCTGTCCAGAGGTCGTACCACTTGCCGCGCGGGAAATATACCTTGCCGTAGTTCTTGGTACTTTCAAACGGCATGATCAGGAAGGCCTTGCCGAACTGGAACTGTGAGTCGAACTCGCCGTTGTATACCTTCTCATCATGGGTATAGTCGATGGCCAAGGTGCGCATCAGCGGCTGACCGTTCTGCGTCGCCTCGTACATGTTAGAATAAATGTACGGCATCAGTCGGTAGCGCAGGTTGATGAAGTTGCGGGCAATCTCCGTCACTTCCTCGCCAAAGGCCCAAGGTTCGGCAGAGCGGGTGTTGACGCCTGTGTGGTTACGGAAGTAAGGGGTGAAAGCACCCAACTGAATCCAGCGGGCAAACAGGCCAACGGGAGCGTTGCCGGTAAAACCGCCAATGTCCATGGCCGAGAAACTTACACCTGTCACGCCGAGGCTGTTGAGCAAACGTATGCCTAGCAGCATGTGGCTGTCTTCAGCGCGGTTGTCACCGGTCCAGATGGCGGAATAGCGCTGCGAACCGGAGTAGCCGGCACGGGAGAGTATAAACGGACGCTTGTTGGGCATGTGCTGACGAGCGCCTTCGTAGCTGGCACGGGCCATCTGCAGGCCGTAAACGTTGCGGCCCTCCTTGTGCGTAGTGATATTGCCTTCGAAATTGAAGAGTACGTTGTTTGGCATTTTCTGACCCCACGTCGCGATCTCGTTCATGTCGTTCCAGAAGCCGTCCACATTGGTGTCGGCAAAGAATTTGATTTCTCTTTTCCACCATTCGCGGCCTTTCTCACTTGTGAAATCAGGGAAGTGTGTCCAGCCCGGCCATACCTCGCCGGCGTAGTTTTTGCCGTCGTGGTACTTCAGAAACACATCGTCTTTAATTCCACGCTCATAGGCACCGTAACCTTCCTCGATCTTGATACCCGGGTCCACGATCACGGTGGTCCGGAAGCCCATGTCCTTAAGCTTTTTGTTCATGCCGGCTGGATCAGGGAAGCGGCTTTTATCCCATGTAAAGAGCTTGTAGGCATCCATGTAGTGAATGTCCAGCGTGATGCCGTCGGCAGGTATACGCTTTTCGCGCAAGGTCTGGGCAATGCGGTATACCTCGGTTTCGGGGTAGTAGGAGTAGCGGTTCTGCTGGTAGCCCAGACTCCAGAGCGGAGGCAGCTCCATACGGCCGGTCAGGAAGGTATAGCTCCCGATGATGTCGGCCAGTTTGGTGTGGTAGAAGAAGTAGTAATCCATCTCACCGCCCTGCGCTCCGAAAGAGGAGAAGCGGTCGTTGCTGGCCCCGAAGTTGAAATCACTCTGGTAGCTGTTGTCGAAGAAGATGCCGTAGTTGAGGCCGTTGTGTATACCGATGTAAAAAGGGAAGGTGGTATAAAGCGGATCCTGGTTGGTGGTGTAGGCATAGGCATCGGTGTTCCAGTTGGTATAGCCGCTGCCACGACGGTCAAGGCCGCCAGTCTTTTCACCAAGGCCAATAAAGCGCTCACCTTTCTGCATCTTTTTGTAGGTGGTTACTTCTTCGCCAATCCAAGAGGTAGTCAGTCCTTCTTCATCTTGGTTGATCACTTTGCCATCGCGGGTATAGAAGGCAACGGCAAACGGATTTTTGGTGATGCGGGCCTGCAAAGAGTCCGTCAGGATCGTAACCTCTTTGTCGTTTTGGGTGATGTTTACTTTGGTTTGTTGCGGCTGTGTGACCACGGCATAGGAAAAGTCTTTACCCAGCGGTTGTTTGTCCATGCGCACGCGCACTACGGTCGGGGTATAGACCGTCACTTCCACGTGGGTGTTCTGGTCGGTGGTCAGGCTTACTTTCTGGCCTGCAATATTAACATTGTTCACGGCACCTACTGCTCTGATCGGGCTGTTCTGGGCCAAAGCCGGCAGGCTAAGAACGGAGGCCAAGAAGAGGGCGGCAAGTGGTTTAATAGAAATGTTCATGCTGTCGGATTGCTATTGAGATGAAACAGAATGGCTATACATAGAAAACCCGGCAGAGCGGAGCTGCCTGCCGGGTTTCTGATATGTTAGTAATGAAGTCGGATTACAACTTGGTTAAGGTATAGGTCGCGGTGTCATCCTCATCACTGAGTTTGAGCGTGATCTGATATCTGCCTGCTTCCGTAATGGCGATGTTATCACCTCCAAGGGTCAGATTGCCACCAGAGCCGCCGTAGTTGGTACCCCAGTCATCATTAAAGCGGAATTTGATTTCACCCTCTGTCAAATCAAGCGTGGCTCTCCATTCATCTTCTTCGTTGTTGTAGCGCATGTTTTGGTCAGCGTCCCAACCACCTGCGGTTGCATTGCCAATTATGCCCCAGGAGTGCTTGGCATAGCTCCAAGTCATGGCATTCAGGTCTACAGTAAGCATGTAGCTTTCGTTGGCAGGCACAGACAAGTCTGGACCATTTTGCTCCAGGTTGCCGTTTGTACCACCCCAGTTCAAGTCCCAGTTACGGTTTGCTGTAAACTTGAACATGCGGCTGTTTGGCTCCGTGAAGCTGATCACACCTTGGTAGATGTTATTGGCCTCTACCGAGATTAGGCTAGGCGCTGTAGCCGGGTTCCAGCCTTGGTAGTCGCCTGGCACATAGATAAAGGTCGGCTCAATGTAAGTGTTATAAGGGGTGATATTCACGGTTACCGGGTTAGAGTAAACCGGGCTTACGAACTCCGACACAATGGCTCTGATTCTGAAAGTCACCTCATGGGTTTCTTCCGGCGCGTACTTCAGTCGGCCCATCAGTGCGTTTAGTTCCTGACCTGTATAGGTTCTGGAAGTTACCTTGTTGCCCAACGAAACAGAGTACGGACGCACAAAGTTGTCACCAGCTGTGTCTATCTGCAGGGAATACTCAGTAGCCGCATCGAAACCGAAATCAGCCTCGTTCCAGTTCAGTGTAAGCGCTGTGCCCTCAGCGGTCTCCTCAGTCAACACCACATTGGTAGAGCTCGCCGAGAGCGCGGGAGGTGTCCCTTCACTGAGAATCAATTTCTCTTCGTCTTTCTCGCAGCTCATCAGCGTGAGGGAGGCAGCCACGAAGAATAGCGATTTGTTTAACCAGTTTTTCATAAAAAACGATTTTTAAAACATTTAGAATAGGGAGCTGCAGGCACAGGACCTGCAGCTCCCGTCAATCAGTTAGTAACCCGGCGTAGGCGTCAGGTTAGGGTTTGCAACCAAATCATTGGCAGGAATTGGGTACAGCTTCCTGAAGTCAGCCACGTTGGTGCCCTCCATCATGCCGCCTTTCCATGCCCACACATAGCTGTCGCCTGTGAAACGGTTGAAGCGGATCAGGTCGGTACGGCGGTGTGCTTCCCAATTCAGTTCACGGGCACGCTCATCCAAAATGAAATCGAGGGTCATCTGGTTTGCCGCAACGTTACCCATGGTGCTGCCATCGTAGGCACGCGTACGAAGGGCGTTTAAATATTGCAGCGCCAGCGAAGCGTCGCCACCTGTACCGCCACGCAATACTGCCTCAGCATACATGAGGTACACATCTGCCAGTCGGAACATCGGGAAGTCGGTGTCTACGAACGTAGGGTTGGAACCAGCCTGACCAGCAGGGTTGGTGTTTTTCCATTTCGTAATCGGATAACCGTCTGTGAAGGTAGCTATCGTGTTGATCTCCTTCTCTTGTCCGTCAGTGTGGAAGTTAGCACGGTCGTCGCTAGCAAGCGCTGTGCTGGAGAACAGGTCATAGACAGCAGGGGTGGAACGTATACCTCCCCAGCCTGAGTCGATTCCGAATGAAGAGGCAGACATGTTGCCGCCAACCGCCGCGTGTGTCAGAAAGGTGGTACCACCGTAAGACTGCGTGCGCAGACCATCAAACGCGATCGGGAAGATGATCTCGTTGGAGGTATTGTTGGTCGTCATGAACAGGTGGTCATAATCCGCCTCCAAGGTATAGCCTGCGTTTATCACTTTCGTGGCATACGTAATAGCCTCCGTGTTCTTCTGCTGGTTCGTGTATACTTCAGCGTTCAGATACAACTTGGTCAAGAGTGTCCAAGCGGCAGCTTGGTCGGCACGGGCGTACTCGTTCTGGCGAGGGGCTGCCAACTCGTTCTCGATGGCCAGCAGTTCAGACTCCACATAAGCGAAAAGTTCGGCTCTGGAGGCCTGCTCCGGGAAGAACTTACCTATTAGGTCTTCTTCTGTTACAAAGGGAACGCTACCGTAAAGGTCGAGGGCATGCCAATAACTGAGGGCACGCAGGAAGCGAGCTTCAGCACGGAATTTTTTCGCCTCTTCTAAGTTTGCACCTGTAATACCGCGCTCATTTAGCTTTTCATCACTCATTTCACGGATAAACTCGTTTGCCAGCGTGATCTGGTAGAAAATACGGTAGTACATGGCCGTGGTCACGTCGTTACTCGATGACCAAGTCAGCGTGTTGAGCGCTGGCAAGCCCGGGTCGTTCCAAGCGATTACCGCTTCATCGGTTGGTACCTGCTGTAGCATCCAGTAGGTGCGCACGTAGTTGGAAGCGCCTTCATCTATACCGCCCACATCCGGGCGACCAGCAGGACCTTGCTGCCCTGTCAGGGCAAAGCCAGCGTATAATTTGCCTAGAATAGGCTTGTAATTGGCAAAGTCACGGTAAACGCTTGCCGATGTAGCCTCATAGAAAGGCTCTCTGTCGAGGTCGTTAACGCAGGAGGTAGTGGCCACAGCCATGAGTCCTGCACAGAGTAAGGTTTTTAGATATCTTGATGTCATGATTTGCTCTGATTAAAGTTCGATGTTCAGACCAAGGCTGAATACACGCGGTCTAGGGTAGAAATTATTGTCGATACCACCCGCGATCTCTGGATCCAGACCGGTATAGTCGGTGATCACAAACGCGTTCTGAATGTTGGCGTTCAGGCGGAGGGCGGCACGATCATTCATGATTCTGCCAAAATTATACCCAAGGCTGATGTTCTCCATGCGCACAAAAGAAGCGTTCTCGATGTAGTAGTCCGATTCGTACTGGCGGATGTTAAAGCCTGTGTCAAATACATTGCGTGACATGTTGGAGAGCCAGTTGCTAACAGATGTTACTTCGTAAGCACCGGTGTTGGAGTTCACGTTATTGTATACATAGTTGTTGAAGCTGCCTCGCATCAATAAGCCAAGTGACCAGTTATTGTAGTTCAATTGCGTGTTGAAGCCCATGAAAAGGCGTGGCTCTGGGTTCTTGTAGCGGTACTTGTCCTGCTCGTTGATGATGCCGTCATTGTTCAGGTCAGCATATAAGCCTTCGATCGGACGACCGTCTTGACCATATACCTGCTTGTATACATAGAAGGTGTTAGGAGCATAGCCTACGGTGTGTACCTGTATGTTACGGCCTGTTGCACCAGCAATACCGCCTGTAACCACACCTACAGAGTTTTCTTCCTCTACCGTGTTCAGCTTAGTAATTTCGTTGCGTATTACAGTACCGTTGATACCCACAGACCAAGTAAAGTTCTCCCGGTCGATTGCTACATAGTTCAACACAGCTTCTATACCTTTACTTTCGATGCTACCCACGTTGGTGAGCAACAAGTTGGTCAAGTTTGTACCGGCTGGTACTGGCACCACACTTAGCAGGTCTTTGGTGTTACGCTGGAACACATCTAAACTACCATAGAGGCGGTTATTTATAAATCCGAAGTCGATACCGGCGTTCCAAGTCTGAGTCTCTTCCCATTTCAGGTTCGCGTCATATGCCTCCGGACGAAGCAGCAAGTAGTATTGATTACCGATCTGGTACATGGCGGCACTATCACTGGAAGTATAACGGGCTAGGTATGGGAAGTCGTTACCCACGTCCTGCTGACCGGTTACACCATAGCCTACACGCAGTTTCAAATCAGACACCGTGCGGGAATCACGCAGGAAAGCCTCCTCGTTGATTCTCCACGCAAATGCCAGTGATGGGAAAGTACCCCATTTCTGGCCTTCTCTGAAGCGGGAAGAACCGTCGCGACGCACAGTGGCCGTTATTAGGTAGCGGTCCATCAGGCCATAGTTGACACGGCCGAAGAAAGACACCAATGTGTTCTGCGTTTTGAAAGGGAATGGGCCAGCAGCTCTGCGTACACTACCATCTTCTCTCAGTAGAGGGAAAGCTGGACGCTCTGTTACCCAGTCTTGGTAAGAATAACCACCTGTCACATCGATGCGGCTGCGAAGGCTCTCGATGTCGTTGGTATAGTTCATGTAGTAATCGAGCAACTTGTTGGTTCTTTTCTCTTCAAATCGCTGGTAAGATCCACCTTCGAATGACTCAGAAGCAAGCGTAACAGGGGCATTGTTGTTGCCGTCGCTATCAGATTTGTCTAAGCCTACGTTCAGGTTGGCACGAAGCTCCGGCAGGAAGTGGAATTTGTAGTCGAGCTGAACGTTACCGATGCTACGGAAAGCCTGCCCTTCGTTGCGGCGCTGCTCTAGCATGCTAAGCGGGTTACGCGTCGCAATAGTAATTGGTCTTCTGTCCGATGGGTCGAGCCATTCAAAATAGCCGCCAAAACTGTTATCGGCATATACAGGCTGTGTCGGGTCGAACCCTACGGCTGCACCGATAGCACCTTGGTCAGCGAAACGGCTGTTGGTCAGAGCACCTTTCCAGTTTACATCTACGCTCAAGTGGTCGTCGAGGAAAGTCGGTGTCAGCTTCACGCTACCTGACACACGCTCAAAGTTAGAGGTTTTAAGCACACCATCTTGGTTGAGGTAACCAAGCGATACGCGATAAGGCAGCTCTTTCACAGATCCGCTCACGCTCAGGTTGTTGTCAGTGGTATAGGCATTGCGGTAGATCTGGTCCTGCCAGTCGGTGTTCTCAGTTCCCAGCAGTCGGATCTGATCTTGGTTGCCCAATTCTGTTACTGTGCTTCTGAATTCATCACCGTCCATTACGTCCACTTGCTTGGTGTTGGTAGAGAGGGAGTGCAGCGTGCTGAAGTTCACACGCATCTTCTGCCCGGCCTCTCCGCTTTTGGTGGTGATGATGATCACACCGTTGGAGGCGCGCGATCCGTAGATGGCTGTCGCAGAGGCATCCTTCAGGATGTTCATCGAAGCGATGTCATCCGGGTTGATAAAGTTCAGTGGGTTGGCCGAACCTGCGATCACTTGGTTGTCGATCGGTACGCCGTCGATCACGATAAGCGGATCGTTGCTGGCGTTGAGCGAAGCACCACCACGAATACGGATACGGCTGCCGGCACCCGGAGCACCACCGTTTGAGGTGATTTGCACACCGGCTACTTTACCGGTTATGAGCTGCTCAGCTGTGGTCACCTGTCCGTCTTGGAACTCTTCTTCAGAGATGGTGGTAACGGCACCCGTTACGTCTTTTCTCTCCTGCGTACCATAACCAACTACCACTACCTCCTGTAGCGCACGGGTGTCGGTGCGCATGGTAATAGTGAAGTTCGTCTGGCCTCCAATGGCTACTTCCTGCGTGGCGTAACCTATGTAGGAGAACACCAGTGTGCCGCCTTCTGCAGGCGTTGGCAGTGTAAACTCGCCATTGGCATTGGTCGCAGTGCCGCGCGTGGTGCCTTTCAGCACAACCGTCACACCCGGTAGGGCGCTGCCAGTTTCATCTGTCACGCGTCCGCTCACTGTTTGGTCTTGGCGCACTTTGGTAGTAGGCTTTGCAACTACGGTGGCAGCTGGCGCAGTTGGGGCAGGTTGAGCCGCTCTGGAGATGATGTACACCCCATTCACCTTTTTGTAGGCAAGGTTGTTGGAGGCTAAGGTTTTGCCTAGGTATTCCTCCACATTCTGAACGCCGCTTTTCTGTTCTGGCAAGATCAGTTGCAGGTCTTGCGCCAAGCTGGCTTGGTAAGAGAACTGAATGCCGTGGGAGTCTTTTAACTCATTTAGCAAATCCTTTAGCGACTTGGCCGTTAGGGCCTGTCCGGAGGTGTGGTTCACAGCAAGGTTCGGGCCCGGGCCCGGATACCCCTGAGCGGTTCCCGGAACCTGGAAGCAGCTCAGTGCCACTGCCAGACCTAAGGAACCGAGTCTCTTGGTAGATTTATTTAGCATAGAATATGTGGTTAATTATAGTGAGCTTATGTATAGTGTTTTCTCTTTTTGGGTAATCTGCACCTCAAAAGTCTCTTTTAGGGTGCTAAGGATATCATCTGCATTCTTTACTTCCAAAAAAGCGGTGATTTTCTGTTCCGACAGCTCTTGGCTGCTAAACTGCACCCGGTAGCCGTACTGCTGCTCGAGCATTTCGGCTACTTCTTTTAGGGTATAGTCATCAAAATATATCTTGTTATGCTGCCAAGCGGTGTACAAGGCAGGGTCTACCCGCCGGCGTGATACGCCTGCGCCAGTTGTTATACTTACTAAATCGCCGGGCTCCATTTCTATTTGCTGCTTGTTGCCATCTTGGAATAAGCTGAGGTTTACTTTGCCACTTGCCAATACCACGCGGTCTTCGTGGCCGCGATCGTATACGTTAAATTCGGTGCCAAGTACATGTATGGCGGTTCCTTTACTTGTTGTTACAACAAACCTTTGACTATTAGGTTGATGCGTAACAGAAAAATATGCCTCACCTTGTAGTATTACCTCGCGGGGACTGTTGCTAGACCATTTGCTAGGTATAGTTATACTTGAGTTGGCGTTAAGTACTACTACGGAATTGTCAGGAAGTTGGATAGTTCGCTTTTCGCCGAAAGTAGTAGCATAGGTCAGGGGCTGATCGCGTTGCAGGCTGTAGAATGTGAAAACGCCTGCCAGAACCAGTAAACTGGCAGCAGCTACCGAGAGCCACGCTTTCGGAACAGAGTGCCACATTGAGATCATCTTTCCTCCATCACTGTTCCCTTTATTATCCTGTCGCAGGGTCTGTTGCAGGTGCTCCCATACTTGGTGCACATCGTGGTCATAAGCCTCCTGATCCGCTTCTTCTTGCGAGAGCAACAGTACCAACTGACGGGCCTCTGCCAGTTCCTTCACCTTATAGGGATGTGCATCGGCAAATTTATTCCAGTAAACATTGCTTTCATGGGTAGGGTATTTCACCCATCGGATGAATTCGTGGTCTACTGCCAGTTCAGCTGCAGTGGCTGTTGCGTGGTTCATGTCGGTTCAACTTGTGGGTTTCAGTTTGGCGGCGGTGTCTATATAGACTATAGCCGGTCATAACTCAGAATATCCCTTGTGGAAAGGAAAATATTTTTAGGTTAGCCCTAACTGTCTGTAAATAAATAAGATAATTTTGATCTAGGAGTGCAGGAGAGAAAAAAGAAGTAATGAGAAGCCCGCAAGTAACTTTTGCAGGCGGGCAATAGCTTTGTAAGTGATTTTGTATACTGACTCCTGCTCAATGTCCATAATGGCTGAGATCTCGTCGTATTTCAGATTGGCGTAATATTTTAGAAAGATGACTTCCCGCTGCCGAGCAGGCAGTTGAGTGAGCAGATCGGCGATACGCTGGCGGGTAATTTCGGCTGCCTGCAGCTGGATGAGGGTCTGCTCATGAGAGTCTTCCAACTCAAAGTGGTAGTCCTCGGGCAGTGACTCGTGCAATTTGTCGCGGTTCGCCTTTTTGATGATCTCGTTGCGGATGGCCTTGAGCAGATAATTGCGCACACTGGCCGGGTTTCCCAACGTTTCGCGGCTCCGCCAGAGGCTGTAGAACACTTGCTGCAAACTATCGCGTATAAGTTCTCTGTCGGTTGTGATGCGGTGGCCGTAACGGAGCATAACGGGTGCATAATAGTGGTAAAGCTGCGAAAACTCCTCTTCGCTTCCTGCTTTAAACTTGCCCCAGACTACCAACTCATCCATGCTCGATTGACCCGTTTTGTCTACGGTTTGCAACAATAATATTAGAATTTAATCTAAAATCATACCTTTAGGCTTTGAAAAATAACGTAGCCTTATCCAGTGTTATAACATTTAGTGTTAGCGAATGGGGCTTTACGGGTAAAGACTAAGCTGTCACTTGGCACCGAGGTATGTTAACGACTCCTGTAGGCCTTGTTACGATAGAAATTCGCTTATTTCCGTATACCGCTTGTGCATTTGGTTCATTTCCAATTTATACTATAAAGTTTCTCATTATCTAACTATAATTTTCTATGGCATACAAATACCTCTGTCGCTTTTGTGCGCTCTTCATTTTTTTCTTGGCCATTGGTACGCAGGCGTTCGCCCAAGCGGTAACCACCATCCCCGAGTTTCCGACCGGAGACGAGGAGATCACCCTCATTTTTGATGTGAAGCAGGCGAAGGACGGTCGCGCGAGCGGATTACTCAACCAGACTGGCGATGTATACCTGTGGTCAGGCGCAGGCACGGTTGGATCGACGGATGCTTTTAAATACCAGCCGGCCGGTCAGACGAATTTCAACCAGCCTTTTGCACCGGGCAAAATGACCCCGCTCGGCAATGACCGATGGGAGATCAAGCTAACGCCACGCACTTATTTTGGCGTGCCAGCCGGTGAAACGATCGATAAACTGGGTCTACTTCTCAAAAATGGCAATGGCACCGCCCAAACAGAGGACTTCATCATCAAGATTTACGACGGCAGTCTGCAGGTGGCCATTCGTGAGCCGGCAGAGCAGAACTTCTTCGTCGATGCCGGTAGCAGTATACCTGTCCGAGCGGTTATCTCTTCCAAGGCCGATGTGACCGTGAAACTCGATAATGTGGTGATACACACCGACAGCGATGCAGACGAGGTAAATATCTCCGTTAATGCCGGCGTACTGCCGGGTGTCGCCAGAACCGTAACCGTAGAAGCCAAGATCGGAGACGAGACCGCTACAGAAAGCTTTACGTTCTCTGTTAAACCGCAGCCAGTTACGGCAGCGCTGCCGGCCGGAATGAAGGACGGCGTGAACTACACCAGCGCAACCAGTGCCGTGTTGGTGCTATATGCACCCCACAAAAGCTTTGTGTATGCCATTGGCGAGTTCAATGACTGGCAGAGTACACAACAGCATTTGATGAGACGCACACCCGATGGCAACCGCTATTGGATCGAGCTGAATAACCTGCCTGCTGGCCAAGAAGTAGCCTATCAGTACCTCGTAGACGGTACCTTGGCGGTGGCAGACCCCTATGCCGAAAAGATTTTGGACCCTAACAACGACCAGTATATTCCGGCCAACACGTATCCAAACCTAAAAGCCTATCCAGCCGGGGCCAGCGGTATTGTGTCGGTACTGCAGACCAACCAAGAGCAGTATACTTGGAAAGTGACTGACTTTGATCGCCCTGACCCAGAGAATCTGGTGGTTTACGAACTGCACGTGCGTGATTTCATAGCGGCCCGCAATTACCAGACCCTAGCCGACACGCTTTCTTACCTGAAGCGCCTAGGTATAAACGCCATTGAACTGATGCCGGTGATGGAGTTTTCCGGGAACGATTCTTGGGGCTATAACCCAACATTTTTCTTCGCGCCGGACAAAGCCTACGGTACCAAAAACGACCTCAAGGCCTTCATCGATAAATGCCACGAGTTTGGTATAGCCGTGATTCTAGATATTGTGCTCAATCAGGCTGACTACGAGTACCCTTATGTGCGGATGTACTGGGATGGCAACCGTCCGGCCTCCAACAGCCCTTTCTTTAACCAGCAGGCCACGCACCCCTTCAGTGTGTTCTTCGACTTTAACCATGAAAGCGAGGCGACCAAAGCCTTAGTGGAGCGTGTGAACCGCCACTGGATCGAGGAGTACAACATCGACGGGTACCGTTTTGACCTTTCGAAAGGCTTCACACAGAAGAACACAGGCGAGAACGTGGGTGCCTGGAGTGCTTACGATGCAAGCCGCGTAGCCACTTGGAAGCGCATATACAATGAGATCAGAAGCTACGACGAAACGGCCTATGTGATACTGGAACACTTTGCCGACAACCAAGAAGAGAAAGAACTGGCTAATTATGGCATGCTGTTCTGGGGTAATCTGAGCCATGACTATCGCAACATGGCCAAAGGCGTGCAGGCCAATCCGCAGTGGATCTCCCATCAGGCACGTGAGTGGGAGAAGCCTTACGTGATCGGTTACATGGAAAGCCATGATGAGGAGCGCTTGATGTATGATGTGCTTACTTACGGCAACCGCAATGGCAGTTACAACACCCGCACCTTGGGCACCGCCCTTGACCGTGCCAAATTGGCTGCGGCTTTTTTCCTGCCTATACCCGGCCCTAAAATGATCTGGCAATTTGGTGAATTGGGCTATGATGTGCCCATCAACCAAAACGGGCGTACCGGTCAGAAACCGATCCGTTGGGAGTACCAACAGAATGCTGACCGCCAGAAGCTGTATCAGGTATATGCGGAGTTGATCAAGCTCAAACTAAACGAACCGGCTTTCTCCACTGACAATTTTGACCTGCAACTGAACGGGTACGTAAAGCGCATCTCCCTTTTGCACGACGACATGGATGTATTCATCCTAGGTAACTTTGATACAAGAATGCAGCAGGTGAATGCCAACTTCCCAGCAACAGGCGTATGGTACGATTACTTCACAGGCAGCGAAAACAGGATAGAAGATGCCGGTCAGCAGATGGATTTACAACCGGGTGAATTCCATATCTATACCTCCAAGCGACTGGAAACTCCTCAGCCGGGTTTGGTGCCGTGGCAGGGGCTAGTGCTCTCTGCCGAAGAAGAATTGGCAGGCACTGGGGTGGCCGTCTATCCAAACCCGATGCAGGAGGCCACAGTGCTTAGTTTGGAGGGCGATTACCGTGGACCCGTGCAGGTACAGTTTATCGATATAACGGGCCGACAATTGCAGACCGTGCGCTTCCTGAAGCACCAGCAAAGCCACCAAGAGCATGTTAAACTGAAGCGCGTACCATCGGGCATCTACTACATGCAGGTGGAGCAGGGCGGTAAGAAAACCGTGCATAAAATGCTGAAAGTGAAAGAATAGAATTGCTCTTACCAGTTAGAGCTTAAATAAGAATCCCCCTGCTTATTGCGAGCAGGGGGATTCTTATTTAAGCCTATACTTTATTCAGTTGTTGCTTGGCTACTTACCAATCACTTTGATCATGGTGCCGGCTTGTACTTGGTCGTTGAGTTCCATACCGTTTAGCACG
Source organism: uncultured Pontibacter sp. (assembly GCF_947499215.1). Lineage (GTDB taxonomy): Bacteria > Bacteroidota > Bacteroidia > Cytophagales > Hymenobacteraceae > Pontibacter. Next base: position 397,657 of record NZ_CANMNI010000003.1, read on the forward strand.
GCAAGCTCGTTCATGCGGGCATCCGGCACTTTGTTGTTGCGGAGTGCCTGTGCCAGTGAGGTACCCTGCGACACCGTTACGATTTTTATACGCTCCGGCTGTCTGTTCAATTTATCGGGGTCAGACAACTCTCGGAAGCTTTGCATACTGCCACTGAACACCTGGAAATAGCTGTTGAAGTTAGGGACGGTCGTGATACCCATCAGGCTATAGATATTCTCGCCATGCTGAATAAAATAAGTGAGTGTCCGCAAAGGCTGCTGTTGCTGCTGCTGTTGTTGCTGTTGTTGCTGAGGATCAGCCACCACCGCAAGGGCAGGAAGTCCGTTCACTGTTACCTGTTTACTTTCTGTAGGCTGTAACTGGTAGCGTTGCATCGCCTGTTGGGCGGCTTCCTGCAAATTAGCTCCGGGGGCCAGTGTCAGTATCATCACGGCACTTCCGTCTTTAGGGCCCATCTGCACCTGCTGTGGAGAGTTCTGGTATCCCCAATTGGTGGGCATGGTGTACTGGAATTTCAATACTGGATGATAAAAGACACTGTTTTCCACAAAACCCTGCTTTGGATCCTCCCCATAGATAAGGCCGTCAATCATCTTTAGGTAGCTGTTTCGGTTGATCTGCGCATTGGTTAGGTTTTGTTTCTTTTTTTCTTCTGCCGCCAATTGGTTTACAGTAGTATAGCGGTCGCCCGGGTCAGGGTGTGAGGATAGGAAAGAGGGCAGTGCCTGTCCACTTTCTTCCTGTTTGCGCTGGAGTGTGGTAAAGAAGTCAGCCATTTCTTTGGCGTCATATCCTATTTTGGTGGAGTACTCCACACCTAGACGGTCAGATTCGCGTTCGGCATCACGACCATACTTCAGCATCAACAGGCCAAGCCCCTGCGACACCTCTTGGCCATACTGTGCGACGGTCGGAGACAGAATCATGCCGAGTAGCAGGCCACCCTGCGCCAGTATGGATTTACTCTGCTGCTGCGCTGAGTGGCGCGCGGTAATGTGGCCGATCTCGTGGCCAAGTACACCGGCAAACTGCGCCTCATTGTTGAAGTGGGCCATGATGCCGCGTGTAAAGTATACGTAGCCACCCGGTACGGCAAAAGCGTTTATCACGGGCGAGTCTACGATCTTAAACTCATAGTTAAGGTTGTTGCGATGCGAAATCTGAGCCATTTGCTGGCCTTTCTCATTAATAAAGCGCTGCAGATTGGGGTCCTCGTAAAGTCCAAACTGGGCTACGATCTGTGGGTCAGCCTCCTTGCCAAGTGCAATCTCTTGGCTTTCGGACATAAACATCACATCTTTCTTGCCTGTCACCGGGTTGGTTTGGCAGGCAGTGGCTAGCAGCATGACGGATGCCATCAAACTGGTTATTATGTTCTTTTTCATTGTTTTGTTGTTTAAAAGCCTGCGACACCATTTATTGTGCTAATACTACAGGCAGTCTATATATGTAACAAGCAACGATATTGCACTTGATTAGTTGCGAATTGCAGAAGTGTCCGGTTGTTTGGATGTGGGTATGGCTAGTCGTAGGAAGGTATGTTCTGCCCTAGGACGATATCTCTTTCTGCCACCAGTAGGCCGTCTTTTTCCTTTAATGTCACAATGCCGGACCCACCGCGCATTGGTCGTGAAGTTCTCACTTTTTGGGTAAGCAGGGGATCACCTTCAAAGAGGTAGTCGTCGAGGTAGTACTCATTTTTACCCGGCTCTTTTACCGTGGCGTGGATATGGGCGGGCTCCGTTCTAGTAGGATAAGTGCCAGGGCGCAAGGTATAGAAGGTATAGCGCCCGTCCGAACCGGTCATGACCCAACCGCGCAAGTAGCCGTGGCGTTTGGCCCAGCCATGTTCATCTCCTTTTTTCGGATAGATACCAGTTTCATCCGTGTGGTAGATATAGAGAATCACGCCCTCTGCCGGTGTTTTTCCATCTTGCTGGTATACAATGCCGGTCACTTTGATTTTGTCGGTTCCGGCTTTGCCGAAATTAGGCAGGGTATCGACAGGAGAAAGGATTTTATCGCCGTACTCATGTATCGCCTCACATCCCTCGCAGGGGCCGCCGACGTGGTGGGAGGTTTGCAACTTTTCCCGGCTGTCCTGCGCTTGGCAGCCAGTGGTTAACAACAAAATAGACAAAGAGAACAGGAGCCTTAGCATACTGTTTTTACTACGTCTGATAAAGGATGACCGTTGTTAGCAACTCTCGTAAAATTAGCGTTGCATACCGTCTTCTCATCCGTATACCTTGCTAATCTATTGGGCAATTGCCAATTTTGTGATATGTATACACGTGAACAAACTTCAAAACTCAGACAGGCCTTCTGGACCGCGTTTGGACAGTATATGGCGCCGGTCGTTTCCGCTGAAGGCATGCCGACCAACTGGATCAACTACAAGACCGGACTGAAGGACGTGTTTTTCAAAATGCAGACTGATAAAAAGAAAGCCTCCATCGGTATAGAGTTGAACCAGCGTGACCCTGAGATACAGCAGCTGTTTTTTGAGCAGTTTGAAGCCCTGAAAGACTTGCTGCATGAGGCTGTGGGAGAGGAGTGGGAGTGGGACCTGCATACCTATGACGAACAGGGCAAACTGGTCAGTCGCATCTATACCGAGTTGCCGGGGGTGAGTGTGTTCAACCAGAACGACTGGCCGGCGCTTATTTCATTTTTCAAGCCCCGCATCATCGCCCTCGATGCTTTTTGGAACGATGCCAAGTACAGTTTCGACGAACTTAGGTAATAATGCAGTTTAGCGCAAGCGGGCCTGTCGCTTTAGGGGCTCTAGCAGATGTTCCAGTCCGTTTATTTTAATCTCGTAGAGGGTGGCCAGCTGCATACCCAATTTGCCGGGAGGGAAACCCTCACGCGCAAACCATTCCAAATAGGAGACCGGCAGGTAGCAGAGCACCGTGTCTTTGTACTTGCCGAAAGGCATTTTCATTCGTACAAGTTCGGTAAGTATGGACGCGTCTGGCTGCATGGGATGTGGGTTAATTGAAAGCCCAAAGATACATTTAAAGACAATGAAGGGTATAAAAAAAGCCTTCCAATTCGGAAGGCTTTTTTGTTATTAGTGAGGTCGGTGAGCCTTACTGTTTAACGTAAGTATACGTTTTAGCTACTTTGGCAGCCTCATACGTTTCACCGTCTTTCTCATAGGTGTCGTTGTCGTACTCATGTACCAGAACCATCTCGGTAGCTGTCAGTTTCTGTATTCTGTAAGCGATCTCTACTTCGTCACCAGCTGCATTGTAAACATTCAGCATTTTAGGGTCACCGTCTAGTTCAAGGTCAAACTTACGCGTGTACCAAGTAGGGTCTTCGCCAATCTTGAAACGCACCGTATTATCATTTTTGTACTCAAACTGATTGTTTAGATTCTCCTGACCGGTTGTATGAACAACAGTGCCATTTTCATCATAGTATTTATATTCCTCAGTATTCATTAACCAGTTTCCGAAGAGCAGTTGCTCAGTCTCAGATATTGCTGGAACAGGTGTATCATCATCGTCGTCATTACAGCTCGTAACCGTAAAAAGAACTAGAAGGATTAGTGGGAAAAATAGTAATTTTTTCATTTTGAATAATAGTTATTGGTGGTGTACAAACCTTAAATAGCAAAAGCTATATAGCTATTTGGATGGTGTGAATACGGTGCTATATTCAAAAAGATACAGTTATTGCTTTATTAATAGGTAGAGAGGGGAAATAGCTAAGTGTAAGCCGCTGAAAAAGAGTGAAATAATTTTAAATAGGCAAATAGAATTATTCCTCTACTGGTTGTGCTGCCATAGAACTTAGTTTGTTCTAATCAGCTTAACAGCTCACTAACGTGCTTGCGTATGTTATGGCAGATCTGGTCCACTGGCAGGTCGTTCGGATCGGTGCCAAACGGATTCTCAATCTCCTCGGCAATCAGCTCCAAACTGGCCAGTGCGTACAGAATCAGGATAACGACAGGTATAATAAAATAGCCAAGGCTGAATACCCAACCAAAAGGCAGCGTCATGACATAGAAGAACACGAACTTTTTGATGAAGACGCTATACGTGAAGGGAATCGGCGTGTTTTTGATGCGCTCGCAGGCACCGCAGTGGTCGGTCAGCGCTTTGATGTCCTCGCTGATGACCAGCATTTGGGCCGTGTTAAGTTTGCCCTCCGTCTGCATGGCATTGAGGCGGGTATACAGCTTGGCTGCGACTTGGTTAGGTAGGTGTTTTTCCTTTTTGAGATCAAGCACCGGGTCCAGTTCATGGAAATCCTCGTTTTCGCGCAGCAGACATTTAAGTGCAAAGGCATAGTTGGGAATCATGAGCCGGAAAAACTGCTTGTCCTTATCGTCGGTGGCGATGGCCTGCAGCTTGATGGCCAAATTACGGGAACTGTTGGTAAGGCCTCCCCATATTTTGCGGCCTTCCCACCAACGGTCGTAGGCCGTGTTGGTGCGGAACACAAGTAGGAGCGAGATCACGAAGCCCAATACCCCGTGCATCATCCCCACATTGCGGATGTACTGTGTCTCAGCAAGGTTCAGGAAGTTAAGCTCTAGGTAGGCGATCAAACCGGAATAGACACCAACCGCCAGCATGAGCGGCAGCAGCCTCCGGAAGGTGTCGGCTTTCGAGAAGCGAAAGATAAAAACGAACCAGTCTTTGGGATTGTAGTTTATCATAAAAAAGAAATCCGCTTAGCCCGTCCCAAAATAAGTGAGGGCAGGCTAAGCGGGGGTTCAGTTTGGCTAAAAGCTGAGCTTAAAGATAAGCACAAAATTTTCTAACGTGCAAGAGATACAGCAAAATTTCTATCTTGTATTTTTTAAATGTATCTGATTACCAGTAATGTAGGGTTGATTTCCTTCTTTTCTGTCTAAAATGTGATTTTAAAAAAATGACCCATGCCGCACATTTTAAGTGTAGCCTTTGTTCAACAGGTATGGAATACTTTGTAAGAGAGGGAAGCATCGTGCGTGAGATCTGGGGTAAAGGGGACACCATCCTTTTTATATTTGCCGGGGCCTCAGCCGAGTTTGCCCTTAACAAGGCGGTTGACTGGCTATACTTCACAGGCAAGCTACCTGCCGATCCGCTGGGGCGTCTGTTTTCTACCGTGGGCTATGCCCGTCAAATCGTTTTCTCGAGCAGGGAGGGGGCGCATAAGGCCATCGACACCATGGCAAAAATACATGCCGGTGTGGAGTCAAAAAGGGGCATGTCCATACCTGACTGGGCCTACCGGGACGTGCTTTTTATGCTGATTGACTACTCTATTCGTTCCCAAGAGTTGCTGGAAAGGGAATTAAGCCAAGCAGAAAAAGCCGAAGTATTCGAAGTGTTTTACCGTGTGGGTGCCCGCATGGGATTGAAGGGACTGCCAGCTTCTTTCTCTGAGTGGCAGACGATGCGGGAAGAGCACTTGAAGCAGAACCTGCAGCAGAGTCCCCATACCTTCGACCTGTACAAACAGTATCGCAAACATCTTGGGCCGATCAGGTATAAACTGCTGTTGGAAGGACAGAAACTGATTGTGCCGCCTTTTGTGCGGGAGCAGCTGGCCTTGGGTAAGATCTCACTGCTGGGCCCTGTGCTGGGCGTGTATAAACTAAGCAGGAAGTTCAGAGCGGAGTGGCTATTGAAATCCATCATCCTGCCACACGCCTACAAGAAGGAGATCAGGGAGCTGGACAGTCGACCGGTTTAAGTAGTTTTAGTGCGAAAATTATGTTAAGTAGTTTGGGGTGTTGAAACTTATTCCCTCTTCAAAAACTCCTGCACCTCATGTACCGTTTTGCGTGCTGTTCGCCCCACACCGATGAGGGTGGCGGAGGCAAAGCCAGTCCAGTTGCCGTAACCGACCAACCAGAGGCCCGGTTGCTGTGTTACACGCGTGCCCTCAACAGCTATTTTACCAGCTTCATTTTTTAACTGCAAACAGGCCAGATGGTCTAGCGCAAAGCCGAAACCGGTGCACCATATTACGGCATCTACTGGCTCTTTCTCCCCGTTAAGCCAAATCACGCCTTCCTCGTAAAAGTGCTCAAAAGGGCGTACTGTATGCAGCACGCCGCGGTCACGGGCCTCTTTCATAGGTGGCACCATCACGATGTTGCCTACATGAAACTGAGACGGCTGTACTTCCTTACCGTGTTGCATGGCGTAATACTTGGCCGAGGCTTGGTCAAAAAGAACGCGCCCGTCCACATCATCGGGCAGAAAAGTCACTTCATCCAGCGTTACCCAAGTCGTGTTGGCTACTTTTGAGACCTCGGCCAAAATCTGAGCGCCGGAATTGCCACCACCCACTATTAGCACCCGCTTCCCGGCAAACGGTTCAGGGATTTTATACTCAGAAGAATGCAGCTGTATGCCTTTAAATGTTTCGGCTCCTGTGTAGGCAGGTATAAAAGGCTTTCGGAACGTGCCGGTCGCACTGATCACGGAACGGGCATGATAAGTCTTGCCACTGCTCTTTACCTCGAACAAACCCTCGTTGTAGCAAACATCCTCTACTTGCACCGGGCGCTCAACTGGTATGTTATACCTGTTTTCATACTGGGTCAGGTAGATGATCACCTCCTCGCGACTCGGAAAAGGGCCTTTACTCTCCGGCATCAGCCAACCGGGCAAACTGCTGAAGGCGGCAGGAGAGAAGAGTGTGAGCGATTCCCAGCATTGGCGCCAAGAAGCACCGGGACTGGCTTGGTCATCAAGCAAAAGGTAGTTGAGCTTGGCTTTGTTAAGATAGTAGGCGCAGGCTAGCGCACTTTGCCCACCGCCGATTACTATGGTGTCGTAAGTGGTTTGCATGCTAGGAAGATGAGATCTGTGTACATGGAATGACAAGAGCTAAGACAATTGACCATACTTTAACAACATGCTAATTTGCCCGGCATGGTAAGCGGTATGGGTGGTGATGCGGCCCAGTGCTTCCGCCTTCGTCTTCGTGCCGAATTCCTTTGTCGTAATTGTGCTGTTCCAATCTTCGTCGGTCTGTGCTTCGATCGCCTGCTGTAGCTTCTGAGCGGAGTGTGCTACGTAATCCTTCAGTTCCCCGAAGTTAGTCCACTCGCCCGTGTCCCGCTGGGCTACAACTGTCTTGGCCCGTACCTGCAACTCCTGACCAAATACGTTTTTGGCGAACAGCAATTCTACATCGCCTATATGCCGCACCAGAAATCCAATGCTGTTGGGGGCAGGAGGGAGTTTCTTGCTCAGGTCTTCTTCCTGTAACTTATCCAGTAGTTGTGTGAAGCGCGTGCGGCCTTCCTGCCAGAGTTGTATGAGTTGTGCCGTGGATTGCATAAGCCTTATGATTTTATAGTATCAAGGTATGAATAAAATGTAATAGACCCTTATACCTTTCCTGATTTTTGGCCGCTCAGGTGAGCATCTCGTAATGATGGGGCCACAACTTATCACCAAACAAAAAGCCCCGACCTAGGCCGGGGCTTTTGCTGTACCCAAGGACGGCTTATTTCTGAGCGCTTCCCTGTGCTTCTATGTCCTTCAGCAGTTCTTTCACGGCTGCCTCCAGTTGTTGATCTTTGCCTTTGCTCACCAACTCGTATTCGTTGGCAACTTTCAGGTCTGGTTCTGTCTGCAGGTTTTCGAGGTACTGGCCTTGAATGTCCTTCACACCCAGTGGGGGCACACCCCAGCGCACATTGCCGTTCTGCAGCATTTCCCAACCGCCGAAGGTACAGGTACCCGGCACCGGCATGCCTACCAGCTTGCCCAGTTTTAGGTCGATGTAGCTGTAAGCGAAGCAGTGGCCATCGCTGTAGTTGGCCTCGTTGGCCAGCGCGATGCTCGGCTTGGTCCAGCGGAAAGATGGTTCAAAACCGGCTGAGCGGGTGTCGGTGGTATAGTCCAAGAACTTCTTGCCGCTCAAGAACATGGCTAAGTCAGCTACCAAATCGCCGCCGCCATTGTTTCGGGTGTCCACCACCATACCTTTGCGGTTGGCGTATTTGCCCATCACCTCTTCGTACACGGTGCGGTAGCTCGGGTCGTTCATGCCCGGAATGTGCACGTAGCCCAATTGGCCGTTGCTCAAACGATCCACCTCATCCGCGTTGCGGCGCACCCAGCGCTTGTAAAGCAGCGCATTCTCTTCGCTTTGTGGAATCGGTTTTACGGTAACGTCTCTTCTGTTTTTCCCGTTGGCGTCCGTTACGGTCAGCAGCGTGTTCTTGCCGGCTTTGCGGTTCAGGAACTGTGCCAAGTCCTTGTCCGGCGTGATAGTTTCGCCATCGATCTTCTCGATGATCATGCCTGCTTTTAGGTCCAAACCGGCCTTGTTCAACGGACCGCCCACGATCACTTCGTCGAGTTTGATGCCATTGCCGGTATAGGTCTGATCGTAGAAAATGCCCAGCGAAGCCGTGGCATCGCCGTTCGGGTCATTTTTGTTGTAGCTGGAACCGGAGTGCGATACATTCAGCTCACCCAGCAATTCGCTCAGCATCTCAGAGAACTCATGCTCGTTGCTGATGTGTGGCAGGTAGGCTTCGTAATCGGCCTTTAGCTCGTCCCACTTGGTGCCGTGTAGATTGGTTGTGTAAAAGGTCTGCTTGGTGCGGCGCCATACATGCTCAAACATGAAGGCACGCTCAGCGGCGGCATCCAGATTCATCTCACCGTCGATCTTCACCGTTTCCTGCTTGCTGTTGCTCGGGTCCAGCTTTACGATCTTGCCATCAGACTCCAAGAAGATGTTCTTCTGCTCATTGTCCCATACCATGCGGGCGCGGTTGGCGTTCAGGGGCACCAGCATTTTGGTTTCCTTGGAGCGCAGGCTCGTCGACCACAGGTTAAAGCCTTTCTCAAACTTGGCGAGGTAATACAGTGTTTCGCCGTCTTTCGACATCAGGGCATCGGAAAGCGTAGAGGAGTGCAGAGTCAGTTTGGCTTTGCGGTAAGGCATGCCCTCCCAGTGGATTTTCACATCATTTTTCTTGGCGACCTCGTCTTTCTTGGCTTTCTTCTTTTTGTTTTTCTCCTGTTCTTTTTCCTTCTCTTCTTTGGCCGCTTTTTCTTCCTGCTCTTTCAGCAAGGCATAATCCTCTTTGCTCAGTCTATACTTGTCAAAGGCGTCCTGTGTAAAGAAGAGGGCGTAAACGTCAGCTTGGGAGCCGCCGCTGTTGGCTTGGCTGCGCATGCCGTCGCGGGTGCTGTTCCAGATCATCATTTTGCCGTCCATCATCCACTTTGGGGCAAAGTCGTTGTAACCGCTCTCGGTCAGGTTCATCTTCTTGCCTTTGCCGTCAGCCGCGATAATGCCCACCTCTCCATTGGCAAAGCCCGGCTCAGAGTACTCAAACAAAAGCCACTTGCCATCCGGACTCCAAGTATAATACTGGTCGTTGTCGCGCATGGAGAACAGCTCGTTGGTGTTGAGAATGGTGCGCACCTGCTTGCTGGCAAGGTTGAGCACTTTCAGCGTCATGCGGTTTTCCAAGAAAGCGATCTCTTTGCCGTCAGGCGAGTACTGAGGATCATAGTTCTCTTTGTCATTCTCAACCAAGGCTGTTTCCTTCAGCAGGGTGGAAGCATAGAAGTAAGGCTCTTCGGAACGCACAATGTCAGTTTTGTAGATCTTCCAGCTCTTGCCGCGCTCGCTGGCGTAGAGTAGCGACTTGCCGTCAGGTGAGAAGCTCACGCTGCGCTCCTGCTCCGGTGTGTTGGTAATGCGCTTGGTCACGGAGCCTTCCACTGCGCTCACAAACACCTCGCCACGGTAGATAAAGGCTACCTCTTTTCCATTGGGCGATACCGCTAGGTTGCTGATGCCGTTTCCGACCTTCAGGATGCTCTCGTTGTTGGTTTTGGCGTCGGTGGCGATGCGTATATTCAGTTTTTGCGCCTGTCCGCTAGCCTTTTTGGTATACAGTTCACCATTCTGGCTAAAGCTCAGCGTGCCGTCGTTGGCAGCAGTAAGGAAACGCACCGGATGCTTCTCGAAGGAGGTTACCTGCTCAGGTTTGGCAGGACCCTGCGCCGCCATTTTGTGCACGTTGAAGGTGCCACTGGCTTCGCTCAGGAAGTAGATGGTCTTGTCATTGTCAGCAAAAACCGGGCTGCGGTCTTCGCCTTCGTAAGTGGTGAGCTTGCTGTGCTTGTTGGTTTTGGTGTCGTATACCCAGATGTCGCGGGTCACGGATGACACATGGTGCTTGCGCCACTGGTTCTCACCGCCTTTTTTATCCTGATAGAGCATTTTGCTGCCATCGCGGCTCAGTTTCACCTCCTCGGCCGGGGTGGTGAGCACCTGTGTTACGCGGCCGCCTGAAACCGCCACTTGGTACAGCTCCGGCTGGTAGGCCGTTGGGAACTGGCGGTTGCTGGCCGCGTCCAATCGGTTGGAGCCGAAGTAGACAGTCTTGTTGTCGTGGCTGAACTCGTAAGGGAATTCGTTGGCCGAGTGGTAGGTAATGCGTTGGGCAACACCGCCCGTGGCCGGCATAACGAAGATGTCGAAGTTGCCGTAGCGGTCGCTGGCGAAGGCAATGGACTTGCCATCGTGGCTCCAAACCGGCATGAAGTCGTGTGCTTCGTGCAGGGTAAGCGGGGTAGCCGTACCGCCTGCGGCTGGCACGGTATAGAGATCCCCTTTGTAGGTGAAAACAATGGTTTTGCCATCCGGAGAAATAGCCGGATAGCGCATCCAAGAAGGCGCGTCTTGCGCAGCGACTGACAAAGCCGATCCGGCTGCCAGTAATGCTGATAGTGCTAATTTTTTGATCATAGGGTTCTGCTTGAGAGCCCTAATTTAAGGAAGAAGTAGGGATTATTTAGTGTTTAGCAGAAAGTGTTTTGGGGTTATTGTGAAGGGATGATGTATACCTTAATGCGACTGCATTACCAAGGCCAGCACACAAAACGCCACGATCACCCACAGCGTAGGCGACATGCTCCTGCCTTTACCGGTTGCCACCTTCAGGGCGGCCCAGCTCAGGAAACCCCAGATGATACCCTGTGAGATGGAGTAGGTAAACGGAATCAGCACCATGGCTAGAAACGCAGGTATAGCCTCATCCATTTTCAGCCAGTTGATCTTCACCACCGGCCGCACCATAAAAGCACCCACCAAGACCAAGGCAGGGGCCGTGGCAATGGCCGGAATCATAGAAAGCAGCGGCGCTAAAAAAAGGAAGGGCAAAAAGAGCAAGCCGCCAACCACAGCCGTTAAACCGGTACGTCCACCAGCCTCTATACCTACAGCCGACTCAATATAAGCCGTACCCGGACTGGAGCCTACCAAACCCGCCAAAGTAGTTGCCACCGCATCTGTTGCGAGTGATCGTTTCACGTTGCGGGGCTCGCCGTGCTCATCGGTCAAATTGGCGGCTTCGGCCAGACCCACGAAAGTGGAAAGGCTGTCGAAAAGATCGGTAAAGACAAAAGCGAAGATCACCGGGAAGACAGCGAACTGCAGGGAGTTAATCAGATCAAGCTGAAAGATCAAGCTGAAGTCTGGTGCCGACACGAGCCCTTGCCAGCTGATGATCGGGTCCACATCAGTCCCCCACCAGCGACCCAGCGGGTATGCAGCCAAAGTGGTGAGTACGATGCCCAGCAAAATAGCGCCCGTCACGTTGCGGGTAATCAGGATCGCCATGAGCAGAAGACCGCCCAGAAAAGTAAGCACTGACGGTGAAAGCGTGCCGAGGCCTATGGTAGTGGCAGGGTGTGAGACAATGAAACCTGCGTTGATGAAGCCGATCAGGGTAATGAACAAACCGATGCCTGCCGCGATGGCATAGCGCAGCGGACGTGGTATGGCCTTGACAATGAGCGTGCGCACATTGAAAAGCGAAAGCAACAGGAAAACAATGCCTGACCAGAAAACGGCCCCCAGCGCCACCTGCCACGAAATGCCCATGCCCATCACGGCGGAGAATGTGAAGAAGGCATTCAGCCCCATCCCCGGCGCTACCAGAATCGGATTGCGGGCATAAAGCCCCATCATGACACTACTGAAAAATGAAACCAGTACCGTAGCCGTGAGCACTCCCGAAAAAGGCATGCCCGCCTGACTCAGAATGGCCGGGTTCACCACGATGATGTAAGCCGTCGCCAGAAAAGAGGTAAGGCCGGCGAGGACCTCCGTTTTAATAGTGGTATTGTTCTTTTTCAGCTGAAAATATGATTCCATACCTATGGGAGAGGTTTTGTGTCGAAAGGGAGCATAATATTAGGGAATTTATACGGAGAAGCCTCAAAAATATATGGAAAGTCAGGTGTAGAAAGCCCGTTTTGGTATCCCTTAGCTTCTTTCAATGCTGTTTAACAAATATTTAACACACCGCCACTGCCCGGGCATGCAACTTACATGTCTGTTCAGTCATCATTTGTGTCCGCCCCATCTTTACAAATAGTGTCCATTTCAGAACAGCAGGTGTCCATTATGGAACAGAAAAGCAGCTCGTTTTGCTGATAATTGGTTGTAATGTGCTGTAAATCAATCTTTAATATGGTTGGCACACATTTAGGATAGAGAAATATAAACTATGAATAACCTTACTCTCAAATCACATGAACCATTCTCTAACACAACAAGACAAAACCAGAGGCAAAGCCTTTCGCTATCTGCTTCTAACACTTCTTCTAGGGCTGACTTTTTCAGTCTCAAAAGCACAGGAGGCCACCGTAGCAGGTAAGGTGCTCGAGTCGGCTGACAAGCCACTGGGTTATGCCAATGTACTCCTGCTGAAGGCGGCAGATTCCTCGCTGGTAAAAGGCACACTGACTGACGAGGCTGGCGCTTTTCTTTTTGAAGGTATAGCCATCGGGAAATACAAAGTAGTGGCCAGCATGGTGGGTTTTGGGAAGTCAAAAGCCATGGAGGCCAATGTGACCAACGCCGACGAAACTGTGAAACTCAGCCCCATCATGATGAGCGAAGCCGCCACTGCGCTAAAAGAAGTGGTGATTGAGGCGCAAAAGCCACTCATAGAACAGCACCTTGACAAGACGGTGGTGAACGTGGAGAACAGCATTGTGTCGGCGGGCAGCACGGCTCTGGAGGTGCTGGAGAAAGCACCGGGCGTGGTGGTGGACCAGAACGACAACATCAGCATGCGCGGCCGCCAGGGGGTGATCGTGATGGTGGACGGAAAACCGGTACCGATGTCAGGCCCGGAACTGGCGAACATGCTGCGCGGTATGTCAGCTAACAGTGTAGAGAAGATCGAGTTGATCACGAACCCATCTGCTAAGTATGACGCGGCGGGCAACTCCGGCATCATCGACATCCGTCTGAAGCGTGACAAGAGTCTGGGTACGAACGGCACCTTCTCCTCTTCATTCGGGCAGGGGCGCTATGCCAAGTCCAACCAAGGTTTGCAGCTGAACCACCGGGCCAAGAAGTTCAACGTGTTCGGTAACTACAACTACGTGCTGCGCAAAGACTTTAATGAACTGGATATCTACCGCCGCTTCTTCGACGAAAATGGGGCATACATTGGAGCTTACGATCAGCAGAATGTCTTTAACATGACTTTCAACAACCACAGTGCTCGCGTAGGCGCCGACTATTTCCTTTCTTCCAAAACGACTGTCGGGGTGGTGGCCAATGGCTTCTTAATGGATATCGATAGAACTTCTGATAACAGTTCCGCCGTGATCAATGCCGCCAATCAGCCGGAATCCTCTTTCCTGACCAATGCGCTGGTGGAGCATGGTCGCCGCAACCAAGGCATCAACTTCAATCTGAAGCACACCATTGATAGTCTGGGCCGCGAGATCACCGCAGACGTGGACTACATCGCCTTTAAAAACACCGACGAGCAGAACTTCACGACCAACTATTACAACCTGAGCAACGAGCAGCTGCGTGACCCATACCTGCTATACGGCACACTGGATGGTAACCTGACCATCAAATCGGCGAAGGTAGATTACCGGCAGCCGCTGACTGCCATAGGAGGCAATTTGGAGGCCGGTTTGAAGAGCAGTTTGGTGAGCGCCGACAACGATTTGCAATTCTTCGACCGCAGCAACGGAGGCAATGTGTTCGACACCGACAAGAGCAATCACTTTCTGTACGATGAGAATATTAACGCTGCCTATGTGAATGCCAACAGGAAAGGGGATAAACTGAATGTGCAGCTGGGTCTGCGATTGGAGAACACCATTGCCAAAGGAGAGCAACTGTCCGACGTGCCCGACAACAAGCCTTTTGACCGCAACTATACCCAACTTTTCCCGAGCGCTGCCATGAACTACAGCCTGAACAAGAAACACGATCTCGGCGTATCAGTGAGTCGTCGCATTAATCGTCCGTCTTACAACCAACTCAATCCTTTTAAGAACTTTCTGGATCCTAGCACCTACTCAGCCGGCAACCCATACCTGAAACCTGAACTGTCCTACGCCTTCGAACTGACCCATACCTTCGACCAGCGCTTTATCACCAAACTGAGCTACAGCCGTACCACCGACGTGATGGTGCAGGTGCTTGCGCCGGCCCCTGAGGGAGAGAAACTGGTGAGGCAGACGTTTGAGAACCTAGCCACGCTCGACTACTTCGGGTTGACGACAACAGCACCCTTTTCCATCGGCAACTGGTTCAACAGCGTGAATAACGCTACCATCTACTACGGACTGTATAAAGGCAGCCTCGCCGATACGGATCTTAGCAACGGTATACCGACCTTTAACCTAAACTCCAACAACACGATCAAGCTGCCGAACGACTGGTCTGCCGAGTTTGTGGGAGTATACAGAAGCCGCGAGGTTTATGGCTTTTTGGAAGTCGACCCGATATGGTTTGTGTCGGCGGGGGTGCAGAAGCAGTTCTGGGACAAGAAGGCCAGCGTGAAACTGAACGTAACCGACGCCTTTTATACCAACAAGGCCCGTGGCTTTACCCACTTGGCCCGCTACGCCGAGAACTTCTACCAGCGCCGCGACACGCAGGTGGCCACGATCAGCTTTAACTATCGCTTCGGAAATGCGCAGTCAGGCCCTTCACGCCGCCGCACGGGTGGTGCCGAAGAAGAGACCCGCAGAGCGAACTAGGTATAGCCATCTGTAGATATGATAGCCTGTACATAAAACAAAGAATTGGTTTTTGTTAATTGTAAAAAGCCCGAGCGCCTGCTTGGGCTTTTTATTTGCCGTATACCGGAGTCTATACCTTGTGCCATGCAACAAACAGCCGAATTTTACTTTCACGGCTCCCTCAACGATTTCCTGCGCAGTAAGAAGCGGAAGGTTTGGTTTAGCTATACCTTCTCCGGTCACCAAACGGTGAAGGATATGATTGAGGCCATCGCCGTGCCGCATGCGGAGATCCGGGAGGTGCTTGTAAATGGGAAAGCTGTTTCATTCAGTCACCGACTGCAGCGAGAAGATAGGGTGGAGGTATACCCCTATGACGGGCGGGAAGAATTGCTGCTGCAAGGTATAGGCGACCTGAAATTTGTATTGGATGTGCTCTTGGGCACCTTGGCCAAATCGCTGCGCATGCTGGGTTTCGACACGCTCTATGAAAATACCTTTACTGACAAAGCGATTGCAGGTATAGCCGAAGCGGAGCAACGCATCGTGCTGACAAGGGATGTAAACCTGCTCAAAAATAAGATTATACCTATTGGCTACTGGCTGCGGTCGCAGCACACCGAAGAGCAGCTGGCTGAAGTGATAAGACGATTCCGATTAGTAGATCACATCAAGCCCTTTACCCGCTGTATGGTTTGCAATGGCTTGATTGTAGCAGTCCCCAAAGACGCCGTGCTAGAACAGCTGCCTCCGAAGACCCGGCTTTATTTTGAGGAATTTTACCAGTGTACAAACTGCCTGCGTGTTTACTGGAAGGGCTCGCATTATGAGAGGATGCAGGAATTGATTAAGCGCCAGTTGGGAGAGAATTGGTAGACGTTAAATACTTTCAATAATTTTTCAACTAAGATTTCAGCGCATAGCTTTGTATGACCCGAGCCAACTGCTCTAAGAATAAATGCAGGTGGTAACCATCTGCCAAGGCATGATGCAGACCAATGCTCATAGGCAGGTATACCTTGTCCTCGCGCATTTCTAGTTTGCCATAGCCGATCTTCGGTACACCCGGATCTTCTTGGCCGATCGAGAACGCATGTTCCATTCCTTTAAAGGTAAACCACGGCAGGGTGGTCATGTGCAGCAGGTCTATACCTTGGTGACCGTTAAACAGTTTTTTGCTTTTCTTAACCTCCGCAATAATCGCAGTACCCACAGAGCAGAACTCCTCTAAACTCTCAATAAAAGGGAAGTGGGTGAAGGCAATATTTTTATCATCTCTCAGAATAGTGGTGGACATGTCTAGTCCGCTAAACTTAACGACCTGTCCGTTTTTGATGCGCAGCAAAAAACTGTCTGTGGCCCGGGCGGCCTGCGTGGTGGCATGCATGTAACCCAGTGAAACTGAGAGACCATGCTGTTTGCAGTAGGTATAAAGCGGGGTGATATCTACCTCCGTGTGGACATTAAAAAACGGCTGGGTGAAGGTGCTGAAAAAGCGGAAGGTCTCTTCCCGTACCCATCCTTCGATCGATATAATTTGGCTGCTATAGCGTGATTCCATATAAATATGTCGCCGGCCGGAACGGCACAGCGCGGTTTTAATACTGGTGCAAAGATAAGGTAAGCTTGTAACATATACCTTAGTAAGAAAAAAACTAATGCAAATTGAAGCAGAGTATATGTGTTGTTATGAATATTCTATTATATTTATAGCACAATACATGTTGCTATCAAATACTACCTATGAACGAACTTTTACAAGCTACTTTTTCCAGTGTCAACCTCATCCCAACTGCCTTACTGGTTTTTGTGCTACTCTATTGGGTGGCCGTCATCTTTGGCTTTCTGGACCTTGACTTCTTTGATGTAGAAGTAGAGGCGGAAGTGGATGCCGATGGCGTGTCCTCGGTGACGTGGCTCAACTCCGTGCTGGCTTTCTTTAACTTGGGCAAGGTGCCCTTCATGGTGTTCCTGACCTTTCTGGCACTGCCATTCTGGGCAATCTCCATTTTGGGCAACTACTATCTCAACAACGACTATGCACTGTTGGGGCTGCTATACCTTATCCCGTCTTTCATCGCGGCACTTTTTGTCTCGAAGATCCTGACAAGGCCTTTTGTGAAGATCTTTGCCGCCATGGAGATCGAGCATGATTCGGTAGCCACGATCATCGGTCAGGTGTGTACCGTCATTCTCCCAGCCAACCCTACGGAACTGGGCCAAGCGACGGTTACGACCAAAGGCGCCCCACTCTTACTGAATGTCAAGACTACTGAAGGCTCCGCTGTGCAGAAAGGCGAAACCGCGCTGGTGCTGGAGTATAATGCTGAAAACAAATTTTACCTCATACAACCTTACCAAATCCTTTAATTCACATGATTGAATCTTTATCCATGTCTATCGTCATCGTGCTGGCGGTAGTCGCCATTGGCTTCATTGCCATGGTTATCAAAATGTACCAGAAAGCCATACAGGGCGAAGCCATGGTACGCACCGGTCTGGGCGATACGAAAGTGTCTTTCTCCGGTATTTTTGTGGTGCCTGTTATCCATAAACTGGAAGTGATGGACATTACGCTCAAGACGATCGTGATCTCCAGAACAGGTTCCGAAGGTTTGATCTGTAAAGACAACCTGCGTGCCGACATCAAGGTGAACTTCTTTTTGCGCGTGAACAAAACGCCGGAGGACGTGATTCAGGTGGCGCAATCCATTGGCTGTAAGCGGGCCTCTGATCATCCGGCACTGGAGAGTCTGTTTGATGCCAAGTTCTCCGAAGCATTGAAAACCGTGGGTAAGCACTTTGATTTCGTGGAGCTTTACAACAGCCGCGACGATTTCAAGCGCCAAATCATCCAAACCATCGGCACCGACCTGAACGGGTATGTGCTGGACGACTGCGCCATCGACTACTTGGAGCAAACACCACTAACCCACCTGAACGAAAACAACATCCTTGACGCCGAAGGTATCAAGAAGATCATCGACTTGACGGCTAAGCAGAAGGTACAGGCTAACCTGATCGAGCGCGAGAAGCAGAAGACCATCAAGAAGCAGGACGTAGAGGCGCAGGAAACCATCCTAGAGTTGGAGAAGCAACTGGCTGAAAACGAAGAGAAGCAAAAGCGTGAGATTTCCAACATCAAGTCCCGTGAATTTGCCGAGATGGAGAAAGTGCGCCACGAAGAGCGCCTGAAAGCGGAGAAAGCCCGCATCGCCACCGACGAGGAAGTGAAGATCGCGGAGCAGAACAAAGACCGCCAGATTCTGGTAGCCGAGCGCAGCAAGCAGCGTACCGACGCGATCGAGACGGAGCGAGTGGAGCAGGCCCGTTTGCTGGAAGAAAATGAAAAACAGCGCATCGTGGCACTGGCGCAGATCGAGAAAGAGAAAGCCATCGAAGAAGAGCGCAAGAACATACAGGGCATCATCCGTGAGCGTGTAACCGTGGAGAAAGCCGTGGTGGAAGAGGAAGAAAAAATTAAGGACACCAAGGCCTTTGCTGAGGCAGACCGTACAAAAGCGGTTGCAATAAAGAACGCTGAGCGTGAAGCAGAAGAGTCGCTGGTGAAAGAGATCAAGAGCGCAGAAGCAGCCCGTCAGGCGGCGGAGTTCCGTGCCAAGCAAATGCTGATCGACGCGGAGGCGGAACAGGTGTCTTCGAACAACCGTGCGCAGGCCATCAAAACCATGGCAGAAGCCGAGGCAGCGCAGGCAGCAGCTATTGGTTTGTCAGAAGCACAAGTAATGGAAGCGAAAGCCCACGCCCGTCAGAAAGAAGGCGAAGCGGAGGCGCTGGTGATCAAAGCAAAAGCCAATGCACAGGCTGAAGCCGACGAGAAAATGGGTATGGTAACTGCCAAAGTAACCAAAGAGCAAGGTATAGCTAATGCAGCTGTAGTAGAGAACTTGGCTGCTGCCGAAGAGAAGCGCGGACTGGCAGAAGCACGTGTGATCGGAGAGAAGTTCACCGTGGATGCCAAAGGTATAGAGGAGAAAGCCGAAGCCATGCGCAAGCTGGATGGCGTGGGCAAAGAGCACGAAGAGTTCAAGCTGCGTCTGGAGAAAGACAAGTCGATCGAACTGGCTCAGATCAACATCCAGAAAGACATTGCCGCTTCACAAGCCGAGGTAATTTCTGAAGCCCTGAAGTCAGCGAAGATCGACATCGTGGGTGGCGAGACCATGTTCTTCGACCAGATCGTGGGCTCCATCACTAAAGGCAAGCAAGTGGACCGACTGGTGGGCAACAGCGAAGTGCTGAACACCGTGAAGGAGACGTTTTTCCAGCCAAACGGTAACGGGCATGTAGACTTCCGTGAGAACCTGCAGCAGTTCATTAATCAGTTCGGCATGAACTCGGAAGACGTGCGCAACCTGAGCGTATCGGCCATTTTGCTGAAGATGATGCAGAGCAGCGCTGACGAGAGTACGCTGAATACCCTGAAGCAACTGACCACGACGGCCACTGCCATGGGGATTGCGGACAAGCCGTACATTTCACTGAACTAACCTCACCCCAAACCCCTCTCCTAAAACAGGAGAGGGGCTTTTTTCTCGCGTGTAAAAGCCATTAGTAAAACTCAAGCGAAATGAACTACTACGATGTAGCACAAATCTGTCTAAATGGTCATGTTATAACTCCCATGGCACAAACATCACCTAACTTTCAGCAAAAGTTTTGTAATGAATGTGGCGAGAAAACAGTAATGAATTGCCAGTCATGTGGTAGCTTAATAAAAGGCTTTTACCACGTAACTGGAGTTATAGGTTTGTATGACTATGAAAAGCCTAAATTCTGTGAAAACTGCGGTACTCCATATACATGGACGGAGAGACAGCAAAATGCTGCAAATGAGTTGATTGATTTTAGTGAGAAGCTATCGGAGGCTGAAAAAGAAGATTTTAAGGCAAGTGTAAACGCTATAATTAGAAACTCTACAAACAGTAATGTGGCTCAACTAAAGTTTAAAAAATACATAGCAAGTGCTGGCAGTGAAATCGCTAAAGGCATGCGAGATATTTTCATAGACGTAGTGAGTGAATCTGTGAGAAAATCAATATGGGGCAACTAAGTCTAGTCAAGTTCCACTTTTGCTTAGGACTTATAACTTCTTCGATACTCAAGCCATTAGTACAATTTAGACTGTGAAAACAATTGGCTTTAACTGAAGCCAAAAACTTACCATCATTCATTTTTAATCCTCCAACCTAATGGAAGATACCAATACCACCACCGCCCCAGCTGCCGAGAACGTGCAGTTGGAGGGTGGTACCTATGAAATCTTGCGGAACCGTCTGCAGAAAAGCGGGGCCGAACTGCGTGCGCAACTCGAGCAGTTGAATCAGGAACGGAAGAGCGTTTTCGGTGCGATCGAGACGAAGCTGATTACGACCGAGCGCATCACCACTGAGAACAACTGTGTGCCTTGGGACATGGTGCCGGTGGGCTATACCTTGCTTTTTGGCTACAACGTATACCTTGGCCTGAAGTCGGAGGTGGAGCTGTCGGATGTGTTCGGCGTCTATACCTACGAAGGCCACAGCTTCCACCAGCAGTCTCTCGACTTGCTGCAGGATAAAACCTTTCAAGACGATTTCCAGAAGCTTTACAAGTACTACAAGAACACCCAGTTCGTCAAGTTTGCGCACATCGGCAACTACCTGTACATGGTGTTCCGGGTGGGCAAGGGACTCAACGATATCAAGACCTTTAAGTGGTTGCTCAAAGGCGGTTCCATCACTTACGTGGACAACCGCAGTGATCACGAATATGTGTTCCCCAACCAGCATGATTTCAGCTGGAAGCGTACCACCCGCGAGGCACAGCGCAAAGGCAAGCACCCGCACGTGTCCATAGAGGACAAAGTGTTCGTGGAGACTGTCGGCGGTGACCTTACCATCAAAGTAGAAGATAACACCGATTCCGGCCGCGGCATTTATTCCGAAGAAGTCGAAGACAAGGACCAGACGCTCGACGACTCGGAGATTTACTATGCTGTGGTTGGGAATATCATCATTCTGAAAATACGGCCCTACCGCGAGAACAATTACCGGTATTTTGTCTATAACATTAAGCTGCAGGAGGCCCGCCGCATCGATGCGCTGGAGCACAGCTGTGTGCTTTTGCCAGACGGGCAGGGCATTATCTATGCCTATGGCTATTACCTGCAAACCGGCGAGTTCAAGCAATTCGACAACAACCTGCAGGACATGCTTTTTGAGAAGCGCATCACCTCTCCGAATGGTGAGGATTTCCTGTATGTGTTCTATAACAAGGAGTCCGGCATCTACCAGTTGCTGTCCTACAACCTGATCACGCAGCAGATCGAAACGCCGATTCTTTGCCATGGTTACGCCATCTACGAGAACGGGGAGCTAAGCTATTTTCGGGCCGACGAAGAGGCGCAGAAGCACCACGCTATCCAGATCTGGCAAACCCCCTACATCGGGCCAAACTTTACTATACCTGTTACGCAGGAGTCGTACCTCTACAAGATCGGCAACAAGGACATTGTTCGGGCCATGGCCGAAAGCAACGAAGTGTTGTCGCTGTTGCACAAGGACGATTCCTATGCCAACCTATACCTTGATCTGATCAAGAAAACCACCGATGTGTTGGACTCCTACCACTGGCTCAACCGTGCGGAAACCTATAATCTGGCTGCGCCTATTTCAGCGATCCGGCAGACGGCCACGGCGGCGGTGGAAGAGTACGAAAAAGTACTCAGCATCAAGAAAAACACGCAGGCGCAGATCAGTCAGGTGCTGGGGCAGGCCGACGCGCTGATCCAGACGCTGAAGTTCAAGAAGGCCGAAAGCATCAACGACTATGTGAAGTATCTGGCGGACCTGCGGGGTTTACGGGGTGAGGTGATTTCGCTGAAAGAGCTCCGCTATACTGATCTGCCCACCATCGAAAAATACGAGGCGCAGCTGCAGCAATTCGCGCAGGACACCGCTAACGGAGCGGTAGAGTTTCTACTGCAGCCCAATGCGCTGGCGCCTTACGAGAAGAAGGTAAAGGAGATCAACACCGCCATTGAAGGTATAGCCAAGGTGGTGGAGGCCGACGCGACTGACGAAGAGATTGCGACGGTTTCGGCGGAGTTGGAAATGCTGATCGATGTAGTGAGCAACCTCAAGATCGAAGACGCCACCCAGACGACCCGCATCATCGATACCATTTCGGCCATTTACGCCACTTTCAACCAGACCAAAGCCACCCTGCGCCGCAAGCGCAAAGAGCTTTTGAGTCAGGAAGGCAAGGCCGAGTTCAACTCCCAAATTAAGCTGATCAGCCAGAGTGTGGTCAACTACCTCGATGTGTCGGACTCGCCGCAGAAGTGCGAGGAATATCTGGCCAAGCTTATGGTGCAGCTGGAGGAACTCGAAGGCCGCTTCCCGGATTTTGACGAATTCATTGAGCAGCTCACGGTTAAGCGGGAAGAGATTTACAGCGCTTTCGAATCGAAGAAGGTACAGCTGCAGGAGGCGCAGAACAAGCGCGCTAACAGTCTACAGCAGGCCGCCGACCGTATCTTGAAAGCAGTGCAGAACCGGGCTGGCAAAATGACTTCGGTCAACGAGATCAACGGTTACTTCGCTTCTGATCTGATGATCGAGAAAGTGCGCAGCACGGTGGCGGAATTGCTTAAAATAGGCGACACAGTAAAAGCCGATACCATCCAGAGCCGCCTCAAAACACTGAAGGAAGACGCTGTTCGCCAACTCAAGGATAAGCAGGAACTGTTCGTAGATGGTGCCAACATTCTGAGGTTTGGCAAGCACCAGTTCACGGTGAACACGCAGCCACTGGAGTTGAGCGTGGTGCACCGTGACGATGCCATGTACTACCACCTAACCGGAACCAGCTTTTTTGAGAAGATCACCGATGACCAGTTTCTGAGTTTCCGTCCGGTATGGGAGCAGACGCTGGTGTCGGAAAACAATCAGGTATACCGCGCCGAATACCTTGCCTTTAAAGTGCTGGAAGCGGCGCAGGACAGAGGTATAGCCGGCCAGCAAACAGAGAATAGCCTGCGCTACCTAACCATCGACGAACTGCACAAACTCACGGAAGCGGAGCTGACTGAGTACGTGAACAAATTCATGGCCGTTCGCTTTAACGAAGGCTATATGAAAGGTGTGCACGACCACGACGCAGCGCTGATCTTAGGCGCGCTGATCCGCCTGATCAAGACAGCGGACCTGTTGCGCTATACCTCCATCGACAGAGCCTGTGCGCAGCTCTACTGGCAAGTGTTTGTGCCGGAAGCGAAGAAAAATACGCTCAACCACCAGCTCAAAGGGATAAGCGCCATCCTGCAAGTATTTCCCGACACGCACGAGTTTGACGACGTGAAGGCCGGGCTTCAGCAGGAACTTTATACCTTCCAGCAGGAGACGGGACTGTGCAAAGAAGCCAATGCAGCAGAGGCTGGCGAGTACCTGTTCTACGAACTGACCCGAGGCAATCATTTTGTCATCGACAGTCAGGCCGATGTGCTGTACGACGGCTTCAAACATTTCCTGACGGAGCGTCATGTGCTGGATCGCTTTGAAGAATCGGTGAAGGCGCTGGAAGAGAATGTAGCGCACCAGTTCGAATTGATTCAGCATTGGATCAAGGCCTACATTGCAAAGGCCGGGCAACACGACAAAGTTGAGTTTGTGGCCGAGGTAGCGACGCTGTTGCTCACTGACAGTTACAATCCGTTGCAGGTGGTGCACACTGTTCTGAAAGAGAATCTTCAAGGTATGCAGGGCGCGCACCAGCAGTTGCAGGGGCAAAGCTATCAACTGAACTACCACCAGTTCCTGCACCGTTTACGCGATTACACCAGCAGCACCGCCACGGCTTTTATAGCTTTCACGGAGTTCAAAAAGAACATGACGCAGCAGGCTGAGCAGGCATTGCGTCTGAATGAATTCAAGCCGCGGGTACTGTCTTCCTTTGTGCGCAACAAACTGATTGATCAGGTATACCTGCCGCTGATCGGCGCCAACCTCGCCAAGCAGATTGGCACGGCAGGCGAGACCAAGCGCACCGACCTGATGGGCATGCTGTTGCTACTTTCGCCTCCGGGCTATGGCAAGACGACCATCATGGAGTACATCGCCAACCGACTGGGCATCATCTTTATGAAGATCAACGGTCCGGCCATCGGGCACCAGGTCACTGCGCTCGACCCGAAAGAGGCACCCAATGCCGCTGCCCGAGAGGAGCTGGAGAAGCTGAATCTGTCTTTTGAGATGGGCGACAACGTGATGATCTACCTCGACGACATTCAGCACTGTAATCCGGAGTTTTTGCAGAAGTTTATTTCGCTGTGTGATGCCCAGCGCAAGATCGAAGGCGTGTACAAAGGCCGCAGCAAGACCTATGATTTCCGGGGCAAGAAGGTATGCGTGGTGATGGCCGGCAACCCCTACACCGAGACGGGGGAGAAGTTCCGCATCCCGGACATGCTCGCCAACCGCGCCGACATCTATAACCTCGGCGATATCATTGGCGATACAGCAGATGTATTCAAGCTGAGCTACATCGAAAACTCCCTCACTTCGAACACGGTGCTGGCGAAACTGGCTGCGAAGAGTCAGAAAGACATCTATGCCCTGATCCAACTGGCCGAAACCGGCGACAGCGAAGGGTTGGAGTTTGAAGGCAACCACTCGGCAGCCGAGCTCAACGAGTATGTGCTGGTGCTGAAAAAGCTACTCAAGATTCAGGACGTAATCCTGAAGGTGAACCTCGAGTACATCCGTTCAGCCGCGCAGGCCGACGAGTACCGAACCGAGCCAGCCTTTAAACTGCAAGGCTCTTACCGCAACATGAACAAACTGGCTGAAAAGGTGATGCCGATCATGAACGATCAGGAATTGCAGACGCTCATCCTGTCGCACTACGAAGCCGAGTCGCAGACGCTCACTTCCGGTGCCGAAGCCAACATGCTAAAATTCAAGCAACTGATCGGTATTATGACCGAGGCGGAGGCGCAGCGCTGGGAGGACATTAAAGCCACATTCGTTCGCAACAACAAGCTCAAAGGCTTCGGAGGCAATAACCAGGTTGGGCAGGTGCTTTCCGAAATGGAAAACATCTCCGGCGGACTGGCAGGTATAAAGGATGTACTGAGTCAGTTTAAGCCAACCAAGCTGGAAGCCGAAGAGTTTTAAGGTATAGCGAGTGAAAAGGAAAGCCCCTGCAGGTATAAACTGCTGGGGCTTTTGTGTTTACCGAGGTATAGCTTTAAAGTTATATTTTTAAAATCAAGGGACAGGAATCATTTTAAGTTTTAGCAGGTTGATTAATCTCCGGATAAGCCCGACCTTTGTACCTCTATGCAATTAGCCATCACCTCCTTAAATTCAGGCAGCAACGGAAACTGCTACTACATCGGTAACGAGCAGGAAGCCGTGCTGGTGGATGTGGGCATTTCGTGCCGCGAAACCGAAATGCGGATGCAGCGCTTGGGCCTGTCCATGCGCAAGGTGAAGGCTATTTTCGTGTCGCATGAGCACTCGGATCACATCAAAGGTATACCGGTGCTGGCCCGTAAGTATAAACTGCCTGTATACATTACAACTAATACCCTGTATCGCTCCCGCATAGACCTCAGTGGAGTGGAGGTATTGTCATTCACAGGTTACGAGTCAGTACAGATTGGTAACCTGACTATTACCGGCTTCCCGAAATTTCATGATGCTGCTGACCCGCACAGTTTTGTGGTGGAAGGCAACG
The DNA here is from genome assembly GCF_947499215.1 of uncultured Pontibacter sp. Classification (GTDB taxonomy): domain Bacteria; phylum Bacteroidota; class Bacteroidia; order Cytophagales; family Hymenobacteraceae; genus Pontibacter. The sequence continues at coordinate 423,411 of NZ_CANMNI010000003.1, forward strand.
GCGTAAAGATCGGCGTGTTTACGGACATCGGTGCCCCCTGCGACCACGTCATCCAGCACTTTCAGCAATGCCACGCTGCATTTTTGGAGACGAACTACGACGATGGGATGTTGGAGCAAAGTTATTATCCATATTACCTCAAGCGTCGCATCAGTGGCAACCACGGTCACTTATCAAACAAGCAGGCATTGGAGCTTTTCGTCGCCCACAAACCCGCCTTCATGAGCCATGTGTTCCTCTCGCACCTCTCCAAAGACAACAACTGTCCCAAACTGGCGAAGAGCCTTTTCGAGACTTGTGCTGATGGAACGGAAGTGGTCGTGGCTTCCCGTTTTCAGGAAACCCCTGTGTATAACATTAGCTGCCAAGGCGATATTTTCGGACGTACTATATCTATAGCGGATATCACGCCGGCAGGGGAGCAGCTGTCGTTGTTTTGATATTCAAAAATAGGTATGGGGCCCCCTACACTGCGCCCCAGAACAAGCTGGCCGTTACCAATAAAAAAAGTGCCAGCTGAATGAACAGTTGGCACTTTCCCTTTTTCAAACAATTGCTAGTATTGCATCCTTCTTAATTCGAGACTCAGAACTCGAATTAGTTCGCCCTCTTTAAATACTTATACAATTCCGAGTCAGTAGACAGGATGATGCTGGTCTTATCATCGAATGATTTATCCAGCGTTTCCATAGAGCGGAGGAAGCCGTACAGCTCACGTGCCTGAGCGTTTCTGTTATAGGCAGAGGCGTAAATGGAAGTGGCCTGTGCATCGGCCTTACCTCTGATCATCTCGGACTCACGGGTGGCCTGCGATGTAATTTGGGCCAAATCGCGCTCTTTGTTACCCTGTATCTTACGGGCCTCCCCCTGTCCTTCGGAGCGGAACTGGTCGGCGATGCGGTTTCGCTCACTGATCATACGGTCGTATACCCGGTTGCGCACCTCGTCCACATAGTTCATGCGCTTGAAGCGGAAGTCCAAGATCTGCACGCCTAGGTCAGATGTGCGTTCATTGGCACGTTTCAGTATAAGGGCTTCGATTTTGTCACGGCCGACAGAGATTTTCTCAAGGTTCTCCAAATCTTCCATGACCTCATCCGTAACTTCCGGATCCCGGTTGGTAGAACGAACGATGTCGAGCAGGTCGTTGCTTGCAATGGCGTTGCGGGTCTCACCGTCTAGTATGTCGTCGAGGCGGGACTGGCCGGAACGCTCGTCACGCAAACGGATAAAGAATTGCAGCGGATTGGTGATCTGCCAGCGGGCGTAAGTATCCACAAAAATGAACTTCTTGTCTTTGGTAGGTACTTGGTTGGAATCGCCGTCCCAAGCCAAATAGCGTTTGTCAAAAAACTGCACTTTCTGGATGATCGGTATTTTGAAATGCAGACCCGGCGTTGTGCGCGGCTCCCCTACAGGTTTACCAAACTGTGTGACAATGGCCTGCTTGGTTTCGTCCAGCACGAATACGCTTGTGAAAAGCAGGGTGAGCACGAGGACAGCGGCTATGAGCGAGAGTATGTTTCTGGTGTTCACGGGCTATTTCGTTTGAGTTTTATTCTGATCAAGGTTTAGCAGGGGCAGTACGTTGTTGCCTTTTTCGTCCACGATGACTTTGCCGCCGATCTTTGGCAGGATGCGTTCCATCGTTTCGAGGTACAGCCGTTTTTTGGTTACTTCAGGCGCTTTCACATACTCTTCGAAGAGAGAGTTGAAACGCGCGGCTTCACCGGTTGCCACGTTCACACGGGTGAGGGCATAGGCCTCTGCTAACTGTATGGTCTCATCAGCTTCGCCGCGGGCGCGCGGAATGATGCGGTTATACTCTGACTCAGCTTGGTTGATAAGCGTCTCACGCTCCTGCTGGGCTTGGTTAACTGCGTTAAAGGACGGCTTCACGGGCTCCGGTGGATTCACATCCTGCAGTACTACTTGGTCGATGCGGATGCCGTTTTCGTACTCATCGCACATGCGCTGCAACAACACTTCCATGCTGGTGGCCACTTCCTGACGGCCTACAGTTAGTACCTCGTTCACAGTGCGGTCCCCTACAACTTTGCGCATAGCCGACTCGGCCATATCGCGCAGAGCCTTATCGGCGTCGCGTACCTTAAACAGGTAGTTATAGGAGTTGACAATACGGTACTGCACCACCCACTCCACATTGGCTAGGTTCAAGTCCCCGGTAAGCATGAGCGACTCATCATTAAAATCTTGCTTGGAGTACTGGGTGTTCCTGCCTGCCTCAACGGTTCTGAAACCAAATTCCTGCTTGAGTTGACGCTGCACAGGTATCTTTTTCATTTCTTCGATGCCAAAGGGGAGGATGAAGTTCAGACCGGGCTGCACGGTACGGTCGTAGTGGCCCACATACAAGACCACGCCTTCTTCTTCAGGGCCCACGGTTTTTACAGATGTTAAGATGACAATAAGCAGAACAAGTCCGAGCAAGATCTTTCGGAAGTGCTTACTAAACAGGAACATGTAATACTGCATGCGGTAATTAGGCTCGGCCATGGGTGCAGATGAATTGGTTTGTAGCGTTAAGATACAATAAAAAATCTATATGCTCTAATTCTAGAGATGCGCTAGAGCATGCGTGATGCAGCACTAAACAGGATTATATGGGATTACAACCTGACAGTTAACGCACATACAGTGTGGCATATAGTCAGAAAAACATCGCTTTTTTGTCGGATTCACGTAAAGGATAGGAATTGGGAATTCTACGTGCTCTAAGTGCACAAAATCTAAAAGCGTCAGACATGAAAAAGTATTTCGTAATTGCGCTTATGGCGCTTGTCGGCTACGGTACACAGGCCCAAACTACAATGCCTGCCACCGAAGTTCAAATCAAAACCGCTGTGCTGGCAGCACCAGCCGATATGAGGGAAGGGGCTACCGTGCTAGGTTACAACCAGAAAGGGGAGGTGGTGACCTTGCGCAAAGGAACGAACGAATTGGTTTGTTTAGCGGACGACCCCAACCAGCCCGGTTTTTCAGTTTCATGCTATCACCGCGATCTAGAGCCTTTTATGGCGCGCGGACGCGAGCTACGCATAGCAGGCAAGAAAAGTGACGAGATCTTTGATACCCGTGAGAAAGAGGCTAAGAGTGGAAAGCTAACCATGCCCAAACAGCCGACCTCCCTCTTCGTGTATAGCGCTCCTGAGGAGCAGATAAACATGCGTACCGGGGAGGTGGCAGACGGCTATCTGCGCTACGTGGTCTACATACCTTGGGCTACAGCCGAGAGCACCGGTCTGCCGCTAAAGCCTGACAAAGGCTCTGTCGCCATGCCTTGGATTATGCATCCCGGCACGCATGGGGCACACATCATGATCAGCCCGCCACGGGATAAAGCTGGTCAGTAATCAGGTTTGTAACTCATAATAAACGCTTTTGCTGCTTGCTTTGCAGGCGCTCCATCAGGAGCGGAGCGAGTGTCATAAGTAGCAAACCGATGGGCTGTAAACCGCCTTTTGGGAGGTTGTAATCGGAAAGGAGCCGCTGCCAAGAGAGGTGCAGAACCTTACGGCCAAGCACAAACTCAAAGATCAGTGTGAGTAGGAACCATAACAAGCCTAGCCGCAGGAGCGTACTTTTGTCACGACTACCAATCCATTTGATGGTCAGATAGGTAATACTCATAATCAAAGCCGAGCCGGAGAAAACGCTGATCTGTCTTGCTTTAAAATCTCCGGTTCGAGGTGCCAGCAAAGCTGTGCGTGCGATCCCATGTACAACCTCCACACCCATGATTAGGAGCCAAACAGCAGCTCCTCTCAGCAAAGCGTTCTGAAGTGACGATTCTCCTGAAAAAAGCTGTTTTATTTTCATAGAGTGCGGTTTACAGGATTACCGATCCAGCATTTTACTTACAGCTTTAACAAGCAGCAGGGCCATTACCCCGCTAACAGCAATTATTTTTACAACTCTTTCCGGGTCCGGTATGGACTTGAATTTGGTATTGCCGTCTTTAATTTCAATATAACCCACGGGTTTGATGCCCACGCCGCCACCGCCGCCGGTTCCTTCTTCGCCTGCTTTAGATCCACTGCCACCGCCAAAGCCATACATCGCCTTGGCCGCAGGTATAACGGTTACGCCATCGCGTTCCACCGGCTCACCGTAAATCGTTGTGGCATTGGCGGAAATGCCCAGCCGCTGCGCCAGACGCTCTATAAAAGTGTTCTTTTCAATTTTTGCTGTCTCTTCCATGCGTTTTAAATTTAAGTTTAATATTAACTATTTGATAGTCAGTTGTACGTAAAGAAAAACATGCATTTCAGAAAAGGAAGAGGAGGGACTTGAATAATGGGTGAGTGGTACTTCAGTGAGGGTATAGGTAACTTGCAGCTTAGGCATAAAAAAACAGACCCGAGCATCGCTTCGGGTCTGTTTCTGAATAGCGGGCTAGGTCTGCAAAGCCAAGCCAAAACATAGTCCTTATTTTTCTTGAAGCGCCGTGATCTCCGATAACAAGGTATAGGAATGCAGCCGCTTCTCAGGATCAAATATACCCGTTGAAATCATCAACTCGTCTACCTGTGTCTCGTTCACGAAGACCTCTAGCTCTTCCTGCACTGACTTTTTGCTGCCCACAAAGCTGTAGCGAAGCATCTGTTTCACAGCATACTCCTCCTGCAGACTCCAGCGGTTTTCCATGCTCTCCACAGGCGGTTGCATCGGCAAGGCCTTGCCCTGAATCACGTTCAGGAAAGACTGGTAGAGGGAGGTCGCCAAATGGTTTGCCTCCGCATCTGTGTCAGCAGCCACTACGTTCACACAAGCCATGGCATAGGGCTCCTGCAATTGGTCAGACGGCCGGAAGCTGTCGCGGTATACCTTGAGCGCGGCGTGTAGGGCGGCCGGGGCGAAGTGACTTGCGAAGGCGTAAGGCAATCCCATGATGCCGGCCAACTGCGCCCCGAAAGTACTCGAGCCTAGAATCCAAACAGGTATATCCAATCCCTCGCCAGGTATAGCGCGAACCTTAGCCGTACTGTTTTCTTTGTTCAGGTATTGCCGCAGCTCGGCCACATTGTTCGGGAAGTCCTCCACATTGCCCTGCAGGTCGCGGCGCAGCGCGTAGGCCGTTACTTGGTCGGTGCCGGGGGCGCGGCCCAGCCCCAAGTCGATGCGGCCGGGGTACAGACTCTCGAGCGTACCGAACTGCTCGGCCACTACCAAGGGGGCATGGTTAGGCAGCATAATGCCGCCGGAGCCCACTCGCAAAGTAGAGGTACCGCCGGCAATGTAGCCGATCAGCACCACTGTGGCCGAACTGGCGATGCCGGGCATGTTATGGTGCTCCGCCAGCCAGTAACGGGTATAGCCCAACTGCTCTACGTGACGGGCCAATTCCAGACTGTGCTGAAAGGATTCGTGTATGCTCTTGCCTGTGCGGATAGGCACGAGGTCGAGCACGGATAGTTTGATTTCGCTTAGCTTTTTGTCAGCCATGGTGTTTTGCTTGTTTAGTGATTAGCAAATGCCGCCTACTTCGCAGCTGTTGCCCTCAATGTCGAGCTTCTGGATAGTCGGTGCTATTTGCTTGAATACGTTTAAGAAAGATTCTGCAGGCTGTGCGCCAGTCACCAGATACTGATCGTTGATCACAAAAGCGGGCACACCGGTTATACCTGCTGATTGCGCAAAAGCTTCCATCTGGCGCACTTCCACTTTACCTTCCTCGCTTTCAAAGAAATTCTCTAAGCGCTCAGTCGGTAATCCTTGGGCTACACCTATTTCCTTGAGCACAGCCAAGTCGTTCATGTTTTGGTTTTCGGTGAAATAGGCTTTAAACAGCGCACTGGCTACCTCGTGCTGTACACCATACTGCTCAGCCAGCCAGATCAGACGGTGACCGTTGAAGGTGTTGTTCACGGTCATGCTGTCCGAGAAGTTGAATTTTATACCTTCCTCAGCACCAGCCTCCGTCATGCGCTGGTCCATGGCCGGCACCTGTGACACAACCTGCTCACCGTAGTTACCCTTAAAGTAGTCAAGACGGCCCATGCCATCCTGCGGGATGTTCGGGTTCAGCTCAAAGGCTTTGAAGTTGATCTCGGCCTCGTATTGTTCTCCGACCTGCTGTAGCGCTTTGTTGAGGCGTCGTTCGCCCACGTAGCACCAAGGACAGTTAATATCCGAGAAGATGTCTATTTTGATTTTCTGCTTTGTCGTCATATTTTCTTTAAATGCGTAAGCCGACAGCTACCTGATAAAGGCAGCTGTCGGCTATATATGTTATGCTGAAGCTTAAGCTTCCAGTACGAATTTTTCTTTCTGGCGTCTTACTTTCGGCAACTTGGCCAGCCAGTCATTGTCCGCGTCACGATAGCCGAGTGGCATCAAAGTAACACTGCGCAAACCTTTATCTGGCAGGTTCAGCAGTTTATCCAAAGCGGCTGCATCAAAGCCTTCCATCGGAGTAGCGTCCACTTGCTCAGAGGCAGCAGCCACCAGTCCTACACCAAAGGCGATGTAAGCCTGACGGGCAGCCCAATTGAAGTTCTGCTCCTGCGTGTTGCGCTCAGCTATACCTAACAAGGTGTTTTTGAAGTCCTCCAGCTGCTCGGCTGGCATGTTGCGTACTTCGGCCGTGTGCTGGATGTATTCCTCAATGTGCGTTGAATTGATGTCGTCCCATGCGGCAAAAACCAGCAGGTGCGAGCCTTCCTCGATCTGCGGTTGATTCATGGCAATTGGTCTGATCTGCTTTTTCAATTCTTCGTCCTCGATCACCAGCACAGTATACGGCTGCAGACCCATGGAAGAAGGAGCCAAACGGATGGCCTCCAATATACGCTCTACTTTATCTGACGGCACACGCTGACCGTTCATACGCTTGGCGGCATAGCGCCATTTCAAAGATTCTAATATATTCATGTCTATACAACAGTTAAAGTGCCAGTAACGTTTCAATACTAAGTTACTTTTGGTAACTCAAAGGTATTTGTTAATTTTGGACCTGTCAAGAAGGCACCTCCGCTAAACTAAGTATCATGGAAGTAACTAATATTGAAAACCAGCAGCTTACGATCCAGAAAAAGATCGATAAAGTTTTGTGCAACTCTGCAGATGTGGAGTCTTGCTGCCCGATCAAAGATATTCTGGCCCGTTTCGGCGACAAGTGGTCGATCTACACCATTCTTACCTTGGGGAAGCAGGAGAAACTGCGCTTTAACGAACTGAAAAGCCAGATCAACGGCGTGTCGCAGCGTATGCTTACCGTTACGCTCCGATCGTTGGAAGAAGACGGATTGGTCAGCCGGGAGGTATACGCTGAGATTCCGCCCCGCGTGGAGTACAGCCTGACACCACTAGGGCAGGGGCTGCTGCTGCAACTGCTGCAGCTCGCTGACTGGGCCAAACTGAATGTTGATCAGATTCTGGAAGCGCGGGAAAGGTATGGAAAGAAAAGTACGCAGGGGGTATGATTAAGTCATGTAAGAGACAAGCGTCTATGCCTTATCTTGCTCCATAAATTTTTGGAACCAGACGGAATGTCCCCTTGAGGGGACTACAGGGGTGTATATAAGGCCTCTGAAATACCAAATGCATCTCTTGAGAAGATGAAATCCGTGGACGTGTAACACCCCTACGGTCCCCTCAAGGGGACAATTTCTTTTGACTAAATCTGCCTTAATAGATCTAGAAAATACAATTGTAATGTCTCGAAAAGTAGTGGCCCAACCCCCAAAGGGTAAGCTTTCACTTATTGCGAGAGTAGGGTGGTTTACCGAGGTTCCTAAAACAGGTTCGAGGTCATCAAATATAAAATAATAAAAATAGGAGAATCAAAAAGCCCGACCGCTTTTCACAGTGGTCGGGCTTTTTGATATAGACTCTCAATTCTTACGGATTCGCTCTTCCCAAACTCACATCAAAAGTCACCATTCCACGGCCGGGCTTGCCGGCGTCGGATATACCTTCCATGATCGCACGGTAAGTCGTGTTGCGGTCGGCGGCGTAAAAGGTCACGGTTGCCTTACCTTGGGAATCGGTTTGCACGCTTGGGTTCCAGTAGAGCGTCGTGCGCAGGTCGGGTTCGCGGCTGGCCGGTGTCTTGCCGTCGTACTGCGGACTGTAGAACTCTCGCACTTTGCTGTAGCCATCTGCACGGTGGATGATGATGTACTTGCCCGGCTGCACTTCCTGCATCGGCTCCCCACCCTGACGTGTATACAGGGCGATCACACCACCCGAGGCACGACCTCCGTACAGGCCAGCCGACGCCGGACTTTTCAGGATTTCGATGCGGCTTATGTCGAACTGGTTAAGCTGTGAGGTGATGCTTTCATCAACGGGCATCCCGTCGAGCAGGTAGAGCGGCGGATTCTGGCTTCCGCGTATACGCGCCCTGAAATCATTCTGTCCGGCACGGTAGATTTGTAAACCAGCCACCCGCCCTTGCAGTGACTCAATTATGTTGCCCGACGGTGAAACAGGCAGTTCTTTTACATTCAGCACAACATCCGCTTCCCGGTGCAGTTTGAATGGCTGCACCATCTCCGCTTCCCCTTGAATCTTCACATCCTTCAGCAGGATGCCCCTCAAGGTGAGCTCGCTGTTCATTTCGTCGGCGGCAGCCATTTCCACTTTACCGGCAGTGATCAGCTCTGAACTGGCGCTTGCCAAGAGCTCTCCTATTTGTGGGGCAGGTATAATAGGCAGCTTCGGTAGATAGGAGTCTTCGTCTAGGTTTACCTGCAAGTGCTTGCGTCGGCCTCTCGCATCCGTACCCTGCACCACCATGTCCACGGGACCAGTAAAATCAAATCCCTCAAAAGCAAAGCGGCCTTCTTTGTCTGTTTCTGTTGTGATAAAAGCCAGATGCTGTCCTTTCAGGTATAGCAGCGCCTCACCGCCTTTTACAGGTTTCCCTCTATCGGTCTGGAGTGTTCCACGAATAGCAAGGTCTGTCTCTAGGCTATACTTTAGCTCCGGGAATTCGCCTTTGGCGATTTGCTGCCAGCCGAAGCGGCGCCAGCCCTGCGTCATGAGCAGGTAGGAGAGGGCCTCTTTGCGAGCTGTGTCATTACCTTCAAAATAATAACCGGGGTTCTGTACATGGCCGCGAAGATCGGAAGTCAGCAGCAGGTAGGTGTTAATGTTAAGTCCCTGCAAGTCCGGTGTAACAAGTTCGTCGTCGGTAACGGCTAGCGAAAAGTCCGTAGATACTGGTTTACCCTGCTTGTCCCGCGCCAGCACCTGCATGGTCACACGCTCCCTGCCCGAATAGGTTTTCTTATCTGTAGTCAGGGTGATGTCCAGATTGTCTTGGTTGTCAATAAAGACGAGCCGCTCAGCTAAGGGCTCACCATTGGCCTTGGCCAAATTGAAGCGCACTATACCTGTCGCGAAATCCGCTTTGGCAATTTGCTTACTGAAAGACTGTCCCGGCTGCAGGTTGAGCTGTTCGGCGTACTGCACTTCATCGCGGCTGATGCCGGTGAGAAGCAGCGGCTGTCTACCAGCAACATTGCCTGCCACAGTCACTTGCAGCTGGTCGGGGTTGGCTGTTTCGTTGATTTGGAGCACATAGCCACTGGCCTGCGCCTCAGGTAAAGAAAATTCTGCCGTACGGCCGTCCGCAAAGTTCACCCGAGCCGTATAGCGTTGGCCCTGTTGCGGCTGCAACACAAACGCTCCCATGCCTAAGTGCGTGTCTTTAAAGTCAAGAACTTTTTGGTTTTGTGCGTCATAGACAGCACCAGTCACTGCTATACCTGTTCCATCAGGGTTAGTGGCTTTGAAGGCCACGCGGCTTTGCAGGCCTTGCACCAGATCACCGCCCTCGGGAAAGAACTGCAGATCGATCTTTTGAGCGGTTTTTTCTGTTTTTTCTTCGGTTTTGGTTTGCGCGCCTATAATGTTGATTTCTTTGCGGAAGAAGCTCTCTTCGCCGAAATTGCGCATCCACTGGGTATAGGCGGTCAGGGTGTAAGTACCTTCGGACAAGTTAGACGGCAGGATGATATCGCCGTTTGCTTTGCCGTTTTCCGCCTTTAGCGTCAGGCGCTGCACCGCTTCGTTGTTTGCATCGAGCAGGTCCACGTACAACACGCCGCTTTTAGCTGTTGGCTGCAATGTGGCGGCGTCCACAACATAGCCTTTCAACCAGATCTGCTGACCCGGCGTGTAACGCGGCTTGTCCAAGTGCAGGTATACCTTCTCAGGTGCATATTGGGTGTTCCAGCTCGCTAGGTGCGCCTGTAGTGTATTAAGCAGGTCCGGCTTTTGACTGACAAACGCCAGCGATACGAAAGCTAGTAGCAAGACCGGCAAAATGTATCTCCAACGCTCTAATTTATTACGATTCATATTTCCTCCATTTCTAATCATCTCTTCTAAATCAACAAAGAATGGTACAACAATCATTCCTTAAAGTGCTAGTGCAATGCTTTATGCACAAAGCCTGAAAATTATGCTGAGTTGGCCCCCTAGAGCAGTAAGGAGTCGATGCGGTTGGCCTGAACCATATTTTCGCAGGCTGACCAACTGAAGATGGTAAAACGCCCATCTTGGGAGGCAACGAGTGCAATGGCATCCCGTTGGTCGTGCACGAACTGGGCGGCTGATAAATGCCTTGTGCCCCCACTGAGTACCGGCTGGTCGATCATGGCCTCGCCTCCGATCACGGGTTCTGTCAGGATGAGCTTGTCGACCGGCCTGCTGCCCAATTTGCGCGTTATCTTCGCACCGAAACCGTACAGCTCATACCTGTCACTGATAATGGTAGCACCGTCAACAGCTGTAAGTCCGGCCATGTGATTGATAGCTCTCCCCAGTTCATCCTGCCAGTTGGTATCTTTTTCGTCCTTTTCTTTTTCCAGCTTCATTAAGTCGGCAAGTTCGGAATAAGCCGGGTCAACCGCGTACCGCATGGGGTGGCGTATCGATGTACGCCAAGCTTCTGTACCGGCAGGCACCACCAGCAAAATGCCTCCCTTTTTGTGAGCGCGCATCGATACTGCCAGCTGTACCAGCACGTTCAGCGACTTGTTCCAAGCGCTAAGTGAGCTGAAACCGAGCGCCGAGTAGAGCACATCGGGACAATTGGGCAGATGGGCGCTTTGCTCGTGCACAATTTTCACTTGATCGCCCATCAGCACGGCCACATTAACAAACTTGCCGAAGCCGTCCTGTCGGCGGTGCTTGATCACGAGCAAACCGGGCTCTGACACATCGAGCACAAAGCAAAAATTGGGTATACTGCGCGTGGTGCCCCAGATGTGCAGGAAGTCCCCTTCGTACCACACGCCTAAGTGGATGCCCGGCCGCTCCACACCCGGCCCGATCTTGGTAAGCACGGCAGGGGACAGGGTCAGGTGATGCTCAAAGAGAAGCGGTTGCTCAGCCTGTTCTGGCGGCAGGAAGGCGAGGGATATTTTAGGTGATTGCCCTTCTTCGCGCCGTAGGCTGGCCCAGAACGCGGCATCGATGATCGCTTCTATGATACGGGCGCTGGGCACGGTAGCGAGGTTGTCGCCGCCCTGATTCTTTGCCGCTTCTATCTGTTCTGAAAAATGGTTCTCTGCTAGCTGAGCCACTTCACGCGCGGCTTGGTATGTTGATTTGCCAATCATATCTGTTTTTTACTTCCCTATTTTGTTATAGGAGTCTCTTGGCATAGGTGATGCTAGAGACCTATAATTTTATACGGTGCTTTGCACAAAAGTCAACGGGAGTCTGGAAAACAGCTTCCATGGCAGGCGCTGCAGGTATAGGCCTAAAAACAGTACAGCCGCTGCGGATGACCCACAGCGGCTGTACTTTAAATATTGGGGAAAGCCCTTTGTTTAATCGGTTTAGTCCAAACCGCCCTTACGGGTAGAAGGTCTGGCCTGTGGCCATGTCGTTTGCTCGCCTGTGCGCGGGTTAACCGGCATGACACTGCGCTCACGCGATACCAGTTCAGGTTCCTCACTGGCCATATATGCCAAGATTGCCGTCAAAATCACGTTGCTGCGAACATCATCAAATACAACTTTGTCATACGTGTCGCGGTTGGTGTGCCATGTGTAATTGCCGTATGACCAGCTCAGGGAGCTCAGCATAAAGGCTGGCACGTCGTGCGGAATGAAAGAGGCGTGGTCGGAACCGCCGCCGCCTGGGAAACCCGGGAAGGTTGTCTGGATGTCTTTGGTGATATCACGCGGAACAGCGCTCAACCAGCGACCCATATAGTCATAAGAGTTCAGGAAACCCTGACCGGAGATGTTCGCCACACGGCCGGTACCATTGTCTTGATTGAAAACAGCCTGTGTCTTCTTCACGATTTCTGGATGATCTTCCACAAAGGCGCGTGAACCGTTCAAGCCCTGCTCTTCGCTACCCCAGTGACCTACCAAGATGGTACGCTTCGGATTTGGGTATACCTGCTTGAGGATGCGCATTACTTCCATCATCAGGATCGTGCCGGTACCGTTATCGGTAGCACCTGTGCCGCCATCCCATGAGTCGAAGTGAGCCGACAGGATCACGTACTCGTCCGGCTTCTCAGAGCCTTTGATCTCAGCGATGGTGTTGAAAGTCGGAACAGGCTTCTTGGCGTGCTTCGACTCGGCCACCACTTTAATGCGTGGTTTGCTGCCGTTCTCAGCCAAGCGGTATAGCATGCCGTAGTCTTCCAAAGCGATGTCTACGGTAGGGATTTTCTTGGTATAAGCACTGAATATCTTGTTTACGCCGAAACCGCTTGACCAGTTCGACATCACGATACCGGCGGCACCGGCCTGCTCCAAAGCAACTGGCAGTGTACGGGCGTTTTTACCAGTCGCACTGATGCGCTTGCGCCAAGCTTCATTATGCTCTTCACGCACTTTTTTCATTTTCTCGAAAGACTCCTCGGTAGCGAACTCTTTCCAGTTGTACTCCGGACGGCCGCTCGGCTGGTTCATCGATACCATGACCATTTTGCCCTTTACGCTCGGCAACCAGCGCTGGAATGCAGCTGAGTCAGCAAACTCCGGCATGGTGATCACTTCAGCCGTAACACCTCTTGAAGGGGTAGACGGGCTCCAAGCCAACTGCATGCCTTCGAGTGATTTCAGGCGCGGGTGCACCATGTCGATGTGCGTGATGCCGCGCTCCCAGCCGCGCCATTCGCCATAGTTTTCGTTGCGGGCCTCTATGCCCCAGCTCTTATACTTGTTCACGGCCCAGTCGCCGGCCTGCTGCATTTGCGGCGTGCCAACCAGTCTTGGTCCGATGCCGTCCATGAGTTCGTGGCCCAGCTTTTCCAACTGCGAGTTCTCAGTGGCCATTTTGATGATGTTCTGAATAACAGGGTCTTGCGGCTTTTGAGCCTGTTGCTGCTGTTGCTGCGGACGCTGCGCGAAAACTGCGCTGCTCATACCGCCCGATAGCATTAACGCTAGCGCCAGAATGTGAATAGGGTTTTTCTTCATGGTAAGGTTTAAGGTATGGATTAGGTTACTTCTTAAGGGTAATAAGCTTAAATTTAAATTCTCAGACTTACGCTGGGCCCTTTGGTTTAAAGAGCACTATAAATTTTGCAGCCACCAGGTATAGCTTCAACCTAAATTAAAGCTCTCCACTTCCGCTACAATCCCCGGCACGAATTCCTGTAAGTGAATATCCCCAATCCGCACACGCACGAGACGCAAAGTAGGAAATCCCACGGCAGCGGTCATTTTGCGGACCTGTCGGTTTTTGCCCTCCGATATCGTGATGGAGACCCAACTGGTTGGGCCGTGGCGGTCGTCGCGGATACGGCGGCTGCGCTCGGGGAAGTCCGGCGTGGTCTCTAGCCGGAAAGCGGTGCAGGGGCGGGTACCGTACTGTTCGCCGTACAGCCCGATGGACACACCTCCCTGCATTTCAGCTATAGCTTCGTCCGTGATCAGGCCGTCCACCTGCGCATAGTATTCCTTCTCGACCTGCTTGCTGCGTACCTGTTCGCTCATCTTGCCGTCGGTGGTGAGCAGGAGCAAACCTTCGCTGGCTTCGTCGAGTCTGCCGATGGCCATGGTGCCGGTCGGGAAATCGTGCAGGTCACCGAGTAGCTTCTTCTTTTTCTTGTCGGTCACGAACTGGCTGATATAGCCGTAGGGTTTATGCAAAATAAAATGCCGATGCTGCATGTAAGCGAAGGTATAAAAATCGGGTATAGAACAGACTGCAAATTAGACAAAACCCCCGAATTTATCGGCAAGCGCTGTAAAGGTACAGCACCTGTTTGCGTAATAGGACAAACATAAGACGAAGCCGAACCGGGAACAGGCCTGCGCCATACCTTACCCATCGCAACCCGGCATAGGCGACAGCCCATGCAACCGCTTCCGCGTATAGAAGAATGTAAAAGGCCGGTCAGGTATAGTCGAAACAGGTGGAGAAAGGAATCATTCCGGCTACTATAAGCCCATCCATGGCACATCCGCCTCGCCGGCACTTGATTACATCAATTTATTTTGCTTCATTACATAGTAATTGAGCGTTAAACTTTATAAATACAAAAGTGATTTTTTGGACATTCTTAATAGCAGCTATATTGGGTTACATTGTGGGCCACTACATTGTGCCAAACCGAAAACTACGCACGGCCCTGCAGGATGTGCGCAAGCAATGCGCTGCAGCACTTGAAGAAGGCAATAAAGGTGTGTATAAAACCATCGTGAACGACAATGGCAAGTCCTCGGAGTTGGTAGTGGAAGTGCGCGAGCTGGCCATAACCAAGACCGGGCAGGTAAAAGTGGAATATGTGAGCGCACAGTACCGCAACCCCGATTTCAGAACAAAAAAGGGCGAAGCCTTGCTGAATGAAGTGCGCGACTTGCTCGGCGAGTACCTGCCGCTCAACGACATTGAGTGGTACGAAACCACCGACCGGCACGAGAACATCAAAAAGTATTTAAGCTCATTGGACCTAATCAACCACAACCTTTTTAGGTAATAAGACAAGATGGAAAAAACAGAGAAAACAGAGATTACGATCGCAGAGAATCAACAGAAGATACAAGAGAAGGCCTTGGCTATCTCAAAATCCATAGATCCGGCGAACCCGGATAGCCTGAGCAATTTTGGGGTGGAAACACAGCGCAAACTGGGCCACTACTCTAACGAGCTGCTCACCAAAGTAAAAGCCAAAGACTCTGGCGAGGCAGGCGATGCCATCAATGAGCTCCTCAACCAGATCAACATGATCAAGATCGATGAGCAGGAGAAGGGTGGCTTCTTTTCTAGACTTCCATTTGTGAAGAAAATATCAGACCGCTCGAAGCAGCTGGCTACGCAGTACAACTCTGTGTCTGCCAACGTGGATGATGTGGTGGTGAAGCTGGAGCGTACCCGCCAGAGCATTATGAAGGACTCGACCAGTCTGGAAGTGATGTTCAACCAAGCGGTAGAGTATATCCATGAGATTCGTTCTGTTATTGCGGCAGGAAAGATGAAGATCGAGGAGATCGAGAACGACATCATCCCGAAAATGCAGGAAGAGGTGGAAAGCAGCGGACAGGACGAACTGGCTGTGCAGCGCCTGAGCGACATGATAGCCTTCAAGGAGCGTCTGGAGAAGAAGGTGCATGACTTTCAGCTGTCGCATACCATCGCGACGCAGTCCATGCCGCAGATTCGCATGATCCAAACTACGAACGATGTGCTGGCCCAGAAGATTCAGAACTCGATCGTGACAGTGATTCCGGTGTGGCGTCAGCAAGTGGCCATCGCATTGGGGCTTGAGAAACAGCGCAAGGCACTCGAGATCCAGAAAAAAGTGACCGACACCACGAACGAAATGCTCCGCAAAAACTCTGAGCTTCTCAAGAAGAACGTAGTGATCGCGGCGCAGGAAAACGAGCGCGGCATCGTGGACGTGGAGACGCTCAAGAAAGTGAACAAGGACATGGTGGAAACGCTCGATCAGGTGATCAAAATCTCTGAAGAGGGCAGCAAGAAACGGGCGGAAGCCGTAAAAGAACTGGCACAGGTGCAGGAAGAGCTCAACAGCAAGATCATCGGCACCTTCGGCAAGTCCAAGCAGATTGAAATTGAATAATGATATACAGAGGAGACAAGAAAGAAGAAGAACTAGCCGTCCGGCACCGTATCCTGAGCGACGAACAGGAGGCGGTGCTGGACCTCTATATCCAACACATCGACAACATATTCGAAGAGATGAAACTCTCCGAGAAGTTGCAGGTCGAAATTGAAACCCAGCACCTGAAACGCATCCTGTCCTAATGATCAGATTTTTCCGTTCTTTTTTCGGGCTGGAACAGGAGTCAACCCGCACGGTAATGGACCATCCCGGTGCGGCCGATGCGCGCGCCATGCAGTACATCCGTGCCTCCAACGCCCGCCTCAATGCCCTGCACAAACTTTACGACAGGTATAAGCACACGCCCCACGCCGAAAAAATATTGGCTGTGTTCGAGAAGACCAAACTGATTCACAACTACCTCGTTACCCGCAAGCGCATACAGGAACTGGAGCTGTTTCATGTGCAGAACACGGAGCACTTCATCAATACCTTCACCACGGTGATCAACGTGCACGAGCGGCACATCAAGGATAGTTATATTCCGGAGCAGGAAAAGCCACAGACCGTGCCGCAAACCCAGAAACCCCGACAGCCCCGTCAGGCACAGCCACAACCTGCCCCGCTACGACCGGTTTCACCAAGACCTGAAAATCCGGGTCAGCCGTTTGAGTCGAAGGTAGAACAGGTGCTCAAGCGCATCGAGTCCGAGACGATCAAAGGCATCTATACCGCGCAGAAAGTAACGGAAATGGTGAAGCGGGTTGCCAATCAGGCACCCATCGGTGCACCGGACGTAATGCAGGCCAGCATACCGACTTTGTCTGTTCCGGTCATCGCCATCGACACTTACTCCCGCGTGTTTTACTCACCGGAACTAGAAGGAGGCGCCACCATGTCACGGGAGATCTCCTTTACTTGTTCGGATGCTGACAAGGATGTTTTTCTGCAGCACATTGCTTCTAAGTTAGGGATGGCTAAATCAGAGCTCAGCTATATCGGCAATGCCATGCTGGCTATACCTGATACCAAGGGGCCGAGTCCTGCCCGGCATGTGCCGATTGTGCACTGGCGCGGTTATCCGTATGCGGTGAGTTTAATGGATTACCGCTTGTTTCCAGTGAGGATGCATCGGAAGAGCTTTTAAGGAGTTCTGAGTCTTCGAGTTCTGAGTTACTCAGTAAGTATAACAAAAGAGCCTCTGTGATTTCAGAGGCTCTTTTGTTTTGAAGATTTTTGTTAGCGTAGCGGCTGCAGTTTTATATGGCAAATGACCTTGTTTTATAGCTTCGCCTGTGCGGCGGGCACCTTCTTTTTTTCTTGATAAAAAAAGAAGTCAAAAAAATCAAGACTCCCCAAACTCGCTGACCGCTCTCGACAGGGGGACCCCTTCACCCCCAACAGTGGAGCGTCGTTTGATGCACATGGCCAATGTGTCTTTTTCATTGCCAGCGTGCGAGTCACTCTTTCAATGCGTGCCAGTGGTTAAGATCTGCAACAACGTTTATACCTGTTGAATAGTAACTGCAGAAAGTCCCCCTTTGAAGGGGGCAGGGGGATGTTAATCGTACACAGCTCCTTCCGCTTATTTGGGGATAAGGGCCCTCGACAAAAGGAGGAAGTTGGGTGAAATGTTTACGAACTACAAGACAACATAGAGCAACCCGCCTTCTCACTTGCCCACTCCGGTCTTGTCTGGAAGAACTCGTCGAATTTATCGGAGTATGGCTCTTTCATGGCCTCCTGCAGTTTCACGAAAAGCGTGTCATCTCCTTTCTCCAGTCCCTCGATGGCCTGATGCAACAGGTAGTTGCGTAACACAAAGCGCGGATTGGCTTTCTGCATCATTTCCTGCGAGTCAGAACGCCTGATCTTATTCGTGTTCAGGCGCTCGAGGTAGTTGCTGATCAAGGTATAGAGCGCTGTTTTTTGCTCAGCCGTGAGATCTTCGTACAAAGCCTGTTTGAAATAAACAGCCACTTCTTCTTCACTTTCCACAGCCAGTGGTAGGTCGATCAATAGCTGGTAGAAAATGGTCATGTCCGGTTTGATCTCGGCCAGTGTTTTTTCGAACTGGCTGATCAAATCCCTGTCGATGTTGGACACTTGGTCGAGGCCCAGTTTACGGCCCATCATGGCGTAGTATTCTGTCCAATACACGTCTTTAAACGTATCGAGCGTGGCTACCAACTGGTCTTTGTCGGTGAGCGGCAGGAGCGCGCCCGCTAAGGCGCCTAAGTTCCAGTAGCCGATGGAAGGCTGTTTTCCGAAGGCATATCTTCTGCCCGGCAGGTCGGTTGTGTTTGGGGTGAAATTCGGGTCGTAGTCGTCTACGAAAGAGTAGGGGCCGTAGTCGATGGTTAGACCTAATATGGACATGTTATCGGTGTTCATCACTCCATGCACAAAGCCCACGCGCATCCACTCCACCATTAGGCGGGCGGTGCGGTCCACGATCTCCTTGAACCAGTCGATCACTTTATTCTCTCCCGTGATATGCGGGTAGTAGCGGCTGATAGTCCAGTCGACCAACTGGCGCAGGTTGTCTGTTTCTTTGCGGGCGTTCAGCATCTCGAAATTACCGAAGCGCAGGAAGCTCGGCGCCACCCGCATCACGATCGCACCCGGTTCGTAAGCCGCGTTGCCGTTGTAGAACATGTCGCGCAGCACAGGCTCACCGGTGCTCACCAGACTCAGGGCACGCGTGGTCGGCACACCCAGATAGTGCATCGCCTCACTCATCAAATACTCGCGCACCGAAGAGCGTAGTACGGCACGGCCGTCTGCACGGCGGGAATAGGGGGTGAGGCCTGCGCCTTTTAGCTGCAGCTCCCACGTCTTGCCATCAGGCGCTTCCCACTCGCCCAGTGTAATGGCGCGGCCATCGCCTAGCTGACCGGCCCAATTGCCGAACTGGTGTCCGGCATAGCAGGCGGCATAAGGGGACATGCTGTCTGTCACGTGGTTGCCACCCAGTATATCAATGTCTTTCTGGTCAGTCGGTTTGGCTATACCTAGTTCCGCGGCAAGTTCGTCGGACCATGCCAATAGCGTAGGTTTCTCAACCGGAGTAGGTTTGGCTTTGCTGTAAAGTACGCCCGGTGTCTGACGTGGGGTTAAGGTACCGCTGTCGTCACCGGGAAATTGATCTACAAATTCTTTTTTATAAGTTTTTGAGCTAAGTGGCTCCATATCTTTCAATTTACAAGTTAAGAAGTGCAGGCATCGCGTTCTGTCAAAACCTTTTGTCTGTCTTTTGATTTCTCTTTAACAAGATTTGTGCAAGATTAGTTAAATTTAAGCGGACTATCCCTGAGTTGTCCGTATGTATATGCTGGCTATACCTTGCCATCAATTCTAAAACAGACTTATACCTTATGTCGATCACCATATTTAGCCAAGGGAGAAATACAGGCCGTTGGGCAGACGCGCTGCGGGAGAGGCGTCCCGGACTGGAAGTGCGCACTTACCCCGAAACAGTACCTGCCGATGAAGTAGAGTTCGCTTTGGCTTGGAACCACCCGCTTGGCGCTTTCAAAGATTTTCCAAACCTGAAATGTATTGCCTCCACGGGGGCCGGCGTGGACCACATTTTGCGTGATCCGGAGCTGCCTGAAGGCGTACAGATCACTCGCATTGTGGATGAGGATCTGACACAGGACATGGGCATGTTCGTAACGGCCCTTGTGCTCAACCATGTGCGCTGTTTGCATGGCTACAAAGATGCCCAGCGCGAGCATGCTTGGAAACAGCACCGCTACCTACGCACCGCCGATGTGGTGATCGGGGTGATGGGCATGGGAGTGCTGGGCAGCCACACGGCAAAGCAGCTCAGCAATCTGGGCTTTAAGGTGCATGGCTGGTCGCGCTCCACCAAGTTACTGGAGGGTATAGGGACTTATGCCGGCCCCGAGGAACTCGAGGCTTTCCTGTCTAAATCAGACATCTTGATTTGCCTACTGCCCTTAACTAAAAAGACTTCTGGTGTACTCAACAAGGAATTGTTCAGCAAACTACCGAAGGGAGCACACGTGATAAATGTGGCGCGCGGCGAGCACCTCGTGGATGAAGACCTGATCGAGATGCTGGACAACGGGCACCTGTCCGGCGCCAGTCTGGATGTGTTCCGGGAAGAACCACTGCCAGCAGAACATCCCTTCTGGGAGCACCCTCAAATCAATGTAACGCCGCACATTGCCAGCATTACCAATCCGGCTTCGGCTGTGTCGCAGATTCTGGAGAACTACGATCGCATGCGCCATGGCGAACCGCTTATCAATGTCGTATCACAAACCAAAGGATATTAAATGAACCCATTCCACTATGCCTTCAAAGTGAAGGACATTGAATCGACCCGCCAGTTTTATGTTGGCATATTAGGCTGCAAAGAAGGCCGCAGCACCGAGCACTGGATCGATTTCGACTTTTTCGGTCACCAACTTTCTGCTCACGTTAGCGCCAACATCCCCGAGCCCGACTACTGCGGACAAGTGGCCGGAATCAGTGTGCCGGTACCTCACTTTGGCTGTTTGTTGAGCTACGAGCAGTTTGATGAAGTGCTTGAGCGATTAGTGCAGCATGCTATACCTTTCGTGGTAGAGCCCTATACCCGATACGAAGGCGAAGTAGGGGAACAGCGCACCATGTTCATCCTCGACCACAGCAAGAACCCACTCGAGTTCAAAGCTTTTAAAAACATGGACGAGGTGTTTGCTTCCTGATAAGATGCTATACCTGCTTTAACAGCAAAGGCCAGCTTGTAACGGATACAAGCTGGCCTTTGTATTTTAGTTGAGGCGAGGACTAAAGTTCAGCCTCAGGTATAGCCGAGCGCCTCACGGCATAGATCAGTTCATCCAAGTACTCGCCATTTTTATAAAAGGTCTTCTCGAGCCGTGCCTCTAGTGTAAAGCCTGCTTTTTCGAGCACTTTTTGGGAGGGAATGTTTGGTCCAAAAGGGCGGGCAAAGATTCGGTTGATGTCCCAGTGCTCAAACCCGTACCGCACCATTTGCCTGACGGCCTGCGGCATGATGCCCTTGCCCCAGAAAGGCTCGGCCAGCCAGTAGCCCAACTCCGCATTTTTCCGGTAAATGTCCGATTGCGGGTGTATACCTATACCGCCTGCTGCCTCACCCTCCACTTCAATGGCCAAAATGTTGGGAGGGGTACTTTTCGCGGTCATCTGGAGGAAAGCTATACCTTGCTCTTCCGTGTAGGGATGTGGAAAAACATCCGCCATGTTTTTGGCGATGTGGAAGTTGTTGGCATATTTCACCAGACTGTCGAGGTCAGTTGCAGTCCAAGGTCTTAGCTTAAATTTCATGGTCGGAGAATCTTAAAGGTTTCTTGAATAGGCAATCTGGGCAATTTGAGCAAGTCTACTCTTTGAAAACGATTTTTCCTTCTTTAAAGAAGCCGATCCATTTTTCTTTTAAGTCGGTAGGTATAGCGGACTTGGCCATAAGGCGGCGTAGCTGGCTTATGGGTGTGGTTAGCTATTGTTTTTCTTTTCACGCTTCGCCATTTGCAAAAGGCCCTTCTACTTTCTTCTTAGAAAAGTTGATGAAGGCACGCCAATAACAGTCTCCCCCGTCACTAACCAAAATCAATCTGTTTTGCCAGTCTTGCCTGTAAAACCTAAGCTTACCATTCGAATCTTCCATAGGGTAATCTCCTATTTCGCAGAGACCGTTTATGAAAACCAGAGAATCTCCTTTACTGTCGACATAGCAAATTATCTGCTTGTATGAGTTGTCCAGACTGTCGGCCTTTAAATATCTTGAGAACTTATCTTCATTGGCTGAAATCGATTTTCTTGTTAATGAAAAGATTTGGTCAACTTGTTCCTTAGTAGGAGTCCATAAAGTGGTATCTCCTTCAGAAATAAAGTTTGCCTGCTTCGCATCATTTATGATTGAATAGCGAAGCTTCTCTCTTTCCAAGGAGTCTGCTTCAAACTTTGTTGTGACTTTATTCTCGCTAGAGTCGTGCTTTACTTCACAACTTGCAAGAGCTAACACAACTAAGATAACCAGCAATGATTCTTTCATAATTCAAATAACAGCTAACGGTACTTGTGCAGCCGAAGCCCGAAGCGTAGCAAGGGTTAAAGCTGCACTGGGTTGGGTGGTGTTATTCTTTCAATATACCGAATTTACCGTTTCTGAAATCAACTGCTACCACACTCTCAAGAAAAAGCGCATTACCTGTAAGCCCTATAATCTTTTCTTCTTTGAAAAACCTGTTAAAATTAGGCATCAGATAAACATTTGATTGTGTGAGCACGGTTGAACCAAGTCTTATAGGCTCCTTTGATTTTCTCCCCAATGCAGGGAAGCTTTTACCCCAAGATGACACAGTCAGGGTGTCTGTGACACTGCCATCAGCTAGCTTTTTGAAGTATTTCTTATTCGTAACTAGAGGAAAAATACTAGAGCCTGTATCGAACATAACCCAATAGGTCTTGGCGCCAATCGTGAAAGGAAGCTTTACTCTTCCTTTGTCAATCCTGCATTCTGAAAAATCAAAGCGCTTTCCAGTTTCTGAATCAAGCGAGTCAAGCACCAACAGTCGATGGTTGGGGTAATCTATAACCAGCACTTTATTCTTGAAGAAAGAAGCACCTAAAGTGCCGACATGTTTTACAGTAGGGGAACTGACAGAATCAGACGTGAGTATAGCTCCGAAATCTTCAAAATACATTAGGTGTTTTAATCTATAGGACGTTTCCTCTAGATGAACTTCCACGTCTTTAAAGCTACCGTTCTGTCTACTCTGAATCCTGAAGGGCTTATTGACTGTATCTAACTTTGCCGCAAGCTCTGGATAAGCCTGCAGGTAGGGAGCAATGGCGTTGCCATAAAGCATGGAATGGGTTGCGCCCAGGTCAAACTGCACCTTGAAACGATGAGGTATGGAGTCAATTTGAAAGGGCGCGTACATGAATGCTTTATCAAAATACCGATTACCCAGAGTTGAGCCTTCCCAATGAAACGCAATCCACTCTTTGTCAGGTAATAACTTTGCTTCCCTGGGCACCTGCCCTAAGACCGAAAGGGGAAAAAAAAAGAACAATGCCCAAAGAGTGCTTTTCATATTTAAAATTAAAGTTTACACCACCCAACGGTTTCCTGCTAATGGCGCGTAAGATCGTCCGCCGTGGCATGGTTTTCACAATGTTGGGCGGTGCTTTTTTTATACATGGAAGAACTGGAATCTCTTCCACTTCTTTCTCCTCAATTTTTCATTAGGGTAACTGAAACTAACTTTCTCCCCATTCATTTTGGTAAGATACAACACCAAATTCAAGGTCAAATCTCCTTGTATGTTGTCTGCTTTGATATAATAGTCAGTTTTGGCATTGATGGAATATCTGGTGAAGGTATCATCACCCCATTTCCTGAATCCCTTATCTAAAACCATATTTCCCTTTGCCAATCCATTTCCACTAGCATCAAGAATTTCATAATCAAATGAATTCAGTTTCTGATATACGTTATCGCCTGTAGAAATATTTAATTCAAGCGCATAGTCGTACTTCTTATTGTCCCATATGATAAAGAAGGGGAGGATTGTAAAACCCTCTTCACATTTAGCAAAGTTGATAGAAAGGTCAGGGGTTGTTGGGTTGTTCTTAACCCTTACCAGGGTCGAAGCGTCAGTATCCTGCCAATGCACCTTATTGGCTATGACACAACCGCTCAAAAATAGTAGTAGCGATAAAAATTGAAGATAGCTTTTCATATTTAATTAAAACACCATCCAACTACTGTGTAAACGTCACCGTGACGTTTATCCGCCATATAAGCGGAGTACAGTTACTAACTTTCAATAATATTTTTAGCAACTCATTCACTTCCATAGCGCTTTACTAATATAGTTCTTTTGCAGAGCTTCTCAAGCTGCCTCACTATTTTATTTAATTTAATATACAGCAGGTGTAATATGTTAAAATATTGTGAGTCAGTATTTTGCTGCTGTGTCTTGCTCTTGTGAGCATTCAAATATTAAATAAATTGTCAAAGCACATCAAGCGGTTTCCGCTCCTAGAAAACAACTAGAACGGTAATCAACCGGAGTATGAAACATTTAGTTGCGTTTATAAACGTAACTAAACGTTTCAAAAAACGGATGTTGTAAGAAAGGTATAGTTGACCGGATTCAGCTCCCTTGCATAGATAGCAGTTGCTAAGAGGTCGTATGTCCCTCCAAAGCCATGACGCCCTATTTTCTTATCGAACTATCACAAGAAGCGTAAATAGTAATATCGGGCTAAATTTTTATATATCTGATACTGATATTGGCGCTGTAGTAGTCGATTCAGACATAAAAGCAGACTTTAATAAATCGAGCCTTAGTTGGTAGGGAGGAAATGTTATGGATACCCAAAGTGTCAAAACTAGAGAGGGAGCTGTGGATGTAGTGGTGATAGGTGTTGGCACTAGTGGGGAGGATTTATCATTACAACTCCTTGATGCCGGACTTAAGGTGGTAGGCATCGCCAATGGATTGGTGGGCGGTGAGTGTGCCTACTGGGGGTGCATTCCATCAAAGATGATGATAAGGGCGGCAAATACCTTACACGAGGCCCGGCAGCTAAACAGTTTGGCAGGCCACTCCCGTGTGACTCCTGATTGGGAGCCTGTAGCCTCGCGGCTTAGTGAGGCAACAAGTGAATGGGATGATGCGATTGCCGTAGACCGATACGAGAAAAGAGGTGGGCGCCTGATCAAGGGCATCGGCAAAATAACGGGCCCACGTACGGTAACTGTCGGAGATGAAAGCATTACGGCGCGTTACGGTATTGTGGTCGCAACCGGTTCAAAACCTGTTATCCCTCCCATAAAAGGACTCTCCGAAGTCGATTACTGGACGACCTATGATGTCATGAAACTGAAGAAACTCCCTAAGTCGCTCATCATTCTTGGAGGAGGAGCCATCGGCTGTGAACTGGGGCAGGTTATGGCTCGGTTTGGGGTCGACGTGAAGATTATAGAGCGCAGCAATCATCTGTTGGACAAAGAGGAGCCGGAGGTTTCCACGGTGCTGGAGCGCACGTTTGCAGACGAAGGCATCAGTGTCTTCACCAAGTCGAGCATCAGGCAGGTGCGTTATACCGATGGCTTATTTGCAGTTGCGCTGGAGGATGGAAAGGAGATCACAAATGAGCGACTGCTAGTGGCCACAGGACGTAAGGCCGATATAAGCGAACTTGGGTTGGAAACAATCGGCATTCCCAGCACTTCTGGTACTATTCAAGTGGACGACCGAATGAGGGCGGGAGATGGGATCTGGGCAATGGGGGATGTGACGGGAAAGGGCATGTTTACCCATGTGGCTTTACACCATTCGGCCATCGTGGCATCAGACATACTTGGCAGAAGCCATCCTCCCGCTTCCTACCATGCCGTTCCAAGGGTGGTTTTTTCAGATCCGGAGGTTGGTGCTGTGGGCATGACTGAGTTAGAAGCCAAAAAAGCAGGTATAGAAGTTACCGTTATCGTAAAGCAGCTGCCCGCAACGTTTCGGGGTTGGATTCATGCGATAAAGTACGGGGTTATGAAGCTTGTAATTGACCGTAACAACAACACTATACTTGGAGCTTCTATGGCCGGACCAAATGCAGGGGAAGTGGTTGGGCTTTTGACCCTTGCCGTGCATGCGCGTATGCCGATCGATGAACTTAGAAATATGATTTATGCTTACCCCACTTTTTATGGCGGGCTGGGTGAAGCGTTAGGGGCTTATGGACGGGGACTAACTACCATTTTTGACCCCGAATACAAAGGCGTTAAAGTGCTTGACGAGATGATGCAGAAGGCTGTGACAAGTTCAACTTAATATAATGTACCCGCACTTAAAAGACTACATTATTAAGGTACTTCCCTTCTCAAGGAAAGTACAAGATTGATGGTATACTAGGCCGTGTTAGTGCTTTGCTAATTTATTTTCTTGAGTAGTTCAAGACCGAAATCCCACTTACCGAATCCGGATTTAGTTTCTATATGTCCTGCGTTCTCCAACTCTACAAACTCACCTCCCCAGTTGCTGGCAAATAATCTTGCTCTTTCAATCGCTACAACATGGTCGTTTGAACTTGCTACCACGATGGAAGGAAATGGCAATTTACGTTCAGGCATGGGGCTGAAGCCTGTAATATACTTTGGATAACCGGGTTTGTCCACGTCGCTTGGGGCTACAAACAAAGCGCCTTTTATTTGGTGTCCGTATTTCTCGAACCATTTGATTATAGTAACACATCCAACACTATGGCCAATTAAAATAAGCTGCCCGTAGTCGAACTGCTGCAGCTCTTCTTCAATTCTGTTAATCCATTCATCACAGGTAGGGTTTTGCCAGTCTGATTGCACCACCCTGAGAAACTCATCCGGATATTCATTTTCCCAGATAGTCTGCCAATGCTCTTTGTCAGAGTTATATAACCCGGGTATATTTATATACATGTCATTTTTATGGTTAACGACTTTAAACGTTTTTTATAGGAGGCCAACGAGGCGTAATCGAAGTATGGCTTGTATACCTTGTTGCAAGCAGTTATTTTATTTTTTCAAAGTAAAAGTTCATACCATAGTCCAACCATATTCTTTCTTGTCGAAACAAAGGTGAAGTCACCAACATTTCATATCCTGCTTTTCCCATTTCATAGTCATATGTCAAGTCAATTCGGGTTCCAAATATTGATGGCTCAATCATGTATGTACCCGAACCCCATGTTTGACTTTCAAATGTGTTATCATTTTTTATTATTAAAGTGTCGATACCTTGTTCTATAGGTCTAGGTCCTTCAAGAATATATTCAGTGTTGTTATTAATATATCGTCCTTGAAGTGCAGATTTCGAAACATAGTTCGTAATCCCTTCAAAGAATAGGAGTCCAAAGATCATTAAACCAACTATGATCAGGAGTTTTTTCATTTAATATGTACCGACGGCTCGTGTATACCTTGTGCGAGGCCATCAGCCGAGGCATAGGGTATAAACCTTGTTGGGCGGAGAGTTTCTATCAGTTAGTGTATTGATTCCTTTACTGTCCGATTCTATACTTTTTTCTTACTACTCTTTCTTTCAGAAGGATAGATACTCCATTCCGCTCCAAAGTATCCTTCTCCAATGGTAAATCGGTAATTTGTCCACCTTTGGCATAAGCTTCGTATTCGTCGTAAATCACTTCCAATGTGTCATTGCTTCTCCACTTTTGTATTACTAGTTCAGGTGGCAAACTGAATCTTGTTAATTTATCATCGAAGTCACCTTTTCTGAGTAGAGTTTGATATTGTCGAAGTCCGCGTGCTCCTACATCTAAAGTATAGTAAACTACAGCTTTTGAACTGTCGGGCGAATAAAGCAAACTGTCGAGTTGTACAGCATCATTATCCAAGTAATGAGGATTCAAGTCGTGCTTACACGATTTCCAAACTCCAACTCCAAGTCCTGCTATTATCAGTATAGGTATAACACCCATCAAAATTTTTTTCATTGCTTAGTTTTACGCCCAACTATAGTGTATAAGGAGGAGTTCCGGTTATTGGCCCTTTAGCTTGAGTACTGTTTTTTTTTATTCGCAGGCACTATTTAATACACTTTAAGCATAGCATAACACTAATATAATAAACAATATCAGCAATTTAAGCACAACTATAAATTAAAGTGCTTTATCACAGTCTATTATACCGTAGGGTTGTTTTTTACACAATTTCATCTATGTCACGCAGCAGGACCAATGCCTTGTTACGCTACTAACATGACTAAATTCATAAAATCATTTTTACACAAAACGTATTTAAACGTAACTAAACGTTTCAAAAAACGGATGTGGCAGGGAAGGGAGGGTTATTGGTCGGCTTCCGCTTGGCCGCTTTATTATGAAACTCTATACCTAACTAACTATCCTGAAATTCCGACCTCGCCTGAGCAGGGTATAGAACTGTTTGCGGTGCTTTCGGAAAGCGTAGGTGGAAAGAAAAGCAGCTGCTGAACCCAGCAGCATAGAGCCAAGCACATCGCTGGGGTAGTGCACACCTAGGGCCAGTCTGGAGTAGGCCACCAGCAGGGCCCACATCAGCACAAGACCGCGCAGGGTTGGGTTGCGGAACATCAGCACCAACACAATGGCAGCCGTAAACGCAAAGGCCGTGTGGCCGGAAGGGAAGGAGGGACTGCTGGCCTCTGCGATCTGCTCAATCGTGTCGTGCGTCACAAAAGGCCTCGGGCGGTCTACGATATACTTTAACAAGCCGATAAACAGAATATTCAACCCCATGGCAAACACATATTGGTAGGCTTTCAGTTTGAGCGAAACCATTCTCCTGAAGTGCCCCACTAGATATAGGCAAAGGGGCACCAAAGCACCAAGTCCGTAGGCCGTGATGGTTAGGGCGAGCAGCAAGTCATCCAAATGTGTTGCCCGGCTGCCATTGAGCATTTGCAGCGTGGCTATATCCAAGTTTGCGAAGGTTTCGAGAAGGGTGGTCGTAAGTAGGAGAAGAAGCGTAAAATGCTGAGGCAATAACATGAAATGACTTTAAATTTAATTTCTGATTCCTATACGATGCTTCTTTCAGTTTCTGTATCCACTTTTTCTAAAATTTGTAATTTAGAAAAGTCATCGGCTATTAGGCTCATGATTAGAAATCTTCTTTTCACTTGACGCCGTACAGAAGGAAAGACATAAAAAACCGAAATCATGAAAACCAATACATCATCTAACCCACTAGAACATCTGCTGAAAAACCCATCTGATATCATGGGTGCCATCAAAAACCCCGGCAAGTATGGGCTGGATATTTATAATGGGCTAGATACCAAGCAGCAGCAGTACGTATTGTTCGCCGCGGGCGCCGCTCTGATCGGCTATGGTATTTACCTCGGGATGAACAAAAAGTAAGTGTTCTGACATTAACATTCTGTGCCGGTATACGTATACTCAGGTATAGATACTATGTTATCGTTCACGCAGGCTAAACACCTGAATGAAAGCTTGTAGAAGCTTTTGGAAGAATTGCTTCCATGTTTAACGAAACATGAAAAAGAAAGACCTGCCTTCAACTTTGTTTGAGGCAGGTCTTTCTGATTTATACCTTTCTGTGCTGGCTATTTTTTCTTACGGCCTATTCCTTTTTTAGAAGCACGCAGTTTGTGCTGTTCCTCTTTCAGTACTTTGAAATCCTCGTTCGAGACCGTCACCGTATACTCTACCGACGACAAAAAGTGCTCTTGTTCCTCCTCGTCATACATCATCAATATGGACAGGAACTTGTCTTCATTCAGCACATAGTCATCACCCTCCTTGTCATACACCAAAAAGTCGTACTCGCCCTCTGGCAGGTGCTTGTCCACTTTGCGGGCCAGACAGTCGCCGGTAATGGTGATGGGCTCCTCCAGTTCCACCATCAGGTCGAAGGGCTGGTAGTATTTGCCGTCTTTTTTGTGCGTGATGTATTCGATCTTGTCAATCTCGAGCGCTATACCTGCATTGCGGTCGTCCCGCTTGTTTTTCACGTTGAGAATGTTGCCAGTCAGTTTCATGCTGCAAAATTAAGCTTAAATTTTAATTACCATCCCTTTAAAATACAGCTTAACTTTGTCTTTGAACGAAGAGCGCCTGCCTGAGGCGCATGAGTTGATACCCAGAAACCATGTCTACTGCCGATACAA
The DNA here is from genome assembly GCF_947499215.1 of uncultured Pontibacter sp. GTDB lineage: Bacteria > Bacteroidota > Bacteroidia > Cytophagales > Hymenobacteraceae > Pontibacter. The sequence continues at coordinate 453,099 of NZ_CANMNI010000003.1, forward strand.
ACGATTTTTTTATCACCCAACGGAGCAGCGCCGAGATAAAATCGGAGCTGTTGAACGAGTTTTTCAAGGCTTGGTGCAGTGCTCAGTTGCAGGGGCAGCGCTACAAGTCTAACCCCACGCTGGCCTTTATCGACCTGTACGCAGGTGATGGCAAAGCCGAAGACGGTAAGCCGGCCACACCGGTGCGTGTGCTCAACAGCATTTTCGGGGCCACCGACAAGTATAACCTGAACAAAGTGGTGCGTACCTTTTTCAACGACGAGAAAAAGACCGTTACGGCCAAGCTAAAAGAGAACCTGCAACAACTGCCTTATTACGGAGATCTTCAGCACAAGCCCGTGCTTTTGCACGAGGAAGCCAGTCTGGCGGCATTGGCGAAGCTTCTAGGCAACGACACGCCCACTTTGCTATACCTTGACCCGTTCGGCTACGAGTTTTCGCAGCAGTTGCTGTTGCAGTCGGTGCGCCGCTGGGGGCTTGACCTGTTCATGCTCTTCACGCCGGCCAAACTGCGCGCCGCCGTGCAAGGTGCGGCCGACGATAGTATTATGGCCGATGTGTTCGGAAAAGAGCGACTAGAGAAAATCCGCGAGTTCTGCGACCGCTACCAAGACGCCGGTCAGCGCGAGGATTTCATGGTAGATCAGTTTGAAGATATCTTCAGAGAGAAGGATTACAAGACATTCCGCTTCAAGATCAGTCTGCCCAAAAAGAACCAGACGAGCCACTACCTGTTCTTCGTATCCAAGAACGATGCGCCCTACATGAAAATGAAAGAGCTCATGCTCATGTACAGCGACTATCAGGAAGACGGTGTGCCGCTTTTCGGGGCCAACATCAAGCACCAGTTGTCGCTGTTTCAGGAGCAGTACCGCTACTCCATCAAAAACCTGATTGCGGATTTAGCGGAAAAGAAAAGCTATTACCACAACCTGCCCATCGACAGTATTTACCGCCACCACAACATCGGCACCAATTACATTCGGGGCAATTACAAAGAAGCGTTTGAGGCGCTGAAAGCAGAGGGGGTGATCGGAGCGATCAACCCGGTGTCGAGACAGCCGATGCGGAAAGTTGCGTTTACTTCGATTATTGGGTATAAGTAGTCGATATTGCCTTACGCTTTTGCTAGCGTAGCGAATGCTGTGCTGTTTGGCAACTGGCCTTGTTTCATTGCTTCGCCTGTGCGGCGGGCACTCACTTTTCTCCTTGATGAGAAAATCGAGGGCCCCTACCCCCAGTAAGCAAAAGAATCAAGACGCTCCAAATCGAGGGCCCCTACCCCCACTCGCTGAACGCTCAAACAGTGGAGCGTCGTTTAGGGCACCGGGCTCAAGCTATCTGTTTCATAGCTGTGGAGCAAGTATGTTTTGCAATGCGTGCCGGAGGTTTGTGTGCTACAGAGCTTATACCTGAGAAACGGTTGCGACAGATTCCCCGCCTCGACAAAGAAGGGGGTAGGGGGATGTCAATCGTGCACGTAGAGATAAAACCACGAAGCTTATCTATTGTAAGGCAGCAACCGAAAGTCCCCCTCCTGTTTTTAGGAGGGGCTAGGGGAGGTAATTCCCTTCTGGCGGTAGGTGCCTTATATTTAATCTTATAAATCCTTGGGGTAGGGGCCCTATAAGAAGATTTAGACAAACTTCTAAAATATAACACCATGCAAAACCCTAAACTCTTTATGCTCATGCTGGGATGCCGTCCGGAAGGGCGCAACACGGAGCAACACGATATGTTCTTTGGCATTGGCGAACAGGTAAAGGACCTTGTTCCCGCCATCAAAGCGTTTTGGCCGGAGGCGAAAGGTAATATCCACGTGGACGGCTGGCGCGAAGTCACGCAGGTGGATGGTTATCGCATCACCGTTTTGCCGAAAGAGGAGGCATCGGCCGAGTCAGGTATAGACAAACTCTTTTTCCTCAACTTGGGTGGGTACAAGCCGGGTGAGTTCGACGAATTCCACTACAAAATGCTGGCCGTAGCACAAGAGCAGGCCGGGGCTGTGAAGCAAGCCAAGCAAACCGCCTTTTATAAGCACACCGGTTTCAAAGGGGCCACTTCTCACATCGACGATAAGTTTGGGGTGGATGTAGATGAATTGCACGAAGTGAAAGACATCCTGACTGCCGAGGCAAAGCAACGGTATAGACTGGAAATAAAAGCCAACGAAAGCGCGCAAGAGGACGAGCTGCATCTGGGCTATTTCCAGCTGCATAAGTTATAGTAAAAGCGGAGACATTCTACAGGAACAGGGAGGCTGCCTGATCGCAGATCTTCCCTATACGTTGTGCTGGTATGTGTGTATCTTCTCGGTTTGGAATCATAGTAGCGGAAAAAACATGAAGAGGTTTGCTGCGTTATTAGGGAGAGTAACTGTAAACCAAAACTTAAAGCTATGAACAGAAACGCAGATAATAACGACCGTTCCCGCAAGAACCACTACGCCGACTTCGACGAGCATGGCAATGCGCGCACCGGCAACCGTAACAGCCTTTCCCGTTACAATCCGGATGAGATGAACAGCAGCGAAGATGGACTTTACCACCCGCAGGGCAGTCAGCGAAGCTATGAAAACCGCTATTACGAAAACCAGCGGCAGCATGAGCGCAACCGCATGAGCTCCGACGCCCGCGCCTATGGCGATTTCAGCGGCGGCACCCGCTACGGCGAAGGGGGCAGTACCTATGGCGGTGGCTCGGCCTACGGTCCTTCTAACTATGGTATGTCAGGCGAGCGTGGACCTCGTAGCCATGGCGACGACAGAAGCTACTACGACCATGACGAACACAGCCGTCAGAACTACGGCCGATCAGGTGGCAACTACTACAGCGGCCGTATGAACGAAGAGCGGGACATGGACTACCGTGGCGTGGGCTACCGCGACGCTAACCGTTTAAGAAGTGGCTATGGAGATGAGGAGCGTGGAGGACGAGGCTATAACCGCAGCTTCGACGAGTTTCGCGACACGGGCTACGGCTCCAATAGGTATAACAACCGAGACGAAGACCGCGAGCGCAGCGCCTACAGCAACTGGGGACAGAGTAACCAAAACAGAGAATACCAGAACAGGTCAGATGAAGAGCGCCTTTTCAGTGAGCGTCGCAGGAACCGGGGGCGCGACCACCAAGATTGGTAGTATTTGATATCGATTTGATAGAGCGGCCATTTATTCTGAGGAGTAAGTGGCCGCTTTCTTTTCGCTTGATTGGGGATACCCACCAAAATTGCGTATTTTTTGGCTATGAAAACCCGCATTACCCAATTAGCCTTTTTAGTTGCTTTTTTACTGGCGCACAGCCATGCTTGGTCACAGACCGTTCCAAAAAAGATCGCCACCGCCTTTCAAAAGTTTGAAGCCGACCCGCAGATGCAGAACGGCATTGCCTCGCTCTATGTCATCGATGCCAAGACAGGGCAGGTCGTATTCGACCGCAACGGCAAAGTAGGCTTGGCACCCGCCTCCACCATGAAAGTCATCACCAGCATCAGCGCTTACGAGCTGTTGGGAAATGATTTCAGGTATGAGACAAAGTTCGCCCTTCGCAAAGGCGGCAATAATTCGCTTTTGGTATTGCCCAGCGGCGATCCCACATTCGGGAGCTGGCGCTGGTCGCTCACCGAAGAAGGCAATGTGCTACGCGGTATAACGCAAGCCCTGCAGCGCACCGGCATGAAGTCGGTGGGAGAGGTGCTCATCAGCAACGAGGGCTGGAACGAAGAAACCGTGCCAGATGGCTGGATGTGGCAGGACATCGCCAATTACTACGGTGCCGGAGCGGCCAAGCTCAACTGGCGCGAAAACCAGTATGATGTCATTCTGAAGTCAGGCAAACAGATCGGCGACCCGGTTTCTATCGTGAAGACAGTACCCAGTCTCAACGGTTACGGACTGCGCTCGGAGTTAACATCCGCCGCAGCGGGCACCGGCGACAACGCTTACATCTACTTTCCAGTGGGTACTGCCACTGCCGCTATCCGGGGCACCATACCTGTGAATGAGAATAGCTTTAAAATATCGGGAGCGCTTCCCTCCGGTGCACAACAGTTTGTGAGCATGTTGGCTGATACACTAAAGCCATTGGGAATCAGTTTGCCGCATCAGCCAGTTATGCACCAAAACGGCATTTCGCAGCAAGGCTATAGTGTGTTCCATACCATCAGTTCCCCGCCCATGGACAGCATTGTGTACTGGTTCAACCGCAAGAGTGTCAACCTGTACGGCGAGGCGCTGGTCAAGACCATTGCCTACAAAAGCGCCGGCACCAGCGACACCCGCAAAGGCTTAGAGCAAATCCGCCAGCACTGGAAGACACAAGGTATAGCCGAGACCGAACTGGCCATGGTGGACGGCTCGGGCCTGTCGCCGCTCAACCGCGTGACCACCCACGCACAGGTGCGCATGCTGCAGCACGCCCGGCAACAGAACTGGTACAAAGGCTTCTACGCCTCGCTGCCCGTGTTCAATGGCATGAAAATGAAAAGCGGCACCATCCGCGGGGTGAAAGGCTATACCGGCTACCACAAAGCCAAAGACGGCCGGGAGTACATCTTCGCGTTCGTAGTGAACAATTACAATGGATCGGCCTCGTCGCTTGTAAAGAAAATGTACTCGGTGCTAGATGAATTGAAGTAGAATATGACATCCACACTGACGGCCAAAACAAAAGCCCCGGAATAGCTTCCGGGGCTTTTGTTTTGAGTACCTCTAGGGGCCTATATTTTTATCAGACTTATTGTTTTTTGTTATCGTGACTTTCGTTGCTTTTGTGCCCTTTCAGGGTACTGGCATTCGGCTGGTCGTTACGGAACTCCTTGTCCGTGCTGTCAGCGCCCCGGCTGGTGGTTGTTAGGTTAGCGTGAGGACTTTGAGGGCCTTTCTGCTCCCTCTGATTTTCCTTACCCTGCTTGGCGCCACCGCTGCTGCCTTCACTGCTCGGCTTGTTCTCGCCGCGGGTGTTGTCTGCGCCGCCAGCCACCGGACCGGTCTGTTTGCCTTTGCCCAATCCGCTCACGCCTTCACCTTTTCTTGAATTCGGATCTTCGGAGATGTTTCTATTATTGTCGCTCATGGTTTGTTTTCTTTTAGTTAGAACATAAAAATTGACCTGCAGCACACGCTGCGGTCATTAAGTTGTACGCAGTAATCGGGCTCAAGGGTTAGGCAGTTTGGCTGCTATATCTTACGATCTATAGTACTATACGAAGGTGTAATACGACGGTGTACCCAACTATAAAGCACTCTGATTCGTTTATGAATTTATTGCAACAGTTTGTGTAATAATTAATTATGGTTTGAATTATACCTTCTACTAAAATAAACTGGTATGGAAAGATTTTTAGGACCCTACAGCCCGCAGTTGTATGCGATTCTGCGTATTGTTTCAGGACTGCTTTTTGCCATGCACGGCACCCAAAAACTTTTTGCCTGGCCCGGTGACCGCACTCCTGTAGAACTGGCTTCCATGATGGGGGTGGCAGGTATAGTGGAGCTAGTAGCCGGGCTAATGATCGCCTTTGGCCTGCTGACTGGCTGGGCGGCCTTTGTTGCCAGTGGTCAGATGGCGGTGGCTTTTTTCTATGCGCACTTTCCCGAAGGCTGGAACCCGCTCCTCAATGAAGGTGAGAAAGCCGTGCTCTACTGCTTCCTGTTCCTGTACATGGCTGCCCGTGGTTCGGGTATTTGGAGTATTGACGCGGCCATGGGCAGAGGCACTAGGAGAACTGCCGACAGGGAACCCAGCTATACCTAGGCTGGTAATACCTGATATTTTGCCAACTAGGCGGCAATGCCATCGTACAACCGAAATTAATTATTGGTTCAAATTTTAGTTTCGATTATGGCAGAGACGACATCATTTTCAAAAACATATACGATTGGCGGCGACCTTACGGTGAACAGGATGGGCTATGGCGCCATGCGCATTACTGGGGAGGGGATCTGGGGTCCGCCGAAAGATAAAGACGAAGCGATCCGGGTGCTGCAAAGGACGGTGGAACTGGGCATCAACTTTATAGACACGGCAGACAGCTACGGCCCCAACGTATCTGAAGAGCTGATCGCAGAAGCCCTGTATCCTTATCCCAAAGACCTAGTTATCGCAACCAAGGGAGGACTCACCCGAACGGGTCCCGGAGTATGGCCCATCAATGCAGACCCGGACTACCTGCAAAAGGCGCTGGAAGGTAGCCTTAAACGGTTGAAGCAAGACCGGATAGATCTGTACCAACTGCACCGCATCGACCCGGAGGTGCCTTATGAGAAAACGCTGGAGTTTTTGCAGCGAGTGCAGGAAGAAGGGTTGGTAAAGCACATCGGCCTGTCGGAGGTGACGATCGATGAGATTAAAAAAGCCCAAGAGTACTTCCAAGTGGTGTCGGTGCAGAACAAGTACAGCGTGGACTTCCGCAAATGGGAAGAGGAGCTGGAGTTCTGCCGTGAGCAAGACATGGCGTTTATTCCTTGGAATCCGATTAACGCGGGTAATGTGGGTGCCATCAACAAGCTGGAGGAGATCGGGAAGAAGTATGATGCCACAGCGCACCAGATCGCCCTAAGCTGGCTGTTGCACCACGCCGACAACATTCTGCTCATCCCTGGCACCTCCAAAGTGAAGCACTTGGAAGAGAATTACAAGGCCGCTTCCATTTCCCTGTCAGAAGAAGACATCCGGGAGCTGGGGCAGATCAAGCAGTCCGAGAAATAGGTTTTTGAGAATGAATTACAACTAAAAGAGCCGAGTGGACATATTCCGCCCGGCTCTTTTCTATACTGCGGATTGCGCTATTGCATCAACTCATTAAGCCTGATGCTACTAGATGATGACTGTGATGGGAATACCTTAAATACTTAATCGCACTTTTTGTCTTTGTTCAGAACCAAGATAACCCTTACGATTTCCTGCGCCTTCTTTTCATCCAGATCCAAGGCGGAGTACAGGTATTGAATAAGCTCTTCTTCTTTCTCAGTCACCACGCAGTCAGACAGCACCAGTTGTATGGTATGGGCGAAGAGGGTAGGGCGGTTTTCAACGGCTATCAGGTCAACGGAGTTATCGATTAGTACTTTGCTGCCAACTTGGACGTGGGCATAATAAACGGTTCGGCTATAAGCCATAATGTCGTGCCCTTCAAATAGTTTTCTGTTGGCCAAGGTATGGGCCATCACATCCAGTTCCTCATCGGCCACGTCATCGTCCACGGCTACGCAGGCATGCATAATGGCGATCCAAGCTTCCTGTTCGTTCTGGGGGGTGTAGGTATAGGTGTCGGGCACATTAGACCGACCTGTGGTGTTGAAAACTCCTTCCATTGGTTATCTATTATCTCCGCTATTAGGTACTCGCTATGTACTGCAATTGTTTTGCCCGGGGCTCCCGTTGGCTGATTGCTCAATACGGATATCGTTTTACCCATCGTGCAACAATTAAAATAGTTACAAGAAAAGTTTCGGGAAGGTATAGCGTTTACTGTCTTCGATTCTTTTTCTTAGACTTACGTTCTGACCGGGTATACTTCCTATTTGGTTTCACCAGAATAGGGTTGTTACTATGGTTAGGTACAACGGAGTGTGTCCCATCCGGGTTTACGAGTATAGACACAGCACCATGATTGTGTAACGAACTGTGTGTGCCGTCAGTATTTACTACGATGGCCGTGTTGCTTCCATGACTATGAACTGTAGAGTGTGTCCCATCCGGGTTCACAATGACTCCTGTATTGCCGTGTTGGTGCTGCACACTGTGCTTTCCATCTGGATTGACAATAACAGTGACCTGCGCCTGTGCCGCATAAGACGCCAATGTGAGGCTTATGAGAGAAAGGACTACTTTTTTCATAGGGCTTTAATTTGGTACAGGAGTTTATAAGCAATTTTGATGCCTGTTATATCTGTATTTAACTATATCTGTTAACGGCTTATATGTTCATGCGAGTGCACCCGTAATTTACCTGTGTTTCTGCTGAAGCACTTCTCTGACAGACTCAAGCACTTTTGCCCATGCCGGTGACTGCGGCGCCACTAAGTCGAAATGTCCGGTATCCGGCAAGAGTACCACTTCTGCAGCATCCCCCTTGCTTTTGGCGCGGCTTACATAGGCTGTGGCTTGCTCGACTGGTACGATAGGATCCAGCACTCCCTGCACCAGTCGTTGCGGTATTTTTAAAGGCAACAGTCGCATGGGGGAGGCTTGTGCGTAGCGGTAGGGTACTTCTGCCGGCATTCCCCCCATCAGCTTGGGCACGGCGGCATTGCAACTGCCCTTATCGGCAGCGTAATTTTCCAGATCGGCTATACCTGCCAGCGATACGACTCCTTTTACTTTTAGCGGCTTTTTAACATACAACTCACTTTTGGGAGAGAGCTGCTTTCGTGCTGCCAACCACAAGGCCAAATGTCCGCCTGCTGAATGCCCCAGCACCACCACCTGTTTCAGGTCAAGCGGGTACTGCTTGGCTAATTCCTTTAGATGGTCCGTGCCCTGCGCCACATCCAAAAAAGTGCCGGGCCAGCCTCCTCCTACATCTCCCACGCGGCGGAACTCGAGGTTCCAAGTGGCGTAGCCCGCCTCTGTCAGGGCAGCGCTCAGGTGCGCCATGTACTGCAGGTTGTACTGCGACAGCCAGCATCCGCCATGCACCACTACCACCACCGGAAACGGCCCCTTACCCTCCGGCAGACGCAACTCCCCGAACTGCAAGGAGTCGGTGCCATAGGCCAAGTGCATACCTGCGGCAGGGGCGGGAAGGGCTGCTATGTCCTGCCATGTAATCAGCTTCGGCTTTTGTTCTTGGGCAAAGAGGTGGCTAAGGGAGACAAGACAGAACAGCAGGGTATAAAGTATAGGGCGCATAAGCAAATTTTTTGTTACAGCTGATCGGTAAAGATACAGGAATCATTATTTATATTTAATGAACAGCCTTAAGGGAGGACTTTACTATGTTTTAAAGAATAAGGATATCACCTGTGTTCTTACTTTTGTGTAAATAATTTTGCTCCCGGACAACCCTTTACAATAGCCCCTTGTCTTACCATCAGAACCGATAATTGAACAGTTTATGAAACACTATTTATCCAGACTGGGATTACTTGTCATGATGCTGGCACTCGGAAGCTGCGATCAGGAAATGGAAGACGTGCTTCCACGCTCATTCCAAGAATTTACCCTGTACCCCGATGATATTTATATTTTCAATTCAAACTCAGACTGGATCAACAGGCTTGACCCCTTGTCAAATGACAGTGTAAAAACTGAGGTAATAGTCACGTATGACCAGCCAAAGCAGGGACAGCTACTTCCAGAGTTTGACGGACCCGGTACCATGGGCTACCAGCCAAACAACGACTTTTACGGAGTTGACAGCCTAAATTATACCGTGTGTACCAAAGAGATATGCAAAACAGAAAAGATCAGGCTGATTGTGGAAAAGCCTTATGACAAGGCCACCTGCGTCACCACATTAATTGCTGATTCTCTTGAAACCACTAGGAACAAGTTCAAAGGCATCAGAATATTTGAAAATGATATTATCTGCTATAACGAGAACTTCGGCGGACAATATATAGAGAAACCCCAGAAAGGGACTTTCAAAACGATAGAGTACTCAGGCAGCTACAAAAACACCATTTATGTTTACTATCCACCCAAGGACTATGTAGGAGAAGACTCCTTCAGGTATAGGGTATACACCAGTCGTGACCAATCTGTTTACCAAGAAATTATTGTAAAGGTAACGGTTAAGTAAAATGCAAGTCGCTATGCATAAGGCTGGTAAACCAATGCTACACTCCCTGAAAGCCGCAGGTCTTAACCTGTGGCTTCTCCTGTTTATGATTAATTCGGTTGGTGCAGGTCAAAACTTAGGACAGGGAGCTTGAAATAAGTGTACACCGAGGAAGAAATTGTAGCGGGCTGCAAAGAAGGAAAGCCATCGTTCCAGGAGAAGCTGTATCAGCTCTACTCAGGGCGAATGATGGCCGTATGCACGCGCTATACCCGCTCCCGGTTTGAGGCGGAAGACATTTTCCATGAAGCTTTTGTGAAAGTCTTCAGCAATATCAAGCACTATCAGGGAGGTGCGTTTGAAGGCTGGGTCAGGAGGATATTTGTAAATACAGCCATTAACCACTACCATAAAAACCGCAAATACCTAAATCAGCTCGACTATAGTGCGGTTGAAGAAAGCACACCGGCAGAAGATGACATTATCAGTTTGATCTCAGGAAAAGAACTGCTGGCCCTGATCAACCAAATGCCTGAAGGGTATAGGCTGATTTTCAACCTGTATGTAGTCGAGGGCTTTAACCACCGGGAGATCGCCGAGATGCTGCACATAGCGGAAGGCACTTCTAAGTCGCAACTGGCCAAGGGAAAAAGTTATTTGAAGAAGATGTTCCAAAAACTCTCAATTTCTGAAAATGCTGACTGATAAAGAACAGGAAGAAATAAGGCGAAAACTGCTGGCGCTCGAAGAAGAGCCGCCCACAGGTGCTTGGAGCAAAATTGTGGCCGACATACGCCCGCAGCAGGAGCCGCGTAGTCCTTGGTGGCATGCGGCAGCGGCCCTCTTGTTACTGCTGTTATCGTCGGCAGGTGTGTACTATTTCACAACACAGCAAGCTAGTGATGACACAGCCATCGTGAGCATTGAGCAGGAGCAGCGGCAGGAGGAATCTTCTAGACCGTACGCGGGTGAACGGGACAGAGGTTTGGCCGCTGAAAATCAGGCAGCTGTTTCGGTTGACACGGCACCACTTGAAGTAGAGGTTACAGACAATGTCGGGCTGAATGCGCCTGCAAAGGCAACACCAAAGAATAATCAGCCAGCAGTTGAGCCTATAAGGACTGAAAAACCAAAAGTAATCGCTCAGCGGGAAGCCGCGGTGCCTGTCAGCCGGTCTATAACAACCGTAGTGGTGGATGATGTCGCTCGGGCAGATAGGTATAGCCGCTCCAGTATGGCTGCAAGCGACATAGCCCCTTCGGCCGCTTCGACAGCCGATGTGCTAAAAGGGCGCATACCTATACTCGTTAATTCAGAGCCATTCGACCTTTCGGAGACACCTGCTATAGCTTTGGAGCTTAAGCCAATTCATACCCCAAGCCAGCACACCACTTCCGATCATACCAACCCTAAACAATCGGGCGACTGGTACTTAAGCATGGCAGTGGCCCCACGATATACTTTCCGGTCCTTTAAGCCAGCGGTTGAAGATGAAGTATACATCACGAAGCTGCAAAACTTGGATCGGTTAGACCCTGAGCGTATGGGTTATGAACTTGGGCTGAACGCTGGCAAGGCTATTTTGCCTGCGCTATACCTAGAAACCAGTCTGTCGGTGATGCGACTGCGTGAGAATGTTTCTTATTCGTACACAACTGGTAAAGTAGATACGATACTAAAGAGCCTGTCAAGTGACGGAACGATCAGGGCTATTCCGGTCTATGCGATTGGAGAGCGCCACTTGAGAAGTTCTTACACTTATGGCGGTCTACGGCTTGGGGCAACATACTTTTTTATGGAGCGTGCACAAAGGAGGTTTAACCTGACAGTATCTGGGGGCGTGAATCTGCTGCTTAAAGGCCGTACGGAAGAGCTCGTGAACGGAGAGTTGCTCGGAACAGTGGATTTTCCAGATGATGACAATCCATTGGAACAGACAAACTACAACCTGATGCTAGGTGTCGGCTACAACATGGCACTCCATAGGCAGTATGAGTTGATGGTTATGCCGACCGTAAACTATTTTCTAGGCTCTACCTATAGCAATCGGGAGCCCTTCGGTATGCGGCCTTATAGCATTGGTATGAGCTTTCAGATCAGAAGGCGGTTTGGGAAATAGCCCTGTCTGCTTTTCAGTCTGATAGTAGAGGAATTGCCGTGATCGATCGTCACGGCAATTTTTTTTAAAATAAACAGGAAGCACAGGCAACGGTTGGCGGTACGGTATGGTCTTATCATTAAAGAACAAAATAAAATTATGAAACCCAATCAACTTTTAATGCTAGCAGGTCTGAGTATGTCTGCGCTGCTTTTCTCCTGTGATAGAGAAGACGTGCTTCCGGGCAAGCTTTCAAATCCTTCTACAGGAACTCCTCCACCGGCGGGAAACACTCCGCCTCCTACCACTCCGCCTGCAAACGATCCACCTGCCACACCGCCTCCTGTAACTTCAAACAGCCTGCTCACAGAAATGGGCGAAAGGCAGTTTGTGTATGATACACAAAACCGACTGGTAGAGGTAAAATATTCCCAGCAGCCAGCTCTCGGTTACAACATTGTGTATGATGGAAACAAACCGGTACGAATCAACCTTAAAACCGGTGGATGGATGCTTTATACCTACAATGGCGATAAAGTGTCGGAGATTGTCTCCTATTATGGTGATAATCTGGTCAACTATCGGTATAACTTAGAGTATAGCGGCAACCTATTGGTGAAAAAAACGAGTATGAGCTATGCCCGTTATGACGAAGGACAACTTCATATAGAGGAGTTTAAGTATGATGCCAGTGGAAACATGACAGAATATGCTTCGCGCTGGTCCAGCAGCAACAGGTATGAAGACCTGAGCAGCCCTTCTATCATCAGATGGGGCAATTACGATAAGCAGCCAAACCCAATGCCTTACATTGAATTTGGTTTTTATCTTCCGGGTATTAAGTGGTCAACAAACAACCCGGGCTACCGAGACACAGGAGGAGGCAAAGAGTTTTATACTTATGTTTATCATGATTCCGGCATGCCGCAACAGCGCTACACAAAACTAGAGGCCTTTCCTTGGGTAGGTGCATTCATAGAGAAGTATAGCTATCAATAAAATGTGGGCACAGCAAAAAAGCCTGTCTTTCCTCATTCGAAAGACAGGCTTTTCTATTCTTTCTCCAACTTGGCCAGCACCCGGGCCAGCTCTCTTTGGTAGGCCGGATTCTCGTTCATGCCATTGTGGCCCTGCCCTTTGAGTAGAATCACTTTGTCAGTGGATTTAAGGTGGGCTTGCAGTTTTTCAGAGGAGCCGGGATAGATGATCTCGTCTAGCATGCCGTGGAAAATAGCGATGGGTGCCTTGGTCTGTTCTACATACTGATAGGTTTTGAACTTGTACTTGAGCAGAAAGGTGGGCACGATAGGGTAGAGGCTCTGCATCAAATCACCAAGGCTATAATAAGGTGCCTGCAGGAGCAACATCTTGGGATGATTTTCTGCGGCGAGCTTTGCAGCGGCAGCTGTGCCGATGGAATAACCGGCAACCACGATCTGCTCTTCCTTATACCTGCTTTTCAATGTGTCATAGGCGGCCTGTGTGTCGGCGTAAAATTGAGCTTCATTGCTGATCTCACCCTCGCTCTTTCCATAGCCTCGGTAGTCGAACACAAACACGTCGTAGTGCAAGTCAGTATAGGGTTCGTATACCCAGCCCCAAGAGTCCACGGAGCCGGCGTTGCCGTGCAGGTAGAACACCAGTCCCTTGGGCTCAGGCACGTTAAAAAGTACCCCGTGCAGTTTGGTTCCGTCAGGGGCAGGTATAAAGATCTCCTCAAATTCCTGCTTGAAGCTAAACCTGTGGTTGGCAGGCAGCCGCTCGGGAAAGAAAATCAAATGCTCTTGCTGAAACGATAGAAAGCCCATAAGCAGCACGTAAATAGAAACCAGTACAACGCCCGTCCTGAAAATGTTCTTCAAAGCTTTTTCCAAGGTATAGGCGGCAGCCTACGCTTCAGCCGCCGCTCTTTCTTTCTCTTTACGTCTGTTGATGCTGAAGCGGATGGTCTTCTCAATCGTCACGATGATCAGCAGGATCACACCGGCCCCGAAAATACGGAGAATTTGCATGGTATCGAGTGGTGCGGAACCGAACAGTACGTTCATGATCGGCAGGTATATGAACAGCGCTTGAAAGAAGAACATAGCTGCTATGCCGTAATATACCCACATGTTACTGAAGAAACCAATCTCCCGCATGGGCCGCACCAGCGAGCGGCAACTGAGCAGGTAGAAAGACTCGAGCACCACAAACACGGTAGTGGCCACGGTGCGTGCCTCTGCTACATCGGTACCCAGTATGCGGCGTTCGTACAGGTATAGCCCGAAGGCGGCGATGAGCAACAGCGTACCTACCAGCAAGGTGCGCATAATCAAGTCTTTAGTCAGGATCGGTTCGTTGGTGGGACGAGGCGGCCGATCCATGATGCCGGGTTCCTTCGGTTCAAATGCCAGCGTGAGACCAAGCAGCACGGCTGTGGTCATGTTAATCCAGAGCAGCTGCACCGGCTGCACCGGCAGCTGCGTACCGAGAATAACGGCGGCCAGAATCACCAAACCCTCGCCCAAGTTGGTTGGCAGCGTCCAGACGATGAACTTGGTCAGGTTATCAAACACGCTGCGGCCCTCCTCCACGGCTCCTTCTATAGAGGAGAAGTTGTCGTCGGTAAGCACCATGTCCGAGGCATCTTTGGCCACGTCGGTGCCCGTTATACCCATCGCTATCCCGATGTTTGACTGCTTTAGGGCAGGGCCGTCGTTCACCCCGTCGCCTGTCATGGCCACTACATGGTCGCGGGCCTGCAGGGCTTTTACGAGGCGCAGTTTCTGGTCCGGCGACACGCGGGCGAACACTGCCGTATTTTCAGCCACATCCTCCAGTTCCTTGTCTTCTATCTGCTGCAGCTCCTTGCCGGTGATGGCTTTTAGTTTACCGTTTTCTCTAACGCCTCTCAGTCCGATCTGGCTGGCAATGGCCGAAGCCGTCACGGCATGATCACCGGTGATCATTTTTACGTCTATACCTGCCTGCTGGCAGAGTTTCACGGCCTCTACAGCCTCTTGTCGTGGTGGGTCGATCATGCCCTGCAGACCAAGAAATACCACTCCCGAGCGCATGTGCTCGTGGTCGATGCCGTCTCGACCGTCCACTTCGGCCATACCGAAAGCCAACACGCGAAGCCCTTCGCTGGCCATGTGCTCTACCTGCTTGTTAATGGCTTCAGGGTCTAAAGGCACTGTTTCTCCGTCTGGCAGCATCATGCTTTCGCTGCGTTCCAACAATGCCTCTACAGAGCCCTTTAGGTAGATTACATTTCGTTCGCCATCGTGCAGGGTGGCCATGTACTGGTGCTCCGACTCAAAAGGAATAGTGTCTTTGCGCGGTAGCTTTTGCTCCAGTTCACTTCTGTCGAATCCGGCCTTCTGTGCGGAAACCACCAGCGCCCCCTCGGTTGGGTCCCCTTCAATGGACCACTGGCCTTCTTTCTCCTTCACCGAACTGTCGTTGCAGAGCAGGCCCGCGATCAGGAGTTGTTTCAGTGCCTTGTTCGTACCCGTTTCTGTCTGCTCCTCGGCTTCCTTAATCTGACCCTCCGGACGGTAGCCCAGTCCGGTCACAGCATACACTTTGTGGCCGGCTACGATCTGTTGCACGGTCATCTGGTTTTCGGTGAGAGTGCCGGTTTTGTCGGAGCAGATCACGTTGGTGCTACCCAGTGTCTCCACAGCCACCAACTTGCGGATAATGGCGCGACGTCTTGCCATTTTTGAAACACCCAGCGCCAGCATGATCGTAACAGCCACAGGCAGACCTTCAGGTATAGCGCCAACCGCTAGCGCCACGGCCACCATAAAAGTATCGCCCCATGCCCCGCCTCTTGAAATTTCCACGGCAAACACCGCAGCAGCCAACCCTAAAATCACCCAAAGCAGCAGGTGGCTGAACTTCTTGATTTTACGGGTGAGTGGTGTCTCTAAATCCTGTGCGCTCGAGATAGATTCCTGTATCTTGCCCACCTCTGTTTTATCGCCGGTGCCCACCACAACGCCTGTCGCCTGTCCGTAAGTGACCACCGTGGAGGAGAACCCCATCGAGAAGCGGTCGCCAAGCACATCGTCTGCCGCAACGGGGGCAGCGTTCTTCTCCACCGCCACCGATTCACCGGTCAGTGCCGATTCGTCCACTTTTACATCACGCACGTGCACCAAGCGCACATCCGCCGGAAACTTGTCGCCTGACTGCACCAGCACGATGTCGCCGGGCACGAGTTCCTGTGCGTTGATGTTATGCTTGTTTCCATTCCGGATCACCTGTGCTTTGGCTGTCATGCTGCGGGCCAAGGCATCTATGGCAGCCAGTGCCTTCGACTCCTGCACATAACCGATGATGGCGTTGATAAACACCACTGCGAAGATCACGGCAGAGTCGATATACTCTTCCAGCAGGAAGGTGACCACAGTGGCTGCCAACAGGATGTAAATAAGCGGCTGATGAAACTGCAGCAGGAAACGCACCAAGGCGCTTTGCTGCTTCTTGGGTGTCATTACGTTGCGGCCGTAGAGCTCCTGTCGCTTTTCAACCTCCTCGTCCGTGAGTCCTTTTTTGGGTGATACGTTCAGCAGTTCGAGGGCCTCTTGCGGGTCAATGCTGTGCCAGTCGTACTGCTGGTCAGGCTTTAACGGGCTTGTGCTTACTCTTTTCTGTTCTGTTACGCTCATATTCGGTCTGATTTTTCGTGTGTATGCGCATCTCTGAAAGCGTCAAAAAGGCTTGACGGCTCACAGGGGAGCATGTATTAATTCCAATACAAGGTGAGTATTTGAATTAACTGGCCACTGAGGGTACTGTGTTGTAATACGGAGAATTACTGCGTCAGGTAGGCACCGTCTACAGCGTAGTAGGAGCCTGTTACGAAAGAGGCTTTGTCGGAACTCAGCCAGATAACGAGCTCCGCCACCTCCTCTGGCTCCCCCAGTCGACCAATTGGGTGCTTGGAAGCCAGAAACTGCAGCGTGTCTTCGCCCATGCCGGTGTCGGTGAGGAGAGGCGTTTTGATGAAGGCCGGGCCGATGGCGTTGATGCGTATACCTTGGGAGGCGTATTCAATGCCGCCGTTTTTTGTGAGTCCCACCACACCATGCTTAGCGGCCACGTATGCGGCGGAATTGGCAAAGCCCACCTGTCCCAGTATGGAGGAGTTATTGACAATGGCCCCGCCGCCGTTCTGCAGCATCTGCCGTATCTGGAAGTGCATGCAGTAAAAAACGCTGTTCAGGTTTATATTGATCACTTTGTTCCAGCCCTCAATGCTCATGTCACCAATCGGGTTGGACTCACCGCCTATACCTGCATTGTTAAAGGCGATATCCAGCCTCCCGAATTTCTCCACGGCCTGCTGTACCATGCGTTCGCAGTCTTCCGGCTTCGACACATCGCCCAGCACAAAAATAGCTTTGCCGCCCTGTTGTTCAATTTCTCGCACTACCTGCAGGCCCGGTTCTTCGTGTATGTCCGACACCACTACATGGGCGCCTTCGCGGGCGTATTGCAGCGCCGTGGATTTGCCTATGCCCGAGGAACCGCCTGTTACCAGAGCCACTTTGCCTGAAAACTGTCTTTGAGTATCTGTTGCCATTTTTTTCAAAGTTTAGGATGGGTATACTTTATCTATAACGCAAAACTCGACAACAGGCCTGCATAAAAGAATGACTTGAGTCATTAATAAAAACGTTCCTTGTCAACCCTCGACACTTTTGGAGGTATTGATGCGGCGAGAGAGCGTCCTATGGCAGGGAGATTATGCTCTTAGGCACCCATACGCCAGCCTGTCTGTGGGATAAATGTGAACTAGCCGCGGTGGCTCTCAGGAGCTACCGGGAATAGTGGCTGAACCTCCTTTGGCATCTGTGTGGCGATATGCTGCAACTGGCCCTCTGTGAGGTAGTGCGTACCCAGCGAAGTGAGGACCATCGCGATCAGATTTTCCGTGGACTGTGACCAGTTGAACTGCTGCTCTCCGTGTCTGGCCTGTTCCTGCTTTACGGCCTCCTTGAGTTCTTCAAGGGTATCGAACTGCAGTGGCTGATCCCTGTATTGCCAGTGCTCTGTAAAGACTGCTTTCAGAAACATGGGCAGCTGTGAGAGCACGTGCAATGACTCACTTATCGCGATCCGGTCGCGCAGAGTATGCAGGACGGCCCTGAGCAGAATATAGGCTTGTCCTTTTTCTTGCGGGTGCCCCAACTCAGCTGCCAACTGATTGAGGTACGCATTGCCTTCCTGCGCGAATTTTTCAAAATAGTTTGCCATAGCCTTACATAGATTAGTAGTTGTGAGTGCAATACCTTTGTTTAGGTTAACGCACAGGAAATGAGTAAGTTTGATGAAGGTGTGAGGTTTGTGATACCTCTATTATGTATACTGGTTATATACTTACAGCCTGTTTTCTCCCAGTTGCTTTTCCAGTTCGTTCTCCACTTCCTTGGCTGGTTCGGAGAGTGCTGTTTGCAGGTCTTTTTCCTCTATCTGCTGATTAACCAGCCGTGCCTGCTGCACTAAACCTTTGAAAAGCCGACGATGCCAGCTGCTATGGGGCAGGTACTCCGGGTGCCACTGCACCCCGATCATAAACTCCTGCTCCGGGTGCTCTATACCTTGTACTACCCGATTTGGCTCCCTCGCTACGATATCCATGGACTCGCCCGTCTCTTTTACCGCTTGGTTATGCAGGGCGTTCACGCGGAGTCGCTGTGTTCCCAGCACTTCTGCCAGCTTGCTTCCTGCTTTTATGTGCACCTTTTTCACCGGAAACACACTGGCGGGGTTCGGCTCCTCTAAGTAAAATGTATTGATGTCCTGATAAAGCGTGCCGCGGAAGTATACGTTCATCAGCTGTGCCCCACGGCAGATGCCCAGCACAGGAAGACCTTTCTGCACCGCTTGGTCCAGCAACTGCAACTCCAAGTGGTCGCGGGCGCGGTCGAGCCCGAATGTTAGTTTGCGACTCATCAATTTTCGGATAAAAAACACCGCCGGATAGTAAATCCAGCTGATAAAGCGGCCCACCCGGTGGAAGATGTTTTTACGGGGGTGCTGCAGGGTGCGCTGCAGGTATTCCTCCATCACATGCTCCTGCTCATAGATGGAGGGGTCCACATCCGCTCCGCCACCAATAATAAGTCCCTGTAGACCGTCAGCAGTGCGGGGCCTCGATGGCGTGATGCGCACAGGTCTGCCGCCGGCGAGCAGTACCGATAGCGCCGTGAAGAACCAAGCGGCGCTGCCCCCTTTGTCTGGTCCGGTGACCCCAATGGTGGGCCTGCCGCGGTGTATCTTGTTCTCTGATCTCAGGATAGCCATTGCTTTGTTCTTTTGATCCACTTTGAATCGAAGCCAATGAGGGTATTTTCTTTCAGGGAAAGGTACTCGTCACTGAGGTGCGCTATTTTCTCATGGTCGCTCGCCAGTTCCTCCACCCGCACCCAGTTGTTCCACTCCTGGGCCAGCGTCCAGTCAGGTTGTGCGATAGAACTGTTGGGTAGCCGGTAATGAAAAGCATTCCGCGCTTTTACCTTGCCAAGCTTGGTGTACTGTGCCAGCATGCCCTCCTGAAGGAAGGCGAGAATAGGGTATAGGTCGAGCGGGCGATTGCGATCTGGGTTATGCGTGTGGTAATCTTGTGTGAATTCCAACAAGTCCGGGGCATAGGCCGGATTTAGCACAAGGTCCACGTAGGCAGCAGGATAAGGATCAATGAAAGGACTGATCTTGCGGGCCAAATCGGTTTGGCCTGCCTCCAACAGCCAAGGGTACAGCAGTATAAAAGCCCGCAGGTAAGCCAGTATTGTATCGGTTTCCAGATTGGGCGCTTCTACGTTAATATGGGTGCCAAAGGCATTGGTAAGAAAGGATTGTGTTCCTTCCGCATGGAGCCGGTAAAGGGCCTCCCGCAGTTTTTCTATCTGCTCCAGCTGTGTGCAGGGGATGGGCGGACAGGCAATCTCGTTCGGGAACACTTTGCCTATCAGATTGCTGAGGGTTTCCTCCACCTCGTCCTCCAAGGTGCCATTGCCGATTCTGACGTCCTCAAGGCGCAGATTAAATGTCTCAAACACTTTCTTATACCGCTTTTCCGTCAAGAGCGTGAGGTCAAACTCAACAGTAAAATCACCCAGTTCGGTATCTTTTACCTCTTGCTTAAAGCGATTCTCTTTCTTTATTTCCCCCCCATACAGCTCTTGTATCAACCGGGCAGAGGCTTCGATGCTCACATTCGTGTATTCCAGCTCAAAACCCACTGTGCGCAGTTCGTCCTGCTCATTATACAATATAGGAGGATGTCTAAATTTCATAATAGGCGTTTAATCCTGATTCATAAACTAAAACGGTAATGCCCTGATACGGTTATAAGGCGCAGTTCTAGGCTATTGCCAGTGTTTCTCTAGTGCAGGCTTTGCTTTTCGTACACGGGAATGCGGCGTGCTTCAAAACCTGAGCAGAACCAAAAGGGTACAGAGGTATACGCATCAGAAAAGAGCAGCAAACTGTGACAATCAGATACATCACCCTATTTTTCGCTTTCATATTCATTTCCGGCTGCGCAGGCTGGGACACGGACACGACAGGGCGAATCACCCAAAAGGCGATGGTGGTGTCGGCGCATCCGTTGGCATCCGAAGTGGGGTCCGACATCCTGCGGCGCGGAGGCAATGCCGTGGATGCGGCAGTAGCCGTGCAGTTTGCCTTGGCTGTGGTATATCCCGATGCCGGGAATATTGGAGGAGGGGGATTCCTTGTGTTACGCCAGCAGGATGGCAGCGTGGATGCACTGGATTACCGGGAAAAGGCACCCGGCAAAGCCCGCCGCGATATGTACTTGGATGAACAGGGCAATGTGGTGGAGGAGCTAAGTTTTAAAGGGCACTTGGCAGCGGGAGTCCCCGGCACGGTGGACGGTATGGTAGAGGCCCACGAAAGGTATGGCAGTATGCCATGGGCCGAGTTGGTGCAGCCGGCGGTAGAACTGGCCGCCAAGGGCTTTCCACTTACCCGGAAAGAAGCGAAAAAACTGAACGAACAAAGAAAAGATTTTATACAGTACAACACGCAGCGGCCCTCTTTTATCATCCAAGACCGCTGGCGGGAAGGTGACAACCTCCGCTTGGCGGAACTGGCCCATACCTTAAAGCGGATCAGGGATCGGGGCAGGGCAGGCTTCTATGAAGGCGAGACAGCAGAACTGATTGTGGCTGAAATGCAGCGGGGTGGCGGCATCATATCCAAAGCGGACTTAGCCGGCTACCGCTCCGTCTGGCGTCAGCCGCTGACCGGGCAGGTGGGTGACTACCGCATCATCTCCATGCCACCCCCTTCCAGCGGAGGTATTGCCCTCATGCAGCTGCTCAGTATAGCCGAAGACTATCCGCTGAAAGACTGGGGCTGGAACTCCGCCGAAGCCGCACACCTGATGGTAGAGGCCGAGAGAAGGGTATATGCTGATCGCGCGCGCCACCTAGGCGACCCGGATTTTTACGATGTGCCGGTAGAGGCGCTGCTCGATACGGACTATATCAGGAGCAGGATGGATGGCGTTTCGCTGCAAAAGGCAACCGATAGCGATGCCGTTTCTGCGGGTATGCCTGCGCCGGTCGAGAGCCCAAACACCACACACTACTCCATTGTGGACCAAGAGGGGAATGCGGTTTCTGTGACCACCACCCTCAACAGCAGTTTTGGCTCCAAGGTGTTTGTAGCCGGGGCTGGTTTTCTGCTCAACAACGAAATGGATGACTTCAGTGTGAAGCCCGGACACCCGAACAGCTACGGACTGGTGGGAGGGGAGGCCAATGCCGTCGCCCCGGGCAAACGCATGCTGAGTTCTATGACACCCACCATTCTGGAGCGGGACGGGCAACTCTACATGGTCATCGGCAGTATGGGTGGCTCCACGATCATCACCACTGTGTACCAGATTATCTTGAACGTAACGGTGCACGGTATGTCCATGCAGGGGGCGGTCAACGCCGGCCGCTTCCATCACCAGTGGCGACCAGACTGGATACTGTCCGAGTGGGGGGCGCTGGGCTTTGGCACCGGGCTTGAAATGTGGTGGCGAGGACACAGGATAGCTCCAAAAAATGGGGGAATTGGCAGAGCGGCAGGTATACTGGTGCTGCCCGACGGTCGCTTGGAGGGAGGCGCCGACCCGAGAGGCGATGATGCGGCGGCCGGTTTTTAATTAGCTGAATTTTCATTAATCTGGTTAAATAGGGTGTTTTGATGTTTTGAATGCATTACTTTTGGAGCGTAGCACAGCGCTGTTAAATCTGGCTGCCGATGCTGCTACCATGGTAACATGCCAGTCCTCGGGCGATGCTTTCAACCATTCCGAGAATTGACCCTTACGCAAAAGTATTATGTCGATGAAACTATACTTGCAACTGGTCTTACTTGTGTTTTTGCTCACCTCTTGCGGAGGTGATCCTGAAACCACCCAACCCACCGTAGAGGACATCTCGGAAGCCGTGTACGCCTCTGGCTTTGTGAAAAGCCGCAATCAGTATCAGGTTTTTCCGGTGGTGAGCGGCATTGTGGAGGAGATACTGGTAACGGAGGGCGACACCGTAAAACAGGGGGAGCCAATGATGCGGATCAGCAACGAAGCCGCCCGCCTTAACACCGAGAATGCCCGACTGGCAGCCGAATACGCGAGTGTGAGCGCCAATGCCGAAAAGCTGGCCGAGCTGCAGGAGGCCATCGATCTGGCCCGCAGTCGTATGCAGAACGACTCGCTACTGCTGGCGCGCCAGCGCAACCTCTGGGCCGAGCAGATCGGCACCCGTGTGGAACTGGAGCAGCGTGAGTTGGCCTATAAAAACTCCGTCACTGCCTACCGCTCCGCCCAACTCCGCTACCGCGACCTTAAAAAACAACTCGACTTTGCCGCCCGCCAGTCGCAGAAGAACCTGCAGATAAGCCAAACCATGCGTGACGACTACACCGTGAAAAGCGAGACGACCGGCAAGGTATACAGCGTGCTGCGCGAAGAAGGTGAGCTGGTGAGTCCGCAGATACCGCTGGCAGTGGTAGGTGATGCCGAGGAGTTTATATTGGAGCTGCAGGTGGATGAGTACGACATCGCCCGCATCAAACCGGGGCAGCAGGTGCTGCTCAACCTCGACAGTTACCGCGGGCAGGTGTTGGAAGGGCGCATCACCAAGATCAACCCGGCCATGAACGAGCGTACCCGCTCCTTTACCGTGGAGGCTGAGTTTGTGACCCAGCCCGATGCGCTATACCCCAACCTGACCACAGAGGCCAATATCATCATACAGGCTAAAAAGAACGCCCTGACCATTCCTCGCGAATACTTGGTGGACGGTGGCTATGTGCTGAAGGACAAAGACGAGCGCGTGCCGGTGAAAACCGGACTGAAGGACTACCAGAAAGTGGAGATTGTGGACGGATTGTCAAAAGATGACGTGATTGTGAAGCCCTGACCATGGATACCAGACTGATCCTGAGCATTGCGAAATCCATGCTGCTGGCCCGCTGGCGGCAGACGCTGGTGGCGGCCGTGGGCGTGACCTTCAGCATCGCCATGTTCGTGACGCTGCTCAGTTTTATGAACGGCCTTAACGACATGCTCGACAGTCTTATTCTGAACCGGACCCCGCATGTGCGGCTCTACAACGAGATTAAACCCAGCGACAACCAGCCCGTGAATGTTGCTGCCCAATACGAGGATTCCTACAACTTTATCAGTTCGGTTAAAGCCGGCGTCACGCGGCAGGAGATCTACAACAGCGGACCTATTCTGCAGGCCGTGAAAGCAGACGAGCGGGTGCTGGGCGCCGCTCCCAAACTGTTGGCACAGGTTTTCTTCAACGAAGGCACCATCGATATCACCGGCGTTATAAACGGGATAGATGTGGAGGAGGAGAGTCGCCTTTTCAACTTTCAGGATTACGTTACTTCCGGCAATGCGATTGACGCCAAAAATGTGGCCAACAGTATCATTCTGGGCAAGGGGTTGGCCGACATTCTGGTGGCCGACATAGGGGATGTGGTGCAGGTGACTACCGCGCAGGGCGAGCGCTTCTCACTCAAAGTGGTAGGCTACTTTCAGTCAGGTATACAGGAGATCGATAAAGTACAGTCGTATGCCTCTATCGCCACCACCCAGAAACTGCTCGGCAAGCCGGCCAACTACATGACCGACATCCAGATAAAGCTGCACGATTTGGAACAAGCACCTGCCATGGCCCGGGAGTATGCGCAACTGTTCCGCGTGGATGCAGAAGACATCCAAACGGCAAACGCGCAGTTCGACACCGGAAGTAGTATTCGTTCGCTCATATCCTATGCCGTGGGCGTCACCCTGCTGGTTGTGGCGGGCTTTGGCATTTTCAACATCCTCAACATGATGATCTACGAGAAGATGGATTCCATCGCGATTCTGAAGGCCACCGGCTTTTCGGGCCGCGACGTTAACCTGATTTTCTTGGTTATCGCCATGAGCATTGGTTTTTTCGGCGGTATGGTGGGTTTGCTTTTCGGCTTTATCTTTTCGGTGATCATCGATAACATTCCCTTCAATACGGCGGCCCTGCCTACCATCGAAACCTACCCGATCAACTACAGTCCGGTGTTTTACTTCATAGGAGGTTCTTTTTCTCTGATCACAACTTACTTTGCCGGTTACTTCCCGGCTCGAAAGGCCAGCAAGGTCGATCCGGTGGAGATTATCAGGGGCAAATAGGTATAGCGCGGGATGAACGAAAAGAAAGAACACATGCAGGAAGTCATACTCGAGGCGCGCGGCATCAACAAGGAGTTTCATGATCCGGTGACCGTGCAGGTGCTCCGCGACATCACCTTCACCGTGAACAAAGGCGAGTTCGTATCGGTGATCGGGAAGTCAGGCTGCGGCAAGTCCACCTTGCTCTACATCCTATCGACCATGGACACGGACTATACCGGCGAACTGCTGATCGACAGAGAACTGATGACCGGCCGCCCCGACAAAGAGCTGGCCCGCATCCGCAATGAGAAGATCGGGTTTGTGTTTCAGTTTCACTACCTGCTCAACGAGTTTACGGTGCTGCGCAACGTCATGCTGCCCGGGCTCAAGCTGGGTAAATTTAGCGAGCAGGAGGTAGAGCACCGCGCCATCGAACGGCTGAAAATGCTGGGTATAGAAAAGCTGGCCAGCAAGCCGGCCTATCATATCTCAGGTGGCGAGAAACAACGCGTTGCCATCGCCCGCGCCCTCATCAATGACCCGCACATTATCATGGGCGACGAACCCACCGGTAACCTCGACAAGCGCAACAGTGACATCGTGTTCAACATCTTCAAAGAACTCACCGAAGAACACAACCAGACCCTGCTCATCGTAACCCACGATCCGGAGTTTGCCGAAAACAGCAACCGCATCATCGAGATGGAGGATGGGCGGATTATACGGCATTAGCACAAGCCATACCTCCATCAGCCTACTTACAATTTGAAACCCTATACCTATGAACCAAAGTCTCCTGCGCCTCTCCCAAATCGCCCAAAAAGAATCACGCATCATCATCGGACTGATGTCGGGTACTTCGCTTGATGGACTGGATGTGGCGCTGTGCCGTTTCACCGGTTATGGCACCGCCACGCAGGCACACGTCGAGCGCTTCAGTTCTATACCTTATGAGGCCGCGTTCAGGGAAAGGGTAAAGGCGATTTTTTCGAAACGGCAGGTTGATTTAGAGCAGGTCTGTCTGATGAACGCCTTTATCGGCAGTTACCATGCGGAGTTGATCAATGCGTGTTTAGCAGACTGGGGGGTAAAGGCGGAAGAGGTGGATGTGATTGCCAGCCACGGACAGACCATTTACCATGCACCGGCCTCGCTGCACGGCATCTCGGGCATGCCAAACGCTACACTGCAGATCGGCGACGGCGACCACATTGCGGTTAAAACCGGTATCATTACGCTCAGCGACTTTAGGCAGAAGCACGTAGCAGCGGGAGGCGAAGGGGCTCCGCTGGCAGTATACGGAGACTACCTGCTATTTTCTGAGAAAGGAAAGAACCGGATTCTGCTGAATATTGGGGGCATCTCTAACTTTACCTTCCTGCCCGGCGACCTCGACACGTCCCGCATTTTCTCAACAGACTTGGGGCCGGGCAACACCCTGATGGATGCCTATGTGCAGGCGCATTTTCCGGGGCAGACTTACGATGCCGACGCGGCCATCGCGACTCGGGGCAGGTATAGCGCCCCTTTGGTGGAGGAGCTGCTAAATCACCCTTTCTTCGGACATTCTATACCTAAAACTACAGGTCCCGAGCTGTTCAACCTAGCATACTTGGAGCAGGCACAGCGCAAGTCCGACACAACTGGCCTTTCGCCTGAAGATGTGATGGCCAGCCTGAACCGCTTTACAGCCGAAGGTATAGCCAAGGCTGTGAAAGATGCCGGAGTGGAGCATGACGCTGAAATATTTTTGAGCGGAGGGGGGATGCACAACCCGCTGCTACTCGAGAACCTGCGGGACCTACTGACAGCTGTTCCGCTGCGCGACACGCAGGCGCTGGGTATATTGCCCGATGCCAAAGAGGCAGTGCTTTTTGCCACCTTGGCGAACGAGTGTCTGGCAGCGGAGCGCATCGATTTCGGAAGCGCCCGTATACCTTCCATTCGGATGGGAAAGATCAGTCTGCCGGATTAAGAAAATTGCCGGATTGAGAAACAGGTATAGCGGAGCCTACCGCCTGATACGTATAAGTTTTTCTTCAATGGCAGGGCTTAGCACCAGCACCAAGTGCTCGGCGAAGGCGGCATTCTCTATTTCCTCCTCACTCATCAAAGCGATCAGGCCTATGGGTTCACTGTCCTCTGTCAGAAAGATACTGCCCATGTAGCTTTCAATGTTCAACTCCTGCAGTTCTACGTCTAGCGGGAAATACTGCTGAACGTCGTGGGGGAAATAGCAGAACCGTTGGGTGATGACAGAATCGCAGGGCGTGTATTGGAGGGGATATTGGATATTGGACTTTTCCTCGCCGTTTTTCAAAAAAACCTTGGTCTCTACGCGTTTTCCGTCCGTGCTCAGGATGCCAATCAGCACATACTGCACGGAAGTATGCTCAGCTATAAAAGACGCCACGTTCTTTAAAAAGTCTTTGTCACGCTGTTGTTCCGAAATGGAGATGGCGGCTTCTAATATTTGATGCTCCTCTTCTTCCAGCGTGTAATTCCAGTGATGTACGAACCTGTATTCCATTGCAAAATTTTTGCGCAAGTGGTATGTTATAAACCTACGCGATTATACCTATGCGAGGGGACAAGATATGGGGCTATTGGTGAAAGGGTTATTTTACAAAGTAAACAGTTGGTTTTACACAGTGAACAGCTTCCCTTGGGAAGTGAATTCAATCTTGCTTGGCTAATTATTTGGTCTAAGGTTATACCTTTGCATGCTAATTTCTCAAAAAGTACTCATTTATGCAGCACGCTTTCACACGCAGGCTATACACGCACTACCGAAGCTTTGTGCTAGGGCTCATAGGTATAATGATAGTGTTTCTCTTCACTGGTCAGGCACAGGCGCAGGTAATTTACAAAGGAGGCTCCAATGTGCAGCTGCTGTACGGTCGCAGCCTTAATCAATCGGGCCAACTGGCTACCATTACCTTTGAGCACTTTGGTGATCTGGGACCCTTTGAGCACTTTGGTTTTGCTGATCTTTATAATGACGCCAGTCTGGCCGCTCCGAATATGTACCTAGAGTGGTATCCGAAACTGAGCCTGAGCCGGGCCACGGGGCGCGAGGTAAGCCTCGGCCCGATCAGCGACGTGCTGGTAGGCGGCGGTATCAACGTGCTGTTCGGCGGTATGGAGGACTTTTTCGCCTACACGGCCGGTCCGGCTTTTAAGTTTCGTTTGCCCGGCCAAGGACTGCTGCAACTCGAAACCTATTACTACAAGCAGCATGGTGCCGAGTACAGCGGCACGTACCAAATCACGCCCAGCTGGGATATTCCAATTCCTGTTTCAGAGCGCGTCCGCTTCCGTTTCCGCGGTTTTATGGACCTCATCGGTGACCGCGGGCCCGGAACTTACCAGTACCTCACCCAGCCGCAGTTTCACGTGGACATGGGTAATTTCTGGGATAAGCCCGGCAAGGTATACATGGGCACCGAGTGGCGCTACTGGCGCAATGTCGTGGGTATAGAGGGCCTTAACGAATCGATCCTGCAAGCGAATGTGCTGTTTTCTTTGTAACAGTAGAGCATAAAAAATAAACCGAAAGCCCCCGCATTTTTACAATGCGGGGGCTTTCGGTTTATAAAACTTCTAATTTCACAATCCTTTTAAAAAAGGTGCGGTTTTGCTCTCTTTCGACTTGGCAACCTGTGCAGGTGTGCCGGCAGCAACAATAAGCCCTCCGTCCTCGCCGGCGCCCGGACCAATGTCTATCACCCAATCGCTGGCGGCCACCACGCGCATATCGTGCTCCACTACGATCACAGTGTTTCCAGCTTCAACCAGATTATCGAGTTGCGTCATCAACTTGTCCACGTCGGCGGGGTGCAGGCCTGTGGTGGGTTCGTCGAGGATGTAGAGGGAATTGCCCCGCTGGGAGCGCTGCAGTTCGGTGGCCAGCTTGATACGCTGCGCCTCACCGCCGGAGAGCTCCGTAGCCGGTTGCCCGAGCCGGAGGTAGCCCAACCCGACTTCGCGCAGTACCGTGAGCGCCCGGTGTATGGCCGGCTCCTCATCAAAGAACTCCCAAGCGGCATCCACGGTCATGCCCAGCACGTCGGCGATGTTTTTGTCGCGGTAGGTAACCTCCAGCGTTTTGGCATTGTAGCGCGCACCGTGGCAGACAGGGCAGGGGGCGTATACGCTCGGCAGGAAGAGCAGTTCCACCATCACGAAGCCTTCGCCTTGGCAGTTCTCGCAGCGCCCTTTGGCAACGTTGAAGGAGAATCGCCCCGCGTCATATCGGCGGGATTTGGCCATGGGTGTTGCCGCGAATAATTTCCGGACGTGGTCAAACAGGCCGGTATACGTCGCCATGTTGGAGCGCGGTGTGCGGCCGATGGGTTTCTGGTCCACCCGCACGAGCCGTTTGATGTGCTCTATACCTGCTACAATGTGACCGCCCGTCTGCAAGGGCGCGGCACGCTCCAGTTCATCGCCTTCCTCTTCTTCCACGGGCAGTTCATGGCCTAAGTGCGCGGCTACCAGCTCTACCAGTACTTGACTGACCAAGCTCGACTTGCCGGATCCAGACACACCTGTAACAGACGTGAAAACACCCAGCGGAAACTCTGCGCTGAGATCATGCAGGTTATTGCGCGTGACACCGGACAGTTGCAACCAGCCCTTGGCTTGTCGTGGGTTAGGGTTGAGTACTTCCGCTTTACCGAACAGGTACTCGCCGGTTCTGGAGGCTTTTACTTTTTGGAGACCCTCAGGCGGACCGCTGTACAGGATCTCACCACCCTTCTCACCGGCGGCCGGACCCACGTCCACGATCCAATCGGCGTGTCGGATCACCTCCGTTTCATGTTCCACGATAAAGAGCGAGTTGCCCGCTGCTTTCAATCCGTCCAAGGCCTTGAGCAGGGAAAGCGTGTCGGCGGGGTGCAGCCCGGCGGAGGGCTCGTCGAGCACATACACCACTCCGAATAGGTGCGAGTAGAGTTGGGTGGCCAAGCGAAGGCGCTGCAGCTCACCCGGCGACAGGGTGGGGGTGCTGCGCTCCAGCGAGAGGTAGCCCAGCCCGAGGTCGAGCAGCACGTCGATGCGGGCGCAAAGGTCCTCGGCGATGCGCTGCGCCACGATAGTTTGCTCTGGGTGTTCTGCCTCCTGCTGTTCATGCCCGGTGGCGGTGCCCTCGGCGAAAGGCCTCAGTTCTTTTTGAATACGCTTCAGAGGCAAGCGCGACAGCTCTGTTATATCGTAGCCGGCGAACTTCACGTCCAGTGACTCAGGGCGCAGCCGTTTGCCTTGGCAGTTGGGGCAGTCGGTACTCAGCATGTACTGCATCACCCGTTTTTTCATGAGCGGGCTGTTGGTGTTGGCGAAGGTATGGAACACATGACGGCGGGCGCTGCTGAACGTGCCCATGTAGTTTGGTTCCTCCTTTCGCTTCAGGGCGCGTTGGGTCTGTTCGGGCGTATAGCCGGGGTATACCGGCACCACAGGTTGTTCGTCTGTGAAGAGTATCCAGTCACGGTCTTTCTGTGGCAACTCACGCCAAGGTCTGTCCACGTCAAATCCCATGCTCACCAGAATGTCGCGCTGGTTCTGACCGCCCCAAGCGGTGGGCCAAGCTGCAATGGCCCGCTCTCGAATGGTGAGGGAGCCGTCTGGCACCATGGACTGTTCGGTCACTTTATAAATGCGCCCCAGCCCGTGACAAGCCGGGCAGGCTCCTTCAGGGGTGTTGGGGGAGAAAGCCTCGGCGTAGATAATGGACTGCCCCGGCGGGTAGTCGCCGGCACGGGAGTAAAGCATGCGCAGCAGGTTGGACAGGGTCGTGACGCTGCCCACCGAAGAGCGGGTGGTAGGAGTGCCGCGCTGTTGCTGCAGGGCCACGGCGGGCGGCAGACCTTCAATAGCATCTACATCGGGTACGGCCATCTGATGAAACAAGCGGCGGGCATAGGGCGACACCGATTCCAGATAGCGCCGCTGCGCCTCAGCGTAAAGTGTGCCAAAAGCCAAGGACGATTTGCCGGAACCAGAGACACCCGTGAACACGACCAAGGCGTCGCGGGGTATGGATAGGTCGATGTTCTTCAGGTTATGCTCACGCGCGCCTCGCACACGCACGAAACCTTTCATTTCTTCCGATGCTTGCTGCCGATCTGCTTTTGCCATGTATAAGGTCTGTCTGTTTTAAGCTGTCAATAGGAGGGAATTGCTACATCCCCGATTAATCAGAGGTTGTACGGAATATGTCAGCATGCTGATGTTTTAGGAGAATCTGAAAAGGGCTGTAAGTGATTGTATGGGATGCATCTAGTTTGTTTAGTGGAATATAAAACGTTTGGTAACATATTGTTATTCAGTAGGTATAGAGTATAATAATTAATGTTGTAAGCATGCAATCCATTGTTAAACTTTATACCAATCAACGTTATGAAAACATTAAAATGCAGGGACGTCGGATTTGACTGCGATGCCGAAGTAAAGGCAAATAGCGAACAGGAAGTGATGGCGCAAGCCAGTAAACACGCACACGATGTGCACCATGTGGATGTAACGCCGCAGATGGCGGAACAAATCAGAACCAAGATTAAAGTTGATGGGATGAAATAGTCATCTGCAGACCATTTTGAGGACTGAAATTAGTTGAGGCACAGATAGAAATCTGTGCCTTTTCTTTTGATAAAACCTGAGATGCCAGCATGATAGGCAGTTATAAATATAAGTCAATTTATATATAGTGCTTCCTTTTAAAAATCCAATTTTTGTAACCCTTGAGGTATAGAATAGTATTTATTTAAACGCGAAACGAAAACCTAGGCTAGGTGGCGAGTATCGCATTATCTAACACCACTGAAAACAAACTTATGCTGGCAATGAACTATCGCGGACCACAGCGGGTCCGCATCGATGAAAAACCAGAGCCCAAAATACTGCATCCCCAAGATGCGATTGTGCGCGTAACGCGCTCCTGTATCTGCGGTTCTGATCTCCACTTATACAATGGCAATGTACCCGACACCCGCGTGGGCATGACCTTCGGGCATGAATTCATCGGGGAAGTAACCGAGATTGGCTCTGAAGTGCAAAAACTGAAAGTGGGTGACATGGTGATTGTGCCCTTCAACATCGCCTGCGGCAAATGCCATTTCTGCAAGCAGGGACTTTTTGGTAACTGCCACGAGTCCAACTCGCAGGCTACGGCTGTGGGTGGCATCTTCGGTTACTCTCACACGGCTGGCGGCTACGATGGCGGACAGGCCGAATATGTGCGCGTTCCTTACGCCGATGTCGGACCAACGGTGATACCGGAAGGGATGGACCCGGATGATGCCGTGCTGCTGACCGACGTGGTACCCACCGGTTACCAAGCCGCGGAGATGGGCGGTATACAGAAAGGCGACACGGTCGTGATATTCGGTGCCGGCCCTATTGGAATCATGGCGGCGCGCTGCTCTTGGCTCTTCGGTGCTGGGCGCGTGATCGTGATCGACAAACTGGAGTACCGACTGGAATTTGTGAGGAACTACGCTAACTGTGAGGCCTATAATTATGAGGAAATGGACGACCCCGTGTTGTTTGTGAAAAAAACAACCGACTGGATGGGTGCTGACGTGTGCATCGATGCAGTTGGGGCGGAAGCATCCGGCAATTTGATGCAGACTATCACAGGTCGAAAGTTGTTGCTGCAGGCGGGCTCCGCCACAGCTGTGCACTGGGCCGTCAACTCGCTTAAAAAGGGGGGTATCCTGTCCATTGTCGGGGTGTATGGCCCTACCGATAACCTCGTACCGATCGGCAACGTGGTGAACAAAGGTATCACGATCCGGGCTAACCAAGCTTCGGTGAAAAGGCTGCTTCCGCGCTTAATCGATCATGTGCAGAATGGCGTGATCAATCCCAAGCCACTGATCACACACCGCGTGCCGCTTGAGGATATTGCGGATGCCTATCATATTTTTTCAGAGAAACTGGACAATTGCATCAAGCCTGTGCTGATTCCACCATCAGCTCGATAGTAAAGGAGACATCATCATGGAAAATAAAACACCAAAAGATTATTCGCATATAAAAGACTGGGGAATAGACGCTGATCTGAAGAACGATCCGACCTACCCTATGAAGCACCGCACCGACGCGGAACAGGAGGGCTATAGTTGGGAGCGACCGACGCAGCAGGACATCAACATTGAAGTGCTGCACTCAAACGAGCGCCCCAATGTAACTGCCGTTTTCGGCACCTCCATGCCACCGAGCGGACTAAGCGGCATGATTAGGCGCTTCGCTTTCAAACACAGCGAAAACAGCTACCTGCACTGGCTACCGCTGCTCATGGCTGACCGCGTGAATGTGGTGGAGGGCGTGATAGAGGACTTTGCGCATGGCAAGGTACCCAATATTTTTGCCGAGAAAGGTTGGAAAGCCGATTGGGAGCATAACCGCAGCGGACTAATACAAAAAGTGGGGGTGATGGCCTTGGTTACCACCGCCGCCGTGCTGTTGCTAACCCGTAAAAAAAGCGATTAATAATTGAAGATAAGCCAAAACAGAGGCAGCGACCAACGGTCGCTGCCTCTGTTGCTTTTAGTCCCATTCTATTATGTCATCTTCATCTTCGTTATCGTCAAATTCCCCGTCGAAACTATCTTCCTCATCCCAGTCATCCATTACATACACCTCGTCCGCCTCATCGTCCTGTATACCTATTAGTTCCTCAGAAACATCAAGGTTTTCATTCTCCAACAGAAAGTCATGTAGCAGGGGCACCGCCGTAAACCCTGAGCCGCTCAGGTCGATCAATTGGCCGCGCTGCAAAAAGCGGTTAGCGTCCAGCAGCACTTCGTAAATGGGGGTATGGATGTGCTTGGGTATCTTGAACAGGCGCGGGTCTCGCTTATCGAAGGGGGTAGCAATAGCGGAGGTATACAGGTATGGGATAAGGGTTTTAGAACAGCTGATGGCAATGCGGTCGATACGGTGCTGCTGAAAGTACTCCTGTAGACGTCCGTTTATATTCTCGAAAAATTCAGCGGTCTCACCTAAACGAACACGCGAACCCGCCCGGGATTTCCCTTTGGTCTTGAGGTATTTGATCTGGCTCTTGCCCTGCTTCTTGCGCACCATGTAGGAGCGGAACACCTTGTGGTTCAGACAGCGCCCCTGCTCAAAATAGCCCATGGCGCAGTTACCCGCCTGAATCAGCAGGATAATGTAGTTTACCGGTTTTGCTTCGGCTATACCTGTCGCTGCGTACGGAACGGTGATCGGCAACCGGAAATGGATCTGTTCCAGACCCTTTTCGTCAAGCAGTGTAAGCCGGTGTTTTTCCGGGGCATATTCCGTTTTGATGGAAGACGTCTGAATGGAATGGAGCAGTTCGGCGGCCTTGTCGTGTGGTAAAAAACGGATAGTATCCATAAACAGGGTATAGCGCAATTTAGGTGCGCAAGTTCGCAAAAAGCCGCGTAGATACTAGTGAGCGCTTATCGTTTCAGGTAAATGCTCAGAGTAGAGCCTTTCCCGACCTTACTTTTAACCTCAATCCGTCCTTCAGCATTCTCCACAATTCTCTTCACCATATAGAGGCCTATACCGGACCCGTCTACGTGGTCGTGCAGTCGGGTGAACATGGAAAATATTTTTTGCTGCCCGGATGGGCTCATACCTAGTCCGTTGTCTTGTACCGTAATTATGGCAAAATCGCCGGAGGTTTTACCGCTTATCTGAACAAGGGGCACACGATCCGGGGAGCTGTACTTGATGGCATTGGAAAGCAGGTTGTAAACAATAGAGCGCATATTTTTCTCGGAGAACCTAATGGCCATGTGAGGGGCTACGTCGATTTCGAGCTTAGCACCGGCCTTTTCGATCTGGCTGCTTAAGTCAAGCGCTACATCATCGATTAACTCGCGAAGGTTAACCTCTGAAACCTCTTGGCTGTTTTCCTTTTGCAGTTTGGTCACATCCGTCAGATGCTCAATGGTGCGCTTAAACCGGGCGATGGAGCTTTCGATCATCTCGATTACCCCCTTGACCTCATCAGAAGTCCGTACCTCGCTAGGTATAGACTCCAGCAGAATGAGCAAAAGTCGCTCGATGTTAAAGATGGGAGCCTTTAGGTCGTGAGATGCCGCGTAGATGAAATTGTCCAGATCCGCATTGATGCGGACTAACTGCGTGTTGGTATCCGACAGCTCCAGGTTGGTCGCGGCGAGCTTTTCGGTGAGTGCCCTTGCCTCCTGTTCACTCTCTTCCAGTTTCATCCGGGCTATTGTCTGCTCGGTTATATCATGCACCAAGGTATAGAAGCCGACCACTTCGCCGTCTCTGATATCAGGCACGTAACTGCTGTAGATGTATTTTACAAAGTCCTCGCGGTAGGGCATTCGGCTCTCATAGTTGAGGCGCTCTCCGGCCAGTGCCCGGTCGATGTATTGTTTCACACCGCTGTAGGCTTTTTCGCCTATCACATCCCGTACAGGCCTACCCAGTAATTCATTTGCTTTTAACGGAAACCAAGACTCGTAGGCCTTGTTGGTAAAGCGGTACTTCTCCTCCTTGTCCAGATAGCCGATCAGCACAGGCAGCGCATCGGTAATCAGACGTAGCGTCTCAGCGCTCTGCTCTACTTTTTTTCGAGACATGACGTGGTCCGTCACCTCGTAAAAAAACAACAGCAGGCCGTCAATCTCGCCCTGCTCATTGCGGCGCGCTTGGTAAGTGAAGGTGAAATATAGCTCCTCCAATGTGCCATCGCCGTGGCGTGAAAGTGATACCGGATATTCTGATTCTTGGTATGTTTCACCTGTTCTGTATACCTGCTCTATGGAGCGAATCAAAGGGGTGCCTGCCAGTTCCGGAAAGGCTTCTACAAAGGGTTTACCCAAGACGTTTTTGGTCGGGAAAGCACGCTGGAAGGCTGGGTTAAACAGCTGAAACTTCAGCTCCGGGCCATCCAAGACCAGAAATGGGATAAGAGAGTTCATAAAAACGGCGTGAAGCCTGTTTCGCTGTATTTCGATAGCTGCTTTTGATAACTCCAGATATCCGGCGTATTCGGCTGCGTGGATCTCCTCCTGCTGATGGAACGATGCCTGCTGAGCTTGGACTGCTGCCAGCTCCTCCTTCGTTATTTGCTGCAGGCCATACAAAGTTTCCACTTGGTGTTTGCTCTTTTCCAGTCCTTCTTGGGCTAACACCTGCTCTGTGACGTCCACTACTTTGTGTAGGATGTACTCTATACCGCCATTTTCGTCTAGTACCGGGGTATTGGTAGGCAGCCAGTATCTTTTCTGAAAATTTCCCGTCTCCGGAGGTGATTGCACATCATAACGCTGCAGCGCCATTTGGTGGGGTTTCTTGTTTTGAATCACCCATTGCAGCGAGAGTCGCAAATTCATAGTGCCATCCGGCTCAGACAAGTTAGGATTATCAGGGAGGACCTCAAAGAGGTAGCGACCAAGCGCAGCCTCAAGCTTAAGCTGCGTTGCTTCTAGGTAAGTTTTGCTGGCTCCTAATATAGAAAGGTCAGTCGAAAGAATCAGGTATAGATCAGGCACTGCATCAAGGAAGCGTAGAAGCTCAGAAGACAGGGAAGCGTGTTTAGTCATAATTCTAATTGAAGCAGTACTGGAAAAGCGCCTCTGCAATTCGGCTTGATGGATTTGAAAAAGAAGCTTGGGAATGCCATTTCTGTCCTGCCATTCCAATATCCGGTGTTTAGCTGAGAACTGCAACAATATACTTTATAAAAGGGGCTGCTGTTTTGTTCGGACTAAAGATCAGACAATGTATTGGGAACCATTGGGACTGAAGTAGTCTCTGGTTCCTGTTGCATGCCGGGGAGGCTTATGCTTCAGCGTCTATTCTAAGGAGGTGCGCAAGGTATAAGAGGAGTCAGATTCCGGAAGGTTAAATTGTCAGAAAAAGCTTCAAACAGATTTCTCCCTTGTAACTTTTGGTGGGTGCGGGAGACTGCATCAAGTATTTAACTCGTCCGGGGCGAATTTGTTTAATGCCATTTCTAAACCTAACAAGCCTGTTTCCCCGGTGGGCACGCTAAGCCAACCGGGGAAATTGTGTCAGCTTGCTAGCATACTGTTTCCTGTTCTTTACGACTGGCGCTTACGTTTTCGGCTGATCCGTATCGGGCGATAGAATAGGTTTTAAAACCGCCGTCCAGACTTTTCGCTTTAAAGCCGTTTTCCTGTAGAATACGCAAGGCCAAGTAACCACGCAGACCAGCATGGCAATAAATATAAATTGTCTCGTTGGCCGGAAGCTCGCTTAAGCGGTTTCGTAGCTCGTGCAGCGGAATGTGTGCCGAGCCTGCCATGTGGTCTGTCATCCGCTCGGAGTCCTCGCGCACGTCCAGTACATAATGGCCAGCCGCCATCAGGTCATCTATCTCATTCCACTGAACGGTTTCCAGCATACCCTCCAGCAGGTTCACCGCTACATAGCCTGCCATATTCACAGGGTCTTTTGCAGAAGAGTAGGGTGGGGCATAAGCCAATTCCAACTCAGGTAGATCGTGTACGGTCAGGCCGGCCTTAATGGCAGTCGCCAGTACGTCGATCCGCTTGTCAACGCCTTTCTCACCGACTCCCTGCGCACCCAATATGCTGCCATCTTTGGGAGAGAATAGGAGTTTGAGGGCCATTGGCTTAGCACCGGGATAATAGCCCGCATGTGAGTTGGGGTGGATATGCACGGCATGGTAGGCAATCCCTTGGCGTTTCAGGTTCTTCTCGTTATTACCGGTGGTAGCGGCGGTCAGGTTAAACACTTTGGCTATGGCAGTACCGAGCGTGCCCCGGTAAGGTGTTTTTTTGCCGAATATGTTGTCGGCTACTATGCGGCCCTGTCGGTTAGCGGGCCAAGCAAGCGGCACAAAACAGGCCGTGCCGTTTACATAGTCCCGTACCTCGATGGCGTCGCCCACGGCATATATGTTAGGGTCAGAGGTTTGCAGGTATTCATTTACAGCAATGGTTTTGCGGTTGCCCAAGGCCAGTCCGGCTTCTTCTGCCAGTGTACTCTCAGGCTGCACGCCAGCTGCCATTATGATCATGTCGGTATGCAATTCTGCTCCGCTCTGCAACACTAGTCTTTTGCCGTGGTCTTCTATGCTGGCTAAGCCATCACCGAGGTAGAGTGCAACCCCTTGCTCTTGCAGGTGCAGGTGCAGACTGGCGGCCATTTCAGGATCGAGGGGCTCCATGACTTGGTTTGAGCGCTCTACTATACTCACCTCAATGCTGAGTTCGTGCAGGTTCTCTGCCATTTCTAGGCCAATGAAGCCTCCGCCTACAACAGCGGCCCTCCGTGGGCGCACCTTGTTTACAAATCCTTTGATCTTGTCAGTATCCGGAATGTTGCGCAGTGTAAACAAATGCTCAGCCTCTGCTATACCTGGTATGGGAGGGAGCATGGGTTTGGCCCCCGGCGATAAAATGAGCGTGTCGTAGGATTCTGTGTATACCTCCTGCGTGCGAAGGTCTTGCATGAGCACTGTTTTCTCATCCCGATTGATACGCACTGCCTCGGTGCGGTTCCGGATGTCGAGCTTAAAGCGGTCTGACATGCCGGCCACCGTCTGCACGAGCAGTTTGTCTCGGTTTTCGATTGCTCCGCCGATATAGTAAGGAAGTCCGCAGTTGGCAAAAGAGATGTACTCGCCTCGTTCAATCAGTACAATATGTGCATGCTCATTCAGGCGGCGAAGTCTGGCTGCTGCAGTAGCGCCTCCGGCTACACCTCCCACGATCACAA
The DNA here is from genome assembly GCF_947499215.1 of uncultured Pontibacter sp. Lineage (GTDB taxonomy): Bacteria > Bacteroidota > Bacteroidia > Cytophagales > Hymenobacteraceae > Pontibacter. The sequence continues at coordinate 491,348 of NZ_CANMNI010000003.1, forward strand.
TTTTCTCAGGTTTCATATGGCTAATTTTTTGGGTTTGTAAGTATGTGTCTTTTTTTAGGCTCTCTATTGTGAGCCATGTTCATCCGGGGTTTTCTGTCCCTGACTGATGCTGTAAAATTCGTGCACAACAAAATGATTTAGTGTGACGCATGTTACACAAGAAAAATAAAATATAAAAAGACCTTTAAGTATTTTATTAGTCGTGAAATTTACTTTCTCAGTTCAAAAGCATTGGCATGTTTGGAGTGGCCTGCGACGCTGATTTACTTTGGGAGAAGATTTATTATACTCTATCCAGTTGGCCTCGGAGCGTTGCAGTGACGTTGCCAAAGCTGCGTTATACCGCGGTTGTAGGTGATTTGCCACTGGGCTTTACTAAGACGGCAATTGGCACTGTAGTAGGGTGCCTGTGTAATGGAGATGAAACTGCGATTTTGTTTTAAAGTGAGTAACCTTCATTTTATAATGTGGAGCAATTGCGTTACTTTGCATTCAAAAACCACTATATATGAACAAACTTAAACTCGTGATCATCTGGTGCCTCTTCTTGGGCGCATTTTCTTCTTGCAGCGATAAAGACGATCCGGAGCCGGACGCTACGGCTGAACTCGATTACCAGCCTACTACACAGGGCTCTACATGGACGTATGGCGGCTCCTCGCCCTACACCGTAAAAGCTACTGGCAAAACCAAAGAAATCGGTGGCAAGACCTTCCACGAGATGGAAACACAAGAGGGTAGTGAAACACGTATGTCTTATGTGCACAAAGCGAATGGCGTGTACACCTTGGAAGGGATGGAAGAAGCCTTTGCCGGGGTAGCCCTCGTGTTCCTGAAAGATAACGCTCCGGTGGGCGATACTTGGACAGAGACTGTTGTCATGGACGGCATTAATACCAATATGACTTTCTCTATTGAAGCCAAAGACATAACCAAGACCGTGGAAGGAAAGACTTATCAGAACGTGATCCATGTCCGCTTGAATACCGCCGTAGTTTGGATGGGTATGGAAATAGATATGGGGGTGCCGATGAACTACTTCTGGGCAAAAGGCGTGGGCCTGATCCTGACCGATGCCGGTGACCATGGCAATTACCCTTTAAAGTCGCATACCATCAAATAGGGATGACTGCGCTGCTGAGCGGCGTAAGTTGGAACCAAGCTGGAGAGACAGCCGCAAAAGACCGCGGCTGCCTCTCCCGTTTTTAAGAAATATGGAGGATAGAAGCAGCTAAGCAGCGCTGCTTTCCGTATGCACACAGGATTGGGAATGCGCCGGCAAGCGCCGGAAAATGGCATAGAACCGACAAGCATTATCCGAAATGAGAGGGACCCTACTGATCATGCTGCTGCTGTGCTCCTGCGCCACCTCACGCGAGGCTGAAAGCCCTGTAGAGGATGACGCCGGCAAAACATTCCCCCCGAAGTTCTACCCGCCGGCCGTATACGCTCCAAAACCGCTTGATCCCACAAGGCTTAGTCTCACGCCCGACTTGGGCCGATCGCCCACACCCACTTACACGAATGGCTATACCCGAGAAGGCAAGCCAAGGATAGAGTACAAAAGCAGGATTATCACTGATACAGTCTACCTGCAAAGCCCGGTGGCGGCAGACTCCCTGTCCCGTGAACTGGAAATAGAGCAACTGGCCAATCAGGCCATCCGGAAAAGACTGCAGGATACGGAAGCGGACCGGGACTACTGGCAGGAGAAGAATGAGCAGAAGTTCTGGGCCCTGATTGCCATGGGGGTATTCGGGTTTTTATACATCCTGTTCACACTACTGGCTTCGCGCATCAAAGAGACCTAGCGCACAGTCGATAGAACCGTACGCCGCTGCCGTCGTTTAAAAAGGGAAGTTTCATTTTTAAACCTGATTCAAAACTATGGACAGACGAGAAAGAGATCGCTACGATCGTGACAACTACAACCGTGATTACAGCGGGGGCGCCGGCTACGGCCGTGGCGACGAACACTACCACAGCGCCCGCAACCTGACAAACGAATTCGAGCAGGAGTACCAAAGCCACCATCCGGACATGGATCGCGACCGCGACCGCTACATGCGTGACCGTGACCGCGGAGGTATGCGACAAAGCTATCATGAAGGAGATAGTGGAGGCGCCTACGAGCAGCGCCGACGGGAAGAAGACCGCGATTTCCGTGGCCGTGACTATGGCTTCCAGCAGCGTGACCGAGACCGCGACCGCGATTTCACGGACAGCTACAGCAGCCGTAACAGGTATAGCCAGCGAAGCGACGATTTCGGAGATCGCGACCGTGACAGGTATAGCGACCGCGACAGTTATGGTAGCCGAGAGCGCCGTGGCGGAATGAGCCATGACCGCATGCGCGAAGGCTATGGCATTTCCGATTACGGACGCACAGGGCAGTCATCCGTACGCTCAAACAGAGGCATTCCGAATGCAGGTGTTTCGAGCAGTTTCTCGGATGACTACGGCAGCACCGATTTCGACCGCGACCGTAGCTACGGCATTTCATCTGGTAATTACGGTGCCTACGGTTCTCACAGAGGTGGCTTCAGCCGCAACCGTGACGACTGGTAAACCACCGGTATACCTTAATTTGAACAAGACAGCCGCTGCCTTTGGGTAGCGGCTGTCTTGTTTTAAAATAGTTAATTTTAAATATAGTGTTTATTTAATTTATGCTTATATTGAAGGTGCCAATTGCGCCACTTGCTTGAAGATCACACAGTTCCTGAGTATAGAGCTGTCTAGTGCAAGAAGTGGCGGTAGAATTAATGCTGCAAAAAGGTGCAATTTGGCTAATCTCGGTAATCAGAATTTAGACAAGCACTAACGTAATATGAGCAAGTTATTCCTGCTATTCAAAACCGCAATTTTGGATGCCATTGTCATCTTTTTGTTTGGGCCGGTTCATCTTATTTATTTGGCTCTGAGGTATGGGACCGAGTTTGGAAGAGGGGTTGTCTTTGTTTACCCCATGTTCTTTACCTTGATTCTCGTGTTTTTGATAAACGTGGGGTACAGTCTGCTTAAGCTCACCTATAACGATCTCAATACCATGGATAAGACACGCTGGTTTGGTACTTGGCTTATCCTCCACACGCTGCTTTACCTATACCTTGAACTTACCATGCTCAATATCTCCACTTTGTTTTATGTGGAGTGTATCACAAGTGCTGTCATATACATGGGCTTTCTGATTTTCTTACACTACCGGATGTATACCAAACTTCCTGTTGCGCGGTATTAAGGCTTTGACCTTGACGCAGCGCACATCCTGTTAAAGCTGTCTCTGTTATAGTATGCAAGTTGAAAGAATTGTTTTTACCGCTTTTATTAGACCTATGGTAAAGAAAGAAGGGGCTGTCTGCTTAGGACAGCCCCTTTTGTTTTAAGCGACCTCAAGAGGGGTAGTGGGAGGTATAGTGAATTGTTGTATACTTGCGGCAGCGATACTATATCTTATGAAAAAGCTATACCCGGTTCTGCTTTCCCTTTGCGTGCTTGCTTCCTGCGATCAGGATTCCACTGAGCCAAGAATGGATTACCCCGTTACCTTTGCAACGAAGAAAATAATTAATACAAGCGCCATACGCATGTATACGAGTAATGGGGAAGTGTTAAATGCTGCACGTGCGCGAGCTTTTGCCAGTACTTATAGCACGTCGTACCATCTTGAAGACAAGGAAACAGACTTGGACACAGATCAGAAATTTATTTTGCGTTCTGAAAGCGAGGCCGAGCTATCGCAAAGAGGAAACGTAACAGCTTTTGAAATAGTAGAAGTGGACGGGATGCTTCAGTTAACCTCAACCGAGGAAAACACTATTTTGGAAAATTCCGGAAGTGAATATCTAACAGAATTAAAAGCCGCCATTAGCCGGTATAAGCCTCTCCAATATGATAGGCAGACGCTGGCTCCCACTACAGGCTATACCTATTCTTATAAAACGAAAGACCGCTTTTATGCTTCAGTCAAAGGCGATGAACTGCATTTTGGCAGAATGATTTTTACATTGAAGCGGCCTAACAGCCACGGCGGATTCTCATTGGTGACAAACGGTTCCTCTAATTTTTTTGAACCGTCCGGCGTCTCCAGGCTACATGCAGGCGATACCCTAGTCGTGCAGTCTTTTATCAACATCGCTATTAAAGAGTAGGGGAAAGCCAATCAGCTCACATCCCGGTAAGACAAATCAAATCTGGAATCCTCTACATTGATAATGACTTTAGAGTGCGCTTGGCAGATAAGCGAAATATCTTTGGCTGCGCCTTTCGGGAATTTGCTCTTAGGATAAGCACAAAATAGCGGGAAGGAATCGGTTTCGAAAAGCTCATTCCAGTACTTCTCCAGTATGATCGTAGCGGAGGCATTGCCCTGCTCCCACAGGATCGCCACCATTTCACCGAAGGCGCGCACCTTCCTGCCGGTGGCACGCACCCGATCAAACAGCCCACCAACTACCCTTAAGAATCGCTCCCGATCCGGTAAACCGTCCAGCATGAATTTAGAGAGGGTCTCATCAGCATCCAAGGCAATGTACTGGTCTGTTGTGCGTAGGGATTCAATATCCAGCCCATGTGACGTTAACCGCTGCTCCAATGCCTGCAAATGCTCCTTTGTTGCGATAATCATGACACAGTCCTCCGCCAAAACGCCTCCTTCCACAAAGTCTTCCAAAAGGCTCAGAAGCGCATCATCGCTCTCGTAAAGTTGAACCACATGCGAACTGCTGCCTACTTCACACCAGAACGTTTCTGAGTTACATACTTGCCAGTCTTTCTGTATATCCATCTTGAACTAAATTAAAGGGTGATGGTTAGGTATGATCTAGTGCCATATTCTTTGTTATGCACAAAGTCATGTGTTTAAAGTACTACCTCATTGTCAGAAGGTTTCAACAGAAAGATATTTCTAGTTGTATATAAGAAATTCAATAATTATGCATCTAATTGTTCTATAGGAAGGCCTCGTGGAAGTAACAATTATCTCCCTGCCTTGTGATTAATCTTTCCCCCTTTTTCATAGTATAATATAGGATAACCCGATATAATGAAACAGGCCCATGAACACAAGCAAACGCTAACTAGTGAGCAAAAACTGCTGCTCATAAAAGTACTGCATACTCTTATCTGGGTCTTTTTCAATGTGGTGATCTTCTATTTGCTTTACGCCGTCATCACCAACCGGATTGACAAGTGGGTATGGATCTGCCTTGGTCTTATTGTGTTGGAGGGATTGGTGCTGCTCGTATTTAAAAAGATGTGTCCCATTACGGTCGTCGCCCGCAAATACTCTGACTCCACACGCGACAATTTTGATATTTTCCTACCCAACTGGCTGGCTAGGTATAACAAGGAAATCTATACCTCAATTGTCATTGTCAGTGTATTCATTCTGATTTACCGTTTGCTGGCAGACAATCCCTAATAAAGGCTACAGCTTCTGTTAGCAGTCATATTTCCGGCGTTGGTCTAAAAGATTTTCATCATTGCGCAGGAAGTTCTTTCTTGTACAGGCTATCGATTTAGTAACCTGTACTTCAATGCTTTAACCATGATGCGAAACAAAGAACTGCTCTTGCTCCTTATTCGGCTCTTCTTAGGGTATATCTTCTTCTCGGCTGGCATCTGCAAACTGACTGGCGGGAATTTTGGTCAGGTGATCGGCCCGCCTTGGCTGGAGGAAGCGCTTTCGAAATATGGTCTGGGCTTGTTTGCGCAAGTCGTAGCCATTAGCCAGGTCCTGTGTGGCATGCTGCTGCTGTCGCAGCGCTTCAGTTTGCTGGGAGCCATCATGCTGGTGCCCATGAATATTGCCATCCTGTCTGTGACCGTTTCCATGAAGTGGGCTGGTACCCCTTATGTCAATACTGTTTTTCTATTCCTGAACCTCCTGCTGCTAGGTATGGAGCATCACAAATTCCGCTTTCTGCTGCAGGCAAACCAAGCCTGCCAGATCACACCAGCTGCGACAGATCGTATCGGGCAAAACCTGTTCAGCTGGCTAGGTATGGGCTTTAGCTTGCTCACCATCACGGTAGCGCCATTCAACTTGCTGCTTACCTACATCTTTGCCCTGCTGGCGTTGGGTGCTTTTGCCCTCACCATCGTGCGCAGCGGACTGGCTAAAAAACTCGACATCGCGCTGCTTATGCTCCCCTTTGCCGCCATGGTGTTTGTTACGCTAGGCAAACAGTTGCCCTACGCAACATGGTTGCTAGGAGGAGTGATTCTGAGCGAAGCCCTGCTTTTGCCTTACCGGCTATACCTTGGCAGAGACAGACACCAAGTCGTGGAGCCGACCACTGCCGTACTGGGCTAAGGTATAGGAATAGACCTTTTATTCACCCGAAGTCGTAGGTGCTTTATATACAGTCCGTCATGAAAGAGCTCCTCAAGCCCATCGGCATTTACCCGCTGGTATACTTCCGCATCCTGTTCGGGCTGCTGATGTTCTGCGAAGGTATAGGCGCTGTGCTTATTAACTGGGTGCAGGAGCACTACGTGGAGCCGACCTACCACTTTGGCTACATCGGACTGGAGTGGATGAAGCCGCTGCCCGGCAACGGTATGGTATACCTATACCTGCTCATGGCGCTGCTGGGCTTTCTGATCATGGTGGGCTGGAGGTATAAAATTTCCGCCTTTCTTTTCTTTCTGCTCTTTGGCTACAGTTTTTTCTGCGAGAAAACACACTACCTCAACCATCACTATCTCATCTGGCTTATCAGCGGCCTGATGGTCATCCTACCCGCTCACCGCAAATATTCGCTGGATGTGCGGCGGCGGCCGGAGCTGGAAAGCGAAGTGGCCCCGCAGTGGACGCTCTGGCTGTTCAGGGCGCAGCTGGTGCTGGTGTATTTCTACGCCGGGGTGGCCAAACTGCAGCCCGATTGGCTGGCCGCCAAATCCATGAGCATCTGGATGGCCAACAAAACACATTTTTATGTGATCGGCCCCTACTTGAACACACCCTTCATGATACAGACGGTGGTGTGGGGCGGTGTCGTGTTCGATTTCCTGATCGGGTTCGCCTTACTCTGGTCCCGGACCCGCTTGGTCGCTTTCTGGGTCGCCTTTACCTTTCACATTTTCAACTCGGCGGTGTTTCACGTAGGTGTGTTTCCTTATTTCATGATCGCGGCCAATGTGCTCTTCTTCAGCCCGGAACAGATCGCCCGCTGGTTTTTCAAAAAGCGGATCGTGCCGGAGGCCATGCAACATCTTCCACTCAAACAGCCAAGGTGGCAGCTGCAGCTGGGGGTGCAGTTCTTTATCCTATACCTAAGTTTTCAGCTGCTTTTTCCGCTGCGACATTTCTTTATACCCGGCGACGTGAACTGGACAGAGGAGGGGCACCGCTTTTCGTGGCGCATGATGCTGCGCACCAAAAGAGGTTATGTGCACTACCTCGTAAAGGATGGGGCCACACAACATACGGTATACGTGCAGCCCAGCAACTATCTTGTGCGGGAGCAGCTGCGGGAACTCCCCAAGCATCCGGATATGATCTGGCAGTTTGCGCAGTTCCTAAAGGCAGAGTATGAGCGGCAGGGGATGGAGCGGCCGGAGGTATACGCTGTCTCTACCCTCAGCCTGAACGGCTACCCGCCGCACCCCATCGTAGATCCCACCGTTGATCTTACCTCCGTGTCCTATACTTGGGGAGCCAAAAGTTGGGTAACACCCCGCCCCGAGGCCGATGGCTGGCCTTGGCTGTGGTAGTTCTATTCTTAGCCAGAACATTAATAAAAACATTTCGTTAAAAAATATAATAAATCTAAATTGGCTATTGCCAAATTGATACCGCCTGTACTACGCAATTCGCCAAAATCCTCTCTCAAGCATCACCCCTGCTGATTCACAAAATACAGGCCCCTAAAGCCTGAGCACGGTTCTATTATTTTCATTTACTAACCTAACCTATCTTTTATGAAAATATTCTCAATTTTTAAAGCCGCTCTTTTGACAGTATTCATTCCCTTTTTGATTGGTTGTGAGAAGGAGCCACTGACTGAACTGCAGGTGAGCGCTGAAAGCGAGCTCGGTAAAGGCAAACAAGTGGAACGACCATTTAAAGGAAGAATGGTGACTTCAACTATTCTGATAGGGGACGAAGAGGCAGGTTGGACGGAGGGGGATCTGCTGCCCGCATGGTTTCTCGGATCAGGAGAGGGTAATGCAACGCATATTGGCAAGTTCAACGCCTATTTTAGCCAGTATGGCATCCCTGTTGGAGTTAATGAGGCACAGGTTGTAGGAGCTCCGGTTACTATGTTTTTCACTGATGAGCTGTCGGCGCTTTTTACTCCGGCTGAGATAGCACTGATGGCAGAACTGGAGGTTAGCGTTGTCATTTACGACAAGCACGGCAATTCTATCTGGAGTGCCCGTGTACCAGTGACAAGAAACCTTATACTGGATGATGCCTCCCGCGTTGAAGTTTATCAGGAACTGGTAATAGTTGGGGGTACAGGCAGGTTTGCAGAGGCCTCAGGTTCTTATATACTAAGTGGCATAACAGAAGTTAGCAGCTCAGGACCAGGCAAGGGGGAAGTGCAGATCGAAGGGGTAATCGTGTATTGACAAAATCATTTCTTTATCCATGAAAATCGTTGTCTATTTCATCATTACAGCTTTTGCCTGTCTTACTGTATGCGAAACACAGGCCCGCCAATCTAGCTCATACACCGACAATACTAGCCAACAGGGTCAACAGGACTCAACCAAGCTGCTCGTCCAGCTGGTAAAAGACGCCTCTGAGATGGTCAGCAAGGGGGGTGAGAAGGCCTTTGCCGAGTTCCGCAAGGAGGGCAGCCGCTGGCGGGAGGGCGAAACTTACATTTTTGTGCTGGATACCGAGGGCAACATGCTCGTGCACGCCGACTCCTCCATGGAGGGCAAAAACCAGCTCGAGCTCAAAGATGTGAACGGCAAGCCCATCATCCGGGGCCTGATCGGGGCGGCTACCACTGCGCCCGATAAGCCCGCGGGCTGGTACCATTACGAGTGGCCGGTGCCGGGCGGGCTGCTGCCGCGCTGGAAGAGCAGCTTCGTGCAGCTGGTCAAGGCCCCCTCGGGCAAAAGCTATGTGGTGGGCAGCGGCATGTACAACGACCGCATGGAGCGGGAGTTTGTAGTGGACATGGTGCAAAAAGCGGTGGGGGAGATTGAGAAGCGGGGACGTGCCGCTTTTGAGCAGTTTCACGATCCGGCAAGCCCCTACAGAGCCAAGGATGCCTATGTCTTTGTGCTAGACCCGAAGGGGGTGGAGCTGGTTAACCCGGCCTTCCGCAACCTTGAGGGGCGCAACCTCATGGACCTGAAAGATACAGAAGGCAAGTACTTGGTACGGGAGATGTTTAAAGCGGTTGAGGCCAGCGATTCGGGTTGGGTGGATTACATGTGGCCCAAGCCCGGGGAAAATGTCTCTACGCAGAAATCCACTTATGTGAGCAAAGCGAAAATGGGGGACAGTTGGGTGCTGGTAGGTGCCGGCGTATACCTAGCCGATGCGCCCAAAGCAACCCCCAAAAAGCAAACCATAACTGCCACCGAGTTAAAATCTTTTGTGGAGGCGGCAGCCTCAGAGCTCATCAAGCGCGGAGAAAAGGCCTATCCGGACTTCCGAAGAAAAGGCGATAAGTGGTTCAAAGATGATACCTATCTTTTTGTCTGGCGACTGGATGGCACGCGGGTATTCCATGCCGCTGACTCCACCATGGAGGGAAAACAGGCGCGTGACATTAAGGATGCGGCCGGCAGGCCCTACGGCAAAATGTTTCTGGAGGTGGGGGAAAGACCAGAGGCAGAAGGATGGGTGCACTACATGTTCCCCGAACCGGGCGATATCTTCCCCGCTTGGAAGTCCAGCTTCCTGAAAAGGGTGACCTTCCCCTCAGGCAAACGCTACCTTGTGGGCAGCGGCATTTACAACATGCAAATGGACAAGGCCTTTATCGAGGATTTGGTAAATAGGGCCGCCGCCTTGGTGGAAGCGCGCGGACCTGATGCCTTTGCGGAGCTGCGCGATAAGCAGGGTTCTTTTTTCTTTATGGATACCTATGTGTTTGTGATGCGTCCCGATGGAACCGAACTGGTAAACCCAGCCCAACCCAGTCTGGAAGGGAAAAACCTCATGGAACTCAAAGACCTTCAAGGAAAAGAAGTAGTGAAGGAGGAGATCGCGGCAGCCATGAAAGATGGCAAGGCTTGGCTAGAGCACTACTGGTACAAACCTGGCGACAACACGCCGGCACCGAAGCAAACTTATGTGCGCCGGGTGCAGCATGGCGGAGAGACCTACATTGTAGGGTCCGGGTTTTATGGAGTGAATGGGAAAACCGGACAGCGCTAAACAAAATCCTCATGATAAAGCCTCATTTGTTACCGATCATCTTTTTGCTATCCTGCTTGGCAGTACATGCTCAAAGTACAGAAACTAAGTTTAAGGATAGCTCGCACACTGATGAAGTATCCTCACCACTTGGCGGTGTGACCCAGACAGCGCAGCAAGACTCAACCAAGCTGCTCGTCCAGCTGGTAAAAGACGCCTCTGAAATGGTCCGCAAAAGCGGGGACAAGGCCTTTGCAGAATTCCGTCAAGAGGGCAGCCGCTGGCGGGAGGGCGAAACTTACATCTTCGTGCTGGATACCGAGGGCAACATGCTCGTGCACGCCGACTCCTCCATGGAGGGCAAAAACCAGCTCGATCTCAAGGACGTGAACGGCAAGCCCATCATCCGCGGCCTCATCAATGCTGCTACCACTGTACCCAACAAGCCCGCGGGCTGGTACCACTACGAGTGGCCCGTGCCGGGCGGTCTGCTGCCGCGCTGGAAGAGCAGCTTTGTGCAGCTGGTCAAGGCCCCCTCGGGCAAAAGCTACGTGGTGGGAAGCGGCATGTACAACGACCGCATGGAGCGTGCATTTGTGGTAGACCTTGTGAAGAACGCCCAAGCTGAAATTGAAAAGCACGGCAAGGCGGCCTTTAAAACCTTCCACGACCGGGCAGGACCCTATCTTGCAAAGGACGCCTATATTTTTGTCTTCACTATGGAGGGCGTCGAGATCGTCAATCCTGCTTTCCCATCGGTGGAAGGCAACAACAACTTCGATATGCAAGATGCGCAGGGCAAGTACTTGGTGCGGGAGATCATCAAAACGGTGCAGACCAGTGACTCGGGCTGGGTGGACTACATGTGGCCCAAGCCGGGCGAGAGCATCCCTACGCAAAAGTCCGCTTACGTCCGCAAAGCGATGATTGACGGAGAGGCCTACGGAGTGGGCTGCGGCGTATACCTAGCCGATGCACCCAAAGCAGCAGCCACTTCAAAACAGATGTCGGCGACAGAGCTGATGACACTGGTGCGACAGGCAGCGTCAGAGCTAGAGAAACGTGGTGATAAAGCCTTTCCAGAGTTCCGCAAGAAAGGCAGCAAATGGTTTCAGGACGACACTTATGTTTTTGTTACCAAAATGGACGGGACCGGAATTTTGCATCCTACTGAACCTGATTACGAAAACCAGAATACCAGCGATCTGAAAGATGTGCAGGGAAGGACTTTTGTGAAAATGTTCCTAGAGGCAGCAAATAGTCCCGAAGCCGAGGGCTGGGTTCATTACCAGTACCCCAAGCCCGGCGATATCTTCCCGACTTGGAAGTCCACTTTTGTGAAGCGAGTGACTTTCCCAACAGGTGAGAAGCACTTCGTCGGCGCGGGCCTTTACAACATGCAAATGGACAAAGCGCTCATTACGGATGTGGTGAACCGTGCCGCCGCCTTGGTGGAGAAGGACGGAGAAAAAGCTTTTGACCAATTGCGCGACAAAAAGGGACCATACTATTTCATGGATGCCTACGTGTTCGTGAATACCCCAGACGGAATGGAACTGGTGAACCCGGCGCAGCCGAGCCTCGAAGGCAAGAACCTGCTAAAAGAGAAAGACGCGACAGGAAAGTACGCTGTGCGGGAATATATTGAGGCCGCTATGAAGAAGGGCAGCGCTTGGACAAGTTACCACTGGTACAAACCCGGACAGAACACACCTACCCCAAAACATACCTATGTGCGCAAGGTAGAGCACAATGGGCAGACCTATGTGGTGGGTTCTGGATTTTATGGGGAAGAACAAAAGAAATAATGACGTGAAAAAACTATGAAAAACGAAGTAAGAAAAATATCGTGGGAAGCGCTGGAAGAAGAAAGACTGAGCGCAACCGTATCGCGGCAAATGGTAACCGGTGAGAAAGCCACACTCACGAGAATGTCTGCCAAGAACGGTGCTGAGATTCCGCGGCATTCACATCCGAACGAAGAGTACATGATGGTGACATCGGGTGCCTTGCGCTACCAGTTTGATGACAGTGAGATGGTAGTGAATGCCAACGATGTGCTGATCGTGCCTCCGGATGTACCGCACTCGATCCGCGTGGAGGGAGATGCTACATTCTTCGTTTTCTTCTCTCCAGCTCGCGAAGATTGGCTGCGGGGAGAGGACCAGTACCTGCGCCGGTAATTCCTGCACTTATACCTGAAAAAAAGAGCGCTTAAAGTGTTGATAATAAAATAGTTTGGGCGCTATATTTAAACCATGCTAGGTTTATAGCGTCTTAGAAGAAAACACTTTAAGATAAAACGCATGAGAAAACTTCGACTATCCTGGGGACTGCTTGCCTTGTCTGCAATCCTGACTTTTACGTCGTGTCAGAAAGATGACACTATTGACCCTGCGCTGGATTCTTTTGCATCTGAGGAATTCCAATTGGAAGACTTGGATGGTTTGGAAAACACCGATGTGACAAGCGGTTCTGAAAGCTCTGCTTTTGGCACTAGCAGCACGGAGGCCATGCACAGCGAGAGGCACTCCCTCTCTTTCATACTACCGAAGCTAAATCTGAACCAAAGCCAGCGTGCTGCCATCAGCGGCTTTGCCAAGGATCATGCCTCCTGCGTGGCAGAACACCGCCAGCGTATACATGAGCTGCACCGCAACCTGCTGGCCAAGGCCAATGCCGTTCGTGAAGAGTACGTTGCCGATTACCGTGCGGGCAACATCAGCCGCGAAGAATTGGAGCAGCGCCTTACCTCTTTGCGTGAAAGAGTAAGAAACGAGATCAACAAACACGACCGCAAACTGATACATATGCGCGCCCTGCGCAAGTGCCGCCTCGACCTAATGACTAACATTGAGTCAGTGTTGAACCGGGAGCAACGTCAACTCTGGGACCGCTGGAAGCAGAGCCTGCGGCAGCGATAACAACTATCCGTAAAAAACAAACACGCTCACAGCTAGCCAAAGCTGTGAGCGTGTTTGTTTTATGCCATAGCCATATTTGGCATCAAGTGCTAAGTCCGACTAAGCCACCACTTTCCATGCCTTGGCGGATTCCTGCGCATATGCCTCGAAACTGCGAGGTGCGTGTCCCAATAGTTTGGTCTGGCGTTCTATGTCCTGCGCTGTGGCTTTCAAACCTTCTTTGTTGAAATACTCAAACATCAAGCGGAAATCAAAGGCCATCCAAGCCGGAAAGAACTGCGTGGCCTGCTGTTCCCATGCATCCAAATCGTTGCCGCCATACGTCACTGTCGTGCCCAGCGCCTCTGACCAGATCTCTGCGGTTCGCTGTCCTGTCATCGGCTCCGGTCCCACCAAGTTGTAGATCTCGCCGTTATGCCCTTCAGTGGTCAGGGCGATGGCCGCTGCTTCGGCTATATCCCGCACATCTACCCTTGAGATGCCCACATCGCCAATAGGCTGCGGGTATACACCGTACTGCAGAATGGCATCTTTGAACCAATTGTCGTTCTGGTAAAAGTTGTTTGGCCGCAAAAAGGTATATTCCATGCCCGAGTCCCGGATTGCAGCCTCAATGGCAAGCTTGGAACCGAAGTGGGGGAGATGTACAGCTTTGTCGTACTCGTGCACCGTCATGTATACAAAGCGCTTTATACCCGCCATACGGGCACCGTTCACGGCGAAGAGGCCTTCGCTGGTTTCGGTCGTGCTGACAGGATTGACCATAAACACGCCATCCATACCTTTAAAAATGGACCGCACCGTATGCGGGTCTAGAATATCGCCGATCACGGCTTCAGCTCCAGCTGGCAGGCTCTGCGCCTTTTCTTCGCTGCGGGTAAGTACCCTTACGTCAACATGACGAGCCAAAAGCTCCTTTACGGTCTGGGATCCCACCATCCCGGTGCCGCCAATTACAAGTACTTTCATAGTTAAAGAGGTTTTGTGTATGACAATTGATCAATAGCGTGCTAAGTTGCGGCTTGGCAGTCGCAATACGGTCGGTTTATTTATCGGGTCCGGCACTAACAGGAGGCTGTGCGGCCGGCACCACGTTGTTGATTGGTTTGGTGGACTTAAGGTAGGCGAATACAGCTCTCAACTCCTCGTCCGTCATATTCGCAATCATTTCCCAAGGCATAGGTGGCAGCAGCATGCGCCCGTTCTCCATTCCTTTATGTTTCCCTTCCCGGATTGCCAAAAAGAAGTTCTTCTCCGTCCAGTTCCCGATCCCTGTTTTGTCTGAGGTCAGGTTAGAGGAGTAGGAGATGCCCCACGGACCCACCCAAGACGTAAGTGTCTGCGTAACCGCGAGTCCTTTCTTTTCCATTTCAGCGCGGTCCACATCCGGTGGCGGCATATTGGCGGGGTGTCCTGAGAGTGCCCGCGACATATCATTCACCGGACCTTTGTCCGTCATTTTTTTGGGTGTGTGGCAATCGTGGCAGCCGGCGATGAGCACCAAGTGCTCGCCCTGTTTGAGCAGGGTCTGGTTGTTTTGCTGTGCCTCCAATGAAGCGCTAGCGCCCATGTTGACCTGATCAGTCGGTGTTTCGGTGCGGGCTTCGGAACATTGTGTTAGGAACACAATGCACACAATGGCCAGCCAATAGTTTAAAATTCTTCCCCAACTCATAGTTTTAAATTTTAGTGATTTGCAAAAGAGTATTGGTTGAAAATAAATAATTTTTATTGTAATAGTTATATTAATTAGTGATATTTTGTCAGTGGACGGATTTTAAGGGTAGAGGAAAGGAATCCTAGGAGAAGAATTTAGAAAACAGGGCAAACCTTACCCAAGGAAAGGCAAGGCTACAGACGCTTTGTCTATAAATGCTTAATAAGAGATATGATAAAACTTATGAGGTGATTTGGCCAATCCAGTCTGCGGCCTCTTTGTATGATATAAACTGTCGTACCTCCAAACTACCCGCTGCATTGATCGAGGCTTTTTCCATAAATTCCTTAAACTTGACATAGCTGATTCTATCTTCCCCGCTAACGCGCGCTATTTTCAAAACAGGGGAGTAGATGATGCGGGGCGCCAATTCTTGAATGGTCCAGACTACGTCCTCAGGGCAAATCTCACCTAGGGAGGCGGAGTCTGCGATCCAGTGCCGGATAGCGTGCTGGTGCAGCATCTCGGTCAGTAGTATATTGCCCTGCCGATATTCATCGCTTGTAACGTTTCGTAGCCATTCGGAATGCATGAGGTGTAAGTCCTGATCTACCCAAACCTGTAGGTAGCTGTTTTCAAATTCAATCATTGTTTTTATGCATCAGACGGTATTCCGACCCTTAGTTGGTAAAGTTGGCAACTATGGTAAGGCATGTACTAATCAAGAGGGCAAAAAGATACAACAATGCTGCAAGAATCAGAACACAATACGAATTTATAACAGTTATAATAAGAGGCACTGGCTTTTTTTTAGAGTTACAAGGCATTCAATTACATTGTGCACAGTGGCTCGGTACTAGCCAATAAGATTGTGCTTCACTACGGAAATAGCCAAAACACACTGGCTAAAAATTATTAGACTACAGATATAATTTAGTAGATTTAAACCGGAAAAAGCTATTCATATTTCCCAACCCAATCGACTCTGCATGAAACTTATCCGACAGCTGGTGCTTCTCTCAATAGCCATATTTCCTTTCGGAGCACAGGCTCAGAGCGGTGGAATTAAATTTGCCCCTGCAGATGTACAGGCCGATATGGCCTATGCCTACGAGACACTGCAAAAAGCGCATTACAACCTCTATGCCTATGTCAGCAAACAGGATTACGATGCGGCTTACCAAGAGCTTCTGAAGTCTGTCGGACAGGACTCCCTGAGCCTATTGCAGACCACCATGCTGATGCAGCGGCTAGTGGCGATCGGAAACGTGGGCCACAGCGAGGTCGATTTTGCGGCAGGCTCCTATATCGCCTACGCTATGCAGAACGGCACCCTGTTCCCGCTCGAGCTGGCCTTCGAAGATGGCAAGGCCTTTGTCCGCAACAGCTATACCCCTGATTCGACGGTGCGGGCGGGCGACCAGCTACTGCGCCTAAACGGTAAGCCCATCCGTAAACTGCAGGCGGCGTTTCATCCCTACCTCTCAGCAGAGCGGACTTATTTCAAAGATGCGAAGCTTGAGTTCTGGTCTTTCCCCCGGTACTATTGGGCGGTGTTTGGCGAAAAGCCTTCCTTTAAAATAAAAGTGAAAAACGCTGCCGGCAAGAGAAGCACGCATACCATACCCGCCATTACCGTGATGGCCTACGAAGCCAGCAGGGGAGGCGAGATCCTGAAAAACGAGCGTTCCTTTCGGTATGTGGAGGGCGTTGCCTATCTCCATCCCGGCCCTTTCAGCTCTCCCGACGCAGATGGCGAGGCGCAGTTCAAAGCCTTTGTTGACAGTGCTTTTGCAGACATCAACACCAGTCAGGCCAAGTACCTGATCGTGGACCTGCGCAACAACGCCGGTGGACACAACACCTTCAGCGATCACCTGATCGCCTATTTCGCGGACAAGCCTTTCCGATGGTTTTCTGACTTCACCGTCCGGACCAGTGAGGTGCTCAAGGCGCATACCAAAAAGCAGTACCCTGACACTATACCTGATGCCTATACCCGTAACATTCTCGAATATCCTGACGGCGAGACTTTCGCCTATGAGCAGCCCATGCAGCAGCCCATGCCGGATTCTCAGCGCTTTCAAGGTAAGGTATACGTGCTTGTCAATCGGCAATCCTACTCCATGGCCGCCGTAAGCGCCGCATTGATACAGGACTATGGCTTTGGCGTGATTGTGGGAGAAGAGACCGGCGATACGCCTACGCTCTATGCCGCCCAGTTTTCCTTTCAACTACCCCGCACCAGCGTGGAGGTAAAAGTGCCAAAAGGCTACATCGTGCGCCCAAACGGTGATGAAAAATTAGCGGGTGTTAAACCTGACCACATCGTGCACGACCACCTGCTTGATGAGCACGATGAGGTGCTGCGCTATACCTTGGAGAAGCTGATAAAACCGATGCAAATTTCTGAGGTTAGGAAATGAAAAAGGGAAGATTGGTAGGTATGGCATTCTACCGATCCAGCCTAAACTGTTTGCCAATGCACTCCATCTTAGACCTTGAAATGGACCTAGCCGCTATACCTTATACCTAGGGAGCCATAAACTGAGTAACACCGCTACCGGAGGCAGATGGCTATACCTATATATAGCTTAAAACCTTAAATATTAATACGCGTTATTAAATACATACAATACGTCCCGCGAGTGCCTTAGCTGTTAGTCCTTCATCGCCCTTTCCAGTCACTAAGGTTGTGCACAGACTTTTCCTTTCATTGACTTAATGATGCGCGCATGAAAAAAATCTACACACTTCTAGTTGCTCTCCTGATCAGTTATCCGCTGTTCGCCCAGTATGAAACCGTAGTGTTCAATTACGACAGGATGTATTTTAACGAAGGGCAGCCGTTGCCCGCAGAGAAGCCTTTTATCCTGACCGGGTCGGTGGGCAAGGATGTGGCGATGGTAGAGGTAGCCATCTACGGCTCGTCTGACACCAGCAAGGAGCCCCTCTTCGTCAACTCTTGGAAAAGGCGGCCAGGTAACCCCGAAAATAGATTCGTAGTCCCGTTGAACTACCCGCTCCGTGGAAATGCCAAATACACTTTTCTAATCAACTTTTACGAAGCGGCCAATGCTATGCAGCAGCAACAGCTCCTGCACCAGCTCAACAGTGCGCTGCACGCTTACATCGATCAGTCGTTTGTGGTGAGCCGCGGCAGTGTCGTGCTGCAAAAGCATCCGCGGAACATGCGCAGCGACATGAATGCGATCGTTAATCAAGGGCTTAACCTCTATCGAAGCCAGATAAACTATCAGTTCGACGGCTTCTCGGACATTGTGCTCGACAAGCTTGATCAAATCAATAGTATGCGCCTACGGAGGGCGCGGCGCAACATCGTAGCCACGGAAGGGGAAAGCAGTGAGGCGCTCCGCCTGAAGTATGCGAACAGCCAAATCGAGGCGCTTAAATCACTGGTTAGCCAAGAAGTGGCCCAATTTGCAAACGCGCCCCTGCACGCGCTCACAGACACCCGGAAGCTGACCGACTACGCCTCCGAAAAGACAAGGAATGTACTCGCGCTCAATGTGGGTTATGGCGGGGTTTACTACTCGGGAGACTTCGATGACTTCTCCTCTGACACGGCACCTTATGCGGGCATCTCCATTCCGTTTGGCAAGGCGCCTTTTAATTCAGCTTTCTGGACAAGGTCGAGTCTGTCGACGGGTGTTTTCCTAAAGAACCTGAACTTTGGTGATGACAACGAGGCGACAGGCCCGATTGTGAGACGACCCATCTACTTGGCACTAGGGTATAGGGCGCTGCCTTTTATCCGAGTTCAGGCTGGTGCTACCTTGCTACAGAGCAGCCAAGCATCCACTTCCATCTCCGATTTCAACCTTGACCGCTTGTATGTCAGGCCATTTGTTGGTTTGAGCTTGGAACTGAATTTATGGATGGATTTAAGCAGATAGCCATGAAATATTTTGTTTCCATATGCCTGCTTTTGCTCAGCTGCCACTTGGCAGTAGCGCAGCATGACATATATAGATGGCAGTTTGGCGGCTATACCGGCATTGCAAACTACCAGAACGATAAAAACAGCACAACAGACTATTTCAAGCCAAACAGCAACCTGCTGTACCGTTTGCAGCTGACCCGCCATCTTGGCAACAATTTCGGGTTGGAGCTGGCCTATTCGTACGGAGATGTGCGTGGGCTTGACCAATTGGATAACCGTTTCACGACTGATGTGCGCACGGCCTCGCTGCGTGGAATTTTCTATACAGACAACGGTTGGCTGCTGAACACTTCGGCTATCGTGTCACCTTATTTCTTTGCAGGGTATGGCTTAGGGATATTCGAAACCAGCGCGGGAAACTTTAATGAAGAGTCGCGCTATGTGCCGCTTATACCTTTTGGAGTGGGACTGAAATTCAGAATATCAGAACAGTGGCAGGTGTCCCTACAATCCGAAGCCGTATACCCGCGGGAGCGGCACTTGGAGGGCGCTGATCTGGAGCAGAACAGCCGCAACAGCACCTTTGTACACACGGGCATAACGGTGGGCTACAGTTTCGGTTTCCGTAAATCGGAATTCAGGGCAGCACAGTTCTATGCCGGCAACGTTGAGCTATTACAATCAGTGGAGGGCCGGCCACAGCCAAACTTACTGCAAATAATTACGAAACTAGAGCCGCGGGATGTGCGCATGCCCGTGCAGCAGGATACGACTGCCTTTGCAGAGCCGGACTTGCAAAAGCGCCCTGTTCTGCGGCACGTAGACACGCTTGAAACCACAAGAACAGCCATAGAAATAGACACTACCCAAGCGTTGAAACCGGGGGAGGTGGAGAAAGTCCCACTCGAAAAAACAGACATTCAGGATACAACCATGCTGCCTGCCGCCGCTGATACGGCCCGCCTTGCTGCAAAGCCAGATTCAGTGGTGGTGCCAGAACGAGTTGTGGAGCCAAAACAAGCGGTGGTACGAGAGCAAGTAGTGACTCGAGAACAAGTAGTCGAGCCTGATTCTGTGGTGCAGCAAAAACAGACCCGAGCCGTGACCAAGGAGCAACAGCAGGAATTAGTCGAGCGTAGGGACGAGCCCGTCATTAGGCGGGACTATGAACGGGATGAAAGGCGAACATACTATACTCCTGCACAACGTGACCAAAGAATTGCCCAACTCCAGAAAGAGCAGCAGCGGCTAGCTGCTGCGAATGCAGAGATTAGCCGGAAGCAGCGCATGCTAGACTCTTTGCAGACAAACCAACTGACAGATGAATACGAAGCGTTGACTGACCCCAACATGGTAAGCTTCCTATCGCAGCAGGCCGCCTTGAATGATAGCGTGCTGCTACGCCTGCAGCAGTACGAGCAGGAGCTGACCCTGTCGCAGCCAGCGTCTGCTCCGGGGACAGAAAGGGCAGGTCCGGTAGCACCCACCCCCCGCGCCTTAGCTGTATTCTTTCCCATCAATTCCCACCGCGTACCTGTGCAGAGCCTAACCGATATCAATCAGTTGCTAACAGCACTGGAGAATAACCCCCAACTACAAGTAAGGCTAACCGGCTACGCCTCCCAGTCAGGCAGCGCGGCCTACAATATGGAACTGAGCCGAAAAAGAGCCGAGTCTTTGATGAACATCCTCATACAGCAAGGGATATCAAGGGAGCGCTTCAGTCTGATGTACATGGGCAGCGAAAAGTCCTCCAAAGAGGAAAATCGCATGGACCGGAAAGTAGAAGTGATGCTGACAGAGTGAGTTTTTGAGGTATAAAAGCACTGGCTCATGGCCAAGCGTATAATCTAAAACGCAAAGCTCCGTCTCCGATGTGGTGACAGGGCTTTGCGTTTTCAGTAAACCTACCTTCGCAAAAAGCTGATCAAGGCGCTGTTCACCTGATCTTTGTGGGTGACGAAGATGCCGTGAGCGCCGTCTTTGATAACAACGTACTTACTGTTGCGAATCCCCTCGGCCGCCTTCTCGCTGCTTGTCTTGATCGGTACGATCTGGTCGGCGTCCCCATGTATGATCAGCGTAGGCACACTGACGTTTCGCATTTCCTGCCGGAAGTCGGTATGTGCCCAAGCTTTGGCTGTTTCGATGACGGCACGCGGCGATGCAAGAGAGGCAATCGTCCAGTCGAGGCGCAGTTGCTCTTCGCTGAGTGTGCCTTTTTTGCCTGTGTAATTATAGAACAGTTTGCCAAATTCTGCCAGAAAAGGCACCCGGTTAGTTTGCAGGGACTTCATGATTTCGTTTAGCTTTTCTTCCGGTACGCCATCCGGGTTGTCATCGGTCTGTTTCACCAGTGGGATGATCGAGCTGATGAGTACCGCTTTGTCCACTCGTTCAGGACCAAACATGGAAAGGTAACGCACCACTTCGCCGCCACCCATCGAGAATCCTACCAGCACGCAATCATAAAGGTCAAGCTGCTCGATCAGGGCCCGAAGGTCAAGGGCAAGTGAGCTGTAGTCGTAGTGGTACCAAGGCTGGTCCGAGTCGCCAAAACCACGGCGATCGTAGGCAATGCAGCGGTAACCGGCATCCACAATGGCCTGTATCTGGTACTCCCACATCTTGTGGCTCAGCGGCCAGCCATGGATAAGAATCACGGGCTGCCCATCGCCATAATCTTGGTAATTGATGTAAACGTTTTCTCCCTTTTGGATGTCCTCTGTTTCGATAAATGACATAGCGTTAAGTTTGTTTTGGTTGAGGTAAGTTATTTGATTTGAGCCTGAAACGGCCTGTTCCTTTAACTTGGTTTCTACGGAAATGTTTGCTGTTTTTAGGGAGAGCTGGCAGGGGTGATGGTATAAAAAAAAACAGGCTGCAAGTCTTTTCAAACCTGCAGCCTGTCGCTGTCTTTCACTTGTTCCTGTTACTTAATCCTGTTCCAACAGCTCGGTGTTTTCAACGGCCCCTTCAAATTCGTGAGAGGTGAAATCATCGGTACTGATCCAGTTCTCGGAGGTCAGGATGCTGTATAGGTGGTTGGCAGCTGGCTTGAGCTCCCACAGGATGCTTTCTGCCTCCGGGAAGGATTTGTCCCCAGCCATCTGCTCCGTGAAGAGCCTTTTCACCAGATTGCTGTCCGAGAGCCCAGCGCCCAGTAGTTTCAATGCCATCTCGCGGGTGAGTTCAGTCGCGGCATCCTCGTCTAGCGGAGTGATGGTACAGTCAATCAGCGTCGCCTTGGTGTTGGGGAATTTGCCGTTGAAGGCCTTGTATAAAAGCTGGTTGATGTGGAAGAGGCGGGCATGCAGGCTGATGTCTGGGTACTCTTCCACTATCTTGTCCAAGAGCATGTCATTGGATATTTGGTCAATCTGCCCCTCGTTGAGTTCCTCGCCCAATTTATACGCCAGCAGGATGGCAGCGGCTTCGTTAGGTTCATAGTCGGTGATGGCCATCAGAAGCAGTTCGTTCAGGGTATCGTTGCTGGCTTTATCGGCGTCCGGATAATTGAACTTGCCCAGAAGCTGCTTGTAATCTTCATTTGTCCAGTAACCTGGCATTTGCTCTACAGTGGCGGCGTCGTTAATTTTTATTTGATAGTTCATTGGAATTGAATCGAAAAATGTGAATTCTTTTAACAGAATAGTTAAAAGTCAAGCGTGTGCGGTATGCCAAGATGAGGCAGGATGAAATTGTCTTTGTGCGGATAAACTTGATGGAGAGTAAGCGGAGCGTGTTCACCTCCTTTTTTTGCAGCAGAAAGAAGATGAATCAAGTAAGAGCTCTTACCTATACAAAGGTATATCTCCACATTAGGTTCATTTGTTGTCGGGCAGGGCGGGGAAGCCTACTGCCAGTCTGTTGTGTTCTGGTGCTGGAATATAGCGGAAAGGGAGCTGCGGGGAGCCAAGTCCAGAAAAGGGTAAGTGACCTTAGAAAGGTATAGACCCTGCGGATAAGCCGGTGTCAGGGCTTTGGGAGCGTTCTCAGCAGCCAAGTAGCTTTCAAATTCGCTCAAGCTGAGGGAGCCGGTACCCACCAGCAGCAGTTTGCCGACAATGATCCGGATCATCCTGCTCAGGAAGCGGTTTGCCGAGATCTGGAAGCGCAGCCTGTCACCCGTGCTATCGGCAAACCAACTGGCTTCGGATATGCGGCAGATCGTACTGTCCTGCTCATCCGGTGTGATACAGAAGGACCTGTAATCTTGGTAAAGCGGGAGCAGGGCAGCGGCTGTTTTCATCGCATCCAAGTTCAGATCCCGCACAAGGTATAAGGCGCTGGCATTGCTCAGGAAAGGGTCTTTGTAGGTATGGATGAAGTAGTCGTAACTTCTCTTGATGGCATCAAATCGGGCATGGGGCAGGCCTTCCATCGGGATAATGTCGAAAATGGCAATATCCGGGGGCAGCACTTTGTTGAGTCGGAAAAGCATGTCGAATTCCCAAGGCTGCGCGACGTCCAAGTGAAAGAAAAACT
Source organism: uncultured Pontibacter sp. (assembly GCF_947499215.1). GTDB lineage: Bacteria > Bacteroidota > Bacteroidia > Cytophagales > Hymenobacteraceae > Pontibacter. The sequence continues at coordinate 514,651 of NZ_CANMNI010000003.1, forward strand.
GGCTGGCATGCACACCGGCATCTGTCCGTCCGCAACCCACGATGGCGACCGGCATTTTCAGTATTCTGCTCAGACAAGCCTCAATCGTTTCCTGCACATTTACGCCATAGGGGTGCCGCTGCCAGCCTTTGTAATTGGTCCCCTTGTAGCCGATGTGAAAGAAGTAGCGCAAACTGCTAGTTTTTATAATGACCTAGGCCGCCAATTCAGACCCCGGAAACAGAACATTGTAATCAAACATAGCATCAGGTGCCTCTTTAGTTATTTCAGGTAAAAGAGAAATAGGCAGACATGGGCAAAGCATGATTATTTTGGCAGGATGATGTGTCTGCAAGTACCGCAACATAAATCTAAAAATAAAATAATCTTCTTCAGACTGCATAGCTACTCCAAGGCCCATACGGTAATCCAATATTTTTATAAAGCCTTCTGTATCGTTGTAGAGTATAAATTCATACACATTATAGAAAAACTTTGTAGCCATCCTGGTATCAATTACACAATCCAATACATCGAATACCGCATTCACTTTATTTTTCATAAGCATATCTGTAAATCAAGCTACAACAATCACTTTTGATTTAAGAAAGATAAGACTTAAAAAGGCAGTAAAATAGTATATAGAGATTTTTTGGAGTATATGTTTTGGCTATATAGTGTAGGTAAGTGATTGAAAACTAAAAGGGTATCTACTTTTGATCACTTAGGTATAGACGCATGAAATACAGCGCTCCAAGGCAGCAATACTTATTAAGGTATAGCTGTTTTAAATTGACTAAATTTCGGGCTGATTAAAGGGCAGACGACACGAATTAGGTATAGTTCACCGCATGTCTCCGCTTATAACCGAAACTTTAAGCCTAATCTTACAAAGAATATTTCCATCTCAGATACATGTCTAAATCTAAAAAGCTCCACAACGTCACCATAGCCGAAGTATTCAAGACCATCATCTGGCCGCGGAGAAAGTACTTAACTATCGGGCTGGTCCTGATCGTTATCAGCCGACTGGCCGGACTGGTGTTACCGGGGGCGAGCAAGTTTCTGATTGACGATGTGATTCCGAACGGCGACAGCACTATGCTCAAATGGCTGATCGGGGCGGTGGTCGTGGCTATTACCATCCAATCCGTTACTTCGTTTGCGCTCACGCAGATTCTGAGCGTAGAGGCACAGCACCTCATCTCGCAGTTACGGGCCAAGGTGCAGCGGCACATCATTCAACTGCCCATCCGCTTTTTCGACAATACCAAAACAGGCGAACTGGTGTCGCGCATCATGACGGACGTGGAGGGTGTGCGGAACCTCGTGGGTACCGGCTTTGCCCAAATGATAGGCGGGGTGCTGACCGCCCTGATCAGCCTCGGGCTGCTCATTTACATCAGCCCCCTGATGACGGGCTTTGCCTTGATTCCGGTGATCATTTTCGGATTCATTTCCCTGAAGGCCTTCGGCGCGATCAGGCCTATTTTCCGGGAGCGTGGGGTAATCAATGCCGAAGTGACGGGCCGCCTGACCGAGACACTGGGAGGGGTGCGCGTAATCAAAGGCTTCAATGCTGAAGAGCAGGAAATCAGGACGTTTGAGGATGGCGTGACGCGGCTGTTCCTGAACGTAAAAAAGAGCCTTGTGACCACCAGCATGGTGACGAGTGCGGCCACACTGCTGCTGGGTCTGGCGTCGGCGGGCATCATGGGCATTGGCGGCTACCTGATTATGAAGGGCGAGCTGACCTTCGGCGATTTTCTGGCCTTTACGCTATACCTTGGTTTCATGATCGCGCCCATTTTGCAGATGAGCAACATCGGGAGCCAGTTTACCGAGGCCTTCGCCGGCCTCGACCGCACACAAGAAATTCTGAACACACCTCTCGAAAACGCCACCGGTGACCGCACCCTCGAACTCGACCACATTAGTGGCGACATTGTGTTCGATCGTGTGGCCTTTGCCTATGAAACGGGGAAGGACGTGGTGAAGGAGATCAGCTTTAAAGCACCTGCCGGTAGCGTGACGGCCTTGGTAGGCACCTCCGGCTCCGGCAAAACCACCATTGCCGGACTGGCTGCTTCTTTCCTTAACCCCGACAGTGGCACTATTACCGTAGACGGTCACGACTTGCAAAGCATTAGTCTGCAGAGCTACCGTAGCCAGCTGGGCGTCGTGCTGCAGGACGATTTTCTGTTTGAAGGCACGATTCGCCAGAACATCCTTTTCCCACGTCCCAATGCCACCGAGACGCAGCTGATGCAGGCCGTGCAGGCGGCCCACGTGCAGGAGTTTACCGACCGCTTCCCGGATGGGCTCAATACGCTGATCGGGGAACGTGGCGTGAAGCTTTCGGGTGGACAGCGGCAGCGCATCGCCATCGCACGGGCCATACTCGCCGACCCGCGCATTCTGATACTTGACGAAGCTACTTCCAACCTCGATACAGAAAGTGAGAGCCTGATACAGGCCAGTCTCAAAACCTTGATGCAGGGCCGCACCACCTTTGTGATCGCCCACCGCCTCAGCACCATCCGCCAAGCAGACCAGATTTTGGTGATCGAACAGGGTCACATCACGGAACAAGGCCGACACGAGGAGCTTTTGGAAAAGAAAGGAAGGTATTACCAGCTGTATACCTATCAGGCGAGAATCTAAGGGTAGTTGCTCAGGTGTAGAACAGTACGAGCTGCAAGCTCTAGCCAGTAGCTCGTACTTTAATTCTACATCAAGATCTTCTTTATCAACTCTTTCAGTCCGGTTCAGTTTCCTCTTGCTCGCCGAGCAGTTGCTGCATACTGGCCTGATTCACTTTTATGGTTCCCCGTACTGGCCTGTCGAGGTCGATGACGATAAAGACAACCAAGCATATCAGGAAAGTCATGACCAAGGCTGGGAGCGTTGATCTTTTTTTACCTAGCCCAGCTGCATAGCCCATCAAGGCCCCGGTCATAATGAAAATGATGAACAGCAGAAACAGAATCACCTCGGGTACGTGCAGTGCCAGCAGGGCATTGCGCTTACCGTAGGCGTCTATCATATTGTTGAGCGCGCTTATGAAGTAGCCGGTGGTGACAGACCTCGAATCAATGCGGGCGGCTTTCACCGCATTCACCCAAATCTCGGTGTGCAGTTTCTTTGTTGCTTTGTTCAGTTCCTCCTGCTTGGTTACCAGCGCCTCCATGGTATTGTCTACCTGTAGCCTGAGTACAATGTATTGCTGCAGCTGCGCATAGGTAAGCGAATCGTAAGGAGCCGGGAGCAGGTTAGTGCGTAACAAGGCTGTGCCAATGGTGTTCGCCTCAATGATGACGGCCTCGCTGCGGTTGTTATAGCGTTGCACCGCCATGTTGAACGTAAACCCGAGTATGAGCGCCAGCAAACCCAGCATACCGGCCTGAATCGTGTTGGTTTGCGTCTTCACGTCCGAATCTGTTTTGGACTGGTAGTAATGGCCCAAGCGGTAGCCTACCTCGTTTGCCACCAAAATCAGGGCAAACAAAATAGAGACGATGACAATGCTATCCAAGTCATACATGATTTCTCTTGAAAAGGCCATTCTACAACATATACTAAGATGTACAAATCAAAGCAGTCCCAATTGCAACGATGGTGTATACGCAATTTTTAATGTTTAGAGTAAAAGGGTAGCCTTGTAGGGTATGTCCGCTGAAATAGCCCGCCACCTGTATTTATGAAATTTTACTTAAATTGGTGAATCGTTTTCTTCTTAATCGAACCAAACCATGAGACACCTCTTGAGGTCCCAAACACTCCTGCTGTTTTTATTTGTATACCTATCCTCCTGCGCCATACAGGGTAAAACCGACTCTACCACAGAGGTGGCGAAGTGGGAGGAACAGGCTTCTCGCGTGACCATCATGCGCGATGATTTTGGCGTGCCGCACATCTATGGTAAGACTGATGCCGATGCTGTTTTCGGACTCTTGTATGCCCAGTGCGAAGACGATTTTAACCGGGTGGAGCGCAACTACCTGTGGGCCATTGGCCGACTGGCCGAGGTGGAAGGCGAGGAGATGCTCTACAGCGACCTGCGCGCCCGTCTGTACATGACCGAGGAAGAAGCGAAGGCTGAGTACGAGCGCAGTCCGGAGTGGTTGAAGCAGCTTTGCCAAGGCTTTGCAGACGGCATCAACTATTACCTGCACACGCACCCGGAAGTGAAGCCGAAGCTGCTCACGCGCTTTGAGCCTTGGATGCCGATGTACTTCAGCGAGGGCTCTATTGGCGGCGACATCGAGAGTGTTTCCACAAAAGGAATAAAGGCATTTTACGAAGAAGACAGATCGCTGGGGCTGAACAGCCACGGCCACGGACTGGTGCAGCCTGCCTTACTGGAAGAACCGAAGGGCTCCAACGGCTTTGCCATCTCGGGCAAGCACACGGCCTCTGGCGATGCCATGCTATTGATCAACCCGCATACCTCTTTCTTTTTTCGGGGTGAGGTGCACGCGGTCAGCGAGGAGGGACTGAACGCCTACGGCGCCGTTACCTGGGGGCAGTTCTTCATTTACCAAGGCTTCAACGAGAAGACCGGCTGGATGCACACTTCTGCCTATGCCGATGTGATTGATGAGTTTGAAGAGACCATTGTGAGACAGGATGGCAAGCTGTTCTACCAGTACGGCGAGGAGCTGCGCCCGGTGGCGACGGAAAAGGTGAGCTTAGCTTATAAAGACGGCGATGAATTGAAGCAGAAAAGCTTCACGACCTACCGCACCCACCACGGACCTATCACGCATATGAACGGTGACAAGTGGGTGGCCACAGCCCTGATGTGGAAGCCGGTCGATGCCCTGATCCAGTCCTATACCCGAACCAAGAAAAGCAACCTGAAGGAGTTTGACGAGATGATGCAGATGCGCACCAACTCCTCTAACTCCACCGTGTACGCCGATGCCGACGGCAACATTGCCTATTACCATGGCAACTTCTTCCCGAAGCGCGACATCTCCTTCGACTACTCCAAACCCGTGGACGGCAGCAACCCGAAAACGGATTGGAATGGTTTACATACGCTAGACGAAACGATCCGCATCATGAACCCGCCGAATGGCTGGATACAGAACTGTAACTCAACGCCTTTCACGGCCGCCGCTGAGTACAGCCCGAAGAAAGAGGACTACCCGGTCTACATGGCGCCTTCGGCTGAGAACTTCCGGGGAGTGCATGCTATACGCCTGCTCAAAAAAGCAGAGAACCTGACACTTGACAAACTGATCGACTTGGCCTACGACCCCTACCTGCCGGGCTTTGAGGTGCTAATACCGGGACTAGTAAAGGCTTATGATGCGCAGAAGCCGAATGACCCGAAACTGAAGGCAGCCATCGAGGTGATGCGCAACTGGGACTATGCGGTATCAAAAGAATCGGTAGCCATGTCGCTGGCGCATTTCTATGCTACTAACTTGCTGCGCGACGGCAGTGCACCAAAAGGCCATATCATGGAGCGTTTCGACTACTATACCAACACAGCACCTGAAACAGAGCGTCTGGAGATTTTCAGTAAGACCATCGCCCAACTGGAGCAGGACTTCGGCCAGTGGAACACGCCTTGGGGAGAGATCAATCGTTTCCAGCGCCTCACCGGCGACATCAAGCAGCCTTTCAATGATGCGGCACCAAGCATTCCGATCGGTATGGCTTCTGGGAACTGGGGAGCTTTGGCATCCTACGGCTCCAACAGCTATAACACTAAGCGCTTGTACGGCACCTCCGGCAACAGCTTTGTTGCGGTGGTGGAGTTTGGCGACAAGGTAAAAGCCAAGACCATACTGGCAGGCGGCCAAAGCGGCGACCCTAGTTCCCCGCACTTCAATGATCAGGCCGCTCGCTATGCCAATGTGAACTTCAAAGACGTAGCCTACTACCGCGAAGACGTGGAGAAGAGAGCCAAATCGACCTACAAGCCGGGGGAGAAGGTGAATTGATAAAAACGCAATTAGATCAGAATAAAAAAGGTCCGGGCTGTAAAGTCCGGACCTTTTTGTCTGTTACTGCACCGCTAGCTTGCAATTCATGGTGTTACGCATGCTCGATGTATAACTAAGATAAAATTACTGATCTAACTTCAGTTATCCTTTCTATTTAAATAATCGTAATAAATATTTTTATAGTCATAATTTATAAAGCTTCTCTTTTACTCGAAAACTTGCTGCCTACGGATGATAAAAAATTACAAATAATGAAATCATGAACACGAAATGGCGTACGCTGTCCCTGTTAGCCGCTTCCTTACCCGGCTTTCTACTATTTACCAGCTTTTTGGACAAAGAGGACAACCGGATGGAAGAAGTTCTACCCTACAGCAGCATCCCCATTTGTGGGGGAGGGAGCTCTGATAAGCTCAACACACACGGTGCACACCTCAATTGCCATTCACCCGTCACCTCCTATGTAGACCTGCTCCCGCCACCAGAGTTGATGGAGGGCATCGGCAGCAGCCATATCCCGATCACCTCAAAGTCCGAAACAGCACAGCAGTACTTCGATCAGGGACTTTCCATGCTGCACAATTTCTGGGATTTCGAGGCTTATCGCGCCTTTAAGCATGCGGCTAGCCTTGATAGCACTGCCGCCATGCCGTACTGGGGTATTGCCATGTCCCTGAACTTCAGTTCTAATCGTGAGAAAGATTACAAGGCGGCCATCGCCAAAGCCAAGAAGTTAAGCGACAAAGCCACCGAAAGAGAAAAACTCTACATCAGGGCACTGGCCGCCTATGACTCCTTAGGCAATGAAAAAGGCGTGGAAGCCTTCAAGTCCGGAATGGAGAAACTGATTTATCGCTACCCCGACGATGTGGAGGCGCAATTGGTGCTCTGGCTAAACGGTCTGTCACGTGGCTATACACCGGATATGGCCCCCAAGCAGGACGCGCTGTATGCGCAGTGGATGCTGGAGAAGCTGATGAAGACACATCCGGATCATCCGGGGGTGCATCACTACTACATCCATCAGATGGAAAACTGCTGCCCCGACAAAGCCATCGAAAGCGCCGACCGCCTAGCGGCTCTTACTCCCAATTCAGGGCACATGGTGCACATGCCGGGCCATATTTACTACCGAATCGGCGACTATGAAAAATCACGCGCCTCCTTTATCGCCTCCATGAAAGTGGATTCGGCCTACATGGCCTCGCAGCAGATACAGCAGTTGGACAACTGGAACTACATGCACAACCTCCACTACCTAGTAGCTAACTGCACAGAGGAGGGGCGCTACAAAGAGGCCAATTACTGGCATCAGCGGTTGGAGAACATTCCTCCGCCTGTCGATACCCTGAAAGACCGCCTGCAAGACCATCGGCGCATGATCTTTCGGCGGGTGGTGTTTTACGGGGCAGACCTAGATCTGCGCTTCGGCAACTGGAACAAAGTGGCGGAGCGATACAGCAAACTTGCTGACGAGGATTCTATTTTTGCCGCCCTCGGGTATAGCAAAACCTACAAGAATGCGCTGGTGCTGTATGCAAAAGGGATGGATGCCATCGAGCGGAAGAAACTGGACCTAGCCGCACAACATGCCGATGCCCTTGATGCCATGCTCTGGCGTGCCAACAAGCAGGAGAATGTTTCGCTGAGCCCCTATTTCGAGAACCGTTTTAACGCGCAGTCCTTAGAGCTCCGTGGCAATCTGCTGGCTGCCAAAGGGGATTCGAAGAAAGCTATAACGCTGCTCAAGCAGGCTCAAAAGCTGGAACGGCAACTGGGCTATCGGGAGCCGCCCTACTATGCGCGACCAGTGGCTGAAAGTCTGGCAAACGCCTACTTGCTGGCCAAAGAGTATGACCGGGCCCTCGAAACCTACGAAGCCATGCTGCAAGCCAGACCCAAGAGCGGCTTTGCTTATTACGGAATGGCGCGAACCCACGAATTGGCTGGAAACAAGGAAAAGGCAAGCCAATATTATACCTTGTTCCGAGAGGCTTGGCGCGATGCTGACAAAGACTTGCCACAAGTCAGAAAAGCAGAGGCATGGCTTAAAAAAGCACCACGTGTAGCGGCACGGAGCACGAAGTAAGGAGAGAAGTAGACAAGCAATAAAAAAGCCCCTGCTTTCGGCAGGGGCTTTTTTATTTTATTTAACTGGTATCATTACCGGAATCAACTCTCGCTCGAAGTACACAAGGTCGTTCTGGGCAGGGTTGCCGATGACAGTGCAGTAGTAAATACGCTTCAGGTATTGTCTGATAATTAATTTAAGATCCGGATTCACTTTTGCGAACACTTCAGATCCAATGGGGAATGTGTTTTCTAACATACTCTAATGTACGCATTTAACCTGGATAGCAACGGGTTATTTCCATCTATTTTAAGAATGCTGCCACTGGGTCAGATCAGTGGTGTTTATCCACGTCTATCATAAAACGCACCAGCCCCTCAAAGTAGGTTTGCTGGTCGTCGTAAAAGGCCATGTGGCTGCCTTCGGGGCAATGCAGGTAGCGGCCATTCGGAAACTGCGTGGCCATCCACTCCATGTGCTGCGGGTCCATGGTGTCGTGCTGGCCGCCGATGGTAAGCGTGGGCACCTGTATGTTAGGCAGGTGCTGGGAGCGGTCCCAGTTTAGCAGCGAGGCATTGCTCCGGATGCCGAACTCACTCGGTCCCTGCATCTGCACGTAGATGGTCTGGTTCATGTGGTCGAGCATGCGCAGCGCCGGGTCCGGCCACTCCTCCAGCGGCATGCGCAGGGCGTGCTTGGTATAGAAGTGCGGCAGCAGCAGCTCCATGTAGCGCGGGTTCTCAAAATCGTTGTCGGCTTCTATCTGCTTGATCTCAGTCAGCACCTCGGCCGGCATCTGCGGACCCAGCACCTCGTCGGCATATTGGTTATAAGTGGGTACGCTCGATACCATGTTCGAGATGATCAGGCCCTTGAGGTGTTGCTGGTACTTGAGCGCGTATTCCATTGCTAGGATGCCGCCCCACGAGTGGCCCAATAGGTAGAAATTACTCTTATCCAAGTTCAGCGCCTCCCGCACCTGCTCCACTTCTTCCACGAAGCGGTCAATTTCCCAGAGGCTGGTGTCGTCGGGATTGTCGCTGTAGTGGGAGCCCAACTGGTCGTAGTAATAATACTCGATGCCAGCCTTTGGCAGGTGGCTATGGAAGCACTCAAAAGCCTCGTGCGTGCCGCCCGGTCCGCCATGCAGCAAGAGCAGCTTGATGGTCGGGTTATTGCCCACCCGTTTCGTCCAGACGTAAAACTCACCTTTCGGGGTGCTGATGGTGATCCGGCGGGCACCGCCACTCAGCTCGTGTTCCGTGCCGGCGTAGTTGTGGTACTCTGCTACGGAGGGCGTAGAACTGCCGGAGTTTTCGGAAGGTGAGAGCTGGCGAATGGAGAGGAGTGGTTTCATGGTTTTGGAGTTTAGGTGAGAGGAAGGTATAGTACGTTAAATATAAACAAAAATTACTTTCCGCTTATGTTCCTCATTATACTGAGCGCTGCAGCTTTTAGGCTTTAAGCAGAATATGAGTCCGCTAGTGCGAGTGCTGTGCTAGTGCGATCTTGCAGCTCGTACTGTTGCTAATGCTGATGTATTTGCTCCGTAGAAATTAAAGGCACGATTTACAAACCCGCGCCAGCAGCAGGTCGCGCAAGCAGTAAAAGCAACGCTACTTACTTACACCTTTTTCAGTTTTCTTCGTTTTTACATAAGTGTATCACTATCAGATTTATACTTATGCTACTACCTGCTAAACTAATCCTGATTTTATTCTGGCCGCTGGCTATGGCCTTCTCGACGCTGCACCACGGTTGGGCAAACTACGACCAGACGAATAAGCTCGACTATACCGGCTTGGTGGAGGAAATCAAGTACGAGAACCCACATGGTATGCTGCAGCTACAACACGAGGACAAGACATGGACGGTAGTACTGGCACCGCCCAGCAGAATGAGCGCCCGCGGCCTGAACAAGGATATGCTACAAGCCGGCGATTCAGTGCGCGTAGTGGGGTATCCGCATAAGGAGGTGAAAGATGAGATGCGTGCAGAGCGAATCTATGTAGGAGATAAAAAGATAGAGCTACGCTAGCGGCGACCATTATCGGGGTGGGACTGCTGCAAAGTCTGGAAGATTCAGCACTGGCCAGCGCCATACGGCAATCTTATTGGCTTTACCCTTTTTTGGAGATTCTGCACATTCTGGGTATCGTGTTGCTGGTAGGCGCCGCCTTTCTGTTCGATCTGCGCCTGCTGGGCTTATCCAAAAACCTGCCTGTCCCTGACTTGGCCCGGCATGTATTGCCTTGGTCCAGAAGAGGCCTATACCTGATCATTCCATCCGGCTTACTGCTGTTTAGTACCAATGCGGTAGCTTTGGCAAGCGACTCTGTCTTTCACATCAAGATGCTCCTGCTGGCGGTGGGCGGTCTCAACGCCGGTTTTTTTCATCGCTACATCTTCTCTTCGGCACCGGAATGGCAGCACGGTAACACACCCCGTATTGCCAAAGCGGTGGCGGTATGTTCCATCGTAGTGTGGGTGGCGGTGATCACCTGCGGACGTCTGCTAGCTTATTAGTTGAGGTTTAAACTTCTCTATGTTTTGTCATGGCTTTTTGAATTTACTCCTGCGCCGACTTCTCTACCATCCGGACGGGTAGGTCTTTCTGGTAGTCGTACAGCTTGAGTTCCTGTATGTTGGCCGGGAGTCCGAAGCCATTTTCCAGCAGGGCTTTAGAAACGGCCTGCATGATGCTGCCTTTCAGCAACACAACGCCTTTTTTATAATCATCGGTTTCGGCCCAGAAAAACACTTTGATGTTTAAGGTGCTCACGTCGAGTAAGTCTACTGTAGCATAGGGTGGGTCTTCTTGCAAGACGCCGGGAACACCCAAGGCTGTTTTTTCGATCAGGTCAATGGCGGCCTGTGCATTATCATTGTAATCAATGCCCACTACAAAGTCTATCCGGATGCGACCGTTCTGGGTCAGGTTGGTTACTTTGGAGCTTAGTATTTTGGCATTCGGGATGTACACATCACGGCTGTCGAAGGTGAGCAGGTGGGTGGAGCGCAGGTGCAAATTCTGTACTTTCCCGATGGTGTTTTCTACCTCGATGGTGTCTGTTATCTCGAAAGGACGGTCGAAGGCAAGTATAAGACCGGCTAGGAAGTTCTCGGCAATATCCTTGAATGCGAAGCCAATCACAAACGCAGATAAGCCTGCGCTAGCCAGCAAGCCGCCTGCCACGCCGCTCAGTCCAAGAGCCTGCAGACCCAGCAATAGGCCAATGAAGATAACAACCCACCTTGTAACCATCGCAATGTACCTGCCCGTGATTTTGTCATGCGATTTGGTGGTCAGTCTGCCTTCCAGCCAGTTTTTGATTTTCCCCGCCAGCCACACCGCCACAATAAAGATGAGGATCGTGAGCAGGATGTTGGGCAGCAGGAACAGAAACCTTTCCCAATAGTGGTTGAGGACCGATATCAGATCAGCTGAAGAATTGCTGTAGTCGTCTTGCATATACAGGTGCTTTGGTTTGAGATGCTGATGCTACCAACCAGCGCAGCTTTTGTCAAAGGCGCTTATGTCAGTGTACCTGCTGTCTCTAAACGACAGGCCCAATTTACAGTTGCAGTAAACACATGGCGTAAGGCTGTAGAATGGCTTAGTAAAGCATTTCTGGCGTATGTATACCTTGACAATTGTGACATAATACAGACAGCATGAGTGAACAGATTAAACTTTGCTTTTCTCCGGATTTGAGCCTGAATGCCGAAGGCAAGCATGTGCGCGATGGCCTTTCTACCGCCATGCTCCTTGGCGATAACCTGTGGTTGAGTTGCGATGAGCGCACCACCATTGAGCGCCTCACCCGATTACCCGATGGGACCTTTGGCAAACACCACTCGTTTGATGTGCATGCTTACCTCGACCTCCCGGCACAGGACAAGAGCGAGATAGACATAGAAGGGATGGGAATGGCCGATCATTACCTTTGGCTTGTCGGTTCCCACAGCCTAAAGCGCAAGAAGCCGAAGCGGCCTGACTCCATCGCCAAACAAATCAAGTCCCTGTCCAAAATCAAAAGTGACCCGAACCGCTACCTGCTGGCGCGCATACCTATAATTCAGGATCCGGCAACAGGGGACTATACCTTGCACAAAGAAGTGACGCATCCGGACCAGCCCGGCAAAATGCTGCGTGCGGGTCAGTTGCGAGGCGACAAAACCAGCAATTTGTTAACCGAATTGATGGAGCAGGATGAGCACATAGCGCCTTTTATGAACATCCCCGGCAAAGACAATGGCTTTGATATAGAAGGACTGGCCATACACGGCAGCCGAATTTTTATAGGGCTGCGCGGCCCCGTGCTACGCGGCTGGGCCATGGTGCTGGAAGTGGAGCCGGAGGAAGACGAGAAGGGGATGCTGCACCTGAAGCAGCTCACAAAGGAGAAGCCCTACCGTAAGCACTTTCTGAACCTTCGGGGCAAAGGTATACGGGAGCTGCGCATTCACGGGAACGACATGTACCTGCTGGCCGGCCCCACCATGGATCTGGACGGCGTGATCGCCATCTACCGCTGGCGCAATGCCGTGGACGGGGACACAGAGCAAGTGGTGCATAACAACGAACTGGAGCGGCTGTGCGAGGTACCACATGGCACAGGGGAGAACTCCGGTAAAGATAAAGCGGAAGGTCTCGCCATACTGGATGACCAGCGTGTGCTGGTGGTGTTTGATAGTCCGACGGATGAGCGGACTGTTGGGAAAAATGATGTGATGGCGGATGTTTTAAGATTAGGAGAGGGGTGATTTAATACTGAGGGTCCGATACAAATACTCTAGCATGATTTCTGTATAAAAGATATGTATTCAGTTAGTTAGAGATAAAAATATCTAAAATAATAAACGCAACCGAATAGTTGCGCGTATATTAGCAAACAAACGGTTGCATATTTTAATCCAGAAATGAGAAGAGACGTTTTCCAGGCGATAGCGGATCCTACCCGAAGAGCCATTATTGGGTTGATTGCCTTGCAGGCCATGACGCCGAATGCCATTGCCGAACATTTTGACACCAGCAGGCAGGCTGTTTCAAAGCACTTGCAGATACTTCTAGAGTGCCAGCTTGTAAAACAGGAACAGCAGGGGCGGGAAATTTACTATCAGCTTGAAGTAGCTAAAATGAAAGAAATTGACAAATGGCTGGAACAGTTCAGGAAGATCTGGGAAGACCGCTTTAACCAACTCGACACTATATTTTCTAACATAAAACAAAATAAGCCATGAAACACGACCTTGAATTTGAGTTCTCCGTGAACAAGGAAATCAAAACGATCACCGTTAAAAGAGAGTTTGCAGCAGAGCTCCCGCTTGTGTGGGATGCTTACACAAAAAGCGAGATCCTAGACCAATGGTGGGCGCCTAAACCCTGGAAAGCCCGCACCAAAACTATGGATTTCAGGGAAGGTGGCTACTGGCACTATGCCATGGTTGGCCCCGAAGGAGAAGAGCATTGGGCATTGGCTAACTACAAGACCATTGATCCTAAAAAACGCTTTACCGCGCTGGATGGCTTTGCAGATGCCGAAGGCGTGGTAAACACAGAAATGCCGCAATCGAAGTGGGAGGTAAGCTTTACACCCAAAGAGGAGGTAACCTTAGTGGAAAACCTGATCACATTCGATGACCTAGCACAGCTCGAAACCACCATCCAGATGGGCTTTAAAGAAGGCCTGACAATGGCCATGGAAGGCCTTGAGGCATTATTGGCTGCTCAGAAACAGGAAGCGTAAAATTTTAAGCTGCAGAAAAGAGATCCTATTTATGAGCAAACTATAAAAGCGGGGCTGGTGCATAACCTTAGAGCCTCGCTTTTATAGTTTATAGTGCCATTCATCGTCTGCTAGTGCGAGCTTGTAGCTCGTACTGTTACTTGTGCCGAGGGTTAGCTGCGTGGAAAAGAAAAGGCACGAGCTGTAAGCTCGCGCCAGCGGGGGCTACAAGCTCATGGCAGCAGGTGGAAATAATTGAAATCAAAATTGATTTATATAAATTACTTTTGTGTATGAAGTATTTTTAAAATTGAATATTCTAAATTTTAAATTATTATTGTAAAGTATTAAATGGTATATTTCTTGAATAATGTCTCAAAAGTATTTGTATGAAAACTGCTTAAGTGGGTGTGCAGATTGTCCTCCTACTGATTATGTTCCTCGATTTATGTATTCATACAGATGGACTTTTGAGGATATAACTGATTACAAGAACTTCACACCAATGCAATTAATTGGTGAAGAACCATATGCTTCTACTGCAAAAAGATCACCTTGTAACAGCTGTGGCCTTTCTATGTTTGATTCGCTTGAAAATGCTGAGAATAGGTTGTTGAAACTAAGTGAAAGAGATGAGATGATTTTCACGAGGTATGGAAATACTATATCAGAACTTAGTTTAAAAGTGGAGCACGGTACTTGTGGGCCTGTATCGACTAAAGAAAATACTTTAGGACATTTTACTTTTCATCCGTATGATGGATGGAATCCTTTAGCAATTATAAGTGATAGAAAAACTCTAAATTAATGAAAGGTATTGAAAAAGCACCTTTTAAGTACAGTGCGCTAGGTAATTTGAGTAAAGTAGGCGATTTAGTTTATTTTCTAGATCCTATGCTAACTTTAATTAGATCAGATATATATCCGATTCTAATCTTTGACTGGTCTGAATCAGACATTGATTATGAGAGATGGATTGTGTACGAAGTATCAGCTACAAATCTTAATAATTATTTAGATAGACATTTTACTCATCTAGAGTTAATACATCATATAAAAGATAAAACTATATATGTAGTAGATTACCCTAGAAGTGATGCAGGCACAGTTAATTGTTTTAAAACAGAAACTAAATTTATTCCTAAAGAATATCTACCAAAGCTACATGTTGAACATGATGATGATGAATGTCCAGACATTGAAGAAATAAGAGCTTACATCAATAATCTTGTAAAAGAAGAAAAAGAAAAACGTATTCAGTTATGGCAAAGAAAATTTCCAGCGCTATCTGAAGCCGGAAAATTAGAAATTGCTATTCATGCTGGTGATATTATAAATAAACAAAGTAGGCTTCTTCAGCTAGAAATATAATGAAAACAATTACATTTTATTCATATAAAGGTGGTGTTGGTAGAAGCTTAACACTAGCAAATGTTGCTACTTTTTTGGCGAAGTTTGGACAAAAAGTTTGCTTATTGGACTTAGATTTAGAGGCTCCAGGGTTGAATTATAAGTTTCAGAAATATATAAAACATGAGATAAAAGGTGGGGTTGTAGATTATGTTTACGAATTTATCAATACCCAATCAATGGTCAATGATATTTCTAACTATTATACTAAGCTTGAAATTGAAAATCAATATGAAGGTTCTATAACACTTATTCCTGCAGGAGACATATATTCTAAAACATATTGGAAAAGGCTCGCATCAATTAATTGGAATTCGTTGTTCTATGATGAATATGGAGAGGGTGTTCCTCTATTTCTTGATTTCAAGGAGCGAATCAGGAAAGAAATTAATCCTGATTTCCTACTTATAGATTCACGTACTGGTATTACAGAAATTAGCGGAGTTAGTACTTCATTGCTTTCCGATTATGTAGTTTTTTTAAGTAACAATAGTTCAGAGAGTATAGATGGACTAAGACATATGGTTCAAGCACTTGATAGGAGCAGAACGACTTTTAATGATAATTACTTAGGAATTTATATAGTTCTTACAAGAATACCATTTCCTAAAAAAGCTAGCGACCAGTACGAACTACAAATAGTTAGCAATTTTAAGAAAAAATTATTTGAAGGATTAGAGTTGTCAAATATTAATGTATATGAAGAAGTTTTTGTCATACATTCTGATCCTGAATTAGAGATAAATGAAGCTTTAAAGCTTTCAGAAAATAAGTATGTAGAGAATCCAATCGTTGATGATTATATAAATTTTGTAAGTAAAATAGTACCGGATTATGCAATAGTAAATGAGCTTGATAAAATAATCTCTACTATTTTGAGCAATGCAATATCTAGCCCTGATCAAACTCAAGAAGAATTGGAGTCGCTAGCCAAGCATTATCCGCACTATAAAACATATGAATCCTTAGCAGAATTGTATATTTTAAGGAGAGAGTCTAAAAGTAATATTTTAGAAGCTTTGAATAAGATGTGGCAATTTAATAATCAGATCGATCATGAAAAACTAGTAAGGAAATATATAGAATATTTCCTTAAGGAAAATGACTCTTTCAATGGGAAAATTAAGTATAATCTTAATGTAATTGAAAAAAACCTTACATCTTTTCAAGGTGTGAAATATCAATTAATAGAAAGAATAGCTAAAGCTCATCTAGCATATAAAAATGAAAGTTTAGCCAAAATATATTTTAATGATATAATTACAAAAGTTTCTTCATCCAAAAAATTAGAACAAATTCTTGACTATTTATTAGCTCACAATGTAGAATTTGGGGCGCAGCTTGTACTAGATCATAGAGATTTAATTAGTCAAACAAAATCCACCTTATATAGGGGGATTAAACTTCTGTATTTGTCTACTTTAAAATCAGAAATAGTAACTTTTATTGATAATAACATATTAGAATATATTAAGCATCATGATGATGAATTATATATTATCATTCAGCTTTTTTTAAAGAATCTAGAAGCGGTTGAAGATGCTGTTCAGAGTAAACTAAATAAAATTTTAGCTCAGAAAGAAAAATATTTCATAATAGTTGATATAAGAAACTTCTTTAAGTTTATTGAGAAAAATAATTTAAAAGAAGTGCTTATTAGCCAGATAGATAAACATCCAAAGCAAGATGAACTTCACAAAATACTTGAACCTATGCAGCTTGATTTATTTTAAAGTAAGCTGCATAGGTTCAAGTATTTAAAATCTTTTTTTAGTATTGTTAGTTTATCATAATAGATAAAGAATGCAAAAAAAAGTTTTATACATAATATATAGTTCTCCCCCTTGCCCTTCAACCCATTTACCATAGACTTACCCGTTCGGGAAATTATACCTGCCGTCAGAGAACACCTGGCGGCGCAGAGTACGCTCATCGTAAATGCGCCTCCGGGAGCCTGTAAAAGCACCTTGCTACCGCTGGGTCTTCTTGACTAACTTTGGCTGAATGATTAGAAGATATAAACCGCTGCCTATCCCTACAGCTGCCATTAAATTAGTACAACACCTTTTACAGCGCAGAATAATTATTCGGAACAAACTCAATTATAAAATAAAATCTATATACTTGTGCTATACATTTACATAGGAAAATAATGCAAATGACTTGTCGGATTCTTGGAATTACGCTGCTGCTACTACTAGCTTGCCATGTTACGTTAATAGCCCAAGATCAGCGTAACAATGGGTTTATTGGGGTAGGGCTGGGGCCAAGTTTCTTGTTAGGGAGCAACAACGTAAAGGCCGGAACAGGATTGAATCTGACTTTGCTAAATGCTGGCTATGTGTGGGGGAAAGGCTTTGGGATAACCGGCGTGTGGGCAGGAGGTGCTCATGCTTTTGATGCGGAAAGTAGAGTTTATCATGATGGAGGCACGCATACTGTACCGGCACGCGTTGAGCTGAGCTATGGTGTGCTGATGATTGGCCCCATGTACAGCCTAAATATGACAGATGATTCGGCGTTAGATTTTAAGGTTAGGCTGGGCAGTTTATTTACCCGTGAAAAGTCTACTTCAGAAGTTTCTGCTTTTACATCTGACAATATGCGCATCAGCGCATCGCTCGGAGTAGGTTACCGTAAAAAAGTAGCGGACCGCTGGTCCCTGATGCTCTCTTCCGATTACTATGCGGTCAGACAGCAATATAGTATTACAGCAGGCCAAAATGCGCATATCCTAAGCTTTACCACTGGAGTAGGCTTTGTTTTGTAAGCTGTGAGATAGGCAAACAGGTATAGCCTACAAAAAATAGAAACCCTTCCATTAGATTGGAAGGGTTTCTTGTGAATAAGCTTATTCTAAATTCTATTGTTTTACTTACCCCAGTCTGCCCAATTGCTACAATGGCCGCTCAAGTCTGTGCCTGTGATTTCGGTTTGTACTTCTGTATAGCCTGCATTCATAATAGCCTGTGGAGCGAAATGTAGTTTGCCATTCTCCAAGGTTACAAATGCTTTACCGAAGTGGCCTTGGCTCAGACCGTGTCCTGCTTCATGCAATGCGATTGTTTCCACATCGAAGGTATAGCCATCGTTCCAAGTGAAGGCATCATTGTAGTAAATTTCCCTCCATGCGACATCCGCTTTACCATTTCCGTCCATATCTGTGGGGTTCCCTGATCCATCTATGTAAATGAGCGTAAAAGTTACGGCAAGAATATTAGCGCTTCCATTTAGTACAATCATGTCAAAGAATTCTGCCGGAAGCCAGCCTGAATGTACTATATCCGCTACATACCCATAACTACCTCCGAAGCCAAAAAGGGCAGCGATAAATCCGGTTTCTCTGCCATCATAAGGTACTTTTGTCATCCCTAAGTTTGAACAGGTTGCGTCATCCCAAGTGTCCATGGCTCTGTCTATGGCGTCTTCGGTAACCTCCGCAGCTAAGTCCTCTGAAGGTCTGTTGTTATCGACATAATAGGTGATGTCGCTTGTGCCGTCTTCGCTATAATCCTCCACAAAGTCTTCAGCGAGATGCTTCTTGCCACGGTCGTTGAAGTATATTACATTGCCCGCTTCTTTTCCCTCACCTGAAGTGATGTACTCGGCTTTGTATAGCATGTACTGCCCATGCCGCGTGTTGCCCTGAAACAAACTTTCTGAAGAGGCTGCAAGCGGCTCTATTTCCGCTTCCTCCAGTTGGTCCTGACAAGAAAATGTCATAAGTGCAGCTAGTGCTACTGAGATAGTTACTTTGATTGTTTTCATATGCTAAAATGTAATTGATGGCTGCTTTTGAATTGATTCCGAGGGGAAAAGGGCTTGACCATGATCTTGAATACAGGGGTCAAACTGGGGGAGTATTTAAAATAATACGTTTATTATTTACATTTAATAAGATTAAATTATACTTAATCCATGTATTTAGAGTCGGTGTATGCAAATGTTTAGTAAAGGCATACCAAGTATCGGTAAAACATAAAGGGCAAGAAGGGCACTTCCTTGCTTATAGCCCCACCTTATACAATCTCACTTGACTTTGCTTAACTTTGTGGGTAGTTACTAAGGTATACCTACATCATATTTTACTTAAATCTTTCCCTTTGCCTTTCAACCCCTTCACCATAGACTTACCCGTTCGGGAAATCATACCTGCCGTTAGAGAACACCTGGCGGCGCAGAACACGCTGATCGTAAACGCCCCTCCCGGAGCCGGTAAAAGCACCTTGTTGCCGCTGGCTATACTTGATGAAATATGGCTGAAAGATCAGAAGATCATTATGCTGGAGCCCCGGCGACTGGCGGCTAAAACCATTGCCGAGCGCCTAGCGCAGCTGCTGGGCGAGGAGGTAGGCCAGACCGTCGGTTACCGCATCCGTTTCGAGAACCGCACTTCGGTGAAGACCCGCATCGAGGTCGTGACTGAAGGCATCCTCACCCGCATGATCCACAGCGACCGCGCCCTTACAGGTATAGGTATTGTGATCTTTGATGAATTCCACGAACGCAGCATCCATGCCGATGTAGCCATGGCCCTGAGCCGGGAGGCGCAGCACACGCTACGGCCGGACCTGCGCATTCTGGTGATGTCGGCTACCTTGGATATGCCGCAGCTCACCAAAATGCTGAATGCCCCGGTGGCGCAAAGTATGGGGCGGCAATATCCAGTCGAGACTTTCTATACTGGCGATGCCGACGACCGCATGCTGCCCGAAATGACGGCCAAAGTGGTGATACAGGCGGCCAAGGAGCGGGAAGGGGATATCCTCGTGTTCCTGCCCGGCGAAAACGACATCCGGAAAGTGGAGATCCTGCTGCGCAAGCAAATGCGCGGCGTCATGATCCATCCGCTGTTCGGCATGCTACCCTTCGGCAAACAGTACGCCGCCATCATGCCCGACCGCAACGGCAAACGCAAAGTGGTGCTGGCCACCAGCATCGCCGAGACCAGCCTTACGATAGAAGGCGTGACGGTGGTGGTGGATACGGGCTTCGGTAAAACCTCCCGCTTCGATCCGAAGTCCGGTTTGTCGCGCCTCGAAACGGTGCGCATCTCCAAAGACGCCGCCGACCAGCGTGCCGGTCGCGCCGGACGTTTGGGCCCCGGTACGGCCTACCGCATGTGGAGCAAGGCCACGCAGGAGCGCATGGCCCCGCACCGCACCCCCGAGATCATGGAAGCAGACCTGTCAAACCTCGTGCTCGATATGGCGCAGTGGGGCATCATTGACATCCGCAGCCTGACTTGGCTCAACCCGCCGCCGCGTGCCGCTTTGCAATCGGCCACCGAAATGCTGCACCAGCTGCAAGCGCTGGAGAATGGCCGCATCACCGAGCATGGCAAGAAAATGCACGCGCTGCCTTGTCACCCGCGCATTGCCCACATGCTGCTTAAAGCAGAGGAAAACGGCCAAGTGCCGCTGGCCAGCGATATTGCCGCTATTTTGGAAGAGCGCGATCCGCTGGACCGCAACGCCGGCATCGACATCAACCTGAGAATAGAAGCCCTGCGCCGATATAGAGCTGAACATGGGAAAGGCAAAAGTTTTGGCAAGATCGAGAAGGTCGCAAAGTCCTACCGGCAGCTGTTCAATGTGGAGCCGGAGAATGGTGAATTCGACGGCTACGAGACCGGCGTGTTGCTCACGCATTGCTACCCGGAGCGCATCGCCTACGCCCGTCCCGGCAACAACGCGCAGTTTCAGCTGGCCAGCGGTCAGTTTGCCTCCGCCGGTCACCGCGACGAACTGGCGCATGAGCCATGGCTTGCCATCGCGCATCTGCACGCTGGTACCGGCGACAACCCGGGCCGCATTTTCCTAGCCTCGCCGCTCAATCCGCGCGACTTGGCCCCGCTCGTCAAGCAGCAGGAAAGCTATACCTGGGACGTGAACGACGGCGAGCTAACCGCCTCCCTCGACACGCGCATCGGCAGCATCGTTTTGCAAAGCAAACCGCTTCCACCACCCGATGAGAAGTACTTGGTTCCTGCCATTTCCGAAGCCATCAAACGGGAGGGCGAGCACCTGCTGGACTTTAACGAGGAAGTGACCCAGTGGCAGAACCGCGTGTTGAGCCTGCGTAAGTGGCGTCCGGAGGAAAGCTGGCCCGACGTGAGCACGCCCACCCTCCTCATGACCAACTGGGACTGGCTGCGCACCTACCTGTACGACGTGGAAGAGCCAGACGATCTGCTGGCCATCGAACTGTTGCCGATCTTGGAGAAGTTCTTGGACGCCGGCAAACGGTCGCGGTTAGACGTGTTGGCCCCGCCAACGCTGGACTTGCCAGACGGTTCATCGATTGAGGTATTCTACCAGTCCAACGGCACGCAACCCAAGCTGGAGATACGCCTGCAGGATGTGCTCGGCTGGGAGCAGAGCCCGACAGTGGATGAAGGCGAAATGACGGTAGAACTGCACCTGCTTACACCCGATTTAAAGCTGATCAAAGCTGTGCCTGAGCTTGAAAGTTTCTGGGCATCGGACTATCCAAAGCTTAAGCAGCAGCTGGAGGTGGTGTTTCCGGAAGTGGAGTGGGACCGGGGCTAGTTTAAGAGTTGGGGATTTAGAGAGTTTGAGATTTTATCCAATGCCGGGTCCAACTACCCCTAACCCCTTTTGCCGAAACAAGTCCGGGATCTTCGACTCGTCTAAGGCGGGGGAGTTTGTATTACAGTGAAAACTATCCCCTTGAGGGGATTATAGGGGTGTATTCGTTAGCAGGGGAAATTACTTCCTTTCACTTATCCAATGCTCCAGTGTCCGCAACACGTTTTGCATGTTTTTCTTGATCTCCATGTCATCAAACCTTAAGAACTGCACCCCATAGCGTTCCAGTTCAGACTGACGCTTCGTGTCATAGTCAAAGTTGTAGTCATGACTGTCCCCATCTATCTCAATTGCCAATTGCAGCTCGTGGCAGTAGAAATCCACGATAAAATCTAACATGGGTACCTGCCTGTGAAATTGATACCCCATCAGTTTTCGCTCCTTTACTTCCTGCCAGAATAGAATCTCAGATAGCGTACTGTTTTTTCTGAGTTCCCTAGCCTTTTCCTTCAGATCCTCTCTATAAGGTATTATCGTGTTCTTTTTCATATGAAGTACTCACCATGTGTAACACCCCTATGGTCCCCTCAAGGGGACAGTCCGGTTACGCCTGCTCTGTCGTGAATTATCAATTTCATACGGATGAAAGCTATACCCAGATAAACAGCTGCTTCAGTAAGTGAAATTCCCCGCCTTAGACAAGGAGGGGTTAGGGGTGGTTGGACCCGGCCTGTACTACTCCCAATTGCCCAAAATCCGCCGCATCACCATCACTTGCCCCACATGGTAGGCGTTATGCTCGGCTACGAGCATTGCTTCGCGGAGTAGCGTCTGCCCATTGCCGTGCGGGAAGGCCGCGTATAGATCCTGCTGCGTGTCCTCCACGAGCGCAATCATCTCTTCCACACCTTGACTGATCGATGCAAGACTGGCGTCAAGTGCCGCCTGATCGGCAGGGGCCTTCTCCTTGGGCCAGTAGTCGTCGGGCCAAGTAGGCTCCTCGTAGTCCGGGTTGCGGCTGAAGTCTAGGATGTCGTAGAGGGCGAAGCGCAGGTGTTCGAGCTGCTGCCAGATGGTATAGGGGAGGCCCTCAATGTTTCTGCCGGCCTCTTCTGCCTTTAGCCCTCGAAGCAGTTTCGCTATAGGCTGATAAGTCTGTCCGCCCCGCAGTAGGTTTGCTACATGTTCACGTAATGCTTTGTCTTTGTCCATAGGTATAGATGCGTGCTGGTACAAATACTTTACGCAGGAAAGGCAACAGTGGAAAAACCATATTTAAGTAAGGGATAACAAAATTTGCCGTGTTGGAGTAAATGTAAACTGCTGAAAGGAACGTAACAGATTCTACCAGCGCAAACCATTATATACCTTACATCATAGGAAAAACTAGAAAGATGATCCATAAAACCTACTTGAAAACCAAAGACCAGTGCAAAGTCAAATTCACGATCAGCTTAGAGCACGCAGATAAAGTGGAGATAGTCGGCCTTAACAACGATTGGGGTAATCCGATTAAGATGAGCAAGAAAAAGGACGGCACCTTTGAAAGCGTGCAAACACTTCCGCGCCATACCCAGCACGAGTTTAAATACCTAGTAGATGGTACCGAATGGCGAAATGACCCGGATGCTGACGGAGAGGCGCCCAATGAATATGGCGGCACCAACACCCTGCTCGTGTTATAAACGACCCAACTGCTCTATCAAAAGCTAGTTGCCTATACCTGAGATGTAGACCGCTATTTCTTCTTCCCTGTCCTGCATGTGCTCATAGGCAAACTTCTGGATCACATCGCAGGCCACCTTGTCCAGCACGCCAAAAATGCGAGCCTCGCTGATCACCTCTTCGTTCCAGTCTGAGGCGATGACCAAGATGGAGCGGCCGTTGTAAGGATTCAGGTCCACGAGGTCGGCGGAGAGGTTAGGGGATGGCCATTTTCCTTCCGCAATGCTGTAAAGTCCCGGCTTCCAACGCGGGGGACTTTCCTTCAGATCCGGCACGGGATTAAAATAGCCATTCTCGACAGTACCCATAAACAGGACATTCGCTTTTTTCAGCGTAGTTGGCACGAGCGTCTTGGGGTCGGGCAATACAGTGCCTGCTTCTTCCAGCACTTCATCAGAGTTTTCCATACCCATACATACTTCCGGATAAAGCAGAGGGTTGTGAAACCCAGTAAGCTGTTACCGTGCGCGCGGGTAAATATTGAGGATGCTTAGGTGAGGAAAGTCCCCTTGAGGGTAAATGAGAACGTGAGGTCGAAGCTTGGGAGGGTATGTTCTAGGAAAAACTGTCCCCTTGAGGGGACCATAGGGGTGTTGGAGGCTGTTGTTTTGCTTTGTCGCTACTACATTGGGTGAGTGCTGGCCTGATGAACACCCCTATAATCCCCTCAAGGGGATAGTCTTCGTTTTTGCGAATTCTCCCCTTGAGGACAAGTTTTGAACTCGCATTCTCACTAATCCTCAAGGGGATAATCTTCGAGAATGAAACGACCCTACCCTCAAGAGGACAGTTTCCGTTATAACTTCCACAGCCCGCCTAGGTATACAGGGAGCCGATCAGGCCTTGGTATTTCTCCAGTATCACCTTCCGCTTCAGTTTAAGGGTAGGGGTGAGCTCGCCGCCTTCTATGGTCCACTCGGAAGGGAGAAGAGCGAACTTTTTCACCTGTTCCACAGGGCTGAAGTTGAGATTGTACTGGTTCACGGCTTCCTTTATCATCTGCCAGACATCTTTGTCGTCTAAGACGGCTTCATTGCCGGGGTAGGTCTTGCCTTGGTTACTGTACCACTCGCGGAGCTTGGTGAAAGCCGGCACAATGAGGGCGCCGACGTACTTCTGCGTTTCGCCCACTACCATGATCTGCTCGATCCAGTTACTTTCCACCATCTTGTTTTCGATAGGCTGCGGTGCTACGTACTTACCGCCGCTTGTCTTAAAGAGCTCTTTCTTACGATCCGTTATCTTCAGGAACTTGCCGTCTACTATCGTGCCGATGTCGCCGGTATGCAGCCAACCCTCCGCGTCGATCACCTCGGCGGTCAGGTCAGAGCGCTTGTAATAGCCCATCATCACGTTGGGACCTTTGCAGAGAATCTCCCCGTCTTTGGCAATTTTCACTTCCACCCCTTCGAGCAGCGGACCCACCGTGCCGAACATGCGGTTATGCTCCGGGTAACGGTTGCCACTGATGATAGGGGAGGCCTCGGTCAGTCCATAGCCTTCCTGTATCACGATTTTGGCAGCGGTGAAGATCTTCAGGAGTCGCACCTGACAGGCGGCCGCCCCCGTTATAATTGACTTCACCTCGCCACCCAGCGCATGACGCCATTTGCTGAACACCAGCCGGTCGGCTATGGCCAATTGCAGACGGTAGCTCAGCGGCATCGGTTTATTGATTTCAAACTGCTCCGCCAAATTCAGCGCCCAGAAGAAGAGCTTCTTCTTGTTGCCTTTCAGCTCTGAGCCTTTGGCCACAATGCCTTCGTATACCTTCTCAAGCAGGCGCGGCACCGTCGTGAAAATCGTCGGTTTTACCTCCCGCAAATTGCCGGCGATCGATTCCATACCCTCAGCATAATAAATGGACACGCCACTGTAAAAATAGCAGTAGGTGGCCATGCGCTCGAAAGCGTGGTTGAGCGGCAGAAAGCTGATGGCCTTTTTGCGAAACACCCCGACCTCCTGTATGATGAGCGCACTGCCGAACACATTGCTGAGAATGTTGTAGTGCGAGAGCATCACGCCTTTGGGCGTACCGGTAGTGCCGGAGGTATAAAGGATGGTAGCCAGTTCGTGCTCACCCACCGCGTCGCGCAGCTGGGTGACCTGTCGAGCAGTTTCAGGCTTGGGCTCGGTCAGCAGTTCGGTCCATAGCGGAGCATTGTCGACGTGTTTAAAGTTATAGACCGCCTGCAGCTGCGGCAGGTAGGAGCGCATTTGCTGTACCTTGTGGTATAGCGACTCATTGCCCGTAAAGACCATCTTCACAGCTGCGTCTTTCAAGATGAACTCAAGCTCCGAAGGGTTGATGGTCGGGTATACCGGCACCGAGATCGCACCGATCTGCTGTATGGCCATGTCCACGAGCATCCACTCCGGACAGTTCGGACTCAAGATGGCGATCTTGTCTCGGCCCTCGGCTGTGCCGTCGCCTTTGGCTATACCCAGCTCCAGCAGGGCGGCGCTGATGCGGTTCACCTTGTCTTTTACCTCGGCGGTGCTATACCTGCGCCATTCGCCCTGCTCCTTGGCAGCCAGCATATCGTCCAGCGGAAATTGCGCCAGCTGGTAGTCGATGCAGTCAAACAGGCGCTTCGGTTTGTCGGTCGGGGTGGTCTCTGTATTCTTTTTCACAAGTGATTTTGTTCAAGCTATACCTATAAAGCAATACTGCGAAGGAGGCTGCTGTGTTTCCGGGAGAATCAAAAGCCGGGATTATTCCCACCAGTGGCTCACAGGTATGCGCCTGTGCAGGATGATGGGCTCCCCGATGCGCGGCGTGGTCATGTTCACGTCAAGCTCCTGCGCCTTTTTGGTGACCCGCTCGATCGGGTCGGTCCAGCTGTGCATCGCCAGCGCAAAACCCGCCCAGTGGATCGGCATGAGCACCTTGCCTCTTAGGTCGAGGTGCGCCTGTACGGTTTGCTCCGGCATCATGTGGATGTAAGGCCACAGCTCGTTGTACTGTCCGCACTCCATGAGCGTAATATCAAAAGGACCGTATTTCTCCCCGATCTCTTTAAAACCGTCAAAGTAACCGGAGTCGCCGCTGAAGAAGATGCGGTCCTGTCGGCCTTTGATCACCCAAGAAGCCCAGAGCGTTTTCATGCGATCCGAAAAGCCGCGTCCGGAGAAATGTCTAGCTGGGGTAGCCGCAAAGGTCAGACTGCCCAAGGTTGCCTCGTCCCACCAGTCCAGCTCGGTAATCTTCTCGGCAGGCACGCCCCAGCGCTCCAAGTGCGCCCCCACTCCCAAGGTCACATAAAAGTGCCCGGTCTTTTCATTTAGTTTTTGGATGGAGCCGTAGTCGAGGTGATCGTAATGGTCATGCGAAACGAGGATGGCGTCGATGAAGGGGAGCTCGTCTAGGTCGATGGGCAGGGAGTCAGAAAAACGCTTCGGACCCAAGAAACTGATGGGGGAGGCGCGGTCCCCTAACATAGGGTCAACGAGCAAGCGCTTGCTGTCTATTTCGATCAGGAAAGTGGAGTGCCCAAACCATGTGAGCACGGTAGCCGTGTCCTGCGGGGTATCGAGTTGCTTCGGATTCAGCTTCTCCACCGGAATAATCCAATCCGGTACTTGGTTTTCCACTTTGTTAAAGAGCCGGGAGTTGATCATCTTCACATAGCCCTTAAAGCCAATGTCCATGTTCGTCGGCACCGGGTTTTGAAACACCCCCTCCTCATAGTTTGGCGAAGCTTCTATGGCTTCTAATCGCTGCCCCTTCGCCTCAGCCCCAAACTGCGGAGAAAGGCTCATGAAACTGCAGCTGGCTACTACCAAAAGCAAAAGCAGGAAAAGAAAACTGTAAAGCGTAAATCGTTTGAGCGTCATGGGGTAAAATTACGCAAATTTGTGGTGCAACCTCCCCCCGGCCCCCTCCTTTTAACGAGGGCCCCTACCCCGAAACAGGAGGGGGAGTTTACCCCAGAAAAGGAGGGGAATGATCACAATAGTGAAAACTATCCCCTTGAGGGGATTATAGGGGTGTAGTCGTTAGCAGGGGAAATTACTTCCTTTCACTTATCCAATGCTCCAGTGTCCGCAACACGTTTTGCATGTTTTTCTTGATCTCCATGTCATCAAACCTTAAGAACTGCACCCCATAGCGTTCCAGTTCAGACTGACGCTTCGTGTCATAGTCAAAGTTGTAGTCATGACTGTCCCCATCTATCTCAATTGCCAATTGCAGCTTGTGGCAGTAGAAATCCACGATAAAATCTAACATGGGTACCTGCCTGTGAAATTGATACCCCATCAGTTTTCGCTCCTTGACTTCCTGCCAGAATAGAATCTCGGAGAGCGTACTGTTTTTTCTGAGTTCCCTAGCCTTTTCCTTCAGATCCTCTCTATAAGGTATTATCGTGTTCTTTTTCATATGAAGCATTCACCATGAGTAACACCCCTATGGTCCCCTCAAGGGGACAGTCCGGTTACGCCTGCTCTGTCGTGAATTATCAATTTCATACGGATGGAAACTATGCTAAGATAAGCAGTCTCTTCAGCAGGTAAAGTTCCCCGCCTTAGACAAGGAGGGGCTAGGGGTGGTTGGGTTAACCGTCCTACAAAAACGAAAGCTTCTCTACGCCGATGTTGCCTAAGTGGGTGGCTACGGCCATGAAGATGGAGGAAATGATAACGCCGAGGCTGATGGCTAGGAAGGCTTTTTTGCGTTCGATCTTGAAGATGTTGGCGGCGATGGTGCCCATGTAAGCGCCGGTGCCCGGCAGTGGGATCATCACGAAAACCATCAAACCCCAGAAACCGTGCTTCTTAACATTGTCGCCGGCGATCTTTTTCGCGCGCTTCGACAGGAAGATCACGCCTTTCTTATAGGCTTTAAAAGGCCAGAACTTCTGACTGAAGGTGTCGATCAGCCACATGAACAGGGGGAATACCATGGTGTTGGCCACGGTGCCGATCAGGAAAGCCAGAATAAAATGCACATTGTTTAAAATGGCAAAGGGTATGCCTGCCCGCGCTTCACCGAAAGGGGAGATACTCAGAAGAAAGGTATAAAGAAGCGTTTCAAACATATAATTCAAAAAAGTAAGCTAACCCAGTAAAAAGCCTGCAAATATAAGTGCAAAACCGGTGGTTATACATCAATTTGGCAGGGAACATTCTAAATAAATTTTTCAGCCCCACGATCCAAACGACACAGCACCAGCTCTTTGCTTTCTTGACAACAGCGCAGTCTCCTATATCATTCAACGAGATTTGGTTTTTTTTGATATAGTGATTTAGTAATTATAAATATGAAATCCATCGAATTTTCTATGTTTGAAGACTACAAGTTCTTATAAACAGTTTAGAGTGCGATTTGTTTAACTTTTTTGTTGGAAGGTAAGGTTTGTTGAAATAAGCTTTAAGTAAGAATTTAATTGTATTATATTTATATGAAGCTAAGGTTGGTACATTTGAAATGCCACAGGTTTGGCAGAGCGCAATTTGGCCTTGTAGAATAAGAAACTGTCCCCTTGAGGGGACCATAGGGGTGTTTTATCCCTGCGAATTCTCCCCTTGAGGACTACCGAGAACGAGAGTTCGAAGGTATCGAGCGTAGCTCTCAGAGGGGTGTTACTATCAAAAGGAAAACATCTAATACCCTTGCTAGCTGTAATTCTTCGCAGGTGTAGACACCCCTATAATCCCCTCAAGGGGATAGTTTTGGAGAACCAAACACAACCTGTTGACCTATGGTCGCAAGTTTCGAACTCACGTTCTCACTTGTCCTCAAGGGGATAGTTTTGAAGAATAATACGACCCTACCTTCAAGGGGACAGTTCGACACTAGTGCGAAACTGAAATTTTGTGCCGCCTCAACAAGAACGCAAAACAAAAAAAGCCCCGGATCATTCAACCCGGGGCTTTTTTTGTTTTGCGTTTATAGCGATTCAATAATTCAACTATTTACAATCAACAATTAAATCGGCCTTTGCGGCGGAAGTGGCGTCTCATTCACTTCGACGATCTCCACAACCTCCACCATCTCCGGTTTTGCCATATCTGGTTTTTCGTTGGCTTTTTTATACTGATTGTTGTCACGCTTTTTGCCCATGAGGGCGAGAGCGGCGGCACCGGCTGCGGCTACCACGGCTCCTGCTATCACAGGGTTGGTTACGGCACGGGTATACATGCTGGTCGGCATTGTGTCTTTGATGCGGCCGTGTATGCGTCCGCCTTCGCCGGGCTGGTATAAAGCGCCTTCCCGGTGACGGGCGGGCTCGTCGAGTAACTGCTGGTCGGTCATCAGCTTTTCGCTGGAGAGGTCCATGAGGCCGGGCACCAGTTTGTTGGTCAGGCTCATGAACTTACCGCCACCGCCTACCATGATGTCGCGCTTCTGGTGTGTGGCTGCGTATAGAATGGCATTGACAACCTCCTCTGGTTCGTACACCGGTGGTGGCAACGTGAGTTTGTGATTCGTGTAATTCTTGGCATGGTCAGGGTATGGCGTGTTGATGGCAGCCGGCTTGATCAGTGTAACCGATACCGGTGCGCCTTCCTCCTCCAGCTCAATACGGAGCGCATCGGTAAAGCCTTTCACGGCGTGCTTGGAAGCGCTGTACATGCCCTGCATCGGGATGGCTGTGTCAGAAAGCACGCTGCCGAGGTTGATGATCGCGCCGCCCCGGTTGCGAAGGTGCATGGCCGCCATCTGTGAGCCGTATACCAGTCCCCAGAAATTGGTGTCGAACATGCGGCGGTTGTCGTCGTCGCTTACTTCGAGCAGTCTGCCGTAGATCGACACCCCCGCATCGTTTATCCATGTGTCGAAGCCGCCGAAGTGGGAGAGGGCCGCGTCGGCGATGCGCTGCACATCCTGCTGACGGCCCACGTCCGCCCGCACAGGTATAGCCTCGCCGCCTCTTTCGTTTATCTCCTGTGCGATCTCCTGCAGTGCCCGCTCATTACGAGCCGCCAGCACCAGTCGCGCGCCTTTTTCAGCCGCCGCAAAGGCAGTCGCCAGTCCGATTCCGCTAGAAGCCCCCGTGATCACGATCACCTGCTCTTTCAATGGTTTAAGTTTGATACTCATAGTTTTGTGTAATTTGTGTTAATGAAATGATAATATGGTTATAGCGTAAGGGGGGTGGGAATGTTTTACCTCCCCCCAGCCCTTCGACTAAGGCAGGGGAGGGAGTGTGCACGATTGTCATCCCCTGCCCCCTTTGAAGGTAAGGCCGTTAAGTTCTAAATTATATCGCTCATTCTTGGCAAAACAGTCATATATAGTGATAGCCAGATTCTCCCCTTGAGGGGAGCCAGAGGGGTGTTGTCGTTTAGCATAAGGCTTTCACAACCAGCTTTACACCCCTATAATCCCCTCAAGGGGATAGTTTTTGCTAGAACTTAACAGGCCTTACCTTCAAAGGGGGACTCTTCCGCACTAGAATTCCCCTCCTCAGACGGGCTGGGGTGGGTTAATCGTGCACACTCTCTCCCCTGTTTTTAGGGAAGGGCCAGCGAGGCGGTGAAATTAAATTCCTACTATTGTAGTTATAGCACAGGATAAACTTGCACAGGAAAAGACATGACACAAGAAGAGTTTGATGCGCGCTATACCTATACCTTGGACGCCTTGGTGGCGATCATGGCGGAGGAACCGGAGGTGGATCCGGAGAAGTTCTACGGAATGGTCTGCCTGCTCGAGAACCTGCATTTTTTCAGTCCGGTGCTGTATGGCGCTATAAAGAAGAAGTCAGAATAGTATTGAATTCTGCAACGCTGCGCCGCAACACAGCGTATGCGAAACAAAAATCAATACAAGCTTATGTCTCCTCTATCTTATGTGTTTCAGGACTGGAACGCCAACAAAGGAAACCTCAAAGGTCGCCTTGTGATGGTGCTGTTCCGTGCCGCTCACCCTGCTTCATTCAATACCTTTTTCCGCATTCTCTGGCTGCCTTATCTGATGTTTTACAAAGTGCTCGTAGAGTGGTTCATGTGTATTGAACTGCCGCACTGGACCACTGTGGGCAAAAACTTCTTTCTGGGCCACGGACAGGCCTTGGTCGTGAACGGCTGCTCTGTGATCGGGGAGAACTGCTTTTTCCGCCACTCCACCACCTTGGGCAATATTCGATTCGAAGACGGCAGCTACTCCGGTTCACCTATTATCGGCAACAACGTGGAGCTGGGCTCTAATGTCTGCATCATCGGGGAGGTGCGCATCGGTAACAATGTGCGCATCGGTGCCGGCTCTGTTGTGGTGAAGGACATACCAGACAACTGCGTGGCCGTAGGCAACCCTGCAAGGGTGATTAAGCAGTTGAATCCCATAGGAGATGCCACTCCAAAACAGGTGCAAACAACACAATTAGATGCTGTTGCGGGTTAGCAAACATCGATCGGTTTTAAGCCTCATGAAATCAAATACTTATGCCTATTTAAGCCGTTGTAGCCCACAGCGGCTTAAATAGTTTTTTTGTATTTCTTGTGCTAAAGCTTGAAATATATTGGATATAATATGTATCATTGTACCAAAATGTATTTCAACTAAAGACGGTAAATCCATTACTGTTACGATATCATGAGAAATAAATTATTCATTCTAGGAGCCATCCTTTGCCTTTTTATCAGCACTGTCGACGAAGTAATGGCGCAACGCTTCCAGCCTAATCGTAAGAAGTCAAGTTCTTACCGCTATTTCAAAAGGTCAGAAAAGTTCTCCATCATGGGCGGTGTTGGCTTAACTGTGATGAACAGCGATAACCGTACGAATGGCTTTAGCGATGGTTTGGGAAATATGCTACAGCAAAACGGTGTAGGACCGACTTTGGGATTTGGCGCAATGTACCAAGTTTCACCTTATGTCGCTTTGCGTGGCAATTTGAACTATGCTGGTTTTAACTCAGATCTTTATCAGCGTCAGAATCTTGATCTGCTATTTAGCGCTAACGTAGCAGAAGTATCTGGTTCAGTAGTAGTTAACCTATTGGATAGCTACTTGCCTTCTCGCGGACCTTACAGCTCTGGCTTGCTCCGTTTGGTAGTGCCTTATGTAAAGGGTGGTGTCGGTTTGCTTTATTATAGCGCCTCTTCCTCTACTGCGTCTGACAATTCAGGATTCGCTGCGGTTATTCCTGTAGGTGGTGGGCTTCGCATCAACTATTCTAGCCGCGTAAGCTTTGCTCCAGAATTAACACTGAACTACACGACAACAGATTACCTTGATAACTTGCAAAAGAGTGGAGGCCTAACTGGTGGTAATGATGCCTACTTAAGCGCTAGTGTTAACATGATGTATACTATTTCTACAAAGCGCAGATACAGCTTCCGTAGAGGTAAGTAAAATTTAGTATCTTATTAAAAAGAGGAAGGCAGTCTGACTATAATGGTCAGACTGCCTTCCTCTTTTTAATATAGCATCAAAACTATTCTTTGAATAAACTGAGTTGTAGTAAAAGTATTTTGATGTTTATACTTCTTTAGACAGAATATTTTATGCAATTTTGCAAATCCATGAATTACGTTTTTGTCTAGATAAAGGTTGCATTGCTTGTGTGGCTTTTATGAGATGATAGCCTTATACTAATGAAGATAAAATTTATTTACCTGATTGCCCTTCTTTGCTTCGTGTCTTGCACCCATCGCAACTTGGCTTATTTTAGTGATCTGCAGGAAGCCGCCGATTATTCAGAGAACATCCAGAACAGCAGTGTGGTGAAGATTCAGCCGGATGATCTTTTAAGTATTTCGGTGACTAGTCCCAGCCCAGAGGCCAATGCCCTTTTTAACAGAGGAGAGAGCGTCTCAATGGGTACGATATCAAATTATAACATCAGTTCTGGCACTACCAATAACCTCTACCGTGAAGGGTATCTGGTAGATGAAAACGGTTTTGTTAACTTTCCCGTGCTTGGTAAGGTACAGTTGACTGGTTTGACCCGTAACGAGGCCATTGAGAAGTTTACGAAAGATTTACAGCCTCACCTCAAAGATCCGATCATTAACATCCGCTTCTTAAATTATAAGATCACCGTTGTAGGTGAAGTAAACCGCCCTGCTACTTTTACTGTACCTACGCAAAAGATTAATATACTTGAAGCATTAGGGATGGCCGGTGATATGACTGCTTTTGGCAAGCGCGAAAATGTACTTGTTATAAGAGAGGAGGGTGGCGTTCGTAAAATGACCCGCTTAAACCTAAACAATAAGAATGTGTTGAACTCGCCTTATTTCTATTTACAACAGAATGATGTGGTATATGTAGAGCCTGATAAAATGAAGCAGGTACAGGCAAGTACTAATACCCGCACTATTTCAATCATTGCTTCAGTAACCTCGCTACTGATCGTAGTTGCTACCCGCATATTTTAATTATCATTTATCATGGCAGAAAAAGGAACTCCTGAATCTCAGCGACCTGTATATGCGTTTCAAAACGGGCAGGTAGAGGAGATAAACTTGAAAGCGATACTTTATAAATATGTGCGCTACTGGTATTTTTTTGCCTTGGGTGTCGTAATGGCTCTGACCTTGGCATTCTTATACCTGCGCTATGCTACCCCAGAGTATACTATTAAAAGTAAGGTGCTTATTCGAGATGATAAGAAGGGGGCTGATTTATTAGGCGGTACGGCGCTAGGAGATCTCGATTTATTTCAATCTGGCAAAATAGTCGATAATGAAATAGAAGTTCTCAACGCAGTCAGCCTAATGCAGCGCGTGTTAAGTGATCTCTCCCTCCAGGTTAGTTATTTTACAGACGGGCGTTTTAGCGATAGAGAAATTTATGGCAAAGACCTGCCTTTAAAAGTTATAGTCACTAAACTTGATTCAGCTGCTTTTGACAAGACTATTGTGATCCAAATGAAAGGAGACAATAGGTTTCTATTGGAAGAAGTAAATGAAGTTGGCGATATTGTTCGATCAGAGCATAAGTTTGGTCAAGAACTTAGGAGGTCCTATGCGACTTTTACAGTTGTGGCAGGTAATACTTTTTCCCCATACAATATTATTGTAAAATTCCATGATATCCGAAAATTAGCAAATCATTACCAGCAACTGCTGTTGATTAGTCCGGTTAATAAAAATGCCAGTGTACTTTGGATCAGCATAACAGACCCTGTACAAGATAAAGGCAAGGATATTGTTAATAAACTGGTGGAGCTCTATAACAAGGAGGCTGTAGAGGACAAAAACCTAATCGCATCGAACACCATTGAATTTATAGATGAGCGCCTTAAGTTTCTGACGGATGAGCTAACGGATGTAGAAAAGGAGGTTGAAGCCTACAAGCGCCAGAATGAGCTAACCGATGTCAGTTCTGAAGCTGAATTATATGTAAAGAGCGCTAGCGAATACAACAAACAGTTAGCAGAATTTGAAATACAATTAGAGGTTCTTAATTCCATTGAAAAATATCTGCGCGATAATGGGCAGAATTACCAATTGGTGCCCAGTGCGCTGAGCATACAAGACCCCACCTTGGTAGGGTTGATTACTAAATTTAATGAACTGCAACTGGAGCGGGAGCGACTGCTCCTGACTACGCAGTCTACCAATGTACTGGTATTGAATATTACTGACCAGTTAGCTAACCTGCGAGCGAATATTGTGGAGAACCTGACCAATATTAAAAGGGGCTTGACGATTACGCGCAATAATCTAAAGGCCAGCATGGCTCAGTTTGAAAACAGGATACAACAAGTACCTTCTATTGAACGGGAGTTGTTGGAAATTCAGCGGCAGCAGGGAATTAAGCAAGGCTTATACCTGTACCTCCTGCAAAAACGAGAGGAGTCAGCCGTTTCCTTAGCGGCGGCAGTTTCAATTTCTCGGGTGCTGGATCCAGCCATGGCGAGTGACTTACCCGTGAAGCCTAAGAAGCAATTGATTTATATATTGGCAATCTTATTGGGGCTGGGTCTGCCATTAGCCTTTGTCTATGTGCGCGATTTATTTAATGATAAGGTAGAAACACTACATGAAGTAAAACAAGCTACAGCTACTCCAGTGTTAGGAGAGATTTCACATAGTGACTATCCTGAAAAACTAGTGGTAAAAGAGAACAGCCGTAGTGCCGTAACTGAGCTTTTCCGACTGGTGCGCACCAATTTACAGTTCTCTACAGTAGGCAAAGAGAATAAAGTGATTTTGGTAACATCGAGTATGAGCGGAGAGGGGAAGACTTTTTTTAGTATTAATTTGGGGGCTAGTTTAGCTTTAACAGGAAAGCGTGTGGTGCTGGTGAATTTTGATTTGCGCAAACCCCGCTTGATGCAGGATATCGGACTTTCAAATGAAGTAGGGATCACTAATTTTATCATTACTGATAAACTTTCAGTGAGTGACATTTTGACGCCAGTACAAGAAGTGCCAGGCTTGTATGCCATAGGTTCAGGTCCAATACCCCCTAATCCAGCTGAACTGATGCTAAGCTCTAAAGTACAATTTCTGCTGGAAGAGTTGAAAGATAGTTTTGATTATATACTGATAGACACTGCTCCAGTAGGCCAAGTTGCGGATGCCTTTACAATTGCACCTTATGCTAATTCCAGTGTCTATATTATTCGATATGGCTATACCCGCAAAAATCAGGTAGAAATCATAGATGATATTTATAAGACAGATAAGCTTAAACACCCAATGATTATATTAAATGATGCCAAAAAGGAAAATGGCTATGGGTATGGCTATGCTTATGGATATGGTTATGGAGAAACGGAGCCAAAGAATTGGAGGAAAAGAATTTCAGCTAAAGCTTAATAATATTTACCTATGAGAATAGCTGTAGTAGGCACTGGCTACGTCGGTCTTGTGACGGGCACCTGCTTTGCCGAGGTGGGCATCGACGTGACCTGCATCGACATCGACGAGAAGAAGATAGAGAACCTCAAGCAGGGCATCCTGCCCATATACGAGCCGGGACTGGAGGAGATGGTGACGCGCAACGCACAGAAGGAGCGCCTCAGCTTCTCCACCGACCTTGCCGCCAGCGTGCAGGGCTGCCAAGTGGCCTTCATCGCCGTGGGCACGCCTCCGGGTGAGGACGGCTCGGCCGACCTGAAGTACGTGCTGGCCGTGGCCCGCGAGATCGGCCGCTCCATGACCGACTATCTGGTGGTGGTGACCAAGAGCACCGTGCCGGTGGGCACGGCCGCCAAGGTGCGCCGCGCCATCCGCGAGGAGCTCGAGGCGCGCGGCGCCGACATCGCCTTCGACGTGGCCTCCAATCCCGAGTTTCTGAAGGAGGGGGCCGCCATCGACGACTTCCTCAAGCCCGACCGCATCGTGGTGGGGGTGGACGCCGAGCGCGCCGAGCAGGTGATGAGCAAGCTCTACAAGCCGTTCCTGATGAACGGACACCCCTTGATTTTCATGGACATCCCCTCGGCCGAGATGACCAAGTACGCGGCCAACGCCATGCTGGCCACTAAGATCTCGTTCATGAACGACATCGCCAACCTGTGCGAGATCATGGGCGCCGACGTGAACATGGTCCGCAAGGGCATCGGCTCGGACGCCCGCATCGGCAACAAGTTCATCTACCCGGGCATCGGCTACGGCGGCTCCTGCTTCCCCAAGGACGTGAAGGCCCTGATCAAGACGGCCTCCGAGAACGGCTACCAGATGGAGGTATTGAAGTCGGTGGAGACGGTGAACGAGAAGCAGAAGTCCGTTCTCTTCAACAAGATAAGCAACTACTACAACGGCGACCTGTCGGGTAAGACGTTTGCCGTGTGGGGACTCTCCTTCAAGCCCAAGACCGACGACATGCGCGAGGCCCCCTCGCTGGTGATCATCGAGAAGCTGCTCGAGCGTGGTGCGAAGGTGAAGGCCTACGACCCGGTGGCCATGAAGGAGGCCAAGCACTCGCTCGGCGACTCGATCGAGTACGGCAAGGACGAGTACGAGACCCTGATAGACGCCGACGCGCTGCTGCTGGTGACCGAGTGGCCCGAGTTCCGCTCCCCGAACTTCGCCGTGGTGAGCAAGCTTTTGAAGGAGAAGGTCGTCTTTGACGGCAGAAACATCTACGACGCCAAGGAGATGGAGGAGAAGGGCTTCGCCTACTTCGGCATCGGCATCAAGCAGGCCTGTGTTCCTAATTTTAAATTAGTATAACATTAATAAATGAAAATCTAAATGCTTAAAGTTTCACAGTTAAGTGATAAGATTTCAAAAAATACTTTTCTACAGGATTCCATATGGGCTTTAGGGGGTAACGTTATTGCCAAAATAATGAGCTTATTAGGTGCAATAATAGTTGCCCGTATACTGGGTAAAGAGTTGTATGGACAATATGGAGCAGTCCAACACACGCTAATAAATTTAGCTGTACTTTCTACAGTGGGACTTGGCTATACAGCTACTAAGTTCATTGCTAGTAATAAAGAAAGTAATCTAGAAAGAATCTCCAAGATATCTTCTTATATTCTTAGGATTACATTTCTGATTAGTACGTTTACTGCAACTCTACTAATCATTTTTTCTGAGGTTTTTACTGATCAAATTTTAGAAGCACCTCAATTAAAAAGTTCAATAAAAATTGTTGCCATCTGGGTTATATTTAATTCATTGACTACTGCACAAATTGGTATCTTGTCAGGATTTGGAGCCTTCAAGGCAATTTCTAGAATTAATACTATTGTAGGCTTCATAGCATTTATTTTAGGAGTGGCATTTACCTTTTTTTGGAGACTTGAAGGTTCAATTTTAGCTTTTTTATTAACTCAAATTATTAATTGGTATCTTAATTTTAAA
The DNA here is from genome assembly GCF_947499215.1 of uncultured Pontibacter sp. Classification (GTDB taxonomy): domain Bacteria; phylum Bacteroidota; class Bacteroidia; order Cytophagales; family Hymenobacteraceae; genus Pontibacter. The sequence continues at coordinate 552,794 of NZ_CANMNI010000003.1, forward strand.
GAGCTAAACAAGCGAGTTTCTATAAAATCAAGTTTTATTATAGATAAAGCATTGCTAAGGGATATAGCAAAGTTTACTGTTCCTATTGCTTTTCAGGAAATAACATATTCTTTTTCTTCTTGGCTACTGATATTTTTACTAATCAAATCCTCTAATTATGGAGAAATAGGGATATACTCAGCAGCAGTACAGTGGGCTGGAATTATTTTATTTATTCCTGCAATCTTAAGAAATGTTATTCTCTCTCACATGTCAGGATATTCTAATGATAGCAGAAAACATCAAGAGGTATTGTATACAACTCTTATCATAAATTTGATATTTACTGTTATACCATTTTTAGTAATTTTTTTCTTAAGAGAACCTTTGGTTAGCTTTTTCTATGGGAATGAATTTGAGGGGCATTTGGAGAAGATATTGATAATATCACTATTAAGTGCTGTAATATCTAGTTTATCAAATATTTATACTCAGGCTTATTTATCATTCGGTAAGAATTGGATTATGCTGGTTTTTAGAATAATTAGGGATTTCGGCATAATAGCATTATCATGGAGTCTTATATATACAGAGTTATTATTAGGTGCTGAAGCTTTAGTAGTCAGTTCAGTTACATTTCATTTAATATTTTTTGGAATTATGTCATTCTATTATCATAAGGTAATAGCACCTAGACTGGGCTAATTTATGAGGTGATTTTATGTATTATATTAAAGTATCGTAGAGGAAATTATTTACTGGTTAAGAAATTGAATAGGGCTTTATCTATTATTCTATTTATAATATCTCCTCTTGCAGGAGTAACTTTTAGTTTCATTAGTTTTTTTCTTAAAAAAACTAATGAATTAGATTATTACTTTTTTTGTGTATTAATGAGTTTGTTGATTGGGATCATAAACTCAGGTAAGGTTCTCGATAGTGATTTCTTAAATTATTATGATAGCTTTATCAATGTAGAAAATATGACTTTCATAGAATATATTTATTCTATGAATAAAGAGCCATTTTTCTTCTTATATAATTATATTGCTTATTACCTGTTTTTTGGAAATTTTGACATTTATATAGTAGCCACAACTACTATAGGATATACATTTATGTGTCATGCATTAATTAGATGTCATTCATTATTGAAATCATCAAATGTTTATCTTTTCATCGCCATTTTTATACTATTCCTATTCCCTAATATTTTTTCACTTTCAGCTCACTTAATAAGGCAATTTCTTGCTATGTCAATTCTTCTGATTTTAACAGTTGAGTTTGTCTTTTATGCCAAAAATAAATATTCTTATTTTATTAGTTCAATGTTGATACATACATCTTCAGTCATTTTTGGTCTCATTTATATAATTAAAATTACTAATGGTGCTAGATTTAAGTTATACATTGCAATAGTTATTACATTTTTAATTATTACAATTTTTATTAAATTCCCTTTGATCTTAGGTAACTTAAGTTTTAATAATGTTTTTTTGGATTATGGGATAACTAGACTTCAAAATATTGATAAGCAGTTTGTGGATTTAGAGTCTTTAAATATTTCTAGTTATATAATGTTTATATTTATAGTTGTGATATTTTATATTTTTTGGAAAGAATATTCAATCAATATAAAAAACTCATATATATTATTTTTTATAAGTATTGTTTTGTTGTTTTTTATAGCAATTAATCATGGAAATACAGAAATTTCTCTTCGATTTTCATTTTATTTCTATTCCTTATTACCTCTAAGTATTTATCTGTTTTTATCTTTGGTAGATATTAAAATAGTTCGTTTATATCCATTAATGAGTTTTTCTATTATATTTTTATTCCTTTTGCCCTGGTTTCTATATAAATTATTGAATGGAGCTTGGGTTTATAATAATATTAGTAGAATTTATTTTATTGGATTTTGGTAATTAATACAGTTTCAACTTTGTGATTTATAGTTTATTAATAATAGTTATTAATCAAAATATGTCTTTAGCACCAATAGTTCTGTTTGTATATAGCAGGCTAACAGAAACTAAAAAAACTGTACAGGCTTTAAGCAATAACTTTTTAGCATCTGAAAGCCAATTATATATTATATCTGATGGTCCTAAATCTAGTCAAGATTATGTTAAAGTACAGCACGTGCGTGAATATGTCAAGACTATTACAGGTTTTAAAGAAATTCATATAATTGAATGGAATAGAAATAAAGGTTTAGCTGACTCAGTTATAGACGGTATCAGTCAAGTTTTGCAGAATCATTATAGCATAATCGTGTTAGAAGATGATTTGGTAACAACTCCTAATTTTTTAGATTTCATGAATCAAGCTCTTATTTACTATAAATGCAATAATAGGGTGCAATCAATAAGTGGCTACTCCTTAGATATTAATGTTAATCAAGCTTTTACCAGTGTTTATTTTCATACGAGAACTTTCCCTTGGGGCTGGGCGACATGGCAAAATAGGTGGAATCCAGAAGTTTTCAATAAACAGAAGCTAAGAAACTTGATAACTACAAAGGAGTTAAATCTTAATCTTTTCAAAAAAAAATGTGGTGCTGATGTTGAAGGTATGCTAATCGCATCACTAGAGGGATTGAATAATTCTTGGTATATTAGATGGGTACTTAGTCACTATTTAAATGATAGACTTTGTGTTTTCCCTTTTAAATCTAAAGTCTCAAACATAGGACATGTAGAAAATGCTACACATTGTGTGGGAATCAATACTTATCAAAGTAGTCTAGATGAAGATTTTTCTAGAGCTTTTAATTTTGAAGTGCCTATTAGCGATGATGAAATTAATTATGAATTTTTAAAATATTTTTCATTTTATCATAAATTAAGTTTTAGGTTAAAATTAATGAAAAGCAAAAAAGGCCGAACAATGTTACTAAATGAAATTATTAATAGAGTTAGGAAATGATTACGAGAAAAGTTAATAATATTAGGCCTGGAAGGTCAAACATTACTCATCTCGTAAGACAACCATTTAATACTCTGCGCACAAGATTAGTTATACTTTTTAAAGCACCATATGCCAAAGTAAATGGTTTCCTACGGATTCCTTTTAGTACTAAAATATGGTCTCCACATAAACGTGTTGTTTTTGGAAATAAAGTACAATTTGGCGAAGGCTGTATAATAAATTGTAATATAATTTTTGGAAATTCCATACTTGTTGCGCAGAATGTAGCGTTTGTTGGCCGTGATGATCACACTTTCAATTTTATAGGATCATCTATATGGAATAATCCTAGAGGAGATTCATATCAAACAGTTATTGAAGATGATGTTTGGATTGGACATGGAGCTATTATAATTGCTGGAGTGCGAATAGGTAAGGGGGCAATAGTTGCAGCAGGTTCTGTTATTGTAAAGGATGTTAAGCCATATTCAATAGTAGGTGGAAATCCTGCTCATTTTATTAAAAATCGCTTTTCAGAGTATGAAATAGAACTACATGAAAAATTATTAATTGTTTGATATGGGGGTTGAATATCAATATTAAAATAGTCTAAATAATATATATAAGATATTATTAAATTAAATAGGTGAAAGTTTTAGGTTATAATATTAGTACTGTTTATCCTTGTATTCCTTCGGATAAGAAAATTATTATCAATACGATTAATCCACATTCTTTTTGTGTTGCAAAAACTGATAAAAATTTTCAAAAAGCATTATTGAATTCTGATATTTTAATTCCCGATGGTATTGGTATTGTATGGGCAACGAAAGTTTTGGCTAACAAAAAAATCGAGAAGATAGCAGGATATGATATTTTTTTACATTTACTAAAACAGATCAATTCTACTTGTGGCAGCTGTTTCTTTTTAGGGGCCTCTGAAAAAACCCTAGCATTAATTTCAAACCGAATATCTAGAGAATTTCCAAATGTATCTGTGCTGACATACTCACCACCATATAAAGCTACCTTTTCTGAAGAGGACAGCAAGCATATGTATGAAGCTGTTAATCAAGTAAAGCCGGATGTATTATTTGTTGGTATGACAGCCCCAAAGCAAGAGAAATGGGTATATCATTATCAAGAATATCTAGATGCTAAAGTTATATGTTCGATAGGTGCTGTATTTGATTTTTATGCTGGCACTGTCAAACGTCCATCCAAGTTCTGGATTAATATGGGATTAGAATGGTTACCCCGTTTCCTTAAAGAGCCGCGTAGGTTAGCTGAACGCAACTTAATCTCAACTCCAAAATTTATTTTAGAGGTTTTAAAAACCAAGGCTAAGGCAAGAAAGTCATAGAAGTGAAGCTGTAATTAATTATTTCGCTAAAGGAATAATTGAGAAGTATAGTATATCATCAATTTAGTTTTCTAGCATTGATTAGATATTAACAATCATAAATTAATATGCTTATATTTGCGGCTCTGAATATAAACAGTGCAATTTATTAGTTCTTAGTTTTATCAGAGCCAAAATAGATCTTTCATCTGATTAAAAGCCTAGTGCTGTATTAGACCAATTAACGACTAGGTAATAATTATATGGTACAAACTTTTACGTTTTTCATAACTGCATTTCTCATCACCTATTTTGCAGTTCCTTCTATTATCAAGGTTGCTACTATTCGGAACCTCTTCGATGAGCCCGATGAGCGGAAGCTTCATCAAAATACTATTCCTGCTTTAGGTGGTGTTGCCATTTTTGCAGGTATTTTCTTTTCTGTGCTTTTCTGGGCAGAGAGTTTTAACTTCAGCCTGTTGCGCTGGATCATGCTGTCGTTGGTAATCACTTTCATGCTCGGGCTAAAAGATGATATCGTTGCAATAGACCCTTTGAAAAAATTGCTTGGTTTATTGGCGGCATCAGGTCTTGTGATCGTTTATGGTGATATCCGCATTGCAAGTTTTCATGGCTTATTAGGTGTAGGGGAGTTGCCATATCTGGTAAGTGTCTTATTTACGCTATTTGTATTTATTGTGATCATCAATGCCGTCAATCTTATTGATGGCATAAATGGTTTGGCGGGAGGAATTGGCACGATTGCTTCACTTGCTTTTGGTACGCTGTTTCTGCTGAATGACCACTCAAATGCGGCTGCCTTTGCGTTTGCGACAGCAGGATCACTTTTGGCTTTCCTGCGCTATAATTTTTCGACAGCTAAAATATTCATGGGAGATGGCGGTGCTCTGGTTTTAGGCTTTGTACTTTCTGTACTCTGCACCCGATTTATGAACAGTGATATCTCTTTGGGGATGCTACCTAATTCTTCCATTTCTACACCGCTTATGGCGTTGGCCATTTTAATTATACCATTGGTAGATACGCTACGTGTCTTCATTATTCGCATAGCTGATGGCCGTTCTCCTTTTAGCGCTGATCGCAATCACTTACACCATCAACTGCTAGACCTTGGTTTTAGTCATAGACGAGCGGCTGTGATTCTTTATGCTGCCAATATTTATTTCATTTTGCTGACTGCTTTTTCCATGAGTTTGGGAATTCACACCGTTTTGTTCTTGATGCTGATAACAGCTTTCGTATTCAGTCAAATCCCTGCACTTATATTGCGCAATCGAGCGCAGGCTACTGAACAAATATTTGAGAAAAAAGTGGAAAGACACGCAGCCTAGCCGCTGCCTGTTTTAGAAACTGTGCAGGGTTTTGCTCTATGTTGTACATAAGGCAAAACTTTTTTATATGCTACCCATGGAAAAAAAATCTAAAATTTACATTGCCGGCCACCGGGGCATGGTGGGCTCGGCCATCCTGCGCAAACTCGAGGCCAACGGCCACACCAACATCATCACCCGCACCTCCTCCGAGCTTGACCTGCGCAACCAGCAGGCCGTGCAGGTGTTCTTTGAGACCGAAAAGCCGGACTATATTTTTCTGGCCGCCGCCAAGGTGGGGGGCATCCACGCCAACAACTTTTATAGGGCGGAGTTCCTCTATGACAACCTGATGATCGAGGCTAACATCATCCATGCCGCCCACCTGAGCGGCGTGAAGAAGCTGATGTTCCTAGGCTCATCCTGCATCTACCCCAAGCTGGCCCCGCAGCCGCTCAAGGAGGAGTACCTGCTCACAGGTCCGCTCGAGCAGACCAACGAGCCCTACGCCATCGCCAAGATCGCCGGCATCAAACTCTGCGAGTCCTACCGCGACCAGTACGGCAGCAATTTCATCAGCGTGATGCCCACCAACCTCTACGGCTACAACGACAACTATGACCTGCAGAACTCCCACGTGCTCCCGGCCTTGATTCGGAAGTTCCATGAAGCGAAGGAGTCCAACGCTCCAACCGTAACGGTATGGGGAACGGGGAGTCCGCGCCGGGAATTTCTATTCGCCGATGACTTGGCTGAAGCTTGTGTGTACCTGATGGAAAACTACGATGGCCGTGAACTTGTGAACATTGGCTCAGGCGAAGATATTGCTATCAAAGACTTGGCCCTGCTAGTTAAAGAAGTAGTAGGCTTTGGGGGGGAGTTGGTATTTGATACTTCCAAACCCGATGGCACGCCTCGAAAACTGATGGACGTGAGCAAGCTGCACAGCCTTGGCTTCCACCATAAAATTGAGTTACGAGAAGGTATAGCGCTAGCCTACGCAGACTTTAAAAGCAAGCTGGTTATAGCTTAAATATTTGTTTATTATTCTTAATTGATTGATTTGAAAACCGCCTTAATTACCGGAGTAACCGGACAGGACGGAGCCTATTTAGCAGAGCTCTTACTTAGCAAAGGATATAAAGTGCACGGCGTGAAGCGCCGCAGCTCCATGTTCAACACCGAGCGCATCGACCACCTGTATCAGGACCCGCACGAGAAGAACATCAACTTCAAGCTCCACTACGGCGACCTCACCGACTCCACCAACCTGATCCGCATCATTCAGGAGACGCAGCCCGACGAGATCTACAACCTAGCCGCCATGAGCCACGTGAAGGTGAGCTTCGACACGCCCGAGTACACGGCCAACGCCGACGGGCTGGGCACGCTGCGCATCCTAGAGGCCATCCGCATCCTCGGGCTGACCAAGAAAACCAAGGTGTACCAAGCATCGACGTCCGAACTGTACGGTCTGGTGCAGGCCGTGCCGCAGACGGAGACCACGCCGTTCTACCCGCGCTCCCCGTACGCAGTCGCTAAACTGTACGCCTACTGGATCACGGTCAACTACCGCGAGGCCTACGGCATGTTCGCCTGCAACGGCATCCTCTTCAACCACGAGTCGCCGCTGAGAGGCGAGACCTTCGTTACAAGAAAGATCACCCGCGCCGCCGCCCGTATCGCCATGGGCCTGCAGGACGGACTGTACTTGGGTAACTTGGACGCCAAGCGCGACTGGGGCCACGCCAAGGACTACGTGGAGGCCATGTGGCGCATCCTGCAGCAGGACGAGCCGGAGGACTTCGTGATCGCCACGGGCGTGACGACCACGGTGCGCGACTTCATCCGCATGGCCTTTGGCCACGTGGGCATCGAGCTGGAGTTCAAGGGCGAGGGCGTGGAGGAGAAAGGCTACGTGGCCGCCTGCAACAACCCGGAGTACCAACTGGAGATCGGCAAAGAGGTGGTGTGCGTGGACCCGAACTACTTCCGTCCGACGGAGGTGGAGCTCTTGATCGGCGACGCGACCAAGTCGAAGGAGAAGCTGGGCTGGGTGCCAAAGTATGATCTGCAGGCGCTGGTGACGGACATGATGCAGAACGACATCGAGCTCTTCAAGCGCGACACCTACCTCATGGAGGCTGGCCACAAAGTGCTGAATTACTACGAATAAGATATAGCTGAACTAAGATTTTAAAACGGTGGGCAGCTTAAATTTCCCACCGTTTCTTCTTTCTGATGAATTATGACAGAGACTACGAAATCAACCATTTTTGACCAGATCGCACAAGAGCTGAAAGCGCAAGCTTTTAAAACTGTAACAATCGATTCCTCCAGACCTTGGGGCGGCTTTTTTGTAATTGATGAAGGGCAGGCACCTACCTTTGCAACTAAATACTTTAATGGCTTGTCAGCCGACTCACTTAAGATCGCTGGAAAACTGAGCCCTAAGATTTTAGTGGTGGCTCCCGAGAAAAGACTGTCATGGCAGTACCACCACCGCAGAGCGGAAGTCTGGACTGTGCTGCAGGGGAAGGTAGGTGTCGTGACAAGCGATACGGACGAAGAAGGGGAGGTAAAAGTGCTGCATCCCGGCGATGTGATCACCCTGAAGCAAGGTGAGCGACACAGACTGGTAGGCTTAAGCGACTGGGGCGTGCTTGCCGAGATCTGGCAACATACGGATGCTGCACATCCTTCTGATGAAGACGACATCGTGCGCGTGCAGGATGATTTTGGGAGGTAGTGCTAAATTGAATTCCCATCTAAATCAAAAGCAGCAAGCGCACCACTTGCTGCTTTTTTTATGCCTAACTCCCAGCAAATACCCTTTCCTACCTCCCTGCTCTCTTTACCATTCCTATTATTTTTCTATCTTTAGAAGATAAAAGATTAACACCTTACACCTTGAGCAAAGATAACTACCTCAATAAATTTATTGATAAGGCACAAGCTGCCCATCTGGAACGGTCTCTTTTCAGCAAGCCGGGCAAAGATATTCCTGCAGGTATAGTGGTTTTTCTGGTGGCGCTACCGCTGTGCCTAGGTATAGCGCTGGCAAGTGGTGCGCCGCTCATCTCCGGGCTGATATCCGGCATTATCGGTGGTATCGTCATAGGTTCCCTGAGCCAGTCTCAGGTGAGTGTGAGCGGACCTGCCGCCAGTTTGACCGCCGTCGTGCTGGTCGCGATACAGAATCTGGGCAGCTTTGACGTGTTTCTATTGGCCTTGGTGATCGGCGGGGTAATCCAATTGGGGATCGGCCTACTCAAAGCCGGTCTGATTGCCGACTACATGCCCACCAGCATCATCAAAGGCTTGCTGGCGGCTATCGGCTTGATCCTGATCATCTCACAGCTCCCTTATGCGCTTGGCGTGGAGCTGGAAAAAAGCCGCATGTTGAATTACTCGGAAGACTTTTTCACGGGCGTGCAGCAAAGGGTCCTGTTCATACTCCGGTCCATCAACATGGGCGCCGTTGTCTTGTCCCTCATTTCGCTGGCGCTGCTGATTTTCTGGGACAGGACGCCCCTTAAAAAGTTGAAGCTCGTTCCGCCTTTTCTGCTGGTGGTGATCTTGGGCGTTATCCTGAACCAAGTCTTCAAGCTTGTGCTGCCTTCCCTTTATCTGGATGGTATACACTTGGTAAATATACCGGAGATTAGCAGCTTCTCCTCCTTTGTCACCTTCCCAGACTTCAGTGCCATCGGCAACATACAGGTATGGACCTACGGTTTTACAATTGCCTTGATTGCCTCCATCGCCTCCCTGCTGGCCATAGAGGCGGCTGACAATCTGGACCCACACAAGCGCAGAAGTCCGCCTAATCGGGAGCTGGTGGCGCAAGGTATAGGCAACACCCTCGCCGGACTGATAGGCGGTATACCTATCACATCCGTAATTGTAAGGAGTTCCGTCAATATTGAAACGGGGGCGGAGACAAAGCTCTCCACCATCATCCACGGTTCCCTATTACTGGTGAGCGTTCTGTTTCTGAGTGCAGTTATCAATTTGATTCCATTGGCTTCGCTGGCTGTGTTGCTCTTGGTGGTGGGCTACAAACTGGCCTCTATTGCGGTTATCAAATCGATGTATCGCAAAGGTTGGACGCAGTTTTTGCCCTTCGTCGTGACCACGCTGGCCATTTTATTTACGGATGTACTCATTGGCGTGACGATCGGAACGGCGGTCAGTATTTTTTTCCTGCTCAGGGGAAACTACTACAACCCGTTCTACATAGAGAGTACTAAATCCCCGAACGGGAAAACCTATCGACTGGAACTGTCTAATGAGGTATCCTTTCTGAACAAACCGGCTATTAAGACCACCTTGTGGAACCTGCCCCAAAATTCACAGATCATCATTGACGCTACCTTTACCACCTATGTGGAGCCGGATGTGATCGAGATACTGCATGATTTTCAGGATACGTTTGCGCGGGAAAATGATATCGACGTCATCATAACGGGTCTGCGTGAAAGTTATAATCCGAAGAGTCAGGAAGATGTGGCGGAAGTGAAAGCGGAGACCAAGAAGGTGCTGACAACTCCGCAGGATATCTTGGATTACTTTATGGAGGGCAACCAGCGCTATGTGGATGGCAACTTAGTCTCCAGAAGGTTGAGGAACAAGGAGCTGATGGACTTCATCAAAGAGGCGCCACTGGCTGCGGTCGTTAACTCCATAGACATGCGCGAGCCCTTAAACATGCTGCTGAATACCGGCATCGGTGATCTGATTCCGATGCGCGCCGCAGGAAACCTGATGAGCGACTTTCTGATCTACAGCACGGAGGTTGCCTGCCGGAAACAGGGTGCCCGACTGATCCTGCTGATGGGCAACTCAGAAAACTCTTTTATCAAAGAAGCCCTTGAATGCCATCTGGCAGGAGAAGAGTCGTATTTAAGTGCGCTGCTGGCGCCTGCCCTAGCTTCAGGCAACTTCCCTGAAGACAGGCTGCGCAGTGAGGATAGTGATAAGCTTGTGGATGGAATCACCCGCTGGAATCTGGAAGAGTCCAAGCGGAGGATACTGCAACAGAGTGAATACATTAGGGCAGAGGTGGAGAAAGGTCATCTGGGACTTTGTTCCGCTTTCTTTGACCGCGCTACCGGCAAAATTGAGTTCTCCCAACTGGCCACTGTTTAGCCTTTGTTAATTATTGTTTGACTTCTCTGTTGCTTTGGCCGCTTTTTTGGCCTGTTTGTTAGCATCTGCACGGTTCCGTTGAGCCTTTGCTTCCATCTTGGAGGCACGTTTAGCCTGCTTGGCCGCATAGGCAGCCTCCTTGTCGATGCGCTTCGCTTCTTTTGCATTCGCCTTGGCTACCCGCGCGTCTACTTTGGTGTCTTTCCGCAGGTCGGAGGCGTCATTCAGACGTTCCCTATCTGCTTTTGCTCTATCTTTTGCTTCCTGCTGTTCGGTTTTGGTCTCCTGCTTGGTTTGTGTCGTCTGGGCAAAGGCATGAGTGGAGGCAAAAGCCAGCGTTCCGGTGAGCAGCGTAATTAAAAGGGTTTTGTTTTTCATGTTGGTCAGGAAAAGGTTTATTCTATTATCCTACTATAGGTATACGGCTAGGTAACTATATTAACCGGAAATGTCTGATAATAAGATGTTTATATTTTTATATGGCCCGCTAGTCCATCTCAGGGCACATGTTTAGCTGAGAAATCACTTTCAGCCAAATCGATAAAGGAAAGCATTTCCATACCATTGGAAGAAACCCGCTGCTTTCTAAACTATTACAGGGTATGCACTTGTTACAGGCATAGCACTCACCCGGCCCGATGGCCAGAACCGACCAGCCAAACGGCTGCCCCCGCTTTTATTCGTCCCGCTGTTAAAATTTCAAACATGACTAATGACATTGTTAAGAACAGCGACTATTCAGATTACCTCACGCAACTCTTGGGAAGAAGGCCGAGCCCGGCCGAACTGATCAGTTTTGAGAATAATCAAAACTTGATTCTGATAAACAGGAGATCACCAGAGAACAATGCCTACCACATCAGTTTCGCCAACGGCACAGCTGTGCAACTACTGACTGACGGGGTCATGCAGGGTGGCTCCATCGAACTGCACAGCCATGAGGCGGGGCACCGATTTTACTCTGTCCAATTTGAGGAACAGGACGCGGTGGAGGAACACTACCTAATACTGGATGCTGCGGTCGAGTCCGTTAGGATAGGCGAATCCAGCACCACGCTGGTGCAGAGCGTGCGCCTGATCACCATTGAGGACTTGGTTCTGCAACACGACCCGATTATGTACAGCCTTCCTAATTAATGAAAGAAGACACTGGAGCAATTTTACTTTTGCCTTAGCATGATTATAAGGATCAGAGAAATGATAGAGGCGACTTCTAATGTCCGCCGAAAAGCGCAGGTGACAGAGTTCGCCTTAGCTGAAGAGCAGCAGCTCTAAAATCCTCTAAATTTATGAAAAAACAATTGTTATAGACTTTGTCTATATCCTAATAGATATTTAGAATCACTTTAAATTTGTTTACCCGTACTTGAATAAGTATATTTATTAATAATTAGATATTACATATAATAAAAGTTATCCAAATATTAATTTATATCATCAAGAATATGGAACATAAGAAAGACAGACATGTAGCCCCCAACACCCCGGTATGGGATACCAATGAGTCTAGGAGATGCCCTTTTATGGGTGGTGCCGTACATTTTACTGCAGGTAGTGGCCGGTCAAACCGAGACTGGTGGCCGGATATGCTAAACCTCCGGATACTGCATCAGCATTCCTCCAAGTCAAACCCTATGGGAGAGGGATTTAACTACGCCGAGGAGTTCAAGAGCCTCGATCTAAATGCTGTGAAGCAGGACCTGTACGATCTGATGACGGATTCTCAGGAGTGGTGGCCGGCGGATTACGGGCACTATGGTCCGCTTTTCATCCGTATGGCTTGGCATAGTGCGGGTACTTACCGCATTGCCGACGGACGGGGAGGAGCCAGCTCAGGCTCTCAGCGTTTTGCTCCGCTCAACAGCTGGCCCGACAACGCCAACCTCGACAAGGCACGCTTGCTGCTTTGGCCTATAAAGCAGAAATACGGAAAGAAAATATCATGGGCCGACCTGATGATTCTGGCCGGTAACTGCGCCTTGGAATCGATGGGCTTTAAAACCTTTGGCTTCGGCGGTGGACGAGTGGATGTTTGGGAGCCGGAGGAAGATATCTACTGGGGCTCGGAAGGAGAATGGCTGGGGAATAAGGAACGCCATGCAGGCGGCGTATTGGAAAACCCGCTTGCCGCTTCGCACATGGGCCTTATCTATGTGAACCCAGAGGGGCCTAATGGCAATCCTGATCCGATTGCGGCAGCGCAGGACATCCGCGAGACCTTTGGCCGCATGGCTATGAATGACTATGAAACCGTTGCATTGATTGCCGGCGGTCATACCTTTGGAAAAACACACGGCGCAGGCGACCCGCGTGAGTACGTGGGTGTAGAACCAGCAGGGGCCGACATTGCGGAAATGGGCCTTGGTTGGAAAAATACCTATGGCACCGGTAATGCCGGCTACACGATCACCAGCGGCTTAGAAGGGGCTTGGACTACTACTCCAACCAAGTGGAGCAACAACTTTTTCGAAAACCTCTTCGGGTTCGAGTGGGAGCTCACCAAGAGCCCGGCGGGAGCCCACCAGTGGAAGCCGAAAGGCGATGCAGGTGCTGGTACCGTTCCAGACGCGCACGATCCTTCTAAAAAACACGCTCCGTTCATGCTCACCACCGACATCGCCTTGCGTGAGGACCCTTCGTATGGCAAGATCTCCAGACAATTCTTAGAGAATCCGGATGAGTTTGCCGAAGCATTTGCACTGGCTTGGTATAAACTGACGCACCGCGATATGGGCCCGATTTCGCGTTACCTAGGTCCGGAAGTACCGGAGGAGGAACTGATTTGGCAAGACCCGATTCCGGCCGTTACGCATGAACTGATTAACGACCAAGACATCAGCGAACTGAAAAGCAAGGTACTGGACGCCGGGCTTTCTGTATCCCAGCTGGTTTCTACCGCTTGGGCATCGGCCTCTACTTACCGTGATTCTGATAAGCGGGGAGGCGCGAACGGCGGACGACTTCGTTTGGAACCGCAGCGGAACTGGGAGGTTAACAACCCGGCAGAGCTGGGAAAGGTGCTTCAGGTATATGAAAGGATTCAGGAGGAGTTCAACAGCGCGCAAGGCAATGGCAAAAGAGTTTCCATGGCCGACCTGATCATATTGGGAGGTTGCGCAGGTATAGAAAAAGCTGCCAAAGATGCTGGAATTGACGTAAAAGTGCCGTTCACACCCGGACGTACAGACGCTTCTGAGGAGCAAACTGATTGGGACGCCTTCGCGGTACTTGAGCCGAACGCAGACGGATTCCGCAACTATCACAGGAACCGTGACAACATTTCTGCCTCAGCAGAGGAAATGTTGATCGACAGGGCACAGCTGATGAGCCTGACTGTACCTGAGCTAACGGTGCTTTTAGGCGGCATGCGTGTGCTGAATACTAACTATGACAGGTCTAAGCGCGGCGTGTTTACCAACCAACCAGAAGTGCTTACTAATGACTTCTTTGTGAACCTGCTCGATATGGGCACCACATGGAAAGCGACTTCAGAAGCTGCCAATGAGTTCGAAGGACGTGACCGCAAAACCGGGGAAGTGAAATGGACTGGTAGCCGGGTTGACCTGATCATCGGTTCAAACTCAGAGCTTCGGGCTATTGCGGAAGTATATGCCTGCTCGGATTCAAAAGAGCGGTTTGTAAAAGACTTCATCAAGGCTTGGGACAAGGTGATGAACCTAGACCGGTATGACTTAAAGTAAAAGCAATCTTACAAAATGGTTATAATGGCCCTTTCAAGAGCTCATTATACAGATTGCGGAACATGATTTATCCTGCATTTTAAGGATATCAGGTAAAGGAAAACCTCCTGTTTTAGAGATATAAGTAGTTATATCACTTAAGCAGGAGGTTTTTACGTCTAGCCGCACAACTATACGGGACACACAGACGGTTGTCGTACAAGGTAAGATGCTACATTATCCCTTTTAACATCAGGTTCCAGTACATCCAAGGCAGTCCATATTTTTTTAGCAGCCACATGCTGTACTGCTCTTTGGTAGTATCTATAAACTTGCTGATGAAGGGGTCGCTGTCACGCATGTTATCGTATTTAAACTCAGCTAAAACCATTTTGCCATAGCCTGTGATAAATGGGCATGAGGAATAGCCTTCGTATTTTTCTGCCGGTTGCTTGTTGTGATTGATCTGGGCAAGTACGTGCGCTGCCACAACAGGTGCCTGTTTGCGCACGGCAGCTCCTGTTTTGCCGGTTGGCAGGGCGGCCACATCTCCTATTCCGTAAATGTTAGGGTAGCGTTTATGCTGCAACGTATTAATATCTACATCAAGCCAGCCTTTATTCGGGCCTTCTTGCACGGCAAGTTTTGAGTTTCTAACTACATCAGGGGCTATGTGCGGTGGCGCAAGGTGCAGCATGCTGTATGGGATAACTACTGTGTCAGGTCCTTCTATCCTCTCTTTTATCCTTTCGTTTGCTGTAAAGCTCTGCTGGTCCGGTTGCATACGTTTAAAGTGTATCTCGTTGCTTTTGGAATCGATCTTTACCGGACTATAGAAGGTCTTAATAATAATGTCTTTCCGGGCTACAACTTCCTGTAGAGTCCCTAGAAATTCCTTTACTCCAAAGATGGTAGAGCCGGGGGTGGCAAATACGATATTGGTGTTATTGCGAACACCTGTCTTTCGGAAGTGATCATCAGCGAGGTACATGATCTTTTGTGGTGCACCGCCACATTTTATAGGAGTACTTGGTTGTGTAAAAACGGCGTTGCCGCCTTTAAATTCCAGTAGTACGCCCCAAGTCTTGCGCGGGTCAATGTAGTTACTGCACACATTTGGCTGTTGAAGAGCTTCACGCAGACCTTCAATACCATCCAAGTCATATTTTACGCCAGTTGCTACCATGAGGAAGTCGTAGCTAAAGAAACCGCTGTGTTCGGTGTTTACCTTGTTTTCATCAGGTAGTATTTCAGTGGCCTTGTCCTGCACCCAAGTAACATTTTCCGGGATAACAGATGCTTCATCGCGGCGGGTATCCGGGTAGTTGTAAGTGCCCGCTCCAACTAGGGTCCAAGCAGGTTGGTACCAATGGTCTTTTGACGGCTCTATTACAGCTATCCGCAAGTTTTTCTGTTCCCGACGGAGCTTAGCCGCAAGCATGATTCCTGCTGTGCCGCCACCCAAAATAAGTACCTGATAATGTGTATACATGGCGATTTGTTCTGCATTTAGTGGTGTTAATTGTTATATCTGGTTAGTTATAAGTGTCTTGTGATATGACGTAACATCACTTTGTTTTACTAGTGCTATTACGGTTTTGTTTGAGATGATATGATGATATTGTTTATTTTTATGATTTTGTTAGTAGGCGAAGCTCTAATGAATGTAAGGCTAATCTGCATTGAATATTCCTTCAGGTAAAGCCAGAAATTTTTGATGGCAGATATCAGCTGTTAACTAGTTCCTTTGCTAAGGAAGAAAGATTGGGGGGTGAAATCAGCGCCAAAGCTTGTAAATAGAATTGCTTCATGACCATGAAGTTGCTTTGGGAAGACAATAGTAAGAACCAAAATCTATAGTGCATAAAAAAAGCCTCTCAGCGTTAACTGAGAGGCTTTCAAGTAGTCCGTAGGGGAATCGAACCCCTGTTGCCAGAATGAAAATCTGGAGTCCTAACCCCTAGACGAACGGACCATTCTGTCGTATTGTGGTGCAAAGATAGGGCAAAGCGCTTACAAGGCAAATATTTTTTTGTGTTTTCAACCTTATTTTATGTAAATCGTTAAGGTTCAAGCTGGAAAAAATATATTGGTTTTCCTTAATGGTAATCGTAACTTCGCACCATCAAATTTTAAAACAAATCAATCCCAAATACCATGTCTAAAATTAAAGTTGCAATTAACGGTTTTGGCCGTATCGGCAGACTTACTTTTAAGGCCCTTCTGGAGAAGGACAACGTAGAGGTAGTGGCTATAAACGACCTGACCAACACTAAAACATTGGCGCACCTGCTGAAGTATGACTCAGTACACGGCCGTTTTAATGGTACAGTAGAGGCCTCTGACAACGGTATTATCGTGAATGGCAGAGATATCCTGATCACTGCGGAACGCGAGCCGAAAAACCTGCCTTGGGGCAAAATGGGGGTAGACGTTGTATTGGAATCTACTGGACGTTTCTTGGACGCACAAGGCGCTGGCGGTCACATCGAAGCCGGAGCACGCAAAGTAGTTATTTCTGCACCAGCAAAAGGCGACATCCCGACAGTAGTATTGGGTGTGAATGAAGACATCCTGACGGGTGATGAAACCATCGTTTCGAATGCATCATGCACCACTAACTGCCTTGCCCCAATGGCAAAGGTGTTGGACGATGCTTTCGGTATCGAGAAAGGCTATATCACGACAGTGCACGCTTATACTTCTGATCAGAACCTGCAGGACGCACCTCACAGCGACCTGAGAAGAGCTCGTGCTGCTGCATACTCTATCATTCCAACATCTACAGGTGCTGCAAAAGCAGTAGGTTTGGTACTGCCACACCTGAAAGGTAAACTGGATGGCGTAGCGATGCGCGTTCCTGTTCCGTCTGGCTCTTTGACAGACCTTACTGTGGTACTGAAGAAGCCAGCTACGAAAGAAGAGATCAACGCGGCCATGAAAAAAGCTGCTGAAGGCGAAATGAAAGGCATTCTGGAGTACACCGAAGATCCGATCGTTTCCATTGACATTATCGGCAACACGCACTCTTGCATTTTCGATGCGGAAATGACTTCAGCGAACGAAACACTGGTGAAAGTGGTAGGCTGGTACGACAACGAGGCGGGCTACTCTAACAGAGCCGCTGACCTGATCGCCAAGCTTGGCTAATCAACTGGTTTTATACCTCTTTTTGCAAAAGCCCGCCTTTCCGGTGGGCTTTTGTGTTTTTGTGGCTTATATAAAAGAAAAAAGCTATATTTCACGTAGAATGACATTTATCATAGTACAGGCGTATACAGGTCCGTACTTTTATACCTGAAATCAAACAAGAGAGATAAACCGCACAAAAACTTATGAGAAGAATACTTGTACCAACCGACTTTTCCGATCAGGCCCGCAGTGCCTTTGAAGTAGCTGTAACCATCGCACGACAGACGGGCGCTGCCATCAAGCTGCTGCATGTGGTGGAGATGCCTAATTCGTCCTACTCCTTTAGCGCGACCGGTGATCTGGTGGGCGGAAACGGCATGGAGCAGGTATATATGATGAAACTGCTGGAGACAACGCAGCAGCGCATGGCGCAACTGGAGCGTTCTGTGGAGCATGAAGGAGTGGAAGTGGTGCAGGAGGTGGATGCCGACAGCGTGATTCGTAAGATCAGACGTGTGATAAGCGACGACAAGGTGGACTTAGTTGTGATGGGCTCGAAAGGTTCCAGTGGCATGGACGAGTTCCTGATCGGTTCTAACACCGAGAAAGTGGTGCGCACGGCCGACTGTCCGGTGCTGACTGTGAAAGGCCCCATTGCCAATTTCCAGATACGCAATATTGTGCTGGCATCCGACTTCAAGCGCGAGATCAGTACGGCTGTGGAGAAATTCAAGTATTTCCAGCATATGTTCGGCGCGAAGCTGCATATGGTATACATTAACACCCCAGGCGCATTTGAATCGTCAAGCAATCTGCGTACGCGCATGCAGAAGGCTGCCGAACGCTATGGCTTGCAGAACTTCACGATCAATGTATACAACGACACGATAGAAGAAGACGGCATCCTGCACTTTGCCGAGGAAATTGGTGCTGACCTCGTGATGATGGCCACTCACGGTCGCACCGGTCTGTCCCACCTGCTCAGCGGCAGTATCGCCGAGGATTTGGTAAACCACTCCGACATTCCGGTACTGACTTTTCATTTGAAATAGTTTTAGGCATAGCCCCATAAAAGCAGAAAAGCCCGGCCAATGTGCCGGGCTTTTTTCATTCTACGCCGGAATGGGTTATTTTTGTAAACCGCTTACCAGAGACAATATATACATGAGCAAACGCCCCCATATTCGTTTCATTATCAACCCAAAGTCCGGCCCTAAGAGCAAGGTAGACGTGGCCGCCCGCATAAAGCTGCACCTAGACCATAGCAAGTTCGACCATGACATCGTGTACACTGCCTATGCCGGACATGCGCCTGAGCTGGCCAAACAGGCCGCAGAGGAGGGTTGCGCAGTGGTTGTGGCCGTGGGAGGGGATGGCACTGTGAACGAAGTGGCACGTGGTCTGCTGCACACCGAAGCGGCGATGGGTATTATCCCGCGTGGTTCAGGCAACGGGCTGGCCCGGCACCTGCAAGTGCCGCTGACTGTAGATGGATCCATTCGTTTTCTGAACGAGGGGCATCGTTCCAAGATCGACAGCGGCGAAATCAACGGACATCCTTTCTTTACGACGGCAGGCATCGGGTTTGACGCTTACATCAGTTCCGTGTTCGCGGGCAGCAAAACCAGAGGCCTCAAAACCTACGTGGAGCTGATCCTGAAAGAGGTGATCAACTACCGCCACCTGCCCGTAAAAGCGACTATAAACGGCAAGACGATCGATACAGACCTGTTTGTGATGGCCTTCGCCAATGCGGCTCAGTATGGCAACAACGCCTATATCGCGCCTATGGCGGACATACGCGACGGTATGCTGGACGTGTGTCTGGTTAGGAAACTGGATATGCTGAAGGCGCTGCAACTGAGCTATGCGATGATGTCAAATAAACCGGCCGGAGCGGATAGCGCCGAGTATTTTAAAACAGAGGCCGTGGAAGTAGTAACGGACCACGAGTTGATGCACCATGCCGATGGTGAGTATCTGGGCAAAGCGACACGTTTCGAAGTGCGTATCGTGCCGCAGTCTCTGTACGTGGTGGCACCTTAGGTATAAAAAGCACAAGAAGATGAGCGATAAAAATAAAAAAGGAAGACAAGGGGTGGTGTACTCCACTAATTCAGATTTCAACTACGAATATCAGCAGGAGAACGAGGCCGAGACGCTTCCGCCCCAACAGCAGAACCTGAAGGTGATGCTTGATAAGAAATCACGCGGCGGCAAGCAGGTAACACTGGTAGCGGGCTTCGTGGGTACCGATGATGATTTGAAAGAACTGGGCAAAATGCTCAAAAGCAAATGCGGCGTAGGCGGCTCCGCCAAAGAAGGGGAAATCCTGATCCAAGGCGACTTCCGCGATAAAGTCCTGCAAGTGCTAGTAGCTGCCGGGTATAAGGCCAAAAAAGCGGGAGGGTAGGGAGTTTAGGAGTTTGAGAGTTTAGGAAGTATGAGTTAAAAACAGCAGAGCTTCATTTTAATGAATAAAGCTTTGCTGTTGTCTCGTTTATATTAGAATTCTTTCCGTTGAGTTTCTTAAACTCCTAAACTCTTTAACTTACTAACTGGTCCCTGAATGTGGTAGAAGTTGGCTGACTTTTGAACGAAAACGCGACCGGCTAGGGCAGGTGCCTTAGGTGGTCGGGGCTTGTATACCTGTGTGGGCTGTTTTGAATCTGTTTTTATGCGCTCGTAACCTACCGCTTCTAGCTTTAGCTCCAAGGCTTTTGGTGAAATATCCTTTACCGGAATCCTAACCTCCGTTCTCCGGTACCAGAGCAGCAGGGCCGAGGTAAACATCAGCGCGAAGATAGCGGCGTTGAGAAACAGTTCCTGCACAGCTGTCTCTGCATCCTCACTAAACCGACCGCTTATCCCATACCAAGCCGCCGTCAGTAGCCCATACATCCCAAAGAAGTATAGATTCAGTTTCACAAAGCGGTTTAAGGTATAGTTTTTCATAATGATTGATGACTGATGGTTAATGACGGGGATTAATAATTGGCTGAATCTGCTCAAGGATTTATAGGATTGCCGGGTCCAACCACCCCTAACCCCTCCTTGTCTAAGGCGGGGAATTTTTCCTACCACTTCTATCTCTTTTGCCTATAGTAACAACTTTCCACTCAAGGGTGCTTTTTAGTAAGATCTCGATAAGTAGTAGCTAGAAACATATAATGAGGACGTAGTAACAGCAGGTTACCCCGCCTTAGACAAGGAGGGGCTAGGGGTGGTTGGATCAGGGTGTGCAAGTTACCTGTGCACTATTCGGACAGGCGCGAACTGTCCCTGTAAATGAAACGGTAAATCTGCGTAGCACCACGACGTTATGGTATAACGTCGCTAGATCTCCGATTTCTCAACTCTTTCCAAATCTTCCGGAGTATCAATTCCAATTGTTTCGAACTCGGTGGTGGCAGTGGCGATGCGGAAGCCGTTTTCGAGCCAGCGCAGCTGCTCCAGCGACTCAGCCAGTTCTAGGCCTGAAGGGGGCAGCTGGGTGATCTGTTCTAGGATGTCGGCGCGGTAGCCGTAGATGCCGATGTGTTTGTAATAGGTATGCTGCTTGTGCCAGATATCGTTGGGCACGTTACGGCAATAGGGTATTGGCTGACGACTGAAGTAAAGCGCCTCACCGGCCTTGTTGATGACCACTTTGGGGGCGTTCACATTGAACAGCTCTTCCGGCGTAGATATCTTTTTAATTAGCGTCGCCAACTGGGTCTGAGGGTTACGGAAACAGGAGGCTACTAAGTCTATTTGCTCCGGTCTGATAAAGGGTTCATCCCCCTGAATGTTGATGATATACTCAAAGGGCTGATCGTGCAACTGGTATGCTTCGAAGCAGCGGTCGGTGCCGCTCTGGTGGTGCTCCGCCGTCATAATGGCCTTCCCGCCAAAGGACAGTACATGGTCCATAATGCGTTGGTCATCAGTGGCTATGAGTACATCTGTTAAAGAAGATTTGGAAGCCTGTTCGTGTACGCGCTGTATCATGGTTTTGCCGTTGATGATTGCCAGCGGTTTTCCGGGGAAGCGGGTAGAGGCGTAGCGGGCAGGTATAATGCCAAGTATTTCCATGGGGCAGACGGGTTTAGCAGCCTGCCATGCGCTGGCAAGCTGTGGCAAATTACAAAAGACCGCGGAGTATTACAGCTTCTTGCCCAAAAAGCTAGGGCCTTTTTCTAACGTTAAGCACCCGAATACCATCCATGGGCCTACTTTGGGGCGAAAGGCCGCAGGGGATGTCGATCTGCTTACCGAGGCGTACAAACTCAATGATGACCGGCGTTTCACCTTCTATTTTGAAGGCTTCATCAATATCGTTTTCGTTTTCCGGTTTATAGCGTGAGCCGTTGATCAGGACCTCAAACCCACAGCCGTCAACCATGTACTCACCTGACCAGACAAGCAGCGCCTCAGCAGTTTCTGTATCTCGCTCCATACTGTCTTGACATGAAGTGAAAAATAAAACAGAAAGGCATAGAAGGGTGAGCTGGTAGAATAGTTTCATGGCGCTTGGTTTAGGTGCAACAGGCAGGTTAGGGTGATAGGCACTTATAATTTCTCGATGGATATGATACGGATGAAGTCTAACGTGTTACTCACGGGAACCATGCCGCACTGAAAGTCCCGCTGATCAAGATGCACATACTTCAGGCGTACGGTAGTACTTCCATCTGTCTTGAAGGAATCGTCTATATCCTTTTCATTATCAGGTTTTAGGGTGTTCTCACCTAATTGAATACTATAGCCGCAACCGTCTACCGCATAGTCGCCCGACCAGCGAAGGGTGGCAGTTGATTCAAGCACTTCGAGGTCGTTACATTTCTCACAAGAGAAGCTGACTGATAGGAAAGTGACCAGTAGCAGCGCACAGCGTATAATATGCTTCATAAGATCAGGATAGGTCTTTACTATCTACAAGACCCACAAAACCACGCAACGGTTGCAAGGGGAATTAAAAAATTTGAGGCTATTCTCAAGTAGCGACTTTACAGTGTAACGTCGCCTTCCAACTTTCTAACTCGTAGCGAAAACGTGCTTTGGTCGATCACCTGCACGGTGTCGCCTTTTTCGATGAAGCCGTCACGGGCTTGGGCGTCGTAAATGTTGTCGTCGATCATGATGCGGCCGCTCGGCGCCATGCGGGTATAGGCAATTCCTGTTTTACCGATCAGGTGCTCGGCGGAGTCGGCGGAACGGTAGCCTTCTTTGCTGTGGAATTCGTTGCTGAGCACAACGTGCCGTAAAGCGCGACTGCCCATCACCCTTTTCCAAGTGAGCACCACAATGACGACAGCCCCCACCATACCCATCAGCACAGAAATAAGGCTCTCCATCAGTCTGTCAGGCGAAACGAAGGTGAAGTCGAAGGCTTGGTTGTTGACCATAATGAGTAACAGCGAAAGGAACACAAGCACAATGCCCCCGATGCCGGTCACGCCAAAACCGGGGACCACAAACACTTCCAAGGCGATGAGGATGATGCCCGCGACAAAAAGTAGAATCTCCCAGTTCTCTGCCAATCCGTTGAGGTAGAAAGGCGTGAGGTAGAGTATACCCGCGACAATGGCAGCCATCAGCGGAAAGCCAACGCCCGGTGACTGTAGCTCAAACCAAAGCCCCCCGATAATGATCAGAATAAGAAGACCACTGATAACCGGATTCAGGAAAAAGGAGATGATTTTGTTGGTACCACTCAGCTCGTAGCGTATAATTTCGGCGTCCTGCAGGTTCAGGATTTGTAGCACTTCGTCGATGTTGTTGGCGCGACCTTCGCAAAAGCCGTTTTCGATAGCCTCGGAGGTGGTGAATGTCAGCACTTGGCCGGCAGAGAGGGTGCTGTCCACGCTGGCATCAACCATGGCCTCGGCAAGGCGGGGGTCACGGCCATTGGCTTCGGCGGTGGAGCGCATAATGGAACGCATGTAACTCTGGTACTTGCCCGGGGCAGCCTGTCCGTCAGCGCCTACTACTGTGGCCGCACCGATGTTGGCCCCCGGCGCCATGTAAATGCTGTCGCAGGCAATGGAGATGAGAGCACCGGCAGAGGCAGCATTTTTATCGATGAACACATAGATCGGCTTCGGATACTCGAGCAGGCGCAGGCGAATGGCATCCGCGTCGTTCACGGCACCGCCGTAGGTATTAAGTTTTAGCAGAATGTGGTCAGCCCCTTGGCTGGTCGCCTCATCCAGTGCCAGTTGGGTATAGCGGTTCGTGCGAGGATCTATCTCGGAGGTGATCTCCATGATGAACACCTTCTGCTTCTTCGTTTCCTGTGCATGAGCGCCTGTGCTGAGCAGGAGGCAAACAAACAGGCAGAACAGGGTGTGCCAATGCCGGAATTTTGTGTCAGATTTCATACATTTGGGCTGGCTGAATGCCAATTAGATTTAAGGTACAAAAAAATTTCCGCTTATTCTCGCTCTACAGTTTAAATACGAGTTTCAGGCGCCCTTGTGGCGTATCCGCATTGATACCGAAGTGGGGCGGCTGGCTCTTGAGGTGCGGGACGGCGATTTGCTGCTAGCCAGTTTCTATACCTTGGATTGCCATACCCATACCTTATCACTTCTAACAGTTCCTGTGCAAAACACTTGGTGGATGGGGCTGGAGGAGGCGTATGCCGGGCAGGTATACCTGCATGGCTACGGCGATCGCAAACTGGGACAGCATAAAGGCATCTGGGCACTTGCCGCTGGCGGTGAGGGGGCGATATGGCATCAGCCGGAGCTGGCTTTCTACGGGCTGGCCCAAAATGGATTGCTGGCATACGAGGCGGCTGCACAGGAGCAAGGCTTGCTTTTGTTGGACACCCAAACGGGACAGATGCTGCAGCGCGCCATTAGTCAGGAACATGCAGCTGAGCAGGTGCAGGCTTACAGTAGCGTGCGTGACGCGGTAGTCGTTTATCCTACTCTTTACAAAGAAGGCGAGACCTACTTCGAGCAGGTGCGAGATTTTCTGGTACAGCGACTTGACTGTCAGCCGGTAAGCGCCATTGAGTATGCCGAGACTGATAATTACCTCGTCGTGTCGTACTACCTGACTACCGAAAAAAATAAATTAGATAATTTTTTGGCTGTTTTTGATTTAAATGGTTTTTTGCACTTAAATGAGCCGCTTGCAGTTGCAACAGATGGCGTAGGTTCAGATACTTTTTTTATCTTTATGCGCAGTTTATACTTCGTGCAGACCAAAGCAACCTTAAAGGCATATTCTCTTTAATTTTATAGTTACTACTTTTAGCTATGATTCGAATTCTATTCATCGCCCTTCTAGCAGTGCCGCTGCTACCTCTTTCAGCATCAGCCTTCGAAACGGCTGCCCTGCGCGACTCTGTTGGGGTAGAGCGGAAAAACGGAAAAACGTACGTTCAGCACCGCGTTGAGCCTAAAGAAACGCTTTACGCGCTTTCCAGAAAGTATAGTGTCTCTGTTGCACAGATTGTGGACTCTAATCCAGCTGTGGAGACGACCATCAACATCGGACAGATTGTGCTGATCCCGCGTCGCTATAACACCGCACCGGCTGCCAAGGTACAGGTTGCCGCAACAGCTGCTGAAGCCAGCAACCGTACGTTTACTGTGAACGATCGCGGTGAAAAGCTCCATACCGTGGAGCCACAGCAAACGCTCTTCTCTATTTCGCGCATGCACGGCGTGAAAGTGGATGATATCAAGCGCTGGAACAATTTGGCAGACAACACTATCAGCGTTGGTGCGCGATTGGTTGTGGGCAAGGGAATGGCAGTGCCGTCCAAGAAACCGATCTACGTAAGCGAGTCGGATGATGAAATAGCTAAGCCTAAAGAAACGGAAACAGCTGTGGCCTCCGCTGCCGATACACCAATCCCGACGACAAGCCCTGCTAACAAGCATATCGTGCTCACCCCTGTGTCGCCTGCCGCTCCAGCAGAATCTGAGCGCATAGCGGAAGACGAGGAAACGGTGGATAGCGTTTCTGGCGCGAAGAAGATCTTGGAAAGCGGTATGGCCGAGATGATCGACCCGAAAGCTGATTCCAATAAATACCTTGCGCTGCATAAATCCGCCCCGGTGGGCACCATTATGCAGGTGAAAAACGCCATGAACGACCAAGTGGTGTATGTGCGCGTGATTGGGAAACTGCCAAACACGGGTAACAACGAAAACGTAATCGTGCGTCTGTCTAAAAAGGCCTGTCAGAAACTGGGCGCCGTTGATCAGAAGTTCAGAGTGGAATTGTCTTACATGCCTTAAACAGGTATAGCGATAAAGAGAAAGCCCGGGCAGCAGTGTCCGGGCTTTTTTTATGTGCTCTGCATATTCCTTAACTTGCGAGACGCCATTTCTCGTACCATTGCACATGAAACAGGATATCGCTCAGATCAAAGCCCTGCTCGACGACCGGGTAGCCCGCTACAACCAGCCCAGTTTTATACCCAACGACCCGGTGTCCATACCGCATCGCTTCACCAAAAAGCAGGACATTGAGATCAGCGGATTCTTTGCCGCTATACTGGCTTGGGGACAGCGCAGGACTATCATCAACAATTGCCTGAAGCTCATGGACCTGATGGATAATGCCCCGCATGATTTTATCCTGCACCATCAAGAACAGGACCTGCCCCGTTTTCTGGGTTTCAAGCACCGCACCTTCAACGACACGGATCTTCTATACCTGCTGCACTGGTTTAAGTGGTACTACCAGCAACACGAGAGTCTGGAAACCGCCTTTACGGGCGAACAAAACCAAATTATAACCCAGAAGGCGCGATTGGAGCATTTTCACGAGCTGGTCTTCAGTCTGGAGGATGCCCCGCAGCGTACTCGTAAGCACATTGCCACGCCTGCCCGTAAATCTGCCTGCAAGCGCCTGAATATGTACCTGCGCTGGATGGTACGGCCCGCTGACGGCAGCGTGGATTTCGGCCTCTGGCACACGATGCAACCTGCCGACTTGGTCTGTCCCTGCGATGTGCACGTGGAGCGCGTAGCCCGCCGCCTCGGCCTGATCACCCGCAAAGGTATGGACTGGCAAACAGCCGAGGAACTGACGGACCACCTGCGGGCATTCGACCCCTCTGACCCCGTGAAGTACGACTATGCCTTGTTCGGCTTGGGGGTGGAGGAGAAGTTTTAAGGTATAGCTTTAACCAAATTCCCATGGTACAGCACTTACATGAAGCTTTAAACGAGCACCTAGAAAGCAATTATCCCTCCCATGGCCCGGGCGCAGCAGTTCTGGTGTCGATTGCAGGGGAGGTCTTGTATGAGCAAGATATAGGTGTAGCGAATCTTGCGACGGGAGAGCCGATAACACCGCATACGAATTTCCGGTTGGCTTCGGTGAGCAAGCAGTTTACGGCCATAGCCATACAGCTATTAGCGCAGCAGGGGAAGTTGTCTTACGAACATACCTTGCACCGCTTCTTTCCAGCGTTTCCAGCAGGTATAGGAAATCAGATTACCTTGCGACAGTTGCTCTGCCATACCTCCGGCCTGCTGGACTATGAGAAATTTGTGGAAGAGCGGCCTGACTGGCAGATCGGGGACGAAGAAGTGTTGGCGATTGCCGGCTCCCAAACCCAAACCTACTTTGCGCCGGGCACAGCCTACAGGTATAGCAACACTGGCTATGTGCTGCTGGCGCTGGTGGTGGAGCGGGTCTCAGGTATGGCTTATGCTGATTTTCTGCAGCAGCATCTTTTTGAGCCGCTTGGTATGAGGCAGTCTATGCTCTATGAAAGGGGAAAGGCTATACCTACACGGGCCTTGGGTTATGCCAGAAACATGGCGGGCGAATTAGTACTGTCAGACCAAGGCACCTGTACGGCCACCAAAGGCGACGGCTGCATCTATACCTCCGTGCGCGATTATCTGCAATGGCATAAAGCCTTGAGCAGCATGGCAGGTATGGCACCTGCACTTGATCAGGTATACACGCCGCTGGCAGGCTATCCGAACGGTTTCTATGGCATGGGCTGGTTCTTCAGCAAACGCAGGTCAGGCGGACTGGAAATGTACCACACCGGCAACACCAGCGGCTTCAGTAACCTTGTCATCCGTATACCTGAGCATGATGCATTAATCGCCTGCTTTTCCAACATCGCCGATAACCCACACTTGCTGACCAGCTTTTTGGATGTGTTGGATCAGTTTCCAATGCTCCGGTTAGAGTCGGGACTGGTGAGAGACTTGCTGGCACTTACCCGTTAATGAATGTATGGATTCCGTCTTCTCTCTTCCTGATTACTGTAAATACCGCCTAAACCGATGTTAAGCGAAAAATAGAATTTATACCGTGCTCCCGGCGCATGGGGTAAGTGCATGTCGTCATTTATTGTCCAGCGAGATTTCTCGAGCGGAAGCAGGTAGCCCACCCTTGCATTTACGAGATAGAACCACTGCGTTGAAAGGCCTACCCCCAAGTCCAGATGCGCCCTCGAGTTATGGATTTCCTTGTACTTTAAATCTGTCTGCAGATAATCTTCTAGGGTGGGGGGCTCTGCCAGTTTCTCGCGGTAAAGGTAACTGAGCCCATTGCCTTTTAAACCTAGGTATGGATAAAGTGAATAACGGTGACTCTTGGTCAAGTCGTAGCCAAAGTTGAAGGAAAACGAACGGTATTCCATTTCTGTCAGGTAGGTGCTTTCATCTTTTTTTGCAGCTGTCTTTACAAAAGAAATAGTACCAATCCCGCGGTTTGCATAAAACTGAAAGCCAATTCCAACGGAAGCGGTCGGGTGTTTAGCTGCCGGGAGTCCTGCGGTGTTTAAGGCATTTTCAAATCCTTTGTTGTCGATGATCGGGAATTCTATGGGCATGAAAAAGAAGGTCCCGTACGCCTCATTTTTCAAGGTGTCGGCTTGCGATTGTGCTTTGACTAAGGAAGCAAAACAGAGCAGTACCAAGAGAAGCGCCAGCCTTATCATCTGTTTGAATTGCTTTCCGGGTTTACCGCAATCTTCAACACGACTTTGCGCACATTCTTTTCCGTAATCATGGCGGCATGTGCATCGTCGGGGTAGAAGATGGTGAAAGAACCGGCCGGCACATCGAACCAAAAAGCAGGGCGGTCAGTGAAGAAGGCCGCATCGCGTTCGTCCGTGTATGGGTCGTTAGGGGTGCTGCACTGCGCCAGATCCCGCCAGCCCATATGGTCGGTGCCTTCTATCACATACTGTATGTCGATGTACTTGCGGTGCACCTCCAGTTTCGCATCTGACTCAGGTATACCTGAGCCTTCAGAGATTATCGCGAATAGGTCTTTGCCTACAATGGCCTGTTGACCAATGGGGATTGTCATAAGATCAGCCTGCTGCAAAAACCGAAAAGCTTGTGCAAACAGCGGGTGCATGCAGGTATAGCGGTTGGCGTTGGTGAGTTTATCGAGAACCATGATTTGAGTTTAGAGTTAAGGAATTTGGGAGTTTTGGAGTTAGAGGTTCTGAGTTACAAGTTCTGAGTCTCGAGTAAAAGTAAAACTTGTGAAAAAACTCAGAACGCAAGACTTAGAACTCAGAACTAAACCACCGGTTTTACTTGTTATAAAATGCTAAATTTGCCTTAAATTAAGAGATAACAATTGATCTATCCAGAGAATTTTGAAATAAAAATCGGGTTTGCGCAGGTACGTGAAATGCTCTCAGAACTTTGTCTGAGTCCGTTGGGCCGCCAGTTCGTGAACCGCATGACTTTCCTGAACCGGCACGACCTCGTGCAGCGTCTTTTAGAACAAACAAACGAGTTCAAGCAGCTGCTTGAGTCAGACGCTGAGATTCCACTGCAACACTACTTCGACGTAACCGCCTACCTCGATCGGGCGGCTATACCCGGCACTTTCTTGGAGGTGCAGGCTTTCTTCGAAATCAAGATGTCGTTGCGCACCATTCGCGACTCGCTGCGTTTTATCTCCAGCGCCGAAGAAGGCAAGTATGAAGCCTTGAAAGCCTTGGGAGCCAACGTAATCGTGGAGCGCTCGCTCATCGCGGCCATGGACAAGGTGGTGGACGATGCCGGCGCCGTGCACGACGATGCCTCTCCTGAGCTGCAGCGTTACAAGCGCGACCTTATCGCACAGCAGGGACAACTGCGCAAAACGATCAGCTCCATCATCCGCCATGCCAAGAATGAAGGTTGGACGCCCGGCGATGCCGAGCCGACCATACGCGGTGGCCGACTGGTTATACCTGTCATAGCTGAGCACAAGCGCCGCATCAAAGGCCTGATTCACGATGAGTCGAACACAGGTCAGACGGTATACATTGAGCCGGAGTCGATCTTTGAGCTCAACAACGACATCAAAGACTTAGAGAATGCCTACCACCGGGAGCTGATCCGCATTTTGGTGGGATTGACCAATACACTGCGCAACTTTATACCGGAGCTGCGCAAAGCTTACCAGTACCTCGGCCTGCTGGACTTCATCCGGGCCAAGGCGGCCTTCGCGCGGCGTATCGAGGCCAGTATGCCGAAGCTGCACCGTTATCCGCACATCGCTTGGAAACAGGCGATACACCCGCTGCTCTACCTATCACATAAACAGATGGGCAAGCCAACTGTGCCGATGGACCTTGAGCTGACGCGCGAGCAGCGTATTCTGCTGATCTCAGGACCTAATGCCGGTGGTAAGTCGGTGAGTTTGAAAACGGTAGGGCTGGTGCAGTACATGCTGCAGACCGGTATGCTGATACCTGTGGAAGGTGGTTCGGAAGCGGGTATCTTCCACGACATTTTTATCGACATCGGGGATGAACAGTCCATTGAGAACGACCTGAGTACCTATAGCTCGCACCTCACCAACATGAAGAAATTCGTGACGGTGGCCGACCACAAAAGTCTGGTGATGATAGATGAGTTCGGTACCGGAACGGAGCCGGTGCTGGGTGGCGCTATTGCCGAGGCCGTGCTGCAGAACCTGAACGACAGCAAGGTGTTTGGCGTGATCACGACGCACTATACTAACTTGAAGAACTTTGCCGAGCGCTCGCCGGGTATTGTGAACGGGGCCATGCGCTACGATCACAAAAACCTGCAGCCGCTCTACCAACTCGAGATCGGCAAGCCGGGTTCGTCCTTTGCCATCGAGATCGCCCGCAAAATCGGTCTGCCGAAGCACATCGTTGACAAGGCCAGCAGTCTGGTAGGCAAGGACAAGATCCGCTACGACCGCCTGTTAGAGGAACTAGAAACCGAGAAGCAGGAACTGGAGAGGAAGCTGAAAGAGGCGACGGCTTTGGAGCTGAAGCTGAAACGCAACGTGAAGGAGTACAGTGAATTGAAAAACTTCTTGGAGGAGAGTAAGCAGGACGTGATGCGCGAGGCCAAAGGCAAAGCCAAGCTTTTGCTGAAGGATGCGAATCAGAAGATCGAAGCGACCATTCAGCAGATCAAGCAGAGTCAGGCTGAGAAAGAGCAGACCAAACAGGCCCGCCGCGAACTCGAGGAGTTTGCCACCGAAAAGGTGCGCAAGGAAGAGCCTCGTCCGGCTCACAAACGAGTAGCCAGCAATGGCGGACCACTGAAAGCGGGTGATAACGTGTCGCTAATCGGGCAGGACTCCGTTGGCCAGATTGTGAGCATCAAAGGCAAAACGGCTGAGGTGCTCTTTGGCGGACTGAAGACGATTGTAAAAGTAGACAATCTGGAGCGGGCCGAGGCGCAGACCGCCAAGCAGAAAAAGGCCGCTACAGAGGCAGCCCAAGGCTATACTCGTAGCATGAACATCACGCAGCGCATGGCAGACTTTACCTCCACTTTGGACATACGGGGAGAATATGCCGAAGAGGCTCTGAATAAAGTGATGAACTTCACGGATGAGGCCATCATGCTCGGTATACCGGAGATCAAGATCGTGCACGGTCGTGGCAACGGCGTGCTGCGGCAGGTGGTGCGCGACTACCTGTACTCGGTGCGTGAAGTAGCCAGCCTCAGCAGCGAGGCCGAGGAGAGGGGAGGCGACGGCGCCACTTTAGCTGTACTGAAATAAAAAAGGCTCCTGCAAAGGAGCCTTTTTTGTTAGCGGGCAAAACGTGCTTCGATATCGACAGTCTGGTTATCCTCCGTTTCCCAAGCTTGAACAATGTAAAGCTCACTGCTTGTCAACTGGTTAATTCTTGCTGTTTCTTCATCTGCCGTGCCCTTGTCGAAGAGGATGGATTGCTCATTATTTGTGAACTCCCACCTGCCGGATTCTGCTGCACTGCCATCATAAGTTGAGCTGTAAGTGCCGTTAGAGTTAAAAGTTACCTTCCATTTTTTTACATCAAAAGAGTTGTCCGGATCATCTTCATCTATCAGCCAGTCAGAGATATCCTGAGTGCCTAAAAAGAGCGCTGTGCCTGTCCATTGGCCCCCAGTGAGCAAGGCTGTTCTCGTTGGCTCTGCATCGTCATCATCGTCGTCGCAACTCACCGTGGAGAAGGCAAGTACCATGACAAGAAATAAGGCGAGTAATTTTTGTAATTTCATAGTTAAACGGTTTTTGGAATGGGCTTACAAATTTCTGCTATCTACAAGAATCGAGAGACAGCAGGGGCTAAAATAAAACACAGCTGTACAATCAAAGGGGGAAAAGTCAAGTGTAATATATATGAAGTATACTTCTACTCAGTTTTTAAGTTTTACTTTAACCTAACCAAGAATACTAGGCCCTTTATCATTTTCTGACTTTTTAGTGAAGGCAGCTTTTGAGCACTTCAATGCATACAAAACTCAAGGAAACCGCTGTAAAAAGTAAAATTTCCACTAAACAGAAAAGGCTCCCGTGAAGGAGCCTTTTCTGTTTAGTGATCTTGAATACTACCTTGTGAATCTGAACTCAAAATCACTATCACCGGATGTGTCATAGGATTCGATATAGGAAAACTCCGTGTCTGTCAAATTTGTGATACGAACAGTTGATTCGAAGGAAGTGGCTCTGTCAAGCAAAAGAGACTCCTCGTTTTGGGTAAATTCCCACGTTCCGTTGTCCGTCACACCGCTGTAGGTGTCTAGGTAGGTGCCAACCTTGTCGAATTTGATATAGAGTTGCGAAACATCAAATGGAAACTCTTCTGCCTCGCGCAGTTCGTTCGTAATATCCGTACCATTCCACCACACAGAGGCGCCTCTCCATTCCCCGGCCGTCAGCATATCTCTTTTAGAAGGGCCTTTGTCGTCATCCTTCTTACAAGAACTCAAACTTGTGATAAGAAGTAGGGCAAACAGAAAGGTGAGCAGTTTTTGGAATTTCATAAGGTAGCTTTAGGTTAAGTAACTAGCTATTGCTTGTTATGCGTTAAACAGATGGATTTGGTTTTCGCATACATCAGCTGAATCTAAGCTAGTTAATTTAGTTATTTTTCACAAACCTCACCTCCGCATTGAACACCACTCCGTCCCGTTCTACGCTGGCAATCAAGTTCATGTTTGTTGTGGTGAGCTCATCAATCTTCAGATCGCCCAGTAGGTCAAAGTTGATGATCGTTTCATTTTCTTTGAGGGACCATTCACCGGTTGTGGTCTGCATAGATCCAGCCTGCTCGTATACAGCGGTATAAGTACCGTCGCGACGTAGGGTAAGGCGCGTACTTTTGATATCGAGCAGCATATCCTTGATTTCAGGTCGTTCCGACACATCCATACCACCGACCAGCACTTGCTGGCCCCGCCACTCGTGGGCTACCAGTAGGTCAGTATTTGTTAGGGGTTCTACATCTTTGTCTTTTTTACACGAAAACAATACAAAGGGGAGAGCTATAAGCAGTAAAAATAAGGGTAGTCTAAATGTATTCATAAAGAGTGGTATGCTAAGTTATTCATACCCTATATATCGCAGTTCCTATAAATTAGTTGGGGCGATTTAACTAATTTTTAGTTGCTTTCTCTAAATAAAAACACTTACAGAATATTTACTTCCGGCTGCAGTGTAATCCCGAATTTTTCCTGCACAGAATGGATGATATCGTAAGCCAACTCTACCAGTTTTTCGCCCTTCGCACCACCGTAGTTCACTAGCACTAGCGCTTGGTTTTTGTGCACACCGTAGTTATCGATCACTTTGCCTTTCCAGCCGCACTGCTCTATGAGCCAACCGGCCGGCACCTTCACACTGGCCTCCGAAACCGGATAGGCCGGCATGTCCGGATGCTTCTCTTTCAGTACATCAAACAGGAGCACGGGTATCTCGGGATTTTTAAAAAAGCTGCCCGCATTGCCAATCTGGGCGGGGTCAGGGAGCTTGCTGCGTCGAATGTGGCAAACGGCGGCACTCACATCGTGTATGGTAGGCTGCTGTACCTGCATTTCCTGCAAGGTGGTGTGTATGGCACCGTAGGAGGTGTTAAGTTCATGTGCCTTGCGCAGACGCAGTGTTACGGATGTTACCACATACTGCCCCTTCAGTCGGTGCTTGAACACGCTCTCGCGATAGCCGAACTGGCAGGCCATGTTGTCGAAGGTATGGACTTCGCCTGTCTCGAGATGTACAGCTTCCAATTCTTGAAACACATCCTTGAGTTCCGCACCGTAGGCGCCGATGTTCTGTAGCGGCGCGGCACCCACCGTGCCCGGTATAAGCGACATATTCTCGATACCGCCAAGGTTATGCTCGAGACAGAAAAGCACCAAGTCGTGCCATATCTCCCCGCCGCCAGCCCGTACGTAGGTATAGTTACTGTCTTCGTGCAGCACTTGCATGCCTTTGATGCCGTTAAGCAGCACAATGCCTTCGAAATCTTTGGTGAACAGCACATTGCTGCCCCCACCTAGTATGAGTTTCGGCTCTTCCTTTATAGCAGGGCGCTGCAGCAGCTCCTGCAACTCCTGCACACTGTCGAAACGTGCGAAATGCTTCGCCTTCACATCAATGCCAAACGTGTTGTAGGGTTTAAGGGAAAAGTCGTTCTCGAATTTCATAAGCGGGTATTTAGGGCAAAAATAAGGCTTTAATTTAAAAAGTTAGAAAGTAATCCCTTTAGTTCTAAGTAAACTTCCTGTACAGAACTACTCAGAACTCAACACTCGAGACTCTCGACTCATTTACTTATCTTTGCTGCTTATTCAGGTATAGACGATGGCTAAACAGAAACCGAGCGGTAATTTTAACATGATAGCGACCACACTCAGTGGTTTGGAGGAGGTGCTGGCTGAGGAGTTGCGCGCACTGGAAATGGAATACATTAAAGTGGGCAATCGTGCGGTGAGCTTCTCAGGTACGCAGCGACAACTATACGAGGCCAATCTGTGGTGCCGAACCGCCATTCGCATCCTAAAGCCGATTCGTAACTTTAAGGCCCGTAACGAGCAGGACCTCTATGAGCAGGTGCAGAAAACCAATTGGGCTGAGGTGTTTGATCTGGATCAGACCTTCGCCATCGATGCCGTGGTAAGTCACTCCACGTTTGAGCACTCGCTCTTTGTGGCCCAGCTTACCAAAGACGCCATCGTAGACCAGTTCCGTAAAGCAACCGGCGAGCGCCCCTCCGTGGACCGCATCCGTCCGGATGTGCGCCTGAACCTGCACATGCATGAGAACATGGTCACGCTTTCGCTTGATTCCTCCGGCGACTCGCTGCACCGCCGCGGTTACCGCCTGCAGACCAACGTGGCCCCTCTCAACGAAGTGCTGGCCGCCGGTATCATCTCCCTGACAGGTTGGGATAAAAGATCGACTTTCGTGGACCCCATGGCCGGTTCCGGCACCTTTCTGATAGAGGCTGCCCTGATGGCCCAGAACATTGCGCCCGGCATTTTTCGTCGGGACCCTTTTGCCTTCGAGAGCTGGAAGGACTTCAATGGGGAGTTGTTTGAAATGGTCTGGAAAACCGCAGAGGCCAAAGAAAAACGCGAACCGCTGGCCCAGATCATCGGCTATGACATTGATCCGGACTACGTGCTGGCCGCTCGCAAGAACATTGAGAATGCCGGACTGGACCACGTGATCAAAATAGCGTTGGCTGACTTTTTCGAGACAACGGCACCGGCCGAGGAAGGTGTGCTAGTGATGAATCCGCCATACAACGAGCGCATCCTGTCAGACGACATCAACCTGCTATACAAGCAGATTGGCGACACGCTCAAGGGCAATTACCAAGGTTTTGATGCCTTTGTGTTCACAGGCAATTTGGATGCCGCCAAAAACATCGGTTTACGTGCCTCACGCCGTACTCCGCTTTACAATGGCGCCATCGATTGCCGCTTGCTGAAGTATGAGCTATACCGTGGCAGCAGGAGAGGAGAGGCCAAAGATGAAGTACAGCAATAGCAGAAACTCACGCGCATATAAACAGCAAGAGCACCCCGCGGGGTGCTCTTGCTGTTTATATGAAATGTATAACCCTAGAGTCGTCGGATCTGCGCACCAAGTGCGTTCAGGCGGCCGTCAATGTTCTGGTAGCCGCGGTCAATTTGCTCCACGTTGTCGATGATGCTGGTGCCTTCGGCAGAAAGGGCTGCTATCAACAGCGCCACACCGGCACGAATGTCCGGGGAGGTCATGCGGATGCCACGTAGCGGAATCTGCTTGTTCTGTCCGATAATGGTGGCGCGGTGCGGGTCGCAGAGGATGATCTGTGCTCCCATGTCGATGAGTTTGTCCACGAAGAACAGGCGGCTCTCGAACATTTTCTGGTGTACGAGCACCGTGCCTTTAGCCTGCGTTGCCACCACCAGCGCCACACTCAGCAGGTCAGGTGTCAGGCCCGGCCATGTGTGATCGGAAATATTCAAGATACTGCCGTCGATGTAGGTGTCCACTTCATAGCGGTCCTGCTCAGGTATAAAGATGTCGTCGCCGCGGAACTCCATTTTGATGCCCAGTCGCTGGAAAGTGTCAGGTATAAGCCCTAACTCCGGTATCTGGCAGTCTTTGATGGTAATTTCGGAGCCTGTCATGGCGGCGAGACCGATAAAGGAACCGATTTCGATCATATCCGGCAGCATGCGGTGCTCGGTGCCACCCAGTTTTTTCACTCCCTCAATCACCAGCAGGTTAGAGCCGATGCCGCTAATATTGGCACCCATGCGGTTAAGCATGCGGCAAAGCTGCTGCACATACGGTTCGCAAGCGGCATTGTAAATGGTAGTGGTGCCCTCTGACAGTACAGCGGCCATCAGGATATTGGCCGTTCCTGTTACCGAAGCCTCATCCAACAGCATGTAGTTGCCTTTGAGGCTGTCCGAGGTTACGGTATAGAAGCTATCCTCAGAGCTATATTCGAATTTGGCGCCCAGCTTCTCGAATCCGATGAAATGGGTATCCAGTCTGCGGCGGCCGATCTTGTCACCGCCCGGTTTTGGCATTTTGGCCTTGCCAAAGCGGGCCAGCATCGGGCCTACGATCATGACAGAACCTCGTATGGCACGGCCTAACTGTACAAATTCCTGTGTATCCAGAAAGTCGAGATTCACATCGTCCGCTTGGAAGGTATAGGTATCGGTAGCTACGCGCTGTGTCTTTACGCCCAGACTTATCAGCAACTCGATTAGCAGATTGACATCGCGGATGTCCGGGATGTTGGAGATTGTAACAGGTTCAGGCGTTAACAACACAGCACACAGAATCTGCAGTGCCTCGTTTTTGGCGCCTTGTGGAATGATTTCGCCGCGCAGTTTGGTACCGCCTTTTACTTCAAATGAAGCCATTTATTACTATTTGTTTCTTTGGTTGGAAGTCGTTCTAGGATTTTTGCGACCGCGATTGTCGCCGCGGTTCTGCTGCTGTTGCTGTGGTCGGTTGCCGCCGCTATCATGCGACTTGGCGCTCACCGACTCAAACAGGTTGTTGCTCTCGACATAAGCGAGGTCCATGTTTAGTTTGCCTTTTGATATCTGCTGGATATCGTTCAGGATCACATCATCCGTGATGCTGTCTTTGTTGTAGGACCGGTAAAGTGTCTTCATCAGTTTGCCGATGGAGATGGTGGCCGCTTCGCGCTCCTTGTCATCCTCCAGTTCAGTGGCACGCTGAATAAGAAGCTCCACGTTCTGGCCATAGTGCTTATACCTTGGCGTGTGGAGCGGGTACTGCATAGGCTGCGGCTTGTCGTTCAGGTACTCCATCGCGCTTAGCGGGTAAGGGGCATCTACGTCGAGTTTCGAGCCGGACATCACATACAGGTGGTTCCATAGTTTTTGCTGATAGTCCTGCGTGTCGCGCAATTGCGGGTTCAGCTTGGCCATCAGGTTGACGAGCAGGTGCGACAGACGTGTGCGCTCCGAACGGTCTTCCAACGACAGGATGTGATTCACGAGGTCCTGTACGTTTCTGCCGTATTCGCGCAGCAGCAGCTCCTGCTTAAATGTGGTACTTGCTTCCATTATATCTGTTAAATGAATTCAAAATTAAAAATATGAGCTAATTAGAAATTAGGGTTAAGCAGAAATTAGAATTTACGAGAATGTAGATTGATGCGATTAAGATGTCTGTAAATATCATCTTGACCTTAGGGTATTTTATTCATCCAACCCCCAATTTCTAATTTTTAATTCATAATTTCTAATTACTCATGTATGCGTAGCTTGGCAAAGCTCAGCAATAAGGTTTTCTCACCCACCTCATCAAAGTTGATGATCGCCTTGGTGCTGTTGCCCTGCGTGTCCATTTTGGCTACTACGCCAAATCCGAATTTAGGGTGCTCCACCTTCATGCCGGCGGCCAAGTTGGATGTGTCGCTCGGTTTAAAATCGGCAGGGGCAGTATAGGCCGTGGCTGCCTGTTTGCGCGGCGGTGGCTGCACCAGACTGCTGATGCTGCTCTTGCGTTGCAGCACGCGGTCGAATACGTTGCCTCCTCCTGCAGCACCCGAATCACCGTACTTAAAATTGAGGTATTTCGGATCGATCTCATCGAGGAAGCGGCTCTTTTCGCAGGACCGCAAGTTGCCCCACTGGTAGCGGCTGGTAGCATAAGTCAGGTATAGGCGCTTCTCGGCACGGGTGATGGCCACATAAAAGAGGCGTCTTTCTTCTTCCAGATCAGCGCGGGAGTTGAGCATCATCTGGCTCGGGAAGAGGTTCTCCTCCATACCTACGATGAACACGTTCTTGAACTCCAGACCCTTGGCTGAGTGGATGGTCATGAGCGTGACAAACTCGCCGTCCATATCCGCCTTAGTGTCGGCATCGGTGATCAGGGCGATATCCTGCAGAAAAGCCGAAAGGCTCTTGTCCTCCTTCTCGGGATCGTCCACATACTCTTTTATACCGTTGAGCAGTTCCTGTATGTTCTCATAACGGGCGAGGCCCTCCACGGTTTTGTCTTGGTAGAGGTCGTCTACAATACCAGAGTGCTTGGCTACGTGCTTGGCTACTTCGAAGGCATCGGTGTTATCGGCGATACGGGCAAAGTCCTTGATCATGATCGAGAAGTTCTCGATAGCGGTGCCCACACGATTACCCAAAAACTGTCCGGCGTTCTGTATCACTTCCCACACCGAATGGTTAGTCTCATCGGCCGTCACAAAAAGTTTCTGCTCCGTGGTTTCGCCTATACCTCGTTTCGGATAGTTGATGACACGACGCAAAGCCTGCTCATCGTTCGGGTTCACCACCAGACGCAGGTAGGCGATCAGGTCCTTGATTTCCTTGCGCTGGTAGAACGATAGGCCGCCCACGATCTTATACCGGATGTTCATGCGGCGAAGGGCCTCTTCCATGGCTCTGGACTGCGCGTTGGTGCGGTACAGAATGGCGAAGTCATCGTAGGAGAGATGATTACTCATCTTATCCTCAAAGATGGTAGTGGCCACCAGCTTGCCTTCCTCGTTGTCCGAGTTGGCTTTGATCACCTCGATCAGCGGTCCCTGCTCGTTGTCGGTATAGACGTCCTTCTTGAGTTGGGCCGAGTTGTTCTTTATAACCGAGTTGGCCGCATTCACGATGTTCTTGGTAGAGCGGTAGTTCTGCTCCAGCTTAAACACTTCCAGCTCAGGGTAGTCACGCTCAAAGTTGAGAATGTTCTGAATATCGGCTCCACGGAAAGCGTAAATGGACTGCGCATCGTCGCCCACCACCACAATGTTTCGGTTCTGGGCAGCCAACTTGCGCGTGATCAGGTACTGCGAGTAGTTCGTATCCTGGTACTCATCCACCATCACGAATTTAAAGATGTGCTGGTACTTGTTCAACGCGTCTGGATGGTCGCGGAACAGCACGTTGGTCTGGAACAGCAGGTCGTCAAAGTCCATGGCGCCTGCCTTAAAGCAGCGGTTCGCATACTGTTCGTAGATCTTACCGATCTTCGGACGCATAGCGGCCTCATCGTCGGCCTGTATCACGGCATCGTTTAAGTACTGCTTTACCGAGATCAGTTTGTTCTTGGCCGAGGAGATACGACCCAGCACCACGTTCGGTTTGTAGAGCTTGTCATCCAGATTCATCTCCTTCACAATGTTGCGAATGAGTGTCTTGGAGTCGTCGGTATCGTAAATGGTGAAACTCTTCGGATAGCCTATCTTATCGGCCTCCGCACGCAGGATACGCGAGAACACCGAGTGAAAAGTACCCATCCAGATATTCTTGGCCTCGTTGCCGATCACTTTCTCGATACGATGGCGCATTTCTTTGGCCGCCTTGTTGGTAAAGGTCAGGGCCAGTATATTAAACGGATCGATTCCCAGACTAATCAGGTGGGCGATCCGGTAAGTAAGTACTCTTGTTTTGCCTGAGCCGGCACCCGCTATGATCATGGCAGGCCCCTCGGTGTGGAGCACGGCCTTGCGTTGCGACTCGTTCAGTAAACTAATATAATCCATTTCGTCTCTTCCGCGTGCGTCTTTAATAATCCATGCAATTTACAAATTCAAATCCGTTTTAGGAATGCCAGCGGCACATTTAGAGAACCAAGCGCGCTTATACTTGGTTTCTTTCTGAGTATAGTGTTTTTGGCCCTTGATTTGCGAGTCTTCATGTGGCGATTTTAGAGAAACGCCGCATAATCTGTATCTTTGTAAAATTGAGACGGTTGCCACACCCTTTTGATAGTGTGTCTTATACCTGATTTTACCATGACCCTAATACCTCGCATGAAAAAGCTACTCTTGCTACTCACACTGCTCCCAGCCGGACATCTGGCTATGGCACAGTCCGACACAACCCAAATGCTGAAAGCTATCCCCGACTCTGTGAAACAGGTAAAGGTACCGCGTTCAGCCAAGCAGGTATGGCGTACCCCGGAAATGCAGGAGGCGATGGATTTATACATCGGTCTGCAGTACAATGCGGCCTACAATAAATTCAGGCAGGCTGCCGCACGTGATGAGGCCGCTGCCTATTACTTTTTGGGTCGCATGCATCAGCACGGAGAGCTTCGGGAAGACGATACGCCAATAGATGAGATCATCACCACCGATTCGGTAGCCTATGTGCGTAACCCCGAGAAATTCTATATAGCAGATCCTGACACGGCCCGTATTCTTTTCGAAAAGGCTTTGGAGGGAAACAGTCTGTTGGGCAATTTAGGGCTGGCCGAATTAATGACAATTCGCAACGATGAGGATAAGCAGCGCTTTACACGCCTGATGCGCAGTGCGGCCGTCGACATCCGGGATATGGCGGTGGCCGGCGATGCCTTCAGTAACCGCATACTGGGTAGCATGTACTATACCGGCTATGGTGTCATGCAGGATAAGGAGTATGCCTATACCTACATTAAGCGGGCCGCTGAGCTGAATGACGTAGTGGCTTATACCTCGCTGGCTAACTTATACCTGTCGGGCGAGGGGGTGAAAGAGAATGTGGCACAGGCCAAGTACTGGCTCGAGAAAGGAGCCGCCGCCGGTGAGCGGGAGGCCCTCTATACCCTGGGTCTGCTTTATGAAGAAGGCAACATAGGCGAGCCTGAGCCTGAAAAAGCCCGCGAACTCTATCACGAGGCCATTTCGCAGGGCAGTTCGAATGCCTTCGAGCAGTTGAAGTACCTAAACCAGAGCAATGACCAGAAATTAGTGCTGGCCGCGATTGAACGGAATCCCGATATCGTGAAACGCACCTTAGGTAATGGGGCAAAGGTAAATACGCTGGCTATTCCGAACGGCTATGATTTCGATTTCAGACTGCGCACTCCACTCATGCACGGCATTTTTATTCCGCTGCTGCTCGAGGACTATGGTGTGATCTACCAGCCGAATGTTCGTCTGGAGGTGGCCAGTCTACTGCTGCGCGCCGGCGCTGATGTAAACGCGACCGATCAGGATGGAAAGACTGCCTTGCACTATGCCATGTCGGGAGCCCGTATCAATACCGAAGGCTTCGAGATAGAGCAGGCCCAGTTGTTGGATACGCTTTTCAAGTATAAAGCCGATCCCAATATCGTTGATAACAAAGGTAATACGCCGCTCTACTATGCCGTGCGCTTTGCTAACGGTACGCACATGATGGAGATGAGCCGACTGCTGAAAGGCGGAGCCAACCCGAACATCCAGAATTTAGAGGGCTTGACGCCGCTGATGCTGGCCTGCCAATTGGACGGTGGCAACGAGGTAATCGTGATGCTGATTAGTGCCGGCGCCGACCCAAGCCTGCGCGACTTTGCCGGCAAAACTGCTATGGATTACACGAAGCGCGAAAGTGTGCAGAATATTCTGATGGCGGCCGGTGCCAAGGCGCCTAACCGTTAATCTAAACTTAATTACCTTTTATTTTGTCTCTGTTTTGCTGGCTTAGCCGGCAAGGCATTTTAATTTCTTCTATACCTACATGATCGTTCTTCAAAATACCGTCATCAGTGATGATATCCGTGATAATTTCTTTGTCTGCAACCTTGAGAAGTGCAAGGGGGCCTGCTGTGTGGAGGGCGACCTAGGCGCACCGTTGGAGGAGGAAGAACTGGCTATTTTGGAGCAGAGCTACGAGCAGATAAAACCGTATATGACCGGAGCCGGCAAACTGGCAGTGGAAGAGCAAGGGCTGTACATTCAGGATTTTGAAGGTGACTATTCCACGCCGACCATCGAGAACCGCGAGTGCGCCTACGCCCTGTACGATGACCAAGGTATACTGAAGTGCGCCATTGAGCAAGCTTACTATGACGGCAAGATCAGCTGGAAAAAGCCAATTTCATGCCACCTGTACCCGATCCGCGTTACCAAATACGACGATTTTGAGGCACTTAACTATGACCGCTGGGGTATCTGCGCCGCCGCCTGTAATTTCGGTGAGTCGCTTGGCGTGAAGGTATACCAGTTCCTGAAAGAGCCGCTAATCCGCAAGTATGGCGAAGGGTGGTATACCGAACTGACTGAAATGATAGAGAAAGAAGAGGAGCCCACCGCGACTAGTTAGGTATAGGAGCAAAGAAGGTTAAAGTAATAAACAACAAAGCCCGACCAGTGTGGTCGGGCTTTGTTGTTTGTATATTCAAGCATTCTATCTTAGCGTAGCAACTGTCAATAAATCGCTAGAATTAAAAATTGTAGGGCAGTAGACAAGTATAACACGGAGGGCTTATTTGATAATGCCGGCCCCTGTCCAAAGCTCAATCAGATTCACAGCCAGTTTGTCGCCTTTGCTTTCAGCTTGGCGTGCCCAGTGAATCGCCTGTTCGTAGTTACCAGTCGCTTCGTAAGCCACGGCGAGGTTATGCGCTGCTTTACCCTGATGCTTGTAAGCTGCATCCTGAGCAAGCGGCAGCAGCGCGTCGATCGCCTGCTGGAATTGCAGCGTGTACAGCATAAAAACTGCTCCGTTCAGCCCCTTTCTCTGATGTACCTGCCGTACCAGCAGCATGGGTTGCGGGTAGAAGCGGTCCCAATAGCTATAGCCTGTCTCAACCGCCAGTCGGTTTATTTCAGGGCCTGCTTTCCCCATAGCCGGACCAATCGCAAGTAGACCACTGATAACGGCGCGTGAGTCATAATAGTCCTGTTGCTGTATGGTAGTGCGGTCCAGTACAGTGCCAGTGCTGTCGTAAAGCGACCAGCTACTTGTCACGATCAGGTCGTAGTTGGCTGTTTTGGAACGGAAGCCGTCCTCATCCTCATACGTCTCCACCTCTTTGCCCAAGCGGGTATCGAACTTGTCCAGCGTCAGGATCAGGTGTGGACTGTATCCGGCATACAAATCCTTTATCTCCGTTGGGCTGAGTTGGGTAGTGGCAGAAGAGGAGGGAAGGGATACAGCCAAGTCCGGATTAACCAGCACGAAAGTGGAGTCGTTGTAGATCGCGCCCATCACGCCACCGGCGGCTTGGTAGGCCCCATCGCGCAGCACTTCCAGCACACGCTCGTTTTTGTTAGAGGCGTGCTGCGCTGCATCATAGCGATTCACGACGAGTACTTTCCACTGGTCATGCGCGACCTGCACCACAGGCGGACGCACGGTTTCCATGGTCACCAAAGTCACGCAGCCGCTCAGCTGCAGGGTGATTGCGATGCACAGGGCGGGCATCAGCTTGGTTAGTTTCATGTCTGCTTTATTCAGAAGTCGTACTAAATTAACAGGAAATGATAAGTGTGAAAACTGCAAGCATAAAAAAACCGGCCCCAAAAGGTCGGTTTTTTTATATGGCTTATGCAATGCTCTTTAGAGCGCTCCGAAATCGAAGTTATCCAAGTAGGCTGTTGTGAAGTTACCCTCCTTGAAGCCCGGGTCATCCATCAGCTTCAGGTGGAAAGGAACTGTTGTCTTGATACCTTCGATCACAAACTCGCTCAGGGCGCGCTTCATTTTCACAAGGGCCTCCTCACGCGTCTGCGCACTCACGATCAGCTTCGCGATCATGGAGTCATAGTTCGACGGGATAGTATAGCCAGAGTATACGTGTGAATCCACGCGCACACCGTGGCCACCCGGCACGTGGAGGTTCGTGATCTTGCCCGGCGAAGGACGGAAGTTGTTCTTCGGATCCTCTGCGTTAATGCGGCACTCGATAGCGTGCATTTTCGGGTAGTAATTCTTACCGGTAATTTTCTCGCCAGCGGCCACTTTGATCTGCTCTTTAATCAGGTCGTAGTCGATCACTTCTTCCGTAATCGGGTGCTCCACCTGAATACGGGTGTTCATCTCCATGAAGTAAAACTCACGGTGCTTGTCCACCAAGAATTCGATCGTGCCCACACCTTCGTAGTTGATGGCCTTGGCGCCTTTGATGGCAGCCTTGCCCATGCGGTCACGCAGGTCGTC
Organism: uncultured Pontibacter sp.; assembly: GCF_947499215.1. GTDB lineage: Bacteria > Bacteroidota > Bacteroidia > Cytophagales > Hymenobacteraceae > Pontibacter. The sequence goes on from NZ_CANMNI010000003.1 coordinate 597,405, forward strand.
GGTAATGAACGGAGAAGGCGTCTCCTCCACCAGTTTCTGGTGACGGCGTTGGATAGAGCAGTCACGCTCCGAAAGGTGCGCCACCTGTCCGTGCTGGTCACCGATCAACTGGATCTCGATGTGGCGCGGCTCCTCGATGAACTTCTCCAAGTAGATACCGTCGTTACCGAAAGCAGCCTTAGACTCCGTGCGGGCATCGTTCCAAGCCTTATCGAACTCCTCTTCGCTTTTGATGATACGCATACCACGTCCACCACCACCGGCAGTTGCCTTGATGATAACAGGGTACTTGATTTTCTTAGCCAGCTTCTTACCCTCTTCTGCAGACTTAAGCAAGCCATCAGAGCCAGGTATAGTAGGTACACCTGCCTTCTTCATGGTGTCTTTGGCAGATGCCTTGTCACCCATGGCGTTGATCATCTCCGGTGTCGCACCGATGAACTTGATGTTGTGCTCAGCGCAGATGCGCGAGAACTCGGCATTCTCGGAAAGGAAACCGTAGCCCGGATGGATAGCGTCAGCGTTCGTGATCTCAGCGGCTGAGATCAGATGCGGCATGTTCAGGTAAGACTGGGCGCTAGGCGGCGGGCCAATGCAAACAGCCTCATCGGCAAAGCGCACGTGCAGGCTTTCTTTATCGGCCGTAGAATACACGGCCACCGTTTTAATACCCATTTCCTTGCACGTACGGATGATACGCAAGGCGATCTCGCCTCTGTTGGCGATTAGTATTTTTTTAAACATAATGTCAGATTTGTAGATTTGTAGATTTGGAAATGTAGAGACCGTCGTGAAAGTGATATAAAAATGGAGAGGGACATGCCATCTCCATTTTCAAATCTTCACATTTTCAAATTTTCAAATCAATGATTTAGCTTGGATCTACCAGGAACAGTGGCTGGTCGTACTCAACCGGGGAAGAGTTATCCACTAATACCTTCACGATCTTGCCAGACACCTCTGACTCGATTTCGTTGAAAAGCTTCATGGCTTCGATAATGCAGATCACCTGACCCTTTTTCACCTCATCACCCACGTTGACAAACGAAGGCTTGTCAGGGCTGGACGAGCGGTAGAAGGTACCGATCATCGGGGCCTTGATAGCGATGTACTTGCTGTCGTCGCTGGCTGGCGCTGCGGCAGGGGCCGCGGGAGCAGCTGGTGCCTGTGGCGCAGCTGGAGCTGGCGCTGCGGCCGGGGCTGGCGCGGAAGCGTGCATAGCCGGGGCTGAAGCAGCTTCTTTTACATACGTCACCTGCTGGTCTGGATCACGCTTCACCGAGATCTTGAATTCTTCTGTCTCAATGTTTACTTTATTCAAACCAGACTTGGCGATAAAGTCAATAAGGTCTTGGATTTCTTTAGCTTTCATGTTGTTATTTTACTCTCTCTGCGTAAGAATAAGTTCGTGTGTCTACCTTTATTTTTTCGTCCTGCCCGATGAAAAGCGGTACCTGAATAGTGGCACCTGTCTCAACGATGGCTGGTTTTGATGCATTAGTAGCCGTGTCGCCTTTTAGGCCCGGCTCTGTATACGTAATCGTCAGCTCCACGAAAGGAGGGATCTCACAGGTGAGCGGTGTCTCTGTTTCAGCGTGGAAAAGGATTGTCACTTCCTGTCCTTCCTTCATCAGGTCGGCAAACGGCACCATCTTCTCATCCAAGGCCACCTGCTCAAAGGTGCTCATGTCCATAAAGTTGTAGCCCAGATCATCTTTGTAGATATACTGGTGCGGACGCTGCTCCACGCGGGCTGTCGTAATTTTGTGACCTGCTGAAAAAGTGTTGTCGATCACTTTTCCAGTCTTGATGTTGCGGAGTTTCGTTCTAACGAAAGCCGGACCTTTGCCTGGTTTAACGTGTTGAAATTCAATAACAACATAAAGATCGTTGTTGAATTCCATACACAGACCATTTCTGATGTCAGCTGTGGTTGCCATAGTATGCTGGGGTTACGCTTAATATTAAATTCAAACGATAAAAGTATAGCGCAAATCGCTGTCTTGCAAACAAAGTTTATTAATATGCTTTAAAAGTAGATAAAAAATGAGCGAGGCATCAGCAGCAAGAGTATGATATTCGCTTGTTTTTAGGCCTTTTTACCCTGATTTTCGACCTTCGTTGGATAATTTGCCTACCTTGCCACCATATTCAAAAAAAAGCCCTGAGCGGAGGCATCGAGTCTCCGTTTTATCCGTAAGGCTTACAGCCGCAGGCTACAAGGGGTTTCCCCTTTTTTAATTTTATTGATTATAAACCGCATTTATGGATTTTAAGCAGGTATTTGAGCATGTGCCAGAAGCCATTGTGTTGATTTCCCCCGATATGAAGATTATGGGGGCAACTAATCTTTATCTGGAAACCACCATGCGCAGCAGAGAAGACATTATAGGGAAGCATTTCCTTTTGGAGGCGTTTCCCGAGCCTTCTGTAGCGTATGAGGACAACCCTGTTCGCATTTCTATAGAAAGAGCCATCCAAACCAAAACGAAGGATTGGTTGGATGTACTCCGCTACGATATCGCCCGTCCTGACGGGAAGGGGTATGACGTTCGCTTTTGGGAAGCGTCTCACACTCCAGTGCTGGACGGCAGGGGCGAGGTGCAATACGTGATACAGGAAACTAAAGACGTCACTGAAAGAGAGAATGCTAAACTGGCCTTAATAGAAAGTGAGCACAAGTTCCGCTTTATGGCTGACTCCATGCCACAGCTTATTGATGCGGACGATGCTGCAGGCAACTCAACCTATTTCAGCAAGCAATGGGAAAACTACACCGGTATACCTGTGAAGGAGCTTTTAGAGGATAAATGGAAAGAGGCGATACACCCGGATGATTTGCCGGGCGCACTGAGATCGTGGCAGCAGGCCTTGTCATCGGGTGTAGAAAGCCAAATAGAAATACGCATCCGCGATAAAGAAGGCGACTACCGCTGGTTCCTAAGCCGCTACCTGCCTATGCACGATGAGCAAGGCAAGATCAAGATGTGGATCGGCAGCTGCAGCGATATTCATGATACGAAGAAGCTGGTGGAGGAATTGCTGGCTACGAACGAGCAAATGTCTGAGTTGGCCGATCAGGTGCAGTTGGCCTACCGCAAAGCCGAGAACGAAAGGGCAACCTTGGAGCGACTGATCATGCAGGCTCCCGTTTTCTTCAGCATATTAAAAGGGCCGGAGCACCGCTTTGAACTGCTAAACACTAAATACCAAGCGCTATTCCCGCACTTGAAATTGGAGGGCAGAACGGTGGCTGAGGCACTTCCGGAAGTAGCCGAGCAGGGTTTTGTGGATGTGCTAGATAATGTCTATAACACAGGGGAGACGTTTTTGGCCGAGGACATTATGGTGAAGCTGGCCAACTCGGAAGGTAAACTAGAGGATAATTACCTGACTTTTACCTACCAGCCCCTGTATGACGAGAATAATCAGGTCACAGGTATACTGGTGGCGGGTTTCAATGTGACCGACAAGTTCATTATGAAGCAGAAATTGCAGGAACTTGGTGTTTCGGTAGAAAACATACAGTAAAACAAAGAGGGAGCATAGAGCGTATGAACGCAGCGCAGGTAGATTTTCAGCAGATCCGGATTAAACATATACTGTTTAAGTCCAAAGTGCGCTCTGTGCTGTATGGTGGGGCACTTGATAATGTTTTCTTTTCTGATGCAGGTCCGATTAGCCAGTGGTTTGTACAAGTAGGTAACACAAAGTATGCGGGAGAGCCGGAGCTCTATACCTTGCAGAAAACGCACAAAGACCTCCTCTCGAATGCACAACACCTTTTCAGTCTGTACAGAAACGGAAATATCGACCAAGCCCACGCAGGTATGAAGGATATCGAAAAATTGTCGGACAGGTTTCAGGAACTGCTGGCACAGATTGAAAAGCGGCTGGCTTTGCGAGCCGATCCTGTGTAAGACACATATAGCATGAAAACAGAAAAAGCGGCTCTAAGCCGCTTTTTCTGTTTAACTAGATTTTGTTATTTCGGGTCATAGGCCCACTTCACATAAATGGCTCCCCACGTGAAGCCACCGCCGAAAGCGGCTAGAATAATGTTATCGCCTTTTTTCAGCTGGTTCTCATACTCCCAGAGGCAAAGCGGAATAGTACCGCTGGTGGTGTTGCCGTAGCGCTCAATGTTGAGCATTACTTTTTCGCTGCCCACGCCCATACGATTGGCCGTAGCGTCGATGATGCGCTTGTTGGCCTGATGCGGCACAAGCCAAGCAATATCTTCTGATTTTAGGTTGTTGCGCTCCATCACTTCCGCCGATACGTCGGCCATTCCTCTCACGGCGAACTTGAACACCTGCTGCCCCTCTTGGTAAGCGTAGTGCTCACGGGCCAAAATGGTATCCATGGTGGCGGGCTTGCGGCTACCGCCGGCTTTCATGTGCAGGTACTGTGCGCCAGAACCGTCAGATTTGAGTACAGCGTCCTGTATACCGTAGCCGTCTGTATTCGGCTCGAGCATCACAGCCCCGCCGCCATCACCAAAGATGATGCAGGTAGTACGGTCTGTATAGTCGATGATGGAGGACATCTTGTCGGCACCTACCACGACTACTTTTTTATACTGGCCGGACTCTATGAATTTGGAGGCGGTTGCCAGTGCAAAGAGGAAGCCGGAGCAGGCGGCCTGCAGGTCGTAACCGAATGCATTTACAGCGCCGATTTCAGCTGTGATGAGGTTCGCCGTGGCCGGGAAGACCATATCAGGAGTAGTGGTAGCGCAGATAAGCAGCTCTACCTCTTCCGGTTTTGTATTTGTTTTTTTGAGTAAGTCCAATACTGCCGGCACAGCGATGTGAGAGGTACCCTTTCCCTCGCCCTTGAGAATGCGCCTTTCCTTTATCCCGGTACGTGAGAGGATCCATTCATCATTCGTGTCCACCATTGTCTCCAGTTCCTTGTTCGTTAGCACGTAATCCGGAACGTAGCCAGCCACACCTGTGATAGCGGCAGTAATTTTACTCATCTTGTAATCGGTCTAAGTGTTGGAAGTTTAAGACGGCAATATAATAAAAAAAACTTGGCACAAACTGTCAGTACCGCAAAAAGAGTAACTGAAACAGTTTATGCCAAGAAGTATTGTCGGCCGAAGCCAGCGCCTTATTGGGCGCCCGTATGCTTTTTGAATCGCTCTGACAGGTTCGAAGCTACCATCTTCTGGGCCTGCAGTACCATGTTGCAAATGGCTATCGGGCTTGACACCCCATGGCCAATTACGGCATTGCCGTTGATACCCAGAATCGGGCTACCGCCTACCGCCTCGTAGTTGAACTTGTCGAAGAAAGGATCGTGCATGTTCTTCTCGTTGAGGATGTCGTAGATGGACTCCGCCATTTTGAGGATGATGTTACCGGTGTAACCGTCGCATACAATCACATCGGCTTTGTCGTTGAACATATCGCGTCCTTCGATGTTACCGATAAAATTGATACTCGGGTTGGCTTTGAGACGTTGGTGGGCTGCCTGCGTATTCACAGTGCCTTTGCCTTCCTCTTCGCCAAGGTTCATCAAACCTACTTTAGGCTTTTCAATGTCCAGTACGTACTTGGCGTAAATAGAACCGATCTCGCCGAACTGTTCCAGCACCTCCGGCTTACAGTCGGCGTTGGCGCCTACGTCAAGCATGATGCCGAAACCACCATTGAGTTTAGGAACCAAGCCACCGATAGCGGGGCGAAGGATGCCTTCAACGGCTTTTACGCTAAACATGGAACCTACCAGCATGGCGCCTGTATTGCCTGCGCTACAGAAAGCATGCGCTTTCCCGGCTTTCAGCAATCCATATCCAACAGCGATGCTAGAGTCAGGTTTCTGGGTCAGGGCTTTAGTGGGGTGTTCCCCCATCTCAATCACCTGCGTGGCGTTCACCACCTTTATGCCAGTTCCTGTGTATCCATATTCTTTCAACAGCGGACTGATTATGTCCTCCTTGCCAATCAGCAGGATTTCATAGTCCTTATCGAGCTGCTCTGCGGCTAACATGGCACCTTTTACATTTGCTTCGGGTGCGAAGTCGCCGCCCATAGCGTCCAGGGCGATCCTCATGTACTGGATGAAGTTAAATTATACAGAACTAAAACGGGTGTAGGCTAAGCTTACTGGGCGTTAGTTGTATAATTTTTGATCGCCAGTTTGCCTTTGTGAAACAGGTCGCCCTCAACCACATAAGCGTGGTGGAACAAGTGAGGAGTGTCTGTAGTAGGGCAGATAGCAATCGCTTTCTCAGAGAGCTTGTAGTGAGTTCTTCTCTTATCTCTTCTGGTCTTCGAAATCTTGCGTTTAGGATGTGCCATTTTTAGTTAAAAATTTTACTTGCTATTATTTTATACTTTTTTAATTCTACTGCTTGTTAGTTCAGGTTTTTCAAAGCGTCCCAACGTGGATCAACATTATCATCGTCATCTCCATCGTTGTCATCGCCTTCATGATCGCCGTCCTTGCGTGAAGAATAGATTAGGATATCCCTTTCGTCCTCTTCATCCTGCTCCTCCACAAAACGCGGGTGAAGCTTTTTCATGGGCAGCGACAAACCTATGTAATCATACAGGTGCTGTGCCACGTTGAGCGTCTGCGTCTCGGGCGTTATCTGCCACAAGTCCTCATCCAGCTCCATGTTCTCCGGGCCGTATTTGATACGGAGCGTCTCTTCCACATCCACCGGCTGGTCAAACTCTTCCAGACTGCGGTCGCAGGTAAGGCGCACATGCCCTTTGATGTCAAAATGCAGCGTCAGCAGCGACTCGTTCTTATCGAGCTCTACCTTTGCCAGTAGCTTTCCCCCCAGTATGATCTCCTGCTCAAACAAAGCAAAGAATGAATCGTCCATCTCAAACTCATAAGAATGTTTCTTATTGCTGAGTTTGGCTATGCCGATTTCGTAGTCTCTAAGCTTTTTCACTACCGTGTTTTTATTGCAAGACGCAAAATTAGAACATTATTTTGATAAATAAAATAGCTACCCTATTTATAAAGCGTGCATTTGCTCTGTCTGGCGCTTTTTTATGATGTCGCAGGCAAGGAACAACGCTTCTCTGAAAGAGGTTTCATCGGCTGTGTGTTTGCCTGCTATGTCGTAGGCCGTGCCGTGGTCAGGTGAGGTGCGCACGATCGGCAGACCGGCCGTGTAGTTCACCCCGGTTTCCATGGCGAGGGTTTTGAAAGGGATTAGCCCTTGGTCGTGGTACATGCTCAGCACCGCGTCAAATTGCTTGTACATGCGCATGCCAAAGAAGCCGTCGGCCGGGTAAGGGCCGAACACCAAGTGGCCTTTGTCTTTTAGGTGCATCACTGCCGGACGGATAATCTCCAGCTCTTCGGTTCCTAGCAATCCTTTTTCACCGGCGTGCGGATTCAGACCCAACACAGCGATGCGTGGTTTCAGAATGCCGAAATCGCGGCGGAGGGACTCTTGCAGGATGGTGATCTTGCGGATAATCAGATCGAAGTTAATCTTGCTGGCTACCTCTTTTACAGGTATATGCCCCGTCACGGTGGCGATACGCAGGTCGTCGCTCACGAGCAGCATCAGGCTGTCGGCGGCGTCGAAGTAGGAGGTCAGAAACTCGGTATGGCCCGGGAAGCGGAATTCCTCGGACTGAATGTTGTCCTTATCAATCGGTGCGGTTACCAAGCCATCGAGCAGACCGGCCTTCAGATCCTGACAGGCGGCCATCAAAGAATCAAGCGATGCCTTGCCAGATTCTGGCTTGGGTGTGCCCGGCTCTACGGCGATGTCCTCTTCCCAGCAGTTGATCAGGTTGATCTTCTTTGGTACAAGCTCCTGCGCAGAACCCACTTGCTGATAATGGAAATGCTCAGCGCTCAAGGCCTTGCGCACCTTGTTGATCACGCCGGCGGATCCGTAGATCACCGGGGTGCAGAAGTTGAGGATGCGCTGGTCTGAAAGGGTTTTGACGATGATCTCCGGGCCTATGCCGTTCGTGTCGCCGATGCTGATACCTATTTTTGCTTTTTGTCTGTTGTCCATTTTTTGCTTAGTTAGCCTGCGAGCTAAGGTAGTTGTAAACGAGGCGCACGCCCGAACCGGTGGCCAGTTTGCCACGGTATGAATCTTCACCTAATAAATAGGCGGTACCGGCGATGTCGAAGTGCACCCAAGGGTAGTCGGTGAAATATTCTAGGAACACGCCCGCCGATATAGCGCCCGCCTCGGCTCCACCAAGGTTCTTGATGTCGGCTATATCGGACTCGATGTGCTTCTTGTACTCATCCCATAGTGGAAATTCCACGATGCGCTCGTGCTCTGCCTCACCGGCTCGCTTCAAGGCGGTCATTACTTCGTCTCCGGCATTGCTCATGGCTACTAGACCTTCTTTGCCTATGGCGCGGGCCGCGGCTCCAGTCAGGGTGGCCATATCGATCACGAGTTCCGGCTTATACCGTTGCGCAAAGCTCAGGGCGTCGGCTAGAATTAGACGGCCTTCAGCGTCGGTATTAAGCACCTCCACAGACATTCCGTTGTGCATGGTGATGACGTCACCCGGCGCATAAGCCTTGCCGCCCGGACGGTTATCCGTGGCAGGTATAAGCGCGATCACGTGCAGTTGCACATTGTTTTTGGCAAGCGCATACATGACGCCGGACACAGTAGCCGCACCGGCCATATCGGACTTCATGTAGTCCATGGACTGCGGCGTTGGCTTCAGGCTGAGTCCGCCGGTGTCATACACCACGCCTTTGCCAACCAGTATGTAAGGCTTCGCGTTTGTTGCACCTTCCGGCTTCCACTCCAATATGTTAAAGGTAGGCGGTTCTTCGCTGCCTTGGTTCACGGCCAGCAAACCGCCCATTTTCAGCGACTGTATCTGCAGCTCGTCAAACACCTGCGTGGTAAAACCGGCTTTTTCGCCCAGTTCTATCAGTTGCTCGCTGAACTGCGTGGCGCTTTGGTGACTGTTTGGCTCGTTTACCAGATCGCGGGTAACGGTCACGGCGTCGAGTACGTTTTGCAGCTCCATCACATCAAACTCCGACAGGTTCTCGTCTGTCAGCACAATGGTCTGCAGCGGGCTTGGCTTGTTGTTTTTAGTCTTATACTTCTGGAACTGGTAGTTGCTCAGGTATAGGCCCTCGGCTAGGTATGGACTGGCGTCTGATTTGGTTAGGTCCTGAATGGCCAGCTCTTCCACCTTGTCGGCTTTGAGTTGCTTGAGCAGGGTATAGCCGGCTTGGCGCAGTGCCTCTCTGGTGGCATTCTGGTTTTTCTCCTCCTTGGACACCACCACGTATACCCGTTGGGTATAGCGGTTCAGAGAAACGATCTTCGCTTCCGCTTCCAGCTGACGTTTTAGGTAGGCGGTTTCGTCTGAGCTCAGCTCTGGGAGCGAATCCGCCTGATCAGCCCGCACAATCAGGGCTACGTCTGTATTTTTACCTACCGATGTATTGTATTTGAGTTGTGTTGGCATTTGTCATTCGTATCTTTGAGTGCGCAATATAGTAAGTATATAGTGTAATGCGAAAAAGCCCGGGCACAGGTATGGCAATCGGGCGACGCATATAAATAAGGTATAACGGGTTTTCGGCGAAATTGTCTTGAGCAGCCGGGAACATAACGCATAGCAGGTGAGTAAAGTAAGTCCAAAGAAGCACTTGGGTCAGCACTTTCTGGTTGATCAGAACATTGCCCGCAAGATTGTGGAGCAATTGACCTTGCCCGGCGGGGTGGAGGATGTGCTGGAGATCGGTCCCGGCATGGGGGTGCTCACGCAGTACATGCTCGAGCACAAAGAGTATCGAACCACAGTGCTGGACATCGACCGCGAGTCCATTGCCTATTTGCAGCAGCATTTTCCGGCTTTGGGCGACCGCATCATTTCGGCTGACTTTCTGAAGACTGACCTGAGCAAGCTGTTCCCGGGCAAGTTCGCCATCATCGGCAATTTCCCTTACAACATCTCAAGTCAGATCTTTTTTAAAGTGCTCGAACACCGCGACGTGGTGCCCGAGGTGGTGTGCATGATCCAGAAGGAAGTGGCCGAGCGCCTCGCCTCGCCTCCGGGCTCCAAAGCCTATGGCATCCTAAGCGTGCTTTTGCAGGCTTTCTATACCATAGAGTATAAGTTCACGGTGCACGAAAACGTGTTCCACCCGCCGCCCAAAGTGAAGTCCGGCGTCATTAGTGTGGTGCGCAACGACCGGCAGAGCCTGCCTTGCAGTGAGAAGCTCTTTTTCTCTGTTGTGAAGAACAGTTTTGGAACAAGGCGCAAAACGCTGCGTAACTGCCTCAAAACATTTAACCTGCCGCCAGAAGTAACGGCGCAGCCTGTTTTCGACAAGAGAGCGGAACAGCTGTCAGTAGAGGATTTTATAGCATTGACCCAGCTCGTAGAGCAGAACACGTAATACCATGCAGGTAGAGATCACACGCGAATACATAGACCAAGTAGAAGAGGCGATAGCACGCGAAGACAAAGGGTTCCTTTTGGAAACCATGTCTGAAATGTATCCGGCGGATATCACTACCGTGCTCTATGAGCTCGATACCAACGAGTCCAAGTACGTGTTGGACCTGTTGCCGCCAGAGGTGGGGTCTGAAATTCTAAGTGACCTCGATTACGACATTCGCACGGATTTTCTCGCCTATTTCACGAGCCCTGAGATAGCCCGCTACGTCAACCTGATGGACTCGGATGACGCCGTGGACATTCTGAATGAGATGAATGTGCAGCGGCGTGAGGAAGTGATCGCCCTACTCGAAAACGAAGAGAAGGCGGACGACATTCTGGACTTGCTGCACTACGAGGAAGACTGCGCCGGTGGTCTGATGGCGAAAGAACTCATCAAAGTGAATATCAACTGGCGTGTGCGGCAGTGTATTGAGGAGATCCGGCGACAGGCCGAGGATGTGGAACGGATCTATACCGTGTACGTGGTCGATAACCGCGATAAGTTGGTAGGCCGATTGAGTATCAAGACGCTGTTGCTCTCCAAAGATGACAAACTGGTAAAAGACATTTACAACGAAGATGTGATCTCGATCGAGTCATTCCGGGACGAGAACGAAGTGGTGAGCGTGATGCAGAAGTACGACCTTGAGGCAATACCTGTCGTGAACATACAGGGTAAACTGCTCGGGCGCATCACCATCGACGACGTGATCGATGTAATGCAGGAGCAGGCTGAACTCAGCCGCCAGCTCATGACGGGTATCTCGGAGAATGTGGAGGAAGATGACAGTGTGTTCCGTATCTCGCGCTCCCGTATACCTTGGCTTGTGATCGGTATGGTGGGCGGTTTGCTGGCGGCGCAGTTCATGGGTTTCTTCGAAGCCGATATCGCCTTGTTACCAGCCTTGGCGCTATTTGTGCCGCTTATCACGGCGACGGGTGGTAACGTGGGTATACAGTCCTCGTCCATCATCATCCAAACGCTCTCTTCCAACGCCGTGATCTTCGAAAACTTCGCCCAGCGTCTCCTCAAGCTCATCATGGTAGCATTTCTGAACGCCCTCATTATCTCGGCGCTCGTTTTCGGTTTCACCTACCTATTCCGACAGGATTTGAAATTGTCGATAGTGGTTTCGGTCGCACTGTTCTCTGTAGTGATGTTGGCCTCCCTGATGGGTACGCTCACCCCAATGCTACTCGACAAACTGGGAGTGAATCCCGCTGTTGCCGCCGGTCCTTTTATTACGACGGCAAATGACTTATTGGGGCTGGCGATTTACTTTGGTGTAGCGCATATGCTGTATGAATTGTAAGGCCATGACCAACATCCTTATCATCGACGAAGTGCACGACAGTCTATTTCCCATGCTGGAAAGGATGGGTATGGCCTATGATTACCGCCCGGAGATCAAGCCTATGGAAGTATGCGAGGCACTGGTGGGTTTTGAAGGGCTGATCGTGCGGAGTAAGATGCGAATCACAGCGGATACCATTAAGCTGGCTGACAAGCTCAAATTCGTGGCGAGGGCAGGGGCAGGTCTCGATAACATTGATGCCGAAGCGCTGCAAGAGAGAGGTATAGCACTGTTCGGGGCCAATGAGGGCAATCGGCAGGCGGTGGGCGAGCATGCCTTGGGTATGCTGCTGAGTCTTATGCGCAACATCACCCGAGGCGACCGGCAGGTGCGTGACAAGGTATGGCTGCGCGAGGAGAATAGAGGAGAGGAGATCAGCGGTAAGACTGTAGGGATTATCGGATACGGGAACATGGGGCAGAGCTTTGCCCGCGTGCTGAGCGGATTTGGCTGCCGCCTTGTGGCATATGATCGGTTTGCGCCAGAGAAGATCGAAGCACCGGCCGAACCGGTTTCGCTGGAAGTACTGCAGGAAGAGGCAGCTATTGTGAGTCTGCATATACCTTACACACCTGAGAATCGTGCCTTTGCGGATGATGCCTTTTTCAGTGGCTTCCGTAAGCCAATCTGGTTCATGAATACATCCCGTGGCGAGGTGGTGGACCAAATGGCGCTGGTGGAGCACTTAAAATCCGGCAAGGTAAAAGGTGCGGCCTTGGATGTGTTGGAGAACGAAAAGCTACATACCCTGACCGAGCTTCAAGCCCGGAACTTTGACTACCTAAGCCAAGCCGATAACGTGGTGCTCACACCACACATCGCTGGTTGGACCCATGAGTCCTATGTAAAAATTAACGAGGTGCTGGTAGCTAAAATACAGCAGCTAAAAGAAGCCGGCAAGCTTTGAAAAGAATACCTGCTAGGCGCCTGATCTCCCGAGCAGGTTCTTCGTATAATAGGTATGGCGAAGGATTAGAGGGCATTTTAAGGCGAAGAAATAAGTCTCGCTGAAAAATTTTGTATTCAAATAAATTTGTATATTTGCTCAACACAGCGCCACCGGGGGATGCCCGTGAGCCTGTGGCTTACCCAGACCACCCGATATATTTATAGATTGCCGGGCTGAAGAAGAAGAAATTAATCATCTACATATTAGGCAAAAAGAACGGTTATGTTTGACATAGCCGTTCTTTTTGTTTTTGTGTTTTAAAACGTGAAGACAGTATTATGAGCAACATTTCTTATTACACCGCTGAAGGTTTACAGAAGCTGAAGGAAGAGCTGCACGACCTAAAAACAAAAGGCCGCTCAGAAGTGGCCCGTCAGTTGGCTGAAGCACGCGATAAAGGCGACTTGAGTGAGAACGCCGAATACGATGCCGCCAAAGATGCGCAGGGCCACTTGGAACTGAAGATCGCCAAGTTGGAAGAAGTGGTGGGCAATGCCCGCCTCATCGATGAGTCCAACCTAGACCTGAGCAAGGCCCTGATTCTCTCTAAGGTGAAGATCAAGAACCTGAAGAACAACATGGTGATGGACTATACCTTGGTGGCGGAAGAAGAAGCGGATCTGGCGTCGGGCAAGATCTCGGTGAAGTCACCTATCGGTAAAGGCCTTTTGGGTAAGTCGGTAGGTGAAAAGGCTGAGATAACCGTGCCGGCGGGTAAGATTGAGTTCGAAATTTTGGAAATCAGCCGCTAAGCGTATGGAGCCATCTATCTTCACTAAAATTGTAAAAGGCGAGATTCCCGCTTACAAAATAGCCGAGGATGATCGCTATTTGGCCTTTCTGGACGTATTCCCGACCACCAAAGGCCATACCCTTGTCATACCCAAGCAACAGATTGACTACCTGTTCGATCTGGATGATGAGCTATACCTTGGCCTGATGGCATTCGCCAAGAAAGTGGCAGCTGCTGTGGAGAAAGCCGTGCCCTGCAAGCGCATAGGTGTTGCCGTGGTAGGCTTGGAAGTGCCGCATGCACATGTCCACCTCATTCCAATCAATAAAATGGCCGATATGAACTTCGCCATTAAGCAGCAGTTCAGCAAAGAGGACTTTGAGAAAACGGCGGAGAAGATCCGGAAGGAATATGAGGCTGCTTAAGTATAGCCTGAGTATTTATAACTGAAATAAAAAAGGGGCGAATCTCATAAGATTCGCCCCTTTTTTATTTCAGTTATCGTTGCCGTACCGTATCGGGTTGCTGTTGGTGCAGGGTGTCCTGCGGCTGTACCTGTTGAACGGGCTGAGATTGTTGCTCCTCTTTTTGCTTTGCCTCCTCCTTTGCTTGTCGTCTGAAAAAGCCTCTTAGCAGGAAATTGTTTTGCAAAGCCTCCATGTTCTGGTCCAGCTTTTCGGTGCCGGTTTCGAGGTTCTGCATGGTGCTTTGCAGCTGACGGGCGAATTGCTGGTCGTTAAGTAGCACGCCCACCGCACTATTGCTGTTGTTGAGGCGGCCGCTGGCGGTGCGCAGGTTCTCCGTTATCTCTGAAGTAGAAGCAGTGGCCTCTTCCAGTTGCGTCATGGATGTTTTCAGTTGCTGAAATACTTCTTTGTCAGTTACCAACTGATTGGCCAGTCCGTCGGGGGCGTTCAGTTTGTTCGTGAAAGAGGTAAGTGCTCGAGATGCGCTTACGGTGCTTTGCGAGGTACGCTCCAAGTTGGCCACCATGGAGCGGAGGTCGTTGGCGAGCGTAGAGTCCGTCAGGATAGCGCCGATGGTGCCTTCGCCCTGCACAATCTTGCCGCTGAGCTCCTTAAAGTCGTTGGTGATCTCCACCAAGTTCTTGTTATTCTTCTGGAGCGTTTCCATCAGATCGTCGGTGTTGAGCGGGTTCTGGGCCTGCAGACGATCGCCGTTTTCTATTGGGGATGCCTGCTGGCTGCCACCATCTATTACGATGTTTTTGTTGCCGATGAAACTCTCGGAGCTGATACGGGCCACGGCGTCCTTGCGGATGTACTCCTGCACCCGCTCCTCAATGTTCATTACCACTTCCACCTGCGAGTTGCCGTAGAGGTTAATGGCTTGGATGGTACCGATCTTCACGCCGGAAAACCATACGTTGTTGCCGGTTTTAAGGCCAGCCACGTCATCAAACACCGCTTTTACCTCCAAGGTGCGGATGAACCGCTTCTGCTGTCCGGCCAATGTGAAAATGCCCGCCACCAAAATGACGATTCCGATGAAAACGAATATGCCTACGATGACGGAACGCTTATTGTCTGCTGCACTCATTTAGTCTATAAAGTTATAATTGTAAAAGGCTTTCACCCGCTCATCTTGCGTCGAGAACACTTCATCGAAAGTGCCTTCACGCTGAAACTGCCCGTCTAGCAGCATGACTACCCGGTCGCCGACTGCGCGGGCGCAAGTAAGGTCGTGTGTAATGATAATGGATGATGTATTGAATCTACGTTGTACTTCGTTAATCAGGTTATTTATATCCAAACAGGTAATCGGGTCGAGACCGGCTGTAGGTTCATCGTAAAGCATAATTTCCGGCCTCAGGATCAGGGTGCGGGCTATACCGATGCGCTTGCGCTGTCCGCCGGAAAGCTCTGAAGGCATTTGGTTGATGCTCTGTGAAAGACCCACCGCCTCCAGCACTTCTTCGATGCTCCGGTCGCGGTCAGCCTTGCTGAGCTCTTTCATGTGTCGCACCAGCGGGAATTCAAGGTTCTCATACACCGTCATGCTGTCGTAGAGGGCGCTGTTTTGGAAAGAGAAACCAATCTTCAACCGTAACCTATCCAGCTCTTTCGGAGTGAGTTTGTCCACTTCCTGCCCCAGCACGTTGATCACGCCTTCGTCGGGCCGCAAAAGTCCTGCGATGATCTTGATCAGTACGGACTTGCCCGTACCGGAGCGGCCCAGCACCACGAGGTTTTCGCCTTGGTATAGATCCAAGTCCACACCCTTGAGCACCTCAAAATCATCGAATGCCTTTTTGAGGCCTTGTATTGAAATGACCTTGTTGCTTCTGTCTATTTTCGGATTCAGAACTTTCATGCTATACCTTGCTTTAAATGCCGCGTATCGCGTTTACAATCTGCAGAATCAGCAATTCTTCTATAAATATCAGGAACATGGCCGTCACCACCGCCGAGTTGGCCGCCTTGCCTACGCCTTCGGTGCCTTTAGAAGAGTTATAACCTTTGTAGCAGCCTACCATCCCGATCGTAAAACCGAAAATGACCGACTTTACGGAAGACGAAATGATGTCGAGGAAGGTGATGGCGTCAAACACCTGCGTGAAGAAAGTGGTAAGGCTAGTGAGTTCGTTTTGGCTCACGTTTACAAAGCCGCCCATCAACGCCACAAAGGTAGTATACATGGTCAGGGCCGGGATCATGAGGGTAGTGGCCAGCACCCGGCTCACGACCAGAAATTTGAAGGGGTTGGTGGCCGACACTTCCATGGCGTCGATCTGCTCGGTCACGCGCATAGAGCCCAACTCCGCGCCTATACCTGAACCCACTCGTCCAGAGGCGATGAGGGCCGTTACAAGCGGTGCCATGGCACGCACGATGGCCACCGAGATCAGGGCCGGCAGCAGGGCCGTCGCGCCCAGATCGGCCAGCGAGGGACGTGACTGGTTAGTGAATACGATACCGATTATAAAGCCCGTGAGGGAGATCAGCGGAAGCGAGCGAACGCCCACCTCGTAACATTGCCGGATGATCTCGCGGAACTCGTAAGGCGGCACAAATACTTCTTTGAAGAAGCGGGCAATGAAGGCATAAATGCTGGCCAGTTCTATAAATATCCGGTCCATTCTGCGGGAGAGGACATATTTACGGCCAGACTTATTATTGCTTGGATCCATTTAACTGCGGTGAAAACTGGTACGCGGGTGCAAACTACGATAAAAAATCACAACAGGCTACCAGTACATAGGTTTTAGACTACATACGGAAGATGCTCAATAATGAATAATGATTAATGAGGAATGAATAATGGTTATTGAAGAATGAGTAATAGTGAGTGATTAATGATTCTTGAATTACTAATCATCACTCATAATTCATTAACTCATTAATCAAAGCATTCTCTCTGGGTTGTCGATTACGAAGCTCTTCCAAGATTTGCCGCCCTGTTTGGCATTGTTGCCCTTCTGGTAGTGGTGGCAGAGGGCGACGGACAGCGCGTCGGTGGCATCGAACATTTTCGGGTCGGGCTGGATTTTGAGAATCTGCACCAGCATGCTGGCCACCTGCTCTTTGGAGGCGTTACCGTTTCCGGTTACCGACTGCTTTACTTTTTTGGGGGCGTACTCCACGTAGGGGATGTCGCGGGAGAGGGCGGCGGCTATGGCAACTCCCTGTGCGCGACCCAGTTTGAGCATACTTTGCACGTTCACGCCAAAGAAAGGCGACTCGATGGCCAGTTCGTCGGGCAGGTATTCGTCGATGAGCTGTATCATGCGGTCAAAAATTTTCTTTAACTTGATGGCGTGGTTGCTGTAGCTTTTCAGGTGAATAACGCCATACTGCACTACCTTTACCTTGGAGCCTGTCACTTCGATCAGGCCATAGCCCATCACTTGTGTACCCGGGTCAATACCAAGAATCAGTTTATTAGGAGGAAGTGCGGAAGAGTAAACCATAAGAGGCGCAATTTAAGACAATATCTTGAACATTACCCGCAACAGAAGGTTCCTTTTAGTCGTCGGCAAAATTGTCGTGGTGCTACTCACGCTGTACTTTCTGTACCTAGCCATTTTCACGGCACCCGACACCTTGCTTACATGGCAGGGTATACTGCAATCGGCCCGCCAAAGCGATTATACCTTTCTGCTGATCTTGAGCGCCCTGCTTATACCTGCCAACTGGGGACTGGAAGCTTGGAAATGGAAAATACTGGGACAGAAGCTGGAGCCTATTTCCTACCTGCGAGCTTTCCGAGCCGTAATGGTAGGGCTCACGCTCGGCTTTATCACCCCCAACCGACTGGGCGACTACGCGGGCCGTGTGCTGGAGCTCAAAAGCAAAGAACGGCTGGAGGCGATCGGGGCGGTCTTCATAGGAAGATTCTGTCAGCTGGTAGCCACCGTGCTGGTTGGTTCGCTAGGTCTGATCTACTTTGCGCTTCTGATTTATTGGCGGGAGTATCCGGGTATCTGCCTAAGCATTTTCTTTTTGCTGCTGGTACTCAATGCGGCTCTGCTCTTGCTGCTTTTCAACGCGCGCGCCATGGTGGCGATGGTAGCTGCGGTAGGCCCGCTGCGCAAGTTGGCTAAGTATGTGGCCATCATGGGCAGCTATACCTTCAGGGAGATGAACAAGGTGCTCATGCTCTCGCTGCTGCGCTACTTTGTATTTCTGCTGCAATTTGTGCTATTGCTTGTTTTGTTTGAGGTGCGGCTGAGTCCGCTGGAGTATGTCAGCGGTGTTTCTACTGCATTCTTCCTGAAATCAGTGGTACCCTCGGTGTCACTGCTGTCGGACTTGGGGGTGCGGGAATTGTCAGCGATGTACGTGTTCGGACTGCTGGGGCAGGAGCGACTGCAGGTGCTGAGCGCCAGCCTGAGCCTTTGGTTGCTCAACATCGTGGTGCCAAGTGCCATCGGTTTGTTCTTTGTGCTGCGCCTGAAACTGAATAAAAGGGGAGGGGCCGCCTGATGTTCGGACTGCTGCTCCTGCTTTCGCTGCTCGTGTACGGCTGGATTATCATGCGCTGTTTGCTGGCTTGGAAGCGCCTGCCCGTACCTACTATACCTACTACCAACTACACACCTGCTACAAAACTCACTGTCATTATACCTATCCGGAACGAGGTGCGTCATATACTGAATTTACTGCGCGATCTGGAAAAGCAAAACTATCCGGCGGAGCTGTTTGAGGTGCTGGTGGTAGATGATCACTCCGATGACAATACCGCCCATTTAATAGAGGAATTTATACCTGAGTCAAAGCTGAGTCTGCGCCTGATTCGACTTGCTGCGCATGGGGCTGGAACCGGCAAGAAAGCCGCTATCAAACTAGGTATAGCGCAGGCAAGCGGCGAGCTGTTGGTCTTTACTGACGGCGACTGCCGGGTGCAGCCTGATTGGCTGCGGCTGTTCGCTTATACCTATACTTCCAGACAAGCCATTTTTATTTCCGGGCCGGTGGTTTTTCACCATACCCATACCTTGCTCGAGCGCATGCAACTGGTCGAGTTCGCCTCGCTGATCGGAGTGGGAGGGGCTTCGATTGGCTTAAAGCAACCCAATATGTGCAATGGTGCTAATCTGGCTTATACCCGGCGGGTGTTCGAAGAAGTGGGTGGTTTTGCCGGAAACGAAGGTATAGCCAGTGGCGACGATGAGTTTCTGCTGCACAAAGTCTGTCAGCTATACCCTGATCGCATTGCTTTTCTGAAGCACGAAGGAGCCACCGTGTATACAGAAGCCCGCAAAACGGTCAGCAGCTTTATCTCGCAACGAGTGCGCTGGGCGAGTAAGTGGCGGAGTTATCAGCGTTGGCATGTGAAATTGGTGGCCCTTAGCGTGTTTGCCGTAAACCTTTTGCTCTTTCTGGCGATACCTGCCGTGCTCGCTGGCTGGCTGTCTTTGTGGACTTTTATAGTGGCCTATACTGTTAAGTTTGCGATCGACTTCCTGTTCTTAAACCGTGTACTGGCTTTTATGCGTCGGAAAAATTATCTGATTTATATGCTGCCCTTGCAGCTTGTTTACATACCTTACGTACTATATACCGCTATACGTGGCCTATCAGGCCGCTATCAATGGAAAGGCCGAACTATCCGACACCATGACTGAGAATGAATTTGCCATAATGGACGAGCTCTATTTCGTGACGTCCTACCCAGACCTCAAAAGCACCAGCGCCCTCTCAGACCAAGAGCTCTGCGCCGCCCTGCGCGACCTCATTGCCAAGGGCTACATCAGGATCCTGTATCCTGATCCTGACACAGAGTATGCGTACGACGAGACCACATTCGGGCAGCATTGTCAAGACTATTATTATCTGGCCACCAAGGCTGGGTTGGTTGTGCACAATTCCATTTAGTTATTTTCATTCAAACATTGCGCAGCCTTTTTCGCGCAATTCAAAACAAAGACATAGGCGATGTGGTTGCAAGGTTTATACTGTGACTAATACTTATTATTTCACAGGATTTTGTGGGCTAGATAAAGAATGCGGTTGATTTTTTGTAAATTTACACGGTATATGCCTGCGTGTCAGGTATAGCTGGCGCGGAGATGCTCCCATGTGCGGGCTGTGCGCCAACCATAAACTATGAAACTGAATGCCTGATATAATCGCACCGAACGTACAGCAAGAGCTAAACCTCAAAAAGCTGGAATTATCGGCCCTGTTGGAAATTACGCAGGCGATTAACGATAACTTGCCCGAAGAGGCGCTTTACAAAATATACCGCTTCACGCTGCTGGCTCAGTTGCAGATTAACCGGCTGGCCCTGTTCGTGCACGACGAGAAGTGGGACTGCAAAGTAAGTTTCGGCACCGATCTGGAAGCCGCCAAGCAACACCTGCCCGAAGCTATTCTGGAATTGAAGGAAATCACTCGCATGTCCAAGCTGAGCGTGGACAAGAAGTGGCGAAATTTCGAGATCGTGATCCCGATCCTTCACAATGGCAAAGTACTCGCTTTCGTCATGATCGGAAAGATTCAGCCTTACTATACCAATATCGAGGCGCTCAACTTCGTGCAGACGGTCAGTAACATTATGCTCGTGGCGATCGAGAACCACCGCATGGCCCGGCAGCGACTAGCGCAGGAGTCTATTCGCAAGGAGATAGAGATTGCCCGCGAGGTGCAGTCCATGCTTTTCCCGAAGAACCTGCCTAACGACAAAGACGTGGCCATCCATGCCAGCTACATTCCGCACTCTTCCATCGGAGGAGACTACTACGACTTTATTGAGATCGATCAGGACCAGTTCCTATTCTGCGTGGCCGACGTGTCGGGTAAGGGCGTTCCGGCTTCGCTGCTGATGTCGAACTTTCAGGCGGGGCTGCGTACCATTCTACGCCAGACAGCCGACCTAAACACCGTAGTGTCGGAGCTCAACCATTTGATCTACCGTAACGCGATCGCCGAGAAGTTCATCACGACTTTTGTAGCGATCTTTAACCGAAAGACACGCGAGTTGAGCTACGTAAACGCCGGTCACAATGCGCCGATCCTGCTCTACGAAAACAACACACACGACCTGCTCAACGACGGCTGCACCATGCTGGGCGTGTTCGATGTGCTGCCTTTTATGAACGTAGGCAAGATCCATGTGCCACACGATGCCGTACTGCTATGCTACACCGATGGCCTCACCGAAGTTTTTGACGAAGACGAGTCTGAGTTTGGCATTGAGGGCACGATCGAGTTTATGCAGAAGAACCGTTTCCTAAGTTCTAAAATGCTGCACCTGCAACTGCTCAACGCCATCAACCTTTTCAACGAGGACGCTTCTTTCGGTGACGACATCACCCTGCTGTCGTGTAGGTTTAAATAGTAAAAGTGCTCCGCCTCTACAAAACACCCGCGTTGCTTCGCAGTCTGCTGCCCGGTTATACTTGGCGGAAGGAAGAACAGGGGAAGGTGCTATACCTGACTTTTGATGATGGGCCCATACCGGAGGTCACGCCTTGGGTGCTGGAGCAACTCGCGCAGTATAAGGCCAAAGCTACTTTCTTTGCTGTGGGCGAGAATTTGGTTAAGCACCGCGATGTGGCCGAGCAGGTAGTGGCGCAGGGGCACCGGCTGGCCAACCATACCCATAACCATTTGCGGGGCTGGGAAACATCTCTAAACAGCTACTTGGACAATGTGCAGCGCTGTCAGGATGAGTTGCAACATTTGAACCTGTCAGTAGGGCAAAATAATCTTTTCCGTCCACCATACGGGCGCATTACACTCAAGCAGGCCGCGGCGCTGAGACCAGACTATGAACTGGTGATGTGGGATGTGCTCACCAACGATTACGACAGGAGCCTGAAACCGGAAAAGTGCCTGCGCGAGTCCATCCGTTGTACCCAAAGTGGTAGCATCATCGTATTCCACGACAGCCTAAAGGCTCAGCGAAACATGCAATACGCCCTACCCCGTTTCTTAGACCATTTTACCGCACAGGGCTATACCTTCCAGATCCTATGACTGTATCGGTAGCCTATTTCATACTTTACTTCCTGCTTTTTCTGGTCCTGCTGGCCCTGCTGCTCTTCAACCGAAAACGCTATCCTATTCGGCCAACGGACACCCCCCACGTCAGCATCCTGATTGCCGCCCGAAACGAAGAGCACAATATCCTGAACTGCCTACATGCCATTGAGGGCCTAAACTACCCTAAGGATAAGCTGGAGGTGCTCATCGGCGATGATGGCTCCACAGACAACACGCGGGCACTGGTGGAGGAGTTCATAAAAGACAAGCCCGGCTATACCTGTATCACTATCAAGGGTACAGTAGGGCGGGCCAAAGGCAAGGCCAACGTGCTGGCGCAGCTGGCTCACCGGGCTACGACTGACCTTTTCTTGTACACAGATGCCGACATACAAGTGCCTTCAGGGTGGGTGCAGGCGATGCTGGCAGGACTGAGCGGAAAGGTGGGGGTTGTTACCGGACTGACTACCGTCGCAGGCGAGAGCCTGTTCTTCCGACTGCAAAGCATGGATTGGCTGTACTCGCTGGGGTTGATGCAGACCGTCAGTGATATAGGTCTGCCCGTGACTACCATGGGTAACAACATGCTGCTTACCCGCGAGGCCTACCAGGCTGTAGGTGGCTATGAGAATATTAAGTTTTCCATTACGGAGGATGTGGCCATTTTCAACCAAGTTCTGAGACGCGGGTTCGATTACCGGAACATCTATGACCGCAGCGTGCTGGCGCTGTCGGCTCCTGCGGCTACTTTCTGGCAGTTGCTTGAGCAGCGGAAGCGCTGGATGCGCGGAGCGACGCACCTGCCCGCCTACATGTTTGCCATACTGGTGATGCACTCAGCCTACTACCCCGTGCTGCTGCCTTACTTCTGGCAGGCGTCCGTAGGTATCGCCAGTGCAATTTTTCTGGCCAAGCTGTTGCTGCAGAGTACCTACCTGCATATCTGTCTTAGGCGTCTTGGGCTGCGCATACCTTGGTGGCAATATGTCGTTTTCGAGCTGTTCATGGTAGTGATCAGCATTATCTTTATTATCTACTTTTTTACACCCACCAAAGTAAAGTGGAAGGGAAGGAGGTATTGAATGAGTCTCGATTTCTAAGTCTTGGGTTGAGAAAGACCGTGAAGGGAAAGTTTGCGACCTATCCGAATCATGTACAAAACAATCAACAATCAACCAGTAAAGCAACCCGCCCTCTTAGCTCGTAGACCTTTCAAACCTTCTAACTTCTTCTCCTTGCACCCTTAGCCAATAGTTTGGACATTTGCGGGGAGATAAACAGATTGAAACCGACACTCATGATTTTAGTTGATTCGCACGCACACATATACACAGAGCAGTTTAAGCAGGACCGCGACGAGGCCCTAGCCCGCGCCAAGGGCGAGGGAGTAGAGAAAATCTACATGCCCAACATTGACCACACCTCTATCGATGTGATGCTAGAGACAGAAGTGAAGCACCCGGAGCAGTGTATTGCGATGATGGGCCTGCATCCGACTTCTGTGGACAAAGACTTCGAGAAGGAGTTATACCTCGTGGAGGAATGGCTGGGCAAGCGCAAATTTGCGGCAGTGGGGGAGTGTGGCATCGATCTGTACTGGGATAAGACCTTTCTGCCACAGCAGCAAGAAGCCTTGAAGGTACAGGTGGAACTGGCTAAGAAACATCAACTGCCCATCGTGCTCCATACCCGCGACTCTTTTGAGGAGACCTACGAGATAGTGGCGGCCGCGCAGGATGGCAGTCTGAAAGGTATATTCCATTGCTTTTCGGGTACGGTGGAGCAGGCTGAGAAAGTGAAAAAACTGGGCTTTCTGATGGGTATAGGCGGGGTGGCCACGTTTAAGAACGGCGGTCTGGACAAAGTGCTGCCGCATGTGGCGTTGGAGGACTTGGTGCTCGAAACCGACTGTCCGTACCTAGCGCCTGTGCCGCACCGGGGCAAGCGCAATGAGCCGGTATACCTGCCGCTGGTAGCCCGTCGTGTGGCCGAGTTAATGAATAAACCTGTAGAGGAAGTGGCGGAAGCGACTACTCGCAACGCCTATAATCTGTTTGCCCTATAAGTCTATGGCTGTAGTTAAAATAAACATCGACACCGCCGCTCCCGCGCATCCGGAAGCCTCCATTCTCATCATTTACACCGGCGGGACGGTGGGTATGGTGTATGATGAAAGGCATCACCTGATACCTTTCAATTTCACGCAGATACTGGAGAAGGTGCCGGAGTTGAGCAATTTTAAATACATGCTCACGGTGCTCAGCATAGAACCGGCCATTGACTCGTCGAACGTATCGCTGGGCGACTGGCTGATGCTGGCCAACCTGATACGCGACAACTATGCCGACTACGATGGCTTTGTGGTGTTGCACGGTACCGATACGATGGCCTACAGTGCCTCGGCGCTAAGCTACTTGTTGGAGAACCTTGAGAAGCCCGTGATCTTTACGGGTGCCCAAGTGCCTATCGGCAGAACGCGAACCGATGCCCGCGCCAACCTTATTTCGGCTCTGCAGATAGCGGCCACCAAGGTCAACGGTAAAAGCGTGGTGCCAGAGGTATGCATTTATTTTCATAACCTGCTCATACGCGGCAACAGAGCCAAAAAAGTGGAAAGCAGGCACTTCAATGCCTTTAAGTCAGAGAACTACCCGCTGCTAGCCAAAGCCGGCATCAGCATAGACTTCTATGAAAGCGCTATTTTGAACCATCCCGAGAAGCCGCTGCATGTGCACCAACAGTTGGACAACAACGTGGCGATACTGAAGCTTTTTCCGGGTATAACGCCGCAGGTGATGCGCAGTATACTGGAGGCACCGGATCTCAAAGGATTGGTGATTGAAACCTTTGGCGCTGGCAATGCACCCACAGCCGGCTGGTTGCTGGAGATGCTCGAAAACGCTATATCGAGGGGAATCTACATCCTGAACGTGTCGCAGTGTGACGAGGGCAGGGTGGATCAAGGGCGCTATGAAACAAGCAAATTTCTGCTCAATATGGGCGTGATCGGTGGTGATGATATTACGACAGAGGCAGCTATCACCAAACTCATGTTTGTGTTAGGGCTAGACCTGCCTGCGACACAAACGCGTGAGCTGCTGGCAAGTAACCTGCGGGGCGAGATTACGAAGTAGTTATCTAAATATATTTGGGGCGCCGGGGGCAGAAATTTGCGTTAGTAAAAGATATTGGCGTATATTTGCACTCACAAAAAGAGAGCTGTCCGAGTGGTCGAAGGAGCACGCCTGGAAAGTGTGTATACCCCAAAAGGGTATCAAGGGTTCGAATCCCTTGCTCTCTGCTGCATAACCCGAAAAGGGCCTGTTGGTGTAATACCGACAGGCCCTTTTTGTTTTAGCGCTATGCTTTATCCGGTCTATCTATACCTTATTCTTCCCCATGTAGTGCTGCTAGTTGACGATGATCACCTTCTCGTCGGGCAGAAATAAGTAGCTTGAGTCGTAGCAGAAGTGGTGGTGCTTATATGACAAGCTAATACTTGACAATTTGTGAGAATGAACTATATTAGCTTAACTATATGCAAAGAGTTGCTCATACTCCCGAGAAGCTCAAAAAAATGAGCTCATTCCGACAAAACCAGCTCCGCATATATGGCGGATAAACGTCATGGTGACGTTTACACAGTAGTTAAATCCGTCATTGGGATTATTTTCAAATTTGATATTGGCGCGGTTTTCAGGCTTTTGGGGCTGGGCGGCATCAAAGGCCACTAAAGACGGCAATCAATTGAAAAAGAGCCAAAGGCATAAATGGAATTTGGGCCGAGAAGTCTTGCTTCGGCGGTGCCGGGAGAAAGCCATGAGCTTTCGGACGGGGGCGTCCAGGC
The DNA here is from genome assembly GCF_947499215.1 of uncultured Pontibacter sp. Taxonomy (GTDB): domain Bacteria; phylum Bacteroidota; class Bacteroidia; order Cytophagales; family Hymenobacteraceae; genus Pontibacter. The sequence continues at coordinate 623,166 of NZ_CANMNI010000003.1, forward strand.
AAGACTTTGGCGGGGCGAAGTTAGCGTTGGGAAATGACAAAGTCAAGGGGCTAGCTTCGGCACAGGTGGCTCTTTTTCAGGTGCTTGCTGGCAATAGAGAGGCCAATGACAGATTAGTCTTTCTTTCGATTTTAGGCCAGCCCGAGCCTGACGCCTTCGGAAACGTTGCCGATACCCGTATCAACAGCATTCCCATGAGGCTAAAGCGCCAACAGAAGGAATTTTAAAAGGAGAAAATAACCCAACGAGCAGCTTGTTTTTCCCTTTGTAAAAAAAGAAATTCCACACAGACATTACAAAAAAGGAAAAACAAGCACGGATAACTACCCGAAGAAGACATCAATCCCTACTATACCGACAGGACGTCTCCTTCCAATGATTGTTAGTGGGTATATTTAAGTATAAAAAAGAAAGAATGTACAAGCTTCTGACCTTACTTCTTCTGATACCATTCCTCGCAGTAGGTCAGGGCATTACTTCAACAGAAGTGAGCGGACAGAGTAGTATCTACAATGACGCTCTGATTCAGTACATCAAGCATCTTGATAAGAATGCTGTAAAGTTTGATACACTTTACTTGAGCAATCAACCCGAAGTTCTTACCGACAGCCTAATGGCGAAGGTAGGGAACACGTTTATAAAAATAGTCAACGAAAACGAAGGTGAGCTTAACGAAATTTTAAATAGAAAAGAAGGAATCATTTACCATTACCTTTTCCCTCTAAGCTTTCACAACGGCCAGTTTTATGTTTCAATCTTGCCTTTAGGTGCTAAAAAAGAGAAAGGAGAAATAAGGCTTTTAAATTCTGGTGGTGGTAGAGCTGCATATTCTTTTGACCAGAAGAAAAAGCAGTTCAAATTCATCAAGTATGAAAGCTGGGGAATTTAAGAACAACATCCACTAACCACACCCATAAGCCAGCTACGCCGCCTTATGGCCAAGTCCGTTGACAAGCTAACTAGACGAATCCATCATTGAGCAAACCTTTGACTATGGAACAAAAAAACGAGCATAAATCAAGTGGACAAGGTGCTTCACCTTTCGCGCAAACTTATTTTCACGGTACAAAGGCTGACTTAAAAGTTGGTGACCTAATTGAAGTTGGATATAACTCGAACTATGGGCAAAAGAAAAACACAAAATTCATATTCCTGACTGCGACATTAGACGCTGCTATTTGGGGTGCTGAACTTGCCTCTGGTGAAGGGAAAGAAAGAATTTATTTAGTAGAGCCAACTGGGGCAATTGAAGATGACCCTGACTTGACAGATAAAAAATTCCCAGGTAATCCAACAAAATCATATCGTTCAACTCATCCTTTTAAAGTGGTAGGAGAAGTTACGATCTGGCAAGGACACCCAACAGAGCAAGTTAATACGATGAAGGAACATCTTGAACGACTTAAAGAACAAGGCATTAATTCGCTAAATGATTAAATTACAAAACTTAAAGATATAGTTGTTTTAACGCACCAAGACTGATCAAAATGGACGCCCACCTTTTGACGGAAAAGAAGAACGATCCGTTAACTGGCGCTTGGCTCTTTAATCCGCCTCTGCACCTTTGCCCATCCGTCAAAAATCAAGATAAAAACCGTGAGTCATTACAGATCATTCGAAACAGAGAGGCTACTGCTAAAGCCCACAACTGAGGAAGACGCTGCCTTATTTCTGGACTTGCTGAACACGCCGAAATGGCTCAGGTATATCGGTGATCGAAATGTGAGAACACTGGAAGACGCAAAAGCATACATCAACAGTAGAATTCGGCCACAGCTAGAAAGACTCGGTTACGCGAACTATACGGTCATCCGGAAAGTAGACCAAGTAAAAGTAGGCGTATGTGGACTGTATGACCGGGAGGGGTTAGAAGGTATAGATATTGGTTTCGCATACCTTCCGGAGTATGAGCGCAATGGATACGCTTACGAAGCTGCCCATGAAATCAAACGGGCTGGCTTGGAGGAATTCGGTATAAGGCGGCTAGGAGCCATTACCTCCAAAAAGAATATTGCCTCCCAAAAGCTGTTGGAAAAGTTAGGCTTGAAGTTTAGCAAAACAGTGAAACTTCCAGACGATGACGAAGAGCTTTTGTTCTATGCATTTGTCAGCGACGCTTCCTAGCTGCCGCATCAATCGTGGTGGTATTTCTCGCCCCGCAGGATGGTGAAGCCCCGATAGAGCTGCTCCACAAAAAACAGCCGGATCATCTGGTGCGAGAACGTCATTTTGGAGAGTGATATCTTGTCGTTAGCCCGCTCGTAAAGGGCAGGGGAGAAACCAAACGCGCCTCCAATGATGAAGACCAGATTGGTGGTAACAGAGTTCAGCTTTTTTTGCAGGAAGTGGGCATACTCGGTGGAGGTAAAAGTCTTGCCCTTCTCATCGAGCAGGATCACGTGGTCGCCGTCTTGAATTTTTTGCAACAAGAGCTTGCCTTCAGCCTCCTTTAGGTTATCCGCCGTAAACTTCCCGCCCTGTTTGATGTCTGGAATGATGATGAACTCGAAGGCGTGGTAGTGTTTGAGTCTTTTAAGGTATTTGGCTATACCCTCCTCTAAAAACGCTTCGTCGGTCTTGCCAATGGCGATGAGCTTGATCTTCATGCAGTGTTGCCTTTTCCGCCAATTTCGCTTTAAATAACGTTTTTTGCAACCTTTCCTAGCTTAGGAAGCCGTACAAGAGTTTCGTCTATACCTGTTTAGACCATGAGACTAGCTATTTTCAGGTATGCCCTTCTGCAGATAATCCTTAATCTACAATTCTCTTATACAAACCTGTAGTACTGCTACCGGCGGCATGGCCAGTATCACACCGATGTACCTTCTGTCCGTTTAGCTAAGTATACCTTAGTAGGAAAGGTCTTGGGAATAGCAATAATTTAACCAACTTATTGAACACGGATCCGTCACAATTAAAGAACTCCGGAGACCCCGATGCAACTAACGATTCGCGGGGTGTAACGCTATTTTTGTGCGGTGACGTTATGACCGGACGCGGGATCGATCAGGCTATGTCCCAGTCCGTCAGCTCTGTTATCTACGAGTCTTATGTGAAAGATGCCCGGGACTATGTACGACTGGCCGAGCGTAAGAATGGCCCTATAAGGCAGCCCATTTCTTATGCCTATAGCTGGGGAGACGCGCTGGCGGTATGGCGCGCATTTTCACCTGATCTTAAAATCATCAATCTGGAGACCAGCATTACCACACATCCGGAGCCATGGCTAGATAAACCGGTGCAATACCGGATGCATCCTGCTAATGTTGCTGTACTGAGGGCGGCGGGAATTAACCTTGTGTCGCTTGCCAATAACCATACCTTAGACTGGCAACGGGAGGGGTTATTGGAAACCTTGCGTACCCTTCAGAAAGCCGGTATCCATTATGTAGGAGCTGGACGCGACCTGCAGGAGGCCGCTAAGCCAGCTGTGCTAAAGGTGAGACAGGGGCGGGTGATTGTACTGGCCTATGGCTCAGAAACAGGCGGAGTGCCCCATGACTGGGCGGCTACCGCTCGGCAATCCGGTGTTAATCTGTTACCTGATTTGAGCATGAGCACTGTAAGAAATATCAGTAAGCAGGTGAAAGCGCTGAAGCAGCCCGGCGATATTGTGGTTTTTTCGGTGCACTGGGGCAGCAATTGGGGCCATGCTATACCTGATACGCAGCGCAGTTTCGCTCACTGGCTTATAGACAGTTCCGGGGTAGACCTGATTCACGGCCACTCCTCACACCACCCCCGCGCCATAGAGGTATATAAAGGAAAGCTCATCCTGTACGGAGCTGGCGATTTCATCAACGACTATGAAGGTATAAGCGGGCACGAGGCGTATAGGGGTGATTTGACGCTCCTATATTTTCCAGTTATAGATGCCGCCACGGGTAAGCTGCTCTCTGCCAAGCTGGTGCCTATGCAGATCCGGAATTTTAGGTTAAACTACGCCAGTGCCGCAGACAGTAGGTGGCTGACAAACAAACTGGACGAAGAAAGCCGGCAGTACGGTACTATGTTGCAATTGGATGATAAAGGTATCATAAGACTGCAGTGGCGATAGCACGTTATCAGATTGTGGGACGGCTTGTTTATCCTGATTCTAAATTACTCTATAACAACAGATTAACGAAACCTGCGAATAGGCACAGCAAGTAAAAAGAATATTAACTAATGTTTGAACTAAACCGAAACGATATGGAAGCTACATGCAATAACTGCAATCACTGGGAGCAGGACCAACAGAAAGTACAACTACAGAGTAAAGATTTTGGTGTGTGCGACGAACTGACAGGCCAGCACGCCCTAGAGCCTGCTTATGTATTACCGCTTGTGCATGAAGGACAGGAGGACAAAAAACCGCGACAGTTCGAGATGATCACGGGCGCCATGTTCGGTTGCAACCACTTCAGTGAGCGCAAAAGATGGGTATAAGCCCCATTAGGCCATAAAACAACAAATGCCCTGCAGTCTTCCTGCAGGGCAAATGCCTAATCTAAACACAAACAACCAACACTGTTAATTACTAAACTTCTATTCTATTCTAATCTATTCTATTTTTAAGGTTAACCTGCCTTTCAGGTTTGTCGCCGTACTTAGTACCGCAGAAAAGGCGTGTTCCCTATACCGGAGAAACTGTCCAGTATACCCACAAAGTAACCTCCTATAAAAAGTCCGTTACCCTTTTTTACGGCATCGGATCCTACAGATGAATCAATTACCTCACCATCTATAGTCGAAAAATCTATTGCTGCTTCTACCTGCGTATAAGCTTTGGCGGGTTGAATAGCCGATAATACTGCGCAGACGCCGCTTTCTAAGCCGGATTTAACTGCTTTGCTTCCATAGTATTTCATGTGCGTGGTAGGGTTATGGGGTTTGTATAGGACAATGATACAGATTAACCTGAGTATAAAAGAGGAATGTTCTTTTGAAAAGGTAACAACTGATTAAGTTATAGTTTAAATAGATAGGAGTCCTGAAAAAAGGTTTTATAGACCCAAAATTGAGAAAAAGAGGCCTTTGCTCGTGGTGCCGGTCTTTATTTGAGGTAATTTTTAAGTAAAAAGGTAACGTCAGGATACCCTATGTTGTGATGCGCGAAGTAGATAATAACTGCAAGTTTGCAATGCGAGCACAGTTGCCGAAAGCGTGGCCCCAGGTATAACCACCAGCCACCAAGCAGAAGTGTTGGCACGGATGCCCGCAATAATACGCCCCCAGCTAACCAGTTCCGACGATACCCCGATGTTTAGGAAAGAGAGGGTGGACTCGAGCATCAGAAGTCCCGCCAGTCCGAAAGAGAAAGCCACGGCTACAGGAGGAAGCAGATGAGGAAGGGCATGCTTTACCATCAGGCGGGATTCGGGCACCCCGAGACTGGTAGCTGCCTCAAAAAAAGGAAGCGTGCGTATGCGCAGCATTTCGGCCCGTGCCAGTCTGGCTGGGCCCGTCCAGAAAGTGAGCACCAGTAGTATCGATAGCGCCATCAAGGTAGGAGGAAACAAAGCCGCTAGTGCCAAGATCAGAACAAGTCGGGGTATACTGGTTTCAATTTCAATTAACCTCAGTACGAGCCCGTCTAAGGGCAAACTGGATTTTGCCTTGAGATAGGGTATGCGTTTAAGAAGCGCGCCTATACCTACCACCAATAGAGCAGGCACTGCCAAAGCCAGCAGGGCAGCGAGCCAATAATCGGTGGAAGCTACCTGAAGGGAGGTAAGCTGCAGGGGCACATAAAGGGCATAGAACAGAAAAAAGAACAGTGCCGGAACTAGCATTAACTTCCGCCCGCGACTGATGCTGGCCCGACGGTCACCGTAGAAGCCGGAGGCGGCACCCAGTAGCAGACCTAATAGGGACGCCAGCAGCATAACCGGCAAACTAATGGCGAATGCCGAGCGGGTGCCGTAAGCCAAGTTCGAGAGCAGATCCCGTCCCAGTCCGTCGGTGCCAAGCCAATGAAAAGACTTGTCCTCTTGAAATCGTGTCCAGTCAAACGGGCGGGTATAAACAGCGTCAAGGTCTAACTCGTTGGGTTGGAAAGGCAGCGGAAGCCACGGCAGGATAATCGCTACCAATCCAAGAAAGAGCAAAAAGCTGAGCGCCAGTCTGAAGGCGGGCGCCGACTGCCAAGCCGATTTTATAAGAATGATCAGGTGCTTCATCTGGCAGCTTGTCTTAGCCGTGGATCAGCCACATGGTACAACAAATCCGCCAGCAGGTGGGAGAGCAGTTTAAACAAGGCGATAACCACCACGATGCCCACGATAACAGGGTAGTCACGGGCCAACACCGAATCTATGAGTAACCGCCCGACTCCCGGAATGGCGAAAATCGTTTCGATGATAACGGCACCCGCCACAAGGGCTGGAAGAAAATCTGATAGAAGCGTGATAACAGGCAGCAGCGCATTGCGCAACATGTGCCTGCGGATAACAGCGCTTTCGGAGAGTCCCTTCGCACGTGCCGTCCGGATGTAATCCTGCTCAGAAACAGCCTTTAAGGCATGGTAAAACTGATTGGTAAGGTATGGCAGGTTGACTAGCACAAGGCTGATCATAGGCAGGGCCATGTACTGCAGCCATTGGCTCATGCGCGCGAACAGGTTAGGTTCGCTGGCCGTGTGGTAGCCCATGCCATACACGGGAAACAGCTGCAGGAAAGCCGGACTGGCCAATAGCACCAGCAAAAGTATGGCCAGCACAAACACAGGGATACTATCCAGCAGAAAGAGGAATGGCAGAGTAATTTGACGCCACTTCCGACCAGCCCGCCGGATCATGAGCAAGGCCAGCTCCATAGCCAAGAGCGAGGCGAAGACCATGCTGGCCAGCAGCAGCCACCACGTGTTGCCAATGGCCTCGTAAAGCACCTGAGCCACCGGTCGCCCATCACGCAGTGAGATTCCCCAGTTCCCTTTTGCCATGCCACTGAACCAGAGATGATATTGATTAGACAGGCCATGCCATTGAAAAGCTGGCTGTAGATAGCGATGCTTTATTGAAGTGTTGAGCAAGGTATAACCGTCCGCCAACATTCGTTGCTTTTGTGTGTCTGATGTGGGGGCTAGGGGCAGGGTGTCCAGTGCCTGCAAAGCGTGCTGCAACTGGACTGGCTGGGTATGTTGGTAGATGGCATACAGGTATGGCTGAAGAATTGTCCGCTGCTGTTCAGCAATTGCCGTTTCGAATCCTTTCAGATTTCTGAAAAAGAGGGTGGCTTGCCGCGGATCGCCATACCTTAAAGCCAAGCGTTCCAAGAACAGGCGGTCGCGCATCGGGAAAACTCGGTGTAGGGTGTCCGGTGTGGCACCCGATGCGACACTGAAGTAGAATAAGGGCAGGTCTTGGTTGGTACTCCGTAGAAATTCGCGATAGGCGCGGTCGAGAACGGTGGCATCGCCTCGGCTGTAATAGCCGGGGTCAGCTTGGTTCAACTGCTCGCTACCATAGGTGCCCGGCATCACTTTACTGATTAGAAACACAGCGGTAGCGATGCTCCAAAGCACAAGTGTGGCTAACAACAGGCGTTTTAGCAGGGAAGTAGCCATTCGGGAAATCAGGGCTTGAGCATAAAGGCGCTTAGGTCATAGTAAGGTCTTACACCCGATACCTTGGTATTGGTAAAACGATTGTGTATGGCCATTTTCTCTTTCCGGAAATAAAGCGAAAGGAAAGTGGCTTCCTCGTGCAGAATTTCTTGCAGGCGCTTCAGCAACCTAGCTTTTTCTTCCGGGTCTTGCGACGTGTTGATCTCATCTAGGAGTGCGTCACTTTCAGGGGTGCCAAACCCGGTCGTGTTAAAGCCTCCCAATCCGGCATAGGAAGTATGGAAAAGCGGCTTGTAATTAAACACAAAGGGGTTGCCCGAAATACCGCGCAAAAACATATCGAAATCGTGCTGGTCTAATTTCTGGCTGTACACATTGCCCTCCAGCGCCTGCAGGGTGACAGGTATGCCGACTTTAGCGGCATTCTGCTGAAAAATGAGGGCAGTCTGTTCGTAAACCGTGTTACCGGCTCTGTAAAGCAGGTTGATGTCCAATTTCAAGCGCTGCCCTCCTTCATTGCGGTACCAACCATCCTTGTCCTGTATCCAGCCGGCGGATTTCAAAAGGCGGATGGCTTCTTCAGGGTTAAAGGTATAGGGATTGATGCCGGAGTGATAGAATGATTTGACACTAGGAGGAACCGGACCAACCGTGGGGCTGGCATAAGATTGCTGCGTTACCTTGATCAGGCTGGCGGCGTCCATCAGGTGTGCGATGGCCTGTCTGGTGCGCTTGTCACTTAACTTAGGAGAGCGCGAGTTAATGCCGGCGTACACTAAGTCAAAGCCCTGCGGTGCGTGTAGGTTATATTCCTCTTGGAAAGACGCGTTCTGTCGGAGCTGCTCAAACTCGGCAACGGGGATGTTGTCGAGTACATCCAGTTGTCTGTTCTGCAGGGCGAGCAGCGCCGTAGTGTTATCTGGTATGATTTGGAAGCTAATGCGTTCCGGTTTTGCTGTGAGGTAGCTGGTCGCGCTGCCGGTTGTGCCGCCCCACCAGTTTTCTTTTCGCTGAAGCGTGATGTACTGACCCGATGCCCAGTCGCTAAGGGTATAGCCCCCGCTTCCCAGCAGCAGGTCTTTGCTTTCAGTAGAGCCGAGACGATTGAAGCGCTCAGCCAAAGTCTTGATACGGGTCGTGTTATATTGGGTGCTGTCAGTCTTTATTAACGAGGGAATAGTAACTGATACCAGTACGCGCTCCGGATCGAGCAAGTATTCCGGTAGAATAAAGAAATCACCTGTGAGCAACTCCATTTCGGGGGAGAAACCGGTGCAAACGAGGGTGAAATGTTTGGGATTGTCTTTGCTAACGATGACGTCGCGGATGAACTCGACTTGAGGCTTTATCTGCTCATTGCGCACATGCGGTGCTTTGAGTAGTTTCAAGGTAAATGCCACGTCATGCCCTGTCACGGGACTGCCGTCTGCCCACTCGGCTTCTGGGCGGATGCTGTATCTAAAAAAAGAAAGCGAGTCGTTGCGCTCCACTTCCGGAAAAGAGGAGGCAAGACCCGGCTTAAGTGTATTGTCATCCAGATCCACAGTCAGTAGGCTGTTATAAAGCAGGTTGATGATCTGGAGCGCTTCTAAGCTATTGTAGCTAACCGGGTTAAGATTAGCCGGGTCGATTACTAGACGCACACGAACTTCATCAGGCTGCCTTTCAGGCTGACTGCAGAAACTGAGGAGTAAGATTAAAAAACTGAGTGAGAATGCTAATATTTTCCGCATCGTTGTCTAATTGCTCGCAGTGAAATGGAGTAAAGGCAAGATAGGGAAATTGGGGCAATTCTCAAGAAAAGGAATATGCCTATTTCTCTACGTTCGTCCAAGCCCCTGAACCACCATTTGTTCTAATAGTATTCTCTTTGTTAGACTTTTTGCCGTCTTTGTTCTGCTCCTTTGTGTCTTCAGCAGGGGAGCCGATCAATAAATTCAGAACGATAGTGATGATGATAGTTGCCATGTTTCTTAGGGTTAAGTCGGTTTGTTATTGAAACAAAGATTGACACAGATAAGGATAAAATAAAAGAAAGTTTTTGCTAAAAAGTAACTATGATTATATTTAATAAATATATAATTAAAATTATAATAAATCTAATTATTTGCGTTTAAGCAATTATATTTATATTTAGCTATATGTTTAAGCTCAAAAAGTAACTTAACCTAAGCGATTGAAGCTTTAAATAATAGGAAAATAGCTGTAGCCAGCGCTCAATACTGCGTTTAAAAGGCTAATGGGTTTCTAATATATAGAATTTTTACTGGATCTCTCACCTCGCATGGAAGAAATTAGAAAGCTTATTGACATTGTTTCAACTTGCAGTCAATCAGATGCTGCCCTTTTAGAAGGAAAGAAGCAAAGTATAAAAGAGAAGAAATTTATTCAGGGTATAGAGGGTGGTCTTTATACCACAGACGAGGAGGCGGCTAAAGACCTTTATAAAACACACCCGAATGATGTGAGGTATAAAATGCTGAAGCACAGGGTTAAAAAGAAGCTGTTTAACGAACTTAGCTATGTAAATCCTCAGAAAGTGACTACAAATTTTGTACAGCAAAAGGAGATACAGTGTAACAGCTTAATTTATCAGGCTAACATCGTGCGTGTACGCTATGAATTTGATCTGGTAACCAATTTGGCTAGTAAAGCCTTGGCAATAGCGCAGGAGTTTGATTTTATTGACTTAAAAGTATCTGCGCTGGAGTTATTAAGTCTGAGTTACTCTGAGCAGAGTTATGCAAAAAAGTTTACGGCAGCTCAAGAGGAACTTAAAACCGCTATGAGTCACTTTTTGAAGGAACGAGAGGCCGTTTCACTCTTTCAGCACGCCACAATTCAATTACGTAAGTCCACTAAATCACGGAAAGAGTTTTTGCCCCTTCTGCCAAAGATTATCAAGAAGCTTGAGGAACTCTGGAAAGGCTCAGGTACATTCAGCGCTTACTACGCCTACTATAGAACATACATTATGTACCATGAGCTAGAAGGTAATTTTAAGGAAATAATAGACATCACGGTTGATGCTTTAAGGCGAGTTAGCGAAAATAAGATAAATGCACATAGGTTTGAAATAAGCTACAATAATTACATCATGGTATACGCACATTTGCGTGCGAAATTCTTTAATGATGGCCTAGTATATGCCGAGAAAAACCTGTCACTTTACAACCCCGCAACCAGAAACTGGTTTGCTTACATGGAGAATTATTTCCTGCTGGCGGTGCACGCCAAGCAGTATGAGTTAGGGAACACCTTACAGCGAAAGATTTTTGATAATACCGCTTTCCACATAATTCCAACTATTGCGAAAGAGCGATGGCTGTTATACCGCGCTTACTTCAGATTGATTTATCCGAATGCGACCATCCGGGAAGGGGAGGCCAATAACCCCTATCTGCTCTCTTTGCCGGAATATAGTAAAGATAAACTGGGCTTTAATGTGGCCATTCTCACACTACAGTTTATCTATTTGTTAGAACGCGGGGAAACTGAAGCCTTGCTATACCGCATCGATAGTATCAAAAAATATGTTTCGACACACTTGAAAGATGCCTTCAGTCTGAGAAGTAAGCTTTTCTTGAAACTACTGGTGCTCACGGTGACCGAGGATTACGATGCCGTGGCTTGCCGTACCAAAGGAGAGGCGCTCTACAAAAAGCTGATTGACACGCCGGCTCCTGGTGATGCCTATGCAGAAATTGAGATTGTGCCTTATGAGCATTTGTGGGATCTAATTTTGCAGATTCTCAGCAAAGCCGAGGTGAACTCATCAGGGCGTATGCGCTAAGCGAATATTTTCCTATATTTCAGCTATGCAAAAGAACGATCCGACTATTACCAGAGCTTGGTGCGTCTATGATTGGGCAAATTCCGTGTATTCGCTCGTTATCATCTCCACTATTTTTCCAATCTATTACAGTGCGGTATCCAAACACCCTGAAACGGGATCTACGCTGGTTAACTTTTTTAGGGTAGAACTTCAGAGCTCTGTACTCTTTTCGTACGCGGTATCCGGTTCTTTTCTGCTGATCGTGATCATGAACCCCTTCCTAACGGCCATAGCAGACTACAGCGGGCGCAAGAAGCTATTCATGCAATTGTTTTGTTACGTGGGCTCCATTTCGTGCGCCAGCCTCTTTTTCTTTACCAGAGAGACCTTCTCAATCTCGGTTGTTTTGTTCATGCTGGCGTCCATTGGGTTTACCGGCAGTATCGTGTTCTACAATTCCTATCTGCCCGAAATCGCAACCGAAGACCAGTATGACCGTCTGAGCGCACGTGGTTTTGCCATGGGCTATGTTGGCAGTGTGCTTCTGCTCATCTTTAATTTAGCCATGATATTGCAGCCGGGCTGGTTTGGCATCGCCGTTGATAACACAAGCCTGGCACCACGCATTGCTTTCCTGACCACCGGGCTTTGGTGGTTTGGCTTTGCGCAGTATACCTTCTATCACCTGCCTGCCAATGTCTATCAGAAAAACCCGCAGGGCAGTTGGATCCTGAATGGGGTGAAGGAGCTTAAAAAGGTGCTGAATCAGGTAAAGGGACTTCACTTGCTCAAGCGCTACCTGCTGGCCTATTTCTTTTTTAACATGGGTGTACAGACTGTGATGTATGTTGCCACGCTCTTTGGAATAGAAGTCCTACAGCTGCCGAGTGATAACCTCATCATCACCATTCTGATTATTCAGCTGGTGGCCATTGCCGGTGCCTATGGTTTCGCAGCGCTCTCCGCTAGGTATGGTAACATCAGGGCATTGATCATTGCCGTGATCATCTGGATTGGCATTTGTATTGCAGCGTATTTTATCACTACCGCATTTGAGTTTTATATACTGGCCGCCGTAGTTGGTTCTGTGATGGGAGGGGTTCAATCGCTTTCACGCTCCACTTACTCCAAACTGATTCCGGCCACCACAAAGGACCATGCTTCCTATTTCAGTTTCTATGATATCACAGAGAAGATTTCCATTATGCTCGGCACACTCGCCTATGGGGCCATTGCACAGGTGACGGGCTCCATGCGCTACAGCATTTTAGCGTTGATCATTTTCTTCGCCCTCGGCCTGATCTTCCTGTCGCTTATTAAAGGCAAAAAATCGCTAGAACCTCAGGGTGAGGCAGAAGCCGTGGCGCACTAGGTATAGCGGAAGCGTTTAACAAAAAACGGCAGCCTGATCGGGCTGCCGTTTTTTGTGTTGAAACTTCAATTATTAACTGATCACTGTCTATTTCTTGTATACCTGCACCCCGTTCACATAGGTGCGGAGCACTTGCAGGCCGCGCATCTGGTCGTTGGCAACCTTCATCAGGTCCCGGTCCACGATGATGAAGTCGGCGAATTTGCCGGGTTCTATGCTGCCTTTCTCGTTTTCTTCGAAAGCGGCTTTAGCAGCCCAGATCGTCATGCCGCGCATGGCTTCTTCGCGACTCAGGGCGTTCTCCATCTGGAAACCACCTTCCGGCCAGTTCTCTCCATCCTGACGAGCCACCGCCGCATGGAAACCAAATATCGGGTTAATATCCTCTACCGGAAAGTCGCTGCCTAGTGGCATGTAGCCGTTTTGGTCCAACAGTTGCTTGAAAGGGTAGGCGTGGGCGATGCGTTCCTTGCCTAGGCGGTCGCCAGCCCAGTACATGTCCGATGTGGCATGCGTCGGCTGTACAGATGGCAGCACGCTATAGTTGCCGAACTTATCCATATCCGCAGGGTTCACGATCTGGGAGTGCTCTATGCGCCAACGCTTGTCGTTATTGCTGCCTAGCACTTCTCCGTAGATATCGAGCAACAGACGGTTTGCTGAGTCACCAATAGCATGCGTGTTCATCTGGAAGCCGTGCTGGTTGAGCAGTTTGGCGATATCGCGAAACTCCTGCTCGGAAGCCAGCAGGAAACCATAATGGGCCGTGCGGTCGCTATAAGGATTGATCAGGTTCGCACCACGGGAGCCTAAAGCTCCGTCAGAGTAAACTTTAAAAGAGCGCACATTCAGGCGATCAGACTTATAAGGGCCGTTAGCAAAATAATGGTCTTGATTTACCTTACCCGGGTTCATCATCGCGTATACACGCATCTGCAGTTCGCCACTTTTGTGCATGGCGTCCATCAGATCAACGGTAGACTTGTCCAGTCCGGCATCAGCCACAGAGGTCAGGCCTACGGCAAAGCAGTTTTTCTCTGCGTTTTGCAAAGCTTGGCGCTGTTCCTGCTCGTCAGCTTCCGGTATTTTTGAGCTAACTAAGTCGATGGCATTATCAATCAGGATACCGGTCATTTTACCGCCTTCCACTTCAACCAATCCACCCACCATTTTAGTCTGAGGGGTTATGCCCGCCAAATCCAGCGCTTTTTGGTTTACTAGAGCGGCATGGCCGTCTATTCGGGTAAGAATGATAGGAGTGTCCGGAAAGAGTACGTCCAGCGTGTCCTTAGTCGGAAATTCCTTCACTGGCCAGTCGTTTTGATCCCAGCCACGGCCCGTGATCCAGTCCGCTTCGGGGTATGCCTTTTGCTGGTCTACTACTTTCTGCACTACTTCTTTGAAAGAGGCAGTACCATTTAAGTCAGCTGACTGCAGGCCCAGACCATAGCGGTAGAAGTGGGCGTGCCCATCAATCAGGCCGGGGTAGATGGTTTTGCCCTCGGCGTCGAGTTCTTGGGTGGCGGCATATTTGGCCCGGATGTCGGCGGAAGTACCTACGGCTACGATCTTGCCATCTTTCACGGCAAAGGCCTCCGCCTGATCGAAGTTTTCATTCACCGTGTACACGTTGCCATTGTACACGATCAGGTCAACCGACTCGCCGCCGGTGTTACTGGTATTGCAGCTACACAGAAGGGTGAGGCCCAGTAGGGCGGTGGCTGCAAAGGAGCGTAGTGTTTTTTTCATGTATGTGCTTATTCGAAACGCATGTGTTTCACGGATTCACCCGAGTTGATCAACTCGATCAGGGAGTCTATACCGATGCTGAGGTGTTTTTCTACATAATTAGTGGTTACCAGCTTATCGCTCTCCGAGGTTTTCACCCCTTCCGGAATCATTGGATTATCCGATACGAGCAGCAGGGCGCCGTGCGGAATCTCGTTAATGAAACCGACTGTAAAGATGGTAGCAGTTTCCATGTCGATGCCGATAGCGCGAATCTGGCGCAGGTATTCTTTAAAGTCTTCGTCATGCTCCCATACGCGGCGGTTGGTGGTATACACGGTACCAGTCCAGTAGTCCATCTCGTGCTTTTTGATCATGGACGAAACGGAACGCTGCAGACGGAAAGAAGGAAGGGCCGGAATTTCTGGTGGCAGGTAGTCATCGGATGTACCCTCACCGCGGATAGCCGCGATCGGCAAAATCAGGTCACCAATGGCAGTCTTTCGCTTCAAGCCGCCACATTTGCCTAGGAAAAGGGCCGCTTTTGGCTTTACAGCAGAGAGCAGGTCCATTACAGTGGCTGCCATGGCGCTGCCCATGCCGAAGTTGATAATAGTAATGTTATTGGCCGTGGCCGTCTGCATCGGTTTGTCCAGTCCTTTTATCTCTACGCCGAAACGGTCAGCGAACATACGCACATAGTTGATAAAGTTGGTAAGCAGAATATACTCGCCGAATTCATCTAAAGGCACACCGGTGTACCGAGGCAACCAGTCGCTTACAATCTCTTCTTTGCTCTTCATGTTTTAAATATAAGTAAATAGGTATAAAAAAGCCGCCTTAACAACAGGGGTTGCTGGGGCGGAGGCTGTAAAATTGGTAAATTGCGTCATGGAAATGCTGAACTTACCAAGGTTTGATTACAAAATTAAGCATTCTGGCGCTAATGTCCTGATTTTTGACGCCCTTCGTCGCAAATATGTGCTGCTCACGCCTGAAGAATGGGTTAGGCAGCATTTCGCGCATTTTTTGATCGGTACCCACCAGTATCCTAAAAGCCTTATCAGTATAGAACGGGGTACCACCTACAACAAGTTGCAAAAACGTACCGATATGTGCGTGTACGATCAGGCAGGTAAGCCCTATCTGTTAGTGGAGTGCAAGGCGGCGCATGTGCCTATTACGCAGGATGTCGTAAAACAGGTGTCGGTTTATAATCAAGTGCTGCAGGCCCGCTATGTGGTTATCACCAATGGAATGGAGCACTACTGCTGGGAAGTAGATTTTGAAACCCGACAATTTACACCGCTGCAAGGTATTCCGGCTTTTGGAGCAGCGGTATAGCACATACCCCTTGCAATTATACCCCTATTGGGTGAGTACATCATGCTTAATTTTTTCGCAACCAGAAATACAGGTCGTTGGCTACCATCTTGTTTTTGAAGTACTGTACATAGGCCTTCAACTGCTGTTCCTGTGTTTCATTCATCTGTTCGGCAGGTGCCAGTTCCGGAAAGGTATGGAAGCGCAGCTCGTCCGTTGCCGTCATTTCGGTTACCCCATCTTGCCGCACGAGGTAGTACGAAACGCCATTATAGAGCAAAGCGTGACCGGTAGCGGTGCTATCCAGTACTGACTGGCCGAAGGGCAGCAGTTTATCAACAGGCAGTTGCAGGTAGTCGACCATGGTAGGCAGAATGTCGGCATGCTGCGTTACCTTTTGCACATCGGCCTCCAGCTTTTTGGCAGGATGAAACAAGAGGAGCGGAACCCTATAAAAGCCCAATTCCTGCTGGTACTCCGGTCGGATGCTCTTTTGGGTATGATCCGCTACCAGAATGAACAGAGTGTTCTCGTACCAAGGCTGCTTGGAAGCTGTCTTAAAAAACTCCCGTAACGCATGATCGGCGTAGCCCACAGACTCGTGTATCTCCAGTTCCCCTTTCGGGAACTTGCCTTGATACTGGGCTGGCACGGAGTAAGGTTGGTGAGAGCTGAGCGTGAAGACCGTGCTGAAGAAGGGATGAGCAAGTTTGCTCATTTCCTGCACCGTATACTGCAGGTATGGCTCGTCAAAAATTCCCCAACTGCCGTCGAAGTCCCGCACTTGTAAGTTAGAAGGGTACTCGTCTAGTCCATAGTAGTGCTCTATACCTGCCATGGCAGTATACTGGTTAAATCCCATGGTGCCATTGGCTGCGCCATGGAAGAAAGCCGTGGTGTAGCCCGCCTCACGCAGTAAGTATCCGGCGCTGAATATCGTGTTGGACTGGTAAGGAGAGATGATGTAAGGATCTGGCAGGAGCGAGGGCAAACCCGACAGGATGGAGGGCAACGCCTCTATAGACTTTCGGCCATTGGCAAAGCTGTTGCGAAACAGGAGCCCCTCGCTGGCCAGCGAGTCGAGGAAAGGGGTATAACCTTCACCGTTGTTCAGGGCGCCCACATACTCAGCCGAGAAACTTTCCAGAATGATCAGCACCACGTTTTCCTGCAGTGGCTCACCTGCAGGTATAGCATACTTGTCAGGCTGAACCGGTAAAGCAGCTAGCAGTTCCTCATCCGACGCAAAAAAGTGCTTTTCTTCTAGCGTACTTTTTCCCAAGCTCTTAATAAAAGTGAAAGGCGAGTTGAGTGAGAGATGGCCTAACGAAGTATGTTCCTGCACAAAGGCATGCGCCGGATGCAATGGCTTAAGTTGTGTACCGCCTCTTATACCCAGCACAACAAAGGCCGCCACTAGCAACAGACGCAAATAGCGCTGCCACACGACTAGTATGTTGGAGGGTGTAGCACTCGCTGTAGGGTAGAGTTTGGTTATAGCCACTAACAGCCCCACAAAGCCAAGTCCTATGTACCAGTAGTAGCCGGCCAGTTGCCCTAGCTGCCCCAACACATCACCTGTAATAGTGAGTATCTCGTTGCCCGATCGTCTGCCTATAAATTTAAAGAACTCCACATCGGCCAGCGCCAAGGCTATAAATGGCGCATTGGTCAGCACAAACAGCCACTGTAGCGTACGCTGGTATACCGGATGCTGCAAATTGCCATGCGGCAGGAGCGAAAGCAGGATGAAAAGCGAGTTGATGATGACAAGTGACGCCACGTCGAAACGAAGACCATGCACAAAGGCCAGCGCCACTTGCCCGACAGAGGCTTCGGCGAAATGGTCGTAGTTAAAAATAAAGAAGACGGCACGCAACAAGGTGTAGAGCAGGAAAACAAGCCCTAAGCGGCGTAGCAGCAGTTGGAATGAACTGTCAAACATTAATCAGAGAAGATATCCTTAGCGTTTTGACCACCCCTAAAAGCAGCGGCAGGTCTGTAATAAAACACAAAGATACCGAAAAAGGAGCGCATTCGGCACTCACAAAACAAGTGCGCCTTTCCGACTAGGTCAGAAAGGCGCACTGCTTATAAATAGAGGTCTATACCTTGATTACAGTACAGAATCAACTTCTGTATACTCCAAGTTGAAAGCTTCCGCCACACCTTTGTACACCACTTTGCCCTGTACCACGTTCAAGCCAAGCTTCAGCTCATTGCTGTCGGCGCAGGCTTTTTTCCAGCCTTTATTGGCCAGTTGGATCGCAAATGGCAGGGTTGCGTTGGTAAGTGCCAGTGTAGAAGTATAAGGAACAGCACCGGGCATGTTGGCTACGCAGTAGTGTACCACATCATCGATGATGTAAGTCGGGTTCTCGTGCGTAGTTGGCTTGCAGGTTTCAATGCAACCACCTTGGTCAACGGCTACGTCCACTACCACAGTACCCGGACGCATTTCCTTCAACATGTCGCGTGTGATCAGGTGAGGGGCTTTCGCACCCGGGATCAACACGGCACCGATTATCAGGTCATGCGTGGAAAGAAGTTCGCGGATGTTGTATTCGTTCGACATGAACGTGTTCACGTTGGCTGGCATGATATCGTCCAGATAACGCAGACGAGCAAGGTTTGTATCGAGGATGGTCACATCGGCACCCATACCTGCAGCCATCTTGGCTGCGTTTGTTCCTACTACACCGCCACCTAGGATCATCACCTTGGCAGGACGAACACCCGGTACGCCACCCAGCAGAATACCACGGCCTTTCAGCGGTTTCTCCAGATACTTAGCACCTTCCTGCACAGACATACGGCCAGCAACTTCTGACATAGGTACCAGCAATGGAAGGCTTCTGTCAGCGCGCTCCACTGTTTCGTAGGCAAGGCAAACGGCTTTTTGCTTGATCATGGCGTGCGTAAGCGGCTCATAAGAAGCAAAGTGGAAGTAAGTGAACAGCAACTGGTCTTCTTTGATGAGGTTATACTCCGACTCGATCGGCTCCTTCACCTTGATGATCATTTCCGCGATGCCATATACCTCCTCAATGCTTGGCAGTATGCTGGCACCGGCTTGGGTATACAACTCGTCTGGAAAACCGCTGCCTTCACCGGCAGTAGCCTGTACATAAACAGTGTGGCCATTGCGCACCAGTTCAACCACGCCGGCAGGAGTTACGCCTACGCGGTTTTCGTTATTCTTGATTTCCTTTGGAACACCAATAATCATGTCGTTCTTTCTTATAGTATTAGATATTGGAAAAGCTGCGCAAATATACCATAACTATCTTGAAATAAAAGGCTAATCGAGAAAGCTGCTTCAACAATGTGCAAACATTTGCACTAGGCTGATATAAAGCGATTTGAGGGAGCGAGGGAGATGGGTGGCCGTACAAAACTGCGGTTGAAAAGTCTGACTTTGGTAATTGAATGGGGCGGTGACCTCAAAATTGCATCCTGCAATGCCAAAAGGCTGGAACGGGAAGGTATAAAATGAAAAAAGGCAGTGATAAAATCACTGCCATTAGTACAAAATAAAACTATGAAAAAAACTATCTGAAAGGTACCGGCTGACTGCCCTCCCTTAACATATTCTTTTGAGCCAGACTCTCTACTACAGTTGCCTTCAGCGTGAGCTTCAGGTCTGGCATTACTATATCATTTGATACGATGGTTACCACCTCGTTTTGCTCCCTTAACATTGTGGGAATATAGGTTAGTTCCAAAGTTGCCTGCTGTCCGGGTTTTAATGCCGGCTCCGAAACTTTATAGGTTACGCAGTTGCAGTTTGACTTCACACCCTGCACCACAAGGTCCTGCCGACCTGTGTTTTTGATTGTGAACTTCGCCACGGCTTTTTGTCCTTTTTCAAGTTTTCCAAAGCTGTGTGAAGTAGTTCCAACAGCCAAACGCGGTGAATTTGCTTTTTGTTCCAGAGTATGATTAGTTTTTAAATCTTTTGGGCCAACCTCTCCTTTTATGAAGATTACAGCATGCGGCGTAGCGGCATTGGAAGTGATAGAGATTGATTTGTGGAACGGTCCCGGACGGCCGTTGCTGTTGTACATGGCTTTAATCACACCCGTTTTTCCCGGCATGATTGGGTCTTTAGTCCACTCTGGTGTGGTACAGCCGCAAGAAGGTTGCACTTGGGCGATAACCACAGGCTTGTCGCCTACGTTCTTCACTACAAACTCATAAGAAGCTATCACGCCCTCGGCAAATGTGCCAAAGTCATGTGTCTCTTTTTCAAATTTGAGTTCGCCCTGTGCTTGGGCGGTAAAGCCGGCCAGTAAAAGGCTAAGCAGAGTAAGAAGGTAGAATTTTTTGTTCATAATGCGAAGTAAAGAAATTTTGCGAATGTAAAAAGAGGTTTTGCAAACAAACAAAGATATAAAATCTTTTATCAAAAAATAGTATCAATTATTGTACCTAGTAGTATGCGGGAGGGGCTCTAATTTGAATTTAGGCTAATCTTCTGTACTTTTGAAGAGAAAATCCACAATAAGCTTTTACAGACAAGACATGCAAACTGCTGAAGCATCTATAACTCAACGATTAAGCGTTCAAGAAATACTCAATGATTACCGCATTGGGTGGGAGAGCCGCCATGCGAGCCTTGCCGGCCGCAAAGAGGTGTTCATGGGCAAAGCCAAGTTCGGTATCTTCGGCGATGGCAAGGAAGTAGCCCAGTTGGCTATGGCCAAGTTCTTCCAGAACGGCGATTTCCGATCTGGCTACTATCGTGACCAGACTTTTATGTTCGCCATCGGTGAGCTAACACTCCAGCAGTATTTTGCACAGTTATACGCACATACCGATGTGGAGGCAGAGCCTTCCACAGCCGGTCGCGCCATGAACGGGCACTTTGGTACCCGCCTGCTCGATGAGGAGGGCAACTGGAAGAACCTGATGGAGCAGAAGAACTCCAGTTCGGATATTTCACCAACCGCATCACAAATGCCGCGCCTTGTAGGCTTGGCCTATGCGTCTAAACTATACCGTCAGAACCCTGATCTGCAGGGTATGCAGCAGTTTTCGGTAAACGGAAACGAAGTGGCTTTTGGTACCATCGGCAATGCTTCTACCTCCGAGGGCATGTTCTTCGAGGCCATCAATGCCGCCGGTGTGCTACAGGTGCCGATGTTGGTATCGGTGTGGGACGACGGTTACGGTATTTCGGTGCCAGCTGAGTACCAGACCACCAAAGGCAGTATTTCTGAAATTCTGGCCGGTTTCCAGCGCAATAGCCGTGAGGAGCAGGGCTATGAGATATTTAAGGTAAAGGGATGGGACTATGCCGCCCTTTGCGAAGCCTACGAGGCAGCCGTGAAGGTATGCCGCGAGGAGCATGTGCCGGTACTGGTGCACGTTGAGGAGGTTACCCAGCCGCAGGGACACTCCACTTCCGGATCGCATGAGCGCTATAAATCCAAAGACCGACTGGCTTGGGAGGCGGAGCACGACTGCCTTGTGAAGATGCGAGAGTGGATACTGAGCTCCGAAGTAGCAACAGCCGAGCAACTGGACGAGATCGAAAATGAAGCCAAAGAAACGGTGCGTCAAGCCCGTAGCGCCGCTTGGAGTGCCTTTGCCGATAGCATCAAAGAAGATCACGAAGAGGCCTTGCGCCTAATGGATAGTCTGGCCAATGCCAGCGAGCATATCACCGAGATCGCCACCATTACTGAAGAGCTCCGCAAAACATCGACTCCGATCCGCAGCGACGCGGTGAGAGCCGTGCGCAAAGCGCTGCGCTACGTGCGCGATGAGAACAACCAAGCCAAACGCGATCTAGTTGGCTGGCTGGAGCAGACCTTGGGTGAGAACGCCGACCGGTTCAACTCTTATTTATACAGTCAGTCCGTAGAAGCCGCGCTGCTGGTAGAGGAAATAAAGCCTGAGTTTGCGGAAGACGCTCCTGTGGTGGATGGCCGCGAGGTGTTGCAGGCCTGCTTCGACGCCATGCTGTCGCGTGACCCGCGTGTGTTCGCCATTGGCGAGGACGTGGGTCGCATCGGTGACGTGAATCAAGCCTTTGCCGGTTTGCAGGAAAAGCACGGTGAGCTGCGTGTAACCGACACCGGTATCCGCGAGTGCACCATCATCGGACAAGGTATAGGTGCCGCCCTGCGTGGTCTGCGCCCGATAACTGAAATCCAGTACCTCGACTACTTATTATATGCCATTCAGATTCTGTCTGACGATGTGGCCTGTTTGCAGTACCGCACCAAAGGAGGACAGAAGGCCCCGCTAATCGTGCGTACCCGTGGTCACCGTCTGGAGGGTATCTGGCACTCCGGTTCTCCGATTGGTATGATCCTGCACAGTATCAGAGGGATGCATGTGCTTGTGCCTCGTGACATGACGCAGGCCGCAGGTTTCTACAATACATTGCTTAAGTCTGACGAGCCGGCGCTGGTGATTGAATGCCTTAACGGTTACCGTTTGAAGGAGCGTATACCTAGCAACATTGCTGAATTCACTGTGCCACTGGGTAAGCCGGAGGTTCTGAAAGAAGGTTCTGAGATTACTATAGTGACTTACGGCTCTATGTGCCGCATCGTGCAAGAGGCCGCCCGTCAGTTGGAGGAGTTCGGCATTTCAGCTGAGGTGATTGACGTACAATCGCTGCTGCCGTTTGACTTGGAGCACATGATCACAGACTCGATCCGTAAGACCAACCGTGTGCTGTT
Source organism: uncultured Pontibacter sp. (assembly GCF_947499215.1). Taxonomy (GTDB): domain Bacteria; phylum Bacteroidota; class Bacteroidia; order Cytophagales; family Hymenobacteraceae; genus Pontibacter. Next base: position 645,605 of record NZ_CANMNI010000003.1, read on the forward strand.
CGCCGATGAGGATGTGCCGGGAGGCGCTACCGCCTTTATGATGCAGCAGGTCGTGGATGAGCAGGGCGCTTGGCGTTACCTCGATTCCAAACCGCAGTGTCTGTCCGCACAGGCGCACCGTCCACCATACTCATCTGATGGTGACTACTTCTCCAAACCGAATCCGGAAGATGTATTCGAAGCGGTATATGAAATCATGCACGAGGCTGATCCGAAAGCCTACCCTACGATTTACTAAACAGTATTTATAAAAGAGAAAGGCCCTGTACCAGTAAGTACAGGGCCTTTCTCTTTTATAATTTTTCTATTTTAGCCTTCTGAGGGCTGGAATAGCGTGATTTCTTCAGTGGTGACGATATTGCTGCGGTGGGGTACCGGTGTGGTACGGTCGTATATATAGATATCAAATTTAATAACCGTGCCGGGCTGCAGCAGCGGAAACTCACCGGAATTGATTTCGTTGATCGTATACTTGATCTCTCCCTCAAGTGGCTCAGGACGCTCGTCTGATGAGAGTCTCTGAAAACGGCCAGAGAACTGAAAACCGGGTAATGGGAAGGGATAAGGCTCAAAACGGTAACCGGTAGAAGTGAAAGGGTCGTCTACCCGCACGTACATCACCGTATGGAAATTGTTGTAATACTCAGAACCTTCATTGAAAGGGGGACGCAGGTCTGGTGATTCCCGCTGTGTAGACAGACCGAGGTTGCCGTCACCATCCTTAAAGCCGATGACGAGTACAAGGGAGTCACGCAGTACCTGCTTGTCAGGGTTTAGTGGGTCCCCGCTGTCCACAAAATGGTACTGCTCCACGCGCCTGTATTCTATTTCGGGAACTACGTCATAAACGGGTTCTTTGCGGCAGGAGCTAAAGGCCAGCAGCATCAGGAGGCAGGCCATACCATACTTTAGCATGTATCTCATGTGGGATCTCAGAAAATGAAGCTAAATTTACTAAATCAAACGAACAGATACAGGAATTGTTATAAATAATTTGGATGGATTTCAAAGCCCGACACCTTAGCCAATTGCACGGTTCTCAGCCTTTTGACTTCACCGAAACGGCTTTGGCACTTTTTCGGTTTCAAGCGGAGCATAACCCTGTCTATCGCTCCTATCTGCAGCAGTTTGGGAAAAACACGCAGAAGGTAAGCCGTCTGGAGGAGATTCCTTTCCTGCCCATCGAATTTTTTAAATCCCACGAGGTGAAAACGGGAGACTTTGAGCCGGAGGCGACTTTCTATAGCAGCGGCACCACCCAAATGTCCCGCAGTCAGCACTTAGTGGCCTCCTTGGACTGGTATACACAGACCACGCAGCGCATTTTCGAAACGTTCTATGGTCCGCTAACCGGTTACGTGGTACTGGCACTTTTGCCTTCTTATTTGGAGCAGGGTGGCTCTTCGCTGGTGGCTATGGTCGATTTTTTTGTGAAGCAGTCGGGGCAGGAGGAAGAGGGCTTTTACCTGCGCAACCACGGGCAACTGTTGCAGACCATCAAGGCAGTGCAGCAAAAAGGCAAGAAAGTGTTGCTGATAGGGGTATCTTATGCTTTGTTGGACTGGGCCGATGAGTTGCAGGGCCGTGAAGACTTCTCTAACGTAACTATTATGGAGACAGGCGGCATGAAGGGCCGCCGCCGCGAGATGATCCGGGAAGAGTTGCATGATTACTTGAAGCGGGGCTTTGGCATGGAGGCTATCCACTCGGAATATGGCATGACGGAACTGCTCTCTCAGGCTTACTCTATGGGTGATGGCCTGTTTCACCCCGGCTATACCATGCGCGTACTCCTGCGCGACCTCAACGACCCCTTCGACATCCGCCCTGACATGCGCTCCGGAGGTATCAATGTGATTGACTTGGCCAATGTGGATTCCTGCGCCTTTATCGAAACCAAGGACATAGGCCGCATGCACCAAGATGGTACCTTCGAGGTATTGGGCCGGTTCGATAACTCTGATATTCGAGGCTGCAATCTTTTGATCGCCTAGCACCCTATCCGTTCATTTTCCGTTTAAGCTGCCCATGGGTTATATATTTTTCATAGCATTAGTAGCAGGCATGATCCTGCTCTTTTATAGATGGGCCACGCGCAAGGAGCGCCGCCGCAAACAGATTCTTCAGCAGGACTTCCCGGTGGAGTGGCGCAAAATTCTGCAGGACCGCGTTGGCTTTTACCATACATTGAAAAATGAGGATGAAAAACAACGCTTTGAGAAGATGCTGCTGCTTTTTGTATCAGAGAAGCGGATCACAGGTATACAGACTGAGGTGGATGATACGACCAAAGTGCTAGTAGGGGCCAGCGCGATCATTCCGATTTTCGGCTTTCAGGACTGGGAGTACCATAATCTGGGGGAGGTGTTGGTGTTTCCGGGCAGTATAAAGCGCTTTAAAGATCCGGAGAACGAAGCTGTGTCGGAGGTGCTGGGCCGTGTTAATCCTTTTCAGAATGACCACTACGTAACCCTGTCTAAACCGGCGCTAGAGCAGGGCTTTAACGACATGGCCGACCGCAAAAATGTGGGTATACACGAGTTTGCCCACATGCTCGATCAAGCCGATGGTGAGATAGACGGGGTGCCCAAGACTTACCTGCCGGATGAACTGGTGCGTCCTTGGGAAGAACTCATGTACCGCAAGATTACGCAGATCGAGAAAGGGAAGTCCGATATCAACTCTTATGGAGCCACGAGCGAAGCAGAGTTTTTTGCGGTGGTGACCGAGTACTTTTTTGAGAAGCCCGGTCAATTGGCTGAGAAGCATCCCCGTCTGTATGAACTGCTGACAAAAGTGTTTCAGCAGAATCCCAAAAAGCGTTTCCGTATTAATTTCCGGGAGTTACTCAACCCCTACGGCAAGCGACTGGGCCGAAATGAGCCCTGCCCGTGTGGAAGCGGGGAGAAGTATAAAAACTGCTGTCTACAGAAGCAGCAAAAGGCAGCTTAGGTATAAAACAAAACGCCCCAGCCATTTGGCCGGGGCGTTTTGCTAAGGTGAGCATAAGTATAGGTGACTGTCTTTAGGATACCGCCGGACGGGCATAAGCCTTGGCGTCCTCCTGTGTGATTTCCTGTCCGCTCATAATGACGAGGCGCTCTACCACATTGCGAAGCTCACGCACGTTTCCTCGCCAGTCCAAGGTTTTCAAGTACTCCAAGGCATCGGCCGTGATCTCTTTCGGCTTATTGCCATAGTCATTGGCAATGTCCTGCAGGAACTTCTGCACCAAGTCAGGTATATCCTCGCGACGCTCATTCAGCGGCGGCACATGGATTAGGATAACACCCAGACGGTGGTAAAGGTCTTCTCGGAACGTCTTGGCTTCAATCTCTTCCAGCAGGTTCTTGTTGGTAGCGGCCAGTACGCGCACATCCACCTGTATGTCTTTGTCGCCGCCTACACGGGTGATCTTGTGCTCCTGCAGGGCACGCAGCACTTTAGCCTGCGCCGACAGGCTCATGTCGCCCACTTCGTCCAAAAACAGGGTGCCGCCATTGGCCTGCTCAAATTTACCGATGCGCTGCTTTACGGCTGAGGTAAAGGAGCCTTTCTCATGGCCGAACAATTCACTTTCGATCAGTTCGCTCGGTATAGCGGCGCAGTTCACCTCTATAAGCGGGCCGCCAGAGCGGTTGCTATGCTCATGAATCGCACGCGCCACCAATTCCTTACCGGAACCGTTCGGACCGGTAATTAGCACCCGGGCGTCGGTTGGAGCTACTTTCTCAATAGCCTGCTTCACGCGGCCCAGCGCTTCAGAGGTGCCTACCATTTCGTAGGTCTTCGATATTTTCTTCTTCAGGATTTTGGTTTCGGTCACCAGACTGGATTTGTCGAGCGCATTGCGCACCGACACCAGCAGTCGGTTCAGATCCGGTGGCTTCTGCAGGAAGTCGTAGGCGCCTTTTTTGGTGGCCTCCACGGCCGTATCGATGGTGCCGTGCGCCGATATCATGATAAAAGGGGTGTCAGGCGCTACTTCCATAGCCTTCTCCAGTACCTCTATACCATCCATACCCGGCATCTTGATGTCGCAGAGTACGGCATCATACTTGGTTTTGCCGATTTGCTGCAATCCTTTCAAACCGTCTTCGGCTTCGTCAACGGTATAGTTTTCAAATTCCAATATCTCCTTTAATGTGCTGCGGATGGCCCGCTCGTCATCTATGATCAGGATTTTGGGCATATTTTCTTCGTTTGTTTTATTCTGTGAGGATAAGTATATAAAATAAACAGCCGCTAATCAAGCGGCTGCTGCATTTGTACGGTATATCTTGAAAATAAGCTATGCTATCAGGGTATAATCAGCTCTGCAAGGCTTAGGAATTGGTGAAATTGATCACGCTGTATAGCTCCGGCTCCAAGAACGGGCCACCCGGATAGCCAGCGGTGTAGTCGAAGTTGATCCAGAGTTCGCCGTTTGTCTCGTGGAAGTGGATTTTGCCGCCTGTCACCTCATCCGGGAAAAGCGAACGCACGGCATAGCTTACCTTGTCCAGATCCTCCACAGTGCCCATCTTCACCTCCGCATACATGTGGTTAGGCGAGATCACGATGCGGGCCTCACCACCGATGGCCATAATCGAAGAGGCCATCAGGATGGCATAGTCGTCGCAGTCGCCTGCCAGCAGTTGGATACTTTCAGTAGGAGGGGAGTAGTAGTCGAGCCCCAGCGGGTCATTTACGTAGCGCCAACTGTTGCGCACATGCTTAAAGAGCGAGAAATAGCGCACCATCTTGCCATACTTGCGGTAGTACTCGTCGTGGAAGTAGCGGGTGGAGTTTTCTACGGCAAAGGAGCGAACGGCCGGGTGTGTCGGCTGCATGGCGCTTTTCACGCGACGCTCCTGAAAGTAAGTGCCTTTCACCGGCTTGAAATAAGATACTTTGCTGGAGTTACTGGTCATGTTCACCAGCATGGCATTATAGTCAGCGTAGAGGTTCTCCATCGTATAGTCGTCGAAAGTACTATTGAAGAACATGGCCCCCATAATACCCACAAAGGCCAACAGGATAAGTTTGTGGCTGATAAGCGTAATGACCACCGAAACAATAGCCGCCAAAACAACGCACAGGAGGAAGTTCAGCTCGTAGTCGATAAAACTAATGGGCGGGAGGTAAAAACTGATAAGGACCGCCATCGGGAACACGATGATGATCTGAATAAACCGAACTAAAAACGTAGTCAGATTGGAGAGCTTGAACAACTGCGTCATGATTCCCGAATTTTGTGGTTTCTGGCGCCTATAGCCCTTCTGGCTTTATAAGTGCATTGTTTAATATTGTCTTTTACTTGTAACGCAAAACCCGGACCTTTTTACTCATTTTGTGTCCCGTTTTTTTTACATTTTTGTCTGCGTGTGGTCTCGTGATTAATTTCGGGAATATTTTTCATAATCAGAAAGGCAACTACTGAAATAATAATTTTTCTTTTAGCATTTGCTACTGACAATCCTTTGATACGGCAAACGGGACTGGCGCTTTGAACGGAAGATTTATATAACAGGCAGCTATGCGATAACTAATTCGCCCGTTGCTAGCGAGTTTGCATAAAACTCGCTAGCAACGGGCGAAGCAACTTAACTTAAAGAGTAAGGATCGTTTCTCTTTTGCCTTATTGATACTGGATATACAGCGGTTTTGGATTCAGCTGCAATATCTCCTCAGGTGTCATCAGGCGGGTATTGTTTCGGGTGTCATTCTTATAGAACACCTTAAAACCTGTATACTGCACGGGCTCTTTGGCAATAAAGCGGCGGTAGGTGTCCTTTTTAAGTGCCGGCGATCCCCAGCCGTCCATATGCATCACCACCTGTACCTCCGGTCGGAGTTTGATGTCCTGAGAGTTCTGGATCATGCGCTGCGTGAAGCGGTGCACGATGAGCAGTTTAGGCGGCAGGTTGTACTCTTTGGCGATATTAGCCAGCAGTTCAGTAGCGTAGTTGATGTCCTCGGCATCGAAGCTGCCTATTTTCTTTCCGGGCACTCCATCCTCTTTCATGGCAAACTCGGCGTCTATACCCAAGTGTACGTTTGGCAGCTTCAGGAACTGGGTCAGGCGGGGTAACTCCTCGGGTAGGGTGCTGCGGCCTACCTGCACATCCAGAAACACCAACGCATCGCGCTGACTGGCCATCTCCAACACATCTTCTATCATTTTGTCGGTCATGCGGAGGCGGTACTTGTCACCACGGCCCGGGTGCCCTTGGGCGGTCACCACAATGGCGTGCAGGGCGGGCTGAACGGGTGTGAGCGAGTCGGCTTTGGTCCAGTTGGCCACCTCTTCGTCCAGACGGCGGAGCATTTCTTCAACCGGATATTCACCCAATATACCCATACGCTTCGAAAGCGGATTGCCATAGTAGGCCAGAATACGCTTCTGCGGCAGGATGGCGCCCGGTAGTGGAGCCGGTCCCGGATACACATAGGAATCTGGAGTAGCTGCCGGTGCGGGAGCATCTGCCTGTTCCGGGCTTGCCACTTGGACAGTCATGGTGTCTTCTGAAGCGGTAACGGCGCTGTCTGCCGCGGCAGGCAACTCATACCTTTCCGTGCTATCCGGCAGCGTGGCCGAATGCGCTTCCTTCTCCTGCGTGCAGGAGGAAGTGCTCAGGAAGAGGGCGGCGGCGAGGATACCGGGTGTGTACTTCAGGGATTTGTTTAAGCGGAAGCAGGTTAAGTTATTCAAAGCAAGGCTTTTGGAGGCTTTGCCTGCAGGCAGTAAAAAAGGGTTCATTTAGTAGGCGTAAAAATTTCTGTAAACGGTCTATCAAAGTATGGATATTTTGGGAGAAATCAGCGCCCTGAGCCGTTTTTTTAGTAAAAAACTTATGACGGTTCAGTCATGGGTGTAGTGTCTCTTTAACCATTGGCTCAAGCCCTGCAAGCCCGGGAAAAGCACGCGCTCGGTGATGTTGGCTTGGTCCAGCTTGTCCCGTATTTCCCATTTTAGGCTGGCAGGTATAATCACCCTAAAATATAGCTCTGGATGCTGTTCTAGCCATGCACTCATGTTGGCCTGCGCCGTCGACATAAGCGAGAACAGGGCGTACTGGTGCACAATGCGGGCGTCTAGCGAAGGGGGCTCTAGGAAAACAACATATTCTTCGCCTTGCAGCAAGGCCAGCTCTTTGAGAGAGCAGCAAACGGGCTGCAATATTTCCGGGGTGAATACATTCGAGCCTTCCTCCTTGATTGCCGTTTTGAGCTTAAGTGGTAAAAACTCATTGGCCTTCACATAATCCACGCACCAGATGGCGCCGTCCTCGTCGTAGCTGGACAGGTTCTGGGTAGCGAAGTGCAAGGCCACATAGGGGGAGTAAGTCCAGTCGAGGAGGCGGGTAGGAAGACCGTGGTGTTGCGCCACGGCCAGCCAGTTCCATATCGAGTCGCCGGGTGCCGAATTGCTATGGGCATACTTCCGAAAGTTGCGCAGAATGTGAGGCTCCAGTTCGTGGTACCGACTGCCGAGCCGCGTCAGGCTGGTACTTAAGTCGTATTGCAGACTCCATGACCCCCTGTACACATAGGAGGAGCGGAAGCGCCTGAGGTTTTCGTTCCAGCTGTGGTCAAAAAGGGCGGATTGTACGTCTGCCCAGCTATTTACTATAATGTCTTTTCCGGGTTCCATGCAAGGTTTTTTACTGTCTTGAAATAGCAGGCGGCACGGGTGGTTTTCTATACCTTGTAGGTCAGCCAAATGTTGTGCCTACCAATGATAAGGCTTATTGGCGGCATTCGCAACAGGCTGTTAGCATTTGGTTGAAAGGGTTGTTTTTCAATGCGCCATCCGCTTATACCTGTGTGGGCGAGTACAAGGGTATCTGAGTAGACTGACTTTAATTCAACTTTTAAAAGAGATTCATCTGTATACCTGCTTTGGTGCAGAAGTGGTTATAGTTGTAGGGTTTCATGCTGCGGCCTGCCAAGTAGCGGTTGCGGCTCATCTTAAAGAGCTTGTTGATAGCATCCGCAAAACGACCTTCGCCGCGCATGCGCGTGCCGAAGCGGCTGTCGTTGAGTTGTCCGCCGTGGCAGTCTGCGATTTGGCTCAACACCTTGTCAGCCCGGTCTGGAAAAGCCTCCCGAATCCAGTCTTCGAAGATGGGGCCGATGCTGCCGTTGAGCCGTACGATGGTATAAGCCGCGCTGCTGGCACCCGCCTCGGCCGCACGTTTAATGATGGCGGGAATCTCAGAGTCGTTGAGACCGGGGATAATGGGGGCTACCATCACATTGACAGGTATACCGACGTCCGTCAGTTGCTTCACCACCTGCATACGCCGTGCGCCCGTGGCGGTGCGGGGCTCCAGCTTCTGGCGCAGTTTCTCATCGAGGGTCGTGATGCTGATGTTCACATGCACTAAGTCCAGCTTGTTGAGCTCCTGCAGCAGGTCGAGGTCGCGGAGGATGAGCGCGTTTTTGGTGATGATGCTGACTGGATGGCGGTACTGAAGCAGCACCTCGAGCATACGCCTAGTCAGTTGTTTCTTCGCTTCGATGGGCTGGTAGCAGTCGGTGTTGCCGGCCAGCATGATGGGCATCACCTGCCAGTTCTTATTCTCCAGTTGGTGTGCCAGTACTTCCGAGGCGTTTTCCTTGACGATGATCTTGCGCTCAAAGTCCAGTCCGGCGCCGTAGCCCCAATACTGGTGCGTGTTGCGGGCGTAGCAGTACACGCAGCCGTGCTCACAGCCTTGGTAGGGGTTCATGGAGTAGGAGAGCCCCAAGTCCGGACTCTCCACTTTGTTCACGATCTTTTTGGGGTGCTCCGTGAAGAACTCGGTTCTGGAGTTGGAGAGCATCGCCTCATCCAGTCCCTCGATGTGCTCAGCGACATACTCCTGTTTCAGGTATGGGTTTGCCGGATTATACTGGGCGCCTCTTCCCTTCAAAAATTCTTCTGCTTTCATAGTGTTAAAACTCTTTTACTGTCATTTCGAACTTTAGTGAGAAATCTGAATTTAGCTCTTGTGCTTAGCTTTTAGTTAGCGACTTTTGCTATGTTATGAGAACTAAGTCCCCCTTTGAAGTCGAAGATCCCGGACTAGGGGTATGACAATCATGCACCGCTTCTCCTCCTGTTCTGAGTTGGGACAATCACCCAACACACAGCAATTCCCCCAACTGTGTGGTATAGCAAGGCGACTTCTTTTCACATTTCAGCTGCCACGGGCGGGTGGTGCCCTGTGCGGCGCAGGTGACCGTGTCGCGGCCCCAGGCGCTGTTTAGTTTGTCGAGGGTATGCATGAGCCGTTGGTGCTTGTCGCGGTCCACGGTGTCGAGTAGGGAGGTCTGTACTTGGTTCTGAGGCCGCAACTCCGACACGATCACGCCGCTTTTCTTATAGCGGTAGCCTTCGCGGTAGAGCGACTGCAAGGCCAGACTGGCATACTGCAGCAGTTCCAGTGTGCTGTTGGTGGCGGTAGGCAGGGCGATAGTTTTGCTATTGAAGTACTGTGCGTCCGCTTCCCGAAAACGGTTTGTTTCCACAAACACTGTAATAGCTCCCGCACAGCTCTGCTGGCTGCGCAGCTTGGCGGCGCAGCGCGAAGCGTAGTTAGCCGTAGCCTCCTGCAGCTGCGACGGTTCCGTGACTGCTTTGCCAAACGAACGCGAAGTGCAGATGTGCTGCTTGTTAGGAGCCATCATTTCGAGATCTTGGCAAGGCTCACCCCGCAACTCCCGCACGGTGCGCAGGCCCACCACGGTCAGGTGTTTCTTTACGAAGGCATCGGAGGCATTGCGCAGGTCCAAGGCGGAGTGTATGCCAAAGCCGGCCAGCTTGCGGGCATAGCGTCTGCCCACGCCCCACACGTCGCCTACCTCCGTTCGTCGAAGGGCTTCCATGATGTGCCGCTCATCTGTGAGCACCAGTACCCCGTCCGCTTTCTTAGACTTTTTCGAAAGCCGGTTAGCCAACTTGGCCAGCGTCTTGGTTGGGGCAACGCCCACCGACACCGGTATACCTGTCCATGTCCTGACGGTATGGCGTATCTCCCCGGCATACTGGTTCAGATCGCGGCCGTAGAAGTTGCCCAAGTCCATAAAAGCCTCATCGATGGAGTATACCTCTAGGTTGGGTGTGAACTGCGCCAGTGTCTGCATCACCCGTGCCGACATGTCGCCATACAATGTGTAGTTGCTGCTGAAAACGTGTACGTTGTGTTGCTCTATTACATCTTTTACTTGAAAGGCGGGCTCACCCATTTTAATGCCTAAGGCCTTGGCCTCGTTGGACCGCGCGATGATGCAACCGTCGTTATTGGAGAGCACCACGATGGGCTTGCCCTCCAGTTTCGGGTCGAATACCCGCTCGCAGGAGGCGTAGAAATTGTTGCAGTCCACGAGGGCGAAAAGGCTAGTCATGGCCACCGTTCACTTTGTGCAGCGACCACACCACGACGCCCCACGGTTTGAAATCCATTTCCTCCGTAATCTCCACAGGCGGGTATAGTTCGTTGGCCGGCTGCAGAAACAGGCGGGGGCCTTTCTGCAGCAGCCGCTTCACGGTGAACTCGCCGTCCACCACCCCGATGATGATGTGTCCGTGGCTCGGCTTGAGGGAGCGGTCCACCACAAGTATGTCGCCGTCGTGCAGGCGGGCGTCACGCATCGACTCGCCCCGTACCCGCAACAGATAAGTAGCGGTGGGGTTGCGGATGAGCACCTGCTGCAGATTGACTTTATCTTCTAGATAGTCCTCGGCCGGCGAGGGGAAGCCCGCCGCCACGTAACTCTGGCTGATAGGCAGGTCCAATAACTCTGATAAGTGAAGGGGTAGTATCTCAAGGCTCTCCGGCAGGGTGTTCAGGGTATGTGTTTTTTCCATAGTGCTGTCTGTTTTGGTCTCTTTCGCGACACATGCCTCAAATATAGGGTTTGCTAATATATTTGGCAATATATACTAAGAATTTTAGTTTTTGGTTCTGCCTTAGCAGGAACTATATTGGGAGTTTGACATCTATGGTACCCACAAGCGACTAAACCATCTCCAAGCCGATGAAGGCTTCGACAAACTCTACTTGGTGCGCTTGCTTGCGGAGGGAGGTTTTGAAGTAGTGCCTGTGCAAGCTGACCATAAGCCCGGTGTCGCAGATTCGCCTTTTTAACGCATGTGTGAGTTGTGTTAGTGTTTTGTGATTCAGCGTTTAATATTATTGTGTATGAAGTATCGCTGTAAGTAATGAGAGAGAATTTTCAACAGGTATAAGCAAGGGAAAGTCGTGTGTCTTAGACCGATTTTTTTATGATGCTGCCGGTATAAGTGGGTGCTGGCTTCTGCCAAAAACAGCGACATGATTTTAATGACTCGTGTAGGTTTAAAGTGTGTGGCAAAGCATTAAATTTGGGAAATTTACGAATACATGATACAACGCAGCACGCGGCTCAATGCGGTTCATTACGAACTGTGCGGGCCCATATATGAGAAGGCAAAGGAACTGGAGCAGGCAGGCCACCGCATTACCAAACTGAACATCGGGAACCCGGCTCCCTTCGGCTTTGATGCGCCGGAGGCTGTCATCCGAAGCATTATAGACAACCTGCGCCACGCACAGGGTTATTCCGATCACAAAGGCTTGCTATCGGCCCGCGAGGCCATTAAGACTTACTATGCCGCAAAAGGTATAGCGGGCATTCACACCGATGATATTTCGATCGGCAACGGCGTGAGCGAGCTGATTCTGCATGCGGTGCAGGGATTACTCAATCCCGGCGACGAGGTGCTAGTGCCCGCGCCGGATTATCCGCTGTGGACGGCGGCAGTGCGCTTCTCAGGCGGAAAGGCGGTGCACTACCTCTGCGACGAGGCGTCGGATTGGAACCCTGATTTGAATGACATCAAAAGCAAGATTACGAGCCGCACGAAAGCTATCGTGATCATCAATCCGAATAACCCGACTGGTGCGGTGTACCCGCCGGAGCTGTTGCAGGGGCTGGTCGAGTTGGCGGCGGAACACAGGCTGGTGCTGTTTTCGGATGAGATCTACGACAGGATTCTCTATGATGAAGTGGAATTCCGCTCCACGGCCACCTTTTCTGATGACGTGCTGACGGTGACTTTCAGCGGGCTGTCCAAAAACTACTTGGCGGCCGGTTTCCGGGCGGGCTGGATGCTGGTGAGCGGCAACAAGGCAAAGGCCAAAAGCTACATAGACGGCCTGAATACGATGGCGAGCCTGCGGGTGTGCAGCAATGTGCCAGCGCAGTTTGCCATAGAGGCCGCCTTGGAAGGACCGCAGCAGATGGAGGAACTCGTGCTGCCCACCGGCAGACTCCGGCAGCAGCGCGACCTTTGCTATGATAAGCTGGTTGCCATACCCGGTATTAGCTGTGTCAAACCCAAGGGGGCTTTTTATCTTTTCCCGAAAATAGATGTCAAAAAGTACGGTATAAAGGATGATCAGGCATTTGTGCTGGATTTCCTGCGGGAGCAGCATGTGCTGTTGGTGCAGGGCAGTGGCTTTAATTGGCCGCAGCCGGACCACTTCCGCATCGTATACCTGCCGGAACTCGAGGAGCTGAGCCTGACCATGGATAAACTGGCGCTATTCTTGGCAAATTATCAGGGAAATGGTGCGGTAGCCGAAAGGAAGGTAGTAGCGACAATGTAAGCGCCAGAAGCCCCATAAAACAGGAAGGGCTCCCAACAAGGGAGCCTTTCCTGTTTTATGGGGGATGAGCTATTCAAGCCTATTCTATCAAGCAAGCCTCTTTTTGATAGGCTTTCAAATCTTCTAAAAGTGGGATCAGGCGGTCGATGGTCACATGGTCCATTACCACAACTTTGTACCAGTTGGCCTCATGGTGGTTGTCCGGCACAAGGCCATACTTGCTGGCGACTCCTTTGTTAAGGTGCTCGCTACGCATGGTAATGATGTTTGAATAAGGGTTGCGGTAGTAAGCTATACCTGCTTTGTCCAGTTCGCCGGCCAACCAAGCGGCGCGGTTGAGCAGGGTAGTAGTCTTCTCTTCCCAGCCGTAGCGCCCGTAGGTCATCAGAATCATCCAAACGGCGATGGCGTTGGCACCAGAGCGGCTACCGATCAGGGTAAAGTCCTCGCCCTCCACGTAGCTGGCCTCCTTGGTGTTGGCGTGCTGCATAAAGCCTTTCCGGATCAGGAAGATGCCCGTGCCGTAAGGTGCCTGCACCATCTTGTGCGCATCCAAGGTCACGGAGGTGATGTGCTTATTTTGGAAGTTGAGCGTGTTGTCCGGGTTGGTGAAAGGGTAGATGAAGCCTCCGAAAGCCGCATCCACGTGTATCATAAACCGGCAGTCATTGGCTTCAAGCGTAGCTGCATATACCTCTGCGTTATCCACTGAGCCAAACATGGTTGTCATCATATTGGCCACCACAATAAAGTGGCTCTTGCCCTTTGCTTTCTGCGTCGCGATTACCTCTTGCAGGTGCTCCTCATCAATGGCGCGGGTTGCCTCGTCCACCTGTACCATGGCGATGGCGAGGTCAAACACATTAGCTGCTTTGCTCATGGAGTAGTGGCTATCGCGGGAGCAGAGGATGCAGATGCTGTCGTTGCGTACGCCCTCGTGATTGCGGAAGTAGTTGCGGTAGATCCAAATCGCCTGCAAATTAGCCTCGGTGCCACCCGCCGCCACGTAGCCGTCACAACTGTCCGGCTCGGCTTTCAGGATCTGCTCAGCGCACAGCCCGATCAGTTCCCGCTCGATCTGGTGTGTGCCTCTGAAAAAAGACTCTGAAGCCCCTAAGGTATGGCAGCCGATATGGTTTGGGTTGTGGATGAGCGCGGTCAGGAAAGGGGCGTCTTTCAAGAAAGGGGCATCCTGATAAAACACTTTGTTGTCGAGGTGCGAGCCTGGTACGCCTAGTATGTTCTCCTCATAAAAGTTGATGTTCTCTTCCAGCGCATTGAATACGATGGTTCGGATCGTGTCCTTACTCAGTTTAGTCCACTGTTGCATAAGTGTAAGCAGAATTAATCAAAAAATAACGGGTTAGCTAATAAAGTACACCCACGTGCTTTAGGACAGGCAATTTACGACATTTAAAAGACATGCTCCATGAGAACATCTTCCCGCCTAAGCTGTTCAAGCTGCGAGTTACGTTCCTTCGCGGGCAAAAACAATGATTAAAATCACTGCCTAAGTGATGAAAGTCACTTAAAAAAATTAGCAAGTGAACTAAACAGGGCTTTACTTTGTGGCGTTATAGTATTACTATTGTACCGAGTTCTAAACCTATTAATTGAAGAAGATTCGCTATGGTTACCTTTAAAGAGTTGAAAAATGATTTACCGGCGGGTATCGTCGTGTTTCTGGTGGCGGTGCCGCTGTGCCTTGGAATTGCCATGGCCTCCGGCGCTCCTCTGTTCTCCGGTATTATTGCCGGTTTCGTCGGAGGTATAGTCGTAACACTCATCAGTGGTTCGCAACTGGGCGTAAGTGGTCCGGCGGCTGGTTTGGCCGTAATCGTGCTGCACGCCATCGAGGGATTGGGTAGCTATGAGGTGTTTTTGTCTGCAGTCGTGCTGGCGGGTGTCATCCAATTGGCTCTGGGCTTTCTGAAAGCGGGTACTATTGGTTACTATTTCCCGTCCTCCGTTATCAAAGGTATGCTCTCAGGTATCGGCGTCATCATCATCCTGAAGCAGATTCCGCATGCCTTCGGTTATGACGAGAGCTACGAAGGCAGCCTACACTTCATGGAGCCTGACGGCGATACCACTTTCTCCCTGCTGTTCGAATCCCTGCGCTACATAACGCCGGCGGCTGTTATTATCAGCGGACTATCGCTCTTTATCCTGATCTTCTGGGATATGGTACTGTCCAAGAAAGGCAAGATTTTCCAAATCATACAGGGGCCTTTGGTAGTCGTAGTATTGGGCATCATACTCAACTTGGTTTTCCTGAATGCTTTTCCGGAGATGGCCTTGCGTGCAAACCACTTGGTGGAACTGCCGGTGGCAACGAGTTTGGGCGGCTTCTTCCAGCAATTCACCACGCCTGACTTCAGCCGTATCCTGACGTACGATGTGCTGTTTTTGGCAGGCACACTGGCCATCGTAGCCAGTTTAGAGACGCTTCTTTGCCTCGAGGCAACCGATAAACTAGACCCGCAAAAGCGTATCAGTCCGGCTAACCGCGAACTTAAGGCACAGGGTGTCGGTAACATTGTGTCGGGCCTGATCGGCGGTCTGCCTATTACGCAGGTAATCGTTCGCAGCTCGGCCAACATTCAGTCTGGTGGCCGCACCAAGCTGTCGGCTCTTATCCACGGTGTGCTTATTCTGGTCAGCGTCATCGCCATACCAGGCGTGTTGAACCTGATTCCGCTGGCTTCCTTGGCCGCCATCCTGTTGGTGGTGGGGTATAAGCTTGCCAAGCCGGCTTTGTTTATGGGCATGTACCGTGGCGGTTGGAACCAGTTCCTGCCTTTCGTGGTAACCGTGTTGGCGATCGTTTTCACCGACCTGCTCACCGGCATCGGCATCGGCATGGTGGTAGGGATCTTCTTTATCCTCAAAAACAGTTACCAAGTATCGCATACGCTACAGAAAGAGAAGACTCCGGCAGGCAAAGACAAGTACCGCATTGTTCTGGCCGAGGAGGTGACCTTCCTGAACAAAGGCAATATTCTGCAAGAACTTCGCAAGGTGCCGAAGGGCTCTGAACTGGAGATAGACATGTCCCGCTCAGCCGTGGTGGACCCTGACGTGCTGGAACTCATTGAGAACTATAAGGAAACGGCCCACAGCAACGACATCAACCTGAAGATAAAAAGCACGGCTGAGGACGAGAAGCTTGAATACGAAGGTGTGAAGTTTTAAGAATAGACGGCCTATGGGCTAATTTTAAGAAAGTATTATCCATTGATTAAAAAATATTTAAAACCATGAGAACACAGAACAAAGAGACACAGTCAGAGCTGACGCCACAGCGCGCAAAAGAAATCCTACTGGAAGGCAACAAGCGCTTTGTGAGTAACTTGAAAGTAAACCGTAACCTGCTGCAGCAGGTAAACGAAACGTCGGAAGGCCAATTCCCTTTTGCTATCGTATTAAGCTGCATCGACTCCCGCACATCGGCTGAGCTGATCTTCGACCAAGGCTTGGGTGACATCTTTAGCGCCCGTATTGCCGGTAACATTGTGAACGAGGATATACTGGGTAGCATGGAATTTGCCTGCAAGGTGGCTGGTTCTAAACTGGTTGTCGTGCTGGGGCACAGTAAGTGCGGTGCCATTAAAGGAGCCTGTGACCATGTGGAGATGGGCAACCTGAGCACATTGCTTCACAAGATAGAGCCGGCTGTGAGCGCTGTGGAATACGAAGGCGACAGAAGCTCTAAGAACGGTGAGTTTGTGGAGAAAGTAGCCGAAACCAATGTGGTGTGGACCGTGGGCGAGATTAAGAAAAACAGCCCGATCCTTCGCGAAATGATAGAAAAAGGCGAGATTGGCATCGTGGGCGGAATGTACGACGTAGAAACCGGTGTTGTGACGTTCTATGATAACGTTGAAAATATGACTGAAACGCTGCATGAGGAACTTGCTAGCAAATATTAAAATCAGAGTAGAGGAGAAGGTATACCTCAAAGACCCGGAATCATCAGATAAAGGCCGTGATATTATCAAGCACGGCATCTTTCTGATCGATGAACTGGGGCTGGAGGCCTTCACCTTTAAAAAACTGGCCGAGCGCATTGGCACTACCGAGGCGACGATTTACAGGTACTTCGAGAGTAAGCACATGCTGCTCTCTTACCTGATTTCGTGGTACTGGAACTGGCTGGAATACCGGCTGGTGTTCGCTACCAACAACATCGCTTCGGCTGAAGCTCGCTTGAAAATTGCCATCAGAATTCTGTCGGGGCGCATTGAGAAAGATATGGATTTTGAGCATATCGACGAGGTAACCCTACAGCGCATTGTCGTGGCCGAGTCGGCCAAGGCCTATCTGACGAAGGAAGTGGATGCCAACAACAAGGAGGGCTTCTTCCTAAGTTATAAGCGCCTGTGCAAGCGAATAGCCGAGATCGTGCACGAGATCAATCCGGATTATAAATATCCTGCTTCTTTGGTTTCTACCATAGCGGAGAGTGCGCATTATCAGAAGTTCTTTGCACTTCACCTGCCTTCGTTGACGAACATACACGAAGATGGCGGCAGTGAGCTGGAAGATTTTCTGACGCATATGGTGTTTAAGGCCATCGAGAAATAAGCAACTGTATTGTACTGTTGTAAAGGATGATATTGGCGACAGAGCCGGTATCATCCTTTTTTCATTTAGGCCACTTTATACAAATAAAACCATAACCCCTAAGGCCGGTTTTCCATACACTAATAGGTATAAGAAACAGAGCCTATGAAAACCAAGAGCATTTTATTGAAGAGCCGTCCGCAGGGCATGCCGACGGAGGAGAACTTTGAGTTTAAGGAAGAAGAGCTTCCCGGGCTGCAGGAGGGACAACTGTTGCTAAAGGCGCTTTACGTATCAGTGGACCCCTACATGCGTGGCCGCATGAGCGAGGCTAAGTCCTATGTGGCACCCTATAATCTGAACGAGCCGATTATGGGAGGCGTGGTGGCGGAGGTCATGGAAAGCCGAAACGACAGGTATGAGACCGGAGCCGTGGTGCTGGGCAATCTGCCGTGGCAAACCCATAGCATCTCCGATGGAAAAGGCCTCAGCCCGCTGGACCCGGATTTAGCACCACTGAGCTACCACTTAGGTATACTGGGTATGCCGGGTATGACAGCCTATTGCGGTCTGCTGTATATCGGAGAACCGAAGGAGGGAGAGACAGTGGTCGTATCCGGAGCGGCTGGCGCAGTGGGCACCGTGGTCGGGCAGATCGCCAAACTCAAAGGCTGCCGCGTGATCGGTATAGCCGGCTCTGATGACAAGACAGCTTATCTGAAGAATGAGCTGGGCTTTGACGAAGCCATCAATTACAAAACCACGGATAATATGCGCGAAGCACTGTCAGGCGCCTGCCCTGATGGGGTGGATATCTATTTCGACAACGTGGGCGGGGAAATATCGGATGCCGTCTATACCTTGCTAAACAAATTCGCCCGCATCGCGGTTTGTGGACAGATCGCGCTGTACAATGCTACCTCAGTTCCGACCGGTCCACGGGTGGAACCTATCCTGTTGAAGCAGAGCGCTTTGATGAAGGGTTTTATCGTAAGCGACTATTCAGCGCGTTTCCCAGAAGCAGCCACCGAGCTGGTAAGCTGGCTAAAAGCTGGTAAATTGCAGTACGAGGAGCATATAGTCGAAGGCTTCGATCAGCTGCCACAGGCTTTCTTCGGCTTGTTTAAAGGAGAGAACACCGGCAAACAACTTGTGAAAGTGGCAGATTATAACACGAACTAATCAGTACATTTTAAATTTCTATGAACAATTTCACTTTTTATAATCCGGTAAAAATCATTTTCGGCAAAGGGCAGATAGCGGCATTGGCCACCGAAGTACCGGCAGATGCACGCGTGCTCATAGCCTATGGGGGCGGGAGCATCAAAAAGAACGGCGTATATGAACAGGTAATGGATGGCCTAAAGGGCCATAAAGTAGTGGAGTTTGGCGGAATAGAGCCCAACCCGCGCTACGAAACCCTGATGCAGGCGGTCGAACTGGCAAAACAAGAGCAGGTAGACTACATTATGGCCGTGGGTGGCGGTTCTGTCATCGACGGAGTCAAATTCATAGCTGCGGCTATACCTTTCGAGGGCGGCGACCCTTGGACAATCTGCTCTGAGAAAGTGCCTGTGACCAGAGCTATACCTTTCGGAGCAGTGCTAACCCTGCCTGCTACGGGCTCCGAGATGAACTCTGGTTCTGTGATCACACGGGAAGAAACAAGACAGAAACTTGCGTTCGGTTCGCCGCTTACCTTCCCAAAATTCTCCATTCTCGACCCTGAAACTACCTTCTCACTGCCTTTGCGCCAGCTCAGCAACGGTATTGTAGACGCCTTCACACACGTGCTGGAGCAGTACCTGACTTATCCGGTCAATGCGCCGCTGCAGGATCGGCTAGCGGAGTCCATCCTGATCACGCTGAAAGAGGAGGGGCCGAAAGCGCTGCAGAACCCCACTGATTACGATACGACCGCCAACATTATGTGGTGCGCGACCATGGCGCTAAATGGTGTGATTCGGGTAGGTGTGCCGACGGACTGGGCCACGCACATGATAGGCCACGAACTAACGGCCCTGCATGGCATCGACCATGCCCGTACCTTGGCCATCGTGCTGCCATCGCTGCTGCGCTACAAACGCGATACCAAGAGAGAAAAGCTGTTGCAGTACGGCGAGCGGGTGTGGGGTATTACGAAAGGCAGTGAAGACGAGCGAATCGAAGCCACGGTGCAGGCTACCGCCGATTTTTTCGAGTCGCTGGATATTCGCACCAAGCTCAAGGATTATGATGTAGACAAATCAACGATCCAAGAGATTGTGAAGCGCTTTGAGGAGCGGGGTGTTAAGAACCTAGGTGAGCGGGCCGATATACAAGTGGCGGATGTAGAACAGATCCTGACTATGAGCCTGTAGTAGTATAGGTATACAGTTCTAAAAGAAAGAGCGCCTCTGATTTAGCAGAGGCGCTCTTTTGTTTTTATAGAAAATCCGTTTGGCTTAGGCGGCGAATTGCGGATTTTGCTGTTGTTCAACTTCCTCAAAAGACTTTGCCTTGTCAAAAAGCGTGTCGAGGCGGAGGAGGCGGAACAGACGCTCCGTGGTGGCATTCATATCGCACAGCACCACCTTCACGTTATGTTTTCTGATCTTAAGCAGTTCGCTCACAAATGAACAGATGCTGCTGTTGGTAATATGCAGACGGTCTACGTGCGAACAGTCAATCCAAAGCTCTTTATTGCCGTCAGTTGGCGCTTCGGCAATTGCTTGGCGGATTTTATCGAGCGCTTGTTGTTTTACAAGTCCTTTCACAAAAAAGATATGGCGATTCTGGTGCGAGGTGTGGTTGGTAATTTCCATGGCGACGTCCCTTAAAAAGATTTAACATATAAAGGAGGATGCTTTAGCAGCAGAGGCGTCCTTTATTAAATACTATAAAATTAAAAACATACTATTGGGTGAGTATTGTATTTTTAAAGTACGGGGTAATCGGTATATAGTTATTTGGTTTTCAATAAATTTAGTTAACGATTTAAATAGCTGGTTTTTGCTAAATATAAGCTTTGCATGGCTTATAAAGGAATGTGGCTTTTATAGGATTAATTTTATGTGTGCCTTGAATAAGTCTTTGTTGCAAAAATTAAATAGAGGTCTTGGCCGTAAATTTGGGGTGGCATGGAAGTCCTACCATAAGCCAATGCTATTATAACAGGCTGGGATAGAAATTCAGGAGTCAGTATATACTATTTTTAGTATATTGATAGGGAATTGACGCCGCTGCTATGTTTAAACAATTACTACTGCTACTATTCATTTCCCTAATCACCGTTTCAGCTTTCTCGCAGGGTCGTCTTGCAAACTCCCAACTGCGCAGCCCCTATACCTATATCTACCAAATCACAGACGAGCAGGCCCTGAAGATTTATGAAAAAGGGCCTGATGTGGTTAAAAGCAGTTTCTTCCATACCGTAGTCGATTCCTTTGCAATCGGCAAGGATTACAACAAACCATTACCACAGGGGCACTACCTGTACATGCATGCCCAAGGTCCCGATTTGGTTTATTGGCTGGAAACAAAGAGCAAACTGCAGGCGAAGCTGCTGCACATGCAGCCGGAGCTTACCCTGCTGATACACGACAGTCTGGGGCAACTGGTGTCCGATGCGCAGGTAATGGCAGGCAAGAAGCGCGTGCCGTTTGACAACAAAACCAACACCTATCGTCTAAAGAAAGGACCCAAGAAGGGAGTTGTCAGTGTGACCCACTCTGGCCATACCTTCTATGAAGAGCTTGCGCCGCAGCACAACCAGTCCCACTACAAGCCGAAGTGGTGGCAGCGACTGATTAACACGTTCCCGATTCGTTATGCTTGGTGGCCGTTTCGGGATGTGTACAGAACCATTAAATGGGGATATCCACAAGGTTGGATTCGGAGCGTCGCTTCTATTTTTAACGAGGATCACCGCCGCGACAAAGCTGATAAGTACAAAGGCTACCTCGTTACCAACAAACCACTCTACCAACCCGGCGACACGGTGAGGTATAAGGCCTATGTAGTAAAAGATAACGGCAAGCCGGTGCAATATAAGGCACAGCTTGTGTTGGATGGATATGATATCAAGCGAAAGAAACTGGAGGAGTTCGAACCGTACCGAAAAGGAGCTTACGAGGGTTGGTTTGTATTACATGACAGCCTGAACCTGCGGCTGGATGCTACTTATACCTTGTTGCTAGAAAGAACGAACAAAAGGGAGGATGTAATGGTCAGCCACTCCTTCACCTATGAAGACTATGAACTAAAGGAAAACAAATATACGCTGCGACTGGCGCATGAAGAACATCAAGCCGGTATAGAGAACCAACTGCACGTGCGCGGTACAGATGCCAACGGACTCAATCTACTCGACGCCCGGGTAGAGGTGGTGGTGTTCACCAAACAGGTATTCGGGTCGCGGGAGCAGCAGGTGTTTGTGCCAGACACGCTCTGGAAGCACAGTCAGTCGCTGGAGTCTGCTGGCGAAACGAGCATCACCATACCTGCCACGGCTTTTCCGAAGGCTTCTTTGCGTTATCAGGTAAGGGCTGATTTCCTGAACAGCAGCAACGAACGTAGTTTTCAGTCTGCCGAAGCCAGTTATACCTATACCCCGGGGCAGCTGAAACTCACGCTCTCGCAAGACAGTCTGCTGGCCCAATACCTCGAAGGCGACAAAGCCATGCCGCAGGAGGCAAAGCTGATCGCCATCGACACGAAAGGCAACAAAGTGCTGGAGCGGAAGGTGCAGTTGCCTTACCGTTTGCCGGTGAACCCCTACGTGCGGCGCTACGTCTTGCAGACTCCAGAGCAGGAGGCGTCACTTGCCCTGAATCCCGAGAATTCACAGATCCAAGCCTTCACCGACCGCAGCAACGACTCGCTCTACTTTGTGTTGGACAATCCGAGGAAGCTGCCGTACTGGTACTTCGTGTACCGGGGTGATAAACTGGTGGAGCAGGGTAAAGGGCATGAGAAAGAAGTACGCTATACCCGGACTCTGCATGGCGATGATCCTTATTTTGTGACGCTGCGCTACATGTGGGGCGGCGAGATCCGGTCAGATGAGAAAGTGGCGCCGCACCGCAAGTATACATTGAACGTGGAGGTGGAAGCGCCGCAGGTGGTGTACCCCGGTCAGCAGAGCGACCTGACCGTAACCGTGCGCGACGCCAAAGGCAAGCCGGTGTCCAATGCCGACCTCACCGCCTATGCCATCACCTCCAAGTTCACGGCACAGGGCGTGCCCACACTGCCGTCTTGGGACAGGTATAAAGGCCGCAAATCGTATCAGAAGCTGCGGCTCAACAACGAGTCCAAAGCCGCCACGCAGCTGATGGACTGGAACCAATGGAGCCGCCGCATGGGACTCGACAGCATGGCCTATTACAACTTTCTATACCCGAAGCAGGGTGTTTTTATGGAGTACAGCCTCTCCCGCGACAGCCTGACGCAGTTCTCGCCCTTTGTGGTAGACTCCGGGAGGGTGGTGCCTGTGCATGTGGTATACCTTGATCGGGTGCCGGTGTATTTCTCCGGAACGGATGTGATGCCTGCCTATTCCTTTGCGGCAGACAGCGGCTACCATACCATCGTGATGCGCACGGCCGACAAATTGGTCACTCTTGACAGCGTATACCTGCGCCCGTACCACAAACTGGTGCTAAGCGCTGACCTAACGCCAACTGCTGTGCCCTATGCGAAAGAGGCTGAAAAGAAGAACTACCTCTCTACTCGGGAGCGCAATAATCTCCATAGCTACCTCCTGCAGGTGGAGCAAAACTTCGGCAATGATCTGGCTTATCTGAAACAAGGCCGCAGGGTGCTGCGCATTCAGGACAACCCTAACCGAAACAACTATTATTACTCAGCTACAAAATCTCTGCTGGCGGGGCCATTCTCGCCGGGTTATCTCCAGTTTACAAGGTATAACAGTTTCAATACCACCTTCGAGATGGAGGCGGGCTATACCTATACCTTTGAGCGGGAGCTGCTCAAAATGCGCGAGCGCCGACTTTTGCCCGAGCATGTTCATCTTGGCAACTGGAACAAGAAGGAGCGCAATCCGGTGCCACTCTATGATGAAGCACCCATTGAAAAACATTTGCAGCAGGAGTGGGAGGAACTGCAGCGACAATTCTGGCTGCAGAAGACCTTAGGTAATAATCCACGCTACGACGACTACCTGCCCAAAGGCCGAGTAGGCTGGCGACTGGACAGCGCCTTCACGCAAACGCCTACCATTGCCGTGCTGCACAAGGCCGGTCAAACCGACTCCGCTCGACTCTACAGCGGCAATAATATCCTGATGACAGGTATACCGGTTGGCAAATATCGGCTGGCGCTACTGTTCCCGGACAGCAGTTATATGGCCACAGACCTGCAGGTGCAGGCAAACGGGCAGGTACAGCTATACCTACAACCAGCCGCTCAGAAGCCGGCAGACAGGTATAGCCAAACACTACAGCAACTGATCAGCAGACGAATCAGGGAAGCTCAACGTGGAGTAAGTATAGAAGTGCAGCAACAGGTGATCAGGCAAATGCGCAACGACAACTATACCAGCGGTCTTCACGAGTACAGCTCCACCGTGTCGGGGATCGTGGTGGATGCCCCCTCAGGCTTGCCGCTGCCAGGTGTGGCCGTGCTGGTAAAAGGCACGCGGATCGGTACGGCTACCGATGCAAACGGCTTTTACCAGCTTGGTGTGCCTTCCAACGCCGTGCTGGTGTTCCGCTACCTCGGGTATGTGACTTCGGAAGTGGCTACAGAGGGAAGGAGAGTGGTAGATGCCTCTTTAGACCAAGATATGAAGCAGCTTTCGGAAGTGGTGGTGACTGGTTATGGCGCGCAAGAGAAGAAAACAATGGCTTATGCTTCAGTAACGGTTGTACACGCAACGCCTGGAAGTGCTGCTGGTATACAGATCAGAGGAAATGCATCCATCCAAAGCGCAAGCTCGCCACTTATTATCGTGAACGGCTTGCCTTACAGCGGCGATCTGTCTGACTTAGACCCTGCTTTGATCGCTTCTATGACGAAGCTGGACGCAGCGGCTGGAGAGGCTCTCTATGGCTCCCGAGCGGCGGGCGGTGTGATTATAATAGGTAACAAAAGCCCCCAAGGGCTCACCGCAGAACTACCGGTGGACGAAGCCGGCGCCATCCGCGACAATTTTTCCGACTACGCCTTCTGGCAGCCACGCCTGCTCACCGACCGCAAGGGCCAAGCTACCTTTCCGGTCACCTTCCCGGGCGATATTACCAGCTGGAATACCTATGTGCTGGGGATGGATGGCAAGAAGCGAACGGGTATTTACAGCACCAGCATCAAGTCCTTTAAGGCGATGATGGCCACGCTGGCGATGCCACGTTTTCTGGTGGAGGGCGACAAGACACAGGTAATTGGTAAGGCGCTCAACTATCTGCCGGACTCCGCCAACATCAGCACCCGCTTTGAGGTGGCAGGCAAGCAGGTGCGTGAAAACCAGATACTGCTCAAGCGCGCCTATACCGATACGCTTACCCTCACGGCCCCGTCTGTCGCCCCCGACTCGGTGGAGGTGCTCTTTGCCTTGCGAGCGGCCGAAGGGATGGCCGATGGCGAGCGGCGCCACATCCGGGTATACCCGAAAGGCACCCAAGAAACCACCGGTCACTTCTTGGCTTTGCATACAGATACGACTGTGACCTTGAACTTCGACCCGGCCAAAGGTCCTGTGAAGCTACACGCCAAAGGCAATCTGATGGAGGTGATACTGGAGGAGATCGACTACCTGCACAAGTATGAGTACTGGTGCAGTGAACAGGCTG
Source organism: uncultured Pontibacter sp. (assembly GCF_947499215.1). Classification (GTDB taxonomy): domain Bacteria; phylum Bacteroidota; class Bacteroidia; order Cytophagales; family Hymenobacteraceae; genus Pontibacter. Next base: position 670,581 of record NZ_CANMNI010000003.1, read on the forward strand.
CTTCTAAACTGAAGGGGTTGTTGATGGAAAAGCGCATCCGAAAACAGCTAGGGGAGAAGTTCACACACGAACGCATGGTGCGCCGACTGGTGCGTCACCTCGAAAAGACCCAGCTGCCAGAAGGCGCTTGGACGTGGTGGCAGTCTGGTCCGGCCTATACTTGGATCACGAGCCACGTGGTAGAGGCCCTGTCGCTGGCCAAAGTAGAAGGCTACGCCCCGAAATACGACGAGCAAAAGCTACAGGACTTTATGGTATACCGGCTGGAGCAAGCCCGCTTCACCGACAAACTGATGATGCTCGAAACCCTGCACAAGCTACAGGCCAAGGTCGACTACAACCGCTACGTGGAGGAGCTCTCTAAACGTGACAGGCTTTCACTGGAAGAGCAGTTGCGGCTCACCCGCATGCGCCAGTTACTTAAGCTGGAGGCCCCGCTTGATACGTTGCAGAAGTATAAAAAGACAACCACGCTCGGAGGGCTGCACTGGGGCGAGAACAGGTATAGTCTCTTCAATAACCACATCTCCAACACGCTGCTGGCCTACGACATCCTGAAAGCGGCCGGCGGGCACGAACAGGAACTAGCCAGCATCCGGGCCTTCCTGCTGGGCGAACGCCGTAATGGCCATTGGCGCAATACCTATGAATCGGCCCGCATACTGGAAACGCTGCTGCCCGATCTGTTAAATTTTAAAGACGGAAATCAGTCGCAGCTTCAGAATACGTTGCAACTCACAGGACCTTTGCAATTGGAAGCCGCCAAATTTCCTGTAGACACCACCTTCCTACCGGGCCAGCCTTTGGTGATCAGTAAAGTCGGTAAGCTGCCGCTCTACCTGACCGCCTACCAGACCCACTGGAACTCCAGTCCGGAGCCGGTGCAGAAAGATTTTGTGTTGACGACCTCTTTTAAAGGTATAACAGACCAAGCCGCCTTAAAAGCAGGTACACCAGTCGAGCTGGTGGTAGAGGTGGAAGCCAAAGCCGATGCCGACTACGTAATGATTGAAGTGCCAATACCTGCCGGCTGCTCTTACGATGAGAAAATAGGCAAAGGACCTTACGAAGTGCACCGGGAGTATTTCCGTCACAAGGTGGCCATTTTCGCGGATCGACTGCCAAAAGGGAAGCACACCTACACCATCAAACTACTGCCACGCTACAACGGAACCTACACGGTTAATCCAGCAAAAGCGGAGCTGATGTACTTCCCGGTGTTCTATGGACGGACAGGGTTGAAGGGCGTGAAGATTAAGTAGTCGAGAGCAGATACACTGCATGCTGTTGATTTTTTCTTAGATAAGGATAAGCGAGATTTGACACATCGATTTCACAACAGTTTAAGCGTTAGATTCTTATGGGTATACAAAGCTGTGTTTAGGCCATTTAAAGCACTTTTTGAGGATATGTTAAATTATTATTAAAATATTTGAGGCTAACTATTGTTAATTAAAATCAAGTCACATAAATTGCACTATGCTGTTTAAGTAAACGCATAAGTAATTCATTCCTAACAAAAGACTCAAGCCTCTGTTTTGACCTTTAAAAGTGTTTACCCATTATATGACGGTGTGGCACATTTCTTGGAAGACTCAGAAAAAAACGTTTAACTTTTAGCCAATGTTAGATATCATCAATTTTGTTGCTCTTGCCGGCATTTTCAATGTTTGTTTTTTCTGGTATGCATCTACCAAAATGAAAACCAAGCCTGATCCGGTTAAGACGCTTGTAGTATCTTTTGTTTTCTCCATTCCGCTTAGTTTTCTGTTGATCGCCGTTTACACTACAATGCTGCTCTATGCAGCTAAGATCGGCGCCAGTGAAGATGCCATGTGGGAGTACATGGAGCAGGAAGAGTTGCAGTAACACCTACAGGTATAGCTTCGGCTAATCTGTTACCTTAAACGCATCGCGGGCACCTGTCAAAAGCAGGTGCCCGCGATGCGTTTAGGCCATTTGGTTGGAGTTTTGCCTCCGGTCAATGGCAAGATGAATTAATAACCAACTATGCTGAAAAAAGAAAGGTCGCAGCATCAGATCATTGGTCTTATTATGTACCTTTTGCCAGATGCGGGAAAATTATACAGGGGCATAGGCCGGTTATCTTCCGATAAAGCCTAGCTTAAGATCCGCAGCTCGTCACGTTTGATCAGTGGAGAACCTGCATAGCGGTCCTCACGCGGACCATTCTCTAACTTGAGCACGCCTCTTGGGCAAACGTGAGCGCAGATGCCACAACCTACACACGAAGCCCGGATGATCGGCTCACCCTGTTGCGCATACCAGCGCACATCAATGCCCATTTCGCAGTAAGTGGAACAGTTGCCGCAGGAGATGCACTGTCCGCCGTTGGTGGAGATGCGGAAGCGGGAGAAGTACTTTTGAAGCAGGCCCAGATAGGCGGCCATCGGGCAGCCGAAGCGGCACCATACTCGGTTGCCCATCAGCGGGTAAAATCCTACGCCGATCACACCCGAAAACATAGCCCCGATAAAGAACCCGTATGTCTGGGCAAAGCCGCCCGACAAGTCACCCAGCAAACGGCCTTCGCTCCAAGAGTTGACCCAAAGGAAAAGCGTGGTGAGAATGACAAAACCCAGAATCGGATAGATGATAGCCACTTCCCAACGCCAGGCTTTTCGGCTTTTGTCGGAGAGGTGTCGGTAAGGATCGCCAGCAGTTTCGGCTAGTCCGCCGCAGCCGCATACCCAAGAGCAGTACCAGCGTTTGCCATAGAAATAGGTGAGCACCGGCGTAGCCAAAAAAGAGAAAACCGCACCCCAAAATACCATAAATACCCCCAAAGCAGCGCCGTCGCGGATCAAATAGTCCACGGTACCCGGAAATAGGTAGTCGTACTTGAGCGGCCAGAAGTAACTAAAGTAGTACTCTGGTTGGTTGAGCATCAGCAGCAGGCCCGGCAATAGAAAGGCAAAACCCAACTGAAAGAACATGACCGAGATGGTGCGGATGATATGGTAGCGGCTGTTACGGTACTTGAGCAGGGCGTATACCCCCATGATCAGCACGGCCAAGGTATAGAAAGTACCATACAGAAACCACTGGTCGCTGGGGCGGTTGCGCAGCCACTGGCTCAGTGGCTCCATGGCCTGTATCAATCCTTGCAAAGTTTCAGGAAACCAGTAGAGCAGCACATAAAAACCAGTGAGCACAAAGCCGATGACCCAAGCCGATGCCCCCCGGGAAGTGGCCTCCTGTTGCCAGAGTCCGTGGTTTTGCTCGGCGGATGATCTATGCCGGCGGCTTTGCCATACATAGAGCAAGGCACCTACCGTGAAAACCGCTGTTCCTCCAAGGCCGGTCATGACAGGGGAGAGGTAATCGGCTCCCACGGCAGCAACCAGTATACCCAACAGCCCGATGCTGATAAGCAGCAGACCTGCCATCTTCAGGACATTTTGCGAAGCAGTAGAAGAGGTGGCAGTAGTATCGGAAATGACAGCAGTATGCATTTGCATGATTAGTAACTAACAGGAAGTAGAATCAGAAAACAGACCGAAGCGCTTGCGCAACTCCCACCAAGTATTGTGCTTGACGGGCGGTTGTTGGCTAGGGAATCGGATATAGTACTGGCGCAGAAGCTCTTCTTCGTAGCGCTGGAAAAACTCCGGATCGAAGTTTACGGCTGGTAGCTCTTGCATAACCTCGTGCAAGGTATAGCCTTGCTGCAGCCAGTGGTGGCACAAGTCGTGGCGGTAACGAACGCCAAGCAGATTTATACCTAGGAGTTTGGCTGTTTCCTTCTCATACAGGAATCGGATGGCCTTGGTCGCCTCCTCGTTTTGCCAGTACAAGGACTCGTGTTGCTCTGTGAAAAGTGGAGGAACAGTGCCATAAGTCTGGTATTCGATGTCGAAGAACTTGGCCGAGTTGAACCATGGTCCCCGCTGGTAAGGCTGGCGGTCACCTAGAAGGGTAGAGGCCAGCGCCTCGGCGTGCAGACGGGCGGTATACCAGAGTTGCTCCATCATCGGCTGGCCCGGCGCAGGACTTCGGAACTGGGCACAGTCGCTGAGCGCATATACATCGGACTGGCTCGTCTCGAAAAACTCGTTCACCAGTATGCCGCGGTCCATGTCTATACCTGCACCTTTTAAGAAAGCCACGTTCGGCTGTACACCGGTGGTGACACCTACAAACTGGCAGGCTAATTCCTTGCCACTGCGCGTCAGAATAGCGCGAACCCTACCGGATGCATCAGCCAGAATCTCCTGCAGTTCTTCTTGCAGTAACAGTTCGATGCCGTGGTGTTGGATGTGATCGGTTACGAGTTGGGCCTCTTCTGCAGGCAGTACATTGTGCCAGTAGAGTTTGTCGCGTATAAGCATGGTGACTGCAATGCCGCGGCTACGGAGCATCTCGGCCATCTCCACGCCAATCAAGCCGCCGCCAATGATCACAGCCTTTTGTATACCTGCCGTATTGGCTTCCATCAGCTCCAGATCCTGCAGCGAGACAAGACCTTGCACGCCTTTCAGCGTCTGGCCGGGCCAGTTGTAAAAAGCGGCGCTGGAGCCGGTCGCCAGTACCAGCTTATCGTAGTGCAAGGGAGCGCCTTCGCGGAGCACCAGCTTTTTCTCGCTTATCTCCACCCGCTCCACATAATCATGTAAAAGTTCAATCTTCTGTTCCTCCCAATACCAATCGGCATAGGGCACAATGTCCTGAAAGCGCATGTGCCCCATGTACACGTACATCAGGGCCGTACGAGAAAAGTGCAGCTTTGACTCAGCGGAGACCATGGTGATGCGGCAATCGCTACGCTGCCGGATACGCTGCGCCAGGGTAACGCCTGCAATGCCGTTACCGATGATGACTAAATGCTCCTGTGCTTTGATTTTCTCCATTGAAAAAGCCTGCGCCTTACTGGTGGCTATACCTGTTATACCTTGTTGTGGCAGGGCAAGTATAGCCAAAGATACGAAATAAGGGCAGGCATAAAAAAAGGAAGGCCGGGTCGTCCCCAGCCTTCCTCTCAGTAAGTCTATTTAAATACTAGCGGCTTCCGGCGCTACTGCCGACATCCTGTCCGCCGTCTTCTACACTTTTGCCACCCTGACGTCCGCCAGTGCGTGGTTCGTTGCCCGCGCTGCGACCGGCCTGATCACTCTCCGAAGAGCGTGGAATTTGCTCGGACGGATCCTTCTTGGCAGTCGGGTGTATGTTAGGCACTTTGTTGCCTTCGTTGATATTGTTTTTGTTTTGATCTTTATTCTGGTCTTTATTCTTATCTGCGTTCATCGTCATTCTGTTTTAGTTATCTTAAGTTTTACTCTGAATCGCCCCCAAGGTTATGGCTATACCTTAGTAACGGTCATAATCCGGGTTGGAACCTGTGCGGTCTGGCGGACCGTAACGGCGTGGCTGGCGCTGTTCGTAGTTGCTTTGGCGCTGGCGCATTTCACCGGTCATGGGATTGTAGCGGCGGTTGTAATCCGGATCGGAGTTGCGGTCGCCGTCGTAGCCGAAACTGAGTGAGCCGGCCATGTTACCATAGTTCTCGTCGCGGAGATGTGGGTAGTTGTCAGGGCGATAATCGCCGTCGAAATTGCCTGAGGTACGGCGGCTGTACTGGTCACCGTATTGCTGGCTGCTGCTACGTGAATCTCTGCTGCCTTCGTTGTAGCGCGAGCGATTATCGCGCATACCTGCGCTACCACCGTAACGTCCTCCAAAGCCACTGTAATTACCTTGTCTCGAACTGTCGCCGCGATAGCTTTGCTGGTACTGGCGCTCCGTATAATTATCGTTGTCCTGCAGGTTGCGGCTGCGGCGGTACACGTAGTCGCCTCCTTGGTCCTCGTTGTAGCGATCACGGCCTCTGTTGCCCATGTCACCTTGGCGATTGCGGTTGTAGGTGCTGTAGTGCTCGTCTTCATCCAAACGGTAAGCACCTCTATACTGCGATTCGTCAGGACGACGCTCGTTACGTCTGCGGTCATCGTGGCGGTCCTGCCAGTTGTTATATCTTTCCATAGTCTTATCTGATTTAGTATACCCTCTATAAACGAACAATCGGAAAGGGAGTTTACACGGCATCCTTAACCCTAAGCAAGGGCAAGCCCGTAAACAGTAGCAGTACATGTAAGTAATAAAATCACAATGCTATGAGAAACAACAGAGAAGAAAACCGCGATAATCGAAACATGGAGCCACGCTGGATACATGGTCATCACCATGGTGAAAACTCAGACCGCGGCAACTATACCGTGGACTCGCATTTTAACAGCGGCTATGGCGAGCAGGAAGACGATTACTATGATACCCGGTCTTTCAACACCAACATAGACCACGAATATGGCTCCCGACAGGGGCGCTTTCAGCCGGGCGGTGCGCAGTATAGCGGCGAGGACTTTACTTCGAACAGACGCAGAAGAAATGATAACCCTTATGGCATGAGTTATGTGCCGAACGACGACCATAACTCCGGCCGACACTACGATCCACAGGCTGATTACAGCAACAATGACTACGATGACTTGCGCCGTCCGGGTAATTCTTGGACACGCTCCGAACAGTATGACGAAACCTTCGGGCATGATATCAGCCGCCGTCGCAGACGCGGTGATCAGGGCTTCCAAGGCCACTCCTCCATGGGCGACTACGAATCATACCGCCGCTACGAAATGAACAACCCGGCCTACGACAACGACTACAGCGGAGGCTTTGCCGGCCGTAACCATACAGAGGGACGTGAGCATTTTGGCGAGGACAGCCATTACAGCAACTTAAGCCGCTGGGGACAGGAAAACCGCCCACAGCGCCGCTCCGAAGACCGGCACAACCGACACTAATTTGTAAAACCAAACAGCCGTAGGAGAGCGCTCTTCAGCGGCTGTCATTTTAAAAAAATAGAACGATGAGAGATTATAGAGATCAGAATTACGGCGACTTCAGCCGCCAATACCAAGAGGACCATCCGCGGCAACAGCATCACCGCAATGAGCGTCGTGATTGGGGCAGAAGAGCTGAGGACGAAGGCGCCGGAAGACAATACCGCGCAAGGCACGACGACTCGCGCATGCGCGAAGGCAATTACCGCGGCAGCATGGAGGATTACTACAACACCACTTATGACACCAACAACTACAGTGGTGTGCCTCGGCACGACGAGTACGGACTACCGCATGGCTCTGAAAACGATTTAGGAAGAGTAAGCCGCGGCAACCCGCAGTTCTACAACCCCGACAGCTTCGAGCGTACCCGCTACCGTTACAGTACCGGCTACAATCCGAACTATGACAACCCTGAGGAAGGCGACCTGTACCGCAACTTCGACAGCCGTGGTAACCATGGATACCGCCACGACGCCTCCTATGGCAATGCCGATGAGTTCCGCGATTTTGGCGACGACCACTACGGCTCTCGAGACCAGAGCGGCCGATACTAAGAAGTGCGGCCCGTGAAAATGATTATACCTATTGTATACTTTTTTTCAACATTGCGTATAAGTGACTATACATTAGTATTGAATTTCCATCTGAGAAAGGCCACAGCGTAACAGCTGTGGTTTTTTTCAATTTTTTGTGAAATCTTTGATATAGGACAAATTCAATTCAATTTGGTTAAATTTTACGATTCGAACATAATTCCATGAGCATACTCAGGTCTTTTCTATTAGGTGTCATTACCCTGATCGCGATTCTGGGTATCATATCCATTAGTTTGCCGCGTCAAATCCATATTCAGCGCGATATTATCATAAATGCTTCAGCAGAAGAAACTTACGAGCAGTTGAGTGACCTCCGTAACTGGCCTAAATGGCTTCCGGGCAACCATACCGGCACAGGCAGAGCCCTGAGTTATGCAGGACCGTCCGTTGGGTCAAGCCTGCATTGGACCAGCGAGCGACGAAGTATAGGGCAGAGCGTTGTCACTATTGTAGATGCCGAACCTCCCAAAAAGCTCGTTACCAATCTGGAGTTTGAAAAGAATGATAAGGCGCACAGCACCTTTACGCTCGAGGAAACAGAAGAGGGCACCAAGCTAACGTGGCATTTGGAGAAGTACATGGGAGACAATCCGATCCACAAATTTTCAGGATTGCTGATTGACAGTACAGTGGGAGAGGAGTTTGAGGACGGGCTCGCTAATATCAAAAAAGAAGTGGAGTCTAAATACGTGCTGACCGACAACTAAGTACAACCACACACGCAAGACTAGTAACTTTCTTAAGGTATAGCTTTTCAGCTATACCTTTTCTATTTCCTTCTGTTCCTGATCTTTTGGTATGATGGTGATCTTGCCGTCTTTTTCCAGAATGGCGTACTTGATCTGATCGAGCCGCTCGAGTCCCCGAAGAGCCCTAGCCGATTCCATGATATCCGCTTCATCTACCCGCACCTTTTTTAGCTGCTCATGCAGCACCTTGCCATCGTCGAGGAGAATTACGGGCACCCCATCTAGCACTTTTCCGAAGTAGTTATACTTTTGCTTGAGAAGTGAAAGGCTGATATCGGCCAACAGGAGGGTGATGATCAGCACAAAACTGTTCATCATGGAATGGTCCTCGCCGACGAGCGCCTGTTCCGCTGTTTCAGCGATAATCAGCAACAGCACAAAGTCGAACACAGTGGCCTCGTACAGGGTTCTTTTGCCACTAATCCTGAAAATAATCATCAGGAACACATACAAGACCAGTCCTCTGATAACGGTTTCCATAGCGTAAACTTAAGGGTATATAAACTGCGTGATAGCTACTTTTTTCTTATCAGTGGAGAAGTGCAAAGGCAGGGAGCCCATGCCTTTTGGCGTCAAGTAGAAGGTAACGGAAAATGGCTGGTTGGCTGTAGTGAAGCTATAAGTGATGCCCTGTTCGTGGGTATAGACCTCCGAAGGCTCAGGCACGACTTTATCTATTTGAAACTTCTCGTAAAAATCTTTGCTGAGGTGCAGGTCCGTGAGGGAGTTGCTGGTAGAGGGTGCCAGCTTCACTTTAATTTCGGCGGGGGCGCTGCGTCTCAAAAAGCGTTCGTATTCGACCTCAAGCAATTCGGAGCTGTCGCCTGCTTTTAGGCTTTGTAGATTGCCGATACCACCATCGCCGGTAAAGCCCAGCAAAGCTGCAATAATTACAAGCGCCATGATAACCCAAGCCACCCGCTGGATTTTCCAGCTGTTGCTTTCCAGTTGAATATCTTCGTCTATCTCAAGTTCACCCCTATGCTTTTTCACGGCTATACCTTGCGTTTGCTTTCGCAGGTATATAACGCTCGGGCAACTTTATGGTTTTGCTACACTGTCGGGGCTGGTAATTTCGGGATAGGCTTCCGTTTTAAAATCAGCTACTTGCTTATAAAGCTTGCCTTTTTCGGCGAGCGAAGACAGGAAAAGCGTAACCTTGGAAGTGTTGAAGTGGTTGGACAGATCGGCCAGCAAGTCCGGTATACCGTCACGGTCAAGGTCGCCCACCCAGAGGAGCACATAGATGGCACTCTCAAAGTTTTCGTCAGAAGCCAGCTCCTGCGTGATCTTGCGTCCGTTTTTGATACCCGTCACCGTCCATCTGTAGTTTTGTACTGAGTATGACTCTGATCCTTCCTGTTGAATGCTGTCGCCGCTTGCCGCCAAGGTATAGGTCTTGCCTTTAAAGTTAAGGTCGATGGAAGTATTCGGCAAAATCACCTGACTCGGATAGCCCACGGTGTCCACTTCACTGGCCTGCAGTTTAGCTATACCTGTCACGAAGAAAAGAGTGCTCGGGTGATCGCTCTGCACTTCACGCCCTGACCGTATCTGTCGGCCTTTATCAAAAACCGGATCAAAATATGTGGTGACCTGCAGGCGGCTGGGCTGTAGCCGGAAAACACTGTCATCCTGCACAAGCGCCATCCAGGACTTCTGTTCCGCGCCTTGCCATACCTCGTGCTTATGGAAGCGCCCTTCGATCATGATCTTGGCGGCTGTGCTGGGTTCCGGACTCAGATCAGTGGTGTCAGGAGCATAGTGCTGCATCTCGTCATCGGGAGGTAGTTTGGCTGAGTCGGGTGCCTGCAACAGACTGCTATCGGTCTCCAACAAGTGCGTATGATCCGTTTGGTTAGCCTGCGACTGGTCCGGAGAATTGTTGCAGGCCGCCATGCTCAAAGCTAAAAACAGGATCGCAAGTATACGCATTATGCTGGGGTATTAGGATAGAAGAAAACGAATATAGCGAAAATATCTTTTGGGCGAATAAAAAACAGGAAGGCTGGCCATCGCCAACCTTCCTGTTCTATAAGCTATACCTTGAAACGAAGGACTAAAGGTTCTTATAGAGTCTGTCTTTCAAGCCGGCAGAAGCCTCTACCAACGGAAGGCGCACGGCTCCGCCGCATACGCCAAAGCGCTCCAGTAATGCCTTTACACCCACTGGGTTGCCTTCTTCATACATCATCGGGTTGATATCCACGAAGTCGAAAAGCAACTCAGACGCTTCTTTGAACTGATTAGTCAAACCCAAGCGGATCATGTTGCTGAACTTCTCCGGGAAGGCATTAGCCAGCACAGAGATCACGCCCACGGCACCGAAGGAGATCATCGGCAGGGTGAGCATGTCGTCGCCGCTGATCAGCATGAAGTCGGCTGGCTTGTGCTTGGCAATGTGCATACACTGCTCTAAGTTACCGGAAGCTTCTTTTATGCCGATAATGTTTTTGTGTGCAGCCAATCGCACGGTAGTCTCAGGGGCAATGTTACTGCCCGTGCGGCCCGGCACGTTGTACAGGATCACCGGCACCGGACAGGCATCGGCAATCTGGGTATAGTGCTGGATGATGCCTTGCTGCGAAGGCTTGTTGTAGTAAGGGCTCACCGAAAGCACGGCAGTTATACCTTCCAGATCGGTTTTTTGGATCGTGTCAAGAACGTGCTGTGTGTTGTTACCACCCAAGCCATATACCAGCGGCACACGGCCATTCACATGCTTCTTCACGAAAGCCAGAATCTCTGCTTTTTCTTCAGTGGTGGTTGTTACCGATTCACCTGTGGTTCCGTTTACCACCAGATACTCCACACCACCTTCTATGGTGAAATCAAGCAACTGGCGCAAACCGTCGTAGTCCACGTCTAGGTTGCTGGCAAAAGGCGTTACCAGAGCAACACCCGTTCCTTTTAATTTATCTTGTATCATGCGCTGTTTTTCTAAAGCACGAAGTTCGAACTATCCAACGGATTCTGCAAACAGGAAGACAGGAATCAGTGGTTACTGTATATTATTCTCCTCCACCCAGTGCAGGAAGTGGTCTTTGTATACCTCACCAATCGGGATTTCTTTGTTGCCTATGCGGATGCGACTTTTTTCGATGCTATCGATCTTGTGCAGCGCTACAATGAAGGAGCGGTGCACGCGCATGAACTTTGATTCCGGCAGTTTTTCCATGGCCTTGTTCATACTCAGGAGGGTAATGATCTTGTGGTCTTTGGTCTGGATGATGATGTAGTCCTTCAAGCCCTCGATCCAGAGGATATCGGCAAAGTCGACACGAACGGTTTTGTAGTCAGCCTTTACGAACATGAAATCCTGCTCCGTGGCAGGTGGGGCAGAAGCGGCGGCTGGGGCTTCGGGTGCTTTTTGGCTGCGCTGCAGACGTTCTTGCGCTTTGGTGACGGCTTTCAGGAAGCGATCGTAGGGGATGGGCTTGAGGAGGTAGTCTACGGCGTCGTGATTGAAGCCCTCGAGTGCATAGTTGGGGTAGGCCGTAGTGAAAATGACCAATGGTTGATGTTTGAGAATGTTCAGAAACTGTATACCCGTGAGCTCGGGCATTTCAATGTCCAGAAACATCAGGTCGATCTGCTCTTCCTGTAATACCTGCATGGCCTCCGTGGCGCTTGAACATGTTTTCACAAGATGGAGAAAAGGCAGTTTGCTCACATAGCTCTCAATAATATCGAGGGCAAGCGGTTCGTCGTCAACGGCAAGGCAGCGGATGGTCATAGGTCTATTTTTTTGTTTGGAAGTACAGTTTCAGCGAAGCGAAAAATGTATGGTCTTTTTCTTCTAAATACAGTTCGTGTCGGTGAGGGTAGAGCAAGTTAAGGCGTTGCTTTAGATTTTGCAAACCAATGCCGCCAAAGTCCTTTTTTTTGTGGCTGCTGCTGTTGTTTACGGTCGAGAATTGCAGCCAATCCTCCGTCACCACGAGGTTGAGCGTAATGCCCACCTCGTTGCGGCTCACCAGTCCGTGCTTAAAAGCATTTTCAACAAGCGTCATCAGGAGCATGGGGGCGATCTGTTTTCCGGACGGGTCGCCTTCCACGTTCAGGCGGATACTGGTCTGCTCGCGCAGGCGCAGCTTCTGCAGGTCAATGAAATTCTGAATGTGCTCCACCTCCTTCTCCAGACTCACCAGCGTGTCGTTGCTCTCGTAGAGCATGTAGCGCATCAGGAGTGAGAGTTTCATGATGGCGTCTGGCGTTTCAGGGGACTGTTTGTAGGCCAGTGAGTAGATGTTGTTGAGTGTGTTAAAAAGAAAGTGGGGGTTCACCTGCGACTTCAGGAAGTTTAGCTCGGCGGCCAGTTTCTGGTTTTCAAGCTCCTTGTTGCGCCGCTCGTTGCGGATGTAATTACCGGTTACTTTTAAAGCTGAACTGATAAACACCACAATCAAACCGGCCAGCACATAGTTAAGAATACGATCGGAGGAGTAGAGCACCGTCATACCCGGATTAAACTCCCGGAACACGTAGAAGTCAAGCGGAGAGCGTACCAGCGCAACGGCCGTAAGGGTGAGCAAAACGACGCCGAGGTACCCAAAAATCTGGTTTCTGGCCAGAAACCGGGGGATCAGCACATACCAGTTGAGGTAGAAGATCATCATGGCGAAGCTGAGGCCTATTAGTGAGTCGACTGCCTTGTTAAAGGTAAGGCCGCGCTGAAACTGAATGTAGAAGATCCAAGCTCCAAAAAATGCCCAAGCTGCCACGTGTATGGCTAATTTGTACCGCTTCTTCATGCTAAATGGTGGTAGGGCTATCAAGTTCAAGGCCGTATTTGGGAATGGGTGATAAAGCTATTTAAATATCAGTCTTTTACTGAAGTTAAGCAATATTACGACGCTTCCATTTAAACGCAGCCCTATACTATACAGAAAGGCAAACCTGCCCTATTAAATCGTTTTTTTATAAGATCAAACCTGAAAAGGGCGTAAACGGTTGTTTGTATATCCTTTTCGGCTGTTCGTCTATTTCATTTTTATTTGTCCACTCAAATGCCTCCATTTGTAGCATGCTTCCCGGCTTCATGCTGTGGCGGGAGGACAGGCTTCGCGGCCTGAATTAGAGTTTAAATGTTTTTATTGTTTGTTTGTAAATCAATAAACGCCGGCCTCTTGTAGACCGGCGCTTATTTTTTGTAAGTATGTTATAAATTAATGACTTACCATACTTAAGAACTCATCTTCAGAAAGAATGGTGATGCCGAGTTTGTAGGCTTTCTCGAGCTTGGACGGCCCCATTTTGTCGCCTGCCACCAAGTAAGACAGTTTGGCTGAGATAGAGCTGACCACCTTGCCGCCGTGGCTGACAATGATGCGCTGCAACTCTTCGCGGCTCACGCTTTCAAACACACCCGATATCACAAAAGTCTTGCCCTCCAGCTTGTCGCTCTCCATTTCAGGTGCGGTGTTTTCGGACTTGAATTGCAGACCGGCAGCTTTAAGGCGCTCGATCAGTTCTTGGTGCTTCGGAATGCTGAAGTACTGTAACAGAGACTGCGCAATGCGGTCACCGATCTCGTTCACGGCAATCAACTCTTCATACATTGCGCCGCGCAGCGCTTCAATATCTGGGAACTGCTCGGCCAGTTTCTTGGCCACGGTGCTCCCCACATAGCGTATACCCAACGCAAACAGCACACGGTCATAAGGCGTCTGCTTCGATTTCTCCAGACTGTTGAGAATGTTATTGGCCGATTTCTCGCCCATGCGCTCCAGATTCACCAGCTGCTCAAAAGTAATGTCATAGAGGTCTGCCACGTTGTGAACAAAGCCGACCTTGTAAAGCTGCTCGATCGTTTTGGGGCCGAGCTCATCGATGTTCATGGCTTTGCGGGAAATAAAGTGCTCGAGCTTGGACATGATCTGTGGCGCGCAGCCTTCCTCGTTCGGGCAGTAGAAGTTCGCTTCGCCTTCGGTGCGAATCAGTTCGGAGCCGCAGGCCGGGCAATGTGTTGGGTAGATGATCGGCTGCGAGTCGGCAGGCCGTTTGCTGAAGTCCACACCCGTGATCTTCGGTATGATTTCGCCGCCTTTCTCCACGTGCACGATGTCGCCCAAGCGCAGGTCGAGGCGCTGTATCTCGTTGGCATTATGCACGGAGGCACGCTTAACTACTGTGCCCGCCAACAGCACAGGTTCCATGATGGCCACAGGCGTAACGGCTCCGGTGCGGCCAATCTGGTACTGGATGTCGAGCAAGCGGCTCACGGCGCTCATGGCCGGGTACTTGTAGGCAATCGCCCAGCGCGGGCTTTTAGCGGTATAGCCCAGCTCTTCCTGCAACGCATAGCTGTTCACTTTCACCACCACGCCATCAGTAGCGATCGGCAGTTCGTGACGCTTCTGTTCCCATTCGTTGATGTAGTCGAGTACGGTATCGATGGAGCTGCACTTGCGCCACGTATCCGAAACCTTAAAGCCCCATTTCTGGATGGCCTGCAGACTCTCGGAATGTGTGTCAAAAGGATTAGAAGCGCTCATGAAGCCGTAGGAGAAACAACCCAGTTTGCGGCTGGCCACAATCGCCGAGTCTTGCTGCTTAAGCGTGCCGGAGGCGGCGTTGCGCGGATTGGCCAGGAGCTGCTCGCCGGCTTCTTCGCGGTCGGCGTTCAATTGTTCAAATACCTGCAGAGGTAGAAAGACCTCGCCACGCACCTCAAAACTTTCCGGGAAGCCGCTGCCGTGCACCTGCAACGGGATGTCGCGGATCGTGCGCACATTGGGGGTGATATCGTCACCGCGGGTGCCGTCGCCGCGTGTGGCGCCCTGCACAAACTCGCCGTTCTCGTAGGTCAGACTGATGGCCACACCGTCGAACTTCTGTTCGCATACATATTCTACTTCGTCACCTACCACCCTGCGCACGCGCTTGTCAAATTCCCGCAGGTCCTCCTCCGAGTAAGTATTGCTCAGCGAGAGCATCGGGTACTTGTGATGTACCGTCTTGAAGCTCTTGGTCACGGTTCCGCCCACGCGCTGGGTAGGGGAGTTAGGCTGGCGCAGCTCCGGGTGTTGCTGCTCTAGTTGCTGTAAGCGCTCGAGCATCATGTCAAACTCGTAATCTGTGACTTCCGAAATGCTGTTCTGGTAATATTGGTAATTGAGGTAATTTATGCGTTGGGTGAGCTCCTGAATCTCAGTAGCTGGATCTGTTGCTAAGGCCATAGGGTATTTCTGTTTGGTCTGTAAAAATAGAGAACAGGGCGCAGGCTGCCAAGTACCTCTAGTTTTAAAATCTTGCATTTAGAAAGAACAATCGCCAAGGCTTAAGGTATCAGCAAAGTATAAAAAAAGCGGCTGCCCTTTCGAACAGCCGCTTGGTAGGTATAGCGATTGATTTACTTCAATTTCACGCCGTCGGCCACGAAGCGCAGCTCTTCTCTTGATTGCGTAATGGCGGCAATCTCTTCTACTGACTTACCGGCATCCTCGGCAAAGTGACGCTGGTCCTCCACAGAAATCACCTCATGCTTGGCCGTGCCGGTCATCACGACTTGGCGACCCGACAGATCCTCGACAGGCACAAAGAAACCATAGTCACGGAAGGTCACCTTCATCGTGCTGCCATCCTGCAGTTTCACATCCATCCAGCATCCTTTGGACTGGCAGCTCTCTACGATCTCGGCAGTGACGGTAGCCTGAACAGAATCCTGATCACCAATAGCCTCTTGTAATTGAGCTGTGGATATAATGTTCTCTTCTGCAAACGCAGCGCCGTAGGTGTTTTCTGTCTGAAAGGCGGCTTCTGCTTCGTTTTCCGTTTCGGGTTTGGTCTGTGAGCAAGCCTGAAGGGTAGCGGCTGCCAGCAGCAAGACAAATAAGTTTCTCATATGGGTGTGCGGTTGGTTGGTTACGCCAAATATAGCGATTTGAACAGATACTGAAAATCAGGGAGAAATCTTATTTACAGCTGTGCTGAACCTACCAGCTAAGGCTGTTATAAAAGGTATAGCCCATGCTAGTCCAGTGCTCTATTCTGAAAGAGAAGGAACCCGAGATGAAACAATACGCCCCACTCTTTGGTCTTGTCGTTGTAGTAATTGAGGCTCAGAGCGGCCGGCCCCAGTATGCCGTGGTACACCACAGCTGCCGTGGCCGCCACGCCCGTGCCTGTGAACCTTTTGCCATAGTAGGCCTGCTGTCTGTCATCTTGCAAAATCGGGCGGTAGGGCTGAAACAAATAACCCTCTGTGCGGGCCTCGAGCCGTGGCGTGATCAGGTATACGTATTGTAGACCTCCTGCTGCAAACTGATGTGCCCTAAAACGGTCTAGAAACAAAGTGCGGCTGTCAGCCAGCGGGTGGAAGGCCGGCGCAATGGTCAGGGTAGAGCGGTAGTTGTTATAGAAAGGCTGCGTGGAGAGCACGCCCTCCAGTCTGTAGCCTATCCGGTGGTTGCCAATGCCTATGTAATCCTCAAAGCTCAGGCGGCCATAGAACCAGTTATGCTCCCCTGACAGGCTTAGCGATTCGTTAGCCGTAGAGCCGGGAGTATACTTTTCGGTAGCGCTGACCAAGCGACCCGTGGCCGTGAACATGCGCCCGTTGGAAGGGTACTGCTTGTGATTGAGCGCGCCGCGTCTGAAAGCGGCACTAACCGTGTACGCGCCGGTGGCTGTGCGGTCAAGCGTATCGGATCGCTGTATCTCGAGTCGGTTACTATACTTGTCAATATGTTGTACGTAGGCACCACTGAGCACCAGTTTGCCCTTGTATGTATTGGTAAAGCCAAGATTAAGGGCAAAATTACGATCAGTCTGTTCCAACAGCGGCAGGTTGTTACGCTCCAGCAGCAAACCGGTCGTAGAAAGGAAATTCCAGTGGTTGTATGTAAAGGCGGGTTCTATATAGTAGGGCAGGCTGGCCGGTACATCGATGCGCGTACGCAGCTGAGCGCCTTGGTAAAACCTGCCGGTCTGAATACTGCCTGCGAAGGTATAGAGCTGTCGACCTAGCACGCTGTACTCCAGCCCGGCGTAGATGTTGTCGATCGGGCGGGAGGCAAGGACCCCTCCCAAGGCGATCTTCAGGCCGTCCTCCTTCTTCACATTCAACTGAAAATCGTAAGCTTTGGCTTGCGGGTCGTAGCGCATGGTCGGGTACAGGCTCCTGAAATTTTCAATGGCCGCCAGACGGTAGTAGCCTTTTTTTACCTCTTGCATGGTATAGCCCTCCTCGAGAGAGCTTTTGAAGAAACGGGACACGAAACTTTGCTGGTTCCGTTCTAAGCCCTGAATTTGTATCTTTTGAAAGGAATGGGGCTGGAACCCGCTTCTGAACTTCTCCCGTTTTGCTACCAAGGTCTCTGCACCTACCCTGCGTTTTATCTTGGAGCGTATGTAGTCCATTTTTTGGTTCGCCTCTTCGTACCCAGCCGCGAAAAAATCCTCCACATTTTTAAAGTCTAGGGAGGTAAGGTTGCCAAGGTCAGGCTGCAGGTAGATGTCTCTCTCGCTGAGTGCAGTGGAGTCAGAGTTCGACATCATGGCATAGAGCAAGGTATAGGCCAAGTCAAAATCATCATTTTCATAGGGGTACTCGCTATAGGTCTTAGACGAAACATTCACCCCGATGATGATGTCAGGCTTAAAGTCGTTTCGGGCCACATCCACAGGAAAGTTATTGTACAGGCCTCCGTCAAACAGCAGACGTTTTTCAATCCGGATGGGCTTGTAGAACAGCGGTACTGTAAGTGTGGCCCTAACGGCATCGGCCAACTGCCCTTTACGCAAAATTACTTGCTGCTGCGTAAAGATATCGGCGGCGACGCAGCGGTAGGGCACCATTAGTTTGTCGAAGTCGTAGCCTGCGCGGGCTGCGGGTTGGGAGAGGAGTTGGGCCAATGCGAAATTGAGCGAGGCGTCATTCACCAGATTGGAGGTAAGCTTGGCCTGAAAAGCCGAGTCGATCGCCACGTGCAGCTTCAGTAGGGCCGGATTGGGGTCGGGCGAAGCGAAGTTGTAGGTATAGTTCTGCTCCGGTTTGCCGGTAGCCCAAGCCTGAAATGCCTCTGTGTGGACCAAGTACTCGATCTCGGCAGGGGAATAGCCTGCCGCGTACAGCGCCCCCACGATGCCGCCCATGGAGGTGCCCACAATGTAGTCGATCGGGATGTTGTTTTCCTCCAATGCCTTCAGGACGCCCACATGCGCTAAACCCTTGGCACCGCCGCCGCTTAGCACGAGGGCCACTTTCTGGGCATGGCTCGCCGTGGCAGTCGCAAGTAGGAGGAGAAAGGCAAATAGCAGATGCAAAATAATTCGGCTAGTTGCCTGTTGGCACATGTATAGGCTATTGAAAGCCAGCGGGTGAAACATGTTATAGCTTCGGTTATCGGTTTCTCAGATCGGCCCAGCGGGCACTGTGTATGGTAAACAGGATACGGCCTGTTAAAATGGGGGTATAGCGTGCAGGCACTTTCAGTCGCATACTCTGTAGCATCAGCTCAAAACTGGTGCTGAAAGTGATCATGTTGCGATCAGGCGTGAAGGTTACCGGCACCACCGTCTCTTTGATGATACCCTGTATATTGATAAAAATACGGCTGTTCAGCGTTTGTCGATTACGGTTGCCTGCGTTTATCTGTTCTACGGGTGCCTCTATTTCGAAGTAAATATCCGGAAAGCGGGAAGAGAAAAATACATCCTGTGCCATGGCAACGGGTGTAGAATCGTTGGCCGGCAACAGCATGGCGATCGGAAGCAGACACTCTAACCGACGGGTGTTCTCATTGTAGCGCACAAGCATTTTGTTCGAGGCAAAGTCATAGGTGCTGCGCTCGCCCTCCAGCGAAACAAAGATGCTGTTGTTGGAGGTATAGGGTATGCGATGTTGCTGTGCCCGCACCGATACCATTGTCAGTAAAATAAGAAGTACAGGCAGTAAGTGTTTTGTCATAGTATGGCCAAGTGACATGTACTCCTGCTAACGCAAAAGGAACAGGAAAGATAATGTGGAGGTCTTCTTTTTAAGGTTTGCACGAAATCAGATATACCCACTTGCCGCCATCTTGTGATCGTATGGCGAAAATAAAGCAGAATTTAACCAGCAAATCATATTTTTTGTGACGCATTTATAAAACTATAAACAGGCTGTACTGGTATATAGAAAGAGAAAAACTATCCTTAATCCTATTAGTGAGGTATGTCCTTAGCGAATGGCTGGGAATGCTTGGGGAGAGGGCTCAACATGAATCAGGACAGAAAGAATAAAGTAGACGCGCGCCAAGGTTCAGCCTTTGGTAAAATTGAGCACATGCACCCTATTCGGATGCTGCTCTACCTGTCTATGATCGGAATTGGCGTTCTTTTCTTCGTGCTGATCGTGGCCTTTGTCAGAACCGGTGGTTTTGGCAGTGAGCAATTTACGCTACCAAAGTTTTTCAGTGTCAGCACGCTACTACTGCTCTTTAGCAGCTACACCATCAACAAAATACCCCGCATTTATAAAAAAGACAAGCTCCGCAAAATGACCCGCTATCTGGCGATCACGTTTTTGCTGGCCGCCGCCTTTATTGGGGCGCAAGTGCTGGGCTGGCGTGAGCTTACTGTCTCTGGGGCCTATTTCTCAGGCAAGGCCTCAGGTAGTTACCTATACCTGATCACGGCACTGCATTTACTGCACTTATTGGGCGGTTTAATCTTTCTGGCCTTCCTGTTGTTTAAAACGGCACATATGGCCAGCGACGGGGTGCGCAGCCTAATTTTTATCCGAGATCCCTACCGCCGCCTGCAGCTTTCCATGCTCTGCACCTACTGGCATTTTCTGGGCCTGCTTTGGCTCAGCCTCTATCTTGTCATCCTCTTCATGGCCTAGCGCACCAGCGTAACGGAGCCCTTGAATTTGTCAGCCCCTAAGTCAATCACGTAGAAATATACTCCGTCGTTCACGCCCTTTCCGTCCCATTTAAAGTTATGCTCGGTACTGGAGAACACCTCTTTGCCCCAGCGGTTATAGATGCGGATGTGCTGGAAAGCACTCGTGCACGCATCAGCCGGCATACCCGGTATCTCAAAAAAGTCGTTTAGTCCGTCCTCATTCGGGGTAAAGATGTTTGGCGGAACAAAGGAGCGGTATTCAGGTGCCTTTACGCGGAACTCCATCACGATTGTCTGATCAGGGGAGGGCGAGCAGGCGTCCTCGCTCAAGCTGAAGGTGACACGGCTTACCCCCTGTGTAAAGGCATCGCAAGTCGCCACCCAGTTGAATTTACCTTCAGCGGTTCCAAATCCCCCGGTAGAGGTAAAGGTCATACCCAAGTCGGCTAAGTTAAAACCATCTCCAACCGCCCGCATACTCAGGAGGTGCTTGTCAAGGTCCGTTCCATTAAACAAAGCCTCAAAAGGCTCATTTAGGTCAACCTCAAAAACGAGCGTCTGCTTGTCTGTGGTGAGCACGGGCACTTGGTTCGGGTAGTCGGTGCGTACCTCTATGCGTTCGGTGCGGGACACAGCTTCGCCGCAGACCATGGAGGTAGCCGTAAAATCAATCAGATAGGAGGGCTGCCGCAGTGCCTCACAGTCAATAAGCCATGAAAAAGGAGACATGACCTGACCTATTCCGGTTCGATTTTCGAAATTGATCGGTACGGTACCTAGGTTAAAGTTTACGCCCGTAGCCGTAATGGAAACTTCCTCATCGTCGGGGTCAAAGCCCAACACATTGAAGTCAATAAGATCGTTTTCACGGACAATGAAGACCCGATCTGGCTTGGAAATTTCAATGGATGGTGGCTCATTAGGTATAGGCTCGATGATGAAGCTGACCTCCAGCGTATCTTGCCGGGGCAGACTGCAGCCATTGTCCTTAACGATCAGGTTCATTTTATATACCTTTCCCTCAGTGTCAAAACATTCGTCGAAACACAGCGTGGCCTTTAAGGAGTCGGTACCCGCTGTGCTGTTTACGATGCCTGTCGTGGCTCCTGAGAAAGAGTATAAGTCGCTTGTAAAGTTGACAGGCCGCGCATAGAGCGTAAGCGCAGAATTGGGGTCAGGGTCTGTAAAAACCACATTCAGACAACGGGCATCGGTAGGGCTGATGCGAATCACATCCCCTTTCTTGTAAAAGTCAGTTTGTCCATTCGCTCGGGCCTGTACCACAGGACTGTCGTTCCGCGGGCAGTCTTTTACAAGCAGCTGAAAATCACGTCGCACTTCTCCAATCTTCACGCCGTCGCGATACTCTTGCGCCCGCACGCCAAACACATACAGACCCGCGCTTGCAGGGCGCACGGTCAGGCGTCCGGTTTGTGACTCTATCGTGATGGGAGGTGAGCCCAGTATCTGACTGGTGCGGCTATAGCCGGGTCGCCACGTAATTTCTGGGTAGGGCGCTGGGCTCGGTGGTGGTGCCGCATTGTACGGGTCAGGAGTACTGTAGCCATTTAGAGGGGTAACCATATCATACACAAGCGAGTCGCCGTCAGCATCTGTCCCACTAAAATCGTAATAAAAGAGATCATTGGCACAGGCATAATCGCTCAGCGGCGGGAAAAGCCTTGGTGAAGAGTTTACAAACGGTGCATTGTTTTTGGTGACAGGCGGAAACTCCATGTAGAAAGCCTGCGCGGCGTCTTCTGGCCGCACAATGTTATTGATGGTGCGGTTGCGGCAACAGCGTTCCCAGACAACATAATACCCCTGTGGACCGCTAAAGGACTGAGGGGAGAGAAACACGTCCTGATAATAGATCAGCCTTCTGGTGCGCAACTCCCCGATGGTGCAGGCTATATCAGTATAATTTACAAATGTATTGCTGCGCAGCGGCATGTACACATCCATTTTGAAAGCATTGGTCTGCTTGTCAAATATCCGGACTCTTACCTGCTGGTCCAGCGCACCCGGATCCCCGTTCACATCGTCAAAATAGAGGTTGAGGGTGAGGCGGTAGTAATACCCTTCCCGATGCTGCAGCTCAAACTCTCCGCCTACGATGTGGGTGGCCGCCGCCTGCAGGCTTAGCATAAACAGACTAAGTAAGAGGAGTAGAAGCTGCTTCATGAATTAGGGATTACTAATATTACGAATACTTGTAGAGGCAGTAGCAAGTGCTAGCTGTCTTCACGGTTTTTAAGTTACATTAAAACACGTAATTTACCTATCTGCCCCAAAATATTTATTGTTACATAACCCAACATTCAGGTAACATTTTCGTTATAGTGCTTCTGGGAATCTTCTTAAAACTGCAATTAAGAACCGAAATAATACTGTTTATACGCTGTTAAAACAAATCCAGCGAAGCAGGGTTAAGTATCAAGCATCTGTTAAGATGCTGTTTGTCAAATTGATCGTTTACCGACTAATGTATATACCATCATGACGTTAACACAAGAACTTGAACTGAAGAAAAAGTTGCTGCAAGAGTCCAACAAGATACTGAGTGGGCAGATACAGGCGGCTAAAGAAGCCATGGACGAAGCGCAGGAGAGTGCCAATGAGCACCATGGCGCCATCGAAGATAAGTTTGAATCGTTTAGGGAGGCCTGCCAGATACAGCGTGACATGTACGCTAGGCAGCTCGATGAACTGATCACGACCATGGGCCTGCTCAAACGGGTTAATGCCACGAAGGAGAACAAAGAGGTCTCATTTGGTGCCGTAGTCATGACGGAACTGCAAAACTACTTTATTGGGGTGAGTCTAGGTGAGTTGAAGCTCGAAGGGGAGTCCTTTTACGCAATTTCGAGTATGTCGCCACTGTACAAAGCCATGGCTGGCAAGATGAGCGGGGAGACCTTTGTCTTCCGTGACAAGGAGTACAAAGTGCTGCAGGTATTTTAGTTATATGCCGTATGTGGGCGACACTGCCAACCTTTTGTGCAAAAATGAGTTTAACTAGATAGTAAAGGGTTGAAAATGGAAAAGGTTGGCTTTCGGGCCAACCTTTTCTGCTTTATACTTAAACGGAATCGCTTATTCTACGCGTGTCCAGTTCTGGGTTCTTCCTATCAGCGAGATACCAATATAGCCTTTCACTTCCATTTTGTCTTTGCCCGTCATTTTCATGTAGCAGGAGTAGGTCTTGCCGCTCTCTGGGTCATAGATCGTGCCATCGTCCCACTTGTTATCGCCATCATATTCAAAGTTCTTCATGAACACGAGGCCTTTGAGCGGACGATTGCGCAGCTTCTTATCAGGGTTATTGTCGTCCATCTTCGGTTTTCCATTGCGAAGGGGCTCTTTCAGTTCGATAATCTTGCCATGCAGCTTGTTACCTGACTGGTAGATTTCGAAACGGGCTTTGCCTTCTTCATTGGTCCAAACGCCAATCGGGGAAAGTTTCTGTGCCCAAGCTACAGTTGAGAATAGCATGAGGACAACAAGGGTTAGTAGGTGCTTTTTCATGATTTGCTAGTTGTTTGATAAGATTAGTAACGAAATATAGACAAAATAATTCATTTTTCAACTAATACACACCGTTGGTCGATTTTTACGCTAGTGCAGTATTTAGTCTTTATTCATTTTCAAGATAATCTACAGGCATTGTTAATTTTTCATGAACCAGATAGCAGGCCATTCAGATTTTGCACAGTATTCATTTTGAGTGACTTAAAAACATAGTATGCAATTTATAGGCCAGTGTGCCTTGAGCGCAAAGAAAATATGACAAAATAAGTGCTAAACCTTGTGAACTTATCAGCGTTATTTTAACTTTATACTATCAGTTAAGCGGCGAGTGCTGCGGCTTTGCGTATGACTGCCTCGGGCAGCGACGCATGGTTTATGTCGGACTAAAGAGAAAGGAGGTGCTATGTCTAATCCATCAGTCGTCTTAGTAAGCCTTGGTAATAGTGTTCACCTTAACGGTGAACTGGCTTAGTAAGCAGTGAGTATCTACTGCTTGCGCAGTAAATATTACCTTTGGTCTTGAGTGATGGTGCCGCTGCAAAACAGGGCGCCGCTTGTTAAGATTTGAAGGATTCTTAAAAGCGCTTGATGTAACTTGACGGGCTACATCAGGCGCTTTTTCTTTTTACCCCGCCTATAGATCATCTTTGTAAATGGTGTTGTTACCCAATCTGCGTTCCCGCAGGAAGGAAGCGACATAGGAAAACACCGCCAAAAAGCAGCTAATTCCCATCACAAGCAACAAAGTGTTTTTGACGTCCCATTCAAAATTCTCCGGATCGATGCGCAGGATGAGCAGGAAGCCTGCCAGCAGCGTAAGCGCCGTAACCGTGTTGAATACGAAACGGTTGTGGCGGCGCAGGTGGTAAGTCGTGGCTAGCAGCAGGATGCCGAAAGCCGGTGCCGCCAAAGCCAGCAAGGGGCGGGAGGGTATCAGGAAATAGGCTGCCAGTCCCGCAAGGATTAGCACAAGCGCATTAATGGTATTGGCTACGTAAGGATGCACCATGTTCTCTCAGGTTTAAATGAAATGCCACCGGACAGGCAAATACCTGTCCGGCTATATAGAATCTCATACGTAACAAGGGAGGTAAGGTGTTTGGCGGGCGTATTATATAACGCGTCGAATGCCGAGAAAGCGTATTTCATAACCGGTACCTTCTACTTGGCTCACTTTAACGCCGCCGTTAGAAGAGGAGTGTACAAAGGAAATCACGTCACCGGGCTCTGAAATTACAATGCCCACATGGCCAGGTTCCCGCACATCCGGGTTTGTGCCTGTAAACACCACTAGGTCACCCGGACGGGCCTCTTCACGATCAACTGGTATACCATCTTGTGACTGAGTGGTTGAAGAACGTGTGATGGGAACATCAAACTCTTGAAACACGTGGGAGGTAAAGCCGGAACAGTCAAAACCACCGCTGGTAGTACCGCCATATACATAAGGGGTGCCGATGAGTGAAAGCGCGTAGGCGATAAGCGTATCAGACGGAGCGGTGCCAGTGGCATCATACCAAGTAGTTTCGGTAGGCTCTGTGCTTCGCTTAGCCTTAGAGCTTTTCGGTGTGATTTTCTCTTCTATAGAGGCAAGACCTTGGGTACGTTCGGTTTTATTTACTGCAAAATGCACCGGGGTAATCTCTGTTGCAGTTGTTGTAGTATCGTCCTCCATGAAAAACACGATGAAAAGCAGTAAAACAACGGGTGCGGCAATCAATGCAAAAATCTTTTTCATAGCTATATGGGTCATGGTTTGTAACACATAGTATGGAAATATCGTGCCAGAATACCTACCACATCCAAATAGAGTAGGCAAAGGACGCTTCATAAATTGACTCAGCATATCTTTTATTCGCATAGCATTAACATCCATTCATCAGCTTTTTAAGGCTATTCATCTAGAATCTACCATTTAAGAAATTAATATGGTATAATAATGTTATAAATTAGTATAAAATACATAATTTTGTGGTGTTAAATGACAATTTCTCGAATGGAGCTTTACAAATCAGAAACATGTGCAGTTGAATTCACTGATAATCGCTTGGTGTTTCTTTGTCATGGTAAGTTGGAGTCTCAGCAATTCAGAGAAGCCCTGATGAAAGCGCTGCGTTTCGCTAGGGAGCATCACGTTAAGCAATGGCTGCTCGACCTGCGTGAAATCGGCAAACTGAGCGAAGAAGAGGAAGCTTGGGTACAGGTGCAGTTGTTTCCCCAAATTATGATGCATTTAGGAACGGACAACCATCTGGCAGTAGTAGTGGATGAACGGTGTTATGATGATATGTTAAGCGAATCCGGGTTGTTGGGGCTACGCAGCTACAATTCATTTATTGTCATTAACACATTCTGTCAACTGCCTGAGGCCATCGCTTGGCTAGACAAAGGGCAGTCTAAATGTGCCTAATCAACTCGCTTTAGTGCCCAGTCAGGTATAGGGAATTTTGAAAAGCAGGCATTTTGTCGTAAAATGCCGGAAGCTTTCATTCAAATTCACTTATACAGCATGTTGCAAAAAAGGCAAACACTACAATTTCTACTTCTTTCTTTCTGTTTATTTATTCTGACGGCACACGCCACACTCGCCGCAGACCTTCGTTACAACCTGTCCATGCCGGAACCCCACACCCACTACTTTGAGGTAGAGGTGGAGCTTACCGGAGCACGCAAACCCTATATCGACTACAAAATGCCTGTCTGGGCGCCCGGCTCCTACCTAGTGCGTGAATTCGCCAAAAACGTGGAGGGCTTCAGTGCCACCGACAAGTCGGGAAAGGCACTACGGCATGAGAAGATCGATAAAAACACGTGGCGGGTATACAGCAACAAAGCAGACAATGTGCGGGTGCGTTACAAGGTATACGCTTATGAAATGAGCGTGCGCACCAGCTTTCTGGATGCATCGCATGGCTATGTGAACGGGACCAGCGTGTTTATGTATCCACAGGGTTACCAGAACGAACAAGGCACACTGGTGGTGAAGCCTTTTAAAGACTGGAAAACTGTTTCGACTGGCCTTAAGAGCATGGGGAATTTCAGCTATACCTTCCCCAACTATGATATTCTGGCTGACTCGCCTCTAGAGATCGGAAACCACGAGGTCCTGCGTTTCGAGGCCGGCGGCGTACCGCATGAGGTGGCCATGTACGGCGAGGGCAATTACGAGCCCAAGCGCTTACTAGCCGATATGAAAAAGATCGTGGAGGAGTGCATCAGCCTGATGGGCAAGCTCCCCGTGGACCGCTACGTGTTTATCGTGCACAACCTGCACAAAGGCGGAGGCGGACTGGAGCATTTAAACTCCACCACGCTGCAGACCAGCCGCTGGAACTACGGCACCGAGCAAGGCTATACCGGTTTTATGGGGCTGGTGGCGCACGAGTACTTTCACCTCTGGAATGTGAAGCGCCTGCGTCCGGCCCCGCTTGGGCCTTTCGACTATGACAAAGAGAACTATACCCGACTGCTGTGGGTATCAGAGGGTATCACGAGCTACTACGATGATCTGATCACACAGCGCGCCGGATTGATGAGCACTCAGCGCTATTTAGACGTAGTGGCTGGCAGCATCAGCTCTGTGGAGAACACACCCGGAAACAAGGTGCAGGCAGTCAGCGAGTCCAGCTTCGATGCATGGATCAAATACTACCGACGCAATGAGAACAGCAACAATGCGGAGGTATCATACTACACCAAAGGCGGTGTGTTGGGGCAGCTGCTGAACATGGAGATCATGAAGGCGACGAAGGGGGACAAGAGTCTAGATGATGTGATGCGCTATATGTATGGGCGCTATTACGAAAAGCTTGACCGCGGTTTTACGGAACAGGAGTTCAAAGATGCCCTCGAGCGCTTTGCAGGCCGCAAACTGGACGACTTCTTCCGCGACTTTGTTCATGGCACCGAGACGCCGGATTACAACAGCTATTTTGAAGCGGCCGGTTTGCGACTGGTAAACACGAACGAGGGTGTGCTAAACCTGAACTGGGGCGCTGGAACTGCTGTGGAGAATGGCAAAACTGTTGTGAAGAGTGTGGCGCGTGGCAGCAGCACCTGGGAGGGCGGCTTAAATGTGAACGACGAACTGATAGCCATTGACGGTTTCCGCGTAGATGGCGATGTCTCCGCCTTGATCAGTGGTCGCGCTATCGGGGAAACGATGCCGGTAACGGTGGCGCGCGATGGCAAACTGCTAACACTGGAGGTGCCGATCGTGCAGGACGAAAGCGTGCGCTACCGATTTGAGCGGGTAGAGAAACCAACGGCTCTGCAGCAGAAGATTTACAGTAACTGGCTCAAACAGACAGGTTCCTAAGTCCTGTTCTCTGCGAGCTTTAAAGGAGGGCGGCATTCATGATGAGTGCCGCCTTTTTTATGCAAAGCAGTGGCATGAGCCCAAGCATGCCGGCGGATGTAACAGTGGCTGTTTGTTTCCTATAACATGACAGACGCAATATAGAACTCAGCTTAAGTAGTTATTGACACGGATTTTTGTTCAAGATTTTGTGTGTAGAGCGATGTTGTTGTCAAATTATTTATTGCAATTGCTTAGAATAACGGTGTTTTGGACGGAGTTTCTTTTACATAAATTGCACCGTTAGAAGCACTTATTGTAATGAACGAATTTGCAGTTTTTGAAAAAATATTTTATATTTCGCATATTATATTAAGGATCAAGTGCTCTGCTTATGGTGATTAGCGATTCTAAACTTGCCCATATCTCTTTCTCGGAAAGCTTTGATATTCTTTCTATCAGGTGGAAAGCAAACCCTGATATGGAGCAGTTTAAAAATTTGTATTGGCAGGTACTGCAGTTTGTGAAGACGCAAAAGAAAATTTGCTACTATAGCACTGATATCTCACAGATAGGACCTTTTAACACAGATCAAGAGGCTTGGCTTAGCCGGGAGTATTACCCTCAGGTATCTAATATAATAGGGGAGAACATTTACGCAGCAGTTATATTTTCAGAGGGGCACTTTAAAGCGCTCGTGAATAATTACGTGGCTTCAGACCCGCTGCCATTAAATGATTTTATCCATTTCAACTACTTTACGGATGTAGAGGAGGCTGCCGACTGGCTCAAGCTTATGCAAAAAGGTCAGGATGTTGCTTTTGCAGCTACATCCTGACCTTCTCAAATGCCCTTTGCTGTGCGGGCTATATCAAGGGAATATGCCCAGCGCCTCATAGCTCACCCCAATCTTCTCAATCGCAGACAGGAAGGCGGCCGTACGCATGTCATGTATATCCTTTCTGTTCATAACCCCCCTTATTTCATGGTAGGCGTTGATCATGGTGTCCTCCAGCCCGGATCGCACCAAACTGATCTCATCAGCACCCTGAATGAGCAGGCTGCGCTCGTGTGTTGTGAGGCTTTTACCCGATGAACTTTCAATGGCGTTCACCAGTCTTCTATGGCTGGCTTCCTCTGCTCGTTTCCCCATACGCCCAAAGCGAACATTAGAGAGGTTCTTCAGCCATTCGAAATACGAGACTGTCACACCACCCGCGTTAATGTATAGGTCCGGTATTATGATAATACCTTTTCCGAGCAGCACCTTCTCCGCATCACGCGTAACAGGGCCATTGGCGCCTTCCGCTATGATTTTGGCTTTTATGCGGTCGGCATTGCCGGCGTGGATCTGGTTTTCAAGAGCAGCCGGTATGAGGATGTCGCATTCCTCTTCGAGCAATTCTAAGGAGTTCTCAAAGTTCTTACACTTCCCAAGGCTCAGGATTGAACCCGTCTCGCTACGGTGTTTAAAGGCCTCTTCCACATCAATGCCATTCGCATTGTAAATGCCACCCTCACGTTCTGCTATACCTATGATGATGGCACCGTCCTGCTGGCAAAACTGGGCTGCGTTGTAGCCCACATTGCCGAGACCCTGCACAATAATGCGCTTGCCTTCCATGGTGTTCCCCTCGATCCCGGTTTTCTTCATAAGGTCTGTATCGCCAAGCGCCTCCCGTATGCCGTAGAACACACCCAAACCGGTAGCCTCTGCTCTTCCTCGTATACCTCCCTGTCCAACCGGCTTGCCCGTTACACAACCCAGTGCGTTGGTTTCGCCATACTTCAAGGCTTGGTAGGTGTCGGCAATCCAAGCCATTTCACGGCTGCCTGTACCATAGTCAGGTGCAGGCACATCCATACCCGGGCCGATCAGGTTTTTCTTGATCAGTTCAGCGGCATAGCGTCGGGTTACTTTTTCCAGTGTTTTAACGGAGCTGGTGCGTGGGTTTATTTTCACGCCTCCCTTCGCGCCACCAAACGGCACGTCAACCACGGCGCACTTAAATGTCATCAGCGTGGCAAGGGCCTTCACCTCATCCTCGTCTACTTGCATGCTGAAACGGATGCCCCCTTTGGAAGGAAGCTTATGATGGCTATGCTGCACTCTGATCCCTTCAACTACCTCTACGCGGCCATCAATCTCAATTGGGAAAGACACTTTGTATACGCTATTGCAGGTTTTGATCTGTGCCAGAATGCCTGGGTCAAGTCTGGAATAACTGGCGGCGTGATCGAAGAACTGATGCACACTCTCCAGAAATTTCTTGCCTTCATTTTGGGTGTTTGCCATACGAGTTTAGTTTTTTGTTGAACTCATTAATTGTGTTTTGAACGTCTACCGGGCCATTTTGTTTGCAAACGCACCGTAGCCTCGGAAACCGACTTAAGTTAGTCATTTTTTATTTGGACCGATACAGAGTTGTCACTTAACCACTTAACTGTTTTTTGTATATGAAACCAATAAAATATTTGACTATTTCTTGTTAATAATATATAAATATTACATCTTTGTTTATAACTGAAACGTAGATTACTGCATTCTTAGTTAATTTCAAACATTATTACCTAATGGCTTTAGGCCGCGTAACTGATACGTCCATGTATACAGACAATTTAATGGGTGCCAATGCTTTTGGTAAGCATTTTTCGATCGGCGACAAAGAGCGGCAGGTTTTGCATGAGCGTTTGTGCCTGAATTACAACTACGAAGAGGAAACGCTTTATATCAAGTGGGATGGGGCTGTGAACTCTACGGAATTGCGGCAGGGGTATGCCCATATCATGGATATGGTGTTTACCTATAAACCACAGAAATGGATACTGGACCTGCAAAACCGAGTGTCAATTGAAAAGGATGACCAGCAGTGGGTGTTTAAATACATCTTTCCGGAGGTGTTGCGGGCTGTAAACAAAAATGTGTTTGTGGCTGTCGTTATGCCGGTGTTTGCCTACAACAGTTTAGTGAATGAAATAGACGGTGATGAACTGATGGATGGCGACAACTTCATGATCATACACCACTGCCTGTACCAAGAGGAAAGCCGCCGCTGGCTTAGCGAAATGGCCCGAACCGACATGAAAGTAGCAGGGGTGTAAACTAAGCTGAAGCTTAAATAAAAAGGACCGGCAGGAGAGGTGCTACACCAACCCTGCCGGTCCTTTTTATTTGCCTGTCTTCGTACTAGTGTACAGAGATCAGCTCTACATCAAAAATGAGTGTCGTGTTTGGTCCGATTACGTCACCGGCGCCCTGAGAGCCGTAAGCCAGATTAGCCGGGATGAACAGTCTCCACTTAGCGCCTTCTTTCATCAACTGCAAGGCCTCTGTCCAACCGGCGATCACGCCGTTTACCGGGAAAGTGGCGGGCTGTCCGCGCTCGTAGCTAGAGTCGAACACCGTTCCGTCGATTAGTGTGCCGTGGTAGTGGGTTGTTACTTTGTCAGAGGCTGCTGGTGATTTGCCCGTGCCTTCTTGCAACACTTGGTACTGCAGGCCGCTTGGCAGTGTTTTCACACCCTCTTTGTTTTTATTTTCATCCAAAAAAGCTTC
The DNA here is from genome assembly GCF_947499215.1 of uncultured Pontibacter sp. Taxonomy (GTDB): domain Bacteria; phylum Bacteroidota; class Bacteroidia; order Cytophagales; family Hymenobacteraceae; genus Pontibacter. The sequence goes on from NZ_CANMNI010000003.1 coordinate 702,002, forward strand.
TCCTGCCTTCTGGTTTTCGCCACCTTTTGCACCCTGCTTTTCTTGCATTTCCTGCTGTAGCGCCATCATGGCCGACTGCACGTCCTGCTGAGAAAGCGAGGAAGGCTGACCTGCAATCACTTCTTTCAATCCTTTCACAAATGACTCGGCCTCAATGTCAATGCCTTGTTTTTTGAGATTGGTGGCCATGTCGCGACCAATAATGTAGCTTATTTTTTCCTGTAGTGTCATGTGTAGCTATATGATGAATAATGAATTTACAAGGTATAAAGGTACAGTTTAAGGGGGGATTAACCTAAGAGGGAGGGCTTAAACAGAAAAAAGCAGACCGGAGGGGCCCGCTTTCTTAACCTAAACAAGTGGCAAACTTAGAGATACAAGTGTATGTCTTCGTCGTGGAGGTCCATGTGTAGTTGCTCCGGCGTTACCCAGCCTTTCATGAGATAGCCGAATGTGGTGCCCAGCAGCAAAAGTGATGAAATAGTAGTGATACGCAACATATAAATAGCTTGAAGAGTTAAACCTACTTTTTAAACGCTATATAGCGATCAAGGTTGTTGCAAAATTCACCTAATCGGCTGACTGCTAGAGCGGCTATATTATTATGATTTGTCAATTTCTTTCCCTTACCTTTGCAGTATCAATTTTTAAGGCATGAGACCATTTGGCATTTATTCTCCTTTGCTGTTGACAACCCGCATATCGGGTTTGGTTGCCGCCTCTCATCACGTTTCTCTAAGTGATGAGCTGAACGGGTATTGCCTGCACTTCTTTACCTCTCCCAAGGCCTTTAACAAGTAAGCCGGAGCTTTCTGCTCTGGCGCTCCGTACCTGAGACTGTCGATTACAGATTAAGGTTCTACAATTTTCTTTATCAATTTCATCTTTTTGGTTTTTCATCATGGCAAGTAAAGTCAGTGTGAGGCAATCCATGGGGTACGCCTTTGTAGCGGCTTATTTGATTACGCTATTTTTCTCCGTGTTTGAGCGGCCATACCTGTGGCTGCTATTGGTCATCGTGCCCTTGCACCTCATTTACCTGAGAAACGTCCGGCAGGGCAAACATTCTATTTTGCGCAACTACCCGCTTGTAGGCTACATGCGTTATTTTTTCGAGAGTATCCGCCCGGAACTACGGCAGTACTTCTTCGAGTCTGATCTAGATGGCAAGCCTTTCAGCCGCCGCCAGCGCTCCATTGTCTACCAGCGTGCCAAAAATGTGCGCGAAACGGTGCCTTTCGGCATGCAGGCTAATAGTCAGGAACCCGGTTTTGAATGGATCGCGCATACCATGTTCCCAGTGCATGTGCAGGCCAAGGACCTGCGCGTGACGGTAGGGGGTAGCCGCTGCAAGCAGCCGTACAGCGCCAGCATTTACAACATCTCGGCCATGAGCTACGGCTCCTTGAGCAAAACCGCCGTTACAGCTCTGAGCGCCGGCGCCAAACTCGGGGGTTTTGCCCACAACACCGGTGAGGGCGGCGTGAGCCCCTTCCACATCGAGGGTGGTGGCGACCTGATCTGGCAGATCGGCACAGGCTACTTTGGCTGCCGCGACAAAGACGGTAACTTCTCTGAGAAGCTTTTCAAAGAACAGGTAGCACATCCGCATATCAAAATGGTGGAGATCAAGCTATCGCAGGGGGCTAAGCCGGGACATGGCGGTATACTACCGGCTGCTAAGAACACGCCGGAGATTGCGGCTATACGTAAAGTGGAGCCCTATACGACAGTGGCCTCGCCTCCGGCGCACGCTGCTTTTAACGACCAGTTCACCATGCTGCTTTTTATTGAGAAACTGCGTGTGCTATCAGAAGGCAAGCCCGTAGGTATAAAGCTCTGCATCGGTAACAAACAGGAGTTTGAACTCTTGTGCAAGGAGATGATGCACAACCGCATCTATCCGGACTTCATCACGATTGATGGGGCAGAGGGCGGTACCGGTGCGGCACCGCTTGAATTTACCGACAGCTTAGGTATGCCGCTTTACGATGCCTTGGCCTATGTGCAGCACATGCTGGAGCAGTACGGTCTGCGCGACGAGATCAAGCTTATCGCGGCGGGTAAAATCATCACCGGTGTCGACATCATCAAAGCCATCTCGCTGGGAGCTGATATATGCTACAGCGCAAGGGGCATGATGTTCGCGCTGGGCTGTATACAGGCCCTGCAGTGTGACTCCGGACGCTGCCCGGTAGGTATAGCCACACAAGACAAAAACCTGTACAAAGGTTTGGACGTGGCCGACAAGCGTGTGCGTGTAGCCAACTTCCATGGCAATACCATCAAGTCGACCATCGAGGTGATGGAGGCCTGCGGGTTTGCTTTCTTGGAAGGTATCACACCAGACAAAATATTCAGACGGGTGGAGCAGGGACAGACGAAGAGCTTCAAGGACATCTATTTTCCGAAAAAGCCTTCCCCCAGCTCTATCAGCAAAAATTATGTGCTTAATTGATATGGAAAATGTAATCTATCTGACCGAGCAGGACTACAAGCGCCTTGTGGATCTGGTGCAGCAGCAACGACAGGGTGCTGGCGCACATGCCAACATTGCCAAGCTAGGAGAAGAACTGAAGCGGGCCAAAAGAGTCGCTTCGGAAGAGATTCCGGCTGAGGTCGTGACAATGAACTCAAGCGTTCTGCTGCGGGACCTGAAGAGCGGCAATGCCATGGAAATCACGTTGGTATACCCCAAGGATGCCGATGTAAGTGCCCGAAAGATATCCATTCTCGCACCGGTGGGCACGGCCATTATCGGCTGCAAAGAAGGGGACAAGGTAGAGTGGCCGGTACCATCGGGTACCATTAACTATAAAATAGAGAAGGTGACGTTTCAACCGGAGGCTTCCGGCAACTTCTCACTTTAGGTATAGGATTAAACCCAAAAAGCCAGTTCGCAACCTTAGAAGGTATAGCGGACTGGCTTTTTGGGTTTAAATTTAATAGATCTATACCTGTGCCTAATCAAGCGTAATCACTGATGTCTTCATCCCACAGGTCAAAATCGATATCTTCCTCCTCAATTCTAGTGCTTAAGTATACATAAGTTGCCAAACCTAAGAATAGGAGCGTAGTGCCAATCAGTACAAATGGAAAATCTTCCCTGTCTTTATTTTTAGTTTTCATAAACCCAATATTTCATGTTGCCTTATACCTGTCTATGGTGCAATATGTTTTTAATGATTTGACTGTCAGTAGGTACAAAAAAGAAGGCCGGACATTTGTCCGGCCTTTGCTTCTAATAACGCCAGCTAGTGCCGGCATCGTATAAACGTGCTTACATATTTCTGCGGTACTGTCCGCCTACCTCGAACAGGGCATTGGTGATCTGGCCCAGCGAGCAATACTTCACGGTCTCCATCATCTCTTCGAAGATATTTCCATTGTTGATCGCCACCTGCTGGATGCGCTTCAACATCTCCTCAGACTTATCAGCATTGCGCTGGTGCAAGCCCTGCAGCATGGAAATCTGGTACTGCTTTTCTTCTTCTGTGGCTCGGATAACCTCTGTTGGAAGTACCGTTGGAGAGCCAGTAGAAGAAAGGAAGGTATTTACTCCGATGATCGGATACTCACCTGTGTGCTTGAGTGTTTCATAGTACAAGCTTTCCTCCTGAATCTTGCCGCGCTGGTACATGGTTTCCATGGCACCCAGCACACCGCCACGCTCTGTGATGCGGTCGAACTCCGTGAGTACAGCCTCTTCCACCAGATCCGTCAGCTCTTCGATGATGAACGAACCCTGCAGTGGATTCTCATTTTTGGCAAGACCCAGCTCACGGTTGATGATCAGCTGAATCGCCATGGCACGACGCACGGAAGCTTCGGTTGGCGTGGTGATGGCCTCGTCGTAAGCGTTCGTGTGCAGCGAGTTACAGTTGTCGTATATTGCGTAAAGCGCCTGCAGCGTGGTGCGGATGTCGTTGAAGTCGATTTCCTGTGCGTGCAATGAACGGCCGGAGGTCTGGATGTGATACTTCAACATCTGCGAGCGGGCATCGGCGCCGTACTTGTGCTTCATCGCCTTCGCCCAAATCTTGCGTGCTACACGACCAATCACCGCATACTCCGGATCGATGCCGTTGGAGAAGAAGAAGCTCAGGTTCGGCGCAAACTTGTTTATGTCCATGCCGCGGCTCACATAGTACTCCACAAACGTGAAGCCGTTGGCCAGCGTAAAGGCAAGCTGCGAGATAGGGTTGGCACCCGCCTCAGCAATATGGTAACCCGAGATAGATACCGAGTAGAAGTTGCGCACGTTCTTGTCGATGAAGTAAGCCTGTACGTCACCCATCAATCGCAGCGAGAACTCCGTCGAGAAAATACAGGTATTCTGTGCCTGATCTTCTTTCAGGATATCCGCCTGCACGGTTCCGCGCACAGCTGCCAAAGTACGGGTCTTGATCGGCTCGTATACCTCAGCCGGCAGCACTTGGTCACCGGTTACGCCGAGGAGCATCAGTCCTAATCCATCATTGCCTTTTGGTAGCTCGCCTTGGTACTGAGGGCGTGTTATACCTTTCTCTTTGTAAATAGCGTCAATCTTCTGGTTGATTTCCTCTTCCAGTCCGTTTTCTTTGATGTACAATTCACACTGCTGGTCGATGGCGGCATTCATAAAAAAGCCTGTCAGGATCGCAGCAGGACCGTTGATCGTCATGGAAACCGACGTCATCGGATCTGCCAAATTAAAGCCGGAGTACAGTTTCTTGGCATCGTCGAGGCAGCAGATGCTTACACCTGAGTTACCAATTTTGCCGTAGATGTCCGGTCTGAAATCAGGGTCTTCGCCGTAAAGTGTTACCGAGTCGAAAGCAGTAGACAGTCGCTTGGCTGGCATCCCTAAACTCACGTAGTGGAAGCGGCGGTTCGTACGCTCCGGTCCGCCTTCGCCGGCAAACATACGGGTAGGGTCTTCGCCTTCGCGCTTGAACGGGAACACACCCGCTGTGTATGGGAATTCGCCCGGCACGTTCTCCTGCAGGTTCCACTTGAGTAAATCACCCCACGCTTCGTAGCGCGGCGTCGAAACCTTCGGGATCTGCAGGTGAGAAAGTGACTCGGTATGCGTCTTGATCTTCAGTTCTTTGTCACGCACCTTGAACACGTAGAACTCATTCTTGTAGGCCTGTACTTTGTCTTTCCAGTTCTCGAGAATTTTCTTGTTCTGTCCGTCCAGACTCAGCTCCACTTCGGCGTAAGCCTGCTCGAGTTGCTTTACCAAACGGTCCTTATCTTCCACCTCTATACCTTGCACCGCCTCAATCGACTTCTTGATGCCGTAGAGTTTCTGGGCAACCTCGGCCTGATCCTTCGTCCACTTGTCGTAGCTGCGGATGGTTTCGGATATCTCAGAAAGGTAGCGAGTGCGGGCAGGAGGGATGATGAACACCTTCTCCGACATTTCCTTGGAAGTCTGCAGGTTGGAGTCGAACTCAACACCTGTTTTTTCCGACAGCTTGGCCATTACGGCACGGTACAGTTGGTTCATGCCCGGGTCGTTGAACTGCGAAGCGATGGTGCCGAACACCGGAATCTCGTCATCGCTCACGTCCCACAGCTGGTGGTTGCGCTTGTATTGTTTCTTCACGTCGCGCAGTGCGTCAAGGGCTCCGCGCTTGTCAAATTTGTTCAGGGCGATCACGTCGGCGAAGTCGAGCATGTCGATCTTCTCGAGCTGCGTGGCGGCACCGTATTCCGGCGTCATCACATACAAACTCATATCCGAGTGCTCGATGATCTCGGTGTCGGATTGGCCTATACCTGAGGTCTCGAGAATGATCATATCAAAATCAGCCGCCTTCACGATGTCCACCGCGTCCTGCACATACTTGCTTAGGGCCAAGTTGCTCTGGCGGGTGGCCAGTGAGCGCATGTATACCCGCTCATTCGAGATCGAGTTCATGCGGATGCGGTCACCCAACAGGGCACCGCCCGTTTTGCGCTTCGATGGGTCCACCGAAATGATGGCGATTTTCTTTTCCGGAAAGTCTATCAGGAAGCGGCGCACCAGTTCATCCACCAATGACGACTTTCCGGCACCACCCGTACCGGTTATACCTAGCACCGGAGTTTTTACTTCTTTGGCCTGCTCTCTTACTTCGTTCAGGATGCTGCGTGCCTCTTCTGGGAAGTTCTCTGCAGCCGAGATCAGGCGAGCGATGGATTTCGGATCCTTGTCACGCAGGTGCTTGGCCTCACCGTTCAGGTCTTTGCCTGTTGGGAAGTCGCATTTCTCCAGCATGTCGTTGATCATACCTTGCAGACCCATAGCGCGTCCATCGTCAGGGGAGTAGATGCGGGCAATGCCGTACTCATGCAGTTCCTCAATCTCAGTCGGAAGGATAACGCCGCCACCTCCACCGAAGATGCGGATATGGCCGCAGCCACGCTCGTTGAGCAGGTCGTACATGTATTTGAAGTACTCCAAGTGACCGCCTTGGTAGGAGGTGATGGCGATGGCCTGAGCGTCTTCCTGCACAGCGCAATCCACTATTTCCTGTACCGAACGGTTGTGGCCTAGGTGAATTACCTCGGCTCCTGATGCCTGAATGATACGGCGCATGATGTTGATCGAGGCGTCGTGTCCATCAAACAAGGACGCAGCCGTCACGATCCGGATATGGTTGACCGGCTTATATGGTTCTACTTTAGTAAGTTGCATAATTTACTAGCAAGTAATTTTTCAAATTTGATGCGAATATAGTCAATTTTACGCAGGATTGACAGGCTCATCCCGATTCAGAAAAGCAAGGAAACAGGTCAGCCATGTCCAAAGCCGCATTAAGGTATACGGTGAAGCCGCTCATAAAAATAAGAAAGCACTCAGGAGAAGGTATGCGCATGTAAAACCGGAGCTAGTGCTGTTTTGGAGCTAACCGGCTTTATAATTTGGGGATTGTTCTAAGCTTGAGGGGAATGTTAGAAAGCGCTGCACCTTAGCCTAATCCAGCCTCCTTGCCCAGCGATACAAGGTCAGCCACGTTATTTGTGCCCATTTTTTTCTGGATGCTCTTCCGGTGCGTGCTGACGGTATTGGGGCTGATGAAGAGCCGCTCAGCAATCTCCTTCGTGCTGCAACCTTGGCAGATGAGTCCGAGGATTTCGATCTCGCGTTTGCGCAAGCTTCTCACAAGGAGCCGGTTCTTTTGCTTCAGATTTTCTTTAAGCGCCTGCACCAACTGGTCTTCCGTATTCATGCGCGGGCTCATGTCCACATCGACACAGATCAATTCTTTCACCTCGCCCTCTGTGTTTTTGCTAAAAGCTTTTGCCCAGCCCATAAACCATTTATACTGGTCTTCTTCTTTGTGCCTTGCCCGGAACAGGCCCCCGAACTCAGCTCCATTAAAGTGCTGGTAATGATTGATGCTGTCCTCTGGTATATTTTGGTCATCCGGGTGCACAATAGCCTGCATATACGCCATACCGCCCATTTCGTGTATCTCCGCTAAGGTATAGCCAAGGGTTTCCTCATTTGTGCGGTTACACCACACCACACCCTCATCCAGATTGGAGATGTAAACATTGGCGGGTACTTCATGGATGACTTTTTCCAAGAACTCGCATTTCTCCCTTAGTTTCTGAATTTCCTGCTCAAGTTCGGTGATTTTATCGACTCTAGAAGTCTTCTCTAGCATAGTAGGGGGCTTGGTCTGTTTAAAGAAAAAGAGTTTAAAATTATAAAACCTATATGGAAAATTCAATAGTATGCATGTATACATATTTTGGGGGGAGGGGAAAAGCCTACTTAATTAAAATGATTTCAGGCAGAATACAGCAACAAACCCACATTCTTATTAACTTTGTTTTTCGTAATAACTATTTATGAAGAATATTCGCAATTTCTGTATTATCGCTCATATCGACCATGGCAAAAGCACCTTGGCCGATCGCCTGCTGGAGTTTACCTCTACAGTGGCGGAGCGTGAGATGCAAAACCAGCTGCTGGACAACATGGATTTGGAGCGTGAGCGCGGCATTACTATCAAGAGCCACGCCATCCAGATGAATTACCACTATAAGGGAGAGGACTACGTGTTGAACCTGATTGACACTCCAGGCCACGTCGACTTCTCTTATGAAGTGTCCCGCTCTATTGCCGCCTGCGAAGGCGCTCTCCTTATTGTAGACTCCTCACAGGGTATAGAGGCGCAGACTATCTCCAACCTATACTTGGCGATTGGCTCTGACCTTGAGATCATTCCAGTTCTAAATAAGATTGACCTGCCGCACGCCATGCCAGAGGAGGTGTCTGATCAGATCATCGACCTGATTGGCTGCGACAAAGAAGACATTATCCTCGCTTCCGGCAAGTCCGGCATCGGTATAGAGAATATCCTGAACGCGATTTGCGACCGCATTCCTGCCCCAAAGGGAAATCCTGAAGCTCCACTGCAGGCGCTTATCTTTGACTCGGTATTCAATTCTTATAGAGGTATAGAGGTATACTTCCGTATCTACAACGGCACGCTTAAAAAAGGGGAGAAGGTGAAGTTCATCAACACCGGCAAAACCTATGAGGCGGACGAGATCGGGGTGCTGAAACTGAATCAGGAACCACGTCAAGTAATGGGAGCGGGTAACGTAGGTTATCTAATCTCCGGTATTAAAAACGCCAAAGAGGTAAAAGTAGGTGATACCATCACACACGTGGACCGTCCGGCTGAGCCTATTAAGGGCTTTGAGGATGTAAAGCCGATGGTATTTGCCGGCATCTATCCGGTGGAGACGAGCGAGTACGAAGAACTGCGCAACTCCATGGAGAAGCTGCAGCTGAACGACGCCTCGCTTGTTTGGGAGCCGGAAACTTCCGCCGCCCTTGGTTTTGGTTTCCGTTGCGGTTTCCTAGGTATGCTGCACATGGAAATCGTGCAGGAACGACTCGAGCGCGAGTTCGACATGACGGTGATCACGACTGTACCGTCCGTGCAGTTCCACGCCTATTCTACCAAGGGCGAGTTGCTCAAGGTAAACGCCCCTTCCGAAATGCCGGAACCGAATTACATCGACCGCATCGAAGAGCCGTTCATTAAAGCGCAGATCATCTCGAAGGCAGAGTATGTGGGTCCGATCATCACGCTGTGTATGGACAAGCGCGGTATTCTGAAAAATCAGACTTACCTGACCAGCGACCGCGTGGAGCTTTCGTTTGAAATGCCGCTCGCCGAGATCGTATTCGACTTCTTTGATAAACTGAAGACAATTTCGCGTGGCTATGCCTCCCTTGACTACGAACTGATCGGTTTCCGTCAGTCGAACATGGTGAAGTTGGACGTGATGCTGAACGGGGAGAAAGTGGACGCCCTGAGCGCCATCGTACACCGCGACAAGGCCTACGATTGGGGTAAGCGCCTCTGCGAAAAGCTCCGCGAACTGCTGCCGCGCCAGATGTTCGAGATCGCCATCCAAGCGGCTATCGGGCAGAAGATCATTGCTCGTGAAACGGTAAAGGCCCTGCGCAAAAACGTATTGGCCAAGTGCTACGGCGGTGACATTTCACGTAAGCGCAAGCTCCTCGAAAAACAGAAGAAAGGTAAGAAACGCATGCGCCAAGTAGGCAACGTGGAGATCCCACAAGAAGCCTTCTTAGCCGTGCTTAAACTCGACTAACCATACCAAGCCCCGACGTGCCCCTGCGCGCCGGGGCTTGTCGCTTTTATATACTTGCAAAAGATAATCTTGACAAAGGAAGAAAAGACTTTTTAACATAAGTTCTCCTTCGTCCTTAATTGAACACATCAACATTTAACTCATAACTCGAAATGATTCTGCTTGACGGTAAAAAAACATCTGAAACCATTCAGCAAGAGATCGCTGCTGAAGTTGCCGAAATCAAAGCCAATGGGGGCAAGGTCCCCCATTTGGCGGCTATACTGGTAGGCAATGACGGCGGCTCTGTAACATATGTGAACAACAAAGTGCTGGCCTGCGATCGTGTTGGTTTCGGCTCCACGCTAGTTCGCTACGAAGATGATGTAACCGAAGAAGAACTGCTTAACAAGATACAGGAGCTGAACGAGAGCGAGGAAGTGGACGGCTTTATCGTGCAACTGCCCTTGCCAAAGCACATCAACACACAGAAGGTGCTGGAGGCAGTAGATCCCAAGAAAGACGTGGATGGTTTCCATCCCGCCAACGTGGGCCGCATGGTGGCTGGGTTGACTTCCTTTCTGCCGGCAACTCCTTACGGCATCCTGCAACTGATTGAACGCTACGGCATCGAGACGAACGGCAAGCACTGTGTAGTGATCGGGCGCAGCAATATCGTAGGCTCACCCATGAGCATCCTGATGGCCAAAGCGGCCTATCCGGGCAACGCCACTGTCACTTTGTGCCACCGCAATACCGTCGACCTGTCTTACTATACCCGTCAGGCCGATATCATCATAGCTGCCGTAGGCTTACCGGGACTGGTAACAGCTGACATGGTGAAAGAAGGTGCTGTGGTGATCGACGTAGGCACCACCCGTGTGCCAGATGCCACCCGCAAGTCAGGCTACCGTTTGCGCGGTGATGTGGACTTCGACAATGTGGCACCGAAATGCAGCTACATCACACCGGTTCCGGGTGGTGTAGGTCCGCTGACTATTGCTATGCTGCTGAAGAATACGCTGAGGGCGGCTAGGAAAGAGGTGTACGCGTAGGCCTCTCCATACTTTAAACCTCCCCCTAACCCCCTCCTAAAAACAGGAGGGGGATTTTTTTTTGTGATTTTCCGTCAATCCTTCATAGCGAGAGGCTATGACCCCATTCCGATAACTTAAGCTTTTTGTCATTTCGACCTTCGGGAGAAATCTGCTTGATTTGGACAATTATGCCTGTGCACGATTAACCTGCCCCTTCAAGGAGTGGATTCTCTTTCACAATCCTGACAGGACGCGACCTGTTCCTACGAGAGGTTAATTTCACGAATTTAATTTCCGCTCATTCAGAACGGAACATAAGTTGATCTCTACCTTGTTGCAAATTTGACTAACTTTGTAAGTTAATCAGGGCTTATACCTGTTGCAGGTAATTGGCCAACAAAAATTTGACGGGCCTATACCTGTAATTCAGGTATAGGCAAAGGAATACAGATTTGGAATCGACAAAAGCATACAAAACCGCCTCTATCCATACGGTGCCGAAAGACGGCAGCGAACTCCCGCTGATGGAGGCATTCTATACTATCCAAGGAGAAGGAGGCAATACAGGCACGGCTGCTTACTTTATCAGACTGGGAGGCTGCGATGTGGGCTGCCACTGGTGCGATGTGAAAGAAAGTTGGGACGCCGAGCTGCATCCGCTTACGCCTGTGCAGGAGATCGTAGATACTGCAAAAACTTTTCCCGGCAAAACCGTAGTAGTTACTGGTGGCGAACCGCTTTTATATAATCTAAACCCTCTTACTGCGCAATTGCACGATCAAGGTATCAAAACCATGATCGAAACATCGGGTGCCTATCCGATCAGTGGCCATTGGGACTGGGTCTGTTTGTCACCCAAAAAGTTTAAAGCACCGGATGCCAGCGTGTATCCTTTTGCAGATGAGCTAAAAGTCATTATATTTAACAAATCGGATTTTGCGTGGGCCGAAGAGCATGCGGCAAGGATAGGAGCCAATACTAAGCTATACCTACAGCCGGAGTGGAGCAAAGCCGGGCAGTTAATGCCGCTTATTGTTGAATACGTAAAAAATAACCCCCAATGGCGTGTGTCGCTACAGACACATAAGTACATGGATATTCCGTAACATGCTATGTTCAAGCACCTGCTTCTTTCGCTCTGCTTTGTTTTAGTTTCCGTCTCGCTTTCTGTCGCTCAATCAGTTAGGTCAAGCACCTACTCCAGAAAAGCGGTTTCGCTCTATTACAAAGCCGAAGAAGCGGCACAGGCGCGTGATTTTAACAAGGCACTGGCCTATTTGGCAGATGCGGTGGAGCGTGACCCGAACTACGCCGACGCCTATCTCAAAATTGCCTCCCTGCACCGGGCTATGGGCAACAAACCGGAGGTGTTTGAAAACCTGCAGAAGGGACTAGCCCTCAAACCCTTCAATGCGGCGCTCATGAACAGTTATTTCGACCTCGCCGATCTGTACTTTGAACGGGGCGACTACGAGAACGCCCGCAAAAACTTTGAACTATTTCTGAGAGGTAAGCCCCGCAGCGGAAAAATGGTGGACTTCGCTCGCCAGCAGATTCAGTCTGCCGATTTTGCGGCTGTGGCCATGCAAAAACCCGTTAACTTCAATCCCGTTCGCCTATCAGATCAGGTAAACCGCTTTGAGTTGCAGTATTTCCCTTCTACCACGGCCGATCAGCGCAACTTAATCTTCACGGCACGTGCGGGCCATCGCCCCGATCAGGACGAAAACATTTTTGTGAGTCAGCAGCGCGATGGCAAGTGGAGCGCTCCGGCTTCGATCTCTCCTAACATCAACACGCCAGCCAACGAGGGCGCCGCCACTATTTCCGGAGATGGCAAAACACTGGTGTTCACTTCCTGCAACCGTTCCGATAGCCAAGGTGATTGCGACCTGTATATCTCTTTCCGAAGCGGTGACGAGTGGAGCAAGCCCAAAAACATGGGGCCTGTTGTCAACTCGAAGGCGTGGGACTCACAACCGAGTCTCTCAGCGGATGGCCGGACTCTCTACTTCACTTCCACACGTCCGGGAGGTGTAGGCAAGGAGGATATCTGGGTAACCTATCAGAAAGAGGATGGCTCATGGCAGAAACCGGAGAACATGGGGGAGCTAGTAAACTCAACAGGACGTGACATGGCCCCGTTCATCCACGTGAGCGGCAGTACCCTTTACTTTGTAAGCGATGGCCACCTAGGCATGGGCGGTCTCGATGTTTTCATAACGAAGCAAGGGGGAGGAGGCAAATGGGCAAAACCAGAGAACATGGGATATCCGCTTAACACGCATACCGATGAGGGCTCGCTATTTGTGACCGCTGATAACAAGAAGGGCTATTATTCCAGAAAGGAAATGACTGAGGCGGGCGCTGCCACCATTCAACTCTACGAACTCGACGTGCCTGAGAACTGGCGCAGTAAAGTGAGCAGCACCTATGCGCAGGGGCGTGTTTACAACGCCGATACGAAAAAGCCATTGGCTGCCGTGGTGCAGCTTTACGATGTGTCATCCGACTCGCTTGTGCAGCAGGTGAACTCAGACAAAATAACGGGTGAGTATACCATTGTGCTCTCAGAAGGAAAGCCGTATGCCCTGTATGTGTCGTCGCCGGGTTTCCTGATGAACAGCCTGAGCTTTGACTATACCTCGCACAAGGCGCTAAGCCCTGTTGCGCTGGACGTATACCTGAAGCCGATCAAATCTGGGGCGGCCATTGTGCTCAACAACCTGTTTTTTGACACGGGTCAGTACAAACTGGAGCGTGAGTCTAAAACGGAGCTCGATAAGCTGATTACCTTTATGCAGCAGAACCCAACAATTCGGATCGAGATATCGGGTCACACAGATGATGTCGGTTCCGATGCTAACAATAAGCTGCTTTCCGAGCGCCGTGCAAAATCTGTGGCAGACTACCTGCGCAGCAATAGCGTTCCAAAAGACCGTATCACGTCGGTAGGGCATGGCGAAACGAAGCCCGTTAAGCCGAACACATCCGACGAAAACCGCAGCCAGAACCGCCGCATCGAAATGCGGGTGCTATAGGAGGGAGGCTTCTACAATAGCAGTTTTAGAGGTATAAACAATGTAGTTACTATCACAACCCACTGGCACGCATTGCAATAGTAACTTGCACGCTTGCAATGCAACAGATTATGCTAGCCAAGTGCATCTTTGTGACGCTCCACTGTTTGAGCGGTCAGCAAGTTTGGAGCGTCTTGATTTTTTTGCTTACTTTTTTCATCAAGGAAAAAAGTAAGGCCCGGCTGGGCAAGCCAAACTATGAAATAAAGGCAGTTGCCAACTATAACGATCGCCGTTAATACACAGCAATCATAAATAGAAACGTCCCGCTACTTTGCAGCAGCGGGACGTTTCTATTTTATGATATTATGAGACTATCTTTCTTCGATAGGAACATAGTTGCGCTCGGTTGCACCAGTATAGATCTGACGCGGACGGCCGATCGGCTCTTTCTGCTCGCGCATCTCTTTCCACTGTGCGATCCAACCCGGCAGACGACCAAGGGCGAACATCACCGTGAACATGTCGGTAGGGATACCGAGTGCACGGTAAATGATGCCGGAGTAGAAGTCTACGTTCGGGTATAGTTTGCGATCTACGAAATACGGATCGTTCAGCGCGGCTTCTTCCAGTTCCTTTGCAATGTTCAGGATCGGATCGTTGATACCAAGGGCAGTCAACACATCGTCAGCAGCCTTCTTGATGATCTTAGCACGCGGGTCGAAGTTTTTGTAAACACGGTGACCGAAGCCCATCAAACGGAAAGGATCGTTCTTGTCCTTCGCCTTTGCGATGAATTTCTTAGAGTCGCCACCGTCAGCTTTAATCTGCTCGAGCATTTCGATCACAGCTTGATTGGCACCACCGTGCAGCGGGCCCCACAGGGCGCTGATACCGGCAGATACAGAAGAGTACAGGCTGGCATTGGCTGAACCTACCAGACGTACAGTCGAAGTAGAGCAGTTCTGCTCGTGGTCAGCGTGCAGGATAAGCAACTTGTTTATAGTGTCTACTACCACCGGGTTGATTTCGTAATCCTCAGTTGGGAAAGCGAACATCATGTGCAGGAAGTTAGAGCAGTAGTCCAGCTTGTTTTTCGGGTAGTTCACCGGGTGACCTACTGAGTTCTTATAAGACCAAGCAGCTATTGTAGAGATCTTAGCCATCAAGCGGATGATAGAAAGATCCATCTCCTCTTTTGACTGGTTCGGATTGAGCGACTCTGGATAGAAAGCCGTCAGGGAGCTGATCATGGCAGAAAGGATACCCATTGGGTGCGCTGCAGACGGGAAACCGTCCAAGATCTTGCGCATATCCTCGTTCACGAGCGTGTGCATCTTGATCTTGCCGCTGAAGTCATCCAGTTCCTGCTGGGTTGGCAGCGCGCCGTAGATCAGCAGATAAGCCACCTCTAGGAAGTTAGATTTTTCAGCCAGCTGGTCGATTGGATAGCCTCTGTAGCTCAGGATGCCTTTTTCACCATCCAAGAAAGTGATGGCGCTGGTAGTGGCGCCTGTATTTTTATAGCCAGAGTCCAGCGTGATATAGCCTGACTCAGCGCGCAAAGAAGAAATATCAATTGCTTTTTCATCTTCAGTGCCTGTTACAACCGGAAGTTTGTAGGACTTACCCTCTAAAATTATTTCAGCGTGTTCTGACATGCTTGTATTTTTTATATGTCCGTGATTTGTCTCTTATCGAAGCGAAATTATAGAAAAATGTAATTAAAAAGAAATGGATTCCTACGATATATGGTAAATTAACAATGTTTTAACCCATCTCTCAAGTCAACTTTTGTATAAACGTCAATCTGTCAAAATGTTTCGCTATATAGCTATTCCTGACAACTGTTGGGAGAGATAATTTTCGGATACAGCCTACCAAGGAGTTGCATCATTTTCTGGGCTCTCGGGATTTCCCCCAAACCCCCTGCGAGGATCATACGGCGTTCCCTTGCCCTCCAAATGATTCTGCATATCCATGTGCAGCTTGATGCGGTCGAGCCGGATAAACTCGGCCCAACGTGCTTGGTCCAGCTCCGACATGCGATCGATTAAGTCACTGAGCTGTAAGCCGTCTTCCTGTTTCTGCAAATCTCGTATGTAAGGGTCCGAATCCACCATGCCCTGTATCTTCACTCTGAAGTAAGTGTTCAGTTCCATATACCTATCCTCGTCCCAATTTCCCATTTCTGGTTTCATGATCACTTCTGTTTTTTTGTTTATACTGATTATTGTGCCTTAAGGCTACCTTCTTCGTTCAGAAACCACCTAAACCCTCTGCCAAATCAGGCTCATTTCATTCTCAATTTTTCGTCATTCTATGAGTTGGAAATCCTGAACTTGTTTCGGAGGTTCTTGGTAAAGAGTGCTCTCACCCCCAACTGTTGGTGAGGTTCACATTCCCGTGTGTCGACATACGCTGGTCCGGAGACCCGCAACAGTTAAGATTCGAATAGATATATCCGAATCAGCTTATTCGACCAAGTTTCTTAATAGAATGAGAGAAAGTTTTGGGTCTGTTTTTTTTACAACTTAACAGTCTTACCCTCATGGGGCCAGTTTGTCCTAACTGTAATTAGCTTCAATGACATTATAAGGCTTCTTTAATAATACTTTCAGGTTGGTCAGGGCTGAATTGGTAGCAACATGAGGTATAGGCATAGACAATTTTGTACAATATGCGTATAAACATGAAGTTATAAAATATTATCAATTTTGAATTTAATTCGAAGACCCGCTGTTTTGCAAATATAGAGGGTTCGGCACCAAACAGTTATAACAAGAAAAGTGAAAGCTTTTTTTGGACAGGAACTGCCGGATTTCGAAAACCAACGTATTAATAACATAGGGCACAGGGGACTGTCAATTTTGTCGCCAAACCATTCTACCCCTGTTTCGGGCTACGGAAAGCAGTGCCCTGCTTTAATGTGTACGTGTACACATTTCCAGCCCCAACAACCTGCTCGGACTCACCAACCAAAAATAGCAAGCATAACCCATTGTGCCGGACAGGTTTTATTTAGTCGAAACGAAGCGGCATGCCTCAACGGAGGGATGTAGAACATAAACGAAAAAAATATATGATGTCATCGGCTGATAGGCAGTAATAGGGTATTCATTCATGGCGCCACTGCTATTGCTCTCAGGTATAAAATGATTCTGACCCACGTTTCAAAAACACGCCCTATGAACATTTTAGAAAAGATCAAAACCAATTACAGTGCCTCCATGAACGAGATGACAGTAGCTGCCTATCTTGAGGAGTGCAAAAAAGACCCGCAGGTGTATGCCAAGCCGGCCGAGCGCATTTTGGATGCGATCGGGGAGCCGGAAATGCTCGATACCCGCCAAGACCCGAAACTAAGCCGCATTTTCTCGAATAAGAGAATTAAGATCTACCCGGCTTTCCGTGACTTCTATGGCATGGAAAGCACCATCGAGCAGATCGTGTCTTATTTCCGGCACTCGGCACAGGGCCTCGAGGAGAAAAAGCAGATCCTATACCTGATGGGACCGGTTGGAGGCGGCAAAAGCTCCCTCGCCGAAAAACTCAAACACCTCATGCAGCAAAACCCCATCTACGTGCTCAAGGCCGGTGACCAAGTCAGTCCGGTGTTTGAGAGTCCGCTGGGGCTGTTTGCCGACTACGCGGAGGAACTGGAACAGGAGTATGGTATACCTACTCGCTACGTGCCGGGCTGCATGAGCCCTTGGGCGACCAAGCGCCTACGAGAGTTCGACGGCGACGTCAACCGCTTCAAAGTGATCCGGCTGTTCCCGTCCATTCAGGAGCAGATCGCCATCTCCAAGACCGAGCCGGGTGATGAAAACAATCAGGATATTTCGACGCTGGTGGGTAAAGTGGACATCCGCAAACTGGCCGAGTACCAGCAGAGCGACCCCGATGCCTATTCCTATACCGGTGGTCTGTGCTTGGCTAACCAAGGTTTGCTGGAGTTCGTGGAGATGTTCAAAGCACCAATCAAGGTGCTGAACCCGCTGCTGACCGCCACACAGGAAAAGAACTACAAAGGTACCGAACCCATCGGCGCCATACCTTTCGACGGCATTATTCTGGCACACTCCAATGAGTCAGAATGGGCCAAATTCCTCAACGACAAAAAGAACGAAGCCTTCCTCGACCGTATTTACAAAGTGCAGGTGCCATACTGCCTGCGCGTGAGCGAGGAGATCAAGATCTACGAAAAGCTCATCCGAGAAAGCTCACTCAAAGAGGCGCCCTGCGCTCCGAAGACCATCGAGCTGCTGGCCGAGTTTTCTGTGATGTCGCGCCTCAAAGAGCCGGAGAATTCCAGCATCTATTCCAAGATGCGGGTATACAATGGCGAGACGCTGCGCGAAACCGATCCGAATGCAAAGTCCATACAGGAGTACCGTGATGATGCCGGTATTAATGAGGGCATGCAGGGTATTTCGACCCGTTTCGCTTTCAAGATTCTTTCTAAGGTGTTCAACTTCGACAGCGAGGAGATTGCCGCCAACCCGGTGCATTTGCTTTATGTGCTGGAGCAGGAGGTGATCAAGATGATGCTGCCGCCGGAAACCGAAACCAAATACCTGCACCTGATCAAATCGATTCTGGCCAGCAAGTACGCTGAGTTTATCTCCGACGAAATCCAGAAGGCCTACATCGAATCGTACAGCTCCTATGGACAGAACATCTTCGAGAAGTACGTGGTATATGCCGACCACTGGATGCAGAACAACGACTACCGCGACCCGGATTCAGGCGAGATCTTCGACCGCAGCATTTTGAATGATGAACTTGAGAAAATTGAGAAGCCCGCAGGTATAGCCAACCCGAAAGACTTCCGCTCCGAGGTAACGAATTTCTTCCTGCGCCACAAGGCCAACCACGGCGGCAAGAGCCCGCGCTGGGACTCCTATGAAAAGATCAAGAACGTGATCGAGAAGAAGATCTTCACCAACACCGAAGATTTGCTGCCGGTTGTTTCCTTCAATGTGAAAACCAATGAGGAAGACGAGAAGAAGCACCGCGACTTCACCCGCCGCATGCGCGACCGTGGCTATACCGACAAGCAGATCCGCATCTTGGTAGACTGGTTCATGCGGGTAAGAAAAACAATGGCCTAATAGAGTCACGAATTCTGAGTCTTGAGTTCTGAGTTTTTTCAGGAAAAGTCAACTCAGGACTCAGAACTCGAGACTCATAACTTCTAAAATATGTCCCACATCATCGACAGACGGAAGAACGACAAGGGGAAGTCTACCGGTAACCGGCAGAAGTTTCTGAAGCGGGTGGAGAACCAGATCAAGAAGGCTATACCTGACATTATCTCGCAAGAGAGCATAAAGGACAGCAGTGCGGGTGGTAGTGTGAAGGTACCTGTACGCGGACTCCAGGAGCCGAGCTTCCACCACGATTCCAAATCAGGTAAAAAGCAGACGGTGCGCCCCGGCAACGACAAATACAGCGAAGGTGACCGCGTGCCCAAACCCAAGGGCGGCGGCGGAGGAGGCGGCAAAGGCAAAGGCTCCAACAGTCCGGAGGTGACCGAGGACGATTTTACGGTGGTGCTGTCTCGGGAGGAGTTTCTAAAATACTTTTTTGATGACTTGGAGCTTCCGAACATGGTGAAGAAGCTGATGGAGAGCACCGAGAATTTTGAGATGAGACGTGCCGGATATACCCGCGACAGCGTTCCTTCGCGACTCAACATCAAATCCAGTTACCAACAGTCGCTTGGGCGTCGACTGGCCTTAAAAGGCGTGCTGGACAAGAAGTTGGCTTTGCTGGAGGAGCAGCTGTCGCTGGCTTCCGGTCCGGAGGAGAAGGCGATGTTGGCTGAAGAAGTCGAAAAGGTGAGGAGACAGGCCAACACACTGCCATTTTTTGAGGACATCGACCTCCGCTACAATAATTTTGAGCGCGTGCCTATACCTATCACCTCGGCTGTGATGTTCTGCATCATGGACGTGTCGGCTTCCATGGGGCAACACGAGAAAGACATTGCCAAGCGGTTTTTCACGCTACTCTACATCTTCCTGACAAGGCAGTACAAGAACGTGGAGCTGGTCTTTATCCGGCACCACACCGAAGCCAAGGAGGTGAACGAAGAGGAGTTTTTCAACTCCCGCGAGAGTGGGGGAACAGTGGTGGCGCCTTCGCTTAAGCTGATGGAGCAGATCATGCGCACGCGCTACAACGAGAGCTGGAATGTGTACTGCTGCCAAGCCTCGGACGGTGACGTGTGGTCGAAGCAGGACGCTACAGAGTGTAAGCTGCTCGTGCTCGAAAATATCCTGCCCGCCATCCAGTACATGGCATACATCGAGATCAACAACAACCCGCGCGAAAGCGACCTGTGGCAGGCCTACAGCCGCATCAGCGACGACGATGCCTTCTCGATCCGGCAGGTGTATGAGCCTTACGAAATCTGGCCCGTTTTTCAAGGGTTGTTTAGGAAGAGGAGTGCTGTCTAGATAAGGACTTGCAGGATTATAGAGAATTGTAGGGATTGATATACCTTGTAGGGACAGGTCGCGACCTGTCCGAATCGTGCACAGAATCCACTCTGGAGCAGCAGATAAGATACAGCGAAATTCTCCCCTTGAGGACAACCTAAAGCGTGAGCTTTAGAGTTGAGAGCTAAGCTCATGAAGGGTGTTGGCGTCTAGCACAAGACTTTAGCAACTGGCCTTACACCCCTGTGGTCCCCTCAAGGGGACAGTTTCCGCCTAGCAACTCAGAAGGGTAGAGGCAGGTTCTTTATTCCTAGGCAAGCAACATCTGAATAACAATACCATGACAGACAAAGAGAAATATCGGGCGATGTTTTGCAATCCCAACTGGGACTACGAAACGCTGGAGGCGGCTGATCGGGTGATCAGTCAGATAGGGCAGGAGTACCTTCGTCTGAAGACATACCCGAACCAGATCGAGATCGTGACTTCGGAGCAGATGCTCGACGCCTATGCACTAACCGGGCTGCCAACTTCGTACCCGCACTGGAAATTTGGAAAAGACTTCGTGCTCAACCAGAACAACTACACCAAGGGCCGCATGGGGCTGTCTTACGAATTGGTGATTAACTCCAACCCCTGCATCAGCTACAACATGGAGAACAACTCCACCTGCATGATGCTGCTCGTGATCGCCCACGCCTGCCAAGGACACAACGCCTTCTTCGCCAATAACTACATGTTTCTAGATTGGACCTCGGCCGACTCCATTGTCGACTATATGGCTTTTGCGCGGGACTATATAATGAAGTGCGAGGAAGAGTATGGCGAGGAAGAAGTGGAGCGCGTGCTCGATGCCGCCCACGCCCTCATGAACCACGGGGTAGATAAGTATAAAAAGCCCTCTAAACTGTCGGCCAAGGAGGAGAATGAAAGGCTTAAGAAACTTACTGCTATCAGGCATGAAAACTACAATGAGATCTGGCGCACGCTGCCGCAAGGCGCTGCCGACATCGAAACAAATACTGCAGACGACGGCCGTTTCCCAAAAGAACCGGAAGAGAACATTCTGTATTTTATAGAAAAGTATGCCCCTACCATGCCCGCTTGGAAGCGGGAGATCGTGCGGATTGTCCGCAAGGTATCGCAGTACTTTTATCCGCAGGGCGCTACCAAAGTTATGAATGAGGGCTTTGCGACTTTTGTGCACTACCACATCATCAACAAGATGTTTGAAGAAGGCTACCTCAACGACGGTTTTATGCTCGAGTTCATCAAAAGCCACAGCGGCGTGCTTTTCCAGCCGGACTACAACAGCAAGTTCTACTCCGGCCTCAATCCCTATACCTTAGGCTTCAACATTTTCATGGATATCAAGCGCATCTGCCAAGAGCCGACCGAAGAGGACAAGGCTTGGTTTCCCGACTTGATCGGGAAGGACTGGCTGGAGCAGGTAATTTATGTGATGGAGAATTTCCGGGACGATAGTTTTATTCTGCAGTACCTCTCCCCGAAAGTCATCCGTGATATGAAGCTCTTCACCATCATCGACAACGAGGGGGAGACGGAGTATGAGATCGGCGCGATTCACAATGAGCGGGGCTACCGCCGAGTGCGCGAGCAACTGGCGGCGCAGTACGATCGCTCCAGCCTCGTGCCCAACATTCAGATCACCCGCGTGGACCGGCACCAGACCAGCAAGCTATACCTGACGCACTACATCCAGAAAGACCGCAAACTCGACATCAAAAACGCCAAAGCCACCCTCGCCCACATCCGCTATTTGTGGGGCTTCCCAGTGGAGCTGCACTCTAAAAACAAGCTGGGCATCAACGAAACCAGCTTTTCAGTCTAAGCAGCGCCAGTCAGTCCACTCAGCTACACAGTTTTCGGCCATGTGAGAAGTGTGGAAAGGCTTACCTTTCAGCACCATCAAAAAAAAGCTCCCTTCGCGAAAAGGGAGCTTTTTGATATAGTCGTGTGCTATATCAATTTATGTTGACAATGTATTCTGGTTTAATCGTTGGTCGGCGTAATAACAGCGTCAATTACATGGATTCTACCGTTAGATGCTTCAATATCGCTCCTGAGAATCTGAGCTCCTCCGATACGTGTCGTACCTAAGTTATTGTCTGAATCAAGCATAATATAGCTAGTATCCGTTATGCGGATACGGTCGTTATTCTGTAGCTGCGTTGAAGCCAAGTCTGAAGACACGATGTGATTCTGCACCATTCTTGAAAGTGCCGCATAGTTATCGCCTAATAAAAGGTTCTCCAGTTCTGCTTTTGGCAGTTTTGCAAACGCTTCGTTCGTCGGAGCGAAAAGTGTCAGCCTCTCTACACGTTGAATGTCGTCTTCAAGCTGGGCCTGTTCAATAAGTTTTACGAAAGTGGAGAGGTTCGGACTTTTTCTTGCCAGTTCCATCACATCGTATCGCTCTGTGTTATCGATTCCTTCAAACATCTGGTCTATCTCTTCCGGGTTCTCCATCATCAGAGCAGTAGCGGGTAAGGTGACTATTGGCACTGTTATCTGTTCTTCTACCACCAGTACCTCATAGCCTTCCATATCAGTAACGTCTCCTGCCATCGTTTCGGTCTCACTCATGCTCGTGTCTTCCATGGTGGTATCTTCCATGGCGGTAGTCTCTTCCGAACTGGCGCAGCCAAATAGGACGAAGGTTGATAATGTCATCACTGCCAATGGTTTTAAAAAGTTCTTTTTCATAGTATTCATATTTTAAGTTTGTTAAAAATATAGTCAGGAAATATACCTACAGTATATTTTAACTGATACAATCTCAACTAGTTACAATTTAAGGACTTTTCTAAGGCATTAGCGCACGGATTACCGCGATAGCTGTTTTTCTCTTTGGGTGCTGAGAGCTGTTTATGGATTATATTTATACAGTGGTAAAACCCTCCTTAATGCGTTTTTATAAACTCCCGCAGCCCCTGCTCAAACAGCTCCACCTCTTCCATTGTGTTGTATGGCGCTAGGCCAATGCGCACCCAGCCGCCCATCGGGTTCACGCCCAGTTTGTCGGCCATGGTGGAGGCGTAGAAGTGTCCGTCGGCGATGCACATGTTGTAATGCTCGGCAAACCAGCTTGTGACTTCGCGTGCTTTGATGCCCGGCAAGGTAAAGGCGAAGGTCGGCGTCTTGTAGATTCCTTTCGGTGCCCGGTAGAGCTTTAGTTCCGGCAGCTGCCGCAGGAAGCTGTCTAACCGTGCGGTGAGTTCCTGCTCGTGCTCCTCAATGCGCTGCATACCTGACTGCAGGCGCTCTCTTCGAGTGGCGCCTTCTCCCAACTGCTCTATAAATGTGATCGCCCCGATCAGACTGGCGATGGCCTCGTGGTTCTGTGTGCCCGTTTCGAGCTTGTCCGGTATCTGCTGCGGGGCGGGAGCCAGTTTGTATACCTGCAGTTTTTCAAAAAGGGAGGCCGCGATCACGGCCATACCGATGTGCGGACCAAAAAACTTGTAGGCCGAGCACAGCAGCACATCGCAGCCCAGTTCTTGAAAATCGATGGGCAGATGCGGCACCGCATGCACGGCGTCGATGATCACGATTGCATTCACTTCCTTTGCCCGGGCGATCACCCGCGCAACATCCGTCACAGTGCCCGTTACGTTCGAGGACATCCCCACCGCCACTAGTTTGGTTTTCTCCGTAATCAGCTCGTCCAGTTTCTCCAGATCCAAGGTATAGGTGTCAGGGTTCAGCTCAATAAACTTCACCTTGGCGGCCTTGTCCTTGGCCAGTGTCACCCAAGGGTCCACATTAGCTCGGTGGTCCATTTCGGTTACCACCACTTCGTCATCGGCCGTGATAAAGGAGCCTAGGCTGCGGGCGATGCTAAAGGCCAGCGTGGTCATGTTCTGCCCGAAAGCCACTTCCTCTGGGGCGCAGTGCAGCAGGTCGGCAACGGCCTTTCTGCCTTCCAGCAGCAGGTTGTCGGTCCCGATGCTGGTCGGGAAGGCGCCGTGCAGGTTGGCCATACCACCCGTAATGTAGGCCATCATGCTATCAATCGCCTGTTGCGCCATCTGTGTGCCGCCGGGACCGTCGAAATAAATGTAAGGTTTGTGATCGCCGGTCTCCCGCAGGGCAGGAAAGGCAGCGCGAAGCTGTTGTACAGATAGTTTATGCATAGCGTATGTATACTGGCTCTGGTTCATATGGATACAAGCAAATTAAGCACTATAGCCATTTTAACAAACCCTTTGACGCTACTAGCTGAAAAACAAGTCATTGGATGGTGCCCGTCCTTGTTCTTTTTCGTATGCTCTTATAGCCCCTCTATGGATTCTGCGGGAAGGAAGGCCCTGATAACCAACAATCAGGGCGACTTGGGTACTGATTTTAGATCAGGATATACTGATTGCTTGAGGCACTGATGCAACCGGACCTTACTTGTTTTTTTGCCTATGAGAATAGCGCAGGTAGCACCACTAACTGAAAGCGTACCCCCACAAGCCTATGGCGGCACGGAAAGAATCGTGGCTTATCTTACGAATAAGCTGGTAGATATGGGGCACGAGGTAACCCTGTTTGCCAGCGGCGATTCTGTTACAAAAGCGAAGCTGATCGCCCCGACACCTGTCGCCTTAAGACATAACCCGCACATTGTAGATGCCATTGCCCACATCATACATTTGCTCGAACTGGTGCAGCAAGTCCAGCATGAGTTCGACATCATCCATTACCACGTAGATTATTTTCATTTCCCCTTTTCACGCCGCAGCACAACCGCCCATTGTACCACGATGCACGGGCGTCTAGATATTGAGGACCTTAAGCCTTTGTTCAGGGAGTTCTCCGACATGCCTTTGGTTTCCATCTCAAACGCCCAGCGCAAACCCTTGGCTTTTGCCAATTTTATCAAAACCATTTACCATGGCATACCCCAAGATCTTTTAAAGCTCCATGAAGCAAAAGGACAGTACTTAGCCTTTATCGGCAGAATTTCTCCGGAAAAGAGATTAGACAGAGCCATAGAGATTGCCACCAAAGCGGGCATCCCTTTAAAGGTCGCGGCAAAGGTGGACAAGGTGGATATTCCCTATTATGAACAGCACATCAAGTCCCTGCTGGACAATCCCTTGGTGGAGTACATAGGGGAGATCAACGATATAGAGAAGAACGATTTTTTGGGGAATGCCAGCGCCCTTCTTTTTCCGATTGACTGGCCCGAGCCCTTCGGACTGGTCATGATTGAATCGATGGCCTGCGGCACCCCGGTAATCGCCTACAAATGCGGGAGCGTGCCCGAAGTAATCGATGAGGGTCAAACCGGTTTCATAGTAAACAGTGTGGACGAGGCCGTTGAGCGGGTAAAGCAGCTGGACAGGATAGACAGAAAAGTATGCCGGAAGGTTTTTGAGAAAAGATTCTCCGACCGGCGCATGGCTGAGGATTATGTGGCTTTATATCAGGAGCTGATTGAAGATAAGTATTTGACACAAAACCCATTGAGTTATGAGCGTTATTGAACATGAGGGCCAATACTATATTTTATCAGAATCATCGTTTGCGGATAGTAAGAACATTATTCTGAAACAGGGGGATTCCTTTGGAATCTTCGACAGGTATGGTGACATCTTCCCAATCGGGAAAAGTCATTATGGCTTATTCCATGAGGGTACACGCTTTCTGTCCCATCTGGAATTTACCATACAGGGGAAGAAGCCTTTGCTGCTGAGTGCCAACCTGCGGGAGGAGAATGAAATACTGACCGTAGACCTCACCAATCCTGATTACCATGATGACGGGCTGGATAGGATGATAGAGCACGGAGCTATCCATATCCTGCGCAAAAAGTTTATCTACAAAGGCTATTACTTCGAGCGGTTTCATTTTCAGAATTTTCTGAACAGGACTCTGAAATACAGGGTTGGTTTTCAGTTTAACAATGATTTTGCCGATATTTTTGAAATAAGGGGGATGGAAAGAGCATCCCGTGGACAACTCTTGGGCTTTAAGAGCAATGGAGACTTGCTCGAACTGGAATACGTCGGATTGGATGGCGTTTCCCGCAAAACAACCATCGAGATGGACTGCGACTGCCAGGTTGGTTTCGATGAGAATCAGCTGGATTTTGAGATGGAGCTTCAACCGAGAGAGCAAAAAACCTTTTATTTGAGAATAGGTTTCGTCACAGACGGGGTATATCCGACGCCCCTATCGTTTGATGAGGCACGCCCGGCCTTGTTGTCCGGAATCAGAACCCAGAAAGAATCTTCCTGCCGTTTCCATTCCAGCAACGATCAGTTCAATGCCTGGGTCAATGCCTCCATGTCGGATCTGTATACCCTGCTGACTGAAACAGAGCATGGGCTTTACCCTTATGCGGGTATTCCGTGGTATAGCACGCCCTTTGGCCGCGACGGCATCATTACCGCCTTCATGTGCCTGTGGATGGATCCTGCCATCACCAAAGGGGTTCTGAAATTTCTGGCGGCCACACAGGCCGCTGAGTTGAATGATTTTCAGGATGCGGAACCGGGGAAGATCTTCCATGAAATGCGGAAAGGCGAAATGGCGGCCACCAAAGAGATCCCGTTTCAGCTTTACTATGGTACTATCGACGCGACCATGCTATTTGTGGTACTGGCCGGGGAGTATTTACAGCGAACGAACGATCAGGAAACCATCCGGAACATCTGGCCCAGCATACAGGCTGCCATCACTTGGATAAACGAATATGGCGACTTGGACAAGGATGGGTTGGTGGAATATCAGAAAAAATCTGAGAACGGGCTGGATAACCAAGGTTGGAAAGATTCCTTTGACTCCATTTTTTACAAAGACGGAGAACTGGCAAAATTGCCCATCGCACTCTGCGAGGTGCAGGCCTATACCTACGATGCAAAAGTAAAAGCAGCCGAAATGGCCCGTGTCCTTGGGGAGGATGCTTACGCGGATCAAATGACCAAAGAGGCCCGGGACCTGAAGGCTAAATTCAACCGCCTGTTCTGGTCAGAGGAAAACGCCACGTTTGTGATTGCGCTCGATGGTGACAAAGAGCAGTGCGATGTCAGGTCCTCTAACGCCGGACAATGCCTTTTCAGCAGAATAGCGGAACCTGAAAAAGCAAAGGCTGCCATGCAAAGTTTGCTCTCCGAGGATATGTTCAGCGGTTGGGGCATCAGGACCATCAGCAAGAACGAGAAAAACTACAACCCCATGTCGTATCACAACGGCTCTATCTGGCCGCACGATAATGCGCTGACAGCCTTTGGAATGCACCGCTACGATAACAAGGACGGTGTAAACCGGATTTTTGAAGCGATGATGGAGACCAGTCTGTACATGGAAAATAAGCGACTGCCCGAGCTTTTCTGCGGATTCAACAGAAGAGAATCCGAAGGGCCAACCGCTTACCCGGTTGCCTGTTCTCCCCAAGCTTGGGCAGTCGCCTCCGTGTTTATGATGATACAGTCCTGTTTGGGCATCGAGATCTATGCAAAGGAGAAATGCCTGCGTTTCAACAATCCCTCTCTACCGGATTTTATGGACTCCATTAGGGTAACTGATCTGAGAATAAACGGGGCCAGTATCAGTTTCTTGGCTGACAAGCAACACGACTCAGTGGCCATCCAGATCTTGGAAAAAACTGGTGACTTGGATGTGATCGTGAAGTTGTGAGGGTGTGGCTTTCTAGGGAGCAGAGGCGTTTAGTTCTAGTTTTATAGCGCGAGCGTCCTCGCTCGTGCTTAGTATGGCGGTGGCCTCTGGCCGCACTACATAAGAAAACTGGGCCAGAGGCCCCACAATAGTAGACACGAGCGAGGACGCTCGCGCCATACATTTAGCATTCGCTAGAACTAACGGTCCTGCCTCTTGGGAGGGGCAGGTAAGTGTATAACAGCAAACTACTCATTAAAGTGATACAAAAACGTGATCACGCCGGCATAGGCGGGCTTCTTGCTGCCTTCTATTTCGAGCATTACTTCGATCTGGGTTTTGGCAATGCCGCGTAGGTTCTTTACGGACAATACCTTGGCGCGAAGGCGAACACGGCTGTTTACGGTCACGGCTTGGTTAAAGCGCAGGTTCTCGATCTCATAATTCACCTGCATTTTAACGTTGCCGATCGTCACGATCTTGGCCCACAAATAAGGCAGCAGCGAAACGGTCAGGTAGCCGTGCGCGATGGTGGCTCCGAAAGGCGTCTCTGTTTTGGCACGCTCCTCATCCAAGTGGATCCACTGGTAATCAAGGGTGGCGTCGGCGAATTTGTTTATCTGCTCCTGCGTGATGGTGTGGTAGTCTGACACGCCCAGTTCATTCCCCTCATATGCTTCGAGTTCCTGCAGACTGTTAATAAGAATTTGGCTCATGGTGTTGTTTGTGATTTGTTAGGTTTAGGTGTTCGGATAACAGGTATAGCTACTCCGATTGACAACATTAGTTTCTCTTTCAGAGTAGTCCTGAAGAGTACGTAAGGACGAATATATCAAAAATACGATGAAGTATAAGCAGCTGGGAACATCCGACTTGAAGATAAGCGAAATCGGTTTTGGGTGCATGTCGCTGGGAACGAGCCACGAAGACAATGTAAAACTCCTGCACCGGGCACTGGACCAAGGTATAAATTTCTTTGACACAGCTGATCTGTATGACAAAGGTGCCAATGAGGAGACAGTGGGGAGGGCCTTTGCCGGTATGCGCGATAAGGTGATCATCGCGACCAAGGTCGGCAACCAGTGGCGGCCCGATGGCAGCGGCTGGGACTGGAACCCAAGCAAGCGCTACATCCTGCAGGCTGTGGAAGCCAGTTTGAAGCGACTCCAAACCGACTACATCGACCTCTACCAGTTGCACGGCGGCACCATCGATGATCCGATCGACGAAACCATCGAGGCGTTTGAGCAGCTCAAGCAAGAGGGCAAGATCCGGCACTACGGCATCTCGTCCATCCGGCCCAACGTGATCAGGGAGTATGTGGAGCGCTCGAACATAGCCAGCGTGATGTTACAATACAGCCTTCTCGACCGACGGCCCGAGGAGGAGGTGCTGGGCCTGCTGCAGAAGCAAGGTATAGGCGTGCTGGCACGGGGCAGTCTGGCGCAGGGACTGCTGGCGGGTAAGCCGGCCAAGGCCTATCTGGGCTATACCTTAGAAGAAGTAGAAAAAGCGGCGCAAGCCGTGAAGACAGTAGCAGGGGCGAAGCGTCAAACGGCCGAAGTGGCCCTGCGCTATACCTTGCACCACTCTGCAGTCAGTATGGCGGTGTTAGGTATACGCACTAGCGAGCAGTTGGAGGAGGCGCTGCAGGCTGGTAAGAGCGCTCCACTGTCGGCTGAAGAAATAAAGGCGCTGCAGACGGTGCTGCCCGCTAACCGCTATGAGCAGCACCGCTAGTAGTGCTATCTGGAAATGGGAATACCCACAGACAGGTTAATGCGCAGACCGCTCCAGCTTGGCTGTATTGTTTCGTTGTTGCTGTTTTTTACAAGTTGCTGGTCTAGTTCGCCCGGCACATGGAACGGATAGTTGGTATCAATAAAATAGCCCAAGGACAGGGTAGTTGGCATGTTCATCAAAGGATACTGCAAACCCACGAATGGCTTCAGTCCCAGTCCATAGGAGTTAAACTTGTCTTCGCTGCTTTCGACCTCGTCTTCGATGCGGGTATAGCTTTGCAGCTTCAGGGTACTCATCAGCATATGCAGTTCTGCGCCGGCAATATAGCTGAACTTCGTCTCTTTGATGGCTTGGTGGTGGTAAAACAAACCGCCGAAAGTATTGTAATTGACAGGCGTATCCATTCTAAACTCACCGGAATAGTCCGCATAAGCTACCCGTCCGCCGGTAGACCCGTGCTCCATAAAAAAGCCGATGCGGGACTGGTCCCCTAAATCCGATACGACATTGAATCCAAACTGAAAATAGGAGCCAAAGGTATCGGTGGCCTTTACATTTATATCGGTATTTGCGATCACTGTCTGCTGCAGCTCCTTCATCGACTGCATGCTAAAGGTGCCGAAGCCCAAACGCGGCTCTAGATATACGGTAGACTGAGCCATGGCTGCGCTGGCAGAAAGCAGTAGACAGGCCACCAGCAGATATTTTTTGATGTATGACATGGCCTTATAAGTTTAAATAGCGGTTACCTGAATAAAGCGTGTTGTTGTAAATGAAGACAGGGGTGCCATCCGACACTTCAAGTTTTCTGAGTAGTTCTCCCGTGCTGCTGTTGTAGATGTACAATTGGTTATAAAAGACGCCGTAGAGATTACCCGTCACAGGATCGGTATAAGCTTCATACAAATCCTTCTCTGTTTGAAGCGTTCTCTGGAGGGAGCCATCCGTAGTAGAGTAAAAGGATATGGTTGTCCCTGATGAAGTATAGAAAAGCGGGTTGGTAGTGTGATACTTCAGAGTGTTCGCCTCCAAATTTGGTATAGGCAGTTGCTTCCAAGTGCCATTGCTCTGCTCCACATGCACTTTGTCCGAAACGTTTATTGTTTTGCCATCCGGACTGATAGTGGAATAGCCATAATACAGGTCTGACTCCACAGCTGTAACGACCTTTTTCTGTGTCATGTCAATTACATAAGCCATGTCGACAATATCTGGGCTGCCGTCAGCGTTGCGCGCGCGCAGGATGAGTCGGTTGGTATTGCTCACCCCATCCAGCATGCTAAATTCATAAAACTCCTCTGGCAGCAATTCGTGCAGATAGTAGCTTTCCAGCGTCTGCAGCGTGACAGGGTCTAATTTGTGGATGGCAGTGTTTAGGATGCTATACATTATCTTGCCATCCTGAGATACAACGTTCTGCTTTTCGCTGCCGAATTGCTTAAACATGACATTCCGCTGCTCCACGACATGGCGCGTAGCCGCATCCACTACCTTGATGTAGTCTCTGTCGGCAAAATAGAGTCTTCCGGTTGAAGGCTTGGCGAACAGTCTCTCTACTTCCTGCGGTCCCCAAGGTGCGCCTAAGCCGGGCAGCATGGCATAGTCTACCAAATATCTTGCATTGGGTGCCGGATAGGCTTTGGGGTAGATCGCCAGTGTTGCATGCATATCCTCTCCGAACACGGTCGCAGGGATTGTCACAATAGTATCCTGTGGATTGGAAATGGTTAGAATCGAATTGAAATTCAGGGTCAGCTCATACCTGTCGAAATTGGTGTAGAAAGGGGTTGAACTGAAAACGACTTTCAAATCATTGTCATGGGTGATGGAACTGCTCAGCACATGCGGTTTCGGGTAGAAGAATGGGACTGAATTGCTGAGCAGGTCATAGTAATACCCGTTCACACGCGTGACCACCCAGTACAAAACCTGATCTCCCAGATAGTCTCTGTCGTACCAAGTGGTCTGGTTCTTATCCGTAATGGAGCCCACAACCACACCACTGAATTGACCCGGGTAGTGCCGCAGGATTTCATACTTAATGAAGCCGGTTCCGGTGTACTTTTTCCATTCCAGCTTCAGGCTGCCATCTTCGGCTTTTACACTGGTGAGCGTAACAGGCTTTGGGGTTGTGTTATCGATGTATACCACCCATGTCCGGTATACCTGAACCCCCTCTGCCCCCGCCTTGTCTGCCAGACTGCCTGTGCCGGAATTACCCACCACATTCAGCTGCAGTTTGTAATAGCCATCGGCAAAGTCATAGGTCGGAAGCTGGCGCTGCCCTGTAGCTGACGTGCTAGTGCCCAGCGATTTATTCCCTAGCAGAAGTTCGATAGAATGGATGGTGCGCCCCGGGAGAGAAACGCTGTATTTCAGATTGACAGATCCGCGCAGCATCAAGGTGTCTTGCTCCAAGAAGTCATCTAGCTGGATGTCGCCTGTTACTTCGAAGTGAGGGTCTACCTCCTCAAAATGGCTGCCCGATGGGCCGTAGTCGCAGGAAAGAAATAGGCACGGGATGATCCCGAGCAGCAGGCGTAAAAGTTGCTTCATAGGCAAAGGTTGGAAATTAACACAGGGTATAGGAAATGGCAAATATACAGGACGGCTTCAAATATTAAGCATTAGAAATAAGAAATATTGTGCTTGAAACAGCATGGTACTGAAGCGACTAGGTATACCCAATGTCGTCAATGCAGAGGATTGAATGGCTCTTCGGGATTGGGAAATCAGTAAGAGCAGTAAGACACCCCTGTGGTCCCCTCAAGGGCAGGGCCGTTTCATTCTAGCGAATTCTCCCCTTGAGGGGAGCGCAGAGGGGTGTTTACAGTTGTGGGTGAATTTAAATTTGCCACTTATTGGTAATCTAACTCCGAATCTACACCCCTATAATCCCCTCAAGGGGATAGTTTAAACAGTACTGCCTAAGTATAGGAGGTATAAGAGAGTAGGCCCGAACCAAAACAAAAAAGCAGCAAACCGGAATGGCCTGCTGCTTTTCATTTTGCTATGTGGGCTATACCTGCCGAAGGGGCAGGGCCGGTACATCTAATCGTAGCTTTTCTTTTTCTTGTCTAGTTTAGCCGCCTGCTTTTCCTTTGGAGTTTTGGCTGGCTTTTTCTTTACATCCTTTTTTGCGTCTTGTGACTTTGCCATAGGTATAGGGATTAAGTGTATCGAAAGATACGGTTTTTCGTGAAGAAAAGTGCACCCAGTTCCTTGTTAAAAAGAAGCGTCATGCAGTCCGTTTTGGAATAATTTATTGCTGATTCTCCTGAGAGATTCGGGGTTTGCCCAGTTTTTTCTGCCAAAAAGATGAAAGCGTGTTAAATGCCATCTCACTGAATATCCCTTCTGCCAGCACTTGGTTGTGTTCCACTATGCGGTAGCGGACCGGGAAAACGATCTTATCAGAAACTTTTATAAAATCATACTCATCCCCGAAGCGCTCATAGGCGCCGGTATCAGGGTTGGGGGAAGAAGACGTAATTACCTGTCCTTTTTTATTCACGAACAGGTCCAAGCGCATGGCTGGGGACTGGCTGTTATGCACCCGCACCATGTCGAGTTGCTGGCCTTTGTAAGGGTAAGTGCCCAAGTAGGTATAGCGAGCCTCCGGCGCGTTGAGCAGGTATAGAAAATGAAAGAATACAGACCTCTTGAGCGCATCATGGACCGTCTTGTTTTCCTGTTCTGATAGGGTTGGCTGCTGTATGGCTGTGCTCACCATTGTCGTGTCGGCTCCTGACACGTCCAGTCGTACGATGTGAGGTTGGCGCAGGTCCACATACCAATGCTGCCTCACCCGAACGGTATCTTGCTCCCGGTAGGCCTCCCGCGTTAAGGTATAGGTCATGAAGTCGATCTGACCTAGCGCTTTGCGGCCACCCAGTGCTTTGATCATGCGCGCTTTCACCAAGCTGGCCTTGCGCTCAGCTGTCTTCGACGGGGTAGTGCTTTGAGCAAACGAAGCAGGAGCGGAGATAACAAAGCAAAAGCCTAAGGCAGCTAACAGTTTCTTCATAAAAGTTAAGAATAATGCACCTCCAGTTCATCTGTTTCCAAGCCGAAAGCAATGCCCCGTAGCAGAATCTTGGCGTTGGGGTGGGAGGGATCGCTCAGGTCCTGTTCTATTTCCGTGATCGAGGTTTTCATGTCGTCGCCGGCGAAGAAGCGGAACCAGAGCCGCTTGCTGCTCTCCACTTCCTCCTCGTCGTCCACATCCTCATCCGCCATAAGCTGCAGCTCCATCTCCCGTAGCCGCCCGATGAGCGTGTCCAAGTCTATCGCACTGTCGAGGTACTGGCCGAATAATTGGCGGGCCATGGGGGTGTAGTGAGCTTGTTTGGTCATGGTGTGTATCGCAAAGATTGTCGGGTGCAAGTTACGCTTTAAAGCCATTATACTTTGCCTGTTTCCTCTCAAAGGATCAGGCCAGTTCCTTCACCGCTTGCTTCAGGTTGCCAGAAATGGTGTGCAGCCACTTCAGCTGATCCGAGATCAGGCGGGCCTCCTTCAGGTTTTTCAGAAAGCTGGGCTCGATGGGTTTGTAATTGGCCCCGGCCAGCTGACGGGTGCGGATGGCGACCAGCTCGTTATACCTACCCTCCAGCTGTCCGTAGGCCTCCACCAGCTCTTCCTTGGCCACTTCTTCTGCCTGTGTCTCCTGTTGCAGCGTTTGCAGGGCCTGCGCCAGATTGGCGTCTATCGATTTGATGATCAGGTCGAAGTGCTCCGAGGCGGCCTCGGCGTTGTTATCCCGGATAAAGGTGCCCAGTGCCGCCGCAGCCGCCAGAAAGGTATGGTTCAAGCCGACTATCTTGTAGATCCGCATCGGGTGCTGCTGCCTCGATTTCGGCTCCTGACTCATCCGCTGGAAAGCCGCGTTCAGGTTGCCCATCTGCAGGAAAGCCTCTTTTCGGGCGAGTTTGTAGGCTGTGGTGTTCTGCGTTTTGTGTTGGTTGTAGCGGTCAATCTCAGCCAGGTAGTTGCGGTTGGCGTGCAGGGCCTTCACAATCTGGCTCTTGATACTCAGCGACTCCCACGAGGGCCACAAAAAGGAGATGGCACCCATGGCAATGGCGGCTCCCGTCAAGGTATCGATCACCCGGTACTGGATCACGTCGAAGGCATCCGGGGTGATGAGGGCGTAGATAAAAATGACGCCGGTGGTAACGAAGATAGAGGAGGTGCGGTAGTTTCGCTGGATAAAAGCGAAGGAGAGAACCAGCGACACAAAGGCCAGCGCGCCATATAGATAAACGTTCCGCACCGAGAGCACCACCACGGCAGCCACGGCGGCACCGATCAGGGTACCGTAGAGCCGGTGCTTCGAGCGCTCTTTGGTCAGGGTATAGCCGGGCCGCATGATCACCACAATGGTGAGCAGTATCCAGTAGGCGTTCTGGAATGGGAAGAGGATGCCCAGCACATAGCCCAGCAGCATGGCAATGGTCACGCGGGCGGCATGCTTAAAAATGGGCGATTGGGACGTGAAGTTCTCCCGCAGGATACGGATATCGTAATCCTGCTGGGTGATAAACTGCCGGCTTTCCCTGCTTTGGATGCCAATGCTCTGCTGTCCCTCCAAATCTTGGTATACCCGCTCGATGGCCTGTATCTTTTGCAGCAGCTTTTCCTCGTAGTCCAGCAGGTTGTGGAGCAGCAGCGCACCCTCCCGCGCCTGTGGCAGTTTCAGTTCCTCCACATAGTGCCGGATGCTGTCGTGGCATTTTTCCAGCAATGGCTCCAAGTCTTTGCCCGCTGAAAGGGCAGTGCCCAGCTGCATGCTTTCGGCCAGTTCGTCCAGCTTGCGCGACAGCTCAAAAACCAGTTTGATGAAGGGCCGCAACACCCTGCCGTAGTCCCGGAACAGCTCCTTTGCCCGCTCGTAATTGGCCGGGTTGGCAAGCGACAGTTCCAGTATGTCGATCAGCTCGATGAAGATCAGGAGCTGCCTGCGGTGGTAGTTGGAGGTGCCGGTGCTTTGCCTTTCGCTCAGGAGCACCTCGCGCAAGGCCTCGTGTATCTCGTTCAGCTTCACCTGCAGGTTGTAGAGCTCCTTCTGCAGGGCCTCCGCGTCTTGGCGCTCCATCGCCAGCTTGCCGCGTAGCTGTATGTAGCGGGCCGTCTGTTGCAGACAGTCGATCAAAAGGTTTTCGGTCTGCCGCCTTTGCAGCAGCCGGTGGAAAATAACAGAGAGCAGCAGCGCCCACAGGCCGCCTGTCCCGATCAGCAGGCCGTGTATAAAAATATCGGCACCGGTATGCGCATGTACAAAGCTCAGCACAATGGCCATCAGTCCCGCAAAAGAAACCAGCGAGGCCCGGAAGCCATACACGGAAATAAAGGAAATGGAGAACACCAGCACCGCCAGTACCGGAAGCAGCAGGTAGAGACTGCCCGAGGCCAAGCCGATGGCCATACTTGCCAGCATGGCGATGGCCGCCGAAACCAGTATACCTATGGTTTTGTGTTTTCTGCTGCCCGGCACGTCGCTCCCCGAGGCCAGCACCACCCCAATGGCCATGCTCAGGAAGTAGGTTACTTGCCCGAGCCACAGCCCCAGCAGCACCGGCACGGCGGCCCCGAACGTGATCACGAGTGCCTTTACAAAGTCGGTGCTCCGGATAAATTGTCTCAGCGCTTGCAGCATACCACAAAGGTACGGGATGTGTGGGCGCGAAGTAGATTCTGGCGGGATTAAATTGAGATACCGAGCTGGGTTATTGAATAAGCGCCCGCTCCTTCAGCCAGTCGAAAATGATCTGGTCGACGGGCGACACGGCCGCTCTGTCCTGATAGGTCAGCCACACCACTTCTTCTATTTCGCTGGCGGCGGCGATCGTGCCCGTGTAGGCGCCGGTATAGCAGGTCATCTGCACCTGCACCTCCTCCGGATGGCTGTCGGCCTGTGCCTGAAATATACCTAGGAAGCGGGTGCTGTCCTCGATCAGGGAAACGCTGAGCTCTTCGTTAATTTCCCGCGACAACGCCTCAAAGTCGCTCTCTCCCTGTTCCCGTTTCCCGCCGGGGAAATAGTATTTGGTTCTGCCCTTGCTGCGGGTGCTCAGTATTTTGCCGTCTCGGATTTCGATCCAAGCGAGTTTGTCGATGATGTGCATGGGAGGCAAAGATAGGGAAGGGGATTACAAATCTCTATAACCGCCTTTGAAGACTTCGTTTACATGCCAAGTGGTGAAATCGGGGTTAGGGTAGAAGGCTTTCTTTTGAGGAGGGTTAATGGATTTACCGTGGTGCTGGAGTAGCTATGAATTAGCATTTGTCTCCTAAATATTCAATTAAAATGTTAAAATATGAGTTAACAAGATTGGGATTAACATTACTGTATTAACGTATTTATATATTTTGTTTTGGTTATACTAAATATATGTTTTAACATTATGTTTGAAAACTAACTTATAACTAGTGATAGATATATGGATTTCCAAAAGTTAATAACACGTCTAGATGAAGAGTTTGTACAGACAATAGTAGGGAAAGATGTACTATCTATTCTTAATATACTTGATCCAAACCTCTCAAGATTACAGAAACTACAAGAAGTATTATTAACTATTTATTCTCCTTTAGAGCTTATTCAAGATAAAGACATTAGGAATTTATTCATTGATGTATTAAAGGTTGAGGAAATTAAAGATTTATCCAATAAACTAGGTGTTAATTTTGATGACAATGTTTACTCTAATCTGAAAAAAATAAATTATAATAAAGACTATGAGAAATCAATTCTTTATGAATTTTTAGGGATCAACTTACCAGAGAAAGAAAAACCGCTAGAATTAGAATATAAAGAAAACATATCTTGTAACTATCCCCTTTTTCTACATCAAAGAGAAGCTTTGACAGAAGTATCAACAAAACTATACACTGATAATAGAAAAGTATTACTTCATATGCCAACTGGTTCTGGTAAAACCCGAACTGCTATGAATGCGGTATGTAATCACTTAAGATACTCTGAACCTACACTAGTTATCTGGTTTGCTAATACTGAAGAATTATGTGGGCAAGCTTATGAAGAGTTTTCTAAAGCTTGGAAGTATTTAGGAAATAGAGAATTAAAAACTGTTAAATTTTGGGGTGCATCTAAAGAAAATATTAGTGAGGTTAGAGATGGTGTTATAATTGCAGGCTTGGCTAAAACCTATGAGCTATTAAAATCTGATTTGTCAATATTTAGTAAATTGGCTACACGATTAACTCTGATAGTAATGGATGAAGCTCACATGTCCATTGCTCCTACATATAAATCTATATTGGAAATCCTAACCTCCTCCAATTCTAGTTTGTTAGGTCTATCTGCAACTCCAGGACGCACTTGGAATGATCCAACAGCAGATATAGAGCTAGCAGATTTTTTTGACAGAAGAAAAGTTACATTAAAAATAGAAGGTTTTTCAAATCCAGTAGAATATTTAATTGATAGAGGTTATTTAGCCAAAATATTAAATAGGCCCTTACTCTATTCTTCTGGATTAAAATTGACTCCTAAAGATATAGATTACCTAAAAGACTATTTACAGCTACCAGAAGATATTCTACAAAGAATTTCAGAAGATAAGCAACGAAATATCCGCATTATTCAAGAAATAGAAAATTTAATTGAAAGGCATAAAAGGATAATACTTTTTGCAATTAACGTTGAACATTCTAATTTGCTAGCCACCATTTTGCAGGCAAGAAGTGTTAATGCCTTTTCGATTACAAGTAAAACAGATCCAGCTCAGAGGAAGGAGCTTATTAAGCTATTTAAATCTGATGATTCCCAATCATTAGTATTATGTAATTATGGTATTCTCACTACAGGATTTGATGCTCCTAAAACCAGTTGTGCTGTAATTGCTAGACCCACAGACTCTTTGGTCCTTTACAGCCAAATGGTAGGTAGGGCGATTAGAGGAACAAATGCTGGAGGTAACTCTGAAGCTGAAATAGTAACAGTTATTGATACTGCTTTACCAGGATTTGATAAAATAGAATCCGCTTTTTTCAATTGGGAGGATGTTTGGAACTAATTTAAAGCTAACAAATAAATAGATGGATAATTTAATTGTGCCTGCACACTTAGTCGTGAAGGCAATGAGAGATAATGGTTATAAAAATGCTGCTTATGCATTAGCCGAATTAATGGATAATTCAATTCAACATGGAGCTAAAAATGTTGAATTGCTATGTAGCGAAGCCGAATTTACCTATAACTTAAGAAGCGTATTTAGAATTAATCAAATCGCTGTACTAGATGATGGTAGTGGGATGGATAGTAATATATTAAGAATTGCTCTCCAGTTTGGAAATGGTACAAATCTAGATCCTAAAACTCAAACGGGAATTGGCAAATTCGGTATGGGATTGCCTTCATCTTCAATATCTCAGGCACAAAGAGTAGAAGTCTGGAGCTGGCAAAGTGGGGTAGAAAATTCTATTTATACTTATCTAGATATTGATGAAATTATTAACCAAAAAATGAAGGAGGTGCCTTCTCCAGTGCATAAACCTATTCCTGATTTATGGAGAAAGGCAGGTAAAACATTTGGAGCAAGTGGTACCTTAGTTGTTTGGTCTAAAATTGATCGTTGTATCTGGAAGACGGCACAAGCTATTATTGATAATTCAGAATTCTTGATAGGTAGGATGTATAGAAAGTTTCTCAATGAAGGAAATGCTAAGATTCGCATGGCAGCATTTAGAGAAGCAAATCCTTCTAAGCCCACCTATGAAAAACTTTCTGCCCCAAATGACCCTATATATTTAATGTCTAATACTTCTTGTCCTGCTCCTTATGACAATCAAGCTATGTTTAACAGATGGGGTGAAGAAGATTACGAGATTAAATTTGATGTTAATTACGATAATAAGAAGCATGAAGTAAAAGTCAGGTTTACTTATGCAAAAGAAGAAGCTAGACAGGGTTACAATGCGGGTAGCAAACCTCATGGAAAACATGCTTCTAAGAATATAGGTGTTTCCTTATTACGTGCTGATAGAGAACTCGATTTAGATCAGACATGGGTTATTCAATATGATCCAAGGGAAAGATGGTGGGGAGCAGAAGTGGAATTTCCTCCCTCATTAGATGAGTTATTCGGTGTTACGAATAATAAGCAATTTGCTAACAACTTCTCAGAGCTTGGGAAGCTAAATATTGAGGAGGTGCTTAAGGATGGGAGAACTTATAGCCAGTTTAAAGAAGAACTTATGGAGGAGAACGATCCTAAAGCTCTATTACTGGATATAGCTTACAAAATCAAAAATCAATTAAATGCTATAAGAGCAGCTATAAAAGCTCAAGCCAAAAACCTCGAGCGGAGTGATAAGGAAAGACACTCTACAGAAACTTCTCCTGAACAAGTAGCAACTGAAGCAACTGAAGAAAGAATTAAAGAAGGTCATATTGGTACAAGTGATAAGCAAGAAGAGAAATCTGAAGACGAAAGAAAAAGAGATGTCGAAACTTCACTTGAGCAAGAAGGTGTAACAAATGCGACCGAAGTAGTTGAGCGTATGTTTACAAATAATTTAAAGTATCAGTTCGTAGATTCAGATTTTGAAAGTCATGCTTTCTTTTCTGTTAAAAGTAGAGGTGGTAAAATTCTAATTTCTCTTAACACAAACCATCCCGCATACCACAAATTAGTTGAAGTATTAGAAAAAGACTCGGAAATTGAAGGTGAAGATATTTTAAGAGATAGACTACAGAATGCATCAGAAGGATTGAAACTTTTATTAATGGCTTGGGCAAGATATGAGGATGAACAGCCAGATGGCAGTCTGAAGAGTAGTACTCAAAATGCAAGAATGGATTGGGGTAGAGTCGCTAAAGATTTTCTGAAAGGCGATTAATTTATATGTTATTTAAGAATGGCGTCAACCTAAATAAAAGCTTAGAAGAATTTGTGAAAAATTCTTCTAAGCTTTATATATATGTTCCTTATATAAAGCTAAAACCATTAAAAGAAATCTTAGCAGAGACTAAAAATGTTGAGCTCATTATCGTAAGATGGGAACCTAAAGATTTACTATCGGGCGCTTCTGATTTAGAGGTATATCCTTTTCTGAAAGAGAGAGGAATAACACTTTATCGTAACAAACGTCTGCATATGAAGGCTTTCTTGGATAACTA
Organism: uncultured Pontibacter sp.; assembly: GCF_947499215.1. Classification (GTDB taxonomy): domain Bacteria; phylum Bacteroidota; class Bacteroidia; order Cytophagales; family Hymenobacteraceae; genus Pontibacter. Next base: position 742,623 of record NZ_CANMNI010000003.1, read on the forward strand.
TGAGCGTTGTTTGATTGGTAGTGCCAATATTTCTAGTCGTGCATTAAACATACCATTATCTCCAAATTATAATTATGAATTAGCAACGATTGTAGGCAGTTTGTCTTTAGAAGATCGTTTGTATTTTATAAACATAGAGAAAGAAAGTTTATTAATAACTGACAATGTTTATGAACAGATAAAAGCTCAGCTGCTAGAGAAGGATTTTGACTTTGAAATAGAGAATGATTTTCAAATCAGGTTTGAAGCTCCTGATAAAGATTTTCTGATTTCATCTCTTCCTATGAGTTTTAATGTTGCCAGTTTTTTCTCTATATACCAAAACGGGAATGCTCCGAATGAAGTAGAGCTCAATTGCTTCCTCCATGATTTAACTTTGTATGACATCCCTTTAGGATTATCACCAAATGAGCTATTCTTAAGATTACAAAGTTCTTTCTTTACGCATCCATTCATAGCTGCATTTGTAGATTTCTTAAAATTGAAAGGGGAATTAAGATTTGGAGCTGTAAAGGAATGGATTCAAAAAAGTTGCGAGGATGTTCCTATACCTAGAAGATGGGAAATAACTGAAAACATACAGATACTTTATCGCTGGATAACTACATTAGGTGAGGGTAACTTCAGAATTTATCAACCAAATCACTCACAGGTGCTACAGTTTGTAAGTAAAGTTTGACTTATAAATTTTATAATAGCTTAATCGATTATTTAAAAGAGTAATCTCTTATACAGTAATTTTTAACCTTTATTATTTAATATAAATAAGGTTTTGTGCAAATGTTTTAAACATCTGTTTCTTTATGCTTATAATGAAAATGCTATCTCCATGATCCGTTATTGTTTGGTAACATTATCTAATGCTTTAGAAAAGTACAAAGAAAAGGGCAGTGAAATAGAAACTTTATAAAATCGGTCTCTAGTTTTTCTTAAAAAAATATAGGATAAAATCAGTATTAAGTAAAGTAAGATATATCGTGGCTGACTATTGAAAAGGCTAAGTTTTGAAAAAAATATAGTGCCAAATGTCATAATAATGCCCATAGTCCCTATAATGACAGATATGTTACCGATATGATTAGAAAGATGTGATCTGAATGTAAAAGTATATACTTTATGATCTGCCTCTGGTACTAAGCCCATCACGATTCTTCTCTTGTCTCTAATACTAATATTCTCAAAACAGTAATTTAAACCTAGTTTGCTATATCGTTCTTTTAGAAGATCATTAACAATTAAAAAATTCTCCTCTTTTGCTATTTCTAATTCGATCCTTTTTTTATAAGATTTCTTGCCTCTAATTTTTTCTTTGAAAGTACTTAAACCATATACCGCATGCCCTATTAAGTACGAGATAATTAGCAACGTTAAAGTATAGTATTCATCGCGTTCATTATGTAAGTGAAAATTAAATAGAAAGTCTTGTTTCACACATGTTGAGATTACTATAATTAAATATGCATCAGGTAAAAAATAACCTATTATGTCCCAGATAAATTCTTTAAATGAATTGAAAAGTGTACTTATTCCCTCCATAGCTAAAGAAGCTTAAATAAAACAAGCAGCACAACCTTCACTTTCAGAATCATCTAAGATATCTAATAAGTAAGGTGATTTAATGTTTGAAGATAACCTCTCTTGTCGCTTAACATACTCTTCTTTTATTTGCTTGACCCTATCTGGTCTAATGAGTTCTGCTAAGCTTTCTTCCTGATTCCAAGTATAGCCATCTTTCTCATACTCCATAGCTTGTTCATAAAGCTCAGGATGTTGTTCATGTAGCCATACCCATTCAATTTTTTGCTGAAAGAAGCAGAAGTAACAGCCAGAACGGCTTCTAGAGTACTCACCTTTTTTGCCACTAGCATCAAATTCTATTTTCTTGTAGTAAGCAGGAACACCTACACCACTTTCTTCAAGAATGCGGAAGATATCATCCCTTACAAGATTTTCTTCATTCTCAACTAAAGGAAAATCTTCTTCTTTAGCTAAGGGATAATCAGTTGACTTTAAAAATTCAAATATGAGATAATTCGTCTCTTTTGTGCCTAAGTCTAAGAGTTGGTTTAGCTTATTATGCAAGGTAAAGCTGTAATCAAGTGGCTTAGAAAGCAACTCAACAAAGCGTGAGCTTCGAGAGCCAAGATCTACAACCTCTGTTAGCGAAATCGCTTTGTCAATATTACTAGAATTTAAAAACTTATTGACCACATCTTCGCTCCATATATTCCTTCTGAAAGGAAATATAGACTGTATGTTTGACTTTCTAGATATATAACCTTCACGATCTTCATCACCCCTGATGCCTACATAGGATACTACTTGGTCATTGCCTATGTACTTTTCAAAAGGCTCTAGCTTTAGCTTCTTAGTACACCATCTTGAGTTAGAAGAAGGTAGGTAACCGCCATATATTTTAAGGAAGTGGTCAAATGGATTCATGTGGCTACCATCAGCTGCATTTAGCAGATGTATCTTTTTACCAAGATACACTTCAAGATTTTCGATGAGCTTGTAAGTCTCATCTAGCTCCTTACCTGTGTCGCTAGTATAGTAATCAATATCAAGCTGCGGATACTTGCTCTTCATGTATATAGCAAGAGCAGCACTATCTTTACCTCCAGAAATACCCAATAAATGTCTTACTTTGCTCATCCCTGTGTTAACTCTTTTAATAAAATTGCTAATGCTGCAATATTTAAGCTTTTGTCTTTTGACAGTGCGGCCTTGAGTGACTCCTGAATCTCATTTACCTCACCTGCTTTTTTCTTCGGTAGCCTTACTAAGCTACGCTTCGTGCCGTCAATAAATGAGTCAAATTGCAAGCTCAATACATCCTCTTTATCAGTATCAATATCAGCCGCAGAGATGGTGGTTAGATTGTCAAGTTCTAGAATTAGCGTTTTGAACTTATCACGTAATAACAATTCTTCTTCGTCTGTTATATTTTCTAGAGACTTCCCAACCACCGCTTGACTTAGTGAACTCAACCATGCTTTTCTATCGTCAAGAGCAGAATCTAGTCTTTGTACAAAGGGTCTTTGCTTAGGTAATAGTAAATGCTTCTTCAGTCCTTTGTACCTTTTCTGTAGCTTCTCTTTATATGCGACGAAATCACAGTCTTCATAAACTATTTCCTGCTGTATAAACTCTTCGAATCGCATAACTAACTCATCATGGCTAGTTCTTATTTCTCTAATAGTAGATTGAAGGCTATTAACGTATTCATTGAGTTTTATCTTACTAGCTTCTAATTCTGAAATAGATGTACCGAGAGCGGCTGGAAGTTCTTCAAAGAAAACCCTCTCAGGGTCCTGAGAAGCTGCAATAACATCTCTTACCGCTATGGCCTCTTTAGTTAGGCGCTTCGTTTTCTTGGAATACTCAGGTAAGCTCTTATAAAAGAATAAGAAGGGCTTAATTGTCTCAATAAAACTTTGCCCACTAAACAAGTTCTTTGTTTCCTGATTTAGAAGAATACGATAGCTATTGAATATATCAAGGCGTACGCCTACTACATCAAATGCTTTTATGGAGAAGCTTTTAGGATCTCTTGATATCAAATCAAGCACCTGATCTGATATATTAGGTATAAGGCTGTTGTTACTGTACAGAGCAAAGTCATTCCTATTTAGAAAAAGGAATATTGGTACCCAATAATCAATTAAACCTTGTTTTAACTTAAATGGCTTTATTTGTAAACCTTTTACAAACTCAGATAGATTTACTTTTTCCTCTTTTGCACTATCGAGAAAATTTGCAGAGTAGTTCCAAAGTGCATTAAAGGTAGAATTTGAAGAAACAGTAATGTTATGTTCTAAGCGGTTTGCGTATGAACCTAAACCATTTCTTTTTAGCAAGGTCAAATAAATCGTTTTCTCTGGTGGATACTTGTCGGCAGGAAAACCTAAATCATCTTGATCCCAGTTATTTGTAAGAGCATAGAAAAGAGACTTCTTGGCAGTTTGTACTACGTTTGATACTTTATGCCTATTGACAAGCTCATTCTTAAACACAGGAGTACTTGGATATACTGTGTAAGATACCTCTGAAATGAGCGCATTGAAATCCTTTTTCGAATTAAGGGCTCTTTGTTCTCCTTTCCAGAACCAAGTAACGTTCGATCCTTTACCGAACAAGTTGCTTATCAAGTTTTGGTTGAGCTCAATAGTTTGGTGGTAGATCATGTTTTCTAGTTCACGTCTAGCAACCTTATCATCATGATTATCCTCTAAAACTTTTTTTGTTTTCTCGATCTCGTATAGAAGCTGTTTAATGAGGTCTGCGTTTTCGTAGTAAGCATATACAATTGCTTCTTCTTGCTGTTCAGAGTGATTTTTTACTTGCTCTGCTGATAACTTACCATTGAAAATTAGGTTTACAAATCCGTCTATTTCACCTTGGGGTACTTTAGAAATAGGGTTGTCTGAAATAATAAATTCGAATGCACGTGGAGTACCTGTCGTGTATGAATAAGACTTAGCTAGTACAGGCGGTAAGGATACATAGCGATCAAGAACTGACTTCACATCAGTAATTTCATTCACCTTATTTGCGGCCTCTATCAAAGCAGCATTAAGATCTAGATCTGTGCCCTCAAACAATATAAACCGCTTACTGTGACGTCGGTAGAAGATTATTTTCTTGGCTTCTAGTTCTGCTAGTATAGTTGTTGCATTAGGTATACCTAGGCAAGTTTTGGCATACGATGTCCAAAAAGCTTCATCTAATATAGAACCATTTGCGGCAAAAATGTTTAATATACCTATGGCTTTAACGAGCTTTACATAGGCTTCTAATTCATTATCAAAAGTTCTTTCAACAGCCTCTAAAGCTGAAGTAATAGATACCCAAGCTGCAAAGTCAGTATTATACCTAGAGGTTAGATAAGAGAAAAAATTATAATGTACATAATCATACACATTAGCTAGGCTATAAAAAGGGGAGCTTTCCTTTCTATACTTGGCTAAGCTAGTATGATCGGTACTTTCTAAGAAGGAAAATAAGGATCTTTCGTTTTGCCCATACTCCTGTAGAGAATAAGTGAGGGTGTTAGCAGCTAAAAGATCTAGCGGATAGATTTTGGCAAAAAGCTCCTCACTATAATTGCTATTAAAGGTAAATGCCTTTGAAGCTTTAAAAATCTCATGAGCAGTTCTAAGTTCCTGCGTTTCTCCCACAACCTTAGTGAAGCGACTAATGTGCTCGGAGGCTAAAAACAAAAGCTGCTCAACTGGCTCATTAAAGGTTATTTCCCTAAATCGTCCCTTTACTTTTGCCCATTCCTGTCTTTGTGAAGAGGACAGAGAGAAGCCATAACTATCAAAGCTTTGGTGAATGGTAGTCAGTAAAGCAATATTGTACTTTGGATCACTCGCAAACTCTGCTAATTGCTGAACAAAGTATAGTTCTTTCTCAGGGTCGTTCTTAGCTGCATACTCTAAGAATTTGCCAAACTCATCAATCACAACAAATAGGAGAGGCGACTCCTGTCCTAGGTCACTATACTTATTGTAAATCTCTGATAGTACATGCTCAGCTAAGTTTTCTTTAGCAGAGATATTAAGCTCAGCAGCAAAAGAATCAATAATGCTCTGATAAGCACCAACAACCTTTATAATGCCGAAATTTTGCTTTGCTCTAAAAGCTGCTTCAAAATACGAGTACTTGCCGTTCAAGCTCTGTTCGAGAGCAAGTAGGAAAGATGATTTCCCAGTACCATAAGAGCCGATTATAGTATAAGCTCTTATACCTTTTTTAAAGTCATCAACAATTTGACTTACTACACGCTGTGAGTTGGGTGTAGGAATATATGTAAAGTCTCTATCAGTATCTCTAATAATATTGATAGAAGGGGTATAGTTACTTTGCATCATAATACTTTCTTAGCATCTCAACTGCCTCAACCTTTTCCTTTATTTGCAACTCTTTTATACCTGCATGATCAGTGTAGCTAATAAAAGAGTATTTTTTTTCTGCTTCTTCAAGCTTTGCCGCTAAGCCAGCTTTGCTAAGTGCGAATACAGCACCGGGGCTGTTGAAATCTTGCTCAAGGCTATTTAGGCCAATTGAAATACTATCCTGATAGTTGTCAAGTATAGCGTAGAGTATGATTTCTACAGGTATGCTATCTCTTTCAGCATTTTCTATGCTATAGAATTCTGTGACTTTTTTCTTTTTCTGTATAAAATCATCTGCTTCTTTAAGAGTAACCTTAATTAGGTTAAGATCTGTCAATAGACCTGAAAAGCTGTCTTCGACGCTCTTTGATTTCTCATCGGAAGACAGGTACATCTTCTTGAAAATTTCAAAATCAGTATGTACAGTATTTCTGTTGTGGTTTAGATAGGGAGTGATGCTTGATTTTCTCTTAATATAAGCATCATATAAATCAGCATCGAAGAGAAGTTTATCTTTTCTAAATTCGTTGAAGATTAGGTAAAACGTCGATGCATATGCGCTCTTAACCAGATGATAATGTAGGAGCCATAAACTTGCATCATCTTCTAGAAATGGATCGAATCCATTACTACTTAAAAGAAGAGTTCCGAAATCAGTTATCTGATCATTAGAATCTGTAATTCCGAAAGCCTTCAGCCAGTGCCTTATTGAAGACACCATGTTTTTACCAACACCAAGTTCAATTACAGAGTCTTCATCACTAAACGCCTTGCCGGATTCTATATAATCATAACCTTTTTTAAGCCATAGCTGCCTACACTGAAATTTTTCGTGCCCTGAAAAGGTATATTTTATTTGCTGTTCCTGTTCTACTATCATATTCAAACTTGCCCTGCTCAATGGACTCATGTAACTATCAAAGATAGTAAACCAATATATATTAGCCTATTGAAATTTAGACAAAAAAACTAAATATTTTAGCAAAAATATTTGCTAAAGTCTTATGCATCTCTTTATCAGTTTAGTGGCTTTTGATAATAAAATCCTCTCTACCTCCTGTTATGATAATGAAGACCATAAGACTTGGTTCTGTCCTTCGTAGATCTTATTACCAAAACTCACTTCATCTTAATCTTCCCACACCCTCCAAACATCCCAAACCCCTTCCTCCCGTAAAACAAGTCACCGGCATTATTTTATGCCTTTCACCTTTTCCCCGAACCGTTACGATTTATGTCAGAACCAGCTACGCCCGGCAAGAGCCGGAAAGCCTTGAAAATTGCAGCCATCGTGCTTGTGAGTCTGGCTGGTTTGCTGTTGTTGGCGCTGTTGGTCCTCTTCTTTTTTGCCGAGCCATTGGTGGAGCGCTATCTCAAAAAGCAGGTGGCCCAGCAAACCGAGGGGCTGTACCAACTCGACCTCGACGAACTGGATCTGAGCTTCAGCAACTGGGGTGTCACCCTGCAGGGTGTGCATCTATACCCGGATACAGCCGTGCACCGGCAGCAAAAGGAGAAGGGGCAGGCCAGCCCCAGCCTCTTGGAAGTGCAAAGTCCGAAGCTCGAAATCACGGGCATAAACCTCCGTGCCCTCATCTTTAACAACCGCCTGACTGTGGGCAAGGTCGTGGCGGAAAACCCCGAGATCACACACCTACACGATGCGGCTGTTACGAAGGAAAGCCGGCAGGACTCCAAAACTGGCGGTGGTTTGGAAGCCGTTCGCATCCGGGAGCTCGACCTGCAGGATGCCAGCTACAGCTACCAGCTGCTGGGGGAGCGGGGGAGGCCGCAGCACGACATCCCGCAACTGTCGCTGCAGGTGCAGGACTTGCAACTCGACCTGCAGGCGCAAGGGGATATCAGCCAGATGTTTCAGGCGGATGGCCTTGACCTCGATATCCGGCGCTATACCTTCCATGCGCCCGACAGCGTGTATACCATCCGGGTCGGGCGCTTTACCTACGCTTCGGGGCAGCAGGAACTGAAAGCGCAGCACATTGCCGTGCAACCTAACCTGCAGGCCAATGCGGCACTTCCCAAAGACCAAGCCCAGCGCACGCTTTACCAGTTCAGCGCGCCACTGCTTGCCCTACAGGGACTGGATGTAGCGTCGGCTTGGGAAACAAAGGACTTGCAGCTTGACCAGTTGCTGTTGGAGCGCGGCACTCTGCAGCTACACGAAAACCCAAACGTGCCCGAAAACACGGAAAGCCCCAGTCCGAAGGAACGCTATACCCAGCTCTCGCCTTACCTGCGTGCGCTCGGTATAAAGGAGCTGCGCCTGCGGGATGGTGATTTTTCTTATCAGCAGCATGGCGTTGCTGTGGATACCATCCACCGGCTGGCCGAGGCAAACCTATACCTGCAAGCGGTGCAGCTCGACTCCCTTACGCTCTTTGCACCCAAGGAAAAAGCCTTTGCAGAAGTGGTCAGCATCAGCACAGGCCGCTATACCTACAAGCCGGTCAGCAGTCCCTATACCTTGCAGACAGCCGGCATGCAGCTGTCCACCCGCGACAAGCTGCTGGAGGCAAAGGCCCTGCACCTGTCCGGCGACTGGGACAAAAACGATGCATTGAAAAGTCAGAACTTGGCGAAGCATACGCTCTACGACGTCCGGCTTCCGCAACTGCGTTTCGAAGAAATGGATCTGCTGGAGGCCATCCGGTCGTCCAGACTCACGATCGGCAGCATAGCGGCGGAGCAGCCCGTGATCGATGTGCGCACCGACCAGCGCGTGCCGAAGTCAGACGAAGGACCCGATCTGCAGGAGCTGTACCGGCAGGTGTCAGGTATAGTCAGCAGTTTGGAAGTAGGGGAGATCCGCATACGCGATGCTGCCCTCACGCAGCACAGCAAAAACAGAAACATACAGCGCCTGCAGCAGCTGGAGCATGCCTCGCTGGTGGCCATTGGGCTGGAACTCGATTCCGCTTTTGTCTTCGACCCGGATCAGGTGATTCCCCTGCAGGACCTTGTGGTAACAGCCCGGAACTACCGCTACCGGATGCCCGATAACACCTATACCTTCACCTTGGACGGACTCCGCTACTCCACCCGGCAGCAGGAGTTCTTGGCCAAGTCGCTGGATGTGAACTCGAGTCTGCGGGCTAACGACTTGCAGAAACTCAGCAATAACGCCAGCCGCAAGCTCATCGACCTCTCGGCCCATTCGCTGCGGATCACCGGGCTGGATTTGATTAGCGCCATGAACACCGGGCGGCTGCAGGCGGACCGGCTGGTGCTTCGGCAGCCGGATGTGGCCATGCTGCTCGACCGTCAGGTGACGGAGTCTTCCTCAGGTCAGCAAGACGCGGGGAAGGCGCTATTTGAGATGCTTGATCTGATATCGGTGAACACCATCCGGCTCGAGGATGGCTCCTTTACCTTCAGCGAAAAACTAAGGCCTGTGATGCGCACCCACCAGCTGGAGCACGCCACCGCCACGATCTCCAAGTTTGAGCTGACGCCCAAGAGTTTTAAAAACCTGAACGACACGCTCCCGATGGAGGAACTCACCTTGGAGGCAACGGACTATACCTACCGCTCCACCGACAGCCTGTATACCATCCGGCTGGACAGTCTGCACTACTCCAGCAGGCAGCAGGAACTGGTCGCCCGCACCTTGGAGGTGAATGCCGACAGGGAGGTGAACGAGCGCCTGAAAGTCAACAGACCGGAATTGGCCAGCCACAACCTGATCAATATCTCCGCCAAAAGATCGCGCATCACGGGCTTTAACCTGATACACGCCTACGCCACGGGCAAGTACCACATGGACAGGCTGCTGCTCGCTGGCCCCGAGGTGACCATTCTGCAGGACCAGAACGTGCCCACGATCAAGAGCATCGCGCTGGCCGAGCAGGACACCGCCTCAGGCAATGACGCTGCAGAGCAGGTAGAGGAACTGGTTTCGACGTTGCAGGTGGGGCGAATCGATGTAACGGACGGCGCCTTTGATTTTGAGCTACTCCGAAACGACACCATCCGCACCAGCCATACCTTGGCCCATGTGGCGCTGGGGATAGATCAGCTCCGGCTGGTGTCGCTGGAGGCAAACGACCCGCTGGATATTTTTGATGTGGACGACATCGACGTGTTGATACAGGGCTATTCCTACCAACTACCCGACAGTTTGTATGCGCTGGAGATAAAGGAGATTACCGCTTCCATGCAGAACAGTTCGCTGCTTGTCGACAGCCTTCGCCTGCGGCCGCTCTACAGTAAGGAGGAGTACGCCGCTAAGTTTGACTACGCCCGTGACCGGGTCGACTTGGAAGTGCCCGGCATTGAGTTGATCAACGTCAGTTTGCGGGCCCTCTTCAACAATCAGGACCTGATCGCGCAGAAAATGCTGATCCGAAACCCGGATGTTGAGATCTACCGCGACAACAGCATCGGCCTTGATCCGGACCGGCAGCCCCCGACCCTGCAGCAGATGCTGCGCGATGCCGCCCTGTATATCCGGTTGGACACGATCTTGGTAGACAAAAAGAACCTCGTGCATCCGGTTATCGCCATCAACGCCGACAAACCGGGCGTATTCCGGCTGGAAGACATCCACTTGGAGCTTTTTAACGTCACAAACGACACGGCGCTCATTCGTCTGAACAACATCATCACCGCAGACGTGAAGGCCCAGCTGATGGGGGCAAGCACTCTGCAGGGGCGCTATGAATTTGAGATGGACCATCCCGAAGACCGCTATACCTACGAGGGCACGCTGGACCCGATGGACTTTAGGGCCTTGAACCCTCTGTTTGAGAACATGCTGTTTATCCGGATCAAGAGCGGGCAGATCGGCAAGGCGTCTTTCTCGATTGAATCTACCCGGACAGCCTCCACGGGGCAGGTGCATTTTCCGTACACCAATCTGAAGATACAGCTTCTGAGCAAAGACGACCCGGACAACCCAGGCCTGCTGCTCCGTGTGGGTACCCGGCTGGTGAATACGCTGATCGTGAAGACCAACAACCCCTCCACGCTGGGTAAATTCAGAGAGGGGGATGTGGAAGAAGAGCGTGACAGGCAGCGGGCTGTTTTCCATCACATGGGCCAGTCCCTGTTCGATGGCGTTGGCACCAGCCTGATGAGCAAATGTGTGGAGCGGATCGTTTCGACTTTTGTGGATTTGTAAGATTTAAACTAACCTGAGCCTATATGACCTCACACAACGCCTTGCGAGCCGATACCAATCTGGAGGCCTTCTCCACCTTGGTTGGCACCCGCTATGAGATGTATAACAGCCTGTTCTCTTCGCTGCCCTTTCACCGGGTGGAGAAAACGGGCGTGCTGCTTTCGCTGCTCGTGCTGCATGGTGAGGATGGTTATCAGCGCCAGCAGAGTCCGCAGGAGATTATTCAGAGCTTCTTCGAGCAGTATACCAATTACCGCTCGGAGCAGGAGCAGCATGACCTGCTGTTTCGTTTCGTGCAGTACGCCGAGCGGCAGGTGGTGCTGTTCGATGCGCTGGAGGAGGCCGCCTTCCGCGACACGCACGACATGCACGGTGCAGGCACCTTGAACCAACTCAGCATTGCGGTGGTGCAGGAGCAGGCGCAGGAACAGCTGGCACAAAAGCTGCGGGATTTTGCGGTGCGCATGGTGCTCACGGCGCATCCCACGCAGTTCTACCCGAGCAATGTGCTGGGCATTATCAACGACCTGTCGCAGGCGCTGGCCACTGACAATACTTCGCAGGCACATTCCTACCTGCGGCAGCTGGGCAAGACGCCCTTCTTCAAGAAAGAGAAACCAACGCCTTATGAAGAAGCCGTCAGCCTGATCTGGTTTCTGGAGAATGTTTTTTACCGCGCCGCCGGTGGCATTATTTCCTACCTGAATGTGCAGTTTCCGAGTGTCGTACGGCCGGGTTTCAAACTGATCCGGATGGGTTTCTGGCCCGGAGGTGATCGGGACGGGAATCCTTTTGTAAAGGCGGAAACCACCCTACAAGTGGCGGATGCGCTGCGGGTTGCCGCCATCAGGGCCTATTACGCCGATGTGCGCCGACTCAGACGCCGCCTGACCTTCAGAGGGGTGGAAGACCTGCTCCGCGAACTGGAAGCCAAGCTCTATAACAACCTTTTTGTGCCCGACTATACCCTGGACCTGAAGCAGGAGGATATACTCGCCCCGCTTCAGGAGATCAGCAGGCTATTGCTGCAGGAGCACAACAGTTTATTCTTGGGCCAAGTCGAGGCGCTGATCACCAGCGTGGAACTCTTTGGCCTGTTCTTCGCGACGCTCGACATCCGGCAGGACTCCTCGGTGCACGCGCAGCTCTATGAGGAGCTTTCCCAACGCACCGATCTCCTGCCAAAAAACTACGCACAACTTCCGGACGAAGAGAAAATAAGCGCCCTGCTAGGTATAGCGGGGAGTCTGGAAAATCGGGAACTGTTCACGGACGAGGAGTTGCTGCAGGATACCTTGGAGACGGTAGCCGCTATCCGGACGATACAGGAGCGCAACGGGGAGGAGGGATGCCACCGCTACATCATCTCTCACTGCACCAGCGCCCTGAATGTGCTGGAAGTCTATACCTTGTTCCGCTTGGCCGGCTGGCAGCCCGATGCGCTCACCGTCGACATTGTGCCGCTCTTCGAAACAATCACGGACCTGCGGCAAGCGGCGCCTGTTATGCGGCAGCTCTATGAAAATAAGGTATACCGGGAGCACCTGCAACGGCGGGGCGATACCCAAACCATCATGCTCGGCTTCTCTGACGGCACCAAAGACGGCGGCTATCTGATGGCCAACTGGAGCATCTATAAAGCCAAGGAGGCCCTAACGGAGGTTAGCCGAGAGTATGGGGTCGAGGTGATTTTCTTTGATGGGCGGGGAGGACCACCGGCACGGGGCGGCGGCAAGACGCAGCAGTTCTACGCCTCCATGGGCAATAACATCGCCAACAAAGAGATTCAGCTCACCATTCAGGGCCAAACGGTAAGCTCCAACTTTGGTTCGGTGGATGCGGCCCGCTTCAATCTGGAGCAGCTCCTGCATGCCGGTATCAGCAACAGTCTGTTCGACCGCAAAAAGCCCACGCTAACCCCAGCCGATGACCAGCTGTTGCAGGAACTGGCGGAGGTGAGTTTTGATGCCTACACGGAGCTGAAGAACCACCCGGTTTTTTTGGAGTACCTGACTTTTGTGAGCCCATTGCGCTATTACGGCGAGGCCAACATTGGCAGCCGTCCCTCGAAGCGCAAAGCCGGCAAGCTGAACTTGGATGATCTGCGTGCCGTGCCTTATGTGGGGGCTTGGAGTCAGCTGAAACAGAACCTGCCGGGCTACTATGGCGTGGGCAAAGCCTTGGAGGCACTGCATGCGAAAGGGGACTGGCCACGACTGCAGCAGCTCTACAAACACTCGCTTTTCTTTAAAACCCTGCTCGATAACTGTGAGATGGCGATGAAGAAATGCTTTTTCCCGGTTACGGCCTATTTGGCGGAGCATCCCACCTATGGAGAGCTCTGGAAGCAGATCTATGAGGAGTTTGAGCGAACTAAAAAGTATGTGCTGCTGCTGGCGGGTGCTGACACGCTGATGGCGGACAAACCCATAGATGAGCTCTCGATTCAGTTGCGGCAGCGCATCGAGTTACCCCTGATCACGATTCAGCAATATGCCTTAGCTAAGATAAGGAGTCTGGAGGAACAGAACCCGCAGGATCAAGGCAAACAGGTATACGAAAAGCTGGTCGTGCGCTGCTCCTTCGGCATCATTAACGCCGAGCGGAACTCTGCCTAATGGGTAGAATCATTTCATTCTCGCGAATTCTCCTCTTGAGGGCAGGGTGGTTTATTCCCCAAGGCTATCCCCTTGAGGACAAGTGAGAACGTGAGTTCGAAACTTGCGACCAAGGGTCAATAGGGGTGTATATTCGGAGTTCAATTGCCAATAATCGGCAAATATTAAATTCACCCGCAACTGTAACACCCCTCTGCGCTCCCCTCAAGGGGAGAATTTGCAAGAGTGAAACGGCCCTGCGCTCGATCGGACTTCAAGCATGCTTAAAATTATGCTCTTATAATCAGTGTTTTACGGCACTTTTAACATCGATTAAACGTACAAAGGACTACCAATTAATCCTTTTTTAGCACAATCAATTTTGGGTGATGGTAGTCAGCAATTACCGTCCCACACACACGGTCAGTCAAGAGAGAAAGCGTGGGACCATCCTGATATGGGTGCTCTTCGGAATGCTACTCGTCGTAATAGGAGTTGTAGTCGCTGCCGTGGTTTATGAAGCCCGTACTTCCCGTTTACAAGCACGTGAACTTTCACGATTTGCCGCTACGCTTACCTATCAGGTTGAGCCCGGTGCGAGTGATGCGATCATCTACCCAAAACACGGTCCCTTTGATACCCGGCTCGGCTATGCGCAACTGCCTCAACTGATCGACCGGGCGCAGGCACGCGGGATGGAGGTCATGCAGCAGGCCCGCTTTTCGGAGGCCCTTCTCAACTATACCTCTCAAGGATACTTTGCGCCGTACCCCGAGAAAACACAGGCCGGTCTGCGCATCGTCGATTACAACGGCAGGCCCGTCTACGACTTCCAATACCCGCGGCGTCTATACGCCAGCTACGAGGCCATTCCGTCGCTGATCACCTCGTCGCTTTTGTTTATCGAGAACCGGGAGCTGCTGGCTGCGGACAGGCCTTTTATGAACCCTGCTGTTGACTGGTTGCGCTTTACGAAGGCCAGTCTGCACATGGCCGCCAACAGGGCGGGGCTGGATTACCAGACCATGGGCGCCAGCACCCTCGCCACCCAGATCGAGAAATACCGCCACTCCCCGGCGGGTATAACTGAAAGTCCACGGGCAAAGCTGCAGCAGATGGCCTCGGCCAGTGTGCGCGCCTACCAGTCGGGGCCCGAAACGCTGCCCGCCCGTCAGGCGCTGGTGCTGACCTATGTGAACACGTTGCCGCTTTACGGAGCGCCCGGCTACGGCGAGGTGCATGGATTGGGGGATGGACTCTGGGTGTGGTTCGGCACGCGCTTCGATCAGGTGAACCGGCTGCTGAGCCTGCCGGTGGCCGCGGATGACACGCTGCTGGCACAGGGGCAGGCGCTCCGGCAGGTGCTTTCGCTGTTCATCGCCCAGCGACGACCCGCTTATTTCCTGAGTCCGAGAGGACGCGTAGAGCTGAGCGAAATGACAGCCAGTTACCTGCGCCTGCTGGCTTCCAACGGGCACATCAGTCCGGAGCTTCGGGATGCGGGTCTGCAGCGGGAGGTGACATTCCGTGACTTTGAGGCAGCCCCCATCACCGTGCCGATGGATACCGACAAAGGATCGCTGATGGTGCGTACCCATCTGGCGGGTATGCTGGGTAAATCGCTCTACGACCTCGACCGGCTGGATATGGGTGCGACCACCACACTGGAGCACGAACTACAGGGGCAGGTGAGCGATTACCTAAAACGCTTGAATGATCCGGCATTTGCCAAAAGCGTGGGCCTCTTTGGTGAGCGCCTGCTGGCTTCGAAGCGAACAGAAGAGGTGCGCTACAGCTTTACCTTGTATGAGCGCACACCGCAGGGCAACGTGGTGCGCGTGCAGACCGACAACACCGACCAGCCCTTCGATCTGAACGAGGGCAGCAAATTGGAACTGGGCTCTACGGCCAAGCTGCGCATGCTGGTCACCTACCTCGATATCATCGCCGAGATACACGCCCGCCACGCCGGACAGTCCGTGCCTGACTTGCGACAGGCTTTGGCGGAATCGCAGGACAACCTGAGTCGCTGGACCCAGCGCTACCTGCTGCAGGCAAAAGACAAGAGCCTGCCTGCCACGCTCCACGCCGCGCTGGAACGCCGCTACTCGGCCAGTACGTATGAGCGCTTTTTTACTGGTGGGGGCATGCACACCTTCCACAACTTCAGCGACACAGAAAACGGCAAGAACCCAACCGTGCACGAGGCTTTCCTGAAATCGATCAACCTTCCATTTGTCAGGCTGACGCGCGACATCATCCGGTATAACATACAGCAACGAACCGGAGGCAGCGCCGCAATGCTAGGCAACGCATCGGACCCGCGCCGCCGCGAGTACCTGACCCGCTACGCCGACCGGGAAGGACAGGTATACCTGCTGCGTTTTTGGCACAAGTACAAAGGCAAGACGGAGGCAGAACGCTACGAGACCCTCCTCAAAAGCATGCGCCTCAACTCGGTCCGATTTGCCACTGTGCATCGTTTTCTATACCCCGAAACCGACTCAGTCCGTTTTGTTCAGTTGATGCGGCAGCGCGTGCCT
This sequence comes from uncultured Pontibacter sp., assembly GCF_947499215.1. Lineage (GTDB taxonomy): Bacteria > Bacteroidota > Bacteroidia > Cytophagales > Hymenobacteraceae > Pontibacter. Next base: position 758,803 of record NZ_CANMNI010000003.1, read on the forward strand.
TGGGAAAAGAAACTGAAGCAAAAGCGCATTATGGAGCTGTACCACCAGTTTGGGCCCGAGGCCTTTGACCTGAACGACCAAGGCTATATTTCGCGCGTGCACCCACTGGAACTTTGGACACTACAATACCTACAGGAACACCCCGAGGCTAATTGGCCAGAGGTGGTGGCCGCCAGCCAAGACACCCGGCAGGAGGTATACAAGTGGCTGTTCCGGTCACGGCACAAGAGCGCCCGCGACTCGCGCATCCGCACCATGCTCGAGCTGGACGCCTTTGCCGACCTACAGCAGCGCTGGCAAAAACTCGGCTATCCGTTTCAGCAGCTGGTGCCCTCGCTGGCCACGGCCCTCGGCTCTTCCGGCGACCGCCCCGAGGCGCTGGCCGAGCTGATGGGTATTATCCTGAACGATGGTGTGCGGTATAAGACACGCCGCATTAAGGAACTGCATTTCGGCACACAGACGCCCTATGAAACCGGTTTGAAATGGCAGACTCAGGAAGGAGAGCAGGTGCTGCCGCCGGAAGTGGCCGCCCTCGTGCGGGAAACGCTGCTGCAGGTAGTTGCTAAAGGTACCGCACGTCGCCTGCAGGGCGGTTTGCCGGCTAGCGAAGGAAACACGTTGCAACTGGGCGGCAAGACCGGCACGGGCGATAACCGGGTGGTGACGATGAACAGGAGCGGACAGCGACTCACATCGCGCACTATTAACCGCACGGCCACCTTCGTGTTTTTTGTAGGTGATAACCACTTCGGCACGCTCACTGCTTTTGTACCCGGACGAGAGGCCGCCGATTTTCATTTTACCTCTTCGCTGCCAGTGCAGGTGTTGCGCGGCATGGCGCCGATCTTAGCACCCTACCTAGAGCCGGCCGACAGCACGCAGCTGGTCACTCCGCAGAATCCTGAGCGCACTAAAATCAAAAATTATGCAATGGAGTATACTATAAGTGAAACTGTTTCAGATAACAGGTCGAACTTATTGAACGCGGACCCCTCGCTCTAAAGATTGGGGGCAGATAACCGGATTGAAATGAGATACTCCTACCGAAGAGGGTTTTCATGGCTGCTGCTTTTTACCGTACTGGCTCTTGTTCCGCTGGGCATTGCTTTGGTGGGGCCTATACCTGCCGCCAGATCCTTCTGGATTGAGTTGGGGGTAGCCTTGGGCTTTATCGCCTTGGCTATTTTTGGTCTGCAGTTCCTCTTTTCAGGTCGCTTCCACTGGATCGCCCCCACCTTCGGCATGGATAACATCATCCACTTCCACCGGAAGATGGGGATCATTGCTTTTTTCTTCATTCTGGCCCACCCGATCATTCTCATTCTCGCTGACACGGAATTTCTGCTGTACTTTGATCCGCGTGTTAACCTTCTCCGTGCCATCGCGCTCAGCTACGTTTCGGTGGCCTTGATTGGCATCACGGTGACGAGCATCTGGCGCATGGCCTTTAAGCTGAGCTACGAGAAGTGGCGACTCCTGCACGGTTTCCTGTCGCTCTCCATCGTGTTTGTTGGCGTGGTGCATTCCATACAAGTGTCACATTACATGGACCCGCTCTGGAAAAAAATTGCGCTGGCCGCTTTGATGGGAGCCTGTATGTACCTCGTGCTCCACACAAGGCTTGTCAGGCCTTGGCTCAACCGCAAAAAGCCGTACCGGGTTACCAAGGTGAACGATGAGCGCGACGAATGCTGGACCCTCACCCTGAAACCGGAGTCGGGGAGGAAGATGGCTTTCAAGCCCGGGCAGTTTGCGTGGATCACCGTGAATGAAAGTCCCTTTTCCCTGCAACAGCACCCTTTTTCATTTGCCTCCAGCGCCCGTGCCGAAACCATCAGTTTCACGGCAAAAGAGTCCGGCGACTTCACTTCCACCTTTAAAGAGATACCTGTAGGTGCTAAGGTATACCTGGAAGGGCCCTTTGGTTCGTTCACGCCTGAGCCGGATAGTCACTTGTTTCTGGTGATGGGCGGTATAGGTATAACGCCGGGCATGAGCATGCTGCGGACTATGCGCGACGATAAGGATCCCCGCAAGGCCATTTTGCTGTATGCGAGTAAGAAATGGAAGGATGTGACCTTCCGGGAGGAGCTAACTGAAATCAGCAAAGAGATAGACCTTCGTATAATTCATGTAATAGAAGACGTGCCGGATGAGGAGGAGCTGCCGGAAGACGTAGACGGGGAAGGTGGGCGCATTGATGAGGAAATGCTTGCCAAATACCTGCCCGAACACCCGGAGAAATACATGTACTTTATCTGCGGTCCGGGCCCTTTGATGGATGTGGTGGAAATTGGACTGAACAATTTGGGTATAGACTGGCGCCGCATCTACTCAGAGCGCTTTGAAATAGTGTAATTAGCATAAAAAAGCCCATGACGGAAAAAAACAGAAAGCTTCTTTACAAGATCATCAGCCGGCTGGGTGAAGTGGTAGGCCTCGTGCTGCTGCTGGCGGCTGTTCTGTTCGCTTCGAGAGGGCTATGATGAACCAAAAACATAATAAGCTATGATCAAAAAAATAGACATTGGACACCCAAACGTGCTGGCTTTCAGAGTAGAAGGCGAACTGGACGTGCAGGACATGAAAGCTTCGCAGGAAGTCATTAAACCGGAGCTGGAATCGGATGCGCCCTTTAACCTATACTTAGAGATGGCAGCCACGGAAGGGGTGGAGCCCGCCGCCATTCAGGAGCGGGTGCGTTTTATTTTGTCGAATTTCAGCGATGTGATGAGCAAAGTGAAAAAGATCGCCATCGTGACAGACAAAAGCTGGCTGCAGCACCTTATGTCCGGTGTTTTCACGGTTGTAACGTCCATTGAGCAGCGTTCTTTCTCCTTCGACGAAGCAGATGCGGCCCGCCGGTGGGTGGCTTCGCACTAGTAATTAAACACGGCAGATCTTACTCCCCATCTTCAAATCAAACTCCTCTTCAGAGCTGGTGTTGGTGAGCTCGAGTGCCTTCACCGAAAGTCGGGCGCAGGCATCGGCATCGGAAGCGGCGCGGTGGTGCAGGAAGTCGATGCGGTGCATGTTGCAGAGCGTTTTGAGATCGTATTTGTGTATGCCTTTCCAGATGTTCTTGGAGAACTTCAGGCTGCAGGCATAGCGCGCCTGCGGCAGCGGAATGCTGTATGTGGCAAGTGTCTTGCGCAGCACGCTCATGTCGAAGCTGGCATTGTGGGCGATCAGCAGCTGTCCCTCTAGGTATGGCTTTAGCACCGGCCACAGCTCTCTGAAATCAGGCTGGTCTTTTACGTCGGCAGGTCGGATGCCGTGTACGGCAATGTTGAAAGAATTGAAATTCGGGTAGTACAAAGGCTTAATCAGCCACGACTTTGTTTCTACAATCCGTCTGTCCCTCACCACAGTTATACCTATCTCACAAGGGCTGTCGCGCTGCGGTGTGGCTGTCTCAAAGTCAAGTGCAATAAAATCCATGCTGCAAGTTAGGACTTAATCAGTAAATGTCATAAACCACAGGTTGCTATAGGAGGCCGTTACGTAGCCATGCTTGGTAAAGCTGCGTTAATAACTATTCAAAAGCTCAACAGCAATCAAAAAAAGAAAAAACACTTATGAAAACGATCCGAGTCACCTTCCCAAATGCCAGCGGACACATGCTTTCAGGAAGATTGGAGATGCCAGTAGATGGAAAGCCACATGCCTATGCCTTGTTTGCCCACTGCTTTACCTGCACCAAAAACCTGACAGCTATCAGCAATATTGCGCGCACCATGAGCCTGATGGGTATAGCGGTGCTCCGCTTTGACTTTACGGGCTTGGGGGACAGTGAAGGGGAGTTTGACGAGTCGGGGTTTTCCTCAAACGTGTCAGATCTGGTTAGTGCCTGCAAGTTTCTGGAAAAAGAATACAGCGCACCGGATATTGCTGTCGGGCATTCGTTGGGAGGCACCGCCGTACTGATGGCCGCAAAGTCACTCCACTCCCTAAAGGCGATCGTCACCATTGGCTCTCCATTCGATCCCGCCCACGTGAAGCATTTGATCCAACCTGCTTTGAGCAGCGTGGAGGCGGAGGGCACGGCTATGGTGAACATTGGGGGAAAGCCTTTTCCGATAAGCAGGGAGTTTGTGGAGGAATTGGATGCGTATGACCCGGAAGCAAGTATAGCACAGCTCGATAAGGCGCTCCTCATACTTCATTCACCGCAGGATCGGGTAGTCAGTATCGACAATGCCGCCGCCATTTACAAAACAGCCCGTCACCCGAAGAGCTTTGTCTCGCTCGACGGAACTGACCATTTACTATCTGATAAGAAGGACTCCCAATACACGGGCGAACTCATAGCGAGTTGGGTGAAACGCTACATCACCATTCCGGCACCAGAGCCCATTAACGCCATCAAACGGGTGGCGGCACGCATAGGCCCGGATGCCCTCACCACCGAGATTCAGGCAGGCAGGCACTCCCTGTTATCTGATGAGCCGGAAGAGGTTGGCGGACTTGAGCTTGGCCCGACACCATACGACTTGGTAGTGGCGGGCTTGGGAGCCTGCACGGCCATGACCCTGCGCCTATACGCAGACCGCAAAAAGTGGCCTCTAACGAATGTGCTGGTGCACCTAAGCCACAAGAAGATTCACGAAGTCGATTCTGAGAATCCGGATAAAAAAGCGCTTCTTGACCATATTTGGCGTGAAATTGAGCTCGAAGGCGACCTAACGGATGAACAACGCGAGCGTCTGCTGGAGATCGCCGAGAAGTGCCCTGTGCACAAAACGCTCCACCAACGGGTAGAGATCGTCTCAAAGCTCCTGCCCCCATCTCAAAACGAGGGATAGGAGGAAATAGGGCTGCTTTTCAATGCTAGGAAAGTTGTTTACGTATACATACTTGGTATCAGTATTTAAGCTTTTGTGTATGGATCCTAAGGTAGTACTTTCTCTTTTATTGGTGGGTTCGCTAGTCTATTTCGTTATTGAATTTTCAAGAGACTAATCCCACCTTATTCAGCCAGTCGAAAACATGCAACACTATACGCTGTTGTATGTAAAAGACTGTGTAAAATAATTCACCAAAGACCTTAACCATATGAAAGCTATCTGGAATGGAGAGACTATTGCCGAAAGCGATGATACGGTTGTAGTGGAGGGAAACCATTATTTTCCTGCGGACTGCCTGAAGGGGGAATGCTTTATACCGAGCAACACCACCACGCATTGCCCATGGAAAGGTGCTGCCTCTTACTATACCCTACACGTGGATGGGAAAGAGAACAAAGACGCCGCTTGGTATTATCCCGACCCCAAAGACTCGGCAAAGCACATCAAAGACCGTGTCGCCTTTTGGCGCGGAGTGGAGGTGGTGAGGTGAGCTAGAGGCGTTTAATTCACATATTTGATAAAGTTAGCGTACATTGAATACGCGTATGCTAATTATAAATTATGGACACTGAACTAGACCATGAGCACCAGATCTGAAGACCAACAAAGAAAACAGCGCCAAAAGGAATTCTTGGAAAGGAAAGAAAACCAAAAGCGTATTAAAGCTGCTACGAAAAAAAGTAAACACAGTACATCCACAAAAGATGATGATACTGATAAAGCAGGCAAAAGTGCAGAATAGCTCTTGCTGGTTATAAAAGGTAGTTGATATGATGTCTCTATAAGTTACTTTCCGATGCAGAATTTGGTGAAAATATTGTCCAGCAAATCATCCGTGGTGATTTCACCGGTAATCTCCCCTAGGCTATAAAGCGCTCTGCGAATATCAGCTGCCACTAAATCACCGCTCATCCCTAAACCGATCCCATTCAGCACATCGTCCAGCGCCTCGTAGGTTTTGTTCAGGCTGTCGACGTGGCGCAGGTTCGTCACGATGGTCTGCTGCTGGGTATTGAGTTTGCCTACGTTTACCTTGTCCACCAAGGCCTGTTTCAGGTCCTCTAGGTTCGCACCATCGGCAGCGGAGATTTGCACCAGTCCATCTATACCCGCAAAAGCAGCCAGTTTCTCCGGAGAGGCTTGATCTATTTTGTTGGCGACGGGCAGGAAGGGGAGTTTCTTCGGATTCAGCACTTCCAATTCAGACTGCAGCTCTTCTGGCGTGGTGTCTGTTACATCAAACAGGTAGATAATGAGCGAAGACTGGCTCAGTTTCTGATGAGTACGTTCCACCCCGATGGCCTCTACTTTATCTGTAGTTTCGCGCAGACCGGCTGTGTCGATGAAACGGAAAGTTACTCCTCCGATATTGATCTCGTCCTCAATGAAGTCGCGTGTCGTGCCCGGCACATCCGATACGATAGCTTTTTCCTCGTTGAGCAGCTTGTTGAGCAGCGTTGACTTGCCGGCATTGGGTTTCCCCACGATCACGGTCGGTACGCCATTCTTGATCACATTGCCAAGCTCAAATGACTTAAGCAGCTCCCGAATGATATGCTGTATGTTCAGGATAAGCGAGCGCAACTGGTCACGGTCGGCAAATTCAACATCCTCCTCGCCGAAGTCCAGCTCCAGTTCGATCATAGAGGCAAAATGCACGAGCTCTGCCCGCAGCCTCTTGATCTCCTGCGAAAAGCCGCCGCGCATCTGTTTCATGGCCACCTCATGCGACAGTGCAGAATCGGAAGCGATCAGGTCGGCCACGGCCTCGGCTTGTGCCAAGTCAAACTGCCCGTTCAAAAAAGCGCGTTTTGTAAATTCACCGGCATTGGCCAGTCGTGCACCTTTCTGCAGCAGCAGCTGGATGATTTGCTGCACAATGTAATCGGAGCCATGGCAGGAAATCTCCACCACGTTCTCTTTGGTATAGGAGTGAGGCCCGACAAAAATCGAAATCAATACTTCATCAATAATCTTGCCTTCATCTCGGATAGTTCCGAAATGGATCGTATGGCTAGGCTGGGCATTAAGGTCTTTGCCTTTGAATACGCTGCTGGTAATCGTGATGGCCTCCGGACCGGAAAGTCGGATAACAGCAATCGCGCCTGTACCGGAAGCAGTGGCTACGGCAACAATGGTATCGGTATGTATGAATTGATTAATCAAGGTATGGCTTTTTAAACCGTAAAATTACTTCTTTTTCTCATAGTCCTGCCACGTCATGCTTTTGTGGTGGTTGTCGCCGAAATAGGTCAGAATCTTATAGAATGTCTTGGCATCGAGGTAGCCTGGAACAGGGGTGAGCATGTTGAACTTCTCGTCAAGGTATACCGTGGTGGGATAACTCATCTGCCCCTGCAATAAGGCAATAGCCAGTTCGTGTGCTTTATACTCCGGCTTGAAGGTATAGGTATGGCCGTTGAGTGTGATTGGCTTTTTGCCTTCCGCATCCAGTTTCACGGCGTAATAATTCTTATTGATATAAGCCACAACAGCCGGATCGGTGAAGGTGGACTTGTCCATCTTTTTGCACCAGCCGCACCAGTCGGTATAAACATCAATCATGACTTTGCGCGGTTGCTTTTTTATTTTGGCAGCCGCCTCTTCCATGGTCAGCCAGTTAATTTGCGTGGCAGCCGCCTCCTTATTTTTGTCATGCGATGGCACGGAGAAGGTATAGCCCGATAGCATCAGCATGAGGGCAAACAATGGAAGCAGGAATGTTTTCTTTTGCATATGGGGTTTTGTAGAATCAGAACGTGTAAAATTCAGATTTAATTTCGTCTCCATTTCTTCTATTCGACAATTGCTATTGCACACGCTGTCGATAGCACCTTTTTCCTGCCAAATGCTTAATGCCCCACGGCCTGCACCCGCTTTTGGCGCATCAGGATACCTCTGGACGGGGAGAAGAGGAATGCCAACATAAACGCAATGCCTGTTACAGTGGCAATGGCGCCGGCAATAGATCCATCCATCCAAACGGCCAGATAATATCCTAAGATGGAGGAGGCGATACCGACCGCTACCGAAATGCCCAGCATGGTTTTGAAATTATCGGTGAGCAGGTAGGCCGTGGCAGGAGGGGCCACCAGAAAGGCCACTACCAGAATCGCTCCCACCGATTCAAACGAGGCTACGGTCGTAAGCGACACGGCCCCCATGAGCAGGTAATACCATAGCGTAGTCGAAATGCCGATAGCCGCCGCAAAGGCCGGGTCGAAGGTTGTCAGGAACAACTCTTTGTAGCCCACCCAAATGAAAATGCCGATGAGCCCAGTCACGACAGCTAGTGTCCAGACGGTGCGTGGCCCCATGCTTAGTCCGCCCTCTGTGATGATCAGGTCGAGCGGAACATAGGCAATCTCGCCATACAGCACGCAGTCTTGGTCAAGGTCTACCTGCCCGGCAAATACTGAAATGAGAATGATGCCAATGGCAAAAAGCCATGTAAAAGTGACCCCAATAGCCGCATCGGCCTGTACCCGGGCAAAGCGGTGGAAGAACTCAATGAGAAAAGTGGTCAGCACTCCCAGTAGACCCGCTCCGATGAGCATTGGGATGGTGTCGCGTGAACCTGTGAGCATGAAAGCGATGACGATACCCGGCAGCACGGCATGCGATATGGCATCGCCCACCATGGCCATACGCCGCAGTATGAGGTAGCAGCCCAGCAGACTGCAACACGTCGCTACCAAAGAGCCCGTCAATATGATCCAGAAGGCGTTCACTTATTTTGTTTAATGGTTAAAATGTTAATGGTTAAAATGTTTAGTGCACGATTCGGACAGGTCGCAACCTGTCCCTACATTACGGTATCCTTGCATGATGTGGGTCTAGGTCAGGGTAGTTGAGTTCTTCCAGTAGTTTTTGCTCTAGTTCCGGGGTGATGATGTGCTCGATGGTTTCGGCGTCTTCGTGCACGTGGTCGGAGGCCAGATTGACGTACTGGGTCAGGTATAGCTCCCAGAGTCGGTGTAGGCGTACCACCCGTCGGCCGCGCTTCTCTCCCTCAGTAGTCAGTAGCCAGCGTTTGTCCTCTTTCTTGAGGTAGCCTTGCCGCTTCAGTTTCTGCAAACCGCTAAGGGCTTCTTTCTTCGGAATATTACGGCGCTCCAGCAGTTCTTCTATGCTGCGGGCATTGCCATAGTCTTGCCGCAACTCTCCCAATTGGTAAAGCAGTTTAAGCAGGTTTTCTTCGAGTATGCGCGTCTTATTACGCCGTCGTCGCAAAATGCGGGCAATCCAGCCTCTTCCAGGAGCCAATGCAAACGACAGGATGGCGATCATCGAAACGATCAGCACGATCCAAGGGCCGGTGGGCATGGAAGGAGCGGTGTACGACACAAAGGCGCCTGCTACACCTGAAAAAGCCCCCATGAGGGCGGCCAGCACCAACATCACTTTGAGGTTCTCGGTCCAGAAGCGGGCCGCTGCGGCCGGCGTGATCAGCATGGCGGCCATCAGCACCACCCCAACCGCCTGTATACCTACCACCACGGCAAACACAGTGAGCGTAGTCAGCAAAAGCTCGAGTCCCCGCACCGGAAAGCCGATGGTTCGGGCATAGGCTTGATCAAAGCAGAGCAGTGTGAGTTCTTTGTAGAAAAAAATAACGGAGACCAGCAAGAGGACCGCCACTACACTAAAAATGATGAGGTCTTCGCCAATAAGGGAGGCCGCATTGCCGAACAGAAACTTATCGAGTCCGCTTTGCGCCGCATTGCCGGATTGCTGTATGGAAGTAAGCAGCAGGATGCCGATGCCGAAAAATACTGACAGCACCAGTCCGATAGCCGTGTCTTCCTTGATGCGGGAGCGAGAGGTAATGTAGTCGATGACAACGAGCGAAAGCCAGCCCGTGACAAAAGCACCGATCAGCAGGATAAGTGGGTTTTTGGTGCCGGAAAGGATGAAAGCCAAACAGACGCCCGGCAGCACGGCATGCGCCACAGCATCGCCTACCAGCGCTCTTTTCCGAAGCAGCGTAAAACAGCCCACCACCGCCGAACTGGCCGCCAGCAGCACAGAGCCCAGCGTCACATAACGTATGTTAGCGTCTGCAAACGAGAAAAACTCCAGAAAGTCCTGCATTTTTTTAAATGGCTAGATGGTTTAATGGTTAACCCTTCTCTCTTGCCGGGAATTCCTGTTTGCGCAGGAGGTCACCGACTTTGGAGAGGAGGGTGAGTTTGCCGCCGTAGGTTTGCTCCAGTAGCTCTTGGTTCAGTACCTGTTCGGTAGGGCCGGATGCGACCAGTCGCATGTTGAGGAGCACTACCCAGTCAAAATACTCCGAGGCCGATTGCAGGTCGTGGTGTACGACGATCACCGTCTTGCCTTGGTCGCGCATCTGGCGTAGAAGCTCAATGATGGCGGTCTCCGTGGCGATGTCTACGCCCGCAAAAGGCTCGTCCATAAAGTATATGTCAGCGTTCTGGGCCAATGCTCTCGCCAGAAATACCCGCTGTTGCTGCCCACCGGAGAGTTGCGAGATCTGTCGGTCGGCGAAGCTTTGCATGCCTACTTTCTCCAAGGCTTCCATGGCAGCGTCTTTGTCGGCTTTGCGCGGACGCTTGAACAGACCCATCTGGCCATACCTGCCCATCAACACCACATCGAACACGGAGGCCGGAAAGTCCCAGTCCACGGACTCGCGCTGGGGCACGTAACTGATGCGGCTGTATACCTGTTTCAAGGGTTGGTCAAAAATGCGCACGTACCCACTACTCGGTGGAAGCAGGTTCATCATTGCCTTGATCAAGGTAGACTTACCGGCTCCATTAGGGCCAATAACCCCCACGAGTGCACCGGCAGGCAGTGTCAGGTCAATGCCCCACAGCACAGGCTTGCGGTCGTAACTCACCGTCAGGTCGTGTACTTCTACTACTGGATTCTCTACTTGAAGTATCATATGTTATCCTTCTTATTTTAAAGAAGATACAATCGTATTTGTGTTATGCCGCACCATGCCCAAGTAAGTACCTTCCGGTGTGCCAGCATCCCCCATGGCATCCGAATAAAGCGTGCCGCCGATCAGTACGTTGTGCCCTCTTTTCTTGCTGCCTTGTACCACGGCCTCAATGGCTTTCGGTGAAACCGAAGACTCCACGAACACCGCTCTGATATTGTTCGCCACGATGAACTTGACCAAAGAGGAAACATCCTGCAAACCAAACTCCGACAGCGTAGAAATGCCTTGCAGACCTCGTACCTCGATGTCGTAGGCATTGCCGTAATAGCCAAAAGCATCGTGTGCTGTTATGAGTATGCGTTGTCTCTCCGGTATTGTAGCGATCGCGGCTTTGGTCTCATTGTGCAGGGCAGAAAGCTTTTGCAGATAAGCTTCTGACTGTGCTTGGTAGACGGCGGCATTTTGCGGATCTTTCTTTTGCAGCTCACTACTGATATGCTGTACCACCTTCATCCAGAGTGACACATCAAACCACACGTGCGGATCATAGCTGTTTTCGTACTCGGTTGAGTTAAGCAATTCGGTTTCAGGTATACCGCCTGTCGCTGCCAGCACGGTTTTGTAACGGCTCAGTTTCTCCAGCACTTCTCCCATTTTGCCCTCCAGATGCAAACCGTTGTAGATGATCACATCGGCTTCGGTGAGCTTGTTCAGGTCGCCCTGTGTTGCCTTGTAAAGGTGTGGGTCCACACCGCTGCCCATGATGGCATCGACCTCCGCTGCATCCCCCACAATGTTCGCCACGGCATCGCCCAGCATACCAGTTGTGGTCACGATCCGCATGCGCTGCCCCGGTGCCACCTCGCCCCGCGAATCCACCTGCGTACAGGAGGTACTCATCAGCGTGAATGTCAACAGCCAACAGAGTATGGAAATAGGGGAGGACTTCATATCAGGCGGAAAGGAAAATGTTGCGGGCCACCTCACTAGAAACCACAAGGTTCTTTTTGTTTTCCAGATTGATTTCTAAGGAGTTGTCGTATGGGATCTTGTCAATTACTTTAATCTTGGCGCCAAGGTATATCCCCATTTTGTCGAGGTACTGTAGGAAGAGGGGCTGCGAGTCGTTTACTCCGACTACAATGCCGGCACTGTTCACTTCCATGTCAGCCAGCAGCTTCTGTTGCTTCACATTCATTTCACCGTCCTCCGAAGGAATCGGATCACCATGCGGATCGAACTTGGGATAGCCCAGAAACTCGTCGAGCCGCTTGATGAGCAGATCAGAGTTGATGTGTTCTAGTTCTTCGGCTACCTCATGCACCTCGTCCCAGTTGAATTTAAGCTTCTCCACCAGAAACACCTCCCAGAGCCGATGCTTTCGGATGATTTGCAAAGCCACTCGTTCTCCTTTTTGGGTGAGGGTCACGCCCCGGTACTTCACGTAATCGGCTATACCTTTGGCGCTGAGCTTGCGCAGCATGTCCGTCACCGAGGCCGCCTTGGTGTCCAGCGCCTCGGCAATGGCATTGGTGTTGACCTCTTGCGAGCCGTTGTCAGATAGCTTGTAAATAGCCTTTATGTAGTTCTCTTCAGTAAAGCTGTGCACTTTTTCAGTTAACAGTTAGCAGTAATCAGTAAACATTTAGCAGTGATCAGTAAACAATAAAGAGTTATCAAGGATTATTCAGAGATAACTGAATACTGTTCACTGATAACTGTAACTACCATCTAATAAGCGCGGAGGCCCACGTGAAGCCTGAGCCGAAAGCGGCCATGCAAACGAGGTCACCTTCTTTGATGCGACCTTCCTGTACGGCTTCGCTCAAAGCAATCGGTACGGAGGCGGCGGTAGTGTTACCGTACTTGTGGATGTTGCTCATTACTTTCTCAGCTGGTAAGCCCATCTTCTGTTGGATGTAGGAGGTGATGCGCAAATTGGCCTGATGGGGTATAAGCATGTCTACATCAGATGGCTTATATCCGTTCTTGTTAAGTGCTTCTTCAATCACTTCCGGGAAGCGTGTCACGGCGTGTTTGAACACTTGGTTGCCATTCATGTAAGGGTATATCGTTCCCTCGTCAATCATCTCATGCGTTAAGCGGTCTTTTTTGGTGCTGCCCGGATCAATCACGGCCAGTTCTTCTGCAAACTCACCGTCGGCATGCAAGTGCGTGGACAAAATGCCGCGCTCTGTGCTTTCAGAAGGGGTGAGTACTACCGCGCCGGCACCGTCTCCGAATATCACTGACACGTTTCGGCCACGGGTAGAGAAGTCGAGACCGTTAGAGTGGATCTCAGAGCCTACCACCAGTATGTTGTCGTACATACCCGTTTTGATGAACTGATCAGCTACCGAGAGCGCGTAAACGAAGCCAGAGCACTGGTTGCGCACATCCAACGCCGGAATCTCTTTCAGACCCATCTCGCGCTGCATCAACACGCCAGAACCCGGGAACACATAATCTGGGCTAAGGGTGGCGAACACGATCATATCCACGTCCTCTGGCTTTAGGCCAGCCATTTCAAGGGCTTTCATAGAGGCTTTGGCGCCCATATTGGAGGTGGTGTCTTTGCCTTCCTGAAAATAGCGACGCTCTTTGATACCCGTCCGCTCTTGGATCCATTCATCAGAAGTATCCATCAGTTTTTCGAGATCCTTATTGGTCACCACCTTTTCAGGTACGTAATGGCCTACGCCGGCTATCTTTGAATTTCGCATAGTATAAGGTTTAGCTTTACAAATATACTGATTTATAACGAATTTAGATTCGTCTAAAAATTAATTTTAATTATCTTTAATCTCTCTTCCTTATTTAGTCAGAAGATCCTGCACAAGTGCTAAGAGCTTTTCTTCTTCGCTCTGCCAGAAGATATCATCCGGTATACCTTGAGCATAGAAGCGCATTGACAGCAGCTGTTTATATAAGACAGGAACATCCACAGTTCTGAAATCGATGGACAGGCCGGCCCCGCTTCCCTCTACTATGCCTTGCCACAAAGGGTTTTGCTGTATGAGGGTCGGCAGAGCATGCGCCATGTATTCGTAGTGTTTGGTAGGAATACAACGGAAGGTGCTGGCATTGGGGCGGTAAGGTAAAAGTCCGATATGACTTTCGCCCATTTTCTCTAAAATAAGCCTGTGCGGTACGAGCCTATCGCCTCCTATCAACTCGACAAAGGGTAGCTTCTGGCAGGCTGCTTGCAGCCGATCCCATGTCTGGGCGTTGGCGCAGTAACCGATAATGGTGAGCTGAACGGCAGTATTAAGCGCATGGAGTCTCTCGACGAGCGCTATTGCTTCCCATACGCCGTATTCCTCCGCAATGGTGCCGCTGTAAAGCAAGCGCAGCGGACCCTCAGTAGGTATGGCTACCGGGGTGTCCGGTATAATTTGGTTGCTGGGAGCTTTGTACTTGTTCTCGATAAAGGTATAGCGACCCTGCACGAAAGGAAGCTCCTCAGCATAACTGCGCTCGGCTAGGAGAAAGTGGTCAATACCGTTGGCGGTCAGTTTCTCAAAGCCACGCACACCAAAAGCCATTAGGTGCTTTAGTCCTTGGCTGTAGTTGTGTTGCGCCCGCAGGTTCAGGCTGTAGTTTTCCTGCACATCATAGACTAAGTCACACTTGTATTTCTGTTTGTATAGATAGCTAACTAAAAGTAACTCATGGGTGCTAACGATAATAAGTTCAGGTTTTACTTGAAGTAATAGCTGGTAGTAATCATACTGCGCCTTTGCCCTCCCAAGGCTCAATCTTTTAAAACTAAAGATAGGATGGAAGCTAATGTTGTGAGGTGCGTTTTCGGGTATGGGTGCTTCGTAAGCGCAAATGTGCACGTAAGAGCCGGGTAGCTTGCTGATGGTCACCCCTAGCTTTTCATATAGGCGAGTGTCATTTATGGGCTTCAAGAGTGAAGCTATCAGGATTCTCTTTTCAGACATCGCCTAAATTTAATACTTTTGCGCTTTGATTCTTATAAAACGAAAAATAGTATGGCACTACAGCAGATAATAGAGTCAGCTTGGGAAAACCGTGAGCTGCTTAAAGAACAGAATACCGTAGAGGCGATCCGCGCCGTGATCGAAGAGCTTGACAAAGGTCGTCTGCGTGTGGCAGAGCCCGCGGGTGATGATTGGAAAGTGAACGAGTGGGTGAAAAAGGCAGTGCTAATGTACTTCCCGATCCAAGCCATGAAGACGATCGAAGTAGGTCCTTTCGAGTTTCATGACAAGATTGCCCTTAAAAAGAACTATGCCGAGCTGGGCGTGCGCGTAGTGCCTCATGCCGTGGCCCGCTATGGCGCCTACTTGGCAAAAGGCGTGATCATGATGCCGTCTTATGTAAACATAGGCGCTTATGTGGAAGAAGGCACGATGGTCGATACATGGGCTACTGTGGGCAGCTGCGCGCAGGTAGGCAAGCACGTGCACCTGAGCGGTGGCGTGGGCCTAGGAGGTGTTCTAGAGCCTGTGCAGGCTGCGCCTGTAATTATCGAAGACGGAGCCTTTATCGGTTCTAGAAGCATTCTGGTGGAAGGCTGCCGTATTGGCAAAGAAGCAGTAATCGGTGCGGGCGTGACCATTACGGGCAGTTCCAAGATCATCGACGTGACAGGTTCAGAACCAAAAGAATACAAAGGCTATGTACCGCCGCGTGCCGTGGTAATCCCGGGTTCCTATACCAAGAAGTTCCCAGGTGGTGACTTCCAAGTACCGTGCGCCCTGATCATCGGTCAGCGCAAAGAGAGTACTGACCTAAAAACCTCCCTGAACGACGCCTTGCGCGAGAATGCAGTAGCAGTCTAGACAGTTATCAATAAACAGTAAGCAATTATTGATGAATGATTATCAGTTTACAGATTAGGGTAATTGCTCTCTAGTCTCAATACAAAAGAAAGCCCCGGTTCCAAAGAGCCGGGGCTTTCTTATTTGTTAACTGGTTACTGATAATTGTTAACTGATAACTGTTTACTGTTAACTGAAATGCTGTTTTTTCTTAAAGCGGTCTGCCACGATCAGTTCTTTGGTGCCGTGTGTCCAAGAATAGAAGCCCTGTCCCGATTTAGCGCCTTTGTGACCGGCCTGTACCATGTTCACCAATAGTGGGCAAGGAGCGTATTTCGGGTTGCCGAAACCGTCGTGCAGCACGTTTAAGATGGAAAGGCAAACATCCAGACCGATAAAGTCAGCCAGTTGTAGTGGTCCCATTGGGTGGGCCATGCCTAGTTTCATGATCGTGTCGATTTCCTCCACACCGGCCACACCTTCATATAAGGAGTAGATTGCCTCATTGATCATTGGCATCAGGATGCGGTTGGCCACGAAGCCCGGGTAGTCGTTGCACTCGGTAGGCACTTTGCCCAGTTGCAGCGACATGTCCATTACCTGCGTCGTCACCTCGTCAGAAGTAGAGTAGCCGCGTATGATTTCAACCAGTTTCATTACTGGCACCGGATTCATAAAGTGCATGCCAATTACCTTGTCCGGACGGTTAGTCACAGAGGCTATCTTGGTGATGGAGATAGAAGAGGTGTTGCTAGCTAGGATAGCCTCTGGCTTGGCAAACGAGTCGAGGTCTTTGAAAATCTTCAGTTTCAGGTCCACGTTCTCAGTCGCCGCCTCCACAACAAGGTCAGCCTCCTGCACGCCTTCCTGCATATTCGTATAGGTAGTGATATGGCTCAGCGTTTTCTCTTTTTGCTCTTCCGTTAAGTTGCCTTTGGCGATAATGCGGTCGAGGTTCTTGGAGATGGTGGCTAGCGCTTTATTGAGCGCTTCCTCTGAAATATCAATTAATGAAACAGAAAAGCCATTTTGAGCAAAAACATGGGCAATGCCATTGCCCATGGTGCCGGAACCGATAACTGCTATTTTTTTCATAGAGATGTATGCTGTAGTTAAAAATCCATTACAAAGCTAACAGAATTCAGGCAAACATAGGATTTAAAAATGTTTCTCTTGGAAGACTTCAATTTTAATAGGGAGGTGTTTGGTCAGAGAATACTTCTAGGCAGTTTGTATAGCTAATATTCTATACCAAATTATAGAAGACAATTCAAGAAACATAAGTTTATTCGATAAGGCTGTTAATCAAGAGAATAAGCGTGTAATTGTATGCCCATATATGAAGTGGAATAAATATAAATCAGATAAAATATACAAAAAAATGCGATTATATAAATCCTTCTAAGTAATAGGCGCGTAAAAAGCATAAAACAAAAAAATGCAAAGTCAGTTTTTAGGCTGGCGTTGGAAGCAAAGCAGAAGGCTTTGCGTTCATTGCAACAAAAAGGAGAAATTAAATCTAAACAACTATGGGAAATTTACTGTATATCATAGCCGTTGTGCTTGTGATCTTTTGGCTGATCGGATTCCTCGGATTCCCTGACGCTGTTGGTGGTATTATCCACGTACTTTTAGTGCTCGCTGTCATTGCAGTTGTGCTGCGATTGATACGAGGTGTTTAACCTATATAGCAGAACTACGTTAGATAGGGTATTAGATCAAATTTTGAAAAACAAAAATATTTAAAACTATGGGAAATTTATTGTATATCATAGCCGTTGTGCTTGTAATCTTTTGGCTAATCGGATTCCTAGGATTCCCTGATGCCGTTGGTGGATTGATTCACATTCTATTGGTGATCGCCGTGATCGTGGTACTGCTACGACTCATACGCGGTTGATAGACGTATACTTAAAAAAAAGGGCTGCAAAGAAATTTGCAGCCCTTTTTTGTGTTTGTGCCTTACGACTCTTTGCTATCTTCTGAAAGGAAAACTGAAGCCCGCTCTAATAACCGGATTAGAATAAGGAGACGGGTTGGTGTCGTTGAAGTTATACAGCAGAAGAATATCCGCTGCTCCTCTTTCTCCAATTTTTTGACGGTAACCAAGTCCAGCCATCGGTATGCCTTTTGAAATACGAGCCTTCTCGAGTGGTCCTGTACTATGGTTTTGATATAAATATTCTACGCTCAGCTGCTCATATTCAGCATGAATCAGAAAGTTGTTGAAAACTTGTTGCTGTGCAAAGAAACGCGCCCCGTAGTTGTGTAGGCTCCTTGCCACGTAGCGCTGATAATGGTAAACTCCACCTATCCCGAGCCAAAACGTTTCAGTGGCCCGGAAGCCTAGCACCGGTAGCAAAGAGACATTAGTAAAGGTGCCAAACTGAAGCCCGAAACTGCCTCCCCAAAACATGCGGTCCAGTAGGGCTTGGGGCTCCTCCTCGCCGGGGCGCACTACCTGTGGCCGAATCACCTCCGGTTGAGGTTGTGGCTGCACCACGCGCGGCTGACGCTGCTGCTGTGGCTCTACGGTGGGGCCTGTGGGCAGTTCACGTTTACGGCGCACCGTATCAGGTTCGGTTTGGGCCATGGCGGCTGTGCTCCCCAAAAGGCAGCACAGCACCAGTATAAAGCAAAGGCTAAAGCGTAGCGGCATATCTTGATTGGTTACAGGTTGTCGCAGACTTATACGCTATACCTTTTCAGTGGCGTACATTTTTTTGCGGAGTTCTTTTATATTGGCATCCGACAGGTACTCTTCGTAACCCATACGCTTGTCAATGATGCCGCCCGGTGTCAGTTCAATGATACGGTTGGCGATCGTGTCAACAAACTGTAAGTCGTGCGAAGAGAAGAGGATGGTTCCGTCAAAGTCACGCAGTGAGTTATTGAGTGCCGTAATAGACTCCAGATCCAAGTGATTGGTCGGCTCGTCGAACACCAGCACGTTGCCAGACTGCAGCATCATGCGCGAAAACATGCAGCGCACTTTCTCACCACCTGACAGTACATTGGCTTTCTTGAGCGACTCTTCTCCTGAGAAGAGCATACGGCCTAGGAAACCACGGATAAAGCTTTCGTCTTTCTCAACAGAGTACTGACGCAGCCAGTCTACTAGATTAAGGTCTGTGTCGAAGAACTCTTGGTTATCTTTCGGGAAGAAAGAGGAGGTGATTGTCGTGCCCCATTTAAACTCACCGCTGTCTGCCTGCTCTTCTTCAAACAGTATCTTAAAGAAAGTAGAGGCGGCAATGTCGTTACGACCGATTACGGCGATCTTGTCGCCCTTGTCCATCATAAAGCTGATGTTGGTGAAGATTGGCTGTCCGTCGATAGACTTGCTCAGGTTCTCCACGTGCAGAATCTGGTTACCTGCCTCACGCTCTGGCTTAAAGGCGATGTAAGGGTATTTACGAGATGAAGGCTGAATGTCCTCCACCGTTAGTTTCTCGAGCAGTTTGGCACGGGAAGTCGCCTGCTTCGACTTAGAGGCGTTGGCGCTGAAGCGACGGATGAACTCTTCAAGTTCCTTGCGCTTGTCTTCTGTCTTTTTGTTGGCGTCAGTACGCTGTTTCAAAGCCAGCTGACTCGACTGGTACCAGAAACCGTAGTTACCTGCAAACATCTTGATCTTACCGAAGTCAATGTCGGCCACGTGCGTACACACCGCGTCTAGGAAGTGGCGGTCGTGCGATACCACGATCACCGTGTTCTGGAAATTATCGAGGAAGTTCTCCAACCACATAATGGATTCAGCGTCCAAGTGGTTGGTCGGTTCGTCGAGCAACAGAATATCCGGGTTACCAAAGAGGGCCTGTGCCAAGAGCACGCGAACCTTCTCGCTACCGCTCAGATCTTTCATGAGGGCATAGTGCAGGTCTTCGCTGATGCCAAGACCACTCAGGAGTTCGGCAGCCTCATACTCGGCATTCCAGCCTTCCAGATCGGCAAACTCGCCTTCCAGTTCTGCGGCTCGCACACCGTCTTCTTCCGAGAAGTCAGCTTTGGCATAGATTGCATCTTTCTCCTGCATGATATCGAACAGGCGCTTGTGGCCCATGATCACGGTTTGGAGTACCGGGAATTCGTCGTACTCGAAGTGGTTCTGCTTGAGCACGGCTAGACGGGCATTGGCCGGGATTTCTACCGTGCCGGTGTTTGGGTCAATTTCTCCGGAGAGTATTTTCAGAAAAGTCGACTTGCCCGCGCCGTTGGCCCCAATAAGGCCATAGCAGTTTCCGGGTAAAAACTTGATGGTGACTTCGTCAAACAGAGTACGCTTGCCATAGGACAGGCTTACATTGTTGGTGCTGATCATAGATAGCTGTTAATGAGTATGTAAAACGATTGCGGTGCAAAAATAAGAAATAAAAACCGTCTTTTTTTCAAATTGCTGTAAACCAAAGGCTAAGCAGGGATTAGGAGCCCGTTAATTCCTTTGAAATGAAGCGCTTCGGAATAGTGGAGGAAAAATTTATGCTGCAAATCACAACGCCACGCCACTTTCTCGAGTATATTGATTTAATTATATACGGCAGATTACACCTGCTTTGCGGATCACATCGAGTAATGTGTCCCGTTTTATAACCATCCGTGCAGCTAATCTGTTCATTTTTAAAAACGAAGGATTATTACAAAATCAGTAAACATATGGCACTATCTAAAATCACCTATCAAAAGGTATCTCTAAAATATGGTATTTTCGTCGGTATAGCACACGTTATTTTCTTCTTGGTAATGCGCTTGCTCAACCTGCAGAACAGGGTGGAGCTTTCGTTTCTGAGCGGACTGTTCCTTGTGATAGGTATAGCGGTGGCCATTGCCAATTTCAAGAAGGCAAAGGGCGGTACGATCAACTACTTTCAGGGCTTGGCGATCGGAGCGACAACCGGTGTGGTTTCCTCCACTATTCTGGCGCTGTTCTTGGTGATTTACGTTACCACGCTCGACACAGCATATCTGGCTAGTTTGCAGTCAAGCTCCTTGTTCCCCGTAAGTCTTTCAGTATTGTCGCTGTTTGTGCTTACGATCATCTATGGCACCATTCCGGGTTTTATTATTTCCTTTGTGGCCATGCAATGGTTCAAACGCGCTGACCATACCGTTCCGGAGCGCATCTAATCTAGCCTTACCTTAAAACATACTCATCATTCACCCACTATACCTATGGAAAAAATTGGCCTGAAGTATGGCCTGTTCACGGCACTCGGACTTATCGGATATTTTTTGCTCATGAAGATCATCGGTCTTGAGCAGATCATAGAGCTTCGCTTTCTCAACGGCGTAATC
The DNA here is from genome assembly GCF_947499215.1 of uncultured Pontibacter sp. Classification (GTDB taxonomy): domain Bacteria; phylum Bacteroidota; class Bacteroidia; order Cytophagales; family Hymenobacteraceae; genus Pontibacter. Next base: position 779,649 of record NZ_CANMNI010000003.1, read on the forward strand.
ATGGCGATAGGGGTAACCTTGGCCATAAAAGGCTTTAAGGATAGCAAGAATGGGCAGATCGGTTATTTTCAAGGGCTTGGCGCAGGTATCATTACCTCTGCGCTTGCCACTGTTATTTTTGCTGTTTTTATGGTTGTTTATATCAAGGCATTCGACGATAACCTGCTACAGGTATTGGCTGGCGAACAGTTCTTTGGCGATCGTATGACGATCACTCCGGGCATAGTCATTTTTATGGTGCTCATGCTGGAAGGTATAATATCAGGGTTCATGGTGTCGTTCATCGCCATGCAGTGGTTTAAGCGACGCGATCACAAAGTTCCCGGCAGTCCTTGAGTTATCGCGCAATTAGGAACTCAACATAATTAAAAAGAGAGGCGGCCCGAAATTTTCGGGCCGCCTCTCTTTTTAATTTATATGTTTTCGGTCAGTTCACCAGATTGTCTGGTCGCTGTATGATTTGTACAACTACTTCATGTAAGTCTCCTTCTTCATCTTTTAGTTTATAGATCACCATGGGGTTGTCTGCATCGTGAACAGGGGTGATATTGATTACTTTGCCAGATGCCAGTTTATCTTCGAGCTGCGGTGCAAGGTCCTGAAAAGCTTTGGCAAAGTTTACTTCGAGAGAACTGGGATTATAATATTTAGTTTTCATTGTTTTTTCACTTTGTATGGAGGGAGCCGCTTTTGCGGAGCCGGGAGCCACTGTTAAAAATACTATTTAAGGGGTGTTTTCCTTGTATACTGTTCTGAGGTGCCTTAGTTGCGATATAGGATGTTTTGAATGTAAGTTGTTTTTATAGTTTAATACTATTTTAGAATATTTCTATTAATGCTAAATATTCGGTTTTGTGTATTATAAGAAAAATATAAAAAATATGCTATTAATCGCATAACCAATGTTATATAAATCCGTTCATAAGCCTATAATGCTTAAACCCGCTAATAGCGGATTATATAAACACCATGAAACGATTTTTACCCTTATTAATAATACTTGGCTTGGCTGCCGAAATGGCGCAGGCGCAGCGGTTGAGAGAGGCGGATGACCAACTTGACAAGATGGTACTGGCCTTGGAGTTGAGCGGGCCTCAGATGGCGATTTTGGAAATGAAGCGTGAACTGAAGCTGAACGAGGAGCAGCTTATGCAAGTAGAGCTCTTGAACGAAGAACGATTCCAGCGCATGACGGAAGCCCAAATGGCGACGGAAGATCCGCTGCAGTTGCAGCGATCCTACAGAGAAATACAGGTGGAGCTCGACAAAGTGATGGCAGGCATTCTGAATGAAGGCCAGCTGAAACACTATTTAGAGTTGGAAGGCCGGCAGCATGTGAATTTGCTAACAGGAAAAGAAGATGATGAATAGAAAAACACGTAACGATATGAACAGCAATAGCCCGGTTTACGCCGGGCTATTGTTGTTTTAGGCGGGTTGCTCTAGGTTAGATAGGGCGAAGGTAGGTGATCTCACTGACCTTGCTCAGGGCGTTGAACCGCACTTCAGCCCGATTTGCTTCTGATAGTTTATTCCGTTCGCTGCAGTGTGCCCCGGGCTCTAGATAATAGATGAAAACCCGCTGGCCACGGCGCATTAACTGTTCCGCATCCGGCTTACCCAAGATATCTTTAATATCCGCTTCAGGACGTCCGTAGAGGTCACGTCTTACACCTTCAAAATCAGCTATCATTTGGCTCCGCTGGTTTTGGCAACCCTTCTTGTCTTGTTTCCATTTGGTGCTGTCAAATCCATCCAGACGGGTTGGCTCAGAACAGGCTAGGAACAGGGGCAGTAAGAGGCCAAGCAAAAAATACTTTTTCATATCGCAATTTCTTACTTCAAAATTGCAGCATCCGGCCTTTGCATACAAGCATTTCTTTTACTTTAATAGGAAGGCGGGTGGGGCCTTGCGAAATTTTATTGGCTTTGAGTGCACTAAGTGGCAGGGGCATATGCGTTTAACTTTAAAAGGTGGCGGCAGATGGCTGCATGAAAACAAACCTATTGGACTAAAACCGGGTGGTGGGAACGATTTTTGTGTTTTTCCCTGTTAGTACAGTACTTGCGTAAAACAGTTAAGAATAATGACCCTATGATAAGAGCCATAATTACCTCTTTTGCCCTTAGTCTTATGCTTATTGCCACTCCTGGCGGGGCCCACAACGATGTTTCTGATCCAAAAATGCTTTCTTCTGAAGCGACGCTCACAGCCGGTTCACTGGCTAGACTGTCGTTTGCTGAGAAAAAACTCGCCTATGAGCAGCACATGCAGGGAGTTTACGAGAAAGTAGGGCTGAAGAAAGCGGGCTTATCCTACGAGGTTTTTGAGCGCGCATATACCGGTTATCAGAATTTCAGACAGCAAGGCTTGGCCGCCGCTGACAAGCAGATCATGACGGTGGTAGACTTCACGAAGCCAAGTAACTTGAAGCGGATGTGGATCATAGATCTAGACACGAATGAAATCCTGCACAACACGCTTGTAGCGCATGGCCGCAATACAGGTAATGTACGCGCTGAAAAATTCTCCAACGAGCCGAACTCCAACATGAGCAGCATGGGCTTTTATATAACTGACAAGACCTATTACGGCAAGCACGGCCTATCGCTTCGCCTCTCAGGTATGGACGAGGCTTATAACTCCAAAGCCATGGAGCGTGCCATTGTGTTGCACGGCGCCGACTATGTGAGCGAAGACTTTGTAAAGCAGTACGGCCGATTGGGCCGCAGCCTCGGATGCCCTTCCGTGCCGCGTGCCATCTCGGGTGATGTGATCGAGCTTATAAAGGATAACACAGTGCTCTACATTCACTCGGCTGACAAGCAGTACAACTCTACCTATCTGGACATGGAGGGTGCTGTAGAAGGCTTCGCGCTAGCCGCTGACCTTATGCAGAGCAATGCCTGAATGAAATAACCTCAAAGCAGGTTTCCATATAAAAAAACGCCACGCCGATTTCTCAGCGTGGCGTTTTTCGTTTTTATCAACTAGGTTTCTATGTCTGGTCCTTGGTTGTTTTAACAAGGTTGATGCCTGCAAAGAAAAAAATGAGACCGACTACAAAAGGAACTACCGCTGTATACTGGCCGATAGCCGCGCCGTCGCCTCCCATTACAAATGCATATGCACCCCAGATGATGCCCACTATACCTAGAATGGTAAGTATGGCACCGAATGTTCGTTTCATATTCATAGTTCTAAATTTAAAATGAAGCCGCTTTTGCAGCAATTTTAATGTATTACGAAATTCATATAAAATAGGGTGACTATTTTTAAAACTTATGCGCTACTCACTTGTTATGCAGTTTTCATAATTTCCTATCCTTTCACGTATACTTTTTACTGTCGTAAAAGTATATGAGGTTGCAGCATATACTGTCCAATTATAGCGTGTTCGTCAAGTTGGTCGTAAAGAGGGCAGGGGCCGTTGCAACTTGCTTAAAGCTTACAAAAGTTTGAATACATGAGAGCAATTATGAAGTTCATCGTCGCTATACTTATTGCGGCGGTATCGCTGGTCACCTACTGGTGCAACAGGCAGGAGAACGAATTCACGGGAGAGGTGCAGCACGTTGATATGACAGTAGAGCAGGAGATAGCCCTTGGGCTGCAGGCCGCTCCCGAAATGGCCTCACAGTATGGCGGCCTTCACCCTGACGAACAGGCGGCTGCCAAAGTGAAGGAAGTAGGGCAGCGCATTGTCAGCAATACCCGCGTGCGCGAAACGCCTTATAAGTTTGATTTTCACTTACTAGCCGACGAGAACACAGTAAATGCCTTTGCCTTGCCGGGCGGTCAGATTTTCATCACCGCGGGGCTGTTGCGCAAGCTCAGCACCGAAGGCCAATTGGCTGGCATACTCGGTCATGAGATAGGGCACGTGGTAGGGAGACACTCTGCGCAGCAGTTGGCTAAGGCCAAGCTCACGCAAGGGCTTACCGGGGCCGCAGCCATCGCCACATATGATCCTGATAACCCTGCCACGCAGACCGGGGCTATCGCCGCTGCCATGATTGGCAAACTGGTGAACATGCGCTACGGCCGTGATGATGAGCTGGAGTCTGATAAACTGGCGGTTCGGCTGATGGGGGACTCAGGGTATGACCCGCGGGCCATGATTGAGGTGATGCGAATACTCGAAGAAGCCAGCGGAGGCGCCCGAGGACCTGAATTCACTCAGACACACCCTGACCCGGGTAATCGCGTGGCTGAAATTGAGCGCGCCATACAGCAAGAATTCCCAAATGGGCTGCCCTCAGGTTTATTACAGTAAAAGTTTACAAATGACACCACGACATTCGGATGCAAGAAGAGAAAAAGATCAAGAACCTGTTGTTTGTCATTAACCCGATTGCGGGCGACATAGACAAAGAGGAGCTGGAAGAGGAAATTAAGGCGACCTGTGCCGAGCATCAGTTGAATTGCAGTCTATACCGCACAACAGGCGAACGCGACGAGAAGCACATAAAGGAGCATATAGAGCAGCAAAACTTTGATGCCGTTTTCGCCGTGGGAGGCGATGGTACGGTTAGTCAGGTGGGTGCCCTGCTCATCGGCTCCAAAACACCATTGGGCATTATTCCGCTTGGCTCCGGCAACGGTCTTTCCAAAGATCTGAACATCCCGCAGGACACTGAGGAGGCCCTACAACTTATCCATTCCCATGTCATCCGCAACATCGACACCATAGACCTCAACGGGCAGCCGTCTATACATTTAAGTGACCTTGGGTTTAACGCCTTGGTGGTGCAGCGCTTCTGTGAGGGAGACAGAAGGGGGCCGGGGGCCTATGCGTGGATTGCGCTGCAGGAGTACCTGAACTACGTACCCAAATTCTACCGCATCGAGACAGACACGGAGAACTTTGAAGGGGAGGCTTTTATGGTGACCATTGCCAATGCGAATGCCTTTGGTAGCAACGCGGCCATAAACCCAAACGGTGTGCTCAACGATGGTCGTTTTGAGATTTGCCTGATAGAGCCTTTCCCCAAAGCAGCCGGTCCCGGTATTTTGCTACGCATGTATACCGATAACATCGACAGTTCCATCTATACCCGACGCATCAGTTGCAAGCGGGCCACCATTTATAACATAGACCATGAAGTGATGCACGTGGATGGCGAGCCGGTTAAGACAGCGGATGAGATTAAGGTGAACATGCATCCCAAAAGTCTAAAGGTCATTTTGCCGGTGCCAGACGAAGAACTGGGCTAATTCAATACTATACCTGTTCAACCGGTTGCAGAACGGGATGGAGTTCTTTGCGGAATACCACCGCGCCTAGTATGGATGAAGTGTCGTCCTCATTCACGGTAAGTGCCTCTACCCAAAGCTCGCCATTGCTATAGTAGTTCAGCACAAAGAAGCCTCTGTGCTCCAAAGAAAAAGTGGCTTTTCCTCCCTTTTTCACAAAAGAGGTCTTGCTTCCCGATCCGCTGACGATATAGTGGTTCTGGCGGACCTCAAAATGCTGCAGGTTATGGTCATGCCCGGCCACATACACAATGTTGCTGTACTGGTGGAATATGCGGAGCAGGCGCTTGCGCATTTTGCGGTAGGTGCGGTGCGACATGTCCTCATAGGCCCCAAACAGTTTGCGGTAAAAAGGGTAGAGTGAGCCGAAGATAGGCAAGGGTATATAAATGCGCTTATGAGCCGCAGTGAGCGGAAAGATGTGCTGTTTCATAGTAAATTTGCCTCCATGCAGGGCATTGCTGTAGAGGGGGTGATGCGCCGCGATAACGATCCGCTGATGCCGGTTTCGGCGCAAAAGCTTGTTTAACCTCAGAAAGAAGTCCTCGATATCATCATAAGGACAGCCCTGCTGACGCCCCATCGGTTTTTCGCCCCGCTGTACCCACCACTGCGTGTTGATGATGATCAGCAGCAAGCCGTCGGCCAGTTGTATGGCATCCGGTCCCGGACAGCCGTTGCGGGGCAGATAGCTCTGTTCGTCCTGTAGCGTTTCCACCACATGTTGTTCCTGTCGGAGCACGTATTCCAGTCCTCTTTTGCGTCCTTTGTTCCAGTCGTGGTTTCCGCTCAGGAATATCTTGCGACCAGAAAATGGGCCTACTATACTGAGCAGGTAATCCAGCCGCTCTTTGGCTGCGGCGTAGTGACGATGCGTTTCGGCTGGCAAGCCGACCGGGTACAGGTTATCACCCAGAAAGAGCACGCTTCCTTGTGCGCCTGCGTTTTGTTCCCACTCCTGCAGCATACGCAGCACCGGATCGGAGCCATCTGTCTGCACGTAGCCCACATCACCCAAAAAGGCAATGCTGTGCACGAGCTTGGCATCCGGACTTGGCTGGAACTTTCTCCAACCCACGTCCGATAGCTTGTAAAATGGCTTGTCACGGTACTTGCGCTCTTGCCAATAACTGAAGAGCAGAAATACGATAAACAAAACCGTCGGTATAATGAGGAAATAAAACAGCATGCGTGCGGATCAGAAATTAGGGGGTGTGAGGTTCTTAAAGTGACCGTTGAGCTTTACGCGCTCTTTCAGCCGCTCAGTTTCAGCAACGATTGGCAGCACCTGATTTAAATGCTGCAGGATCATCTCTTGTCGCAGCGCTTCGCTGTTGCATTGCAGCAAGGTATATTCCTGCTCTGTGTTGAGCCCCAAATGGTGGGCGATGTCGTAAGATTTAAAGTCCTCCGGCAGGTCCAGAAAGATGTTGCTGATGCCAAGGGACGTGTACAATTCCTGCAGCTTTTCCTGAATCTGCACCCGCGTCACAATGTCCTCGTCCGCTATATCCTCTACCTCCTCCACTTTGCCACCGGCATACAGTTTACCCGGAGCCGTTCTATCAAACTCAATTATCTTGAAGATGCCCATGCCTTGTGTGCAGATATCCATTTCACCGGTTTCATACTTTTTCTCAACATTCAAGAGTTTTATCTCAGTGCCATACAACCCTACGCCGTTGTTGATGTAAGTAGGTATGCCAAAAGTGCTGTCACTTTCCACGCAATCGTTGATGAGCTGCTTGTAGCGCGGCTCAAAGATGTGCAGGTTCAGTTTCTCCCCCGGAAACACCACAACATTCAAGGGAAATAGTGGCATGTATTTTTGCATATTCTTCTTTTTTAGGGATAACAGGCAAGTGACGGTTTTGTATATGAAGTACGGGTATGTTTATTCCCTTGTTAGGTATGGCAACATTGGCTGACGCGGTTACTTGAATTATACGCCAAAACACGTAGCTTTGCGCACTTGTTTTCAACCTCTCGAGATGAAAAAGAAACAGCTGGGCTTTCGTGAGATTCGGCTTATTACGATGAAGCTCCTGTTAAGCCTTGTGCTGCTGAGCATACTGTGGGTTTTGGTGTACCGCTGGGTAGCCCCGCCGGTGACACTGCATATGGTGCAGCGCCGCGCCGAAGCAGCAGCTGCCGGAAAAGCGGAGCCTGCCATCAGCTATAAATTTGTATCCTTGGAGGAGATGTCAGACCAATTGCCATTGGCCGTTGTGGCCTCAGAGGATCAACTTTTTCTGGAACACAGTGGGTTTGATTTCAATGCCATAGCCGATGCTTTTAAGCGTAATCAGAAAGGCACTAACATTCGGGGAGGCAGCACCATCAGTCAGCAGGTGGCCAAAAACGTATTTCTGTGGCATGGGCGCAGTTATTTGCGCAAAGCAGTGGAGGCTTATTTTACTTTTCTGATTGAAGTGCTCTGGGGTAAGCAGCGGATCATGGAGGTATACCTGAACATAGCCGAGATGGGGGATGGGGTGTTTGGCGTGGAAGCGGCTTCGCAGCAGTACTATAAAAAGTCGGCTTCTCATGTCGGCCGACAGCAGGCGGCGCGGCTGGCGGCAGTGCTCCCCAATCCGATTCGCTATTCCGCCGGAAGGCCTTCGCCTTATGTGCTGAGCCGCCAAGTGCGCATAGCCCGCGCCATGGGCCGACTGGGTGGTACTACTTACATCAAAACCATTCTTCCCGAGAAAGATGAAGAGAAATAAGTTATTACCGGCATTGGCCGTAGGTATAGGTCTGTTACTTACTGGTTGCCAGCAGAATGAAGAAAAGCAGATAATTCTAGCTACAAATCAGCCTGCCCAACAGGACACTGCTGCAGCTGAAACCGCCGTACGCGAGATGCTGGCAGCGCAATCGGCCTGCTGGAGCCAAGGTGACCTCGACTGCTTTATGCAGGACTACTGGAAATCAGACTCCTTGCTGTTTGTGGGAAAAAACGGCCTGACCTATGGCTGGCAGCAGACCCTCGACAACTACCGCAAGAGCTACCCGGATCCGGCGGCTATGGGTAAACTGACGTTTGAGTTGAAAGAAATGCGCCACCTCGCCACTGATCATATGCTCGTGGTCGGCAAATGGCACCTACAGCGCGAAGCGGATCTGGGCGATTTGCAGGGACATTTCTCCATCATCATCAAGCACTTCCCCGAGGGCTGGAAGATTGTAGCAGACCACTCAAGCTGATTTACAGGTAATAATTAAAAGTAATATTTTAGAACAAACACGATGGGGGCAGGTATAAGCGAATAAGCTGACCTGCCCCCATCGTGTTTCATGTTTCTTGAAATCAATTCTTAATTCTTAACTACCTTCCTCATCTCCTGCAGCGTCCTCTTCAGTTTCTCTGGCGATTTCTGGCAGTTCCTCTGTGAAAATATAGCCTTGTTTAACGGCGTGCTCGGCTGCTTCCAGCGTTTCTTTTACGAGCACCATTTCAACTTCTCCGGCTTCTTTAAATTCATCGAATATGCTGACCACTTTGGTTGTGTGTTTTTCGATGTTCACATCCCGTATGTAAATGGCCATGATTCGGCCCGGATGGTTGCGAACTATCTCGGCATAAATCTCAGCATCCTGCTGACCGCTGTCACCCACCAGTATAAAATTTAGCTCCGGATAGGTAATTAGAATATTTTCGATCTCCTTATACTTATGGCTCATGTGGTCGGAGGCGCCCAGCTTGTTCTCGTCTATACCGAAGTCGCGGAGCAGGAGCGGCCCTTGCGGAATCTCATTGAGTTCGAGGAAATGGTAAAGCAGATCGTAAGTGTTCCAAGGGCTGCTCGAGACGTAAAAAAACGGGTTGTTGCGCTTGCCGTTGCGGCCTAGCTGGAGTGATTTGTAGAAAGACGCCACACCATGGAAAGGTATGCGGGAGTGCGCGTTATTCAGTAGCACGTTACGTCCGGTTTGCAGCATATTGGTCGCACCCGTGCGCACGATGGTGTCGTCTATGTCGCTGATAATACCATACTCGGCGTCTGGTGGTGGTACCAGCACATGCGCCTGCGTTTTTATGGGCCCCTCAAAATCAACTGGTGAATCTGTGAGCGTCACTTCTATGGTGTGCCAGATGTCGTCGAGTTGAAGAGGTTTTTCAGGCGCAAGATTCATCACAAAATACCCTTCCACATCAGTCGTAATCTCATGTTTCTGGTCTTCGAGGCACAGCTCCACACGTGCACCGGGTATCTCGCGGCTGTTGAAACGTTTGTACATGTTCAGAAGATTCTCCCACATGGTGTCATTTTCCTCTGAAATTGCAATGCTTTTGTCAACCAGCACACGGCCTTTTACATAGAGGCGGGTAGGGGTGCCGTAGCTGCGGTAGGGTACAATGTGCAGCGGGCCGAAGAGGTTGAGTTTGCGCCGCAGATTAAACATCAGCGTGTCAAACTTCTCCTCTGTTTTAAGGACGGCTTTGGCGGCCGTGTTTTTTATTTTTTTCATAGGGTTGTGGTATGGTTCGCAAACACAAAGGCCTGCCTTTGGGCAGACCTTTAGAGTTTATAGGTTCAGACTTCTTTTTAATTCATCATAATCGGTATTCGGAGCGTTGGCCGTAGCGCAGCCGCGCTGCTGGGCCTGTTGCTGTATGTTCTCGATACGGTTGTCTGGGTTAGGGTGCGTGCTTAGGAATTCCGGCGGGTTGCTGCCCTGCGCTTCTTCGTTCAGTTTTACGAAGAAGCCGGCCGCGCCGTCGCAGGCGTAGTAGTCAGTGCCGTCTAGGTAGAGCACAGAGGCATCATCCGCTTCGGTTTCGGCGCCGCGACTGAAGCGCAGACCAGCTAGCGTACCCGCCAACTGAGCGGCGATCTGCTGCAAGGCACCCGGGTTGTTTCCCAGTGCCACTGAAAGTAGCAGGGCGATGCCATAGTCACGCTGCAGCTGCTGTATACTGTGGCGCTTGTCAGCGTGGGCTATTTCGTGGGCTATTACACCCGCAAAGTGATCTTCATCATCCAGAAATTTCATCAGTCCGGTGTATACGTAGATGTATCCGCCCGGTGCAGCGAACGCGTTCAGCGTTTCCCGGTCATCGATAATCTTAACAGTCCACGCAAATTCATTCCTATACTTGATCTCACCTGAGTTGAGCACGCGGTTTACGATGCGGTCAAGGTGGGTATAGGCTTTTTGCACATTGGCGTTGGAACTGTTGCGCTCGAGCAACTGACCCTGCGCACGAAAAGTGGAGTCTACCTGCTCCGAAACCTGCTGCCCAAGCCGGATGTCATCCTGAATCGAGAAGATGACGCCTTCGTTATCCTTGCAACTGCTAAAGACAAACACGCTGACAAGGATAAGCAGCCAGTGTGCTGAATTGTTGATATACTTCATAATGTGTGTTAGAATGATGACATGTTTTTAAGCGGTGCCAAGGTATAGCCTATAGGCCAAAACCGAGCGTTACGCCTAAAAAACTCAAGCTATTTAATTTTAGTATGCGCTTACGGATTAAAATTAGCCTTGGTTGGAAGGTAGATAGGGTTGGTGCTATTTAAAAATAATGCAAATAAAAAAGCCCCTGAATTTCAGGGGCTTTTTCCAAGTGTAGTATGGTCTATTTTACGGAGGAGGTACCTACGGGGTTGCCGTTAGTATCCAGCTCCACTACCTCATAACTCAGTTTCTGCAGTTCAGGTAGAACGGTTTTCTTATCGCCAACCACCACAATATGCATTTTGTCAGCTGGCAGGTGTTTGGCTGCCAGTGCATCGATCTCCTGCTTCGTCATGTTGTTGAGGATCTGGGTCTGCTTGCTTACATAATCTTTCTTCAGGTCGTATCGCAGAATGCGGCCCAAGAAGTTCGCCTTCTGACCCGGCGTTTCGTACTGACGCGCATCTGACTGACCGATGGAGTTCTTCATAAACTGCAGTTCTTCTTCTGTGATACCTTTGGTTCTGAAATCGTTGATCTCTTTCATGAACTCGACAACAGAAGCGGCAGTGGCATCGGCACGCACGCCGGCAGAAGCCGTGTACGGACCAGCGAAGCGACTGCCACCGAAGCCTGAACGGGCACCATAGGTATAGCCTTTGTCTTCGCGCAGGTTCAGGTTGATGCGGCTGTTAAAGGCACCACCCAGCACGAAGTTCATCAGCGATGTTTTGTAGTACTCACCAGTCGCGTCATATGGAAGGGCCACATAGCCAATTCTGATCTCTGACTGCGCTGCGTCTGGCTTGTCTACGAAGTAGATTTTAGTGGCCGCTATGGCAGGCGCTTTCACGTCAGCAGGTACGGTCACGTTTTTCTTCTTCCACTTCTTCAGAAAGTCCAGTTTACTAATAACATCCTTCTCGTTGATATCGCCCACGATCACTAGCTCAGCTCCTGTAGGCGTGTAGTTTGCAGTATAGAACTGCTTCACATCGTCCAAGGTGATACTGCTTACTGACTCCGTAGTACCGGAAGTTGGGATAGCCATGATGTGGTTATCACCATAAAGCAGTTTGTTGTACACGCTGCTGGCAATAGCCGTTGGTTGTGTCGATTGGTTGGCTATACCTTCCAGCTGCTGTTTCTTCAAACGCTCGAAATCATCCTGCGCGAACTTCGGACGGAACAGGCGCTCTTCAAGCAGCACGAGTGTTTTGTCTAGATTCTTCTTCAGTGACTGCACCGTTACGTACGTGTCTTCCGTACCAGAGCCGATGCGGATAGAGCTGCCCAGCTTGTCGAGCTCGCTTGTGAAAGCTTCAGAAGTGTAGTTCTCTGTGTCCTCGTTGAGCAATGATGCTGTAAGCGACGCAATACCTGCCTTGCTAGGGTTGTTGGCCAGCAAACGGTGACCACCCGGTATCGTCAACTGTAGGGTAACAGTTGGAATCTCGTCAGACTTGGTACCGATTACCTTCATACCATTCTTAAACTTCGAGGTATAGAAGTTCGGTACGCTAACGGCTTTGGCCTGACCTGAAACAGGGCGCTTGCTACGGTCGAAGGTATCAACGGCTTTGGTATATGCAAGTCCGCTGTATTCCTGAGGTTGCGCTACGGAGGTGTTAGTGTCTACCGTATAGTTGTCGGCCTTCGCAATCATTTCAGACTTGCCTTTCGGCACTACGCTCAGGATAACCGCGCTTTTACCTTTAATGTACTGGTTGTACACGCGCATTACATCGGCCTTGGTAACCGCGTTGATACGACGTATTTCTTCCTGTAGGTAATTCGGGTTGTTGCGGAAGGTTTCGTACGCGGCCAGTTGCGACACTTTGCCACTCACACTTGCCATTCTGTTCACAAGGCTTGATTCGGCAGAAGCCTTGTAGCGCTGCAGGTCTTCATCAGTAACGCCACGTGTTTCAAACTCTGCAATTGACTTACGAAGCATTTCTTCCATCTGCGCCAAGTTGTTGTTCGGGTACGTCATCACTGTGATGCCAAACTCACCCGCCAATTCAGATGTGGAGTTAGATGCTGAAGCCTGAAGTGCTTTCTGATCTTTTACAAAGTTTTTATAGAAGATAGAGTTTTTGCCCTGACCAAGTATCTCAGCTAGTACATCCAGTGCGTGTTCGTCTTTGTGACCCGCTTCCGGAACAGGGAAGGTCATGCGCAGCATCGGGAAGCGCACGTTATCTTCATATGAAATGTAGCGGTCTTTGTCTAAGGCCGTTGCCATCGGCTTCATGTCTTCCACGGCTGGGCCGACAGGTATAGAACCGAAATATTTCTCTACCAGTTTTACCACTTCAGCAGGGTTCACATCACCACCAACAGTTACGGTAGCGTTGTTAGGACCATACCAGCGTAGGAAGAAGTTCTTCAGGTCCTCAACGTTTACACGGTTCAGGTCTTCGATGTAACCAATCGTTGTCCAAGAGTATGGGTGACCGTGCGGGTACAGGTGTTGCGATGTTTTCTCATACACAAGACCATAAGGACGGTTGTCGTAGTTCTGACCACGCTCGTTCTTCACGGTTTCGCGCTGAACCTCAAACTTCTTCTGGGTTACGGCGTCGAGGAGGAAGCCCATGCGGTCAGCCTCCAGCCAAAGGGCGGTTTCCAGCTGGTTGCTAGGTACTGTCTCGAAGTAGTTGGTGCGGTCGCGGTTGGTGGTACCGTTCAGCGTACCACCGGCATCCGATACGATTTTGAAGTGCTCTTCATCGGCCACGTTGTCGGAGCCTTGGAACATCATGTGCTCAAAGAAGTGCGCGAAGCCAGACTTGCCAACTTCTTCGCGGGCCGAGCCCACGTGGTAGGTCACGTCCACATGCACCACCGGGTCGGAGTGATCCTCGTGCACGATCAGGGTGAGGCCATTGGCCAGTTTATATTTTTCGTAAGGTATAACCAGCTCATCGCTTTTCTTGGTTACCTTCTCCACGAGTTTTGTCTGCGCCTCGGCTGCACTGACCACACTGGCCGTAAGCACGATACTCAAACCGATTTTCTGTAGCATGTTAAATTGTTTTAGGTGAACGATTGGTCTTGTGTTAGGACCAATATAACACATAAAGGTTTAATGCTATAGAAAAATATAGACGAACGCCTATTTTGTCTCGGCAAACACTTGTTTAGCGAACATAACCGATACGGCCAGTGTCAAAAGAGCCACGACCAGCATGGCGGTGGTGAGCAGGAAAGCCATGCCTGCGGTCTGGGTGGTATTGGGCTCTGGAGCCTCCTGTACCATTTCGAGTAGGCGGATAAAATAGGTGCCGGAGCGCCAGCCAAGAAGCAATGTCAGCAGACCAGCCTCGGCGGTACCCAGCATAAACCCCCAGCGCTTGCGCTGGTTCAGGAAGTGTCCTGCAATGAGCGCCAGCAAGCCACCGGCTATACCTGTGATGAGCGCGGTTTGAGCCTGTTCGCCGGCCACGTCAACGGCCACGGCGCCACAGCCTAGCATGAACACGCCAAAGAAAGCGTAGAGGTAAGAAATCTGTTTATGGATGGTCATTTGAGTATCTTTTTTCGGGAACAAATATAGCGGTAATTGTTGAACAGGTATAACCAAATGCCCATAGCAGCCTGCTCAGCGAAGAACTTTTGCATCGGTTTAAAGTATTATGGGCAGGAGGTGCCTAATCGCCTCAACAGATGACCAAAGAAGAACTACATACTTTACATAAAGATCCGGCCCTTTCGGCAGAGTGGGCAGGTCTGCGCTATACCTCGGACGAAAAGCCGGGGCTGTCCCGCAAAAAAGCCGGCACAGGTTTCTACTACCTCAACCACAGAGGCGAGAAAGTAACAGATGACAAAACACTGGAGCGCATAAAAAAATTGGTGATACCCCCGGCATGGACCGAGGTCTGGATATCAAACACGGCCCGCGGTCACTTGCAGGCCACCGGACGGGACGAAAAAGGGCGCAAGCAGTACATTTACCACCCCGAATGGCAAAACGCCCGCAATCTGACCAAATTCGGGCGAATGATCACGTTCGGCAAATCGCTGCCTGCCCTCCGGGAACAGATCCAGAAAGACATACAGTCCCGCCAACTAAATAAGCGCAAGGTGACGGCACTGGTGCTGTCCATCTTGGACAACGCCCTGATCCGGATCGGAAATCGTGCCTACGCCAAGTCTAACAAATCGTACGGGCTCACGACGCTGCGCGACCGACATGTGACGTTTAACGGCAGCACGGTGACTTTCTCGTTTGTGGGCAAAAAAGGAGTGGAGCAGAAGATCGACCTCAAAGACCGCCGATTGGCGCAGTTGGTTAAGAAATGCAAAGACATACCGGGCTACGACCTGTTCCAGTATTACGACGAGGACGGCGAGCGTCAGACACTGGAGTCTGGGGACGTGAACGAATACCTCCGCGAGGCAACGGCCCATGACTTCTCAGCCAAGGATTTCAGGACATGGGGCGGCACCGTGCGCATGGTGGAGTGCTTGGAGCTGGTGATTGACGAAGAGCCAGAATTGGAAAAGGAGAAGAGCATAAAAGAAGCCGTGAAGCTGGTGGCACACGGACTCGGCAACACCCCGACAGTGTGCAGTAAATATTACATTCATCCGGAGGTGATCAACCTGTTCCGAGAAGACAAACTTCTGACTTACCTCAAAAAGCACGACCCCAGCAAGACCAAAAACGAATACATGAGCGGCATGGAAGAGTTCGTTCTGAAAATGCTGGAGAAAAGCCTGAAGAGTTGAGGAGTTAAAGAGTTCGGATTTGTAGGGACAGGTCGCGACCTGTCCCTACAGTTTTATACCACAAACTCATTTCTAATTTCCTTCCCGATCATAGGCGTGCACCCGCACATCTCTTGTGGTGAGGTCTTTGGCCTCGGTACCAAATTCGATCTCATTGCCGCGCTCAGTGTCGTAGATGTGAGTCATTTTACGCCAGCCTTTTACGGTGGACTTGTCAGTAATTTCGTCCTCACCGAGGCCGCCGTATACCTCTACCAGTATACCTTCGGCCACATCACCTTCTATTAAGAAGGTGTCATCGCCACTGAGGCCGTGCAGCGTGATCTTCTCAGTTTCATTGGTATAAAACCTTCTGTGATAGAGCACCTTTTCAGGTATGCCGTTTTGAGCAGGTCGGCTAAGAGTCACTTCGGTTTGTTCATTATCCAACCTGCGAACATGAAATTTGTCTTTCTGGTCGGTGCCGGCAATGGTTACTTCCTTGGCCAGAATCTCATACATTTCTTCTGCCACGTCCGGCAATTGATCTCGGCGGTTTTTCAGGCTCTGAATGGTGCTTTCCCCTTTTAAAGTATAGATAGGAGGGGGCAGGTTCCTGACGGCCTTTTCGATCACTTCATCCGTTATCTTTTTTTGTAAATCATTGGCAATCGCTACCCATTCCCTGCGGGTCAGTTCGTGAAGCAGACGCTCATCTATAAATTCTGCGTTGATCATTAGGGCTTTCACGTCTTTTATCTTCGGACCAAAAGAGTTGAACTTGCGGACCATCAGTTTACTGGTGGCGAGGAAGGGTATAGCACCGTCGTTCATTTTGAGGAAGACCTGATCGCGGTCCTTGGGAATAGGCACGTACTGAACATCCGGTCCGTTTTGGTAAGCAGCCCAATCCCACTGTCCCTTGTGGCGATCCCAGTCACCGACGAGTACATCCAAAAGCCGGGCGCGGGCAAAGGCCCTTTGATTAAAATGGTGGGTATTGGTTTCGTAGCGATTTCTCAAAGCGTCCTCTGAGTCTTCAAATCCCCTTATGCTTCCAAACATGCTGAGTGTGTCTTCCAGCCCTTTAAATTTCTCTTCGAGCATGTATACCTTTCCCTGCACGGCTTCAGCGTGCTCCCCAAAGGAGGTATCATTTTTTGGAACATAGTACAGAATGGGGGAGGTATGGAAAACGCCTGAGGCACTGGCTAGGTCAGGTATAACCACGGCCCCATAAGGATTGGCAGACGAGATTTGATCGCGGAGGATGTTTGTAACAAAAGTTGGTCGCCAGAATTTGGCCAGCACCAGCACCGGGTCTTTGTCGATGGAACGGAAAGCGTAAATGCGGCCGAGGCTGTCTTGTAGTTGGAAACTACTCGTCTGGTAGCCGCCGCCTTTTTTCACCACTTCCATACCGCCGTTCACCTTCGCCACATCAAAAACAGGGAGTTTGACGGGTGTGCTCCAGCTGTCGCGGTGGTGGTTTCCCCAAAAGAGGCGGTGGAACCAGCTGCGGTCGTAGTGGCGACCTGCGACAGCCCACACGCTGTCGGTGCCAGCCGGGGGTAGGTCATACTCCCCCGGCTGGACCAATGCGTCATTCTGGTAAAAATTATCGTCAGCGCAACTGCTCAGCACCAATACAAGTGCAAACAGCAACGCAGTTCTAAAGTATAGGTGCTGCATAAGGTGAAAATACACTCCTTTAACGCAGACAGCCTGCAAGGTTTTCGCTAGTTGCGTTTTTGTCTGTAGTAGTTGATCAGTCCGGCGGTGGAGCTGTCGTGTTCCGCTTCTTTGTTGCCAAGCAATTCCTCTTCAATAGCGCCGGCCAGTTGCTTGCCCAACTCCACACCCCACTGGTCGAAGCTGTACACGTTCCAGATCACGCCTTGTACGAAGGTCTTGTGCTCGTACATGGCGATCAGGCTTCCCAAGGCATAGGGCGTCAGCATGTCAAACATGATGGAGGTAGATGGCTTGTTGCCTTCGAATACTTTGTGCGGTGCTAGTTGCTTGAGCTCTTCGCCGTCCATACCTTTCTTTTCGAGTTCGGCACGTACCTCTTCTTCGGTTTTGCCTTTCATGAGCGCCTCGGTTTGGGCGAAAAAGTTGGAAAGCAGCATCGGGTGGTGCTCGCCGATCGGGTTGTGGCTATTCACCGGAGCCAGAAAATCAGAAGGAATAAGTACCGTTCCTTGATGGATGAGCTGGAAGAACGAGTGCTGACCGTTGGTGCCGGCCGCTCCCCAGATCACGGGTTGCGTCTGGAAGTTCACATACTCGCCGTTGCGCATGGCCGTTTTGCCGTTGCTCTCCATCTGCAATTGCTGCAGGTACTCCGGCAATAGACGCAAGTACTGATCATAAGGCAGCACGGCATGCGATTGTGCTTCAAAAAAGTTGGTATACCATACACTCAGCAAAGCCATCAGCACCGGTATGTTTTGGCGCATTGGGGTGTTTTTGAGGTGCTTGTCCATGGCTTCGGCGCCACGCAGCAATTCCTCAAACTTGTCATACCCAAGGGCGCAGGCCACCGACAAACCAATGGCTGACCAAAGCGAGAAACGACCGCCCACCCAATCCCAGAAACGGAAGGTGTTTTCAGGCGCGATGCCGAACTTAGAAACGGCCTCCGTGTTAGTGGAGAGCGCCACAAAGTGTTTGCTCACATGCGCTTCGTCCTTGGCAGTCTTCAAAAACCAACTGCGGGCCGTGTGGGCGTTGGCAATAGTTTCTTTGGTCGTGAACGTCTTAGAAGCGATAATGAAAAGTGTTGTTTCCGGATCGACTTTGCGCAGCACCTCGGCTGCGTCGGTACCGTCCACGTTGGAAATGAAATGCACCTCGATCTCCGGCTTCTGGTATTTTTTGAGAGCCTCGGTGACCATCTGCGGCCCCAAATGTGAACCGCCAATTCCTATGTTCACCACATGCTTTACTTTTTTGCCCGTGTAGCCCGTCCACTCACCGCTGTGCAGGCGGTCGCAGAAGGCCTTCATCTGGCGCTGCACGTCACGCACCTCTTCCAGCACATTCTCACCGTCCACCATCAGCTCTTGGTCCGTGAAGTTGCGAAGGGCAGTATGGAGCACGGCACGACCTTCGGTGGCGTTGATCTTCTCTCCGCGCAGCATGCTCTCGATGGCGGCAGGCACTTTCGTTTCCTCTGTCAGCTCGGCCAATAGGTCCAGCGTTTCTTCGGTAATGCGGTTTTTAGAGAAATCGTACAGTGTGCCGTCTACCTCAAACGAGAATTTCTCGAATCGCTGCGGATCCGCCTTAAACAGGTCGCGCAAGTGTTGAGTCTTCAGTTGAATGTAGTGATCTTCCAGTTTTTTCCAAGCGTTGGTCGTGGTCGGATTGTCGGTGTGTAGCATGTTTTATTTTGTGAATGGGTCTATGGCAGAAATTACTCTAAAAGTATCTGCGGGGTTATCTGTTTCTGGAAAAGAATAGCCTTTTCAGGGGCCTAAATATACAGTATTTTCAGTAGGCTACTTTTACTTGGTATCATTTACCTTGCTCCTGCGTAGGTCTAAGACAGTATACCTCCATTCAATTAACTGTTCAGTTGCGTATCATAAGGTATACGGGCATTAAAATATTAAACCAACGTGTATGAAAGAGGACAAAAAGCATCCGGGAGGTAAAAACAAACCAAAAACCGGCATACTGCGCGAAGATGATGGCAAACGCACACCGCCAGCGCATACCGGTTACATTACAGGCGGAGATAATCCTGCTAACCGACCAGAACAGGGACCAGACGTGCCGCCGCATGAGCGCACCGAAGGTATTCCTTAATAATGGAATAAGGGGCTTTGACAGCTATACCTGTCAGCTTAAGTAGGAGGTGCTGACAGGTATAGCGAAACACAAGCTCTGTTCATTTATAAATCATTAGCGATTCAATTATGGGTACGCTCGATCAATTATTGCAAGAAAAAAAAATCAAAGCCTTGATCTTTGATCTCGACGGTGTCGTGACGCAAACAGCACGGATACACGCGCAGGCATGGAAGCGCATGTTCGACGCTTACCTGCAACAACGGGGTGAGAAAGAGGGCAAACGCTACGAACCACTCGACATTGAGACCGACTACCGGGAGCACATAGACGGAATTCCGCGCTACGATGGCGTACGTAACTTTCTGAAGTCCCGCGGTATTACCTTGCCGGAAGGAACACCCGAAGATGAAGAGGGCGATGAGACAGTCGGAGGACTCGGGAACCTGAAAAATATGTACTTTCAGGAATTGCTCAGGCAAGGAGGCGTGGATGTGTACGATGACACTATTGCGTGGCTCAAGCGGCAGAAGCAGAATGGCATACGCACAGCTGTGATTTCGGCTAGTAAGAACTGTGTGGATGTGCTGCATGCCGCCGGTATAGAACGACTTTTCGAAGAGCACGTGGATGGTCTGCAATCCGCTGAACTTGGACTGAAGGGCAAACCTGCACCTGATATTTTTCTGGAAGCGGCCCGCCGCCTAGGTATAGCACCACAGGAAACCGCTATTTTTGAAGATGCGCGCAAAGGTGTGCAGGCCGGTAAGGCCGGCGGTTTTGGATTGGTGGTCGGTATAGACCGCACTCATGATGAAGCTGCGCTCAAAGAAGGCGGTGCCGATATCGTCATAAAAGAATTCCCCAAGGTATAAAATCCCATCATCGACATCCCTAAACCAACACTATGATACAGAAACGTGAGGCCCATGAACTTCCTTCGGCCCTCGACCAGCTCAACGAACTCAAAGCGCAATTTGGGGGCAAAACACCCGCCATCTTTCTCGACTACGACGGTTGCCTGACACCCATCGTGCAACGACCCGAAATGGCAGTTCTGTCTGACGAAATGCGGCAAGCGCTGCATGAGTTAGCCTCGGTTACCAAAGTAGCCGTGGTGAGCGGGCGCGACCGAAAGAACGTAGAACAGTTGGTCAAACTCGACAACCTCTATTTTGCCGGTTCGCATGGTTTCGATATCACCGGCCCGAACGGGATGGCTTCGGAGCCCGGAGGAGCAAAAGCCGCCCTGCCTGCACTAGACAAAGCGGATGGCATCTTACAGGAGAAGCTCAAGGACGTGGAAGGCAGTCAGGTGGAGCGGAAGCGCTATGCCATAGCCGTGCACTTCCGCAACGTGGCCGATGATCAGGTAGAAAAAGTGCGCAAGGCGGTTGACGAAGTACTGGACTCCATGCCGGAACTGAAGATCGGGCACGGCAAAAAGATCTATGAGCTGAAACCCAATCTGGACTGGCACAAAGGAAAAGCCGTGTTGTGGTTGATGGAAGAACTTGGCTTGAATGACGGGAAATATGTCCCGCTCTACATCGGCGATGACATAACCGACGAAGACGCTTTTGCAGAGCTGCAGGGCCAAGGGATAGGTATACTGGTGGGTGAGCACGAAGACAAGACGGCCGCCACCTATGCCTTGAAGAGTGTAGATGCAGTGCGTGTTTTTCTGGAAGATCTGACAGACACCATCAAGCAAAACAACCATGGTTGAATGGAGCATCATTTACGATAAGTGGATACCAAAGGAGCAAACCCTCCGTGAAGCGCTCTGCACCCTAGGCAACGGCTACATTGCCACCCGGGGGGCTTTTGAAGAGACCCGGGCTGAAGGAGATATTTATTATCCGGGCACTTATTTGGCTGGCGGTTACAATCGACTAACCTCTGAAGTGGCCGGGAAAGAAATTGAAAACGAGGACCTCGTCAACTGGCCTAACTGGCTACCCATATCATTCCGACATCCAGACGAAGACTGGTTCCATATGAGTAGTGTGGAGGTGCTCGATTTCAAACAGGAACTCGACATGAAGCATGGCCTGTTGCTGCGCTACGTGCATTTCCGCGATGGCAAAGGCCGTGAATCCATGCTCAATACCCGCCGCCTCGTCAGCATGGCCAACCCACACCTTGCCGCACTGGAGTGGCAACTTACCCCCATCAACTGGTCAGGCGAAATAGAGTTGCGGGCCGCCCTTGACGGACGTGTGATCAACAGCGGCGTGTCCCGTTACCGCGAACTGGCCAGTGAGCACCTCGAAACATTGACACAGGGGCAGCACAACGATGAAACCATCTACCTTGTAGTGCAGACCACGCAGTCAAAAACCCGCATGGCGCAGGTTGCGCGCACACAGGTATTCTTTAATGGCCAAGCCAGCGGCATGTTGCCTCAGACTAAAATTGAAGAGGGCTATGTTGAACATGAGTTCAAGCTGCAGGCTTCGGAGGGCCAGCCACTGCGACTCGAGAAAAGTGTGCTGATCTATACCTCCCGGGACTGGGCAACATCCGAGCCTTTGCTCGACGCTTGCACAAACAGTGGCAGACAAGGCACCTTTGAAGAGTCTTTGGAAGAGCATAAGCGGGCATGGCAGCGGCTTTGGAACCGCTGCGACCTAGACACGGCCTGCAACATCAAGACACAGTCCGTTCTACGCTTACACATTTTCCACCTCCTGCAAACCGTGTCCGGTCATACCGTTGACCTAGACGTAGGCGTGCCGGCACGGGGTTGGCACGGAGAAGCGTATAGAGGACACATCTTCTGGGATGAACTCTTTATTTTTCCTTTCCTCAACATGCACCTACCCGCCATTACCCGGGAGTTGCTGATGTACCGCTACCGTCGCCTGAACGAAGCCCGCAGTGCTGCAAAAGAGGCAGGGTATAGAGGTGCCATGTTCCCGTGGCAGAGCGGCAGCAATGGGCGGGAAGAGAGTCAGGTCATCCACCTCAATCCGCAGTCCGGCCGCTGGCTGCCTGACAACACGTACCTGCAGCGGCACATCAGTTCGGCCGTGGCATACAATGTGTGGCACTACTACCAAGCCACCGAAGACATGGATTTCCTCAGTTACCACGGTGCCGAGCTCTTGCTGGACATTGCCCAGTTCTGGTCTACCATCGCGACGCTGAACCAAGAGAAAGGCCGTTACGAGATTCTGCATGTGGTGGGGCCGGACGAGTATCATACCGAGTACCCTAACTCTTCGGAGGTAGGCCTGAACAACAATGCCTATACCAACGTGCTGGCTGTCTGGGTTATCCAAAGAGCCCTCGCGCTGAAAGAAGTGATTGACGACTCTCGCTATGACGAATTGCTTACCAAACTGCATATCAGTCCGGATGACCTGACACGCTGGGAGGACATCAGCAAACGCATGTATGTGCCTTTTCTGGAAGATACCAAGATCATTTCACAGTTTGATGATTATGATAGGCTGCAGGAGTTTGATTGGGAGAAGTATAGAGCCAAGCACGGAGAGGCCATGCGACTCGACCGCATACTCGAGAGCGAAGGCGACAACGTGAACAAGTACAAAGCCAGCAAGCAGGCAGATGTGTTGATGCTGTTTTACCTGTTCTCTTCCGAGGAGTTACTGTCTATCTTCAAGGAGCTTAGCTATGATTTCAAACCAGAGAGTATACCTGAAAACATTGCTTATTATGAAGCCCGAACGTCACACGGCTCTACGCTGAGTAAGATCGTGCATGCGTGGGTGTTGGCCCGTTCAGACCGTAAAAAATCTTGGATAAATTTCGAAATTGCCCTGATGAGCGACCTCGAGGATATACAGGGGGGTACGACGGCAGAAGGTATACATCTTGGCGCCATGGCCGGCACAGTGGACCTTATACAGCGTGCCTATACCGGCCTCGAGATTCGCGACGATGTGCTCTGGCTCAACCCGGTACTCCCCGAAGAGATGCCCTGCCTAAACCTGCAACTCCGTTACCGTGGCCACTGGATAGAGCTGAACCTTACCGCTGATAAAATGGTGATCACGTTCGACAGAGGCTGGTCCAAAGAAGTTAAAATCGGTGTTCGCGGTGAAGTCCATACCTTCCGGACGGGAGATCAAAAGGAGTTTGACATCCGCCGTTGAGGTATAAAGGAATTGTTCTTAGGATCGTGTATACCTACTATGCTTATACCTAAACCTGTATCAGAACCTATCCTGTGTATATACCTGTGTCAGTACCTTTCCGCATTCAAACTGAGGAAGCATGCATAAAATTTTAACTATCACGATCAACCCTGCCTTAGACAAAAGCACGCATGTGAAGCGGGTGTTGCCCGAAAAGAAATTACGTTGCGACGAACCCACCTATGAACCGGGAGGAGGAGGCATCAACGTGTCCCGCGCCATCCGTAAACTCGGCGGCAATTCCATTGCTTGGTTACTCTCAGGAGGGCCTGCAGGAGAGAAGCTCTGCGATTTGTTGAAAGAAGAAGGCGTGGAGTATTGGTCTGGCCAAACAAAAAGCTGGACCCGCGAAAACCTGATGGTGATGGAAGACAGCACCGGCGATCAGTTCCGCTTTGGCATGCCCGGTCCAAGTATAGAAGAGTCAGAATGGCAACAGGTGCTGGATAGATTGGAGAAATTGGAGCAAGTCCCTGAGTACGTGGTAGCGAGTGGCAGTCTTGCCCCCGGCGTGCCGGACGATTTTTACTACCGGATGGCGGTAATAGCCCACAAGCGTAATTTCAAACTGATCGTGGACACCTCCGGCGAAGCTTTAGTAAAAGCCGCAGGAGAGGGGCTCTACCTGATCAAACCCAATTTGGGCGAACTAGCAAAACTTGCCGGCAAAGATCACATCTCAGCATTGGAACAAGAAGAATTTGCCATGCAGGTGCTTAACGAAGGTAAGTGCAAAGTGCTGGTAGTATCGCTTGGTCCACGCGGCGCCATGCTGGCTTCTAAGGAAACAGGTATACACTACGTCGTGCCGCCAACGGTGAAGCAACAAAGCGCCGTCGGTGCTGGCGACAGTATGGTTGCCGGCATTGTCCTGAGTTTGCTCCGGGGTTATCCCTTGGAGGAAGTTGTGCGCTATGGTGTAGCCGCCGGTACCGCCGCCACTATGACGCCGGGGTCTGAGCTTTGCCGCAAAGAGGATACAGAGGAGATTTATCAGTGGTTAATGGAGCATAAGTAATAAATAAAAAAGGGTGAAGCTTTCGCCTCACCCTTTCTCGTAGCACAATGCTATACCTTAAGCATTCTTGTTCACGCAGTTCAAATCTTCAAACGCCTCTTTCAATCTGGCGATGAAGTTTTCTTCGCCTTTGCGCAGCCATACGCGTGGGTCGTAGTATTTCTTGTTTGGCGAGTCAGCACCGTCTGGGTTGCCGAGCTGGCTTTGCAGGTAGTCTTTCTTCGACTCGTAGTAGTTCTTCACGCCGTCCCAGAATGCCCACTGCATGTCCGTGTCGATGTTCATTTTGATGGCACCGTAACCAATTGCTTCTGTAATCTTGGCCTTCTCAGAACCTGAACCGCCGTGGAATACGAAGTTCACCGGGTTGTCGCTGGTGCCGAATTTCTCTTTGATAAAGTCCTGTGAGTTTTTCAGGATCTCAGGGCGCAACTCTACGTTACCCGGCTTGTATACGCCGTGCACGTTACCGAAAGCCGCTGCGATCGTGAAGCGGTCGCTTACCTTCTTCAGCTCTTCGTAAGCATAAGCTACTTCTTCTGGCTGGGTATATAGACGTGAGCTGTCTACGCCCGTGTTGTCTACGCCGTCTTCCTCGCCACCGGTCACGCCAAGTTCGATTTCTACGGTCATGCCGATCTTGTTCATGCGCTTCAAATAGCTGGCGCAAGTCTCGATGTTTTCTTTGATCTCTTCCTCAGAAAGGTCGAGCATGTGCGAGCTGTAAAGCGGCTTGCCGTGTTGCTCAAAGTATTTCTCTCCGGCGTCTAACAGACCGTCGATCCAAGGAAGCAATTTCTTGGCAGCATGGTCGGTATGGAGTACTACTGGCACACCGTATGCTTCGGCCATCAGGTGCACGTGCTGGGCACCGGAAACTGCGCCTGCGATGGCGGCTTTCTGGTTGTCGTTCTCAAGGCCTTTGCCAGCAAAGAAAGTGGCGCCACCGTGTGAGAACTGAATGATAACTGGTGAGTTAAGCGCCTTCGCTGTTTCCAGCACGGCGTTGATAGAGTTTGTGCCAATCACGTTAACGGCTGGCAGCGCAAAGTTATTCTCATTGGCATACTTGAACAGCTCTGTTACTTCATCGCCGAACAAAACCCCTGATCTGAAACGTTTTTCCATGAATGTTTAAGTTTTATTTCGACTTAAAATTAAACATAAATTAGTTCTAAACCGAAGATAGATGGCAGGAGCTTATAAAAAGCGGGACTATACTATATAGAAGGGCTTAATCGAACACCAGCACCTTGTCTTTGTGTTTGCCACGCATGTGACCGCGTATGATCTGTTGCACGTCCTTGTTGTCGTTGTAGCGCTGTATCTCCAACTTGAAATCCTCAAGAGAACTGGCTGAGAAATACTCGTCTACAAAGCCAAAACCGAGGTAAGTGCCATGCTCTACCACTACAATCGACTTCTCACCCAACTCACGGCCCTTGCCCACAATCACGAAGCTGTTGTGCTCATAGGTAAAAGACTCGATGGCGGCATCCACACGGGCATTGTATTCCTCAGGACTCTCATTTCCAATGCAGGCGCCTTTGCAGATGTGTACCTGATAGTCGAAACAGGCACCCGGTGTTTTATACAGGTCACAAAGCTTCTGGCAGAGGTTATACTTCGATACTTTATGGAAAAGAAAACCCTTGGCCTTGAACTGATTTGAAAGCGCAATGATCGGTGTCATGTTCACATCATCGGCCTTGTTCACACTGCCAAACGTCAGGCGTTTATACCCTTTGTCGTCTTCGTAAGTGAAAATGCCGGTGTTGAACACACTGCGCCGCTGTTGGCGATTGTAGTGCGGCTTCATGCGCTTGATCTCCGCCGACTCAAACAACAGCGCCACCAGTTCGTTGCCCATCAATTCGTAGGTGATATCGGCAATCTGGTTTTTGAATTCAATCGATTTGCGACTCTTGTAGTCGATGTTGAAGTGCTGGATGATGCGCTTCTTGATGTTAATACTCTTGCCTACATAGATCACTTCGCCCGCTTCATTGTAAAAGTAGTATACTCCTGGTACCGTCGGCAAAGCGTCTACCTGATCTTTGCTGATGGCAGGCGGAAGAAGGGAGGCTTTAATTTCGTTTTTGAGTTGCTCCGCCGGATCTGCTATGTGCTGCGCTCCGTCAATCACCGGGCGGTTGATTTTGATTAGCTTGTCGAACAGCTTGGCCGTAGCCTCAGCGTCGCCAATGGCGCGGTGGCGCATTTGCAGCGGAATGTCAATGCTCTTGCAAAGCTTACCCAGTGAGTAGGACGGCAAGCCGGGTATAAGCGAACGGCTCAGACGCACGGTACAGAGAGTTTTGCGCTGGAAGGTAAAGCCCAGATCAGCGAACTCTTTCTTAATGAAGGAATAGTCGAAGCGCACGTTGTGGGCCACGAAAACCATACCCTCCGTAAACTGCACGATCTCCTTAGCCACCTCGTAAAACTTAGGTGCATCCTGCACCATGTCGTCGGTAATGCCGGTAAGTTGGGATATGTAATAAGGTATAGGGCGCTGCGGATTGATCAGGGTGCTATACTTGTCAACGATTTCTTTGCCATCATGAATGAAGATGGCAATCTCCGTGATCCTGTCCTGCGTAGGTTGGCTACCCGTCGTCTCAATGTCTATGATGGCGTACAAGCTGTTTCTCTTTTAGGCTTTTTTGAAGAAGTCTTCGGTCTGTTCCAAAGGGCTATCCTGTAAACCAATATTTTTAGCAATACGTTTCAAATCGCACTCACGCCATACCTCGTGCAAATGGAGTTAGCAAAGTTAGACTATTGCTCGGCCTCCCGGTCATCTTCGTAGCGCTCCTTTTTAGCTTTTTCACGTAGCTTGTCGAACATCTTCCGGAAGCGCCCCGATTTTTTCTCCTTAACCTCGTCTATATCGGCGAGCAAAAAGCCAAAGGGCTGCAGCGGCTCATAAGCATCAAACAGCACTTTCAGAATCGCGATCATAGGTATAGAAATGATCATACCGGCAGCCCCCCAGATTTCACCGCCAATAAGCAAGGCTATAATAGCTGCGAATGGGTTGATACTTACCTTGGAACCAACGACATAGGGCGTAATGAAGTTGCCTTCCAGAAACTGCACGAACATAAACACCAGTACCACCAGCACTGCGTCGATCAGATGACCCGTAGTGGCCAACGTGAACAGTGCCGGGAGCATCGCCCCAATCAGAATGCCGATATAAGGTATAACGGTCAGGATGGAGGCAAATACGCCAAAGAAAATCGCATACTTGACGCCCAGCAGAAGCAAACCAGCCGAGTTTAGCAAGGAAACGATCACGATCACGATCATCAAGCCTGAAATATAGCTTTGCGCCACCACTTGTATGTTATCGATGGTGTGGTTCAGGCTACCGCGGCGGTCCTTGGCCACAAACTTATAGATGAACTGTTCGAGGTGATCGCGGTAGTACAGGAAACAGAACACAAAGATGGGCACAATGGTGATCATGGTCAGCGCTCCGGTAGTAAGAGAAATGGTGCTGCCGACAAAGGTGGTCGAAAACTCCTGCAGACCGCCCACTGCGTTGCGGAATAGTTCGCTCTTGTTGGCCGGCTGAATACCAAAATTATGATAGAGGTATTCCTGCACCTTCATGATTAAGGCATCAAAATTTTTACCGATGGTGTCTAGTTCAGAGGTCAGGCTCACCACCTGCATAGAGAGAAACCAGATCACAAGTCCAAGTATCACTACCACCAGTATTATGCTTACAAAAATGGCTAAGGCTCTTGGGAAGCGGAACTTTTCAAGGTCGCGTGTGAGGGGCAACAGGAGCAGGGCGAACAGTAATGCAAATACCAGCGGCATTAATACCGCTTTGAAACTCTGCAAAACCCAGATTGCTAAAAAGAGTCCCAGTAAAATGATCACATACTTGAAGTACCGGGGTAATTTGATTTCCATGGGGGTGTGTATGAATTAAGGTATACGGAATTAATAGCCGCATTCAATTAAGCAAATGTAGTGTGCAAGTATAGTTAAATCTAAATATTTTTATGCTAATAATTTTAGCTAATTTATACCTCTGTTTTTCTGAGATTTTAGTGAACTGTAAGCAATGTGTATTGGTTGTATAGAAGTGGTTGATGAATTCGATAAAATTAGCTATATTTGTTGACTAAAAATATTAGCAATAATCTTCTTGAATTGATGAATTGGTCAGATGCCGGAACTATTTGTAGCGTCTGATTTCTTTTATTTTTCTATATTTCCGAGTGATTCCACTAAATCAAATACACTTACGCTTACAGAATGGCAGAGTTAGAGCATAATTATAACGAAGACAGCATTCGCTCGCTAGAGCCCCGCGAACACATCAGGCTACGCCCCGGTATGTACATCGGTAAACTGGGAGACGGTTCTTCGGCCGATGATGGTATTTACATTTTGGTGAAAGAGGTAATCGACAACTCCATAGACGAACACGTCATGGGTTTCGGCAAGACCATCGACATCAAAATATCAGACCACAAGGTGCAGGTGCGTGACTATGGCCGCGGTATTCCGCTGGGCAAGGTGATCGACTGTGTGAGCAAGATTAACACGGGCGGTAAGTACGACAGCAAGGCTTTCCAGAAGTCTGTTGGTCTGAACGGTGTGGGTACCAAAGCGGTGAACGCCCTTTCGAGCCACTTCCGCATTCAGTCCGTGCGCGATGGAAAAATGAAAGCCGCTGAGTTCGAGCGTGGCGTGCTTACGGAAGATCTAGAGTTACAGGATTCAACGCAGCGCAACGGTACGTTGACGGTTTTCACGCCGGACGATACTATTTTCAAGAACTACCAGTACAACCCGGATTATCTGGAAAACCAGATCTGGAATTATGTATACCTGAACGCCGGTCTGACGATTAACTTCAACGGCAAGAAATTCTACTCCGAAAACGGCCTTCTCGATCTTTTGAGAAACAAAGCCGACGAGGATAGCATGCGCTACCCGATCATTCACCTGAAAGGCAATGACATTGAGCTGGCCATAACACACGGTAACGACTACGGCGAAGAGTATTACTCGTTTGTGAATGGCCAGTATACCACCATGGGTGGTACACACTTGGCAGCTTTCCGTGAAGCGATCGTGAAAACAGTGCGCGACTTCTATAAGAAAGACTACGACGCGGCTGATATTCGAGGCTCTATTGTAGGTGCTATTTCCCTGCGTGTGCAGGAGCCGGTGTTCGAATCGCAGACCAAAACCAAACTGGGCTCGATTGACATGGGACCAGACGGCCCGGCGGTGCGCGCTTATATCAACGAATTCATAAAGGAATCGCTCGACAACTACCTGCACAAGAACCCGACGACGGCTGAAGCGCTGAAGAAGCGTATCGAGCAAAGCGAGCGGGAGCGCAAGGACATGGCCGGCGTGAAAAAGCTGGCCAATCAGCGTGCCAAGAAAGCCAACCTGCACAACCGTAAGCTGCGTGACTGCCGCCTGCACTTCAACGAGGACAAGCACGAGAACTCGCTTCTTTCCACGCTATTCATCACAGAGGGCGACTCCGCGAGTGGTTCCATCACCAAATCCCGCAACGTGGACACGGAGGCAGTATTCAGTTTGAGAGGAAAGCCGCTGAATTGCTTCGGTCTGAAGAAAAAGGTGGTATACGAAAACGAAGAATTTAACCTGCTGCAGCACGCCCTGAATATTGAAGAAGGCTTGGAAGGTTTGCGTTACAACCGCGTGGTAATCGCGACTGATGCCGACGTGGACGGTATGCACATCCGTCTACTGCTCTTGACCTTCTTCCTGCAGTTCTTCCCGGATTTGGTGAAGAACGGACACGTTTTCATTCTGGAGACACCGCTCTTCCGAGTGCGCAACAAGAAAGAAACGATCTATTGCTATAACGAAACCGAAAAACAGGCGGCTATTGAGAAACTGGGCAAGCGTCCGGAGATCACGCGCTTCAAGGGCCTTGGTGAGATTTCGCCTGACGAGTTTGGCAAGTTCATTGGTGACAACATCAAATTGAAGCCGGTGTTCCTGCAAAAAGACACGACGATACAGAAAATGCTGAGCTACTACATGGGCAAAAACACGCCGGAGCGCCAGCAATTTATTATTGAGAATCTGAAGTTTGAGAAAGATATAGTTGAAGAAGTATATGCATAACGACGAACTGAACAACGAAGGTATAGAAAGAGAAGACGAGTTGGAGATCGCGTTCACAGACGGTGAAGAAGAGGTAATCCATAACGTAACCCCGGTATCTGGTCTGTACGAGAACTGGTTCCTCGACTATGCTTCTTATGTAATTCTAGAACG
This sequence comes from uncultured Pontibacter sp., assembly GCF_947499215.1. Taxonomy (GTDB): domain Bacteria; phylum Bacteroidota; class Bacteroidia; order Cytophagales; family Hymenobacteraceae; genus Pontibacter. The sequence continues at coordinate 810,310 of NZ_CANMNI010000003.1, forward strand.
TGCCGTTCCTGCCATTGAGGACGGACTCAAGCCCGTGCAGCGCCGTATCCTGCACGCCATGAAGGAGATGGACGATGGTCGCTTTAACAAAGTGGCCAACGTGATCGGTCAGACCATGCAGTATCACCCACACGGTGACGCCTCTATTGGCGACGCCATGGTGAATTTGGGTCAGAAAGATCTGCTGATCGAGACGCAGGGTAACTGGGGCGATGTGCGCACCGGTGACAGCGCGGCGGCACCGCGTTACATCGAGGCCCGTCTGTCTAAGTTTGCGCTCGATGTGGTGTTCAATCCGCAGACAACACTCTGGCAGCTAAGCTACGACGGCCGTAAGAATGAGCCGGTGACCTTGCCGGTGAAATTCCCTTTGCTACTGGCGCAGGGTGTGGAAGGTATAGCAGTTGGTCTTTCGACCAAGATCATGCCGCACAACTTCAAAGAGCTGATCAAAGGTTCTATTGATGTCCTGAAAGGCCGCAGCACGACCTTGCTTCCTGACTTCCCGAACGGGGGTATGGTGGACGTGACCAATTACAATCATGGTATGCGCGGTGGCAAGATCCGTGTGCGTGCCACGATTGAGAAGGTAGATAAGACCATGCTCATCATCCGCGACGTGCCTTATGGCATCACGACCACGGGGCTGATGGAGTCGATCGTGAAGGCGAGCGAAAACAACAAGATCAAGATTAAGAAGGTAGTCGATAATACGGCTGCTGATGTGGAAATACAGGTACAGCTGCCGCCGGGGGTGTCGCCTGACCTGACCATGGACGCGCTATACGCCTTTACGGACTGCGAAGTGTCTATCTCGCCTAACACATGTGTGATCATTGACGATAAGCCGCACTTCCTGAGTGTGGACGAGTTGCTTCGCATTTCTACGTTTAAGACAGTAGACCTGCTCAAGCGTGAGCTCGAGATCCGCAAAGGCGAATTGGAAGACAGGTGGCATTACTCGTCCTTGGAGAAAATCTTCATCGAGAATCGCATTTATCGCGACATCGAGGAGTGTGAAACGTGGGAGGCTGTGCTCGAAGCGATTGACAAAGGCTTGGATCCGTTCAAGAAGCTGCTTCGCCGCGAAGTAACCCAAGACGACATCATCCGCCTAACGGAAATTAAGATCAAACGCATCTCTAAGTTTGACTCTTTCAAAGCCGATGAGTACATCAACAAGCTGGAAGAGGAGATGGCTGAGGTGGACGATAATCTGGCCAACCTGATCCGCTATGCGATTGCCTATTTCGAAGGCTTGCTGAAAAAATACGGACAGGGACGCGACCGAAAGACGCAAGTGAAAACTTTTGATGTGATTACAGCACAGAAAGTTGCGATCGCTAACCAAAAGCTTTACATGAACGCTAAAGACGGCTTCATTGGTACGGGTCTTCGTAAAGACGAGTTTGTGTGCGACTGCTCTGACATGGACGATATCATCGTGTTCCGTAAGGATGGCAAGTTCACCGTAACCAAGGTGGCCGACAAGACCTTCGTGGGCAAAGACATTATTATGGCCGGTGTCTACAACAAGAACGACGAGCACATGGTCTACAACATGATTTATGTGGACGGCAAGACAGGCGTATCCTTTGCGAAGCGCTTCTCAGTAAAGTCAATCACCCGTGATAAGGAATATGACCTAACCAAGGGCAACAAAGGCTCCAAGGTGCATTACCTGACAGCTAATCCGAACTCAGAATCGGAGGTGGTAAACATTACCCTTGCTCCACAGTCAACCGCTCGTATTAAAACATTCGACTATGACTTTGCCGAACTGATGATAAAAGGCAAAGGATCAAATGGTAATATCGTCACGAAGTATCCAATCAAGAAAGTGGTGCAGAAGAGTCTGGGTGAGTCGACGCTGGGTGGACGCGAGATCTTCTATGATGAAGTGATCGGTCGTCTGAACACCGAAGCCCGTGGCCGTTATCTTGGCTCGTTCAACACTGATGATACGATTTTGGTAATATACGAAGACGGTACCTACGAGCAGACCACCTTTGATCTGGCTAACCACTATACCGTGGAGAAGATCAAAGTGCTGCAGAAGTTCGATCCTGAGTTGGTGGTATCTGCCATTTACTACGAAGGCGAGAACAAAACCTACTACGTGAAGCGTTTCAAGATCGAGACAACCACAATAGGAAAGCGTTTCCCGTTCATCTCAGAGAGCAAGAACTCCAGACTGGAGGCTGTTTCAACGCATTCAGTACCATTGGCTACTATTGCTTTCAAGCGTTCACTGCGCGGGGAGAAAGAAACGGAGAAGCTCTTGCTAAGCGAGTTCATCGACGTGAAAGGCTGGAAGGCCATGGGTAACAAGCTAAGTTACTTCAAGATCTTTGATGTGAAAGTGCCAAGACAAGAGGAAGTGGAGGTTGAAGAGAAGCCTAAGGCTAAGAAAGTTGCTACGAAGCGTGAGCCTGTAACATTGCCTTCCGAACTAAAGGAATTGGCAGAAGAAGCAGCTAAAGTTAGTGGGGCTCAACTTGATGCGCTTGAAACCGTAGAAGAACTATCAGACGACGACAGTGCAAATAAGGCTTTGAAGAAAAGGAAACAGCTGGATTTGTTCTAAATTTAATCCTTTTTTGCATAAGTCGTTTTAAAGCAATATATTAGGTTGCTTATTACAGATTATGCGAATACTTTTTAAAGTCATACCCATTTTATTCATCATGCTCGGTTTCCTAATATCTCCACTGGAGGTGTTGGGAGATTCCGGGCATGATGTGCTTTTAAAGAAAGCGTACGAGCTGAAGGAGCAATATAAGGAGACGGAGGCGCTAGCCGTTTATGAAGAAATAATCGCCGCCGATGCATCCAATTTCGAGGCGCTGTGCCATGCGAGTTTATTGCACAGCCGTATGGGCGACCGTTTTACAGACGACAGTCGCAAGTTGGAGCACTTCAACACTGCTAAAACCTATGCTACTCGCGCCTATGAGCTGAATTCCCTAGATGCACGGGCTAACTACGCCATGGCGCTGTCTTTGTCATGTTTGGCGATGGTGTCTGGTCCCAAGCAGCGTTTAGCGCTAATCGCTCAGGTAAAAGATTACCTTGATGCCACGCTCCTTACTGACGGTGTGCACGCAGATGCATGGCACCTGTTAGGGCGCTGGTATTTTAAAATGGCCAACCTGAACTTTGCAGAAGTTACCGCATACAAAATGATGGGTAGTCTAAATGGTAGAGCAAATAATCAAGATGCCGTACATGCAATGAAGATGGCAATTCAACATAATCCGTCGAATTTGCGCTATTACTATGATTTAGCCTGTATCTATCAGGAAATGAAAGAGAAAGAGGCTAGCGTGGCAACATTACAGCAGGCTGTCGCATTGAATTTAGACCTTCAAACGAAGGAAGAAATGGAGTTAAGCAGGCGTTGTAAGATCATGCTGCAGGATTTCCTGAAGTAAGTCAATCTTTACCCATACGAGGGGCCTGCTACCAAACGGAAGCAGGCCCCTCGCTTTTTTACCAAACTATAAGCGCACCTAATAATCGGTTATTAGGCAAATTATCTATAATTTAGCGCACTTATAGATTGTAAGAATAGACAGTACGTGATGTCCCGATTAACCTGCAGATGGGTAGTGATGTTGTTTTTTGCGCTGACCGCCTGTGGTTCGGAAGAAGGAATGAGAGAGCAGATGGTGAATCTGGAGGCAGTGTCTGTGGAAGACCCTGAAAAGCAATTGGTCAACCTGAGTGAGGCGATAGAACGGTCCAGACGGGACGGCAGCCTCTACGCCCGGCGTGCCATGGTTTTCCTCCGGAAAGGAGAATTGGACAAGGCGTTGGAAGATGCTGATAAGGCCATCGAGCTGTCAAAGCAGGAGCCTGCCAACTACTTCGTTAAAGCGCAGGTGCTATACCTGATGGGCAGATCGGAGGAGGCTTTGCCTTTGGCTTTGCAAGCGGAACGTAACTCTTTTGAGAATGCCTCCCTGTATGTGCTGCTGTCGGAGTTATACCTGCAGCGCCACGAGTATAAAAAGGCTGAGCGGTTTATAAGACAGGCGCTTGAATTGGCACCTGAGGATGTTTACGCCACCTATTACTATGGTCGGGTGCAGGAGGCAACCGGCGACACGACGAGGGCCATGCAAAGTTACCAAGAAGCATTGATGCTAAAACCGGACTTTGTGGAACCGCACCGTGAACTGGCAGGCTTATACCTAGCCTTAGCGGAATATATACCCGCTAGAGCGCATACGCAGCAGGCGTTGCGCCTAGAGCAAAAGGACCCTAAGTTGTGGTACTACGATGGAATGCTCCAGTTGAACGCTCAGCGCAGAGACAGTGCCGAGCAGAGTTTCCAGCAGGCCCTAGCTTTATCCGATACCTTGCAGGCGGCACATTATCAGCTTGCCTTGCTCATGCATGGCAAAGGAGAATACGAACGGGCGATGCAGCATTTGGATGGCGCTGCTGAGACTTATGGAAATAGCCTGCGGTTCCTTTCAGTGCTTGCCAGCAGCTATGAAAAGCTAGGGGAAAACTTGGAGGCACTCCGTACCTATGAGCGTATGGTGGCATTGGAACCAAAACATACGTACGCCTTGCAGAGTATGGCGCGTTTGAGATACAGATTAGAAAGACCCAGACCCCAGCTGGACAGCATGGCTGTTCGTCAAAGGGGCTATTAACACGATACCTAAGAAAAAAACATGATCAACATCACACTGCCAGATGGCTCTGTGCGCCAGTATCCAAAAGGCGTGACAGGCCTAGAGATTGCCACCAGCATCAGTGAGGGACTAGCACGTAATGTGCTGGCTGTAAAAGTGGGTGATTCCGTTTGGGATCTCTCGCGTCCTATTGAGGCGGATGCTGGCGTGCAACTGCTTACATGGAACGATGACTTGGGCAAGAACACTTTCTGGCACTCTTCAGCCCACTTGCTGGCTGAAGCATTGGAGGAGCTATACCCCGGCATCAAGTTCGGCATAGGTCCCCCGATTGAGAACGGCTTTTACTATGACGTGGACTTGGGGGAGGGTAAGGCTTTCTCACAGGACGACTTTGCCAAGGTAGAGCAGAAAATGCTGGAACTGGCGCGTGCCAAGAATGAGTACAAGCGTCAGGAGGTTTCCAAGGCCGAAGCCGAGAAGTACTTCACAGAGAAAGGTGACCATTACAAGCTGGACCTGATCAAGGACTTGGAGGATGGTACCATCACCTTCTATACCCAAGGTAACTTCGTGGACCTTTGCCGTGGACCGCATATCCCTAACACTGGCTTTATTAAGGCGGCTAAGCTGATGAACGTGGCCGGTGCCTACTGGCGCGGCGACGAGAAGAGCAAGCAGCTGACCCGTATCTATGGCATTACCTTCCCTAAGCAAAAGGAACTTACAGAGTACCTTGAGCGCTTAGAAGAAGCCAAGAAGCGTGACCACCGCAAATTGGGTAAAGAAATGGAGTTGTTTGCCTTCTCTGAGAAAGTGGGGATGGGCTTGCCGCTATGGCTGCCGAAAGGCACGCTGCTGCGTGAGCGTCTGGAGCAGTTTATGCGTAAGGCACAGGTAAAAGCCGGCTACCAGCCAGTGGTTACACCGCACATAGGCAGCAAGGAGCTTTACATCACTTCCGGTCACTACGAGAAGTACGGAGCAGACTCATTCCAGCCGATCAAGACACCAAACGAAGGGGAGGAGTTCTTCCTGAAGCCGATGAACTGCCCACACCACTGCGAAATTTACAAGACCCGTCCGCGCTCTTACAAAGAGCTGCCGGTGCGTTTTGCCGAGTTCGGCACGGTATACCGTTACGAGCAAAGCGGCGAGCTGCACGGCTTGACCCGCGTGCGTGGATTTACGCAGGATGATGCGCACATCTTCTGCCGTCCGGATCAAGTGAAAGACGAGTTTAAGAAGGTAATTGACCTCGTGCTATACGTGTTCAATGCGCTCGGCTTTGAGGACTATACTGCCCAAATCTCCCTGCGTGATCCGGAGAACAAGCAGAAATACATAGGTGGTGACGAGGCATGGGAGAAAGCAGAGAGCGCGATCATTGAGGCAGCCGAAGAGAAAGGCCTGCGCACTGTAACCGAACTGGGAGAAGCCGCGTTCTACGGACCAAAGCTTGACTTTATGGTACGCGATGCATTGGGTCGTAAGTGGCAGCTGGGAACTATTCAAGTGGATTATCAGTTACCGGAACGCTTCCAACTGGAGTATATCGGTGCTGACAATGCCAAGCATCGCCCTGTGATGATTCACCGTGCGCCATTTGGTTCGCTGGAGCGCTTCGTGGCTGTGCTGATCGAACACTGCGGCGGTAACTTCCCGCTGTGGTTGAGCCCAGAGCAGTTTGCCATCCTGCCTATTTCGGAGAAGTACCAAGACTTTGCGCAGCAGGTATACGACCGCTTGCAGCAAGAGGACATCCGTGGCTTCGTGGACAACCGCGACGAGAAGATCGGACGTAAGATACGCGACGCGGAAGTTAGTAAGGTGCCGTACATGCTGATCGTAGGTGAGAAAGAGCAGGAGAACGGTGCAGTCTCTGTTCGAAAGCACGGAGAAGGCGATTTAGGCACCATGACAGTGGAGGAATTCATCTCTTCCTTTCAGTCAAAAATTGCTGAGATGCTGAACAATTAAGAGAAGATATTTTTTTCTTGATATAAAAATTGCGATATTCGCACCCTGATTGTAGAAACTAAATTTAAGGAGGTAAAACCATAGCTACGCCAAACAAGCGCTACATCCCACGCGGAAAAGTGGAAGAGCCATACAAAGTCAATGATAAAATAACTGCCAGAGAGGTCCGGTTAGTTGGTGACAATGTAGAGCAGGGGGTATTCTCGACAAGAGATGCTCAGAAAATAGCGAACGAGCAGAATCTTGATCTTGTTGAGATTTCGCCAACTGCTAATCCACCGGTATGCCGTATTATCGACTACTCGAAATTCAAGTACGAGCAGAAGAAGAAAACCCGTGAGATGAAGGCCAAGGCTCAGAAAGTAGTCATTAAGGAGATCCGTTTTGGACCTAACACCGATGACCACGATTTTGAGTTCAAGCTGAAGCACGCGAAGTCTTTCCTAGAAAGTGGTTTCAAGATCAAATCGTATGTGCACTTCGTCGGACGTACGATCGTGTTTAAGGAAAGAGGGGAAATCCTGTTGCTTAAATTCGCTCAGGCGCTTGAGGACATCGCGAAAGTGGAGCAGCTGCCTAAATTGGAGGGAAAGAGAATGTTCTTGATCCTTTCGCCAAAAGTGGCCCCTCCTGCTAAAAAGTAATTTGTTTAATTAATTATATACACATGCCAAAAGTTAAAACAAAATCTGGTGCAAAGAAGCGTTTTTCTTTGACAGGTACTGGCAAAATCAAGCGTAAACACGCTTACAAAAGCCACATCCTGACCAAGAAGACGACGAAGCAGAAGCGTAACTTAACTCACACTGGCCTTGTTAGCTCAGCTGATATGGACCGCGTGAAATTAATGCTTCAAATCTAATTCCCCGGAATTAGAACGGTTAATTATTTAGTACGAACCCGGCATCTGGTCTTTTGAAGATTAAAATTTAATCACCAGCCGCCAAAACTTTTTAGAAATGCCTAGATCGGTAAACGTTGTCGCAGCGCGACACAGAAGAAAGAAAATGATGAAAATGGCCAAAGGTTACTTTGGCCGTCGCAAGAACGTCTGGACAGTTGCGAAAAACGCAATTGAAAAAGGTTTGCTTTATGCTTACCGCGACAGAAAAGCGAAAAAGAGAGATTTCCGCTCCCTATGGATCCAGCGTATCAACGCCGGTGCACGTGAGCATGGCATGTCTTACTCTCAGCTAATGGGCGCCCTGAAGAAGGCGAATATCGACCTGAACCGCAAAGTACTTGCTGATTTGGCGATGAACCACCCAGAAGCTTTCAAGAGCATCGTTGACAAGGTAAAGTAATTTACTTTAGATATATTACAGCAAAGGGCCTGACGCAAGTCAGGCCCTTTTTGCTTTTGTAACTTTCCAGCAAACTAACCAAAGTCATCTTTACGCATGACCGGTGTCATCGCATCAGAGCCTCTCAATGTGGTACTTGGCATCATGGCGGCGCTTTTTCCAGCGATTCCCCAAAAGCTGGGGCTATACCTGTAAAAGCGCGGCTGTTTCATGGTTTTAATGCTTAAAAATAAAGGTATGGAGGTAAATTTTACACGGAAATTGCTGCTGATAGGGGCCCTGCTGTGGTTCCCGATGGTAGCGGCTTGGGCACAGATCCACCTGACTCCTCAGATAAGGCCCCGCGCGGAATGGCGCAATGGGTACCAGAGTCTACCAAGCGGTCAGGACGGCGCTTTTTTTGTGAATCAGCGCTCTAGGCTCACATTGGATTACAAACAGCACCAAATGCAGATGCGCTTTAGTTTGCAGGACATCAGGGTATGGGGTGATGAAGCACATCTGAGAGACGTGCCCTCCACCGCTATGCATGAGGCTTGGGCCGAAATTGGACTGACTGACAGGTTCTCCGTACGGTTTGGCCGACAGGAGTTTGTTTACAATGGTGACCGCTTGCTAGGAAACGTGGACTGGGTGCAGCAGGCCCGCAGCCATGATGGCGTGCTGCTTAAGTATAGGCCTGATGGGATCAGCTTTGATGTGGGCGGGGCCTTTAACCAAGAGAAAGAGCAGCTGTTTGATACGCACTACGGGCTGAACAACTATAAAGTGCTCGGCTTTGTATGGGCGCAAAAACAGCTAAATGATCATTTGGCATTGTCAGCCATGCACATCAGTGATGGTTTTCAGCGGCCGGACACGGTTGGAGGCGTGTATTTCCGCCATACCTATGGGCTAGACTTGAACTTTAATAAAGATCGTTTTCAGGTGAGCGGTTCGTTTTACAGGCAGTCGGGAGAGCACGCCAACGGTAAGCGGATCGAAGCCTACCTAGGCGTGGCGGAAGCGAGCTATACCTTAAAGCCCTTGAAATTTACCATTGGCACGAACTATCTGTCAGGTATGGGGGGCGGTGAGCGGAAGATGCGTTCCTTTAACACCCTGTATGCCACCAACCATAAGTTCTATGGTTTCATGGATTACTTTATCAATATACCTGTAGATACGCGTAACGGTGGCCTGCAGAACAATTACATTAAAACCAGTTATAGTCTGGATGCAAAGTATACGTTCTCGATGGACTACCACTACTTTGCACTCGCTCAAAATTTAAGAGCCACGGAGTTGCTACCGGGTACAGGCAGCAAATACCTCGGTTCGGAGATAGATGCCGTACTGCACTACAAGCATGCCGATCACATACAATTTTTCTTGGGGTATAGCGCCTTGTTTGCGGGTAAGTCCATGGAGGCGATTAAACCGGGGAATGCTTCGGCCTATGCCGACTGGGCTTGGATGATGGTAAACATTCAGCCGAGGATATTATTGAAAGCGTTTAAGTAGGAGTATGGCCAAGACAAAATAAAAGCCCCTGCGGACGGCAGGGGCTTTCTGATATGAAACAGGAAGCCTAGCGGGCCATTAACTCATGAACCTTAGCCTTCACCGTCTCATCCTGCTGGTAGGCGGTAACAATGGCTTTATACTTATCTTCTGTTAGCCCTTCTTCTTCAATGGCTTTCTTTACATTCTCTTTCACGGCAGGCTGAATCTCTACAATCTGCTGTGCCGCCTTGTCGAAGGCGGCGAGCTGCTCGGGAGTAGCGCCGATGTCGCCTAGTTTCTGTTCGCGCTGTGCCTGTGCAAATTTGTTGAACTGCTCTACATCTAAGTTGGCTTCTTCGATCAGTTTGAGCATGGTCTGCTGACCTTCTTTCTGGATGGTGGTTACTTTGGTGTTAGCCTGAAGGAATTGCTTCAGTTCAGTCTCAGAGAATTTCTCCTCCTGCTGAACCTCTTGCTGAGGCAAATCTGTCTGCTGGGCAAAGGCTGCCTGTCCATAGCAGGTGGCACTGAGCAAAAAGGCGCCTAACAAGATCTTTTTCATTTTCTTCTGTGATAACATGCGGGTTGCAGTTTAGGTTGTAAGATGATTGTGAAGAGGCGGCTACAACTGTGCCACAATAAGGGGCAGAGCAGCTGAAATGCGGATTACGCAGCAAAGCTGAGACACCTCGTAAATTTTAAGATAGAGAAATTGCCGGATTGGTCCAAAAGCAAACAGAAATCTCTTTACTGAACGCAATATGTTAGGAAGATAATGCAATAGATTCGGCTCCTGATAGGCCTTGACTGGCAGAAAAGTGATGGGCATAAAAAAAGGCCCTAGAGTTTATCTAGAGCCTTGTAGCGGGGAGCAGAATCGAACTGCCGACCTCAGGGTTATGAATCCTGCGCTCTAACCATCTGAGCTACCCCGCCGAATTGTGGTGCAAATATAGGGGGTAAATTTTTAAAAAAGCAACAATTGTCGCACAAAAAAATATTTTATTTTCTGTATATTTAGCGAATCAGAAATTAACACTATACTTACTCAGACACTTACAATACCGAAAATGAGAGCTACAAAGACTAAATTTGTGCGTGAGTACCCCATCAATGCTTCTGCCCGCCTGTTATACCCTTATCTGAGCACGCCAAGCGGACTGGCACAGTGGTTCTGTGACGATGTATCGATAGATGAGGACAAGGTGTTTAACTTTTATTGGGATGGGCGCAATCACTACGCCGAAATGACCAGCCACCGCACGAACCGCTCGGTACGCTTTCTTTTCCTGAACGATGACAAGAGCCACGCTTCAGATCCTTCTTACATAGATTTCTCTATTGAGTCGAGCGAACTAACGCAGGAGCAGTACCTGAAAGTAATGGACTACTCTGAAGAGGATGATGAAGAGGAACTGTCTGAACTCTGGGAGCATTTGCTGCAGAAGCTCCGCGAAATAGTGGGAGGGTAGCGCATCTTGCCGCTAAAGGCTTATCTTTGCACGATTTTTGAAAGTCCGGTGTTAAAAGAAAAACCCGGGCTATTCTACCGCCCCAATGCCATTAGGCCCTCATGAAGAAATTAGATAAGCTTATATTAAGGTCTTTTGCCGGACCGTTTTTTCTTACGTTTGCCATTGTGGAGTTTATTCTGCTCACGCAGTATATGCTCAAGTATCTGGATGAACTGGTTGGGAAAGACCTCGGATACGACGTGTTTGCCGAGCTGCTGTTTTACTTCAGTATAAACATGGCGCCCATTGCGCTGCCTTTGGCGGTGCTGCTTTCCGCGCTGATGACATTTGGCACCCTAGGTGAGCACCATGAGCTGACGGCTATTAAGACGTCCGGTATCGCACTGCCGCGCATTCTGCGCCCGGTTGCTTTCCTTGTGGTGGCTGTGGCGATCGGTGCCTTCTTTTTCAACAACTTCGTGGTGCCCAAAGCCAACTTGAAAGCCTATAGTCTGCTATGGGATATTCGCCAGAAAAAACCTGCCATGAACTTTAAGGAGGGTGCTTTTTACAATGGCCTCCCCGGCTACAGCATCAAAATCAATGAAAAATTGAACGATGGCCGCACCCTGCGCGACATCATGATCTATGACCACTCGAAAGGGGGGAACAACACCACCGTGATACTGGCCGACTCTGGCAAGATGTACACGGAGTATGACGACAACTACTTGGTGCTAGAGCTGTTTAGGGGCAATACCTATGTGGATCAGAATGACGGAGGGTTTAGAAGTTCCTCCGAGCAGTTTGTCCGTGAGAAATTTGACGCCACCAAAATCATCTTCAGTTTGGCCTCATTTGAATTGGGGCGAACGCGAGAGGAGCTGTTCTCTGACAACAAAATGATGAAGAACATCAATGAGTTGAGCACCGTCACAGATTCGCTCAGGCGTTCAGGTGATCGGGAGAAAAGGATGTATGCGCCCAATATTGACCCCTTCTACATGTATTTTAAAGCCGATACCGGCAATGTTAAGAATGGTATTGTGCTGAACAGGGCGGAGCCAGATTCTGTAGTGAAGGCGCGTCAACTTGTAGACTTAAATGCCGATATTCTTATGTCGGCTTCAACGAAAGCCCGCAATGTGAAGAGTTTTACATCCAGTTATTTGGAGCGCATCAACACGCTGAAGCGCGATGCCAATAACTATGAGATTGAGATTTGGCGAAAATACACGCAGTCGGCCGCCATCCTGATCATGTTCCTGATCGGTGCGCCACTTGGTGCTATTATCAAGAAAGGGGGGCTCGGTGTGCCGGTGATCATTTCCATCATCTTCTTCATCGTGATGTATGTGCTGGGAATACTCGGTGAGAAGTGGGCAAGGGAGGGTCTGATATCTGTTGGAGCAGGTATGTGGGGGGCTAATGCCATTCTGCTGCCGATAGGACTCTTCTTCCTGTATCAGGCGCAGAACGACTCTAGTCTGCTGGAAGTGGACTTCTGGCGCAAGTTGATGACGCGCTTGAAGCGCAATAAAATATAGGGCAGGCTGAGAATAACTCTGCGCAAATAATTTTTTAATATAGATAATTTGTATAACTTTGCGGCTTATACGGGAATCTATCCACTGAATATAACAGATTGATATTTTTTATACGCAATGAAATTAACTACTGAAGCGAAACAAGAAATTTTTGAAAAGCACAGCCTGAGCAAGTCTAAGACTGACACTGGTTCTGCTGAAGGCCAGATCGCGCTGTTCACTACGCGCATTGCTGATCTGACAGAGCACCTGAAGGTTCACAAGAAAGACTTCGGCACTCGTCTTGGTCTTCTTAAGCTGGTTGGTAAAAGAAGAAGACTTCTGAACTACCTGCAGAAAAACGACATTGAGCGATACAGAGCGATCATCGCCGAGCTTGGTATCCGTAAATAAGCTTATAGAATATTAGGGAATTTCTTACAGGGATTCCCTAATTTTTTCTATCCCTCTCCTTATTCCCCTTCCTCTTTGCCAGTAACCTAGCAGCGGCTGCAAACGGTAGCCCTGTTGTATTTGATGCTAAAAAAATAATAATTGAAGATGTCACAAAACGCGATCACAAAAACAATCATTCTTCCGGATGGCCGGGAGATTACAATCGAGACTGGTAAACTAGCCAAGCAGGCTGACGGTTCTGTAGTAGTTAAAATGGGTACTACCATGCTACTTGCGGCTGTTGTTTCCAATAAAGATGCCCGTGAAGGGGTTGACTTTTTGCCTCTTTCTGTTGACTATCAGGAGAAATTCGCTTCTTCTGGTAAGATACCTGGAGGCTTCCTGAAGAGAGAAGCAAGACTTTCAGATTACGAAATTCTTATTTCGCGTTTGGTTGACCGTATCCTGCGACCAATGTTCCCGGGAGACTATCATGCCGAAACGCAAATGACTATACATATGATCTCTGCTGACGCTGAGATCATGCCGGATGCCCTAGCGGCTTTGGCGGCCTCTGCAGCCCTTGCTGTTTCTGACATTCCTTTCAACGGCCCGATCTCTGAAGTACGCGTAGCGCGTATCGAGGGTCAGTTTGTAATCAACCCGAAAGTGTCTGACTTGCGTAACGCAGACATCGACATGATCGTGGGTGGCTCTATCGACAGCGTTGCCATGGTAGAGGGCGAGATGAACGAAGTATCTGAACAGGAGATGCTGGATGCAATCGCTTTTGCTCACGAAGCCATTAAAGTACAATGCCAAGCCCAAATGGAGCTTGCCGAGATGGTAGGCAAACTGCAGAAGCGCGAGTACTCACACGAAACGCATGATGACGAGCTACGTCAGAAGGTATACAGTGCCACTTACGACAAGGCTTTGGAAGTAGCCAAAAGAGGCCGCGCAAACAAGTCTGAGCGTAAAGAAGGCTTTGCAGCTGTACTGAACGAGTTTGTTGAGTCATTAGGTGAGGAGCATGGCTATGACATGACGCTTATCAAAACCTACTACCACGATGTGGAGAAGGAAGCTGTTCGCAACATGATTCTGAACGACCGCGTTCGTTTAGATGGTCGCCAACTGAACGAAATTCGCCCTATCTGGTCAGAAATAAACTACTTGCCTGCTACCCATGGCTCTGCTGTTTTCACCCGTGGCGAAACGCAGTCATTGACCACTGTAACCCTTGGTACCAAGCTGGACGAGCAGATGATCGACAGCGCTATGGTGTCAGGTACAAATAAATTCCTGCTGCACTATAACTTCCCTGCCTTCTCTACTGGCGAGGTGAAGCCAAACAGAGGCCCAGGACGTCGTGAGATAGGTCACGGTAACCTAGCCCTGCGTGCCCTTAAGAAAGTTCTTCCTGCAGATTCTGAAAACCCATACACGATCCGTATCGTGTCTGATATTCTGGAGTCAAATGGTTCTTCTTCAATGGCGACAGTTTGCGCCGGCTCACTGGCTCTGATGGATGCCGGTGTTCCTGTAAAGGATGGAGTTTCAGGTATAGCCATGGGATTGATCACAGATGAGAAAACGGGCAAATTCGCCGTTCTATCTGACATCTTGGGTGACGAGGACCATTTGGGTGACATGGACTTTAAAGTGGCCGGTACCAGCAAAGGTATCACCGCCTGCCAGATGGACATCAAAGTACAGGGGCTGTCACACGATGTGTTGAGCCAAGCCCTTGCACAGGCAAGAGAAGGCCGTCTGCACATCCTGAACGAGATGAACAAAACCATTGCCGCTCCTAACGTTGACTACAAACCGCATACACCGCGATCATTCAATATTGTGATTGATAAGGAGTTCATCGGTGCCGTAATCGGACCAGGTGGTAAGGTGATTCAGCAGATTCAGAAGGACACGGGTGCTACGATCATCATCGAGGAGAAGAATGAGAAAGGCCACGTGAACATCTTCGCTAGCAACCAAGACTCTATGAACAACGCTGTTTCTAAGATCAAGGCGATAGTGGCGCAGCCGGAGATTGGCGAGGTTTACATCGGAAAGGTGAAGTCAATTCAGCCTTACGGTGCCTTTGTTGAGTTCATGGCGGGTAAAGACGGATTGCTGCATATCTCTGAGATCAAGCACGAACGTCTTGAGATCATGGAGGGTGTGCTGGAGATCGGTGAAGAAGTGAAAGTGAAGCTGATCGACGTAGATAAGAAGACTGGTAAATTCAAGCTTTCACGCAAGGCTATTCTTCCTAAGCCGGGCGCTGCAGAGCAAAATTAATCCTACTATTTAATACTCCTGATGCCCGTTCCGTATAAGACGGAATGGCGTCAGGAGTATTATGTTTTCCCCTCGCGTTCGAGGTTCTTGATTTTATTCGTAAAATGTAAGAACTTTGCGCGATTTTCTGATGTTACCACAGCGAGCCCGAAATTAAGATTTTTACATTTTTGCAATAACAATATACTCTGATGAGACAACTCAAGATAAGCAAACAGATCACCAACCGCGAAAGCCAGTCGCTTGACAAATACCTGCAAGAGATTGGTAAAGTTGATTTGCTTACCCCGGATGAGGAGGTGTCGCTGGCACAGAGGATCAAAGAGGGAGATCAGTTTGCGCTTGAGAAATTGACAAAAGCTAACCTGCGTTTCGTTGTGTCGGTAGCCAAGCAGTATCAGAACCAAGGCCTTTCGCTGGGCGACCTTATCAATGAGGGAAACTTGGGTCTGATCAAGGCGGCTAAGCGCTTTGACGAGACAAGAGGCTTTAAGTTTATCTCTTACGCCGTTTGGTGGATCCGTCAGTCGATCCTGCAGGCATTGGCTGAGCAGTCACGCATTGTGCGTCTGCCGCTTAACCGTGTTGGTTCCCTGAACAAGATCTCTAAATCTTTCTCCGAACTGGAGCAGAAGTTTGAGCGTGAGCCGTCACCTGAAGAAATCGCCGAAGTACTGGAGCTGACCACAGCCGAGGTAGTCGATACGCTGAAGATTTCAGGTCGCCACGTATCAGTTGACGCCCCATTTGTGCAAGGCGAGGAAAACCGTCTGCTAGACGTACTGGAAAACGAGGACGAAGAGTCTCCGGACACTGGTTTGATGAACGACTCACTTCGCAAAGAGGTACAGCGTGCATTATCTACGCTGACGAAACGTGAAGCTGACGTGATCACACTTTACTTTGGCCTAAACGGTGAGCACTCACTGACCTTGGAAGAGATCGGGGAGAAGTTCAACCTGACCCGTGAGCGTGTGCGCCAGATCAAAGAAAAAGCGATTCGCAGACTGCGCCATACATCCAGAAGCAAAGCATTGAAGCCTTACTTAGGCTAGTCTTAACATGACATTTAAAAAGCCCTGGCCCAAAGGTCAGGGCTTTTTTTATTTCTGCAGCTGGCCTTCTGCCTAATTAACACAGGTAGTATGCAGGCAGAGCATGAGAAATTTTGTATACTTGCAACCAAATTTCGATTTAGTTTTACAACCACATGGAAATAGAAAAAGTTAAGTGTTTGATCATCGGTTCTGGCCCTGCTGGTTACACAGCAGCTATATATGCCTCTAGAGCCGGACTCAATCCTGTTTTATACCAAGGACTGCAGCCGGGAGGCCAACTTACCATCACCAATGATGTAGAAAATTATCCGGGCTACCCGGATGGCATTAACGGTCCGCAGATGATGGAGGACTTTAAGCGTCAGGCTGAACGCTTTGGTACAGATGTAAGGTATGGCATCGCCACAGCCGTTGATTTTTCTTCACAACCGCATAAAGTGACCATTGACGATCAGAAAGTGATTGAGGCGCATACTGTGATTATCTCTACTGGCGCTTCAGCCAAATGGCTGGGGATGGAGTCGGAGGCGAGATTGAACGGTAATGGCGTAAGTGCTTGCGCCGTTTGTGATGGTTTCTTCTACCGTGGCCAGGATGTGGCCATCGTTGGTGCTGGCGATACGGCAGCAGAGGAGGCGACCTATCTCTCTAATATCTGTAACAAGGTATACATGATCGTGCGTCGCGACGAAATGCGTGCTTCAACCATCATGCAGGAACGCGTGAAGAAGACGAAGAACATTGAAATACTCTGGAATTCAGTTACGGATGAGATTCTGGGTGAGGAAGTGGTAGAGGCAGTGCGTGTACGCAATGTGCTGACTGATGAGTTGCGTGAGATTCCGGTGAAAGGTTTTTTTGTGGCGATCGGGCACAAACCAAACTCCGATATTTTCGCCGAATACCTGAACCTAGACGAAAACGGTTATATCCGCACCATTCCGGGCACTAGCAAGACCAACATCGACGGTGTTTTTGCCTGTGGCGACGTGCAGGACTTCACCTACCGCCAAGCGGTGACTGCTGCCGGTACAGGTTGTATGGCCGCCCTTGATGCGGAACGTTATCTGGCTGCTCAGGATTTGCACTAAATATTTGCGTGCGGCATACCCGGCTTATGATGATATAGCACATACGCTTGGGTATAGCCACAATAAAATGGCGAAGCTGTAGTTAGTGATTGCGAGAATGAGTTTAAGAACGCAGCTCCGTCTAATATCAAATCTAATGCTAAAGTTTAAAGCACCCCTTTCAATTGCACTATTTATGCTCTGTTTCCTATGCGGAACAGAGAGTGCTTTTGCACAGGGTAAGGTCAAGGACCTGTTCAAAGTGAAGTCGCCCAAAATCGACTACGTGCGTCCGGATACCACGATACTGATCAAGTATGAGGAGTTTCCAGACGATGATTCTGATGCGGGGAAATCCATTTTCTTCAACCCGAAAAAAGAGCTTTCCATTGTAAGCGAAGACACCTCTGATCTAGATCTGGGGGAGCAGCACATCGTTGAGGTTTCGGAAGAAGTGCTAATTGACTCCACGTGGATAAAGATTGCGGGCTATTATGCTATTTGGGACACGCGGAACATCAACCCTTACCGTATGGACGGGCGTCAGCTGAAAGATACAGTTGACATTACCTTGTATGATCCTCGTGTAAAGCGTGATTATAAAATGCCATTGGAGAAGACGCCTGTTACGAGCCGTTTCGGCCACAGGGGCTATCGCTGGCACTACGGCACTGACATTGATCTGGACACGGGCGATTCCATTTACGCCGCTTTCGACGGGGTAGTGCGTATAAACAAGTGGGATGGCAGTGGCTATGGCAATTACATTGTGTTACGTCATTACAATGGACTCGAAACGCTTTACGGGCATATGAGCAAGACCATTGCCGAGACGGGCCAGTTTGTAAAAGCCGGTGAGGTGATCGGACTGGGGGGGAGCACGGGACGCAGTTCTGGTCCACACTTGCATTACGAGGTCCGCTATCAAGGGAACCCGCTTGACCCTGAGTTGATGTATGACTTTCCAGACTACCTGCTCAAAGGGCAAAGCTTTGTGATTACGTCAGCTGTATTTAACTATTATAACAAAGCCAAGGGTTCGAAATCGAGTGGATCGCGAAAGGCTTCTTACCATAAAGTGCGCAGCGGCGACACCCTGTCAGGTATAGCGAAGCGCTATGGCATATCCGTTTCCCAGATTACCAGACTAAACGGCATCAGCACGCGGACTACCCTAAAAGTTGGGCGCTCGCTCCGCATCAAATAAATTAGACAAAAGGATGAAATTAGATATACTTGCCTTTGCCTCACACCCGGATGATGTAGAGTTGGGCTGTGCGGGTACACTCATTGCGCATATTGCGGCCGGAAAAAAAGCTGGCGTAGTGGATTTAACGCGGGGTGAACTGGGTACAAGAGGAACACCGGCGGAGCGTGTTGCTGAAGCCGAAGAAGCCGCCAAAATCATGCAGCTGTCTGTTCGTGATAATCTGGGTTTTGCTGATGGTTTCTTCGCTAATGACAAAGAACATCAGCTGCAGATTGTGAGAAAGGTACGCCAGTACCAGCCTGATATTGTGCTGATGAATGCTATCCACGACCGTCATCCGGACCATGGCCGGGGTGCTGCTGTAGTTGCCGAGGCTTGTTTCTTGGCCGGCCTTAGAATGATCAAAACCTTGGGCGATGATGGGCTGGAACAAGCGGCTTGGCGCCCGAAGGGCATGTACAACTTCATACAGGATCGCTACATCAAGCCGGACTTCGTGATGGACGTTACCCCTTATTGGGAGAAGAAAATGGAAACCATCCGTGCCTTCAAAACACAGTTCTATAACCCTGATGATACTTCCCCGAACACGTATATTTCTTCGCCTGAGTTTTTAGATTTCATCGAGTCCAGAGCGAGAGAGTATGGGCATGCCATAGGAGTGACCTACGGAGAGGGTTTCACCTCTGCCAAGCAGGTGGGCGTTCGCAACCTCTTTGATCTGATCTAACTCGGATTTTCTCTCCAAAATATGATAAACAGAAAGGGCCGGATCTAAATCCGGCCCTTTCTGTTTTAAGCTACTTATACCTTATTTAACTCTGTTCTTTCGCCAGTTTGAAGCGGTGCCATTCTGAGTCTCCGTTGTGGTAGCGGTTACCTTTGGCTTATTGTTGCCAAGCAGTATGGCGGCCAGCACGGCGGCGATTTCTTCCGTGTCTTCAGTAGGCTTTGGTTCCAGCACGCTTGGGCTGAAATAGCGCTCGATGAATTTCGTGTCGAAATTGCCTGAAACAAAGGCCTCATGCTGCAGCACAAAAGTGCCGAATGGGAGTGTGGTCTCTATACCTGTTATCTTATATTCCTCGATAGCTCGCAGCATTTTTTCGATGGCCTCCTGACGGTCTTTGCCGAAAGTCACTAGTTTGGCGATCATCGGATCATAATAGATCGGAATGTCCATGCCTTGCTCAAAACCATCATCTACACGCACTCCCAATCCCTGCGGACGAACATAGGTTTCTAAGCGACCAATATCCGGCAGGAAATTATTCATGGGATCTTCGGCATACACACGCAGCTCCAACGCATGACCATTTATTGTAAGGTCTTCTTGGCGGAAGCCCAAGGGCTTGCCTTCTGCAATATGGATCTGCTCTTTTACCAAGTCCAGTCCGGTAATTTGTTCCGTCACCGGATGCTCTACCTGCAGACGGGTATTCATTTCAAGGAAGTAGAAATTCAGATTCTCATCCACTAGGAACTCTACAGTGCCGGCTCCCACATAGTCGCAGGCCTTGGCTACATTGACGGCACAGCGGCCCATCTCATCACGCAGTCCCGGGGTCAGAACAGCTGATGGGGCTTCTTCGATTACTTTTTGGTGACGACGCTGTATAGAGCACTCACGCTCAAAAAGATGTACGATATTGCCGTGCGTATCGCCCAGCACCTGAATCTCGATGTGACGCGGTGAGCCGATGTATTTTTCGATGAATACGGAGCCGTCGCCAAAAGCTGAAGTAGCCTCACTAACAGCCAATTTCATCTGCTCCTCAAACACGTCCACGCTATCGACTACACGCATACCCTTGCCACCGCCACCGGCGCTGGCTTTGATCAGGATCGGGAATCCGACTTTAGAGGCGATTTCTTTAGCTTCCTCCACATCCGTGATAGCTTCCTCGGTGCCCGGTACCATGGGTATCTTGTACTTGGCAACAGCGGCTTTCGCAGCCAGTTTGCTGCCCATCAGTTCGATGGCTTCAGGAGAGGGGCCAATGAAAATAAGACCGGCTTCTTTAACCTGCCGTGCAAAATTTGCGTTTTCAGAAAGGAAACCATAACCCGGATGAATGGCGTCCACGTTTAGGCGCTTGCAGACATCTATGATTACGTCGCCTCGCAGGTACGATTCGTTTGATTTGGGGCCGCCTACGCACACCGCCTCGTCGGCATAGCGCACGTGCAGGGCATTGCGGTCTGCCTCGCTGTAGATGGCTACCGTACTGATACCCATTTCTTTGGCTGAACGCATCACGCGCAGTGCTATCTCGCCTCTGTTGGCTACGAGTATCTTGTTGATTTTTCTCATGCAGTAGCTAAGCTTTATTTTTATTCAAATTAACGGTATTGTGGGCAAACATAAAAATGAGCTACCCAAAAAGGGGACTAGAGAGTATTAGAAATTGTTTATGAATCTATAAAATCATAAATTTGCAGTCATTATACTCAGAACTGAATATATAGTATAACTAACTATATCAGAACCTTAAATTATCCCGAAACTTAATTAAACACAAGGTGGATTTATTTGAAAAGTTGTTGACCAACAGAGGTCCGTTAGGCAGCCACTCACATTATGCGCATGGCTATTTCACGTTTCCAAAGCTTGAAGGGGAGATTGCTCCGCGTATGAAGTTTAGAGGCAAGGAGGTACTTACTTGGAGCCTTAACAACTATTTGGGCTTGGCTAACCACCCGGAAGTACGTAAAGCTGACGCTGAGGCGGCTGCTGAATGGGGTATGGCTTATCCGATGGGTGCCCGTATTATGTCCGGTAACTCGAACCTGCATGAGAAGCTGGAGTCCGATCTGGCTGACTTTGTGCAGAAACCTGACGCTTTGTTGCTGAACTTTGGCTACCAAGGTGTTGTATCGATCATTGACGCGCTCGTGGACCGTCATGACGTAATTGTATATGATGCGGAGTCACACGCCTGTATTATCGACGGTGTGCGTCTGCACCAAGGCAAGCGCTTCGTGTATGGTCATAACGACATGGCGAGCCTTGAGAAACAACTGGAGCGTGCCACTCGCTGGGCTGAAAACACAGGTGGTGCCATTCTGGTGATCACGGAAGGAGTATTCGGTATGTCCGGTAACTTGGGCAATCTGAAAGAAGTGGTAGAGCTCAAGAAAAAATTCCAATTCAGACTGTTTGTAGACGATGCGCACGGTTTCGGTACCATGGGTAAAACAGGCGCCGGAACTGGGGAGCACTTGGGTGTGCAGGACGGTATAGACGTGTACTTCTCTACTTTTGCCAAATCCATGGCTAGCATCGGTGCCTTCGTGGCCGCAGATGAGCAGGTAGTAGAGTACCTTCGCTACAACATGCGCTCGCAGATTTTTGCCAAGTCGCTTCCAATGCCGTTGACAGTTGGTGCCATCAAGCGTTTGGAGTTACTGCGCACAAAGCCTGAGTTGAAAGACAAACTTTGGGAGGTGGTGAATGCCCTGCAGACTGGTCTGCGTGAGAAAGGCTTTAATATCGGTACAACTGAGTCGCCGGTTACGCCTGTGTTCCTGAACGGCCAGATTCCAGATGCAACCCAGCTGACGCTCGATCTGCGTGAGAACTACAACATCTTCTGCTCCATCGTGGTGTACCCTGTTGTGCCGAAAGACGTGATCATGCTGCGTCTAATCCCTACCGCCGTTCATACCTTGGACGATGTGAAGGAGACAATCGATGCTTTCGAAAAGATTGCACAAAAACTAGACAAAGGTCTATACTCTAAGGCACAGGTTTCTGCTTAATTTGCTTTAAAGGCATATATTAAAGTTTGCTAATCTTTGCATGTTATCATTTAATGTGTATATTGGAGCAGTAAAAACAAATGTTTCACTATAATAAACACCTCTAATGAACAACAACTTTAGCAAACTCAAGGACCTAGTTATGTCGTTGGAAGCTGACTTCGAAAAATTCTACGACAAGAACAACGCTGCTGCTGGTACTCGTGTACGTAAGGGTATGCAAGACCTGAAAAACATGGCACAGGACATCCGTAAGGAAGTTCAGGACATGAAAAACAGCGCTACAGAGACGAAATAAGTAGCTCTTATAGCAAGTAAAACAAAAGAGGTGGTCTTTTCAGACCACCTCTTTTGTTTTTAAAGAACTGTTTTTCAGTTAGTTAACTGAAACTAAATAATAGTTTTTCTTACCCTTCTGTACAACAAGGTATTTTTGCTGCAGTAGCTCGTAGTTTACCGGATCTTCCGTTCCCTGAATTTTCTGACGGTTAATACTCACGCCGCCGTTCTTGATCATGCGCTTGGCTTCGCCCTTCGATTCGAAGATTTGGCCACCCGTAACTTCAGAAAGTAGATCGCTAACCGTGGCAGCTCCTTCGTAATGGCCGCGGCTCACTTCTATCTGCGGCACACCTTCAAACACTGATAGCAAAATATCCTCCCGAAGGCCTTTTAGCGTATCTAGATCGCCTTTTCCAAATAAAATTTCAGAAGCATCGACTGCGGATTTGTAATCTTCTTCGGAATGCACGCGAATTGTAACATCTTTAGCCAAGGCTTTTTGCAATACACGCAAATGCGGGGCCTGTTTGTGCTCCTCTATTAGGCTTTCTATTTCATTCTGCGGCAACAGCGTGTATACCTTGATCAGTTTCTCAGCCTCCTCGTCAGACAGGTTCAGCCAGAACTGGTAGAACTTGTAAGGAGAGGTGAGGGCCGGGTCTAGCCATACGTTGCCACCCTCTGACTTACCGAATTTAGTGCCATCCGATTTGGTCACCAATTTACCCACTAAAGCGAAAGCTTTGCCATCATCTATACGACGGATCAACTCCGTGCCTGTGGTGATGTTACCCCACTGGTCAGAGGCTCCCATCTGCAGTCGCACGTTGTGGTGCTTGTACAAGTGGTAGAAATCGTAGCCCTGTATCAGCTGGTAAGAAAACTCTGTGAAAGAAAGACCCTCGGCTCGGTTGCCCTCTTCGTCGGCGCTGATGCGCTTCTTTACCGAGTCCTTAGCCATCATGTAATTTACGGTTAGGTGCTTGCCCACCTCGCGCAGGAAGCCCAGAAAGCTAAACTCCTTAAACCAGTCGTAATTGTTCACGATCTCTGCGGAGTTCGCACCACTGTTAAATTCAAGGAATTTCTCCAGTTGCTTGCGTATACCCGCTTGGTTAGCCAACAGTGTGTTTTCATCAAGCAGATTACGTTCTGCTGATTTTCCAGAAGGGTCTCCGATCATACCGGTGGCGCCGCCTACCAATGCCACGGGTTTGTGGCCTGCACGCTGCAAGTGTACCAGCAGCATGATGGTGGCCAAGTTGCCGATATGCAATGATGATGCCGTCGGGTCAAAGCCAATGTAGCCGGTCGTCATACCGGATGCAAGTTGTTCCTCCGTACCGGGCATGAAATCGTGGAGCATGCCTCTCCATCTTAGTTCTTCTATCAAGTTCATGTAAGCCTAAATCGTCTATTCCGGACAAATATAAAAAAGAGTTGGCACAACCCTTAATATAAGGTCTCCATAAAGCTCACTTTGATCTTGGTCTGGAAGTCGCCAATCACCTTGAATATCTCTTTTAGGGTTACTTGTTCTATCTTGGTGAGTGTCTTAGGGTCCAGCAGATTGTCGGGCGCTTTTCGGTCGTCAATGATCTGTATCGCCTGTTTCTTCAGCCGCATCCCCATCAGGTAATAATAGGCCTGTAACAGTTCCTGACGCTCCTTTTCAGTGAAAATACCCATTTGGGCGAGTGCTTCTAGGCGTTCCCCGGTGTTTGTTAAGAAAATACGGTTGCGCAGCGCGTAGGCGCGCACCAAGTCTACGATAGGTGTCATGGTCTTCTTTAGGTTAAATACCTGCTGACTGCCACTGCTGAAAGTTTTGATTGTATTGAAAAAGGTAAGTGGCGGCTCATACTGTAGCGCGTTCTGGGCCATGTGGTGCAGAAACCTATGCCTTGGGTTTTTGAGCTCCTCATTCAGAAAGGCTTTCAGCTCGTCCATAATGGACGCATCGCCATACAGAAAGCGGCAGTCGAAGAAGGTAGCCACTTTGAGCACCGCATCCGGGTCCGATTCTGCGAGCCAAGTGCTGTAGTTGCGCTTCCAGTGGGAGAGGGAGTGTGTCCATTTAGAGTTTTTGGCCATAAATCCCCCCTCGCAAAAACTGAAGCCTATGTGGTCAAGCCGTTCTGACACGATAGTGGCAAAAGCCAAAAAGTAGTCCCGTACCATTTCGCGCTGTTCGTTGGCCTTGTCTTCGTATATGATGGCATTGTCCTGATCGGTGCGTAGGGTTTGTTCTTGTCGGCCCTCACTGCCCAGCACCATAAAGACGAATTTAGCCGGTGGAGGCCCCATCTCCTCGATCACGCCCTCTATTACATTGATGGCTATGGTATCGGCCACCGTCGTGATCACCTGATTCACAATCTCAGACTTCACGCCCCGGTTGAGTAATTGGTACACTAGTTCAGGCACTTTTTGCCAGCGCTGTTTGAGCTCCGGAACGTTTCGGGCCAGCTTTACCGACTGTATGAACATAAAAGGGGACTGGGCCAGACTGCTGAGCAGTTTGTTGCGGCTAATGAACCCGCTATACCCAGCTGCCTCTTCTATAAGCAGATAGCGGGCGCGGGTTTGGAACATGAGCAGTACCGCTTCATAAATGTAGGCCTGTGAACTGATGGAGATAATGGGCTGGTCCATAATTTCCTGAACGGGACGGCTGTAATCTACCTGTCTGGCCACCACATTGTTGCGGAGGGTAAGGTCCGTGATATAGCCAACTATCTGCTCCTGCTCATCTTTCACGAAAAGACAGCTGACTTTCTGATCTATCATCGTCTGGGCCGCGTGTGTGATAGAAGTGTCGCCGGAGCAGGACACGATGGCCCTTGGTTCTATGGTCTGGAGCTTTCGGGAATACAGTTGGTCAGCCGCAATGTTGTTTTCGGGTTGTATGCGGGAGGGTCTGATGAAGTGCGCATACTCTTCATCAAGCATACGGCGTCCGTACTCGGCTGTGAAATAATGGAAGAAGCCCTCATAGGCTTGACAAAGTGCCAGAAACTCTTTGCGGTGCAAGGTATAAACCACGGTGCCCTTGGAGGGGATGACCGTGCGGAATGATCGGCGGCGGTTTAGCAGGATGGAGGCACCTCCAAAACAATGGCCACTGCCATACCTGACCGGAAGTCTTTTGTTCTGCTCGCTGTCGTAAAAGAATACCTCGTACTCCCCCCGCACGATAATATCGACTCCTCGCAGCTTCGAAACATCCTGCAGGTATAAGATCGTGTCTTTGGGGTGCTGTACTTCCTGCAGCAATTCAGCCACGCCCTGCAGTACCTCATCCGGAAGCAGGTTGAAGGGCTTGACGGTTTTTAAGAATTTGGATTTTGGGTTCATATTAAAAGAGCGGTTGCAAGGTATAGGAGCAAAATGATAAGAAGGGCGCTAATTACATACAGTAGCTTCCGCCGATGGCTTCTGGGTTTTTTGCGCAGTGCCTTTTCAGGTATAGGCGATTGCTGCAATTGAATGGTGCGCTCGTCAATGTCGCCTGCGCGCCAGAGTTCAAAAAAACAGCGGGCTGTGGCGTGGGCATCAATTAGTGCATCGTGCTCCTGCTGGAGTGGCTCCCCGAAGAGCCGCATGTAAAGTTCACCAAGCCGCATGTGGCGGTGGCGGGCTTCCCGTATAAAATGCCCTGTAGCCTGCATGGTGCAGAAAGTGGGCAGCTGCTCGAGCGGATTATCCAGTCCAGCCCTGTAAAAACCGAGGCCGAGCATATGATAATCGAGTTGCATAAAGTGTCCCACTACTAGCGGTTTAAACTTTAACAAGTCCTTTTGCAATTGCTGCATCGCCTCATAACGGCCGTGACCATTCTGCTCCAAAAATTCTAAGCTGATACCGTGAATGCTCTGTGAAACAGGGCTCATCTCGTAGTCGGAGGGTTTGATGTAGAAATTCTCCGACTTAACCAGATCGCCTTCGCGGGTATAGACCTCCCATGCGACCTGCACAATGTGCGGCCAGTTGTCCCGGGCAGAATAGGGCTTACTCCAGTCCTTAGGCAGACCGGAAGTTTCAGTGTCAACAAAGAGCAGGTAGGCGTTCACTTTATAAAATTAGGTATAATTTCATACGGCTGTGACACGGGCAGGGTATAATCTTCATTTTGCCCACTTTGTCTTTCTTTTGCAGCGCAGGATAGAGTATATTTGATGTTTGTATACCTGATTCGCTGACACATTATACCTACCAAAAAGCATGTCGCACACACCTGAAGGCATTATAGAGCAACTGAAGAAAAGGCAGTTCGCGCCCGTGTATTTTTTGCAGGGGGAGGAGCCGTTCTACATCGACCAGATAGCCGACTACATTGAGGCCAACGCCTTGAAGGAGCACGAAAAAGGCTTTAACCAAGTGGTGGTGTACGGTAAGGACGTAGATGTGGCCACAGTGTTGTTGCAG
Organism: uncultured Pontibacter sp.; assembly: GCF_947499215.1. Classification (GTDB taxonomy): domain Bacteria; phylum Bacteroidota; class Bacteroidia; order Cytophagales; family Hymenobacteraceae; genus Pontibacter. Next base: position 837,218 of record NZ_CANMNI010000003.1, read on the forward strand.
GCGAAACGCTTCCCGATGATGTCTGAGCGGCAGGTGGTGATCGTGAAAGAGGCGCAGAGCATCGTGGACTTGGAGCGCGAGGAGGGTATGAAGCAGCTAGAAGCCTACCTGCAAAATCCTTTGCCCTCCACCATATTGGTTTTCTGCCATAAGCACAAGTCCTTAGACGGTCGCAAAGCATTGGGGAAATCGGTGCAGAAGCACGCTGTTTTGCTCACCACCAAAAAGCTGTATGACAATCAAGTGCCGACTTGGATCAACGGGTATGTGAAGTCCAAGGGGCTGCAGATCAGTCCGAAGGCGGTGATGCTGCTGAGCGAATACATCGGGGCCGACCTGTCGCGTCAGGCAAATGAGATAGACAAGCTGCTCATTAACCTGAAGCCGGGGCAGACAATAGACGAGCGGGTAGTGCAGGAGAACGTAGGCATCAGTAAAGAGTACAATATTTTCGAACTACAGTCCGCTTTGATTGCGCAGGATGCCCTGAAGGCAAACCGCATCATTCACTACTTCGAGGCCAACCCAAAAAACAACCCGCTTATACCTAACCTAAGCCTTTTGTTTTCGTTTTTCACCAAGCTCCTGACCCTGCACCAGTCGGCTGATAAAACTGAATCCGGAGTTCGAAAGAGCTTAGGCAATCGGGGCTTTCTGGTGAAGGAATACATGCAGGCGCTGCGTGCGTATCCGCTGGGCCGCGTAGCCGACATTATCCACCACATACGCGTGGCTGACCTGCAGGTAAAGGGTGTCTCGGGCGGTGATATGAGTGAAGCTGAAATTCTTAAAGAGTTGGTTTTCAAGATCCTTCACCCGGTGCCCAGAACTTTAACATTTCATTAAGTACAATTTAGCGTTTGCAGTACAATATTTGCTGCACTAGCTGCATTGTATAAAGGGCGTTGGTCCGGGTCAGGTACGTGCTTTCGGATGTTTATTGCGTGTTGGTTCGTGCGGTTGTCAATTTTTATTTAACTTTGAGTTGGTCACGATGACTGTAGTGCGATTCGGCGCTCAGTACCGTTGGTCCTAAAAATAGCCATAAGATTAGCTTCTGAGGGAGCAAAAAGACACATATGAAGATAGCCTATAAAGTAGCGCTGGCATCGGTTCTGGCTGGAGGAAGCCATGTGGCGGTCGCGCAGCACACGCAGGTATTCACCGCAAAAGACAAACATTACCATGAGGGAGTGGAGCTTTTTGACCGAGCCAAGTATGGCGCGGCGCAGGAAGCTTTTCGCAAGTACATCAACCTGATTGGCGACGATGCCAAGACGGCGGACGCACAGTACTATTATGCGCTGAGCGGTCTGTACCTGCTGCACCCTGACGCGGAGCAGTTGATTCTGAACTTCACGCGTAAGTTTCCGACACACCCGAAGACCACATTGGCTAACTATGAGCTGGGCCTGTACTACTTTGAGAACAAGGACTATAAAAAAGCGGTTGAGAAACTGGAAAGTGCTCCGACGCATTTGCTGAGCATTAAGCAGAACAAAGAGCTGGAGTTCAAATTAGGCTATTCTTACTTCGCCAACAAAGATTTTAAAAACGCCAAAATCTGGTTCGACAAGAACAAAACGACTGGCTTCCGGGAGGATGAGCATCGTTTTGCTTACGCTTCTAACTACTATGCCGGCTACATTGCCTACCGCGAAGGCGACTATGACGGTGCGAAGGCAGATCTTCTGATCGCCGAAAAAAATGAGGCCTATGCCCAGATTGTGCCCTACATGATTACAGAGATTCTCTATAAGGAGAATGACGTGTATGAGGTGATCCGCTACGGAGAGGCAGCACTTGCCAAAACCCCGAAGGTGCAGCAGGCTGATGAGATTGCTCTGTTAGTCGGGGATGCCTACTACCAGCGCGCGGATTACAAGTCGGCGGAAAAGTACTTTAGCCAGTATGCACAGGGCAAGCGCAAGCTAGAACCGGTTATACAGTATAAGATCGCCTTCACAGACTACAAGAACGGCAACTACAAGAATGCCATTGCCAATTTTAAAGAAGTAGCGAGCAAAAAAGACGCACTCGGTCAGAATGCGGCTTACTATTTGGGTTTGAGCTACCTCCGCGAGGATAACAAGCAGTATGCGATGACCGCCTTTGATCAGGCCCGCAAAAATGATCATGACAAGGAAATAACAGAGGCGGCTACCGTAAAATATGCGCAGGTAAGTTACGAACTGGGCAACTTCCGTGAGGTCTTCAACTCCTTGCAGACTTTTAATCAGGATTTCCCGAAATCACAGCATGCCGCCGAAGTGGACAATCTGTTGAGTGAGGCCTATTTCAACTCCAATAACTATCCAGAGGCGATTCGGCACATTGAGAACATGCCAAACAAGAGCTACCGCATTCTGGAAACTTACCAGCGTGTGACGCATTTGTATGGGGTAAACCTTTTTAACGAGGGCAAATTCCCATCGGCGGTTGCGCTGCTCGACAAATCGCTTCAGTACCCCTACGACAAAGAAATCACAGCAGCCAGTCATTTTGTGAAGGGCGAGGCTTACTCCATGGGACAGCGTTACGTGGATGCCATCAACAGTTATGCGGCTGTATTCCGCAATAGCGGTGCCAGTAAATCAGACTACTACCTGAAATCACGCTATGGTATCGGCTATGCCTACTACAACTCCAAAGAGTACGATAAGGCCCAGCCGCACTTCAAGGCCTATGTGGATGCCACCAATCCAAGCGATCCGAACCATTACGATGCTATGATACGCTTGGCTGACCTGCACTACGTGAACAAGCAGTATAGCCAAGCTTTGGGACTGTATGACAAGGTGCTGGCTTCCAATTCGCCTGACAAAGACTACGTGTACTTCCAGAAGGGTATTGTACAGAGTTTGAGTGGCAACAAAGATGGCGCGAAGCAAAATCTGCAAACTGTGATAACTCAATATCAGAAGTCACGCTATGTGGAACCTGCCATGTACCAGCGCGCGATCATCGATTTCGAGGCCGGTAACTACCCTTCGGCTGTCACTGGTTTCACTAACCTGATCCAAAGTAGACCACAGAGCAAACTCCTGCCAAATGCGCTCGAAAAACGAGGGATAGCCTATGCTAACATGGGGCGCAATGCTGAGGCAGCTGCGGATTATAAGCGCGTAGTCGATGAATTCCCGAATTCACGTTCCGCCAGCGGCTCGCTTTACAGTCTGCAGGAAGTACTCGCTGCTCAAAACAAAAGCGAAGAGTTTGATACGTATGCTGAGAAATTCAGAACGGCCAACCCTGAGAGTAATGCTCTAGAAAGCATTGAATTCGAAGCTGCTAAGACGCTTTATTTCAATGAGAAATACGATCAGGCTCTAACCAAATTGGAGAGTTACTTAAAGACCTATCCGAAGAGTCCTTTTGCCAGCGACGCCCGCTACTTCTTAGCAGACTCATATATGAGAGTAGATAACCAGCAGGAAGGTTTGCCGCGCATGAAAGAAGTAATTACTGAAAACAAAACGGAGTACTTGAACCGTGCCATTCAGAAAGTGGCTGATGCTGAGTTTGAGAACAAGAATTACCCAGAGGCGATCAAGTATTACAGCCGTCTGCGTGATCTGGCCATTAACCGTCGCGAGCAGCAAACAGCTCTCACCGGTTTGATGAAGAGCCACTTCCTGACAAAGGACTATAGCTCATCCAAGCGCATCGCCAACGAGCTGATCAGTCAGGGCAATGCGGCGCTGTATGTTTATAACACGGCCCTTCTTTACAAAGGCAAAGCCACGTATGCGGAAGGAAACTTGGAGCAGGCGCTTAAGGAACTGCGAGAAACTGCTGCGGCTGCGGCTGATGAGAATGGCGCTGAAGCGCAGTATCTGGTAGCCGAGATCCTTTACAAGCAGAAGAAGCACAGCGAGTCTATTGATGTGGCCTTCGACTTCAACACCAAATTCTCCAGCTACGACTATTGGTTGGGCAAGTCCTTCCTGATTATTGCCGACAACTATGTTGCCCAGAAGGAGACCTTCCAAGCCCGTGCAACGCTGAATTCAATTATCGAAAACTCACCTGAGGCGGAGATTGTGGCAGAGGCTAAGCAGAAGTTGGCAAAATTAGGCGGCGCTGACAGCAGCCCGGCTGACACACTGCAGGGAGGTAACCAATAATACATCAGATGATGCTGAAGAGAAAAACCAACATGAAGAATAAATTAAAGAAAGCTTCGCTCGTCCTTGTATTGTGTGCGGGATACAGCTTTATGAATAGCGCTGAGGCGCAAACGACCGGCTGGGGCGAAGGCGCCAAGCTACAGGACGCCGAAGTGGTGGTAGAGAAGGACCGCAAAATTGAACTGCCGCGGGCCTCTCGCAACTATCAAAAATTTGCCGTAGCCCCACCTGAGCAGGGTGACCGCAATGTGCGCTACCGCTTTAGCGACTATAGATTGGCCGAGCAGGATGTGGACCTGCAGATGCGTGTGCTTACCATCAAGCAGGATGAGCTCACTAAACTGTACGGCAACTACCTGAAGGCGGGTATAGGCAACTACGGTACGCTGTACCTAAAAGGCTACTTCCATAACAAGCGCAGCAATGTGGCTTCTTACGGAGCGGATGTTAGCCATATCACTTCTGCCAGAGGACCGGTAGACGGCAAAAATTCTGCTGTGACCAACTCGGCCATCAACGTGAATGGCGAGACTTACATGCAGGGGCTTACCTTGGGAGGCAAACTGGGCTACGGACGCGACAAATATCACTTTTACGGATTTAGCCCCAAACCTACCGATGACTGGGTTACTCCTAATCAGGTATTTAACCGTGTGAATGCCGAAGGGTATATGCATAACCATGGCGCAGGTATGCCGCTCCTGTTCAGGGCAGGTTTGAATGTGAACTACCTGAATGACCGCTACGACATGCGGGAGACAAACATCGCAGCCAAACTAAATACGGAGTATGGCATCGATGATGTTTCCGCCTTTAAAGTAGACACGGACCTATCGCTAGTATCGCACAAGGATTCTGCTTCGGTTAGCCGTACCCTGTTCAAAGTGCATCCGCAGTACGAGCGTCAGTTGAATGCCATCCGGCTTTCGATTGGTGCTAACATCGCTTACACAGGCGACACCGTAAACGACGCCCGCAAATTTAATGTATACCCTACCGTGCGCGTGGGAGTGGAGCCAATTAAGGATAACCTTCTGATTTACGCAGGTATAGGTGGGGATCTGCAAAGGGTTACTTTATATCATCTGACACAGGAGAATCCTTTCTTGGCGCCTAATGTAAGAGTGGCCGATCAGAACAAGGGGCTGGAGGTATACGGCGGCATGCAGGCCAATATTGCCAACTATTTGCACCTGACGGGCCGCGTGGCTTACCAAAATTTCCGCAACATGTATTTCTATAACAACTCGGCAAGCGATTCTAGTAAGTTTGACCTGTTGTATGACGACGGCGTGACAAATGTTTTCAATATTTATGGTGAGGCTACCTTCAATTATTCTGACGAACTGCGCATCGGATTAAAGGCTGATTATAATAAGTATAGCACGGCTAGCTTAGAGCAGGCGTTTCACCGTCCGGAACTGATGGCGAGCGTTTTTGCGACCTACAACTTCTACGATAAGATTCTCTTTAATTCAGAACTTTACTATATTGGGAGTTCTTTCGGACGTATTTATCGTCCGGACGGTACTTCTGTACTGAGGGAGACCGACACCATCATTGACCTGAACCTGAAGGCGGACTATAGATTCTCAAACAGGTTCACGACTTTCCTGATGGTGAATAATTTGTTTGCTCAGAAGTACGAAAGGTTTGTAAATTACCCGAACAAAAGTATCAACCTGATAGGAGGCGTCTCTTATTCATTCTAAGTGCCTATGGTAGAAAAGCACATAAAGAACCTGCTCTATAATCACGACTGTGTGATCATCCCGGATTTTGGTGGGCTGATCACACGGTACGTTCCGGCCCGGATCAACCCGGTGAAGAACACGCTGGTGCCACCGTCTAAAAAGATCGCTTTCAATGAAAAGCTGGTCTTAAATGATGGCTTGCTCATTAGTACGATTGCCTACGCCAACGGCATCTCCAAAGAGGAGGCCAAGCAGTTGGTGACAGCATTCGTGCATAAGGCCCGCACGCATCTGAACGGTGAGAACCGTTTTGAGATGACGGATGTCGGGGTGTTTCGCTATAATGCAGAGCATAAACTGGTGTTTGAGTACACCGAAGGCGATAATTTGTTAGAGGGAAGCTTCGGGCTTCCCGAAATTGTGGCTAGACCGATCCGCCATGAAGAGCCAGCCGTGCTGCGCACACTCATGAAGGAGCGTCAGGCTGCAGAACCAGCTACTTCCAAAAAGCCTATCCGTTCCCGTCTGAAGCGTGCCTACCACGTAGCTTCAGGTTTGGCACTGACAGGCCTTGTGGGTGCGGCGCTCTATATGCTGTCTCTGCAGACAGACTATAATATCAGCAGCCTAAATCCATTCTCGCTGCTTGGAACAGAGAGGCAGATGGAACAGGCACCAGAGTTGACTGCCCATAACATCGCCCCACAGGAGGAGGTGGCTTCAATTGATGCAGCGTCCCTAAACAGTTCTGCTGAGAACGAAAGCCCGGTCTACGATGTTGATGCGGATGCTTGGGCTGCTTCTTCCAGTAATACTAATGCTGAGGGTGTTCAATATACTGCAGAAGAGAACGTTACAAGTAATGTAGAGGAGGAGACTTCAGCTGTTCAACCTGAAGTGGTAAGCACCACGGTGAGCGGCAAAGACGGACGCTTCTACATCATTACAGGTGGCTACGCCCGCATGCACAATGCAGAGTACAGCCGCCAAGAGATTGCTGAGTTTGGACATGAAGCCAAAGTGCTGGAGCCCGGCAAAGGCAATAGGTTATTTAAAGTTTCTGTAGCCGATTTTGATACGGCAGAGGAGGCGCAAGCCGCTATGAACACCTACAGAAAATCATTCGGAGAACAAATTTGGGTTTTTAATAATTAACATGACATCTCTCTTCTTACAAATTACGACAGCCCCGGCTGACACCACTTCAATGCTGGCAGACGGAGCAGAAACTGCGGAAAGTTCCGTTTCATTGATGGATTTGGCTATGGCAGGCGGTTGGGCCATGATCCCGCTCTTGCTGTTGTCATTGGCTGCCGTTTACATCTTTTTTGAGCGTTACTTGACTCTCAAGAAAGCCGCCAAAAACCCGGATGGTTTCAGTGACCGCATCAAGAGCATGGTATTGGCAGGTGACATCAACGGCGCCCGCATGCTATGCGCTCAAACTAACACGCCGGTATCCAGAATGCTGGGCAAGGGGGTAAGCCGCATTGGTAACCCACTTAAGAACATCGAAACATCCATCGAAAACGTGGGTAAGATTGAGATCAGCCGACTGGAGCGCAACCTAGCCGCCTTGGCAACCATTGCCGGTGCTGCGCCTATGTTGGGCTTCTTAGGTACGGTAACGGGTATGATCCAAGCCTTTATCGCGATTGCGCAGGCGGAAGGCTCTGTAAGCCCGCAGTTGCTTTCAGCCGGTATCTACCAGGCGATGGTAACAACGGCTACCGGTTTGATGATCGGACTGCCAGCCTACGTTGGGTACAACTACCTCGTGTCTAAGATCGATAACATCGTTCACGCCATGGAGTACTCTTCGATAGAGTTTATTGATCTGTTACAAGAACCACAACTTTAAGCATGAATTTACGCTCAAAAAACAGGATCAACCCCGATTTCAACATGTCCTCCATGACGGACATCATCTTCCTGTTGCTTATATTCTTCATGCTGACGTCTAACTTTGTGACGCCTACTGGTTTGCCGGTTAGCTTACCTTCCAGCAAGGTGTCTAACATCGTGATGGAAAAGGTTAACATCACTATTACAAAAGACTTAGGTTACTACCTGAACGGTAAGCAAATCGAGGAGTCGCAGCTAGAGCCTCAACTGGCAGCACTTTTGCAGGGAACAGAAGAAGGTGTGGTGGTGTTGAACGTAGACAAGACCGTGCCGGTGGAATATCTTGCCAAGGTGGCAGGTATAGCCGCTAGCTTAAAAGCGAAAGTAACTTTGGCCACTGAGCCAACCAAGTAGCGTTAATTTCACATGGAGATAGCATTATCACAGGAAGAGGAAAAGAATAAGAAGATTGCTGCAGGCATTAGTATCACCCTGCACGTGATCATCCTCTTGCTGCTTTTTTTCCTGTTAGCTTGGAATGGTGCTCCCGGCGACCCAAACGAGGAAATAGGTATTGAACTGAATTATGGTACCGATGCCGTAGGCAGCGGCGATGTGCAGTCGAAAGCTACTCCGAACGAATCGAAGAATGTGGAGGACAGCAAGCCTGCTCCGACACAGCCGGATCCGCTTCCGGAGCCAAAGCCTGTAGCGGCTGCCACACCAACGCCTCCTACACCGGTAGAGACGCCTAAGGTGGTGACTGCCCCTGTAGAATCTCCTGTATCTGTAAAAGAAGAAGTAAAGCCACAGCCGAAGCCTCAGCCTAAAGTAGAGGAAGTTAAAAAGCCGGTAGAGCAACCGAAGGAAGAGGTGAAGAAGCCCGAACCTGAGAAGCCACGCACGCTTTATCCGGGTAAGCCATCAGAAAGCACCGGTACAGGCAAAAGCGGTACTTCTAATGAAGCAACAGGCAACAACAACGGTGACGATGCCAACAAGGTCGGCGACAAAGGAGATCCGCGAGGTATCATGGGTGCCAAAAACTACGAAGGTAATCCGGGTGGCGGCGGCGGTGGCGACGGTCTGGACATGGCTGGCTGGCGCTACGATGTTTCACCGAAGCGTGACCCCTATGATAATGAGACTGGTTTTGTGAAGTTCCGTATCCGTATTGATGCCGATGGCAACCTGATCGGTGTAGAACGTTTGGAAAGCACAGTTTCACCACACGTAGAAAAATGGTACCGCGACCAACTGCAGAAGACCACTTTTAGCCGAACAGGCGGTGGCAGAAGCACTTCAGGAGCTACCGGAACCGTAACTTTTGTGATCAGATCCCGCTAATCCCTTTTTTGATTTCATGACCTATCAAGAGTGTCTTGATTACTTATACCAGCAATTGCCGATGTTTCAACGCATCGGCAATGCTGCTTTTAAGAAGAGCCTAGACAACATTATCGCCCTCTGCGATGCCCTCGGACAGCCGCAGCATAAATTTAAGACGGTGCACGTGGCCGGTACCAATGGCAAAGGCAGTAGTTCTCACATGCTGGCCGCCGTGCTGCAAAGTGCTGGCTACAAAACCGGGCTCTATACTTCGCCGCACCTCAAGTCCTTTACGGAGCGTGTGCGTGTGAATGGGGTGGAGTTGCCGCAGGATTACCTGATCCAATTTGTAGAAGAGCATAAGGATTTGTTTGAGCGTGTAAAACCTTCATTCTTTGAAATGACGGTCGCACTTGCCTTCAAATATTTTGCTGATGAGCAGGTGGATGTCGCCGTGATCGAAGTAGGCCTTGGTGGAAGGCTGGACTCCACCAATATCATTACGCCTGAAGTATCGCTTATTACCAACATCGGCTTTGACCATCAGGCGCTCTTGGGCGATACCTTGGCTGAGATTGCAGGGGAGAAGGCCGGCATTATCAAGCCGCACACACCTGCCATAATAAGCACAAAGCAGTCAGAGATAGCACAGGTGTTTACCCAGAAGGCCAAACAGGAACAGGCGCCGCTTTATTTTGCCACCGATACCTTACAGGTCCAGCCAAAGGAACAGCGATTGGACGGACAGGTGTTTGATGTATACCGTGATGGTGAACTGTGGTTATCCTCTCTTCAATCAGACTTAGCAGGTATATACCAGCAGTACAACCTGCCGGGAGTTCTGCAAACCGTGCTGTTACTACAGGAGCGAGGCTACATTATACCTGAATCTGCCATACGCCAAGGTATAGCCGATACGAAAGGTATAACAGGACTAAAGGGCCGCTGGCAAATCTTAAATGATAGACCTTTAACTATTTGTGATACTGGGCATAATTTAGACGGCATTAAACAGATACTTGCACAGTTAGAGGCCTTGAATCCGAAGCAGGTGCACATGGTGTTTGGTGCCGTGAACGACAAAGATGTGACGACCATTATGCAACTTCTACCGAAGCGCTATACCTATTATTTCTGTCAGGCCCAAATACCGCGGGCTTTGCCTGTAACTGAGCTAAAGGAAAAGGCAGATTTGATCGGATTGAAAGGTGATGCCTATACCTCGGTGGCCGAGGCCATCGCCACTGCCAAGGCAAATGCACAGCCGGATGAGGTAATATTTATCGGAGGTAGTACCTTTGTGGTCGCAGAGATAGAAGAACTATAAAGAATGGGAAGATCTAAATTAGAGAAATTTGCCGCCATAGCTGAGCGGGAGAATGTAGTTGAGCCGGGAAGCGAGCATTATGGCCTGTTGAAAGGCAAATGGCGCGACGAGTTTTTTGAGAACGATAATCCGCTTATACTGGAGATTGGCTGCGGTCGCGGTGAGTACACGGTAGGTATGGCCCGCCTGTTTCCTGACAAGAATTTTCTGGGGCTCGACATCAAAGGAGCCCGCATCTGGAAGGGGAGCACCTTGGCGCAAGAAGAAGACCTGTACAATGTCGCCTTCCTGCGTACCTTCATCGAAAATCTAGAAGAGAACTTTGCTGTGGGCGAGGTGGATGAGATCTGGGTAACTTTTCCGGACCCGCGACCGAAGGACCGGGATATCAAGCGTCGCCTGACTTCCCCACGTTTTCTGGACCTGTACACCAAGATTCTAAGGCCGGGAGGCATCGTGCACCTCAAAACCGATAGTCAGATGCTGTTCGACTATACTTTGGAAGTGCTGCAGGAACGCAAGCCCAAGGAGCTTCTATTTACGAATGATCTCTACCAGTCTGATCTGCAGGAGCACACCATGGGTATTTATACCACGTATGAGAAGCGCTACCTCGAAGAAGGCATCTCAATCAAGTACCTGCAGTTTAAGGTATAAGTCTGCCTGAGGCAGAAAAACTAATTAGCATCACGTAATAAAAACGGCCCGTTATACCTAGGTACAGCGGGCCGTTAATGTTTTATAGGTGCAGTTCATGTCCCTATGCGGTCAATTTAAGTTGTATTAAACTTAAACTGTCATCTCGAAAGAATTGAGAGATCTGACATATTACAAAGCCGTTGCAACAGTTCCAATTACTCCCAACTCAAGACTCAAGCCTCAGAACTCGAGACTCGCATTGCCCTAGTTTTCCTCGATCTCTTCAAAAATCTCCTGCAGTTCGTCAAAGTCCTTCAGACCGGGTTTGATCTCATGACCACCGCGAAGACCTATACCTGCCGGTTTGATCTCTTTTAGGATAGTGCTGATGTTGTGGCGGTGCACACCAAAGCCGAGGTATACCTGAAAGCGCTTTGCCAGATTCTTAAGGAATTTTGTGTTCGTTTCGTCAATGCTGTCGAAGTCAGTGGAGTAGATCAGAAAGCTGTCCACAGAAGGGCCGTAGAGCTCCATCATTTCCAGTAGCTCGTTCTCCACCGTGTCTTTGTTGATGAACACCTTCTGTATCACCGGGCGGTTGATCTCTTCAATCTCGTCGATCAGGTAAGGCGTGTCCAATTGTATGTAGTCCAGACCAAAGTCATCGGCATACTGGTTGATAATGTCCGGTTTGGCACGCTCAAATTCACCTGCCAGTTTCACACCCGACACCCATCCTACAATTTCCTTCAGCGTGTCAGATGACATGCGCTCTTTATCGTCGAGCTTCAAGTTGAAGCTGATAATGTCTACACCCATGCCGGCACAGTAGCGCGCGTCACTCAAATTATTTATACCGTTCACTATCACAGAGGTACGTAAGCCCATAGCTATCTTATCTTTTATTGAACCGTGCTGGTTCAGGTTGTCCTATTAAATTCCAAAGTAAGTCCCAATTAGGGTACAATGCCATACTTTTTAAGGTTTTTTTTGAAAGAGGTTACAAATCCGGCGAATCATAACGTCACGGCTGCACCAATATTTGACGGGCTGAATCTTTATTAGTGGTGTGATGTTACTATCTTTGTAGTAAAATTACAGCAATTCGTATTTCATTTTTAAAGATAGATGAGTAAGTTAGGAAGGGTATTAGTAGCCATGAGCGGCGGTATCGACAGTTCGGTAGCGGCCGTGATGTTGCATGAGCAGGGCTATGAGGTAGTGGGAATGACCATGAAAACGTGGGATTATGCCTCAAGTGGCGCCAGCAAGAAAGAGACTGGATGCTGCAGCCTCGACTCCATCAACGATGCCCGCAACATAGCAGTACAACTTGGTTTCCCGCATTATATAATAGACATACGTGAAGAGTTTGGTGATTTCGTGATCAACCACTTCACTGATGAGTACATTGCCGGCCGCACGCCGAACCCATGCGTGTTGTGTAACACACACATCAAGTGGGATGCCTTGCTGCGTCGCGCCGACCAGCTGGGTTGTGACTTTATAGCTACAGGCCACTATGCCAATATCCGCGAGGAGAATGGCAGATATGTAATCTCCAAAGGTTTGGATGAGAACAAAGACCAGTCCTATGCGTTGTGGGGCATCTCGCAGGAGAGCCTGAGCCGTACGATCTTCCCATTGGGCAGCCTGCGTAAAACGGAGATTCGCCAGATGGCCATGGACCGCGGCTTTACCGAGTTGGTAAACAAGCCGGAGTCTTACGAGATATGCTTTATACCTGACAACGACTACCGTGGCTTCCTGAAGCGCAGGGTAGAAGGGTTGGAAGAGCAGGTGGCCGGCGGCGAGTTTGTGCTCGAAGACGGTACGGTGGTTGGCAAGCACGAAGGCTATCCGTTCTATACCATCGGGCAGCGCAAAGGCCTAGGTATAGCGCTCGGTTTCCCGGCTTATGTGACACGCATTGAGAAAGATAGTAACCGTGTTGTGTTGGGCAACTACGAAGATCTGGCCAAAAACGCTATGACCGTGGGCAAGCTCAACATGGTCAAATATGACAACCTGATCGGTCAGCCTATACCTACTATTACCAAAGTGAGGTATAACGACCCGGGTACGGAGGCCATCATTGAGCAGGAAGGCGACAAAATGAAAGTACATTTCCTGAGCGGCGTACATGCCATCGCACCGGGACAGGCAGCTGTTTTCTACGAAGGCAACGACGTGATTGGCGGTGGCTGGATCGAAACCAACTTTAACTCAGACTATAACCTGAACGTGCTCCGATAATGAGAAAAGCCCTTTTGCTTCTGGTTGTGCTGGCCACCTTTGTTGCTGGCTGTGACAACAAGTACAAAGACCCAGACCCACAGGCGATGGGCTATGATTATTATCCGATTGAGGTCGGGAACTACCGCGTGTATAATGTAACGGATATCAGATTTAGAGACAATGTAGGTGATACATCCCGGTTCCAAATGCGGGAGCGGGTGGACACCAGCTTCCACGATCAGACGGGCCAGCTCGTCTATAAGGTTGTTCGCTCCATAAGACCAAACGATAGAAGTGCATGGTTGGATGACTCTGTAATGGTTGTTGCGAAGACGGAGCGTATGGTAATGCTGACAAAAGACAATACGAAATATGTAAAGCTGGTTTTTCCTGTCAAAGAAGGTACTGAATGGGTTGGTGATATTTATAATACTAAGTTAGCTCCGTTTGGAACGACTAATAAAGTTAGGGATGGCAAAGAGGTTTATACTTTTACTAATGTTGGAGTTCCTTTTATAATTGGTGAAAGTAATTTTCAAACCACAGCAACTGTTATTCAAAAAAGCTCAATCAATTCCTCTTTAAATCTCGATGAACGTTATGAAGTGTATGAATTAGGAACTGGATTGGCTTACAGATTATTTAACCGGGCAAGTTATTCCCCATGTAATGTAGACGAGTGTTTATTTGGTGAAGAATATAAACTCGAAGGCCACGAACGCCATGAAATCCTGATAGACCACGGTAAACTTTAGACCACATGCGCTTAATTACTCTGATCATCGTCCTATTACTGATTGTGCCTCTCACACAGGCTCAAGATAGCGGCGGCAACTCAGAGCAGAAGCACCTGATCTATTTCACAGACAAAGCTGAATCTCCCTATTCCTTAGAGCAGCCTGAATTATACCTGTCTAGTAAAGCCCTTGAGCGTCGCAAACGGCAAGGTATAGCGGTAACGCCGCGTGACTTTCCGGTCAATCCAAACTATATTACTGCCTTAAAAGAGCGAGGCGCAACAGTTTTATTTACCTCCCGTTGGTTTAATGCAGCTGTGGTACAGTGCTCTCCCGAAAAGCTCGCTGAGTTGCAGTCGCTAACCTTCGTGCGCTCCTCACAGAACTTAAACAGAGTAGTCACGCCTGCCGCCGGTAAAAAAGGAACACAGGAAAACGATAGCATGCGATTGGCAAAAGCAGCCTTTGATGCTGCTTACTATGGTCCCGCTTTTCATCAGTCTAATATGCTGGGCGTGCCTGAAATGCATGCCGCCGGTTACAAAGGTGAGGGTATGACCATTGCCGTTTTCGATGCCGGTTTTCCGGGCGTGAATAGCATCGGTGCCTTTACCCATCTTTTCCAGAACGAGCAACTCAAAGGCACTTTCGATTTTGTGGGAAGAAAGCAGGATGTGTTTGGCCATAATCAACACGGTACCTCGGTACTCTCCACCATGGCGGCTTACGAGCCCGGTCTATTGGTAGGCACGGCTCCCAAGGCAAGCTACTACCTTTTCCGCACCGAAGATGCCGCTACGGAGCATAACATTGAAGAAGTGAACTGGCTATTGGCCGCCGAATTCGCTGATAGCGCCGGGGTGGACATCATTAATTCCTCGCTGGGTTACACTGTTTTCGATGATCCTTCTTATAGCTATTCTTACAGCGAACTCAACGGCAACACGTCCATCGTAACTCGTGCAGCTGACTTCGCTGCAGCCACCGGGATGTTAGTGGTAACGAGTGCCGGTAATGAGGGCAATAAGGCATGGCGCTACATCTCAGCCCCCGCCGACGCCGACTCTGTGCTCACGGTAGGTGCGGTGGACTCTTTAGCCAATCATGCTATCTTCAGTTCTTTTGGCCCGACGGGCGACAATCGCATCAAGCCGGATGTAGTAGCGATGGGGCAAATGGTCTATGTACTTTCTTCATCTGGAAGACTGGGACGCTCAAACGGTACTTCTTTCTCTGGACCTATCATGGCAGGTATGGTGGCTTGCTTATGGCAGGCCAACCAAGAATTGACAAACATGGAATTGTTGCAACTGATACGGCAGTCGGGTAGTCACTACAATAACCCGAACAATAGCATCGGCTATGGTGTCCCTAATTTTAACCGCATCGTGACAAGCCTGACGGACCCGCTGCACGCAGGTATAGTGATTACCAATCCGGTCGGTAATGAACCCATTCTATTGGTGATGGACGAAAGTTGGATAAAAGAGCATGCCTTAGCACAGGTATACGATGCCACCGGTAAGCTGGTGCATTCACAATTGCTGGTGGCGAATAACCGCCGCCATGCCTTAAGCCTCAAACCAAGTCGACTAAGTAAAGGCGTATACTTGTGCAAAGTGAGCGCAGGCAGCAAAACTGTAACATTGCGCTTCGTTAAACTTTAACAGCCTTCTCTTTTGCTGCGTCAGATTCTATCTTAATTTCTATATTTGTTTCATGAAACCAATTATCGCTCCTTCTGTACTCGCTTCTGACTTCGCCAACCTGCAGTCTGAAGTAGAAATGCTCAACGAAAGCCAAGCCGATTGGCTGCACATTGACATCATGGACGGCCGCTTCGTGCCGAATATCTCTTTCGGATTTCCGGTGATGCAGGCCATCAAGCGTCACGCCAAAAAGCCACTTGACGTGCACCTGATGATCGTGGAGCCTGAGCTGTACATCGAGCAATTCAGAGAAGCCGGTGCTGAGTTCATTTCTGTGCATATCGAAGCCTGCAACCACCTGCACCGCACCATGCAGCAAATAAAAGCCACAGGAGCCAAAGCTGGTATCGCCGTGAACCCGCATACTTCCGTACAACTCCTCGACGATGTGATTGCTGATGTTGATCTGGTATGTCTTATGTCGGTAAATCCGGGGTTTGGCGGGCAGAAGTTTATCGAAAACACGTACCGCAAGATCGAAGCGCTCAAAGACCTGATCATCAAGCGCAACTCAAACGCCTTGATTGAGATTGACGGGGGCGTGAACCAGCAAAATGCTCCTCTTCTTTTAGAGAAAGGTGCAGATGCACTGGTAGCCGGCAGCTTTGTGTTTAGCTCGTCCGATCCGCTGCAGACCATCGCCAATCTGAAAAATCAAGCCTAATATAAAAAGACCCTTTATGCTAAGATATCTATCGGTATGGCTGCTTTTGTTGCTGCCGGCGGGTGTCTTAGCACAACAGGCTACCGTAAAAGGCACGGTACGCGACAACAGCCGTCAAGCCCTCGAACTGGCGACGATAGGTGTCAAAGGAAGTACCACAGCCACGCAGACCGATGCGCAGGGCAAGTATAGCCTTCGGGTTCCTGCCAACGAAGAGCTAACCTTGGTTGTCCGGTATCTGGGTTTCAAAATTCAGGAAAGAGCGGTGCGTCTGGAAACAAGCCAGGAACTGTCGCTGGATTTTATACTGGAGCCCGATCCGCAAAAACTCCGTCAGGTTGATGTGCGGGGCAAAAACGAAAATGACACCCGCGAACAAGTCAGCGTCACGCGACTAGATCCCACCCTCACCAAAACGCTTCCTTCCGCTTACGGGGACTTTAACATGATACTGGCTACGCTGCCCGGCGTGACTAGCAACAACGAGCTTTCGTCGACCTACTCTGTGCGGGGTGGTAACTACGACGAGAACCTTACTTATGTCAATGGCATTGAGATATATCGTCCCTTTCTGATCACAGCCGCTCAACAGGAGGGACTCAGTTTTGTAAATCCGGACTTGGTGAGCAGTGTGGAGTTTTCATCGGGAGGCTGGCAGCCAAAGTATGGCGACAAGCTTTCGTCGGTGCTCAATATCCAGTACAAACGCCCTACGGCCTTTGCCGGATCAGTAACAGGCAGCCTGACCGGCGGTGCGCTACATCTGGAGGAGGCTTCCAAGAACAAACGTATTTCCTACCTATTGGGCCTTCGCCACAAAAACGGGCAGTACATGCTGCAGGGTTTGCAGGTGGACGGACAGTACAGACCAAACTTCTCAGACGGACAGGTATACGTAAGCTTCGACTTGGGTAAAGAGCCCGAGCGCACCACACTGGGCGTGCTAGGCAGCTATGCCCGCAACAGCTTTCAGGTGCAGCCCGAAACCCGCACGACTACCTTTGGCACTAGGCAGGCACCCTTACGTTTGCTGGTTGCTTATAATGGGCAGGAGAACATGGAGTATGACACCTATCAGGTAGGCGCTAACCTGAGCCACCAGGTTTCGGATGTCTTGCTCTCAGAGTTTATCGTATCGGGTGTACATTCGCTAGAGCGGGAGTTTCGGGATATTGAGGCGGCCTATCGTCTGTGCGACGTGAATACATTGGGTCGCAATGATATGGGCGAGTGCCTGCGTGAACGTGGCATCGGTAGTCAGTTTGATCATGCCCGCAATACCCTCAAGGCAATGGTTGTGGCGGCGGAATCGCGCAACACTTGGCGGTTGAGCTCGCGTAGCACCGTGCTGGCCGGAGCCAAAGCCAGTCTGGAGCGCATCAACGACCGTTTGGCTGAGTACGGTTTTGTAGACTCGTCGGACTTCGTGACCATGAGCTACCGCCTCAACTCCGATCTGGAGCTCCAGACCCAGCGCTACAATGGCTATGTTCAGCATACCTATGAGATCGATTCTCTCAAAACCATTACCTACGGCATCAGAGCCAGCTACTGGGACTATAACAATGAACTGACAATTACCCCACGGGTACAGTACTCCTTTATCACCCGCCATAACCCGAACCTTTCCTTTAAGGCGGCTATCGGCTTGTATTATCAGCCACCATTTTACAGGGAGCTGCGCAATTTTCAGGGAGAGCTCAATCCTCAGCTGAAAGCACAGCGCTCGCTGCATGCCGTGGTGGGCAGCGACTACCTCTTCAAGGCATGGGACCGTGACTTTAAACTCACGGCCGAGGCCTATTACAAACACATGACCAACGTGATTCCCTACGATCTGGACAATGTGCGTCTGCGCTACTATGCCCAGAACAATGCCAAAGCCTATGCAGCGGGTTTTGATGTGCGGGTGAATGGGGAATTTATAAAAGGAGCGGAGTCGTGGTTGAGTTTGGGAATGCTGACGACGCGCGAGAACGTTCAGGGAGATTCCAATCTACTTTATAACAGTACTGGTGAAATAATAGGTAGCCAAGATCGGGGATACATGCGCCGCCCGACAGACCAGTTGCTCAACATCGGTGTTTTCTTTCAAGACCATTTACCGGACAACCCAACCATACGGATGTACCTAAACGCCGTGTATGGCAGCGGTCTGCCTTTTGGTCCGCCTAACAGACCGGAGTTCCGCAATGCCTTTTCAGGGAAGTCTTATAAAAGGGTTGATATTGGCTTTTCAAAGCTGATAGCCTTGGGCGACGATCTGACGGACCGGAAAAAGGTGTCGCTGGAAAGTCTTTGGATTGGGCTGGAAGTGCTCAACATCATAGACGCCCAGAATCGCATTTCCTATAGCTATGTGAGCGACGTGAACGGCCTTACCTACGCCATACCTAATTTCCTGACAGGCCGAAGACTTAACTTGCGTTTCATTGCAAAGTTTTAAAAGGAAACGGGGCCGCTGACACATAAGTCAGCGGCCCCGTTTCCTTTTAGGTATAGCTATTAATTCTTACGCTTCTTCCATTCATTGTATGCCGATTCAATCTCTTGTGCATACGTTTTATATGACTCTGGCTCTTTATGACCAAGTTCAATGCACTTGGCTGTCAAGTTGGCCGCCATTTGATACTCTCGGTTGAGCGCATACAGTCTGGCTTTCACCCAGTTATTGTAAAAGTTGTCTTTGATGGCGATAGATTTGTTGATCCATTCAAGCGCTTTTTCGTGGTGCTCCTTCTTTGAAAGCATGTAATTAGCGGCTTGTGCCCATGTATACCAATCGTCCGGTGCAGCCTCCTT
Source organism: uncultured Pontibacter sp. (assembly GCF_947499215.1). Classification (GTDB taxonomy): domain Bacteria; phylum Bacteroidota; class Bacteroidia; order Cytophagales; family Hymenobacteraceae; genus Pontibacter. The sequence goes on from NZ_CANMNI010000003.1 coordinate 856,332, forward strand.
AAGGGCTTTGTTAATGTTTGCTAGAGCTTTTTTCTCAATTTCAGTTTCGATGCGAATGGATACCTGTGAATTTTCCCAACTCAGATTGAGTGTGCCGTTGTTGGTGCCGATATCGCTAAAGTTAAACTGCAGTGTTTCCTGAAAAGGGATTTTATTTGGCGTTACACGCAGATAAGCCACGTCATTCAGTTCGCTATAGCCTTCCAAGCCCCACAGCGTCGTATCTTTGTTGAGGACAATGTTCCAGTCCGTTTCATTTTCAGGAAGAATAAAGAAGGAGTAAGTACCGGCCGGTACGCGTTCATGATTCAGAAAAAGATCGTCTTCGAAGGTAATCAAGGTCGCCTCATTGGCACCAGCTCGCCAAAGCTTGCCATAAGGCACCAGCGAACCAAATATCTGACGTCCCTTAACACCCGGCGCATGGTACCGCACCGAAATTTCTGTCAGCCCAATCGTTTGTTTTACCATCGCCTCCGGACTGGCTTGAGGTAATTTAAGTTGAGCTGTAGCATCATAGCTCCAAGCTAGGCTATAAAGCAGAATAAGTGAGCTAAGCAGATACCTTTTCATGTTACTATATACGTGTGGTGTGGCAAGTTTATTTTAAAAGAACTACTGAAAAAATTATGCCAGAGCTTCTATTTAAAAAAATATTACGTGACGCGAAGGTAATAAAAATTGTACTAGAAAATCTATATCAAGTATAGTCTAAGACCTGTTCCATGCTTTTTGCTGAGTTTTTCAAATATATAATTGTGTAACACAGGCTTTACATCATATCCAATTTATAACAATCTAATATAAAATATAATAAAATATAAAATATGTGTAACATTATTATTTATATTTTGTATAAAGATACGTTTAAATAAGATAATACTAATCAAACAGACATACTAAATAGCATTCTATCTCAAGCTTAACATTCGAGTTAGCGGGGTGAGAAGTGCTCTTTTTTATGCACCTGCTATAATGGTAACTGGTGTGTGAAAGATTGTTGCGCGTTGGTTGCATAGCAGCTCCCAATTTTACTGTATTATTAATATGAACCCTAATTAATAACCCTTTATCTAGAATTTATGAATGGTAAACTTTTACTAAATAACATGGCGAAGTGGAAACTGCTGTTTGTAGTTTCCTTGATGACTTCGCTGTCATTTGTGGGCGTTAATGCCTTTGATACTTATTCGCCAACAGTGACTTCTGATAAGGAGGACTATTCACCAGGGCAGACAGCTATTATAGAAGGTTATGGATGGACAAAAGATGATTTTGTTGACGTGCACTTAGAAGAGGATCCGGCACATGACCATCATCATGAGTATCATGACACAAAAGTTGATGAGAATGGCTACTGGCGAATTGAATATCCGATTGAGGATCGTCATTTAGGTGTTAAGTTTACAGTAATTGTAGATGGCAAGCAGAGTGGAGATCAAGCTACTACTACATTTACTGACGGAAACCTGACACTGCAGGCAACAGGATTACCCTCAAATACTCCTGTAGCTATCTACCACTCATACACAGCTGCTGGTAGCGGTTCAGTTGGCTCAAGTACCACGTTCAATGCTGGTACACCTCATACTGGTGTTGCATTTCAGAATAACACTGATCTCTATTTCAAATATGATAAAACAGTTACAGTTGCTAATGTTGTTTATACTCTTGAAAACGTAACTGCTCTCGCATCCACTGGAAATAATAACCCTTCTCCATTTAATTTATCTATCTCTACTAATCCTGATTATGACTACCAGTTCAAAACAAATCAAAATGTAATATTAACAGCAAAGTATTCGATATTACAGCATCCTACTAATCTCTCCGTTGTTTCATCTACTGGTAGCTACGGAGGTTTAGTTGATATTTCAGCTACACTAACATCAGATAATAGTGGCCTAAGTGGGAAACAAATTAGCTTTTCTTTGAATGGAAATTCAGTAGGTACGGCTTTGACGAATTCTGCAGGTGTTGCTACTTTGAATAACGTGGATTTGACCGGATTGAATGCTGGTACTTATTCAAGTGCTATTACAGCCAGTTATTCAGAAGAACCTAATTATAAAGGTAGCAACGCAACAGCATCTTTAGTAATCGAAAAGGCTTCTGCAACAATTTCTTTGGGCAATCTAACTTATACTTTTGATGGTACAGAACAGGCTGCATTGGTAACAACTTCTCCTGCCGGGTTGAGTGGTCTTGTGATCAATTATAAGCCAGATAATACTGATGACGGGAGCTACACAATTTCAGTGCCTATTAATGCTGGAACATATGAGGTTAGAGCGACTCTGAACAATGCAAATTACGAATCTGTTGCTGCTACCGGCACTCTTCAAATCAACAAAGCCGAGCAAACCATATCATGGGCAAATCCGTCGAGCATAGAGTATGGCACACCTCTTTCAGACGCTCAATTAAATGCTACTCTAACTTTTGGTGATGGTGCATTAACCTATGCTCCGGAGGCTGGTGTACTGCTGAATGCAGGAACGCATGAGCTTGAAGTGACGGCTGCAGAAACCAACAACTTCAATGCTGCTAAAGCTACCGTATCAATTGAAGTTACAAAGGCAACACCGTCTGTATCCTTAGTAATAGGCGGGCCTTATACCTATGATGGTAATGCTGTATCTGTTAGCAGCGCAACCGTGACAGGGGTTGGAGGCGTCAGCCTTGGAGTAGCTACAGTTTCTTATGAACAGAATGGAGTTGGTATACTTTCACCGGTTAATGCCGGTATTTATAATGTAAGAGCATCATTTGCTGGTAATACTAATTATAACGAAGCAGAAACAACTGGAGCCCTAGAAATAGAGAAGGCACAAGCCACTTTAACTCTAAGTAATTTAACCGGACATACCTATGATGGTACTCCCAAAAATGCTGTTGTTTCTACAGATCCCGCCGATCTGAGTGGCGTTACTATTACAAATAATGGTCAAACTAATTCCGGGACATATAGTATAGCTGCTTCACTCAATAACCCAAATTATGATGCTGAGCCAGTAGCTGGACAGCTTATAATCAATAATGCGACGCTAACAATCACAGCGGATGATCAAAGTAGAATCTACGGCGAGCAGAATCCTGTCTTCACTGGTTCTGTTGTAAGCGGTGGTGTGCAGGATGAGACTTTCATTGTTACAGCCTCATCTAATGCAGTATCTGGCTCAGACGTAGGCCAGTACGATATAACACCATCAGTAATGGGGGCCACCCTAATCAATTATGATATTATTGCCACTAAGGGCACACTAACGATCACAAAAAGACCAATCACTATTGCCGCTGAAGCAGGTCAGAACAAAGTATTTGGCGAGAGTGATCCGGCTTCCTATACCTATCGGCTGTCTCCTGGAAGCTTAACGGACAATTTTCACCTAACTGGATCTTTGACTAGAGACGCCGGTGAAGATGTTGGTACTTATGCCATTAAACAGGGTTCATTAGTTGCTACTGCTAACTACGCTCTGACGTATGAGGGTGCTGATTTTGTTATTTCGAAACGGGATGTGACAGTAACTGCCGACGCTAAGAGTAAAACTTACGGGGATGATGATCCGGAATTAACCTATGTGGTCACTTCTGGTTCAGTCGTAAATGGAGATGCTTTTTCGGGTGTACTGAGACGTGCAGAAGGTGAAAATATAGGTGAATATGCTATCAATCTGGGTACATTGAGTTTAGGAGATAATTATAACCTAAGTTTTGCTGGTAGCGCAGTTTTGGGTATCTCTCCGAAAGCTTTGGTAGCTTCTATAGCAGCTAGTAACAAGGTATACGATGGCAATACTTCTGCTACAGTTACAGGCAGTGTTCCAGCTGAAGACCTAATAGGCAGTGACGTTGTGGCAGTTGCGGTGAGCAATGCTGTTTTCGATACAAAGAGTGCTGGAACTGGCAAAACTGTTAGCGCATCTGTTTCTATCAGTAACATCAACTATAGCCTAAGCAATTCAACCGCGACCACTACGGCTAACATTACTCCAAAAGAGATTACAGGAGCATTTGTGGCGGCAAGCAAAGTATACGATGGTACGACTGCAGCAAACGTTACTGATAAATCCCTGCAAGGAGTTATTGGTCAGGACGATGTGGAGCTTACTAATGGTATCGCTGCATTCAGCGATAAAAATGCAGCTATAGGAAAAACTGTAACGCTGGCAGGAGCTGTTTTGGATGGCTCTGATAAGGCTAACTACTTCTTGAGCACTGTGAGTACTGCCTCAGCAGATATATCTCCAAAACCTGCTTCTGTAACGCCTGTGGCAAACAGTAAGGTATACGGCACCTCAGATCCTGCACTGAGTGGTTCTACCAGCGATTTCGTAGCAGCCGATGGCATTACAGCTACCTTTGCGAGATCAGCAGGGGAATCAGTGGGTTCTTATGCAATAAGTGCCATACTTGAGCCACAGCGTGAGCTTTCTAATTATGCGATCACGTATAACACAGCTGCGTTTGAGATCACGAAAGCAAGTCTTTCCGTAATTGCAGACGATTTCACTAGAGAGTACGGCGATGAGAACCCTACATTTACGGGAGCAGTTAGGGGTATAGTGGCTGGTGATGTAATCATTGCTTCTTATGGCACACCTGCTACGAAAGCCAGCGCAGTGGGCGACTATCCAATTGAGCCGACACTTACCGGTGACGCACTCAGCAACTATGAGGTATCTTCTACTAACGGAACGCTGACAATCTCAAAAGCTTCGTTGTCCGTCTCAGCCAACGACAAGTCCCGAATTTATGGTATAGTCAATCCAGAGTTAGATGGTGTATTGTCAGGCGTTAAAAATGAAGATAATATTTCTGCTTCTTATACAACGGAAGCAACGGCAGATTCAAATGTAGGTGAATACGTTATTAGCACTTCGCTGCAGGACCCAGACGACAAATTGGGCAATTACGTGGTTACAATAGCAAACGCTAAGCTTACCATCACGCAGGCACCCGCTACAATTGCTTTAGCAGGATTGAGTAAAGTATATAATGGTACTGAGCAAGAAGCTGAAGTAACCACATCGCCAGCAGGTCTTTCTGTGACTGTAACCTATGCTGGTGGAACTGCTTTGCCTAAGACGGCAGGATCTTATGCCGTGTTAGCTGTACTAAACAACAGCAACTACAGCGCAGATAACGGCACAGGTACATTGGTCATCACCCAAAAAGAAGTGACAGCCACTTTAGTAAATACTGGCAAGGTATACGATGGCACTACAACAGCTACAGGTACAACTGCTACATTAGAAGGTGTGATTTCTCCTGATGATGTGACCACAACCGTGACAGATGCGGCATACAGTGCTGCTGCTGCAGGTGAAAGAACCGTTACTGCTACAGTTGTACTGGCCGGAGCAGACAAAGCAAATTACACGCTTAAAGCTGTGATGCCTGTGAATGCTACTATCTCTCCAAAAGAGCTGACCGCTACAATCGCTGCGCAAGACAAGGTATACGATGGTAACGCGGATGCATCTGCTACTGGTAGCGTGGCTGATGTAATTGCTGGTGATGAGGTGCTAGTAACTGTAAGCAATGCGAAATTTGGCGATAAGAATGTAGGAAACGACAAATCAGTAACTGCCGGAGTTGCGATTAGCAATTCGAACTATGTGCTGACTTCAGGCCAAGCATCGACGACAGCCAGCATTACGAAAGCACCGCTTACGATCACTGCACCAAGCATGAACAAGTATTGCGGAACTGTTGACCCGATGACAGGCTATGCCTCCACAGTGGTGGGTGCGGTAGCCGGTGAAGTCATTGCTACTAGCTACAGCTTCTCAGGCACTGATGTGATACCAAGCAGCACTGACTCGCAGTTGAGCAATTATGCTGTGGATTATAATAACGGTACACTGACAGTGAATGCAGTTTCGTTAGAGCAAAACAACAGCAATAACCCTCGAAGTATTAACGAAGATGTAATTATCACAGTAACTGTAGAAGACGGTAGCGCTCTACTAGCCGGAGTTTCATTGAAGTTAATGATCAATGGTTCAGAGCGTGAAACAGCTGTCAGCAACGAAAATGGTATCGCTACCTTTAACATTGGCAAACTCGCTGCAAACGTATATGGGGTTAAAATAGTGGCAGGCGATGGCTGCTCTGAGTCTTCTTTAGCTTACATGCCAGTTTATGACCCAGACGGTGGTTTTGTAACTGGCGGAGGTTGGATCAACTCAAGGGTTCAACCGGGTGTTGAATATATGCATACAGCGGGTAAAGCTAATTTCGGATTCAACGCCAAGTATAAGAAGGGTAAAAATGAGGTAGACCAAGTTGATGGCAACACAACCTTCCACCTTAATGCTGGCAACATGGACTTCAAGAGCTCTTCGCATACTGCTATGTCGCTTGTAATTGCGAAACACAAAGCAACCTATACTGGCGAAGGCACCATAAACGGTATCAGTGGTTATGGCTTCAGGGTGATTGCTGTGGATGGTGACCTGAAAGACAGCGGAAATCCTGACCAGTTCAGAATCAAGATTTGGGTGAAAAACTCTGGACAGGTGGTTTATGATAACCAGTATGGTATTGCTGAAAACGAAGAACCAACCGGAGACAATACCATCCTCGGTGGCGGTTCCATTGTAATCCACGAAAACAAGGCGCTTACTGCCAGCAACGGCAAGAAACAGGAAGTAGCTGGCCAAGTGAATGGTTTGTCAACTGCCCGTTTTGACAACTACCCGAATGCCTTCTCTGATCAGACGACCATCCGCTTCGCATTCGATGCAGAGCAAAGCTTCTCCTTGGAGGTGTATGACATCCGTGGTGCTTTGGTGAAAAAAGTGGCAACTGGAAAAGCAGAAGCCGGACAGGTATACGAGTACGAACTGGATGCTCGAAACTTGGCTGAAGGTGTATACTTTGCACGTCTTGCTGCAGGCTCTAAAATTCAGACCATCAAGATGCTGTTGAAAAAGTAATTCATTTACAACAGGTTTTTATGACCCAAAAAGGAAAAGGCACCCGTCAGCTATGACAGATGCCTTTTCCTTTATGGGTCAAATTATACCTACTCCAATCAAAACAAAAGCGCTGTTGTTTTTGTATAAACCAAAATCCTTATACCTTTGCGACAGCAGTATGAGCAAAACCACGCTACATAACATCTTCTTCACTTCCATGGCAGCACCTGTTGCCTGTGGTTCTGCTGCGCATCATCATTTCCATCATTCCTCGTAAGAGGAATCATAACACCATATAGCCCCCTGTAGGGTCATCATACCCTTTCTACACTTTGCCTGAGGCAAGGTCTTTCTTATTTGTACCTGTTTAATCCATAAAAATTCTATGCTACGTTTAGCAATCCAGAAATCCGGTAGGCTGAGTGAAGACTCGCTTAAACTTATTAAAGAGTGCGGTATTTCCTTTATCACCAGTTCACTCAAACTAAAAACTGAATCCACCAACTTCCCACTCGAAATCCTTTACCTGCGCGACGATGATATTCCCGGTTATGTGGCCGACGGTGTCGCTGACATTGGCATCGTGGGAGAGAACGTGCTAGTGGAAGAGGGAATGCAGCATTTGGCCGTAGAGCAGCTGGGCTTTTCCAAGTGCCGTTTGTCACTAGCCGTACCCAAAGGCGATACCTATGCCGATATAAGCGACCTGCAAGACAAGAATATTGCCACTTCCTATCCTAATCTACTGCAATCTTACTTGGAGGAGCGCGGTGTAAAAGCCAACATTCATACCATCAGCGGTTCTGTGGAAATTGCGCCGAGCATCGGGTTGGCTGATGCCATTTGCGACATTGTTAGCTCAGGCAGTACGTTGATCAGCAATGGTTTGCGTGAAGTGGAGCGCGTGTTTAAGTCACAGGCCGTGCTGATTGCCAACGGTGGACTGAACGAGGAGAAGCAGGCTATTCTAAATAAGTTGTTATTCCGCATAAAAGCTGTACAACGCGCCCAGAAAGCAAAATATATTCTCTTGAATGCACCCAATGAAAAAATAGAGGAAATAAGTGAGCTGCTACCAGGTGCAAAGTCTCCCTCCATTATTCCTCTTGCTGAAGAAGGCTGGAGCTCACTGCACTCAGTTGTGAATGAGGATGATTTCTGGGAGATTATCGAGAAATTGAAGGAAGCCGGTGCACAGGGCATATTAGTAGTACCAATCGAAAAGATGATTATATGATGCGCAAGATAGAATTTCCGGATACTTCACAGTGGCTGGAACTGGTGCAACGCCCTACGCAGAATTTTGAGAGTTTAGAGATAGGTATAGCGCAGACGTTTCAGTTAGTGCAGGAACGTGGTGATGCGGGCTTGTTCGAGTTGACACAAAAATATGATGGCGTGCAGTTGGATAGCCTATATACCACAGCAGAAGAAATTGTCGCTGCTGAAGCTGTTTTATCAGAGGAACTGAAGGCAGCTATTTTGCAAGCTTACAGCAACATAAATCTATTTCACGCGCAGCAGGCTGAGCAAACCAAACAGGTAGAGACAATGCCGGGTGTGACCTGCTGGCGCAAAAGCGTGGCTATTGAGAAAGTTGGGTTGTACATACCCGGAGGAACCGCGCCGCTTTTCTCCACGCTGCTGATGCTGGGCGTACCGGCGAAACTGGCGGGTTGCAGCGAGATCATTCTTTGCACACCACCCTCCAAAGACGGCACCATTCATCCGGCTATCCTATATACGGCTTCCTTGCTAGGTATAGCGCGCATCGCTAAAGTAGGCGGCGCACAGGCCATTGCCGCGATGGCTTTCGGTACGGAAAGCGTGCCAGCCGTCAATAAGATTTTCGGTCCGGGCAATCAGTACGTGACTGTGGCCAAGCAAATGCTCAGCAAAACAGGCGTGGCCATAGACTTACCCGCTGGCCCTTCAGAAGTGCTCGTGATAGCAGACGATTCAGCCAACCCGGCTTTTGTGGCAGCCGATCTGCTATCGCAGGCAGAGCACGGCGCTGACTCACAAGTGATACTCCTGACAACGTCGGCAAAATTTCTTACAGAAGTTGAGAAGGAGCTTGAAGCGCAACTAGATGTACTGCCGCGCAAAGAGTTTGCTACAAAGGCTTTAAATAATAGCTTAGGTATTCTGCTAAGTGATGTGAAAGAGATGCTAGCGTTTTCAAACCTGTACGCTCCCGAGCACTTGATTATCGCCATCTCTGATTTCGAAGCAGTACTGGATGAGATCACCAATGCCGGTTCAGTGTTTTTGGGAAACTTCAGTCCGGAGTCTGCCGGTGACTACGCTTCGGGTACGAACCACACGCTCCCCACCAATGGCTATGCCCGTGCCTACAGCGGCGTGTCTCTAGATAGCTTCGTGAAAAAGATCACGTTCCAGTACGTCACGCCAGAAGGCTTGCTCAATATTGGCAACACGATCGAGGTGATGGCCGAGGCAGAAGGCTTGGAGGCACACAAAAATGCGGTTAGTATTAGATTGAAGGAGATAGGTAATGTTTAATTTAGTGAGTATCGTACGCCCGAACGTACTGAAGATGAAGCCATACTCATCGGCTCGGGATGAGTTTAAAGGAAGTGCCAGCGTGTTTATAGACGCGAATGAGAACAACTTGGGCAGTCTGGCCGGAGAAAAATACAACCGCTATCCAGACCCGCACCAGAAAAAGCTGAAAGAGGTAATCGCCGGAATGAAAGGAGTGAAGCCATCACAGATTTTCCTAGGCAACGGCTCAGACGAAGCCATTGACCTGCTCTTTCGCATGGTATGCCGTCCTGGGCAGGATAGCATGTTGCACCTGCCACCTACCTATGGTATGTATGAGGTATCGGCTAACCTGAACGAGGTGCAGCTTGACGCCGTGCAGCTTACACCTGACTATCAGATTCCGGTTCGGGAAGTATTGCGACAGGTGAAGGATACTACAAAACTTATATTTGTCTGCTCGCCCAATAACCCCACTGGTAACATAATTGAGTCGGAGAGCATAGAAACACTGCTCGATAATTTTGACGGACTGGTGGTAGTGGATGAGGCTTATATTGACTTTGCCGATAGCCCAAGCTGGACAACCCGTCTGTCTGAGTATCCGAATCTGGTGGTTTTGCAGACTTTCTCCAAAGCATGGGGTATGGCCGGTCTGAGGTTGGGTATGGCCTTTGCCTCAGATGAGATTATAGCCTTACTTGACAAGATTAAGCCACCTTATAATATTAATGAAGCAACTCAGGTATTGGCGTTGAAAGCACTCGAGCAAACCGAGCAACTCGCTTACATGATCGAAGAGATTGTGCAGGAACGAGAGATGCTGGTGCAGGCACTTCCGAGTCTGGATGCCGTGGAGAAAGTCTACCCGTCTGATGCTAACTTTTTGCTAGTGAAGGTGAAGGATGCCAACGGCATGTATAAGTATCTGCTGGACCAAGGTATTGTGGTGCGTAACCGCTCCAGTCTGCCGGGCTGCGAAGGGTGTCTGCGTATATCGATCGGAACCGTGGAGGAGAACCAGCAGCTGTTTCAAGCTATGCAAAGTTTTAAATAAGCGTATCAGGTAGCACGCGACAAATACACAGTTAAGTCGTGCTACCTGATACGCGCTATGAGATACGTTTAAGAAATGAAAAAAGCATTATTTATTGACCGCGACGGCACCATACTGGTAGAGCCGAAGACGGATTTTCAAGTAGACTCCTTCGAGAAGTTTGAGTTTGTGCCGAAAGTGATTCGCAACCTATATAAGATCTATACCGAGCATGATTATGAGCTTGTGCTGGTAACGAACCAAGACGGACTGGGAACCGATTCTTACCCAGAGCATACCTTCTGGCCATACCAGAACAAGATGCTGGAAATCCTGAAAGGAGAGGGTATTGAGTTTGCTGACATTCTGATTGACCGCAGTTTTGAGCACGAAGGTCTAGAGACACGCAAACCGGGCATCGGGATGATGAAGCAATACTTATCAGGCGAGTACGACTTAGCCAACTCCTATGTGATAGGCGACAGGCTAACGGATGTGCAACTGGCCAAAAATCTAGGCGCGAAAGCTATTTTCATTGGAGAAGAGCCTGTGAGCGAGGCCGCACTAAGCACTAACGACTGGGACGAGATCTATACCTTCCTGAAGCTGCCAGCACGTCGCGCAAGCATTCGTCGGCAGACCAATGAAACCAATATTGCTATTGATCTGAACCTGGACGGCACCGGTCAGATGAACATCCATACCGGACTCGGTTTTTTTGACCACATGCTCGAGCAGCTTGCCAAGCACGGAAAGTTAGATCTGAGTATACAGGTGAAAGGCGATTTGCACATAGACGAACACCACACCATCGAAGATACGGGTTTGGCATTAGGCGAGGCCTTCTTGGCGGCATTGGGTGATAAAAAAGGTATCAGCCGTTACGGGTTCTTGCTACCAATGGATGATGTGCTGGCGCAGGTTGCCATCGACTTCAGCGGTAGACCATGGACGGTATGGGAGGCAGAGTTTAAGCGGGAGAAAGTAGGGGATATGCCGACCGAGATGTTCTTCCACTTCTTTAAATCATTCAGTGACACCTCTAAGAGCAATCTGAATATCAAAGCTGAGGGGCAGAATGAACACCATAAAATAGAGGCGATTTTTAAGGGTTTTGCCAAAGCGGTCCAGATGGCCGTGAAGCGCAATCCGGAAGATAACTCTATACCGAGTACGAAGGGTACACTTTAGTCTATAAATAAAAAGGGCTGACTGTAGCAAAACAGTCAGCCTTTTTATCTGGTTGAATAAGCGGTTGGTCGGTTGTTCAGCAGGCGCGCAACCAGTCGCTGGCTGCCTCTATATTATCAAATTTCTTTATGTAGCTATAGTCAGTCATCAAGCTTAGTGTTTTTTCTGCAGATAAGCGGCTAAACGTACTAGGGGAATATACCCATGCAAAGCACTCTAATCCCGCGGCGTGCATGCGCGGAAACCAATCTTGGCCTACCCACTTGGCAGCGCCTGACCAAATGCCTTCGATCTTGGTGTTGTCATTAAGGATCTTGGTGGAACCCGTTTCAATCAGGCATTCCAAAATCTTTTCACAGCTAACCATGATGACGTCGTAGTTCTGAAAACCCTGCCAGTTGACATACAGCCAGCCCTCAGCAGGATTAAGCTCAACTAAGATATTGGCTTGCTGATATAAGATTTCGTTTGCAACTAGCTTCATACGTTCAATCAAACACAAATCATCTGTATTATAGTTTACCTTGCAATCACTGATAAAAAGCAATGCATCTATAATGTAAACAGTAAGCACTTCTCAAAAATCAGACCCAATGTTTAACGCTTTAGTTAAAGCCTGTAAACTCATGGTAAACAATTATTATAGCTTTGTGTTAGATTGGTTGGGTCACTTCGGTCTTTCCCATCGAGGGAAATACTTAGTACGTTTTTTCCATTTTTTGTCCTTTTTTCAAGTCAATATGAGAATGTTAGCTCGAGTTTATTAAGCCTCCAAAAAAATAGATTATAAAAAAAGTTATTTAAAATTTGCATTAAAGCGTTCAGCCTTTACCTTTGCAACAGAGGGTTGAGCTGTATTTGACCCATTTTAAAAAGAACATGATCCAAAATCTTCTTCATTCTGCATGGTGGTGGCACGTTACGCAAAGTATCGTGAACAGACCCGCTATGTTGTATATAAGAAGCTAATACAATCTATAGCCAAAGGTATAAAAGCCTGCTGTTCACCTGAACAGCAGGCTTTTTTTGTTTTCAACCCTACTCAAACCATGAAAAAATATAAGATCACAACGACGACTAAACGCCTATTGGCCGACACGCTTACGCCGGTTAGTGTATACCTGAAGCTTCGCGACCGTTTCCCAAACAGCATCCTGCTGGAGAGTTCGGATTACCACGGCGCCGAAAACAGCTTCTCTTATATCTGCTGCAGCCCGATGGCCAGCATAAAAGCTGAAAATGAAGTGCTGACGGAAATATTTCCAGATGGTAGTACCGTTGAAACGCCAATCTCCAGCGACGTAAATATACCTGCCAGACTTTCGGCTTTTGCCGGCAGATTTGAGTCCGAGCAAAACAGCTTCAACTTTATCAGCAATGGTTTGTTTGGCTACATGAACTATGATGCGGTACGTTATTTTGAAGACATTAAGCTTGACTTGCGTGCCGACCGCCAACAGATGCCCGACCTGTACTATGCCGTGTACCGCTACATTATTGCGATTAACCATTTCACCAACGAAGCCTATATTTTTTCGCATACCTGTGGCGATTCCGATTACGATGGTATCGCGCAACTCGAAGCCTTACTCAATAGTCGCAACATTCCGAGCTATACCTTTAAGTCGATAGGGGACGAGGCTTGCAATATAGGTAGAGAGGCTTTTTTGCAGAACATTAAGCGGGCAAAGGAGCATTGCTTCCGGGGCGATGTGTTTCAGTTGGTGCTTTCCCGCCGCTTTGAGCAGGCCTTTCAGGGAGACGATTTTAACGTGTACCGGGCGCTTCGCTCTGTCAATCCTTCGCCATACTTGTTCTACTTCGACTATGGCAGCTTCAAAATCTTCGGCTCCTCGCCAGAGGCGCAGCTGGTGATCAAAGACGGGAAAGCGAGTATTTTTCCGATTGCGGGGACTTTCCGAAGAACAGGAGACGATGCAGCGGATGCTGCCTTGGCAGAAAAGCTACTCGCTGACCCCAAAGAAAACGCAGAGCACGTGATGCTGGTGGACTTGGCCCGTAACGACCTAAGCCGAAACGGCCATAGCGTGGAGGTGGAGACTTTCCGGGAGATACAGTTTTACTCCCACGTCATTCACTTGGTGTCAAAGGTATCAGGCCAACTTCATTATCAGGAAGATTCACTGCAGATGGTAGCCAGTACTTTCCCGGCAGGTACGCTTTCTGGGGCTCCCAAATACAAGGCCATGCAGCTGATCGATCAGTACGAAACCACCAATCGCTCTTTCTACGGAGGCTGCATCGGTTTCATGGATTTCAACGGCAATTTCAACAGCGCCATCATGATCCGTTCTTTCCTGAGCAAAGACTACAAACTTTTCTACCAAGCTGGTGCCGGCATTGTGGCCGCCTCTGACGAGAACAGCGAATTGCAGGAAGTAGACAATAAACTAATGGCTTTGCGCAAAGCCCTCACTTTAGCACAGGAGATCAACTAATATGAAAGTTCTGGTAATCGACAACTACGATTCCTTCACCTACAACCTTGTACACTTGCTACAAGAACTTGGGGCAGAGGTAACCGTGCGAAGAAACGACAAGACAAGCTTAGAGGAAGTATCGCAATATAAGAAGATCATGCTGTCGCCGGGACCCGGTATACCTGACGAAGCGGGAATGCTGAAGGAAATCATCCGTGAGTTTGGAGCAACTAAAAGTCTTTTCGGGGTATGCCTTGGACATCAGGCGATAGGTGAGGTGTACGGAGGCAAGTTGTTTAACAGCAACGAGGTATGGCACGGCATTGCTACCCCTGTTGAAGTAGTTTGTGATGAGGAAGCACTTTTTCAAAACCTCCCGAAACAATTCAGCACCGGTCGCTACCACTCTTGGCTGGTAGAACAGAACTTACCTGAATGTCTGGTGCCAACGGCAGTGGATGGAACCGGGAATATTATGGCGCTGCGCCACAGCGACTATGATGTGCGCGGCGTGCAGTTCCATCCGGAGTCTGTGCTGACGGAGCACGGACGGGAGATGATCAAAAACTGGTTAACACATTAAATGTCATCTCGATGATAGGAGAGATCTGAATTAGAAATGCAGCAGATTTCTCGCTGTTCTCGAAAAGACAAAAAATATCAACCATGAAAGAAATACTGAACCACTTATTTGAACATAAAACGCTGAGCAGGGAACAGGCGCGTGAGGTGCTGAAGAATATTGCCGCCGGTAGGTATAACCAAAGCCAGATCTCGAGCTTTCTGACCGTTTACATGATGCGCAGCATTACTGTGGAGGAATTGGAAGGCTTTCGAAATGCCTTGCTGGAGTTGTGTCACCGGGTAGAACTGGACTCTTATGACCCGATGGACCTGTGCGGCACGGGCGGCGATGGGAAGGATACCTTCAACATTTCTACGCTATCTTCCTTTGTGGTAGCTGCAAATGGGATTGCAGTCGCCAAGCATGGCAACTATGGCGTTTCCTCGTCCTGCGGCTCTTCCAACGTGCTGGAGGCTTTGGGTATTCAATTCACCACCGACAAAGACAAGTTGGAACGCAGCATTGCAGAGTATAATATTTGCTTCCTGCATGCCCCGCTTTTCCACCCGGCCATGAAGAGTGTCGGACCAATCCGCAAAGACCTCGGCGTAAAGACTTTCTTTAACATGCTCGGGCCGATGGTAAATCCAGCTTTCCCGAAGAAACAGCTGGTGGGGGTCTTCAGTCTGGAACTGGCGCGTATGTACGGCTACCTCTACCAACAGCAACCTGACATTAGGTATAGCATCCTCCATACCTTGGACGGCTACGACGAGATCTCCCTGACGAGCCCCTTCAAAATGATTGCAGATAGCAAAGAACAATTGCTCGACGCTAGTGATTTAGGGCTTGGCCGTCTGGAGCACAACCAGATCAAAGGGGGAGAAGGTATAGCCGATTCTGCTGAGATTTTCCTTAAGGTGCTCAAAGGCGAAGGCACGGCCGCCCAAACTGATGTAGTCGCTGCCAATGCAGGCATGGCCATCCACTGCGCCCGTCCCGGAACCGCTATACCTGATGCCGTGGATTTGTCTAAAGAAACACTGCAATCAGGTAGGGCTTATACCTTATTTAACAAGCTGATAAATGACAGCAAGCTGGTAACAGCCTAATCAATTTCAAATTATTAGAGCATCCTGTTAATACATTATATAATTAGCACATTAAAACCATGAACATTCTTGACGAGATCATTGCCCATAAATACAAAGAAGTTGAAGACCGTAAGGCGCTATACCCGGTAAAACTACTGGAGAAGAGCTTATACTTCGAGACGCCTTGTCTTTCACTGGAACGCTACCTGTTGCGACCAGACAAGAGTGGCATCATTGCTGAAATCAAGCGCAAATCACCCTCTAAAGGAGATATCAACCCTTACGTGTCAGTAGAGCGAACTTCGATCGGCTACATGCAGGCGGGAGCTTCGGCTCTTTCAATTCTAACGGATACTCAATACTTTGGAGGCAAAAACGAAGACCTGATGATCGCTCGCAAGTATAACTACTGCCCGATCCTGCGAAAAGATTTCACAGTGGACGAGTACCAGATCGTAGAGGCCAAGTCGATCGGTGCTGATGCCATTTTGCTAATCGCTGCGGCTTTGGAGCCTACTAAGCTGAAACAACTGGCTGCTTTTGCCCGCTCGTTTGGACTGGAAGTATTGCTGGAAGTGCATTCTCAGCAAGAACTGGAAGCTTCGTTGAGTGAGGATGCGACGATTGTCGGAGTGAACAACCGCAATCTCCAGACTTTCCAAACGGATGTGGCCTTGTCCTTAGAATTGGCGCAGCACATCCCTGCAGGTATAACCAAGGTATCTGAAAGCGGATTGAAATCACCGAAAACACTGGTAGAGTTGCAGGTGGCGGGTTACAATGGTTTCCTGATCGGGGAGACATTCATGACAGACGGTCGTCCGGAGCGTGCAGCCGCTGAGTTTATCCGTGAACTGCGTCAGCTGCAACAAAACGTTTCGCTTGTACAGGCGCAGTCGTAAGTGGGAGTCAGTATAACAATCTGGTAGAATGAAAGACCTGAAAATAAAAGTATGCGGGATGCGCGATCCGGAAAACATCCGGCAGGTGGCGGCACTGCAACCCGATTATATGGGCTTTATTTTTTATGAAGGCTCCAAACGCTACTGCGAAGCATGCATTACGCCGCAGCTTTTAGCTGAGCTGCCGGAAGGTATACAGAAAGTGGGCGTTTTTGTGAATGAAGCTACTGAAGTTATTCAGGAGATTGTTCAGAAGTATGGGTTGGATCTGGTACAGTTGCACGGCCGCGAAACGCCGGGCCAGTGCCGGGAATTGCAAGAGGCGGGTATACGATTAATCAAGGCTTTTTCGGTTGACGACCGCTTTGTGTTTGAGAACACTTTGCTCTACGAACGCTACTGCGACTATTTGCTGTTCGACACCCGCGGGAACAACTACGGCGGCAACGGCACTGTCTTCGATTGGGAAATGCTGAAAGGTTACTTCTCGCCTCTTCCATATTTCCTGAGCGGCGGTCTGAATCTGGAAAACCTTCAGAGCAAGGAGTTTGAAGAGCTTCGTCCAAAGCCTTTCGCGATTGACGTAAACAGCGGTTTTGAACTAAAGCCGGGACTGAAGGATGTGGGTAAATTGAAGGAGCTGATCACCAAGTTTAGAGTTAGTAATTAAGAAAATTTTATAGCGCGAGCTTCCTCGCTCGTGTTTATCATAGGGGGTCTCTGGCTCAGTTGTAAGGAGTCTCGGCTTAACACTAGGGGCCACCACAATAGCTAGTCGCGAGCGAGGACGCTCGCGCCATGCAGAACCAAAAGATAAAAAACACATGAAATACTCAGTAGACGAAAACGGATTTTACGGCAAGTTCGGCGGGGCTTATGTCCCGGAAATGCTATACCCGAATGTGGAGGAGCTCCGGGAGAACTATTTGAAGATTATGGCAGAGCCGGATTTTCAGGAGGAAATGCAAAGCTTGCTCCGCGATTACGTGGGACGGCCGACGCCCCTATACTTTGCCAAGCGCCTTTCCGAAAAGTATAACACGAACATCTACCTCAAGCGGGAAGACCTTAATCATACTGGTGCACATAAGATCAACAATACGATTGGGCAGATTTTGCTGGCAAAGCGTCTGGGCAAAACCCGCATCATTGCGGAAACTGGTGCCGGTCAGCATGGCGTGGCTACCGCTACGGTTTGTGCACTGATGAACCTCGAGTGCATCGTGTACATGGGTGAAGTAGACATTGAGCGACAGGCCCCTAATGTGGCTCGCATGAAGATGTTAGGCGCCACGGTAGTGCCTGCCACCAGCGGTAGCCGTACCCTCAAAGATGCGACCAACGAAGCCATCCGCGACTGGATCAACAACCCCGAAGATACCTATTATATCATCGGCTCCGTGGTAGGTCCGCACCCATACCCAGACATGGTGGCTCGTTTTCAGGCGGTGATCTCAGAAGAAATGAAAGCGCAGTTGCTGGAGAAGACCGGCAGTGAGAACCCGGATTATGTCGTGGCCTGTGTAGGCGGCGGCAGCAATGCAGCCGGTGCTTTTTACCACTACCTCGATACGCCAGAGGTGAAGCTCGTGGCGGTTGAGGCTGCTGGCCTAGGTATAGACTCCGGTGAGTCGGCCGCTACCTCAGTCCTAGGCAAAGAAGGTATTATCCATGGCAGTCGCACTTTGCTGATGCAGACGGAAGACGGACAGGTAACAGAGCCTTACTCTATTTCTGCGGGCTTGGATTACCCGGGAGTAGGACCGCTGCATGCGCATCTGCACCAGTCCGGTCGTGCCATTTTTGAGAGTATCACGGACGAGGAGGCCTTGCAGGCGGTGTTGGAACTGACCAGACTCGAAGGCATTATACCTGCGCTTGAGACAGCCCACGCCTTGGCCGCAATTGGCAGACTGGGCGCGAAGCCAAGTGATGTGGTGGTAATCAACCTTTCAGGACGCGGTGACAAAGATTTGGCAACTTACTTAGACAGATTCAACCTAGATGGAAAATAGAATTCAGCAATTATTCGCTCAAAAGCCGCAGGGCTTGCTCTCAGTCTATTTCACGGCAGGCTTCCCTAACTTGGAGGACACCGTGCCAATCATGCTGGAGCTTGAGAAAAATGGGGTAGACTTGATTGAAATAGGTATGCCTTTCTCGGATCCATTGGCCGACGGTCCGACCATCCAGCAAAGCTCCGAAGTAGCGATCCGCAACGGCATGACCATACCCAAGCTGTTTGAGCAATTGCAGGATATCCGCCAGCATACCCAGATTCCGCTGGTGCTGATGGGCTACCTGAACCCGGTGATGCAGTATGGGATGGAGCGCTTTCTGCAAAAAGCCAGTGAATTAGGTATCGACGGTTTGATTCTGCCGGACCTGCCTTTGTCGGATTATGTGCGGGAATATAAGGCCTTGTTCGAGCGATATGGTCTCAGTAATATCTTCCTGATCACGCCGCAGACGCCGGAACAACGCATCCGCGAAATCGATACGCACACCAATGGCTTTATTTATATGGTATCTTCCGCTTCAGTGACGGGCAGCACAACGGGGCAGTCGGTGGTAAACACGTCTTATTTTGAGCGTGTGAACGGAATGGGCCTGCGCAATCCGGGCATCATCGGTTTTGGCATTCACA
Organism: uncultured Pontibacter sp.; assembly: GCF_947499215.1. Taxonomy (GTDB): domain Bacteria; phylum Bacteroidota; class Bacteroidia; order Cytophagales; family Hymenobacteraceae; genus Pontibacter. Next base: position 875,645 of record NZ_CANMNI010000003.1, read on the forward strand.
ACCACGACACGTTCACGCAGGCCTGTAACCACGCCAGCGGCGCTATCATCGGCAGTGCTTTTATCAAGGCATTAGCCAAGGAGGGGAACCTTCACGAAAAAATCAGCACATTTATTCAAAGTATCAGACAGAACGAAATCGCATGATCATACAATTGCAACAAGGTATACCTACCGAACTACTGGAAGAGATACTGCAGGAAGTAAAAGGTATAGGTTTTAAAGCCAACGAAGTAAAGACACAGGAAGCACACTACATTGTCGGCATCGGCAAAAAGGATTTTGACATCCGCACGCTGGGTCAGTTGCCGGGCGTGGCGGACATACACCGCGTGTCGGACGAGTACAAACTGATTTCCCGCAAGTGGCGCGTGAATCCGACACTGATCGACTTGGGCGATGGCGTGGTAATAGGAGAGGGAAACTTTAGTATCATGGCTGGTCCGTGTTCTATCGAAAACGAGCGGCAGATCGAGTTGGTGGTCGAGCACCTAAAAGCCAATAATGTGAAAATCATGCGTGGCGGTGTGTTCAAGCCACGCAGTTCGCCTTATGCTTTTAGAGGGATGGGGCTGGAAGGGCTGCGCATGTTCCACCAGCTTTGCAGCGAAAATGGCATCAAGATCATCACCGAAGTCATGCAGGTGTCGCAGATCGAGGACATGGTCGATTATGTGGATGTGTTTCAGGTAGGAGCTCGCAATAGCCAAAACTTCAATTTGCTTGACTCACTGGGCGAGGCCCAGAAACCTGTGTTGCTGAAGCGTGGCATCTCCGGTACGCTGGAAGAGTTGCTGCAGGCGGCCGAGTACATCTTCTCGAACGGGAACGAGAAGATCATGCTTTGCGAGCGCGGTATACGCTCTTATGAAAACGCCTACCGCAATGTGCTCGACTTGAACGCAGTGCCGGTTCTCAAAGCCAAAACGCACCTGCCGGTAATTGTGGACCCATCGCACGGCATCGGATTGCGGGATCATGTAGAGCCAATGTCGCTGGCCGCTGTAATGGCCGGAGCCGATGGTGTAATCTACGAAACGCACCAGAAGCCGGAAGAAGCTTTCTCGGATGGGCAGCAGACGGTGAATTTTCAGGAGTCGGAGCGTTTGATCAAGCGGATGCGGCAGGCGTTTGCTTTGCGGGAAAGCTTTTAGTTTTGATAAGGTCGTAGGGCTGTTAAGTACTAGAGAAACTATACCCTTGAGGGGATTATAGGGGTGTAAAGCAAGTTGTGAGAAACTTTTATAAAACGTCAACACTTCTGATATCCCCTCAAGGGTAAAGCCGTTACATATCATTCTACCTCTTTTGTCATCCTGTAAGGATCTTAGTAGCAAGTAGCTTCTGCTTAACCTCCCGGGGGTAGGGGCCCTCTATTTCAACCAAGTTTCTTAACAGAATGACAGAATGTTTTAAGTTTATCTATTAAGAATAAAACAGCCCTGTCCTTAAGGATAGTCCTTCATCCCATGAACATAAAAAAAGCCCGGTACTACACAGTACCGGGCTTTCTGTTTTAATTAGCTTTCTTGTCTAGCGTTTCATCTAACCACTTGAAGAACTCGCGCTGCCAAACCATGGCGTTCTGCGGCTGTAGTACCCAGTGATTTTCGTCTGGCAGGTATAGGAGGCGGCTCTTGATGCCTTTAAGTTGAGCAAGCTGGAAAGCCTGCAGACCCTGCTCTATACCTACCCGGAAGTCCTGTCCGCCCTGCACGATCAGGATCGGCGTGTCCCATTTGTTGGCGAGTTCGATCGGGTTGTACTCCTTGTAGCTCTGTGGTGACTTAGTTTCCCAGTAAGGGCCTTTCAGTTCGTTGTTGGCGAAGAACATTTCTTCCGTGGTGCCATACCAGCTGCGCATGTCAAACAAACCATCGTGTGCGATGAAAGTCTTGAAACGACCTTCGTGCAGACCCGCCAGCATGAACACAGAGTAACCACCGTAGCTCGCGCCAATCGCACCCAGTCTGTCTTTGTCTACATAAGATTCTTTAGCAACATCATCGATGGCAGACAGGTAGTCGCGGATTGGCTGACCGCCCCAATCACCGCTGATCTGGCGGTTCCACTCTTCGCCATGACCCGGCATGCCGCGACGGTTAGGTGCCACCACAATGTAGCCTTGCGCTGCGATCAGCTGCAGGTTCCAGCGGTAAGAGTAAAACTGTGTTAGGGCAGACTGCGGACCACCTTGGCAGTAGAGTAGTGTCGGGTATTTTTTGTTCGGGTCGAAGTCCGGTGGGTATACTACCCACGAGAACAGGTCTTTGCCATCGCTGGCTTTGGTGGTGCGTGGCTCCACTTTGCTCTTCGCCAGCTTGTCGTATACCTCGTCGTTCACTTTCGTGAGCTGCGTCAGTTGGCCCGACTTGGTATCCAGACGATATAGCTCCGGCGCACGGTTCATGTCGTTGCGCGACACGATCAGGTTATTGCCAGCCTGACCCGCAATACCATTCACGTCGAACTGGCCTTTGGTCACCTGACGTATACCTTTTGCCGTGAACTTCTCGAGGTTTTTCGGAAGCGCGATCTCGTATACCTGAATCGTGCCTTTGGTAGGGGCTACAAACCAGATCTTGCTGCCGTCGTTGTTCCACTCAAATCCATTGATGGTTTCGTCCCAGTCTTTGGTCAAGTTGTGCTTCTTACCCGACTTTGTGTCTAGTACGATCAGCTCATTCTGATCCGCCTCGTTGCCGTCTTCGTCCATCGCCAGCCAAGCCAGTTTAGAACCGTCGGCGCTGTAAGTTGGATGGGTGTCGTAGCCCATGTTGCCCTCTGTGAGGTTGGTCGTTTTTCCACTGGTGATATCGTAGCGGTAAATGTCGGTATTGGTGCTTACAGCGTAATCCTTGCCAAACTTCTTCTTGCTCACATAAAGAATGGCCTTGCTGTCCGGACTCCAGATCACGTCTTCCTTGCCTCCAAACGGCTTCTGCGGCGCATCAAATGGCTCACCTTTCATCAGGTCAACCGGCGTGCCGAGCTGACCATTGTTGTAGCTGGCAAAGAAGATGTGCTGAAACTTGCCCTCTTCCCACGTATCCCAGTGGCGGTAGTTCAGGTCGTCGTATACGTAAGCATTCGACTTCTTCAACTCTGGGTAGATGTCGGTGCTGTGCATCTTTTTCACTTCCACTTCGCGGGAGAACAATAAGTGTTTTCCATCTGGTGAGAAACGCACATTGCTCAGGCCGCCTTCCACGTTGGTGAGTTGCTTCGGTGCGCCTTTGCCACCCGCTAACTGCCATAGCTGCCCTTTGTGCAGGTACACGACGTTGCCTGTCGCCTTGTCAATGTGCACCACGCTTTCACTGCCTTTGCTAGAAGTCAGCTGGGTTGCTTGTCCACCCGCAACAGGTATAGCGTAGAGGTTGCGCTCGCTGTTGTTTTCTTCCACGTTCGGGTAGCTCACGCCATAGATCACGGATTTACCGTCGGGAGTTATGGTTTCTGCAGAAACCCGGCCCAGTTTCCAAAGAAGTTCCGGGGTCATGCGCTGTTGTGCCTGCGCCATTGTCACGGCAAACACACCAGCCAGTATCATTATCTTTTTCATGCTCCAAAAATAACCGAAAACCCGACATTCTGAAATGACAATCGTATACCTTCCGAAAAAGAAACAGACAGAAGCATGGTATTCCGCCATCCGCAACTTATATTTGTACCAATGAAAGGCACAATGGCACATCTGCACCATCATCATGCACGAAGCAACAGTTTCGGAGCCGTCTGCCTATGGATTTGATTTAGTTTTACTAAAATATACTTTCCAAAAGCCTGACTCCGAACAGAGTCAGGCTTTTTTTGTTTGTCTGAATCAGGATCTTAGGATTTATTAATCATTCGTCACTATTCATTACTCATTATAAACTATGAACCTCGTTATAGTTGATTACAAAGCTGGTAATGTGCAGTCGGTGCTGTTTGCGCTGGAGCGACTAGGGGTGCAGGCTACGCTAAGCTGCGATTTTGAAACGATCAAGGCGGCGGAAAAGGTAATTTTTCCGGGAGTGGGAGAAGCCTCTTCGGCCATGGCTGAGCTACGGGCCCGCAATCTGGACAAGCTCCTGCCAACACTCGAACAGCCTTTCTTCGGTGTTTGCTTAGGTATGCAGTTACTCTGTAAGCACTCCGAAGAAGGAGATACAGACTTGCTCGGTATTATTCCGTTACCGGTAAAGCGATTTCAGACAGACTTGAAAGTACCGCATATGGGCTGGAATCAATTGGAAAACTTGAAATCGCCTTTGTTTGAAGGTATAGCCGAAGGAGAATACGCTTATTATGTGCACAGCTACTATGTGCCGCTGAGTGAGTATACCATCGCACAGACTTCCTATCCGGAGCCTTTCTCGGCCGCATTACAATATAAAAACTTCTACGCTGCGCAGTTTCATCCCGAAAAAAGCGGTCCTGCCGGTTCTCAGATCCTTAAAAACTTCCTTGCCTTATGATGGAAATAATCCCAGCCATTGACCTGATCGGCGGCCAATGCGTGCGCCTCACTGAAGGCGATTTCGCCCAGCAAACCACCTACGACAGCAACCCCTTAGATGTGGCTAAACGCTTTGAAGCCAATGGCATCAAACGCCTGCACTTGGTGGATCTTGACGGTGCCCGTGCCCGTAAGCCGGTGAACTTAAACGTACTCGAAAGTATTGCCGCCAACACAAACCTTACCATCGACTTTGGCGGTGGTTTGCAGTCCGACGAAGCCCTGCAACAGGCTTTTGATGCGGGTGCCTCGCAGATCACAGCGGGCAGCATTGCAGTACGTGAGCCGGAGAGAGTGAAGAACTGGCTCTTACAGTACGGAGCCGACAAAATCATCATCGGCGCTGATTTCAAAGGCACCAACATCGCCATCAGCGCATGGACCGAAGAGAGCAAATACCCACTGCAGGATTTTATGTCAGGCTACCTCAAAACGGGCGCCAAACTTTTCATCTGCACCGATGTTAGCAAAGACGGCAAACTGCAGGGGCCTTCCATCAACACCTACCGTCACCTGAAACTCACTTTACCAGAAGCCCAAGTGATTGCCAGTGGTGGCGTCACCACGATGCAGGATCTTGAAGTATTGCAGGAGATCGGCGTAAAAGGCGCCATTATCGGAAAGGCAATCTACGAAGGAACAATTACACTAAAGGACTTAGCGCGATTTTTATGTTAACTAAACGCATTATACCTTGCCTTGACATTAAGAATGGCCGTACCGTAAAGGGTGTCCGTTTTGAGAATATCCGTGATGCCGGCGATCCGGTGGAGTTGGCCAAGTGGTATGCCGAGCAAGGCGCCGACGAACTGGTGTTTCTGGATATCACCGCCACCAACGAAGAGCGCAAAACCTTCGCTGAACTCGTGCGCGACATTGCCCGCCACATCGATATCCCTTTCACAGTGGGAGGCGGCATCAGTGCCGTGGCCGACGTGGAAGTGCTGTTGCAAGCCGGTGCCGATAAAGTGTCAATCAACTCGGCCGCTATCCGCAATCCGCAGTTGGTAGAAGACTTGGCCCGACGCTTCGGTAGCCAGTGTGTGACCGTGGCCATTGATACCAAGTATACTGAAGCAACAGGCTGGAAGGTATACGCTCGCGCCGGAACCGTGGAGACAGAACATGCCACCGTGCACTGGGCCAAGAAAGTGGTGGAGCTGGGTGCTGGTGAGATCCTACTGACAAGTATGAACAACGACGGTACCAAAGCCGGTTTTGCGCTGGATATTACCAAAGCGGTTTCAGAAGCGGTTTCCGTACCGGTGATCGCTTCAGGTGGTGCAGGTACTATGCAGCATTTCGCTGACGCTTTCCAGATTGCCCATGCCGACGCCGCCCTTGCCGCTAGCCTCTTTCACTTCCGCGAACTGGACATACCGGATTTGAAGCTTTTCCTAAAAGGAGAAGATATAGCGGTAAGATGCTAACTTCCCAACTTTCTAACTTCTAAACTTATTTCTCTGTGCTAGATTTCAATAAAATGGGTGGGTTGGTACCCGCCGTGATACAGGATGCTGAGACGAGCCAAGTGCTGATGTTGGGCTACATGAACCAAGAGGCATTTGACAAAACGCAAAAAGAGGGGCTGGTGACTTTTTTCTCCCGCTCTAAAAACCGTCTCTGGACAAAAGGCGAAACTTCCGGGCATACCTTGCAGGTGGTCAGCATCGTTGATGACTGTGACAATGATTCGCTCTTAATTAAGGTGAAACCAAACGGCCCGACCTGCCATACCGGTGACACCAGTTGCTTTGGCGAGGATGCTGGAGTTAAACGTATGGCGGCCATTCAGTTTATCGCCAAACTAGAGGAAGTGATACAGCAACGTAAGGCAAACCCTACAGAAGCTTCCTATACCAATTTCCTGTTCGACAAAGGCGTAAACAAGATCGCTCAGAAAGTAGGGGAAGAGGCCGTGGAAACGGTGATTGATGCGGTGGCTGGAAAACTGGACACAATGAAAGGTGAGGCCGCTGACCTGCTGTACCATCTGCTGGTGTTATTGGCAGCCACGGGACTGGAGTTAGCCGACGTGGTGGCGGTGCTACAAGAACGACATAAGAAATAAGGCATCAAAAAAGCCAGTAATTTGATTACTGGCTTTTTTGATTTTAATGATAAGCTTTACTTCTTTAGCTTCAGGTTGTTGAATTCACCTCTTAGTATGATGTCGCACTTTCGAGGTGTTGATGGATTTGTTTCGTAAGCAGTTGGGTCTGTTACATTTTTTATGTTTACTACATAACTGCCGCTGGCAAGGCCAGTCGAGGCATTGTAGGTTTTAATTTCAAAATTGCCCTCCATTTGGTTGCCAACACTGAACAAAGCATTACTGCTTGTCTTGTTATGGTAATGGTAGTAGGTGAGTTCTGCCTTCCCTGACTTATTGGTAGAAAGTGACTTCAGACTGTAAGTACCCACATAGCCGTTTTTCAAGTCTGTTTTCCTAATGTTAAAAACTATTGCATCTTTTCTAACCGGCTTGGTGGGGGCAAACATTACCTCCAACCTGTCATCATCCGAGAGCAGTTGCATTTCAGATAAGCTTAAGGTATAGACCATTCTGTCTGTTTCCTCAGAACCCAGATAATCAAAAGTCCGCTCCATAGTTGCTTCTACATTTGGCAGGATAGAAGCAGTTTCTTCCTCCTTTTGATCGCATGATGCAAATGAAATCGCCAGTGAGCAGAACCAGACAAAGGAGATAATCTTTTTCATAGTTTTAATTTGACTTTAAAATTATGAAAAAGATTAATTATGGCATAATAAATATTAAAAATTCTTTATATAAAATGTTTTAACTGATCTGCTATTTCTCCACCTTTCTCTTCCTGCACAAAGTGGCCGGCATTAAAACGTTTGATTTGAGCATCAGGAAAGGCTTTTTGCCATTTGTCCAACAGGTGCAGTGGCAGCAGCGCGTCTTTTTCTCCCCAGAGTATAAGCTTAGGTACAGCCCGTAGGCTTTCTCGCTGTTCCCAAAGGCTGGAAAACCAAGGTCCTGAATCCTTAAGCGCCACTGCAAATCGCCAAGTTCCCTCTCTGTTTCGAGGGTTGTTGAGCGGCTTAAGGTAATGCTGGTGCACATCTTTGCTGAGGTGCCGTTTCTCGCGGTAGCCCCGTGGCAACAGCACGCGAGCCGAGAAGCCGAGACGCAGGTATAGAAAACGCCCTACCGCGCCATTCAAGAAATTGCTGATCTTCATGATCTGCTTCTCTTCCTCCAGTGACCACATCCAAGTATTTAATATGACAAGGCGCTTCACATTTTCAGGGTGCTTCAACGCATAGCTCAACCCAATCGGACCTCCAAAATCATGCACCACGAGCGTTATGTTTTTTAGTTGCAGGTTTTCGATGAGTTGCTCCAAGTTCTGGGCATGGGCTTCGGGTGTATAGGCAAATTCTGCTGGTTTCTCGGACAGGCCAAAACCCAAATGATCTGGTGCGATGCAGCGGTGATTGCGGCTAAGCGCTTTAATTTGCTGCCGCCACACAAAGGACCACGTCGGAGTGCCATGCACAAACACGACCGGATCACCCTGTCCCTCATCAACATAATGCATTTGCCCGGACTGCAACTGCATAGTGTGATGCGCAAAGGGGTAAAGAATACGGTCAAGCCATTTAGGAGATTTCATATCATTTTCAAAAAACAACAAACAATCACTTCTTATACTTCATAATCAGGAGGGAGGCCACGTCATCGATCGGGTAATTTTCATATAGCAAAAAGTGGTGCGCCATACCGTCGATGGAGGCAAAAAGTAGTTTCGCTTCGAGATCAGGGAAGGGGATGCCCGCCGTTATCAGATTTTGCTTAATGCGGGCCTCAATGAAAGCGGTCTGTTCCTGCATGTCAGCCATGAGTTGCTTTACCACCGCAGACTGCATGCGGATGCCGTGCAGTAGTTTCCAGAAATCCTTCTTTTCCTTCAACAACTTTACTGTCTGCCGGATGTGGCGTTCTATACCTGTACTACTTGAGCCATTGTCAGGCAAGTCTGAGAAAGAATCGTGGATGTCCTGAACACCGCGTCTAAATATTTCTTCCAGTAGTTCGTCCTTACTTTTAAAGTAGTTGTACAGCAAACCCAACGATATATCCGCTTCGGCGGCGATAGTGCGGATAGAAGTGGCTTCATATCCTTGGGTCGCAAAAAGACTTAGACCGACCCCAATTAGCTTATTTACACTCTGTTCTCTTTTTTCCTGAAAGCGACTCATATTATTGAATGAACGTACGTTCAAATATAGGTAATAATATTGAATGAGTGTTCATTAAATAAGTTTTGCTTATGTTGGATTGAATGAATTGCTAAAATTATTAGTAATTAGGTTTCGTCGTTATGAGGTGTCTTCAGCAATGGTCAGCCTATAAAATTTATCAAATGGTTTGTTATAAACAGGGTGTGCTTAAATGCGACTTGTGCTAAGCAGCCCGTGGATGTTAAGTCGCTTACCTTACAAGACATGGTAGTTCCATTAAACCCAGCTGTACTGAACCTCAATTTGTACTCACTTCTTTTATGAGCATCAAGTAAGACAGTCTGCAGAAAAGCGAACTCATAGATAGAGCTGTACCGCAAGAAAGGCAGTGGAAATTTGAACGTGTGTTACGAAGACTTTAAGGTGGAACTGCTCACTAAGGATGTGAACAAAAGACAGTCGCTCGACAAAAATATCCTCCCTAAAGTGGCTACCTTAAAGAAAGAGAGTGAGTGCAGAAGGGTGAAATTGCAGTGGCGCGTGTTAAAAGCCAGTCAGTATTCTACTACTGAAAAAACTGACTTGTGAGCGTTTTCCGAACAGCCGTAGGTATCAAAGTAATAGCCGCCAGCCTCCAATAGGGGAACAGGAAAGGAGTATTAAGTTTAGAATTCCAAACCATAGAACTCTAAACTCAGAACTCGAGACTCAGAACTCAATCTTAACTTCCCGTTGTTTTAATCAACAGTTTTCTATACTTGGTGAAAATGCTGGATTTAGATACGAAGCCGAGGTATTGATCGCCTTTGAGCACGGGGAGGTTCCATGCGCCGGTTTCGTCGAACTTTTTCATCACATCGGCCATGGTATCGTTGTGGCGCACGACGGCAGGCGGGGCCGACATTAGTTCTGATACCAGCACCTTGTCATATTTGTCCTGTTTGAACATGATCTCCCGCACGTCCTCTAGCAAAATAATGCCCCGCAGCTTTTGCTGTTCATCCACCACTGGGTATAGGTTACGGCGGGAGTGGGCGATCACATCCACGAGTTCGCCTAACGTGGCCGTATGCCTGACAGGGTGAAAATCAGTTTCCACGAGGTGGCGGATCTGCATAATGCGTAACACCGTGCGGTCTTTGTTGGCTGTGAGCAGCTCGCCTTTTTGGGCCAGTTTTTTGGTGTCGAGTGAGAAAGGCTCAAAGTATTTCACGAGCGCATAAGCAGTTGCTGATACGATCATAAGTGGAATCATCAAGGTATAGCCCCCCGATATCTCCGCGATCAGGAAGACTGCCGTGAGTGGAGCGTGCATGACACCGCTCAGTATACCTGCCATACCTACCACAGTGAAACTACTCTCGGGCAGCTTGTGTAATTCCAGCATGTTGATGAGCCGACTCATAAAGAAACCCACATGCGCCCCCACAAACATTGACGGGGCGAAGTTGCCGCCGTTGCCCCCGCCAGCGATGGTGAAGGTCGTGGCTGCTACTTTCACGAGGGCGAGCATGCCCACAAAGCCGAGCACTAGCCATTCGTTTGTGCCGAAAAACGAAAGCCAACTGTCCTGCAGCAGACCTTCGGGTTTGCCGCTTTCTAAGAGTTTCACGGCGCCGTAGCCCTCACCGAATAGCGGCGGAAACAGCATAATAAGCAGCCCGAGTAAGACACCTCCCACAAGTGCGCGCCGGTAGGGCTGGTTCTGAAAGGGCTCAAACAGTGCTTCTATACGCCAAGCCGCCCGGCTATAGTATACCGACATCAAACCGGTGAGGACACCTAGTAGCACATAAAAGGGCACATGGGAAGCGGCGAAAATATCAAGCTGATCGGTAAAGAATAGCAACTCTTCGCGTAAAATAATACGCGAGCAAAGCGCTCCAACTACTGCGGAGATGATCAAAGGGATGAAGGCCGAGATGCTGATATCGGTGAGCAGCACCTCAATGGCGAAAAGGACACCGGCGATAGGTGCATTAAAAACAGCGGCTATACCTGCCGCCGCACCGCATGCTAGCAGCAAGGTGCGGTCGCGGTAGTTGAGGTGGTACTCCCGCCCGAAATTAGACCCGATGGCCGAGCCCGTCACCACAATCGGCGACTCAAGTCCCGCAGACCCCCCAAATCCCGCCGTAATACCACTGGTGAGCACATGCGAATACATCTTATGCGACTCCACCAGACTTGACTTCTGCGAGATGGTATGCAGGATACTGGCTGTTCCGCGCCCCAACTGACCATTGAATAGCACCCGCACCAAAAACACCACCAGTAGGATGCCGATCAGCGGAAAGACCACCAGCCACACCGGTTCCTCCAACAGGCGGTTGCCATAGGCCAACAGCTGATGTATGTAGTGCACCAGCGTTTTGAGCACCACGGCGGCAAGACCGGCGGTGAGCCCAACCAATACGCTCGATATCAAGATGAAATCGCGGGTGGAGGTATGGCGGCGAAGCCAGAGGAGCGGTATTTTATACTTGCGGAACTGGGGCATGAAGGACTATACGCGAATATGTTCGCGGGTTTACAAAAATTGAAATTTAAAGACAGGACCTTGCCGGTTCAGCCCATAAAGGTATAAATTGTGCATTTTTAGCAAAAAAATAACACTGTAAATCTAACCTCCTGCCGGGTTTTTTAGTTATTATAGAGGTTGGAACAGGAGTAGAAACATCCAATTAAGTGTGTATGCAACAAGAACCAGACAAAAGCGGAAACCTGATACTGAAAGAACTGCACGGACATTTCCATGTGATAGGTGATGTGCATGGCTGTTTCGATGAGCTTTTGGCACTGCTGCAAAAACTGGGTTATGAGGTGTACGATGATAGCAAGACAGGCAAGTATCGTGTGACCCCTCAGGAAGGCAGCATGGCTGTGTTCGTTGGCGATCTTGTGGACCGGGGGCCGAACTCACCGGAGGTACTGCGCCTCGTCATGGACATGGTGGAGCAGGATGTGGCGCTCTGCGTGAGCGGAAACCACGACGACAAACTCTACCGTAAGCTTATGGGGCGAAACGTGCAGGTGCGGCATGGGCTGGAACTCACCGTGGCCCAGCTCGAAAATTATGACAAAGCGTTTATTGACCGGGTCCGGGAGTTTTTGGGGCACTTGCCGCACCACATTATTTTGGACGACGGCCGTTTGGTTGTGGCACATGCCGGACTGGAAGAGCGGCTGCACGGCCGGCACAGCAAATCAGTGCGCGATCTCTGTCTTTATGGCCCCACCACTGGCGAACTTGATGCGCATGGCCTGCCAGTTCGCCTCGACTGGGCCGCCGATTACTCGGGCGTAGCAGTGGTCGTCTATGGGCACACCCCGGTTCGCGAACCGCGCTGGAAAAACAACACCATCAACATTGACACAGGCTGCGTGTTCGGCGGAAAGCTAACAGCGCTCACCTATCCTGATCATATCCTTACAACCGTCGATGCCTTCGACACCTACGCCGAGTCTATCCGGCCCTTCCTGCAGCCAACAGCACACTAATCTATTTATTCGGACGATTATCCTTTTCGTGGTCACGATGGAACTGGTGCTCATTGTGCATGTAGTCTTTAAACTCCTCCAAGTTGGTACGGTCCCAAAACGGAATCTTGTTGCGCACAGCGGTGCGGCCGATCACGTGCGCGGCCACAGGGGAAGTGATGAATGTAAAGCAGATGATCAGCACCACTTTCAAGAACATGTCAGGCTCGTTGAAATAAATACCCATACCTGAAAGAATCAGTCCGAGGCCCAATGTTGCTCCTTTGGTGATGGCCGACATGCGAATGTAAAAGTCGGGGAAGCGAAGCAGGCCGATGGTGCTTATCAGCATAAACATAACACCGATGATAATGAGCACCGAACTGATGATCTCGCGGATGAGCAGGAAATTTACGTTTTCAAACATAGGCTAGCGGGTTGATTTCATAAGATAATAGGCAAAGGAGATGGAGCCCAGAAAACCGAAGAGTGACAGTATAATGGCCACATCAATAAAGTCTTCGTTTCCTGTGAGTTCCGTGTAAATGGCCACAATGCCAATAACGTTGGCCACAAACAGGTCGAAGGCCGTAATACGGTCGGGTAGGGTCGGACCAATGGCGAAACGTATGGCCGTCATGACCAGACAAATACTCAGGGCTGCCATTGCAAATATGAGGGTGAAAGAAAAAAGACTCATCTTGTCAGTTCCATTAAACGGCGCTCAAAGCCGTGTTTTATTTCATGTTTCACCAACTCCACATCATTGTGCTTTACGTAGAGCGTGTGCACATAGAGCACTTTGCAGTCGGGGCTCACATCTACGGACAGGGAGCCCGGCGTTAGCGTAATGATGCCGGCCAGCAGCGTGATTTCCATGTCGGTCGTTACCGAAAGCGGCAGCGCTATAACGGTGGGTTTCATGCGGTAGTTTGGGGTGAGGATGTCGTAGGCCACCTTCAGATTTGCGATTACCAGTTCTTTTAGGAAGAATAAGATAAAAGTGAAAGCCTTTGGCAGTTTATGGAAATAGGAGCGATGGTAAGAAGGTGAAGAAAGCCAGAGTATAAACATGATGATAACCCAGACCGCCACCGCCCAGATGGCATTGTAGGGCAACACCGGGTCGCCGTACTGAAAGTACACGTAGCTGCCGAAAAAGGCGATCAGGAAATGGACGATAAAAGTTTTCATGTTATCTTTTCAATACGGCATTAATGTACAATTCGCTGTTGAGAAGCTGTTCTGCAGCCAAATGAGCCATGGAAACTACCGGCTCCGCGTAAATCCCGATAAACAGAATAAAGACTACTAGGAATACAATAGGTACGTGCATCATTCTACTTGCCTGTTGCTCGCTATCCGCCATAACATCCAAGAGCGGATCCGACTCCGGTTTCTTTTTCCAGAATACCTCGTTCCATATTTTGGTCATCGAGAAAATAGTGATCAGACTCACCGCCAAGGAGGTGATCACAATGACGAAACTGTCTATCTCAAAACCGGCCTTGGCCAGCATGAATTTTCCCCAAAAGCCGGAGAAAGGCGGGATGCCCGCCAGTGAAAAAGCCGATATAAAAAACAGCAGCGACAAAAACGGATGCTGCAAGTATACGCCACCTAACTTTTTGAGCGCAAAAGTACCGTTGCGGTGCGCCACCACGCCACTGATCAGGAAGAGGTTGGTTTTCACCAAGATGTTATGAATGATAAAGTAGATGCTTCCCGCTATGGCCAGTGGTGTGAACAGCGCCAGTCCCATTAGCATATACCCGATCTGGCTGACGATGTGGAATGAAAGAATCTTGCGGAAATCGTTCTGCGATGCAGCTCCAAACACACCGATGACCATGGTGAAGCCCGCCAGTACCGTTAAAAGCGGAATTGTAAGATCTTGATCTGTGACAAAAATCAGCGTGAAAAGACGAATGAGTGCGTACATGCCCACTTTCGTGAGCATACCCGCAATAAAAGCCGAGATGGCAATGGGAGGGGTGTGATAGGAGGCGGGCAGCCAGAAAAACAGCGGAAAGATGGCGGACTTGATGCCAAAGGCGATCAGAAAAAACATACCCGCCATGGAAATTAGGGCCGGATGGGAAACAGGTGTGCGCACTAGTACGGCCAACTCAGCCATGTTAAGCGACCCCATGATACCATAGACCACGCCTATACCTGTCAGCAGAAAGCCGGATGCCAGAAAGTTGATGGTCACGTACTTAATGGCCCCCTCCAACTGTGGTTTGGTTCCCCCGAGCGCAATTAGCACAAAGCAGCAGATGAGCAGCACTTCGAACCACACAAACAGATTGAACAAGTCGCCGGTAAGACAGGCCCCGGAAACACCCATTTGAAGGATGAGCAGCACAGGGTAGTAGCCGAATGTCTGGCGGGCTTTGTCGAGTCCTTTGATAGAATAAAGATAAATGGCCATTCCGGTTATGGAACTAGTGATAACCATCAGGGAACTGAATACATCAGCCACGATCGTGATACCAAACGGAGCAGGCCAGCTACCCATCTGGGTGGACATAATGCCCTTGTTATTCACTTCCAATAGCAGCACGAAAGAGGCGATCAGCATGCAGGCTTGGGCCAAAATGCCAATAAGCTGTTGCACGCGCACATACCGCCAGAAAAAGAGACAAAGAATAGCCCCGTAAAGCGGTATGAGCAGTGGCAACAGGAGTAGCAGGTGATTCATAGGGTTGCTTAGTGGTTTTCTTCAATTTGATCGGTAGTGCTCATGTCGTCGAGGTCGGTGGTTTCGAACGACTGGTATACCCGTTTGATAAGCACGATGGCAAATGCCTGAATACCAAAACCGATCACGATGGCCGTGAGCAGTAGCGCTTGCGGCACTGGGTCGGCAAAAGGCTCCGTGGCTACCCGCTCGCTCTGTGAGATAATAGCGGAACCGCCCCGTGTCAGTCGCCCGATCACGAACAGAAACAGATTGGTGGCCAGCCCGAACAAAATGAGCCCCAGTATGAGCTTGAAGAAGTGCCTGTGCAAAATCAGGTACAGGCTCGCTGAAAAAAGTATGCCGATCAAAAATGGGAGTAGGAGTTCCATGGTTTTATTCTTCTGACATCACAAAAGTTATTTTGAGCACTACCCCGATCACTAGCAGGTATACCCCGATATCGAACAGGATGGGAGTGCCCGGTTTACCTAGTATGGGTATGTAAAAGTCCGCCCAGAAGGCGTGCATAAACGGCTGCCCCGCTATTAGTCCGGCCACGCCGCTGGTAGCGGCCAGCAGCAGTCCTGTGGCAATGATGTAAATCGGCTCGATCCGGATCATACGCTCTTTCAGTTGCGGATGGCGGGCCAGTCGTCTTCGTCTCCACACGTTCACCCGCATCATGCGCATCAGGTAGAGCGAACGACTCTGGTTTGGCTGGCGCGGATAGCCGTACAGGTTTATTTTCAGGAAGGTGTTCACGGTTTGATGCGGACCGTGCGTCATGGTATGAAACACGAAAGCGATGGCTCCGATCAGCCCTCCTATAAAGCCGCCGCCCGGATGATTATGCCCCCTGAAGAGAGTATAGACAGAGAAAATGATGAAAATAGGAATCAATATCCGGATGGCGGTCGCGAGTATGACAGTCTTCATGGTTTTTCTCCTTTCTGCATGCGTAGTTTCAGCATAGCCAAAATACCGATGGCGGCCACTGCCAGCACGACTATTTCGCCGAGCGTATCCAGTGCTCTGAAGTCTACCAGTATGACGTTGACGATGTTGCGCCCTTGCCCGAGCAGGTAGCTGTTCTCCCCATAATAGGCCTTCAACTCCGAATCAAGCGGGTACTGTTTCACGATCAGGATGACATAGGTCATCATAGCCCCGAAGGCAAGCGACAGGAGAATATACTTGTAGCGCTCCGACGCATGC
The DNA here is from genome assembly GCF_947499215.1 of uncultured Pontibacter sp. Classification (GTDB taxonomy): domain Bacteria; phylum Bacteroidota; class Bacteroidia; order Cytophagales; family Hymenobacteraceae; genus Pontibacter. Next base: position 891,741 of record NZ_CANMNI010000003.1, read on the forward strand.
GACAGATAGCGGAAGGCGGGCAGCTTATGCAGGATGAGTACGAAGATTACGACAGTGAGTGTTTCGATAAGCAGTTGCGTGGCCGCCACATCGGGTGCACCAAACAGGATATAGAACAGTGCGATGGAGTAACCGATGATGCCCATAATGGCAATGGACGTCAGTCTGGAGCGTGACTTGAACAGGAAAATAAGCGCCGGAACGATCATGAGCAGCAGCACCACTTCATACATGCGCAATTGGGCAAGCTCCGGCAGACGGTTAGCAAGTTCCAGCCGTGGCCCATCTTTCCAGAGCGAAAGCATGATCAGGGTGATGTGCGTGAGCACGATGGCAGCGATATAGCTGCGCAGATAGCCATTCTGGATGCTAGCCGTAATTTTGGTAACTCCTGCTAGAAAGCCCTTTAAGGATAGCTGGTACAAGTTAGCTGGACCATAACGGTATAGGCCGTTGAAGCGGGTAGCATAAGCTTGCAGACGGTTTGAAAAGCGGTATACCACATAGCCCAGCGCGATGGTGAGCAGACTCAGACCCAATACGAGATTGAAACCGTGCCAAAGCGCCAGTTCAAATACCTGCTCCACGCCCAGCATGGCCTCCGCAGACCGACGCAGCAAGGGCGTCACCAAGAAGCCGGGCAGCAGACCGAATACCAATCCTGTGATTGACAAAATAACAGGAGGCAGGTATAGTAACGCCTTGTCAGGATGGAGCAGCGGGGTAGGTTTTGCGCTGCGTTGCCAGAATAAGCCAAAGCCCAGCGCGATGGCAACGGCCACAAACACCATTCCCGAGAAGAAGCTGATGGCGAAAAGCATCCAGCGGAAAGGGCTTTCTTCGAGTGTGGCCTCATACACTAGCTCTTTGCCAATAAACCCGAAAAAAGGCAGTAGCCCCGCCATCGACATACCCGCGAGCAGAGCCGCAATAGCCGTGTAGCGCATGGAACCTGATAAGCCTGTTAACTGGGTTAAGTCCCGTGTGCCCGTGGCATGATCTACGTTGCCTGCCACTAAGAAAAAGGTGCCTTTGTAAAGTGCGTGCGCCAGCAGAAACACCACCATGGCCTCTAATGCCGGTGCGGTACCGACGCCCGTCATAGTCACGAGCAGCCCCAGCGCGCTGATGGTGGTATAGGCCAGTATGGCTTTCAGGTCGGTGTGCTGCACAGCCAGCAAGGCGCCCAGCACAGTGGTGATTCCCCCGACTATCATCAGGGTATACTGCCATTCGTCAGTGCCGCCCATCACGGGGGTGAGTCGTGCCAGCAGATATACGCCTGCTTTTACCATGGTGGCCGAGTGCAGATAGGCGCTAACCGGTGTCGGTGCTGCCATGGCGTTGGGCAGCCAAAAGTGAAAAGGAAACTGAGCCGATTTGGTAAAGGCCCCCAGCAGCACCAGCACAAGCGCCGGCAGATAAAGGGCGTGGTTTGTCACCATGTCGCCTCGCTCCAGCAGCTCGCTCAGTGTATAGGTGTCGCCGGCCATACCTACCAAGATCAAACCCGCCATTAAGGCCAGTCCGCCGAGGCCGGTCACGAGCAGGGCCTGCAGGGCTGAGGCGCGGGAGCTTTCTTTGTCGTGTCCAAAACCGATGAGCAGGTAGGAGCTGATACTGGTCAGCTCCCAGAACACAAACAGCGAAATGATGTTGCCGGCCAGCACCAAGCCGAGCATGGCCGTCATAAAGAGGGTCAGGTACAGATAAAAGCGACCCAGCAGCGGATGGCCTTTCAGGTAGCCGCCTGCGTATAGCATAATGAGTGTTCCGAATCCCGTGATCAGCAGCGCAAACAGCAGACTGAGCCCGTCGAGGTAAAAATGCAGGTTGATGTTGAGTGAGGGTGCCCATTGCTGCACTTCTCCCAAATTGTCGCCTCCAAGAACGGAGGGTGTGAGCGTAAGCAGGTAGGCGAAGATGGAAAATGGCAGCAGGGCCATGGGCACGTATACCCATTTGCCGAGCCAGCGGTAGAGCAAAGGCGCGGCAAATGCAAACAGGAATCCTGCGAGTATAGCTAAAAACATCAAAAATGCTTAGTTTGTAAATGTATCCTTAGTAATTTCGTAGCTGATTTAACACTTAGTACCAATCTGCGCACTTAATGTTACGTCAGGGCCGAAAATGAGAGGGAGAGCAAGAAAAGGACAAGCGCAGCAACTGATAACCCATAAAATCAAAACATCATCATGAACACGCTGAAACGTATTATGGTGGGGCTCGACCTGTCGGAGATGGACGATACCCTGATCCGCTACACGGCTTTCCTGTGCTCCATTTCTGAGATAGAGAAGGTATACTTCATCCACGCCGAAAAAAGCCTCGACATACCCGCAGAGATTTTGGAAGGCATGCCGAACGGAATGACACCTGACGAGAAAATCCGCGTTGCGATGGAGGAAAAGGTGCGGAGCTATTTCGGATCTGAAAGCCAGGCGAAGATAGAGGTGCAGGTAGTGGAGGGCTCGCCGCTGAAGGAACTGCTACACTGGTCTAAGGTAAAGCAGATCGACATGGTGGTTGTGGGTCGTAAATTCCACATGCGCGGAAGCGGTGTGCTGGCACAGAAAATTTTGCGCAGCGGCCGTGTGAGTGTAATGTTTGTGCCGGAGAATGAAGATCCGATCTTGAACCATATCATGGTCAGTGTCGATTTCTCTGAATATTCGATGATGGCGCTCGATCGTATTCTGCACTCCGCACTTACCAGACCGGAGGTCAACATCACCTGTCTGCACGTATACCAAGTGCCGACGGGCTATATCACACTGGGTATGAGTTACGAGGACTTTGATGAGCGTATGCAAGGCTTCGCCCGTGATAAGTTTGAGCAAGTACTGTCCCGTTTCCCTGAACTGAGAGACCGCGCCACCTTGCGACTGGTAAAACAGGAAAACGAGGATGATGTAGGTGAACTGATTGTAATAGAGGCCAAGCGTGCCAGAGCCGACATGCTGGTAATCGGTGCCAAAGGTAAATCCGCTGCCGCCCTGTTTGTACTGGGTAGCGTAACCGAGAAGATCCTCCGTCATAATGATGACATGCCAATGATTGTCTATAAGAAAGAGAAAGAAGAGATCGGTTTCTTGGATGCCCTTCTTAGCGGTGACTAAAAAAACATAGCCGATCCAGTGATCGGGATATATGAACAGGAAAAGGCCTGTAACGCTACCACGTGTTACAGGCCTTTTGTTTTACCGACTGCGGTCAGCAGTATAACTCCTAGCAGTGCCGATACGGCCAAGGCGAGGTATATGCTGATCTTTACGAGCGAGAGCAGTTCGGTGTCTGAAAATACGGCATGCGCCTGAAAAATGGAAAGCATGAAGCCGGCCCCAGCCAGTAGCGCGGCTCCCGTCAGTTGCACCCAGTGCAGGCCCGCAGGTATACGGGCTAACCTCGTCACAGAGGCCAGCCAAACGAAAAGCAGGATGCCGATGGGTTTGCCCAACACAAGCCCCAGTGCTATACCCATGGGCACGGTGCCGAACAGGTTCTGCCACTCAAAACTGTTGTAGGCAAAGGGAGCAAAGGCGAGGGCGAACAGTGGCAATACGAAGTAGCCCGCCCAAGGCAGCAGCTGTTGCTGCAGACGGCGCAGAGGCGAAAGCGCTTGGTTACAATTGGCCCGCAAGGTGTGCACGGCTGCCTGATAATCTTCTTCTATCTCTTCGCCGGGCTCCGGCCGCTTCATCATACGCAGACCGTGCAGTTGCCCCATCACGGTGTCAGCCGTGGCTATAAAATCTTCTTCCGCCACCCGGGAGTGCACCGGTATCAAAAAGGCCAGCAACACACCGGCAACGGCACCGTTAACACCGGCCAGCAGAAAGGCGCACAGCATAACGAAGCCCAACAGTAGGTATAGCCACATGCTGCGGTTGCGCAGCGCCCGCAATACCACTAGCAGCCCGAAGATGCCAGTGGCGATCGAAAGCGCCAGCAGGTTTTGGAGGGAGGTATAAAGCACGACAGCAAGCAGGAGGGTAGCTATACCTTGAAAAATGACTAAGGTAGAAAGGAATACCCGTAGTGCGACTGGCAGAAAACCTCCCACTAGTGCGAGCAATGCAAGCACAGCCGCCACATCACCCGTTGCCACAATGCTCCAGCCAGCCTGATAGGAATCTGGGTTCATGTATAGGTATAGCCCAGCCGGTACGAGCATGCCGCCAAGAGCCGCTGCCGCCGGAAAGGCCGCGTCTTTCCAAGCTTTCAACTCCCCTACACGCAGCACCCGTTTCAATTCCAAACCGAGCACCATGAAGAATGGCGCCATCAGCACATGGCTTATCCAGAAGCTAAGCGGCTTTGAAGAACTGAACGCGCCAAATGAAAAATTAAGCGGGGTGGTCCAAGTATACAACCAAGCCTCACCCCAAGGAGAATTTAGCCACGAAAGCGCAAGCAGTGCCACCACCACCGTAAAAGTGCCACTGCGCAGTTGCACATGCTCAAACACCTCGAAGGAGTAAATGATGCGATTGTATAAAGCGGGTTTTGCTGCCAAGGTATAAGTAAATCGGAATATACAGATTCACCTTAGAGACGTGAGAGCAGTCTAAAAGTTTTAGACAGGAGATACCTTGCTGCTTGTGCTTCTATTTTTTTGCTTGACGTAAAAACGCCCTCATTCCGAAAGCTTTCAAAACGAGGGCGTTTAGTCTATTAATGTACCGAAACAGAACATGCATTAATATGCACATTGATGCATCAGTGCAGCATTAAATCTATTCCACTACCTCTTTGGCAATATACCTTGAGTTCATGATGCTAAGGGCACCCATATAGCGGAGGTTAAAGCTGATTACGTCGCCTACTTTATAGTTTTGTTCGTTCATCCCGAGTTCCACCACCAGCATGTCGGAGCTGGCGCCCACCACGGTCAGGCCATGGTCTTTCGGGATGAGGTATTTCGGGTTGATGTCGAGCAGACCCACATCGAGGATGGCGCGGTGCGAGGTTTTGCCGTAAAGGCTTTCGTCGATCTCGAAGCTCTCGCCACTCGGGTTTTCGGCCAGCATGCCGATCGGGATCATGGGCTTTTCGTTCAGCTCGATGATCTCGGCACAGAACTCAAACACATCGTCGTACATGCCCTCAAAGGTTTCCCCAGTAAATAGATTGAGCCCAAAATACAGCGCTTCCCCAATCCGGAAATGGTTGATGCCCTTCGGCATCTGGTGGTTAAAGAGCAGCGGAATGGTGACGGAAGTACCGCCCGATACCCACGGGATCTCGATGTTGAACTTGGCCTCGATGATCTGCTTGTACAGGCTAAGTTGAATCAGTTTGTCCTGCGTGGGCATCACCCCGTGCAGGCAATTGAAATTAGCGCCCAAGCCAATAACCGATATACCCGGCAAGTTGAAAATCTGCTCATAGAAGTCCACCAAGTCATCTCCCATCACGCCCTCGCGCAGATCGCCCATCTCGATCATGATGATGATCTTGTGAACTTTGTTTTGCCGCACAGCCTCTTCTGATAGCAGCCGGATGATGTCGAGCTCCGTTTGGAAACTCACATCCGCATACTTGATGATATCCGGTATACTTTGCTTTGGGGCGGGCTTGATGTAAACGGTCTGCACATCTGGCGCCATTTTTTTGATGGCGATCAGGTTGGTTACCCGCGAGTCGTGGATTTCCTTCACACCCAAGTCGAGTACCTCTTTAAGGAACGTCTCTTCGCCGCAGAGCAGTTTGGTCACGATGCCCCAATCGATGCCCTTTTCGCGGAGCACACGATCGATGTGGTTGTAGTTGTGTCTTAGTTTCTTACGGCACAGTTTTAAGACTGCCATACTGTTATCGGATAAGTCTGTATTCTAAATATTTGTTGGTGAAGCCCATTTTCTCGTAAAGGTGGCGGGCCGGGTTGTCGGGCTCCACGTGCAGGGCGATGCTGCCTTCGCTTGTTTCGGTAGCCAGTTGCACGAGTTTCTTGCCGACGCCTTTGCCACGCTGGCTGCCATGCACGGCCACATAGACAAGTATGTTCTCCGGTATATACCCGCTCATGCCGGTATTGTTCAGGATAAGCGCCCCCACAACTTTACCGTCTTCACGCGCCACGATCACCGAACCGCCTTTTCCTTCTGCATTTGAAAGCGCGTAGTCCATGCACTTGGCAATGTCTTCGCGGGCGTCGCCGTACTGGTCCAGATGCTCGAACAGGAAGTCAAGCACCTCATCGCGGTTTAATTGCTGATGGTTGGTTGGGGTATGGATTTCGTAGTGGACGGAGTGGTTTTCTGCCATTTCTCTTTTTCAGTTTTATTAGGGTATAGTATAGTTAACGTAATGTAAAGCACAAGGGAAGCCGTGAGGCCGAATAAATTAGGGTCGAGGCCGTAGGGCAACCGGAAGCTGAGACCTAGCAACGGCATATCTACGAGGCCTTCGGTAGTCATGTTCACTTGAAGCAGAATGGTGGTGAAACCCCCGATGAGCATGGCCCAGAAGGCGGCTAAGCTGCTGCGGCGTTTCCAGAACAATGCCCCGATGATCGGCACAAACAGGCCGGATACCATAAAGGCGTAGGAGTAGAGCATGAGGTCAAGCACGTTGGTCATGGTGGTGGCCAGCCAAAGCGCAAAGGCGCCCACCAGCAGCGTAACTAGTTGTGACAGACGCAGCATCTTCGGCGAATCCGGATCTGCTTTTGTGAAATGGCCGATCACATCCGTCACGATATTGCCGGAAGAAGCCATTAGGCAGCTGTCGGCAGTGGAGAGAATAGCCGAGAAATAAGCCGAAAGCATCAGGCCCATGAGGCCGACAGGCAGCACGGAGCGCAGCAGCATCGGCAGTCCGGTTTCGGGGTCCACCACAGCGCCTGCTCCCAGTGCGTCAAACATGCCCTGTTCAGCGGCCACCCGGGCCAGTATACCCAGACTCACCCCCATAAAAGCCATGATCGGCCACTCGAATAAACCCGCGAGGTACCATGCCCGTTTGGCTGTTCTCTCATCGCGGCAGGCGTAGATGCGCTGGTAGAGCGTCATGCCGACAAACCATATAGGTATAATGGTGATCGCCCAGTTCAGGATCTGTTGCCATGTAATGTTGGTCAAAGTTAGAAACTCAGCAGGCAGGGTACTTTGAATGGCCTCCATGCTGCGGCCGGACTGTGCCGAGAGCCATGCAAAATCTGTCAGCTGACCAAAGCCGATCTGCTCCACGCCACCGCCCACAGCCAGAAAAGAAACAGGTATACCTATAAAGACAAGTCCGCCCATGAGGATAGCCCACTGCACGGTGTCGGTATAGATCACGGCTTTTAGTCCGCCCATCACGGTATAGACCACGGCAATGATGCCCATAATCAGCAGGGCCGTGTTCAGGTCAAGGTTAATGAAGGTACCGCTGGCCAGTTTGGCTCCTGCCAGTATCTGGGAACTGGTAAAACCGGTATAGCCGATAGCGGAAATAATGCCGGCCAGCAGCGCCACACGGGCATTGAAGTAGTGACCGAAGATCTGGGGAAAGGTGAGAAACTTATCGAAAGCCGGATTGCGCTTGACCTTTGGTATCAGAAAAACCGCTGCTAGCCATGCGCCGAGCAGACCGGTAAACAACATCCAAGCGCCGGAGAGGCCCATCACAAAGCCGAGTCCCCCCAAACCGATCGAGAAGCCACCACCCACATCGGTCGCTACCACCGAGAGGCCAATGTGTCCGCTGCCCATACCTCTGCCACCCACATAATAGTCGTCCGCACCTTGGTTCTTTTTGAGAAAGTAAAAACCTACGCCCAGCATGGCCAGCATGTAGAGCACAAAAATGCTAAGATCGATTAAATGCATGTATTAGAATAATATAAGTTTGAGTAGGTATAAAAAGTATTGATTAATTTGAATATACTTAAAATTTTGCTGAAAAGCCTGTTTTAGTGTCGAAAAGTTGGTTTAAGGGCGAGGATTAGTGGAAATGATGTGTGGTTTTTGTGCTAAATCGGTTGAGGGATGGTGTCGAGATGGAGTGGCTAAAAAGAGTAGAAGAGGTGCGGTTATGTTAGGATAATGATATTTGGGAGAGGGCATTAAAGATAACTGGTTTTGACGGGATCTTGGAGTCTGTTAGGATCGAAATTTTGCAAGTATATATTTTAATTTTATTACCGTTTTAGAAGAATTGAATTATATTAGCTTAATGTTATATAGGCTATTTAGAGAGTGGAATTGATAAGCAAGTTCAACGCCACACATAGTGCAGATAGTGGGAGTAGGTACTCCTGCTAGCAAGTAGTTATGCAGTAGTTAAAGTATGAAATTGACGTTAACAATAATATCTTTCCTATTCGCTTTCTGGGCTAATGCACAGGAGCTTGACATAGTTGGGTATGATGAGATTTCAATAAACGAGATAACTGCAAAGTCATCTGAATCTGCATTGTTGAAAGTGTTCGGTAAACCAAAATCTATAATTGAGCCGAACTACGAATGTGGAGCACTATCGCCTACATGGAATGACGTGGATGTAAAACTGTACAGCTGGGACGGTATAGAATTTCATTGCGTTGACGGGGTTCTGGAAGTAGGCAGAATTGACTTCAGTAAAGCCAACCCCAGAATAAAGACCAAGCAATTGACGCTTGACAAAAACACCAAACTGACCGAGTTGAAAAAGGCTTATCCCAACTCTTATAAAGTCTGGGAAGGACAAAAAGATAAGGGTGGCACAAGTACCTTTTACCTCTCAACCGAAGAGAATAGTGATAGTCAGTTTCACATCGTCATTGAGAATGGAAAGGTAATCGGGTTTGAGCTTTTTCACCCTTGCTGAAAGAAAACCATAGCATAACAAGAGCTAAAAATCACGGCTGCCCTATTGGGACAGCAGCATTTTTTAGCCTAGCCGTTAGAAGCCATAAAAAAGAAAACCAGATGAAACTTATCGAGCTAAAGGAAAGCGAACTAAGGAGCATTACCTTATTCTTAATCGATAAGAAAGTTATCTTCCATCCTAAGATATCGCCAAATGGTATTCCTGATTTCACGGGGTACCATGGGAAGAAATTCTGCCTGATTCTAGATAGAAATTTAGTAGTTAAAATTTTAAGACTCGTCTCGCAAGGTGAATTGAAAGATAAATTTGATTTGAAGCTTGTGAGTTCATTACTGTTGTGGGCTGAGTTGAACAACATTGCTGTTACGTCAGGGTTAGCGCAGATGGAGTATTCACATCATCACGGTAATGACATTGAGGCTAGCAAAGAAAACAATGTCTTCCTGAAAATTTTCGATCAATATGACCCAACGCATTGGCTAGATTTAGCTTTAGGAAGGCGATTAACCATACCCCCAGTCAAGTTAGAGGGAAAAATTGACTACAAGTTTTTCATGGAGAATGATCATTATAAGATGCACTACCTTGAAATGCTAAAGCTATCTCAGCTATATTATGATAACAGCACTTCAATTGAGCAAAAGTTCGAAAGTCTGTATCAATGGGTTTTTAACAACATTCTCATTTGTAAATACACCACCTTTTTTGCTGCGCTTGCCTTCGGAGGCAAAAGCAAGATGTTTAGGAATCAGGAAACAAGTTTTGAGGCTGTTGACAAGAAGTGTCGAAACCAAGCTTGGGACCTAACTTATCTTTCACTCTGGAGTACCCAGTACTTCTACGAAGAAGATTCTAATGAAGTATTTCTCTTTGCTACTCATGACGGAGAAATGAAAGAGCTGTTCACTTTATCACATCAAGAGTCTTCAGAGATTTACCGGAATATTTTTGGAAAGGAAATAGGTGACCGTATAATTGATATTGTAAGCAAGATCTATGTTCGAAGAGAAAGACCTAAGATTGATTCTTTAAATCTAGATAATATGATTGTTAAAGAGAAAGATAATTTGAAACAAATATTAAAGAAATATTACACAATCTAGCCACGCCTATAAAGTAGATACGCCACTTCATAGCCTAGTCTGTTGGTGTGCATTGCAATCATGAAAAAAGGAGATGACATAAAGAATTGGAAGATGTACCTAGAGCAGAAGTTCTCGGACGCTTCCCTATACCTAGTCATCGACAATACAAATAAACAGTCAGACGGCATCTACAGAGTTACTTCTAAGACTAATAAAACAGTTATCGACTTCATATGGCCTGACATGCAATGGAAAAGTCTTGACGACATCCAATATTATAATGAATCAGCGAAAGGTTGGTCAGGAGAGCTGTTAGGTGGCAATAGCCCTAAAACGGGACTATACAATAAGGAGAATATTGACTTTATTGAGAAGCTACTAGAAGTGCCGATAAAGAAAGGCTGGATAAGCGAAGAGTACTACATTTGGGGAAAGCTAGTCAAGGCAGTTACTTACGAAAGCAATAATGGGGAAAAGGCGAGTAAAATCTTTTCCGACTTCCATACTGGCTGTCTTGGGTTTATGCTGTTCCCTCTAACACTATTACTGAATACCGCCTTAAGATCTGGTTTAGTAGGAGAGAAAAAAATAGTTGTTGTAGGACCGATTGAAGAACAATCAATCACCAACAAAACCTATAGCGGATAAGCGTACCATAGCCAAGTCGTTAAAATTATAGAATGAAAGATAAGAATCTGTTTGCTCTCTCAGAAAGTATAGCTGAAAACGAAAAGTGGATTGCTCTATTGACTCATTATTTAGAGCAAGCTGACTCAGTTGAGTTCAACACTCTGTACAATCCAACCAAACTAAATCAAGAATTAGAATCTCTTAAATCTGATTTAATAGAAGAAGGAGAGAGAAGGGATAAAATATATCCAAATGGAATGTTTCGCAGGTACAGATTATCAGAAAAGGTAAGAGAATTCATACTTTCAAAACCGTACAAGGACTGGCGTAATTATCAATTTGAAGACTTATCTCTAATGAGAGATGGTGCTGAAATACTTGCTACCATCACGCATGAAAACTATGTCTTTGCTCAAATGACGGAAGAAGAGAGAAAGCAATTTAACGAGCAAGGGTATGAATTTGGTCTGTTGCAAGAAATAGAAAAATAACACTTCACAACAAGGTTTATATCCTATGTATCGGCTGACTGCCTCTCATAAGGTATACACGAAGCGTTAGCATGATTTAACACGCGAAGCACACAACAATTCCCTATGAAACAATTCTACCCTTTATTCATCCTTTCCTTTTTGCTCACCTTTACAATTCCTTCCCAAGCGCAGGACTGCAACTGCACTGAAGCCTTTGAGCAGACCGTACAGAATTATGAAAGCAACTATTCCTTGTTCCACCTGAAAGTAACCGACAAAAACCGGGAGATTTACAAAGCGCATACAGTAGTGTACCGCAACAAGGCAGCCGAAGTACAGCAGATCGAAGACTGTTTGCCCGTTCTCCAGCAATGGCTGACATTTTTTTGGGATGGACACAGCAGAATAGAATACACCGGTGCTAGTGGTAAAGAAAATCGCAGCGAGCGTATCGAGATGGACCGGAAGAAATATCATGCAGACTACAAAAAGAAGAAGTATAAAAAGAATGATTTGCTCGGCATCTGGAAGTACAGTGGCTACGAGGTGGCCATCTTGCCGGACCCTAATAACGATGCCCGCAAATCTGATTTTGTGGGTATTGTCTTAAGCAGCACCAACAAGAACTGGAAGCCGGGTGATGTGAAGTTCAAGCTCACCCACATCTACGGAAACGACTACTCATCCACTCACTTTATGGATGATTACAGCTCGAAGAAGGTAACTGGCAATATGAACAGCCCTCATCAATTGGAATTCAAAAATTTCAACAATTGGACCAAGGTATGGCCCGTTGCTGATCCAACCACTACTGTTAAGGAAGAGAATCTTTACAGCGAATTTCATTTCCGGATGATTGACGGAGAGGTGCCTTATTTGCGTCTTCCCAATTTCTATGAAAAAAAGCCAGCCTTTGTAGACAGTTTACTCAAGGCTCACCACGACGAACTGCTACAGGCAGAATTTATTGTTGTGGATGTGAGGGATAACAATGGCGGGAATGACAATGTGTATTACCCCGTTTTACCTTACCTGCTGACCGGGCCTATCCAAATACCGCAGGCTGGCCTCTGGATGTCTGAAGGAAATCTGGAAACAGTGATGAACCACATTAATCCGGAAGACCTGAATGAGGAGGAGAAGGCGCAGTATGATTTCTTCATGTCACTTAAAAACTCCTTTTACTGGTATGGCAACGATGAATACGCTTATACCTATACCCCTAAAGCTGTGTTTGCGCCAAACAAGAAGGTGGCTGTTCTGATGAATGGGAAAACAGCCAGCTCCGGCGAAACCTTTGTGTACCGCGTGAATCAAAGCGACAAAGTGGTGCTCTATGGTCAAAACACAGCAGGGGTGGTGGACGGCTTTAGCCAGTTTACTAGGTCCATTGGCTGTTTCGAGCTGAAATACCCATCTTCTCTCAGATCAAAAGATATTGCAGAGCATCCGGTTGATCCCTATGGTTTTGCGCCCGATGTATACCTGAGCGAAGAGGTGGATGCCTTGGAGTTTAGTATTCGGCATATGCGCGAATTGATTAAGGCGCAAAAGGACTAAGCATCCCAGAGATTCTATCGTAGGGTATAAGATGTAACTAACAGGAGTGTAAGCAAATGAGACCGAAAGAATTAGTAAGCAAATGGGTAGAGGTATTTAACAGAGGAAATGCTGACGAAATCGCTACGTTTTACCATTACGATGCCGTTAACCATCAAGTAGCAAACGAACCAATTATTGGAAAAGAAGCCATAAGGCAAATGTTTGAGCAGGAGTTTTCTACTGCTAAAATGACCTGCATCGTGGAGCATATTTTTGAAGATGGTGACTGGGGAATCCTCGAATGGAAAGACCCATTGGGTTTACGAGGCTGTGGTTTCTTTTATGTTGTAGGCGGGAAGATCAAACTCCAAAGAGGCTACTGGGACAAACTCTCCTTCCTCAGGCAGCATAACTTGCCAATTCCAACCGAATAGAAACATTAAACCATAACCACATTAAATTCAACCTATACTTCTTTGCCTTCTTATTTCTGGCCGGTTCCTGCAGCGCCTCAAAAAACATAGTGATGCCAAACTATGGTAGTCCGAACGTAAAACTGGAAAAAGTCGACTTTCATCAATGCACTGCAGGAGGTGATCGGAAAGGTGGACGAACCCCGCAATGTCATCATCAGAAGAAGTAAATTATTCAGATTCATTCACCAGAAAGACTACCATCCGGTTCTAGAAGTTTTGGGACGTAATAATTAGTTAGCTGAGTATATCAAAGACCAGTTGGAGAGTCTGGTGGGCGAATGTGTGCTTATATTTACAAGAACAATCGAAGGTCGTAAATAACTTAAAATCACGGATAAAATCCTTGTAAGCCCAGTTTGAGGAAGAGATAGAGCACGTAAATAAATGGCGCCAAGCGCTGCTGCGCTCTACACCTTCAATTTACTTTGCATTATTATTCAAACAAATTCCAATGAAACCAATCACTTTTGTTTTAGCAGGCCTTTCATGCTGTTCAGTTCTTCTGACCAATTGCACATCAGGCGATCTCCAAAATGAAGGGACTGTCTCTACCGATATACAAGTTGTCGGTGCCATGCGCAATGTAATGTGGAAAGGGGAACTGGCCGGTACCATCGCCCTCGATACGATCGCTAACAAGCAAGGCCTCTACGGTCTGGGCCCAATGGCTTACTTGGCCGGCGAACTGATGATCGTAGATGGCAAATCCTACAAGTCTACTGTACTGAGCGATTCAACAATGGCGGTGGAGGAGACCTATGCCGTCGAAGCCCCATTCTTTGTGTATGCCAATGTAGGGGAGATGAAGGCGTCGGCTATACCTGACTCCATTCAGACGATCAAGCAACTGGAAGCCTATCTTGATGAAATCACAAAGTCTGCGAAGCGGCCTTTTGCTTTTAAACTGACAGGCCCAATTAAGAAAGCTAAGATTCATGTCCTGAACCTTCCCGAAGGGGCTAAAGTCAGTTCACCGGCTGAGGCACACCGGAATCAGGTGAGTTACCACTTGACTCACGAACAGGCAGAAATTATTGGCTTCTTCTCAACGGAGCACAAGGCTGTGTTCACCCATCACGATACCTTCCTGCACATGCACCTCCTAACAGCAGATAGATCAAAGATGGGCCATTTGGACGAGGCTTTATTCGGGAAAGGGATAAAACTATACCTGCCTGTTGAATGATTGAAAGCCGTTTCTATGCCTTATTTTAATGCGAATCCCAGTATCTGCAGCAGAAGGCAATACGGTTTGCCCTGAACCACTTGTAAGCTGCTCTTGCTGATAACTCCTAGGAAAGAGCAGCTTTCAGTATGACTTTCTGTGGAGCTTTGGTTATAACACAGCCTAGTCTCTTCATACACAGGAATTTAATTATCCCCCTTAGTGCATATTTTGTTATAAAATCTGCGTATATTAATAAGACGTGTTGTCTCAGTCTTTTTAATGGCGTGCCCATGGCAAGGTTTCTCACTCTTGCGCTTCTTTCTTGTATCCTTTGCTTCCCCATAACCGAGGCATTGGGGCAAACTGTGGCTACTGATACGGCCTATTTCACCTCCAAGCGTAAAAGCATTACGATACCATTCAAACTGGTTCACAACCTCATCATCATACCTGTTCAGATCAACGACTCCAATCCACTGAATTTTATTCTTGATTCCGGTGTCAAAAACACGCTGATTACCCGACTGTATTATTCTGATTCGCTCAGCCTGAACGAGGCCAACAAAATATCCATACAGGGCTTGGGTGCCGGTGCCGAAATTGAGGCGCTATACTCTGCGGGGAATGTGATGCGCATGCCGGGGATACAGGGTGATAACCATAAGGTGTATGTCTTAATGGAAGATGTGTTTAATCTTTCCACCCGGATGGGGATGTCCGTACACGGCATTATCGGTTACGATATCTTTCGAAACTTTATCGTCAAGATTAACTACAGCAATAAAACCCTGACCCTGTACAGGCCAGATGCGAAAGTAAGAGTGCCCAAGCGGGGAGAGATTTATCCGCTTCAGATTGAGAACACCAAGGCCTATGTAGAAGCAAATGTGAGGCAGTTCAACGGCGATTCCATAAAGGTGAAGCTGGTAATTGATACAGGCGCCAGCCATTCTGTGTCGCTATATCTGCCCACGGATGAGCGTCTGCAGTTACCACCTAAAGTAATGGAAGCTTACCTTGGTAGAGGGCTCAGTGGTGATATAAACGGTAAGATTGGCCGCATCAACAGTTTCAGTCTGGGCAAGTACGAACTGCAGAATCTACCGGCATCCTTTCCGGACGAGGAATCTATAAAAGCGGCACTTAACTTGGCAAACCGGAATGGCAACTTGGGCTCCGATATCCTGAAGCGCTTCACAGTCATTTTTGATTACCCGCATCAGCGCATGGTGTTGGTACCAAACGGCAAGTTCCGATCTCCCTTCTATTATAACATGACCGGTTTTGAGATTAGCACGCCACTGCCGGGCACCAACCTCTACATTGTTTCTCACGTGATTGAGGACTCGCCTGCCAAAGAGAGCGGACTTTTGCCCGGCGATCAGTTGATCACTATCAACGGGCGTGATTGCAAAGAACTGGCCTTGGACGAACTGCTGCAGCTATTTGACAGTAAGCCGGGGCGCAAAGTTCGCATGAAACTCATACGCGATTCAAAAACAGTGAATGTAGAAATGGTATTGCAGAGTAGAATCTGACTACCCCTGCGATACGTCTGAGTAGATCTGAAAAAACAGGAGTACCACCGCCATCGCGATCAAAGCGATACCAACATAAAGTCTCACTTTAGGAACAGGGGCAGCTGCCATATTTCCGGCAGCGTCGGGTTTGCTGAAGCGCAGGTTAGCCAGTATGAGACCGTTACCAAAGCTGAGCCAGATGGCAGCCATGAGCGGGTCACGCGTAAGGAAAAGAGATGCCGTGCCAATGGCCGAAAAAATAAGGCCGATTATAACGCTGAGGGATAGATTCTTCATTGCGCCGCAAGTTACACAAACCAGCCTTATTTAGTACATCCTTCCTATAGCCAAACCTGCAGGCACAGGATTCGGCAGCTATTTAAACTAATTGTTGTAACATTTTGTAGAAAGGTGTAAATTTTATCATAAAATACAACCAATTGTTGTAGATGCCGATATTAATTGCAAATCTTTGCTTTCCTAAACAGGCAAAGACCTGTTTTTATAATTAGAACTGATTATCTGAAATGAAAAAAAAGCCGACTTTATCATCTGAGATGGTAAATCACCTTTCGCTGAAAGGTGCGTCTTTTTCTATCCTGTCTGCTAGGATAGTTTTGAGGGCCATTAACGCCGTGGTCCGCTACAGGCCCTAGGCCGACGTGCTTCCTGACCGCCTACGTAGTGGTCATTCTTCCCCTGTTTTCCTGATTAGTGTTTAAGCTCACGAGTAGAGGTATGCGTTTTGGCATAACTTGTTCGCAGCTGTTTCACACCGTTTTTAATTTATAGCATCTGGCTTTGCACAGGCATGGCCCGGGTATATATTTTCCAAAATGAATCCATCACCTTTTATCATTACCGTTGCCGATGTGCAACACACGGGCTATGCTGCGCAGATATGCGATGAAATGGAGGCATCTGCCAAAGCCAGAGGCACAGGTATAGCCAAGCGTACCCCAGAATACATTGCTCAGAAAATGCTTGAAGGCAAAGCCGTGATCGCCATGGATATGAACGGCGTTTGGGCGGGTTTCTGCTACATCGAAACATGGAGTCATGGTAAGTATGTGGCCAACTCAGGCTTAATCGTATCGCCGGAGCTGCGCAAAAGCGGTCTGGCCAAACTGATCAAGCACAAGATTTTTGAGCTGTCGCGCACCAAATACCCTGGCTCCAAGATTTTTGGTTTGACCACCGGTTTGGCTGTGATGAAGATTAATTCCGACTTGGGTTATCGTCCGGTAACTTACTCGGAGTTGACCGATGATGAAGCTTTCTGGAACGGATGTAAGAGCTGCGTGAACTATGAGATCCTGACGATGAAGAACCGCAGCAACTGCCTCTGCACCGCCATGCTTTATGACCCGGCCCGAGAGCAAAAGCCGATCGCCCGCGAGCAGCTGCAAATCCTGACGCCGATCGATGAACCGGCTATACCTGTAGGTTACGGCACTTTCGCACATGGCCACGGAAACACAACCATTAACCCGACAAGCATTTAAAATATCATGAAGAAGAAAGTTGTTTTAGCCTTCAGCGGCGGCCTCGATACCTCTTACTGTGTGAAGTACCTGAAAGAAGAGAAAGATTTGGAAGTACATTCGGTACTGGTGAACACCGGCGGTTTTTCAGAGGAGGAATTGCTGCAGATCGAGCAGCGCGCCTATGATTTGGGCGTAACGCAGCACACCAATCTGGATGAGACGGAGTACTACTATCAAAGCTGCATCAAGTACTTGATCTTCGGAAACGTGCTGAAGAATAACACTTATCCGCTGTCAGTGAGCGCTGAGCGTGTCACGCAGGCTATGGCCATCGCGCGTCACGCCAAAGCCTTGGGTGCAGATTACGTGGCCCATGGCAGCACCGGTGCGGGCAATGACCAAGTGCGCTTCGACATGATTTTCCATGTGATGATCCCGGAGATTGAGATCATCACGCCGATCCGTGACATGAAACTGTCTCGTGAGGAGGAGATTGAGTACCTGAAAAAGCACGGCGTGGAATACGATTTCGTAAAGGCACAGTACTCGATCAACAAAGGCATTTGGGGTACCTCGGTTGGCGGTAAAGAAACCCTGACTTCGCACCAGCCACTGCCAGAATCAGCTTACCCAACACAGCTGACAAAAGAGCAGCCTGAGCGTGTGACCCTGTATTTTGAGAAAGGCGAGCTCTTAGGTATAAACGACAAGGTATACGACAGCCCGGTAATGGCGATTCAGGAGCTGCAAGGTATAGCTGGGCCTTTCGCCATTGGCCGCGACATCCACGTGGGCGACACGATCATCGGTATCAAGGGACGTGTGGGCTTTGAGGCAGCCGCCCCGATGGTAATCATCAAGGCGCACCATACCTTGGAGAAGCATGTGCTCACCAAGTGGCAGCTTTACTGGAAAGACCAATTGGCAACATGGTACGGCAACTGGCTCCACGAGGGGCAGTTCATCGACCCGACTATGCGCAACATCGAGACTTTCCTGCAGGAAACTCAGGAAAACGTGACCGGCAAAGTGCATGTGCTGCTGGCGCCGTATCGCTTCCAAGTGGAAGGTATTGAGTCAGAGCATGACCTGATGTCGTCGGAATTCGGCAGCTACGGCGAGATGAACAATGCTTGGTCGGGTGAGGATGTGAAAGGCTTTTCGAAAATTTTCGGCAACCAAGCCATGATGTATCACAAGATTAACAACACCGAACTATAATGGCCGTGACGATAAAAGCAGGTATAGTAGGCGGGGCAGGCTACGCGGGTGGCGAACTGTTGCGTCTGCTTTTGCTACACCCAAACGTAGAGTTGGCTTTTGTGCAGAGCCGCAGTCAGGCGGGCAAGCCGGTATATGCCGCGCACCCGGACCTGCTGGGGGAGACAGAACTGGTGTTTACGGCAGATGCGGCTATACCTGTGGATGTGCTATTCCTTTGTGCCGGTCACGGAGAAGCGGCTAAGTTTCTGGCGGAAAACGAAGTGGCTGCCGAGACCAAGATCATTGACTTGAGTCAGGATTTCCGTTGGAATGAAAGTACAGCATCTGCTATGGTTGAGGCGGGCGGCAGAAGTTTTGTGTATGGCTTGCCGGAGTTGCAGCGCGAGCAGATACAGCAGGCGCAGCACATCGCCAACCCGGGTTGTTTTGCCACAGGTATACAGCTGGCTTTGCTGCCTTTAGCAAAGCATAAGCTGCTCAATTCCGATGTGCATGTAAGTGGCATCACTGGATCAACCGGTGCCGGTCAGAGCCTGAGCACGACTTCGCATTTCAGCTGGCGCACCGAAAACATCTCGACCTATAAAGTGATGGAGCACCAGCACCTGCGCGAGATTAAACGCAGCATGAAAAGTTTGCAGCCAGAAAAACAGCCGGGGATTCACTTTGTACCTTACCGCGGCCCATTTGCAAGAGGAATTTTTATTACGGCCTACCTACAAACGGATTTGGCGCTGGAAGAGGCGCAGGCACTATACAACAGCTACTACGAAGGTCATCCTTTCACCCTTGTAGCGGACCAGAACCCGGACCTAAAGCAGGTAGTGAACACCAACAAGTGCGTGCTATACCTGCAGAAGCAGGGGCAGATGCTCGTTATCACCAGCCTGATCGACAACCTGCTGAAAGGCGCCGCCGGACAGGCAGTTCAGAACATGAACTTGGTTTTTGGGTTGGAAGAGACCGCCGGATTGAAGCTTAAGGCTGCGGCTTTTTAAATAGTAAACACACCCCTAGCCCCTCTCAAGAGAGGAATATGGGAGCGATTATCATTCCCCTGCCCTCTTCGAAGGGGGACTCTCTTGCAGTAATAATCCCCTCCTTGGAGGGGCAGGGGTGGGTTAAGTACTCTAGAAGAATCTTATTGAGGATAAAAACAATTTAACAATCAACAATTCAACCATGCTCACATACCTAAGAACACTGTTCTACATCTATTTCCTGACCTCTTACATCTAATTCCATAGCCATGAACCTCTTTGATGTTTATCCGCTCTTCGATATTGAGCCTGTTAAAGCCTCCGGTCTTTCTGTTTGGGACAAAGAAGGCAGAAAGTACCTCGACCTATACGGCGGCCACGCCGTGATCTCCATCGGTCATTCACACCCGCATTATGTGAAGCGCATTGCCCGTCAGCTTTACGATATTGGCTTTTACTCCAACGCGGTTCAGAATCCGCTGCAAGTAGAACTGGCTGAAAAACTGGGTAAGCTCAGCGGTTACGACGCTTACAGCCTGTTCCTGTGCAACTCCGGTGCCGAGGCGAATGAGAATGCCTTGAAACTGGCATCATTTCATACGGGCCGCAAAAAGGTCATCTCTTTCAAGAGTTCATTCCACGGACGCACTTCAGCTGCTGTGGCCGCCACCGACGACCCGAGCATCGTAGCGCCGATCAACCAGACCGAGAATTTCATCTTCCTGCCTTTTAATGATGTGACTGCTTTTGAAGAAGCACTGCATGCGCATGGACAGGAACTGGCTGCTGTCATCGTGGAAGGTATACAGGGTGTCGGAGGGGTAAACATCCCAAGCGTGGATTTTCTGAAAGCTTTGGAAGTGCGCTGCAAGCAAGTCGGCGCTCTACTGATTTTGGATGAAGTGCAGTCGGGCTACGGCCGCTCTGGCAAGTTTTTCGCCCATCAGCATGCAGGCATTACCCCTGACCTGATCACGGTAGCCAAAGGCATGGGTAATGGCTTTCCGGTGGGAGGTGTGTTGGTGAGTCCTGCTATTGAGGCAAGTCATGGCATGCTTGGTACCACTTTTGGCGGAAACTACTTGGCCTGCGCTGCATCACTTGCCGTGCTGGAAGTGATGGAAAATGAAAACCTGCTAGAGAACGCCACCATCATGGGGCACTACCTGCGCGAGAAACTCGAAGGAATGCCGGGCGTGAAAGAAGTTCGTGCGCAGGGTTTGATGATTGGAATTGAGTTGCACGAACCCTGCGCTGGTATACGCAAGACGCTGCTCAACGAATTCGGCATCTTCACGGGCAGTTCTTCCAACAAGAATACGTTACGCCTTTTGCCAGCCCTTACGATCAGCAAGGCTGAAGCCGACCAGTTCCTGAAAGCATTTTCAATCATCCTTAGCAAAAAAGTAACCGCCTCATGAAGCAATTCACATCCGTACACGATGTGCAAGATGTAGCCGCCTTGGTGAACGAAGCACTCGAACTGAAAAAATCACCCTACACGCACAGAGAGCTGGGCAAAGACAAAACACTTGGTCTGATCTTTATGAACCCAAGTCTACGCACTCGCCTCAGCACCCAAAAGGCAGGAATGAACTTGGGTATGAACGTGATGGTGATGAACCTTGACAAAGAAGGTTGGGCACTCGAAACGCAGGACGGAGTGATTATGGACGGCACCACCGTGGAGCACATCCGGGAGGCCGCCGCTGTGATGGGCCAGTACTGTGACATCATAGGCATCCGCTCTTTCCCAAAGCTGCAGGATAGAGAAGAAGACTACAGCGAAGACCTGCTGAACAAATTCATTGAGCTAACCGGCGTTCCGATCGTGAGTCTGGAATCTGCCACCCGACACCCGCTGCAGAGTCTCGCCGATTTGGTCACGATAAAAGAACAGGCTGTTGCCGGTAAAAGACCCAAGGTCGTGCTGAGCTGGGCACCGCATATCAAGCCCATCCCACATTGTGTGGCCAACTCCTTTGCCGAGTGGATGCAGCAGGCGGATGTGGAACTGGTGATTACCAACCCGGAAGGCTATGATCTGGCGGAGGAGTTCACCAGAGGCGCACAAGTGCTACACAACCAAGACGAGGCGCTGCAGGACGCAGACTTTGTGTATGTTAAAAACTGGTCGAGCTATGAGCAATACGGACAGGTACTAACGGACGGTGAAGGCTGGATGATAACGAACGAAAAGCTAGCCCAGACCAATAATGCCAAAGTAATGCACTGCCTTCCCGTACGCCGTGGTCTGGAACTGAGCCACGAAGTGCTGGACGGACCAAACTCACTGGTGATCGAGCAGGCGAATAACAGACTATACGCTGCGCAGGCAGTGCTGAAGCGGATGCTGGAGGGGATTAATGGTTAGTTGCTGATTGTTTGTTGTTATGGTAAACTTTCGCCCTCCTCCCAAATACTTTCGGGTTGAGAGCAAACAAGTAGAATTGGCTCGTAGAGAAGGTAGACCTGGGACATAACAACTACAGCGCATGAACCTACAATGTAGTAGAACCAGAGTTTCCCTCCTTGGACAAGGAGGGGTAGGGGTGGTTTGATCCGGTATTAAGAGAACCTCTACAGCAAACAATCTTTTGAAATAAGCAGGGACGTATTAAAGATTAACTCCATGTACATCATTAAAATAGGCGGAAATGTTTTGGACAACCCGGAGCGGTTGCAGCGTTTTTTGATTGATTTCGCGCAACTGTCCGGTCCGAAACTACTGGTGCATGGCGGCGGCAAAATTGCTTCTACGATCGGGCTGCAACTGGGTATTCAGCCAGCTTACGTAGAGGGCCGCCGCCTGACCGACGCTGAAACACTCAAGGTGGTAACGATGGTATACGCCGGGCTCATTAATAAAAACGTGGTAGCCCAACTGCAGTCACTCGGTTGCAACGCCATCGGTATGACCGGTGCTGACGCCAATGCCATACCTGCCTCCAAGCGACCAGTCAAAACGGTGGACTATGGTTTTGCCGGTGATATTGCCGGACCAGAAACTGTAAATGCACAAGCGATTCAAGCACTTTTGCAAGCAGGTTTGACACCCGTTTTGGCACCGCTCACACATGATGGTAAGGGCAGCTTACTTAATACTAATGCCGATACCATTGCCTCGGTTCTAGCGACGGCTTTGGCCCCGCATTATAATGTGAAATTAGTGTACTGCTTCGAGAAAAAAGGCGTGCTGGCCGATGCAGCTGATGACAATGCTGTGATCGCGCATATCGACCAGAACAGGTACAAGGATCTGAAAGAAAAAGGTATTGTAAGCGATGGGATGATCCCGAAACTGGATAATGCCTTTGCTGCTTTGCGACTAGGGGTAAGCGCCGTACTGATTGGGGAGGCCGAAGCCTTGCCTTCACTTTCTACGGGCTTCACAGGAACGACTATACAGTTGCAACATGGTTAAGACCCAGCTATACCCGAAGGCCCTTGACCTGCTCCAGCAACTAATCGCTATACCTTCATTCAGCAAAGAAGAAGATAAAACAGCAGCGCTAATTGCTGCAGTGCTGGAAAAAGAGGGGGTGAAAGCGCACCGAAAGCTCAATAATGTCTGGGCGTTTAACAAGCACTATGATCCTGACTTGCCTACGCTACTACTCAACTCGCACCACGATACCGTGAAGCCCAATACCGGCTATACCCGCGATCCGTTTGCGGCTACCATAGAGGACGGCAAACTGTACGGACTGGGCAGCAATGATGCAGGTGGCTGTCTGGTTTCCTTGCTGGCCACATTTCTATATTTCTATGCGCAAGAGGAGCTTAAATACAACCTCGTTTTTGCAGCCACAGCCGAAGAGGAAATATCAGGCAGAAACGGGCTGGAGCTGATACTGCCGGAATTGGGAGACTTGGAAGCCGCGATAGTAGGTGAACCAACTCTGATGCAACTGGCTGTAGCCGAAAAAGGCCTATTGGTACTGGACTGCGAGGCTAAAGGCCGTTCCGGACACGCCGCCCGCGAGGAAGGACTGAATGCGATTTACGAAGCGCTCCCGGACATCAATTGGTTTCAAACTTATCGCTTTCCGAAAGTCTCCGAGCATTTAGGCCCGATCAAAATGTCGGTGACCATGATACAGTCAGGTACGCAGCACAATGTGGTGCCTGACAGCTGTACGTATACAGTCGATGTGCGCTTGACGGATGCTTATACCATGGACGAAGTGTTAGAGGTGATCCGCCAGCATGTGAAATCGGAGGTAAGGCCACGGTCCACTCGCTTGAAACCTTCGGCTATACCTATGGAGCACCCCTTGGTGCAGGCAGGTATAGCGCTCGGCCGTAGCACCTACGGTTCGCCCACCACTTCTGACCAAGCACTGCTCTCCATACCTTCGCTTAAACTCGGTCCCGGCGACTCCGCCCGCTCGCATATGGCCGATGAGTTTATTTACTTGAAGGAGATGGAGGAAGGTATAAGTCTGTACATCGACATTCTGGAGCGGGTAATTAAATAGCCAAATAAATGTCATCTCGAACAGCGTGAGAGATCTGGATTTCGATAATTGTACCACATATTAACTCCAGATTTCTCACGCTGTTCGAAATGACATAATAAATATTCACTCAATCACTCAACCACTCATTCACTTATTCAAAAATTACCACCATGAAACTCTGGCAGAAAAACACCAACGTCCAAAAAGAGATCGAGCAATTTACAGTTGGTCGCGACCCTGAATTTGACTTGCAGTTGGCCGCTTTTGATGTGTTGGGTTCGCTGGCGCACACGCGCATGCTGGAGCAAGTTGGCTTGCTTGATAAAGCTGACTTGAATGCCTTGCAGCAGGAGATGAAAAACATCTACCAATGCATCATGGCTGGTGATTTTGAGATTGAGCCGGGAGTGGAGGATGTGCACTCGCAGGTAGAGTTGGAGTTAACCCGTAAGCTAGGTGAAGCGGGTAAAAAAATACACAGCGGTCGTTCGCGCAACGATCAGGTGCTTGTGGATCTGAAATTATACCTGCGTCATGAACTGCAAGAGATTGTGGGAGAGGTGAAGACCCTTTTTGATGTGCTACAGGCGCAAAGTGAACGGCACAAAGACAAACTGCTACCGGGCTATACTCATTTGCAGGTGGCCATGCCTTCGTCCTTCGGACTTTGGTTCGGGGCCTATGCCGAGAGTCTGGTGGACGATGTGCTGCTCTTGCAGGCTGCTTACAAAGTGACTGACAAAAATCCGCTGGGTTCGGCTGCTGGTTATGGTTCATCATTCCCACTCAACCGTCAAATGACGACCGACTTGCTTGGTTTCGAAACCATGAACTACAACGTGGTCTATGCTCAGATGGGACGCGGCAAAACGGAACGCATCGTGAGCACGGCTATCGCTTCGGTGGCCGCCGCATTGGCCCGTATGGCCATGGACCTTTGCCTGTACATGAGCCAGAACTTTGCTTTTGTCAGTCTGCCGGATCACCTCACGACAGGTTCCAGCATCATGCCGCACAAAAAGAACCCGGATGTGTTCGAGATCATGCGTGGTAAATGCAACAAGCTGCAGGCGCTTCCGACCGAAATTTCCATGCTGCTCATCAACCTGCCATCGGGTTATCACCGCGAATTACAACTGCTCAAAGAGTCACTCTTTCCCGCTTTTACGGAGTTGAAAGACTGTCTGCAGATGATGACCTTTATGTTGCCGCAGCTACAGGTGCGCGATCAGATCATGGAGGAGGAGAAGTATAAGTATGCTTTCAGTGTGGATTCTGTGAATGCCGAAGTGCTGGCAGGAATGCCTTTTCGAGATGCTTACAAAGTGGTTGGAGAGCGCATAGAGCAGGGGACTTTCACCATACCCGCATCTGTAACGCATACCCACGAAGGCAGTATCGGCAACCTATGCAACAAGGAAATCGCCCGGTTAATGGAAGAGACTATCGCTGGCTTTAACTTCGGAAGAGCCAATAAAGCGATAGAGGAGTTGGTGAAGTAAGTTTGGGAATTATAAGAGTTTAGGAGTTTAAGATTTTAGTATTTCAACAACTCCTAAACTCTCCAATTCCTTAATTTAAATGATAGTTCTGAGGTTTGATGTTGTTGAGTTTGCGGGTGGCTTGTAGGAGGGTGGCTACTAGCAGGGCGATGAAAACGGACATGCCGATCACCAGATAGGAAAGTACTTTAAGGGTTTTCACCTGCCGGTCGGCTGACTGGTAGAGTTCTTGTCCAACCTCGCCCTGTACTTGAATCAGTTCATGCAGCGGCTCCATAAGGTGCAGAAATGCGGTATGTGCCTCCGAGCGATACAGGTGCTCCGCCTTAGTTTTATTGCCAGAACTGCTGAGCTCAAGAATGCGATCCTGCACGGTAACTAAGTTTTGAAACTGCTTCTTGTACTCTGCTAACCCCCTGCTTTCACGCTCAATCAGATAGGTTTTTTCAAACTGGTTAATGAGCGACGCAATCTCTGCGGTATTGGCCTCAACCACACCATACAGACTGTCCTGTTCACCCACGGAGTTTGAAAGGATATGCTCTTCCAATGTCATCCGGTTCTGATAGTAACGTTCCATTACGTCCGATATCACCAGCGAAGGAACCAGACGATCTTGGTACACGGAGCGGAACTGGTTACTCACTTTCTCAATACTATGGCTGGCAAACCAGTTCGCTAATATGATGATGGCGAATACAGAACCCAGCGCAAAGGCCACTTTGTCCCGTTTTGTAATTCGATAGGCCCAATTCATAGCGCATACAATTTAGTTTTAAAACAATATACGGTTTCATACTGATATTAACCAGCATAAACCTGTATAATCGAGAGCAATAATTGTGCTTTTCTTTAGCAGTATTGTAAATTCTTCTTTTAAAAATACAGATAACTTCTTTTGCTGGGCGCGTATAACAGGCACATTGACAAAGTGTTTTACCTGAAGTATCGCCTGTGATTCCGATTAAGATCCATACGCAACCCGACGACTCCACCTGCGGACCTACCAGTTTGCATGCGGTCTATCGCTACTTCAAAGATACGATCTCTTTGGGAGAGGTAATCAAGGAAGTACCCTATCTGGACGAGGGCGGTACGTTGGAGGTGCTGCTCGCCTGCCATGCGCTTAGCCGAGGCTACAGGGCCCGCATCTATACCTACAACCTGCACATCTTCGATCCGACTTGGTTTGATCTGACTAACGAAGAGATTATCGGTAAACTGGAGGAGCAACTGCAATTCAAGAAGGGCAGCAAGTTCAAGCGGGCTACCTTGGCTTACATCGATTTCCTGCAGCGTGGCGGCGAGTTGCGCTGTACTGACCTTACCAAGGGCCTGTTGAGGGAATACTTCGAGCGGGATATTCCGCTGCTGACAGGTCTCAGCGCCACCTACCTTTACCAAAGTTCCCGTGAGTTTGGTGATGAGGAGGGCAATTCGGTGTACGACGACGTGCGCGGTTTTCCAATGGGACACTTTGTTGTGCTTTGCGGCTTTGCTGAGGATCAGAAACACATCGTGGTTGCTGATCCCTATCAGGAAAACCCCTATTTCAAAAACAATTACTATGAGGTGAAGGCGTCGCATCTACTCAACTCCATTATGTTGGGTATGGCAACTTTCGATGCGAACCTGTTGGCCATCCAGCCCGCCCATACCGAACCCATCGACGAATAAATAATGCGAAAAATAGTAGTAGTGGATTATCCCAAGGACTGGGATGTGGCGATAGAAGACGTGGAAGTGGTGGACGTGCAGACTTATCTGACGGATGCGACCTATACTGATATAAAAAATGCGCGCATTTTTAACCTGTGCCGCTCTTATAAGTATCAGAGCGCAGGATACTATGTGTCGCTGCTGGCAGAGGCCCGCGGGCACAAACCCATACCGAGCGTAGCTACCATGCAGGACCTAAAGAGTCCGACCATTGTGCGGGCCATCACCGTGGAGCTAAACGAACTGATCCAGAAAACACTCGGCAGTTTGCGCTCCAAATCCTTCACGCTGAGTATCTATTTCGGACAGAATGTGGCTCAGAAGTATGAAAAGCTTTGCAAGCAGCTGCACGACCTGTTTCAGGCGCCGCTCCTGCGGGCCCAGTTCGTATATAAAGACGAGTGGGTTCTGCAGAGTATTTCGGCTATACCTATAAATGATGTGCCGGAACACCATTGGCGCTATCTGCTGCGTTTCGCTAAATCCTACTTTGCCCGTCACCGTTTTTCGGGTGCCAAAATCGGCCGCAACAAGATTTATGACTTAGCCATACTGGTCGATCCAGATGAGAAGGAGCCGCCATCCGACAAAAGGGCGCTACAGCATTTTGTGGAGGCAGGGGAGAGCCTCGGCTTTTATGTGGAACTGATCACCAAAGACGATTACCGTCGCCTGCCGGAATTCGACGCGCTCTTTATTCGGGAAACGACTTCGGTAAACCACCATACCTATAAGTTCGCCCGTAAAGCCTATGCCGATGGTTTGGTGGTAATCGATGACCCGATTTCCATTTTGCGCTGTACCAACAAAGTATACTTGGCTGAGCTGCTGACCAAAGCGAAAGTGCCTATACCTAAGACCATGATCATACACAAGGATAACCGAGAACTTGTGGAGGCAGAATTGGGTATACCCTGTGTGCTAAAAAAACCGGATAGCTCTTTTTCGCAGGGGGTCGTAAAGGCCAAGGATAAAGAAGGGCTAGAGCGCGAGCTCGATGAAATGTTGAACGATTCGGAACTGATTATTGGGCAGGAGTTCACGCCGACCGACTTCGACTGGCGCATCGGCATCATGGACAAGCAGCCGCTCTACGCCTGTAAGTATTTTATGGCGAAGGGGCACTGGCAAATCTATAACTGGAACGGCAAGAAGAAAAACGATACAGAAGGCGATCACGAGACCGTACCGTTTGAACAGGTGCCCTTTACAGTTCTGCACACGGCAATAAAAGCGGCCAACTTAATCGGGAACGGGCTTTATGGGGTGGATATAAAGGAGATAGACGGAAAAGCCTACGTGATCGAAGTAAACGACAACCCGAGCATCGACTCCGGTTGCGAGGACCAGATACTTAAAAAAGAACTTTATACCTCTATCCTTAAATCCATAAAGAAACGCATAGATGACAACAAGAACGTTAGAACAGATGAGTAGTAAAACTGCAACGCTGCACCTGTTTGAGGGTTATGGCGTGGAGATGGAATACATGATCGTGGACAAGGACACGCTGCAGGTCAAACCCATCACCGATCAATTGATCTATGATGAAGTGGGCGCTTATGTGTCGGATGTGGAGTTCGGCCAGATGGCATGGTCAAACGAGTTGGTGCTGCATGTGGTAGAACTCAAGACACAGAGTCCGGCCTCTTCCCTGATTGGTTTGGAGAACCATTTCCAGCAGCATGT
Source organism: uncultured Pontibacter sp. (assembly GCF_947499215.1). Taxonomy (GTDB): domain Bacteria; phylum Bacteroidota; class Bacteroidia; order Cytophagales; family Hymenobacteraceae; genus Pontibacter. The sequence continues at coordinate 920,495 of NZ_CANMNI010000003.1, forward strand.
GCAGCGCATCAACAAGCTGCTTGAAAAGCACCATGCCATGCTCTTGCCTACAGGCGCGCACCCTTTCATGGATCCATTTAAGGAAACCAAGCTCTGGCCACACGAGCACAATGCGGTATACGAAGCCTATAATCGGATTTTCGATTGCCGTGGTCATGGTTGGGCCAACCTGCAGAGCACGCATCTTAACCTGCCTTTCGGCAATGATGAGGAATTTGGCAAATTGCACGCCGCCATCCGGATGGTGCTACCGCTTATACCTGCCTTAGCCGCCTCGTCGCCCATGCTCGACGGAAAGCTGTCCGGTCTGTTGGATACCCGCCTAGAGGTATACCGTCACAACCAAGACAAGATTCCGGCCATAGCGGGGAAAGTAGTACCCGAGGCGGTGTTCACAAAGGAAGCCTACGAGACGCAGATACTCAACAATATGTATAAGGCTGTGGCTCCCTACGATCCGGAGGGTGTGCTGCAAGAGGAGTTCCTAAACTCACGCGGTGCCATCGCACGCTTCGACCGCAATGCCATCGAAATTCGCCTGATTGATATACAGGAAAGCCCCGTGGCGGACCTTGCCGTGTTGCAGGCCGTGGTGGCCACGGTGCAGGCCTTGGTAGGCGAGCGCTGGGTAAGCATTGAAAAGCTACAGCAATGGGACGAAAACTGCTTGTCAGAACTGCTACTCCAAGTAATTAAAAGCGGACAGGAAACTGTGATCACAGACCGGGCGTTTATCGACTGTTTCGGATTTGACTGTGAAGACAATTGTACGGTTGGAGAACTGTGGAAACACCTTGTCGCCGAGACGCTCAACCTTGAGGAGCAGCCGCATGTAGCCTATGCGCTAAACGTGATTCTTTCCAGAGGCTGTCTGTCGAAACGGATAGTGGAGGCTTTAGGTGAAAACCCAACAGAGCAAGACATACAACGCGTTTACCTTGGCCTTGCCCATTGCCTGCAGTGGGGCGGGGTGTTTATACCTGAAAAACCATGCTGAGACTTTTACTGACCTGCGAACATGGTGGAAACCTTATACCTCCTGCCTATGCGCCACTCTTTCATGGGCACGAGGATGTGTTAGAAACGCACCGAGGCTACGATATCGGGGCATTGGAGCTTTTCAATAGCATAAAGCCGGTTGCTGACGTGAGTTTCTACGCCGAGACAAGTCGCCTGCTGGTAGAGCTTAACCGTTCTGCAAACCATGCAAAGCTCTTCTCCGAGTTCAGCAACGAGCTGCCGAAGTCTGAGAAAGACCGCTTATTAGAGCGCCATTACAAGCCATACCGGGAACAGGTCGAGCAAATGGTGCAGGACTTTGTATCAGCGGGCAGACGCCTGCTGCATATCGCGGTGCACACATTTACCCCGGTGCTGGAAGGAGAGGAGCGCAAAGCGGATATTGGTCTGCTCTATGACCCCAAGCGACCCCATGAGCAAGCCTATTCCAAGCAGTGGAAAGCGGCACTCAATCGGGCAGACAAAGACCTAGTGGTTCGTTTCAATTATCCTTATTTGGGCATTTCCGATGGATTCCCGACTTATTTACGCCGCAAATTTACAGCAAACGAATACGTGGGTATTGAACTGGAAGTAAACCAGCGATTTCCACTGGATGGAGGTGAAAAGTGGCAAAAGCTGCAGGCGCTTCTGGCTGGCACGCTGCAAGAACTGGTTATCCGTAACAGAGCAGAGCTTTCTGGTGATTCAAGATAGTTGTGTGCTTTTAAGATAACCCAAAAGCTTAATAAACAGTATTGTATGATATATATGAAGAGATTTGCATATAAGTATCGGCCTATCACTTCTGTATTTTGTTTAACCCTTCTAAGGGCATTAATTTTTTAATTATAATTCCTTAAATTCCTAAAACTATGAAGATCAGAAGTTTACTTAATTTAGTATTTGTGCTGATTGCTGCACAACTTATGTTTGCATGTAGCTCCACCAAGTACTATGAGTTTGCTGGCCACAAGCAGGCTCCTTACAATGACATGAAAAAGCCGGCTGCTGAGAAAGCAGTTGCGCCTGAAATCTCCCTGAGCGAAGTAGCCTTGGCTGCCGCTGAAGAGAAGGCCACTGAGAAAGAAGCTGAAGAGCCTGTACTTGAAGCCAGCGTGGCAGTATCAGCTAAACCAGCCGCTCCAGCTCCTAAAGTTGCTCCAATTGCTCCTGTAGCCGTGGAAGAAGTAACCATAACGGAAGCTGAAGCCATGGCGATGGCCAAAGAGCGCTTGGCAAGTATGACCAAGGCCGAGAAGAAAGAGTTTAAGAAAGAGGTGCGCGAAGCATTAATGCAGGATCGTAGCGGTAGTGGTGTAAGTATCATCAAGATCATTCTGGCGGTATTGCTTCCACCGTTGGCCGTTTTCCTGCACGTAGGTATAGGCACGCAGTTCTGGATTAGCCTTATTCTGACACTGCTCTTCTGGATACCGGGTGTTATCTATGCCTTGTTGGTTGTGACGGATACCATTTAAGCAACACTTAGATACGAAACAAAAAAGCATCACTCTCGGGTGATGCTTTTTTGTTTTGGGGCGATAACCCCGTATATAAGATTGCGTTCTATACCTGTAACCGGATTATTAACTAATGAGGCATGGAATACAAGGACTATTACAAAATTCTGGGCGTTGAGAAGTCTGCCTCCCAAGCTGACATCAAGAAAGCCTACCGTGCTCTTGCCAAAAAATATCACCCTGATAAAAACAAAGACGACAAAGCCGCAGAGGAAAAGTTTAAGGACATAAGTGAGGCTTACGAAGTGCTGGGTGACGAACAGAAGCGCAAGCAATATGACGAGCTAGGGGCCAATTGGCGGCATTTCCAGCAGGGAGGCGGACAGTACCAAGGGCGTCCCGGCGGCGGTTTTCGCGGGACGTATCACGAAGCTGACATGGGCGACATGTTCGGGGGTGGCAGCGGTTTTTCTGACTTTTTTGAACAGTTTTTTGGAGGCGGCTTTGCCCAGCAGGGTGCTAGTTTCCGCGGTCGCGGACAGGCACCAAAGGGGCAGGACTATGAGGCGGAAATGCTTATCTCTCTGCAGGAGGCCTACAGCGGTGCCTCACGTTTACTGACAGTTAACGGCCAGCAGCTACGCATCACAACCAAACCCGGCGTGGCCGACGGACAGGTGCTGCGCATCAAAGGCAAAGGAGGTCCGGCTGTCGCAGGAGGTGCGCCGGGCGATTTGTACATACGGGTGCAGGTGCAGCCTTTCCCGGGTATCGACCGCCAAGGCGACAATCTGCATACACAGCTGAATCTTGATATGTACACCGCCATACTTGGTGGAGAAGAGCAGGTACATACGCTTTCGGGCAAGCTAAAACTCAAAATACCAGCCGGTACCCAGAATGGTAAAACTCTTCGACTTAGGGGCAAAGGCATGCCTGTTTATGGAAAGCCCGATCTGCACGGCGATTTGTACGTAAAAATAGAGGTACAGCTCCCCGTGCATCTGTCGGCAGAGGAGCGAGAACTGATGGAGCGGTTGCGGGAACTCCATCAACGCAAAACTACCAGCGTATAAAATCATACGATTACCAAATAGCCAGCCAAGCCATGTTAATGACCATTGAACACATCAGCATCCAACATCCCTTCGAAAGTTTTGTAGATAGCCTTGCGGACCGCAACCTAACCTGTTATGCGAGTGATCTGCTAGAACAACAGGGCTGCAATAACCTACAAGAGCTAAGCGATGCGGTGAAGCGGGCTACTGAGGTGTGTAACTCTATGCACGTGCCGCTGCAGGAGAATTTCAAAGTCGTATTCCGATCACGTAACGGGGAAGTGGTGCAGGACTGGCGTCTTTCACGGATGGCTTATCTGCTGACAGCCCTCAACGCCGATTCACGAAACACTTTTGTGGCCCAATTGCAGGTGGAAATGGTAAAGCACATGCTAAACAACGCTTGAACCCGCGTCTGCTAATGTCGCTATACCCTCTTGCTCTAAGCTATTTGACCAGCCAAACTGAATACAAAGCTTTTGCATGTGATGTGGTATTGGAGCAGTAATCCGGATTTGCTCGCCGTGCACCGGATGCGTGAAGGCCAGTGAAGCGGAATGCAAAAGCATAATGGGGCATTCTAACTGCTCCCGAAACATCTGGTTGTGCCGCCAGTCGCCATGGCGCCTATCCCCGACAATGTAATGCCTGATGTGTGCGAAGTGCTTTCGGATCTGGTGCATGCGCCCTGTCTCCGGCGTCACCTTAACCAGCGAGTAGCGGGCTGTGCTGTAGCGGCCGACAGGTATGGGCAGCTCCACGGTTGCCAACCGTACGTAGTGTGTCACGGCATCCTGCGGGGCTTTGTGCTTGTGGTCCTTGTCCGGCCGGATGGGGCTGTCGATGGTATCTTTTTCCAAGGTATAGCCCCGCAAGATGGCGTAGTAGGTTTTGTCTACTGTTTTTTCTTCAAAAGCTTTTACCAAAGGGCTCACAGCCTCTTGGTTTTTGGCGAACAACAAGACTCCTGAAGTGCCTCGGTCTAGTCTGTGTACAGCGTATACCTGATGACCCAACTGGTCACGAAGCATCTGCAAGGCAAACTCCTTCGTTTCTTCCGCAATGCGCGTGCGGTGCACCAGCAGTCCATTGGGTTTATTAATCGCTACGTAGTTCTCGTCTTCGTATATTATCTCAAGCACAGCCATAAATTTAAGGCAAAGGTAGGTAAAAACAGGTAGGCTGCCACGTCAAAGCGGGTTTCAACTTTGTACCTAGCAGGTACGAACAACTATAAATTAGCCTGAATAGTAAGAATTGAGCGGAAAGCTGCCTATACTTGCCGGTTGATTACAACAAGACAGATAAAGCGAATGGCCATATCATTTGATAACCTAAGGAGAGGAAAGAAGTACATGCTGCAAAACTTCGGGGAGCAGTTTGAGTTTCAGGTGGTCGATATGCCCGAAGAAGGCGCTTACTTAGTGAAAGACCTGCACACCCTCGAAACATTTTTGCTGCATGAACTGGTGCAATACGGACGCGGTAAGGACTTTGACATGCAGGAACTATAGGAATAGGCTTAGGTGCTGCGACTGACTTTGCCTTTCAAATCCCAGTGGCTGCGCTGGATCTTTCCAGTTTTGGCATCCCGGATGATTTTGCGCACATAGCGCTCACCGGAGATGGCACCGTCCTCTAACCGCTTCCCGATAAATAGTGTCACAGGCTCTCCGTTTTCATTGGTCACAATAGTGAGGTCCTTGCCATTGTAATGCTGGTCCAGTCTACTGTCAGGAGCATATATCTTGTCAAGCTTCTCAATCAATTTGGGTCCTAGGGCCATAGGCTTCTATTTTTAATGTCTTTATCCGACTGATGCTAGAGTACTATCTTGCTGGGAAATCCAAACCTTTGCATCAGACAAATCGCTGAATACCTCTATCTCTATTGTGTTGCATGTCAGATTATTTATCAACTCGATAACCTTGTGAGTCACCAGTTCATGAAAAACATCCATAGGTACTACACGGGCAAATCTTGTAATCTCTGTTTCATTCATTCTGCTTGCGGTTAGCTCAGCCAGAGCACGCTGCATGCTAAGATCCAGATTAATAGCGAGACTATTATCGGCTAACCATCCGATCGCATGATATCTTTTAGCAGCATCTATCCCTATGTTGTAAGCCTTAAGGAGTATGGTTTCATCAGGCTGTTGAAGCCATTTCAGATGATGTGTACGCTCATTCTTATTAAAGGCAATGTGACAATAGTTGTCTTTATATAGATCCATAAGGTTATTTTCTGTGAGAAAGTATGCATACATAATACTATATGTACCTTGTTAAGTTCCAATTTTTTAGAGTTATTCTCGGTATATTAGGATAGTTCAATGATTAAGTTCTAAATAGTAACTTTAGGCTCGCTGTCTAGGTAAAAAATACAAGGCGGTAAATTGGAAGGTTATGGTATACGTAAGGGACAATCAGGAGCAGTTGGTTCTGCAGACTGAGTATTTAGAGATTAAGCTTGATGCTAAGCATCATATGTTATCAACTGACTGGTCTGGCTGGTTGGATTTTAAAAAAGGACAGACTGGATGTCTACAAATTCTGGAGCATGTCAGAAATCAAAACGTGACTAAAATACTGAATAATAATTCTAAAGTGACTGGTCACTCGGGCGCCACCAGTTGGATGAGCGAGGTATGGTTGCCGGCATTACGTGAGGCCGGTATTACACACTTTGCTTGGGTATACTCGCACGAATTCTTCACGCAGCTAGAAATAGACAACACAGTCGACAGAACGACAGGTATAGCGATGCGCACTTTTTTTCTTCCAGAAGATGCACGTCAATGGCTGTTAGCGCACTAACATGTACACCGGTGTTGCGTATATCAAATACAAACTCACCTGAATATGCAGCCAAACCAGCAAGCACAGCATTATTTTGTTTACATAATGGGCGACCAATCACAGCCCCATTTGAATATCGGCGTGTCAAAAGACCTGCAGCACGACATGTCATTGTCCGAACAGCCTAACCTACATCCAAAACTGGTTTATTACGAACACTACGACATGGAGGAAATAGCCCGAGTACGGGAGCGCCACATCAAAGCCTGCAGTCCGGAGGAGAACCTTCGGTTAGTTGAATCGATGAATCCCAACTGGCTAGATCTTGCCGATACCTTGTCTTAGGTGTAAAGCCCCTTTTTCTTATCCTTTTCCATTCCCGCTTGACTTCTGCACATAGTACCTGTACCTTGTAGGTAGATAGCCACGATTTGTGCAGCCATCACAGGGAATAAGCACTCCATGAAGAAACTACTCCTGCGACAAAGCGAGAATGTACGACTGCAATTGCTGGTCCTGCTGGTAGGCATAGTACTTCTTCTCACCAAGTTTCTGGCTTTTTACCTGACCAATTCTAACGCGATTCTCACAGACGCACTGGAGTCGATCATCAATGTGGTGGCCGGTGGTTTTTCTCTGTACAGTCTGATTTTGTCAGCACGGCCTAAAGATTTGAACCACCCGTACGGTCATGGCAAAATTGAATTTGTGGCAGCCACACTCGAAGGCTCCCTGATACTGGTGGCCGGTGGCGCCATTATTCTTAAGTCAATTTACAACCTGTTTGTGCCGCAGGAGCTATACCGGTTAGATGCAGGTATATATCTTATCGCTATTTCAGGGCTCATCAATTACATAGTAGGATATGTGACAGAGCGTCGCGGTAACCAGTCTAATTCGCTGGTACTGGTAGCAGGAGGGAAGCACCTCAAAACGGACGCCTACTCCACGGCTGGCATTATGGTCGGACTGCTCCTGCTATACCTGACGGGTGAGGTATGGTTGGATAGTGCCGTTGCCATTCTATTCGGTGCTTTCATTTGCTATACCGGTTACCGTATACTGCGGGCTTCACTGGCCGGCATTATGGATGAGGCTGACTATGAGTTGCTGCAGCGAATTGTAAGGGTGCTAAATGAGAACCGCCGCGAAAACTGGATTGACATACACAATTTGCGTGTCATCAAGTATGGCAACACCCTGCATATTGATTGTCACCTGACAGTGCCGTGGTATTTGTCGGTACTGGAGGCACATGACGAAGTAGAGGCGGTGGGTAGGCTTATCAGAGAGCGTATTGACCCCGACATAGAGCTGTTTATTCATACAGACCCCTGTGTAGCGGTGTCCTGTTCCGTGTGTACCAAGTCAGTTTGTGAGGTGCGTCAACAGCCTTTGCTGAAACGTGTTGAATGGGACCTCGACAAAGTGATTGCCGATAAGAAACACGAGGTTTAAATTGCTTGGAACAACATGGTCCGGCATTAATTAAGAAATTTAGTGTATACGCATAATTTTTGTCTGAAATTCTATACCTAATTAAGCTTTTTAGCGTAGCCAAAGTATAGGCTTGCGGCGAATGAATCGAAATTATACATACCTTTTTTTACCTTTCTTAATGCTGCTTTGGATGTGTACCGAATCCGGGGGAGAGCAGCGTACCCACCTCGAGGAAAGTTCATATGCTTACGGCAACAGTGCAGATACTACTGGTTTAGTTAAAGCGACTTTTGCTGGCGGTTGTTTTTGGTGCACAGAGGCTTATTTCAGGCGTCTGCGAGGGGTGGACCGCGTGGAGTCAGGTTATACTGGAGGGAAGGAGGAGCAGCCTACCTATGAGCAGGTGAGCAATGGCCGAACCGGACATGCGGAGGCTGTCAGAATCTGGTACGACCCTAAAACTATTACTTACAGAGAACTACTGGAGGTGTTTTTTGCCACCCATGACCCAACGACCCTTAACAGGCAGGGGCCTGATGTCGGTAAGCAGTACCGGTCCGCAGTTTACTACCACGATGAAGAGCAGCAACGGCAGGCTAGGGGCTACATGCGCGCATTAGAGGATGCCGGTACCTTCCGAAACAGGATCGTGACGGAGCTGGAGCCAGCCGGAAAGTTCTGGGTGGCTGAGGACTATCACCAAGACTACTACCGAAAAAATCCCGATGATCCCTATGTCGTATCCGTAACACACCCCAAGGTGCTTAAATTTGAAGCTGCCTTTCGGAATAAGCTGAAAAAGAACTATCTGCGTGACTAGTTCATCCCTATTATTAAATTCCAAGTTCTGTATTATATCAAAATGCTTTTGTAATGCGTAAGTAGGACAATTGCATTTTGAACCTAATAATTACAAACTATGGATTTTATACTCAACTTACTTGTAAGTGCCGGTGTCATTGTACTTCTAGCTTATGCCTTGCCTCAAGTTCATGTCAAGAGTTTCCTGACGGCGCTATGGGTAGCCTTTTTGATCGGGCTTTTGAACGCGACAATTGGCTGGATCATCAGGGGAATATTGAATCTGGTGTCTTTTTTCCTGCTCGAAGCCATTATTGGCTTGATTGTTACGACGCTAATGATCAAGCTTGTCGACAAGCTGGTTAAGAATTTTAAAGTTGATGGCTGGTGGCCGGCTCTGGTTATTGCGATTGCCACATCCATCGCTTTAGCTTTGGTTGGCTGGGCACGCGGTGGTGATGAGGAGTACTCTATGTTAGAGACAAAGCCAAATATGGAACAGCTGTACACAAAGCAGGAGACTTCTTCAACTGAGACGATTGCAATATTTTAAATGCTTAAAGCATTCCTATAATAGAAAAAGCCGGTGCCTTTAGTTCAAGTACCGGCTTTTTCTGTTTCGTACAAATACTGAATTGGCTCTACCTTAGAGGACAGGAAGTTTTTTTAATTCCTCATCCGTGAAGATCCTTGACCGAATATGAAACCGAATTCCGAGCGGTATTTCCAGTGAGAAGCTAGAGCCTCTGCCCGGTACTACATCTAGCGTTAGCTGCGTGTGCTTCCAGTATTCAAACTGGTCCCGGTTCATATAGAAGTTACAGCCATGTACCTCCCCAAGCAATACATCGTTGTCTCCAACTTTAAACTCGCCCGCTTCAAAACACATAGGCTGGGAGCCGTCGCAGCAACCTCCGCTTTGGTGAAACATTAAAGGGCCATGCCGCTCTCGCAACTGGTCTATCACCTTTTTAGCCTCCTCGGTTATTTCTACACGTTTTATTTCCATAACGTTTTTAAAAAAGAATCCCTGCTCAGGATATAAGCAGGGATTCAAATTTGTCATTTCAACAATTAAAAGAAGCCAAGCTTATTCTTGTCGTACGAGATGAGCATGTTCTTGGTCTGGCGGTAATGGTTGAGCATCATTTTATGCGTCTCACGTCCAAAACCAGACTTTTTGTATCCACCGAATGGAGCATGCGCCGGATAGGCATGATAGCAGTTCACCCAAACACGGCCCGCCTGAATGGCACGAGGGATTTGGTAAATCTCATGTGCATCGCGTGTCCATAGTCCAGCTCCTAAGCCATAAAGCGTGTCGTTGGCGATGGAGATCGCTTCTTCCGCATCTTTAAAAGTCGCAACAGACACAACAGGGCCGAAAATCTCTTCTTGGAACACCCGCATTTTGTTGTTGCCTTTGAAGATGGTAGGCTCGATGTAATAGCCACTCTCAAGGCCATTGTTCAATTTAGCAATACCACCTCCACAAAGCACTTCTGCGCCTTCTTGCTTGCCGATGTCCATGTATGACAGAATCTTCTCAAACTGGTCATTGGAAGCTTGTGCTCCCATAGTAGTGTCTTCGGCGAGCGGATGACCCACTTTAATTGACTTGGTCCGGGCTACAACACGCTCCATAAAGCGGTCATAAATGCTCTCATGCACGATTAAACGTGATGGACAGGTACAGATTTCGCCTTGATTCAAAGCAAACATCACAGCCCCTTCCACACACTTGTCAAAAAACTCGTCGTCGGCGTCGGCTATGCTTGGCATAAAAATGTTCGGTGATTTGCCTCCCAGTTCCATCGTCACTGGAATCAGGTTTTCGGAGGCGTACTGCATGATGAGACGACCTGTAGTCGTTTCGCCGGTAAAGGCAACTTTGGCTACGCGAGGGGAGGTGGCCAGCGGTTTTCCCGCCTCGGGACCAAAACCTGTTACCACGTTCAACACCCCCGGCGGCAGCAAGTCTTGAATCAGCTCCATCAGTACCATGATGCTGGTCGGTGTCTGTTCTGCGGGTTTTAGCACAACGGTACAGCCAGCCGCTAGGGCAGGGGCCATTTTCCAAGTTGCCATCAGCAGTGGGAAGTTCCAAGGTATAATCTGGCCCACGACACCGAGTGGCTCCTGCAGGTTGATGCTGATCGTTGTCTCGTCGAGTTCTGACATGGTGCTCTCGTCGGCACGAATAACACCTGCAAAGTAACGGAAGTGGTCAATGGCCAATGGAAGGTCGGCGGCGCGAGTCTCACGTATGGCCTTGCCGTTGTCCACTGTTTCCACCCGTGCCAACATCTCTAGGTTTTTCTCCATGCGGTCAGCTATAGCCAGCAGGATATTACTTCGTTTTGTGGCCGAGGTCTTAGACCATGACTGGAAAGCCTTGTGTGCGGCATCCAAAGCGCGGTCAATGTCTTCTTTGGTGCCTCGGGCGGCCTTCGTAAAAGATTTGCCATCAATGGGAGAGATGTTGTCAAAATATTCTCCGTTGGCAGGAGAGACCCAATCCCCACCAATAAAATGCTCATATTTTTCTTTGAATTTAGGGCGCTCCAGCACGTTTTGCGCTTCGGCTGTCATATCTAAAGTTGCCATAGAATATAGGTTTTGGTTTCATGGCTAATCTCCTGACTAATATTGTTTTAAACTAAACTTATTGTCTCAAAAAATGTATCTTTAATATCAGAATAAGACAGCGTATTATCCGTTGAAATTATATGCCGGGAAAATATCAATTGCAACAACTGCCTGTACTGGAAGAAAAGTCACTCATGACACTGGTAGAGAACCGTTCAGCCTACACGCTGGAGCACTGCGAGCTGAACGTTTTTGAAACGCACCGGTCAGCTGAGAAGGTAAGCTTGGTATTCAATGATCTGGTGCTTACAAGTATGCTTCGCGGCAAAAAGGTGATGCACCTCTTCGGTAAAAAGGGTTTCGACTATTTACCGGGAGAATCGGTGATAGTGCCACCAAATGAGGTGATGAAGATTGACTTTCCTGAGGCAGAAAGAAATAATCCGACGCAATGTATTGCGCTGGCCATATCCCAAGATCAGATACAGGCGACAGTAAATATGCTCAACGAGCGTTTTCCGAAGGTAGAGCGGAGTTCACATTGGAAGATAGAACATGAAATGCTTCATTTGGTGAACAATCAAGAGCTGGCTGACATAATTAATCGCTTCATTCGTATCAGCATCGACGACCACACGAAAGAGAAAGATGTTTTAGCAGGTTTGGCACTGCGCGAACTGCTCGTGAGGCTGATGCAGACACAGGCGAGACAGCTTTTGGAGGCCAATTACAAGACTATGGCATCCAATAACCGGTTTGCGCACATCATTCAATACATAAAGGAAAGTATTCGGGAAAAGATCGAGGTAGATAAATTAAGCGACAAAGCCTGCATGAGCCGTGCTAGTTTTTACCGAAAATTCAGAGAGGAGTTTGGCTATTCACCAGCCGATTATATTTTGAAGGAACGTATTCAGCTCGCTAAGGAGTACCTGCGTAATCCGGTGAACACTGTAACGCAAGCATGCTATATGGCAGGCTTTCAGAATCTCAATTATTTTATCCGTGCATTCAAGAAAGAAGTCGGCACAACGCCAAAAGCTTTCCAACAACAGAAAAAACATCTGCTATAATTCAACTATTTCTGTTTAACATAAAGTATATTATCAGTGACACTTATTATAGAGTAATATTACTCGTATATAATCAGTCTTATAATTTATATTATGTTAAGTAATATTTGTAACAATAAGAAAGGGAGCCTGATTTAGACTCCCTTCCTTTCTTTATTAGGCTGCAAAAGCTAATTAGTTCTTCAACTTCTTGCCTACTCGCTCAGCATCTGCTGTACGTTTAAGACGTGTATATACACGCTGAAGGTTTGCAAGTGTAGCTTGATCGTCCGGTTGAATCTCCAGAGCCTTCTCAAAGTATGGCAATGAAGCCTCATAGTGCTTCTTAGCCTGAGCTTCTAGCGCCGGGCCTTTTTTCTTGTAAGTGGCGTAGTCCATCTTAGCAGCTCTGTTGTTGAAATCGCTGCCTTTGTTATACTCCAGTACACCAAGGTTAAAATAACCGTCAAAGTTGTTTGGATCTACCTCAACCGCCTTTTTGTAGCTGATATAGGCTGCATCGATGTTGCCTTTACGCTCCTCTAGGTTACCACGCACGGCATAAAGGCTCGCATTGTTAGGATCAGCCTGAATGTTTTTCTCAAGCTTAGCCATCGCCTCGTCAGCACGGTCGTTTTTCAAGTAGTAGCGCAGTTCTTCCTGCATCAGGTATACGCTGTTCGGGTGCTTCTCGAGAGCGGCGGCAATCGATGCCATTACCTCATCGTCGCTTGCCTCTACAGCTTGCTGCAATTGAATTTTAGCCTTGTAAACGTCTTCCGTATCGTGTCCAATACCGATCAACTTATCATAATAATTGACAGCTGTTTTATAGTCCTGCTTTGCAGTTGACGCGTAAGCAGCGTATAAAATGGCAGTAGTATCGGTTGGGTTCACTTTAGAAGCCATGTCGTATTTAGCGATGGCATTGTCCCAGTCTTGGTTGTTGTGGAATTCAACCGCTTGGTTCAGAACCTGTCCGTACAGAATCTCCATACGCTCTGGCACCATTTTACCAAACTGACCGTCTTTGCCGTCAATTTCAAGCGTCTTGTTGAACGAAGCCAATGCGGTTTCTGGAGTTTCCTCCGTAGCCAGTTTACCATAGATTGGGTGACCAATTAGGTCTTGGTTAATCACACCGTGGTAGAACCAAGTTTTCGCTTTGTCTTGTGTTTTTTTGTGCTCCGTGGCTTTGTTGATATCTGCCAGCGCTTTGTCCAGCGTACCATTCTTATGGTTAAGAACAGCGCTGTTTACAGCTGAGTTCTGAGCAACAGCAACCTGAACGCTTGCGGCTGCCATGGCTGTCATCAGTATTTTTTTCATACTTTTCAGAGATTGGTTTTTGTTTGTTTGTTAAACGATAAATAAATGAAATAAAATTCCCTTTTACAGATTAAGCTTCATCTTCCGTAGTATCCGGATCAATCTGGGTGTCAGGCTGTAGCGAGTCCTCCGGCTTCAGTTCGGACTGTTCCATCAAGGCTTCGGTCACTTCCTCCTCGTTCTCCATCTCAATTTTGGCTACTGACGATATTTGGTCGCTTTCATTTAGCTTGATCAAACGTACACCCTGCGTGGCACGCCCAATAACGCGTATATCAGCTACGCGCAGTCGGATCGTAATGCCGGAGCGGTTGATGATCATCAGGTCATCGGTGTCTACCACACCTTTGATCGCTACCAGCTTACCGGTTTTCTCCGTTACGTTAAGGGTCTTCACCCCTTTTCCGCCGCGGTTCGTTATACGGTATTCTTCGAGTAACGAACGCTTGCCGAAGCCATTTTCTGAAACTACCAGAAGCTCTGTACTTTCGTTTTCTACACAAACCATACCAACTACTTTATCTTCCGGCCCGGCCAGTGTTACACCACGCACACCTGCGGCGTTTCTGCCCATCGGACGAACTTGGCTTTCGTTAAAGCGGATGGCTCTGCCAGACTCCAGCGCAATGATAATCTCGCTGTTGCCTGTCGTCAGCTGCACATCCAGTAAACGGTCCCCGTCGTTGATCGTGATGGCGTTAATACCATTGGTACGCGGTCTGGAGTAAGCTTCCAGCACGGTTTTCTTGATCGTGCCTTGCTCCGTACAGAATACCAGATTGTGGTTCAGTACGAAATCCTGATTTTTCAGGTCACGCACATTGATCACCGTACGCACTTTGTCTTCCTTCTCGATGTTGATCAGGTTTTGGATAGCGCGTCCTTTCGTGGTCTTCCCTCCTTCCGGAATCTCGTATACCTTCATCCAGAACACACGGCCGAACTCTGTGAAGAACAGCATGTGGTGGTGGGTGCTTGAGATAAAGAGGTGCTCCGTGAAGTCACTTTCTTTAGAAGCGGCAACGCCACGTGAACCCACACCGCCACGGCTCTGACTACGGTACTCGCTCAGCGAAGTACGCTTGATGTAACCTTCGTGCGAAATTGTAATCACCATGTTCTCTTCCGGAATCATGTCCTCGTAAGAGATATCGCCGGTAGAAGCCTCGATGCTAGTGCGGCGCTCGTCACCGTAGCGCTCTTTTATTTCATTCAATTCGTCTTTGATGATCTGCATACGCAGCCCTTCATCGTTCAATACAGACGTCAGGTAATCGATCAGTTTCATGATCTCCGCATACTCTGCCTGAATCTTGTCACGCTCCAGACCGGTCAGGCGCTGCAAACGCATGTCGAGAATGGCGCGTGCCTGAATTTCTGACAAAGCGAAACGCTCCATCAAACCATTACGGGCAATCTCCGGATCACGCGAAGAACGGATCAGGTTGATTACTTCGTCTAAGTTGTCCAAGGCGATTAGCAAGCCCTCCAAGATGTGGGCACGCTTCTTGGCTTCGTCCAACTCATACTGCGTTCTGCGGATCACAACTTCGTGTCTGTGGTCTACGAAGTGATGGATCAGGTCTCTCAGGTTCAGCGTCATCGGGCGACCTTTTACCAAGGCCACGTTGTTTACGCCAAATGAAGACTGTAACTGCGTATACTTGTATAAGTTGTTGAGAACCACATTAGGTATGGCATCACGCTTCAAGTCATACACGATGCGTAAACCGTCACGGTCAGACTCGTCGCGCAGGTCGGAAATGCCCTCAATTTTCTTATCGTTAATAAGGCCTGCAGTCTTCTCAATGAGAGAAGCCTTATTCACCATGTAAGGGATCTCCGTTACGATGATCTGCTCTTTGCCAGTAGAAGTAGTCTCAAAATTGGCGCGTCCGCGCATTAACACGCGACCTCGACCGGTTTCGAATGCGGCTTTCACCCCGTCGTAACCGTAAATAATACCGCCTGTCGGGAAGTCAGGTGCGGTGATGTGGTGCATCAGTTCAGCTACGGTGATCTCTCTGTTGTCGATGTAGGCAATCGTACCGTTGATTACTTCGGTAAGGTTGTGGGGTGCCATGTTCGTGGCCATACCTACCGCAATACCGGAAGTACCGTTCACCAACAGGTTCGGAAACTTAGCTGGCATCACAGACGGCTCCTTCAGGGAGTCGTCGAAGTTTGGCACAAAGTCCACTGTGTTTTTATCAAGGTCAGCCAAGATCTCGTCAGCGATGCGCTTAAGGCGGGCCTCAGTATAACGCATCGCTGCCGGTGAGTCACCGTCAATAGAGCCGTAGTTACCCTGTCCGTCCACCAATGGGTAGCGCAGCGACCACTCTTGTGCCATACGCACCATGGTCTCATACACAGAGGAGTCACCGTGCGGGTGGTACTTACCCAGCACCTCTCCTACGATACGCGCTGACTTCTTGTAGGCTTTGTTATAGGATACCCCCAGTTCGGACATACCGTACAGCACACGGCGGTGTACTGGCTTCAGGCCGTCTCTCACATCGGGTAAGGCTCTGGAAATGATAACAGACATTGAGTAGTCGATATATGCACCGCGCATCTCGTCTTCAATGTTGATCGGTATTATTCGTTCGCCTTCGTTCATGTTCAAGGTCTAAATAATAGTTTTGTGTTGGTTGATATACTGGCAGGCAGATTGCCTGTCGTGTTCTAGTTTTTGCGTGAACTCTTGTCGTTATTGCGCTTGCGCACCTCACCTGTCTGTTGTGGCAGGCTCTCTCCTATTTTCGGGTTCTGTTTTTTGTAAAAGGGCATGCCTCTATACTCCTCACTTCCACTGTGCGTGTGCACCATGCGCACCTGACAGGGGGCGATAGGACAAAGTGGTTTGCAGGAGGAGACAGACAGAAGCAGCAAAGCAGCGCTAAAGGATAAAAGCAGTCGGATTTTTGCCATGCATGTTGGGTTATGAAGAGCTCTCAGAATAGGTGAATCGCTCTTGCAGCCTTATCATACAAAAGTAGTAAAATTTGCATTAATATACCAGCTTTTAAGGCCATAGTTTACCTTGAAAAAGCACCTTGCGGTAAGGTTAGGAGGTATTAGGCCGGATGGAATCCGTTAATGGTAAAACCGCCGTCAACAGCGAGGGTTTGGCCGGTAACATAGGCCGCTGCCGGCATGCACAGGAAGGCCACAGCCGCCGACACATCCTCTGGTTTGCCGATCACGCGCATCGGGGTTCTGGAGATCACGTCGTTGTAGTAGCTTTCGTTCTGCAGCACGGTCTGGGCCAGCGGCGTGCTGATGTACCATGGTGCCACCGCATTAACGCGTATGCCGTCCAGTGCCCATTCCGCTGCAAGGTTTTTGGTGAGTTGCACCAGTGCGGCTTTGGTCATGCCGTAAATGGCACCGGTGCGCACATGCGTCAGGCCCGCTACCGAAGTAACGTGTATGATGTTGCCCTGCGCCGATTGCTTGAGCAAGGGATGCAAGGCACGGCTCAGCTCAAAGGCGGAGCGCAAGTTGGTGTTCATCACAAAATCGTATTCATCGGAGGTATAGTCTGTCGTTGGCTTTCGGATATTGGTGCCCACATTGTTCACCAGAATATCAAGTGCTCCCCAATCGGTATGGACTTTATCGATCAATGTCTGACGACCCTCTGTGGTGCTGACATCTGCTATCAATACTTCCAATCCTTCGGGAAACTGCGCCAGTAAGTGTTGAAGGTCCGCCTCTTTGCGTGCCACAGCAAGTACTTCGGCGCCCAAGCCAATAAACTCTTCCACTATAGCGGCCCCTATTCCTTTAGAGCCTCCGGTTACCACGGCTTTTTTGCCATGTAGCATCCATCTTTCTGGTGTCATTCGCATCTTTTGGTTTACTTAATTCCTGTGATTCTGTGCAGGTATGCTTTCAGATAATCGACATCAATTTTTGGACGATTGTTGATCTCCTCAAAGTGAAGGGAGCCATCGTCTTCGCGCCACACATGGTATACGAACACGTACTGCCCTTTGCCCTCCTGCCAGCCGTCAAACTGACCGAAACGCAGATCCTTGATATGAATTCCCTCTCCTGCCGTTTCCACGGCATGGTAGCCTTTGGTAATTTCCAATAGTCGCTCCATTTTGGAGTGGCCTCGGAACTCTTCCAGCAAGTGCTCCTGCCTTGGCTCAAAGCTATACCTGATGTTTTGGTCTTTGTCGAGCAAGGAGTAAAAACCGGTATAAAAACCATCCTCCGCTTCGGCAGTAGCAGACCACAGCAAAGTGTTCAAGGGGGTTGCTTTTACGATTTGAGAATCATATTCTATACCTTGCTCTTCTAGGCTATTCTGAAAAGCGCTTTTAGCATAGGCTTGCGCCCCAAACGAGAATAGGATGTACAATGAGCTAATGATGAGCCCAGCATTGTTCCAGCGCCGCCTTTTTGGATTGCGCCTGTCATAGAACATCACGGCAATCACGCAGATCAGGAATGGAACCGTATACAGCGGATCTATGACAAAGATGTTGTAGAAAGCTACCCCGTAATTGGTGAACGGCCAGAACAGCTGCGTGCCCCATGTCGTGAAGCTGTCGAGGATAGCATGCGTGGTGAAGCCCAAAAAGAACAAAAGCGTCCAGTCCCGGAAAGTGGCGTGCTCATTTTTGTAGAGCCGCCAGAGCACCCAGCCAAAAATAGGTGAGGTGATAATGGCGAAGAAAAAAGAATGGGTGACCGAGCGGTGAAAACTCAACTGCCCTACCATGTCCAACAGCGGATTAGCCAGCACATCCAGATCAGGTATGGTACCGGCAATGGCTCCCCAGAGCAGGGCTTTGTTTCCCAAGTTTCGGCCTGCCACTGCCTCGCCTACGGCGGCACCCAATACGATCTGCGTCAGTGAATCCATCTTTATGCCTTTACTTGATGATCGGTGCGCGCTTAAACTCTTTCTCGCGGTCGAAAAGTAAGCGGTAAGTCGTGTAGGTCTTGTATACGCGACTACCTAAATGCTCCACCAACTTTATCATTTTTGGGTTGAAGTCTCCGATCCAGTTCATCTGCAAGTCATAGTAAGGGATATTCGGGTTGCCTTGCACCAGTTTTGCCGCAGAAACGACCATGGCTGCCTCCACGCCCCTGCCTTGGCACTCTGGTATAATACCGAACACGATGCCATACATGGTCTTGCAGGAACCTCTCCAGCGATGGTATACGAATTTGAGCTTTCCCCATAAATCCAGCTTGCCATTAACGTGTTTGAACAGTTGGTTCAACTCAGGTATGGCAATAAAGAAGCCCGCTGGTTCGCCTTTGTGGTATGCGAACCAAATGATCTTCTCGTCAAGCACCGGTTTAAGCGCTTTCATGATGGATTTGGATTGCGCTTCGCTCATTGCCTTCACTCCTTCATGCTTCACCCATCCCTTGTTGTAGACAATTCGGAAATCTTCAGCATATTTATTAAGATTATTCTTGTCGATGTGCTGGAAGCTGTAATCGGGGTCAGACAGAATACGCTGCGCTTTGTCATGGTATTCGGGAGGAAGCGGATCTTCTACAGTGCGGTAATACACATACTGGTTAAAGTACAGCTGAAAGCCGTAGTTCTCAAACAGTTTTTGATAGTAGGGATGGTTATAGTTCATGCAGTAGGTGGGCTCATGAAACCCATCCACTAATAAGCCCCACCACTTGTCACGCTCCCCTAAATTGATCGGGCCGTCCATCGCCTCCATACCCCGTTCCTGCAGCCAGTTGCGGCAAGCGTCAAACAGCATATTAGCAGCTTCCTGATCATTGATGCAGTCAAAAAAGCCCATGCCACCGGTAGGTTGCTCAAAGGTATTTGCCGTCTTTTTGTTGATGAAAGCGGCTACTCGGCCAATGGTCTCCCCCTCACCATCACGCAAAATCCAGCGGATGACTTCTCCGTCGCGCAACAGCTTGTTCTTTTTAGGGTCGAACACTTGGTGGATGTCCTTGTCAAGCGGCCGAATGTATTTAGGGTCTTTGCGGTAAAGCTTGACCTGCATTTTTATAAACTCTTCGGCCAGTTCCGGGGTGTTAACTTCTATGAGTTGCATGGATCTCGTGTTCAGTGCTTGGGTGAATCCCCAAAATAAGGCATAAAACTTGAAAAACCATATATACCTTGTGTGTGGGAGTATAATACACTGAGGTATAGAAAGAAAGAGTGCTATACGGAAAGGTGTAAAAACAAAAAAGCCTTCAGATTTCTCTGAAGGCTTTTAAGAGCCCCCTGCCGGGATCGAACCAGCGACCTACTGATTACAAGTCAGTTGCTCTACCAGCTGAGCTAAGGAGGCGAT
>NZ_CANMNI010000004.1 GCF_947499215.1 uncultured Pontibacter sp.
GAACAGAGAAGTTAAGCCCGGCTGCGCCGATGGTACTGGGGTCACACCCGGGAGAGTAGGTGGCCGCCAACCCCAACTAAAGGGCCGTCCCAAAAAGGACGGCCCTTTTCTTTTTTGTACCACACGCTACGAGCCGATCCGTATTGAATATTCAGGACTTATTCGTTGGCTAGGATAAATATCCTAAAGACCGGATATACTTTTGCGGCTAATCGCAAAAACCATATTTAAACAAGAAGCGGCTCTCCTATTAATAGGAGAGCCGCTTCTTTATGTGTTGGAGTGTGACTGATTTTTAGATATTGATGAATTTAGGATGAATCAAATTCTCCATAGAGAATATCTCGTCCCATTTGGCTTGTGTAATCAGTTTACGCTCCAAGACTGTAATCTCATGGATAGACTTGCCGGTTGCTAGAGCTTCTTTAGCAATAGAAGCAGACTCTTCGTAGCCTAATATCGGGTTAAGAGATGTCACAATGCCAATGCTATTCATTACCATGTTCTTACATATCTCTTCGTTGGCTGTGATGCCATCTACACATTTAGCTTGTAAGGTATAGCAAGCATTTTCAAGGAATGTCAGGGAGTTAAACAAGCTATAGGCGATAACAGGCTCCATTACATTCAGCTGTAACTGCCCAGCCTCGGCTGCCATTGTCACCGTCATATCAGCCCCTATTACATAATAGGCTGTTTGGTTCACTACCTCAGGTATAACAGGGTTCACCTTGCCCGGCATAATAGAAGAGCCCGGCTGCATCCGAGGTAAGTTAATCTCGTTCAAGCCGGCACGTGGGCCAGATGATAGCAGGCGAAGGTCATTACATATCTTAGATACTTTTACGGCGCAGCGCTTCATCACACCAGATACCTGTACATAGGCGCCTGTGTCGCATGTGGCTTCAATCAAGTCTTCTGCCAAGATTACCGGTACTTCCGAAATCTCACGGAGAATATCAGTTACCAATTGCGGATAACCTTCCGGGGCATTTATTGAGGTGCCAATGGCTGTCGCTCCCATGTTAATCTCACAGATTAACGCTCTCACCTCATTTAGGCGCTGAATATCTTCCTTGATGGTTGTAGAGAAACCATGGAATTCAGCACCTAGTGTCATTGGAACGGCATCCTGCAACTGAGTGCGGCCCATTTTCAATACCTCCTTAAACTCATCACTCTTTCGTGAAAAAGATTGTTGCAAGGCATCTAGGCTTTCGATGAACCCTTGGATCTTCCAGTAGAGCGCTAGTCTAAAAGCAGTAGGATAAGCATCGTTAGTGGATTGAGAGCAATTCACATGGTTGTTAGGGTGAAGGAAGTTGTAAGCGCCTTTTGTATGGCCCATATACTCCAATCCCACGTTGGCGATCACCTCATTCACATTCATGTTAACTGATGTGCCCGCACCGCCTTGAATCATATCAGTTACAAACTGATCTAAGTACTCTCCGGCTATTAGTTTATCGCAAGCATAGGAAATAGCCTCTGTTACCTCTTTGCTAAGTACCCCGCATTGATGATTAGCAAGGGCAGCCGCTTTTTTTACATAAGCAAAAGCTTTGATGAATAAAGGCTCTTTAGAGATAGGTATACCGGTTATGTGAAAGTTCTCAATTGCCCGAGCTGTCTGAATACCATAATAAACTTCGCTCGGTATCTCTTTCTCACCTAGGAAGTCATGTTCAATCCTTACTGCATCCATGTTGTATGTTCTCTTCGTGATGTATGTATTTGTTATTCACCCGGCTGGGGAGCTGTTATAGACAATGGTACATCTATGCCCAGCTCTTGCGCGGCAGCCAGCACAATATCAGTGGCGTATTTCTTCGTGCATCGCAGTTTACCACTTTGGCTAAAGTCTGTAATCAAACTCTGATTGATGATGAGTTTAGAGGCATACTCGCCGTAGTTAGCCATAATGTATTTCTGTACTTCTGTTAAGTGCTCTTTACGTCGCTCTGTCTCAGGGGTGCGCAGCGGTCTATGGAAGCGGTGCTCCGGGTAGTCATGACTTATGTTGTTTTCTTTCGCAGCAGCCTTAGACTGTTGCATGGCCTCCTGTAACAAGCGCTCATTTTTAGGTTTCTTAAGATTACCATGTATCCCCCTTGTGTGGTTGAGCCATTCATGCAGGTCTACATTGGGGTTGTTGGCCAACTCAACCAATGCCTCGTTCGGGATGACGAAGTGCGCCGGTTTGTTAAACTGCCTTGCCATCTCTTCTCGGAAGGCGTAAAGTCCTTTCAAGAGGTACTGCTGATAATAGTTGAGCCGGTATGAGTGCTTTAGTCTGAGATGGGGATTATCAGACTCTGTATATTTAAGTTGCTCCAAAATGTGGTTTTCCTCTTCCAACCAGTGCATGCGTCCCTGCTTTTCGATCTCCTCAAGCAATTTAGCTTTGATCTTATGCAGATATATGACGTCTATGGCAGCATACCGCAACTGGTCCTCTGTGAGAGGCCGCTTATTCCAGTTACTTGATTGCTGCGACTTATCGATCTCTTTGCTAAATTCCTCCTTGAGCACAGTTGCCAACGAAGAGCGCTCGTAGTTCAATATTTTGGCAGCCACATCGGTGTCCATAATACCTTTTACACTGCAACCCATCTTATCTAGTAACAGGATATCGTTGTTGGAGTGATGGATTATCTTTGTGATAGCAGGATTTTCCATCAGCCTGAAAAATGGGCTAAGGTCTTCTATGTAAAACGGATCTATGATAAAGCAAGTCCCGTTGCCATCTGCAATCTGTACAAGGCACAGATTAAAGCCATAGGTATAGCGGTTTTGATCAAACTCAAGGTCAACGGCCAACTCTGTGCATTGTTCTAACTGATTGATGGCCTGTTGCAAGGCATCTTCAGAAGCTACCAACTCAATAGCCACGCCATCCTCTTCTAAAGGTAAATTTTCCATTGGCTAAATTTAAACAAGTATTAAGCCATATCCACGCGCCAACCACTATTTTCTTTTCGGTGATCAGGGACAAAAAAAGTCCCCACCAACTAATTGGTGGGGACTTTTCTTCTATGTATCTATGTAATTACTGGATAGGTCTTTCCTCTGGAATTTGATCAGCTACACCGTCATTCACGGTAGTATCCATTACTGTAGTTGTATCAGCTTCCATATCCATATCTGCGTCCATGTCGATGTCCGTGGTCTCCACCTCATCAATACGATCTGTTTCTGTAGCCGTATTGTTCTCAGAACCACAGGCCGTGAAAGCGAAAAATGCGAATGCAGCGAAAGCAAATTTTATTGTCTTTTTCATGATAATTCAAGTTTTGTTAAACAAGTAAATTTGTACTTATTTATTCGTGTTATACGGAAAGGTAACCCGAATGATTAAAGTTTTTTTAAAATTTGCCAGTGAAACAGCCTTGTAAGCTTGTAAAAGGAGGTTTTTAGATAGTGTAAGGACTAAAACTGTGTCAGTATAGCTTAAGGGATATTATGGCTCTTATCTCTTGAAATAGGATATTGTTAATAAAGATCTCTATGGGTTTTGTCTTGGTCAAGTAAAAACAAAAGCCCTTTGGTTTTCCAAAAGGCTTTTGTTTTTACCTAAGCGGATTGACACATTATTGTGCCAAAGAGCTATCACGTTTAGCTTTAAACTCCGACTTTTCTCGCCACTCGGGGTAAGTCTCGCCGTTAGCAACGCGGTATCCTACCAGGAAGAATAAACGCAGATCCTCTACGGCGCCATCCAAGTTCCAGTCATCACGCACTTCATCGCTTACTTTATGGTAGTGGTCTGCTGTGTATTGTTCCTGCCGCTTGGTAATGTAGTCAGCATCTTGGCCACGGGCGATTATACCTGACTTGGCGTATAGTGCAGGCACGCCCTGCTTGGCAAACTCAAAATGGTCGGAACGGTAGAAAGAGCCTTTCTCTGGAGAAGCCTCCGGTACAATGCGTCTGTTTTGTGAGCGGGCCTCTTCTGCCAAAATATCCTCTAGCGAAGAGTTTCCATGCCCGATCACGATCACATCTTCTGTAGGGTGATAAGGATTGAGCACATCCATGTTGATATTAGCCAGTGTCTTGTTGAGCGGGTACAGCGGATTAGACGCGTAGTATTTGGACCCAAGTAGGCCTTTCTCCTCTGCTGTCACGGCCAAGAACAGAATGGAGCGCTTCGGCTTTTCAGGCAGCTGGGTAAAAGCCTTAGCCAGCTCAATTAGGCCGGCAGTGCCGCTGGCGTTGTCCATGGCACCGTTATAGATTTGATCGCCTTGCAGCTTTTCGTCTTTGCCCAAGTGGTCCCAGTGCGCGGTATATACTATGTACTCATCTGTTAATTCCGGGTCGCTACCTTCTAACTTTGCAATTATATTGCGCGAGTCAGTCTCGCGTAGTTGATTCTTTACTGTAAAGTTAGCCTTAGCATTCAAGTTAATAGGCTTAAAGCCTTTTTGGGCAGCGGCAGTCTTCAGTTGTTCAAAGTTATTGCCAGCCGCGGAGAAGAGTTCTTTGGCCTTGGCCTCTGTTATCCATGACTCAACTGCTATGAGGTCCATGTTTTTGCCGGTGTTGCTGATATCAAAGTTCTCACGACTCCAACTGCCCGACACTACTTCATAAGGATAGCCAGCAGGTCCGGTTTCATGGATGATGATAGCGGCGGCGGCGCCTTTCTCGGCGGCTATCTCATACTTGTAAGTCCACCGGCCATAGTAGGTCATGGCTTTGCCGCCGAACATGGTACTGTCTAACTGGTCTGGATTGTTTGGGCTAGGTATAGGCGGATCGTTGATGAGCATCACGATAGTCTTACCCTTAACGTCCACTCCCTTGTAATCGTCCCAGCCATATTCCGGAGCTACGATGCCGTAGCCCACGAACACCATGTCGGAGTTGTTAACGTTTACATTCTGCACAAAGCGGCGCGACACGGCCACATAATCATCTGGGAAGTTGAGGTTGATGGTTTTGCCTCCGGCTGTGAAGTTGGCTTTTGGCTGTGCTGTAAAACCGAACATTGGTACGTTTTGGACGAATGTGCCATCCGGGTTGCCGGGCTGCAAGCCCAGCTTTTTAAACTCGCGGGTGAGGTAGTTTACTGTGGAGTCTTCACCGGCTGTGCCCGGGCTCCGGCCTTCGAACTCGTCAGAGGCCAGCACCTTGATGTGCTGCAGCAGGTCATTGGCATTTATACTTTGTAGTGCGGGCTGTATCGAGGCACTATCAGTGTCCACTACGGAGCGCTCGTCGGTTGTTTGGTCTGCGACCTCTCTTGCGTTTTCGCTGCAGGCAAAGGCCACTAGGCTAAGGCAAGCCAGACCGATAATATTCTTTTTCATAGGGTTAGTATAGGTGTTAAAGTACTGAAGATAATACTTTTATTCACGCCTATAGTTACGCCGTGCCGGATTTTACTTAGGCTGCCACTTCCCAGCTGGCTGGCACGCCACGGTGCAGTACTTTGATTAGACCAAGGCAGGCATCCAAGTCTTGGTAGAGCTGACACTCCCAAATAACCACGCGCTGCCAACCTGCTTCCCGGTATTGGATTTTATAGCGTTCGTCACGCTGTTGGTTACTAGTAAACTTTTCTTCCCAGAATCGTAGGTTTGATTTGGGAAAAGCCGGCTGACAATGAGGGCAGCGATGCCAGAAGCAGCCATGCACGAAAATAGCGAGCCGGCGAGAAGGGTAGCAGATATCTGGTTTGCCGGGAGCTTTGCGCCAATGTATTCTGTAGCCACGGAGTCCCTCTTTCCAAAGGGCACGTCGAAGCAACAGCTCAGGCTGTGTATTGCGGCTCTTATTGGCGCGCATGTAGCGTGTGACTTTCTCACGGGTTGTGAGGGCTTGTGGGCTTACGGCCTGCTTATACTTTTTTGCGTTTTTCTTAATAGCCAAACTAGGTAGACTAATTGATGCTGTAAGGTAAACACTGAGCCAAAGGTATAAGTGCCAGTAATGGTTCTAGATCAATCAAAAAGGCTGCTTAAGAATCGCTTTATGGAAAATCTAAATCATAATAGCTTGTTGCTGCGGTTAACACTAAACTAAATAGAAATCTTATATATAAAGGTAGTGAGTTGATAAAGAGACGTATTTGCTTATGCGAATGTATAAAGTTTGAATTGTTGTAAATACTCTTAACTTTGCCTTTACACACAGCCGTAAACTTAACTATGGATAAATATACCTACATCGCAAATGCGCACGGGACTTACATCGATGAGCTTTACAAATCTTATCAACAGGACCCGGAGTCGGTAGACTTTGGATGGCGCAAATTCTTCGAAGGCTTTGAGTTTTCGACAGCCTATAACGAGAACGGCCACGAAGTAGAAGGCGCTCCCATGGCCGCCCCAGCCAAGGCTGCGGGAGCAGCTGGTGAATCTGACAAGGAAGTAGCGGTTCGCAACTTTATATACGCTTACCGCAGCCGCGGACACCTGCGCTCTAAGACCAACCCGGTGCGTGAACGCAAAGACCGTAAAGCGCTGCTAGATCTAAAGGACTTCGGTCTGTCAGAAGCTGACCTAGACACAACATTCCAAGTTGGTGAGATTATCGGCATCGGACTTGCCAAGCTGCGCGACATTGTGGCGGCTGTGCAGAAGATATACGAAGGTCCTATCGGTTACGAGTATATGTACATCCGCGACCCGGAGGTACTGTCTTGGCTGCAGAACAAGATCGAGAACGAGTCATTGAACTTCAACCCGGGTATTGAGTACAAGAAGCGCATCCTTTCCAAACTGAACGAGGCGGTTGTATTCGAGAACTTCCTGCACACAAAATTCTTAGGTCAGAAGCGTTTCTCGCTGGAAGGTGGCGAGACGACTATACCTGCATTGGACGCCATCATCGACAAAGCCTCTGAACTTGGCGCTAAAGAAGTCGTGATTGGTATGGCGCACCGTGGCCGTCTGAATGTGCTGGCCAACATCATGGGCAAAACCTACGAGCAGATATTCTCTGAGTTCGAAGGGACGGCCACGCCAGACCTGACCATGGGCGATGGGGATGTGAAGTACCACATGGGCTTCTCTTCTGAAGTAGATACACCATCTGGAAATAAAGTGAACCTAAAGCTGGCGCCTAACCCATCACATTTGGAGGCGGTGAATCCAGTGGTGGAAGGTTTTGTGCGAGCCAAGATCGACTGCATGTATGATCGCGATCCGAAGCGTATTGTGCCGATTCTGATCCATGGTGACGCAGCCGTTGCCGGGCAGGGCATTGTATACGAGGTAACGCAAATGGCAAAGTTGTCAGGTTACCAGACGGGTGGTACGATTCACTTTGTGATCAACAACCAAGTAGGTTTTACGACTGACTTCGAAGACGCTCGCTCTTCCATATACTGCACGGATGTGGCCAAGATTATTGATGCGCCAGTGCTGCATGTGAACGGCGACGATCCGGAGGCTGTGGTATTTGCCGTGCGTCTGGCCGCTGAGTACCGTCAGAAGTTCGGTAACGACATTTTTATCGACATGGTGTGCTACCGTCGTCATGGACACAACGAGGCAGACGAACCGAAGTTCACGCAGCCGCACCTCTATAACCTGATCTCGAAGCACCCGAACCCACGCGAGGTATACAACAAAGACCTGATTGCTCGTGGTGATATTAATGCAGAACTGGCCAAGTCTATGGATAAGGAGTTCCGACAGATGCTGCAGGACCGTTTGGATATGGTGAAGCAAAAGCCACTCCCTTACAACTACCAGTCATTGGAGAAGGAATGGAAAGAGTTGCGCCGCTCTACCCCTGAGGATTTCAACCAGTCGCCTGAGACAGGTATAGCACAGGAGGTGATCGATAAAGTTGGCAAAGCGCTTACTAGCGTGCCGCAAGGCTTTAAACCACTCAAGCAGATTGAGAAGCTGTTGAAAGAGCGTAAAGATATGTTCTTTGAGAGCCGTCAGTTGAACTGGGCAGCCGCCGAGTTGCTGGCTTACGGTTCCATCCTAGCTGAAGGCAGAGTAGTGCGTCTGAGCGGACAGGATGTGCAGCGCGGTACATTCTCGCACCGTCATGCTGTCCTGCGCGACGCCAACACAAGCGCTCCTTATTCTAACCTGAACTACATTCAGGAAGATCAAGTAAAGCTTGAGATTTATAACTCGCTACTTTCAGAGTATGGTGTGCTGGGCTTTGAGTTTGGCTATGCCATGGCAAACCCAAATGCACTCGTGATCTGGGAAGCCCAGTTTGGTGACTTTGCCAACGGTGCACAGGTGATGATCGACCAGTTTATTGCCGCTACAGAGTCTAAGTGGCAGCGTATGAACGGTGTGGTAATGCTGTTGCCGCATGGTTACGAAGGTCAGGGACCGGAGCACTCTAACGCCCGCCCTGAGCGCTTCCTGCAGCTGGCCGCCGAGAACAACATGTTCGTGACCAACATCACAACACCAGCTAACTTCTTCCACTTCCTGCGTCGCCAACTGGCCCTGCCATTCCGCAAGCCGGCTATCAACATGGCGCCTAAGTCACTGTTGCGTCACCCGAACGTGGTTTCGCCAGTAGAGGAGTTTACTAAAGGTGGTTTCAGAGAAGTGATCGGTGACAGCTATGCTTCGGCTAAGTCGGTGAAGAAGGTGTTGCTGTGTACTGGTAAAGTTTACTTCGACCTGCTGGAGGAGCAGCAGAAGAACAAGCGCAAGGATGTGGCCCTGATTCGTATGGAGCAGCTGGCACCATTCCCGAAAGTGCAGCTGGAAGCCGAACTGAAAAAGTATAAGAACGCGAAGGTATACTGGGTACAGGAAGAGCCAGAGAACATGGGCGGCTGGATGTACATTCTGCGCATCATGCGCAATGGTATAGAAGATGTAGTGGCACGTAAGCCAAGCGCATCGCCTGCTACCGGTTACAACAAGATCCACGGCAAAGAGCAGCTGGAGCTAGTTGAGCGCGCGTTTGCTATATAAATAATTAATGGGCAGGTATAAGAGATTAACTCAGGTGATTTAGTCTATTATACCTGCTCGTTCGTAAGTCATAATTCGTAATTCATAATTTATAAAAAAATATGAGCTTAGAAGTTAAAGTGCCTGCTGTAGGTGAGTCGATCACCGAGGTAACCATAGCCCAGTGGCTAAAAAAAGACGGCGACCGTGTGGAAATGGATGAGGTGATTGCTGAGCTGGAATCTGACAAAGCCACCTTTGAACTGCCCGCAGAAGCCGCAGGCATTTTACGCATCGTAGCGCAGGAAGGCGATACCATTGAGGTGGGTGCCACGATCTGCCGCATCGAGCAAAACGGCGAAGCAAGCAGCGCCCCTGCTGCCCCAGCCGCTAAACAAGAAACTGCCGCTCCGGCCGCAACTGCACAGGAGTCTGCTCCTGCCGCTGCACAAGGTTCTGGCGAAACAGTAGAAATGCGCGTACCAACAGTAGGCGAGTCTATCACGGAAGTAACGATTGCCAGCTGGCTGAAAAACGAAGGCGACCATGTAGAAATGGACGAGGTAATCGCCGAGCTGGAGTCTGACAAAGCAACTTTTGAGTTGCCAGCAGAGGCTGCTGGTACTTTACAGATCGTTGCCCAGCAAGGAGACACAGTAGAGATCGGTGGACTGCTTTGCCGCATCGTGGCAGGCGCGGGTGCAGGTTCCTCTAAACCAGCTGCCCAACCAAGTGCTCCAGCCGCGCAGCAGGCTTCACAACCAGCTGCCGCTGCTCCATCTGGCGCACAAACTTATGCTTCCGGAACGCCATCGCCAGCTGCCGGTAAAATTCTTTCTGAGAAAGGAATAGACCCAGCTAATGTGCAAGGTACAGGCCGTGACGGTCGCATCACGAAAGAAGACGCGATGGGCGCTCAGAAGTCAGCTGCACAGCCAGCCGCCGCTCCGGCTGCTAAGCAAGAGTCTGCTGCTCCAGCGCCGGCCGCTTCTGGCGAGCGCAACCAGCGTCGTGAGAAAATGAGCTCACTGCGTAAGACAGTTGCCCGCCGTCTGGTGCAGGTGAAAAACGAAACGGCCATGCTGACTACCTTCAATGAGGTAGACATGAAGCCGATCATGGACATCCGTTCCAAATACAAAGAGCAGTTCAAGGAAAAGCACGAGGTAGGTCTTGGATTCATGTCCTTCTTCACGAAGGCTTGTACTGTAGCCCTGAAGGAGTGGCCGGCAGTAAACGCACAGATCGATGGCAACGACATGATCTTTAATGATTTTGTGGATGTTTCAATCGCCGTTTCTTCACCTAAAGGTCTGGTAGTGCCGGTTATCCGCAACGCGGAAAGCCTGACACTGGATGGCATCGAGAAAGAAGTAATTCGTCTGGCTAAGAAGGCGCGCGACGGAAAACTTTCTATCGAGGAGATGACAGGGGGTACCTTCACTATCACCAACGGTGGTGTGTTCGGTTCTATGATGTCAACGCCAATCATCAATGCGCCGCAGTCTGCCATCCTAGGTATGCACAACATCGTGCAGCGCCCGGTTGCCGTGAACGGACAAGTTGAGATTCGCCCAATGATGTACCTGGCTCTTTCATATGACCACCGCATCATCGATGGCCGCGAGTCGGTTAGCTTCTTGGTGCGCGTGAAGGAGTTGCTCGAAGATCCGATGCGTCTATTGCTTGGCGTTTAATTTATTGAGATGATAGAAGGAGGGGTAAGCGACAGAGTTTGCTCCTCCTTTTGATTGCAATCATATTGGAAATTGTCCCCTTGAGGGGACTGCAGGGGTTTTTGTCTGCTAGACGTTAAACATCCCCCTACCCCCTTCAAAGGGGGACTTTCTCAAAGAAATCAAATACAAACCGAGAGTATACCTCTTCCAAAGTATAGAAAGAAATGAAATACGACGTTACAGTAATCGGTTCTGGTCCTGGCGGGTATGTGGCAGCTATACGCTGTGCGCAGCTAGGCCTGAAAACCGCTATTATAGAGAAGTATAACGTACTGGGTGGTACTTGCCTGAACGTAGGCTGTATCCCATCGAAAGCGCTGCTCGATTCATCAGAGCACTACCACAATGCGGCGCACACCTTTAAGGAGCACGGTATTGAGTTGAATGACCTGCAGGTGAACATCGAGCAGATGATCAACCGCAAGGCGGGCGTAGTGAAGTCGAACAACGACGGCATCGCTTTCCTGATGAAGAAGAATAAGATCGACACTTACTATGGTCTGGGCTCTTTTGTGAGCAAGAACAAGATCAAAGTAACAGGTGCTGACGGCAACGTGCAGGAGATCGAGACGGACAAGACCATTATCGCGACGGGTTCTAAGCCAACTTCGCTGCCATTCCTGCCAATCGATAAAAAGCGCATCATCACCTCTACAGAGGCCTTGACGCTGACGGAGGTACCGAAGAAAATGGTTGTGATCGGTGGCGGTGTGATTGGTCTGGAGCTGGGCTCTGTATATGCCCGCCTAGGTACGAAGGTACAGGTGATTGAGTACATGGACGCTATCATCCCGACGATGGACCGTGCGTTGGGTAAAGAGTTGCAGCGTGTACTTAAGAAAACACTGGGCTTCGAATTCTTCTTCAACCACAAAGTAACTGGCGCTACCAATGAAGGAGAGTCAGTGACCGTGACGGCTGAGAACCCTAAGGGCGAAACAGTGACATTCGACGGCGACTATGTGTTGGTATCAGTTGGCCGTAAGCCATACACCGAAGGGCTTGGTCTGGAGAACGCAGGTATACAGATGGGCGAGCGCGGTATGATTGCCGTGAACGACCACTTAGAAACCAACGTACCGGGTATCTACGCCATCGGTGACGTAGTGCGTGGCGCAATGCTGGCACACAAAGCCGAAGAAGAAGGCGTGTTTGTAGCCGAGACCATTGTTGGTCAGAAGCCGCACATTAACTACAACCTGATACCGGGTGTGGTGTATACTTGGCCGGAAGTAGCAGGCGTAGGCTTCACTGAAGAGCAACTGAAAGAGCAGGGCCGTGCTTACAAGACCGGTTCCTTCCCGTTCAAAGCGTCAGGCCGCGCGAAGGCGTCAATGGACACAGACGGTTTTGTGAAAGTACTGGCTGATAAAGAAACCGACGAGATTCTGGGTATGCACATGATCGGCCCGCGTATTGCCGACCTGATTGCAGAGGCGGTAGTGGCGATGGAATTCCGGGCATCGGCGGAGGACATCTCCCGCATGAGCCATGCACACCCGACGTATACAGAAGCCATAAAAGAAGCTTGCTTGGCAGCGACTGAAAACCGCGCCCTGCATATCTAACATATCAGTTAGAAAACACAAGTAAAACAGCGCTACCTAATGAGGGTGGCGCTGTTTTGTTTTATGGCTATATAGGGATCAAAACTGTTTTAATGCTTTTGCGTTAGAGGTAAATATGAAAAATTAAATATGATACGGCTATGAGACAGCAAGAAAACCTCCGCGGAAAGACACTCAGACTTCTATTGCTGTCCGGCATTTTCATTCCTTTCTTAGTGGCCAGCTTTACAAGCCAAACTGTGGGTGCCAACTTCCTAGAAATAGCCATGATTTTCAGTATGGTTTTTCTGTTTAGCTCCCTAGCTTATTGGATCATAGCACGGACTATCGTGCAGCTGCTGGAAGACTGATCCACTTATTTTAGCTACTACATGTCTTAGCTGCAGCCAGTAATCTTGCCAGCGTGGTTCTTCGTGTCTTATCAAATAAATTTATGATGCAGGCAACCCTCTAATGGCAGGGTGCATCTATGGGGGTATAAGCTGATGTTCAACTCACTAAATATACCTTGAAACCATGAAAAAATCATTCCTATTTCTATTCCTGTTGGCGGTGCCTTTCTTGGTTCAGGCACAAACTCGTGTAAACGCTTCCGAAATCATCGCGAAAATAAACAGAGGCGAGGCGGTGACTTATAAAGATGCCGAGATCGTGGGTGATCTGGATATGACGCAGCTACAGAACATGAAACTGGAGAAAGAACCAGATAATAAGTATAGCACAAAGGAATTTATCAGTACCGTGACCGCTCCATTAACTTTTATAAACTGTACTTTTAAAGGCGACGTGCTGGCCTATTCCAACCCAGAGAGCCAGAATATCAAATTGCTGAGCAATACCAGTAAGAACGAGGTATATAATACCAATTTCGAAAAGGCAGTGCGCTTCGAGAACTGTGTGTTTGAAGCTGCCAGTGCTTTCAAGTATTCTAAATTTAAAGAAGACGTGTCGTTTGCTGGCAGCCGTTTCCAGCACGAAGCTTTGTTCAAGTATAGCAAGTTCTCCAGATCAGCGGATTTCAGCCAAGTGCGGTTCGGTGATGAAGCCAATTTCAAATATGTCACTTTCCCACAAGCCGCTAGCTTTGAGAGTACCTCTTTCAGCAGAGAGGCGAACTTCAAATATGCGAAGTTCAGCAAAGACGCCAATTTCGCACGGGCAAACTTCAAGGGCTTGGCAAATTTCAAATACACGAAAGTGGCGAATAACATGAATCTGCAAAAAGCCGTGTTCGATGGAGATGATGATTTTAAGTATACGCAGGTGAGTGACCGCAAAGTCAGCCGGGCTGATTTGATGAATTAAGATTGTTCATCGGATACCCTCGAAACAAGGGCGCCAGTTTAGGGATTGGTGCCCTTGTTTTATTTTTTAGGCTTGTTGATGTGTTGGATGGCAGTGCTTATGTATAAGTAACTGTTGGTGGTAGCGCTCCGGGTAAGTTGTACTTCAACATCAGGCGCAATCTTCTCACCATATACTTTACCAGTCCTGTCTACCATTTTGGAGGTTGTTAAATTTAGGTAAGCCCCGTCAGAAAGCTTATATAAGGTGTTACTAGTTGTGAGCCCATTTGTGCGGGTGCCAATCAGTTTTGTTTTTTGGCGGCCTATAAAAGCGGCAGCTACCATTTCGGCTGAGCTGGCGGTGTTACCACTTATAAGTATACTCATGGGTGCCTTTGTGTTTTTTCCAGCGTATGGAGCCGGAATCGTATATTCTTTCCCATGGATATCTCTAACCACCCCATTTTTATAAGCGCTGTATTCTACTTTATGATCAGGTGTCTGCCAGCCAAGAAGTTCACCTTCGCCTAGTAGCGGTGCCAAGCCTGCCAGCATTGGGTGCATGTTGCCGCCGTCATTATGACGCAAGTCTATTATCCAGCCTTTCGGGTGTTGCGCGTCCAATGCCCTGATGATTGCCTGTAAGGAGTCTGCATAAAGCAACTGCTCATCTGGATCAAATACCCCGAAGGCTGGTACAATGATGTAAGCGTATTTTCCATCAATCATGTTTCCGGAGGGCATGGGCATCTTTTGGCCTAAAGCTCTGTAACCCACCAAATGGGCCTCTACCAATTCTTTGCTGTAAAATTTGCTGTGCCCATCTTCTAGCTTTTGCGTTGCGCTGTAAATAACAGGGTAGGTATCTCTGATTGTCTTCGCTTTATTCGCCTCATCTAAAGTTTCGGTATAGAGCTTTTCCCAATTTATGCTGTGCTTGTTAATAGAGTTTTCTCTCATGATATCCAGTGCCTCCATTACATAACTCTGGATGGAATCGGGTAACGCTTGCGAGAAAACATGCTGCGTGGTGGCGATAATTAGGATCAAGAGAAGGGCGAGTGACTTTTTCATGGATATAAATTTTTGTGCTTTAGGTCAGCGTGGTTGTTCGTTTAACTTGCACAAACATATGACAGGCCTTACAGTACAAGTGACTGTAATACACGAACAGCCCATTTCAATTGACGAACCGGAAATGCGGTGCGGTAGCGCTTTGCTACAGCTGAAAAACCTGTTGGTAAAGGAATTTTAGGGGTTAATGGATTTTGGTGGGTATATTCTCTTCTATTCTTCTATTTTTAGGGATGAATAAGAAGAAAATCATTCTCTTTCACTGTCTGTTCTGGTTCTTCGATTTCTTCAAGGATACGATTTACGGTTTTCAGTATTACTACTTCTATGATGCACAGTATACCTTGGCCTCGCTTTACAAAACCACGGCCATTGACTTTGTGCGCACGCTGCTGACCGCGGCGCTGTTTTATGCTAATGCTTTGGTGTTGGTACCGCGTTTTTTCGGCAAAGGCAGGTATGGAGTTTATGCAGTAAGTGTGCTGGCCTTGCTGGTCGCCTTCACACCGGCGCACTATCTGCTGGAGGTTATCCTTTTAAAGTATTTTAACTGGGCTACCTACGGACGTGAAATCACCATGATCTGGATTTTTCAGAGTGTGCTGCGTGCTAGTGTGATGTACCTGATGCTAGGTATAGCGTATGGCTATGTGGTCAGTTATTTCAAAACGCAGGAAGAGAAAAAAGAACTGGAAAAGGCGAAGTTGGCTACCGAGTTAGCCTTCCTAAAGTCGCAGATCAACCCGCACTTCTTATTCAACACGATCAACGACATTTACGCACTCACTTACCAGAAATCCGATCTGGCACCTGATGCGCTACTGAAGCTATCGGGGTTATTGCGGTATATGCTCCGCGAAAGTGAACAGGAACAGGTTTTACTGACCAAAGAAGCCGACTATTTGCAGGATGTCGTTGAGCTTCAAAAGATAGGCTTGAAAGGAAACGCTTATATCGCGTATAGCTGCGAAGGAATTTCAGCGCACCAACACATTGCGCCACTCCTGCTGATTTCTTTTGTAGAGAATGCCTTTAAGCACGGCGTCTGCACTGACCCGGCACATCCTATTATTATCAGTCTGGTCGTGGAGGAGGAAACCTTGCTGTTCTCGGTTTTCAACAGAAAAAACAGGGATCAGAAAGACCGCACTGGCGGTATCGGACTGACCAATGTGCGTCGCCGTCTGGAGTTGCTATACCCTGACAGGCACAAATTGGAGATTGTGGAAGACGACTATACCTATACCGTGGATCTGACGCTGCAGTTGAATAACACAACCTTCGCTGTCGAAGCTAGATCATCAAAAGGCGAAGCTATACCTGCCGAAATTTATTAAACTGAGAAGCCCCAACATGAAAACAATACGCTGCCTTGTAGTAGACGACAAGCCCTTAGCGCTGGACATACTGACCGATTATATCAATAAAATAGATTTTTTGGAATTTGTTGGTAGTACTACCAGTGCTTTGGAGGCGCTTAAAATAGTGGAGCGAGAGCAAATTGACTTGCTCTTTCTGGACATCCAAATGCCCGAGCTGACAGGTATACAGGTGATGAAAATTCTGGGAGACAAGTGCCGCGTGATCCTGACCACTGCCTATACTGAGTATGCGCTTGAAGGCTATGAGCATAATGTGGTCGATTACCTACTTAAGCCGATTGCTTTCGACCGTTTCTACAAAGCCGCCCAAAAAGCCCGTCAACAGTTTGAAGCTACACACGCTCAGGTTACGGGTCCGGTTATACCACCACCTGAAGAAAAACCAGTCGGGAAAGCTACCCGCGATATCATCTTCGTGAAAACGGAATACAAGATTGTGAAGGTGAGGCTCGATGATATTCTATATGTGGAGGGTTTGCAGAACTACGTGTCTATCTATACCCATTCCGAGCGGATTCTCTCCCTTCGCAATATCAAGAAGATGCAGGAGCAACTGCCTGAAAGTCAGTTTGTGAGGGTGCACAAGTCTTACATCGTTTCACTTGACAAAATCGACTCTATTGAGCGGAGCCGGATCTTTATTGGGGATGCTGTTATACCTGTTGGAGATACTTACAAAGAAAATTTCTTGACGTTGATAGAGCATATGAATTCCAACAACTAGAGCAGGTTTTATCTGTTTCGTCTATCTCTAAAGACCGCTCAAAGAGTGTATCAATTTCGCCAACGGACTCTCTTGTAGATATACAGGTACAGGAGCTAGCCCAAGCCACTCAGTCCGCACTTGGTTAACCAACGCCAAACCCATTGGCTGGTTATACCTTAGGGCAGCCATGTGTACCGCCACTGCTGTTTTGAGTGTGTTGGCTTTAACCCTGATTGTATGCTCGCTATACCTTGCCGGGTGCAGATGCACGTGCCTTCCTTCAACTACGCCCCATCGCAAAACCCACTTACTACCGTCGGACAACGTGATTACCCTATACCTTGCTTCGCTGTCGGATAGGTAGATTTGGTAAGCCTCTGGAGAGAGGGTATGAAGCGCTTGCAGGTATAGGATGGTCTCGCGGGCAATTTGTTGGGCTGATAAGTTGCCAAGGTATAGGTCAAGCTGCGAACTGCCGATTGTCTTCAGCTGTGCTTTCAGATAGGAATCCTCTGCGTCTACATTCGTTTCTATGAACTCCCGGATATAGCCCAAGTGATGTTTGAGCGGATGAAAGAGGATAGGCTGGGGGAGAACCGAATATCGCATAGCTTTTCTACGCAGGTAAGGTATAGCAAGTAATTATTTACCCGAGCGCAGGCAACCTTTGGCCTGCCTTTTCCATCTTTATCATGAGCACGGCAAAATAGTCGTGTATTGAGTTTCGTTTTAACTTAAATAAGGTGTTCCCGGTCAGAGTTTATCTTTTCTGCAGGCTTGTTTTGATAGACAAACTATACCTGTCAATCGATATAATAATACTGTAGGTATAAGTTTTAGAAAACTTAGCACTATATAGCGCACCTTGTTTAGCAAATACTTGTAATTTATTTGCCATCACTTTTGTCTGCCGCCTATGATACAGTTGGAAAATATACACAAATACTATGCGGTGGGGCACAACAAACTTCATGTGCTCAAGGGTATTGATATGCACATAGAGGAAGGCGAACTGGTTTCGATCATGGGCTCATCCGGCTCCGGCAAATCCACTTTGCTCAACATCCTTGGCATCCTCGACGACTACGACAGCGGCAGCTATACCTTGGCGGGCACGCCCATCCGAAACCTGTCAGCTGCGAAGGCGGCTTATTACCGCAATAAGTTTCTGGGCTTCGTGTTCCAGTCCTTCAATTTGCTTTCTTTCAAAAACGCGATGGAGAACGTGGCCCTGCCACTCTACTATCAGAATGTGGGCCGCAAGCAGCGTAACAAACTGGCTTTGGAATACCTCGACATGGTAGGCTTGAAAGACTGGGCTGAGCACTCCCCCAACGAAATGTCAGGTGGACAGAAACAGCGGGTGGCCATTGCCAGAGCCCTTATTTCGCAACCCAAGCTGATTCTGGCGGATGAACCGACAGGCGCTCTTGATACGCAGACCTCATACGACGTGATGGACATCTTCAAAGATGTGAACAGCAAAGGTATGACCGTAGTGATCGTGACGCACGAAAACGACATTGCCGCCCAAACGCACCGCGTCATCCGGCTCAAAGACGGTCTGATTGTGCACAACGACCATAGTGCAGAAGATGCAATATTGGCAGCAGAGGCCGTCGCTGCGAAAAGCTAAGGATAACGATTAACAAGCCATAATTAACCACCAGCAATCCAAAACATGTTCGATTTAGACAAATGGCAGGAGATACTCGGGACGATGCAGAAGAACAAGCTGCGTACGTTCCTGACCGCCTTTGGCGTGTTCTGGGGCATCTTTATGCTGGTGCTTTTGCTGGGTGCGGGCAAAGGATTGGAGAACGGGGTATATAACCGCTTCGGAGCCGGCGCCAAGAATAGCATCTATCTCTGGACCGGAAAAACAGCGCTGGCCCACAAAGGCATGTCGCCGGGGCGGGAGATAAAACTGACCAATCAGGATCTGGCCTCGGTGCACCGCGATGTGGATAACATACAAGTACTTTCTCCTCGCAACCGGGTGTTGGGCGAGTATACCATCAACTACAAAACCCAGAACGGCTCCTATCAGGTGTTTGGCGCCGAGCCGGGCTTCCTGAAACTCAACGGAGAAATTCCGTACAGGGGCAGGTTGCTGAACGAAATTGACGAGCGTGAAAAACGCAAGGTAGTCGTGATCGGCGACCAAGTAAGCAAAGTGCTGTTTGGGGAGGCCGATCCGGTGGGCGAGTACGTCAACATCAAAGGGATACACTTTAAAGTGGTGGGCACTTTTAAAATGCGCGGCAACAACAGTAGCCGCCGCGAGGAGCGGGCTTACATACCTTTCTCGACGTTGCAGGCTACTTTTAACCAACCCAATCAAGTGCAGATGATAGCACTGGCAGCCGAGCCCGGTGTGAGTGCCAAGGACATGGAAGGCCGTCTGCGTAACCTGCTGGCCGAGCGCCACAAGTTCTCGACGGAAGATAAGATGGCCATCGGGGTGGAAAACACCGAGGCGGAGTTTTTGAAAGTGATGGGCCTCTTCAATGGTATCAAGATATTTGTGTGGATAGTGGGTATAGGCACCCTGATCGCCGGCATCGTGGGTGTGAGCAACATCATGCTGATCATCGTGAAAGAGCGTACCCGCGAGATCGGGGTACGCAAAGCCTTAGGCGCAACGCCATTCTCTATTGTGAGCCTGATCCTGCAGGAGTCAGTGGTAATCACAGCTTTTTCGGGTTATCTGGGTTTGCTGGCAGGCACAGGTGTACTCGCTGGTCTGGAGTACCTGATGGAATCATCGGGGGCAGAGGCGCCCTTCTTCGCCAATCCGGAAGTAGACCCCGGCGTGGCACTGGCGGCCACGGTGGTACTGGTGATCTCCGGAGCCTTAGCCGGTCTGATGCCAGCCCTCAAAGCCGCAAGGATCAAGCCGATAGAGGCGCTGAGGGCGGCGTAGAATTTTGAATGAGTGATTGAGTGAATATTTTGCTCGTGTCGCTTTATCCAGAATATCATAAAAGTAAAAGGTATAGCTTTAGTATAGACCAAAAGAGAAAGGGTAATTATTCTCTCAATCAAAATTTCAAATTATAAACATTCACTCAATCACTCATTCACTCATTCACTCATTCAAAATGAACCCATGATCGACATTGATAAATGGACCGAGATTTATAACACCGTAAAGAAGCACAAGCTGCGTACGGCGCTGACGGCTTTTGGGGTGTTCTGGGGCATTTTCATGTTGGTGCTCTTGCTGGGGGCCGGTCGTGGACTGGAGAAAGGTATAACAGCGGAGTTTAATGTGGCCAAGAATGCCGTGTTCGTGTGGACGCAGCGCACCAGTGTGCCTTATATGGGCCTGAAAGCGGGTCGCTTTATCCAGATGACCAACGACGACATAGACGCCATTCGGACTTTTGTGCCGGAGGTGGGTGTGATCGCACCGAGTAACCAACTGCGCGGTAGTTTTTCGGTGATATACGGTACCAAAAGCTCGGCTTTTACCGTGAACGGCGAAACGCCAGAAGTACTGCACGTCAAGCCGACCAATGTGGTGAGTGGCCGCTTCATCAACCAAAAAGATGTGGAGGAGCGCCGCAAAGTAGCTGTGGTAGGTCCAAGGACCTTGGAGCTATTGTTTGGCGATGGCGAAGACCCGATTGGCAAGTACATTAGCATCAAAGGCATTTACTTTCAGGTGGTAGGCACGTTCAAGCCGCTCGGCAAGGACGAAGATGTGGTGCAGGACGCCCAGACTATCTTTATACCTAACACGACCTTGCAACAGGCCTTTAACCAACCCAATCAGGTGAACTTCTTTGCCATGACGCCCAAGCCCGGCGTGCCGGCCGCAGTGGTAGAGGAGAAAGTGAAAGCCCTGTTGATGAAGCGGCACAAAGTAGCCCCAACCGATCTGAAAGCCTTTGGCTCGGCCAACGTGGAGAAAGAGTTTCAGGATGTGCAGGGGCTCTTTGCAGGTATAGCGGGCTTTAGTTGGCTGGTGAGCATCGGCACCATCATCGCCGGTATTATCGGGGTGGGCAATATCATGCTGATCGTGGTGAAGGAGCGGACAAAAGAAATAGGTATACGCAAGGCACTCGGCGCAACACCTTTTTCCATCGTGAGCCTGATTATACAAGAGTCGATTGTGATCACGGGCTTTGCCGGTTACATCGGGTTACTGGCCGGTACTGGGCTTATCGCGGCCATCGAAGGCTTTATGGTGGACAACAACGTGCAGGCAGGCTTTTTTGGTCCGCCGGAGGTAAACCCGACTGTGGCTGTCACAGCGACGATACTACTAGTAGTGGCTGGCGCTTTGGCAGGCCTTATACCTGCCACCAAGGCGGCCCGTGTGAATCCGGTCGTGGCCCTGCAGGAAGAGTAATTTTAGGATCGAATAACAAGAACATTATAGAGTATAGCACTATGAAAAAGGTTTTTATCGGACTGTTCGTGATCGTCATGCTGGCCGCATCTGTT
Source organism: uncultured Pontibacter sp. (assembly GCF_947499215.1). Lineage (GTDB taxonomy): Bacteria > Bacteroidota > Bacteroidia > Cytophagales > Hymenobacteraceae > Pontibacter. Next base: position 21,105 of record NZ_CANMNI010000004.1, read on the forward strand.
TGGCTGGGCCGGTACTTCTACAACAAGGCCAACACCGACCCAATCGTGTATAAAACAGAAGAGCCCTTCGAGGCCGACATCGTGAAGAAGACGGTGGCCACAGGTTCTATTGTGCCGCGTAAAGAGGTGGAAGTGAAGTCACAGGTATCGGGCATTGTGGAAGAACTGTATGTGGAGGCCGGGCAGATCGTGAAACAAGGGCAGCTGCTGGCCAAGATCAAGATCGTGCCCAACATTGTGAACGTGAACAATGCGCAAAACACGCTGGAAACCGCCCGTATCAATTTCGAAGAAGCGAAGCGCGAACTGGCCCGTCACGAACAGCTCTACGAGCAAAAGGTGATCGCCGAACAGGAGTACCGCCGCTTTAAATCAGACTACGACCTGAAGCGCGAAGCTCTGCAGTCGGCGGAGAGCAACCTGCAACTGGTGCGCGAAGGTGCCTCCAAGCGTAGCGGTCAGGCTTCCAACTTGGTATACTCCACTATCGACGGCATGCTGCTGGATGTGCCGGTGAAAGTGGGTACTTCAATCATTGAGCGCAACAACTTTAATGAGGGCACGACCATCGCCTCGGTTGCCGACATGCGCAGCCTGATTTTCGAAGGCAAGATAGACGAGTCGGAAGTGGGCAAGCTGAAAGAAGGAATGGACCTTTTACTGACTATTGGTGCGATCGAAGGCCGCGTGTTCGATGCAGAACTTGAGTACATTGCCCCGAAAGGCGTGCTGGAAGAAGGATCCATCAAATTTCCGATCCGTGCCAAGGTATTGCTTGACGAGAAAGACTTCATCCGGGCAGGGTATAGCGCCAACGCTGATATCGTGCTTGACAAACGCGAGAACGTAATGGCGGTGAAGGAAAGCTTGCTCAAGTTCGAGAAAGAGAAGTCTTATGTGGAAGTAGAGACCGCCCCGCAGGTGTTTGAAAAACGCGAAGTAAAAACCGGCCTGTCAGACGGCATCAACATTGAGGTAGTGTCTGGGCTGAAAACTTCTGAGAAAGTGAAAGTGCCGGACGCCAATGCGCCGCAGAATATTTAATTGTTTGTTTAAGGTGAGAGAAAAAAGCGGGTTCAGCCCGCTTTTTTTATGCGCTCAGTTAAACAGCCACTGCAAAATAAGATGCGAAGGTATAAAGATGAAGATTGGAAAAAACAACATAGCCAGCACAAAATACAGTCCCTTAGGTATAGTTTTCTGTGGCTCATTTCCCGGACCGAACACCCAGTTCACGTTCTCTTTAGGGTTAGTGAGGAAGTAACTGAGCGGCAGCACCACCCAAGCCAGTGCCGTCTGGTACCAGAAAGCGCGGGTATCGTAACCCCATTCTATCAACAGCCAAATCACGATGGCTGGCAGAAAGACATGGAAAAGGGAGAGCCCCCGCAAGAACAGGCTCTTGTCCTGATGGAACATGTAATCGCTCAAGCCTAATAGCTCTTTGCCTGTGAGCAGGCGACCGAAGTAGTCCACGTTCCAGACAAGCTCCAACCCCAACACCCCCACGGCCATCATGCTTAGCAAAAGGTGGTTCCCCGTCCAGAGTACGATGCCCACCGAGAAAAGCGCCACATCCGAAAACCATAGAAAGTTGCCCGGACCATAGTGTTTCCAATATACCGGCACCAATACCAACAGAAATAAGGTATAGGCTATGGGCAACCAAAGCGGAATGGTTTCGGGCATTGTGGTTTGAGTTTCAGAATAACTATTATACCTGTAAAGTTTAGAAAGGATTGGGTGCGGTGGCTAGTTTGTAAGGTACAGCGCATTTAGGGGCTCCTGTTTGACAATGATGCAGGTATAGGCGTACCTTTGCAGTAAATTAGAATACCTTATGCACTTGGCTACTACTGAAGCTACCGTACAGATACTGGATTTTGAACCACAGCACGCTGGCATGTTCCGCAGCCTCAACGAAGAGTGGATCACCCGCTACTTCGTCATGGAGGAGGCCGACCACAAATCGCTGGGTAATCCCCAAAGCTACATTATAGACAAGGGTGGCTATATTCTAATGGCAAGCTACCAAGGTGAGATCGTGGGTACTTGTGCGCTGATCAACGATGATGACGGGGTGTATGAATTGGCTAAAATGGCGGTAACCCCCAAGGCGCAGGGGCTGAAGATCGGTAAGTTGTTAGGAGAGGCCGCTATCCGGAAAGCCTGTGAAGTTGGAGCCCGCATGGTATACTTGGTGTCTAATCGTAGACTGGAAACAGCCCTGACGCTGTATCGTCGCTTAGGCTTTGTGGAAGTACCAATGCCGCCCAGTATTTACGAGCGTGCCGATATCAAAATGGAATTGCCTCTTAAAGTTTAGGTGTTCGGTTCTGGGCAGGTACAGCGTTTAGATCAGGCTGGTCTGGCGGTTGCTGTCCTGTCGGGCAACACCCACGGTCATCCAACAGCCTTTGTACATGCCTTTGCGTTGCTTGGCCAATATAAAAAGATAGGGTACTTGCTCGCCGTTTGTGCCTTTCACTACTACCAATTGGTAGGCCGTGTCATCCGTAATGATCATCTTTCCTGTTTTGTACGAATCAAAGTTCAGCATCGGGCTGTAGGCCGGGTCGCGCACCATCATCCGGAAGTGGTTAAGCGGACCAAGACTTACCCGACTGGCGGGCGAGGAGAAATTGAAAACAGTGATAATGCCACTGTCGGTCATATCGTTTCTTTGGAGTGCGTGCAGTTGTATCTTGATGACTTGGCGGGGGGAAAGGGCTTTAGAAGGCTTCAGAAAGCGGGCTTTGGAGTTAAGCACAGTCTTGGCTTCGTCCGATGTGTAGCGGACATTGTCCTGCGCATCCATCTCTGGCATTGCCGGGAACTGCACCCACAGTAACACCAACAATACAACCCCCACAGCGAGCAGGAGTTTGTCGTACATATTTTCAAACCCTCTCATAATATTATGTACTTTATATAGAGCTAAGAAGTTGTCAATTAATCATTTTGCCATGTAAAAGGGCCTTTTTTGAAGGTAAGTGGCGAATTGGCTATCTCAAAGTAAGAGGATTACGTATATGGTTTGGATTTTTCCTGTATGAAGAACTTCCTCACATATCTTTTTCAGTCCTTGGTCGGTTGGCTTTCGAGACAACCGCTGGTGCAGCGACTGGACCGTCGCTTTCCCAAAGTATTTCGCTTCTTGCAACACCGCTTCGACACGACCACCTTTATAGGACTGCCCCTGACTATTCTGTTGTTTGTGATCGGTATCAACGCCGCTTTGCTTTCCCAGCTGACCGAAGATGTAGTGGAGTCTGAAGGAGTAGTGCATGCAGATGAAGCTTTCACTGCTTTTCTGTACGGTATCCGGAGTGAGTGGCTGAGCCATACCTTTTATGCGCTCACACAATTGGGCACGCGCGAAGCCGTGTTTGCTATTGGCGGACTGGCCACCATCGTGTTTCTGTACAGGCGCCGCTACACGGCGGTGCTGGCTTTTTGGCTGACCATGGCAGGGGTAGGGCTTTCAGTTCAATATGGAAAGAAGTTCATCAGCCGCGACCGGCCCACGGAGGTCGCCTTTTACCCGGAGCACAACTTTTCCTTCCCGAGCGGGCATGCCACTACCAGCATAGCGCTTTGGGGTATACTTGCTTATTTTGGGTACCGCCATCTCGACCAAAGGCGACAGCGCCGGCTTACAATCCTAGCTGCCGGTGTGTTAATTCTGATGATCGGTTTTAGTAGGATTTACCTAGGTGTGCACTTTCTCTCGGATGTGCTGGCGGGCTTTCTGTTAGGAGCCATGTGGGTGCTGCTAGGTATCAGTCTGATGGAGGTGATGAGCTACCTAAAAGCCCGAAAGAAACTGCGGGCATCCTGACAAATATAGAGCGCCGACTATCTATCGCAGCGGATTTTGCGTACAATTCCTGACGCATCCATTTACCTATGAACTACCGCACCCTTATCAGGCTGAGCACGCTGGCCTTCACCCTATACCTGTTATTGGCGGCTTCCTCCGCTCGCGCCTATGGCGTGCTCACCCACCAAGCCATCATCGATGCAGCTTGGAAAGAGTCCATTGAGCCTTTGCTGCGCAAGCGCTTTCCCAAAGCCTCTGACGAAGATCTGAAGAAAGCCCACGCCCATGCCTATGGCGGCTCCATTGTGCAGGACATGGGCTACTTTCCGTTTGGCAACACCTTTTTCACGGACCTAACCCACTATGTGCGCAGCGGCGACTTTGTAGAGAATCTTCTTAAGTCGGCCACCACAGTGGAGGAGTATGGCTTTGCCCTCGGGGCTATGTCGCACTACAACGCCGATATACACGGGCATCCGCTGGGGACTAACAAGGCCGTGGCGCTGGTATACCCTAAAGTGCGCAATGAGCACGGCCACGAAGTAACCTATGCCGAAGATCCGGTGTCGCACATCAAAACGGAGTTTGGCTTTGATGTACTGCAGGTAGCCCGTGGCAACTATGCGCCAGATGACTATCAGCGTTTTATCGGCTTCGAAGTATCAAAAGAGCTGTTGGAGCGGGCCTTTCTGGAAACCTACGGACTTAAGTTAAACGATGTGTTTCTGAACGTGCCGTTGGCCATCAGTACGTATCGCTTTACCATTCGCGGCTTCATGCCCGACCTCACCAAGGCAGCTTGGCAGGCAAAGAAAGGCGATATTCAGGAAGCGAACCCCGGCACTACCCGCCGCCAGTTTCACTACCACATGCGGCGGGCCGAGTTTAATAAGACGTGGGGAAGTGATTACCAGAGACCCAACATCTTCGCCCGTTTTGTGGCTTGGATCATCAAAGTACTGCCCAAAATAGGTCCGTTGAGCACGCTTGCCTTCAAGCCACCTACGCCAGAAGCTGAGGACCTTTTTTACAACAGCTTCAACAAGACGGTAGAGAACTATAACCAACTCATTCGGCAGTTCAAGCAGGAGGGCAGCCCAAAACTGACCAACATGCAGCTTGATACCGGCGAGCCAACCAAGCCCGGAGGCTATAAACTCACCGACGAAACCTACTCCGAACTCGTCCTCAAACTCGCTAAGTCTGATTTCGAACACCTAAGCCCTGCTTTGCGACAGGATATTTTGAACTTTTATCAGCCTAAAAAAGCCATCAAAGAGGTAGAGGAGGATGAACAGGAGGACGTGAAAGACGCATTGGAGAAGCTCCGTGCGTTACATCTTTAACATCATTTAGGTGTGCCCAATCATGGATGACCTGTTTTAGGAAGCTTATCGGAATGCAAATTCAATCTGTAGGGGAAATGTGATTATTGCGGGCTCGGTTTGTGCCTAGGGGGAATTATTCGGCCTTTTGCAACTATATCGCCCCAAAACCGATAAATATAAGTCTGATGCCCCGGCAATTAACGCCAAGTGTAGAAGTCGGCTGGGTCATCAACATGTGTTTAATTAAAACTAACTTACCTATGGAAAACAAAGCGAATCAGAATCCGCAATCAAATCAGAATTCTTCGGCTCAGAGCAGCTCGAAAACTAATACATCTACTATCGGTTCAGCCAGCCAGTCATCTGTTTCCGGATTAGGCAACAACCCGTCTTCTTCGAGAAACGCTTCTGGCAGCCAGTCTGGATCATCTAGCAATGCAGGCAAATCTAACTGGAAGGATACTTTCAAAAAGGAGAACCTGAACAACCTGACAGGCAAACTGCAGGAGTTTGGTAACACAACCATGAACAAAGTGAATGGCCTGAGCACTACCCAGAAAGTAGTGGGTGGTTCTTTGCTGGCACTAGGTGCAGGTTGGGTAGCCATGAACTCAATGGGAAAAGGCAAAGGGAAAATGGGCTCTAAGATTGCCAGCGCACAGGAAAAACTGAACAAAAACCTGAACAAGAAGCTAAATAAGAACAGATAGTCTTTTCAGGTATAGAAGCTACATTGCAAGGAGCCGGGCGTTGAGCCCGGCTTTTTGTGTCGTGTAGGTATAGCAAACGATGTAATTACGTATACCTACCAATAAAATCGAACCTACAACACGCTATGAAGAAGATAATACTATGGAAGTAAGCAAAGCATTGGTGAGCGGACTGGCGGGAGCAGTCGCTTTGACCATCGCACACGAAACCCTAAGAAGACTTGTACCTGAAGCGCCCCGCATGGATGTGCTGGGTATGCGGGCCATATCAAAAGCTATGAAAAAAGCCGGAGCTCAACCGCCTGCCGGCAGCTCCCTACGTGCTTGGGCCATGGTAGCCGACGTTGTGTCCAACTCCATGTACTACAGCCTAGTCGGAGTATGCAAAGACACTTGGCTAAGGGGAAGTTTGCTGGGAGCCGGGGCCGGAGCGGGTGCTGTGCTGCTGCCGGGGCCCATGGGCTTAGGCTCAGACCCGAGTAACCGCACCAACAGCACCCGCGCCATGACAGTGGGGCTATACCTGATGGGTGGTCTAGTAGCCGCCGGCGTGGGCAGCGCACTTGCCTGTAACGATAAGAAGTGCTAATATGTAGCTAGGTACATTGTACCTGCGGCAGCATTACTCCGGTAAGTTGGCGCAGGTGCAGAGTACTTCCCGCTGTGGCTCCGCCGGCTGGTAGTCAGGCAGGGTATATTCTTTCATGTAAACCACCTGCAGTTCCTGCACAGGATTTGTCGGGTGCGCTTCGTTCCAGCGGCGCACCAAATAGTTGCAGTAGTAGGGCCTCAGGAAGGCGTAGTGCACAAACAGGTAATTCTCAGAGTACTTTCTCCAGCGATCATTCTTGAACATAGACATGACCGAAACAGGTTTGGCATAGTCGGCCTCCTTTCCTTCGCGGTTCAGGTCAATGAGGTGCCCTTTGGTGGTGTGGCCCTCCATCACATACCAGCCATCGTCCTTAAACACAGCCGGTGCAAACATACCCCAGCGTTGGTCTACCCGCAACAGGCTGCCCAGCCACGTGGTGGATGGCGGCATGACCGGTACATGGCGCGTTGCCCCCGACAGATTCCACCAGATGCAGTAAAGCAAAATAAAACTCACAAAGCCTTCCCGAAGGTAGCGTAACTGTGGCTTGGTGAGAAGAGGTTTCTGCAAACTGAACTGCACCTGCAATTGCGCCGGGCTTTTAAAGCCTTTGAATATGCGCTGAAACTGCCCTGTGAATGGCCGCCTGAACGAGGACAGCAGACGCTTTTCGATCCAGTCCATAGCCTTGGGTGGCAACAGGCCCGAGATGGAAGCAATGTTGATGAGGTAGAAAAGACCCACAAACAAGGTCAGGCTAATGCCAATGTGGAACATGAACAGTACCCCCACCACTACAAGCCGCCATACATGGTTGTAGAAAGGGATAAGCAAGAGAAAAGGCAAGAGCAGCTCGGTGTACCACGTAATGTGGGTTAGAAATTTCAGTAGCTCTGGATAGGGGTAGATCAGCTCGCCGACAGGCATCAAAATCTGGTCGAGGCTGAGCGCATAGTAAAGCGCAGTACCTTCGGTGGTCCACTCGGGTGAGCTTTTGAGTAGGGCAGTGCAGAAGTACACCAGAAAGATCTGCATGACGTAGGCTGCCGTTGCCGCACTGAAATAAGTAGTTGGCTGCAGCTCTGGCTTTTCGGTTTTGGTGGCGTCGTAGCTATAGAATTTTCCCCAAGGCAAAAATATCCCCCAAAAGAGCAGCATGCGGAGCAAATCATCCCCACCTTGCGAGATAAAAGTATTGCGGTTCTGGAGCGATACCAGCAGCACCCAACTGATGATGGTGGCGGTACGGGTTTTATAGCCCAGCAGCAGGCAGACAGCGAAAATGGCCGCTATGAGAAAAAGTACGGCTTGTACCTGCCAGAGTCCGCTCAGGGTATGAAATGAGAAGTGGTAAGGATCCCAGCCGAACTGATGCAGCACATGGAGCGGCAAAACACCCATATTGGAGTAATGGGCTTCAAGGTCGGTAGCGCGTATGGCCAGATCGGTCAAAATAATACCGGCCACCCAAATGCGCATAATGGCTAGGGCACGGAGGTCAACTGTAAAAACACGGCGTAGGTATCGTTGCAGTTGATTCATGGTGTCAGGTGTAAAAGGTTAGATAAAAAACAAAAAGGCAAAAACCGAATGGTGCTTGCCTTTTTGTTTAAATAAAATGGGTAGCGCTCCTGCTATCTTGGAGTTGTACCCATAGTGGTTGTGCCAGTTGTTGTACCCGTAGTGGTACCAGTGGTAGTACCAGTGGTAGTACCAGTGGTAGTACCTGTGGTCGTTCCGGTCGTTGTGCCAGTAGTCGTACCAGTTGTAGTTCCGGTAGTGGTACCTGTGGTCGTGCCGGTAGTCGTTCCGGTTGTTGTGCCTGTCGTAGTGCCAGTAGTGGTACCGGTCGTAGTGCCAGTGGTCGTTCCCGTTGTAGTACCGGTCGTCGTACCTGTAGTGGTACCCGTTGTAGTACCTGTCGTTGTACCCGTTGTAGTACCTGTCGTTGTACCCGTTGTAGTTCCAGTCGTGGTACCGGTAGTCGTTCCAGTAGTAGTACCCGTGGTTGTACCGTATTCGGTATCCGTATCAGTTGCGTCGGTATCAGTGCCTGTTGTGGTGGTGTCAGCACAACCTGCTAATACTGTTGCAAACACGAATGATGATGCAAGTAAATTTACAAATGTCTTTTTCATAGTCCTTAGATTGTAATACTGTAAAATTGTTTTCAGTATCCTATTTACGGAACTAGCGCTATTTGGATAATTTTTTGTGGAATTTCGCCTGTTATTTCAGCTTTTGGTGCTAAAAATCTGGAGAAAATATGGCGTGATAGTGGCTCTGAGGGAAGAGCTTATCCGACGTTTTGGCCATTGGCTTGCAAACGAAGGTACTCTACACGGGCCTGATCCAACTCATCTACAATTTCCTGACGTTGCCTTTTGAGATCTTCGGCGACCGGGCTACTGTTAAGGAAAAGCTGCAACAGCAGCCAATGTTCCCGCACCCGCAGCAGGGTGTTCCAGTACCGGAGCGTAAAAAACCCCGAAACCGGAAGGCTTAAAAGGTATAGCAGAAGGTATGTCTTGTCAGGCTGAAGCTGCCAGAGGGCTATTGCCTGTATCGCGTAAAGCACCGGAAAAGAAAATATGCCCACCGACAGCATAATCGGGGCCCGAAACTCTTTTTCTTCGGTAAGGGCATCGGCTACCCGCGAAGGAATAATGTAAGCGAGGTAGTTATTGATAAGGCCGTACAGGTACAGTGGCACTGTCAAAGCCAAGAGCAGAGTCCGGATGAGACTTTGGCGCAGCAGCACGTTGTTCTCCTCAATGGAGGGAAGGTGCTGCAGGTCCAGTTCCTGCAACTGCTGATTGTACGATCGCATTTTCTCACGAAAGCGCTCTACCCGCTGGGGTTGCCTTTCTATAAAATACCCTAGACTCTTCACAAGAGCCCGCGTGAGTAGAAAGTCACGCACATGCCTCGGTGCTTCTATAGGGGTCTGCTCTGCAAGTCGTTCTTTGTATACCTGTTCAATCTGGCGCACTAGGGTGTCTTCGTCGTCAGAGGGAGTCACGACGATGAGTTTTTCCAACTGCTGGCGTATTACATCAGTCAGTTCATTCACTGTGCCCACACTATCTTGCTTGTACCGGTCAAGGTATGGCGCCACGTCAATCGGTTTGCCCACGTTCACAAACACATCACTCCTAAAGCGAGTGGGGTCAGAGTAGTTTAGCCCCACCGGGAGGATTTGCAGGCTGGCCGCGTCAGCAGTGTTATCCACGGCGCCCAGCGCCATGCGGGCAGTGCCAGTCTTGATTTTGCGCAGGCGCCTCTCGCTAAAGCTGGTGCCTTCTGGAAAAATAAGCAGCGTTTTGCGCTCAGCCAGTGCTTGGTAACTGGCGCTGAATGTTGCTTCGTTATCAAGCAGCAAGCCGGACATGTCTTCGCGGCGGTGTATCGGGATAAGGTTCATGCGGTGCAGCAGCCACTTGCGAAAAGGCGAATTGAACACCGTGCTTTTGGCAATGAAATATACCTGTTGCGGCAGCAGCGAGGCTATCACAATAGGGTCCATAAACGTGTTGGGGTGGTTGGCCACTACCAGCAGCGGACCGCGGCCGGGCATGAGGTGCCGGTTGCGCACCACAAACCTGCGGAAGAACACCCAAAGGCCAGTGCGGAGGATTAGCTTAAGTACAAGGTATAGCATGCGCTTTTCAAAACAACAGCGCCTGTTAGGGTAGCAGGCCATCTATTTAGCCTGTCAATATAAACAATATCTTGCTATTAAACAGTAGGGGAAGGTGCCGCTTGCCCAAGCTAGCGTGGCAAAGGTTATTCTGCGGTGGTAAGCCAGTCGTAGGCGGAGGTCAGGTCATCAAACTCTTTCACTTCAAAGGGGAGACTGGGTTGTGATGAAAAAATTTGCTGTATCTGGCGTTCCGCGGTTGGGTCGAAGGGATTAAGGGAGGCGGATCGCTTAAGTGGAAGCTGGCTGAACGCCTGTGCATACACATCGCGGGTCCACGCAAGGTCATCCGGATCGAGGGGAGCAAGGAGGCGGCTATCGATGATGGCATAGGGTGCCCCCAGTTGCCGGGCAAGCCGCACAAGCTTGATGAGCGCCTGCCGGTATTGCAGACTGCTGCATTTGCCGTACCACTGGCTCAGTAAGACATGGCTGGAGGCATGGTACTCTACCAGCAGATAGTCTGTATGGAGGTACACCATAGTTTCCGTGTAAAATGTTGAATATTAGGCTAATGATAGGTAAAAATAGCCTGAAGCCCAAACAAAAGTCAGGAAATAATACAGATTTAATATTTTAGTAATGTTGCGATGTACTGCTATGTGCGGTTTTAATGACACTGGCTGTAAAAACCATCTCTGGAAAAGTTTAAATAGGCTTACCCATGGGACTTATTATAAAAGTAAAACCCGCAATTGTCTGCAGCTGCGGGTTTTTTTAATATGCAAACAAGCCAGAGCCTTAAAGGATGGGGCGAGTCTTTTGCGGGCTGTATTACTTAGTTCTGAGGTTGTTAGCGTTGCTGCCGTCCAATTCGCGGGTGTCCTTTTCTTCCTTGGCAGCCACGTTGCCGCCTTCCTCTTTGCCTTCCGGCTCTGGGTCCAGTATGTCGTGTTCTTCTTTTTTTAGCCCCTCCAGTGGTTCCGGGTTTTCTTCAGGTAGGCGCTCGCTCTCTTCGGAGTTGGTTATATAGTCATCTTCGCGTGGTGTTTCCATAATGCTTCACGTTAGTTTATAGCTTTGTTTACGTATGCTATCGGTAAGGTTCAGATGTACCCTTTTTTATGGGTTTTAATTAGCACATGAAGAGCAATGGAAGCATTTTAATGTTCACCAACGAGCTAGAATCGCAGTCCTTCAAATTTTCTTTTGCCTAGCCCAACATTTTGCGGTAACTTTGGGCAATTTATACCTACCAAACAACATGCCTAGAGACACCAGTATTAAATCCATCCTGATTATTGGTTCTGGCCCCATCGTTATCGGCCAGGCCTGCGAGTTTGATTATGCGGGCTCCCAAGCCTCCCGCTCCCTTCGCGAAGAAGGGATTGAGGTAACGCTTATCAATTCGAATCCCGCTACTATCATGACCGATAGCGTAACGGCGGACAATGTGTACCTCAAACCGCTTGAGAAGAAGTACATTATTGAGATTCTGGAGAAGCATAAGATCGACGCCGTGCTGCCGACTATGGGTGGACAGACAGCCCTGAACCTGTGCATTGAATGCGACAAGGCAGGCATCTGGGAAAAATACGGTGTTCGCATCATCGGGGTGGACATCAATGCGATCGAGACTACCGAAGACCGCGAGAAATTCCGACTGAAGATGCTGGAGCTCGGGGTGAATGTTTGTAAGGGAGAAACAGCCACCTCGTTCCTAGAAGGAAAAGAGATAGCGCAGGAAATTGGTTTTCCACTCGTGATTCGCCCTTCGTTTACCCTTGGTGGTACGGGGGGCGGTTTTGTTAATACCCCTGAGGAATTTGACGCTGCCCTTACCCGCGGCTTGCACGCCTCGCCGGTGCACGAAGTGCTGGTAGAGCAAAGCATCATGGGTTGGAAAGAGTACGAACTCGAACTACTTCGTGACAACCTCGGCAATGTGATCATCATCTGTTCCATCGAGAACTTTGACCCGATGGGCGTGCACACCGGCGACTCCATTACGGTAGCCCCGGCCATGACCCTGCCGGACACGGTATACCAGCAAATGCGCGACTTGGCCATCAAGATGATGAACGGTATCGGGCAGTTTGCAGGCGGCTGTAACGTGCAGTTCTCTGTGAGTCCAGATGACGACACGATTATCGGTATTGAAATCAACCCGCGTGTGTCGCGCTCTTCGGCGCTGGCTTCTAAAGCGACGGGCTACCCAATTGCCAAGGTGGCGGCCAAGCTGGCCATCGGCTATAATCTTGACGAACTGAAGAACGCCATCACCAAGACCACTTCGGCTTACTTTGAACCGGCCCTAGACTACGTGATCGTAAAAATACCGCGCTGGAACTTCGATAAGTTTAAAGGCGCTAACCGTACACTGGGTCTGCAGATGAAGTCTGTAGGTGAGGTGATGGGCATCGGCCGTACCTTCCAAGAGGCGCTGCAGAAAGCCTGTCAGAGCCTCGAGATAAAGCGTAATGGTCTGGGTGCTGACGGCAAGGAGATGACCAACTACGATGAGCTGGTATACAACTTGAAGAACCCAAGCTGGAACCGTTTGTTCTGCATCAAAGATGCTATGCGCATCGGTATACCTACCAGTACGATCCAGAATCTGACGAAGATCGATCCTTGGTTCCTGAACCAAATCGAGGAAATCGACATGCTGGAGAAGGAGATGGAGAAATATACCTTGGCAACCTTGCCGGGCGAACTGTTGCGAGAAGCCAAAGTGAAAGGTTACGCTGATCGTCAGATAGCCCACATCCTGCGTTGTTTGGAGAGCGAAGTGCATGCCGTTCGTATGGAACTGGGTATAGAGCGCGTATTCAAAATGGTGGATACCTGCGCTGCCGAGTTTGAGGCCAAGACACCATACTTCTACAGCACCTTCGACGGCGAGAATGAGAGTATTGTGAGTGATAAGAAAAAGATCGTGGTGCTGGGTTCCGGCCCGAACCGTATCGGTCAAGGCATCGAGTTCGACTACAGCTGCGTGCACGGGGTGCTGGCGGCCAAAGAGTGCGGCTACGAGACCATCATGATCAACTGTAACCCGGAAACGGTTTCGACTGACTTCGACATTGCTGACAAGCTCTACTTCGAGCCGGTGTTCTGGGAGCATATCTACGACATCATTCTGCATGAGAAGCCAGAGGGCGTGATTGTGCAGTTGGGCGGGCAAACAGCCCTGAAGCTGGCCGAAAAATTGGACCGCTACGGCATCAAGGTAATTGGCACGAGCTACAAGGCGCTTGACCTAGCTGAAGACCGTGGATCGTTCTCTTCCTTGCTGCGTGACCTCGACATCCCATACCCTCCGTTTGGAGTGATCGAAACGGCAGAGGAAGCGCTGGCGCTTTGCAAAGAGCTGAAGTTCCCGCTACTGGTGCGCCCGAGCTACGTACTCGGCGGACAGAGCATGAAAATCGTGATCAACGAGAAAGAGCTCGAAGCCCACGTGATCGACTTGCTGAAGGATCATCCGGGCAACAAGGTGCTGCTCGACCACTTCCTCGACCATGCCATTGAGGCAGAGGCCGACGCGATCTGCGACGGCGAGGACGTGCACATCTGCGGTATCATGGAGCACATCGAGCCAGCTGGTATCCACTCCGGTGACTCGTATGCCGTATTGCCTCCGTTCGACCTGAGCGAGAACGTGATCAAGAAGATTGAGGACTATACGAAGCGCATCGCACTGGCATTGGATACTGTGGGTATCATCAACATACAGTTTGCCGTGAAGAACGAGGTAGTATATGTGATCGAAGCCAACCCGCGTGCCTCACGTACTATCCCGTTCATTGCGAAGGCATACCGCGAACCATACATTAACTATGCTACCAAGCTCATGCTGGGCGAGAAGAAGATCAAGGATTTTACCTTCAATCCGCACAAAGAAGGCTACGCCATCAAAGTGCCGGTGTTCTCACACAGCAAGTTCCCAGAAGTGAACAAGGAGCTCGGTCCGGAGATGAAGTCAACGGGTGAGGCGATCTACTTTATCGACGACCTGCAGGACGACTACTTCGTGAAGATTTACTCCGAGCGTAACCTATACCTGAGCGTGTAGTGATCAGGATATAAAATAATAAAAACCCTCTCCCGAACAGGAGAGGGTTTTTTGTTTTTCGGCGAAGCTTCCTTTTATGTTCTATTGCCCTCGCGCGCGTCCCGCAAGTGTGCGTTATCTAGTGTCGTCCCGCCACTTGTGTCGCAGGCACAAAAAAAAGCGACCAGTCCCAGATCCCGAATGCCTTCGGGAAGTCCGCCTGATAGCGCACACTCGCGGGACGCGAGCGAGGGCGAAATAGTTTATAAGCCTTGGCTAAGATGTATACAAGCATAACCCTCATTTTTAAGCCGGCCACAAAATCCATATCTTTGCATCGTTCCCGCCGAAATGACAGGAAAAACTTTTTGGCAGGGGAATTGTATCTGAACAGGTACTGTTTTTGTTAACAATAGGCAGCCGCCGTAGGCTGGCTATACCTTAACCGACCATCATGCTTAAGTTCATATTCGTTACTATACTCGTTATCTTTTTTATCAGGCTAGTTGCTCCTGTCCTGTTTCGCTGGTTGCTGGCTTTCTTTGTGAAGAAGAGCCTGCGCAACGGAACTTTCTTCTACTCTAACATGAACCAGCAACGGCCTGACCCACGCGCCAACAATAATGGCCGTCAGAAAGAGGGCGTCAAAATTGACTACATTCCAGAACAGCCCGAGCGCAAGGATTTCAACGGCGGGCAGTACGTCGATTATGAAGAAATAAAATAAAAAGCCTATCTTTCAGCTCTATTCTGAGGTTTCCTGAAAGATATGACAGCTGCTATTGACTTTAAGCGCGATGTGCTCCCGCATCTCATCGCGATCCTGATTTTCCTTCTTCTTACCGCCGTATACTTCGCCCCTGTCCTGTTTGAGGGCAAGGCGATGGCCCAGCACGACATCCTGCAGTTTAAGGGCGGCGCCAAAGAGATACAAGATTACCGCGAGGCCACCGGCGAAGAGACCCTCTGGACAAACTCCATGTTCAGCGGTATGCCTTCCTATCTGATCAACACACGCTATTCCGGCGACCTGTCGGGATACATCCATACCTTGCTGACCTTTAACCTGCCGGCTATGGCGGGTAATATCTTCATCACGCTGCTCTGCGCCTACATTCTGCTGGTCACGCTGCGGCTCAATACGTGGGTGTCCATTATTGGTGCCATTGCCATCACGTTCACGTCCTACAACTTCATTATTCTGGAGGCGGGCCACAACACCAAATCGCTTACTATTGCCTACATTCCGCTGGTGCTGGCCGGTATGTTCTATGCCCTCAGGCGGAACCTCTGGATAGGGGCGGCCATCTTTGCGCTGGGCCTCACGCTCAACCTGCACTTCAACCACCTCCAAATGACTTATTACATGCTCCTGATGGTGCTGGTCTGGATGGTGGTGGAATTGATCTATGCTGTGAAAGAGGGCCGAATAGCCGACCTGATCAAGCGCGGACTGGTGCTGGCCGTGGCGGCCGTACTGGCGGTGGGCGTTAACTTCGGCAGACTCTATACGGTGGCTGAGTACAGCCAGCACAGTATTCGCGGCAAGTCGGAGCTGAGCGTAGCCAACAGCGGCGAGAAAACCTCCAGCGGCCTCGACCGAGACTATGCCTTTAGCTGGAGCTATGGCGTGGGCGAAACCATCACGCTGCTTATACCTGATTTCTATGGTGGTAGCAGCAGCTCCAAGCTCGACAAAGATTCAGAAAGCTACGCCGCCTTTACACGTATGGGTTTGCCACCCGTGCAGGCGGAGCAAATCGTGAAACAGGGCCTTCCGACTTACTGGGGACCACAACCCATGACGAGCGGTCCGGTATACGTGGGCGCTATTGTTGTTTTCCTGTTCGTGTTGGGACTCTTCATTGTGCACAAGCCTACCCGCATCTGGCTGTTGGGCGCAACCATTTTGTCTATCCTATTGGCTTGGGGTAAGAATTTTGAGGCTTTCAACTACTTCATGTTCGACTACTTTCCGGGCTACAACAAGTTCAGAGCAGTGTCGTCGGCGCTGGTAATTGCCCAGATCACGATGCCGCTGCTGGGTATACTGGCACTCTACAAAGTCATCCGCGACCGCGACCTGATCAAAAACCTAGACAAGAAGCTCCTGATTTCAGGAGGTATTACAGCAGGTGTCTGCTTGCTGGTATGGCTGTTTGCGGGCTCGGCTAGTTTTGCGGCCGATGTGGATGCCCAGCTGCAGCAATCCGGCTTCCCGATCGATGCCATCCGTGCCGACCGTGAGAGCATGATGCGGTCCGATGCGCTGCGCTCGTTTGTGTTCATTGCTCTGGCCGTTGGCCTGCTGTACTTTTACCTAAAAAACAAACTCTCAGCCACTATGGCCATGGCAGGAATAGGCCTGTTGGTTTTGGTGGACCTGTGGGGCGTGAACAAGCGCTACCTCAACGATGGCGACTTTGAGAAACGTGTGGTGGAAAACCATTTCCAGCCAACGCCAGCCGACCAGATGATTCTGCAGGACAAAGACCCGCACTACCGTGTGCTTTACATGCCGAATCCGTTTAATGATGCCCGCACCTCTTACTTCCACAAGTCAGTGGGTGGTTACCACGGTGCCAAACTGCGCCGCTATCAGGACGTGATCGACCGCCACATAGCCCAGAACAACCTCGAGGTGCTGCGCATGCTCAACACCCGCTACGTGATTACGGGTGACCAGCAACAGCCCGTGCAGCGCGTGCCGGGCGCCTTGGGCAACGCATGGTTTGTGAGCGAGGTGAAAACGGTGAACAATCCGGATGAAGAGATTGAAGCGCTGAATGGTTTGGATGCCAGCACCACCGCTGTGGTGGATGTGTCGAAGTTCAAAACATCAGCGAATACTTATAACGCCGATGGCTCTACCATCGAACTGACAGGATACCAGCCAAATGCGCTGACCTATGCGGTGAATGCGGCGCAGGCGGGACTGGTAGTGTTCTCGGAGGTATACTACGCCGATGGCTGGCAGGCATACCTGAACGGACAGCCTGTGGATCACATGCGTGTGAACTACATCCTGAGGGCCATGGAAGTGCCAGCCGGTAAGCACACCATCGAGTTTAAGTTTGAGCCGAGTTCTTATACACTAGGCAATACGGTGTCGTGGATCTCCTCTATCCTGCTCTTAGTGGTGCTGGGCGGGGCCATTTTTTACGGTATGCGCCGCAAGCCCGAAGAAGTTGAAAAAGAAGTAATCGTATAAGCACAAGGCCCTAATCTTTTGATTGGGGCCTTTGTTTTGATGCCTATGGAAGCACCGCTGCAACAATTGCACAGCCCGATCTGGGAAAGCCAAGGTATAGCGCTTTGGGTGAAGCGCGAGGACTTGCTGCATCCCACCATCTCAGGCAATAAGTGGCGCAAGCTCACCTACAACCTGCAGGAGGCAAAGCGACTGCAACACGACACGCTGCTGACTTTTGGCGGTGCCTACTCCAACCACATTGCAGCCGTAGCGGCGGCAGGGCAGGAGTTCGGTTTCAAGACCATCGGCATCATCCGGGGAGAAGAACACCTGCCGCTTAACCCTACGCTCAGTTTTGCCACAGCAGCTGGTATGAAACTGCATTACATTTGCCGCGAAGCCTACCGGCAAAAGACCGATCCGGCCTACCTTGCGCAACTGGCACAGCAATTCGGTCAACCTTATATTATACCTGAAGGGGGCACGAACGCCCTCGCCGTGAAAGGCTGCACTGAAATTGTGGCAGACATCGCCATCGAATACGACTACATCTGCTGCGCCAGCGGCACGGGTGGCACCATAGCCGGCATCATTGCCGGACTTGCTGGCAAAAGGCAGGTGCTCGGCTTTCCGGCTTTGAAAGGTGGTGCCTTTTTGCGTGAGGAAATCGAGCAACTAATCTACAGGTATAACGGAAAGCACTATGACAACTGGCAGCTCATCACTGATTATCACTTCGGTGGTTATGCCAAGGTAAAACCCGAACTGTTGGACTTTATGCGCAGCTTTCAACAAGCGCACAACCTGCCGCTGGAGCCTGTGTACACTGGCAAAGTGTTCTATGGCTTAGTCGATCTGATCCAGAAAGGCTATTTCCCGGAAGGTAGTCGGATTGTGGCGGTGCATACCGGCGGACTGCAAGGAAATGCCGGTTTTAAGGAACGGCTTGGTGTGGAGGTATAGGATTTGAACTTTAGCACCATAATTGCTGTGTAGACCGTAGTTAACACAACCGACAAAAATCAGCTCATGCCCCTCATCCGACTTTTGTTTCGTATGCTGCCCTTCATCCTGCTGCTCGTGGTGGGCTGGTATGTTTGGCGACAAGTGAAAGACTCCTTCGGCCCCGACGAGAAACAACCCGAAGTCATCGTAAACCACAACACCATTCTGACCACAGTAGAAGAGCTCGGAAAGATGGAACTGGTGCGCTATAATTTCAAGGACGTGGTGGAGTATGAGAAAAATGTGTCGCGCTGGGTGCCCAACTCAAAGGTAGTTTTGATAGTGACGGGAGAGGCTGTGGGCTGTATTGATTTCACGAAACTAACCGCACAGGACATCCGCTTTCAGGGCGATTCGCTGGTGCAAATCAGTTTGCCTGAACCAGAGCTCTGCTATTATAAGGTCGATCACAGCAAGTCCAAAGTATTTTCAAAAGAGAACACCTATTTCCAAGACGCGGACCTTGTGCAGGAAAGCTACCGCTATGCCGAATCTAACGTAAGAGAAGCGGCCATTAACTCAGGTATCCTGCGCCAGACACAAGTAAACGCGGAGAAAGTGCTCAAGCCCATTTTAGAGGAAGTGACCGGCCGCAAAGTAGTGCTGGTGCCACAGCGCCGTATCCAAAATCCGGAAATGCCGAAGAGAAGGTAGAAAACTCTTTCCTTGGAATGGTGATTTACTGCTGGGGTAGGCTGGTGACTTTTTGGTTTCTTCCAATCAGGAGGTAAAGCAAAGCACCTAGAACCGGCAGAAATGTGATGGCCATAAGCCAAACCACCTTATTGCTACCGTTCTCAAACTCGCTGCTGAGCAAGTCAAGGAGTGCCCACAACCACAGTCCAACCGGTACAGCCAAAAAGAACAGGAGGAGCACTATTTCAGAAAAACCAATAGTAGCGATGTACAAGGGTAGAGTTGTTTCCATGTGATTGTTTTTTAAGGTTATTGATCGGTTCGCAGAAATATCCAGTACAAGTCGCTATGCACAGTTTTGTTCGCTAATACATTCGCAGCTTGGGGTATAATAGATTACTAATATATAGTTTATTTCTGATAAATGCCAACCAATCATTTCTTTATTCAATCTTCTTGATCGCGTCCTGCACTAGATCGCTCTCGTAGCCTTTGCTCATGAGGTAGTAAGTGAGTTTCTGGCGGCGGACGAAAGGGTTCTTTTCTTTTTCAGAGGCGTTCTTTTTCTCGAGTAGCTGCTGCAGGTTCTGCTCATACACATCGTAATCGATTTCCTTCAGGCCCTGCTTGATGCAGTAGTCCGAGATGCCTTTGGACTTGAGGCCCTGCACGATTTTGCGGCGACCCCATTTCTTGAGGCCGTACTTGCCGCGCACATAGGACTGCGCATAGCGCTCTTCGTCCAGCATCTTCTCCTGCCCGAGGCGTACAATAATCTCCTCTACATCATCCGGTTCCAAACCATAGGTATAGAGCTTCGTGCGCACTTCCTGCTGCGTGCGCTCCTGATAGGCACAGTAAGCCGCCGCCTTGATCAGGGCTTCTTTCGGGGTATAGGTTTTCTGTTTTTTCTGTCGTTCCAAATCGTTCGTTTTGCTCCTGTTTAGAACAAGATGTAGCTCACAAGAGTTGCGCTTTCCTAAGCAATCACCAATTTAACAATCTAACAATTAAACACACAACTAATCTGAATTACCCGCACCTTTGTGGCTTCAAAAATGAATTCAACTATGTTTTCAAAAGGAGTCAGGTATATGCTGCTGTCTACGCTGTTCTTTTCGCTCATGAACGTGTGCGTGAAGCTGGTGCCGCATATACCGGCTATTGAGATTATTCTGTTTCGCTCGGTGGTGTCGCTGGTGATGAGTTTTGTGGTGCTGCGCATGAAGCGGGTAAGCGTATGGGGCAGCAATTATGGTCTCCTGATAGCCCGCGGAGCTGCCGGGGCCATGGCGCTCATGCTGTTTTTTACCACGCTGCAGAACATACCGCTGGCTACGGCAGCTACTTTGCAGTATTTGTCGCCCATCTTTACCACCATCATGGGCATTTTCATCGTGAAGGAGAAAGTGATGTCTTGGCAGTGGGTGTTCTTTGCCGTGTCGTTTGCGGGAATTCTGGTTATTGAGGGCTTTGACACTAGTGCCGACTCATTCTATGTATGGCTTGGTGTGATGAGTGCCGTGTTCTCGGGGCTGGCTTACAATTTTATCCGACGGCTCAACACACGTGAGCACCCGCTGGTGATCGTGTTCTACTTTCCGCTGGTGGCGCTCCCGATTTCAGGTGTCTACTCCATCTTCAACTGGGTGCAGCCCGAAGGTTGGGACTGGGGCATTCTGTTGCTGGTGGGTGTGCTCACGCAGTTGGGGCAGTACTACATGACCATGTCGTATCAGGCTGAGGAGATCTCTAAGGTGGCTAATCTGAACTTCATTGGTATTATTTATGCGCTATCGCTGGGCTTTATATTGTTCGACGAGCATTTTGAGCTGGCAACTTATGTCGGTATGGGGCTCGTGCTGGTTGGGGTAGTCCTGAACGTGCGCTACAAAAACCGACTGTCGCAGCGCGAGATCGCTGCCCACGAAACGAAGCTGCCGAAGGTATAGGAGAGTAGCTTCCGGAATAAGCGGTTTCCCTGAACGACAGCAAAGCATGCAAATCCTTTAAATTCTAAAAAAGCTAAACACGATGAGCGGGTTTTGTCGTTAGTTCTTAAATTGTGAAGCTTAACATTCAAAACAAGAGCCAACTATACATGCGCCCTGTCTTTTTGCTTTTCCTGCTATACCTGTTGCCGGCCATCTCCTTGGCGGGTATACTGCGTGGGCGCATTATCGACGAGAATAATCAAGGGCTGCCTTTTGCCAGTATCTACATCAAAGAAACCGCCAGCGGCACCGCCTCCAACGACCAAGGCAACTACCAGCTGCAGCTGCCGGCGGGCACCTATACCTTGGAGTTTAAGTATGTCGGGTATAGAGCCCGCATCGAAACCGTGACGATCGGTGACGGAGCGCAGGAACTCAATGTGCAACTGATGCCGGAAGTGCTCAACCTGAAAGAGGTGGTGGTGAAGGCTGCTGACGAGGACCCTGCCTACGGCATCATGCGCAACGCCATCCGGCTGCGCAAGTACCACCGCGACGAGGTGAATGCGTGGAGTGCCCGTGTGTACATGAAAGGCGTGGCCCGCATGGACAAAGTGCCCGGCAAGGTGCTGGGGGTGCGGGTAGTAGATGTGGACACGGGTATTGTATACCTGTCGGAGTCGGTGTCGGAACTGCATTTTAAGAAACCAAACAAGGTGAACGAGCGGATTATCTCCTCTAAAGTGAGCGGCAAGAAACAGGCCTTCAGCTTCAATCAGGCGTCGGAGATGAACATCAGCTTTTACGACAATCTGCTCAAAGTGCAGGGCCTTAGCGAACGGGGCTTTGTGTCGCCGCTGGCCAACAATGCACTCTTCTTTTACCGCTTCGAATACCTCGGCACTTTTGAGGAGAATGGGCGCACGATCAACAAAATAAAAGTCATACCGAGGCGCAAAAACGACCCGGTGTTTCAGGGGAACATCTACATCGTGGACGGCACGTGGCGGATACACAGCACCGACCTCACCCTCACCAAAAACGCAGGGATAGATTTCGTCGATTTTATCCGGGTGCGGCAGGTATACGCGCCGGTGCAGGACCATGTATGGATGCCGGTGTCGCAGCGCTTTACCTTTGAGGCGTCAGGACTGGGCTTTAAGGGCGGTGGCTATGCTACGGGCGTGTACTCTCGGTATAAGGTGCAGCCTGCCTACAGCCGTCCGCCAGCGGTAGTAGAATCGGAGCCGGAAGTGGTGGTGGATGCCATGGTAGTGGAGGTAAAACCCGCTAAAAGGCAGCGGGCCCGGGTGATCAAGCCTAAGGAAGTTACGCCTGAGGAGCAACCCGCCATACACGACGAGAAGCTTTTCAGCCGCGAGGTACTGGTAGTGGAGAAGGAAGCCAATACCCGCGATTCTGCCTACTGGGCCGAGATAAGGCCGGTGCCGCTCACCGAGGAAGAGCAAATCGACTATCAGCGCAAAGACAGTCTGGAGGTCATCCGCGAGTCGCGGGTGTACAAAGACTCCGTGGACCGCATTCGCAACAAACCGACCTTTGGCAGTTTCTTTATGCGCGGCTATACCTACAGCAACACCTACGAGCGGCGCTATTTCCGGATAGACCCACTGTTGAGCCTGACAGGCGGACCGAGCGTAGTGCAGTACAATACCGTGGAGGGTACCGTGCTGAACGTGGGCATGGAGTATCGGCAGAGCTTTGAGGACCGTCGTCAGTATGAGATAGAGCCGACCATCCGCTACGGACTTGCCAACGAGAAACTCAACGCCAAGCTGCGGCTCAGCTATACCTACGACCCGATCAAACGGAGCACGGCTTCGGTGGAGGGTGGCCGATTCGTAGACCAGATCAATTCCACGAACCCCATCTCGCCTTTTGTTAACTCGGTCTATACCCTGCTGCTGCAGCGCAACTACATGAAGCTCTACCAGCGCGATTACGCAAGGGTAAACTACCGCTCTGAGATTCTGAATGGCGTCACGATAATCACGTCACTGGACTACTCTCATCGCATGCCTTTGGAGAATTCCACCGATTATGCTTTCCGGGAGAGCAGCAGCTCGGGCTTTACCTCTAATGTGCCTGAAAACGCCGAACTGGCTGACGCTTCCTTCGAGCCCCATCAGGTCTTGACGGCAGCCTTTACCGTGGCTTTCCGGCCGGGCATGAACTACATCTCCCGACCCGACCGCAAGATCAACATTGGCTCGCGCTGGCCTACTTTCTCGCTGGGCTACCGGGGGGGTATCAAGGCATTGGGTGGCGATGTGAAATACACGACCATGGCCCTGCGCATCACCGACGACTTTAGCTTGGGCTTGTTAGGTAGCAGTGTGTATAGCTTTACGGCGGGCACTTTCTGGGGCAAAGAGAATATGCGCCTGATGGACTACCGCAACTTCAACGGCAACCGCACCATTTTCGCGGGGGTGTATACCGGCTTCCAGTTGCTCGATTATTACCGCTACAGCACCAACAACCGCTACCTCGAAGGGCACTACGAGCATCACTTCAATGGTTTTCTGTTCAACAAAATACCCTTGTTCCGCCGCTTGAAGTGGCAGGAGGTGGTGAGCCTGCACTACCTCAACACAAAGGAGTCGGATAACTATCTGGAGCTGGGTTTAGGTATAGAGCATATCTTCAAAGTGCTGCGCGTCGATTTCTTTACTTCCTTCCAAGAGCGGCAGAAAGTACATACAGGCCTGCGGGTGGGTTTAGGCTTCTAAGCAAGCGAGGCATTCTGCAGAATAGTGCTTGCAAGGCTCCAGAACAGCTGTTTTACAACCTAATAGCAAGTATGGACGTTAGAAATGAGAGATGACTTAATCATTTTGAAACGACCATGAAAAACCTGAAAGATATACTTAAAACCGGATTTGCAGCTGCCCTTGTTGCTACAATAACGGTAAGTTGCGGCGATAGGCCGGCTTCGAACCCAACTGACGACACAAGCACCTCCGAGGCCATAACGGAACGGAGTAAGTCCACCCAAAACCTGAATGAGCCACGTCCCGCTCCGATAGGCCGTACAGCCGAGACTGGAGAGCAGGCCGACCGCTTCGGCGATTTGCCAGCTAACGTGGACTCGGCTGCCCGTACCAAAGTGGAGCTTGACAAGCAAAGGCAACTGGAAGAAAACCCTGATCAGCGCCCTAGACCACGTACGCCGACAGGACGCCGCGTAGAAGGTGGACGAGTGGATCAATAAGAACTACTGCAAAGCAAAAAGAGGCCATACCTGTACAATTAGCAGGTATGGCCTCTCTGTTTTTATCGCTAGCTGCTACTTCACCACCGCCGTAGTGCCAACCGGAGGAATCACCATGCCGGCGCCAGTTCTCTTACGGCCTTTCAGGTTGATGTTGTAGATGATCACCGAGATGAAGATCAATATATAAGCCGCCACCTTAACCGCCGTAGTCTCTTCGTTGAAGTACAAAAAAGCCACCACAAAGTTGAGAATCGGGTTGATATACATCAGAATGCCGATGGTGCCTGAGGTGAGTTCTTTAAGGGCGTACAGATTTAGAAACAACGGCAACACCGTAAACAGGGCGCTCAGTATACCGGTCATCAAAAAGAAATGCCCATCGAGTGCTACTTCCGAGCTACCCTTGAACTGTTCATAGAATGGTGCGATGAATACAAAAGAGAGCAATAGCTGCAGCGTGAGCAACACGATCTTGTCGTATACCTTGAGGATGCGCTGTGTGATGAGGTAAAAGGCATAACTCAGCGCGATGAGCAGACTGAAAAGCAGACTCGTCAGTTCACCCGTCCCGATCAGCACGCAGCTCAAAGCACTCAGTCCAATGGCCACCCACTGGTTCGTTCGCAACTCTTCTTTGAGCAGCACAAAACCCAGCACCGCCGTCAGGATAGGGCAGAGGAGGTACGAGAAAGAACCCGTCTGGATGTTGATGTGGTTGATGACGTAGATAAACGTCAGCCAATTGATGGTCAACAGCGAGCCGCCCAGAAAGGTATAGAGAAAAAACTTGCGTGCCTCCCTTGGTTTGGAGGCCTTTACTTGGGCAATAGTCTGCATCATGTTTTTGCGGCGGAACAGCAGTAAAATGAGTAGCAGCAAAGCAACTGACAGGGCCACCCGGAAGAACAGGATCTGTCCGCTTGGGTAGTCGGCCAGCGCCTTGAGCGGGAAAGGTATAAAGCCCCAGATAACGAAGGCCGCTATACCTGCCGCATAGTATGGTTTGGTTTTCGTTGTTTCCATTTCAAAATAAAAGAGCGCAAAGGTATCGTTTTGATTTTGAAAAAGCCCCTATATAGTTTTTGATTGTTGAGGCTGGCAACTACTATACAGGTGAAATTAGCAAGACGCGAAGTGGGCAGCTTTTACATGCCTAGAACAGCAGTAGCTTGACTAGCACGAAGAGAGAATTTCCATGAGGGGAAGTGTAATTATAGCTTTCCCTACAGCTGCATTAACCTGAAACACTATCTTTGAGCTCTTAAACTGATTTGTTTATGCTCTCTTTCCACCAGCTTCAAGATATCACAGGCGGTACTTTAGCGCAACTGACGCAGGATAGCGCTGTCATGCACATGCTCACCGACAGCCGAAAGCTCTCGCAGCCAGCAGGCACGCTGTTCTTTGCCATTCGGGGGAAGTATAATGACGGACACCTATACCTGACTCAGTTGTATGAACTGGGCGTGCGGCAGTTTGTGGTGGAAGAGGCAGCAGGCCTGACGGCTTTATACCCAGAAGCCAACATCCTACAGGTGCGCAGCAGTTTAGATGCCTTGCAGGCGGTAGCGGCTTGGCACCGGACTCAGTTCCATATACCTGTACTGGGCATCACCGGCAGCAACGGCAAGACCATTGTAAAAGAGTGGTTGGCGCAATTACTAAGCCCGGAGGAGCTGGTGGTAAAGAGCCCGCGCAGTTACAACTCTCAGATCGGCGTGCCGCTCTCGGTTTGGCAACTCGACGCAAATCATACCTTTGGCATATTCGAAGCAGGTATATCGCAGCCCAGCGAGATGCAGAAACTGCAGCAGGTCATACAGCCTACACTCGGTCTGTTCACCAACATCGGTAGCGCCCATGACGAAGGCTTTGCTGACCGCCGACAGAAGGTGGCTGAAAAACTGCAGCTGTTCAGTCAGGTAGAGCTGCTCTTCTATTGCCGGGATCGCGAACTGGTGCACGAAGCGGTGCAGGCGAAAGGGATACCTGCTTTCACGTGGTCTCGCAAAGAGGCGGCTGACGTACACATTACTTCAAGCACTATCTCTGGTCATAAAACCATTGTGAGCTATGCCTTTCGAGGTGAACAGCATAGCTTGGCCATCCCTTTCACAGACGAGGCTTCGTTGGAGAATGCCCTGCACTGCTTAGCGGTGCTGTTGCAGCGCGGCATCGGCCTGTCAGACATACAGGACCGCATGGACCGGCTACAGCCCGTGGCCATGCGCCTTGAAATGAAAGAAGCCATCAACGGTTGCTACCTCATCGACGATACCTACAACAACGACCTCGCTGGTCTTTCCATCGCCCTCGACCTACTGGCTAGTCAGCCGAGGCGCGGTAGGCGCACCCTGATTCTGTCTGACCTGCTGGAGTCGGGCATGCCTGAAGAAAAACTCTACAGCGAAGTAGCCGCCCTGACCAAAGCGCATCAAGTAGAGCGGCTGATTGGGATCGGACCCACCATACAGGCACATGGAGCCAAGTTTGGCGGCGACGCGGACTTTTATGCCAGCACAGCGGCGTTTCTGCAGCAGTTCAGTTCTGAGCAGTTCCGCAATGAACTCGTACTGGTAAAAGGCGCTCGCGTGTTTGGTTTCGAAAAGATCGTGCACGCTTTTCAGCAGAAAGTGCACGGCACGGTGCTGGAGGTGAATCTGGATGCGCTGGTGCATAATCTGAACTACTATCGCTCCAAGCTGGCCTCGGGCACCAAGCTGATGGTGATGGTGAAAGCCTTTGCCTACGGCAGTGGCAGTTCCGAAGTAGCCAACCTGCTGCAGTTCCACCGGGTAGATTACCTAGCGGTGGCCTACGTGGACGAAGGGGTAAGTCTGCGCGAACATGGCATTACGCTGCCCATTATGGTCATGAACCCATCGCCGGACAGCCTAGCCAAACTGCACCAGTATAGCCTAGAGCCCGAGATCTACTCCTTGGAACTGCTCCGCGAGTTTCTGGCCACTGCCCAGCCTGACAGCAGCTATAAGGTACACCTGAAACTCGATACTGGTATGCACCGCTTGGGCTTCACAGGAGAAGATTTCGACGAGCTATTCGCATTGTTAAAAGAGCATCCGCAGGTGCGGGTGGTGAGTGCATTTAGCCATTTGGCCGGAGCCGACGAAGCCCTGCACGATGACTTTTCGCGGATGCAGCTGCAAAACTTTACGACATTGGCTGCGGAGGTGGAAGAGCGCCTCGGCTACACCGTGCTCAAGCATATTCTCAATTCGGCAGGCATTGTGCGCTTCCCGGAGCATCAGCTGGAAATGGTACGCTTAGGTATAGGCCTGTACGGTATAGAAGCTACTGGCTCGGAGCAAGAAGCCCTGCAGCCGGTCAGTACGCTCAAAACCACTATCTCCCAGATCAAGCACATTCGGCAAGGCGAAACCGTGGGCTACAGCCGCAGAGGTATAGCCGACACCGACAAGACCATCGCCACCATTGCCATCGGTTACGCCGACGGCTATGACCGTCGCTTCAGTAACGGAGCCGGAGAGGTACTCCTTCATGGCAAAAGAGCCCCTATCATCGGTAATGTGTGCATGGACATGTGCATGGTCGACGTGACCGGAATACCTGCCAAAGTAGGCGATGAAGTCACCGTATTCGGTCCGCAGCTCACGCTGGTTGAGTTGGCCCAGCGCATTGGCACCATCCCTTACGAACTGCTCACCAACGTAAGCACCCGCGTCAAGCGCATTTTCTTCTCCGAGTAATCTTCAAATCACCTCATCTCCAAATCATAAGTTCTATTCTTTTGCAATACCGGGGAACAGCTTGTATCTTGCAGTTGTTTATAAACAGTCTAAATAAAAGAAGAGAAATCGTGCGTAACAGGATAGAAGATACACAGGCCCAGAAGAGTGTGCGCGATCTGAAGATCGGGGAGAGCGGAGAGATATGCTGTTTGAAAGACCCTGAGATGGCGCTCAAGCTGCTTGAGATGGGTTGCATACCTGGTACCCCCGTGAAGCTGAACAGCAAAGCCCCCTTTGGAGACCCTGTTACCATCATCGTAAATGATTACACACTCTCTTTGCGTTTAGACGAGGCTGAAACAATTCTGCTGAAGTAGATAATTACCACATGGCTGTTACCATAGAGGCGGAAGCGCCAGAGGCCACAAAAGTACCTGTCCACCTTCCGGTGGCCAAAATCGCTTTGATTGGCAACCCGAACTCGGGTAAAACTTCACTATTCAACCAACTCACAGGCCTTAACCAGAAGGTGGGCAACTTTCCGGGCGTTACCGTCGACAAGAAGACGGGCATCAGCCAGATCACTCCCAACCTGAAGGCGCAGATCATCGACCTGCCCGGCACCTACAGCCTGTACCCCAAGTCGCTGGACGAGCGTGTGATCATCGACCTGCTGTACGATCCGGCCTCCAAACACTACCCCGACCTTGTTATTGTAACGGCCGACGCTTCTAACCTGAAGCGTAACCTGCTGCTCTTTACCCAGCTGGCCGATCTGCGCATACCTGCCGTGCTTGGCCTCAACATGATGGACGTGGCAGAGGCAGAGGGCGTGAAGATAGACCTCGACGCGCTGCAGCGTGAACTGGGCGTGCCGGTTATTCCACTCAATGCCCGCAAGGGTATAGGTATAGCCGCGCTCAAGATTGTGATGTCGCAGCAGCTGGCTCCTACCAAAGCTACTTTCTTTGAAATTCCGGAGGAGCTGAGGGAGGTGGTTAGCCAAATCAAAGAGCGCTTCGACCTGCGCAACGATTACTTGGCGCTGCACTACGCCCATCAGTATAAGAATCTGCGTTTCCTGTCAGAGCAAGACAAGGCATGGATGGCCCAACTGCTGGAGTCGGCGGACTTTAAGTCGAACACAGTGCAGGCCAACGAAACGATAGCCCGGTACGTGCGCATAAACGAAGTACTGCTTGATGTGGTGCGCATAGAGAAAGCGAAGGAGGAGGAGAAGTTCAGCAATAGGCTTGATCAGATCCTGACGCACCGCGTGTTCGGCTATCTAATTTTCTTAGCGCTGCTGTTTCTGGTGTTCCAAGCTGTTTTCGCGTGGGCCAGTTACCCCATGGAGCTGATTGACGAAGGTATAGCCGGTCTGAACGGTTTGATTCAAGATAACTTTAGCGGACCGTTGATCAACCTGCTCACTGAGGGGGTTATCGCCGGTTTGGGTGGTGTGCTGATCTTTATACCGCAGATCGCTATCTTGTTTGCTTTTATCGCCATACTGGAAGAAACCGGCTACATGGCCCGCGTGACTTTTATGATGGATAAGATCATGCGCAAGTTTGGGCTTAACGGCAAAAGTGTGGTGCCGCTTATTTCGGGTGTGGCCTGTGCCGTGCCTGCTGTGATGTCGGCGCGCACCATTGAGAACTGGAAAGACCGCATGATTACCATTTTCGTGACGCCGCTCATGAGCTGCTCGGCCCGCATACCGGTGTATACCGTGCTCATTGCGCTGGTGGTGCCGGAGGTATACTACTTGGGCTTCATGAACTTGCAGGGCATCGTGTTAATGGGCTTATACCTGCTGGGCTTCCTTTCGGCTATCTTCTCAGCGTTATTACTCAAAGTATTGCTGAAGGCCCGTGAGCGTAGCTACTTCATTATGGAATTCCCGGTGTACAAGATGCCGCGCTGGAAAAACGTGGGACTGACCATTTTTGAAAAGTCCAAGACCTTTGTGTTTGAGGCCGGTAAGATCATCGTGGCAGTATCCATCATCCTATGGGTGCTGGCCTCATACGGTCCCGGCGACAGCTTTGAGCGTGCCGAGGAGCGAGCCACAGTGGAGGCTACAGCAAAAGGCCTGAGCGAAGAGCAAACCGATAATCTGGTATCCTCTTACCAACTAGAGTCGAGCTATGCGGGTAAGTTCGGCAAAGCTATTGAGCCAGCCATCCGTCCACTTGGCTACGACTGGAAAATAGGTATAGCGCTGCTTACTTCCTTTGCCGCCCGTGAGGTGTTTGTGGGTACCATCTCTACTATCTACAGCATAGGAGAGGAGGAGAACGTGAGCACGATCAAAGACAAGCTGATGTCAGAAAAAGACGCTGATGGTAATCCATTCTTCACACCGGCCCGGGCTTTCTCGCTTCTGATCTTCTATGCCTTTGCCATGCAGTGCATGAGCACGCTAGCCGTTGTGCGCCGCGAAACCAAGAGCTGGACTTGGCCACTCGCCCAGCTGGTGTACATGACAGGTCTGGCCTATGTGGCGGCCTTTGTCACCTTCCAGTTAATGAAATAATTATCGTATCAATCATAGCAAAGCCCGCTTCTACAAAGAGCGGGCTTTTTTTATGTCTTACTCTGAGCGATTGTAACTACTATGGATAGTGGTTTGCGTGTTGCAACAACTTGTTTTGTGAGGTACAAGAATGGCTACATTATAAGGTAAGTGCTTGGGATAGTATAGCTTACGTTTTAAAAATTTAATTTTTTTGATAAAGATTTGAATAAATTCATCCTTTGGATGACGCTCACGTATAAGGAACAACTTTCTCCGTTTTTTGCTAGAATTACCCGCATGCTATGGTACCTTAAACTGCAGCAGCGGCTAGGTGGATAAGATTTAAAATCGGTTAAAGAATCAAAAAACGTGTTAAATATTTGTTAAAACCGAAAACATTCTTTAAAATTGAGCTTCTCTCACCTTAAACAATAAAACAATGAAAAGATCTGTACTTCTTCCGGAGTCATTTTTACCCCACGGCCGCTTGTGCATCTCCACAAAATTAGCGGCATCCTAAAGAGTTCATACTAACACAAGCTGACTATCAGTGTCTTAAAACTGATGGCGGGCATTTCTTTGCCTGTCCCGGTCACTGGTTTGGGCTTTTTTCACAATAATTTTAATAATAAAGCTTTCTGGGTGTCTGATACAGTTAATCTGTAAAGGTTTGATCTCCCGTTCGCATTGGTGTTTGCAGGCTGCTAGCACAGTGTCAATTATAGAAGCCTTCTCTGCCAAACGAGCTGGAAAACCCCTTAGAAACTGATTTCAACTATCAGAAGCGAAGGAATAAAGGAGGTGATTATATAAAGAGCGGATGGAATAAATCCTTTGCCCCAATTTAGAAGAAGCAATACCTAATTCCCCTGTCTGACTAAAAGGAGGCGGATAAAGACTTTACCATAATTTACTTGATTTAACAATTTACCTAAACAAACAGCGCAATGAAAAAAGTTTTAATGCTATGCCTGTTACTTGTGTCGGCCTTGATACATGAGGCCATGGCTCAAGTCAGGGCGATCACCGGTACGGTGACAGACGCGACCACTAACCAACCCCTGCCGGGCGTTACGGTTTTGGTGAAAGGAACTACCGTAGGTACGGCTACCGGAGCAGACGGTACCTATACTGTAAATGTGCCTGAGGGAAGCAACACGCTTGTTTTCCGCTTTATTGGATATCAGACCACTGAAAGACCAATAGGTTCGGCTGCTACTATAGATGTGGCACTGCCTGTAGATGCACAGCAACTCGATGAGGTGGTTGTGACGGCTCTTGGTATTGAGCGTAACAGAAACGAGCTGGCCTATTCAGCTCAGGAAGTTAGCGGAGACCAAATCACCCGCGCCAGAAATGAGAACGTAGTAAACTCCCTTTCAGGTAAAGTAGCTGGTCTCGACATCAGAACTAACAACACAATGGGTGGTTCTACTAACGTTATTATCCGTGGTTATTCTTCACTTACTGGTAACAACCAAGCGCTTTTCGTTATTGATGGTGTGCCTGTAAGTAATGCTAACAACAACGGTGCGAACCAGGCTACTGGTCGTGGTGGTGCTGACTTTGGTAACGCTGCAGCTGACCTTAACCCAGATAACATTGAGTCTGTGAACGTACTTAAAGGTGCGGCAGCAACAGCACTTTATGGTTCGCGCGCAGCAAACGGTGTTATCATGATTACTACCAAGAAAGGCGCAAAGAACAGCCTTAACATAGCTGTAAACAGCGGTGTTACTTGGAGCAATATCGACAAAACTACTTATGTGAGATACCAGAAAGAGTACGGTGGTGGTTATTTCCAAGGCTTCCGTGCCCCTCAAGATCTAGGTAGTGGTGTAGCACCGGTAGTAAGATACCAAGATGACGCTTCTTATGGTCCTAAGTTCGATCCAAGCCTGATGGTTTACCAGTGGGATGCAATCGATCCCCTCCATCCTAACTTTGGAAAAACAAGACCTTGGGTAGCTGCTGCTAACGATCCAACTGCGTTCTTCGAAACTGGTGTTAACTCTAACCAGAGCGTTGTTGTGAGTGGTGGTGGTGACAAAACAACCTTTAATTTAGGTTACACTCGTAACGATATCAAAGGTAACTTGCCTAACTCGAAGATCGATAAAAACATGTTAAACTTCAATGCTTCTTACGAAGCTTCTGACAGGTTAACAGTTTCTGCTTCAGGTAACTACACTCGCACAGAAGGTATGGGTAGATATGGCACTGGTTACAGCGGTAACAACCCTAACCAGCAGTTCAGACAGTGGTGGCAAACCAACGTGGATCTAGATGAGCAGAAAGAAGCTTATTTCAGAAACAGACAGAACATCACTTGGAACTGGAATAGCTCGAACTCGGGTCCTATTTACTCTGACAACCCATACTGGACACAGTATGAGAACTACTCAAACGACAACAGAGATAACTTCTACGGTTTTGCAACTGCTACTTACAAAATTACCGATTGGATGAGTGCAATGGGTAGAGCATCTTTCAACACAACTACCGACTTCCAAGAAGAGCGCGTAGCTGTTGGTAGTGCTGGTTTGAGTAGCTACTCTAGATTCAACAGAGACTTCAATGAGTCTAACTTCGACGTGATGTTGAATTTTAACAAAGACATCTCTGAAGAACTAAGCTTTACTGGTTTATTGGGTACTAACCTTCGCAGAGAGCGTGCAAGCTCTATCAGTACATCTACAAACGGTGGTCTGGTTGTGCCAAGACTATACTCAATCTCTAACTCAGCTAGCCCGGTTAACCCTCCAGCTGAAGGATTCACTCGCAGAGGTGTTGACGGCATTTTCGCTAACGCGAACTTTGGTTTCAGAGACACATACTTCGTAGAGCTTTCTGCCCGTCAGGATAAGTCTACTACACTTCCAGAAGGCGAAAACACTTACTTCTACCCAGCTGCTGGTGTTAACGTGCTATTCTCTAACCTTATACAAACCTCTTGGTTGTCACATGGTAAAGTAAGAGCTAACTATGCAGAAGTAGGTAACGATGCTCCGGCCCTTAGTATCTACGATGTGTATGACAAGCCGACCGGTTTCGGTACTACTCCGATCTTCTCGCTTCCAAGCACTAAGAATAACCCTAACTTGAAACCAGAAAGATCTAAGAGCTTTGAGGCTGGTGTAGAAGCAGAATTCTTCAACAACCTCTTTGGTTTCGACTTCACTTACTACAAGACAAACACGATCGACCAGATTATGCCAGTTAGCCAGACTGCAGCATCAGGTTTTACAAACCGTTTTGTTAATGCTGGTGAGATAGAAAACAAGGGTATAGAGATTGCTGCTTTCGTAACTCCGATTCAAACAGGAGACTTCACATGGACCATGAACTTCAACTTCGCGCGTAACAGAAACGAAGTTCTGAGCCTGTACGAAGATGTGGAGAACTTGCCACTTGCTTCTTTCCAAGGTGGTGTTTCTCTTAACGCTGCTATTGGTCATCCTTACGGTGTTATCCGTGGTAACGACTTCGTATACACTAACGGTGAGAAAACTGTTGGCGCAAACGGTTACTACCTGAGATCAGACAGATCAGACGTTATCATCGGTAATC
The DNA here is from genome assembly GCF_947499215.1 of uncultured Pontibacter sp. Lineage (GTDB taxonomy): Bacteria > Bacteroidota > Bacteroidia > Cytophagales > Hymenobacteraceae > Pontibacter. Next base: position 55,068 of record NZ_CANMNI010000004.1, read on the forward strand.
CAAACCCAGACTGGACTGGTGGTTTTAACAACACATTAACTTTCAAAGGTGTATCTTTGGGCTTCCTGATCGATGTTCGCAAGGGTGGTGATGTCTTCTCTCTGGACCAGTGGTATGGTGAAGCAACTGGCTTGTATGAGCACACTGCAGGGCTGAATGACAAAGGGTTCTCAACTCGTCTGCCAGTTTCTGAAGGCGGTGGTGTGAAACTGCCTGGTGTTAAAGAAGACGGATCTCCGAACGATATCTATGCTGAGAACCAAGATGGTGACGGTATGACTCCTTATGGTTACGCAGCAGATGGTTATGCTGGTGCTCCACGAGCCATGTATGTGTTTGATGGTAGCTTCGTTAAGTTAAGAGAACTAGCTCTTTCTTATGCTTTGCCAGAGTCAGTTATCGGGAACCTCGGTTTCGTAAAAGGTGTTGATGTTCAGCTAATCGGCCGTAACTTGTGGATCATTCACAAGAACATGGAGTACTCTGATCCAGAAGAAGGTTTGAGCTCAGGCAACGCTGGTAGAGGATATCAGTCTGGTGCTTATCCAGCTGTTAAAACTTACGGCTTCAACGTTAAATTTAATTTCTAAAATATCAGAAAATGAAGAAACTTATTATATGCTTATTCTCGCTGGTGTTTATGGCATCGTGCGTAGATGATCTGGAAGAATATAATATTGACCAGAAACGAGCAACAAGTGTTCCGGCTGTTACCCTGTTTACGGGTGCAACCAAAAACTTGGCGGATGTATTGACAACTCCTAACGTTAACACGAACAACTATCGTTTTTACGTACAGCATTGGACATCTACTCAGTATCTGGATGAGCCAAGGTATAACATGACGTCACGTCTGATCCCTCAGAACATGTGGACGACCTTATACCGTGATGTGCTGAACGATCTAAAGGAGGCTAAAAGGGTTATAAACGAGGACGAAACTCTTGCTGCAGGCGTTAAGCAAAATCAGCTAGCTCAAATCGAGATCATGGAAGTTTATACATGGTCAGTGCTGGTGAACACTTTTGGTGATGTTCCTTACACTGAAGCGCTTGATCCGCAGAATGCGCTACCTGTTTACGACGATGCACAGACTGTTTACAATGATATTCTGAATCGTCTCGATGCTGCTGTAGAGCAGCTTGATCCTGCGGTTGCTGGCTTTGGTAAAGGTGGTGATATCCTTTATGGCGGTAACATGACAAACTGGCTTAAGTTTGGTAACTCTCTTAAGTTAAAGCTTGGTATGGTGGTGGCTGATGTTGACAATGCAAAGGCTAAAGCGTTAGCAGAGTCTGCAACAGCAGAAGGTTCAGGTGGTGTAATATCTAGCAATGCTGAAAACGCAGCATTTGAATACCTGTCTGCTCCTCCAAACAACAACCCGATTTCTTCTAACGTGAAAGGTCCTCTTTCAACTCGTGAAGATTATGTTGCTGCCAACACGTTGGTTGACGCCATGAACGAGCGTAATGACCCAAGAAGAGAGTTTTACTTCACATTTTTGGATATAAAAGATGATCCAAAAACATCAGCAAATGAAGCGTTTACGGGTTATAGAGGTGGCAGATATGGTTTCCCTAACAGCTTTGCTACTAACTCAACTGTAAGTGCAAAGGTTGCTGATCCAACATTCGAAGCATTGTTGCTGGATTACGCTGAAGTGGAGTTCCTTCTTGCTGAGGCAGTAGAAAGAGGTTACAATGTAGGTGGTACTGCTATGGAGCACTACAATGCAGGTGTTACTGCTTCTATCACTTACTGGGGTGGCACTGCGGCTCAGGCTACAGCATACCTGTTGCAGCCAAGCGTAAACTACCTGACTGCTCCTGGCGACTGGAGACAGAAAATCGGTACGCAGGCGTGGATCGCGCTTTATAACCGTGGATACGATGCATGGGTAACTTGGAGAAGATTAGATGCTCCAACACTTCTTCCTCCGGTAGAAGGTCTAGTTGTTCCTACAAGAATGATCTATCCTATCAATGAGCAAACGCTTAACCCAGCAAACAATGCGGCAGCGGGATCATCGATTGGTGGTGACGACAGCAGCACGAAACTGTGGTGGGATGTTCGATAGAATAAGAATAGTTTGATTAATTAATTTTAAATTTTAAGAATACTAGGTAGTAGTCTTCTTCATTGGCAAAGGTCTCCGGGTTCCGGAGACCTTTTCTTTTTTTAGAGATTAAATAAAACTGGCAATGTCGAAATCTTATTATTGAGAAGGAGGAGTGTTAACGGATATATTAATTCCGACTTAGTGCAACCAGCAACTTTCTGCAAAAGCTTTTGTGGTTATTGGTAATTGAATGTCTAAACTTCGTATATTTAAAAAAAATATTATTACAATATTTAGCTCCATATGCCCCGGAAATCAGTTGCCTTGTTTCTTTTACTGTTGGCCTTTACCATTGATGTATGGGGGCAATCTGCAGCTCAAAAACAGTACAAATTATCAGGTACGGTAAGGGGAACATGGGGCGAAAGACTTGAGGGAGCTTTTCTAGTGGTCACACCTAGCGACAAGGGAGTGGTTACTGACAAGCAGGGGCGCTTTTCCTTACTGTTAGAGAAAGGTACTTACACAGTTTCCTGTCAGTACATCGGGATGGCACCACTCCGGGAAACAGTTACCATAGAGGGAGATAAAGAAATTGAGCTAACGCTTACGCTGTCCAATTTTAAATTAAAAGAGGTAGAAATCACAAGCAGGCCTGTTTCTGATATCAATGCCACGCATATGGGTAGTTCCTTTATCGATCAGAAAATGCTGACCCGCATGCCCAAACTATTAGGGGAGGCCGATGTGTTGCGGAGCGTTTCAGCATTGCCGGGGGTCGTGAATGCAGGCGAAGGTACATCGGGTTTTTTTGTACGAGGTGGCAGCGCTGACCAGAACTTAGTGCTGATGGATGATGCCCCATTGTTTAACGCCAATCACCTGTTCGGTTTTTATTCTGTTTATAATCCGGATATCCTTAAAAGCTATGAGTTGCATCGAAGCGGGATATCCGCTAGGTATGGCGGAAGAATATCTTCTATCTTAGATGTGAGCCTGCGGGATGGGAATGAGGAAAAAATGAGGTATGAGATCGGCGTGTCCCCTATTTCAGGCAAGTTTAGCATGGATGGGCCCATTTCTGATAAATTCACTTTCCTGCTGGCCTTTAGAGGCGCTTTCCCGGGCTACATAATGAAGCTCTTCCCTAATAGTAATATCAAGAACAGCTCCGGTAGTTTCTATGATGGCAACCTGAAGTTCAAGTACAAGCTGGACTCGAAAAACACCATCAGTTTCTCTGGCTACCACAGTGCGGACGGCTTCAAGTTTCCCAACGATACTACCTATCAGTGGAAGAATACGCTGGGCACGCTCAAGTGGAGTCATCTCTTCAACAACAACTTTACAGGTATAGCCACATTGGTTAAAAGCCATTATGCAAACAAAGTAGAAGGCATTTCTACGGGAGAAGAGTTTGAGCTCAATTCTGAAATAGACCTGACACAGCTGAAACTTGACTTCGGATATTTCGGACTCGAAAACCACCAGCTTGACTTTGGGGGAGATGCCTCTTTATATGTTATTCAACCCGGTGAGTTAGTGCCGTACGGCAGTTCGAGCCTCAACCGGCGCCGACTGGAGTATGATAAAGGGTATGAAACTTCCGCCTACGTAAATGATGAAATTACACTTACTGACAAGCTCTCTGCGTCTGTAGGGCTGCGCTTTTCGCAGTTTGCGAAACTAGGCCCTTCAGACATGTATGTGTACGCAGAAGGAGTGCCTAGGAGTGATGTGAATATTGTGGATACGCTTTCCTATAGTGCAGGGAGTGTGGTGCAAACGTATTCAGGGCTTGAGCCGCGCGCATCAATCAAATATTCTTTAACGAACAATTCATCTTTGAAAGCGGGCTACAGTAGAACTAGGCAATACATTCAGCTCATCTCAAATACGGCTGCAATTACTCCGGTAGATGTCTGGAAGCTGTCAAACAACTACATAAAGCCCCAAGTAGCGGACCAAGTGGCTTTAGGGTATTTCTATACGCAGGAAGAGGGTTGGTATGACTTCAGCTGGGAGGTGTATTACAAAAAATTATATAACCAAGTAGATTATAAAGACGGAGCAACGCTACTGCTTAACCCCACACTCGAATCCGATCTGTTATTCGGAGATGGAAATGCCTACGGCTCTGAATGGATGCTAAAGAAGAATCAGGGGCGACTTACAGGGTGGGTTAGCTTAACTTACTCTAGGTCTTTCAGAACGATAGCAGGTAAAACCGAAGCAGAAACCATTAATGGGGGGAAAGCTTATCCATCCAATTACGACAAACCCATCAACCTAAACATCTTTGCCGATTACCATCTTTGGCCTAAATGGAAAGTGACTGCAAACTTTACTTATACAACCGGGAGGCCTGTTACCGCAGCGGATTCCTGGTACTGGTACCAAGGACAGATCTTCGCCAATTATTCCGGGCGTAATCAGGAACGGATGCCCGACTATCATCGCTTGGATGTGTCTTTGAACCGTGAAATCATCAAAAGAGGTAAGGCTGAGTATAGTGGCAGCTTCTCCATTTATAATTTGTATGCTAGGAAGAATGCCTATTCTATGCTGTATCAGCACTATTATGGAGAAGCGCCCGGAGCCTATAAACTGGCTGTCATTGGTGCTCCCATACCTTCAATAAATTTTAATGTTAAATTTTAACTGGTATGTTAAGACGATTACTGCCATTTATCCTCCTGCTTCTCATGGGATGTATCGACCCGGTTGATACGGACCTAGAGACCCAGAAAAAGCATTTGGTTGTGGAAGGGTATTTTACAAACGAAGCCAAACTAAACTATGTGCGGCTAAGTTATTCTCAACCCCACTCCTCGCCTTACAATGAGTTTGAGGCAAAGGCGGTCGTAACCGTATGGAGCAACGAGGGGGAATGGTACTTGTTTTCCTATGATAAAGAAGGCTACTACTATCCTTCCGCTGGTAGCGAGGCTGTAGGGGTTCCGGGACATACGTATATGCTTAACGTCGCTGTAGGTAACCAGCTATACCAATCGGAACCAGTCATCATGAAAGAACCGATAGCAATAGACTCTATTCAGTTTGAGATTGGCGAGCAGACATTTGCCTTTCCTGGGGAGCGTGAAAAACAGTTACTACCTGGGTACAATGTGCTTGTTGACTACAACGATCCGGCAGGAGAGAAGAACTTCTTACGTTGGTCTTTCACGACACAGTACGAAGTCAGGACACAACCCCAAGATTACATTCATCCCTTCACCGGTATGCCCGCTCCCAAAAATTGCTGCATGCAATGCTTTCTTGAAGAAAAGCTAGAGCAGCTCAAAGTGATAGATGACCGCTTGACGAATGGCAAGAAGGTGCTTCATCAAAATGTGCTCTTCATGCCTTTTGAGAAATATTTGGGAGTCAAGAACAAGCTGACGGTTTATCAGCACTCGATTACCGAAGATTCTTACAATTTTTTCCGGATTCTGGAGCAGCAGAAGATAGCCACAGGTACTGTGTTCGATCCTCCCCCTGCTGAGGTAAAAGGAAACATGTTCAATGTAAATAACGAAAATGAGCAGGTGATAGGCTTTTTTGACGTCTCTGGGGTAAGCTCGAAAAAAGTAACCATCCTGCGTAATGCTATTGATTATCCTTTTGCACCGTTCCGCTTCCCCGATGATTGCCAAGTGATGAGAAACGCAACCAAAACAATACCTGAAGACTGGTAGATGTTGACGCCAAACCCCAAGGAAGAGCTCTTTTAAAAACTCTCCTTCCTGAGAGGCGCTTTCAGGTAAATCACTTATAAACCAAAAAGACAGCCGGTTGCTTGTGTATGTCTGGCAGTTTGCCCTTCCATTCGGCGATGGTTTTGGTTTGGATGAACTCGTGCTCCGGGGAGGTGATGTTAGCGGCAATGCAAAGGCGGGTGCCACCGCTCAGGGTCTGCAGTAAATCTTCTAGCAGTTTGTTGTTCCGATAGGGCGTCTCCATGAAAATCTGGGTCTGGTCGTGCTGCAGCATTTCTTTCTCCAGGTTCCGGAGCGCCTGCAAACGAGGCCCCTTTTCGATGGGGAGGTAACCATGAAAGGCGAAGCGCTGTCCATTGAACCCACTAGCCATCAGGCTGAGGAAGATGGCGGAAGGACCGGCAAAAGGCACCACCCGTATACCTTTCTGATGCGCGTACTTAGCCACCTCCGCACCCGGATCAGCTATACCTGGGCAGCCTGCCTCTGAGATAATTCCTGCGTCTATACCTTGCTCCAGCAGTGGCTTAAGCGAGGCCTGTACCTGAGCCGGCGTAGCATCCTTATCAACCTGCACAAACTGGAGCTGCTCAATCACCAGTTCCGGGCAAATGCTCTTGACGTAGCGACGAGCCGTTCGCAGGTTCTCCACAATGAAATAAGTCAGCCTCCGCACCGTATCCTTCACCTGCGGCGATATCACTTGGTCAGCTGTGTCGTCTGCGAGTATGGTCGGTATGAGGTATAGCGTACTAGTCTTTTTCATGGCGTATCCAAAAACCGTGTTACGAGATCGTATACCTCATCCGGCGCTTCGGCGTGTACCCAGTGGCCGGCGTTCGGGATGGTCTCCACTTCTACTAATGTAAATAGATGCTCAATGCTACCATATACATCTTCCGGTAGAATGTATCGTGAGCGCCCGCCTTTGATAAAAAGAGTGTTCTTCTTGAAAGGCGTATCCGATGTGATAGGGGCCGCGATTTTTTCGTAGTTCTTTTCTATGGCGTTGAGGTTCATGCGCCAACCGAAGCTGTTGTCCTCTTTTCGGTAGAGGTTTTTCATCAGGAACAGACGCACCTCCTCCTGCGAAATGGTTTTGGCCAATTGCTTGTCTACATCGCCCCGGCTGGTTACATTGCTCAGGTCCACTGACTGCAGGGCGTCAATAATCTCATCGTGATGCGGTGGATAAGCCTTTGGCGCGATGTCCACCACAATCAGTTTAGTGAGGCGGGTCGGGTACTTCAGCGCATAGTTCATGGCTACCTTTCCGCCCATGGAGTGGCCCATGATGGCGGGAGTTGGTATCTGGAGGTCATCTACGAGTCGTAGCACGTCTTCAGCCATGGCGTCGTAGTCGTGCTGCTCGCTATGCGGAGAGCGGCCGTGGTTGCGCAAGTCCACCATAAACACATTGTAATGCTCAGCTAGTCGCTTAGCCAGTGTTGCCCAGTTATCCAATGTGCCAAACAGTCCGTGCAAAATCAGCAGCGGCTGCCCATGGCCCATTTCCTTGTAGTGTAGTTTCATTTCTTTCAGTTAACAGTGATCAGTTATCAGTAAACAGTCTAAGCTTACGGAAGTACGTTGTAATTGGTCGCTATACTACCTTTATCAATTTTTTCTCACTTTTGCGCTCTTTCAGCACACCAAGCGGCTGCAGTTTCAAACCGTAATTCTCAAACACCTGCAGGACTTCTTCTCTGCCAGCCGGATCTACGGCGACTAACAGGCCGCCGCTGGTTTGCGGGTCACAGAGCAAGTGTTTCTGGTCGGGGGTGAGCTCGGCTATTTTGTGGCCGTAGCTGTCGAAGTTGCGGTGCGTACCGCCGGGTATGGCCTTTTGAGCCATATACTCGAGCGCTTCCGGCAGCACCGGTACTTTATCAAGGTATACCTCAGCCATCAGGTTGCTGCCTTCGCACATTTCCGAAAGGTGGCCCAACAAGCCAAACCCCGTTACGTCGGTCATGGCTTTTACTTGTGGCAGTTGACCAAGGTCTGCGCCTATTTTGTTGAGCTGCATCATTTGCTGCGGTGCTAGGTGCGCATGCTCAGGCTTTAGGATGGCCTTCTTCTGTGCCGTAGTGAGTATGCCTACACCGAGCGGTTTGGTTAGGTATAGCTCGCAGCCGGCGGTGGCGGTATCGTTGCGTTTCAGGTTCTTGATGTCGAGCATACCTGTTACGGCCAGTCCGAAGATCGGCTCGGGACTGTCGATACTGTGACCGCCTGCCAATGGTATACCTGCCTCGTGACAGATGCTGCGGCTACCCTCGATCACCCGCTTGGCTACCTCGGGGGCTAGCTTGTCTATAGGCCAGCCCAGCACGGCGATGGCCATGGTAGGTATGCCGCCCATGGCGTAGACATCCGAAATGGCGTTAGCGGAGGCGATGCGGCCGAAATCGTAGGCATCATCCACGATCGGCATAAAGAAATCGGTGGTACTGATGACGGCGCGGCCATTGCCGATGTCGTACACAGCGGCATCGTCGCGGGAGCTGTTGCCTACCAACAGCTTATCATTCTCTGGGTAGTGGATATCAGTGTGCAGGATCGTATCGAGCACTTTGGGGGAAATCTTGCAACCGCAGCCAGCGCCATGGCTGTACTGGGTCAGTTTTATATCTTGATGAGTTGTCTCTTCCATGGTATCAGATCAGCTGGTGCTGTTTTGCAAATTCAATCACGCGGCGGGCGTTTTCTTCCGGGTTTATACCTTCAAGCGGGAGCCGCAGCACCTGCTGCTTTTTAGCCAGTTCATAGGTATAGGCCTTGTCGTAGTAAGAGAGGGCAATGTCGACCATCTTTTCCATGTCGCCGGTATGGATGGCTTCGATCGCCTCCTTGGTGTCTAGCCCGCCCAATCGTTTCTTTATTCTGAGAATGGCAGCTTCCAGTATGGCTGGATCGGTGAGGCAGTATTCAGCTGCCAATTTTTGTATGCGCAGTACCTTTGGCACTTCGAGTACGATGGTAGGCGAAGCTTGCATCTGGTCGAAGAGCGGCTTGGGTAACTGGACCCGGCCGATGCTGATGCTTTCGTCTTCCAACCAAACTGGCTGTTGGCTATCGAGTTTGAGCATTTCCATACCCAGCAGGTTTTCGAAGTGCTCGGTGCTGGGCTGCGGTGCCATATCTATGCCTCCGAAAGAAGAGCCTTTGTGACTGGCTATACCTTCTAAGTCGATTATCTGCTGACCCTGCTGCTGCAGGTGAGGGAGTAGATCGGTTTTGCCACTGCCTGTAAAGCCACTCAGCACAACCAAAGGTCTGGATTTCTCGATCTGCTCGTGCATGAAGTGTCGGTAGGCTTTGTAGCCTCCCTGCAGCAGATGCACTTTAAAGCCTGAGAAGTCGAGCAGCCACGCCATGGAGCCGCTACGCATGCCCCCGCGCCAGCAGTGCACAAGCAGCTCTTTCTGCGGCGCCAGCTTTTCCGCTTCACGCACAAAACTTGACATCTTCGGTCCGAACAAGTCCAGCCCGATCAGTACGGCCGGGTCGTGCCCTTGCTGCTTGTAAGCAGTGCCTACGTTGGCTCGCTCCTCATCCGAAAAGATGGGAAAGCTGTGCGCCTGAGGGATATGACCGATGCCATACTCCTTAGGGGCACGCACATCGAGCACGGGCAATTGCGCCGCTTTCTCCAGAAACTCCTGTATGGTTATGCTGTTGACCACCGTTATTTAAGTTGACGCAGGTATAGCTGGATCGTGTTTTCCAGTCCGTAATACAGCGCATCGCAAATAAGGGCATGACCAATGCTCACTTCCAACAAGCCCGGCAGGGTGTCTTTTAGATACTTAAGGTTGTCGAGGTCTAAGTCGTGCCCGGCGTTGAGGCCGATGCCGAATTCCTGTGCTTTTTGTGCCGCGACAAGGTATGACCTAATGGCATCCTCGGGGTTGGTAGGATATCCTTTCGCATAGGCCTCCGTGTATAATTCCACCCGATCAGTGCCTATCAAAGAGGCGCCCTCCATCATACGTACATCCGGATCCACAAAAATAGAGGTGCGTATACCTAGCTCTTTCAGTTCCCCGATCACGTCGGTCAGGAAGTCTTTGTGCTGCAGCGTATCCCAGCCGGCGTTAGACGTGATGGCATCCGGTGCATCGGGCACGAGCGTAGCCTGTGCCGGTCGTACTTCTTTCACCATTTTTAGAAAGTCAGGGGTGGGGTTGCCTTCAATATTGAACTCGGTCGTTACCACTTCTTTAAGGTCATACACATCGCGGTAGCGAATGTGACGCTCATCCGGACGTGGATGTACCGTGATGCCCTCAGCCCCGAAACGCTCGCAGTCTTTTGCCGTCTGTACCACGTTGGGTCTGTCGCCGCCGCGGGCATTCCGAAGCGTGGCTATTTTGTTTATATTTACACTCAGTTTGGTCATGGGTATGCTTGTTATGGCCCTCGGGCTTGTGATACTTATCCCTACGGAAAGACTAAATTAATGTAATTTTGCTTAACATGATAACCTATGGCCTTTGCCGTAGTAGTGTATACTATAGAGGCAGGGCGCAAGCCACGGGCCGGTAACCTTTAATCAAAATAAAACCATGAGTTTAAAACAACGCATAGAAGGCGACATCAAGCAGGCCATGCTTGCCAAAGACAAACCCCGCCTGCAGGCACTCCGCAGTATTAAATCGCTTATTTTGCTGGCTGAAACCGAGAAAGGCGGAACCGACGGCTTAAGTGAGGACACTGAGATGAAGCTGCTAACGAGAGCTGCCAAGCAGCGCCGCGAATCGGCTGAGGTATACGCCCAGCAGCAGCGTACTGACTTGGAGCAAATCGAGCTGGCCGAACTGGCTGTGATAGAAGAATACCTGCCCAAGCAGCTGGACGAAGGCGATCTGCGTGTGCGCTTGCTTGAGATCATTCAGCGTGTGGGTGCCTCGGGTCCATCTGACCTCGGCAAGGTAATGGGCGTGGCTTCCAGAGAACTGGCCGGTCAGGCCGATGGGCGTGCAATCTCCAAGGCGGTGGGCGATCTGCTGAACAATACCGATTTTTAGTATTTGCACTTTTTGCAGCCCGACGGGCTATGAGGAGTGCAGCTTTTAAACTATATTTGAAGGCAGGAGCGACAGGTGTTCGCTTCTGCCTTAATTTTTTTCAGATTGAGTACGTTTGATATTTTTCTGGCTGTGCCTATCCTCTTTGGCGCATTTATGGGTTTCCGCAAAGGTCTTTTGCTGGAGCTGATCTCTCTCTTCGCCCTCGTGTTGGGCATCCTGCTCGGGCTCAAGCTGCTCGACTCCGGCCTGCCCATTATGAAAGAATACATCGGCGATGCCGGTGGTCTACTGCCTTTCGTTACCTTTCTGGTCATCTTCGTTGCCATTATACTTGGCGTGCGGGTATTAGGACTGCTTCTCAAAAAAGTAATTGACTTTACACCCTTCGGTTTGTTCGACAACATATTGGGTGGTATGCTGGGCGCTCTTAAATGGACGCTGGCCCTAAGCCTTCTGCTCTATGTGTCGGAGATGGCGGGTATCTCGATCACACCCGAAACCGCAGCCAGTTCTACAGTATATCCTTTTGTAGTCAAAACAACCCCTTACGCGCTCAGTGTTATGAGCTATGTGCTACCCTTTGTCAAATCCCTGTTGCTCTCCCTTAAAGAACATTTTTAGATTTTCAGATTTGGAAATTTGGAGATGTGAAAATGGGGCTGTGTGCTATTGATAGGTTAGGGTGTATTACAATTATAGAAAATGACCAGATCTCTACTTGAGCGAATACAGGATTGGTACAGAAATAACTGTGACGGAGATTGGGAGCATGGCTTCGGAATCAAAATCACCTCAGTAGATAATCCTGGCTGGTCGGTTGCGATAGAACTTCAGGATACGCCTCTTGAAAATGCCGAGTACAAGAAGCAGTATGACAATGGAGACGAAGACTGGTTGTTTATCGGTGTAAAGGACGGGAAGTTTACTGGTGCTGGTGACCCAGACAAGCTTAACGAAATCTTTAGGATTTTCTTAGATGAAGTCCTGCCTTATCAAGCAGATGCAAGCTATACTTATTCAATTTATGTTCCTGTGCCTAACACTAGAATACCTGTTTGGAAAGAAGTAACGGCAAGAGCAGTTAATGAAAGTGTATTTGAAATCATCCAGATAGATGATACGACACTCCAGAAATTGAAAGTGCTGGATATTGATGATTATCAAAACATAGATCTGAAGTCACTCGACAAATTGGAGTATAAAGAAGGCGACAAAGTAAAGTGCAAGCTGCAGACCTTCTTTGAAGGGTTAGGCCCAGTTGTGACAGAAAAAGTAGAATAACAAACCCTAACCCTGCACATAAGCCAAGCATCGGCTAGGCTTCGCTCGCTTTATGTACTAACCGATGTAAGCTGAGTTCGGATTGAGTTTGTCTTGAGCAGAGATTCACAAAGAATTTTTTCTGATTCATCACCAAGTATTGAGAAAGAGCTAAGCAGTTTCCAAAAAGGAAAAACTAAAAGTCGGTCCAAAGCTTAGATTTTAAGTTAAGTTTAAATTTTACGACTCTTATTAATTTCACATCTATACATCTCCAAATTTTCAAATCTCCAAATCTGAAAAATGCTTCTGCTGCTCGATAACTTCGATTCCTTTACTTACAACTTGGTGGATTATTTTGGTCAGTTGGGAGAGGAGGTGCATGTGGTGCGCAACGATGTGGCACTGGAGGAGATCAAGGCGCTGCCTGTTACAGGTATAATTTTGTCGCCAGGACCCGGAGAGCCAGAGAAGGCGGGCGTAATGATGGAGGTGATCCGGCATTACCATGAAAAGGTGCCGATGCTGGGCATCTGCCTCGGGCATCAAGCTTTGGGCGAGTTCTTCGGGGCCACTTTGGCGAAAGGTATAAAGCCCATGCACGGCAAGATATCTGAGATTGTCTGTGAGCCGGATCCGCTGTTCGCTGGCTTACCTCAAAAAATGCCGGTGGTGCGCTACCATTCGCTGGTTTTGAAGCAATGGCCTGACTGCATCGTGCCGCTTGCGTATACAGCCGAAAGAGAGCTAATGGCTTTTCGGCACAGAACGCTGCCGCTGCATGCGCTGCAGTTCCATCCGGAGGCCGCGCTCACTACTTATGGGCTGGACATGCTGCGAAATTGGCTTAGTATTGCTAATATTGCAGGTCGGAAGCAACCGATTTGAGTAACATCTATTTTAATTTACAGTTTTCGAAATGAATCTACAGATCAGACAAGAAGGCGAATTCCAGTATATAGACGAGGGTGAAGGTGAAGTATTGCTACTGTTGCACGGGTTATTTGGTGCCCTGAGCAACTGGCATGGCGTAGTAGACCATTTCTCGAAACAATACCGGGTCGTTATTCCGCTGATGCCGATCTACGAGATGGCACTACACAAAGCAGGCGTGCCGGGGCTCGTTTCTTTTATCGAGGATTTCGTTAAATTTAAGAACCTGAACGACCTGTCCTTGTTAGGCAACTCGCTGGGAGGGCATGTGGCGCTGGTGTATACCTTGAAGAACGCCTCAAAAGTGAAGCGCTTAGTGCTGACTGGCAGTTCTGGTCTGTTTGAAGACTCCATGGGTGGATCCTTCCCGAAGCGCGGCAACTACGAGTATGTGAAGGAACGCGTAGAATATACCTTCTACAATCCTGAAACCGCTACCAGAGAACTGGTGGATGAGGTGTTCGACATAACAAACAGCAATGCCAAGTGTCTGCGCATTATTGCCATCGCCAAGTCGGCCCAGCGCCACAACATGGCCAAGGATATCACAAACATAAAGGTGCCGACGTTGTTGATATGGGGACTGAACGATACGATAACCCCGCCGCTAGTAGCGCATGAGTTTAACCGTCTTATGCCTAACTCAGAATTATACTTCATCGATAAGTGCGGGCATGCGCCGATGATGGAACATCCGGAGCGGTTTAACAGTATCTTAGATAAATTTTTGGCCAAAACAGAAGCAAGGGAACCAGCCACATGATCGCAGAAGAACTCATCAACCAAATGATACCGCCGTTGAAGTTTTACGACACAGTCGACAAGGCTTTGCGATGGATGGATGAGTTCCGCGTAAACGAGCTTCCCGTGTCGCGCAACCGCAAGTACATGGGCTTGGCCACTGAGACCAACCTGATCGAACTGCCCGACCGTAACCAGACGCTGGAGCATGTGCCATTGGATTTTCAGGATGTGTTTGTGATGCACCACCAGCACTTTTACGATGTGATGGAGGCCGCCATCAAAAACAAGATTCAGGTAGTACCCGTGCTCGACGAAGAGCAGGACTACATGGGTATCATCACCATTAACGACACGCTGGCCGCCTTCGGACAGATGTCGGCGCTGCAGGGGCAGGGTAGCATTCTGGTGCTCACCATGCCGGAGCGAGACTACTCCCTAGGCCAGATCAGCCGCCTGATAGAAGAGGAGAATGCCAAAATCCTGAGCGCCTACGTGTCGCCGGATGAGGTGGACCCTTACAACATCAAGCTCACCCTAAAGCTGAACACCTCCGATCTTACCCGCATCATTGCCACGCTTGAGCGTTTCGAATACCGCGTGACGGCCCAGTTCCAAGATGCGTCCAAATACGACGTGGGCCGCGACCGGCTGGATATGTTGTTCAAGTATCTGGACATATAGCCACGGCAGTGCCTCTCCGCGTCGCCTTCTTCCTGTGCTTTTTCCTGTTGTGCCGAAGCTTAGCGGCCCAGCCTTGCGATTCCGCTACTGTTGTGATCGATAGCATCCGCTTTTCCGGTAACGAGGTCAGCAAGGCCCGCATGCTGCTTTTTGAGCTGAACATAAGCCCGGGCGATACAATACAGGCTGACCAGTTGGATGAGCGGGTGGAAGATAACCGCAAGCGTCTTTTTAACTTGCGCCTTTTTCATGAAGTAGGCTATACCTATACCTGCTATGAGGGGCGTGTGGCCGTGCTGTATACCATGCAGGAGCGCTTTTACCTGTACCCTATCCCCATTTTTGACTTGGCTGACCGTAATTTCAATGCTTGGCTTGAGCGCAGGGACTGGGGGAGGGTAGATTATGGCATAAACCTGATCCGCCGTAATTTCAGGGGCCGAAACGAAGAGGTGCGCATGCGGATACAGCAGGGCTTCAATAAAAGACTCGAGTTCACCTACCGGGTACCTTACATCAGTCGGGCGCATAAGCTGGGCATAGATTTCGGGATAGCCGACTACCGTAGCCGGGCAATCGATTACCGCACATCAAACAACCGGCAGCGCTTCTTCGTGCAGGACCAAGGCGTACCGATACAGCGCACCGTTCTAACTACCGGCCTTATACATAGGCAGAGTGTGCAGCGGCAAGAAGGCCTGCGACTTACCTACGTACAGGAGGGGGTGTCCGACACCGTGCTGGCGCTCAATCCGGAGTACTACAACTACAGCACACAAGAGCGACAGTATATGCGCCTAGAGCTGTCAAAGGTGGTGAACCTGCGCAATTCCTTTATTTATCCGCTCACGGGGAGTTACTTTGAGGCCATTGCGGCGCAAACTTTTTTTATGGGAGGAAGCGGATCACCCATCACCACGCTGCGTGCGAAGTATGTGAATTATCGCAACATATCCGGTAAATATTACTATTTTGTGGGTGGCGAAGCGCAGACCCGGCTATCGAGGCGCTATGCTTACGCTGATAATGTGGCGCTTGGTTTCCGGTCGCTGGTGCGCGGTTATGAGTTGCAAGTGGTTGGTGGGCAGCATTTCGGACTTTTTAAGCAGGGGCTCACACGTGAACTGTTTCAGCATAAGGGCGTGCACCTGAAGTTTATCCGAAGTCCGAAATTCAACAAGGTGCCGTTGGCCTTGTACGCCAACGCCTTCACAGACGCAGGCTATGCTTCGGACAATGTGTTTGAGAAAGGCAATCCGTTAGCCAACAGGCTACTGCTGGGTGCCGGCGCCGGCTTGCACTTGGTTACGTTCTACGACTTTGTGTTTCGGGCGGAATATACGATTAATAGGGAGGGGGCTAAAGGGTTTTATTTTAGTGGCCGATTCCCTTTTTAACTAAAGAAGATATATGAAAATAGCTATACTAGGAAAACCCTTTGAGGAGGAGTACGGCCCTTTTATTCAGAATCTGTTTGATGAGTTGCAGCGCCGCAAAGCCGATTTGATGGTGGTGGAGCACTTCAGTCTGTTTCTGCAGAACAGAATCAACCTGCCCACCGGTATACCTACCTTTAACCGTGGCGATAAGTTAGATGACGTGGATATTGTGCTGAGCATTGGCGGAGACGGCACGCTGCTGGACACGGTGACTTACGTGGGCGCACTGCAGATCCCGATACTAGGCATCAATACAGGCCGGCTCGGCTTCCTTGCAACGATCGCCCATGACAGCATTAACCTAGCCCTCGATGCTCTGTTCAAGGGGCATTATACCTTAGATGACAGGGCTTTGATCCGAGTCGACTCCGACCAAGAGATCTTTGACGGGATAAATTTTGGATTAAACGAGTTTAGTTTGCTAAAACGCGATTCGTCGTCCATGATAGCTGTTCATGCGTATATAGATGGAGAGTATCTGAACACGTACTGGGCCGACGGGTTGGTTGTCGCCACCCCTACCGGATCGACTGGCTATTCACTCAGCTGCGGCGGTCCGCTGGTGCTGCCGCAAACCAACAATTTCGTTATTTCACCCGTATGTCCACACAACCTCAATGTGCGGCCTATGATTGTGTCTGATCGGAGCGTGATCTCGTTTGAAGTGGAGGGCCGGAGTACTACATACCTTGCCTCCCTCGATTCAAGATCCGTACCTGTAGATATGTCAGTTCAGATAGCGGTGCGGCGCGAGAGTTTTGTGGCTAGGCTTGTTAAACTGCACCATGTTAATTTTTTAACAACATTACGCGGGAAGCTCAACTGGGGGCTTGATAAAAGGACAAATATTTTTAGGTAAGTTATATTTAATATTTGATATACATATTTTTATACCGAGAAATTATTTCTATTTTTGTCACAATAGTTTACTTTGCACGAGTTCTAACCCTTTGGGAATACGCTTAAAAGAAATTGGTTCGCTATGAAGAAATTTACTACGCTGTTTTTGCTCTTATTTGTTGTGCTTACCACGGTTTCGATTGATGCCGAGGCGCAGCGTTTCACAAAACGAAAGGAGTATGCCACGCTGGGTATTCAGCTGGGCGCCTCTAACTACTTCGGCGACCTAGTGCCGCAGCCGGACTTTACGAGTATGCGTCTTAAGTCCACTCGCCCGAGCATTGGTATTAACTATACCTATCGCCACTTCCCGCGTATTTCCTCCCGTGTTTCATTTAACTGGAACCGTATTTCCGGAGACGACGGCTTGGCGGCAGGTCCGGATGAAGGCGAGAACGCAGGCCGTTGGCTTAGAAATCTTTCCTTCCGGAATGATATCAAAGAGCTGAGTGCCGTAGCGATTATTGACCTTTTCGAAAACCGCAACTATTATCGCCGCCGTCCTGATTTCGTGCCTTACGGCTTTATCGGTATAGCTGCGTTCCACCACAATCCGAAAGCATATTATGAGAATGGCTCGCATCCGGGTCTTTCAGGAGGAAACGATATTCCTACTGGTTGGTATGAGTTGCAGCCGCTCGGCACTGAAGGGCAGTATGTAGATCAGCCGGGCACCGTAAGCAGCCCCTACAAGCGCGTTCAGATCGCTATTCCTTTTGGTCTGGGTGTAAGATACAAGCTGGACAGAAACTGGGACTTTAGCTTCGAAATGGGCTGGAGAGCCACCTTCACCGATTATCTTGACGACGTAAGTACTGCGCACGTAGACAAGGATGTGCTGCTAAGTGATAATAACAGATCAGAGAACCGAAATGCTTCTGTAATCTTCTCGGATAGGAGTGCGGAGTCCGGTGTAACGAATATATATCCTTTAGTAAGAGAGCCCAACGGATATAGCCGTTTGCAGCCATACGGCACAAGCAACAACCGCACCCGTGGTAACAGCTCAGACAATGACTGGTATATCCAAACAAGCCTAGGCCTGAACTATATCTTAAATCCGCGCGTAAGAAGACCGAAATTCAGATAATATAAAGGAGGCGGGTACGTTTTCACCTAAACTCCGAATAAAAGTAT
Source organism: uncultured Pontibacter sp. (assembly GCF_947499215.1). Lineage (GTDB taxonomy): Bacteria > Bacteroidota > Bacteroidia > Cytophagales > Hymenobacteraceae > Pontibacter. The sequence goes on from NZ_CANMNI010000004.1 coordinate 72,979, forward strand.
ACATGACTTTACATACGATTAGACAAACACTCCTTATTTGTTTTATACTGCAAATAGGGAGTGTTTTTTTTGGCAATGCTGCTTACGCACAGTTTATAGAAAAAAAACCTGTCACGACCAGCGAAATAGGAGTGGGTATAGGAGGTGCCAATTACAAAGGCGAGATTTCTCCTAATTACCGCTTCCTGAATAACCAGCCGGCAATGACGGTGTTTTACCGTAAAGACATCTCGGCACCAATCACCTTGCGAGCAGGGTTGATGGGGAGTCACCGCATCTTCAACGACAAAGCTTTTAGAGATGAGTCGCAAGACCTGCCCTACCACGACTGGCGTGACGCAGAACTGAAGCTAAGCATGTTTGAGCTAGCACTCGGGGTTGAATATAATTTCTTGGACTACTATGAAAACATCAGAAAGCCACACCGGGTCTCTCCCTACTTTTTCATTGGAGCCGCTTTGCTCAACTATAATCATCAGCTAGTAGAGCGGGGAAATATTACAAAGCCATTTGATAACACATTCACGGTTTCTATGCCATTTGGCGTTGGCGTAAAGTACGCCTTAAGCAAACACTGGAACCTAGGACTAGAGTTTGGCGCCCGCAAAATGTTCAACGACGTACTTGACTACCTAGATGCGAATGATAGCAAGGCGAAAGCCAATCCGCATGACAATGACATGTACTTCTACAACGGCATAAGCCTTTCCTATACCTTCTATCGCAATAACTGCCCACCTGTTTACAAGCGAAAAGCTGGAATACTAGATTAACACGCTAAAATTTCATTAAATTATCTTGCTTTTTGTAACTTGCAAGGAAATTGTGGTTTAATGAATTTTAGGGAACAAGTAGATTTAGACAATTTGCCAAAGCACATTGCCGTTATTATGGACGGAAATGGACGCTGGGCAAAGAAGCGTGGAGGCCTTCGGATTTTCGGCCATCAGAGCGCCATTACAGCTGTTCGTGAGACAGTGGAGGCCGCGGCAGAACTGGGCGTCGAGTACCTGACCCTATATGCTTTTTCTACTGAGAATTGGTCGAGACCGGCCACCGAAGTTTCGGCACTGATGCAGTTACTCGTGTCAACTATCAGAAAAGAGACTGCCACGCTTAATAAGAACAACATCCGGCTGCAGACGATAGGAAACACCGATAGCCTGCCCAAAGCCTGCCAAAGAGAGCTGCTCGAAGCAATTGAAATAACAAAGGGTAACAAGCGCATGACTTTGGTGCTGGCCCTGAGCTATAGTGGTCGTTGGGATATCGCACAGGCCATGCAACGCATAGCTGTTGAAGTGGGTCATGGTACTATAGCGCCTCAGGATATTGATGAGGCCACCATTGCGGGCCACCTCTCAACAGCAGGTATGCCAGATCCAGAATTGCTTATTCGCACAAGCGGTGAGCAGCGCATCAGTAATTTTTTGCTTTGGCAATTAGCCTACACGGAGCTTTATATTACGGAGCTGCTTTGGCCCGACTTCCGCAAAGAAAATCTATACGAAGCTATTATCGCCTTCCAGAAGCGTGAACGCCGATTTGGCAAGACAAGTGAACAACTAACAAAGTGAACAAATTAATGACAAGATGCATATGGGTGCTTGTGTTTCTGCTAATCACAGGCACAGCTTCTTCACAAGTTCTAAACAATCCTGCACAGAACAATACCATTGATTACGCCCAACCCCAGCAGTACAGGATTGGAGGCATTGAGTTTACTGGTCTCAAGTTTTTGGACCCCACTTCGCTTATCGCTGTTACCGGCCTTAAAGTAGGGGATGAGATTACAGTTCCGGGAGAGGACATGAGCCGCGCCATCCAGAAACTGTGGGACCAAGGCATCCTAGGTGATATAGAGGTGTTCGTAACCCGTATCGAAGGCAATCAGATTTTCCTGAATTTCGACCTGAAGGAGCGTCCTCGCCTGTCACGTTTTGAATTTACAGGTATAAACAAGTCACAGCAGGACGCACTGCGCGAAAAGATCAACCTGATCAGAGGCAAAGTGGTGACTGACGCTGTACTGAATAGTACCCGCTCAATCATCCGCAAATACTACGCGGAGAAGAGTTACCTCAACGCTAAGATCAATATTACCCAGAAGCCAGACTCACTGTTGCCAAACAGTGTGGTTCTGAACATTGATATAGACAGAGGGGATAAAGTTAAAATCGCAGAAATTCTGATTGAAGGGAATGAGGCCTTTACTGACAATAAACTAAAGCGACAGCTTAAGAAGACCAAAGAAAAGCGTCTTTACAAGATTTTCACATCCTCTAAGTTCCAACGCAGTGAATATGAGAATGACAAGCAGCTCTTAATTGACTTCTATAACTCAGAGGGCTACCGCGATGCCATTATCGTTTCTGACACGGTATACAATGTAAGCCAAGACAGATTGGGCATACGCATTACTGTGGATGAGGGCAACCAGTATTACTACCGAAATATCACTTGGAATGGCAATTTCCTGTACGACGATGAGTATCTGTCGCGTGTACTGGGTATAAGTAAAGGCGATGTGTACAACAAGCAGGAACTCGATAAGCGCATCAACTACAACCCAGCAGGGGTAGACGTTTCTGCGCTTTACCAAAACGATGGTTACCTGTTCTCTAGCATCGATCCGGTAGAGGTAACAGTAGATGGTGACTCCATCGATATTGAAATGAGAGTAACGGAAGGTCCACAGGCTACCATCAACAAAGTAACCGTGACCGGCAACACCAAGACCAGTGACCATGTAGTACTGCGTGAGATCCGTACGCTCCCTGGTCAGAAGTACAGCCGCGACGACCTGATTCGCTCCCGAAACGAATTAGCGAACTTAGGCTACTTTGATCCGGAAACAATCGGACTAAACCCGATGCCAAACCCAGAAGAAGGAACGGTGGATATTAACTATACCGTATCAGAGCGTCCAAACGACCAGATTAGCTTGTCCGGTGGTTGGGGTGGCCCGATCGGTGCGGTAGGTACGGTAGGTCTTACGCTGAACAACTTCTCTACGCGTAAGCTGCTTAAATTGTCGGAGTGGAGACCGCTGCCTAGCGGCGACGGACAGCGTTTGAACCTGAATGTGCAGGCAAACGGAAGGTTCTTCCAGTCCTACTCCTTCTCCTTTACAGAGCCTTGGCTGGGAGGCCGTAAGCCAAACTCACTAACTGTGAGCTTGTTCAAGACCATTCGTCGAGATCCGAGAGCAGAGCTTGACAGCCGTTTGAATGTGGACGGTGGTGCGATAAGCCTAGGTAGAAGACTGCAGTGGCCGGATAACTTCTTCCAGTTAAGCCATTCACTGAGCTACAACCGATATACCCTGAAAAACTTCAGACTATTTGGTGAATTTGATAACGGAACATCAAACAGTATCTCATTTAATAACACGTTGGCCCGTGTGAGCATTGACAACCCTACCTTCCCGAGGAGAGGTTCAAATATCTCACTGAGTGTTAACTTGACGCCACCATACTCCCTGTTCTCCGAAAAGCGGAACAACTTTGAGTATGTAGAATTTAACAAATGGATGTTCGATGCCTCGTTCTTCATGAATTTGGCAGGGAATTTGGTACTGAACACAAGAGCGCACTTTGGTTTTCTAAACAGGTATAGCTCTAAGACTAGTATCGGACCATTCGAACGCTTTAGATTAGGTGGATCCGGACTAGGTGGTCAGAACATTTTTGTGGGAACTGATTACATTGGTCTGCGTGGTTACAGCGACGAGTCTGTGATTAACAATTCAGACCAAACACTGGCTAATACTGGTGGTATTGCCTATAACAAATTCGTGACGGAGGCTAGATACTTGATCTCTCCTAATCCGGGAGCTACCATTTATGGTCTGGCTTTCTTGGAGGCTGGTAATAACTTCGGTTCTTATGATCGATATACTCCGTTTAAGCTGTATCGCTCAGGTGGTGTGGGTGTGCGTATCTTCATGGCGGCGTTTGGCTTGTTAGGCTTTGACTACGGTTGGAGATTCGACGATCTGCCAGGCCGTCCGGATGATAAGCGCGGACAGTTCCACTTCATGATCGGCCAGCAGATTCGATAATGAATTAGTATGAAAAAGTTTTTGTTCATCTTTTTAGCTGGGTTTTTCTTATCGACTGTTTCGCAGGCGCAGAAGTTTGGTTATATTGATTCTAACTTTATTCTGAGCAAAATGCCCGCTTATGCGAAGGCACAGGTAGAGTTAGACAAGCAGAGCGCTGCTTGGCAGAAAGAGATCGAGGGGATGTACCAAGCCGTCGAAAAGATGAAAGAGGACTATAAGGCCGAAGAAGTCCTCCTGACTGAGGAGATGAAGAAAAAGCGCCAAGCTGAAATATCTCGGAAGGAGAATGAGGTGAGGGAGTACCAGCGCAAGGTCTTCGGTTTTGAGGGCATGATGTTCAAGCGCCGACAGGATTTGATCAGACCAATACAAGACGAGGTGTTTACGGCTGTGGAGAAAGTAGCCAAAGCAAGAGGCCTGCAGACGGTTTTTGATAAATCGGGTGACTTGATTATGATCTACACCAATCCGGTGCATGATTATACCGAATATGTGCTGGAAGAATTGGGATTAGCTACTGATAAGCAGAATGTACCGGGTAAAAGGCCAGCAGATGCTATCGTGGATGACCCGGAGAACCTTCCTGAAACAGGAGTAGAAAACGAAGAAGGCCAGACACAAAAGCAGACTAGGCAAAAGACACCGCCTACCAAAAAGAAGTCAAACAACTAATACAAGCATAACAAATTAACCATCCAATCATGAACAAAATCAAAACCTTAGTAGCAGCGTTTTTATTGATCAGCTTTGCTTCTTTTGCTCAGACCAATGAGCAGGCGACGAAGATAGGATATGCTAACGTGGAAGAGATTCTAAGCAAAATGCCAGAGAGAATGGCGATGCAGAAAGAACTGGAAACGTATGGCAAAAAGCTGCAGGAAGAATTTTCTACTAAAGAGAACGAGTATAACACAAAACTGCAAGCTTATCAGAAAGGCGCAACTGCCATGGATAAGGTAGTGCGTGAGGACAAGGAAAGAGAGCTGATGAACTTGGAGCAGTCTATCCAGAAGTTCCAGTACGACGCTCAGATGTCTCTTCGCGAGAAAGAGCAGTCTTTGATCCAGCCGGTTCTGGTAAAGATCGAGAACGCAATTAAAGAAGTAGCGAAGGAGAACGGTTACCTGTACATCCTGAGCGAGCAAGCAATCTTGGAAGGTCCAGAAAATGGTAGCATCAACAACTTGGTGTTTAAAAAGCTGGGTGTAGATCCTAGCAAGCAGCCAGCCGCTGCTCAGCAGGCGCAGCCACAACAGCAGCCAGCTGCTACTAAACCAGCCCAGAAGACTACTACTCCAGCCAAAAAGAAGAAGTAATCTAACTCCTTTGTGAGTACAGGAAAGCCGATGTTTTATACCTCGGCTTTCTTTTTGTTTATACCTAAAGCTAGTTGCCTGTGATTGATATTGATGAAATAGAGAGCATAGAGGATTCGGATGAATTATATGAACACCATCGCATTGTAGTGGATAAGGGACAGGCCTTGTTGCGGATAGACAAGTTCCTGATGGATCGCCTCCCGAATGTGACACGAAACAAACTGCAGGGTGCCATACGCTCAGAATCGGTGCAGGTGAACCAGAAGCCCGTAAAGGTAAGCTATAAGGTAAAGCCACTCGATGTTATCACCATCACACTGGCCAATCCACCACGCGACACAGACGTAGTGCCTGAGGATATACCGCTTAACATTGTGTATGAGGACAATGAGCTGCTGATTATTAACAAACCCGCCGGTATGGTGGTGCACCCCGCCTACAATAACTGGACTGGTACCTTAGTGAATGGCCTGACTTTTTATTTTCAGAATCTGCCCACTACCCGAAATGGAGAAGGCCGACCCGGTTTGGTGCATCGTATCGACAAGGATACATCCGGTCTGTTAGTTATAGCGAAGACGGAATACAGCATGGCCTTTTTAGCTAAGCAATTCTTTAAGCATACAATAGAGCGTACATACTATGCCTTGGTTTGGGGAGTGCCCAAGCAGGAGCAAGGCACTATAGTCGGTCATGTGGGGCGCAGTGCGAAAGACAGGCGTGTAATGGCTGTATATCCTGATGGTGAGTATGGCAAACATGCAGTGACACACTACAAGGTGCTGCGCAAGTTTAAGTATGTCTCTTTGGTGCAATGCAACTTGGAGACGGGACGCACGCACCAGATTAGAGCGCATATGAAGCACTTAGGACACCCGCTGTTCTCTGACACCACTTACGGTGGCGATAAGATACTACAAGGTATGCCAACGGGCTCATACAAGACTTTTGTAGAGAATGCCTTTAAGCTGATGCCAAGGCAAGCCCTACATGCTAAGTCCTTAGGTTTTATCCATCCTGTCACGAAGGAGTCTTTACTATTTGAATCTGAACTGCCGGAGGACTTTAAGGCTGTATTAGAAAAGTGGTCTTTGTATGAGAACCAGTAAGAGATTTTAAGTGGTTTGTTGTGAGTAGAAAACCATGTAAAAACAGAAAGCCCGCTCCATTTGGAGCGGGCTTTCTGTTTTTATAAAGACGTTAATTATTAACGTTTCTTTTTAGTCCCAGGAGTTTTGTTGATTTCAGCAAGTGCTGTTTCAGCCTGTGTATTCGTCGGGTCAAGCGTCTTTACTTCTGTCCAGTGCTTGATGGCGTTTTCACGCTCACCTTTCAGATAGAAGTAATAGCCCAGATAAGTATTAGCTTCGATAAGCTCTTTCTTGTACTTCTCCTTCTCACCTTCCGTCAGTTTTATAAACTCCTCGTAATGTGGCTTAGCAAGGCCTTGCTCGGTTTCAGGGTCTAAGTTAGACTGTGCACGGGCTCTCCAGATATGGGCATAAGCATAAGTTGGATTTGCATCTGTAATCTTCTTATATGTTTCGTCCGCCTTATCATATTGCTCAGCCAGCATATAGGCATTACCCAAGTGGAAATAGTCAGTATTAGAAGCTCCGAGTTTTTCCTGCTTTTTGTTGTATACCTCTACTGCTTTGTCGAACTGCTTTTCACGGGCATATTGGTTGGCCAGATCGTAGTACAGCTCTGCTTTGCTAGGATCCATCTCAATCGCTTTTTCCAAGTTTTGGATAGCCTTTGCAGATTGGTTGTTTCTGCCTAAGATTTTACCATAATACTCGTAGTCGCTCGCAATAAGAGTAGACGTGTCTGCCATTGTCAAATAGTTCTCCATGGCTTTCAAGGCTTCTTCAGGCTTGCCAAGCTCAAGGTAAGAGTAAGCCAACAGACGGTTCATTGTCTTGTTGCTAGGCTCAGTCTTCAGTACCTCCTGCGCTTCGTTAAGAGTTCCTTCATAATCTTTTGTCAAGAACAAGAAAGAGGCATACTTAGCACGAGTGGCTGGCGTGTTCTCAGCCATATCCATGTACTGTTTGAAGGTAGAGAGTGCTCTATCGTACTGACCAGCGAAATAATAAAGCTCGCCTAGGTCACTGTAAGCAGGAGCATAGTTCGGATCTACTTCAATTGCTTTTTTATAAGCTTCTTCTGCCTCGTTGTAGTTACGTGAGCTTGTGTAAAGCTGGCCTCTCTTCAAGTGCGCCTTAGCGAACTTGTCATTAAGCTGAGTCGCTCGGTCATAACTTGTCATGGCCTGACCACCATTGTTGAGTTTCAGGTATGCGTCACCTAAAAGTACATAAGCTTCGGCATTGTTTTTATCGCGTTCTACAGCCTGCTTCAAATATTCAACAGCCTTATTATAGTCTTGCTCTGTGGCGTTTGGAGCCTCAATGTAAGCCTCACCAATAGAAGCTAGCACATAAGCATCTTTCTTACCGCGCTTCATGGCATTATCAAAATGCTTTTCAGCAGCGGCACGATTGCCTTTTTCTAGCTCAACTTTACCAAGACCCACCATGTTGATAGCGGACTTAGAATTTTTGGCCAAACCCTGATTAAAGTAGTAAGCAGCTGAGTCTACGTTTTCAGTGCGCAGATACACATCGCCTAATGCAAAGTAGGCGTTGTCAGCTTTTTTGTTATTTAGCTGAGATTTATAAATAGATTTAGCTTCCTGATAGCGTTCTAAATCTACTGCTCTTCTTCCTTGATCGCCTGATTGCGCAAATGCCGCAGCAGTCGGGAACATAGCAGCTACCAGCAAAGCATATTTCCAGTTATTTGTCATTGTTCGTTAAATTTAGGTTGTGTTATTATTGTTTGTTTATTTTTACTCCTCTTCCTGGCTGAAACTCCTAGCCTTATTGTTGAAGCCTACTATACGTACAGGCATTGTGGCAGGCACAAGACCTGACTTCAAAATAATTCGCTGTCCTTTGTCACTTGCAACATAGGATGCAAAACCTGTGCCAAGACCTGCACGACCCTCAGTACTAATGATATACCAGAATCTTCTGAGTGGATATTCACCTTGTGCTATATACGCTTGGTAAGGCTGATAGTAGCTATCAGTCGTTATAGGATTGTCTTCAACACTTAAGCCTACTACTTTAACTTGGCTCAGGAAGTTTAGCGAAGTAGAGTCGTCGCGATCGCTTATCCAGTTCACGCCAATTACGCCAATTGCATTTTCATTCTTAGCCACATAATCGATAAGGGCAGGGTGCGAGTTACTCGCTGAGGCAGTAGGGGGCAGTGGCTGTCCGGCCATTAGCGTGTCGCGCATATACCTAGCCGTGCTTGAGTTATTATTATCAAACACGATGGCTATGTCTCGCAGGCTACTTTCCGGGTTTAGCTGCTTCCAAGTGGTTATTTTACCAGTAAATATGTCGCGTAGTTGATTCATCGTCAGGAGCGTGTCCTGATTTTTTTGATTCACTATCAGTGCAACGGCATCTATCGCTATTCTAGTATACCTAGGTGTCAATTTTCGCTGGTCGAAAACCGCCTTCTCTTCCTCGGTTAGCTTACGCGAAACAATCGCAATACGGGTGCTGTCATCCACTAAATCCCCGAATACCTTTCCTTCTGCTTTATACTGTGCGTTGATATTGGCATATCTGTAAATACCCTCAAAAGTGCTCACCTGACTCTCTATGATTGGTTGGAAAGTCTCATCCACACTAATACTGATGGTGCCAGTCGTAGAAGTATCACGGCTCGTCTCTGGATTACCACCGCATGCTGCTAAAGTTGCAAGGCTGATACCCAAAAACATTTTGGCTGCTTTAATCATTATATCTGTTTCGCTTAGAAGATTTGGAGTTTACCTGATACGCTCTGATAAAACGTATGATGCCGTATAAAATCAATGTACCGCCAAATATCATGCGGGCTGGTTCTGATATGTCTAGGTTGTACTGTTCATCATCCATAAACATGATGAACAAGCCAAGCGCGACATATACCAGTGTCATGAGCATGCCAAAGTAGCGTGCGAATTTATTGAAAAAAGTTACCGACGGTTTTTCGTCTTCCCTTCGTGGTCGTAGCATCGTTCAGGTTTTACTATATATGTAGGCCTAAATTTAAGGTATATACTTTAAAAACTAAAGCAGAAGCCTGCGCTATATGCATTTTGGCTTCTGCCTTATACTATATATACGGGTTTATCGTTGTAAGTTGAAGCGTATTGGTAAGGTATAGCGCACTGCCACGGGTTTTCCATTCTGTTTTCCCGGTGTCCAGTTAGGCAGGCTATTAATTACACGTAGCGCTTCTTCGTCCGTTCCGTAGCCCAGTCCTTTGATTACGTTTGCATCTGTTACCTTTCCATATCTGTCAACAACAAATGTTACGACTACGATACCCTCTACTTGTTCTTGAACGGCCTTTCTAGGATAACGCATTTTTTTGCTAATATGTCTCATTAGGCCGTTTTCACCTCCCTCAAAATAGGGCATATCGGCTACATGATCAAAAATTGCGTTTTCTCCACTATCTGTTGATGAGCCCGGGGTTGTACTTCCTGTTTCTATTCCTTCTAAGTTCTGTTGTGCCGTCAGTTCTCCATCTATATTCTGCGTTCCGATTATGGCTCCTTCCATTTCTTTAATGGTGGGAGTCGTTTCTTCTGGACCTGCATGGTTATCCTCAACTACTTTTGGAGGCGTATGTTGAATAGCTTTCACTTTGTTTTCCACGGGTGTCACTTGCTCAACCTTTGGTTTTGGATCTTCTATTGGTGGAGGTAAAATATCGGGCCCCAAGTATATTATGCCTTTATCGTCTTTATCAACTGGGGCTTGGTTTTCAATTTGCTTTTCAGGCATCACTAACGGCCATGCCAATGCGCTTACAAATAGTGTTGTGGCCAGTAATGCTGCTGTTAGTACATGTCTGCTGTAATCTCTGCGTAGTTCATAGGCGCCGTATTCCTTGTTTCTGCTGGCGAATACAACATTGTTAAATTGCATGTCGAATAAATAGCTCTCTTTCATGGCTCATTCATTTTATGGTGGATAAATACTTTTATGTTTCTCGTATTTTCCTATTAGATGAACCAACTGCTACTATTCCACAATATAGTTTAAGCTTTTTTAAAATATATTGGAGCTGCTATGCTTTTAGTTTTTGTTGATCGAGTTTTATGTGGTGATGATTCAAATGTAGCGCTTTTTGCAAATTTGCTGGAAACGAAAACGGCCCTGACAAGCAGGGCCGTTTTTGGTTGTTATGAAATTGATTTACTTAATCGCAAATCTAACTGGCAATGTATAGCGAACAGGTACTGTTCTACCGTTCTGCTTTCCTGGCGACCACTTAGGCATTGTTTTCACAACACGCATTGCTTCTTCGTCAGTACCAGATCCGAGGCTTTTTACTACCTCGATTTCGGAGATTTCACCTGTGCGGCTTACAACGAAAGAAAGCACTACTAGACCTTCTACGCCTGCACGCTGTGCAGCTGCCGGGTAGCGGATGTTTTTACCTAGGTACTTCAACATTTCGCTTTCACCACCTGGGAATTCAGGCATCTGCTCCACGTAAGTATAGGGTTTTTCTTCTACTACATCTGCTACGATATCGCTTGTACCGTCGATATCACCTAGATCGAGAGGAGCACCTTTAACACCTTCAACATTTTTAGTTCCGATGTCAATATCCTCCAGTTCTTCCTGATCCGGTACCTGCTCTTCTTCCACAACTTCTGCGTCACGCTTCACAACTGGAGGCGTAAACTTCACCTGTGCACGCACTGGCGGCGGCGGCGGCGGAAGATCTGGCGGCGGCGGTGGCGGTGGCGGCGTCGCTTCGTCAATTGGTGGTGGTGGGGCTAACTCTACCTCTGTTACAATTCGCTCTACGGGCACTACTTCTTCCTCTCCTTCTATCAGTTTCGCAACAAGCGGGATACTGATTAACAGCGCGAAGACAGAAATTGCTATTAAAGCTGCCGTAGATACGTGTTTATTGTACAGTTGGCGTAGTAGGTAGGCGCCATACGCTCGGTTTCGTCCTTCGAAGACGATATCGTCGAGCGATGCTTTTTCTAACTTACTAGTTTCCATGTGTTACTGTCCAAATTTGCTCTGAACCAATTCCTTATCATTGTCTGTAATGTCAACAATGGCAAAGCGATTAGTATCAGTGATTTTCAATTCATCTAAAATGTCTACTACGTTCTTGTAGCGCGATTTCTCCATTGGCTTCACTAGCACAGTCATTTTTTGATTGCCACGCACCTGTGGCGATATCAAGACTTTTCTGATGCCATTTGACGAATAATCTGTCTTTTGAACTTCCGGGTTCTCGGCAGGATCGCCAAGACCGAAATAGTAGTACAGATTGTCGTTCTCACCTAGGATAATCGTCATTGCATTACTTGCCTTCAGGGCAATTTGCTCATCAGGGTTGTCCGGCTTCACAGGCATGTTAATTTCCATGGTCTGTGGTTTACTGAACGTGGTAGTAAGCATGAAGAACGTCAATAGAAGAAACGCAAGGTCTACCATGGGCGTCATGTCCAGATGGACAGACATTTTCTTGGACCTCTTTTTCCCACCTTTACCGGAGTCTTTTTCTTGTACTTCTGCCATTTCTTAGCTCCTTTCTGTTATAGGTTAGTTGGTCTATTTTCCATGTCAGTAACCAGGTTGAACCTGTTTATCTTACGGTCTTGCAGCGTCTGAATTACCTTCTGCACAATGGTGTAGTCCACATCGACATCCCCTTTGATGGCAACTACCACTTTTTGGTTTGTCAAACGCGTCTGGTGCACCCAGTCACCCAATTCGTTTCTTGCAGAATCGACTGGAATACCTGGTTGGTTTACCTCTTTACGAGCAGTTGGCTCCATGGAGAGGTATGATTTAAGCTGGTTTACCGGAACGCCGAAGTTAGTTAGCAGGGAGAAGGTTTTACGCTCTTCCTCTGTGAAGCTAACGCCGTACTTGCTACCCATCTTGTCAAGCAACGATTCTTTAGTTCCCTGACCATCAACACCGAAGAACACCCGATTGTCTTTGTCAACCGTAATGGTGATGATGTTGGTGTCTGGAAGCTTGATCTCTGATACAGAGGATGGAGTATCTACAACCACCGCCTCTTCAGGAGCAAACTTTGTTGTCAACATAAAGAAAGTAACCAGCAAGAAGGCCAAGTCCACCATTGGCGTCATGTCCAACGTAGGTTTGGTTCTTTTTACTTTTACTTTAGGCATTTTCTTGGGTTATAGCGATTAGATAGTTGTATGCGGTCTTACAGTGTTTGCTGCAGTTTCGTGCTGCGAAGCGAACGTAGAGATGATGCTGAAACCAGCTTCGTCAATGCTGTAAGTCAACTCGTCAATCTTGCTTGTAAAGAAGTTGTAAGCAATGATCGCGATAGCAGAACCAGTTACACCAAGAGCCGTGTTGATAAGGGCTTCAGAGATACCGTTTGCAAGGGCTACTGCGTCTGGAGAACCTGCTGTTGCAAGAGCCGAGAACGCCTTCACCATACCAAGTACTGTACCGATCAAACCTGTCAGTGTAGATACCGAAGCGATAGTCGAGATAATCACTAGGTTTTTCTCCAGCATTGGAAGCTCCAGTGAAGTAGACTCTTCTATTTCTTTTTGAATAGCAGCTACTTTCTCAGCCTTAAGCAATTCTGGCTCGTTCTGCATTTCTTTATACTTCAGCAAACCAGCTTTTACCACGTTTCCAACAGAACCTTGCTGAGCGTCACAGGCTGCAATAGCTCCGTTGATGTCGCGCTGGTTTAGTTTAGAAGAGATTGTACGTACGAAACCGGCAACATTCTTAGTTCCTTTTGCTTTGCTGATGGTAAGAGAACGCTCAATAGCGAAGATGAATACCAGTAAGTTAAGTGTCAAAAGGATAGGTACTACCCAACCACCTTTGTAAACGATACCCAAGTAGTTATCAGGAAGTGGGTGATTCGCGTTGTCTCCACCTTCAAAGTTGGCTGGGTTACCGAATACGAACATATAGATAAGTACACATGCAATGAATGCAACCGGAATTACGATAGTGGCAAATAGAGAGGATGTGGTGCCGCTCTTTTTTTCTACATTAGCATCTTTGCTCACTACTGCAGTCTTTTTTTCCATTTTGTTTAAAAGTTTAAAGTTTAGCTGTTTGTGTTGTAATTAAATCGATTGTGTAATATAAGAATGTAATTGTTTTGGATTTAGTTCTTTCTTGGTTTTGCAATTTCTGCTTTTTCTTCAATTTTCAAATGCTTTTACGCTTTAAATTTTGAAAAATCCTATTGTAATACCGAAGACTCTGATAAAAATCTCTTTTTATGCAGCTTCCTTTTAGGCGTGCATTGCGGCTTTACAAATATATTTTATTTTAAATTCTAATCCAAAGTTTAAACTTCATGCTGTGTTTAGAAGCATCGCTTTAAAATCTGTTCATGATTGCTGCTCAAGCTTTTACTAATTAATCCGTTAAGATAAGCATATGTAATGAGCAGGCGCGACAGAGTTCTAGATTCCTGTATTTTTATAAGCTAGGCTAGAAAAGCAATGTAAGTGGAGCAAGGCATTCAAACTAATAGATACCAATAAAATAAACTGAATCAAGTTTGCTTGGGTGGCGCTTAGATACAAATCAAACCATAAATATAGTATCCACCTCGCAAACTTGTATGCATACCTATCTTTTTTTCGCTTGATTCCAGTAAATATCCATTTCTTTTAAGGTCATATCCTGTAAGCGCTTCCCGTCTTTAGCTGACTCTTGTTCCATATACTGAAATCGGTCTATAAACTTAAGGTTGGTTTTCTCAAGTGCCTCCTCAGGGTTTATATCGATAAAGCGGGCAAAATTAATAAGCGAAAATATTAAGTCACCAAACTCGTTCGTTGCTTTTTCGTGGTCTATCTGGTTGGTGTCTAGTGTGTTAAACTCCGATTCGAACTCATTTAGTTCCTCTTGCACCTTTTCCCATACCTGTGTTTTGTCATCCCAGTCAAACCCGGCCCCTCTTGCTTTCTCTTGAATGCGCATAGCCTTTACAAGTGCCGGCAACGAAGATGGTACGCCTCCTAGCACGGACTTGTTGCCTTCCTTTAGTTTGAGTCGCTCCCAATTTTGCTTTACTTCCTCTTCGGTAGTGGCCGTTACATCCCCATAAATATGCGGATGCCGGAAAATAAGCTTCTCACAAAGCGAATTGAGCACATCGGCGATATCGAAGGCTTGCTGCTCCGAAGCGATCTTGGCATAAAAGACCATGTGCAGCATAATGTCACCGATCTCTTTTTTGATCTCCTGCATATCCTTCCTGATAATCGCATCAGACAGCTCGTATGTTTCCTCGATCGTTAAATGGCGCAGACTGTCTATGGTCTGCTTTTTATCCCAAGGGCACTTTTCTCGCAATTCATCCATTACGTCAAGCAATCGATTAAAGGCTTGAAGCTGACGTCCGCGTGGTGTATCTTCAAAATTCTGATTATTCATAAAAGCAAAGATAATAAATTCCTCTTTGAGCGAGTTTTAGTTCTCATTAGGGTTTTAGTTATGTACATGCTTGTAATCAAAAGCGGCTTCGGCCAGTCTAACACCAGTTCTTTGGTATTTATGATGCAGAAAGGATGTAAATTCCATAAACTATAAAACCTAAAAACTAAATTATTACTTTTGCAGCTGAAAAAAACATATTTCAAGTGGCTTTAATAAAATCAATTTCAGGAATCAGAGGTACAATCGGGGGGCAAGCCGGCGACGCGCTCACGCCCGTTGATGTTGTAAAGTTCGCTGCCGCGTTCGGTACGTGGGTATTGCAGACTACTGGTAATAATACAATAGTGGTTGGCCGCGATGCGCGCATCTCGGGCGATATGGTGAATAAGCTGGTATGTGCGACCTTGCAAGGCTTGGGTATAAATGTTGTTGACCTAGGATTGTCCACCACGCCTACAGTGGAGATGGCCGTACCGGATTACAAAGCTGGAGGCGGCATTATTTTAACGGCTAGCCATAACCCGAAGCAGTGGAACGCCCTGAAACTTCTCAATCAGAAAGGCGAGTTTATATCGGATGTGGAAGGCAAACTGGTGTTGGAACTGGCCGAGAAAGAAGCTTTCAACTTTGCTGAAGTAACGGCACTGGGCAACTACACGACTGACGATACTTACTTTAAAAAGCACATTGATGCCATTTTGGCCCTGCCGCTGGTTGATGTGGAGGCTATTAAGGCCAAAGACTTCAGTGTAGCGATTGACTGCGTGAACTCCACCGGAGGTATAGCGATACCGATGCTGTTGGAAGCGTTGGGTGTAAATAAAATAGAAAAGCTGTTCTGTGAGCCGGACGGTCACTTCCCGCATAACCCGGAGCCCCTGCCAGAAAACCTGCGCGAGATTTCCCGCGTGATCGAGAAAGGCAAATTTGACTTAGGCATTGTGGTAGACCCAGATGTGGACAGACTGGCCCTAATCAACGAAGACGGTAGCATGTTCGGCGAGGAGTATACCTTGGTAGCTGTGGCCGATTACGTGCTCAAAAACCAAGTAGGCAACACTGTGTCGAACCTGTCATCAACCAGAGCCCTGCGCGACGTGACCGAGAAGGCAGGTGGTAGTTATTATGCTGCTGCCGTGGGCGAGGTGAACGTGGTAAATATGATGAAAGCGGAGAATGCGATCATCGGCGGAGAGGGCAATGGTGGTATCATCTACCCAGAGTTGCACTACGGCCGCGACGCTCTTGTAGGTGTGGCTTTGTTCTTGACGCATTTGGCCAAGTCAGGTATAAGCATGACACGCCTGCGTGCCAGCTATCCGAACTATTATATTTCTAAGAACAAGATCGAGCTGACACCTGACATCAACGTAGATGATGTGTTGGTACAGATGCAGGAGCGTTACGCAAAACAGCCGATCAATACGATTGACGGCGTGAAGATTGAGTTTGACAAAGAGTGGGTGCACTTGCGCAAGTCCAACACCGAGCCGATCATACGCATTTATGCAGAGTCGGAAAGTAACGCCACAGCCGAGCATTTGGCCAATAAGATCATTGATGACATCAAAGAGATCATCTCGACCAAAGCGTAATGTGTTGTTGCTGTAGCATATTATAACTAGCAATCAGAGGTTGCGCCAGAGGAGAAATGAAGTCTTTTTCTCTCTTGGCGCAACTTTTTTTTATACTTTAGTAGTTCGTTTAAAGAGAATCCAATACAAAATATCATGCGTGTTTATTTAGATAATGCAGCTACCACCCCTCTTGACAAGGAGGTTTTTGATGCCATGGCTCCTTTTATGCTTGAGCATTTCGGCAACCCATCGTCCATTCATTCGCATGGGCGGGAGGTAAGGTCTGCCATCGAAAAAGCCCGCCGCACGGTAGCTGCTTTGCTGAACACGTCGCCTGCCGAGATCTTTTTCACATCGGGTGGTACAGAGGCTGACAACTCAGCTATCGTTTGTACTTGTCGCTCATTGGATATCAAGCATGCCGTGACCACTAAGTTAGAGCACCACGCAGTGCTGCATACCATGGAGATGCTCGATAAGAAAGGCGAAATGCAGGTCAGCTACCTGCGCCACGACGAACGCGGCAACCTCGATCTAGAACATTTGGAAGAGATTCTTTCTAACCAGCCGCGCACGCTGGTTTCTATTATGCATGCCAATAATGAGATCGGCACGCTGAATGACATTGAAAAGATCGGAGAAATCTGCAGAAAACACGACGCCATTTTTCATTCGGATACGGTGCAGACGATGGGCCATTACAAGCACGATGTACAGAAACTGGGTGCTAATTTTATAATTGGCTCTGCACACAAGTTTCATGGACCAAAAGGAGTCGGCTTTCTGTATTGCGATGCTGGCACCAAGATACAGCCGTTGATTCAAGGTGGCGCGCAGGAGCGCAACATGCGTGGTGGCACCGAAAACGTGTATGGCATTATCGGTCTGGCAAAGGCGCTGGAGATTGCCTACCGCGATATGGAAGAGCATCAGAAGCATATGCAAGGCTTAAAAGATCGCATGATCCACAAACTGCGCGAACAGATGGAAGATGTGAGCTTCAATGGTATGTCCGAGTATGGAGACAAAAGCCTTTACACGGTACTGAACGTGAGTCTGCCAGCTTCTGACATCAATGAAATGCTGTTGTTCAGTCTGGACATTGCCAAGATTTCGGCTTCGGGCGGTAGCGCCTGCAGCAGCGGTGCCAACGCTGGCTCGCATGTGCTGCGTGCTTTGGGCGTTGATCCAAGCCGTGGTTCGGTGCGCTTCTCGTTCAGCAAGTATAACACGGAGGCTGAGATCGACTACGTGGCCGAAACACTTGCCAAAATGTATAAAAAACAGCTGGCCTAGGTATAGCCAAGCTTTATTAATATTATAAAAAGGCTTCAGCAGAAATGTTGGAGCCTTTCTTTATCAACAAAAATCAAGGTATAGCAATGAGAAGTATAGGTGTTTTTTGTGGAGCCAATGCAGGTATAAACTCTGTTTATGGCGAAGCCGCAGTACTGCTTGGCGAACTGATGGCTGTGCAAGGTATAAAACTAGTGTATGGCGGCGGCAACGTCGGATTGATGGGGGTGATAGCCGATGCCGTATTAGCCTGCCAAGGTGTAGGTATCGGTGTGATTCCGCAGAGTTTGGTGGATCGTGAAGTTGCTCACAAAGGACTGCAGGAACTAGTGGTAGTAGAAACCATGCACGAGCGTAAGGCTATTATGGCCGCCCGTTCAGATGCCTTCATCGCCATGCCCGGCGGCTTTGGTACGTTCGACGAAATCTGTGAGATCATCACTTGGAACCAGTTAGGTATTATTAAAAAGCCTGTCGCCTTTTACAATATCAATGGCTATTGGGACAAGTTCATCGAGATGATCGACCATACCGTGTCAGAAGGCTTTGTGAAGTTCGATCAGCGCGAGAACCTGATCATAGAAAGCGACCCGGAAGTGCTATTGCAGAAAATCAGAACCTACGCCGACGCCACTTCTGATTACTGGGTAGATTTTAAGAGAATATAAATTGATTTGAAGATTTGGAAATTTGAAGATGTGGAGAGGATTTCCTGAGTCAATTATTTGATTTTCAATTCAATTTCATAGGATGAAGGTATTAAATTGTCATTCTTAGCACAATGAAAACGAGAGCGCCGCTGCATGACTGTAGCGGCGCTCTCGTTCTATACCTGTAGAGACATCCTCAAATCTCCACATCTTCAAATTTAAAAAACCTAATGTTGCAGAATCAGATCTTTCACGGCTTGCACCCAAGTATCGTTTGAGTTCAGGCTTTCTACCAACTGCCACTTATCACCGCCGGCGTGCTCGAACATCTCCTTAAATTCTTCGCCTACCTCAATGGTCGTTTCAAGGCAGTCCGCTACAAAGGCAGGGCTATAGGCCAGTACTTTTTTGATTCCTTTTGCTGGCAGTGTTTTCAGCACCTCGTCGGTATACGGCTGTAGCCACGGGTCTTTCAGGAGCCTAGACTGGAAAGTAACAGTGTACTGGTCTTCGCGCAGACCAAGCTTTTCGGCCAGTAGCCTGGAAGTGGCAAAGCAGGCGGCGCGGTAGCAGTATTTGTTGCGCTTGTTGTAACTGTTGCAGCAGGCTCCCAACTGGCAGTAGCCTTTGTCACTGCCTTTCAGTACTTGTCGCTCTGGCAGACCGTGGTAGCTGAAGATCACATGGTCGTAATCATCCTGCGCCATGTGCTGCTTACCCAATTCTGCAAAAGCATTGATAAAGCCGGGGTCATCACAAAAAGAGGAGATAAAGTTAATGCTAGGTATAACCCACCATTCTCGCACGATCTCCATCACTTTATCCTGCACCGAGCCGGTAGAAGCAGCGGCATACTGTGGGAATAGCGGGAGCACGATAATGCGGTCCACGCTCTTCTCTCGCAACTCTTCCAAGGCGCTGGCGATGCTGGGGCTCTGGTAGCGCATACCAAAGGCCACATGATAGCCGGAGCCCAGCGCCTCCTGCAGCTTTTTCTGCAAGTCCAGTCCGTGAAATAGCAGGGGAGAGCCACGTTCTGTCCAAAGCTGTTTGTATACCTTGGCAGATTTTGGGGCCCTGAAAGGTGCGATCACGCCATTCACCAAGGCAAATCGGCCTACGGGATTAATATCGATCACACGCCTGTCCAGCAGGAATTCGCGCAGGTATTTTCTTACGTCAGGTGTGTTGGGAGTGTCTGGTGTCCCTAGATTCACCAATAACACGCCTATCTTACTATTTGCCTTCTTACTCATTCAACTTTAAAGGTTTATCGCTTGCAAAGATACAAAGTATAATAATGTTGGGTGTAAGGAATAAGCAAGGATAAAGATGATGTTCATCACCTCTTATTTGCCTTGGGCCTTCTGCTGTATAAGCTTGCAGAGCCTCGAAATGTTCTGCCAGCAGGCTGGTAAACTTAACATCATTAGCCTAATTCACTCATTTTCATAGCCTCTCATTCCGAAATCTTTACGGTAAGGTGACGGAAACCGTAAAAAAAGAAGTAATTTTGCAACCTCAAATTTTTAAGTATGTCTCAAGCTCCGCACAAAGCCGGTTTTGTAAGTATAGTAGGGAAACCGAATGTGGGCAAGTCCACGCTCATGAACGCCCTCGTAGGCGAGAAGCTTTCTATTATTACTTCCAAGGCGCAGACCACGCGCCACCGCATCATGGGTATCCTGAACGGAGACGATTTCCAGATCGTGTATTCTGACACGCCTGGCATCATCAAGCCGCAGTATGCGCTGCACGAGTCGATGATGAGTTTTGTGCGCACTTCGCTGGAGGACGCCGACATTATCCTGTTCGTGACCGACATTTATGAAAAGCACGACGAAGACGATGTGATCAAGCGTCTGCAACATGCTGAAGTGCCGATTCTGTTGCTCATTAACAAGATAGATCAGGCTACAGAGGAAGAAGTGAATGAGAAAGTGGCCTATTGGCAGGAGAAGATGAACCCTACCGAGATCCATCCGATTTCGGCCCTGCATAATTTCGGAGTAGAGCAACTGTTCAACCGTTTGATGGCTTTGTTACCCGAGCATCCGGCTTTTTATCCGAAAGATGAACTGACTGACAAGCCCGAGCGTTTCTTTGTGTCGGAGATCATCCGCGAGAAGATTTTCCTCAACTATAAAAAGGAAATCCCATACAGCTGCGAAGTGGTAGTAGAGGAGTTTAAGGAGGAAGAGGACATCATCCGTATCCGTGCCGAGATCAGTGTGGAGCGCAAGAGCCAGAAAGGCATTGTGATTGGCCACAAAGGTGAGGCGCTGAAAAAAGTAGGCACGCAGGCACGCCTGGATATGGAGCAGTTTTTCCAGAAAAAGATATTTCTTGATTTATACGTGCGCGTGAACGAGAACTGGCGAACCGACCAGAAGCTGTTACGCCGATTCGGCTACAGTGAGTAGCGCACTATTAAAGCTTCGGGGCAAGGTGCTCCGAGGGCACTTTAACTATTTTATTTTTATTAGATGTCAACCAACATCATTGCAATCGTAGGCCGCCCGAACGTGGGCAAGTCTACACTTTTTAACCGCCTTGTAGGGCGCCGCCAAGCCATTATGGACAATGAGAGCGGCGTAACCCGCGACCGTAGCTACGGGCACGGCGACTGGACCGGCAAGTATTACACTGTGATCGACACAGGTGGCTATGTGCACGGATCCGACGATATTTTTGAAGGAGAGATCAACAAACAGGTAGAGCTAGCCATTAAAGAGGCCGATGTGATCCTGTTTATGGTAGACGTGGAGGCCGGCCTAACCGGACTGGACGAAGAGTTCGCCAACGTACTGCGCCGCACCGACAAGCCTATTTATGTGGTAGCCAACAAAGCCGATACCAATTCTCGTGCACACCAGATGGGAGAATTCTACTCGTTAGGTGTAGGTATAGACATTTTTCCGGTTTCGTCGCAAAGCGGATCCGGTACAGGTGATCTGCTGGATGAGGTGGTGAAGCACTTCAAAACGGAAGGTACAGAAGACCCGGATGCAGGTATACCTAGACTTGCGGTGCTGGGCCGTCCGAACGTGGGTAAGTCCTCTTTCGTGAACATGTTGTTAGGTGTGGAGCGTAACATCGTAACGGATATTGCCGGTACAACCCGCGATGCCATCGACTCGCGCTACAATGCCTTTGGCAAAGAGTTTATCATTGTTGATACAGCTGGTCTGCGCCGCAAGAGCAAGGTGAGCGAAGACATTGAGTTCTATTCCGTGATGCGCTCAGTGCGTGCCTTGGAGGATGCCGATGTTTGTATCGTGATGCTGGATGCCACCCGTGGTATCGAATCGCAGGACGTGAACATTATCTCGCTGGCCGAGAAGAACCGCAAAGGCATCGTGATTCTGGTGAACAAATGGGATTTGGTAGAGAAAGAAACAAACACGACTAAGGAGTTTGAAGAAAAGATACTGGAGGCGATTGCGCCGATCAAGTATGTGCCAATCATCTTTACTTCGGTAGTAACAAAGCAGCGTGTGCACAAGGCTGTTGAGACAGCGATGGAGGTATACGAACAGAAAACGCGTAAAATCTCTACTTCAAAATTGAATGATAAGATCCTGCCGGATATTGAGCGTTATCCGCCACCGTCTGTAAAAGGTAAGTTCATCAAGATCAAGTATGTGACGCAGCTGCCGACGCACAACCCAACATTTGCGTTCTTCTGCAACTTGCCGCAGTACGTAAAAGAGCCTTATACGCGCTACTTAGAAAACAGCATTCGTAAGCATTTTGGCTTCGAGGGGGTGCCGATTAAAGTATTGTTCAAGAAAAAATAAAAGCTTCTATATCAGTATATTCAGATATAGTGTTATATTTGAAGCTTCATTTTATACAAAACACAAAACATCATGAAAAAAGTATTCGGTTTACTATTCGTTGCGGGTCTTTTCACATTCGCTTCATGCAACAACACTGAAGAAACTGCAACTGAAGTTGAGACTACTGAGACAGTAGAGGAAGTAGAAGTTGAAACTGAAATGGAAGTAGATACTACTGCCACTATGGATACTACTACTGTTCAGTAATTAAAACAGTACCAGTACTACCAGTTTAAGGCTGGACCATAAAAAAAGCACTCCTCGGAGTGCTTTTTTTATATAGGGTAAAACCTATACCTAGTAGGTGCGTATTGCAAGGAGCTTATTTCTCACCTTAACCAAAACGACAATGAAAAAGCCCTTATTCATGATTCTTGCAGCCGGCCTGTTCATGTTCTCATTTGCCTCATGCGACTCGCGCGAAGAGAACAGACAAGAGCGTATGGAAGACAGAGCCGACGAAGTAGGCGACGACTTGGAAGAAGCCGCTGAAGAAACGGAAGACGAAGCAGAAGAAGTGGTTCAATAATATATTGAGAGCACACAGAGATGGCAGGTCCTTTACGGGGCCTGCCATTTTTTTATACCTATACCTGATAGAGCTAAGGCCCTAGGCGCTTTTGGATCATGCTGTTCACGAGCGCGAAAAGTCGCTTCGGCGTATAGGTTCGCCAATGCAGGTCATCGAGGGTGCCACCCGAGTTGATGTAAGAATCAATGTTGTAGCCGCGCATTTCGCTGAGCACAAAGTCCCGGAAACTGATGGCCGCGATCCAGCCTTCCTCTACATCCTCAAACCATTCTTCGTAGTAGTCATCCTCAGAGCCATGGAAGTTGAACACGTTCTCGCCGATCAGGATGAAGTGTTTTATCCCTTCTTGCACCAGTGGGTCGATGATGTTGCGCTTCAGCTTCATAATGTCGTTGTTCAGCGCGTCATTCCACTCGCCTATAAACTCAATCACAGCATAACTGAGGTCATAGTCAGCGTAAAGTATTTTGATGTAAAGCGTCTCAGAATCGATGTCGTCCCACTGCGGATGAATGTAGTAGCCATAAATAGTATGGGTATAATGTGTCAGGCTGTTCTCAGCCCCATAAAGCGGAGAGCGAGGGTCGTCGGCGGCAGAATAAAGCTCCAGCCAATTGTAAAAGGGTTCAATGGTATGCATACGTTAGTCAATTCGGCTGCCTGTCTATTCTAGCAGGGCGGCTTTTGTCTGTCTACTTAAAGAATGTGGGCAAAGTTGGCTATATTTAAGGAAGAAACACGATGCCATCCAACTCTGTTGCGCTGATTCAGGTATAAGCGGATACAAATTGCAGACTTTACATGCTAAGAGCAAAACGAACACGTTATAACAGAACACGTTCTATCTGAAAACACCACCCATTTTATGCAGTTCACATTACGCCTCCAATTTCTAAAGAGTATAACCTCCTTTTTACTTTTGCTGGCATTGCTCAGCTTTGGCCATCAGGCGCTTGCCAAGGCCGATTACGTAAAGGACTACCATCCGCGCATCAACAAGGCGGAAATAATGGTGATGGCACAAGACTATGCAGGGGCGCTCGATCTTTACCAAAATGCCTTTGCGGCAGTGCCTCGTGGTTTTGCCCGTGATTATTACAATGCGGCTGTCTGTGCCACGCTGACCGAAAACGAGAAGCAAGCCATTAACTACCTCGAAAAACTGGTAGAGACTGGTGTTAGTTTGGAGTATCTGGAAAGTCAGGAAGTGTTTGCCCCTCTGCAGGAGTACAAGGGCTGGAAGAAGTTTGTGAGAAAGTACCCGAAGCGGCGCAAGGCGTTCCGGGAGAAAACGAACCTTGACCTACGTGCCGACCTAGATGAACTCTGGGCTCGCGACCAGTTCTTCCGGCAGGCGAAAGGTGGACTGCGTGTGCATGGCGACACGATCAAAAAGATAGAGGCTGATAACGTGAAAAAGCTGTTGGCATGGATAAGTCAGCACGGCTACCCGGGAGAAAAGCTAATCGGAGTGGCCGACACGATTGAGCAGCTGCCACGTTTCAGCATTGTGATACAACGTCAGACAGTGGCCCGCAATGGCTTCGATTTCACACCCGTGCTAACCAAGGCGGTGCATGAGGGTAAGCTGGATCCGCATGCAGCAGCTTACCTCATGGACCAGCAACAAGGCAGGAACCTATACCGCTCTAAAGTGCTGGCCAAGGTGAACTGCAACAATCCCAAAGAGTGCGCCGACGACGAGGAGTTGGGTGATCTCAGCAATCGCTACCTCACACAGAAAATAAGCGAAGAGGATGAGGCGAAAGCCAATGAACTGCGTGCCGCGCTTGGATTGGAGCCCGTAGCTGACTACCGCGAGAAAATGCGCTATGCTATGCAAGACCCTCGCTTCAAGCTAGGTTACGATTGGGCTGTGACCAACTATAGAGTGCCAAGCAAGGAGGCCGCTAAAGTATTGGTAGAAAGCATGGCGGCAATAGAATAATAGACTAGAAGCGGGCCGGATAAGAAAAAGGGCATGCTTGGGATAAACCGAGCATGCCCTTTATATTGATATCAGTTACAGCTATACGTTGTTGCCGTTATTATTGCGGTAGGCCTCTATGGCTGCTCGCACACTGCCGTATTTCTGAAGCAAGGCGGCAGCTTCGGGCTTTGCCAGTTGGAGCTCCTCCATCAGCATACGGGTGCCGCGTTCTACCAGCTTGGTATTCGAAAGCTGCATATCCACCATTTTGTTGCCTTTCACATGGCCCAGTTGGATCATGGTCGTAGTGGTGAGCATGTTGAGCACCAGTTTTTGAGCGGTGCCGGCCTTCATGCGGGTGCTGCCGGTTACAAACTCAGGTCCCGTGATCACCTCCACCGGATAGTCGGCTACGGCGGCTACGGCACTGTTGGCATTGCACACGATACAGCCAGTGGCTATACCTTGGCGGCGGCAAGCTTCCAGTCCGCCCACCACATAAGGGGTGCTGCCCGATGCCGCTATACCTACCACCATGTCCTTGTCAGTGATGTTATGCTCCTGCAGGTCTTTCCAAGCCTGTGCGGTGTCGTCTTCAGCAAACTCTACGGCTTTGCGGATGGCAGTATCGCCACCGGCGATAATACCGATTACCATACCATGGGGCACCCCATAGGTGGGAGGGCACTCTGATGCGTCTACAATTCCGAGCCGACCACTCGTGCCTGCCCCGATGTAAAACAGTCGGCCTCCTTGGCGAAGTCGCTCAACGGTGACATTTACCAAGGCTTCTATGTGCGGAATGGCCCGCTCTACTGCCAGCGGTACGCTCTTATCCTCTTGGTTGATGTTCTCCAAGAGTTCACGCACGGGCATTTGCTCGAGGCTATCGTAATGTGAGTCGGATTCGGTTGAAGACACTGTTATATGGTCAAAAAATTAATATTCAGTTATACGTGAGACTTAAGCGTTCTGCATTTTCAGGAGCTCCTGATGGTACTTAATCAGGCCTTCGCTCGGGCTGGAAATGATCACGCCTATGTGACAACCATACTTTTTGGCTACCAGCTTCAGGGTATCGGAAAAGTGAAACGCAATGGAGCCTACAAAGTTTACGGGTAATTCACCGAAGCCCTCGTACTTGCTCACGTGGCGCTCAAAAAACTCCTCAAAGTTCTCGTAAATCATTTCCTTGATCACCGGATTCTTGCGCTTCTCGTGCATGAACTTGGCAAAAGTAGCCAAGTACTGGCTCGGGATAGCAGAACCGTACACTGCATCCAGTATACCGTCTTTGGTCAGGTTATACCTGTTTTTGAGCGAGGTTGCCAGCTCTTCCGGAAGCTCGCGGTACATGTAGGCTTTGATCAGGAGTTTGCCCAAGTAGGCGCCGCTTCCTTCATCTCCCATCAGGAAACCCAATGAAGTCACGTTGTCGATGATATTCCTGCCATCGTAGAGGCAGGAGTTAGAACCAGTGCCCAGAATGCAGGCAATGCCCGGCTTGTGGCCGCACAGCGCGCGTGCCGCAGCCAGCAGATCGTGGTCTACATAGTTCGGCACGTTCGGGAAGGCGCGGCTCAGGGCGTCTTCCACGCGCTTGTTGCGCTCCGGGGAGCTGCAGCCAGCACCGTAATAATAGATGGCGCTGATGTTCTTCTCTTTCAGCTGGGGTAGAAGCTCTGTAGCGAATATGAGGTAAATCTGATCTGTATCGAGATACTGGGGGTTGATGCCGGTGGTATTTACCTGTTCATACTCCTTGTCGGCATCAATTATGCGCCAATCCGTTTTGGTAGAGCCGCTGTCAGCTATCAGAATCATAGTAATGGTATTTATAGTTAATCAGAAGTCCGCTTTGCCGGAGCCGCGGCTTTCTAAGTTTCATTTTCGGTATACTGAGTTTTTGACCTGTCCGATCACATCAAATTTGTCAAACACATATTCGGTGTGTGGCGCGTCCTTGAGTTCTTCGGTCAGGTCCTGCCCAGCCCAGTGCTCGTAGTGGTTTCCCGTGCGCCACAGTCTCGACTTTCTCACGTCGTAAATCAGCCCTTTATAAGCCACCCACACCTCATCACGATCCTGACCGTTGCGGAGGGCGAGCTGTTGCAGGGTGTATTCAGGGAGATTTTCTTCCATTTTTTCGGGCTCTTTGAGGCCCCGGATTGCAAAAATAATAAAATGCGCTGTTGATATGGGCAAACGTCACAATTTCAGGATTGTTTCTTCCTGTACCACCCTGCCGCATGGGTTGTAAAAAGCGTGATTACCCGATCCGTGCCTGCGTCAAAATCCAGCGGTTGGGCACTTCGCCTTTGATGGCCTGCAAGTAGTCTTCGTAGCTGCAAGGGATAATACGGGAGCCTTTGTCTTCGGAGAGAGGCTCTACTTCCATCCACCACTTTTCGCTTGCCTTGCTTTTGAAGAAGGTCATGCGATCAGGGTTGTCGCTGAAGGCCACAGCGTACTTGGTAAACTTTTTGGAGCTGAACTCAGTCTCGTTCTTGCGATGATAGAAGCCCTCAATGAAATACCAGATCATGGTGGCAATGGTCATGGCGGTAAGCTCATGACCGTCCTGTGTCGGATCGTATTCGTAGATGCCGAGCGACGTCATTTGATCATTCAGACCGGCATACCAGCAAATCTGGCAGGCCTCCTCACCGGTCAGGCCAAAAGGGTTGGCAGGGCTGTAGCCCGGCGCATCCTGATGGCGTATAGCCGAAATGTCGAAAGAGAGTAAGTCCGCCTGACGCACCACGGGTTCTATCTCCTGTATGCTGCGGTGTACTTCGCCCACCCGGTAGGCCTCAAAATGCAGCTTCTCAAAAGTCGCCATCACTTCCGGGTCAACTAAGTAGGATTGATAACCAATCTGGGCCATGCTGAACAGGTAATTCGGCTCGTGCATCAGGATTTGGCGCAGTTGCGTCTTGTGAGCCAACGCATCGGTGTCCTCTGTCATATCCACGCTACTGTCTACGGTCACCATGTTCACGGGGCGCTCCAAATGTTCGTAGCCCATAAACTGTCCGTACTCCAAGTCATGCGAACCGCCTATAATAACAGGTATGGTATTGTGGGAGATGAGTATTTCAACAATTTCCTTGAGCCGCAGGTAGGTATCTTCGAGTGTGATGCCCGGGCGCAGGTTGCCCAAGTCCACAATCTGCCCGCGGCCGGCTCCCTTGTGCAGGCTGTACAGTTTTTTGCGTACATAGCGGGCTGGCGCTACTTCGAGCTGTTCCTCTTCTCCGCGTCCTCTCGTTTCGTTCACCCCAACGATGGCGATGTCAGCCGCTCGCCAGTCCGGGAACTTACCGGTAAAGCGGTTGATGTAGGCGCCCAGTGTGCGGGGCTTATCCAACAAGGCGAAGATGTCCTCGTTTAGAGGCTCGAAGAAGATAGAAAGATTCATAGCATTACATCCCAAAAGTCAAATATAACAAAAATGCGGCAGCCATATGCCTGTTTAAGCCAAGTATAGGTTTTTGCCGTAGAAATTCCTGTGAATATAAGTGATGGTAAATATTTGTATAGTAGGGTATAGAAATTTCAGAAAAAAATAGTTAAAATGCAGTTAAGAATAGCCCGCATGTTCTTTGTTAGAACACCGAGCGCTATCAGAAACGAAGACACACACTAACCTTTAGCAAGCACAATGAACGTAACCCGCACTCTTGATCTGTTGCCTTTTCAGCTGCAGAACTCGCCACAGCCGGACTGTCTGGCTACAAAAGTTAACGGACAATGGATTAAATACAGCACACAGGATGTGCAGGACACTGCCAATCAGGTAAGTCTTGGCTTGCTGAAATTGGGCATCGGGAAAGGCGACAAAGTGGCCATCATTTCCCTGAACCGTCCGGAGTGGGTGTTTGCTGACTTTGGTATACAGCAAATAGGCGCCATCAGCGTGCCGATGTACCCAACCATCACCATAGAGGACTACCGCTACATCTTCAACGATGCGGAGGTAAAGGCTGTGTTTGTGTCAGATGCGGAATTATATAATAAAGTGGTGGCCGCTACTGAGGGAATGGATAGCATTAAAGAGATCTATACCTTCGACGAAGTAAAAGGTGCCAGCCACTGGAAAGAAGTGATCAAGCTAGGTGTAGGCGAAGACGTGGCCCAGCTGGAACCGCTGAAAGCCGGAGTTGGTCCTGACGATATCCTGACTATTATCTATACCTCGGGTACGACCGGCAACCCGAAAGGGGTAATGCTGACGAATAACAACATCATCAGCAATGTGACGGGCACGCTGCCTTATGTGCCGGTGAACAGTTCGCACCGTGCATTGAGCTTCCTGCCGCTTTGCCATATTTTCGAGCGCATGCTCCTTTATTTATACATGCGTATCGGGGTGTCGATCTACTATGCAGAGAGCATCGAGAAAGTAGCCGACAACCTGAAAGAGGTGCAGCCGCATGTGTTTACCACGGTGCCGCGCTTGCTCGAGAAGGTATATGACAAGATCGTAGCCAAAGGTATGGAGTTGACCGGTGTGAAGCGCAGACTTTTCTTCTGGGCGCTGGAGCTTGGTCTGGAGTATGACACCCGCGAAGACAAAGGCTGGTGGTACAACAAACAGCTCGATCTGGCTAACAAGATCATCTTTAGCAAGTGGCGCGAGGCGCTAGGCGGCAATGTGATCGCGATCGTATCGGGTGGTGCAGCTTTACAGCCACGTCTGGCCCGTGTGTTCTGGTCAGCTAACATCCGCGTGATGGAAGGCTACGGTCTGACAGAGACTTCGCCAGTAATCACCGTGAATCGCTTCGAGCCAGAGAACAACGCGATCGGTACAGTTGGTTTGCCAATTGACGGTGTGGAAGTGAAGATTGCCGAAGACGGTGAGATCCTAACCCGTGGACCGCACGTGATGAAAGGTTACTACAAGAAGCCTGACCTGACAGCCGAAGTGATCGATTCCGAAAACTGGTTCCATACCGGTGATATCGGTGAGCTAGTAGACGGCAAATACGTGAAGATCACGGACCGCAAGAAAGAAATGTTCAAGACGTCAGGTGGCAAGTACGTAGCTCCGCAGCCGATCGAGAACAAACTGAAGGAGTCGGTGGTGATTGAGCAAGCGATGGTAGTAGGTGCCGGCCAGAAATATGCGGCTGCCCTGATCGTGCCTTCGTTCTTAGGTTTGCAGGATTGGTGTGCGCACAAAGGCATACCATATACCTCTGATGCCGAAATGATCGAAAAGCCGGAGATAATTGACAAGTATAAGCGTGAAGTGGACAAGACGAACGAGGGATTGGCTCAATTTGAAACCATCAAGAAGTTCAAGCTTGTTCCGAACTTATGGACCGTAGAAAGTGGTGAGTTAACGCCAACCCTTAAGGTGAAACGAAAAAACATTACAACCAATTATCAGAAAGAAATAGACGCCATGTTCTAACAGAGTCATTTCAGACAACAAAAAACCCTTTCCAGACCGGAAAGGGTTTTTTGTTTGTAACCATTCTTCGAATTATACATAAACTATAGCAAAAGGTATTATAGTGCGAAATCCGCTTCAGCATATGAAGTCGGGCAGGAGATTAATTTTTAATTAAAATAGTATGCTTGCATAACATTTTTCTTTATATTTGGTATAAACAATACGATGCATGAAGCCCGAAGAGACCGTAGATTATAATGTAAAGGTATGTTGGCACGCTATCTCTCGTATGTATAATACAGAGGCGGCCAAAAACGACATCACCACTTCCATAGGATTTGTTCTTCTCAACATCAATCAGGAGACAGGCACTCCGGCCACCAAGATAGCCCCTTTGCTTGGGTTGGAGGCACGCAGCCTGACCCGCATTCTGAAAAGCATGGAGGAGAAAGGCCTTATCTATAAAGTGTCTGACGACAAGGACAAACGGCTGGTGCGGATTTTCCTGACTGAATTAGGGTTGGAGAAAAAAGAAGTGTCACGGCAGACAGTGCTCCATTTTAACCGTAAGGTGCAGGAGGCTATACCGCAGGAGGAATTGAATACCTTTTTCCGGGTGTCAGAGCGCATCATCAACATGATCGAAAATAAAGAGATTTTCTAACCATAGTAGACCATCAAGCTTTTTCTATGAAAAGAATTATTAAGAAAGTAGCCGTGCTGGGTTCCGGTGTCATGGGCTCCCGCATTGCCTGCCACTTTGCCAACATTGGTATGCAGGTGCTGTTGCTCGACATCGTGCCGCGCGAACTCACCCCCGACGAAGAGAAAAAAGGGTTGACGCTGGAAAGCAAGCATGTCCGCAACCGCATTGTGAACAGTGCGCTGGAGGCTGCCATCAAGTCAAACCCATCGCCGCTCTACCGCAAGTCCGACGCCCGCCTGATCCAAACGGGTAACTTCGAAGACAACATGAAGGACATCGCCACCGCCGACTGGACCATTGAGGTCGTGGTGGAGAACCTGAAGATCAAGAAGACGGTGTTTGATCAGGTGGAAGAGCACCGCAAGCCGGGTACGCTGATCACTTCCAACACATCAGGTATACCGATCCATATGATGCTGGAAGGACGTTCCGACGACTTCAAGAAGCACTTCTGCGGTACGCACTTCTTTAACCCACCGCGTTACCTCAAGCTTTTAGAAATTATACCTACGCCAGAGACCGATCAGGAGGTAGTAGACTTCTTGATGCACTACGGCGATCTATACCTTGGCAAGACTACCGTGTTGGCCAAAGATACACCGGCCTTTATTGCGAACCGTGTGGGTATCTACGCCATCATGCAGGGCCTGCAGGTGATGAACAAACTCGGTCTGAACGTGGATGAAGTGGACCGCATCACGGGTCCGATCATCGGTCGTCCAAAGTCAGCCACCTTCCGCACACTAGATGTGGTAGGTCTGGATACCTTGGCGAATGTAGCCAACGGACTATACCAGACTGGCGAAAAGGACGAGTCACGTGAGCTGTTCAAGCTGCCGGACTACCTGCAGAAGATGGTGGAGAACAAATGGCTGGGAGACAAGACTGGTCAGGGTTTCTACAAAAAGACAAAAGACGCCAAAGGAAAGACTGAGATTCTGACGCTTGACCTGAACTCACTGGAGTACGGACCGAAACAGCGTCCGAAGTTCCAGAGCTTGGAAGTGCTCAAGCCAATCGAAGATCTGAAAAAGCGCGTGAAGACCTTCTCAAAGCAAAACGACAAGGCTGCGCAATTCTTCAACGAGTCGCTTTATGGACTGTTCCAGTATGTGAGCAACCGTATACCTGAGATTTCCGACGAGCTATACCGTATCGACGATGCCATGCGAGCCGGCTTTGGCTGGGAACTTGGGCCGTTCGAGTACTGGGATGCCATTGGTGCTCGTGAGGCCGTGCAGCGCATGACCGAAGCTGGGTATAAGCCAGCGTCTTGGGTAGAGGAGATGCTGGAGAACGGCAAAGAGTCTTTCTACATCGTGGAGAACGGCAACCGCCGCTACTACGACATCCAAAGCAAAGAATACAAAGCGATACCGGGTGCCGAGAACTTCATCATTCTCGATAACCTGCGCAGCAACAAAGTAGTGTGGAAAAACTCTGGCGCTACCCTGATTGACTTGGGCGACGGTATCCTGAACGTGGAATTCCATACCAAGATGAACACCATCGGTGGTGACGTGGTACAAGGCCTGAACAAAGGCATCGAGATCGCTGAGAAGGAATTCCGTGGGATGGTAGTGGGCAGTGACGCCGCTAACTTCTCCGCTGGTGCCAACGTGGGTTTAATCTACATGTATGCTTTGGAGCAGGAGTATGACGAGATTAACTTCATGATCAAGCAATTCCAAGACACCATGATGCGCATGCGCTACTCGGCTATACCTGTAGTAGGCGCGCCGCACGGCCTGACCCTAGGCGGTGGCTGCGAACTGAACCTGCATTGCGATCATGTGCAGGCGGCCGCTGAGACCTACATGGGTCTAGTAGAATTTGGTGTAGGCCTGATACCGGGCGGTGGCGGTACCAAAGAAATGACACTCCGCGCAGCTGAGATGCACGAAGACGGCGACATCGAGTACAACACACTCAAGAATATCTACCTCAACATCGGCATGGCCAAGGTGTCCACTTCGGCCAAAGAGGCCTTTGATCTGGGCTTTATGCGCCAAGGCGACGCCATTACCCTCAACAACAACCGACTGATTGCGGACGCGAAGGCGCAGGCCATTCGTCTGGCAGAGGCAGGGTATACGCAGCCAGCCAAGAAAACCAAGATAAAAGTGCAGGGCAAGGGCGCGTTAGGCATGTTCCTGACAGGAGCCAGCGCTATGGTAACAGGCGGCTACATTTCAGAGCATGACCAGAAGATATCGCACAAGCTGGCTTACGTGATGTGCGGCGGCGACCTCTCTGCCCCGACAGATGTGAGCGAGCAATATCTGTTAGATCTGGAGCGTGAGGCCTTCCTGTCCCTGACCGGTGAGCGCAAAACGCTTGAGCGTATCCAGAGCATCCTGACTACGGGTAAGCCGCTGAGGAATTAATGTCTAATGAATAATGGGTAATGAATCATGATTGTGCTCTTCAGTCAAAGATCTGAGGAATCAACAATCAACCATTTAACAATTTAGCAATCAGAAAATATGAACAACGCATATATCGTAGCCGGATTTCGTAGCGCAGTAGGCAAAGCCGGGCGCGGGGGCTTCCGGTTCACCAGACCCGATGACTTGGCCGCTGACGTCATCAAACATCTTTTGGCTTCCGTGCCTTCACTAGACCCCGAGCGCGTAGACGACCTGATCGTAGGGAACGCCGTGCCGGAAGCGGAGCAAGGCCTGCAGATCGGTCGTATGATTTCTTTGCTGTCCCTGCCCATGTCGGTATCGGGTATGACCGTGAACCGCTACTGCGGCTCGGGTGTGGAGACTATTGCCATTGCCAGTAACCGTATCGCGGCAGGTATGGCAGACTGCATCATTGCGGGTGGTACGGAGTCTATGTCGATGGTACCAACTGTTGGCTGGAAGACGGTACCTAACTACAACATCGCCAAAAAGAATCCAGACTGGTACCTGAGCATGGGCCTTACAGCGGAGGCAGTGGCCAAAGACTACAATGTTTCACGTGAAGATCAGGACGAGTTTGCCTATAACTCACACCAAAAAGCCATTAACGCCATAAAGAGTGGTTTCTTTAAAGAGCAGATCGTGCCGATTACGGTAGAGGAAACCTACATCGACGAGAACGGCAAAAAGAAGACACGCTCTTATGTGGTAGACACCGATGAAGGCCCACGAGCTGATACTTCTTTGGAGGCTTTAGCTCGCCTGAAGCCGGTGTTCGCAGCTGGCGGTTCTGTAACAGCCGGAAACTCTTCGCAGACATCTGACGGTGCCGCCTTTGTGATCGTGATGAGCGAGCGCATGGTGAAAGAGCTCAACTTGGAGCCGATCGCGCGCATGGTAAGCTACGGCACAGGCGGCGTTGATCCGCGCATCATGGGTATGGGCCCGATCGCAGCCGTGCCAAAAGCACTTAAAATGGCAGGTATGACACTCAACGACATCGACCTGATCGAGATGAACGAAGCCTTTGCAGCGCAATCTATCGCTGTGATGCGTCACTTGGACTTTGATCCTGCGAAGCTTAACATCAGTGGTGGCGCCATTGCGTTAGGTCACCCGCTGGGTTGCTCCGGTGCCAAACTCAGCGTGCAGCAGTTCCACGAACTGCGCCGACTCGGTAAAAAGTACGGCATGGTGACCGCCTGCGTAGGCGGTGGCCAAGGCGTTGCCGGCATCTACGAATTATTGAAATAAGAACTAATCTGTACCTAAAACACTAATCATAATCTGCCATGGAAAATGTAACAGATAAAAATAAAGCCACTACCGTTCGCGGTGGTGAATTCCTGATCAAAGAAACTGATCCGCAGGACGTATTTATACCTGCCGAGTTTAGCGAGGAGCAGCGCATGATGGCGCAAACCTGTCTGGACTTTGTGCGCGAAGAAGTAACTCCACTCCTCGAGCGCCTCGACAACCACGAGGAAGGCCTGATGGAAGGTCTGATGAAGAAAGCCGGTGAACTCGGGCTGTTCGCGGTATCAATGCCGGAGCAATACGGCGGCCTGAACATGGACTTTAACACCTCGCTTCTGGTAACAGAATCAGTAGGTGGTGGACACTCGTTCCCGGTGGCTTTTGCGGCGCACACAGGTATAGGCATGCTGCCGATCCTGTACTTCGGTACGGACGAGCAGAAAGAAAAGTACTTGCCTAAACTGACTTCTGGCGAATGGGCGGCAGCTTACTGCCTTACCGAGCCGGGCTCTGGTTCTGATGCCTTGGCTGCCAAAACCAAAGCCGTACTGAACGAAGCAGGCACGCACTATATTCTGAACGGCCAGAAAATGTGGATCACGAACGCTGGCTTTGCCGATGTGTTTATCGTGTTCGCGCAGGTGGACGGCGACAAGTTCACGGGCTTTATCGTAGAGAAAGGCTACCCGGGCCTAAGCCTTGGCAACGAAGAGCACAAGATGGGTATCAAAGGTTCTTCTACACGTCAGGTGTTCCTGTCTGACTGCGAAGTGCCGAAAGAGAACGTGCTGGGCGATATTGGCAAAGGTCACTTGATCGCTTTCAACATCCTGAACATCGGTCGTATCAAGCTTTGCGCCGCTACCTTGGGTGCCTCTAAAAAAGTGGTAGACTTGTCGGTGAAGTATGCCAACGAGCGTCAGCAGTTCAAATTGCCTATCTCGAAGTTCGGTGCTATCCGTCACAAACTGGCGGAGCAGGCCATTCGCATTTATGCTGTGGAGTCGGCACTATACCGTTGCGGTATGGATATCTTCCGTAAAGAGCAGGAGCTGTTGGCAGAAGGCAAAGGCGAGAACGAAGCCATGCTGGGTGCCGCCCGCGAGTTTGCCGTGGAGTGCGCCATGCTGAAAGTAGAAGGCTCCGAAGTACTCGACTATGTGGTAGACGAAGGCGTGCAGATCTACGGTGGCTACGGCTTCTCAGCCGACTACCCGATGGACCGCGCTTACCGCGACTCCCGCATTAACCGCATCTTTGAGGGTACCAACGAGATCAACCGCATGCTCACCGTGGACATGATCCTGAAGAAGGCTATGAACGGCGAGCTTGACCTGATGGGTCCTGCTCAGGCTGTACAAAGCGAACTGATGGCTATACCTGATTTCGGTGCGGAAGAGGAAGGCCTGTTCGCGGCAGAGTACAAGGCGATCCGCAACCTGAAGAAGGCGATCCTGATGGTGGCTGGCACGGCGGTACAGAAGTACATGAACTCACTTGCCAAAGAGCAGGAGATTCTAATGAACATCGCCGACATGGCCATCAAAACCTACGTGGCGGAATCAACACTTCTGCGCGTGGAGAAGCTAGTAGGTATGAAAGGCGAGGATGCCGTGGCGAATCAGATCGATATCGTGCGCGTGACCGTGAACGATGCTGTAGATACCGCCTTCTTGGCTGGTAAGGATGCCATCGCTTCGATGGTGGAAGGTGATGAGCAGCGTCTGTTGTTTATGGGCCTGAAGCGCTTCACCAAGAAAGACCTCTACAACACCAAAGAGGCACGCCGTCGTATAGCAGCTGCTATGATCGACGCAAACGAATTTGTATACTAGATTCTGACAAATCTATAGTTTTGGAAAGGCTACCTCCGTAGGGGGTAGCCTTTTTGCTTTAATGAGTTACTGTTGAGTGACTTAATGGTTGAACATGCGTAAACATATCAGAATACCGAATTGTCATAAAACATAGAGAAAAGTATGGGGGTAACATGCTTGATTCCATGCCATAACGAACGAGACCGCATTGCAGCAGTGCTGGATGCTGTGACCAACGTGCATGGTATACAGCAGGTAATCTGCATCGATGACGGGTCGGCTGATGGCACAGCGACAATGGTAAGTAGGCGATGGCCGACTGTGCAAGTCATCCGCCTTAGCCAAAATCGGGGAAAAGCGGCCGCTATACAGTATGGTCTCCAATTTGTGCAGTATGAGACAGTTCTTCTAATGGATGCCGATCTGCAGGAACTGAATGGAACTGAGCTGGAAAAAGCCATCCATGCTTTCCAGAACACGACAAATATTGACATGCTGATCTTGCGGCGGATACGGTCGCCATGGTTTGTGCGCTGGTACCGAAGCGACATCTTATTATCAGGAGAGCGACTCCTGCGACGATGTGATTTGGAAGAGGTGCTAGCCCAGCCTGTGGCACGTTACCAGCTGGAAGTAGCCATCAACCGCTACATGATCAAGCGCCACAAACGGGTACGCTGGATGCCTTGGTCAGCCATGAACACTTATAAAGTAGATAAACTCGGAGTGCTGGAGGGTTCTCGCAGGGAGTTCAAGATGTACGTCGAGATCGTGGATTATGTCGGTTTTGTGCACATGCTGGTGCAGCTAAGCTCCTTTACCCGGAAACTCCGAAAGCAAAAAAGCGCAACCGGGTCACGGTCACGCTTTCTGCACAGTATAAAACTGTAAGTGCTATTTGATGTAAAGTCGACGTAACTGTAGGCTGTTCGCTTTCTTGCTTGGTCGTACCACCGTTACAAGGTCGCGCTCCGAAAGCCAAGCAGTGAAGTCCTTCACATAGGATATATTCTTATCATCGGCTACGTTGAGACCGGCTGCCTTGGGTGCTTCGGCTTTGCCTGTGCTGGTGTCGATGCGGCGCAGGTATAGGTCATGCTTTCCGTCAAGTTCCTCTAGCGTGAGCAGGTGCAACGTGTTACCAGTTAGGTGGTGTCTGTAAGAGATACCCGTAAAAGCCTCGTCAGCAGGCGCCTTTTGGTTTTTCATCAGTACAGAGCTCCACGCCGTGCCCATGTACTGGTCATAGGCAAACAGATGAATCTCTTTGGCATAGTAAGGCGAGTTCTCACCACCCTCCATGTATTTTTTCTCCGCCAGCACGATCAGTTTTTCATCTGGTGTCAGGATCAAATCTGTCAGGTAAATGTCTTCGAGACGATTGGATTTGGCTCCACCGCTTTTGTCAAGGCTGTTCACACTAGCAAGGTACTCCGGCGTAAACCTGAATTCCTCGGCAAACACCATGTCTTCGTTCTCAAAGTCGAACTTTACTGCTTTCAGGCTGTAGTATTCGCCGGATTTCTCGTCAGCGGTGAGCACAACGCCATACAGGTTGCCATTGGGCTGCAGGGCATACTTGCTGTCCATGATGTAAACACGCTTACCGTCAAAGATACCCCCCACCAGCACCGACATGCCCTTGGCATCCGGCGACTTCAAGGTATACTGGCGCACGGTGAGGCGGTCCATGTTCTCAGAAATCAAGCTGATAAACTGGTCGCCGGCGTCATTCACAATTACCTCAGCTGAAACAATATTGCGCAGGTCGCGCAAATTGTAATCCGTGTCTTTTACTTTCTGTAGTTTACCGTCGTACAGACTACCGCTTATACCTTGCACCACTTGGTTGCCGGTGGTGCTATACCTGTAGGCCAGCAGTTTAGTGCCGTCAGGCGATATGGCTATACCTGCTTTGCGGGCGCTAGCCGGAGCCTCAAGCAGCAGTACAGGCTTGTCTTTCTTGCCATTGCCAAGATTGATTCGGTGAGCATGTAGCGCTTGGGTGCCTTGCCCGTTGTCGCGATGGGTTACTACCAAGGCGGCATCCCCGTTCTGTACAAATGCCTCTATGGTTTCGTCTCCGGCAAGTGGGATGGTGGCCGACCAAGCTTTCTTGAGCGAGATGTTGTAACGCTCCACAGCGTATTCGGTAGGTTTGCTTCGGCTAAGAATCACAAAACCATCAGACCCGACAGGAAGTGTCTTGCTGCGGATGCTCTGGTTATACTGGTCTTCGGTGTTGTCAGGTATATAGCTGAAGGGAACAGACGCGTTGCGACCCTGCGCCAAGGCCGGTGCCATCGCGCAAGACAAAGCCAAAAAGAGGAGCGATAGAAATTGTAGTGCTTTCACGGTATGGTATTAGGTATAGAGTTGACTTATCTGGTAAAGAAGCATATAAATTTGCTGCAAGCCGCTAAACTTTGCAAGTAAAGTTGCACAAAAATAATACCCTGTTTCGCGTGGAACCTCGGCGAGCGCTTAACTAATACGGCTCCAGTTGACGGTGTTTACACTGAGCGACTTGATGTGCCGTAGGATATTCTGGTTCTGTGGTTGTTCTAACTGTGGATCTTCATTCAGCACGCGTTGTGCCGCAGCCCGCGATTCCTGCAGGATCGGTGCGTCTTTGGCAAGGTCGGCAATTAACAGATCGAGCACACCGCTTTGCTGCGTACCCATCAGGTCGCCCGGACCGCGCAGTTTCAAATCGATGTCAGCAATTTCGAAACCATTATTAGTGCGCACCATGGTTTCGAGGCGGGTCTTGCTGTCTTTGCTCAATTTGTACCCCGTCATGAGGATGCAGTAGCTCTGCTCAGCGCCACGTCCCACACGGCCGCGTAACTGGTGCAGCTGCGACAGACCGAAGCGCTCAGCGCTCTCTATGATCATCACAGAGGCATTCGGTACGTTCACACCCACCTCGATCACAGTGGTAGCCACCATGATCTGGGTCTCGTTGCGAACGAAGCGCTGCATTTCGTAATCTTTGTCCTGCGCCTTGAGCTTGCCATGCACCATGCTTACTTGGTTCTCCGGGAAAGCTCGTCGTATACTTTCATAGCCATCCGTCAAGTCCTTATAATCCATCCCCTCCGACTCCTCTATGAGCGGGTATACGATGTATACCTGTCGGCCCAGCTTGATTTGGTCGCGTACGAATTGGAACACACGCAGCCGGTGGCTGTCGAAGCGGTGCACGGTCACGATCTCCTTGCGGCCAGCCGGCATCTCGTCAATCACCGATACATCCAAGTCGCCGTAGAGCGTCATGGCCAAGGTGCGGGGTATAGGCGTGGC
The DNA here is from genome assembly GCF_947499215.1 of uncultured Pontibacter sp. Lineage (GTDB taxonomy): Bacteria > Bacteroidota > Bacteroidia > Cytophagales > Hymenobacteraceae > Pontibacter. The sequence continues at coordinate 112,601 of NZ_CANMNI010000004.1, forward strand.
CGTCATCACGAGCACATGCGGGATGATGCGTGGGTTCTTGCGCCACAGCTTGGAGCGCTGCTCCACGCCAAAACGATGCTGCTCATCCACGATGCAGAGGCCCAGATTCTGAAACTGCACCACATCCTCGAGCAGGGCATGCGTGCCCACGATCATTTTCATGTCGCCGGAGCGCAGCTGCTCGTGCAGCACTTTGCGGTCTTTGGTTTTGGTGGAGCCGGTGAGTTTGCCGATGTTTATACCTAGCCGGTCCGCAAACTCCTTTAGGCCGGTATAGTGCTGGTCAGCCAGAATCTCGGTAGGTGCCATCAACACGGACTGCGCCCCGTTGTCGGCTGCGATGAGCATGGTGATGAAGGCCACAATTGTTTTGCCCGAGCCCACATCGCCCTGCAGCAGTCGGTTCATCTGCTTGCCGGCCGTCAGATCTTTGTGAATTTCCTTTACAACCCGTTTCTGAGCATTGGTCAGGTCAAAGGTCATGTGGTTTTTGTAGAACTCGGTTACGGTAGGTACCTGCTTGAACACCTGTCCGGCCAAGTCGGCGCGTCGCACCGTCTTTTGGCGTAGCAGTCGCAGCTGTATGTAAAAAAGTTCTTCAAACTTGAGGCGGAACTTGGCCGCATTGTACTTCTCCACTGACTGCGGGAAGTGGATGTTGATAAGCGCGTCCCTCTTGCTCATGAGCCGGTAATGGTCGATCAGCTCCGGCGAAAGGGTTTCCTGTATGTTAGGCACAGCCACTTTCAGCAGCATCTCCATCATGCGGGAGATCGTCTTGCTCTCTACCCGAAAGGCCTTCAGCTTTTCGGTGGTATGGTAGACCGGCTGCAGAAAAGCCGTAGTTTGTTTCTCTTCGGCTAGTTCCTCCAACTCGGGGTGTGCCATGCTAAACTTGCCGTTAAAAGCAGTCGGTTTGCCGAACACAATATAATCGGTGTGGTTTTTCAGCGTCTTCTGCATCCACTTCACCCCCTTGAACCAAACGAGGTCCATCTCGCTGCCGGCTTCATCCACCAAAGTCGCAGCGAGTCGCTGCTTCCGGCCTTCGCCTAATACTTCTTTGCCACGCACGCGCCCGCGCACCTGCACATAGGGCATGCTCTCGTCCAACTCAGCTATTTTATAGAACTGCGTGCGGTCGAGGTACCGGAAAGGGTAGTGCTGTATGAGGTCCCCGTAGGTATAGATATTGAGCTCCTTCTGCAGCAGTTCGGCCCGCTGCGGACCAACCCCTTTCAGGAATTCGATCTTGGTATGGAAGAAGTTGCTCAAGGGCTTTTAGTAATGGTGCGTTGGTCGGTCTACAAAGATAAAAGACAAAGGGCAAAAGACCTTAGGTTATACCTGATGTCTTTTGCCCTTTGGTTAAAGGGTATGCTTAAAGAGATTATTTCTTGTCCTTAAACTCCAGTGTATTCAACAGGTGCACAATATCCTTCTTCACATACTCAATAATCGGAGCTAATGAGTCGTTTTGGGTGGCGGTTCTGAAATATAGCGCACCCCTGAAGAAATGAGTAGTCGTATCCGTTACATAGAACTGAAACTGACTCGGGATTTCGCCCTCCAACTCAAATACGGAAGCTATATCGCCCTGTGGTGTTCTGACCTCTGTTTCCTCAATTGAGTATGCCTTTATCTGGTGTTTGCCCGTTAGTTTGCGTGCGTCCTCAATCAGGTTATTCAACATTTTCGGGTCGTTGTTGATGGCTTTGTAAGTCAGCTGCACGTTGGCCCCAAGACTCGGGTAAATGATGTTGATCCAGTGCGGCTGGGCGATCATGGACGAATCAGGGCGTATTTTGGCATGTTGTGAATACTCAAAGGTATAAGGATGCTCCTCCTGCAGCGGCTGGTAAGCAGTCTCTGGCAGATCGATGCGGTTATACCCTTTAGGTTTTGGTGTGTATTCGGCGCTGCAGCTGGCGATGGCTACGGCCATACCTGCCCACAGCAGCAGTTGGAGTTTAGCTGACTTTATGATAGTGCTCTTTTTTGCTTGCGACATTAATCTTTACTCGTTTTACACGCTTATTGTCCGCCGACTCAACCGTAAAATAATAGCGTCCGTACGATACTTCCTCACCTACAAAAGGTATGCGGCCAAATAGCGCCAGCATAAGGCCGGCCACTGTCTCATGCTCACTTTTTACCTCGTTGAAGGCATCGAACGGAATCTCCGTGATCTTGCAAAAGTCGTGCAGCGATGTTTTACCGTCAAATATAAAGGTATTTTCGTCGAGTTGAGAGTAAATGATGTCATCCTCATCGTCGTATTCATCGTTTATCTCACCCACAATTTCCTCGATTACATCCTCCATGGTAAGCAGCCCTACCGTTGTGCCGTACTCGTTCACCACAATGGCCATATGCACGTGCTTCTCCCGGAAGTCCTGCAACAGGTTGGAGATATGCTTGGTTTCCGGCACAAAGAAAGGTGCCCGGATCAGGTTCTGCCATTTAAAGTCAGCTCCCTTGTCTAGGTGAGGCAGGAGATCCTTTACATATAGAATGCCATCGATGCTGTCGGTGTTCTGGGTATAGACCGGCACACGCGAATAACCCCATTGGGTGATCTGCGGTAGCAGCTCCGGCAGGGTGGCGCTCTGTGGAAATGCCACGATATCCACACGCGGACGCATGATCTGCTTTACCGTGATAGACCCGAAGTTGACGATGCCACGCAGAATTTTGCGTTCTTCCGGTGAGGTTTCCTCATTAGTGAGAGCCACGTCAAGGCTGTGATGCAGCTCCTCCAGCGTTTGACTGTAGGAGCGCACCCTATAGCGTCTGTCTATGTAAGAGCTGATGCGTGTTAAAAGCCAACCCAGCGGACTTAATACAGGGCGCAAAGCATCCAGTACGGGGGCCATGCGCAATGCTATGGCGGGGCCATGCTTGCGGGCGTATACCTTGGGGAGCACTTCACCAAAGAAAACGATCAGGAAGGTAACCACCAGCAGGCTAATCAACATAGTAGTGGCGGCCATTGAAGTAGTGCCGGACAGCTGCCACGCAATGTAGCCGCAGAGCGTAATGATGCTGACGTTAATCGTGTTGTTGATGATCAGCAGCGAGGCCAATAGCTGGCGTGGGCTCTGGAGCAACTGGTGTACCAGTTGCTGCGCCTTGTGCTTGCTGGATCTGTTTTTTTCGAGCTCTTGCGGTGTAAGAGCGAAAAAAGCTGCCTCCGCCCCCGAAGTGAGGGCAGAGAGCAGCAATAGGATAAAGCAGGCCGAGATGGCTGCTAAATATTCAATTCTGAGTAAAGCGGTTGTGCTTTGTAAAAGTTGCAGTAAGCTATAACTCAGGGGGTCTCCGGGATCTAAACTGTCCAAAATAGAGCGGTTAGGTTAAACAAGGTTAGAACGGTAAGTCGTCTGGCTCATCGTTCTGGAACGCGGAAGCGTTGCCTTTACTGGCCGCCGCGCCGCTGCTTTGAGTGGATGCTTGCGCAGAAGAACCACTCTGGTAGTTGCTTGATTCGCTGTTGCCTGCGCTGCCACCTTCGCGTCCGCCGAGCATGGTCATGTTATCAGCCACGATCTCGGTGCTGTAACGCTGCACACCCTCTTTGTCTTGGTAGCTGTTCGTGCGAATCTTGCCTTCGATGAAGACAGACTGCCCTTTGCGCAGGTACTTCTCGGCCACTTCAGCCAGACCGCGCCACAGCACAATGTTGTGCCACTCAGTGCGCTCCTGACGGTCGCCATTTTTGTCTTTGAATGTTTCAGAAGTCGCGATAGGGAAACGCGCTACGGCTACTCCGCCTTCGAGGTGGCGAACTTCTGGGTCCTTACCAAGATTTCCGATAAGGATGACTTTGTTTACACTTGCCATGTCTTTTTTTGTTAAAAATTAAATTGAATTGGGCTACTCCGACAACCAAGCCGGAGGCAAATATGGCTTACTGAAACTTAGAATGCTTTTATGAGCGGAAAAGTTTCAGTCTATAAATTTACTAAAATCTTCTCATCTTTCAAATAGCTGTTGATAAGAATTGGCTTGGGAAGCGCCTCTATTTTGTCGGGGGTGTAAAGCGCCAGCCTTGCCTCCTGCAACACCTCTTCCCTTAAACGAGAATCGAGCCGAATCAGGTAAAACCGGGCGGTGATTTTTTGATGGCTCAGCACATGCTTATAGTCTTTGTGTGGCAGCTGTAGCTGGGCTTCTTGCACGGCTATACCTGCCTCGTTTAGCTCATGAAGTAGGGCGTGAGGCTCCAACGTCTTGGAATCACTTTCGTGCAGATAAAAATCATACAAGCCTTCCCAGATATCGCCGCTCATTCGCTTGCGGAGGTAGTACTGCCCTCCGTACTCAAACACGATGTAGTGGAAGAAACGGGGCCGGGCGGCCTTGGCTTTCGACTTGACCGGAAGCTCCTGTACCAATCCGTGGGTGAAGGCGAAGCAGGACTGCTGCAGCGGACAGAAGAGGCAGTCGGGCATGACCGGGGTGCACTGTATGGCGCCAAACTCCATAACAGCCTGATTAAAGGTGTCAGGTGCATCGGCAGGTATGAGCTCGTTGGCCAGTTGCTGAAATACCTTGCGCGAGGCCGGAGCCGCTATGTCGTCGGAGATGCCAAACACTCTCGCCAGCACTCTGAATACGTTCCCGTCGAGCACGGCCACCTGCTCTCTAAAAGCGAAAGAAGCTATGGCGGCGGCGGTATAGCTCCCAACGCCTCGCAGCTTCAGTAACTCTTCATACCTGTCAGGGAATACGCCATCATACTCCTGCACAATCTGTTTGGCGGTGTGATGCATGTTGCGGGCCCTAGAGTAGTAGCCGAGTCCTTGCCAGAGGCGCAGTACTTCGTCTTCTGGCGCTGCGGCTAAGTCTCGCACGGTCGGATAGTTTTCAGCGAAGCGCAGGTAGTAAGGCAGTCCTTGGTTCACGCGTGTTTGCTGTAGGATTACTTCCGAGAGCCAGATCAGGTATGGGTTGGTGGTTTCGCGCCAAGGCAGGGCTCTTTTATGGCGCTGGTACCAGTCCAGAAGGGTTTGGGAAAAGTATGCGTGAGGGGTGTTTTTCATAAAGAATGCAGATGCAGCTTAGGAGTAGCTAAACAGACAAAAGTAAAACAATGTTCTGAAAATGGGATGATGGGAGTCGCAGGTATTTCGCTATGTAATTAAAATATAAGTAGATAGGGTGCGTTAGGGAGGGGGTAGGCTGGCACGGGTATTGCAGTGTGGAGAGCAGGAGACGGGCCGGGTTAAGGCGGGGGCACGATCTGTAATAATTTAGTGCTAAAGCTTTTACTTGTCGAAAAGTAGGTATACCTTTGTGCCCCGAAAAATGGGTAACAGCCAAGCCGCTGGTTACCTGAAAGATAGAAAGTTAACTTATTACTAATTTATAAAAATCTAAGAAAGTGACTAAAGCAGAAGTAATATCAGAGATTGCTGATAAAACAGGGATTGATAAGGCTGATGTTCAATCTACCATTGAGGCATTTTTCAAAGTGGTGAAAGACTCTATGGCCGATGGTAACAACATCTATGTGAGAGGTTTTGGAAGCTTTGTGAACAAGAAGCGCGCGAAGAAAGTGGCTCGTAACATTTCGAAGAACACCTCGATCATTATCGATGAGCACTTCATTCCTAGCTTCAAGCCATCCAAAACGTTTATCGCTAAGATTAAGAACAGCAAAAAGATTAAAGAGCTGGCTCATTCTTAATTCTTTCGTATATTTGCCGATTGTTTGTTTATCCTTTAGAAAACAGCCACTTACGTAAAATAGAATGTCACGCGCTCAAATAATCATACTTGTTGCAGCTATCGCTCTTGCAGCGGCCATGTTCTTTTTGCCTAAAGTGGTCGTAACAAAGGATGATGACAGTTCGGTAGCCACTGCACAGACTTCCGCTATTCCGGAAGGCCACTCAGAGGATGATGGTCACGACCACGGCCCTTCACCGGCTGCTGCGGCTGATGGGGTGCATGCCTCGGCTACACCGGAGCAGATGATGGAACTGGCCACTGTGCGTGCCCGTTATAACAAAGCATCTGACGCTAAAACACGCGGCCTTCTTGCCGGCGAACTGGCAGAGGCCTATGCCGCGGCCAGCAAGTTCGACAGCGCAGGTTACTACTATGAAGTAGCAGCCGAAGCTCGTCCGGGCGAGAAGAACTTCCGCAAAGCTGGCGACCAGTATTTCGAGGCCTTCACCTATGCGGCAACGCAGCAGCGGGCCAGCGAACTGGGAGGCAAGGCGCGTAAGATGTACGAGCAGGTGCTGAAGAACAACCCGAGTGACATGGACGCAAAGACAAATGTGGCCATGACCTATATCGCGAGCGAAAACCCAATGCAGGGTATTACGCTGTTGCGAGAGGTGATTTCGGCAGACCCGAAAAATCAGAAGGCGTTATTTAACTTAGGTATCCTGTCAGTGCAGTCCGGGCAGTGGGACAAAGCCGCTGAGCGATTCCAAAACTTGGTAGAAGTGAATCCGGAACATGTGGAAGGGACCTTTTATCTAGCGGTGTCATTGGCTGAGATCGGTAAGAAAGAAGAAGCTATCAGAACTTTCAACAAGGTAAAAACGATGAGCAGCGACCCTGCCCTTAATGCCTCAGTTGATGAGTATCTTGCGAAATTGTAATAAAAGAAACATTCATTTAATAAAAACTTCAAGACTATGCCTTGCGGAAAGAAAAGAAAAAGACATAAGATTGCCACTCACAAGAGAAAGAAGCGTCTAAGAAAGAACAGACATAAGAAGAAATAATTTCTTCTGCGTTAATTGAGGCCCACATTGCTTCTGCAATTGTGGGCTTTGGTCTATACATCCAACTAATCTTTGAGAGAAATTGAGTAACGAGCTTATAATCAATTCTACTCAGGATGGAGAGCGCATCGCCCTTTTACAGGATAAAAGACTAGTCGAGTTTCACCACGAGAAAAAGGATACAAACTATATCGTTGGGGATATCTTCCTAGGCACTGTAAAGAAGGTGATGCCAGGCCTAAACGCTGCTTTTATTGACATTGGGTACCATAAGGATGCATTTTTGCATTACCATGATCTGGGAGCCAATGTCAAAACGCTAAACAAGTTTGTAAAGGCAGCACAGACTCAGAAGAACGCTTCTGCAAAGCTTAACCAGACAAAATTCGAGCCTGAGATTGACAAACTCGGGAAAATAGCTGATGTCCTTAAGAAAGGGCAGCAGCTGTTGGTCCAGATTGTCAAAGAGCCGATTTCAACCAAGGGTCCACGACTCTCCTGTGAGCTTTCGCTCGCCGGGCGATACTTGGTGCTTGTGCCGTTCTCAAACACGGTGAGCGTATCCAAGAAAATCGTAAGTAAAGAGGAGCGGACACGTCTCAAGCGTTTAATCACTTCGATTAAGCCGGAGAACTTTGGCGTGATCATTCGGACGGTGGCCGAGGGCCGCGAAGTTGCAGAGCTCGATAGAGACCTGCGCAACATGGTCGAAAACTGGGAAGAGGGCTTTAAATCGCTGAAGCTGGCTAAGCCAAATGACAAGATCATTGGTGAGCTAGGACGTTCTTCGTCCATACTGAGGGATCTAATGAACGAAAGCTTTGACAACATAGTAGTCGACGACGAGTCGCTCTATGACGAGATCAAAGCGTACATCGGTAGCATTGCGCCAGATAAATTAAGAATTCTGAAGCATTATACCGGTAAGACCAAAACCTTCGAACACTTTAACATCGAGCGGCAACTAAAGGCTGCTTTCGGGAAAACAGTGACCATACCAGGTGGCGGATACCTGGTAATAGAGCACACCGAAGCCCTGCACGTAGTCGATGTGAACAGTGGGAACAAATCTAATACCGAAACCGATCAGGAGGCTACCGCGCTGAATGTGAACATGATGGCTGCCAGAGAGGTGGCCCGTCAGCTGCGACTCCGGGATATAGGTGGTATCATTGTAGTGGACTTCATTGACATGAAGTCGCCTGAAAACCGCCAGAAAGTATACGAGGTAGTAAAAGAGGAGCTGAAGCGAGACCGATCCAAGTCGACAGTTCTGCCTATCTCAAAGTTTGGCCTCATGCAGATCACCCGCCAGCGGGTAAGGCCAGAGCAGAATATCGTGACCGGCGAAGTATGCCCTACTTGCAACGGCACTGGTAAAATTTCTGCCAGCATTCTGATTACAGATGAAATAGACGTAGCGGTAGACGACCTGCTAACAAGTCACAATCACAAGAGTTTGACACTGTACGTGCACCCTTTCCTGTATTCTTATTATACTACAGGGGTGATCTCAAAGCAGATGAAGTGGTTCTTCCACTATTTTAAGTGGGTGAAATTTGTGAAAGATACTTCGCTTGGCATTACCGACTTTAAGGTGATGGACGACAAAGGCGAAGAAATTGAACTGCGCACCGCCCTGACGGAGGTAAATGGTGTGGAGGAATAAGGAATTCTAATCAGATATAAGGCAATAAAAAGGCCGCTTCGATTGCTCGGAGCGGCCTTTTTATTTTGTTGGGTACACCTTAGAACTTGATACCCACATCAATGGAGACACCGTTGTTCTTAATGGCAAGGTTTTTATCGTTTAACTGCTCCTTATAGTAGTCATCAATGTTGCTGAGACCGCGCAAGTAGGTAACACCACCAAACAGCTTCGTGCTCTGTCCTAGTTGCATTTCAGCACCGGTGCCGAGTACAGCACTCGTTTCAAAAATATTAAAGCGTTTCGCTGTCTTCTCGCCGTTAATTACCTTTTTCTGGTCTACTTGGCCGGATACCTTCGTACCTAGCGCACCACCTACTTGGAAGTACAATACTACATCCGGAGCTATTTCATTAGTGAAAAGTTTTAGCGTGAGGGGTACTTCAAGGTACTGCACAGTCAGTTCATCGGTTTCTGGCGTAGCTATAACTTGGCCGTCGCCTCCTTCTGTCATGTAAGTATAGCTAATCTTAGAACCTTTGCTACGGTACATCAGCCCTGAGCTGAACGCATAGTTGTTTGAGAAGAAGTAGTCACCGACTACACCTACTCCCAAGCGCAGCGTGTTGCTGGACTTTTCAAAATTATGCCGGTCTTCCGCAATAAAGCGGTTGCCTGAGATAGTAGGAGAAAACTGGATGCCGATTTCCATTTGGGCCATAGCCGTGGAAGTGATGCCCAAAAACAGCAGTAGGAATGCGAGTTTCTTAAATTGCATATTATTTTAATGAGTTAATTTACTCTAATACCGGATAACCCTGTATTTTTGTGTCAAATATTCGGCAATGTATTACAGATTATTCTTACTCGCAACCATCATGTTGCTTTTTAGCTGCAAGAAAAAAGGCTGCGAATTACCTGAGGAAATTGAACGTATACCAGTCACGGTACAGATTGACCGTTTGGAGAAACCTTTTTTTGAAGCTTCTTCCAAACAGGAAATCGCCACTTTTCTGAATGACAACCCGTTATTTGCGGAGCGTTTCATACAGCGTAAAAGCTATCCTTCAGACTCTGCTGTTATAAATGCACTTTATAGTTTAGCCACAAACCCAGAACTACAGAAACTGGCGCAGGAGGCTGATGAGAAGTTTGGCGACATGGCAAGCGAGAAGCAGCAGCTAGAAACCGCATTTAAGTCTATTAAATATTACTATCCCGAATTCAAGGAACCACAGGTTAAAACATTTGTCTCCGGCCTTAACCAAGATCTGTTGGTGTCCGACAGCCTCTTGGTGTTAGGTATCGATTTTTTCATAGGAAAAGACGCCAGTTACCGTCCAGATACATATGACTATATTCTGAAGCGCTATGAGCGCCCGAACATGGTGCCCGCGGCTATGCTACTACTATCTAACCGCTTTAACAAAACCAGCTTCTTGGAGCGCAGCCTATTGGCTGAAATGGTGAACACCGGCAAAGCTTACTATTTTGTGAAGTCCATTATGCCCTGCACCCCCGATTCGACTATAATTGGGTATAGCGGACAGCAATTGGCAGATGTGAACCATAACGAGGGCCGCATTTGGGCACATTTCGTTGAGCAAAGCCTATTGTATGAGAAAAGCCCCTTTGTGGTAAACAAATACATCGGTGAGCGTCCGAACACGCCTGAGATAGATCCGACCTCTCCGGGAAGATTAGGCACATGGTTGGGCTGGCAGATCGTGCGCAAATACATGGAGCGTAATCCAAAGGTTACTTTGCAGGAACTGATGGCCGATGACGACTATCAGAAAATTTTCAACGAATCGAAGTATAAGCCTGAGAAGCGTTAACTAGCTCAACGCCTTTTCTGTTCCTGCGCATGCATATAGCTATTTTTAACCAGCATCATCATAATCCAGACTGCCCGGCAACTTGTCGGCACTATACCTTTCTGGAGTACTTGGCAAAGCGGCACAAGGTGAGCTTGGTAACCAGCAGTGCTTGGAAAGAGCTGCGCATCACAAATAATTATAAGTGGGTGCCGGAGGGAGTGGAGCTATATGAGCAGGAGGTGCCTTACAGCAACAAGATGGGGGTCCGCCGTCGCTTAGTCTCCTACGGTGGTTTCGCAGCCTACAGCCTTTCCAAAGGCTTAACCATGCCAAAACCCGATGTTATCTGGGGGGTATCGACACCGCTTTCCACTCCTTGGATGGCAGCCCGGGTGGCGAAGATGCGAAATATACCTTGGGTGTTCGAGGTACAGGACCTCTGGCCAAGCTTTCCGATCGAGATGGGAGCCGTTAAAAAAGAATGGCTCAAGCGCAGACTTTATAGACTGGAGAAGAACTTATACCAGAGTGCCAACCATATTATTACGCTCTCACCCGACATGGAAGAGTATGTGGTGGCGCAAGGTATAGCGCGTGATAAAGTAAGCACTATCCTGAATGGTACCGATCTCGAAATGGCCGATGCGTCGACTGATGTGCAGGTGGAGGCACTTAGGGAAAATTACCAGCTAAAGGGGAAGAAGGTGGTGCTCTATGCGGGGACTTTTGGCCGTGCAAATGATATACCCACTATCATGCAGGCAGCCGAACTGATGGTCGATCAGCAGGATATCGTATTTGTGCTGGCAGGCGGGGGTTATTATGACGAGGAGCTAAGAAAGCTGGCCCTTCGGCTTCCGAACCTGCGGCTACTGCCTCCTCAGCCACGGCCTGATGTTTTCAGTCTTTTCAAACTTGCCGACCTGTCGTTAATTACTTTTAATGATCTGCCGGTACTAAGTTCTAACTCCCCCGCCAAGCTTTACGATAGCCTCGCCTGCGGCACACCGGTTATTGTTACCAACCCCGGATGGACCAAAGCTTTTGTAGAGCAGCACGGTTGCGGATGGTATAGCCCTGCAGGTCAGCCAGAGGCATTAGCCCATAAAATACAGGAGAAACTTGCCAGACCTGAGGTGCTTCGCCAAGCCGGTATGCGTGGCGAAGCGGTAGCTAGGCAGCAATTTGATAGGCAGCAGTTAGCTGTCCAAGTAGAGTCAATTTTACTTCAGGTAGCTGGTAAGGTATAGCTTAATCTTGTATGCTGGCAGAGAGTTGCTTAAAGTCTTCCTTCAGCTGGGCCTCATTAGCTGCTAGTGTCCAGCAAAGCACTTTATAGAAGTGTGTTTTGGTTTCCACTGCTGAGATCAGCATAAAGAACTCTCCTTCTTCATCCTTCCATCTTAGCTCAGTCTGCGCCACATTGTTTCCGTTGGCTTCAAAGCTTCTTGTTTTCCCCAGTTTCCTTTTCTTCTCTTCTTTTTTATAGTCAGCTGCAAAGTTATTTAGGAACTCTTCTGCGCTGGTAAATTTCATGCCTAGTAGCTCTAAGTGCTCTTTCTCATCGTCTACTACAATGGTGTAGGCCTCTTTGGTTTTGTTGTAGTACTGCAGGCTGGCCACATCGTTTAGGTCAAATGTCTTTACCATATAATCAGGTATATCCATTTTATAGGCATGGCCACCCTTGCGTTCAGCAAATTTTGTCTGGGCTACAGAGATAGAAGCACCAACAAGAAGGAAAACTACAGTAAGCACGAACTTAGAAGGTAAAGATGTTCTCATAAGGTGTATTGATAAATTAAGTGGTAAGTAAGTTATTTAGACTTTTAAATATAGTAATATAACTAAATGATACCAGCGGATCTGAATCAAAAAAGGGCATATGGCGTTAATCGCCTTTATAGGCCTTTCTTTGATTCAGATAAGGGAACTGGTAAGTACCTCGTGCAGGTGGTTTAAAGTGAAGTAGTTTTTTGTTGTAAAACAATTTTCATTTCTGGCACAACCTTTGGATATAGGAAATGAGCAGAGCACATTTCTTATCTTAGACCTGCGCTTTGCTACTGAACATACTAGTTATAAGGAGAAAAAAATATGAAGAAGTTAATCGCAGCCCTCTCATTAGGCGTGTTAGTTGCCGGTAGCGCTTATGCTCAGACCAGCACCACTACGCAGCAAGACCGCAAGCCACGCAGTGAGATGCGTGCAGCCATGAAGCATAAGGCGCAGAAAAACCCTGAGGAAATGGCCCAGATGAAAACTGACCGTATGGCTCAGAGACTTGAGCTTAATGCCTCTCAGAAAAACCAACTGCAGGCCCTGAACTTGCGTCATGCCCAAGAAATGAAAGCCATGCGCGAAAGCTATAAAGCAACTGGTGAGAAAACAGCAGAGCAAAGAGCTCAAATGCAAGAAGCCAGAAAAGCAAGCCATAATAAATGGCAGGCAGAGTTGAAAGGCATTTTATCTGCAGAGCAGTTTGCCAAGTACGAAACTGATAAAGCTGAAATGAAACAGAAGCGTGCTGAGGGTAAGAAAGGCCGTAAAGGTGACTTTCAGAAAAAAGGCGATTACCAGAAAAAGCAGCAGCAAGGAAAGTAATCCTCAAAGATCCCATAGTTAAAGCGAGGGCAGACCACAAGGTCTGTCTTCGCTTTTTTATTAGGCTATACCGCCAACCTTATTTTCAGGGTCGTCGGGTATGTTCGGGTAGTGCTTCTGGAAAAACTGGCAGAAATGGGTGAGCGGGCACTCCTCGCACTTCGGGCGCCGGGCAATGCAGATGTAGCGCCCATGTAGAATTAACCAGTGGTGTGCTTTGGCAATCAGCTCCTGCGGCAGATTGGCCACAAGTTCTTTTTCTACATCCAGCGGTGTTTTAGCTGTTTTGGATACGAGCCCCAATCGCTTGCTCACCCGGAATACATGCGTATCCACGGCCATGGCTGGCTGGTTCCAGATCACTGACACGATCACATTGGCGGTTTTCCGGCCAACACCCGGCAGTTTCACTAATTCCTCCACAGTGCTTGGTACTTCAGCGTTAAACTGTTCCACCAGCATTCTTCCCAGCCCAGCCAAGTGCTTGGCCTTGTTGTTGGGGTAAGAGATGCTTTTAATGATCGGCAGAATCTCTTCAGGGGAAGCCGCAGCCAGATGCTCCGGTGTAGGAAAAGCCTCAAACAGGGCAGGCGTGACCATGTTCACCCGCTTGTCTGTGCACTGGGCACTCAACACGACCGCCAATATGAGTTCATAGGGGTTGGAATAAGCCAACTCCGTTTCAGGGTCCGGGAAGTTTTGGGTGAAGTGCTCGATCAGGAGCTTGTAGCGTTCTCGTTTGCGCATAAAAAAAGTTTGCAGCCGGTTACGACTGCAAACTTAAGCTTTTTGAATAATTTAAAATGTTGTTGATAGACCGCTTACTTGGGCTTTTGTGTGCGCCGTCAAGCAATCGCTGGATTAGCATGAGATCAGAGCAGCTTTCTGCCAGCTCGTTGTCGTGCATCAACGCTGTTTCCAGTTGCGTGCGGGCTGGGTCTGCCAACTCATCGTATACATACTGGATCAGCTCATTCTGAGTAGAGGTTTTTATCATAAGCAATGGTGCTGTTTAGCATCTTTTTTCTTAGGTTGATTAATGCGTAGCGCATACGACCTAGAGCTGTATTGATGCTCACACCGGTTGCCTCGGCTATCTCCTGAAAGCTCATGTCCGCGTAATGGCGCATCATGAGGACTTCCCGCTGCGCTTGTGGCAGCGTTTGGATCAGCTCGCGCAGTCGGGCATGGGTGTCTTCTTTGATTTGCTGCGACTCAGCGGAGTCTTCGGCAAAAGACAAAGCATTGAACACATTACTGCCGTCTTCCAGCGTGATCATCGGGCTTCGCTTCTCTTTACGGAAAAAGTCGATTGCGAGGTTGTGCGCAATACGGCATATCCATGACGAGAACTTGCCTTCTTCGTTATACCTGCCGCCTTTCATAGTATGGATCGCCTTTATAAAAGCATCCTGCATGAGGTCCTCAGCGGTATACGTGTCTTTAACAATCAGTAAGATCGTTGTGAATACTCTGTTCTTGTGTCTGTTTACTAGCTGTTCAAACGCATTTTCATTACCTGCGATGTAGAGCGTTACCAGTTCGGAATCGCTCAGCTGGGTAGTTGTATTCATCGTAAAGCTACATTAGTTTAACGTAGAGCTTTATACCATATTGTTGCGTTAAGCTGTTAGAACAAATATTTTTTTGAAGTGTAAATCAAATATAGGGAAAGCATTTTGACTGTGCAAGCACAGCTGCCTCTCCTTAACAAAAAATATTAAAGGAGCTATATGTTGGGTGCAGAATTACTGTTCTCTAATATACGGCAATATAATATAAACGTATATGCTCTGAGTTAAATTTAGTTTTCCACATATAGTGATTTATGATAGGCTATTGATTTTGAGGTAGTAAACATAGAAATGTGATCATTCTCTGATACTGGTATGGCACCAAAAAGGCGGCAGGCAGATCAATTTTTATTGGTCTGCCTGCCGCCTTTTTAAATCAGTTCTTTTTATCTAGTTATCTAGCTTGTAAGCTCTTTGCCTATTATACCGATCAGGCCCATCTTCATTTGAAACACCTGCGCAATGCTGGATGCCTTTTGCTTCAGTTCTTTTGTTTTCTCTCCTTCAAACAACTCGTCTGCCGTCTCTGTAAACAACGTTACCCAGCGTGCGAAATGCTGTCTGTCGACAGGCAAGCGCATGTGCTTCGGAAAGGGCTGCCCTTTGTAGGCCATGGTGCCAAACAAGACGGAGCTCCAAAAGCTGTACATAATGGGGAGATGGTGCTCCCAGTTTACGTTAGCGAAACCATTGAAAATAGGTCCGAGCAAGTCGTCTTCGTTTACCTTCGCATAAAAAGCGTCTATCAACACCTTTATATCTTGTTCGTCTTTTATATCTGCCTTCATACTCTCCTCCATTGAAACCTATGGTTTTGCAAAAGTACTGGTATGGATACTTCACAAAAATGACATTGGTCACTATCTGGCCAACGGGACTGAAAATAAGGGAAGGCAACAGCTTAAACTAAACGGCATAAAAAATCCTTCGTCAGAGTTTAGGTTCTGTACGAAGGATAGGTTTGACAAATTGCCTGATGATCTTTACTCCTCGCGGCTATACCTTTTCAGTCTGTTAAGGATAAGCAACAAGCGGCGGTTAATCTCGCGTTCCTCTACAGGCTTGCACTGCGCTGTGATGTCGCAAGGTTTCTGCAGCTTTGCCTCTACTGCCTTCAGATGCTCCAAGTAGCACTCAATGGTGGTGCAGGAGATATTCTGGTATTTAGAGGCATTGTTGTCAGATGCAACCTTTGAGTTTAGGTTGATGGCGTTTGTAATTTCGGTGTTTATCAGTTTAGTTACGTCAGTGCTTGAAGTAATTTCCTGCTGGTACACCTTCTTCTCGATGTTCTCCAATAAACTACGGATGTCCAGTTGTTCCATAATGTCGATATTTTTAAAATTAATAATCTAAATAAAGTCAGCAAGGCCTTGCCGAAGATACGTCTTCGAGTAGCTTGCGTTAACCCAAAAAAGGATTGTTAACAAAAGAATAAAATGCACTATTGGCGTCGGTGGTCTGCGCTTGGCGTAGGTTGGTCGCCACTGACTACTTGATATTGGAAGCGGGCTGTGAGCTGAGGGATTTCTGCCGCCTCCCTAAAAAAATTATACTTTGATAAGCATAGGAGTGTTACACTTAAATGCCGAAAAAATTAAATTTTTCAGATACTCCTGATTCTCATGGATAAAGCGATTGAGATTAGCTTCGCTTAATAGGGCCATGCTGGTTTTTTTAACACAAAAGCCCAAGGCTTTGCCTTGCGCATGCACGGAAGGTAAAGCCTTGGGCTTTCTAGTAGAAAAGTGCTTTTGCTTAGCTAGCGGCCGCTTCTTTCTTTTGGGTTTCTGTTTTTTGCTTGTTGGCTTTGCGTGGGCGTCTGTTGCCGTACGTGCCTTTCACAATTTTGCCTTTTCTAGACTTTTTATCTCCTTTTCCCATATTGCTGTTGGTTTAAATGATTTTTGATAGCAACCCATACATACGCAAGCGGTCGAAGGCAGTTTAGGTGGAGCGCTTTCAAGGTATGGCTTGCGTCTGTTTTTGAGCGCATTACAGGCTTTGCCCGAAATGCTTGATTATCGTGTTCAAACTCTCGTAAACCTAAACCTTTTTGCGGCTGGAGCTGTTTCAAAAGGATGCCTTGTCACATGGCGGGTATTCGTATCTTTACATCTTATTTTAGAGCAACGACAAGTTCAGGCGCTTCCGCTCTTTTGCAAGTCGCCGATGCTAAGTTTATATGGCAAACACATCCGATCAAAACCTCGATACCCTCGATCCTCGTCAGCACATTATTATAAAAGGGGCACGGGTACACAATCTTAAAAACCTGAGCGTGGCCCTGCCGCGCAACAAATTCATTGTAGTCACGGGGCTTTCCGGTTCTGGCAAATCCTCGTTGGCGTTTGATACGCTTTATGCCGAGGGGCAGCGCATGTACGTGGAGAGCTTGAGCTCCTATGCGCGCCAGTTCTTGGGACGTATGGATAAGCCCGATGTGGACTACATCCGAGGCATCAGCCCGGCCATTGCTATCGAGCAAAAGGTCAGCATCAAGAATAACCGCTCCACTGTAGGCACTAGCACTGAGATCTATGACTATCTGAAGCTCCTGTACGCCCGTATCGGCAAGACCTTTTCGCCGATTTCGGGAGAGGTGGTGCAGAAAGACAGCGTGGCCGATGTGGTGGACTTTATTTTCTCACTTGAGGATGAAGCCCGTGTGATGATACTGGCTCCGCTGCAGCTGCATAAAGAGCGCACCTTGGCTAAAGAACTCGACCTCTTGCTGCAGAAAGGCTATTCTAGAATATATGCCGACGGGCAGGTATACTTCATCGAAGAGCTGCTGGAAGAAAAGAAGCCGAAGCTAGGCAAAGAGGTATACATCCTCGTGGATCGTGCCGTAATCTACAAATCCGATGAAGACCTGCAGTTCCGCATTGCGGATTCGGTGCAGACCGCTTTTTTCGAAGGCCACGGCGAGTGCCGCTTAAAGTTTGGTGATGGCGAGGAGCGTGTTTTCTCAGATCGCTTTGAGCTAGACGGCATGGTGTTCGAAGAGCCGTCGGTGAACTTCTTCAGCTTCAACAACCCCTATGGCGCCTGCCAGACTTGTGAGGGTTTTGGCAGCGTGCTAGGTATAGACCCAGACTTGGTTATACCTGACAAAAGTCTGACGGTATACGAAGGAGCAGTTGCCCCGTGGCGCTCTGAGAAGATGAACGAGTGGCTGCAGCCGTTGGTGAAAAATGGAATCCGCTTTGATTTCCCGATTCACCGTCCGTACAACGAGCTTTCTGAAAAAGAACAGGACTTGCTCTGGACCGGCAATAAGTACTTTGAGGGGCTGAATGATTTCTTCCGACATCTACAGTCCCAGACGCATAAGATACAGTACCGCGTGATGCTGTCGCGCTACCGTGGCCGTACCACCTGCCCCGACTGCAAAGGCTCCCGCTTGCGCAAGGATGCCAGCTATGTGAAAGTGAATGGCAAAAGCATTACCGATCTGGTCTTGATGCCGATTACGGATGTGCTACCGTTTTTTAGAAACATCGAGTTATCACAGCACGACCTGAATGTAGCCGACCGCCTCGTAACAGAAGTAACCAACCGACTAGGCTATTTGGAGCGAGTGGGTTTGGGGTATTTGACACTCAATCGACTATCCAACACGCTTTCTGGTGGCGAGAGCCAGCGTATAAATCTGGCGACTTCGCTGGGTAGCGCCTTGGTGGGATCTATGTATATCCTCGACGAGCCGAGCATCGGTCTGCACCCAAAAGACTCTGAGCAACTGATTGGTGTGCTGCGCTCGCTGCAGGCCTTGGGTAACACTGTGATCGTGGTGGAGCACGAAGAGGAGATGATGCGTGCCGCTGACCAACTAATCGATATCGGTCCGGAGGCCGGATCGGGCGGTGGCAACCTTATGTTCCAAGGCAGTTTTGAAGATCTGGCAGCGAAAGGGGATACCTATACCGCCAAATACCTGAGTGGCCGCATGGAAGTGCCTGTTCCGGCCAAGCGCCGCAAGTGGCGCAACGCCATTGAGATACAGGGCGCCCGCGAGAACAACCTCAAAAACCTGAGTGTGAAAGTGCCTTTGGGCGTGATGACGGTCGTGACGGGTGTGAGTGGCTCCGGCAAATCCACTCTGATCAAAAAAATACTGGCTCCGGCCATGCAAAAGCTGCACGGCTCCACCTCGGAGGCTACCGGCAAGTTTGACAAATTGGCTGGCGAATACAACAAGATCCGACACGTGGAGTTCGTGGACCAGAACCCGATCGGTAAATCGTCGCGCTCTAACCCAGTAACCTACGTGAAAGCCTACGATGCCATCCGTGCGCTATACGCTGATCAGGCGCTTGCCAAGTCGCGCGGGTTTAAGCCGTCACACTTCTCATTTAACATTGAGGGCGGTCGCTGCGAGGTATGCCAAGGCGAAGGACAGGTGAAGATCGAGATGCAGTTTATGGCCGACATCTACCTAACCTGCGAGAGTTGCAATGGACAGCGCTTCAAACAGGATGTGCTCGACATCAAGTATAAGGAGAAGAGTATCTCGGAGGTACTGGACATGACCATCGCAGATAGTATAGACTTCTTCGCTGACCAGTCGAAGATCATCGAAAAGCTAAGACCACTTAATGACGTGGGCTTAGGCTACATCCGTCTGGGGCAGTCAAGCAACACCTTGTCGGGTGGTGAGGCGCAGCGCGTGAAGCTGGCTTCGTTCCTGACCAAAGGAGCGCAACCACATCAGGAAGACATCTTATTCATCTTCGATGAGCCAAGCACCGGTCTGCACTTCCACGACATCAGCAAATTGCTCACGTCCATCAACGCGCTGATCGAGAATGGCAACACCGTGGTGATCATCGAGCACAACATGGATATTGTGAAGTGTGCCGACTGGATCATCGACCTTGGCCCGGAAGGTGGTACAAACGGAGGCTATCTCCTGTTTGAAGGTATACCTGAGGAAATGGCGAAGCTGGAGGATAACCACACGGCAAGGTTCCTGAAGGACCGGTTGTAGGATGGATAATTAGAAATTATAAATTAAAAATTAGAAATTGCTTCTGTTTATTGGCGGGAGCAATTTCTGTTTCGGGCCGTATAAGAGCAATCAATCATCAACATCAAACTATAAAACATGAGAAAACGAATCGTTGCAGGTAACTGGAAAATGAATAAAACTTATGAGGAGGCGCTTTCGCTGGTATCGGAAATCGATAACATGGTGAAGGACGAGGTGAACGGTGAAGTGACCGTGATTGTGGCGCCTCCGTTTCCGTTTCTGCAGAGCGTAGGCAAACTGACACAGGGTAATGACCTGATGTATTTGGCTGCCCAGAACGTAAGTGAGCACGAAAGCGGCGCCTATACTGGCGAAGTGTCGGCCAGCATGCTGAAGTCTGTGGGTGTGCAGTACGTGATCATCGGCCACAGCGAGCGCCGCATGTACCACCACGAAGATGCCCAGACCTTGTACAAGAAGCTGAAGGCAGCCATTGCACAGGGTATGACTCCGATCTTTTGCTGCGGCGAGCCGCTGGAAGAGCGCGACGCCGACCGTCACTTCGACTACGTAGGCAAGCAGTTACACGATAGCCTCTCTTACCTGAGCAACGAGGAGTTCGACAAAGTAGTGGTGGCCTATGAGCCGATCTGGGCCATCGGTACCGGCCGCACGGCCAGCAGCCAGCAGGCGCAGGAAATGCACGCTTACATCCGTGAGCAGCTGTCCCGCATGTTCGATGCCGAGGCGGCTTTCAACTGTTCCATTCTGTATGGCGGCAGCTGCAACCCGGGCAATGCGCGCGAGCTGTTCTCGCAGCCTGATGTGGACGGTGGCCTGATCGGGGGCGCCTCGCTCAAGTCACGCGACTTTACCGATATTATCAAATCCTTCTAAAATAGGATAACACAGGAAAAAAGGCTGTCAACGGATAAAGTTGGCAGCCTTTTTTGTTGAAGATATAGTTATATTTGGCTAAATTATAGCTTATGATTCTGTTAATGACCTTTTGGCTCGCGCTTCTGCCTTATTTGGTGGCGCCTCAGCCGGTTGCTACGCCTTCTGTAACAGCCGTTAACAAAGACATTTGCCGCATTTACGGCTCTGTATACCTTGAGCGCGACCCAAGGTATAAAAACACGGCCGCTTATACAGTATACCTTGGCGACGACGAAGCCTTCGCGTCAATGGTAGTATACCGCGAAAGCAACAAGCTTTTTGCAGACGGCACGGCGATCTGGCATATCACCAATAAAAAAGCCTTTGCCGACCACGTGCTCTTCGTGACCGATAACCGAAATTTCGCTGACTTTACTGTACACTTTACCGACGTACGCTCTTATGCAGCGTGCCGCCCTTAACCTATTCACATGGATTTTATAGAAGTAGCCCTAAAAGTAAACCCTGAGTTTGCCGACATCCTGACCGCTGAGTTGGGTGAATTGGGATTTGATGCCTTCGAAGACACAGCCGAAGGTTTTAATGCTTACATTGATGAAGACAAATTCAGCCAAGAGGAGCTAGACGGCATGCTGGCCCGTTACGCTGACTTTGCGCCGGTGGAATATCAGGTACAGAAGATCGCACGCCAGAACTGGAATGAGGAGTGGGAGCGTAACTTCGAGCCGCTTTTTATCGGGGGGCAGGCATCTGTAAGAGCCTCGTTTCACGAGAAACCCGCTGAGGCGAAATATGATATCGTGATCAACCCGAAGATGTCATTTGGCACTGGTCATCACGAGACAACCACGCTCATGATCGAAAACCAGCTGACAATCAGCCATGAAGGCAAGCGCGTGCTGGACATGGGTTGCGGCACAGGTATACTGGCCATTATGGCGGGTGAACTGGGCGCTGCCGAGATTGTAGCCGTAGAAATAGAGGACTGGACCGTTGAAAACGCGCGCGAGAACGCCGAGCTGAACGGCTATGGCTCCATCGACGTGCGGTTAGGAGGGGCAGAGACCATTGAAGGTGACCAACCTTACGATATTATCCTAGCCAATATCAACCGCAATGTGTTGCTGGAAGATATGCCGGCCTACGTGGCGGTGCTTAAGCCGGGCGGTACGTTGTTGCTGAGCGGTTTCTATACCGAAGACCTGCCGGCGCTACAGGAGCGTGCAGCCGAACTGGGCTTGGCTTATGTGTCGCACCGCACAAAGAATAACTGGGTTTCTGCCATTTTCAAGAATAGCTAATTAGTAATCTCATTCCGACCTATGAAACATAAACTTCTACCCTTATTCTTCTTTCTGGCTGTTTTTGCAGCGCAGGCCCAGACCAAACTGTCGACAGAGCCGGCGCAGTATATCATCGATGCCAAAAACATGCTGGTAACGGGCAAGGCAAAAGATGCTGAACAGCTCGGTGCGGCATTAGAAAGCGTTTGGGGCAACCAGCGCCTCACCGATAAGCAAAAGCAGCATGTAGTTGATATCTCGCAACGCATGTACCGCAAGAAACTGCGCGTCAATCCGCACTATGCAGACTTCTACCAGATGTTGGTTGGAGCAGTAAACCACCACAACATGCGCGGCGCACAGATCGACAACATGCTGGAAGTAGTGGACAAAGCCGTGCAGCAGGAAGAGGGGGTAGCCCTTGATCGTTTTTTTCATAACAGCAGCAGCTACTTGTCGTCTGGCATACTGTATCAGAATAAACAGTACACACTGCGCACCATAGGCGGCACCGTAAGCTTTGCTTACGAGGGCAAAGCCGTTACAAAAGAAAAAGACAAAGCGGCAGAAGGTAGCGACTGGGATAACTTTTCTTGGGATGATGAGATTACCTCTGAAGGACAGGAAACAGTAGTTGATGATGGCTGGGGTACAGTAGTGACTACTCCCAAAAAAGTAGATCCGAAAGCGGCTGAGAAAAAGCGCCGCGAGGAATTCAAAAAGATGTTCATCCCGGCCCAGCCTAAAGTGTCAGGACCGGTGCTGAAGCTGAACAATGTGAACCTCAGCTTTGCGACTATACATGACTCTACCGCCATTACCAAAACAAGCGGGCAGTTGATGCTGGCATCCAACCTGTTTGTGGGTGAGGGCGGTTCATTTGCTTGGGAAGTGGAGAGTAAACCTGTATCAGCCGACTTCAGGGCTTATAGCTTTGATATTACGGCACCGGCTTTCAAAGTGCCCGACGCCACCATTACTTACAAGGCTGTGCTCGATGCCCCGATCGAGGGTGTATTTGAGTTTAGGAGCACCAAAGGAGGGAAGAACGGTGAGAAGACATACCCGCGCTTTGCATCGTTCACCAACGATGCAAAGGTGAATAGTCTGGGGAAAGATATCGCCTACACTGGGGGCTTCACGCTGGCTGGTGACCTGATCGGCAGTAAACCACTCGATGGCAGCATCTCGTCTTTGGCAGTGCTCGAGGGTGGGAAGAAGAAGTTTCGGTCCATGGCCCGCAACTACAACCTAAATGACTCCACGATTTTGGCAAGCAGGTCATACGTAGCCATTTATCAGAACCAGCGCAAAGATTCGCTTACACACCCTGCTATGCAGCTACGGTATTCGAAGCCCACACGCGAACTAGCGCTAACCCGCGACAAGGGTATGTACAGCAAAACTCCTTTCTACGACAGCTTCCATAAATTTGAGATTACGGCGGAGCGACTGTCTTGGGATCTGGAAACCCCTTTTGTCAATTTTTCTATCTTAAATACCAAGACGCTTATTCCTGTGCAACTGGAGTCGTCTCAGTACTACTCGAACATGCGCTTTCAACAGTTGGTGGGCGTGGCAAGCTTCCACCCATTGCAGGTGTTAGTGTCGTACGCGGCCAAGGCGAAAACAAGCGAGTTCTACGCTTATGACGTGGCCAAAGCAGTGAAAGTAAACGAAAAAGCCATAAGAGAGGCCGCCATCAATTTGGCACGCGAAGGTTATCTGGAATATGATGGCCAATCGAACTACATCTCCCTGAAGCCAAAAGCATGGCACTATGTGGGCGCCGCCCAAAACTTAAGCGATTTCGACCACTTGGTAATCAAGTCGGTGGTGCCATCTGGGCGTAATGCCACACTAAACCTGAGTAACAACAGGCTGACCGTACGCGGTGTGGAGAAGATCGCTTTTAATAACGACTCATCTACGGTATACGCTGTACCTGACAGCAGCATTGTTCATCTCTTGGATAACCGCAACATGGAGTTTGGTGGAAAGCTTTACGCCGGCCGCCTAAATTTCCGAGGTTCCCAGTTCAAGTTCGACTACAACGATTTCATGATCGATATGCAAAGGCTGGACACCGTGGCTTTTGTGACAAAGAAACGCCGTGTTTCTGCCGGCAATAAGCAAGTGCTGGAGCAGGTAATGACAAGCCGTTCTGGTAAAATGTCGGGTAAGCTGTATATCAACAAGCCGACGAACAAGTCAGGTCGCAAGCACTTTCCAGAGTATCCTAAATTTGATTCGCCAATGGGTGGTCAGGTAGCCTTCGGACGTCCTGATGTACTGGGCGGAGCCTATGATAGTACGGTATACTTCGATATCCCTTCTTATAAACTAGACAGCTTAAGCAAAGGGAAAAGCATGATCGGGTTTAATGGTACCTTCCATTCAGGAGGCATCTTCCCGCCGATTAAGACTAAGATCGTTATGATGCCGGATGAAACGCTGGGCTTTTACTACCAGCCGGGAGCGAAGGGACTACCTGCCTTTGGAGGCAAAGGTGTTGCCTACGACACCATCATGATGAGTTCGGCAGGTATACAGAGCAAAGGCACACTCAAGTACCTGACCTCTACTTTCGAGGCGCCAGAATATACTTACTACCTCGACCGGGTGGTGACACAAAAAGGAACGAGCGCCAAAGTGGAGGCCGGCGGCGGAGCAGCTGATTATCCAGTAGCTACATTTGGGCATTACGAAATGAGCTGGGTGCCCAAGCAGGACACCATGTATGTGATGGCTCTAGCTGAAGACCCGATGAAGATTTATAAAGAGGGGTATAAGTTCACGGGTACGGCCAAGTTGTCCCCGGGTGGTCTTTATGGCAGTGGAGAACTGGATAACGCCGATGCCAATATTGTATCAGATAAACTTCTCTTTAAAGGCCGCAGCCTGTCTGGCAACAATGCCCAGATGATTGTGAAGTCGGATGTGGAGGGCAAACCTGCCATGAAAGCACAGGATATGGCGATTGCCTATGATCTGGATAAACGGTTCGTAGAATTTGGCAGTGAGCAGAAAGGGGTCGCCAGTATAGAATTCCCGAAAACCCAGTACAAAACGTCCATGAGCCGTGCCACTTGGGATATGAAAGAGCAGAAAGTAAGTTTAGTCGCGGATAATACCAGTGGCAAAAACTACTTTTACTCCCAGCACCCAGCGCAGGAAGGCCTATATTTTAGCGCAGCAACCGGCGAGTATGATTTGAAAGTGAACTCTATTCTGGCAGGAGGGGTGCCTTACATTCCGGTAGGTGATGTACACATTATACCTGACAGCGGCAAGGTTGCCGTGGCAGAGGGAGCAACTATTAAAACGCTCCGTAATGCACGTGTAATGGCAGATTCAGTGCGCCACTTCCATCAGCTATACGCTGGTAATATTGATGTGCTTTCGCGTAACGCCTTCAGCGGCTCGGCTACGCGTGATTACCAAAACGCGGCTGCCGACTCTTTCAGATTGCAGTTTGCCGATTTTGCCTTCAAGCAGCATCAGCTTAAAAAGAAAGAGCATGTTAATACAACGTATGCACAGGCACTGGTACGGGAGAGTGACAACTTCTACATCTTCCCGCACATTCGTTATAGAGGCAATGTGAATATGTATTCGTACAGGCCTCATATGGACTTCGACGGTGATCTGAAACTAAACTTTACAGGCAATGAAGAAGATTCTGATTGGTTTCCGTTTAAGCGTGACTCCCTGAATCCGGACAATGTGCGCATCCCGATTATGAAGCAAAAAGCACCGGACGGAAGCCAGCTGTTTACGGGCCTGCATCTTTCTCGCGGAACGTTCAAGCCATACAACACTTTTGTGTCGAAGAAGCAGTATGACGACGATCTGGATATTTTTGTAGTTGACGGGGACCTATCCTATGATAAGGAGCGCAGCGAGTTTAAGATAACGGATGCGGCTCGTTCGGCTACAGGGTCTTATGAAGGCAACGAACTACGCTATAATGAAGGCTCTAAAACAGTGCACTTCGAAGGTAAACTAAACCTGACAAGCCCGCTGAAAAACTTCAGTATCGAGTCCACGGGTAATGGTATAGCCAAAACGGATAGCGGCTTTTATGCTATAGACGCATTGATGGCCTTCGATATGACCATGCCGTCGCCGGTAATCGCAGCATTAGGTAAGAAGCTGAGTGAATCAGCTATAAAGGATGGAAGCGAGGTAGGGCGTGATGAGGAAATGCTTTACAAACTAGGAAGTATAGTAGGTAACCGTGATGCCCAGCGCTACCGCGACCAAGGCGCCCAAGTTACGCTACCTAAACTATCAAATAAGCTGGTGCGCAGTATGGTGTTCCACGGTGTGGACCTGCGTTGGTCCAATAAGACAAACGCTTGGTATAGCGTAGGCAAGCTTGGCCTGTCAAACGTTATGAAGGATGAGATTGGTGCCAACATGGATGGCTTCATGGAAATAAAGCAGGACCTGAACGGGGAGCCAGTTGTACATATATACCTGCAGGCTGATCCTTATACATGGGTGTTCCTGAGTTATCTGGAAAATGGCCTTGTAGTGCTGTCATCTGATCCTGATCTGAACAAGACCATTCGCTCGAAAGCTAGTGGCGGCCGTGCCCGTAAATATGGCATGTATTTCGGTGAGGACATTGATAAAAACCGTTTTGTGGACCAGTTCAAGCACGATTACCTGAACGGTAAAGACTCCTTTAAAATGGCGACCCAGCCTCCAATAGCGGAGCAGGGCGGTTTTAATGTTGCCGAGGACGAAGAGGAGGATACCAGAAAGAAGAAGAAGAAAAAGAAAGGAAACAATGAAGAGGAGGGCTGGCAGTAACCGAAAATTGCACTGCGGCCGTATAGGGAAAGACATCCTCTTTTTGGATATTAAATTAACAAGTGCCTATATTTGGGTTCTTTTCTGAGAAAAAAACACGGGCAAAACTGCACTTAATTCTGTTAGGTATAGTTAATGCTAAACTAAAAAGCTGACACACAGGTCATGAACATACTTTTAATTGCCGCTTTATTTTTAGTAGCGTACTTGATAGGTTCTATCTCCACCGCCGTTTGGATCGGCAAAGCCTACTACGGAATTGACATTCGCCAACATGGCAGTGGAAATTCCGGAGCGACCAACACATTCCGCGTACTGGGCAAAAAGCCGGGTACTATCGTAATGCTGATCGACATCTTTAAAGGATGGGTGGCCACCTCATTGGCTGCTCTGCTGGTCATATTCAACGCAGTGCCTGCCGATGACCTGATTATCTATCAGTTGGCAATGGGCGCGCTGGCTGTGGTAGGACACATCTTTCCGGTGTACGAACGCTTCAAGGGCGGCAAAGGAGTAGCGACTTTACTGGGTATGATGCTGGCCATACACTTGGAAGTGGCGCTGATGTGCATGGTCATCTTTGTGATCGTGCTTTTCACTTCCAGATATGTGTCACTGGGCTCTATGATCGCGGCGCTTGCGTTTCCAATTCTACTCTTGTTGCCGCGTTTCCATCCTGACAATCCGATCCTGATTATATTCGGATTTGTGGTGTTTGCAGTGGTGGTTTTAACGCACCGTAAGAACATCAACCGCCTGATACACGGTGAAGAGAGTAAGGCAAACATCAAACTGGGGCTTCGCAAATAGGTATAGCAAGCACAGGTATAAGCATTCTAAAAGCCATCCTTTCCGAAGGATGGCTTTTTTTGTACCTTTAGGGCATAACCTTTATCTAGACTATGAATCAATATATCGCTGACAACAAAGACCGTTTTATAAATGAGCTGATGGATATGCTCCGCATTCCGTCGGTGAGTGCCGACCCTAAATTCAAGCAGGATGTGATGCGCACCGCTGATTTCGTGGCCCAGAAGCTACGCGATGCCGGAGCCGATAACGTGGAACTATGCGAGACTGCCGGCTACCCAATCGTGTATGGCGAAAAGGTTATGGATCCGGCTTTGCCTACGGTGCTAGTGTATGGTCACTACGACGTGCAACCCGCCGACCCGTACGAACTGTGGCACTCGCCTCCGTTTGAGCCGGTCATAAAAGACGGCAAGATTTATGCCCGCGGTGCCTGCGACGACAAAGGCCAGATGTACATGCACGTGAAGGCTTTTGAGGTGATGATGCAGAACAACGCGCTGCCTTGCAACGTGAAGTTCATGATCGAGGGTGAAGAAGAAGTAGGTTCTGCAAACCTCGCCACTTTCGTGAAGAACAACAAAGAGAAATTAGAAGCGGACGTGATTCTGATCTCAGACACAGGTATGTTGGGTAATGATACACCGTCTATTACCACCGGCCTGCGAGGCATGAGCTATGTGGAAGTAGAGGTAACCGGCCCGAACCGTGACCTGCACTCTGGTCTTTACGGCGGTGCTGTGGCCAACCCGATCAATATCTTGTGCCAGATGATCGCGTCGATGCACGACGAGAACAACCACATCACCATACCCGGTTTTTACGACAATGTGCAGGAACTGAGCCAAGAGGAGCGTGCCGAGATGGCTCGTGCCCCTTTTGATCTGGAGAAGTATAAGAAGGCCCTTGACCTGTCAGACGTACACGGTGAGGAAGGCTATTCTACGATGGAGCGCAACTCCATCCGCCCGACGCTGGATGTGAACGGCATTTGGGGAGGATATATTGGAGAAGGTGCTAAAACGGTTATTGCCTCCAAGGCTTTTGCCAAGATCTCGATGCGACTGGTACCTAACCAAACGTCAGAAGAGATTACAGAGAAATTTAAGAAGCACTTTGAAAGTATCGCCCCGAAGAGCGTGAAAGTAGAGGTGCGACCACACCATGGTGGCGAGCCAGTTGTAACGCCTACTGATTCGGTTGCCTATCAAGCGGCGGCAAGAGCCTATGAAGATACATTCGGTGTAAAGCCAGTGCCGGTTCGCAGCGGCGGTTCTATTCCGATTGTGCCTATGTTTAAATCAGAACTTGGACTGGACTCTGTGCTGATGGGCTTTGGTTTGGATACAGACGCGATCCACTCACCAAACGAACACTTTGGCGTGTTCAACTTCCTAAAAGGTATAGAGACTATTCCGCTGTTCTACCGCTACTATGCGGAAATGAGTAAATAGACTTATACTGATAGAAGAGAGCCCCATTGCTTTTGGTAGTGGGGCTCTCTCTTTAAAGGTATAGGTATAGCTTACCAGTTACCCGGTCTTCGCGCAGGTATAAGATAGCCGATTGCAAGCTGCCAGACGAGGTTGCGCTGGGTCAGATCGTTTTTAGGGAAAGGGCGCAAGCTACCGGTGTTGCGCACGTTCAGAAAGAAACCGCTCTCCAGCATCAAACCGCCACCAACGGCATAACCCACATCAAAGCTGTTAAAATCGTCTCGGCTGAAATCCGCTCGGCTAAAAATTGCGGGAGGATCAATAGCAGGGTCGGTGCTAACGATATTTACTTCATTACCCACGTTGAGTAAATAACTCATGTAAGGACCTGCTTCAACAAACAGTGCCGCTTTCTGCAACTTAATCATCAAGGGCAATTCAACATAGTCGAGGCGAAGGTCACCGGTTAAGGCAGTTTCTGGAGCTGTGTTGCGGGTGTAGGCATCATACACAAAACCCTTGCGGCTGTAGTGCAGTTCAGGCTGCACAGCTAACCTTGAGGCGAACTCATAAGAGAACACGAAGGCGCCGTGTATACCTGCCAAGTGATTGATTTGATCGGAGGGTGCGTCCTTGCCCACAGCAGTCGAGAAGCCACCGCCAGCTTTTACGCCATAACGATAATACTGCGCCTCTGCCGAAAGCATGCCGAAAAGCATTAGGCTTGCAAAAAGGATAATCTTCTTCATAGTTTCAATTCTAGTAATGTCGGATAGAGCTTTGCTAGATTGTACTCTTCGGAAACCAAAATAGTTAGCAACAAGATAATGGACTAGGTACAAAAAAGCCACCGAGTGTATAATACCCGGCGGCTTTCAAATATTTTGGTAGGTTACTATCTGCCTGTTGGCAAGGCAAGACCCACCGTCACCATAAAGGTAGAGTGGCGTGCATTGGTCAGGTCACCTTCAAAATTAACGTCCTCTTTCACAAAGTCGCTGAAGGCACCGTTGTAGCGCACACCGAAGCTGATGGCGTTGTTAGCAGATGTGAAACCGATACCGGCTACATAACCTACCTCAAACTCTTCCAAGCCTGATTTGCTTTTTTCGTCTATATTAGAAGATATCTGGTTTCCGCTTCCATCATAGGTTCTAGTTTCATTTTTAACACTTAGAAGGTATGAAGCCTGCGGACCAGCCTCAAAGTAAAGAGGTCCGGCTTTGATTCTGGCCATTACGGGTAGGTCTAAATAATTATAATGGACTTTACCTTCTCTGCGTCTCACTTGGCCAAGGAGAGGCAAAGTGAATTCAGAATCTTCATGCTTAAAGCCCTTCACAGAGTAAAGCAACTCCGGCTGGATAGAAAAGAAATTGTCGACAATGCCGAAGTTTGCCATGACACCAGCATGGAACCCAACCTTATTCTCGAAACGGTCCTCGTCTCTTAGATCACCTGAAAGGTTGGAGATGTTGGCGCCGCCTCTAATGCCAAAGCTGGCATTTTGAGCCTGAGCGGCAAATGCAGTAGATGCTGCAAACACGAACATTAATAGTAGCTTTTTCATAATTCGTAATTGGTTAATTTGGTATGATCTGAGCAATATACGTGCAAAACAATATTTTTATTGAGCGTTCTGGAGGGGTATTTTTTGGGGTTTACCTTTATGTGTGTGATTATCAGAATAATAAAATTTTATAAATTGTATCATTTATTTTCAGAAAGAAGTTTTCTGCAGTAACTCGACACAGCGTTGACATACTAATACTACCATCTCTGGCAAAGTAAGTTTTGGCGTTTGTCTAGAAGATATGGCGATTGCTCTAAATAAATAAAGCCCCGGACGGGCCGGGGCTTTTTAAGATAGTTTTATTCTGTACTAATGGAATCGGCTACTGTCTGCCGCCGAACAAATAGCCCAGCGTCAGCATAAATACGTCATTACGATAATTTCCTATGTTTGTGTTGTCATAGAGCTTAGAAATATCGCCATTGTAACGCACACCAACGCTTAAGCCAAGCGGAGTAGCCTGTAAACCTACACCTGCGGCATAACCGAGGCTGGTTCGCTTATAATCGTCTAGGTCATCAGTAATGGTAGTGTTATTCACATCCACTTCGCCACCAATTCTGAACGACACCTGCGGGCCGGCTTCAAAATACAGTGGACCTGCATTCACGCGACCTAGCACTGGTACATCCAGATAATTGATTTTCCACTTAACGTCATCACTTTTGGTTTCAGCACCTTTCATCGAGTAAAGAATCTCTGGCTGTATCGAGAAGAAGTTGTCTACTGATAGTGGGAAGTTGGCTGTTAAACCACCATGTCCGCCCCAGATACGGTCAAGGTTGTCGGCATCGGAGCCTCCGAAACCAGCATAGTTTACACCAGCCCTAATACCAATGCGCGGACCTTGCGCATGTGCCGCGACCACTGTGGTCATGGCTAAAAAGAGTAATAAAATGGTCTTCTTCATAGTCGTAAATGGTTAGTTAGATTATAATAAAATCTGTCAGGGCCTTTCTCCAGTGTTCTTCGTTCCTGACGTCCCATATTACGCAGCCCTCCAAGAAAAGTCTTAAAAAGTTTGATATTTTGAGTGGATGACAGTGCAATTAAATAGGCAGATTAAAACGGTGTTAAAATGAAAAGATCAACAACCAAGGAGGATGTTGATCTTTTTAATTTGCTTATTATTAAATAGTTGCGTTTGTAGGTGTTTTAGCCGGCCCAACCCTCTCGGTCAAGGCTTCGGTACTGAATAGCTTCGGCTAAATGTTCAATTTTAATTTCGGGGCTATCAGCCAGATCGGCTATTGTTCTGCTCACTTTCAGGATGCGATCATAGGCGCGGGCAGACAGACCGAGGCGCTCCATCGCAGTCTTAAGCAGGGTGCGTCCGGAGTCAGAAATTTG
Organism: uncultured Pontibacter sp.; assembly: GCF_947499215.1. Lineage (GTDB taxonomy): Bacteria > Bacteroidota > Bacteroidia > Cytophagales > Hymenobacteraceae > Pontibacter. Next base: position 144,141 of record NZ_CANMNI010000004.1, read on the forward strand.
GCAGATCTCTTTCACCATCTGCGAAGGCATCATGGCGTTCGAATGAATCTGTTCAAAATCCTTGAATCGGTCTCGCTGCACTTCGCGCGCAGTCACCACACGTTCCCGGATCGTTTCGCTGTCTTCGGACTTGCGGGTTGCCGTCATCTCATCAAAAGTCACGGGCGTTACTTCCACGTGCAGGTCGATGCGGTCGAGCAAAGGGCCGCTCACCTTGTTGAGGTAGCGCTGTACCAAGCCGGGAGCGCACACGCATTCTTTTTCGGGGTGATTGTAGTAGCCGCACGGACAGGGATTCATGCTGGCGATGAGCATAAAGTTTGCCGGGAAGTCTAAGGTGGTTTTGGCTCTGGAGATGGTCACGCGGCGTTCTTCCAGCGGCTGGCGCATTACTTCCAGAGCTGTTCGCTTAAACTCAGGCAGTTCGTCCAGAAACAGCACGCCATTGTGGGCAAGGGAGATCTCGCCCGGCTGCGGTATGCCGCCACCGCCCACTAGTGCCACATCCGATATAGTATGGTGAGGCGAACGGTATGGTCTGGTAGAAAGGAGTGAAGATACTTCGCCAAGCTTGCCGGCCACCGAGTGTATCTTGGTTGTTTCGAGCGCTTCGTGCATCGAGAGCGGCGGTAGGATAGAGGGCAGTCGCTTGGCCAGCATGGTTTTGCCTGCACCCGGAGGGCCGATCATAATCACATTATGGCCACCCGCAGCTGCGATTTCCAGTGCCCGCTTAATATTCTCCTGTCCCTGCACATCCGAAAAGTCGGCGGCATACTGATTGGCAGAGCTTTGAAATACATCGCGGGTATCTACTTTAACTGGCTGAATCTCGAGTTCCCCATTCAGAAAATCGATCGCTTCTTTAATGTTTTCTACCCCAATCACATCAATTTGATTGACAATGGCCGCCTCGTTCGCATTGCGCGCCGGAAGTATAATGCCTTTAAAACCTTCTTTGCGAGCTTGAATGGCAATCGGCAACACGCCTTTGATAGGGCGCAGCGAACCATCGAGGGAAAGCTCACCCATAATCATGTACTGCGAGAGCTTATCTGGTTTCATTTGTCCGCCTGCGGCCAGCATACCCATGGCAATGGTGAGGTCGTAAGCAGCGCCTTCTTTGCGGATATCGGCAGGGGCCATGTTGATGATGGTTTTTTGCCGCTTCAGTTTGTAGCCATACTGGCCTAATGCCGCTTCTATCCGCTGTTCGCCTTCCTTAATGGCATTGTCGGGGAGACCTACTAAAAAGTACTTGGCGCCAGCGCTCACACTCACTTCCACGGTCACGGTATAGGCATTTACGCCCTGCACGGCGCTGCCAAACGTTTTGATAAGCATAGGGTTAGATGTTGATCAATATAGTGCAATCTTGGTAAAATTAGAATCGCAACATTGGCTATAGGCAATTGATTCCGAATAAGTGCAATAAAAGTACAAAACGATTGACAGTTATCAGTAAACAGTTATCAGTCAACAGTTATTAGAGGCAAGGTATGTTTTGAATAGGAAGAGATAGAAGTGAGGGCTGTGTGCTATTATCGGATAGCCAAAACTTCGCAAAGGTGTCGAGGCAGGAGAATTATAGGCACACTGATTCGTTTAAGGTAAATTATACCTTAGATGTGCATCAGATATACCGTATGCCTGTTTTATTAAGCGCAGATGCGCTTTTCGATAAGGAGGATGAGGATGTGGATGACTTTGATGTGGATCTCCTGCACGCGATCGGCGTAGCCTTGGTGCGGCACACGTACTTCTACATCGCAAAGTGGGGCAAGCTCGCCGCCGTCTTTACCGGTGAGGCCTACCACGGTCATGCCTTTGGCTTTAGCCGCTTCTGCCGATTTCAGCACATTGGCAGAGTTGCCGCTTGTGCTGATGGCCAACAACACGTCGCCTTGGTTGCCCAGCGCTTCGATGTAGCGGGAAAATACATAATCGTACCCGTAGTCGTTGCCAACGCAACTCATGTGGCTCACGTCAGAAATAGAGATGGCAGGTATGGCCTGTCGGTTGTTGCGGTAGCGACCAGTCAGTTCTTCGGCAAAGTGCATGGCGTCACACATAGAACCCCCGTTGCCACACGACAGAATTTTGCCACCCGCAGCCACAGCATCGGCCATGGCATTGGCCGCTTTTTCAATAGCCGCAATATTGTTAGGGTCAGCAATAAAGTTGTGAAGCGTTTGCTGTGCTTCCTGCAGCTCTTGGAGTACGATTTGGATCATGTAAGTATTTAGTTGCTCGCAACAGCCATTTCCATTCTCTCCATGCGGGATTCACGGTAGCTGTTACTTCTGAAAGCCTGTTTGCGCTCATATAGGTCGGCTTTGAGCTCATTTATTTTTACCTGAGCCATGTGCCGATCGTATTTCAGCGAAGTGATGTATAATTTTCCGATCAACAGCTTCACTAACATCAAGCCAGCACCCACGGCGCCAAGCGTTTTGTACAAAGTGAGGGTCTGTTCTTCGGTGCTGATCTCGAATATGGCGTTTTGATCTAGCAGGTTTGTCAGCAAAAGTGCTATAAACAATGCGTAGCAAAATACGACCACATCAGAGAGCGTTTTAAGTCCTTTCATGCTTTAAGGTTGGATTTGGGTGCAACAATGTATCGGGCTAAACTATAAAAAAAATATGAATATCCCGAACCCCTGTCTCCAAAATTTAATTTAAAGCAATGGTTTGTAATAATAAACAGCAATAAACCCTTATGACACCAATTGCATCTGGGTGAGTTTAGCGTACAATCCGCCATTTTGGAGCAAGTCTTCATGTGTGCCACGCTCCACTATCTCGCCTTGTTGTAAAACTACAATCTCGTCGGCATGCTGTATAGTACTCAGTCGGTGTGCAATGACGATGGAGGTTCTGTTCTTCATCAGGTTTGTCAGCGCTTCCTGCACCAGTTTTTCTGACTCTGTATCCAGCGCCGAGGTGGCCTCATCAAGTATAAGTATCGGCGGATTCTGAAGGATGGCACGTGCAATGCTCAGTCGCTGGCGCTGGCCACCTGACAGGCGGCCGCCCCGGTCACCGATCATGGTCTGGTAGCCCTCCTGTGTCTTTACAATAAACTCATGCGCATTGGCGATCTTGGCCGCAGCTATCACTTCCTCTTCTGTCGCGTCGGTTTTGTTGAAGGCGATGTTATTGAAAATGGTATCGTTGAAAAGAATAGACTCCTGTGTTACCACGCCTATCTTATCGCGCACCGATTCTGAGGTATAGTCCCGGATGTCGTGGCCATCGATGAGGATGCTACCAGAGGTTGGGTCGTAGAAGCGCGGAATCAGGTCAGCCAGTGTAGACTTGCCACCACCTGATGGGCCCACTAGTGCAACAGTTTTTCCTTTCTGTATGTTGAGGTCGATGTTTTGCAGCACAGTATGGTCGCCGTAACCGAAATTCACATCCCTAAATTCGATCTCATGCTGAAACGCAGGCAGTATCTTCGCATTTGGCTTGTCTGTTACCTGTGGCTTGGTATCGATCACTTTCAGAATACGGTCGCCGGATACCAGCCCCCGCTGTATGTTGCTGAAAGCGGCCGACATAGCCTTGGCTGGCACGAGCACCTGTGAGAAGAGAATAATATAGGTGATAAACTCTGCCGCACTAAGCTCGGACTCTTGGTTCAGCACCATCGTACCACCAAAGTACAGCAGAAGAGCCACTACGGTCACACCCATAAACTCTGAGAAAGGAGAGGCCAAATCGCGCTTGTTGGCGATGGAGCGCTGCAGGTGGGCGTAGCGGTCGTTCTGGTGGTTAAACTTATCCATGATATATGGCTCCGCATTAAAGGCCTTGATGACCCGTATGCCACTCAACGTCTCGTCGATGATGGTCAGGATAAAGCTTAGTGATTCCTGCCCTTGCTGCGCGGCCCGCTTCAGGCGCTTGGCTATACCTGCAATGAGTATTCCCGAGAGCGGGAGGAGTATCAGAGTGAAAAGCGTCAGCTTTACGGACATGGTGAATAGCACCGCGAAGAAAGCGATGATGGAGATCGGTTCACGTATAACCACCGTCATGGTGTTCACTACGGAGTTCTCCACTTCCTGAATATCCACTGTCATTCGAGTCATCAGGTCGCCTTTACGCTCGTTGCTAAAATAGCCAAGGTGCAGCTGCGTTACGCGCTCATAGGTAGCGTGTCGGATTTTCTTTACTACATGTGCCCGCAGTGCCCCGACAACCCGGAAAGCCAAGTATTTGAAAAGATTGGCTAAGAACACAGAGATGACCACGATGATGCAGACGAAAAGCAAGGCGCCTTGTCTGCCTTGCTCCAGTATCACCTGACCGAAATGGTAGTTGAAGAAGTCTTTGAGGTAATCGATGGATATCTTGAACTCCGGCTTCACGGTTGCCATAGCAGCAGCGTCATCGGCGCCCACTGTACCAAAAAGCACGTTAAGCAGAGGAATAAGGAGCGTAAAGTTGAGCAGGCCGAAAATAATGCCCAGCACGGTATAGATAGTATAAAGCGGTACAAAGCGACTATAGGGCTTTGCAAACTGCAGTATCCGGAGATAAGTCTTCATGTTGGTGAGGGGCAGCCAACCTTTGACAGGTATAGGCGGCCTCCGCTGGCTTTTCGTTTAAGGCGATCGGCTTGGCGGAAGTTTTTAATTATTAGGTAATTACTAAGATTTTAGGTTTGCTATACCCACTGTAAGCCAAACCGCTGCAAAGATAGCTAAAATAGAACAGGTATGTATAGCGAGCTTTTAAAACGGAAGCGGGGAGCCTTTATTTCTAAAGACTCCCCACTCAAGGTACAGCTATACCTGCCTGCTAAAACTCATGCAGGCGCTGCGCAATATTCCAGCGGAGTGCCACAGAGGTGAAGACCGTGTTCTTGTCAAAAGTATTTACCTCAGAATCGGTGCGACGGATAATGCCTTTCAGGTCCACAAAGAGATTATGTTTGAACTGGTAGGTAGCCGTCAGGTCCAAGTGAAGCTGGTTGGTAGTGATACCCTGTGCAATCTCATGGCCGTAGTTGTACGGTCTTAAGTTATAGTCCAAGTTCACGTTATTACCCCAGTTGATGGTGTCGCCTTCTGCGGTGATTTCATCTTGGCCGAACCTAGTAGCAATTGCTTTAGCTACTAGGTTGAGGCGTGGCAACGGCTGGTAGCGGACTATGCCTACAAACTCATATAGGTTGGCTCCCATCGGGTGTGCGAGCGGCTGACGATTGTGCTGGTAGTTGGAACTACCATCGCGGTGCTGGTACATGTATGGCCGGATAATATTCACCTCGCCTTGTAAGTCTAGGTTCGGAAGACCGAATACATCCACGTATTTAGCACCTATCTGGCCAGCCTGCTTGTTTGCCCACCAGCCATCACGGGCCTTCACCTCGTTTAGCACAAACTCGTCGAGCACCAGCTGGCCGTACAGCTGGGCCGTATTGAACAGGTTCCAGCGGAAATCAAGTCCGAGCATCGCGTTGTCTTGGCTGCCTAAGTTGTGTTCTACGCTGCGGTAGAAAATGATGGGGTTGAGGTATTGCAGCTCAAACCTGCCTTTTTCGCGGCCAAAAATAATTTGTTCAAACAAACCGATGTTGAAATTGTCGGTTACGTTCAAGCCCAAGCGGTGCAGGGCCATGTACTTTTTAGGCAATAGCCGGTCGCCGCCGCCACGTCGGCGGTAGTCGGCAGTCAGCTCTTGGAACAAATTCATGTAGTGCAGGCGCCATACACGAGTGTTCAGTTTCAGGAAGAAAGCTGGCGGGGCGTAGTCTGAGTACACCAAAGAGCGGTAGCCATCTCCAATGAAGTGACGGTCATGCCCCAATTGTATCTCCACATGTTTTGACAGGGCGTAGTTCATGTAACCACGGGCAGTCAGGAAGTCGTAACCGTCTGTTTTAAACCTTTTCCAGAGGCCCTCATGCGGCACCACGCCATCGCGTTGAATCTGGTCTACTACATAATCCGCAAAGCGGGCTTGGTTTTCCCCGACGAAGGTGTAGAAGCCGAAGCGATCATCTATGCTGCCCTCAACCTGTACACCCCGTGTGTTCACGTAGCGGTAACTGTCGCTTTGATTGTCGTGCCCCAGCTCCAAATGCAGCACCGGATTTACACGTACCGTAAAATCCTCCGATTCATAATGGAATAAGTCGGTCTTGTTACGGTACAGGGCATTGAAAATCGGGCGCTCACTGATGTTTTCGCTTTCCTGTGTAGTATAGTTCCAGTTGTCGTTGAGCAGGTAGTTGATATTGAACATATCCGCATTAGAGCGTGGCTCTCCGCTGGCGGCTTCGGCTAGGGCGGCTACATCGCGACGGCCGATCGGGCGAACCGCTGTGTGCAGTTGCGGGACCTTAGTGCCCAGTTTAATTTGGTAGCGGTCGATCAGGTGATAGGTGTCGCGGTCGAAAGGTACGTACACGTCCTGCGCCTGCAGCGAAGGTATAGCCAGCAGGCAGAGCGCCATAGCGGCGAGTATATTTCTCATAGTACTTATTTAAGAGGCTACAATATTAAGAAAAACACATGATATTGTAGGAATATAACCTCAAGGATTAGGTATAGCCCTTGCCTTGTACAGGTATAGCTAAGCTTGGGTTTAACGATTTTAGCGGACGAAGATTGCCGAAAGCCCGAAAGGCCGTATCTTTAGCACATCCTAAACCGCCTGAACTATGCAAAACGATAGCCTGCACATACTCACGGAGCGACCTTCGCTAGCCAACCACTTTGTAGCCGAACTGCGCGACGTTTCCGTGCAACACGACAGCCTGCGCTTCCGCCGCAATTTGGAAAGGTTGGGTGAGTTGCTGGCTTACGAAATCTCCAAAACGCTTCCTTACGAGACCCGCGACATCGTAACGCCGCTGGCCACAACACAAACCCAATTGTTGACGGCACAGCCGGTTTTGGCCACTATTCTACGTGCCGGACTGCCGATGTACAACGGTATGCTCAACTATTTCGACAAGGCCTACAGTACCTTTGTGGGCGCCTACCGCGTGGAAGAGCAGAACACCGAGCTCCAAATCAATATGGAGTACTTGGCCTCCACTGACCTGCACGACAAAATCCTGATCTTGGCTGACCCGATGCTGGCCACGGGCCGCTCGCTAGTGAAGTCTTACAAAGGCATGCTGCGCCACGGGAAACCAATACAAGTGCACATTGCGGCGGCCATTGCATCCCCTGAAGGTGTGGCCTATGTGCAGCGGGAAATCCCGGAAGCGCACATCTGGCTTGGTGCCATGGACGAGCGCCTCAACGAAAACTTCTACATCGTGCCCGGTTTGGGTGATGCGGGCGATTTAGCCTTTGGCCCAAAGGTATAGCTTGCCTTTTGAGTATGATCAGGCCATACGCTTTATCCGACAAACAGGACCTTATCAATATCCTGCGACTGAACACACCAGCTTACTTTGCACCGGAAGAGGAGGAGGAGTTTGTTGATTACATAGATAATAAGCGTGAAGATTATTTCGTGATAGAAGAGGCTGGCCGAATCGTTGGTGCTGGCGGACTCAATTATTTCGACAATAACACATGGGCTCGCATCTCTTGGGACCTCGTGCATCCCGATTTTCAGGGGCAGGGGATAGGCAAGGAGCTGACCCTTTTTCGGATCGGCGAAATCAAGAATAAGGGTACAATACGATTAATACAAGTGCGGACAAGTCAGGTAGTATACCTATTTTACCAAAGACTCGGTTTTGAGCTGGAGAAAACAGAGAAAGATTACTGGGCGCCGGGTTTTGACTTGTACCAGCTGAAAATGGAGATGAACAAAGCGGAGTGATAGAAGAGCTTCTCAAATATGTGTCGGTATACCTGATCAGCACGGTGAAATTCATTGGTGGTCCGCTGGCAGGTATGTCGCTAGGGCTGTCCTACCTCGAAACCGTGTTCCTAACGATTGCCGGCATGATGACAAGCGTTTTCGTGTTTTCTATTCTGGGGCGCGCTGCCTCCAGATGGTACTCCCAATACCGGCACAAGCGCAAAAAGCCGGTGTTTAGTCGCAAGAGCCGCCGCATAATCCGGATTTGGCGCAACTTTGGCGTTGTCGGTGTCGCTTTCTTCACTCCACTTTTTCTCACCCCCGTTTTTGGAACCATTGTGGCCGCCGTGTTTGGCGTGCCTCGCAAACAGATTTTTGTACACATGCTGTGGAGTGCCATCATGTGGAGTTTCATCCTGACGTTTATGGTATACCGTTTTCAGGAAGCGGCACTGGAGTACTTGTAAAGCAAAACACCCTGCCAAACCTGACAGGGTGTTTCCATATTATCGCTTCTTCTTTTTTGTCTTTTGCCAGAACGATGCTTTCGGGTCGCGCTTGCTCTCTGGACGCTTTTTAGGTATAGCTTTCTTTTCATGAAAGGCGCCTTTAAAGTCCGGGTTTTCGCTGCGCTTCTGGTGGTCGATGTCGCGGGCAATGGCCTGTTGCTCCTCAAAAGTGATATCGTGAATCTTTACTTCTGGAGGCATCTCCAGTTCCGGAATCTGTATGCGGATGAGTTTCTCGATCTTGCGGATGTGGTACATCTCCGCAGGGTTGGCAAAGGTGATGGCCGCCCCAACTTGCTCCGCACGGCCTGTACGGCCAATACGGTGGACGTAGTCTTCATACACAAACGGCACATCGAAGTTAATCACATGGCTCACCATCGTCACGTCGATGCCTCTGGAGGCTACGTCGGTGGCTACCAGAAAGCGAACTTCGCCTCCCTTAAAAGCCTCCATGGAATTGATGCGTGTGTTCTGCCCTTTGTTGCCGTGGATGGCACGCACCTCGCCGTACTCGCGCCGCTCTAAGAATTTGGCTACGTTCTCGGCGTTTTTCTTGCTGCGGGTAAAGATGATCACGCGGTTGAATGTCTCTTTATCGCGAATAATATGCTCCAGCATCGCGATCTTGGTGCGCAGGTTCGGCACTTGGTATAGCACTTGGCTCACCGTCTCAACCGGCGTAGCCTGCGGTGTGATTTCGATGCGGGTCGGGAACTCCAAGAACTCCTCGGACAGCTCGACCACTTTCGGGTGCATGGTGGCTGAGAAGAGCAGGTTCTGGCGCTTGCGCGGCAATACCTCCAACAGCTGACGGATCTGCGGCATGAAGCCCATGTCCATCATCTTGTCAGCCTCGTCTAGCACCAACGTTTTGGTTTCCTTTAGTATAAGCTCGCCTTTCAGGTATAGCTCCATGAGGCGCTTCGGTGTGGCAACCAGTATGTCGATGCCTTTGTTGATGATCTCGATCTGGGTTTTCGGTCCCAGTCCGCCATAGATAACGGTATGGCGCAGGTCGGTATACTTGGCCAGTAGCGTGATGTTCTCTTCGATCTGCATGGCCAGTTCGCGGGTAGGGGCAAGTATGATGGCGCGCGGGTTGATGCCCTGCGCATACTTCACCTTCATCAGGATAGGCAGCAGAAAAGCAGCGGTCTTGCCAGTGCCGGTCTGGGCGATGCCCATCACGTCGTGGCCACCTATTATAATAGGTATAGCTTTGAGCTGGATCGGCGTCGGCTTTTCGTAGCCAGCCTCCTCAATGGCGTTAAGCAGCTGTCGGTTCAGCTTAAAATCCTCGAATGTGCTTATTTCTTTCTCCGCTTCTTCTGCCATGGTGTTTCTAATCGTGTTGATATGCAAAGGTACGTGAAATTTGTGGGAGGGGGATAAATAGTGTATTTTGTATGCAGGACAATCCTGCATTGTTATCAAAGAAAGCTATATGATTATTGTTAAAGAAATTCGCCCCGCTAAAACGGGTTCTGACTGGGATGTAATTATATTTTCTAATAAGGAGGATAAATATGTTAAGTCAGCAACTGAAGCTTGGGGGTATATCTATGAGCCTAAAACGGCAGTCTTTCCAGCTAAGAAGTCTGTTCATAAATTTGAAATTGGTAATGTTTTTGATGAGAAAGAGATAATTACAAAGTCAAGTGAGTATCCATTTTGGGAGGGGCAAAGGTATATAGGTAGAGGGGTTTATTATAAAAATTTTATTGAAGACATAATAAAGCCAAGAGAGCTAGCTGTTGAGTTAATTAAAGGTTTTAATGATATACTTGGATTACATAATATCAAGTATCTGTATTTCAAATCTAAAGTTACTATAAGTGGCTTTTTACCTAAGGTAGAGCCATTGATTCAACCTTTAGAAATTCTGCAGCTTGACTACAAAGTAATTGTTCCTGATTATATTTTGCCAGATCAATGCGAGGGTAAACAAAAGCGTACTACTTATGTAGAAAATGTATGCTTGATTTTGGGATATAAAGTGAAACCGTCCCTGATGCATTTATTAACTTATTTAGGCGATAAGGTATTTGAGAATAATAGCCTTCAAGTGATAATAAGTTATGCTACATATGATTATAGTGATTATGGTCGTGTAAGTGCAGGGCAATCTGATAATTGCTACTTTGGTATAAACCTGTACTCGTCTGGTGATTACACAAATTTATCTGCTCCTATAAGCGCGAAAGAGTTTTTAGATTTAGATTTCACGAAACTCACTTCTGCTCAAATCTTAGAACTATTTCCTAACATCTATCCTTGCGATAGTGGGTATATAGAATATTTTCCTGAGGACAATTATAGGGATTATTCTAGCATTAACAGAGAGAACTATGAAGCAAATAGAGATGCATTTGATGCATTAACAGACGGTCAATATGGTGACTATGATAGTTCTAATGATTACTAAGGTATCAACCCTGCCATGCAACCATCTCACCCCCATTAGGGTCTTTCAGGTATAGACCTTTACCTTAATATGATACTTCTGATGATTAAGAACATATTTCTGTCCGGTATAGCCCTTGTGGCCATGAGCTTACTAACGTCCTGCCAAAAAGAAATGGCTGATAACTCTCCCAACACCCGCCCGCTAACGGCGCAGGAAGAAAAGACAGTGGCGAGCTCTAACGATTTTGCTTTCCGGTCTTTTGCACAATTGAGCGAAACAGAAGGGCCGAAGAACGTTTTTATTTCTCCCCTAAGCATCAGCATGTCGCTGGGTATGGCCTATAACGGGGCCGATGGCGAAACCAAAGAGGCCATGCGCCAAGCACTGGGCTTTACCCTGCCTTCCGATGAGGAGATCAATAAATCTTTTAAAGATCTGGACGTACTGTTGAAAGGTATAGACAGGAAAGTGGTGTTCACTTCGGCCAACTCTCTCTGGCATAGCAAGGAATATAAGTTGCAAGCACCCTTTATTAAAACGAACCAGACTTACTTCGACGCGACTGTGCAGGGACTCGATTTTTCATCGCCTGCAGCCAAAGACCAGATAAACAACTGGGTGAAGAGTAAAACCAATGGCAAGATCGAGAAGATCGTGGACGAGGTTCGTCGCGAGCACATTCTGTTCCTGATCAACGCCATTTACTTTAAAGGCACTTGGACCTATCCTTTCGATAAGACGCTAACCAAACCGGAGCCCTTCTATCTGGAAAATGGCAACACTATCACACCTGCCTTCATGACAATGAAAGACGGCGAGTACCTGCACTACCAAGATGACCAAGTGCAGCTAATCGACCTGCCGTACGGGAATGAACAGTACAGCATGACAATTCTGGTGCCCGGCCGGGATCGTAGGGTGCAGGATGTGGCGCAGGAACTGAGCGCGAACCGATTAGCAACCTTGCTGGAAGACGCTAACAAAACAACTTATGAGCTACACATGCCGAAGTTCAAGCTTGAGTACAGCAAAGAACTTAACGACATGCTGAAGCAGTTGGGAATGGGAATTGCGTTCGGTAATCAGGCTGACTTCAGTCGCATGGTAGAGGGACAGGCTAACCTAGCCATCTCCGAGGTGAAGCACAAGAGTTTTGTGGAAGTGAATGAAGAAGGTACTGAAGCGGCAGCGGCTACCTCCACAGGTATAATGGTGACATCTCTGCCTCCTTCTGTTCGCATCGATCGTCCCTTCGTTTTCATGATCCGCGAGAAATCCTCCAACGCCATTCTGTTCATCGGTAAGCTGATGCAGCCAGAATAGCGGCAGGTATAGCTTTTGCCGTCAAAGCATAGCAATCAAGGCGCTTTTGTGCAGGAATCTACGCTAATGTGTGTTAACTTTGTTGAGCACATATCTTAGCAGCATGAAATCTATCCTGATAAAGAACGCACAGCTTGTAAACGAAGGAAGCATAACCACCGCCGATGTGCTGGTAAAAGACGGCCGCATCGCACAGATCGGGCAAGGTATAGAAGCCGAAGCCGACCAGACGATCGATGCTACTGGCCTGCACCTGATACCCGGTGCCATCGATGATCAAGTACATTTCCGCGAGCCGGGGCTGACGCACAAGGCAAACATTGAGACAGAGGCGAGAGCAGCTGTTGCGGGTGGTACGACTTCGTTTATGGAGATGCCCAATACGGTGCCAAACGCCACAACGCAGGAGTTGCTGGAAGATAAGTATAAGATCGCAGCTGAAACGTCGCTGGCGAACTACTCCTTTTACATGGGTGCCACCAACGACAACCTTGCTGAGGTGTTGCTTACCAACCCGAATACGGTTTGTGGGATCAAGATTTTCATGGGCTCTTCCACGGGGAACATGCTCGTGGACAATGAGCAAACGCTGGAGCAGATCTTCTCCAAAGCCAAGTTGCCTATTGCCGTGCATTGCGAAGATGAGCAGACCATCCGCGACAACATGGCCATCTATGAGGAGAAGTACGGCGAAGATATACCGGTGAAGTGCCACCCCGAGATTCGCAACGAAGCGGCTTGTTTCAAGTCGTCCTACTTAGCTGTGAAGCTGGCCGAGAAGCATAATACCCGCCTGCACATCCTGCACATCTCCACAGAAGAAGAACTGAAGCTGTTCCGCAACGACATTCCGTTGGCGCAGAAGCGCATCACCGCTGAGGTATGCGTGCACCACCTCTGGTTCGACAAAGAAGACTACGACAAGTTCGGCACCCAGATCAAGTGCAACCCAGCCGTGAAAGAGCACCGCCACAAAGAAGGCTTGCTGCAAGGCTTGCTCGAAGATAAGCTCGATGTGATTGCCACCGACCACGCCCCGCACACTTGGGAAGAGAAGCAGGGCAAATACAAGCAGGCACCAAGTGGTGTGCCACTAGTGCAGCACTCGGTGCAGATGATGCTGGAGTTTGTGAAGCAGGGTAAACTGCCAATTGAAAAAATGGTGGAGAAAATGGCGCATGCGCCGGCCATCCTTTTCAATGTGCGTGATCGCGGCTACATCCGCGAAGGCTACTGGGCTGATCTTGTGCTGGTGGACCTTAACAAGCCCTACACTGTTACCAAAGAAAACACTTATTATAAGTGCAACTGGTCTCCGTTCGAAGGTCATACGTTCAGTAGCACCATTACCCATACCTTGGTATCCGGTCACCTTGCCTTTGCCAACGGTAAGTTTGACGAAAGCAAAAAAGGAGAGCGTCTGTTGTTTGACAGATAAGTGCTAAGTTTGATCGGGTAGGTATGGAAAGCATCATGTCGCTGCAATATGGTTTCGTAAAAGGATCGAGAGAGGTGCTTTTAAAATACTGTGAAACCATTTCAGTAGCAGATTTCCGTGCCGAAAACAGCTCGTTTGGGAGAGGAAGTATCCGCAATCTGTTGGTGCACATTGCCAATACATATGAGTTCTGGATCGGACAGCAGGCACTTCAGAAGGAGATGGTTTTTACTTCCTATGAGTCTGTGAGCAACGTGGAAGAAACCCGGCAACTGTTTAACGAGATAGATAAGTTAGTAGAGGAGTTTGTGACGAGCTTTAGTCGCAGTTCCCTGACTAATCTGACAGTCATTATTAACGATACAAGTACCAAAGCCAACCCACTCAAACTGTTCACGCATGTGATCACACACGAGTACCACCACAAAGGGCAAGTGTTATCGATGAGCCGACATTTGGGCTATACCCCGATTGATACAGATATCATGCGATAAACGTATAGAAGCAACAAAAACAGACACTATGGAATTAGAGCGATTCAAAGAGCTGCATACCCGCTTCTTTGGGAAGGAACTGTCGGAAGAAGAGCTGCAGTCTGAAGACTATGAAGCTTACAGCGATGCCATACATGGAGATGAAGCATGTTACAATTGGGCTACTCTAGAAAAACTGAAGAACAAAGGCTTCGACTACCAAAACTACTGTTGCCTGATGATGGCCGACAAAGTATACGAGAGCCTAGATGAGGAAGGAGAGATCAGGTATGACGACCCAGAAGTGATCATCAACAAGTGGGACGAAGGGTTCTATGGTATACCGGTGCATAATGGCGGAGCCACGATGGTGGTCATCAACTATTGCCCTTGGTGTGGCTCGGAGCTGAGTAAGTAGGAGCTAGGCCTTGCGAGTGCTGAATTGTAAGTCTAAAAGACACAGCGAGATACGATTTTTATCTAAAAAAATGCGTCCTGCGTATTGTAAATAAGAAAACGACACGTATATTTGCATTCTCTAAACGAGACACGGTGGTTGTAGCTCAGTTGGTTAGAGCACCAGATTGTGATTCTGGGGGTCGTGGGTTCGAGACCCATCTTCCACCCGAAGCCCTTGAAGCAAACCTTCAAGGGCTTTTTTGTTTATATTGCATGAGCATCTATTCACTCATTCAAAAATCACTCATTCAAAATTAAAAATATGAGCTTAGTAGTAGTAGGTTCGATGGCGTTTGACGCGCTGGAAACTCCCTTCGGAAAAACAGACAAGATCGTTGGCGGTGCCGCCACTTATATTTCGCTTTCAGCTTCTTATTTTGTGAAGCCCGTGAATGTGGTGTCGGTTGTGGGTGGCGATTTCGATCAGGATCACATCAGCCTGATGCACAATCGTAACATTAGCACTGAAGGGGTGCAGGTAAAGGAAAACGAAAAGTCTTTCTTCTGGTCTGGCCGCTACTTCAACGACATGAACAGCCGCGAAACGCTTGTAACCGAGCTGAACGTACTGGGCGATTTTGATCCGATCATTCCGGAAGCTTACCAAAACTGCGAGTACCTGATGCTGGGCAATCTGGCGCCACAGGTGCAGCGCACGGTGCTGGAGCGCCTCACCAATCGCCCGAAACTGATCGTGATGGACACCATGAACTTCTGGATGGATATTGCCATGGAGGAGCTTCAGAAAACAATCGGTATGGTGGACGTGCTGTCGATCAACGACGAGGAAGCACGCCAGCTGAGCGGTGAGTACTCGCTCGTGAAGGCTGCCCGCAAGATCATGGCGATGGGGCCGAAATTCCTGATCATCAAGAAAGGAGAGCATGGTGCCCTGTTGTTCCACGACGACAAAGTATTCTTCGCGCCGGCCCTGCCGCTGGAAGAAGTGTTCGATCCAACCGGAGCCGGCGATACGTTCGCAGGTGGCTTCATCGGTTATATCGCCGCGACAGGCGACACTAGTTTCGAGAATATGAAGCGTGCGATCATCCACGGTTCGGCAATGGCTTCGTTCTGCGTAGAAAAATTTGGTACTGAAAGACTGAAGAGTTTAGGGCAGCAGGAGATTGACAACCGCGTACAGCAGTTTGTGAGTCTGGTGGCTTTTGATACGGTATTGTCTTAAATATAAGCTATTTATATGTTTTGAAAAGGGAGGCTTTGGCTTCCCTTTTTCGTTTTCTGGCAGGTATAGCACGTAAGCTGAATTGCATTAAAATGTAACAAAGTAGGGGAGGAATAGGTAAAACTAAGTTATACGATTACCTAAATTTGAAAACGATGAGCTTAAAAAACGAAAATAAAAAAACGCAGGACGAATTGAAAAAAAATAACCCAAGAGGAGAAGATCCTAAGAAGCCAATGGGTAATATTGAAAACAATCCGAACAGAAATGCGTTAAACGCAGACGATACAAAAGTGCAGAATCCGAACCGCAACCTAGCAAAGGGCGGTAACAATACGCCTTACGACAAGAAGTAGTTTTAAGGCAATCAAACCTAACTTGGCGAAAGGTGCTAACAACACCCCTTACAATAAGTAAGCGCGTCAAGAATACAAAATAAGACTATGAAATAATGAGAGGAAGGCCCACGGGCTTTCCTTTTTTTATGCGCTTTTTTGAACAGGTATAGCGCTAGGCTCAAGTTTGATCTTTATTTTTAGCCTCCCTCAAGAGAAGCAACGCATGCAACAACACGACATCTGTATATTAGGCGCCGGACCGGGTGGCGCTTCCGCAGCCCTGCACTTGGCCAACAAAGGCATCCCCTGTGTGCTCATCGACAAGGCTGTTTTCCCAAGAGACAAGGTATGCGGCGATGCGTTGAGCGGCAAAGTGGTGAGTGAACTCAAGCGGATTTCCATGCACCTGCCCGCGATGCTGAGTGAGCAGGAAGCCCAGCTTCCGTCATGGGGGATTCATTTCATCTCACCAGCTGGGCATAAGCTGAGTGTGCCTTTCAAATACAATTACGACCCCGCACAGGATATTCCTTCCGGCTACATTTCCAAACGGGTCGACTTCGACAACTTTCTGATTGAGCAGGTAAGGCAACGGCCCGAAATCACGTTGGTGGAAGGTATAGATATTGCCAAAATCGAAAGAATAGATCAGGGGTTTTCGCTTACAGATAAAAGCGGCGAGCATCAGTTTAGCACACAATTGCTGATCGCCGCCAATGGGGCGCACTCTTCTTTTGCCCGTCAGACGGCAGGTATAAAGCAGGAGCCAGCGCACTACTGCGCCGGTCTTCGGGCTTATTACAAAAATGTGGCGGGATTGGACAAGGACAATTTCATCGAGCTGCACTTTCTCAAAGATTTCCTGCCGGGCTATTTCTGGATCTTCCCGCTGCCGGGCGGCTATGCCAATGTGGGTGTGGGTATGTTGAGCGAGACAGTGAGCCAGAAGAAAGTGAAACTGAAAAAGGAAATGCTCCGCATGATACAAGAGCATCCTGAATTCAGAGAGCGTTTCAGTGGTGCGGAGCTTATCGGTGATATCAAAGGGTATGGCCTGCCGCTAGGCTCCAAAAAGCGTTTGGTCTCAGGCGATAACTTCATGCTGGTGGGCGACGCAGCTTCGCTCATCGACCCATTCACGGGCGAAGGCATCAGCAATGCCATGATCAGTGGCCGCTGGGCTGCCACACAGGCTGAGCTGTGCCTGCAGCAGGAGAATTTCTCGGCTGAGTTTATGCAGGGCTACGACAAAGCGGTGTATAACCGCCTTTGGAAAGAGCTCAAGCTGAGTCGCCGCATGCAGCGCCTATTGGATTACCCATGGCTTTTCAACCAAGTGGCCAGCAAAGCTTCCAAAAACAAAGCCCTCGCCGAGACTATCTCCTGTATGTTCACCGACCTTGACTTGCGCGAGCGACTCAAGCAACCGTCCTTCTATCTCAAGCTTCTTTTCAACTAAAACTTCTGTTTCAGCCAAAGCTTGAAGTTCTGTTTCTCGGCGTCTGTCGCATCCGGTCTTTTGGCAATGCTATACTTGGTGTAGTAAGTTTGCTGACTCGGTCGCAACTGCACCTGCCGCAATTGCTTATTCCGGAACAGTGTCAACTCTATACCTTGGCTAAGGTCTATGTCTGCCAGCAGAGGCTGTATGTTTTGTTCGATTTTGCGTCCGTTTACTGCGATCAATTCATCTTCTACACGTAGGGTTGTGCTAGCCGGTGACTCTGGTGCGATAGCTGTTACTTTGGTGGTTTGCGCATCAGCAACTGTTTTAAAACCAAAGAGCCTTTCGGTAAGCATGGCATTTTCTTCTGCCTTTAGAGTGCAGCCCACAAAGTGCAGCTCTTCATCTAAGGCATCCTCAATCGGAGCGGTACCATTGATATACCTTTCAAAATAACCCTTAAACTCTTCCCCACCGATACGCAGCACCAGTTGCTCGTAATCTTGTTCGGTGTACCCGATGCCTTTCTTGCCAAACTCCTCCCATAGCAATCGCATCACAGTATCGAGGTTTTCTCGGTTGTCGGTAGCTCGACGTAGTTGCAGGTCTAAAAGCAAAGCCGTCAATGCGCCTTTGATGTAAATAGATACTTTGCGATCAGGTATACCCGGTTTGTAGCCGTCCAGCCACAGGTCGAAGGACGAGTCGGCCACGGACATGTGTTGGCGGCTGTGGTCGTCGAAGTAGCGCTGCAGCGTCGTGTTGAGTTCGTCGAAGTATTGTGGCGCTGTAAACACACCAGAGCGGGCCAGCATGTAGTCGCCGTAGTAGGTCGTTATACCTTCTGCCACATAGCCCGTCCTAAAGTAATTCTCTCCGGTAAAGTCATAGGGCAGCATCTCTTTGGGGCGGATTTGCTTGACGTTCCACGTGTGGAAAAGCTCATGCGAACTCACACCTAAAAACTCCTTGTACAAAGCAGGCGTCATCAGCAACTCGCCCGGGCCAAGCGTGATAACGGTTGAGTTAACATGCTCCACGCCATGGTAGAAGCGGTAGGGGAGGATCTCGTTCAGGTAGTGGTAATCCGCCACCGGGAAGTCACCGAACACGGCTAGTTGCTCTTTTGTAAAAGCCTCAAAGTCTTCTTTAATCCGCTCCCAGTCCGGCCGGCAATCACCTTGTATCCAGATGTGGAATGGTATATTGGCTACAGTATAAGTCTCTTTCTTAAGTGAAGCGCTGGCAATGAGCGGGCTATCCACCAATTGGTCGTAGTTCTCAGCTTGCAAGGTGTGGCGCTCTGTTTCGGGCAGGCCACAGGCAATTTGCCAGTTGTCAGGTATAGCCAGTTGCAATTGCTGCGGCTCGAGTTCGCGTCCTTCTACAGCCATCAGGCAGTTGATGCCGTTCAAATATAGCTGTTCTTCGTCGAGCCACGAGCCGCCCCCGTCCATCTGTCGGGCATAAAAGCTATAGCGTACTTCCAACTTATCAGCACCACCTGCCTGCACTAACCAGCGGTCTTTGGTTACCTTCTGCACAGGTATAGCCTGCCCATTGGCGCTGGCCGTAACACCGCGCAACTTCTGGGCGAAATGCTGCAGTTCATACCGGCCCGGTCGCCAAGCGGGTAGCTGCAGGTATAGCTCCTGTTCTTTGTTTTCAGGTATGATGATCGTGATATCGAGGAAGTGCGTGAGCGGATTGTTGAAGGAGATTTGGTGCTTTATCATGCTAAGAGTACTTAAAATGCAGGTATAAAGATAGGGTAAAAGCCGAGGAAGGAGCTCATTTGATGCCGACAGGTATGGCTTAGTTCGTGCACAATCGCCAGACTGTGAAAGAATTGGCCTTCTTTTGCCATGTTTTTTCAAATATTATAGAAGATGGATTGCTATTTAAGAAAAGCTTCCCTAATTTTGCAGGCCATAATAAAATAACCATTGGCAGACGATGAAAAGAACATTCCAGCCTTCGCAGAGAAAAAGAAGAAACAAGCACGGTTTCAGATCTAGAATGGAAACCGCTAACGGTAGAAGAGTACTTGCTAGCAGAAGAGCTAAAGGCAGAAAGAAACTTTCTGTTTCTGACGAAAGAAAACACAAGGCTTAATTTTCGGTTGCGCTTTGCTCAATCCGGAGCCGCTCTATTGTTGAATGGACCCCGTGAATGAACGATAAAGCACAGCAACCGAATACCTATACATTTTCGAAAGAAGAACGCTTGTGCAGTAAGCGCCTTATCACGCTACTGTTTAGCAAGGGTTCTTCTTTTAATTTGTATCCGCTCAGGTTTGTATATCACACACCCGAAGCACCTCTTTCCGAAAGTACGCAGTTGGTCATTTCCGTCTCGAAGCGCAATTATAAGCGAGCTGTAGACCGGAACCGCCTGAAGCGCCAGATACGTGAGGCTTACCGCCTTAACAAGCACATTCTTACCCAAAATCAAGGGCAGGCACCCCGCCTCCTTGCCATTATTTACATCGGCAAGGAAAAAAAATCCTTTGATACAATCCAAAAAAAACTAATTTCCGGTTTGGAACGTTGTTTGACTAGATAGTCTTACCCCGCCCCTAAACCCGGAATATTATGTACAAGAAGTCTATAGCCGGCCTCCTCATTGGCTGCCTTGCGCTGACCCTCTTCTCTTTTAAGACAGAGTCTGAGCGCTATTTCGAAATTGCCAAAAACCTCGACGTTTTTGCCACGCTTTTCAAAGAAGTAAATACCTATTATGTAGATGAAGTGCCTCCTGCCAAATTGGTGCGCACAGGTATAGATGCGATGCTCAAGTCGCTCGATCCTTATACCAACTACATTCCCGAAGACGATATTGAAGATTTCCGCACCATGACCACTGGTCAGTATGGGGGTATAGGGGCGCTCATCGGCAGCCGCGACAACAAAATTGTGGTGCAAATGCCTTATGAGAACTCACCCGCCCACAAAGCCGGGATTGTGATCGGGGACGAGATACTGAAGATCGACGGAATCAACGTATCCAGTAAGACTACTTCTGAAGTGAGCAAACTCCTCAAAGGGCAGGCCAACTCCACAGTAAAATTGGAAGTGAAAAGCTACGGCCAGACCAAGCCAAGAACGGTGGAACTGACCCGTGCTAACATCATGGTGGATAACGTGCCTTATTATGGCATGCTCGATAATGAAATTGGTTACTTCCAGCTTTCGGGTTTCACAGTGGATGCTTCTAAGGAAGTAAGAACCGCCGTGCAGAAACTGAAAGAGCAGGGTGCTAAGAAGATTATCTTCGACTTGCGCGACAATCCGGGCGGTTTGCTGCACGAGGCCGTGAACATCTCGAACCTGTTTGTAGACAAGGGCCGTGACATCGTAAGCACCAAGGGTAAGGTAAAAGAGTGGAACAAAACCTACAAGGCGCTCGACGAACCGCTAGACAAGGAAATTCCGCTGGTTATCTTGACGAGTTCTCGCAGTGCTTCGGCCTCTGAAATTGTGGCCGGTGTGATGCAGGATTACGACAGAGCTGTGCTGGTAGGGGAGCGCACTTTCGGCAAAGGCTTGGTGCAGGCGACACGTCCGCTGTCTTACAACTCACAACTGAAAGTAACAACCGCTAAATATTATATCCCGAGTGGCCGCAGTATTCAGGCCATCGATTACAAGCACCGCAACGAAGACGGCAGCCCTGGCAAAATTCCAGATTCGCTGAAGGTGGCTCATAAAACAGCCGGCGGACGCATTGTGTACGATGGTGCTGGTGTGAGCCCGGATGTGGAAGTAGAGCGGCATACTTATTCTGAGATTGTGAAGACGATTGCCTCGAAAGGCTATTTTTTCGAGTATGCTAACAAGTACAGAGCGGAAAACCCGTCTATACCTTCAGCCAAGGAGTTTAAGCTAACAGATGCCGACTACCAGAAGTTCGTCGCTTTCCTTGATAACAAAGACGTGAACTACACGACCAAGGTAGAGCGTGAACTGGAAGATTTGACCGAGCAGGCCAAAGACGGCAAGCATTTAGATGATATTAAAGCTGAACTCGACGCTATCAAGAAGAAAGTTTCGCACAACAAGTCAAAAGACTTAATGCGTTTCCGATCTGAGATACAGGAGATGCTCGAAGCCGAGATTGCTTCCCGCTATTATCTGCAGAAAGGCTATATCGAGTCCTCTTTCGACGACGATCCGGATATTCTAATGGCTAAGCGTGTATTGAGTGATTCGCAACAGTACGCTTCATACCTGAAAACGAAGTAAGCATACTATATTATAAGAGGAGGGTGATGCCGGTTTGGTGTCACCCTCTTCCATTTTAGTATCGACACCTGAAGCCGGAATTTGATTCTTCTTTTTCGTGCTGTACTTTTGCATTGTAATTATTAAATAGAAAGGCATGCCATTATTGCTCGCACTCGAGACCTCAGCTACCGTTTGTTCCGTCGCTCTATATAAAGGAGCCGTTTTGCTGGGAGCTTCCGAGCTTCAAATAGAAAAGTCTCACTCATCACACATTACCGTGATGATCTCGCAATTGCTCGAAAACTGCGGAGTGGAGCTGAAGCAACTGAACGCGGTGGCGGTGTCAGGAGGTCCGGGTTCATATACCGGTTTGCGCATCGGCAGCTCAACGGCCAAAGGACTTTGCTATTCGCTGGATATTCCTTTGTTGGAGGTAAGCACATTGTATGGGCTGGCGCTGCAGGCGATTCAGGCAGTTCCTAACCCGGAGAGATACTTGTTTTGCCCGATGGTGGATGCCCGCCGGATGGAGGTCTATACCTGTTTGCTCAATTCTAACTTGGAAGAACAGCTGCCAATCGAGCCTGTCGTCTTGGATGAACAGACACTGGAGGCGCAACTTGAGTCACAGCCGATCGTGTTTTTTGGAAACGGAGCGGCAAAATTCAAAAGCTTGAAAACCGGTCATACCAATGCGCTGTTCATCGACAGCATACAGCCATCCGCAAAACCCATTGGTCAACTGGCTTTGGCAAAGTATGAGCAGCAAGCTTTCGAAGACATAGCCTATTATGAACCCTTCTACCTGAAGGATGTTTATATTACGAGCCCTAGTAAGAACATAGTAAAATAAGTCTACCCATGTCAGATATAATAAATAAAGTAGCACAAAGCGCACTGGTGACGCTGAACTTAGAAGAGTTGCTTCATCCGGGAGAGCGTGTGGTGTATGATATAAAGGAAAACCTGTTTCAGGGACTGATCCTTCGTGAAAAGGATTTCAGAGCTTTTGTGAAAGAACATGACTGGTCAGCGTATGCCGGGAAGAACGTTGCCATTATTTGCTCCGTGGATGCCATCGTGCCAACATGGGCTTATATGCTATTGGCTACAAAGCTGCAGGCACACGCCAACTATTATGTATTTGGTGATTTGGAAGCATTGGAACAAGCCCTGATGCAGGAAGCGATTGCCAAAGTAGATCCGGAAGAATACAGAGATGGGAAAGTTGTAATCAAAGGCTGCGGCAGTATACCTGTGCCCACTTATGCCTATGTAGAAATCATGCGAAAGCTTTTACCAGTGGTAAGTAGCCTGATGTATGGCGAGCCATGCAGTACAGTACCCTTGTATAAAAGACCGAAAACAGCATAGCTTAATTTTAAATCAGACTGAGATTGCAAAGCCCTTTCCGAAAAGAAAGGGCTTTTGAGTTGAGAAAGCCAAAGCATAAGGTATAGGCTTCTATTCAATACAAGTATCAGAAGAAAATAAACTATTCAAGAAAAAAGTAGAATAGTATGGAACTTCTGGAAGAGAAAATACTGTTAAACACTAGCGCAGCAAGAACTGAGGCGCAGCAGCGTAGGGATTTTCCACAGATAGCGAAAGCATATCTCCTTATGAGGTTAACAGCAACACAACCTTTTTAGAGTAAATAAGAGCTCTGAAAACAAACAGACTATTAGCAATGCAGGTTAAAACGACCTGTATTGTTAGGAGACGACAAAAACCCGCAAGAAAGTTTAAAAGTATTCGCCGTGCCGGTCAGGCACTTAGGCGGAACCGCCCGGGGGAGAGGGC
>NZ_CANMNI010000005.1 GCF_947499215.1 uncultured Pontibacter sp.
AACGCCTCCTGCTGAAGCGGGCTGCAAAGGTAGGAAGAGTTTTGACATCTTCAACAACCAAGGCAAAGTTTTTTTTCTCTTTTTTCAGCCCCTGTTACCGACGCCTTAAAAGCCGCCCCCTGTTGAAGCGGGCTGCAAAGGTAGCAAGCTTTTCTAAGCTTGCAATGCCCGAGGCAAAGTTTTTTCAGTCTCTTATTCCCCGGTGTCTGGCCCTCAAGGTTGGCACCGGTGGCCGCCCCGCCGGCCGCCCTCTCACTCGCTTTCCCCGACCCGTTCTACCGTGTTGGGAGTGCAAAGGTCAGAAAAAATCCCGGACCTGCAAGGGGGCGCTGTCAACTTTGGCCCTCTCCCCCGGGCGGTTCCGCCTAAGTGCCTGACCGGCACGGCGAATACTTTTAAACTTTCTTGCGGGTTTTTGCATCCATCTTTTGAATGCTCAATTTTGCCTATTGTGTGAAGGGGTTGCGTTTGTATTTACCCGTGGGATTCTCCACATCTTCCAGCTTGTTTATTACCAGCGGCTTTGGGTTAACATCTTGGCTTATTCCAGAAGTTCCAACTCTTATCAGATTTTTTAAATCTTTACAAACTCAATATTCTTTTGCTGGATGTAGGTGACATACTCCTTTCCTACTTATCTAGTTCCTTGTCTTCTTTATTTTATCTAAAACAAAAAAGGCTTCACCCTTACTGGATGAAGCCTTTCTATTTTTCTATTCTTATGCTAGCTTACTTTCGCCTGCTCTCTTCTCAATGTACTCTTCCTATCCGGACCCACCGACGCGATGGTGATCGGCACTTGTAAATGCTCTTCTAGGAATGTCATATAGTTATTGAATGCTTCAGGTAAAGCTTCTACTGTGTCAATCTGGTTCAGTTCTACTTTCCAACCCGGCAATTCTTCATAGATGGGTTCGATGTTCTCTGTATCTAATGAGTGAGGCAACTGATCCGTAATTTCTCCTGAGGCCAGCTTGTAGTGCGTGCATACCTTGATCGTGTCAAACTCTGTCAATACATCTGCCTTCATCATATTAAGTTGCGTTACGCCATTTAGCATGATGGAGTACTTCAGGCTTGGCAGATCTACCCAGCCGCAGCGACGTGGACGTCCGGTGGTTGAGCCAAACTCATTCCCTGCTTTTCTGATCTGTTCTCCTACATCATCCAACAATTCTGTCGGGAATGGTCCGCTTCCTACGCGCGTGCAGTATGCTTTAAAGATACCGTATACTTCGCCGATGTGACGTGGAGCTACTCCTAAACCAGTGCAAGCACCTGCTACTAGGGTAGTAGAAGAAGTCACGAACGGATAAGTACCAAAGTCTACATCGAGTAACGAGCCTTGCGCTCCCTCTGCCAATACACGCTTGCCATTTTTCAGGGCTTCGTTGATCATGTACTCGCTGTCCACCAACTGGAGTGTGCGCAGGTAGTCAACCGCATCAAAGAATGCCTGCTCCTGCTCTCCTAAGTCTAGTGTCTGCCCATAAAACTCCACCGTTTTGCGATGGCGGTCTACCAGTTTATTATAGCGGTCCTGAAAATCATCTGCCAGTATATCGCCGATGCGCAATCCCACTCTGCCAATTTTGTCTTGATAAGTCGGCCCTATACCTTTCAGCGTAGAGCCAATTTTGCCTGAACCGAGTGCTTCTTCCGAAACCCTGTCCAGTACTTTATGGGAAGGCAGGATAAGGGATGCTTTTTTGGAAACGAACAGATTTTTGGTTGCATCGACACCACGGTCCTGCAGTTTCTGCATTTCAACGCGGAACACGATTGGGTCTAACACAACGCCATTGCCAATGATATTCTGGATGTGTTCATGGAAGATACCAGAAGGGATCTGGTGCAGTACGTGTTTTGTACCTTCGAACTCTAGTGTGTGGCCCGCATTAGGGCCGCCCTGAAAACGGGCAACAATGTCATAGGTAGGTGCCAGTACGTCGACGATTTTGCCTTTGCCTTCGTCGCCCCACTGCAGACCTATTAATATGTCAACTGCCATTTATACGTTAGTAAATTGATTCCTTTAAGAATTGCGCTGCGAAGTTATCATTTTCTGCGATGGTAAAAATGGCATTGAGCTTCGTAACGATTAAAAGTTTGCGGATATGATCGGATGGCTTAATCAACACCAACTCCCCTCCCCTATTGCGGAACTTGGTCAACAGAGAGACAAGCACCCCCATACCACTGCTGTCCATAAAGCGGACATTAGACAAGTCCACGGCACAGAGAAGCTTTTTTTCCTCTACCTGTTCCTCGGCGGTTGTCATCAGTTTTTGTGTGTCAGGTCCTGCGATCAGGTCTCCCTCTAGCCTGATGAACAGGACATCATCCTTTAGCTCTGTCTGATACTTCATGCTGTTGCTGTTCATTTGCTTTTTTGGCGCGGCAATCGCCGCATACCCCGTACAGATTTAGGGAATGGTGCAAGATATGAAAATTTAAAAGGTCGCCCACCATTGTCTGTATATTATGGATGCGCGGATCGCAGAACTCCACTACTTTATGACACTCGGTACAGATCACGTGATCGTGCTGGCGGTAGCCATAGGATTTCTCGTACTGCGCCAGGTTGCGTCCGAACTGGTGCTTGCTCACCAAGTCGTTTTCTACGAGCAGGTCTAGGGTATTGTACACCGTGGCCCGGCTCACGCGGTAGTTCTTGTTCTTCATGCTGATGTAGAGCGACTCCACATCAAAATGACCCGAACGGGAATATATCTCCTCCAAGATGGCGTAGCGCTCCGGTGTTTTGCGAAGGCCTTTGCTCTCAAGGTAGGCTGTGAATATTTTCTTTACTTCCTCTATTCTAACTTTTTGGTCTACTGCCATGTCTTCTCCTTTATATAATAGGTATTACTCGTTAGTCGAATCGCTCGACGGTGAGCACGCCCGTTACTTTGCCCATCCGCTGGATCAGTTTATCCAAGTGGCCGGTGTCATTTACAAAAACCATGATGTTGCCCTCAAAGATTCCATCGTGTGAATCGATCGTGATAGAACGCATGTTTACACGCAAGCTATTCGAAATGATTCGGGTCAGGTCATTCACCAATCCTACACGGTCTGTTCCCTTGATGCGTATACCTGCCAAGAAAGCCAGCTCCTTCTGGTCCGTCCACTTGGCTTTGATGATACGGTTGCCGTAGTTCGACATCAACTCTATACCTTTCTTGCAATTGGTACGGTGTATTTCAATACCATCCCCTCCCGTCTCAAAGCCAAACACTTCATCACCAGGTATAGGATTGCAGCAGGATGCCACCTTATACGCCATATTCGACGTGTTCTCACCTATCACGAGCATGTCGGAGTTAACACCTCTAATCTTCTGCACCTCCCGGTCAAAGGTCTTCGGTTCCAACATAGAGGCTCCCCGCTCGGCCTGTGCCGTGAAGATCACCTCTTTGATATTCTTGATATCGATGTGCCCCGTGGCAATACGGTAATGCAGGTCTTGCACGGACGGCACATTAAAAAAAGCCATGATTTTGTTCAGATTACCCTGCGTTTCGGGCACCTTTAGGTAGGAAAGGCGACGCTCTAACATAACCTTGCCCTGCTCTGATTTGTTTTTGCGCTCTTCGCGTAGGTACTCTTTAATGCGGGAGCGCGCCTTGGATGTCACCACGTAGTCCAGCCACTCTTCGTTTGGCTTTTGCTTCTGGGAAGTGAGTATCTCCACCTGATCACCGTTTCGCAGCCTAAAACTCAAAGGCACCAGCTTCTGGTTTACTTTCGCACCGAGGCACTGCAAACCAATCTGCGAGTGAATCTCAAAGGCGAAGTCTAAGGCGGTGGCACGATCGGGCAGAATAAGCAGCTCTCCCTTTGGCGTAAAGACGAACACCTCCTCTACGAATAGGTTCTTGCGGAATTCGTCCATGAACTCCAGTGCGTTGGCCGTGTTGTTCTCCAGCATATCGCGCACCTTGTTAATCCACAGTTCCAGACCAGACTCTCCCCCGCTTCCGTCGCTCTTATACTTCCAGTGGGCTGCATAACCGCGCTCTGCAATCTCATCCATACGCTTGGTCCGGATCTGCACCTCCACCCACTGGCCAGACTTACTCATCACAGTGGTATGCAAAGATTCATAGCCATTGGCTTTCGGGGTGTTCACCCAGTCGCGCAGGCGGTCCGGGTTGGGCTGGTAAAAGTCTGTAATAATAGAGTATACCTGCCAGCAAGCCGCCTTCTCATGCTCAAGCGGCACATCCAGCGTAATGCGTATGGCAAAGAGGTCATAAATCTCTTCGAAGGTAATGTTCTGCTTCTTGATCTTCTTTAATATAGAGTAGATCGACTTAGGTCTGCCTTTGATATTAAACTTAAAACCATGCCGGCGCAGTTCCTCCTCAATAGGTGAGATAAAGTCCTTTATAAACTTCCCTCGTGCGCTACGGGTCTGCCGAATCTTAGTCGAGATGTCCTTATAGGTATCTGTATCAGTATACTTCAAGTAGAGGTCTTCCAACTCCGACTTGATGGCGTACAAGCCCAAGCGATGCGCGAGTGGCGCATACAGGTACATGGTCTCCGAAGCGATCTTGAGCTGCTTGTGGCGTGGCATGCTATCAAGCGTACGCATATTGTGCAGGCGGTCGGCCAGCTTAACGAGAATCACCCGTACGTCGTCGGACAGGGTGAGCAGCATTTTGCGGAAGTTCTCAGCCTGCTGCGACGTACCGTAGTCGAATACACCGGAGATCTTGGTAAGTCCTTCGATGATGCGGGCTACACTGGGACCAAACTCACGCTCGATCTCCTCCACATCCATATCGGTATCCTCTACCACATCGTGCAACAAGGCCGCCACGATAGAAGTTGTACCTAAGCCGATCTCTTCTACAGCGATCTGCGCTACGGCCAGCGGATGCAGTATGTAAGGCTCTCCCGACTTACGGCGCATATCCTTGTGCGCCTCTACCGATGTATTGAAAGCCTTTTTTATGATCTTGGCATCGTTATCCTTTAAGAAAGGCTTAGCATGCCGAAGTAATCTGCGGTAGTATCTTAGGATCTCTTTGCGTTCTGCTTCCGGATCGATCATGTTCATTCTGAAAATAGAAAGTATAGGGTGCTTAGGCTTTGCGAGCCTGCAGCCATACTTAAGCTAATAGCTGACATTAGTATAAATATGGTGGTGGCTGTTTAAGTTTCAAATATACATGAATATACGCTTGTATACACACATTGCGCTGCGATTACCGCAAATAGTTGATGCTGAAACAGTAAGCACATCGAGACAGGCTTTTCTAAGTTCTATCTGAAAAATAATCACTTTTTTTTGGGCCGCCCTATTGCATTTAAAATTAGCGTGTGTAAATTTGCACCATCATTACAAACAAGCACACATGCGGATGTGGCGAAATTGGTAGACGCACTAGACTTAGGATCTAGCGCTGCGAGGCATGGGGGTTCGAGTCCCTCCATCCGCACACAAACGAAACCCTCAACAGCCCATGTTGGGGGTTTGTTTTTACTAGATGTATCATCATTAAAATTTTTGTAAGCCTTGAATATTACATTAAATCAAACCGACGGCACTAACGCGCAACTCAAGGTAGTTCTGGCAGAGTCAGACTATGCTCCTAAGGTTGATCAGCAAGTAAAAGAATTCAGCAAGAAAGCCCAGATCAAAGGTTTCAGACCTGGTAAAGTGCCTGCCGGACTTATCAAGAAGATGTATGGCAAGAGCATACTGGTTGAGTCTATCAACAAGCTTCTTCAGGAGGAGATCACTAAGTATATCAAGGATAACGATGTAAAACTGCTGGGCGAGCCGCTTCCGGAGCCAAGCCAAGACAACATTGACTGGGACAACCAGAAAGAGTTTGAATTCAATTACGCTGTTGGCCTGCTGCCAGACTTCAACCTTCCGCTTGATAAAAGCGTAGAGGGTTACACTGTGGAGTTGGACCAGACGACAGTGGACGAGGCTTATGAGAACCTGAAGCGCCAGTTCGGTCAAACAACAAACCCGGAAACTTCTGAAGAAGGTGACTTTATCTACGGTGACCTGAAGCAAGTAGAAGGTGAGTTCGAGTCTAAGACCCTTATCCCTACAAACCGTGTGGTAGAAGGCAAAGATCAGTTCATGTGTGTTAAAGCCGGTGACACGATCCGTTTCGATATCCGTAAGGCTTTCGGTGATGACAACAGCGCACTGGCCCATGTTACTGGCCTGAGCAAAGAAGTGGTAGCTGACCTGAACGGTGAGTTCGAATTCACAGTAGAGAAGATCAACCGCACAGAAGCCGCTGAGCTGAACCAAGAGCTGTTTGACAAGCTGTTCGGTAAGGACGAAGTGAAAACGGAAGAGGAGTTTGACGCCAAGATCCGTGAGACGATCAAGGAGAACTATGACCGTGAGGCAGATAACCTGCTGAGCCGCAACATCATCGACACATTGGTTGACAATGTAGAGGTAGAGCTTCCTAAAGAGTTCTTCAAGCGTTGGTTGCAAGTGACGAACGAAGGCCGCCTTACGACAGAGCAGATCGAAGAGAACTTCGACAAGTACCTGAAGGAACTGAAGTGGTCTATGATCAAGAACAAGGTTGTGGAGGAGAACGAGCTGAAAGTTACCAACGAAGAGGTGGTGAACAGCACGAAGGAGAAGATGTTGGCTCAGTTCAACATGCCTGAAATACCAGAGGAACTGGTAGAGAGCATGAACAACTACGCTAACCAATACCTGCA
Organism: uncultured Pontibacter sp.; assembly: GCF_947499215.1. GTDB lineage: Bacteria > Bacteroidota > Bacteroidia > Cytophagales > Hymenobacteraceae > Pontibacter. The sequence goes on from NZ_CANMNI010000005.1 coordinate 6,718, forward strand.
GCAGGAGAATGGCCGCAACTACATCAATGAGTACGAGCAACTGCTAGCTGAGAAGGTGCTCGCTAAACTTAAAGAAAAGATGACTGTTGTAGAGAAGACAATCTCTACGGAGGACTTCAAGAACATGTCGTTCTAAGAACGAATTATAATATTTAACTTAAAAAGTCCTTTATTATTTAAAGGACTTTTTTATTTTTGACCAAACCGTAAATCTAAACAAGATGATGTTTAACAAAGACGAGTTCCGGAAATTTGCCGTAAAGGGCCAAGGCATGAGCGGCCTAGGCGTAGACCAATATATTAATCATGTAGAAGGCAGAGCCATGCATACCATCGAGAGTATGACCCGCTCTGTAATTGAGGAACGTCCCACGAACTTCCGTGAGATCGACGTGTTCTCCCGCCTGATCATGGACCGCATCATCTTCCTAGGCACACAGGTGGATGACTTCATTGCCAATATTATAACGGCCCAGTTGCTGTTCCTAGAGTCAGCCGATGCTAAGAAAGACATCCTGCTTTACATTAACAGCCCGGGTGGCTCAGTATACGCCGGTCTTGGCATCTATGACACCATGCAGTATGTAAACCCGGATGTGGCAACGATCTGTACAGGTCTGGCTGCTTCAATGGGTGCCGTGCTGCTGGCAGGTGGTGCTAAAAACAAGCGCTCTGCCCTCCCACACGCCCGTGTCATGATTCACCAGCCGATGGGTGGTGCGCAAGGTCAGGCTTCTGACATCGAGATCACAGCGCGTGAGATCCTGAAACTGAAGAAGGAGCTGTATGAGATCTTGGCCGAGCACTCTGGCAAATCCTACCAAGAGGTATACGACAACTCGGATCGTGACTACTGGATGAAAGCTGAAGAAGCCAAAGAGTACGGTCTGATTGATGAGGTGCTTCACCGCAAGAAGGACTAAGCACTTTATAATCAACAAAGTAGCAAAGCCCATACCATCAATTTGGTATGGGCTTTGCTATTATTTAAAGCAAGAAAAAATTGCACCATTATGATACAGAGCTTTTCAAATTAAATTTCAGTTAAAAATTTATCAACAAGCATTTGTGGATAGTGTTTTTACGTAAAAAGCTTAAAATAAGGGTTTTACCACAAAATACAGGAATAGCAATTTTTGAATTTAAAGCTACTTTTTATAACCATATCAACATTTTAGCTTTTAAATTACTACCTTAGTAAGGTTTCAATTTTGTACCTTTGCTTTTGTGTTAGGTCTGCGAGGACCTCTAAGATCTTCTGAACAAAACTTTATGGCTGAAATTACCTGCTCCTTTTGCGGCAAGAATAAGAAAGACGTATCTGTGATGATATCCGGTATAAACGCGCACATCTGTGACCGTTGCATCGGGCAAGCTCAACAAATCCTGAACGAGGAAAACAAGATACGGGCTAACAGCCGTACGCCGAAATTTAACCTAATGAAGCCGAAGCAGATGAAGGATTACCTTGATCAGTTTGTAGTGGGGCAGGATGAGGCGAAGAAGGTGATGTCGGTAGCGGTGTACAACCACTACAAGCGACTGATGCAGCGTACCAATGAAGATGATGTCGTGATCGAAAAGTCAAACATCATCATGGTAGGCGAGACAGGCACAGGTAAAACATACTTGGCCCGTATGATGGCCGGCATCCTGCAGGTTCCTTTCTGTATAGCCGACGCGACTGTACTGACTGAGGCTGGCTATGTAGGCGAAGACGTAGAGAGCATTCTGACCCGTCTGCTACAGGCAGCCGACTACAATGTAGAGTCTGCTGAGCGCGGCATTGTATACATTGACGAGATTGACAAGATCGCCCGCAAGAGCGACAACCCATCCATAACCCGCGACGTGAGTGGCGAAGGTGTGCAGCAGGCGCTTTTGAAACTGCTAGAGGGTACTGTGGTAAATGTGCCACCGCAAGGCGGACGCAAGCACCCAGAGCAGAAGATGATCACCGTGAATACAGAAAACATTCTGTTCATCTGTGGTGGCGCTTTTGTCGGTATAGACCGTTTGATCAAAAACCGCTTGAACACCCGTCCGATCGGCTTCTCGAAGTCGAAGCAGGATGAGTCTGAGGAAAAAGAAAGCTTCCTGAGGTACCTAACTGCCCAAGACTTGAAGAATTTTGGTCTGATCCCGGAATTGATCGGTCGTCTGCCAGTACTTACCCACTTAGAGCCGTTGGACAAAGAAACCCTGCGCCTGATCCTGCTCGAGCCGAAAAACTCGATCGTGAAGCAGTACAAGCGCCTCTTTGAGATGGAGAACATCAGCCTTAGCTTCGATGACGATGCGCTGGACTACATCGTGGAAAAAGCCGCTGAGTACAAGCTCGGAGCACGTGGTTTGCGCTCTATCTGCGAGGGCATCATGACGGATGCCATGTTCGAGCTTCCGTCAGAGGAAGGTGCTAAAGAGCTGGTGATTACCGGTGAATATGCCCGTGATAAATTTGACAAGTCACCCTTGAAGCAATTGCGCGTTGCATAGGGTATAGATACTAGTTAACAAAAACGCCTCAGTTGAATGATCAACTGAGGCGTTTTTGCTTTAAACTTTTTACAAGATATACCTGTGCATAATTCGGAGAGGTTACGAATTGTCCCTAGAGGAATATTGGCTATTGCTGCAAGTACCCTACCATTAATTCTGCGGCACGTTCAGCTGTGCGATGCTCCCCTATCTTCTGTTTCACAAGCGCATATCCCTCCTTCTGCTTCTGGATCGCATACTTGTCGAACAAGATACTCTTAAGCTCTGCCACAATCTTCTTGGCTGTAAAGTCATCTTGAATCAGTTCGGTGACCACAGGTCTGTCGGCGATCAGGTTAACTAAGGAAATATAAGGCACTTTAATCACACGCTTGCCAATGGCATAAGAGATCGCACTGGTTTTGTAGCACACCACCTGCGGCACATCAAACAGCGCCGTTTCGAGCGTGGCCGTACCAGACGTTACCAGCGCCGCCTTCGCGTTTGCTAGCAGATCGTAAGTCTGGTCGTAGATGATCTTGATATTCGGGTCTTTCTTATACTGCTCGTAGTACTCCTTGGGGAAGTTAGAGACTCCAGCCACCACAAACTGAAAATCGCGGAAAGAGGGCAGCACACTCAGCATGACATCCAACATATTCTCGATCTCCTGTTTCCGGCTGCCGGGTAACAGCGCGATAATAGGCTTGTTGTTATGGATCATGTTGCGGCTTCTGAAATCCGGGGAAGCGACATGGTCATTGACAGAGTCGGAAACCGGATTGCCAATGTAGTCTACTTTATAATCGAAGCGTGCATAGAATTCCTCTTCGAAAGGCATGATCACGAACATGCGATCCACGAGCTTTTTGATACGATGCACTCGGCCTTGGTTCCATGCCCAGATCTTGGGAGAGATGTAATAAAAGACCTTCAGGCCGTTATTCTTTGCGAATTTGGCAACACGCATGTTGAAACCGGCATAATCTACCAGAATAAGGACATCCGGCTTAAAAGCGGTAATGTCGGCTTTGCACTCGCGCAGAAAGCCCATAATTTTGAAAAAGTTAGCGGCGGCTTCAGCAAAGCCCATAAAGGCCATCTCTTGGTAGTGCTTTACCAAGTGCATGCCGGCCTCCTGCATCATGTCGCCTCCCCAGCCTCTTATGTCAGCATCCGGGTCTTGTTTGCGGATCTGTTTAATGAGGTTAGAAGCATGCAGATCGCCAGAGCGCTCACCAGCTATAATATAATATTTCATGTAATGCGTATGCGTTTGGACTCCCCATGTAGACGGGGAACGATGAAAGCAATCGGAAAGTATAGCCGGAAAGCTATGATTGCTTATTCGCCAAAATACTCCACGTAGTTACGTGGCGTTTCATATAATTTGAGAGAATGTAGCTTGGCACCTGAAATTTCAGTGATTTTAGGCTCCAGAATTTTCCAGAATTCTACAACCAGATTCTCCGTACTGGCCAGTTTGTCTTCCATAAAGGCCACATCGAGGTTGAGGTTTTTGTGGTCTACCTTCTGGATGATGTTCTCGCGGATGAGGGTGCTCAGCTTTTTGAGGTCAATCACAAAACCGGTATCGGGGTCCGGCTTTCCTTTTACGGTCACGATCAGCTCATAATTGTGCCCATGCCAGTTAGTGTTTGCACATGGCCCAAACACCTCCTTATTCTTCGCCAACGACCAGTTTGGGTTGTGCAGCTTGTGGGCTGCGTTAAAATGCTCTAATCTGCTTACGTAAATCATCTAACTACTAAACTTATAATTCTTTCGAGACAGCAAATATACGAAGAAAGGAACACCAAAGAACGAAGTAATGATTCCAATTGGCAGCCCTGCCGGCGGATATAAAATGCGGGACAGCAGATCGCAGAGCAGCATGAAAAAACCACCGACAAAGGCGCAGAAAAGCAGATTACTCTTTCCGGTGGCTCCCATCAGCCCACGGGTGACATGCGGAATGATCAACCCCACAAAACCAATAGGTCCAGAAGTGGCCACGGCGAAGCCTGTTACGATGGAAACAGTTGCCAAGATAGCCCAACGCGTCTGTGCCACCTGTACTCCGAGCGCCTGTGCCCGATCTGCCCCCAATAAAAGTATATTGAGCTGCTTCTGCAGAAAGGCGAACAGCAAAAGCGCCAGAAGCAGCGCAGTACTCGGGTATGGCAGCAAAGCCCAACTGGCTCTCTCAAAACTGCCCATCGACCAGAAAATAACTGATTTAAGCTTACCCTCTGAGTCAGACAAAAAAGTGAGCAGTCCAACAATGGCCGTAACCAGCGAGCTGATGGCTATACCTGCCAGCAGCAGCTGCGCAGGTATAAGCTTTCGCTTCCGGTAGCCTAGTATGACAACAACTAAGGTAACGATGAAAGCGCCTACCAGTGCAAACACCGGTGGCATGTAAATACCGGCTATGGAGACCTCAACAAAACCAAAGAAAACGATCACAGCTCCCAACGAAGCACCTGAGGCTGTCCCCAATAGGTATGGGTCTGCTAGTCCATTGTTCACCATGGCCTGCATCAAATAACCGCAGGAAGCCAGCGAAGCCCCGACCACCAAGGCCAGCAAAAGCCGCGGCAAACGCAGGTGAACAATGGCGTAATGCGTGGTATTGTCAGGGTCGTAATGCAGGAAAGCTTGTGCGATAGTTGCCAGATCGGCTTCGAAACTACCCACCTGCAGGCCCAGTACCAAAGCCGCCAGTATGAGGAACAGGGCTACCAGAAAGTATAGCGCCCTGCTCATGGGTATAGAAAGCTTTCGAGTTCAACAATGGACTCCACCACACGTGGACTCGGACGCTCGATCAGGTTACCGGTTGGGGCATAGATGCGCTTATTCTGATAGGCGGCTATTTTGCGAAGCTCCGGGTAAAGACTGAAAAACTCTTTCTCGAGACGTTCTATACTTCCGCCCAACAGTACATCAGGGTTGAGCTTTAGGATGTACTCTCTAGTAAGTGCCGGATAGGGCTGATCGAATACTTCCTGCACAGCATTCTCAGCGCCTAAAATGCGAAGTTGATCTGTCAGGATGGTGTTTTGCCCATATACATAAATGGGGTCGCTCCACGTAATCGCCAGTACCCGTTGCTTGTTGGTCTGCTGGCTATACCTGTTCTCAATCTCCCTCACCTGCTGGCGCAGCGAATCGGCCAAGTAGTTGGCCTGCTCCTCGCGCCCCATGATGCGGCCAATATCTTCTATACCTAGCAGGATATCTTCCACGCTGCGGTATTTCTGGTAGTAGACAGGTATACCGAGTTCTTCCAGTCGGGCTGCTACGTCAAGTGGGGTTATACCTTCTACCGTGAAGACAAGGTCCGGTTTAAGCGCCAGCACCTGCTCGTAGTCTACGGGGTAACTGTTCACGACTGGTTTGGTATAAACTGCCGCCGGATAGTCACATTGCTGGGTACGTCCCACAATACTAGCCGTGTCGCAAACGGCGAAGAACATTTCGGTCATGGAGGAGGCAAAAGCCATCACCCGCTCAGGCTGTTTTGGCAGGCGCACTTCCCGCCCGAGCCCGTCTTGCAGCACAAGCTCCTCCCCTGTCCTCTGTTCTTTCTCCAGGCTGCAGGCCATAGTGAACAGCAAAAGCAGGATACCAATAAGGCGATTCAGGTATGGGTACAAGGTATAGGTTGTTTCTGAATGAGGAGCCGTGCGGCTATTGGCGCAGCCCACTCCATTTATTTTCGTAAATTTAACGCAATTTACATTACAGCCTATAAATCTGAATTATGATCGTCGTAACTGGTGCTGCCGGCTTTATTGCGAGCTGCCTCGTAAGCAGGCTCAATGCAGCTAATTTCAATGATATCGTGGTGGTGGACAATTTTTCTGTCGCCAAAAAAGAAGGGAATCTCAAAGGGAAAAACATAAAAGAGTATGTGGATCGTGACGGCTTTACGGAGTGGCTGGACGAGAACTACGAAGAAGTGGAGTTTATCTTCCACCTCGGCGCCCGCACCGACACCACCGAGTTTAACAAGGATGTGTTTGACCTGCTCAACCTGAACTACTCCAAGCAGGTATGGAACGCCTGCTGCGAATACCAGATCCCGCTGGTATACGCCTCCTCGGCTGCCACCTACGGCTCCGGCACCCTCGGCTACGACGACGAAGAAGCGACTATCCCTTTGCTGAAGCCGCTCAACCCATACGGCGACTCTAAAAACGACTTCGACAAGTGGGCACTAGAGCAGACGGCGAAGCCTTTTTTTTGGGCAGGCCTGAAGTTCTTTAATGTGTATGGCCCGAACGAATACCATAAGGGTAAAATGGCCTCCGTTATTTTCCATGCCTACAACCAGATAAAAGATCACGGCAGCATGAAACTATTCCGCTCCCACCACCCCGACTTTGCTGACGGCGAGCAGATGCGCGACTTTGTATATGTGAAGGACGTGGTGGAGGTATGTATGTTCCTGATGCAGCACCGCAAGAACTCCGGTATTTACAACCTCGGCTCCGGTAAAGCCCGCACGTTTATGGCGCTGGCTTTGAATACTTTTGAGGCGATGGGCGTAGAAGCAAACATCGATTTTATGGACACCCCGGAAAACCTGCGTGACAACTACCAGTACTTCACAGAGGCCAACATGGATAAGCTTCGCTCTATCGGCTACAGCCGGGAGTTCTATACCTTAGAGGAAGGTGTGAAGGACTATGTGCAGAACTACCTGATGGAGGGGAAGTATTATTAATGAGTAATGAATAGTGCTGAATGAGTAATTGTTCAGCAGGTATAGCAACGCCCCGCTTATGGTTTCATAGGTGGGGCGTTGGTGCTTTATTGTGCTAACGGACTTTGCTAAACTGTGGCGTAGTTAAAGTTTAGATGTGGTTAGAGAATTTTGTTTTTAAGGACTAATTGTTTAGTTCTTCAACATAGGTTTCATCAAGCAAGTAAATCTCCGCTGCTCTCTTAAGCTCCTTATCCACTTCGGTTCCAAACTCGAAGTTGTATATCTGCCAAGTATCCTTTGGCTTGTAGAAAACGAAAGTAAACCTTAGAGGTTGAGCGTCATGCTTGGCTAAATAGCTGTACAGTATCATGCTGTCACCAGCCTTGCGCTTCACAATTAAATCGTAACCATTGAAATAACCAATCTTTCCAACAACATCTTTGAGTTTAGCTGCTAAGTCGCTGGTATTAACATCAACGTTCTTGTTTGACCTGAACAGTTGTGTAACTGCTCTATCAGTGTCTTCCCTGTATGTTTTAAAGAATTGCTCTACTTGTTCTTCGGGCGAGTGTGGTGAGGTGCCAGATTCAGCAGAGCATGTGATGAAGAAAACAGCAGTAAGACAAAGGAGGCTTATTAACAGGAAGAGCTTTTTGTTCATGGGAGCGGGTTTTTATTTGTATAGAAGGTTTTTCTATGATTCTGGATTTAAACTAAAAAAAGAGATCCTTCTCAGGCTTTATGACTTCAATTTTCTCTAACTATCTGCTAGCAGGAGTACCTACTCCCACTATCTGCGCTATATGTAAAATTAAGATTATCTGTTAGGCATCTCCCTCCCACACCAATACAATATACAAAATAATATATACTCTAGATTAGATAATCTACCTGAATACAAGGTGTAGCAAATCTTTAAAACAACACCGAAACCTGCGTTCTGCCCGTATGCACCGCCCCTACACTATTCGCCTTACGGCCGTCGTAGTTAAGCGAGATATTAAGACCATTGCTCAGGCGCTGTTGCACATTGAAAGACCACGTCAGGTTATTGCCGGGGCGAAGGGCGTTTAGGATTTCGTAGCCCACATAGGAATTCTGGTCGCCGTCGAACTCGATGTTCACCCAGCGGACGAGACCCGACACGGTGCGTTTGCTTACTTGGCTCAGCTTCGTCTCCAACCCAAGTTCATGGAACGTGGCTTGCTGCTCGGCATCGGAGGGGGAGAGTTTGTCTTCACGCATGGCTAGTTGGTAAGTACCTGTAAAGCGCAGCTTGGCATTGGGTTGATAGGCCAGCTCCGGAGTCAGCTCCTGTGACACAATACTGAAGTTTTTGGAGCTTAGGAAATTAGATCGGTTGTCGCGCACGTTCTGGGCCAGGCTTACCTTGGAGCTCAGCACTTCGTTCAGGTTCAGGCGGGCGATCAGTTGGTGGTTGCCCACACTGCGCGTCTCAGTGCCATTCGCCAGCAGCGACTTCTGCTGGTTCTGCTGCACCGTATACTCCAAACCATACTTGGGGTTGCTGCGGTTAAAGTAGAGCGTGTTGCGCAGCGATTTGATCAGCGAGATTAGAAACTCATCCTCAAAATCCTCGCTGAAGGGGTTGAAGCGGTTCATCACATCATCATCCGTCGTTTTCTTATCGATGCTCACAAAGCTAAGTGCTGAAAACTTGGCCATAAAACCTTTCACGCCGTCAGCGCTGCGCCAGCTGCGGGGCACGTTGCTGTTGAGGCGGTAGGTAAAGCGGTTGGTATAGGCGTTGATGTACTCGTCCGTCGGTAGGAACACCTTGATGAAACGGCGCTGGTCCACCGTCTGGGCTTCGAGGTAATCGTTCAGGTCGTTGGGGTTGCCCTCGTCGCGGAGGTAGTGCGTGCCCTGCCCCGGCAGTGTTTCCCTAAATATAAAAATGCGCTTGAGCTCACGACCCGTACCCACGGCATAACTCATCTCGGAGCGGAAACTGCCCTCCAGAAAAGAGGTGTTCCAGTCCACACGCGACTGCACAGTCTCTTCATCCTGCCCCTGCTCGAGTTTCAGGTTGCGGTAGGTGCCCTGCAGGGCGATGTCGCTGTCGCGGCCGTACCTGCGCTGTAGCATGGCGTTATACGTCTGACCCACTTCGGGTGCGCCCATCTCCCCCACTGCCGTTGGCCGCAGATCGGTGCGGTAACTGTAATCTACCCGGAAACGGGTCTTGGCGGTATCGCGGCTCTCAACAAAAAGCATATGCTCATCAAAATACATGGCCGAGCCTGTGACCGAGTCGCTGCCCATAGCCGTAATCCTATTTTTATCGAAGCGGTATACATAGCCCGGCTCTATCTTGCCCAACTTATACTTGGCCCCTACATCGCCCCTATACCACTCCGACTCACGATCTCGCTGGTCGCTGTGCAGCATGAAGAAACTATTGCGCAATTCCAGTTTGCCCAGCTGCCTGTGCACGTCCAATGCATGTTGCACCCCGTTTACCTGCTGCTCACGAGCGCGTCGGCTGATACGGTAGTTCACTAAGTTCTGAGGATCGCGCACCGCACCCACCGAAAAGTTAAAAATATGGTCTTCAGCTTTCTGGTTCAAGTTGTCCAAACTCCAGTCCCGGTCAAACTCTATCGGGCGGTAACGGTCAATGGGCTCAAAATTCACATCGGTGTACTCGTAGTTGAGTGTACTATTGAGCTTATACCTGCCCAGCAGCGGCAGCTCGCGGTCCTGTATGGCATAGCCAACCCGCATGGCGGCTCCGTTGTCATCCTGCGCATCGAGTCGGGAAAAGCGGTTGAGGTCGTTCTGCGATGCGGCTCCCTCTACAAAGAAGTTCACGCCTTTCTGCAACTCATAGTTACCGCCCAGCGTGATCAGCTGTTTTTTGCGGGGCGTGGGCAGTATACGTACTGGCGCATAATTACCCTGCGGTATGCCATTGATCGGTGCTACCCAACGGTATACCCGCCCATTCACCGCATTGCTGCCCGTCACGTAATCCCCCCGGTTCATTCCCACCTCCGAAAAACGCACACTGTATACCGCTGAGTCCGGATTGCTGGAAAACACATAAATCTGCTGCGGCATACCGTTGACCATGGTGTCGCGCTGGGCGTACAGCACCTGCGCCGGGTCGAAAGGCACCTGCACGGCCCCCGAGGTAACGGCCATATCCAAGCTGTCGCCTATACCTGACAGTAAGCGCTTTTCCTCGTCGCGCAGGTCGAGGTGCAGCAAGTTGTTTGGGTTGTCGGACTCGTTGTAGTAGTTGGCATGTACCTGCACCTTGCCCAGTTGCTGGTAGTGGCTGGCGTGGTAAATACTGCGGCTGTAGTTCAGGTCTGAGTACTCAAAATCTACCCGGATGCGGGAATTTTTGGTGATGACATGGCGAGTGGTAAAAGTAATCTCAGCTTGGTTGTAGTCGATCACATAGTCGAAGTCGAAGCCACGGACAAGTAGCCGGCCGTCCAAGAAAACCCGCTCAGAATTGGCCAGCACAATGATGAAGCGCTCGTTATTCGGTCCCCTGAGGCGGTATGGCCCCTGCACCCCTTCCAGTGCCTCCACATTCTGTGAGGCAAATTTACCTTTTGATACTGATGCCGCCACAGCGGTAGTCCCCAGTTTGTCAGGCGACTTGCCAAAGGTGGTCTCAAAAGCCCCCCCCTGCACGTTTTTGTAGAACTGCATGAAATAGGAAGGCTTGCTTCGCAGCACCACATCGCCTGCCGAAAGCTGCCATTGCTTGTGTTTGAGCGTAATGTAAACCCGGTCGAACTCATTCAGTTGCTGCGTATTCCCCTCCGGCTGAAAAGGGATATTCTGGTCTGTAATGGCCGCCGTGATGCTGATATCATCGGTCAGTTTGCCGTCCAGTTGCAAATTGAGGGCGGAGTTTACGAACACGTTTTGGGTGTTACCAAACGAAATACCCCGCGAGATGCTACCCGTTTTGTTTAGTCCCGGCGTTTTAAAAATCTCCTCTCGCTGTGCGAAGTCCTCTTTGTAAAAGTCCTTCTGGAAAGAACTCATGTCCAGCTGGCGTATATCTCGCCGAAAGGCAGGCTTGGTCAGGCTGAGTGGCAGTACCCGGTAGCATACCAGTACCGAGTCGGGTAATTGCTGCATCGTTCCCAAGGTATCCATTATCTGATAGACTGGTTTTGGGAATTCCGTCAGTTTGAACTCTTGGTTCGAGTAATTGTAGTCAAATTTAAACTGGTCTTTGCGCGGTCCCATAAAAGTAACCGAACTCACATCGATGGTCAACGTGTCCAGCACCTGTGGATATTCAGTTATATAGATCCAACGGCAAAAGCGGTTGTTTACTGGCAACTGGGCCAGTACGGGAATGCTCAGCAGGAGCAGCGCTATACCTATAATCAGCCCCCGGCTCATGGTTTGGCCAGCGGTAAAGAAATGTAAAACGTCGTCCCCTCTCCCTCTTCTGTCACAAACCAGATGCGACCTCCTGCGTTTTCAATTCCTTTCTTGGCCACGGCCAGCCCTATACCTGAGCCAGTATACTTCGTGCTGAAGTTCGGGATGAAGACTTTCTGCTGAATCTCAACAGGTATACCGCTGCCATTATCTTTAATAGAGATCAGCGCCTTACTCTCCGCATCCACCTTCAGCTCCACCTTTATCTCAGGCTTACGGCTGGCAGGAACGGCCTGTATCGCATTCAAGAGTAAATTATTGAAAGTGCGCACCATCAGTGCCTCGTCGGCCATCACCATCACCGGCTCGGCAGGTATACGCATTTTGGTAGTCACCGAAGCCGGGTTAGTATGCAGATCAGCCGCTTTGCGCAGCGCCATACCCACATCCATCAGCTCTGCCTTCGGTTCAGGCATGGAGGTAAAATTGGAAAAGGACGTGGCGATATCGCTGAGGATGTTGATCTGCGTGATGAGCGTATGCGAGATCTTGTTGATCATCTGCTCGGTATTCGGGTTCTTCTCGGCAATGGCCTTCTGCAGGTACTGCAACGAGAGCTTCATCGGGGTAAGCGGATTTTTGATCTCGTGCGCTACCTGTCGTGCCATCTCCCGCCAAGCCGCCTCTTTCTCACGCATGGCCAGCTCCACCTTGTTCTGCTCCAAGGTCAGCAGCATGCGGTTGTATTCATTCACGAGCATCCCGATCTCGTCGGCTCCTTCGTAAGCCAGCATTTCATTTTTGCCGGCGAGGGAGGTGTGCTTCAGCTTGTCAGCCAGCATACGCAGCGGCACGGTAAGCGCACGCGAGGCGAAAAAGGTCAGAATGATGAACATGATGAACATTACCGTGAAGATATTCATGGTTGTCGTGATCAGTTCGATCAGCTTCAGGTCCAGTTGCCGCTCCGAGTCGAAGAAAGGTATACCGATGAAACCGATCAATTTGTCCGGATCGTTGTCCTGTCTGAGCGGCAGGTATAGCGCATTGAAACTCAGATTGCCGGCCTGCTCATCAAGTAAAGCCCGGAGCGCCTGCCGTTCCGAAATGGCCGCGTAGGCCCTCGGGTTTACCAGCTTCGAAAGCAGTCCCGCCTCAAAAATGAGCGGCTGGCTAGTCACCAGCAGACGCCCATGTCGGTCATAAAGGCTCACATCTGTTTCGGAGAGCGCCGCAATAGAGACCACACGGCGCAGCAACCTGTTCCTGTCATCCAGAATTTCGAGAGTAGTCGGCCGGCTTAAGTGGTCTTGTATCGCCTCACCTTTCTTCTCATAGGTCGAGAGAAGGTCCTTTTTATAAGAAGCTGTTACCAAACCCGCCGTAGCGATACTAACCAGCATAAGCGGCAGCAAAATGCCAAAATTCAAGAACAATTGAATCTTCGTACTGAAGTTCGGCTTGAACTCCCGGATACGCCTGCGCTGTGTTAGAATATACAGCAAAGCCACCACAAGTAGGCAGGCGGTGAAATAAAGGAATAAGAAGGAGAAATTAGACAATACTTCCCGGGCGCCATACTTGCTTGTTGTAATAACCACAGTAGGTCCTGCATCCGTCCGTACACCTAGGTGGTGGAAGCTTGCCTCAGTAGCACCCTGCCTATATAGCTCACTGCGGTTCAGCTGCCCACGGTCAAAGTTGGTGGCATAGTCAAACTCCCCCTCGCTATACGAAAGTCTATTGTGCTCATATATTCCGTAGCTCAGTATGTCGGCTCTAAAAGGCTGCTGGTGCTGTTGCCCTGCCAGTAATTCTGGCACCAAGCTGTTCGGGAGCAACTCTTTTAAACTGAGTTGCAGCACAATTGTGCCGTACTGGTTAGGACTGAGCGGCACCTCGATTAGCTTCAGGTAGAAACGGGTATGCGGCCGCGCCGGATCATTGATCAGGTATAAGTTTTCGTACTCTGTCCGGTTATTTGGTGTGGCGTATTTCTGCCGCAGCTCCTGCAAGGTGGCAGCTGTCGTATCAGCACTTTCCAAGGTACGCCCCTGACTGTCAAACAGCAGGATATTGGCCTCATATTTATCAAAATAGTCAGGCAGAAACTGTCTGGATATCTTGCGCTTGATGAAGAAGGCATCCACGTAAGGCCCTTTCATTTTAGACTGAATCAGCATATCCTCCGATACCCTGACCGCAACATCTTCCTCCAGCAGGTACTCAGCCAACACATCATTGCCTTGCATCAGGTCGAAGGCAAACTTCTGCTTATAGGCGAGCAGTTCATTCTGAAAGTGGGTATACAGAGATGCCGCTCCCGTAAAACCACTTACTGCCATGATCAGGAAGAAGAACAGGTACGTTCGGTATGGCAAACTGATGGCGTGCCGGTTTTGAGCCGCCACCATAATGATCAACCAGAAAATAGTGCCTATGAGAATAATGGGCAACCATTGCAGATCGAACAACAGAGCGAATGCTGACAGTAGTCCGACAACCAGAAGCAGCAGCTTGTAGGGCCACAGCCTGTCCACTTTTCGCAGCAACACATTGACCATCGATGCCAGTATGTAGCCAAACAGGCCCAGCGCAATGGTATGTACAAACATCAACCCATACATTACCAGCTTATACCTACCCAGTTGAAGTGACTGGTTGATGTCGAGTGCGAGCGGAGAGTTATGGTAGATGCCGTAATAAAAACGGAACAGAATGGCTAGCAGTATAAAAAAACACAACAAGGTGAGCCCAAGTGCCAGCCTGCTCTTTTCAGGAGACAGTGCTTTGAGCTTCGCCAATACTTGATTGTTATGAAAGAGATAGAATGCAGCCCACGCCACCGTAACAAGCAACAGCACATTCAGCCCTAAATCACCAACGGAAGGTGACCAGAAAGATGCGGCATAAAGACGTGGATCGAACAATTCTGTTTCCACAATCATGAAGGGGAGGTTGAGCAGCAGCAGTGCTAACCGGAAACCTACCAGCAGCACGAGCAAAAGTACTATACCTTGGGTATGACGTCCGCGATCGAGCAACAGCCTGCTAAGCGTTACACTGAACCACACGAATAATACAGCGCCGAGAATTAGTAAAATCAGCTGCAAATCATCGTAGCCCGAATCGATGCGGTCAACCCCGAAATCCACGGCAAAAAGAAAATCGCCCTCCTGAGAATTTACCTTTGGCAACTTTCCCGGGCTATCAAGCACCAGACGCACATTAGCGTTCCCGAAAATATTCTTCTGAAGTCCGGACGTAAGGTAGTCGTTGCTTATACCGTAATCTACCTGCAGGGGAATGTAGGTGAAAATATGGTACTGTTCGGTTCTGTGCGGAAGGACGATAAACGTACCGTAGCTATTTTTGATCGTGCTGGTATGCTTAGCGGTTGGGGGCAGGTCCAGATCAGGTATAACCGTATGATCTGACCAGAACACAAGTTGTCCTGCTCGGTAAACAAAAGTAGGATAATGCGTTTGGTTGAGAAGTTTAGAGAAGGTCACCTGATCCTTGCTGAGCTCTTCACCAAGCCGCTGTGATTCCTGCTGGGCATCAGCCAATAAATCCTGAACCCGCTGTGTTATGCGCTGCTGTGTTTGTTCCCGATCTGCCTCTAGCCAACTGGTCGGGACCCTATAATGCAAAAAAGCTGTCGCCATAAAGCACAGCACAGCAAAGGCAAACAGGACTATAGGCGCGAATCTTCGGTTCAAAACTGCATCGGATTATCCACGAATTTAAACAAAACGCGGCATAAGAACATGTCTTTCTAGGAGTTAAAGTGTTTGAACAGCCTAAAGACACGATTGATTCCGGGATTTATCAATTCCAATGTGATGGTCGCTCAAATTTCGCACCAGAAAAATGCGGCAGAAGTATAGGTGCATACCTGAGGCAGGTAGGCAAGAAAGGGTTAGTCACGAGAATCGCGACCTGAAAGTAAGAGCTTTTATGTCTGCAGCTAAAAGTTAAAGCAAGTGGTTCAGAATCAAGCTTAAGCTGCTTTGGCCTTCTTCTTTTGGCTACTTTTATACCATAGGAATCCAACAGTGCCAACAAGCACATAAGGAATCAACATCAGATATAGTATGCCTGTGTTCAACCCCGCTCCTACCTGTGAGTCGGAGTCTTCTGAGCTACCTGTTCCAACATTGGATTCAACAGTAGCACGGCACATCGCACATTGACTATAAGCCTTTGTGGAGACGAGGCTTAAAGTAAGCATCATCAAACCAGCAAAAAATACTTTAAAAAGTTGACGTTTCATGATAATACAACAAGTCTAATCTGCACCTAGTTCTAACTATAATACGGTGATATCAAAATATAGACTAGCACCCCCGTTACTGCAACATACAGCCAGATCGGGAAAGTCCATTTTGAAACGCGTCTATGACGGATAAACTGCTCTGTAAGGGCAAAGTACATGGACAGAAGCACAAGTGGCACGATCACTACGGCCAGCACAATATGAGTCAGCAGAATAAAATAATAGAAAAGCTTTAGCATTCCGTCTCCACCGTAAATGGTGCGCTCACCCAAGAAATGGTACGTTACATACGAGACAAGGAAAATGGCCGACAAGCCAAAAGCGGTTGCCATAGCGCCTCTATGTACCTTGATGTTGCCTTTGCGGATGTTGTAATAGCCAATAACCAAGGCCACGGCCGTCATGGAGTTAAGAATAGCATGCAGGGTTGGTAGAAAGGAAACATCTACCGTGTTCGAACCCTCTTTGGGCATAAAGAATAGCATCGCTACCACCACCGGAATGGTGATGGAGAGAATGGCAATAAGAATTAAGAACTTCTTGTCGCTGCCTGCTGCAGGACTATTTTGATTTGCTGTATTCATCTAAAAGTACTTTAATCTCCAGTATGAGGCGATCTACATCTTCCGCATCCGTCCCATCATATATACCACGCACATACCTGTCACGATCTACTAGCATGAACTTCTCGCTGTGAATGAAGTCCTGCTGGCCTTCTACCTGCATAACCGGCAGGTAAAACCCTTTTTGCGCCAATGTATAGATCTCTTCCCTATCACCAGTCAAGAAATACCACTTATTTGTATCAGCGCCATATCGTTCTCCATACTCCTTTAATACTTCAGGTGTGTCGTATTCTGGATTGACGGTGAACGAGGCAATCTTAACCATTGGTTCGTCACGAAAAGCCTCTTGCACGCGCACTAGCTGCGAAGACATAGCTTTACAGATATCAGGGCAAGTAGCAAAAAAGAAGTCGGCTACATAGATGTTGTCATCCAAATCGGCCTGTGAAACAGGTTGCCCTAATTGAGAAGTCAGTCTGAACTCTGGAACCTGATTAAAAAGTGTATCACCTTTTTCATCGCGAACAACTTCTCCTTTGGCATCAACCTGCGGGAAATACCGCTTTAAGGTATAATGATGCTCACCGAAGCTACCGATGAATATAAAAATAAGAATAGGCACTAATAGTAGGATACCTAATATTAGTGCCTTTGAATTACTCATAGTAAGTGTACTTAGTTGAAGTAGTTTCTGATTGAATCAAAGTAGTAGCTTCCTTCGGAAATAAGTGCTACCATCAGCCAGATTACAAGTGCCATAGGAATCAGGATAGACCAGATCAGGGCTTTTGCCTCATGCTTTAAGTGCATGAACTCGGCTACAATGTAAAATGCCTTAAAGATTGTCAGGATAATAAAGATCGCATTACGAAGCGTTCCTGCATCCATAGTAAAGGCGAAAAGGAACTCGACTGCAGTAAGCGCTACAAGAATGAAAAATGTTTTCCAAATAACCTTGGTTTGCGCCTTAGGTATGTCACCTGTCTGCTGATAATCGTTAGAGTGATCCGAATGAGCTGCCATAATTGCTTTATGTTTTAGAGGCAGTCCCGCCGTAAGCGGGAGCTGCAGCTGTTTTAATTATACCTTAAAATTAGATCAGATAGAAGAAAGTAAACACGAATACCCATACAAGGTCTACAAAGTGCCAGTAAAGACCTACTTTCTCCACCATTTCGTAGTGACCGCGCTTATGATAAACACCATTCACAGTGTTGATGAATATCATTACCAGTAGCACAACTCCTGATAATACGTGCGTACCGTGGAAACCTGTAATAAAGAAGAACAGGTCAGCGAACAACGGCGGTCCATACTGGTTCATGGTCAGGTTCGCCCCGAAAATGCGCGTTCCGTCTGCCAACAACATACCTTCGTCAGTACCAGTTATAAAGTGAGCCCACTCCCATGCCTGGCAACCCAAGAAGATGGAGCCAAACAGGATGGTCCACATGAGCCACTTCTGCACGTCATTCTTATCCATACGGTGACCGGCTTCCACAGCTAATACCATGGTAACAGAGCTAAGAATGAGGATCATGGTCATTAAGGCCACGAAAGCAAGTGGCAGATCCACGCCATGGAAACCAGGGAATGCGTTGAATACTTTCTCTGGTATTGGCCACCACTCCGTAGAGAAGGTGAAGTCATCAGGGCTTCCGGTATAAGGCAGATGACTGTGGCGAGATAAGCCGTAAACGATCAGGAGAGCACCGAAAGTAAAGGCGTCAGACAGCAGGAAAAACCACATCATGAGTTTTCCATAGCTAGCTTTTAATGGTTCGTTACCACCATCCCATGTACCTGTTTTAGGTGCTTCCAGCGTAGTTGATGTAGACATAGTTTAATATTGAAAAAAACGTGTTTAGTGATTTAATCTCAAAAATAAATATAAGTAAAGCCAAAGCCCACCTAAGAAGTGCCAGTATATGGTGCACAACTGTATGCGCAGCATGTTCTTAGAATGAACTTTGTATCGAAGGCTTGATACAATGACAATTGCCAGATATATCAGGCCAGTAACTAGGTGAAAACCGTGTACACCCGTTAATACATACAGGAATGATCCTGAAGGGTTACTTGTAACACCTCCGAAGTATACGTTGTTGCCTACCAACTCGGACCAACCATTCCACTGTGCTATCAAGAACATAATACCCAAACCAAAGGTCAGGTATAGCATCAAACGGAGTTTGGCGATGTTATCATTTGCCGCTGCATTATGCGCCAACTGCATGGTCACACTGCTTAGCGCGATGATGACCGTGCTAATGAGCATGATGTTTGGCAGGTCGAATTCAAGCCAGTTGCCTTCAGCGCGACGCACCAAATAGGCGCTCGTAAAGGCTGCAAACATCATAATAATACTAATAATAATCAACCACAGCGTGAACTTTAATGGATGTATTCCGCCTGTGTTGTTCTCCTCTCCCAATGATTTGGCAACCATATCCATATCCTAAATTTTATCTAAAACGAACGCTATCTGCACAATAGGCAAATATAAAAATGACCCAAACATGATGTTCATTGCAGCCTTGTTGGTACAGGTACGCATTAGATGAAACGTCTGAGCCAGAAACAGCACACCACAAACCACGGCAATGAGCGCTGAAGTCGTGCCAGTCATACCAAACTGCAATGGAAGTAAACTAAGCGGTATCAGCACTAAGGTATAAATCATAATCTGAAATGCTGTCTGCAGCGTCTTACCGCCTTCCATTGGAAGCATCTTAAACCCAGCTTTCTTGTAATCCTCATCCAGCACCCAAGCAATGGCCCAGAAGTGAGGGAACTGCCAGATAAACTGAATGCCGAATAAAATCCAAGCCTCTACGCTCAAAGCTCCGGTAGCAGCAACCCATCCAATTAGTGGAGGCAGGGCACCAGGTATAGCGCCGACAAACACGTTAATCGGGCTAATACGCTTCAGCGGCGTATAAATAAAACCGTAAAGAACGAGTGACAAGAGCGCAATAGCAGCTGTCAGTGTGTTAAAGAAATAGCCTAATATGAACAGACCTCCCACTCCTAGGATCACCCCATAAACTGAAGCTTCTGCTACATTCAGGGTGCCTGTCGGTAGCGGACGGTTAGCTGTCCGCTTCATTAGCTTGTCGAGGTCTTTTTCAATAATCTGGTTAACGATATTGGCTGCTCCCGTTACCATTAAACCACCAAGCATTACTAATGCTATCTGTATCCAACTCCCGCCCGGATGTCCTAAAACATAACCTATGGCACTGGAAAAAGCTACCGTAAAACTTAACCTAAATTTGAGAAGTTTGAAATATGCTGCAGCCTTTTGTGCCATGAAAGCTAAGGACAGTACCGATTCTGATCTATCTGTAATCATTAGTTAAGAACCACTACCGGTTTTTCAATCGCCTTTTTGGTGGCGTAATAATAAATAATCAATATAAGAAACTGGACTCCGAATAGCAGCGTAGCTATCGTCAGGTGCAAAGGTTGCAGAAACGCAGGTATGGCAAAATAGGCCATAATAACCCCAAACGCAATCTCCAACACAAGCAGCACCATCATCCAATTCGTCATCACACTCAACCGACGGTCTTTTAGCTTATAAATTAAATAAGCCATATAAAGATGCATCGCCAGTAACAGAATAGAGAAAGAGCGGTGAATATAAAAACTCAACCCAAGTTGATCCACCCAAAGGTCACGATTGGATCCGTTCATTTCAGATGCTACCATATCCACTTCCTCCCGCACCTGCGTTCCGATCAGAATTTGAACGAACGTGGCCAGCGCAACTAAACTAATCACCGTGAAAAGCTTTGGTGAGAACTGGAAGCGGGAATCAATAGATGCGGACTGCGACCTGATAACGGCGTATTGCAGCATTGCCACAATGACCAGAGCAAGCGCCATGTGCACGGTTATGGTAACTGGCAGCAAGTTGGTAGAAACTACAATAGATCCTAGCCACCCTTGAAAACCAACCAGCACAAAACTGAGCAATGAGAGGTAAAATACAGTCTTATCTCTTTTCAAAAATGGAATGGCATAGAGCACAGTCAAAAAGATCAGTATCCCAATCATCACTCCCACTAATCGGTTTAGATACTCAATCCACGTTTTTGTGACATTGAACTCTGTCTCGATGTATTGGGAAGGATGGTCAAAAAGCTCTTTCGAAGCTTGCTCAAACCCCATTTTATCCAGGTACCCGGCTAGTTTCCTGTTTTTCTCTACTCGTTTCTCCTTGTAGATATCCAGATAGTCATCTGGCAATTCACTAACATCAGTTGGAGGAACCCAACTGCCAAAACACTTAGGCCAGTCCGGGCAACCCATGCCTGAGCCCGTGCTTCGCACGATTCCTCCAACTAATATTAGAAAGTATACAGCAAGAACTGTAAGTACTCCAATAGTTCTAAACCTTTTGTAAGGAAAAGATTTATTAGTCATTCTTTATTCTAAATCTCTCTCGTACGGCAGGTTTGAAGACTGCGTCTGAGAGAATGGTACGTTCTGTGGAATGTAATCCTCAGGAGCACCTGGTTTACTATAATCGTAAGGCCATCTGTAAACCGTTGGAATCTCACCTGGCCAGTTACCGTGACCCGGATTAACTGGTGTAGTCCACTCCAGCGTGTTTGAATGCCATGGGTTAGCCGTAGCACGACGACCTTTGAAGATGCTGTAGATAAAGTTGAACAAGAAGATCAACTGTGCGGTAAAGCCAAGGATGGCGGCAATACTGATAAAGCTGTTCAAGTCAGTAAAGGTGTTGAACGCATCAAAGCCAGTCCAAGAGTAGTATCTTCTAGGGAAACCTGCAATACCGATGTAGTGCATTGGCATAAACACTAGGTAAGCAGAAAGGAAAGTCAACCAGAAGTGAACGAAGCCAAGCTTCTCATCCATCATGCGGCCGAACATCTTAGGGAACCAGTGGTAGATACCGCAGAACATACCAAAGAACGCCGCAGCACCCATCACAAGGTGGAAGTGAGCAATTACAAAGTATGTATCGTGCAGCTGAATATCCAGTGCTGAGTTACCAAGAATGATACCTGTCAAACCACCGGAGATGAAGAGCGATACGAATGCGATCGCAAACATCATAGCTGCTGTGAAACGGATATTACCTCTCCAAAGCGTAGCTAACCAGTTGAACACTTTTACCGCAGAAGGAACCGCAATAATCAGTGTCAGGAACATAAACACGGAACCGAGGAACGGGTTCATACCTGTCACGAACATGTGGTGAGCCCACACGACGAACGAAAGTAGGGAGATTCCCAACATGGAACCGATCATCGCTCTGTAACCAAAGATTGGCTTACGAGAGTTTGTAGCGATAACCTCCGAAACAATACCGAAAGTTGGAAGGATAACAATATATACCTCAGGGTGACCAAGGAACCAGAACAAGTGCTGGAACAGAATCGCGCTACCACCTGTGTTGGCCAAAGCCTCCCCAGCGATGTAGATGTCAGACAGATAGAAGCTAGTGCCAAAGCTACGGTCAAAGATAAGAAGCAAGGCAGCAGAGAACAGAACTGGGAATGAAAGTAGACCCAAGATCGCGGTCAGGAAAAACGCCCAGATAGTTAAAGGCAGTTTCGTCATGGACATACCTTTCGTTCTCAGGTTGATCACAGTAGTAATGTAGTTTACACCACCAAGCAGCTGCGATACGATGAACAAGGCCATACTAACCAACCACATGGTCATACCCATACCTGATCCTGAAATCGCCTGTGGCAATGCACTTAGCGGAGGATACACTGTCCAACCACCACCTGCAGGACCAGTTGAAAGGAACAGTGACCAAAACATGATAATGCTTGCTAGGAAGAAAATCCAGAAAGAAAGCATGTTCATGAAACCAGAGGCCATGTCACGGGCACCAATCTGCAATGGGATAAGGAAGTTACTGAAAGTACCGCTCAGACCGGCTGTCAACACGAAGAACACCATAATGGTACCGTGCATTGTAACAAGCGCCAAGTAGAACTCCGGATCCAGTTTACCATTTACAATCCAACCGCCAAAAATCGGCTCAAGAAAAGCAAATGTAGCCTCAGGCCATCCTAACTGTAAACGGAAGATAACTGAGAGAAACCCTCCAACAAAGCCCCAGAAAATACCTCCAAACAAAAACTGCTTGGCAATTACTTTGTGGTCTTGGCTGAAGATGTACTTCTCGAAAAAGTTCTGATCGTGATGATGATCATGCTCTTCGTGAGCATGGTGCACATCTTTATTGATAGAGATATCTGTACTAGACATTGTTGATTTTATTTAATGCTACAACTCTGTTTTTACTTCTTCTGTACTCTTCTCAAGCACCACTTGATCTTTCGTATCATTGGTGAACTTTGTTAGAAGCTGTGGGTTCTGCTCAATGAAAGGTGTTTGTGAAGCTAACCACTCCTCATACTCCTCCGGCTCATCTACAACTAATATGAAGCGCATGGCAAAGTGGCCACGTCCGCAAATTTCAGTACAGGCGACTTCATAATTAAACTCAGCGTTTCCTGTCTCTGTACGCATCTCTGCCGTAGATTTTGAAGGCACGAACCAGAACTTAGTCGGCATTCCTGGCACGGCGTCCATTTTAACACGGAAATGAGGAAGGAAAACACTGTGGATAACGTCTCTTGATCTAATTTTCAGCAACACTGGTTTTCCTTTAGGAACGTGTATCTCACGCGGCATAAAGTCATCCATTGCATTCGGGTCACTGAAATCAACACCCATTTCATTTGTAGCATCGATCAGGTGCACATTAGCCTCACCCAATTTACCGTCTGAGCCAGGGTAGCGAACCAACCAGCTGAACTGCTTACCCATTACCTCTACCACTACAGCATCTGCAGGAGCTGCACTCGTGATGTTTGCCCATGTTTTCCAACCAGCAAATACCAACAGTGCCATTACCACAGCCGGGATCATCGTCCAAACGATCTCTAGTTTGTTGTTGTGTGGGTAGTAGTAGGCACGCTTTTCGTCCTTATGCTGGTACTTGTAAGAGTACACGAACAAAAGGATTTGTGTAATTACAAACACGATACCTATCACGATCATGGTAGTCCAGAAAAGACTATCGGTCCAAGCACCATGCACAGAGGCAAGGGGCTGGTTCATGTCGTCCCACGCATCAGCGAAAGACCATGCGAAAGCTGCACCTCCTCCAATTAGGAAGAGAAGAAGCAGGGCTCCGTTTACTTTATTACTTGTTTTGGTAGTTCCGACAGCACGCTGTGTCGAGCCTCTGAAGATAGAGGCCAGTGTCCCGATCCTGAATAAAAGGAACAGGATAACTAATAACAGGACTATGGATAAACCTATGGCGAACGTAATCATTATATAACGCTTTTAGTATGATCTCTAAACATGGTGGTGAACACTCTCTTCTAGGAACGGGTGGTTTACTGGCACAAGTGATGCTTTTGTTAAGCCCTTTGTGAAGGTAATTAAGAACACACCTAAGAAGATTAGCGTAGTACCAATTTCAATAAATCCAATACCTGCATCAGTACGCATTGTACCTGGCATCATCATGAGGTAGAAGTCTAACCAGTGACCTGCCAATATCGCAATGGTAACGATCTTTAGCATAATCATTTGACGCTTCGCATCTCTTGTCATCAAAACAAGGAAAGGGAATGCAAAGTTTATAATAAGGTTAGTAAAAAATATCCATTTGAAGTGTCCGCCGTTGCCGCCTAGACGCTCGATGAAGTAGATAGATTCCTCTGGAATGTTGGCGTACCAGATCAGCATGAACTGAGAGAACCAGATGTAAGTCCAGAAGATGGAGAAAGCGAATACAAATTTACCCAGATCGTGGATGTGGTTTGCATTTACCAGTTTCAAGTAGCCATTCTGCTTTAGGATGATCACAGTAAGTGTGATTACAGCCAAGCCAGATACCCACCAGCTAGCGAATACGTACCAACCGAACATAGTAGAGAACCAGTGTGTATCAATTGAAAGCACCCAGTCCCATGCAGAAAGTGATGACGTCACACCGAACACTACTAAGAACATAGCTGAGATTCTAATGCTCTTGTGATAGAAGTCAGTGCCTCCGTGCAGGTCCTCGCTGATAGAGTTTCTTCTTAACCAATTGAAAAACAAGATCCAAAGCACGAAGTATACAACCATTCTGATTACGAAGAACCAGAAGTTCAGGAATGGCGCCTTACCAGCGATGATCGGATCGTAGCGTTCATCATTTATATCATATAGATACTCGTGCGTCCAATGGAAGATGTCATGACCACCTAACAGGAACGTGATCAGCATTACGGCACCGCCAATTGGCAAGTAATAGCCCATTGCTTCAGGTATACGCTTGATCAAAACTGACCAGCCTGCATACGCCACGTACTGTACCGCCACAAAGAACACGCCTACCAGCGCAATACCAGTGAAGTAAACGTTATTTAACCAAAGGTTCATGTAGAGCCTTTTAGACCAATGAGCTGCCTCGTGGCCTGCTGCGGCTACTTCACCATGCCCTTCGGCATGATTACCGCCACCCAAGGCAGCTATTATTATACCGGCTATAAGCAATACAACACCTATAGCTATCATTAAGAAAAACTTGTTATTCGTTTTTCTGGAAATGATGAGTCTTTCTTCTGTCATTATCCTTTTGATATTATGCCTTAGACTTAGTTAGTAGGTGTAGTACCTGTTGCTGTAGTATCTGCTGGAGCAGCTGGTGCCTCACCACCTTGCAGTTGCTGCACATACATCACGATCTTCCAACGTTCAGTTGGGTTAACCTGTGAACCATGTGGCATCATACGGCCCCTGCCATTCGTGATCACATGGTAAATGTGACCTGCTGGAAGTTCAGCTACACGACCGGCGGAGTAAGAAGGAACACCTTTGAACTTCACTCCTACTAGTCCCTGACCATCTCCTTGGTCTCCGTGGCATGAAGCACAGAAACGGGTATAGAGCAATTGGCCCTCAGCCAAGTTTTCGTCGTTGTACTCCAGTGGGTTTTTCAACTCCACACCGGCTACTTCCGCCTCATCTTTGGACAAGTACATGTTATAACCCATTTTGCCGCGTGCTACTGAACCAGCTGCCGGCTCACGCATGTTCATACCGCCCGGGTTATACAAGTTCTCCTTAATTTGAGAATATGGATCCAAAGGAATAGAGTGGTACATATCAGGAGCGAATTCAAGACCCGGATCCTGCTCATTGCTACAGGCCACCAGCATGGCGCCTGAGAATAATACGGCAGAGGCTTTAATGCCTAGATTTAATAGACCTTTCATTATTTGATTACCTCCTTCTCATTAACTTCGATAGCACCATTAGAACGAAGCAGATCATTAAGGGCAGTCATATCAGTCTTCCCTTCTTTTACTTCGATCGCCATTACGAATTTATCGTCTGTTGAGCGCTTATCGAAAACATTTACCTTAAAGGATGGCTTCAGCTTTGTTACAATGAAAAATGTGATCACCATACCGAAGGCCGCGCAAAGCACGGTTAACTCGAATGTAACCGGGATGAAAGCTGGTAGCGCGATATGCGGCTTACCACCGATGATCATTGGCCAGTCAAAACCCAGCATCCAGATTTGCATCCAGAGGGCGAATGATGTACCGAACAGACCGCAGAAGAATGCTACAATCGGAAGCCTTGAACGCTTGATACCCAATACATCATCGATACCGTGTACAGGATACGGCGAGAAAACCTCATAGATATTAGTACCGGCAGCCCGGACGTTCTCGATGGCCTGTAGCAGGACATCCTCATCATCGTAGATACCTAGAACGAATTTTTTAGTCATTGCTGTGATGTGTATTAGTGTGCGAATCCTTATCAGTTCCGTGCATTGTTCTGTGCGGATGGTGCTTCACTTCTGAAGATGACTTCAAAATAGCTTTTACCTCCGCCATGTTAACTACAGGGAAATACTTGGCAAACAATAGGAACAGCGTGAAGAATAGACCGATCGTTCCTACATATACCCCGATGTCGATAATAGTCGGAGAGAACATCGCCCATGAAGATGGTAGGTAGTCTCTGTGCAGGGAGGTCACGATAATTACAAATCGCTCGAACCACATACCGATGTTCACGAAAATAGAGATGATGAAAGTAGCGGTAAGGCTTCTTCTGATGCTTCTGAACCAGAATAGCTGCGGCGTAATCACGTTACAAGTCATCATAGCCCAGTAAGCCCACCAGTAAGGACCCGTAGCGCGGTTGATGAAAGCATACTGCTCATACTCCACACCTGAGTACCAAGCGATGAAGAACTCTGTGATATAAGCCACACCCACGATAGAACCAGTCAGGATGATTACCTTGTTCATCGACTCCACGTGCTCTAGGGTGATGTAATCTTCCAGCTTGAATACCTTGCGAGTGATAATCATCAGCGTAAGTACCATCGCAAAACCAGAGAAGATCGCACCTGCCACGAAGTATGGAGGGAAGATAGTCGTGTGCCAGCCAGGGATCACAGAAGTTGCAAAGTCCATCGATACGATCGTGTGTACAGAAAGTACCAGTGGTGTTGCAAGACCGGCAAGGATCAGAGATACAGTCTCATAACGAGACCAAGCTTTGGCGGAACCAGTCCAGCCGAATGAAAGGAAAGCGTAAGCTCTACGGGCGATTGGGCCTGTTGCTCTGTCGCGGATGGTAGCAAAGTCAGGAATTAGACCGATGTACCAGAAAACAAGCGAAACAGAGAAGTAAGTAGAGATCGCGAATACGTCCCAAAGGAGTGGTGAGTTAAAGTTCACCCAAAGCGAACCGAATGTGTTTGGCAGCGGGAGAACCCAGTAAGCCAACCATGGACGGCCCATGTGTAGAACCGGGAACATCGCGGCACAGATTACGGCGAAGATTGTCATCGCCTCGGCTGCGCGGTTAATGGAAGTTCTCCACTTCTGACGGAACAGGAGAAGGATGGCTGAGATAAGCGTACCGGCGTGACCGATACCTACCCACCACACGAAGTTGGTGATGTCCCATGCCCAACCTACTGTTTTGTTAAGGCCCCACTCGCCTATACCGAACCAAAGGGTGCGGTATACGGACCAAAGAAAAATAGCCAGACCTACCAGAGCCACAGCAAGGGCAGCCGCCCAACGTGCGTTGGGTTTGGCCTCCACCTGTCTGCAGACATCTTCGGTGATATCGTGGTATGTTTTACCCCCCGTTACCAGAGGCTCTCTTATCGGAGATACGTGCTGCATAGCGCTATCTAATTTATAAAATTAAGCTAAGTTTCTAATTTTTGTCAGGTATGTCACGTTCGGCTGTACGTTAAGCTCTTCCAGTACGTGGAAGGCACGCTCGCCTTTTTCACGGGCTAGCGTCTTAGCAATACGGCTTTCCGGATCCAGCATGTCACCGAAGATGATCGCATCAGTTGGGCATGACTGTGCACATGCAGTCACGATCTCACCATCTACTGGTCTTCTGCTTTCACGCTTCGCTTCAAGTTTGCCTAACTGGATACGCTGTACGCAGAAAGAGCATTTCTCCATCACACCTCTAGAACGAACTGTTACATCTGGGTTCAACACCATCTTACCGAGGTCGTTGTTCATGTTGAAGTCGAACTTATCGTTGTTAGAATAAGCGAACCAGTTGAAACGACGAACTTTGTAAGGGCAGTTGTTAGCGCAGTAACGTGTACCAACGCAACGGTTATAAGCCATCTGGTTGATACCTTCTGAGCTGTGCATTGTAGCGGCAACTGGGCAAACCGTCTCACATGGAGCGTGGTTACAGTGCTGGCACATCATTGGCTGGAAAATTACACTTGGATTCTCCGCAGGATCTTCCATTGTCTGGTAATCCTTCGGCTCGTGCTCTACCGCGCTGTAGTAACGGTCGATACGCATCCAGTGCATTTCACGACGGTTTAGCACTTCCTGCTTTCCTACTACCGGAATATTGTTCTCAGCTTGGCAGCTAATGGTACAGGCACCGCAACCGATACAAGAGTTAAGGTCAACGACCATACCCCAGTGGTGGTTTTTGTACTCGTAGTCATCCCAAAGTGAGATGGCAGCCGGTTTAGCAGGTCCTTCATGCGTTGCAATACGGATATACTCCGTTACGTCCTTAGGATTCTGCTGATATTTAGCAAGCGTATTCTCCTGTACTACCAAACGATCCATGATTGTGTGGTGCGTTTGCATTTGTGCAATCTCTACAGTTGAGCTTGTCTTTTCTAATTGTACAGCACCTGTGAACAGGATACCATTGTCAGCTACCGTAGCAACCGGGAAGGCATTAGCGCCGCGGCCTTTTGCAGTTGGCATAGAGTCTAACTCACGGCCATAACCCATTGCTATACCTACAGTACCCTGTGCCTGACCTGGCTGGATAAGTGCTGGCAACTCAAGTGTCTTGCCATTAGCATAAGTCACTTTGATCACATTGCCCTGAACAACTTCCATCTCCTCAGCCATTCTGCGTGGCATTGTGATG
The DNA here is from genome assembly GCF_947499215.1 of uncultured Pontibacter sp. Lineage (GTDB taxonomy): Bacteria > Bacteroidota > Bacteroidia > Cytophagales > Hymenobacteraceae > Pontibacter. The sequence continues at coordinate 35,603 of NZ_CANMNI010000005.1, forward strand.
TAGTTGTCCCAAGTTGCTTTCGTGATTGGGTCAGCCATTTCCTGTAGCCAAGGGTTGTTCGCTTCAGAACCTGTACCAATAGCTACTTTTTCATACACTACGGCTTCAACTCTTCCACTAGCTACAGTTCTTGGGGCACGACCGGCAGCGTCAGCTGCTGTCATTGTACCGGCAGCGGCCGGGCTAAGTGCCAGCATGCTAGTACCGTTCTCCAGCACACCGTCGTGTACTGCTTTCTCCCACTGTGCATCCGTTCCTGAAGCTGTTTTTCTCCAGTTGCTGCGGATATACTCGTAGAAGTTGGTATTGTTGCCGCTCCAAGCCAGCAAGCTGTCTTGCATTTGGCGCGTCATAAAGATCGGGCTGATCACAGGCTGAGCAAGGCTCAGGAAACCTCTCTTTGGCTCGTAGTCGTTCCATGACTCCAAATAGTGGTTGTCTGGTGCTACATAGTCAGCCAATGCTGCCGTCTCCTCCACTCTGTCGGCGAAAGAAACTTTCAATGCAACGCGCTTCAAGCCACTGATCACACGCTCAGCAAGCGGGTGGTCATATGCTGGGTTAGCATTGTAGAAGAACACAGCACCTACGCTACCGTTGTTCATTTCCTCGATCAGACGCAGCATTTGCGCATCGTTACCCTGCTTCACCAAGTAAGGAGAAGCCGTATCGATTGTCGCACCTTCTGCACCAATTGATCTGTTTATGGCTGTTACAAGTGTCTGAACAGCTGGGTCGTTTGAACCAGACACAACCAAGGCACGTCCGTTGTTGGCACGCAGGTCTTTGATCGCGCTGTCAATTGCTTTCTTGTCAACATTGGCTGGAGCGCTAGCACCCTGACCTGACAAACCATTGTAAATCGCTGTAACAACAGCAAGCTCTTCTGAAGGCTTGATCGGAACGCGTACGTCAGCATTCGCACCAGTTAACGACATGATTGTCTCGAACTGGTAGTGACGTGACATCACCGGATTGTCAGCCGTTACTTTTCTATTTTGGATGTATTGTTTCGCAAATGGGATTGGGGCAACCCAAGTACCAAGGAAGTCAGCACCAATACTTACAATAATGTTGGCTTTGCTGAAGTCGTATCCTGGTACTACGCCACCGTTTGCACCGATTAGGGCGGAAGCAGAGTTGGCGTCGTACGTTACGTGCTCAAAATTACCCACTCTAGCGCCAAACTCGTTGATCAGCTGCTTTGTAGATGGGCTGATTACAGTAGAAGATACGAAAGCCACTTTGCCGTTCACACTGGAAAGCGCAGAGCGAATTTCGCTGTCAACCTGCTCCCACTTAGCTTCTTTGCCTTTGATAAGTGGCGTACGCAGTCTGTTGTTGTCATACAAGCTCAACACAGAAGCCTGTGCTTTAGGGCTTGTACCCATTGGCGTGAGCGATGAGCTTGGGTTTGGCTCTATCTTTATCGGACGGCCTTCACGTGTCTTTACCAACACGCTGTTGAAATCACCGTTGTTGAAGTAAGTAGAGGCATACCAGTTAGCAACTCCCGGCTCTACATCAACAGGCTTGTTAAGGTATGGGATCGCCTTTCTTACAGGCGCCTCGCAAGAGGCGAGTGTAGCGGCAGCCAGACCGAAGCCCAACAGTTTCAGGAAGTCTCTACGCGGAGCAGTCATGCCCGCAGACTCACTCTCCCCTTTGGCTTCATTGATCGGCAGGAATTCTGGAAACTCGTTATGAGCGTTTTTCGCGAATTCAGGAGTATTTTCAAGCTCCTCTATTCCTTTCCAGTATTTTATTCTGTCTTGCATATTATATCTAGAAAACTCGAATCCTTAATTTTTAACTGATTAGTAGTGGCACTTTGAACACTCGTTACCACCATTGGATGACACTGTGAAGGCACTCTTCGTAGATTCTTCGTGCAACTTCACTAGGTTGTCATAATATGCATTCCCTTCTGTGTTAAGAGGCGTTTCGCGGTGACAGTCAATACACCAGCCCATCGTTAGTGGAGAGTACTGGTACACAACTTCCATCTCCTGAATAGGTCCGTGACAGGTCTGGCACTCTACACCGCCCACCTGTGTGTGCTGTGAGTGGTTAAAGTAAGCGAGGTCTGGCAGGTTGTGAATACGCACCCACTCAATTGGCTTATTACGCTCAATGGCTTTATAAATCTTCTGTATTTCAGGAGATTCTGCTTTGATCTGGCTATGGCAGTTCATACAGATATTTGCTGAAGGAATACTGGCACTCTTGCTTTCATACACTGTCGTGTGGCAGTAGTTACAGTCAATCTGGTGCTCGCCAGCGTGCAGTTTGTGCGAGAAGGCAATCGGCTGAGAAGGAGCATACCCCTGCTGTATACCTATACCCATCGCCTTATCAAGCGTAAGATCCAGCAGTACAATCACAAAGATCAGTACCACCAGTGTACGAACGGCCTTAGACTTGTATATCTTAGAGAAGTCAAAACGCTGGTTTACAATTTCAGCATCATACTCATCAAGCTGCTTATTCTTGTTCAGGTAGTTCTTCAGCACTGACGTGATCAACAGGAGTGTCACCACCAGCACAATCAGCACTACAATCAGCACTACGAGAATAATGTCTAGGTAACCTCCGATCGCGCCAACCGCGTCTGTTCCTACGTTTTCACCAGGGGCAGCGGCTGTAGCATCGCCAGCAGCAGGAGTTTCAGCACCTGCAGACTCTGCAGATTTGATGTAGGCAAGCATCGATACGATTTCATCATCAGAGAAATTAAATGATGGCATCGCCTGCTTGTTGAACTGGTTGTAAATGGCGATCGCATCCTTGTCGCCAGAAGCGATAAGAGCCTGCGAATTTTTGATCCAACTGATCAGCCATGGCTGCGCTCTGCGCTCATTGATGCCTTTCAAACCAGGACCAACCACTACATCGCTTCCCACAGAGTGGCAAACCACACAGTTGTTCTTATACAGGGACTCGCCTGCACTTACAATACCTGCATCATCTACAGGCAGACTTGCGCCTTGTGCGTAACCAGTGGTCGACACTCCAAAAGAGGCCGCCAAGGCAAACAAGAAGGCAATCAAGAATTTGGTTTTTGCTCTTTTTATACAGCTAATCATAGCCAGGACGCTTGTGTTTAGTATAATGGTGAATTTACTTTACGGGCACAAATCTACTACCTGAAACCCATTAATCAAATATTATATGTTTATTTTTGACCCTATAGACAATATCCCCTTAAGTACAATCACCCTTAGCGCATTTTATGCATTATTTTGTTCCTAAGGCATTTTTTATTTAAAAACATTCTAAATAACACAAGTCTTTGTTATGTATTTCAGCACAAAATATTCTACAAATTCCTCGTTTTCACCATATTCTATTCTCACGCTGCCTTGAACCTATAATTACCTGATTTTGTTGCCTTTACATTTTTCACACAGGAATCCTATATTTAAAAGGTGTTTTTGGAATTTATCACCTCCATACTCCTTATAATATATAGGTGTAGAAATTATTTGTCCGGTTGTCTAATGTTATCACTAAAGGTAAAACACAGTCATTCTGATTTATGTTATGAGTTTTCGATAGCGCTATCATAACTGGCATTTATTTTTGGTAAGTTTTTGCAATACAGAATCATTGCCGTATATTTGCACCCTAAAACAAAAAAATTCTCATAACCAAATGGAATTAAAAAATTACGAAACGGTCTTCATTCTGACGCCTCTGTTGAACGAGACGCAGATGCAGGAAACGGTCGAGAAGTTCAGACAGGTGCTTAAGGAAAATAGCGCCGACATTATCCACGAAGAGAACTGGGGTCTGCGTAAGCTTGCTTACCCAATCCAGAAGAAATCAACTGGTTTCTACCACCTCATCGAGTTTAAGGCTCCATCTAATGTAATTGATGTGCTTGAGCTGGCTTATCGCCGCGACGAAAAAGTTGTTCGCTTCCTGACAACAGCACTTGATAAGCACGCAGTTGCTTACAACGAGCGCAGAAGAAAAGGTGAATTTAAGTCACAGGCTAAAAAAGAGGAGGTTAAAGCATAATGAGCCTAGTTAACGAAAGAGTACACAAGCAAGAAAATCGTCAGAAATACTGCCGCTTCAAGAAGAGCGGTATCAAGTATATCGACTATAAGGATGGCAACTTCCTGCTTAAGTTTGTAAACGAGCAGGGCAAGATCCTTCCAAGAAGATTGACAGGCACTAGCCTTAAGTTCCAGCGTAAAGTTGCTCAGGCTGTTGCCCGTGCACGTCACCTGGCTATCTTACCTTATGTAACTGATTCTTTAAAATAAGGAGGTAACGAACATGGAAGTAATACTTAAAGATGACGTTAAGAACCTTGGTTACAAGAACGATATCGTTACTGTAAAGCCAGGATATGGCCGTAACTACCTGATCCCACAAGGACTGGCTGTTTTGGCTGACAAAACCAACAAGAAAATCGTAGCTGAGAACGTACGTCAGGCTGCTCACAAACTGGAAAAAATCCAGAACGATGCGCAGGAATTGGCTAATAAGATCGGTGATATCACACTGGAAATCCCTGCAAAAGTAGGTGAGACTGGTAAGATCTTCGGTTCTGTTACAACTAACCAGCTTTCTGAGGCCCTTAAGGCGAAAGGTCACGATGTAGACCGCAAGCGCATTTCTTTTGATCAGGACGTGAAAACAGCTGGTGAGTACACTGCCACGCTGAACCTGCACAAAGAAGTGAAGCACCAGATCCGCTTCAACGTAGTAGCTGAGTAATCTTAGCCGCTCCAAAGCATAAAAAGCGCCCTGCCCTAAAAGCAGGGCGCTTTTTTTATTGACTCCTTCCGGTTATTTTGCGCTATACCTATAGTTGCACCTCTTTGAAATCAGAAATTCACATTCAGATATAGCTTTATCTAAAAGTTGTATTAATGTTATTCCTAAAAATCATAACAACGAGGTATTCGATAAAAACTCAGAACTCGAGACTCTAGACTCAGAACTCTTAATTTATGTTCAGAACCGAAGTACACATCCCCGTTAGCAACTTAGACCTGACCTTGCAGGATGGTATTGTCACCATGGGGTCGTGCTTCGCCGAGGTGATCGGAAGCAAACTACAGGAAAACAAGGCGAATGTACTGGTCAACCCGTTTGGGACCATCTTTAATCCGCTTTCTGTCTGTCGTCTGTTACAAGCTGCCATCGACCAGCGGCATGAGTTTGAGCAGCATTTGGTACAGCACAACGGCATCTGGTACGCCTATGATCTACACTCCTCACTCTCCTCCCCTAGCCGGGATGAACTAGTGCAGTTAATTTCCCAGCGACTAGATCAGACACGGCTAGCAATAAAACAAGCCAAGTTACTGATCATCACGCTCGGCACAGCTGTAGGCTATCGTCTGCAAAGTACAGGAGAGGTGGTGGCAAATTGCCATAAGTTGCCGGCCAGCCAGTTCAGTCGAGAGTTACTTTCGCTTGACACCATGCAGGCTGAGTTTGAGAACACGCTGGATTTGCAAAAACAGTTTAATCCGAGCATGCAGGTATTGCTAACTGTTAGTCCGGTGCGGCATATCAAAGAGACCATCGAAACTAACAGTGTGAGCAAGTCCCTACTACGCGTGCTGTGTCACCACCTTTCCCAAACTCACCAGCACGTTGGCTATTTCCCAGCCTTCGAGATCATGATGGACGACCTGCGCGACTACCGTTTCTATGGCCGCGACATGGTGCACCCGACTGAAGTGGCTGAAGATTACATTTGGGATAAATTCACAAGTGCTTATCTTGATAAGAGTTTCATCACCTTTCTTAAAGAATGGGAAAAGATGCGGCGCGCTGTAAGCCATCGCCCTTTCCACCCTGAATCAGAGGCCCATCAGGCTTTTCTAAAAACCACGTTGCAACAACTGCTGACCCTATCGCAAAGGTATAGCCTAGATGTCTCCGAAGAAGCGCGTGTGCTTCAGCATCAAATCACCTCATAATAGCATCGTCTGGCCAGTCTGTTTACTGAGACAGGTATAGCCAATTGGTTTTCAGGAAGAATGGATCCCTAAGCATACTTTTATAGGCCTTGCCCGTAGGTATAGATTGCCTACAGCCTGTAAAACCCTGACGACGATGGCCAAAGACAAGAAACCAAACAGACTGATCCAAGAGAGTAGCCCTTACTTACTCCAGCACGCCCATAACCCGGTGAACTGGTATCCGTGGGGCGAAGAAGCCCTGCAGAAAGCAAAACAGGAAGACAAACCTATCTTGGTGAGCATTGGGTATGCCGCCTGCCACTGGTGCCACGTCATGGAGCACCAATCCTTCGAAAATGAGAAGATCGCCAAGGTAATGAACGAGCACTTCGTGTGCATTAAGGTGGACCGCGAAGAACGCCCTGACGTGGACGCCGTGCACATGGACGCGCTACAAGCCATGGGTGTGCAGGGCGGTTGGCCTTTGAATGTTTTTCTGAACTCTGACGCAAAGCCTTTCTATGGCGGCACCTATTTCACGCCGCAGCAGTGGGTGAACCTCTTACTTAACATTTCGGAAGCCTACCAGAAAAAACGGCAGGAACTGGATAAGTCAGCGGAGCAGTTTGTGCAGCACCTGAACCTTAGTGAGCTGACAAGGTATGGCCTGCAGCAAAGTGAAGCCGGCGTGAGCGAGGAAGAATTTGAAGTGCTTCACCGGAACCTCGCCAAGCAGTTCGACAAGAAACATGGCGGATTGGGCAGAGCGCCTAAATTCCCTATGCCAACCAATTACCTGTTCCTACTCCGCTATTACCACCACACCGGCGACGAAACTGCTCTAAAACACCTGAACCTGACCTTGCACGAAATGGCCTATGGCGGAATTTACGACCAGATCGGCGGCGGCTTTGCCCGCTACTCCGTCGATGAGAAATGGCTGGTGCCTCACTTCGAGAAGATGCTCTACGACAACGGTCAACTGGTGAGCCTATACGCGGAGGCCTATTTGCTGACCAAAGACCCGCTGTACAAGGATGTGGTGTACGAAACAATCACTTTTGCAGAACGTGAGCTCATGAGCGAGGAAGGCGGCTTTTACTCATCGCTGGACGCGGATAGTGAGGGCGTAGAGGGCAAGTTCTATGTCTTTACCAAAGATGAACTGCATGACTTGGTCGGCAATGAGGAACCCATCCTATCGAAATACTATCATGCCACCACGACCGGCAACTTCGAGCACGGCCAGAACATCTTGCACCGACGCATCAGCGACGAGCATTTTGCCAAGGAGAACGAACTGGAGTTGGAAGTGCTGGAGGAAATGGTGAAGACGTGGAAGGAGAAGCTGATGGAAGCCCGTGCCCAACGCATCCGGCCGGGGCTGGACGACAAGATCCTTTGTTCGTGGAATGCGCTCATGCTCAAGGGGCTCGCGGACGCCTACTATACCTTCGGCAACAAACACTTCCTGCATTTGGCAAAACGCAACGCGGAGTTCATGCTGCAGCACTTCAAACAGGGCGACAAGCTATATCATAACTACAAGAAAGGTACCGCCACCATTGATGGCTTCTTGGAGGACTATGCCCTCTTCATCCGGGCGCTCATCCGGGTATATGAGATCACGTTTGACGAGAAATACCTGCAGGAGGCTAGGCAACTCACCGACTATACCTTGGCCAACTTCTTTGATGAGCAGGAGCAGCTCTTCTTCTTCACCGACCAGAACGCCGAGAAACTGGTGGCCCGCAAAAAGGAGTTGCTCGACAATGTGATCCCTTCTTCCAACTCTGTGATGGCCACCAACCTATACCTGTTGGGGCTGTACTTCGACGAAGAGCGCTACCAGCAGATATCCGATGCCATGTTGGCACAGGTCAAACTGCTGGTCGTGAAAGAGCCGAGCCACATGAGCAACTGGGCCTGTCTGTACTTCCACAAGCTGGAGCCTACCGCCGAGGTAGCGATTGTAGGGCATTTGGCTCCGGAAATGCGTTCTGAACTCAGCTCATTCTATATTCCCAATATGTTGCTGGTCGGGACTGAAAAGCAGAGCAATCTGCCATTGCTGCAAGACCGCAGTGCCATCAATGGAAAGACCACCGTGTACGTGTGCTATAACAAAACCTGCCAGTTGCCGGTGCAGACAGCCGGTGAGGCTTTGGAGCAGCTGCAGAAGGGGAACGGCGTGAATCCGAAATTTCCGGCGCTGTAGGTATAGCCATACCTTCATGAAAGCCTTCGGGATTTACCGGCTTTTTTACGACCTTTGCAAGGTATACCCTATACTTGCGCCTTGTCCGAACTTCTCAATTTCAATTACCCGCCCGAGCCGGCCGTGGACCGTGTCACGCTCTTTGCCGACGTGATTCTGCCCCTGCCGCTGCCCAAGCTCTATACCTACCGCATTCCGTTCGAAATGAACGACGATGTGCTGGTGGGCGCCCGGGTTATTGTGCAGTTCGGGGCCAAACGGGTGCTCAGCTGCATTGTCGCCGACATCCACGAAAACGCCCCTGCCGACTATCAGGCCAAGTACATTCTGGATGTGCTCGACGACAAACCTATCGTGACGGCTCCGCAACTCAAGCTTTTTCGTTGGATCGCTGACTACTACATGTGCACCATCGGCGAGGTGATCAATGCGGCCCTGCCATCGGCGCTCAAGCTCAGCAGCGAGTCGCGCATACAGCTGCACCCGCACTTCAATCCGGAGGAGGACGATATTCCTTTTGCAACGCAGGAGACCAAGATCATCTATGCTTTGCAGCAGAATCAGGCGCTCACCTTTTCGGATGTGGGCAATCTGTTGCAGATCAAGAGTTATCACAAATTCATCAAATCGCTCATCCAAAAGGAGGCGATCATCATATTTGAGCAGGTAAGCGACCGGTTCTCCCCAAAAGTGGTGAAGAAGATCCGCCTGACCGAGCATTTTGTGCAGGAGGAAGGTATGTTGGAGGAGCTTTTTAACCAACTCACGCCCAAGCCCAAGCAGCTTGACATCTTACTGAATTACCTCCAGCAGGTGCCGGTTCACCAAGACATTAACCTGAACTACGCAGGTATAGAGAAGAGCAAGCTGGCCAACAACCCGCACCTTTCCAAGTCTTCCATAGACTCGCTCATCAAGAAAGGCGTGCTCGAGCAGTTCGACCAGATCATCTCCCGTTTTCCGGTGGACAATTCCGTGCCGCTCAAGCCCATGACGCTGTCCGAGCACCAGGAACAGGCTAAGGATGATATACTCGGGCTTTTCAAAGAGAAAGACACGGTGCTGTTGCATGGCGTGACAGGCAGTGGCAAGACCGAGGTATACATTGACCTGATCAAGCATGCGCTCGAGGGTGGCGGACAGGTACTATACCTGTTACCGGAGATCGCCCTGACGGCCCAGATCGTGACCCGCCTCATGAAAGTGTTCGGCGATAAGCTGGGCATTTACCATTCTAAGTTCTCGGATAACGAGCGGGCGGAGGTATGGCAGGGTGTGCTTTCAGGCCGTTTCCAACTGGTGGTGGGCGTGCGTTCAGCGGTTTTCCTGCCTTTCCATAACCTGTCCCTGATCATTGTGGACGAGGAGCACGAGCCCAGCTACAAGCAATATGACCCAGCGCCACGTTACAACGCCCGCGAAACGGCTCTCATGATGGCGCACTTGCAGGGCGCTAAAACGCTCTTGGGATCGGCTACGCCTTCCATTGAAACTTACTACAACTGCAAAACCGGCCGCTGGGGACTCGTGACCATGAGCAAGCGCTTCGGGGAGGCGCAGCTTCCAGAGATCGAGCTGATCAACGTACGCGAAGAACAGCAGCGTAAGAACATGCACAATCACTTCTCGGGCAAGTTGGTCACAGCCATCGAGGAGCGGCTGGCGCGACACGAACAGGTGATCTTGTTTCAGAATCGCCGCGGTTATGCCCCGTTCATCAGCTGCGATGAATGCTCTTGGATTCCGAAGTGCAAGCACTGTGCGGTCAGCCTCTCCTATCACAAGTATAACAGCGAGCTCCGCTGCCACTATTGCGGTTACCACGAGCGCATGCCGCACGATTGTCCGGCTTGTGGTGCTACCACGCTTAAGAGCATGGGTTTTGGCACCGAGAAGGTAGAAGACGACCTGAAACTTATGCTGCCCAACGCTGAGGTGCAGCGCATGGACCTCGACACGACCAAAAAGAAAAACAGTTACCAGCAGATCATCGCCGACTTCGAAACCGGCAAAACCAATGTGCTGATCGGTACGCAAATGGTGACCAAAGGCCTTGACTTCGAGAATGTGAGTCTGGTAGGTATACTCAATGCCGACAGTATCATCCATTTCCCCGATTTCCGGGCGCACGAGCGGGCCTATCAGTTGTTCGTGCAGGTAAGCGGACGCGCTGGCCGCAAAGGCAAGCCGGGCACCGTGCTCATCCAGACCCGCGACCCGCTGCAACCCATCTTCCGCAAAGTGCACAGCAACGACTATGCTTCGCTGTACGAGCACGAGATCGAGGAGCGCATGCGCTTCGGCTATCCCCCTTTCGCCCGCATGATCCGCATTACGGTGAAGCACGCAGATGAGAAAATCTCGGAGAATGCCGCCATCGTACTGGCCAAGGACCTGACGGATCAGTTAGGGAATCAGCTGGTGCTGGGGCCGGAAGTACCGTACATTTTCAAAATCCGGAATCTGTTTTTGAATGAGATTCATGTGAAACTGCCGCGTGAGAATGTAAACTTGCGGGCTGCGAAACAGGCAATTTCGAAGGTGATTCAGCAATTATATCAGCTGCCAGATTTTAAGGGCATCAGGATTGTTGCGGATGTGGATCCGGCGTAACGTATTTAACTATCGCTTGATCCGACCTTTGCTAGCGTAGTAGTAGTTATTGCTTCCTCAACATTATCTTTTTCATTGCTTCGCCTGTGCGGCGGGCACTCACTTTTTTCCTTGATGAAAAAATCGAGGGCCCCTACCCCCACTTGCTGAACGCTCAAACAGTGGAGCGTCGTTTTCGTGCACTTGACTTTAGCTATTTATTTCATTGCCAGCGTGCAAGTTAGTCTCTCAATGCGTGCCGGTATAGCGAGTGACAAGGCTTATACTTGTGTGTGGGTAGCGGCTGTAAATTCCCCGCCTTAGAAAAGGAGGGGTTAGGGGTGGTTGGATCCGGTATCTGCGAAAATCCTGCAAATCCTCCCAATCCTGATTCAGTCAATGAAATCCCCACTAACGAATCCCTTGAAAAAATATTTTATTTTTCTTAATCACCTGCAACCCTGCCAAAAATGGCGGCGTATAAAGAGTACCTTTGGCTAAAAGTTGAAAGCCTGAAAGTTGGGAATATCTACCAAGATAATCTTTAACTTTCAGGTTTTTCTCCTTTATACCCCCTCCTATTGCTGGTTCTTACTCCTGTTCAGCAACACCACGTACATAATTCCGAAGCCGAGGAAAGCAATCAAAAAGAAGATATCCATCCACTCATAGTTTCCCTGTATAATCTGCCAGCCTTTTACGCCCGCGAAAACAAAGCAGGCGATGGCAAGCAGTATTCTGAACATTCTCTGGTTAGGCATAAGCGTTGTGTCAATGTGAACAACAAGGTATAAAATCAGAGTGACATATAGAAAATCACCCATAAGGTAATTACCACAGTCCCCACTACATTAAGTAGCAGACCTGTGCGCACCATCGTACTGATGGGCACTTGTTTGCTGCCGTACACAATCGCATTGGGCGGCGTGGCTACAGGCAGCATAAAGGCCATGCTACAAGCTACCACAACACCTAGTACCGGGTATAACTCTGGCAACTCGAGCTGGTTAAGTATACCTATGATGATCGGCACGAAGGTGATGGCAATGGCTGTGTTCGAGCTAACCTCTGTCAGCATAAGCACCCCTCCTACCAATACAAACACCAGAATAATCAGCTGATCCGGGTCAACGACAGAAGTTATGCTGGCTCCGATCACGTCAGCCAAACCCGATGTCACCACCAATTGGCCCAGCGCCATACCTCCCCCGAACAGCAGAATCGTGTCCCAGTCGATTTTTACCAGATCGCTGGCTGTGAGAGTGCCTTCTCCCCCGTTCTCCTGCCCCGGCGGAATCAGGAACAGCAGCAGGGCGGCCAGCACGGCCACGGTGCTCTCGGCAAAGTAAGTGCTCATGAAGGTATAGGCTGCTTCCATACCCAACAAGTTAAACACGCCCGGACTCAACCAGAGTATAACGGCCAGTGTAAAAACGCTCATGGTGATTCGTTCGCCCTTCGAGATCGGTGGCTGGGTTATGGTCTGCTCTGCCACGTAAGCTTTTATACCTTCCGGACTAAAGTTAAATTTCTTCAGAAACCAACGCACATAGAGCAGCATAAAGGCATACATGCTCAGTGAGATAGGCAAGGCCATGATCATCCACTGCAAAAAGTCAATGCTTATACCTTCTTTAGACAAGTAGTTCACCCCAATGAGATTGGGTGGCGAGCCAATAATGGTACTAATGCCCCCAATCGAGGCGCTATACGCTATACCTAAGAGGAAAAAGGCTGCTGGGCTTTTGCGGGATTCAGGTTCATGTATCAGTTGCAACACCCCTATTGTGAGCGGCAGCAACATGGCCACCGTCACCGAATTGCTTACCCACATCGACAGCACATAGGACACCAGCGAGAAGCCTAGAAACATACTAAAGAGGCTTTTCTGGAAAATTTTTCGGGAAAGAATAAACAGCGCCAACCGCTTATCAAGGCCATGGCGGGTCATGGAGCGGGCCAGCAGAAAGCTGCCAATAAAGAGCAGGATGATCGGGTGACCGAGGTTTTGGAAAGCGGTGCTGATATCGGCTATACCTGTCATCACGGCCATGAGTACACCCAAAAAAGCTGTCATGGAAAGCGGAATTACCTCGGTCATCCAGAAGGCGAGGCAGAAAACCATAATCATAGCCACTTTTCGGGCTTGCGGCTCTAGTCCTGCTGTTAGCCACCACATCGCTATGGCTAGCAGGGGGGCCACTATCAAACCGATGTTTCTTCTGGTTAGACTCATAGATTTAAATATAGCAATAAAACCAGCACAATTGGCTGGTTTTAAAGTATAAGTAAAGAAAATATCGGTGCGGATAAACTAGATCAGCCGAACCTAATTTGTTTCTAAACGAGGTAGCGTTGCTTGATGATATTGAGGTGATGAATCTCATGACCCAGAATGGCAAAACCAAGCGCTCTTACCGATACGCTTCGGCCACTCGCTGTACCTGTACGGTCCAGCATTTCATCATCGAAGCCTTTGTATAACTCCAAGGTAGCTTGTCGGGCAGCGGCGTACTCAGCCAGTATAGAGGTGATGGGACGTGTGTCCGCTTTGCTTTCCTCAGCGTAGGTATTCTCATCAAAACCGGGCAGATCGGTCTTGTCGTTGCGGGCAAAGCGCAGGGCACGGTAGGCGAATATGCGCTCGGTGTCAGCCATGTGCACCAGCATTTCCTTAATAGACCACTTTTCGGGCTGGTAGCGGTACTTGAGTTGCTGCTCTTTCAGAGAGAGCATAAAGTTGACAATATATTCTTCGCTTGCTGCCAGCGCGCTAAGTAAGTCATCAGTATTGGCATTGCCGATGTAGCTGTTGAAAAACTCATCGTACTCAGACGGCTGCGGGGCTGAAATGATTCTATCCATAGTTTCTGGTGGGTTTTGGTAATAGTATTTTAGGTATAACGTGAAGGTACAAATTATATGTGTATGGCGGATAGTGGTAGATATAAAAACAGCTTCGCCCTTGTTTGGTTTAACAAGGGCGAAGCTGTTTTTATACTGATAAAGCGAATCTTTTACTGGCCTACCAAGAACACAGCATTTCCGAAAAGCAGTTTACCGTTGTGCCAGAAACCGCGGAACAGCGGATTGTCAGCTAGGTATACCACTTGCCCACGGCCAAGCGGTTGAGCACCCAGAATTAAGGCGTCCTTCAACTTTTCCTTCGCCTTAGCTCCCACAAAACCGGTGGCGTAGTTGTCTTTCTTGAGCACGCCCACGTTCCAGCCATCTTTCATAAAGCTGAAGGTGTCAGAGGTACGCACTAAGGCATAATAGGTGTCGCCGTAGCCGAAGGCAAGCGGGTGCGTTTTGTCGAGGTTCACGCGGAACACACTGCCTTGCACATCTTCGGAGATGGCGTCACGCTCACGGTCGCCATAGGCACGCAACAAACGATATGGATCGGCTTTTTCGTCTTTGGCTTTCTCTTTCTCAGCAGCTTCGTCGGTGCCTTTCTTTTGCAGGTTGAAGTCTTTTTTTCCAGCTAAGAACCCAGCCGCGCTTTCCATGGCGATTAACTTTCCGCCACCGCGCACCCAGTTTTTCACCTGCTCTAATGTCTGCTCGTTCAGCACACGGGTATAAGAACCGGCCGGCAGAATGAGCACATCGAACTCGTGTAATGGCACGTTAGCGAAGTAACTGGTGCCTAACACCGTGACCGGGTAGCCAATCTGCTGCTCAAAGTAGTGCCAGATCTCACCAAAGGCATAAGGCGATACGCCCTCACCGGACATCACCGCCACTTTCGGCATTTTGAGAAAACGCACGCTGCCAGAACCGAAGTCGGCACCGCTGCTCACAAAACCAGTGGTAGCGGCCTGCAGCGTTATGCCGTGTTTCTCCGCAACGGCACGCACGGTAGCGTCAAGTTTATTGCCCATACCTTCGTTACCGCTGCGGGTAATGATGAGCGTGCCGGCGTCATATTGCTTACCTTCCATTTCAAAAGGCTTTTCGGACATGCGCACTTTTACTTTCTGCGCCATCAGCTCGGTCAGGAACTTCACGTCCTGTAAGCTATTCCAGCGGGCCAGATAGGCAAAAGGACGCTCCACTGTAATGGCAGTTGCTGCTTTGGCTGGCTTTTGGCTGCTCGGCTCCAATCGGTTTTTAAGAGCGTAGGCCTGCAAACCGAATGCATAAGGCATGGCCCAAGAGGTAATGTCGTATGTCAGGGAGTCTTCCAAGTTTGACGATGGTTCAAACAGCACTTTCACCAATGTGGACTTTGGCTGATACATGCTCACTACCAAATCATTCTGGTTTACACGCACGCTTTCTTCCTTACCGGTAGCGTAATTAAAACCTCTGCCGGAGCTATTCTTTCCAGCGTAGCCATACTGAATCTGCTGGCGGTCAAGATAATCGGTCAAAGCTTTGAGATTGCCCGCGCTGCGATCATCCGCTTTAAAAACAAATGTCTTATAATCACCGCCCGGTTTCTTCAGGTTGTTGTCGTAGTACTTGCGGAACTCCTGCGTCAGTTGGTCAGCTTTCTCGGCTGTTGCCTGCAACGTGGCCAAGCTGGCAATGTGGTGGTGGGCAATCCTGTCAGTCAGCGTGAGTGTATCACCGTCCTGTTTCTTGTAGGCCAGACCGGCGCGGCCGGAACCGCCCTGCTCGTAGGTCATGCCGATGGCACCGTTAAAGGTTGGCCATGTATCACCGTAGCTTGGGTAGAACAGGTCAAAGTTCTCGCGTGTGAAATATAGCCAGTTGTTCTGGTCAAAATACTGGCGGTTGTAGTCGCCGATCGTGTACTGAAAATCGCGCTGCCATGGCGTAATACTCTCGTGGAGCGGTTTGGCGGCCGGCGAGAAATAGTAAGGCGACTCCGGCCCCATTTCGTGGAAGTCGGCGTGCACCTGCGGCAGCCAGTTGTTGTACTTGGCCATACGCTGTTTCGATTCAATCTGTGTCTGCCACGCCCAGTCGCGGTTCAGGTCAAAGTAGTAATGGTTAGGTCTGCCGCCCGGCCAAGGCTCGTAGTGCTCCCAAGCATAAGGCGAGGCATTGCCACCACGGTTCTGCGTCTGCTTATACCACTGCACGTAACGCTCGCGCCCATCCGGGTTCACACAAGGGTCCAGAATCACGACCGTATTCTCTAGCCACTTTTTGGTTTGCTGGTTGTTCGGGTCCACAAGGTCGTAAAGCACCTGCAACACCGCTTCCGTGCTTACCGATTCGTTGCCGTGAATGTTGTAGCTCATCCAGAGAATGGCTGGCTGCTTGCCCTGTACCTGCCCGCTGGCTATACCTGCCTGACGGAGGTTGTTTTCGCGGATTTGTTCGAGGCGCGGCAGGTTCTGTTCGTTGGCCACATAGGCCAGCAGCAGGGGTCTACCCTCATAGGTTCTGCCGTACTCCTCCACTTTTATGCGGTTAGGAGCCTGCTGGGCGAGGTAATTCACGTAATCTATTACACGGGCGTGGGTTGTAAACTCCTCGCCCAAGGTATAGCCCAAGAACTGCGCTGGGGTTTGCAGGGCCTGCTGTGCGATGGCCGTCTGCAAACTCAGCAACACGAGGGCGAAAGCGAAAAATCGCTTCATTGCGTTTTGCATGATTTATTTTAGAAAAAAGGTGTTAGGGGAAATCAAATAATGTTACAATCTGCGCAAAAAAGCTGAAATAGACAATTTTATACCTGCAAAGCCTGTCTATACAAGAATATCAGAGCTTGAAGATAAGATTGAAGTGGAATTTAAGAATAGCATATGCGGTTTCTACTCTATACATAGAAACTATACCTGCCATGCACGTACCTATAGCTATGTTCCTCTATTGGCGAAAAACCGGCAAAGGCCTATTGGCATTTCTCTCGGGTCTGCTCCTGATGACCGTGCTTTACGTGCTGGCCGGTCTAGTGCTGGGCAGTATACCTGTCAACAGCAGTTATGCACAGGCCGCAAAGGGTGTAGAGATCTTTGTGACCGACAATGGTGTGCACACCGACTTGGTGCTGCCTGTTAAGACGGATATAATCGATTGGCGTGAAAAGTTGCACGTGCAGGACTATGCCGGGGCCGACAGCTCCTTCACCCACTTGGGCTTCGGCTGGGGCGACCGGCAGTTCTACATGGAGACGCCTGAGTGGACCGACCTCACCTTTACCACCGCCATCACCTCACTCTTCTGGCCAACCCGCACCGCTATGCACGTCGAGTACATAGCCAAGCCACTGCGGCAGAACAAATACCAGCAGCCAGTTATCATCAGCGAGGACCAGTACAAAGACTTGGTGCAGTACATTCTAGACAGTTTCCAACAACAGCCGGACGGAGAGTTTATGCTGATCGAAGGTATGGGTTACCATAGCCGCGATAACTTTTATGAAGCGCACGGTAAGTTCCACCTCTTCAAAACCTGCAACAGCTGGGTAAACGGCGGACTCAAAGCCATGGGGCACCGAGCCGCTTTCTGGGCGCCTTTCTCGTTTTCGGTCATGCGGCAGGTGCGGGATTAGGCCCTTTACCTCCTATCAACCGTCAGTGGCTCTTCTGGATTATACACGGCATACAATGTCCCTAGTTTTGAGTTGAGCCCCATAATGGGTGTGGCCACTTTTATGCTGGCAGAATCGGAGGTATCCATGGTGATGTCTTCCGATCTGAGCAGGGCCGGATCGAAATGGCTCTCAAATGCCTCTCCTTTATACTTCTGATTGGTGGTGCTGATAATTTTCCCTTTAGCATCGGCTACCAGCAGCAGTTCAAAGCTTGGCTCCTGCACGAATTGGTAGAGGTACTGATCCACCTGCTCCACATTGCCCGACAGCAGGGCGGTGCGCACTGACCAAGCAAAGGGCATCATGAGTGTTCTCAGGAGATAAGTAGTATTGTCGGTTATTCGCTGATTGGCGCGTGTCACCAAAGCTTCCCGGTCCTGTGCGGACTTTTCCTGCGCGTCTCTTATCTGGGAGTTTTTTGAATTATTGATTATAATCAACGTGATCAGAAAAGCAGCAACAAGCAGTAGCGGGATATAGATCACCGGCTTCCGGATCATACCTAGCGGGCTGTTTTCCCGGTGTGGATTTTTTGGAGGTCTACCCTCCTCGTAATCGGTAGGATGTAAATTGTTTTCCATAGCAACAAGAATTTGATTATGATTTTTCCCCCAGTCTTGTAAATACGGGTCCTAGCCTAAAGAACAACGGGAGTTATTTAATTATACGCTGGTATTCCTATATTTAGGCAGTCAATTTGTAATTAATCCCAAAATCTTCAAATGCATAAGATACACCCTCTTATCCGTTCATTTGTCGTGTTGCTCGCTGTCTGGCTGTATGCTGGCGAGGCACTGGCACAAAAAATCAACCAAGACTCCCTTTTTATTCGTGAAAACTATACCAAGCAGGAGTACAAAGTGCCTATGCGCGATGGGAAAAAGCTGCACACTGTAGTTTACGCCCCAAAAGACCAGAGCAAAAAGTACCCCATCATGCTGAACCGTACGCCTTATTCGGTTGGTCCATACGGAGAGGGCTACAAAACTTCTCTCGGGCCTAGCCCGACCATGCTGCGTGAAGGCTACATATTTGTATACCAAGATGTGCGCGGCACCTATATGTCGGAGGGCACATTTGTAAATATGACGCCGCATGTGGCGAACAAGAAAGGCAAAAAAGACATTGACGAGAGCACCGATACCTACGACACGGTGGACTGGCTGGTGAAGAACCTGAAAAACAGCAACAAGCGGGTAGGCCAGTGGGGTATCTCCTATCCCGGTTTCTATGCGGCTGCCGGCCTGATGAGCAACCACCCTGCCCTCAAAGCGGTTTCGCCGCAGGCCCCCATTGCCGACTGGTTCTGGGATGATTTCCATCACAACGGGGCTTTCTTCCTGCCGCACGCCTTCAACTTCTTAGCCAGCTTCGGTCTGCCACGGCCAGAGCCAACCCCTAACCGCAACCCACGTTTCGACCACGGCACACCCGATGGCTATGAGTTTTTCATGCGCATGGGCCCGTTGAAGAATGCCAATGAGGTATACTACAAAGACAAAGTGCCCTTTTGGAATGAGATGGCTGCACACCCCAACTACGATAAGTTCTGGCAGGATCGCAACATACTGCCGCACCTAAAAAACCTGAAAGGTACCGCCGTGATGACTGTTGGGGGTTGGTACGATGCCGAAGACCTATATGGTCCGCTTAAGATTTACCAACACATTGAAAAGAATAACCCGAAGCTCACCAACATGCTGGTGATGGGGCCTTGGGTGCACGGCGGCTGGGCACGCGGCGAAGGCAGCAGCATCGGTAACGTGCACTTCGGGCAGGCCCACTCGCCTTGGTATCAGCAAAACGTAGAGGCCAAGTTCTTTGCGCACTACTTGAAAGATGACACGAAAAACCCAGTGAAACTGCCGGAGGCCATCATGTTTGAGGGCGGCACCAACCAGTGGCGTGAGTTTGAGACGTGGCCTCCAAAAGCCGTACAGGAGAAAACCCTATACCTGCATGCCAATGGCAAAATGAGTTTTGAGGTCCCGAAAGGAGGAGTTGCTGAAGCCAGCGAGTACATCAGCGATCCGGCCAAGCCGGTGCCTTTCACAGAAGCCGTTGCTACTGGCATGACCCGCGAGTACATGACCGACGACCAGCGCTTTGCCAGCCGCCGCCCCGACGTACTGACTTTCCAGACCGATGTGCTGACAGAGGATGTGACCATGGCGGGTGAGATACTGGCCCAGCTGCTGGTAGCCACCACCGGCACCGACGCTGATTGGGTTGTTAAACTGATCGATGTATACCCGGATGATCACCAAAAATACCCACACCAAGCTAACAAAGCGATGGGTGGCTACCAGCAGATGGTGCGCAGTGAGGTGTTCCGTGGCCGCTTCCGCAACAGCTTCGAAAAACCGGAGCCATTCGTGCCTAACCAAGTCGCTCAAGTAAATGTGGAGCTGCAAGATGTACTCTATACCTTCAAAAAGGGCCACCGCATCATGGTGCAAATCCAGAGTACTTGGTTCCCGCTCGTTGACCGCAACCCACAAAAGTATGTGGACAATATCTTTGAGGCTGATGAGGAGGACTTCATTAAGGCGATGCACAAGGTATACCACTCCCCGCAACACCCTACCAGCCTGAAAATAAAAGTACTTTAACAGGTATAGCTTTCTTAGTATTACAGACAGGTATAAAAGCAAAAAACCCCGGGTAAGATACCCGGGGTTTTCAATTTAAACCCTAATAGTCTATTGTTTGAGTAATTTGAAATGACTGTTGAAGTCGCCCATACGGGTCGAGATAATGTAGACTCCTCTCGGCAGATTCGGATCCAGCACCAGTTTCTCGGTGTTTGTTCCGCGAGCTACCTGCACGGTGCGCTGGAGCAGTTGCTGGCCAGTCGCGGTAGTAACCGTAATCTGCAGTTCGCCTTCCAGTTCGGCATCTATGCTCAGCTCCACCTCTGAATGGAACGGGTTAGGATAGGCCTTCACTTTGTTCATGGTTACTTCGCCGAACTGTACCGCTTTGATACTGAAGTACTCAAACTTACCGTCTAGGTCAATCTGCTTCAGACGGTAGTAGCGTGTACCGTGCTTGCCGTTCTCCTCATCCACAAAGCTGTAAGCCTGCTTCAAGCTAGTTGTTCCGACACGTGACTTCACAAATCCTAGCTTGCGGAAGTTCTTCGCGTCAGAAGAGACCTGCACCTCAAAGCCTAGGTTGTCCTGCTCCGAAGCGGTAGCCCAATCCAACACCGCATCGTTGCCGCGCTTGGTGGCGTTGAAGTAGAGGAGTTCTACTGGGAGTGGAACGATCTCATTAGGCACAAATACTATCAGTTGGCATATTCCATTTGTAGGTAAAACCTCAGTAACTATCTCAGTACCTTGAGGGAGATCCTGCACCACAATTGTGGTAGCTGGTCCCTGTGTGTACACTCTGCGGGTAGCATTTGGTTCAGTAACATACCATGTGTAAATGGCATTTGAAGGAACTGACACGCTATTCCCGTTGTCGTCAATGACAGTAGCAGGGTCGACTGTAAGCTCCCATTTATCTGTTCCAACCCATTTATAGGTCATATCCCCGAGAGCATCGGTTATCCTTGTATCCGTTACGGTTACTGTACCCACTGATGGAGTCGTACAACCGGTAGCGCTATTTACGCCTTGGATGGTGTAAGTGCCCGTAGGTACTTCGTCTATACTGAGGTCTCCATTTGCATCTGTACTAAAGCTTCTAAGAGGATCACTTCCTACTAGTTCATATGTCACGCCTGCTTCAGGATTGTCAATCACCACCCTTGCTCCATTACTGGTTAATGAGCAGTATGATGGATTATTGAATATTCTATTAGCAAGTGGCATTGGATTAATCGTAACAACCATGCTTCCCATTTCCTGAGGACAGCTTGGCGTAGTGGCAGTAGTGGCTACAATGCTATAGGTTCCTGATTCAGTTTGATCGCCAAAACTGATGGCACTGCCAGTACCGGCGACAGGGTTGCCTACATCTTCAGTATTAGTGCCTACCGTGCGGCGAAGCTGGTAGTTTATACCTGTTTGAGAACCATCCAAGCCGATAGCAGCACCTCCTTCATCTGCGCAGAAGCTTCCCCCACCCGTCATGTTGAATGCAGTTGGGAGCGCAATCTCAGTTACAGTAATACTACCGGGCATATCGAGTGAGCAGCTGGTGGTGGAGTTCTGAGCTTCAACCGTATAAGTTCCGGCTGTGAGGTCTCCAAATGATATAGCACCACCTGTTCCTATTACTTCACTTACTTCCTCACCTACGCTGTTTAGTAGCCGGTACGTTACCCCTGACTCAGAATTCTGCAAGCCCACAGGCATACCTCCACTCTCTGCGCAGTAGCTGCCCCCTCCAGTCATGGTCTGCGCTACAGGCAATGGATTGACTGTTACGGTGACATTGCCCATTGTCTGAGGACATGCTGCTATAGTTCCAGCAGTTGGAAGTGTAGTGGCAAGCACTGAGTAAACTCCCGGTTCAGTCTGGTTGCCAAATGGTATTGGCTGCCCATCAGAGCCTAATCTGGCAAGACCGACACTTGTTGTCTGGTTATTATAAGTCCTTTGCAACTGATAGCTGACATTGTCTTGAGAGTTGGCCAATGTAATAGCCACACCGACTCCTCCGGCGCAGTACTGACCATTATCTGTAATAGCAAGGTTTTGTACTACAGGCAGTTCAGTTACATTAACATTAACAGGACCGAACTCCAGACAGGCATCTGTGCCCGTTCTTGCGATGGCCTCAACAGTATAGGCGCCACCTACCGTTTGGTTGCCGAAGCTGATTGCATTTCCTGTTCCTGTAACTGGGCTACCTACGGCAACGCCGTCACGCTTCAACTGGTAGAGCACATTTAGCTGAGATCCGTTGATGCCAACTGGTATACCTGCGCCACCTGCGCAGAAAGCACCCCCGCCGTTTATAGTCTGTTCACCAACTACTGTGATTGGAATCACATTGGTAATGAAGCCTCTAGCACACTTATTGGCATTATTGTATTGGTCCAATGCTGAACTGAACTCTACAAACAGTTTGTCACCATCTTGGAAAACCCCGTTAAGGCCTGAGGTAGAGAATTGTATGTTGTCACCGCTTTTATACACGGTTTCGCCAAGTTGCGATATTACTCCACCGCGGTCCAACATCCAGTAGAGTGTCAGGCTAATGTCACCCCAGAAGGCGAAGGCGTCATTCAAATCTGCTGTCATCGTGATTCCCTCTCCCGGACAGATTGTCGTCTTATCCGAAGTCAGAGCCACCTCATAGTCGACTGTCGCTGAAGTATACATCCTGTTTCCAAGCTTGGAAGAAATAGGTTGCGCACAAGCACTGTTCTTACTGGTCACCTGCACCGAATAATAGTCCAAGGATGACAAGCCCGCATTTTGGAACGTAGGCTTATCCGCTCCTATGAAATTTTGTTGGTTTTTAGTCCAGCTGTAATTGAAGTTTGATGCAGGCATCAACGTACCGCCTTCCACAACTGGCTGAAAGTAGCGCCAAGCGTTGTCATACAGTATCTTCGGCATACTCTCCTTGTTCGGGAAAGGATAGTCGGGGTTAGTTATTGGCAACGTAGTGTCAGGTAGCTTATTACCGTTCTTATCTACGGCTATACCATTCTCATCTGCCAAATATGGGTATACAACCCTTGTTGCGTCTTTGTAGACATAGGCTGTATACTCCGTAATCTGGCCACGGCAGGTAGGGTATGGGTCTGCCAGCACGATTACGGTATAGATGGATCGTTTTAGCTTAACAGTTTTTTCCTCATAATTGGAACAAGGGATACCATTGGAGGTACGAGAGACGAAATAGCGAATGGTAATATTTTTCTCTGTAGCATCCCCCAGTGCTGTACATGGATTTAGTGTTCCGCTTGTACTCAGGCCAGAAGTACCTGCTGGGGACACAATTGAGAAAGTACCTCCTGTAGCCCCAGTAGGAGTAAGTGTAATATTACCACCGTCAGAGTATACTACCTGCCCATCAGTTATTCCACTAAAGGTGGCTACTGGTGTCGGGTTTACACTCACCGTAAAGGTCCTCACAGGCCCCTCGCAGTCATTAGCCTTGGCCCACACACTTACTGTTGCTGTCACAGCGGCTGTACCGGCATTGGTGGCTGTATAGGTTCCGATGTTGCCCGTACCGCTTGTGCCAAAGCCTACGTCTGCCGTGGAGGTCCATCTATAGGTAGAACTGCTCACAGAACTTCCGAAGTTAATGGCCGCGCCGGACGCGTTATTGCAGTATACTCTATTGTCTATGGCATTGACAGTAGGAATAGGATTTACTGTAACCTTAACAGGAACTCTGGTATTGTTCTCACAACCGGTAGTACTGTTATAACTAGCTGCATAGTAAGTAGTAGTTGTGGATACGGTTGGAGAATAGGAAGGATTGGTTGCTAAAAGCGTACCACCGGTACTGGCGCTATACCAACGTACCGTGGTTGCATTGGTGCCCGGTGTCGCACTCAAAGTCACAGAACCAGACCCGCAAATGGCAGAAGAGCTAGCTGTTACATTTATTGGCACCGTTGGTACAGGGTTAACTGTAACATTTACAGTGGAAGAAGCAGCACTTGAGCAGCCGTCGCCTTGCGGATTGGTGATGATAACATAATAACTACCTGTAGCAGAAGCGCTATACGTACTTTGTGTTGCGCCACTAATAGCCCCACTCTGGTTATACCACTGATAGGTATAGGAAGCGTTTGCGGGGCTTGACGTGGCTGTCAAGGTGACACTACCACCACAAACAGCAGCTGGACTTGCCGGTGTTACCGAAGCGGTAGGCGTAGTATAAACTACCAGCGTTACATCATCGGTGGCAGCCGTACAAACCGGATTAAAACCACTAGTAGAGGTTAATCTTAAGGTTACAGTGCCAGGGCTTGTTACTGTCACTGTCGGTGTCAATGAAGTCGTGCTTGAGAGCGAAGCAATATTGTTTCCACCTATAATACTCCAAACACCAGTACCATTCGTCACAGAACCTGAAAGGGTAAAGGAAGTGCTGCTACCCGTAGCGCACTTGGCTTGGTCTTCTCCGGCGTCGGCTGTCGGCAGCGGGTTCACCCTAAGGGTCACCTCGTCGTCGGCAGTGCCGCAAGCTGGCTCTAGGTTGCTGGCCGCCCTTAATCTGAGTGTCACAGTTCCAGTTCCAGATACAACCACCCCAGAATTCAATGCATTCGCATTAGCTATAGTTGCTGAGGCAGTTCCTGATTGCCCTACCACGCTCCATACGCCAGCGCCGTTTTCTACAACTCCCGCCAGCGTAAAGGAGGTACTGTTGCCCGTAGCGCATTTAGTCTGTTCAATTCCGGCTTCGGCTGTCGGTAGCGGGTTAACCGTTAGCATCACCTCGTCTGTGGCAATGCCGCAGGCAGGGGTCAGGTTACTGGTGGTAGTCAGGCGCAGTCTCACCGAGCCGGTGCCCGTTATGCTGACGGTTGAAGTCGGGGAGGATGGGTTGGCGAAGGTGGCCACGGCCGTGCCGGTCTGGCTATTCGGCACAACGGTCCACGCTGCCGTGCCGTTTGTGACAGCTCCTGACAAGGTGAAGGAGGTGCTGCTGCCCGTAACGCACTTGGTCTGGTCTTCCCCGGCGTCGGCTGTTGGAAGTGGATTGACTGTTAACGTCACATCATCAGAAACAATGCCGCAATTTGGGTTTGTGGCATTGCTAGTGGTGGTAAGTCGAAGTGTTACAGTACCAACACCAGATATTGCCACATTTGAGTTCAGGGCATTCGGATTTATGCTAGTCACCTCGGCACTTCCTGTATTCCCAACGACACTCCATACACCAGTGCCGTTTGTAACTGAGCCCGCCAATGTGAATGATGTGCTGTTGCCCGTGGCACATTTAGTCTGTGCAACTCCGGCTTCAGCTGTCGGAAGTGGATTGACTGTCAGTGTTATTTCCTCAAAATCGCTCCCGCAAGTCGGACTTGTGTTACTGTTTACTGTATAACGCACTTTTACAGAGCCTGCACCAGATACATTTACAGTAGCGGATGGCGAACTAGGATTCGTAATAGTGGCAGTAGCACCACCCGTCTGGCTACCAGTTACTACTGACCATACTCCTGTCCCGTGAGTGGCAGAGCCTGCCATTGTGAAAACGGTAGGTCCACCTACGGTCGCGCAAAGTGTTTGGTTAGCTCCTGCGTCAGCTACTGGCAGAGGGTTAACCGTTACCTGCACAGCTGGTTCCGAAAGCTTTTTGCAACCAGTTCCAATACTTGTCTCAGTAATTTCAACTTGATAAGCCCCAGAAGTTTCGGCCAAATAACTAATCCCTGTCGCCCCCGGTATTGTCTGGCCATCCTTTATCCATCTGTAGGTATAAGTCTGGCCCTCTGGTGGAGCGATAGCATTCAACTGGAGACTTCCGCCGTCACAGAAAGTGGTTGAACCAGTATAACTGAAGAGAGCAAATTCCAAAGTGCCTTTGCGAACTTCAGTGCCTGTGGAGGTGTTCTCACAACCGGTTATATTATTTCTGACTTTGACAGTATAGATGCCTGAATTACTTGCAGTAAGGTTTCGGGATGTTTGGCCAATCATTTCCTCGCCATCTTGGTACCACACGTAGCTATAGTTGCTGCCTAGTGGCGCTTGCAATGTCACCGACTGACCTGCACAGAATTCTTCTGGCCCCAACGCAGTGATAGTAGCAATAGGCAATGGATTAACTGTAAGAGTTATAGCGTCCGAGGCTGTGTTGCAGGCAGCAATTGCATTACTGGTTCTCAAAGTGACAGTTGCAGTACCGGGTCCAGTAGCAACAATCGTAGCCGAAGCTACTCCTGTCGAGCTATTATAGCTAGGATTCTGGATTGCAAAGCTCGTACTAGAAGTTATCCATATTGGAGTTCCGTTAGCAAAAGTTCCCGTCACATTAAATGATGTTCGGTTATTTTCACCAATACAAAGCACCTGATTAGGCCCATCAACTGTAGCTACCGGTTGAGGAAGTTCCGTTACTATTATGGGTGCTGATGGATCACTATCACAACTACCAGTAGTCGTTGAAACAACAACTGAGAAATCACCTGATTCAGTCGCAGTGAATGTAGCATTATTAGCACCAGATATATAATCGCCGTTTCTTCTCCATTGGTATGTGTAGGAACCCACATCTGGAGTGGCAGGGGTTACTTGCGCTGACAGTACAACAGAACCACCCTCACAAAAAGTCCTTGCAGTGCTGGTAGTTACGGTAACTGTAGGAGTTTTAATAACTCTCGCAGTTACGGCTGTACGCGGAGCAGTGCTCTCACATTCTGTTTCTGTATTATAGCTGCTTAAATAAAATGTAGTGGTAGCGCTTATAGATGGACTGTAATTTACGCCTTCAAATAACGGTGTCCCTCCACTGGCAGCACTATACCATCTAGCTGAGTTTGCGTTAGCTCCGGGCGTGGCAGTTATACTGACAGTGCCAGCGTCGCAGCGTGCCTGTGGGGTAGCTACAGTTGCTGCGCTTGGGGTCGGGTTCACAACAGCTGTGACTTCAGTACGAGTAGCGCTCTCACAGCCGGCTGCACTTATTGTCGATACATAGTATCTGGTAGTGGTGCTGATTGCAGGAGTTGTGTACGTGCTGTTTATAGCGCCCGTTATGGCTGTAGTCCCTGTAGCACTTGTATACCACTGGTACCGACCTCCCGAAGGTGCTCCTGTTACTGAAAGCACGGTTGTTCCGCTACCGCAAATTTCATTTGGCGTACCAACAATTGTGGGAGCATTTGGCGTCGGGTTCACTGTAACAGTCACCGGGGTGATGTCGAAGCAGCCGGCAGAGGTCGTGCCCTTGATGTAGTAGGTGCCGCTTGTGGCCACCGC
>NZ_CANMNI010000006.1:2500-5325 GCF_947499215.1 uncultured Pontibacter sp.
TAACAGACTGGGAAGTCTGGCCGGAGAAGGTGACAGCCCTTTGCGCGTAAGGACACAGGCCCTAGTGGTATCCTGAGTAGGGCGGGACCGGAGAAATCCCGCCTGAATCCAGCGGCACCATCCGCTAAGGCTAAATACTCCTGAGAGACCGATAGTGAACCAGTACCGTGAGGGAAAGGTGAAAAGTACCCTGAATAAGGGGGTGAAATAGACCCTGAAACCATGCGCCTACAAGCGGTCGGAGCCCATTCGTTGGGTGACGGCGTGCCTTTTGCATAATGAGCCTACGAGTTACTCCTCTCTGGCGAGGTTAAGGGTCTTGAGGCCCGGAGCCGCAGCGAAAGCGAGTCTGAACAGGGCGCACAGTCAGAGGGGGTAGACGCGAAACTTTGTGATCTACCCATGGGCAGGATGAAGTTTGGGTAAAACCAAATGGAGGTCCGAACCAGTTTACGTTGAAAAGTATTTGGATGACCTGTGGGTAGGGGTGAAAGGCCAATCAAACTGAGAAATAGCTCGTACTCCCCGAAATGCCTTTAGGGGCAGCGTCGCGGTCGAGTCATGTGGAGGTAGAGCTACCGATAGGACTAGGGGGAGTCAAATCCTACCGAATCCTGACGAACTCCGAATGCCACTTGATATACGCGGCAGTGAGGCGCGGGGTGCTAAGGTCCCGCGCCGAGAGGGAAAGAACCCAGACCGCCAGCTAAGGTCCCAAAGTCCACGCTAAGTTGAACAAAGGGGGTCCAGTTGCAGAGACAGCCAGGATGTTGGCTTGGAAGCAGCCACTCATTTAAAGAGTGCGTAACAGCTCACTGGTCGAGCGACAGGGCATCGATAATAATCGGGCATCAAGCATGGCACCGAAGCTGCGGATTGTAATTTATTACACTGGTAGGGGAGCATTCCGGGGGCGACGAAGGCGTGCCGGCAAGGCGCGCTGGAGCGCCCGGAAAAGCAAATGTAGGCATAAGTAACGATAATGCGGGCGAGAAACCCGCACACCGAAAGACCCAGGTTTCCTGATCAACGCTAATCGGATCAGGGTTAGTCGGGACCTAAGGCCGAGGCGAAAGCGCAGGCCGATGGACAGCTGGTTAATATTCCAGCACCGGCTATGCATAGCGATGCGGTGACGGAGAAGTGAAAGGACCGCGCACTGACGGAATAGTGCGTTGAAGGCCGTAGGTATTGGACCGGTAGTGAAGTACGCCGGACTAGCTGAAAGCTGATAGTACCCCGCGGCTTCGGCCAAGGGGATAGTGTCCCTAATCAGGCTCCCTAGAAAACCCGCTAAGCGTTTAAATGCATGGCAGCCCGTACCGCAAACCGACACAGGTGGTCGAGGAGAGAATCCTAAGGTGCTCGAGTGAATCACGGCCAAGGAACTCGGCAAAATGGCCCTGTAACTTCGGGAGAAGGGGCGCTTCCTTGCAGCAATGCAAGAAGCCGCAGTGAAAAGGCCCAGGCGACTGTTTAACAAAAACACATGGCTTTGCAAAATCGAGAGATGACGTATAAGGCCTGACACCTGCCCGGTGCCGGAAGGTTAAGAGGGGGGGTTAGCCGCAAGGCGAAGCTCTGAATCGAAGCCCCGGTAAACGGCGGCCGTAACTATAACGGTCCTAAGGTAGCGAAATTCCTTGTCGGGTAAGTTCCGACCTGCACGAATGGTGTAACGATCTGGGCGCTGTCTCAGCCGTGAGCTCGGTGAAATTGTAGTCTCGGTGAAGATGCCGAGTACCCGCAACGGGACGGAAAGACCCCATGAACCTTTACTATAGCTTAGCATTGACGCTGGGTAACTCATGTGTAGGATAGGCCGGAGAATATGAAGGGGCGTCGCCAGGCGTCCTGGATTCATCCTTGAAATACGGCCCTTGAGTTGCTTGGCGCCTAACCCCTCTGAGAGGGGGACCGTGCTTGGTGGGTAGTTTGACTGGGGTGGTCGCCTCCAAAACAATAACGGAGGCTTTCAAAGGTTCCCTCAGTACGCTTGGTAACCGTACGCAGAGCGCAATAGCACAAGGGGGCTTGACTGTGAGGCCCACAAGCCGAGCAGGGTCGAAAGACGGATATAGTGATCCGGTGGTTCCGCATGGAAGGGCCATCGCTCAAAGGATAAAAGGTACTCTGGGGATAACAGGCTGATCTCCCCCAAGAGCTCATATCGACGGGGAGGTTTGGCACCTCGATGTCGGCTCGTCACGTCCTGGGGCTGGAGAAGGTCCCAAGGGTTCGGCTGTTCGCCGATTAAAGTGGCACGCGAGCTGGGTTCAGAACGTCGTGAGACAGTTCGGTCCCTATCTGTTGTGGGCGTCGGAGATTTGAGGGGTTCTGTCCTTAGTACGAGAGGACCGGGATGGACGAGCCTCTGGTGGACCTGTTGTGGCGCCAGCCGCAGCGCAGGGTAGCTACGCTCGGACGGGATAAGCGCTGAAAGCATCTAAGTGCGAAACCCGCCCCAAGATGAGATCTCCCTTAAGGGCCGTCAGAGACGATGACGTTGATAGGCCGCAGGTGTAAAGGCAGAGATGTCAAAGCCGAGCGGTACTAATTGCCCGAGCGCGTTCTCACGCACACATGTGCAACCGGCCAGCACGGCCCGCCCCTTGGCAATGAAACGAACGCTTTTTTCTCTCCCAACTAGTCAAATCATACAAGAGCTTTATTCAGCCATTATGCGTGACCAAAGACCACGCGACGACAATGGCGGCTATGGCGCCGGTGTTCACCTCTTCCCATCCCGAACAGAGAAGTTAAGCCCGGCTGCGCCGATGGTACTGGGGTCACACCCGGGAGAGTAGGTGGCCGCCAACCCCAAC